>CAVRAE010000005.1:0-6723 GCA_963718865.1 uncultured Gammaproteobacteria bacterium | reverse complement strand
CACCGCCTCGCGCGGCCGCCCCACCTCGCCGCCGAACCTATAGAATCCGTCCTCGATCATGGGGGAGACGCGTCCGTTGGATCCGGCAGCACCCGATTCGGCGATCCGCTTCGGCGCGGATTTCGAGCTCGATCCGCGCGCCTGGGAGCTGCGCCGGGCCGGCCGTGCGGTGCGGCTCGAGCGCATTCCGATGGAGATCCTGCTGTTGCTCGCCCAGCAGCACGGAAAGCTGGTTGGACGTGAGCAGATTGTCGAGAAGGTCTGGGGCAAGGGCGTGTACCTCGACACCGACAACAGCATCAATGGCGCGATGCGCAAGATCCGCCAGGCGCTTGGGGATGATTCCGGGGAACCGCGCTACGTACAGACCGTCACCGGGCTGGGCTACCGATTCATCGCACAACCCCATGCCACTGCGGCGCCGGTCAACGGGCAGACGAGTGTCGCATCGGCCGGCAGCACCTTGGCGGGTGCCACACCGGTCGGCGCCGCACTGGCTGGCGCAGGGCAGTTCGTGGAGCGCCGCCGCGCGCCACTGCCACTGGTACCGTCACCGGCGGCGCCACCGACACGCAAGTTACCGGCGACGCTGTGGTGGGTGAGCGCGGCACTCATCGTGGTGCTGTGCGCCGCGTTGCTGTGGATGCTGCGCGCGCGCACCCGCGAGGAAGCAGCAGCCTCACCCACACACGGTTCGATGCTGGCGGTGTTGCCGCTCGCCAACCTCACGGGTGATCCGGCGCAGGAGTACTTCAGCGATGGGCTGACGGAGGAGCTGATCGCGCAGCTTGGTAACGTGGATCCGCAACACCTGAGCGTGATCGCGCGTACCTCGGTGATGCGCTACAAGAACACCCATGAGGCGTTGGACGAGATCGCACGCGCACTCGGCGCGCAGTACGTACTCGAAGGCAGCGTGCGGCGGGATTCCGAGAACGTGCGCATTACGGCACAGTTGGTGCGGGCGTCAGACCAGGCCCACGTCTGGTCGCGGCAGTACGACCGCAACCTCACCTCGGTGCTGGCGCTGCAAGGGGAGATTGCGGCGGAGATTGCGGATGAAATCCGCAGCACGCTTGGGCAGCGGGCCGTTGGCGGGCCGGCACGCGTGGCGCGGGCGCCGCAGCAGTACCAGGCATTCGATCTTTACCTGCGCGGGCGTTACTTCTGGAACCGACGCACCCCCGCGGGATTCTCTCAGGCGCTCGACTATTTTCAGCAGTCAATAGCGCAGGATCCGGGCTATGCCCCAGCCCATGCAGGTGTTGCCGACACCTACGCGATGATGAGCAACTATGGCCTCGCCCCGCATACCGAGGCCATGGTGAACGCGCGGGCCGCCGCCGTGCGCGCGATCGAACTGGATGCGAACCTCGCTGAGGCGCACAACGCGCTGGCGGTGATCGCCGAGGACTATGACTACGACTGGCACACGGCCGAGCGGGAATTTCAGAGGGCCATCGAGCTCAACCCGAACTATGCGACCGCTCATCAGTGGTACGCACAGTGTCTTGCGCTCCAGGGACGCTTTGCCGAGGCCCTCGCCCACAGCGAGCGCGCCCGGGCGCTCGACCCCCTCTCCACGATCGTCGTCGCGGATCACTCGGTAATCCTCTATTTCGCCCGGCAATACGCGCGCGCTATCGACGCATCGCGCGCCGTGCTGGCGATGGAGCCCGGCTTCGGCCGCGTGCCGCTGACGCCCGCCATGGTGCAGACGGGACGTGCTGCGGAGGCACTCGCCTACCTCAACGCCGCGGCCAGCGGCCCCTGGGGTTGGGCACTTCGAGCGTATGTCTACGGGCGCACCGGGGAGCGCTCCAAGGCCGAGGACGCCATCGCGAAAATGGACGAAGGGATCCTGCGCGAGCATGTGGACCCGTTCCCGATGCGGGTTACGGCGTACGCCGGGGTGCAGGACAAGCAGCAGGTGCTGGCGAACCTGGAAGCCGGCTACAACGAGCGCGCGAGCTTCCTGACCACCATCAAGGTGGATGCGATGTTTGACTTCCTGCGCGATGACCCGCGCTTCCAGGATCTGATGCGCCGCGTCGGCCTGCGCTAGGTGCGCTCCGGCCCGTGGCGCGCCGCACAACGGGCCGCCTCGCCCCCGAGCGTATAAAATCCGTCCGGGGTCATACGGGGGAGGCGTCCGTTGGATCCGGAGGCACCCGATTCGACGATCCGCTTCGGTGCGGATTTCGAGCTCGATCCGCGCGCCTGGGAGCTGCGCCGGGCCGGCCGTGCGGTGCGGCTCGAGCGCATTCCGATGGAGATCCTCCTGTTCCTCGCGCAGCAGCCCGGCCAGCTGGTGAGCCGCGAGCAGATCGTCGAGAAGATCTGGGGCAAGCGGGTGTTCCTCGACACCGACAACAGCATCAACGGTGCGATGCGCAAGATCCGCCACGCGCTCGACGACAACCCGGAGAATCCGCACTTCATCCAGACCGTAACCGGACTCGGCTATCGGTTCATGGCGCAGCCCGCACCGGCTGCCACCGAGACGCGGGCGCCAGCGTCGGTATCGGCGCCGGCATCGGCATCAGCGGCGGCGCAGGCAGCGGCGCAGGCGGCGGCAGTCGGCCCGCGATGGATCCCGTGGGCGGTTGCGATCGTGGTGCTCGCGATCATCGCGGCCATCGTGCTGTGGCAGCGCGAGCACACGCGCCACGTGGCCGCGGCGGCGGCCACCCCCGCGCCTGCGCCCGTGACCATGATCGCAGTGCTGCCGCTCGAGAACCTCACGGGGGATGCACACCAGGAGTACTTCAGCGACGGATTGACGGAGGAGCTGATCGCGCAGCTTGGCGATGTCGACCCGAAGGGCCTGAGTGTCATCGCCCGCACCTCGGTGATGCGCTACAAACACACGCACACGCCGGTGGACGAGATCGGGCGCGCGCTCGGCGCGCAGTACATCCTCGAGGGCAGCGTGCGTCGCGACGCCGACAACGTGCGCATCACGGCGCAGCTGGTACGGGCCTCGGACCAGGCGCACGTGTGGGCGCGGCAGTACGATCGCAAGCTCGCCTCGGTGCTCGCGCTGCAGGGCGAGATCGCGGCGGCGATCGCTGACGAGATCCACAGCATGCTCGGCGTGCACACCGCGCCTGCGGCGGTGGCCGCGGAACCCGCGCCCCCGTCCGGGAGCTACGCGGCCTACGACCTGTACCTGCAGGGCCGCTACTACTGGAACCAGCGTTCGCCCGCGGGCTTCTCGAAAGCGCTCGAGCTCTTCCAGCAGTCGATCGCGCAGGATCCGCGCTACGCGCCAGCCTACGCGGGGCTTGCCGACACCTACTCCATGCTGAGCAATTACGGGCTCGCGGTGCCGACGCAGACCATGCCGAAGGCCAGGGCGGCGGCGGTGCGCGCCCTGGAACTCGACTCGCATCTCGCCGCCGCCCACAACGCGCTCGCCGTGATCGCCGAGGACTACGACTACGACTGGCGCACGGCCGAGAAGGAATTCCAGCGCGCCATCGAGCTCAACCCCAACTACGCGACCGCGCACCAGTGGTACGCCGACTGCCTCGCCTACCAGGGTCGCTTCCCGCAGGCGCTCACCGAGAGCGAACACGCGCGCGCGCTCGATCCACTGTCGCCGATCGTGGCGGCAGACCACGCCGTGATTCTCGAGTACGCGCGGCAGTACGCGCGCGCCATCCAGGCCTTCCAGGCGGTGCAAGCGATGGATCCAGGGCTCGCGCGCGGACGCCTGATCATTCAGTCCTACGTCGCAGCCGGCCGTACCACGGACGCCCTGGGTTCTCTTGTGACCTGGCGTGCATCGCAGCCCGGACCGTGGATCTGGGCGAACGAGGCCTACATCCGCGGGCGCATGGGTCAGCGGGCGCTCGCCGAGGCCGCGATCCGCAAAATGGATGACGCCAATCGGGCGCCCAAGGCGGACCCGCTGCCCATGCAGGCGCTCGCCTACGCCGGCGTCGCCGATACCGACAGGCTCCTGGCGACGCTCGAAGCGGCCTGGAGCGAGCGCAGCAACCTCGCCACCACCCTCAAGGTCGACCCGGTGTACGACTTCCTGCGCAACGATCCGCGGTTCATCGACCTCATGCGCCGCGCGGGCTTGCAGTAGATCGTGGACGCGCGGCGCCGCCCGCGCGCCTGGTGAACGGGATCAGCATCGGCGTGCGCTCGCGATAGCGCCGGTAGGTCTCGCCGAAATATGCGATCAGGTCGTGCTCCTCGAACTGGATGGCGATGAGGATGTAGCCGCTGGTCGCGAGCGCGAACAGCAGGTGCCCGCGCGTCATGCGCGGCGTCGCCCAGAAGGCGATCAGGAAGCCCAGATAAAGCGGATGCCGCACCAGCCGGTAGAGCAGCGGCGTCGCGAACGGCGCGGGCTCATAGCGCCTGCGGCGCAGGTGGTTCGTTACCTGCTTGAGCCCGAACAGGTCGAAGTGACTGATGAGGAACGTACACGCGAGCACCGTCAGCCAGCCGAGCCAGAAGAGCGCGCTCAACAGCAGGTATCCCGAGTCGTTGCGCACGTCCCAGAGCACCTCGGTCATCGGCCGCCACTGCCAGAAGAGCACGATGAGGCACGCGCTCGCCAACAGCACGTAAGTGCTGCGCTCGATGGGCTCCGGAACGATGCGCGTCCAGGCGCGCTTGAACCATGGGCGTGCCATCACGCTGTGCTGGATGGCGAACAGGCCGAGGAGCAGCGCATCGATCACGAGCGCCGGGAGCGTCAGCACCCCGACGCCCGAATCGATCGACTTGGGCACCACGAGGTTGCCGACAAAACCGATGGCGTAAAGGAACGTGACGAGGAACAGCAGGTAGACGAGAGTCCCGTAGAGAAATGCGGCGATTCTGCTCATGGGTGTCTCCTCTGGCCCGTGCCTCGCGCGCTCAGCGAGACACGGGGCACATGATTTCCGACGCCATTACTTCGGTAGCAAGGTAACGGGCACTTCCGTGATGGAGTCGACCGGCAGGCCGTTGGCAGCCGCCGCCTTGCGGATCGCGGCTTCGCTCGGCCCTTCGTACACGCAGTAGGTCTTGGTCTTTTCGGCGTTGGCGTACGACATCAGCCAATGCACGCCGTACTGGTTGTTGTTGGCGTTGACCTTGGCCTTGAGGGTGGCATCCAGGCCATCGAGCGCCCGCGGCTTGAAGGTGCGCTCGATGATGTAGCGATGGATGCCGGCACTCGCCTCAGGTGTCGCGGCGGGTGGGGCTTGTGCCTGCGCCACGAGTGCGGCACCGAGGATGAGGCAGCCGAAAACGGTCGTTACGGGCTTCATTTTGATCTCCAGGTTTGTGTTCACTGCAATGTCATTCATGCATCTGACGACTAGAGCGCCTCGAGGAAGGTCACCAGATCCGCCTGCTGCTGGGGAGTCAGCCCGATATTGAAGCGCTGGTTGTAAAAGCTCACCACGGTTGGGAGGTCTTTAGCGGAGCCGTTGTGGAAGTAAGGCGCGCGCGCCGCCAGACCGCGCAGGAGCGGGCCCTTGGTCTTGCCAATGTCCGTCCAGTTGCCGCTGATCAGCGCCCGGCCCGGATCGGTCACCTGCACGGTGGCGCCCGTGGTGGAGTTGGTGAGGGTATAAATCGGCAGGTTCACCAGGTCCAGCGAGGTGTTCGCGCTGCCGTTGTTGTTGGCCGGCTGGGCCATGGTGATGCCGATGTTGATGGCCAGCGATGTCGAGTGGTCGCCGGCGTTCGGGCTGTTGTGGCACAACCCGCATCCGGCCACCACATCCTGGCCGGCCAGCGGGTCAGCAGGATTGTAGAGCGGATCGGACGGCACGCTGTTGATTCCCGGCACGTCGTGCACGACGAACGTGGTGTTGTTGAAGATCGCTTCGCCGCGTCCGATGGCCTTTTGCACCCATCCGAGGCGGGGGTACTCCGGGCTGGTGGGCTCCCAGGCCGAGTAGATCGTGAACACCGTGTTGGTGAACGGCGGGCTCAGTGGATTATTGACACCGATTGAGAAGGCCGGTGTCACCGTGTTCTGCAGGTAGTTGGCGCCGCCATTGGCGCCCTGCAGGTCCAGCAGTGCTATGCCGACTGGGGGTACGAGGACAACCTGCGCCGTGGACAGGCCCATCTCGAAGCTGACGATATCCTGCTGCGCCTGAGCACCGACAATCGGTGCGCCCTGCGCATGGCCGGTCGTGGCTGAATTGGCCTGGTCGGCCAGATCGAACAGCAGCGCAGCGGGGCTCTGCTCACCGGCTTGTGTCGTGACCTTCTCCAGCGTCTCGCGCCCGTCCCACATCACCGCTGACAGCAGTTGCAGGTTGGTGGAGGGCAGTGGCCGCCTGAACAGGAACAGGTCCCCCGAGATGGCTGGTGAGCCCGGCGGTATGGCACACCCTTTGGGGTTGGTCGCCGAGGCCAGCGTGAAGTTTGCCGAAGCAGGGATTGCCAGCTGAATGCGCAGCACCGCGTACTTGAGCACCATGGAAGAATTCGCCCTGCTCGGCTGTTGATTACCCGACAGCGGCGGGCAGTCCGAGCCGTCGACCGGGGCGAACAGCGGATCATCGTTGGCCAGCCGTCGCGCATGCAGCGGAGTGAACGTCCAGGCATCTGCTTCGACATGGCACGTGCCACAGGTGCGGCCGTTGGTTCCGAGGTTGGCAAAGAAACCATTGGTCGTACCGGTATTGAAATTGTTCGTCGAGGCGCTCTCCAGCACGCCGACCTGATCCAGGCTCAGCGGAAACCCTGGGCCGAGGA
>CAVRAE010000004.1:0-309217 GCA_963718865.1 uncultured Gammaproteobacteria bacterium | reverse complement strand
GACACTCAGAGACTTGTTGCCGCCGCCACTGTCAGGGGCGGCGTGCGCGGTGTTCTCGCGCCTCGAGAGGTGGACGATGCGGCGTGCCGACCGAATCAATCTCGTTTCACCAGGCTTTGCTGATTATTTTCGCGCACGTTATGGCGAGCGGCATTTTGCCTGGTTCACGAACGGCGTCGACGATGACTTTCTGGCGCTCGCTCCGGCAGTGGCGATACCCGCACGCGCGGACGGCAGAGCTACGATTCTGTACGCCGGCAATATCGGCGCAGGGCAGGGGCTGCACGAACTCCTGCCGAGCCTCGCGGTCGCGTTGCGCGCCCGAGCACGGTTTGTGGTCATTGGCGATGGCGGCAGGCGTGAGGCACTGCAAGCGGCGCTGCATCTCGCCGGGACGGACAACGTCGAGTTGCTGCCACCGATGCCACGGCAGCAGCTGCTGGAGGTCTATCGTGCCGCGGACGTTTTGTTGGTGCATCTGGGCCGGCAGGCGGCTTTCGAAAAGGTACTGCCGTCAAAAATATTTGAGTACGCCGCGCTCGGCAAGCCGTTGTTGGCGGGCGTGGCAGGATACGCGGCGCGCTTCATTCGCGAAGAGATCGACAATGCGGCGGTGTTCGGGCCGGGTGACACCGCTGCGGCGCTGCAGGCATTTGAGTCACTACGCTTGTCAGACTGCCCGCGTCCCGCATTCGTGGCGAAGTACGGGCGCGCGCAGATCGCGGCAGCCATGGCGGACGACGTGCTCGCTGTGGCGCGCTGCGGTTCGTGACGCGGCGGACATGACACGCGTGCTGGTCACCGGGGCCACCGGCTTTGTCGGGCAACTGCTGTGCGAGCAGCTGGCGCGGGCAGGTTTCAGCGTGCGCGCGGCACTGCGCGCGGACCGCGCCGTCCCCGCCTGCATTGCAGAAAAACAGTCAGCGGTGACATCAGTAGTGCGACCAAATGGGGCGTGGCACTCGAAGATGTGGATCTGGTGGTGCATGCGGCAGCCTACACGCACGTGCTACACGACAGTCCCGCTGACGTAGTGCGCTTTATGGAAACGAACGCCGATGGCACGCAGACCCTGGCGGCGGAGGCGGCGCGACGGGGGATCCGGCGGTTCATTTATCTCAGCACCGTGAAGGTCAACGGCGAGGGCGGCGTGCAGCGAGCTTACGGCCCAGGCGATGAGCCGCAGCCGCGAGACGCTTACGGTGCGTCCAAATGGCTCGCCGAGCAACGGTTGTGGGCCGTCGCGGCGAATTCGCCCATGCAGGCCGTTGTGGTCCGTGCACCCCTGGTGTATGGGCCGGGTGTGCGCGCCAACTTCCTGCGGCTACTGCGTTGGGTCGATCATGAGCGACTCCTGCCGCTCGCCGCCGTAGAGAACCGGCGCAGCCTGGTCAGCGTCTGGGCGCTCTGCGATCTGTTGATGCGTGTGCTCGAGCACCCCGCTGCCGTTGGGCGCACGTGGATGGTCTCCGACGGGGAGGACATTTCTACTCCGCAGCTTGTGCGTCGCATCGCACGCCTCATGGGCCGTCGTGCCCGGCTGGTGCCCGTACCAGTCCCGCTGTTGCGACTGGCTGGCGGATTGCTGGGCCAGAAGGCGGAGATACGCAGACTCTGCGGGTCCCTTACCGTGGATATCTCACAGACTCGAGAGCGACTGGGTTGGTCACCACCCCTGTCGATGGACGAGGCGCTGGTGCGCACCGTCAGTTGGTATCAGTCCCAGGGACGCCTACCGTGAGCATGGCCGTGCACACCCCGGCACTGATCGCTATCTCGGCGCTCGCGGCATCGGCGTTGTTGACCCAATTAGTGCGCAAGGTCGCAGCCGGGAGCGGCGTGCTCGACATTCCGAACGCGCGCAGCTCGCACGGTGTACCTACACCGCGGGGAGGCGGGGCGGCGATCGTGCTGGTCACCACCGCGGGCCTCGTGCTGCTAGCTGGGTATGGGCTGGTCGGAATAAACCTGCTGGGCGCCCTGGCCGGCGGCGGGCTTGCCGTAGCCCTGGTAGGTTTCGCGGACGATCGTAGCTCGTTGTCTGCGACGGTACGCCTCGCAGTGCATTTCGCCGCCGCGCTCTGGGCGCTTGCGTGGCTCGGCGGGTTGCCGCCGCTGCGCGTCGGGGGCCACTTGGGCGCGCTCGGGTGGCTGGGCTACCTGCTTGGGGCATGCGGCATAGTCTGGGCTGTCAACCTGTTCAACTTCATGGACGGCATCGACGGAATTGCCACTTCGGAGGCAGTCTTCATCGCCCTCGCCGGTGCGCTGTTGGACGTAATGATGGCGGTTGATACGGGCGTCGGGCTCGCGGCGCTGGTGTTTGCGGCAGCCTGCGGCGGCTTCCTGCTCTGGAACTGGCCGCCGGCCAGGATCTTTCTCGGCGATGTCGGCTCGGGCTATCTCGGCTATGTGATCGTTGTGCTGGCGGTCGCGGCCACGCGGGACAACCCGGTCGCGCTGTGGGTGTGGCTGATCCTCGGCGGCGCGTTCTTTGTCGACGCCACCGTGACGCTGATACGCCGGACGCTGAGGAACGAGCGCGTCCACCAGGCTCATCGCAGTCATGCCTATCAATGGCTGGCGCGTCGCTGGAGAAGCCATGGCAGGGTCACGCTGGCCGTTCTGGCCGTCAATATCGGCTGGTTGTTACCGTGCGCCGTGTTGGCAGCCAGGGTTCCGGCGCATGCGGTGACCCTCGTCATCGTGGCGTTTGCTCCGCTCGTGGTTTTTGCAATCGCCATCGGAGCTGGTCGCAAAGAGGCGAGCGTTCCGGGCCCATAAAGCGGGGCTGTGCCCTGACGACTGTACGAGGGTGTCAACGATCGTCCGGCCCGGGCGTTGTCGAATGAGTGTCGCGAGACACAAACGTGGCGGTAATCCAATGTAACTCTTGTCGATTGCCTCGGTTCATTGCTTTACAATGATCGCGCGTTGCAACCGACCCGCTGACAGGGCTCTTACGGATGAGTGACGACGGGTCCATGGGGTGGAGGTGGCATGAGGGATAAACACGCGGCCGCAAGGTCTGCGTCCTGGGGTGTTGCGGCTGCCGACGCTATTCTTGCCCTTCCCCGTGAAACCAAGCGTCTCATTATGGCGACGGCAGACGCGATCGCCATCCCCACGGCCCTGTGGGCCGCTCTGGCCCTGAAATTCGATCGTCTCGATCCGTCGCTCGATCGCACCTTCGCGTATTTCCTGGTCGCGGTCGGTTCCGCGTTATTCTTTTTCTCCGTCTTTGGCCTGTATCGCGCGGTGATCCGCTTCATGGGACCCAGGGCGATGGTCACGGTCATTGCAGGTGTGAGCCTGTCGGTTCTGGTTCTCGCGGTGTTTGATCGCTTCTTTGCGAGCCAGCAGATCCCGTTGTCGGCATTTGGTATCTACTGGGCGCTCGCACTGCCCTACGTTGGGGGCAGCCGCTTTGTGGCGCGGTACCTTTTCCTGCGACGTTCCGGGGCCAAGGGCACCGCCGCGCGGGTCGCGATATACGGAGCCGGCAACGCGGGCGCGCGTGTGTGTTCGGTACTCTTCGGCGGGCCGGATTTCGAGCCGGTGGCGTTCATCGACGACAAGAAATCGCTGCAGGGCAGCAACATCAACGGCATCCGGGTATATGGCTCAGAGTCCCTGCCCGAGCTGGTACGGCACCGTCGCATCAATCGCGTGCTACTGGCTATGCCGTCCGCGTCCCGCCGGCGGCGCCGTGAGATTCTGACTCAACTGGAACCTCTCGGCGTGCACGTGCAGTCCCTGCCCAACCTGTCCGACCTCATCTCGGGCAAGGCGCAGATCAGCGAGCTGCGCGATGTGGAGGTGAGCGATCTTCTGGGAAGAGACCCGGTGCCACCGCAGCCGAAGCTGTTCGGATCGTGCATTCGCGGCAAGTGCGTGCTCGTGACCGGGGCGGGCGGTTCAATAGGCGCGGAGCTGTGCCGGCAGATCATTCGCCTGGGTCCCTCCCGTCTGGTTTTGTTCGAGATGTCGGAACTCGCCCTCTACAACATCGAGCGCGAACTCGAGGAAATCGCGGCCCAAGAGCAGCTGGCGCTGGAGATCGTGCCGCTGCTCGGCAATGCGCACCACCGCCATCGCGTCCGCGAGGTGCTGTCCACTTTCGGCGTGCAGACGGTGTATCACGCCGCCGCGTACAAGCATGTACCGATCGTCGAGTACAATGTGGTCGAGGGTATTCACAATAACGTGATCAGCACCTGGTACACGGCGGAAGCGGCGCTCGAGACCGGCGTCGAGACCTTCGTGCTGGTGTCCACGGACAAGGCCGTCAATCCCGCCAATGTCATGGGGGCAACCAAGCGCCTCGCGGAGCTGGTGCTGCAGGCCCTGCAGGAGCGCACGACGCAGACACGCTTCTGCATGGTGCGCTTTGGCAACGTGCTTGCCTCTTCCGGGTCGGTGGTGCCGCTGTTCCAGAATCAGATCCGCCGCGGCGGACCAGTGACAGTGACGCACCCGGATGTCATACGTTACTTCATGACCATTCCCGAGGCCGCACAGCTTGTGCTGCAGGCGGGCTCCATGGCCAAGGGCGGGGACGTGTTCGTGCTCGACATGGGTCGGCCGGTGCGCATCGATGATCTCGCGCGGCGGCTGGTGAACCTCATGGGTCTGACGGTGCGTGATGCCAATAATCCCGAGGGCGACATTGAAATTGAATATACCGGGCTGCGTACCGCCGAGAAGCTGTTCGAGGAATTGCTGATCGGTTCCAACGTCACCGGTACCGATCACCCCATGATCATGCGCGCCATGGAGCACCGGCTGGCGTGGCCGAAGATGCAGCAGATCCTCAACGATCTGCTGGTCGCGCTCGCCAGCTTCGATTGCCACCGGGCGCTCGCGCTGCTGACCGAGTCGGTGGCGGAATACCAGGGGGATCCGGATATCCGCGATTACGTGTGGACACGCAAGGCGCTGCTGCCGCACGCCCCGGCAGCGAAGGTCGCGGATTTCGCCGCCAAACGCCGCCTGTCGGAGGCCGCCAAACCCACTCAGGGGCAAAACCCGGTCGCTTAGCGGGTTACGACTCCCGCCGGGAGCCCTCGGTTTGCTGCTCGACGGCGCTTGAGCCAGGGGCGTCCTTCCATTACGCTTCGCCCCTTTCTTCCTTACCGCTCAAGAACTTAACTCATGCGTGTCACTATCTTTGGGTCCGGCTACGTAGGGCTGGTGACCGGGGCCTGCCTCGCGGATGCGGGCAACCACGTGATGTGCGTGGACGTGGACGCGGCCAAGATCGAGCGGCTGAACCGCGGCGATGTTCCCATTCACGAGCCGGGGCTGGATGCCCTCATCAAGCGCAACGCGCAGGCCGGCCGCATCGAATTCACGACCGACGCCGTCAAGGGCGTCGCCCACGGCCTGTTTCAGCTGATTGCCGTCGGCACGCCGCCCGGGGAGGACGGGTCGGCGGACCTGCGCTACGTGCTGGCCGTCGCGCGGACCATCGCCACGCACATGAGCCGCTACAGCATCGTCGTCACCAAGTCGACGGTGCCGGTAGGCACGGCCGACAAGGTACGCGCACAGATCGAGAAAACCCTCGGTGAGCGGGGTGCCAGGGTCGAGTACGACGTCGTTTCCAACCCGGAATTCCTCAAGGAAGGCGCGGCGATCACCGACTTCATGAAACCGGATCGGGTCGTCATCGGTTCGGACAACCCGCGCACCACCGAACTCATGCGGGCGCTGTATGAACCCTTCACGCGCAACCACGATCGGCTCATCGTGATGGACATCCGCTCATCGGAACTCACCAAGTACGCGGCGAACGCCATGCTCGCCACCAAGATCAGCTTCATGAACGAGCTGGCGAATATCGCTGAACGCGTCGGCGCCGACATCGAGAAGGTTCGTATCGGCATCGGTTCGGATCCGCGCATCGGCTACAGCTTCATTTATCCGGGCACCGGCTACGGCGGCTCGTGCTTCCCCAAGGACGTGCAGGCGCTGATCCGTTCCGCGCACGAAGCCGGCCACGAGCCGCATATCCTCAATGCCGTGGAGTCGGTCAACGGCCGGCAGAAGCAAGTGTTGTTCCGCAAGATGCAGCGGCATTTTGCCGGTGAGCTCAAGGGACGCACGATCGCGCTATGGGGGCTCGCCTTCAAGCCGCAGACCGACGACATGCGCGAAGCTCCCTCGCGCACGCTCATAGACCTGTTGCTGAAAGCCGGTGCCCACATCCAGGCCTACGATCCGATCGCCGCCGCCGAGGCACAGCGGATCTACGGCGGCCAAAGTGGCGTGACGCTCTGCCAGAATGCCTACGAGGCGGCGCAGGGGGCCGATGCGCTGGCCATCGTTACCGAGTGGCAGGAGTTCCGCAGCCCCGACTTCGAGCGGCTGAAGGAAATTCTGAAATTCCCGGTGATTTTCGACGGCCGCAATCTCTACGATCCGCTGATGGTTGGGCGCTTTGGCCTGACGTATTACGCGATCGGCCGCGGCAAGCCGCTCCCTGCTGACGACACGCCCTGATGCTCATTCCTGTCATTCTGTCCGGCGGCGCAGGCACACGCCTGTGGCCGCTGTCGCGGGAGTTGTATCCGAAGCAACTGCTGCCGCTGACGGGGACGCATACCATGCTCCAGGAGACGGTCCTGCGGCTCGCGGGCCTGGAGGCTTCCGCGCCGCTGGTGGTGTGCAACGAGGCCCACCGTTTCCTGGTCGCGGAGCAGCTGCGCCAGCTGGGCGTGGCGCCGCTTGCGACGATTCTCGAGCCCGTGGGGCGCAACACCGCGCCGGCGATCGCGCTCGCCGCGCATGCGGCCCTGAAGGCCGGGGCAGCGGGTGATGCCGCCGACCCGGTGCTGCTGGTGCTGCCGGCCGATCACGTCATCCGCGACGTGCCGGCCTTCCGGCAGGCAGTACAGGCCGCGTCTGCCGCCGCGCAGGCCGGACAACTCGCCACCTTCGGCATCGTGGCCAGGAGCCCCGAGACCGGCTATGGCTACATCCAGCGCGGGCAGGCAAGCGGCGCGGCGTTCCGCATAGCGCGCTTCGTGGAGAAGCCCGACGCCGCCGTGGCGGGCGGGTTCGTCAAGTCCGGGGACTATTACTGGAACAGCGGTATGTTCATGTTCCGTGCGCGGCGCTACCTTCAGGAGCTGGCGCGCTTCGCTCCGGACATGGCGCGCATTTGCGAAGCCGCATTCCGCGCAGCGACTGCGGACCTGGATTTCACGCGCATCAGTGCCAAGACCTTTGAGGCCTGCCCCGCGGACTCGATCGATTACGCCGTCATGGAGAAGACGGCGGACGCGGTGGTGGTGCCGCTCGATGCGGGCTGGAGCGATGTCGGCTCGTGGTCGGCATTGCACGAGGCGAGCGAGGCCGACGCGCACGGCAACGTGACGCACGGCGATGTGATCAGCGAGGACACCCACGGCTCGTACCTGCATTCGCAGAGCCGCCTCGTGGCGGCGGTCGGCTTGCAGGACCACGTGGTGGTCGAGACCAAGGACGCCGTGCTGGTCGCCCCGCGCGCGCGCGTGCAGGATGTGAAGAAGCTCGTGCAGCAACTGAAAGCCCAGGGACGCTACGAACATTCCCTGCACCGCGAAGTGTTCCGGCCCTGGGGCAGTTACGACAGCCTGGGGAGCGGTGCGCGCTTCCAGGTGAAGCTGCTGCGCGTCAAACCCGGCGGCACCTTGTCGCTGCAGCTGCATCACCAGCGCGCCGAGCACTGGGTGGTGGTCTCAGGAAGCGCGCGCATCACGCGGGGCGACGAGGTATTCATGCTCGCAGAAAACCAGTCGACCTACATCCCGGTGGGTGTCAAACATCGCATCGAGAATCCCGGTACGGTGGCGGTGGAGATCATCGAAGTGCAGTCCGGCTCGTACCTCGGCGAGGACGATATCGTGCGCTTCGAGGATGTCTACGGGCGCAAGGGCACGAGCACCTGAAGCGGATTCATCGGATCGGGATTAGGCCCGCAAACGTCCCGTCAGGGCTTTCGGGCGATGACCCTACCGTTCTCCCAGAAATACAGCGGGGTCCCGTGCATTCGGGCGGTCTTGCGCGCGCTTCGAGCCGCAAGCCGCAGTCCCCGACCTACGCCTTCGGAGAAGGTTTCAGGCTTCTTCTTTCGCGGCGGCGATTTCTTTTTCACGGCCATCGTGCGATCAACTTCGGTGTTCTGCCCGAATTGTCGTATAACGTCCACTCATCCGCCAGCGGTCGGCATACGCGCTCGAAATTCTCCCAGCCGCGCACGAAGCGACGCAACACTTCTGCCCGCGGCACGCTGTGCCCTGCCCAACGCCAGCTGCGCGGAGCGTAGTCGAAGGTCAGATGATTTCGATGCGATGACCAGCTGCCTTCCAGTGGCGCAGCTGCCGCGCGTAGGTGAGTCCACTCAGCGTCGATTCAAAAGCAAAATCGGTACGCGCCGCAGCGAGATTGTTTATGCGTCGCAGGAGGAGACGCCCCGCAGCCAGCGTCGCAACCTGTGCTCCAGGGGCGACAAACCCCGGGGCAATCAAGTCAGCGTTAACAAATTGGATCACGCCCGCGACCTTGGGAAGATATTCGCGAGCAAACGTCGTCTTCCCCGACCCGTTTGGGCCGGCAATCACGATGCACCGCGGTTGATGGTTGGGTCGCATGAGGGGGTGGCCGCGTCTGCGCGGCGATCCTGATATTGGCACAAATGCCGTAAGATGAGCTGATGGTTCCTGCACAATTATGACCAATCTCAATTCCTTCAAGGCTTACGACATCCGCGGCCGGATCCCGGATGAAATCAATGACGCGCTCGCCTACGACATCGGGCGCGCCTACGCAGCGTTCGTAAGACCTAAGAATGTCGCGGTGGGGCGCGACATCCGCCTCTCGAGCGCCGAGCTCGCCACCGCGCTCAAGCGCGGGCTCATGGACTCAGGTGTTGACGTGCTCGACATCGGTCTGTGGGGCACGGAGGGGTCGTATTTCGCCACCTTCGCCGAGAAGCTCGGCGGCGGCATCATGGTGACCGCGAGCCACAACCCGCCCGACTACAACGGCATGAAGTTCGTGCGTGAGGAAGCGCGCCCGATCAGCGGCGACACCGGCCTCATGGACATGCGGCGGATGATCGAGACCCGGGATCTGCCGGGGAAGGCCGCGAGGATGGGCACTGAGCGGCCGCTCGACATCCGCGCCAGGTACCTCGAGCACCTCATGAGCTACGTCGAGCGCGGCAAGCTCAAAAAGCTCAAGGTGGTGGTGAACGCAGGCAACGGTGGAGCGGGGCTGATCATTGATCAGCTCGAACCACTGCTGCCGTTTGAGTTCATCAAGATCAACAACCAGCCCGATGGCACCTTCCCCAATGGCGTGCCGAATCCGATGCTCGAGGACAACCGCGCTGTGACCGCGAACCTCGTGAAGAGCAGCGGGGCTGACGTGGGGCTGGCGTGGGACGGCGACTACGACCGCTGTTTTTTCTTCGATGAGAGCGGGCAGTTCATCGAGGGGTACTATCTGGTCGGTCTGCTGGCGGCGACGTTTCTGCGGCGCGAGCCGGGGGCGCGTATCGTGCACGACCCGCGCCTGACCTGGAACACGCTCGACATCGTGCGCCGCTACGGTGGCACGGCCGTGCAGTGCAAGTCAGGGCACGCGTTCATCAAGCAGAAAATGCGCGAGGTTGACGCGGCGTATGGCGGCGAGATGAGTGCGCATCACTACTTCCGCAAATTCTCCTACTGCGACAGCGGCATGATTCCGTGGCTGCTGGTGCTGGCGGTGATCAGCGAGCGTGGGGAGCCCCTCTCGGGGCTGGTCGGGGAGCGTATGCGGCTCTACCCGGCGAGCGGGGAGATCAACCGGCACCTCACCGCCGACGCCAAAGCAATACTCACGCGCGTGCGCGGCAGCTACGAGCGCGAGGCGAAGTCGATAGACCTCACCGACGGACTGTCGATTGAGTTCCCGCAGTGGCGCTTTAACCTGCGCGGCTCGAACACCGAGCCCCTGGTGCGCCTGAATGTCGAGTCACGGGGCAGCGAGCCGCTGATGCGCGAGAAGACCGCCGAACTGCTCAAGCTCATCGACGGCTGAACCACCGCGGTCACGGCCGTATCTTGCCGTCCGGCTCCCAGCTGCAACTCGCGCGCCACCGCGAGTTTCAGCGGCCGCTGCCGCCCACAACGCCAAAATCGCCTTGCTCGAACCTCGCGTGCAGGCTGCGCTGCGCACGCTGCGCGGCGTGGCCGTCCCACAAAGACGGTCTTTTGCCCCGCGGCCATTGGCCCGCGAGCACTTGTCTTGCGGCCGCGACCAGCTCGCCTGGCTTGAGCAGCCTATTGGTGCCTTCCGTGACGGTGATGGGCCTTTCAGTGTTCTCACGCAAGGTTGCGCACGGCACCCCCAGGTAGGTGGTTTCCTCCTGCACGCCGCCGGAGTCGGTGATGGCGATAGCGCAGTGGCTCACGAGGTTCATGAACTCTATGTAACTCAGAGGCTCGGTAACGCGAATGGCCGGCGCGCCAGTAACGGCGGCAAGCAGTCCAAAGTCCTCGAGGCGCTTGCGGGTGCGCGGATGGATCGCAAACACCACCGTCAGTTCGTGCGACAGGTGCACCAGGGCCTGAACGAGCTCGGCCAGCTTGTCACGCGCATCGACATTCGAGGGACGGTGAAGGGTCACCACCGCGAACGGTGCGGCGTCAAGGGCGAGGCGCGCGCAAGTGTCTGCCGCCGCAATTTTTGCGCGCAGCATCTCGAAGGAATCGATCATGATGTTGCCGATGCACTCAATCTTGCGGGCGGGAACACCTTCGGCGAGCAGGTTCGCGTCAGCGTCCGGCGAGGGGGTCCACAGCAGATCCGCAAGCGCATCCGTGACCAGGCGATTGATTTCTTCCGGCATGCGCCGATCGCGGCTGCGCAGGCCCGCCTCCAGGTGCACCACCGGGATCCATAGCTTCGCTCCGACCATCGCACAGGCGGCGGTGGCGTTGACATCGCCCACGACCACGATGGCGTCAGGCGGGTCGCGGTGGCAGACCCCTTCGTAGGCGATCATGGTGCGTCCGGTCTGCTCGGCGTGGCTGCCGCTGCCGATCTCAAGGGTGTGAACGGGCTCCGGGAGGCGCAGATCGCGGAAAAATGCGTCCGACATGTTCGCGTCGTAGTGCTGGCCGGTGTGCACGATGCCGGGAGTGCACCAGCTCTCAGCCGCCAGGGCGTGGTACAGGGGTGCCACCTTCATAAAGTTCGGCCGTGCGGCGGCAATGAGGTGGATGTTTTTCTGGCTCAAGGGCTTTCTCTGGCTCCAGCCATGGACGGCCTTGTGCTGCGTGCCCTCCAGATTGAGAGCCCGGACATACTCATGACACCCGCACCGGACTACACTCGGCCCCGGTGTCGGTCGGCTTGGGTCGTGAACTCTACCTTGACAGCGGCTTGTCTGCACAAGGAGACACTGGCCCGGCGGCCGATCGACAGGTAACTTTCACCGCTCAATTACCACAGGTACCAGCCATGGCGCTTTGGAAAGACTCGAATACCGGAACCGTGCCCGCCCCGACCAGCCCGGGGATTGCCCCCGCGCCGCTGCACACGCGGGAACCTGAGAAGACCAACGTGGCGCCGCTGAGCCCAGAGCCCAGCCGCCGCCCGGCGCCGCGCGCCGACATGAAGGAATCACACATCTCCTCCGATCTCACCATCGAGGGCAAGATCGTGGGCACGGGACACGTGCGCATCGCTGGCAAGTTCAAGGGTGACGTCGCCGTGGAAGGCAACGTCAGCCTCGACGCTGGCGCGCGCCTCGAGGGCCACGTCAAGGCGAGCGTGGTCAGCGTCGGCGGGGAACTGATTGGCAACATCGAGAACGCCAAGCGCGTCGAGTTGCTCGAGACCGGGGTCATCAACGGTGACGTCAAGGCGGGCTCCCTCACCGTCGCGGCCGGCTCGCGCATGCGCGGCCAGGTCGAGTTCGGCTACGAGGGCGAACCGCGCGCCAAGAGCGAGACCAAGGGCTTCGGTAACGCATGAGCGTCGCCTCTCGCCCGCTGACGCCGGGCAAGACGCGCGCCTGTCCGCACTGCAAGGCGACGATTCTCGAGAGCCTGAGCATCTGTCCGGGCTGCCTGCACCACCTGCGCTTCGACCAGGAAGCCGCGAAGCGCCAGGTGGCGGCCAGTTCAGCGCTGCGCGTCGAAGGGGTGATTCAGCACCCGCCGCGCGAAGAACCCTGGGAGTATTTCGTCGTGATCGCCGTGCGCAACGACCGCGGCGAGGAAGTCGCACGCCAGGTTGTCGGTGTAGGTGCGCTGCAGGGAACCGAGAAGCGCACCTTCTCGTTCTCCGTTGAGGTCCTGCCTCCACAGGGCCCCGTGGCGACGGGGGCAGCGCCCAGGTCGGGCATGGCGCCGCCGCCGGCTGCGGGACTTAAGCGTTAAGCCTCCCCCGGGGTCGCGCCGCGCTGGCCACGGGGCGCGACGATCCTCAGAAGCTTTTCTCCGTCTGCACGAGGAACTGTGCCCTGTTGATGCTGGCGTCGCCGTTAAACGGGAACGCCACATCGACGTGCACGACATTTCCCAGGCCTGACCGGGAATTGCCAAAGCGCAGGCCGAAGCCCGCGTCCCTGAGCACCCCCAGGTTCGGAGCGGCCAGCGGCGCATTTCCCCAGGTGCGTCCGGCGTCGAAAAAGACGGCGGCGCCAACCCGAAACAGCCGGAACGGATACCAGTCGGTGAAATAACGCTGCTCGACGGTGAACAGCGCGCGCGCCGTGCCGTCCTGGTAGCGCAGCGGATAGCCGCGCAGCCCGTTGTCGCCGCCAAGCAGGACCTGGTCATCCAGGTCCAGGCGCCAGCCCTTGGCGCCGGTGAGCGTGGTAAAGAACAGCCAGTTCCTGCTCTGTTCGACGTAGTACCGGATGGTCGCGTCCATGACTCCGTTGTAGAGAGTGCCGTTGGTCACCCGGCCCGAGAAATCCCCGTTCAGCAGCAAAGTCGAGCCGCCTTCGCGGTAGCCGCGCGACGCGGAGCTCTGGAAGATGAAGGCGCTTTGGCTGGAACCCATTCCCGAGTCCGCCCAGCCCGCGCGCACGCTCACCGCGGTGCCAAGATAGAAGTCCTCGGTGCGCGCAATCTCGTCGTGATTCCACAGTTTCAGGTAGTCGTCCTGCAGCAGGTCGTACTGAACCCAGGGATAAAGGAAGCGCCGGTCCGCGGGGACCTCCGTGAGACCGGTCCAGGTACTCACCGTCGCAAAGCGATGCTCGTCGTAGGTGACGCCGGTGCTCCAGCGTTGTACCCAGCCGTTCTGCAGGCCTCGCGACCAGCCGCCGTAGAACTGCGCGCCCTGATGCAGGTCCTGGAATTGATCGATGATCTGACCGTGGTCGTAGAGCGAATCGGTCTGCAGATCGTTGATGCCATACACCCCGGCCGCCCAGCGACTGTCGAGCGCGTAGAACGGCTGCTGCACCGCCAGTTCGCGCAGCCGCCCATCGCTTAAATCCGCATAGTTCACGGCAGCCGAGGTCCAGGTGCCAAAGGCATGCTGATCGTTTGCCTGAAACTGGTTTTCGGTGCGATCGACATTCACCGAGTGCGACAGCTTCACCGTGGCGCCGCTGCCAAGCATGTTGGTGTCCTCCAGCTGCACGCCGGTGGAATTGGTGCCGCCGCTGCGCCCGTAGTTGAAGCCCGGGTTCAGCGTCCACACGTCGCGCGTCGTGACTTCCACGTCCACCTTGCCATCGTGGTATCTGACTGGCTGGATCCAGGCGTCATAGAAGAAGCCGTCGGCACGCAGGATGCGCTCGGATTCGTCCAGCAATCGCCGCGAGTAGCGCTCGCCGGATTTGAACAGCAGCTGGCTTCGGATCACGCGTTCGTGGGTCTGCACGTGCAAGCGGTCTGCAAGCCGGAACAGCTTGGTGTCGTCCTGCACGTCCTCGAGATTGAAGATGTTCTGGTTGTCGATGGTGATCTCGCCGATCACCGCGCCGGCAGCCTCGAGTTCCTTGTCCGCGGGGACCCCGGGGACCGGCGGCGGCGCGTAGGAGCGGGCGCGGCCGGACGCAGGGTCTGCGCTGACGGCGGCGCTGTCAGCGGCGCTGTCGGCGGTGCTGTCAGCGGTGCCCTCTGCGGCGGCATGCGCAGGGCCGGACGGACCGCTTTCCGAGGCAGCCGGAGCGCTGGCCGGCTCGACGTCCGCATGCGCCAGGCGCGCCAGACACGTAAGGGCGATCAGGCCGACGAGCAGCGCGAGCACTGCACGCCGCAGGTGGCGGTTACCAATGCGATAGCCCGGCCCGTGACCTGTCATGGCCAATCAGAACCCTGGCGCCGTCGCTGCGCGAGGCAAGTTCATCCGGGCATTCTGCCGTGCCCGTCGCGGAGCGCCGTAGGCGCAAGTAGCACTTCGGCGTCAGCGCTACGGCTTAAGATAAGCGCAGCGGCTGCGACGCCGGTCCTTGACAAGGTGCCTGGGGCTGTTAGGTGTCGCAGAGGGAGAGGTTGATGCTCGGATCGCCTGCCCGGAGAGTGCTCATCTGTGGAGTCGCTGGTGCGCTGTGGGCCGTGGGGACTGCCGCAACAGCGCCAGCCGCAATGGTACGCGCAGACGAGGGCGCCGCGAGTGGACCGCAGCACGCGCCCGCCACCCTGCTGGTGTTTGCCGCCGCTTCGCTGACCGATGCGCTCGGGGAGGTGGATCGCGCCTTCACGGCGCGCACCCACATCCGGATACGCGCATCGTTCGCAGCCAGCTCCGTGCTGGCGAAGCAGATTGAGGCGGGAGCACCGGCGCAGGTGTTCTTGTCCGCCGACCTCGCGTGGATGGATTACCTGCAGAAGCGCGAGCTGCTGAGGCGCGGCTCGCAACGTGGCGTGATGGGTAACACCCTGGTGCTCATAGCGCCAGCCGACAGCGCTGTGCATCTTAGGATCGCGCCGCATTTCGACCTTGCCGGGACCTTGGGCGGCGGGCGGCTCGCCACCGGGGATCCGGATTCGGTGCCGGTTGGTAAATACGCACGCGCCGCGCTTGAGCAACTGGGTGTGTGGGACAGCGTGGCGCCGCGCCTGGTGCGTGCCGAAAACGTGAGAATGGCGCTCGAATACGTGGCGCGGGGCGAGGCCGTGCTCGGCATCGTGTATCGCACCGACGCGCAGGCCGAGAAACGCGTGCGCGTGGTGGACACCTTCCCCGCGGACACTTACCCGCCCATCATCTATCCGGCCGCCGTGACCGCCGGCGCGCAGGGGCAAGAGGCCGCGCGGTTCGTGGCGTTTCTCTCAAGCGCTGAGGCGCAGGCGATTTTTGCACGCTACGGGTTTACGCCGCTACGGTAAGCGATCCTGACCGCATTGACGCAAATGCATTACCGTGGTAATGTACCGGTATGAGCATCGCGCAATCCAAAGTGACGGCGCAGGGGCAGATCTCCGTCCCGGCCGAAGTTCGCAAGAAGCTCGGTGTCGGTCCGGGGTCCGTACTCGAATGGCATGAGCAGGATGACCATGTAATCGTTCGCCGGGCGGGACGCTATACCTCCGAGGACATTCACAGCGCACTGTTTCCCAAGGGGGTAAAGCAGCAAACCGTGGACGTCAAGGCCGCAATTCGCGCCTACATTCGTAAACGGCATGCGCGCGGTTGATACCGATGTCGTCGCGCGCCTGGTGGTGCGTGACGATCTCGAACAGGTTCGCGCGGCCGAGCAGTTCATCCATGGCGGCGCATGGGTGTCGCACCTGGTAGTCGCCGAGTTGACCTGGGTGCTCGATGCAGTTTATGAGCGTTCAGCCGCGCAGATCGCGCTTGCCGTCGACATGCTCCTGAATCACAAAGAGTTGTCCGTTCAGGATGCCGACATCGTGACCTCCGCGCTCGGGCGCTTCCGGAAACGCCCGGCGCTCGGCTTCTCCGACTGCCTCCTGCTCGAGGTCGCCCGCAAGGCTGGCCACTTGCCACTCGGTACGTTCGATCGCGCCCTCGCGAAACTCGACGGAGCCGAACGCCTGGCGTAGTACCGCCTTGCGCTGGCGCAACGGCGTCCGAGCCCCAAGGCGTTTTTCAGAATTTCCCGCTCTGGAAGTCGCTGAACGCCTGCTGCAATTCCTCACGGGTGTTCATCACGAACGGCCCGTACTTGGCCACCGGCTCGCGCAGCGGCCGCCCGGCAACCAGAATGGCACGTGCCGTCTTGCCGTCGGCGCCCGCGGTGAGGCCCTTGAGCCGGATTTCCGCGCCCTCGCTCAACACCGCGAGCTCGCGGGTGCGCACGGCGCTTGCGCCCGGATCGGTGCCGACCTGCAGCGACCCTTCGAAAACATACAGAAACGCTGCGTAGTCAGGCGGCAGCGCCTGCACGAACTGCGCGCCCGGTTCCAGGCCTAAATCGAGGTACGTGGGGTCGGTTGCCGGCTGCAGGATGGGACCGGCAATGCCCGCTACCTGACCGGCAATGACCCTGGCGGTGACGCCTTGCGACGGGGTCGCCGTGGGGATGCGCTCCGGGCCAAACTCCTGGTATTTCGGCGCCGTCATCTTGTCGCGCGCCGGCAGATTCAGCCAGAGCTGGAAGCCGCGCATGCGCCCCTCCTGCTGTTCGGGCATTTCCGAATGCACGAGCCCGCGCCCGGCGGTCATCCACTGCACGCTTCCCGGGACGAGCACGCCCTCGTTGCCGTGGTTGTCGCGGTGACGCATCCGCCCGTCGAGCATGTAGGTCACCGTCTCGAAGCCGCGGTGCGGATGGTCGGGAAAGCCCGCGATGTAGTCCTCGGCCTTGTCGGTGCCGAACTCATCGAGCATCAGGAACGGATCGAGATCGGGAAGCTGCGGCTGCCCGATGACGCGGGTGAGCTTCACCCCGGCGCCATCCGAAGTTGGCATGCCCTTGACGACTCGCTTCACGGAGCGGGTTGCGACGTTGGTGCTGGTCATGGTGGTCGTTCCCTTAAAAAAATGGTGGCAAGATGGACTGAAAATGGGGGCTCCGGCGACTGCTATCAACAGCGCGGCGCTCAGGCCGCCAGAGCCGCCGGGGCTGGGATCGCGGCCCGCGCCGCACCGATGCCTGCCTCGCGATGCTGCGGCGAAACGTTTAAGCCCTCGGCCCGCACGAAACTCACGTTCTTGACGCCGAGAAAGCCGAACAGGAACTTAAGATACGACTCCGCGAATTCCCCGGGCGCGTTGGGCGCATACAGGCCGCCGCGCGAGACGGCTACGATTACCTCCTTACCGCCGGCAAGTCCCACCGGCCCCTTCTCGGTGTAGCGGAAGGTCCTGCCCCTCACCGCGATGCGGTCGATCCATGCCTTCAACTGCGAGGGGATGCTGAAGTTATACATAGGCGCCCCGATCACCACGACGTCCGCGGCCAGGAATTCCTCCAGCGTGGCCGCACTGCGCGCGGCTTCCAACTCGTCTGCGCCAGTCAGTGCGCCATGCGACAGGTGCGCCGGCTGCTGCGCCGCCAGATCGCGGTAGGTCACCTGCACATCGGGCCGGGCGCTCGTCCAGCGCGCCACGATCTCGTGCGTAAGCGCCCGGCTTGCGGAGGCTTCACCCTGGATACTCGAATCGATGTGTAGCAGCTTCATGACCTTCTCCTTGCGACCCGTGCTGGGCATGGGAGAAGGCTAATCTGTAGGACGACAGTTGAGTATCAGGCCACAATGGAACACGCTGTCCTATATTTAGATCTAATCAGAGTGCCTGGTGCAACCGCTCGAGGGCTTTTACTACTTCACGCAAGTCGTTGAACACGGAGGGTTTGCCCGCGCGGCCCGGGTGCTCGGCATCCCGAGGTCGCGCGTATCCCGCCACGTGGTGGCGCTGGAAGCGCAGCTCAACGTACGCCTGGTTAACCGCTCCACGCGCCGCTTCGTGGTCACCGATGTGGGTCATGAGGTGTACCGGCACGCGACCGCAATGCTCGCGGAGGCCGATGCGGCGCTTGAGGCGGTTGAGTTCGCGCGCGCGGCGCCGCGGGGCACGATCAGGGCAAGCTGTCCGATCGCGATCGCACAAACCGCGCTCGCCTCGATCCTGCCCGATTTCCTGGTGAAGTGTCCGGCCGTGCGCCTGCAGCTGCACGTGAGCAACCGGCGGGTCGATGTCCTGAGCGAGGGCTTCGATGTCGCCGTGCGCGTGCGATCGCAGCCCAGCGGCGAAGATGGCCTCGTGATGCGCAGTTTCGGGACGTTCGCGGAGGTTCTGGCCGCGAGCCCCGGGTACTTCGAGCGCGCGGGCGGAATCGCCGAGCCTTCGCAGCTCGCGCAGCGCGAGACACTCGACTACGCGGGAGAATTCGACCGGCGTCCGTGGGAGCTCGTCGGGCCGAAAGGCGAGAGCGCGGCGGTGGACTCCACGCCGCGCGTGATCTGCCACGACTTCGTTGTGCTGCGCGCGGCCGCGCTGGCAGGCTTAGGCATCGCGCGACTGCCGGAGACGGTGGTGCGCGAGGATTTAAAGCGCGGCACGCTCGTGCGCGTGCTGCCGACATGGAGCAGCCCCCAGGGCGTGCTGCACGTGGTTTTTCCCAGCCGCCGGGGACTACTGCCCGCGGTGCGCGCCTTCATCGATTTTCTGGCGGAGAGATTACCCGGGGCGATGTGATGGTGGTGCGGGGCAGCCGGCGCGTCGCTCTGAGCCGTGCACGGTTTGCGACCGCTTAGCGTCGAAGGGCTTAAACTCAACCGACGGCGCCGCTGGGCAATCCGCCAGCGACGGCAGTGCGTTCACCTGCTTTCGTGGCTGAGTGAGGCGTATGAGGACTCGATTGAGCATGCCGCGCGGGATCGCGCTTGCGGCGCTGATGGTTGCGTCAGCGTTCGGCGGGGTGCGTGCGGATGACTCAGACCCGCCCACTGGTGCCGTGGGACGGGACAATGCGCACGGCTCCGTTGCAGCGCAGCCTGCGCCGGTGCTGGGACGGCTCGCGACGCCGCCAGGCACAAAGAACGGGACCCGAGCGCCCAGCGATGCCGCATCGCGCGCACAGTCGACGACCCAGCGGCGGCAAACCCACAAAGCGAAGCCGGCGTCCGCGCACCACCCACCGCAGCGAATCCCGCATCGTGTCGGCACGCCTGAAGGTGCGGCCCGTTCGACGCTGTCCGCCGCGCCTTCCCCGGTTGCTCACAAAGCCGAGCCGGTTGCGACTCAAGCGCAGGCGAAGGATCCGGACCCGCGCGACGCAGCTTCGCATGCGGACAGAACCTCGCGGGATAGGGCGGAGCGCTAGGCGGCCAAGTGCGCCCTACATGCGCTGGAATATTCGAAGCGACTGGTTATTTAACCGCCTGCAAGGTCAGTCGCCAGCCGCAAGCGGATGATCTGCGCCTGCTTAGGAGTCGGACGTAACGTAACGTAACGTAACGTAACGTAGGTCACGTTCAACCGCAGTTGTTGCGCGTCGCGCAACGCGCTATACTGCGCACTTGATCCGATCGTTCAGGCACAAGGGTCTTCGGCGCTTCTACGAGACCGGTAGTCTCAGTGGGATCCAGCCTAAGCACGCGAAGCGCTTGCGCATGCTGCTCGTGGCGGTGGACACGGCGCAGGGTGTGAGTGACATGGAAGTGCCGGGGTTTAGGCTCCATCCCCTCAAGGGCGAAGCCAGGGGGCGCTGGTCGGTCTGGGTGAATGGCAACTGGCGCGTAACGTTCGAGTTCAGAGACGGGCACGCCTGGGTGCTCGACTATGAGGACTATCACTGATGGCTATGTATAACCCTCCGCATCCGGGCGAGTTCATCGCCTCGGTTTATCTTGAGCCCAACGGCATCAGTGGCCGCGAACTGGCCTCGAAGCTAGGGGTGTCTCCCTCGACGCTCAATCGCATCCTTACGGGCAGCAGCAGTGTAAGTCCGGAGATGGCGCTTCGCCTCTCGAAGTGCCTTGGTCGCTCGCCGGAGAGTTGGCTGGCTCTGCAACATGGGCACGATCTGTGGCAGGCGAAGAAGAACGTTGATCTAAGCAACGTCGAAGCGTTGAGGCTTACCGCGGCCTAACAATGCGATTCAGGTGGGCGGCACGTGTCGTCACGCCGGCTGCACGGGAGGCAAACGGGCGTGCCAACTGCGGCCGCCACTGATCGCGAACGTTAGCACTCGTCATACTGCAGCGCGTCGCGCTCCAGCTCCTTGATGAAGTCGCGCACTTGCTCGCGGGTACACACCTCGCCCTCCAGCAGCGCCTGCAACAGCGTCTCCAAATGGACGCGCAGCGCTACCGCGAGGACGGTCGGCGTGTAGTGCCGTAACCCGGACAGCAGGTCGTTCAATTCGTCGAGGCACTCCTCGACCGTCCCATCGCTTCGGGTCGTGTCTGTAAACGGCATGGTGCGTCTCTCCGGTGGCCCGCCGCCAAACCATACACGCCGCGGGTGGGCGTCACGGCGAATGCTGCCGTCCCCGCGCGCCTTTCTACACAAACAGGCAGGCAATCGCGATTCCAATCGCGCGCCGCGTGAATAGACTTCTGCCTCATCCCTTCGTGAAACCAACACATCACTCAAGGAGACATGGCATGAACAGTTTCAACCTGACCGCGGTCGGCAACCTGGCACGAAATCCCGAACTGGTGGCCAAGGACGGGACCAGCTACGCGCGCTTTTGTCTGGTGGGCAACGACTACGCCGGCAAGGACGAGGAGGGCGCCGCGCGGGAAGTCGTGACAAGTCTGTGGTTCGTGGCTTTTGGTCCGCTGGGAGAAGCGCTGGCGAGGAATGCGCGCAAGGGGGACCAGCTCTTTGTGGAGGCCCGGGTGCGCGCCAACAACTGGACCGACAAGCAGGGTGAGAAGCAATACGACCATTCTTTCGTTGCTGAGGGATTCCGTTTCGGGGCGCCGGGAAAGGTGAAGCGTGAAGAGCGCGACGCGCATCGCGATGGCGAGAGCTCTCGTGACATCGGCGCCGCGCATGCGGTGAGCGAGCCCTGAGCAATCATCCTGGAGAGTCGTGATGCAAGCGAAACTCAAAGACCACGTTGTACGGCCCCGGCAGAGCGCACCCGGCGCACTGCTGCTCGCTCTGCCCGCGGCTGCATTCGGGCAGGCAGCCTCGCCGTTCATGACCGGGGCAACGGCACTACAGACAAACATCCTCGCCTGGCTGACCCCCATCGCAATCATCCTGGTCATGGCCCTTGGGGGTATGGCGATGGCAAATCGAATGTCGTGGGGCTGGTGTTTCGGAGCAATTCTGGGCATCGCAATCGCATTTGGCGCGCCGCAAATTGTCACTTGGGTGCGCGGCATGTTCGGCGTGTAGGTCTGTCATGACAGCACGCAACGCCGGCCTCACTGCCGATTCCCTGTTTGTAGGGGCGACCCGCCCGCCGATGCGATGGGGCGTTACGTATTCCGCGCTGCTGTTCAATCTGGTTTTCACCCAGGAAGCATTTCTGCTCACGAGAAACCTGTTGACCCTCCTGGTGTGCGTGCCGATTCACGGCGTGTGCGCGTTGCTGTGTGCCCGCGATCCGCGTTTCTTTGATCTGCTGCTGTTGTGGGGGCGGACGCGACTGCCCGCCGTGGTGACGACTCTGCGTATATGGAGGGCTAGTAGCTACAGTCCGCTAGTACTTGACCTGCCCGGTCGAAGCGGGCGCCGCCGCCGCACGCCCCACGTGCAGCTGTTCCCGGCAAGGAATGCGGTACCGCCATGCTGAGGATCCGACGCACCACTGCGCTGCGCCGTGAGCGCACCGCGGCCGAGCACATTCCCTACACTGCGCACGTGGCGCCGACAGTGGTGAAGACCATGTTCGGCGACTACCTGCAGGCGTTCCAGCTCGGCGGCGCGAGCTTCGAGTGTGCCGACGACGAGCAGCTCAACACCTGGCACGAGCGGCTGAACGTGCTGTGGCGCAACGTGGCAAGCCCGCACATCGCATTGTGGACGCACCTCGTCCGCGGGCCGCAGCCTCCGGCGCCTGCGCAGGCAGCCGGCAGTGGGTTCGCCGACCGCCTGCATGCACGGTACTGCGAGCGGCTGGCCGGGCAGACGCTCATGACGAACGAGCTGTACCTGGCAGTCCTTTACCGGCCAGCGGCCGGCCTGGCCGCCGGCGTGGTGTCGCGCGTCCTGGCGAGAACCCAGTCGGCCAGCGCGGGCCTGGAGCTGGCGGATGCGCTCGAGACCTGCGCCAAGCTTTCCCAGAGCCTGTGCGCATCCCTGGCCAGGTACGAACCGGAAGCGCTGCAGACGTATCGCCGCGGAGACGTGTGGTATTCGGCGCTGCTCGAGTACCTGGCGCTACTCGTGAACGGCGAGCGGCGCCGGGTACCCTTGCCCGTCGGACCAATCAACGAGGTCCTCGCCACTACGCGAGTGCTGTTTGGGACGGAGGCGATCGAGTACCGGCTCGCCGGATGCACGCGTGTTGGCGCAATTCTCGGCATTAAGGAATACCCCACGCCGAGCGTCGTAGGAATGTACAACCGGCTGTTGTCCGCACCCTTCGCGCTCGTGCTCACGCAATCGTTTGTCTTTCTCTCCCGGGCAGCGGGCCAGGGGCTCTTGCAGCGCCAGTTCAACCGCATGACGAACGCCGGCGACTTCGCCGTTTCCCAGGCAACCCAGCTCAAGGAGGCCCTCGATGCCCTGAGCAGCAATGAGTTCGTCATGGGCGACCACCATCTGTCTCTGCAGATCCTCGCTGATATCGGCGAGTCATCCCGCGATGTGCCGGACTCGTGGCGGCTGAAGACGCTGAACGACCACGTCGCGCTTGCTCGGGGAGTATTGGCCGACACGGGGATGACTGTCGCGCGGGAGGACCTCGCCATGGAGGCAGCGTTCTGGGCACAGCTGCCTGGCAACTTTGCCCTGCGCACGCGCAAGGCGCCAATCACCTCACGCAATCTCGCTGCCATGGCGCCGTTCCACGGCTACCCCATGGGGCGCGCGAGCGGCAATCACTGGGGCGAGGCGCTTGCCGTGCTGCGGACGAGCGCCCGCTCGCCCTATTACTTCTCGCTGCACGCTAGCGATCCTTCCGATCCGGACGGCGGCAGCCGCAAGGACACCGGGCACACCTTCATCTGCGGTCCGACGGGCGCGGGCAAGACGGTATTCATAGGCTTTCTGGTGGCGCTGCTGAGCCGCCGGGGCGTCACGCAGGTGATCTTCGACAAGGATCGCGGCCTTGAAATCCTGGTGCGAGCGCTCGGGGGTGAGTACCTCGACTTGCGGCACGGCGAGGCAACCGGTTTCAACCCGCTGCAGCTGCCGGTAACGGCGCACCACGTCGAATTTCTCAAGGGCTGGCTGCGCATGCTGGTGCGCCCGGCCGCCGCGCGGGCGTTGACGGCGCGCGAGAGCGGCGATCTCGACCAGGCCCTGCACGGGACCCTGGCGCTCGAGCGGCCGGCGCGGCGCCTGTCACGGCTCATCGAGTTCCTGGACGCGACCGACCCGGAGGGAGTCCACGCCCGGCTGGCACGTTGGTGCGGGTCTTGCGGCGGCGACTACGCCTGGGCGTTCGACAACCCGCGCGACTCGATCGTCGCCCGGATGAGTAACCGCAGGCTCATTGCGTTCGACGTCACACAGTTCCTGGATCACGAGCTGACGCGCACGCCACTGACGCTCTACATGTTTCACCTGGTGCGCGAGCTCCTCGACGGGCGGCGCATGGTGTGCTGGATGGACGAGTTCTGGCGCCTGCTGGCCGATCCCATGTTCGAGTCCTTCGCCAAGGATGCTCCGAAGACGTGGCGCAAGCTGAACGGCGTCATGTGTCTGGCGACGCAGAGCGCGAGCGACGTGCTCGAGAGCCCGATCAGCCGCACGATCATCGAGCAGACACCAACAAAAGTGTTCTTTCCGAACTGCGACGCGGACGCGCGTGAGTACACGCAGGGCTTCGGACTGACCGAGCGCGAGTTCAGGCTGATCAAGGAGCAGCTGGAGCCCGGGTCGCGCAGCTTCCTCGTTAAGCAGGGCCACCACAGCATCGTGTGCCGGCTTGACCTCAGGGGCTTCGAGGCGGAGCTGGCAGTGATTTCCGGCCGGACACGACACGTGGAGCGCATGAAGCAGCTCATCGCTGCCCACGGCGCGGACGCCACGCAGTGGCTGCCGCTCTTCATGCGGGCCGCGGCCGCCGGGTGAGATTCAAAGCCAATTTGTCCAAAGAGGAGGGTGCCATGACGAAACAGAGTGTGCGGTTTGTGCTCGCGTTTCTCGCTCTTGCCGGCAGCGTGCCCGCGGCGCATGCGCAGTTTGCGGTGATCGACATCGCCTCCGTTACCCAGCTCATCTCCGAGGTGCAGACGCTGGAGCAGCAGCTGGCCACGGCGCGCAGCCAGCTCGCCCAGGCGCAACAGGAGTACCAGGCGATGACCGGCGGGCGCGGCATGCAGCAGCTGCTCGCCGGCACAATGCGTAACTATCTGCCCGCCGATTGGCCCACGCTGCAGGCGCTCGCGCAGGGATCAGTTGGCGGGTATCCGGCGCTGAGCGCGGACTTCAAGAGCGCGCTCACGGCCGCCACCGTGCTGTCGGCGGGCCAGCTATCGTCGCTGGCCCCCACGGCGAGCGCGCAACTTCAGGCGGACCGCCAGGGTGCGGCACTCCTGCAGAGCATCAGTCGCGAGGCCCTCGCCAACTCGAGCGGCCGCTTCACCGCCCTACAGCAGCTGATCAGTGCCATCGGCAGCGCCCAGGATCAGAAGGGAGCACTCGACCTGCAAGCGCGCATTTCGGCCGAGGTCGCGATGTTGCAGAACGAGAATACCAAGCTGCAGGTTCTCTCCCAGGCGCTGCAGGCCGAGCAGTGGACCAACGCGCAGCGCGCGCAGGAACTGGCGATCGCAGGTCACGGCAACTTCGCTACGCGCTTTCAGCCGCGGCCCTGAGCCGGCACCGGGCGACACATGGGCTTCTTCGCGACGTTCTGGAGCTGGCTGAACGGTCAGCTTGTAACCTACATCGGCAGCAACACCGCACTCGTCGCGGCCGCGCTCGAACCGGTGATCGTGACCCTCGCCACCATCTACGTGATGATCTGGGGTTACCTGCAGCTCACCGGGCGGATTGAGGAGCCCCTGGTAGCGGGGCTGAAGCGGCTGACGACGCTCGCGGTCGTGCTGGGCTGCGCCGTGCATCTGTGGCTCTACAACAGCGTGATCGTCGATACCTTCTATCGCGCGCCGGTGCAGCTGGCCGCGGCGGTGGTGGGCGCGAGCGATCCGGTCACCACTGTCGATGCTATCTGGAGTCACGGCGGTGCGGTGGCGGATTCCCTGTGGAACAACGGTGGGGTGTGGAAATTCAACATCGGCTACTTCGTGGCCGGCGCAGTGGTGTGGGTGCTCGTGGGCCTGCTGTGCGTCTACACCATGTTTCTCATTGCGCTCTCCAGTATCGCCCTCGCGGTTCTCCTGGCCCTCGGCCCGCTGTTCCTAACGTTGCTGCTCTTCGATGCGACGCGGCGCTTCTTCGAGGCATGGCTCGCGCAGCTCGCCAACTACGCGCTCATCACGATTCTCACGGTGCTGGTGGCGGCGCTGCTCCTGAGCATCGTGCAATCGTATGCCGAGCAGACTGCGGCCCTGGGCAGCGCCGTGATGACGGTCGACGCGCTCAACATGGTGCTCGTGTCGGTCCTGGTATTTCTCTTCATGCGACAGGTCATGCCGATTGCTGCTGCCCTCGGCGGTGGCGTCGCGCTGAACGGCTTCGGTGCCGTGAGCCGCATCATCAACTGGGGTATGCGGCGCGTGGGTCCCATCACGAGTGCCGGGTCAAAACATGCCGCGAAGCAAATGTCCGCCGACTCTGCCCCCTCGCGCCCCCGCCCGAACGACCTGATTGTCGACTGACACATGCCTCTAAAGGGAGTGAGCATATGAGGTTCTGGATAGGATGGTTGTGCGCTGCGCTGTGTCTGGCGGCGGGCTGTGCCTCTCACGAGCTGCGCTGCGAGGGCCGGTTGCAGCCCATTAACGCGCCGACCACGCCGGCCGACCCAATCCGGGGCGCGGCTGACGGTCGCCGCGCGGAATCTCCGTGAGCGGCGAGCTACTGAGCGCGTACTTCCAGGAGGCCGCGTCCTGGGATGCGGATCGCGTCGCGCAGGCAAACCGCACCGCCCAGCGCGCCTGGGCGGTCGCTGCGGCCGGCTGGCTGTGCGCCGTGGCCTGCGCCCTCGCCCTGGCGTTGCTCATGCCGCTGAAGCGCGTGGAGCCTTTCGTGGTGCGCGTGGACAACAGCACCGGCATCGTCGATGTCGTGCCGGTGTACACCGGGGCCGCCGGCATGCAGCAGACTGTGACCCGCTACTTCCTGACCCACTACGTCAGCGTCTGCGAGCGCTTCAACTTCTCGACCGCGGAGAGCGACTACGAGGAATGCGGCGCGTTTCACGCCGCGCAGCGCAACCAGGCGTGGTACGCGCTGTGGAATCCCAACAATCCCGCCTCGCCACTCAACGTCCACAAGGATGGCAGCACGGTCAGGGCGCAGGTGGAATCGGTGAGCTTTTTCCAGCGTGGCAACGGCGTCACGGACCTTGCCCAGGTGCGCTACCTGACGGCGGAGCGCTCTGGCGCCGGCGCGGACGAGCGGCTAACGCACTGGATCGCGACCATTCAATACGCCTACACACAGCCCTCGCACGATCCGCAGGTGCGCCGCTGGAATCCACTCGGCTTCAAGGTCGTGGAATTCACGTCCGAGCCGGAAGTCCTGCCGCCGTCACCGCGGCCGGCGCGGTCGGGCTAAAGGAGCAGATGCCGTGAAACCGATGACCCAGGAAGGCCCGCGGCCTGCCACCGGCTTCGTGGCACTCGTGGCGTGCACGGTCATGCTGCTCGCTGCGGCCGATCCCGTGTTGGCGGATGCCGTGGCCGATCCGCGCATCCGGGTGCGCGAGTACGATGCAGACGTCGTGTACCGCCTGCGCGGATACGTCGGCTATCAGATCGACCTCGAATTCGAGCCTGGCGAGAGTTTCGTGGGTCTCGGCGCCGGGGACCTCGACAGCCTCGCCTTCGCGGCGCAGGAAAACCATCTGTTCCTGAAGCCTCGTGCCGCCGGCATCGAGACGAATCTCACCGTGCTGACGAACCGTCGCACCTATCACTTCGACTACGTAGCCGGCGCCACCCGACCGGATCCGATGCTCGCGGACATGACCTACGCGTTGCGCTTCAGCTATCCGCAGCCGGCAGCAGCGAGTACGGCTGGCGCAAGCATCGAAAGCACTCTGGCGCGGGCAGCCGCCGGGCGCGTGCATAACCTCGACTACGGTTATTGCGGTAGTCACCAGCTCAAGCCCCAATCGGCCTGGGACGACGGCGCCCAGACCCACCTGCGCTTCGGGTCGCGCCAGGAGCTGCCGGCCGTCTTCGTGCTCAATGACGACGGCAGCGAATCGCTCGTGAACTTCACCATCGAGGGGGACGAGATGCTCGTGCACCGCGTCGCTCGGCGGTTCACTGTGCGTCGCGGGCGACTGCGCGGCTGCATCGTCAATGAGAGCTTCACCGGCGCAGGGCAGCGGCTGGAATCGGGCACCGTGACCCCAGCGGTGGAACGCGTGACGCGGGGAGCGGGGCCGTGAGCGGGCCCCGTGGCGAAAATCATGCCGGCGTCGCGCCGACCGATGTCGCGGACGCAGTGGCCGGTGAGCGCGGTGCCACCCTCGCTAACGCCGCGCGCAGTATGCAGTCGCGTGCCAGCAGTGTCGTAGCGGCGGCCCTCATGATCACACTGGGTCTGTCGGCGCTCAGCTGGTACTACGCGCATGCACTGGGTCGTCAAAGTCACGCGCGGCAAGTCGCTCAGACCGCCGCGGCGGTGCGCGCGCAAGGGGAGATGCCTTTGCCGTCACTCGGGCGCATCGCACCGCCGCCGACTGTTACCGCGGCCCCACCCACTACGGATCCTGTATCGGCCAGTGAGGAACTGCCGACTGACATGCCGCTTGAGGAGGCGCGTGGACACACGCCGTGGCGGAATGGTGCGGCTGTGGTATCAGGCGCTGCAGCAGACGCCGGTCCCGGTGCCGCCGATCCGCGGCCGAAAACGCCAGGTGAGATCGCATTCGAACGCCGCCTTTCGGGTCGGGTCTTCGCGCGTGAGGCGCAATCGCCGGCGGGGACAGGAACCGCCGCACCGAGTGCGTCGCAAGTAAGCGCAATGCCTGGCGGCCAGGAGTTGGAGCGTGCGGACACAGGGTCCGAGTCCACGCACAAGCCAGGTGAACGCGCCGCTGGCGGTTTTGCCGCGCTCCTGCAGCCGAGTTTGATGCCGGCAACACAAGCCGGGCTTCTGCCCTCAGAACGCTTGCTGCTACCGAAGGGGGCATTCATTGATTGCACACTTGAGACTGCAATCGATTCCACACTACCTGGCATGACGACGTGCGTTACCGCGTACGACACTTTTGGCGCGGACGGCAAGGTCGTACTCCTCGAGCGGGGGACCAAACTCGTCGGCGAGACACGCGGGCAGGTCCAGCAGGGCCAGGCGAGGGTATTTGTCGTATGGACGCAGGCCCGCACCCCGGCGGGAGTCGTGGTGCCCCTGGACTCACCTGGCACGGATGAGCTGGGACGCTCGGGTCTTCCCGGGGAGGTCCAGCGCCACTTCTGGCAGCGCTTCGGCGCAGCCCTGCTGATCTCGCTCGTGGACGGTGGGGTGCAGGCCGGCGTGCAGTCGGCCAATCGCTCCGGTGGCGCCGTGATCTACACGCCATCGACGTCCACCGACGTTGCTACCGAAGTGCTGAAGGACACGTTGCAGATCCCGCCCACGGTCGTAAAGCGCAACGGCGAACGCATCCAGGTACTGGTTGCGCGCGACATCGACTTCAGGTCTGTGTATGCACTGCACGCCGCAGATCCCGGACGTTAGCGCACACGCGCCGACGGTGCCGGCCACGCCCGTGGCTGCGACTGCCGAACTCTCGGCGCTCGATCTGACGCTGGCGGCGCTGCGGCCGCTGCTCGCCGATCCCGGTGTGACCGAGCTGTGCATCAACCGGCCGCGCGAGATCTTCCTCGAGACGCGCGCCGGCTGGCGCCGGGAGCAGGCATCGTTCGCGGACTTCACCTGGTGCCGCCGCCTCGCGAAGCTCATCGCCAACGTGACGTGCCAGCGTGTCGATGAAGCCTCACCGCTGCTGTCGGCGTCACTCCCTTCCGGTGAGCGCGTGCAGCTGGTCCTGCCGCCGGCAACCTCGCCCGGGTGCGTGGCGATCACCATCCGACGGCCGGCGGATGTCGTATGGTCTATCGAGGAGCTCGCGCGGCGCGGCGCGCTCGGCGCGCCTGGCAGTGGCACCGTCGGGGCGGCAGGCGCCGAGACGGAGCTGGCGCGGCTGCATGCCGGTGGCGACTACCTCGCGTTCCTGCGCCTGGCCGTGCGGACGCGCAAGAACATCCTGGTGTCGGGCGCAACCGGGTCTGGAAAGACCACATGGACCAAGGCCCTCATCCGGGAGATCCCCGAGGACGAGCGCCTGGTGACCATCGAGGACGCGCGCGAGCTGGTGCTCGACCGGCACCCGAATCACGTGCGGTTGTTCTACAGCAAGGACGACCAGGGGCTGGCGCGCGTAACGCCGAAACAGTTGCTCGAATGCTGTCTGCGGATGCGGCCCGACCGCATTCTGCTGGCGGAGCTGCGCGCCGAGGAGGCGTTCGACTACCTGCGTAACGTCAACTCGGGACACCCCGGCTCGATCACCAGCGTGCACGCAACCAGCGCGGAACTCGCGTTTGAGCAGCTAGTGCTGCTCGTCAAGCAGAGCCCCGGAGGTCGCGGGCTCGCGCGCGAGGACATCAGGAGCCTCTTGTTCCTGCTCATCGATGTGGTCATCCAGTGCGCCGTAGTACGGCACCAGCGCATCGTCCGTGAAGTCTGGTTCGACCCGGCTCGCAAGGGGCGAGGCGCGCGCTCCCAGCCAGGAGGAGCTGCGCCATGTCCGCAACCGGCGTAATGCACGCGGTGGATCTGATGCGCGGCTGGTGGGGGCTCGCCACCGCGTACACCGCCGTGCAGGTGCCCCTCGTCGTGGGGTTGTTACGTCACCGGGCGCCTCTGTCGAAGTTCGTCGCTTCACCGCTCCTGGTGATGCCGCTGACCGCGGCGGTGGCGGTGGGCGTGGCCGCTGCCTCGCCGCTGTGGCAGGGACTCGGGCTCGCCGCGAGCGACGTGCTGTCGGTGTCGACCGGGGTTGGATTGAGCGCTGCCGCGGGTTACTTCACCGGCCGCAAGATGGCGCGCGCCGGCCAGCCCTTGAGCACCCACCGGCGTGGCGCGATCGTTGCGCATGCTCCGTCTCCGGAGCGGGCGCCTGAGGCTCGCCGCGGCCGGCCGCTCGCGCGTGGCCGGCAATCTGAGTCCACCGTGATCACGCTCGCGGGCTTTCCGCTGACGCGGGAAGACGAGATGAAGCACTTCAAGTTGATCGGCACCACGGGCACCGGCAAGAGCACGGCGATCCAGGAGCTGCTCGGAGCCGCGCTCGCGCGCGGCGATCGCGCCGTCATCGCGGATCCCGACGGCGGCTACCTGCGGCGCTTCTACAACCCCGCTCGCGGCGATGTCATCCTCAATCCGTTCGAGACGGCGTCGGCAAGGTGGGACCTGTTTGGCGAAATCAACAATGACTACGACGTCGATCAGCTCGCCCGCGCGCTGATTCCGGACCACGGGGTTGCGGATCGCAGCTGGCAAAGCTACGCGCGCACCTTCTTTAGCGCGGTGACCGCACAGTCCCATGCGGCCGGCAACCGCGACGTGCGTGAGCTGTATCGGCTGCTGGTCGTAGCCCGCACAACAGAGCTCAAAGAGCTGGTCCGCGGCACGCCTGCGCAGCCGTTTCTCGAGGAGCACAACGGGCGCATGTTCGACTCCATTCGCTCGGTAACAAGCTCCGCGGTGCGCGCGCTGGACTACGTCTCGCGTCAGCGCCGCGACCCTATTGCCGTTCGCGAGTGGGTGCGCGCCGCGCCGGCAGCCAACGATGCCGGAGATTCCCGCAGTGGCGGGGTGCTGTTCATGCCGTACAAGGCCGGACAGATCGCCGCTCTGGGCTCGACAATTTCGGCGTGGATGCGACTGGCGATCTTCGAAGCCATGAATCGCGACGAGGGTGACCAGCGTTTATGGTTCGTGGTGGACGAGCTTGACGCGCTGGGGCAGATCGACGGCCTGAAAGACGCGTTGGCACGCGTGCGAAAATTCGGCGGACGGTGCGTGCTGGGGTTTCAGTCAGTCGCCCAGGTCTCCAGTACCTATGGGAGCGGAGAAGCTCAGACGATTGTGGAAAATTGCGGCAATACGTTGATTCTGCGCTGCGCGGGAAGCGAGCACGGTGGTACCTCGCGATTCGCGTCCGGCTTGATCGGCGAACGCGAAGTGCTGCGCACCGCGATCTCGCGATCGCGGCACCCCACGCAGATCCTGCCCTCCGTCACGCGCGCCGAGCACCTGAGCGTTGAGTCTGCCGTCATGAGCTCCGAAATCGAGCAGCTGCCGGACCTGACCGGTTACCTGAAAATCGCATCCCGCAGGGAGTGGCTGCGCGTTGGCCTGACGCCCCAGCGGCGGCACACATACCCGGCTGGCGCGTCATTGGCGCCAGGGCAGACGCTCGCCGCGGCTTCCGGCAGCGCACGCAACATGATCCTGCCGCTCGTGCGCGCAGGCGCCGGCACCAGCGGCGCCGCGGCCGCCGGCAAGTCGGGTGACCTCGCCGATAAGGCGCACGACGGATTCGACGCGGGTGGCTGAGGGCTGCGCGTGGAAGACCTGACCATGAAGCTCGGACTCCTCATGGAAGCAGCGCAATCGCAGCAGGCATTGGCCACCACCGCACTTAACCAGCTGCGCGAGCATACCGGCGCGCTGGACAGCGTCGTTCGCGAGCAGATCCGCCACACGGTAGTCGAGGAACTCCAGGAGGTGGCCGACGACAGCCGCCGTGCTGCGCACAGTCTGCGTGCACTGCAGCGCGTTGCCAGCCTGCGGATCGCAATATGGAGTCTGGGGATCGCGACGCTCGCCACGGGAATTCCGCTGGGGCTCGCCTGGTGGCTGTTGCCCTCACGCGCTGACATTGCGGCGTTACGCGTTGCGCGTGACCAGCTCAACACCAATGTCGAGCTTCTCAGTGCCCGCGGTGGCCGGGCGGCCCTGCGGCGCTGCGGCTCGGCGCAGCGACTTTGCGTGCGTGTGGATCGTAGTGCGCCAGCGTACGGAGATGCCGGGGACTACTTCGTGATCCGGGGTTACTGATGTGGATGGCGAGGTGCTGGACTGGATCGTGACGTCACAGTGGCTGCGCGGGTGGAGAGGCGCGCTGCCTTTCGCGGCTGCGTTGCTGCTCGCGGCCTCAGTCGCGCTGCGAACGAATTCCGCGGACCTGCACAAGCGCGGGACGCGGGTGCTGCAGGGTGCCCGCGCACGCCGCGCGCGGCAGCGACGCCGCCGGCTCTGCGAGGCGCCGCTAACGCTGGCGGGCGTGTCTATCACAGGCCCTGAGGAGACCAGGCACTTCAAGCTCATCGGCACGACCGGCACTGGCAAATCCACCGCTATCCGCGGACTTCTGGCTGGAGCCCTCGCACGCGGAGACCGCGCAGTCATCACCGACCCAGAGGGGGGTTATCTCGAGCGGTTTTACGACCGCCGACGCGGGGACTGTGTGCTGAATCCGTTCGAGGCGCTTTCCGTGAAATGGGACCTCTTTGCGGAAATCCGCGAACCGTGGGATGTCGAGCACATCGCGAGCGGACTCATTCCGACGACAGAGGACGCTTCCGGAAGGGAGTGGCGGGGCTACGCACGTACCTTTCTCACCGCCGTCATCCGGCGTTGCTGCGAATGTGGCCGAAATGATCCCGGCGAGCTGTGGCGCCTGCTAACAGTCGCCAGTAGCGCAGAGCTGCGTCCTGTAGTCGCCGGCACTCCTGCCCAGCCATACCTGGAACCAGAAAACGCGCGCATGTTCGGCTCGATCCGGTCCGTGGCGGGTTCGGCAGCCGCGGCGTTCGAATATGTGCAGGCCCAGCGGGCCCGGAGTTTCTCGGTCCGGGAGTGGGTGAGATCAGGGCGCGGGGTGCTGTTCATTCCCTACAAATCAGCGCAGATCGCGGCGCTACGCTCAATCATCGCGACCTGGGTGCGGCTTGCGATCTTTGAGGCGCTGGGCCGCGAGGAGCGCGATCAGCACCTGTGGTTCGTGGTAGACGAGCTCGATTCGCTCGGCGCGATCGATGGACTGAAGGATGCGCTGGCGCGGCTGCGAAAATTCGGCGGACGGTGTGTGCTGGGGTTTCAGTCAGTTGCCCAGGTCTCGAGTACCTATGGAAGCGGTGAAGCGCAGACGATTGTGGAAAATTGCGGCAATACGTTGATTCTGCGCTGCGCGGGAAGCGAGCACGGAGGCACTTCGCAGTTTGCTTCACGGCTGATTGGCGAGCGTGAGGTGATTCGACGCCAGACCTCGCGCGGCCGCGACCAGGAGAGTTTCTTTGCCGCGCGCCGTGCGCGTCGCTCCACCAGTGTGAGCGATCAGCATGTCACTGAGATGGCCGTGCTGGCGTCGCAGATCGAGCAACTCCCCGACCTGACTGGTTATCTGAAAACGGCGTCTTCCACGGATTGGTTACGGGTCAGTTTCAGACGCGGAAGCTAGCCCGTGGCCATCTTCTACCTGCAGATTAACTCTATTGGTCGCGGAGCCGGGCGGCGCGCCACCGCGGCCGCGGCGTACCGCGCCGGTGAGCGCATTCGCGACGAGCGCAGCGGCGAGTTGCACAACTTCACCCGCCGCCGTGATGTCGTCCATGCCGAGATATTCCTACCCGGCCAGTTTGATGGCTCAGCCGCCGCCTGGGCGCGCCACCGCGAGCGGTTGTGGAACACCGCCGAGCACGCCGAGAAGCGGCACAACGCCAGGGTTGCGCGCGAATTTCAGGTCGCCCTGCCTCCCGAGCTCAGTCCCGCGCAGCGTGTCGCGCTCGCCCGCACTTTCTCCCGCGAGATCGCCGAGCGTTACAAAGTCGCCGTCGATCTCGCCGTTCACGATCCACGCCCCGATGGCGATGCGCGCAACTTCCACGCCCACATGCTCACGACAACGCGCGAGGTGACACCGGCGGGACTAGGCGCCAAAGCCGGCTTGGACATGTCGGGGCGCGAGCGTCGCAGGCATGAACTGCCTGATCACCGCCAGGAATATCTGAGCGTGCGCGAGCGCTGGGCAACCCTCACCAACGAGGCGTTGCGGGAGGCGAACGTCGAAGCACGCATCGACCATCGCAGCCTCGCGGCTCAGGGGGTCGACCGCGAGCCGCTGCCGAGAATCCCGTTGATGCATTTGAAAATGGAGCAGCGCGGTGTGCGTAGCGAACTCGCCGAGCGGCTGCGTGCTGGATATCGTGAGCGCGTTGAGCAGCGGTTGGAGCACTCGGCCGCAGCTGTTGAGGTCAAGGCTGGTGCAGCTGGAGGCAGTGCGAATGCCGCGCGAGTGCAGCCGCGTCAAGAGACGGCCGCACAGAGCAATGATCTTGAGGAAATTCGACGCCAGGCGCGGGAGGCGTGGCTACGCCTGCGGCCGAAGGAGGCGGAAAGAGCCGCGCAGCTACGAGATCGCGGTCATGGCGCAGAACGCGCCGGCCGCCAGAGCGAAGAACGTGAATCGACGCCGCCCGCAGAAGAGGAACTCGGGTTGTGAGCATCGGGGCCACGAGCACCGTGACTGGCCAAAGGGCCACGTGCTGCCGTTGCCGATCCTCGCGTTTGGTTCGTGCTATGTCTATTCGCCACGCGCCTCCGGGGCCGCGTGCGAAGCGTCGCGTCAGCTGTGTGAGCGGGTGAAGGCAAGTGATCCTGGCTGGCTCCCGCGCTATGCAGGGATTGTGTACAGGGCGAGTCTTTGCGACCCGCAACTTGCGAACCTGTTCGGCGGTGCGGCTGTCCTCGTACCTGTTCCAGGAAGCGCGCCCGGGAGGCTCGCCGACTGGCCTGCCTCGCAGCTGGCCTATGCATTGCGGGAGATGGGTCTTGGCCGGTGCCTCTGGAAGGGGCTGCGTCGCGACTCGGCGGTGACGAAATCGGCCACCGCGCGTGCAAACGAGCGCCCGACAGTTCGTGAACACTACGAGTCGTTCGCGGTGGAGCGCCCGCTACCGGCCATCCATAAGATCTTGCTCGTGGACGATGTCATCACCAAGGGTCGGACGCTTCTTGCCGCCGCGGCGCGCCTGCAGGAGCAGTTTCCGCACGCCGACGTTCGAGCGTTCGCGCTTGTTCGAACCTTGGGGTTCGTGCCGCGGGTCGATCAGCTGCTGCAGACATGTCACGGCGTCGTGCATTGGGCGGGAGGTGATGCGCGCCGTGAGCCTTAACCCTGGGCGCTCACGCCGCTGGAGCTCTGCGCGGACGCCGGTCCAGGAATCCGGGTTTGGGGAGGCGCCCTACGCCATCACGTGTGGCGGGAGTTGACGCATGCAGTTCCGTTTTACCGAATACTTTGAAACGCAGGTGCTGCGTAAGCGGCCCTACCTGAGGAAGGAGTGGTGCATCGCCGTTGTGCAGAAGCCATTGCGCTCTGAGCCGCAAGAGCACGACCGGTTTCGCTTCTGGGCACTGGTGCCAGAATTGGGTGAACGTTACTTGAGAGTCATCACGCTTGAGGATAAGGTGACAATTCACAATGCCTTTCCGGACAGAGGGTTCCGGCCATGAAGCTCAACTACTACCCCGAAACTGATTCGCTGTATATCGATCTGTCGGAGCAGCCGAGCGTCGAAAGCCGTGAGATTTCCGAAGGCGTTGTGCTCGATTACGACAGCCGCGGGAACCTTGTTGGAATTGATATCGACAACGCTAGTGGAAAGGTTGAGCTCAAGCGTCTGATTCTGAGCAAGCTGCCAGGCACGGTCGAGACCGCTGCTGCCTGACAATTGTAGAGCGGCCAATGACCGGCGCATCGCTGCCGGAACTCGTGTTGCGCAGCTCGTGGGCGTTCCCCGTGTAGCCCGTCAGGGCAGGTCCACCCGATAGGTCAGCATGGCGCCTCCCGCGACCGGCACGAGGGTAAGGTTCGATGCCGCGCCCGTTGCGTAATTGCGGTTCATGGTGAAACGCGCGCTCGCAGTTCCAAGTGCCGCGCCAGCCACGGTGTCTGACAGCCAGTGCGCGTTGTGCTTGAGGCGTTCGTAGCTGGTTGCGACACCCAGGCCGTACCCAAGGAGCCGCCGCAGCCAGCGGTAGTCGTCATTGCCGGATTCCGCGAGCACCGTACCGACCGCGAACGCGGCCGTGGAGTGAAACGACGGGAAGCTGCCACCGGAGCCCTTCAGCCACTCGTTCGGATCGGTGGTCTGGTCGGGCCCTTCACGCCTGATGGCGTACTTAAGTGCGTAGGCGCTCACGCCGCTCAAGCCCGCGGCTTCGAGCATGGTCCACGCTTCGCTGCGGCCGTCGCTGCTGCCGACGAGATTGGCGTAGCCGAAGGTCGCGAGAAATACCGCGGCAGTCGGGATGGCATCGTGCACGTCGTCGGAGTTGACGCTCTGTCCGGGAGCCAGGTTCTGCGTGAAATGCTTGCGCACGTCGGTGTCGTAGTGGTGCGCCGCGCCGACGGCGGCGAGTGCGCCGCCAAACCAGAGCCAGTCGTTCTCATTCCAGTGCAGCGGTGCGGTGAAGTAGGCCTTGATGTCGGAACCGAGTCCCGCGCGCGCGGGGATCTCCGCTGCAGCAGGCTCCTGGGCAGGTCCCCCGGCCGGTGTGGCTATCGCGGCAGGCGATTCTGCCGGAGCCTGCGCGTACGCCGCACCGCTGGCCGTGAGGATCCCCGCGGCCACCGACAGGGTGAGCAAGTTTTTAAGACGCAAGATTTCTCACCTAAGCCGCGGAGGGCGACGATACCAGCAACTCATCCACGCGCAACACGGGATAGAGATTGTAGTGCGAGTCCCAGGAGCTGTGACGACGCAGGAAGAAGTCCAGCCGTGCGGACGGGCTTGCCGCGAACGCCGCGTCCTCCTTCAGGCGGCGCGCAAACTCGGCTGCCAGGTCCGCCTGTTCGGCGAGCATGGTACGCGCGATCTGTTCGGCGACGTACGGCTCCATGTATTCCTTCTGTTCAAAGCAGGCGTTGAAGAACCCCCAGGCCGCGAAGGAGTCCGGTGCCTCGGGTTCCAGCAGATGCATCACCAGGCGGGCGAGCGGCTGCGCGATCGGCACGAACAGCGCACCGTCCGGGACGTCCTGGGTTTCGCGCTGCCAGCTGCCGCTCAGGTCCGCGCGCATGCGGCCTTCGAAGGGCTTGGCCGCGAAGTGCACGGCCGAAGCACGGTAGGACTCAACGCCCACCCCCGGACGCCGGGCGCGCAGCGGCTCGAACTTGATTCCGTGAAACGCCAGGTGAGCAGCGACATCCTGCGCCCACGCGAGCGGTACGACGTAACCGCCGAGCGGGGCTTTCACCACCAGCGACGGCGAGACCTGGTCGCGAAACGGCACGCGCCAGACTTGCGGCGTCTTCGGGTCGTACACCGTTACCGGCGCACCGGAGATGGGGGAGGGGTTGCGCGTGTACGCATAGCCCGGGAAGTCCAGGACACGCGCGCCGCCTGCACCAACGGTGTCGGTGCTCACGCCGCTCGCGCCTTCGCGCCACCCGGAGCTGTAGTCGAGGACTATGTCCGTGCCTCCCAGACGCGCGGCCGCGGCGTCCGCCTGGCGGGTCTGCTCGCGCCACTGCCCGCCGTGCGCCGCAACCAGTTCCGCGAGCCCCACGATGGTGTTGCGCGTGACCCGTACGCGGGTGGCGTAGTCTTTCCAGGAGTGCGTCTCGACCAGCACCGTGAAGCGGTTGCGCTGTGGGAAATAGCCGGTCGAGAAGCGCGGCGAATATACCGTGAGCAGGAAGCCGGAGGCCGGGTCGTCAGGCTTGGCGAAATCCGGATAGAACGGCAGCGGCATCGAGCCTTGAGCCGCGAGTTTAGCGATCAGCGCATCGCGCAGCTCGCGCCCGGCGGCATACAGCCTGGCATCGCCCTGGTTGATCGGCTCCGCCTGCAGCGAGATGTCAGGCTGAAAGTCTGCGCCGTCGGTGACGTGCAGGTCTGCGCAAACCAACGGGTCCCAATCGCGGATGAGCTTCAGCAGCGCGCGCATCTCCGGCGCATCCGCCTTGGTGTAGTCGCGGTTGAGATTGAGATTCTGCGCAGTGGCGCGCCAGCCGGTCTCTTCCGGGCCGTTCTGGTTGGGCCGGTTCCAGCGGCCGAAGCGCTCGTGGCCGTCCACGTTGAAGGCCGGCACGAACAGTATCGCCACCCGTTCCAGGAGCGCGGGGGCGGCGCTCTCCCCAAGCAGCTCGCGCAGCGCGATGAAGCCTGCATCCTTGCCGTCGCTCTCGCCCGGATGAATGCCGGCCTGCAGCATGAGGACGGGCACGCGGCGCGGATCCGTGCGGCAGGCGAGTAACGCCCGCATCGGCCGGCCCTCGGCTGAGCGGCCGAACTCAAGGCTCCGAACGGCCCGGGGCCACGCGGCCGCGAAGGCCGCGCATAGCCGCGTAACCTCATCAGTGCGGCCAGTGCGGCGAAAGTTCGATTCTTCGGCGACGGTGGTGAGCGTATGGTCCTGCATCAGCGGATCGTACCTGTTGCAGCGCCGGCGTGAGTCACGGATCGGTACCAGCCAATGCCGGAGGCGTCTGGCTCGCGAACGGCAAGGCGGCGGGTGATGAGGCAGTTCAGGTGCGCCAGCGCCTCGCCGGTCGCCATGCCGAGGAGGTCCAGGCCGACGCGGCGCCGGAACAACACGGAGAAGATGTCGATCGCGCGCCTGGGCGTCGCGAGTTCCTGTTGCAGCAGCGCGAGCCGCTCTTCGTGGCCGCGGATGAGCCCTTCGAGGCGCGCATGCAGTCCGTGGAACGGCTCGTTGTGAGAGGGCAGCACCAGTACCTCGTCGCGGACTCGCGCGCGGATGGCGGCGAGTGAGCTGAGCCATTCGGTGAGTGGATCCGCATCCGGCTCGGTTGGAAACACCGAGACATTGGAGGTGATTCTCGGCAGCACCTGGTCCCCTGAGATCAACACCTTGAGCTCACGGCAATACAGGCACAGGTGTTCGGGGGAGTGTCCGCGGCCAACCACCGCCTGCCATTTCCTGCCGCCGATGTCGAGCTCCTCACCGTCCACCACGCGCCGGTAGCTGTCGGGCAGCGCGTACACCGCCTTACCGAAGCCGCCGAAGCGCGTCTTGTAGTGCTCGAGCGCCTCATCGTTCCAACCCGCCTGCTGGTAGAAACCGACGCCGTCGGCGGGCGCTTCGCGCCCGGTGTCGGCGACCAGCATGCGGCAGGTGATGTACTCCAGGCGCGTGGTCCACAGGCGGCAGCGGTGCTCGCGCGTGAGCCACCCAGCCATGCCGATATGATCCGGGTGCATGTGGGTGCAGATCACGCGCCTTACCGGCAGGCCGCCAAGGGCCGTGGCGCAGGCGCTCCTCCAGTTCGCGGCCGTGTCGGGTGTATTCATGCCCGTGTCCACCAGCGTCCAGCCGTCACCGTCGCGCAGTGCCCAGACGTTGATGTGACTGAGCGCGACCATCGGCAGGCGCATACGCAGCCAGTACACGTCCGGCGCGATCTGCAGCGCCTCACCCGGCGCCGGCGGCGATTGGCACGGATAGGTCAGGGCGTCAGGGGGTGATCCGGATTCGGCTGCGAGCTCGTGCATGTCGCGAAGGGTTCTGGCCCAGGGGTCCCGGCCAGTCTAGCAAGTCGCAGGACGCGGACTAAAGCGGCTGCAACAGGCGCTTTTTCCCGGTCAGTCGCGCCCGCGTCTGCGAGGCGATGAGCAACATCATGCGCAGCCGCCGCCCGAGAAGGAAGACAAAGGCGCTGCCGCCGCAGGTTTAGCAGCCGCGCGTGCGTCGGCGCCGTTCACCTGCTCTGTGGGCAGTTCCATCGGCCCAATCTAGGGCATTCACACCGTGACGCAAGCGCCGCAGGGCACGCGCGTGACTTCGTGAAGCATTGTTAACGCCGGAGGCCGGCGTCAGATGGGACTGAGCTCCTGCGCTCTGCCCGGCAGGCGGCGCCAGCCTTCGCGGCTGAGCAGCATGAGTAGCCGGACATGGCAGGTGATGAGCGACTTCAGGGAGCGGGCAGCATACGCAAAGCGCCGGGCCTTGATCGCGGGTATCACCTGTTGGCGCCACACATTGGCTGCCCCGATACGCTCCATCCGCATCGGCCATACCCACATAGTGAGCCAGACGGCGCCAAAAACGATCGCCCGCGCGGCGCCGTGCCGTAGCCATGCGCCGACCGGATAGCGCCAGGTGCGAAACTCCTCATACATCAGCGCGCTGACCAGAACGCGCCCCCGCATACCGAGATTTCTCGAGCGCCGCGTCGCGTTCGCCGGGTTTGCGCCGGTCCAGGTGCCGCCGCCATACGTGACATTGATCCACACAGTGCCGTTGAACGTGCTCTGCAGGGGTGAGGTCTGAAAGGGTATGCCGAGGAGGGCTGCGACCCGTTGCATGAGAGCCTCAGGCGCCACGTGCAGGTCTTCGAATCGCAGCGCGACACTGCGCATCTCGGCGCCGGGCTGCGGGCGGTCCTGCTCCGTCAGCACGCGCACGGTGTCCAGGGCTGTCTGCGCGTAGTGGGGGCCGCGGTGCTGGTGATTGGCCAGCGCGAAGCGGTCGGCGGCGGCCGTGTGATCGAACCAGGAATCCAGGCAGGAGATCGGATCCCGGACGGTATGGATAAACCGGGCGGTCGGAAAATCCTCCAGCAGTTGCGCGGCCGCCTCGCCGCTGAACCAGTGCTGCGAATGCACCATGATTGGCCGCGGATGCGCGGCTGGCCTGCGCGTGGCAACCGCCGTGGCGACAAACAGCAGCTGAAAGAACGTGCGCCGTCTGTCGAGCCAGGCGGGGTCGCGCCGGCCGTAGAGCTGATAGAGCGCGCGGACGGCGGCGTAGTACTCGACCGGCTCGATCGGAAAGCGGCCGCCGAAGAACTGGTTGAACTCGCCAAAGTCCCCGGCGAAGGCGAGCTCGAAGTAGGTGGGATAGGCAACGAGCTTCTCCCACACTGAGAGCGCGGGATATCTGGCAAAGAGCTTGTAAACGAGGCCGCTCGTCGTGGCCGGCATCACGAGCGTCTCGTCGTGGCCGTCGAGGTAGCTCGCGAGCAAAAGCGAGCCGCTGCGGCCCCAGAACAGGATGGCGACGGCGCGATCCATGTGCGGCACGTCGTACCCGTGGGCGAGCTGCAGCTTGTCGGCGACGTGTGCGGCGGTGAGCGGCGCCGCGCAGCGGTAGGACGCGAAAGCCTGCTGCAGCGTCTGGTCCGGATCGTCCGCGAACCGAATCGGCGGCTCGCCTTCGCTGGTGCGGGCAGAATCAACCGTCGGGTCTTCACCGCCGCTGGGCATGCGCTATGTATTGTATTCGTCGGTGGTCACGCGCGCTGCGCCGCCCACGCACGTGTCAGATAGGTCGTCTCGATCGCGGGCAGTTTGGCCGTGCGCTGCACGACGAAGTCGAGGAATTGCTGGAAAAGCTCCGGACCGAGTTGCACCTGCAGATCATTCACCGAGCGCCACGCGCCGAGGTACTGTGCCGGGGTCTGCCGGTTCACGTGCCGTCCCTCGAGGTACAGCACGTTGGTGAACTGCCGCGCACCGCTCAGCATCTCGGTCAGTCGGTCAGTCAGGCCCGAGCGACCGGAGGAAACGCGCTTGATGTCGGGCTTCAGGCGCGTGATCTGCCCCTCGATCTCCACCAGCAGCGGGTTCGCTTCGATGAGGCGCGGGTTCCAGAGCGCGGCGAACACCCCGCCGGCACGCAGGATGCGATGGAATTCGCCGCACGCCTTGTCGAAATCGGCCCAGTGAAACGAGGAGGCCATGGTCACCAGGTCCACCGAAGCGTCCGCCAACCCGGTTGCTTCGGCCGACCCCTTGCGCCAGCTGATTCCCGTATTGGCCGAGGTCTCGATGCCCTGGCCGCGCATGTCATCGTTGGGCTCCACCGCGACAACCGAGCGCAGGCCGCGCGCGGCGAGCATCCGCGACCAGATGCCGGTGCCGGCACCGACATCGGCTGCGTCCAGGGTGCGCGCCTCGCGCTGCAGCAGTCCTAGCAGCGCGGTCGTAACCTGCGGCGCGTAGCCAGGCCGGAACTTGGCGTAATCACCCGCCAGTCCCGTGAAATCTCCATGTTTCATTTGAATGCGTGCTCGTGTTGCGTCGATGAGTTGATCTGGTTGTCAGCCCGGGCCTGCCTGCCGCAGTGGTGCGGCGCCTTCAAGCACCAGCTCGCCCCTGGCCAGCATCGATTCGTAGAGTTCCGCGTCCCGGGGGTTGTCGAGTTCGCCCCACTGGCCGTCGGTGGCGAAAGTGCCGATGTGCACGGCGTCGACGGCGAGTAAGCGCCGCAGCAGCCCCGTCATATCGAGCCGGTCGCGCACCGGCGCCTCGAGGCTGGCGAGCAGCTCCTCCACCGCACTCCAAGCAGGCGGCGTGAACTTCAGCAGCCCCATGTACTGCCCCTGGATGTCCTCGATGCGCGCGGTCTTGCCGCCAATCTCCAGCAGCTCGCCGGCGGCGTCGATGCGAAATGTCTCGGCGTCGGACAAGGGATCGGCGAAGCGCCGCGCCCAGAGACTGCGCCACTGTCGGTCGTAACTGATGACCAGCGAGCCGGGTGCGCCTGCCAGACCGCGCACCAGCTCGGCACGGTAAAAAATGTCGGCGTAACTGACGATCACGGGTCCGCAGCGCAGCCATTCGGCGGCCGTGGCCAGCGATGCCACCATATTGGTGTCGGCCCAGCGCTCATTCGTGAAGTAAGTGAGGCCGGGAAAATTGAGCATCTCGGCACGATAGCCGCGGACTACGCCGATGTCCTCGACCCCACCGCGTCGCAGCGCCGCGACCTGACGCTCGAGCAGTGGTGCGCCGGCGAGTTCGACCAGGCACTTTGGCCGCTCGTCGCCCAGATGTCGCATGCGACTGCCGCGCCCGGCTGCGAGGATCAGGGCGCGCATCAGGCCGTAAGGAACTGGTGTTGGAAGAGGGCAATGTCGGCGGCTGCCGGAGGTACTGTGCGCTCCGGATGCCACATGATGCCGGTCACCGGCAGCGAGCTGTGACGGACCGCCTTGATGACCCCGTCAGCGGCGACCGCCCAGGTTTCAAGCGGCGCCCGGGATTCAAAGGCGGCGAAACAATGGTAGGCGTTGACCTCGGTCGGTTTGCCATTGACGCTGATTACCTGGTGCGCCGTGACGTGGCCCTCCACGCGGCGCAACGGCACGCTGCAACGCTGCTGGATAAGCTGCATGCCGCGGCATACGCCGATCACCGGCAGCCGGCGCCGCGCCGCGAAATCAAGGAGTGAGTTTTCGACCGCGTCGCGCTCCGGGGCGTCCCCGCCGAGTGCCGCGAGATCGTTGCCGCCGGTCAACACCAGACCCGCGAGGTCGCCGCGCTCGCACATCGCCAGCGCCACTTCCGGGACGTTCGGCACGGCCAGCGGCATGAGGCCGCAGGCTGCGAGGAAGCGCGGCCAGGCCTGGTCGAGGCAGTCACGGCGTTCAGTACGTTCCGGGACAACCCGTTGTGTGATGGCGACGGTCCTCACGCGATCACGAGGACCTGCTGGTTGGTGCAGTCGAGGCACAGCTTGTGCGCCGCCTGCCAGCGCTGGTAGAGCGTCTCGCCGGCGCCGATCACGGCGGGTATCCCTAGCTCGCTGGCGCGGATGGCCATGTGCGAGTTAGCCCCGCCGAACTGGGTGACAAAGCCACTGATGCCGCGGGTGAATATCCAGTCGAAGCCCGGATCGGCGCTCGGAACGAAGAGGATCTTGCCGGCGAAGCTCTCCGGTGGATCACCAATCGCGGCAACCGCGGCCGTAACGCTCTTGCGGGTGACGAAGTTGGGCTGGCTCTGCGGCAGGTGAAACGCGAACACATCCTCCGGGGATGCGATCAGGGGCGGCAACACCAGGTTGCGCGTCAGCGCGTGGCGCTGCCTGCCGTGTGCGACGCTGGCGAGCAGCGCCTCGCGCACCGAGCCGCTCTCGCTGTAGAGCCTGCGGATCGCGTCATAGTCGAGATAGGCGCAATCCTCCGCCGACAGTCCATATTCCTCACCGAGTTGCCGGATGAGCGACAGCGCGTCGCTCAGGCTGCGCGTAAATACGAACTTGGCGTACTCGCGTCCTTCGATGCCCGCCTTGATGAACTCCATGAGGCTCAGCACATCGATCTCGAGCTCGTGCTCCTTGATCAGCCGTTCGAGTCCGCGCAGCTGCTCGATCGAGAGCGCGAATCGCGGCCGTTCGGTGGCCGCCGGACGCTTGCCCGACCAGTCAAAATAAAGATCCGGCGCCTCGTCGTAGCGCGCCGAGAGGATGTCGTAGGTGCCGGGGCGCAGGTGCCCATAGCGTGCCAGGAACTCGGCCTTTGGCAACTGCGCAAAATCGTGCCCGATCCGCGAGCCCACGGTGTCGACGCTCGCCATGAAGGTTGCGTGATCCGCGGCGTCGAGCACCCCCACCGCGACGAATGATTTCAGCAGCTGCACGGCGATGAAGCCGGCGCGCGCCAGGCCCGCAAATGGCAACGTGCCATAGCGCTTGCAGTCCTCGAGCAGCCAGTAGATGCGGCTGATCTTGTCGATCTTTGCTCCGCAGATGGTCGGCAGCCGCTGCGCGAGGATGTCGATCTTCTGGCGATCGCGCCGCCACAGCGCGCTCTCGCCATGAATGATGCGGTTGGTAAGGCGCCGCAGGGCAGCTGACAGTTCGGTGATGTCGCCCTGTGAGAATCCGTGTGCGGTGAGTCCGCGGATGCGCTGCGGCAGATCGAGCGTGTAGCAGGAGAAGATGATGTCGAATTCGACCTTGTCGTGCAGCTGCGGCTTGGAGAGCAGGCTCTCGGTGTAGTAGTTGACCAGCCGCCCGGCGAGATCGCCCGGCAGATCGCGCGGGATAAAGGAATTGAAGCTCACCCGCACGTCGATATATGGCAGGCCGTGAAAGCTCACCAGCAGCGGGAAGCTGCGCAGGTTCTGATAACCGTAGTTGTCGCGCTGGTAAGCCCAGACCGCATCGGTGATGAGCTCGCGATACAGCGACAACGACAGAGGCCGCGGCCGCAGTCCGACAATTTCCGCCGGGTTCCAGTCCGGCATCACCCCGAAGATCGCGCGGCTGCCGTGCAGATACGGATGCGGACGGCTGAGGAGTTCCACTTTGCGTGCCACATCAGCGAGCGCCGCGTCGACCTGTGCGTCCGACACCTGGCCCTGGCGCTCCACTGCCAGGCGGCGCACCTGCAACAGGTAGAGCCGTGCATCACCACCAACGGCAAACTCCACGTCGAGTGCATCGCAGGCGAGCAGCCCCTCGAGCTCGCTCACCAGGGAGGCGATCGGCGCCAGCGCCGGCGGGCACGCGTCGAGTCGCGCTTTCAGGCAAATGAAGGTCTGCAGATTGTCGCCGACGCCTCCCGTCACGCGATCGGTGCGCCCGGATCCAACGTCGTAGTTGACGATGTAATAAGGGTCGCCGCTTCCGGGCCGCCGCGAGAACGCCACCCCCGCCATGGCGACCTGATCGAGCATCGGCTGCACGAAAAACTGGTCGTCACCACTGCCATCGGCACCGAAGGAGGCGATCACCTGGTCGATGGCGTGGGCGAGCGCCTCGGAGCCGCGTACTCCGAGCACCGAATCGTAGCGCCCGGCCTGGGAGCCGGCCGCGCCGTCCTCATCGCGCGCGCTGCTGCGCACGATGAGCGTTCCGCCGCCCCAGGGTGCGCGGGCGATTGCTGCGAGCACCGCCGTGTGCCCGGCGTGCCATTCAGACACTGAAAAGCGCGCCTGCGGCAGGATGCTCGCGCTGCGCAGCAGCGGCGCCAGAGTCTCCAGCGTTTCGGCCTTGGTGGCGAATGTGGTCTGGCTCGCGGAGTGCCCCTGGCCGCGGCCTTCCTGCAGCACGCAGTGCGTCCAGATGCGTTCCACCGCGGCAGCGCTGTCGAGTGAGCCGTGATTTTCGAGAACCAGATCCGGGGCTTCGGGTACCTCCGCGGGCAGATCGAGGCCCACCACGTTGGGCGAGTCGCCGCTGTGCGCATACACGCCCTTGAAGTCACGACGCCGCAGCTCCGGCATCGGTACCCGCAGGTAAATCTCGCAGTAGCCCGGGATGTTGTCGCGATTCCAGCGTTGCACTTCGTGGAACAGCGAAATGGTGGCGCAGACCACGTCCGTGCCCTGACTGGCCAGCAGGCGGCACAGCCGGGCGTTGCGCATCGCAGAACGCCGGCGATTGGCCAGGCTGTGACTCAGGTCCTCCGCGATCACCGTGCGCAGCGCATCGCCATCGAGGAATACGGTCGCGCGGCCGGCGGCACGCAAACGCCGCCACAGGGCTGCCCCGACGGTGGTCTTGCCGGCACCAGACAGGCCGGTGATCCAGAAAACGCGCCCGGAGGGGGTACCGACGCTGGCAGCATCCGCTGGCGGCGCCATCTGCTGCGCGAGCAAGCCCCGCTTAAGATCTTTGTCCGTTTTCGCCATCTGGTTACGGGTCTGGGGCGCAATCCACCCTCGTCATTAACCAGACTGTAACATCCCGGATATAGGCTCGCTGTAAAGCGGGTTGCGTGCGCCATAAACCGCGACATAACGCACGGAATACAGCCACCACGGGCCTGGGGGCTCCTGGCCCGATGCGCGGATTCGTTAAACCTTATATCGCTCGTATCAGGGACACTGCCGTCTCAGAGGGTGATTTCGCCGATCTGGATGACGGGCTTGGTATTGGTGTAACTGGGGATGTCGGCGAGAATTTCCGTCGCGTGCGGCACGAACGACCTGGTGAAGGCTGCCAGGGAGTCAAACGTCAGATGGCCCACTGCAATGTAGGGAGCCGCGGAGCCCGGGATGCCGCCGGCGAGCCCGGCCTCCGCCGCGATGCTGCGGCACTCGGGCGCGCACTTCTCGCGCACCATGGGCATGTGCCTGGTGACGTAGTACTGCATGTCGAATCTGGCGCTCGGCGCGTTCGGGTAAAGAACCGTCACCTTGATCATTGGCTTGCTCCCGAGACGCTGGTGTTACGCATCCAACCGCGCCGGTAACGCGTCTTTCGCAGCATTCGCGGGCTGTGCGCGGATCCGACCGTGTTGGTGGGCGGTACCGGGATCGAACCGGTGGCCCTTGCCGTGTGAAGGAGAGCGGGCCGCAGCGCCTTCACCACGCTACTGGTTCGAAATCAGTCGAATTATCTCCCATCGGAATGCAGACGTCAGATGTCCTATCACGTATTTTTCCGCCGCGGCATGACTGCCGCGACATGACTAAGCTTGGTTTAAGGTTTAGCCGTTTCTACTTGCGCTTCACGGCTGCCGCGAGCGTCGCTTGCGTGGCGGCCGACAGCCTGGTCGTACCGGACTCGAGCTTGCGGCGCCATTGCTTGCCGGCGCTCCAGGCCGCCTTCCAGGAAGCGGCCAATTCGGCGGGGCGCCTCACGGCTAAAGCCTCGATTAAAATCTGCGCCTGCAGGATGTCCTTCACCGACTTTGACTGATTCACGCGGTCCACTGCCACGATGAGCTTGTGGATGGCGAACGCTTCAGCGCGCGGCACGGTCACGGGCACGCCGCCGGCATAGAGGAGTACCGAGCGTTCCGGTTCATGAATGAGGAAGTCGAGGTGGCGCAGGGGCTCGGCGCCGGTGCCCGCGAGCGCTCTCATCCGCGCAGGCTTTCGCTGGTGTTCATCCGAGCCGCGGTTGGGAGTCAGGAAGTCGACCAGGTAGTCGCGGCCATTGCGGTAACGGGTCGACACAAACGGGTCGCTGAGATGCGGCACCTCTTTGAAGGTCTCATCGAGCGTGCGCAGAATCGTGAGCGGCGGATCCAGGCTCTCGCCGATGTTCTCGGAAACGCCCCAGAACTGCGCGAAGTCTGCGTCCTGGGTCATGAGCGGTCGGCGCCCGAGTTGCACACCGAGGACGCCGGCGTAGGTTTGGAAGGCGAGGGTTCCGACCAGCACCCCGCGCAGCCGAAAGAATCCGGCCTTCCACAGCGCTTCGATGATTCGGCCCGAGAGCGCATCGGGGGTGGGCAGGCCCGCCGCGACCAGCGCTCGCACGAGGGTCTGCCGGCGCTTGTAGCCTGCCTTGAGGGTTGAGAAGCGTTTTACGCGGTGAGCGATGCTCGCATCGCTCACCGGACCCACGTACTTGTTGCGGATGTTCTCGCCGTCGCGCCACTGGTAGTGCCAGTAGTAGCGATCCTTGGACTTCTTACGGATGAAGCTGCCGTTCTCGCGGTATTCGGCGTCGAATTCGGCGTCGAGGCTCCTCTGCAGTAGCTCGGCGAATAGCGTCTGGGCGGCGAGGTCGACCTCCTCCATTTCAGTGCTCCGGCAGTTGACCTACATTTACCAATCGTTGGTCAACAGTAGCGCAGATGACCTACATAATAAAATTGTAGGTCAACCAGCATTTTTCGACTTGATTTATGGTGGGCGGTTACTGGGATCGAACCAGTGGCCCCTGCCGTGTGAAACGGAAGTAGGGTACTTACGAATCAAAGATATGCGAGCCGGCTTCCCAGTTGCAACAGGCACTTAGTATCACGTGATGTCATTTGATATCACGCAATGTCACGATCTGACTGCCCAAAATTGTCCCAGCGCCCCCGATTGAACGGGTGAGGCTCGCGAGCGTCGGCCAGAGGTTCACCGCCGCCCGAGCGCGGCGGCACATAGGAAGAACGCCGCTGCGGCGCAGGGCATCGGCGAGCTGCGCGGCGTCGTGCGGCGGCGGCGTACGTGCCAGCTGAGCCGCGCCGAACCAATTCGGGCGGCTAAAGCCCAAGGCTGCGCCGCTCACAGCCTTGGGCTGTGGCCAGACATTCGGCGGGATTCAGCGAAAGGACCCGATCATGGAACGTATGAAGTCGTGCACGCGGATTCTGGCGCCCCTGGCGTTGGTCAGCTGCCTCGGCGACGCTGCCCCCGCCTTCGGCCAATCTTCGACCGGGTACTACTCGTACTCCCCCGATCGCCCCGTGCAGTGGTACGTCGACGGCGGCGCGGCGATAACCGAGGGTCAGGCGGCGAGTAGCTTCCACAACGGCGGCACCCTCGGCGGGGGAGTGCAGTTCCGCCAGCCCGGGCAGCCATTCATGCTGCGAGCGGACCTCGAGATCGGCTACTTCGACGCCAACCGGCAGTTCCTCGCGCAGGCCGGCCCGAACGCGAATTATGGCGCGATGCAAACCTTCAGCGGCTTTCTCGACGGAGTGCTTCAGGCACCAGTGAGCCCCTGGGCGCGCTTCTATATCCTCGGCGGGGTGGGGCTCGGGTACCGCGCCATCCACGCTTCTACGGACGGCTTCTACTGCAATGCCTTTGTCTGCTCCGGCTACGGAGCGAATACGACGGCAAGCGCCAGCAACACCGGCTTCGCGTGGAACGCGGGCGTCGGCGTGGACTTTCCGCTGCCCTGGGGCTCGTCCTGGTTCATCGAGGCGCGCTACGAGCGCTTCGACACGTCCTACTCCCCGACCGAGTTCATTCCGATTCGCTTCGGATACCGCTTCTGACCGACTAGCGCGCTGCGGCTGCGAAGCGCACGCACGACGCGAGGAGCCGCTCGAGCACGGCGCGCAGCCGCGCGGCGACCGGCTCGTCGTAGCCGTACGGCTCGGCGCGGATAAAGGTCATTGTCCCGTGAGGTTGTCGTGGTGGGCGGTACTGGGATCGAACCAGTGGCCCCTGCCGTGTGAAAGCAGTGCTCTACCGCTGAGCTAACCGCCCTTTTTTGAGGGACGGGAAGTCTATAGGCGCCTCCGCATCAAGGCAATAACGGCCGGGGCGGGAACCCACGGGTGGCGCGCCTGGGCGTGAGAAAAAGGCCCGCCCCGGGCGCGCGAGGCAGCACGCCGCTGCCCTTGATAACATGCGCGCCCGCAAGCATTGTCGCCTGGTCACATGACCGTCGTTACCCGCTTCGCTCCCAGTCCCACGGGCATGCTGCATCTCGGCGGCGTCCGCACGGCGCTCTTCAGCTGGCTGTATGCGCGCCGCACCGGCGGCAGATTCATCCTGCGGGTGGAGGATACGGATCGCGAGCGCTCGACCGATGAGGCGGTGCGCGTGATTCTCGATGGCATGGCGTGGCTGGGACTTGCGCCGGACGAGGGTCCGTATTTCCAGACGCAGCGCTTTGAGCGCTACCGCGAAGTTATCGGCGAGATGCTGCAGGCCGGCAGCGCCTATCACTGCTACTGCAGCAAAGAGGAACTGGACGCGCTGCGCGCGCAGCAGATGGCGCGCAAGGAAAAGCCGCGTTACACGGGCATCTGCCGCGAACGCACTGCGCCGCGTCCGGGCATAAGTCCGGTCGTGCGCTTCCGCAATCCGCTCACGGGCAGCGTCGTCGTGCAGGACCTGGTGCACGGGCCGGTGAGCTTTCAGAACACGGAGCTCGACGATCTCATCATTGCGCGCTCCGACGGCACGCCTACCTACAACTTCTGCGTGGTGGTGGACGACCGGGACATGGGGGTTACGCATGTCATCCGCGGTGACGATCACCTGAACAACACACCGCGCCAGATGAACATGCTCGCGGCGCTGGGGGCGACGCCGCCGGCGTACGCGCACGTGCCGATGATCCTGGGACCCGACGGCACCAAGCTCTCCAAGCGCCACGGCGCCGTCAGCGTGCTGCAGTACGAGGAGGAGGGGTTCATTCCCGATGCACTCCTTAATTATCTGGTGCGTCTGGGCTGGTCGCACGGCGACCAGGAAGTATTCACGCGTGAAGAGATGATCGCCGCGTTCGACATTCACGATGTGAACAAGGCGGCCTCGGCATTCAATCCGGAAAAGCTTCTGTGGCTCAATCAGCAGCACATGGTGCGCGCTCAGCCGGCGACCCTGGTACCGCATCTGCGCGCCCAGTTGCAACGCCTCGGTGTGGACAGTACCGATGAGACCCTGCTCGAAGGGGTGATCCTCGCGCAGCGCGAGCGCGCCAAGACCATGAAAGAGATGGCGCAGAACAGTCGCTTTTTCTTTACCGACACTGTTGAGATCGATCCGAAGGCTGCCGCAAAGCATCTTGCGGGCGACGCCCTGTCACTGCTGGCGAGTGTCCGGGAGCGGCTTGCCAGCCTCAACGTATGGGATGCCGCAGCTATTCACGGCGTATTGGATGGACTGGCGACACAGTCTCAGACCGGATTGGGAAAGATTGCGCAACCCCTGCGCGTGGCGGTCACTGGCACAGCCGTGTCGCCGCCCATCGACGCCACGCTCGCCCTGCTCGGGCGCGAACGCACACTGGCGAGGATTGACGCGGCCCTGGCCCGTACTTAAGTACGCTTGACAACCCCGGGTGGGGTGCGTAGCGTCCGCCCGCTTCGCGTGGGGCCATAGCTCAGCTGGGAGAGCGCTTGCATGGCATGCAAGAGGTCGACGGTTCGATCCCGTCTGGCTCCACCAACAAAATCAGTGAATTACGCGGGAACATTCATTACTCTGCGTACCCGTGTCCCCATCGTCTAGCTGGCCCAGGACATCGCCCTTTCACGGCGGTAACAGGGGTTCGAATCCCCTTGGGGACGCCACTAACACAAAGGCTTTAGCACGCCCCATGGCGTCGGTTACCTGTGTGCTGTCCGGAATACTGGGCAATCGCATTTTCAGCGTGCGGTTGGCCGATTCGATTGATCGTTGCACCGGGACGAGCCGTCGTTTGTGGTTCGACGAGGCGCTGTACCAGCGCTTTCCTGCGCCGTTGTGGCTGCGCAGCTTTTCGGTACACGAGAGCGAATGGATCGCGCGGCGCTGGCTGCGGGGGCACACCATTTCGGGTGCACTCGTCGTCAACGGCTTCAATCTCGCCCTGGCGTGCGCGAGCGAGGAGATGATCGTCGCGACCGATGCGACCCCGGCCTTCCTCGCGCGCGGCACCGGAAACTTCGCCCGGCGGATGGTGAAGCACACACTCAATGAGCGCTTCCGGCGGCTCGTGCCACGGGTGTGCGCCTGGCTGCCGATGTCGGCAACCGTCGGGCAGTCATTGATCAAGGACTACGGAGTGGATCCGGCTCGCTGCTTTGTCACGCGCGCACCGCAGCCGCTGATCGATCCGCAATCGCATTCGCCCACCGGCGAAATCCTCTTTGTCGGCAACGATTTCAAGCGCAAGGGCGGCTTCGATCTGCTGGGCGTGTTCAAGCGTGGCCTTCTTCCCGATGTTCGCCTGACCATCGCCTCGAACGATCCGGTGCTGCGCAATCTGAGCTTGCCGGGCGGTGTGCGCGTGATTGCCGGGATCAACGACCCCATCCACCTCACGCGGCTGTATCGGGAATCGGATCTGCTGGTTCTGCCGACGCGAGCGGACTGTTACTCCCATGTCGTGTGCGAAGCGGCAGCGCAGGGCGTCCCATCACTGGCGACCCGCGTGGGAGGGATAGGGGAGCTCCTTGAGGAGTCCGGCGGACTGAGTTTGCCGCCACGCAGCGCCCCTGAGGAGATCGCGCGCCACATCCGTGGGGCGCTTGGGACCGGATACCGTGAGCGAGCCGAGGCGGCCGCGCGCTTCGCGCGCGAGAAGCTTCCTCTGGCGGTTTTCGACTCGACCGTAGGGCAGGCGCTCAGTCACCTGAAGGGCGTCAGATTGGCGTAACGATCCCGCTGGTAAGCTTCCCGCGAAGTCTGGTGTGATGCCTTGAGGCGACATTTGACCCTGAACAGTCACCTGTGTAGGTTGTCCAGGCGGATATGTCACATCGGACCCCTGGGCGGGGGGCCGCTTGGTATTCTGTGATCCAGGTCACGTCGACGGATCTGACAGTCAGAGACGCAGGCGGGACCGGGATGAGTAGCACTTACGCGTAAGTGCTTGGCGGAAAAACAATTTTTAGCGGCGGCACGGCAATTGCTCTTTCTTGCCTGCCGGACTGGCCGCGGTGGCTATGGATCGGTCATAGGAGGATTTGAGATGAAGAAGGTAACTCTGATTGCTGGCCTGGCCAGCCTGGGTGCAGTCGCCGCGGTGCTCTGGACGGTTCCGGCTGCTGCAGCCACGACTTGCGCCGCAGGCTGCTCGCACGAGGCTCAAGATCGGTTTACCGGTGGTCGCGATGACCAGCGCGGTATCCGGGACGACGAAGACAGCACCAGCACTACGTCAGTGCCGGAGCCGGGCACACTCGCACTTCTGGGCCTTGGACTGAGTGGGCTGGGGATCACCGGCCTGAGCCGCAAGCGCACCAAGAAGTAAGTTTTCGATTCGGGATGTTGAGTGGCGAACGGCTCCTTCGGGAGCCGTTCTCCGTTTGGGAGGCAGCTAACCGCAGCCCTGCGGGTACAGGCCACGCATCCGTCCAAAAAGGCGCGTGAGGCCGAAGAGCGTATCGATCGCCGGCGTGGCAACTGCGACTCGCGCACCAATTTCGCGTACCGCACCCACCAGTGCATCGAGCTCGAGCGCCCGGCCCGCCTCCACGTCCTGCAGCATCGAGGTCTTGAACGCGCCGAGTCTGCGGGTCACGGCGAAGCGATCCTCCGCCGATTGCTGCACATCGCAGCCGATGCGCGCCCCGACCGCCGCGGCCTCATGCATGGCCGCCGCGCAGAAGGCGCGTATGAGTTCGTCGTCCAGCATGCGGTCCGTGGTCGCGCCGGTCAGCGCCGACAGCGGATTCATGGTCATGTTGCCCCACAGCTTGTACCAGGCGTCGTAACGGATCCGGCTCGAGCAGGTGACTTCGAAGCCCGCGCCGGTGAGCACTTCGCTCAGCCGCGTGACGCGATCCGACTGTTCCCCCGCCGGCTCGCCGATGATCAGGCCGTGCCCCATGCGGTGGGCGGCGACTCCCGGCTCCGTGGTCGCAGCGCTGGCGTGCACCACGCAGCCGACGACGTGTCGCAGCGGGATTGCGACCGCAATGCCACCACCGGGATCGACGCTCTCGAGCGGGCGATTTGCGAGTGCGGCGGTGCTCGCGCTGAACCACCAGGGGACGCCGTTCATGGCTGGCAGCACGATCGTTGCCGGAGCAAGCAGCGGCGTGAGCGCCGGGGCGAGCGCCGGCAGTGCAGGGGCCTTCAGCGTAACGATGACCAGGTCCTGCGGCCCTAACTCGCGGGGATCGTCTGAGACCTCGCCAGCGCAAGCGCGCAGCCGCTGGCCGTCTTCGTCAAGGCGCCAGCCGTGATCCCGAAGTGCCACGAGTGTCGCGCCGCGCGCGAGCGCGGAAACTCTCACGCCATCACATAGCGCCAAGTGAGTCCCGAGAAAGCCGCCGACGGCGCCCGCGCCAACTATACAAACCTTGAGCATCCGCATCCCCGCGCCGCTACAGCAGCGCCGTCACATTTGAGCAACGGCGCATTCCGGTATTCGCGAGTCTCCCCTACACTCACCGCGATTGACGCAGACTACGTTTCCGCATGCAGCCCCGCAATAAAGACCGCTTGCTGATGGTATTGCCGACCCTGCCGTGGCCCGCGCGCCGCAACGGCACGGCGCTGCGCTTCGCGCCGCTGATTGCGCACCTTGCAGGCCGTTACGAGCTGGACGTCCTGGTGCTGGGCGATCCCCCGGAGCCAGCCGTGATCGAGGGGCCGCTCGTTCAATGCCGCGAGGTGACCGTACTGGACGTGCCCTACCTCGCCCTGCCGCCGTGGCTGTTGAAACTGCGCACGGCGTTCCGGGGACTCGTTCCCTGGGGCCTGCCACTCGGCTCGTTGCGTCCGCTTGCAGGCGGGGTACTCAAGGGACGCCTGCTTGCGCATCTGCGCCAAGGCCGCTACGCGGCCGTGCTATGGGCGGGATTTGGTTATCTCGACATCGCGTGCGCCGTCCGCCGCCGGCATCGAGCGGGACGCTTTGTGCTCGACATGATCGATTCGCCCGCGCTGATTGCGGCGCGCGAAGTAGGGCTCGCGCGGCACTTGCGGCCGTTGCGCGGTTATATCGTCTGGAAGTGGCGGCGCATGGAACGCAAGGTGCAGGACCTGTGCGACGCAACCATCTATATCTCATCGCCCGACGCGCACGCGGCGCGTGCCCATCCGCCGCAGCGCGTCTACGTCGTGCCCAACGGGCTGTTCGTCGGCGAGCTGCTGCCGTCCTCGCCGCGCCCGGCGCCGCCCGGGCGGGTGATCGGGTTTCTGGGCAACATGGCGTACAAACCCAACATCTCCGCGGTGCTGCGCCTCGCCACACACATCATGCCGCAGCTTCTCGCCCGCCTGCCGGATGTGCGGCTGCTGGTAATCGGCCGCAGCCCGCCGCCGGAAGTTCGCGCCCTGCAGAGCAACACGGTGACGATCACCGGCGAAGTGCCGCAGATCTGGGAGCACGTGGCCAGCGCGGATGTGTTCGTGTTCCCGATGATCGAGGGGGCGGGAATGCAGAACAAGATTCTCGAGGTGATGTACGCGGGTAAGCCGGTCGTCGCCACCGGTATTTCCGCCGCCGGTATTGGCGCCGTGGACGGCCTGCAGTTGTTAGTGGGCGAGAGCGACGCGCAGATCGTCGCGCACGTCCTCACGCTGCTCGCCGATCGTGAGCTGGCGCAGGCTCTGGTGGCGCGGGCGCGCAGCTTCGTGCGCGCCGGGTTCTCACTCGAGCCGAACCTCGCGCGTTACGAGGCGATCCTGGCTGCGCCTGCCGTCGTGGCGCCCGCGTCGCAACCATCCTCCGCGGCACCTTGACCCGGACCCGCAGAGTAGCCGCCGGCTACTCGCGCACGTAGCGACCGGGCGCGTCCCCGAGTGACCTGGCTCCCGGTGTGCGCGCCGCGGCCTGTTTTGCGGCTGAGTGTGTCGTCAGCCATTGCTGCCACGCCGGCCACCATGAGCCCTCGAACAGCGGCGCTGTTGCAAACCATGCATCCGCGGACACAGTCTCGGTGGGGTTCCTCCAGGTGAGCATGCGGTGCCGCCGCTTCGGATGCACGGGTCCGGAGACGATGCCCGCGTTGTGACCGCCGCTGGTCAGCAGGAACGTGTAGTCGGAGCTGCGGGTCAGCGCGCGCGCCTTGTAGACCGAGCGCCAGGGCGCCACGTGATCGGTCTCGGTGCCAACGACGAACATCGGCACCTGCACATCCTTCAGGTCCAGCGGCTGGCCGCCGACGCTGAACTCGCCTTTTGCGAGTTCGTTTTTCAGATACAGCCGTGCGAGATACTCGCTGTGCATGCGGCAGGGCATGCGCGTGCCGTCGGCATTCCACGCCATCAGATCGTTGAGCTTCGGGCGCTCGCCGCGCACGTACTGTTCAACCGCCGGCGCCCACAGCAGATCGCGCGAGCGCAGCAATGCGAACGCGCCGCCCATGCGCTCGCTTTCGAGCACGCCGGTTTTCTGCATCATGGCCTCGAGCATGCCAAGCTGGCTCGGGGTGATGAACACCGAGAGCTCGCCGGGCTCACTGAAGTCGGTCTGCGCCGCAAACAGGCTCACCGATGCGAGCGGCTTGTCGCGCCCCCGGGCGAGCTGGGCGGCAGCGATGGCGAGCAGCGTCCCGCCGATGCAATAGCCCACCGCATGTACTTTGCGTTTCGGGATCCGGCGGCGCACCTCGGCGAGGGCAGCCAGGAAACCGAGCTTCACGTAGTCATCCATTCCCAGATCGCGATCCAGCTTGTCGGGGTTTTTCCACGAGATCATGAAGACCGTGTGACCCTTCTCCACGAGGTAGCGCACCAGCGAATTACGCGGCGAGAGGTCAAGGATGTAGTACTTCATGATCCACGCCGGCGTGATCAGGATCGGCTCGGCATAGACGTTTTTCGTTTGCGGGGTGTACTGCAGCAACTCGATGAGGCGGTTGCGGAATACGACTTTCCCCGGCGTGACCGCGACCTGCTTGCCGACCTCGAATTCCCCGGTCCCGGCCGGGCGGCCACCATTCACGGTGCGCTGCGCATCTTCCAGCCAGTTCTTCAGGCCACGGATGAGGTTCTGCCCCGACTCGGCGGCGGTCTTCTTCAGCAGTTCCGGGTTGGTGTGCAGGAAGTTCGCCGGGGACGCCGCATCGAGCAGCAGCCGTCCGGCGAAGTTCACGCGCGCCTGGCCCGCATCGGCGCTACCAGCAGGCGCCTGCAGCGCCTGCTGCCACCACGAGGCCCAGTTGGAGTACGTGCGCGCGAAGGCATTGAACGGCCAGGCGTTCCAGGCGCTGTCGCCGAAGCCAAGATTCTCGCGCTCGGGGGAAAGCGGTGAGCCGGACGACGCGCGCGCCGCGAATTGCCAGCTATCGAGTGCTTTCTCGTACGCGCTTTGCGCGAGGGCGGCCTGTTTCGGGGGCTGCGCGGCGACGCCGAGGTACCACTCCCACCAGGCTTGCAGGTAATCGTCCGGGGCAAGTCCGCCGGTCAGGGCCGCCAGGTGAGCACGCAGCTGGCGCTGGATGTCAGCCTTGGCTGCCGGCTCGGCGGTTTGCGTCTTCGAGGCCGGCGCGCGCTGGGGTGCGGCGGGTTTCTTTCTTGCGTGAGCGGTCAAGGCGGGTTCCCCTTAAGAGTCCGCACTCCGTGGGCGCGAGCCCACGGAGTGCGGTATCCCGCCAAGATATCAGGCCGCCTTCCTTGCGGGCACTGCTTTGGCAGCGATCTGGGTGCCGAGCTGGCCGATCTGCGTCTGGATCTCGGACGTAACCGTCGCAAATTCCTGAGCGCGCGAGCGCAGCTTGTCCACGAACTGGCTGTTGAGGTCGTTCTGCTTACTGAAGAGCTCTGTCGGGCTCGTCGCGCTGAGGGTGGCGTTCACGCGAGCAAGGCCTGTCTCCAGCACGTCGCCGGCGAAGGCGAACTGCAGACGCGCCAGGCGCTCCATGCTCTTGAAGCCTTCCTGCTGGGCCTTGAGAACGGGCGCAAAAGCGTCGCGGGCGGCGTTGAGCAGGCTGGTGGGGTCGAAAGTGCGGTCGATCATGTGTGTTCTCCGGGTCGGTTTGGGTGGCTGCGGTCCAGGGAGAGCATTTTACATGAGTTTGTATGCGCTGCAAGAGAAATTGATCTTGCCAAAAAGGCGCACTGACTATCTACATATACTATTGATTATAAAAATATATATCTGAATACGTGAGCGAATTCTGCCTGGATTCATGCAATCAAATATTGCGTCGCACACATAGTTTCATTACATCCGCAACCCGGCATCCACCTCTACGCAGCGCCCGGTGAAGAACTCGTTTTCGAAGATGAACCCGACTGCATGCGCGATCTCATCCGGCTCGCCGAGGCGCCCGAGTGGGATGGGTGCGGTCATTTTGGCGAGCGCTTCGGGCTTCATCCCCGCGACCATCGGCGTGCGCACGAAGCCCGGGGCGACTGCGCCGACGCGGATGCCGTAGCGCGCGAGTTCCTTGGCCCAGACCACGGTCATCGCCGCGACGCCGGCCTTGGCGGCGCTGTAGTTGGTCTGGCCGGCATTACCGGCGCGCGAGATGCTCGACACATTGACGATGACCCCGCCGGCGGTGAGCTCGATCATGCGCTGCGCGGCCTCGCGGGCGCACAGGAATACGCCGGTGAGATTGACGTCGATGACCGCCTGCCACTGGGCGAGCGTCATCTTGCCGACCACCTGGCCGTCCTTCACCTTGATGAGCATGGCATCGCGCACGATGCCGGCGTTGTTGATGAGGCCGTCCAGGCGTCCGAAATCGGTGGTGACCTGGTCGAGTGCTCCCACGACGCTGTTCTCGTTGGCAGCGTCGGCGACGTAGGTGCGCGCCACGATCTTTTCCGCGCCGCACAGCACGCGTGTCTCGTCGACGTCTTCGGCGTTGGTGTCCAGCAGCGCGAGGTTGGCGCCCTTCTTTGCAAAGTGCACCGCGAGCGAGCGGCCGATGCCGCGACCGGCTCCGGTCACAAGAATGGTTTTGCCACGAACGTCCACGTCCCGATGACTCCTGAAAAGGGAAGGGTGATGAAAGGCGGGAAAGAAAGTTGAAACTGGCGGCGGGCGGGCGCGGTGCTGCTTCAGCCGCGGCGCTTGCCGCGCTCCGCGGGGGGTTCCTTGTCGCCGGCGGGCGGGTGCGGCTGGGAGCCGAACGCGGACAGCATGGACGCCTGCATCTTCGACCACATTTCCATGTTCTGCCGCGCCATCTCGGCGATCGGCGCCATGGGTGTTTCGAGCGCCTTGGCCATTTCGGCCTGCATGACTTTCTGTTGCTGCAGCAGGCCGCCGATGCTCTGCTCCAGATAAGAAGTCAGCATCGACTGGATCGGGTTGCCATAAAATCTGATGATGGCCTCGAGCAGCTGCGTGCTGAGCACCGGAGTCCCGAACTGCTCCTGGCTGGCGATGATCTGCAGCAGAATGCTGCGCGTCACGTCATCGCCGGTCTTGTCGTCCACCACCTTGATGCGCTCGCCGCCGGCGATGAGCTTGCGCAGGTCATCCGCCGTTACGTGGCGGCTGTCGCGCGCGTCGTAGAGGCGACGGTTGGCGTATTTGCGTATGAGTCGTTCTTCGGCCATGGTGGATAATGCGTATTCGGCGCGGGCGCAATCATAGTCTTAGAGTATGCAGCGCACAACAATCACCGCGGGGATCCGGCGCACGTGTCAGGTGGCCATTCTACGAGGCTTTTTTAGCGTTTTGAGCACGGCTCACTTGACTGCGTCGTGAGCCTATTGGTGGAATTTTCCGCAGCGCATCCAACATGGAAAGCCCTTTTATGAGCAGTGGTTTCAGGCCCGAGGCGGCATTTGCGAGTGCCGCCGAGCAGTTTCTCGATCTCATGAAATCCTTTGGCGCCCCGCCCGGGGCAGGGGGAGCGGCGGCGGCGGATCCGGCCAAGCTCGCCGGCTCGCTCGCCAGCCAGTTCGAGCAGTGGCTGCGCGCCACGCAATCAGCCGGCCCGTGGTTTTCCCCGGGTGCGGCTGGCGGGAGCGGCGCGTCAGGAATCGCCGCGGGCTTCAGTCCAGGCGCTTTCGGCCAGGGGCCGTTCAATCCCGCTGCAGGGTCCTGGCCCTTCGGCCCCCTGCCGCAGGGTTTAGGCGCCGTGACACCGCCGGAAGGACGACGCTCCTGGGAGCTCATCACGCAACTCGCGCAGGTGCAGGCGCAACTCGCCACTCACTGGCATGAGATTGCCAACAGCGCCGCGAGTCAGTTTGCCGCGCGGCTTGGCAGGCTCGGCAGCGGGCCGCCGACGCTGGACAGTGCGCTGAAAGTCTACGAGCTGTGGGTGGACTGCGCGGAGGCCGCCTATGGCGCGACGGTGCGCAAGGACGACTTCGCCGGCCTGCAGTCGCAGCTGGCCAACCTGAGCGCGGCGCTGCTGGTCGAGCAGCGCAAACACGCCGAAACGCTGGCGCGCGCCTTCGGCCTGCCGACACGCAATGAAGTGGACGCGCTTTACGGACAGATCAAGGAACTGCGACGCCAGGTCGCAGCGCTGGGGGAGGGGCGCGCCACGGCGGTCAACGAGAAGGCGCGGCGGCAAGGGCCACAGCGTAAGGCCGCACGACGCAAGGGCGCACCGCGCCCGGCCGCAGCACCCAAGCGCGCAAGCCGTGCCGCGCGGGCGCGGAAGCGCCGGACTTGATGCAATCCGGCGCTGATCCGCGCGGCTTTTCCGATCTGGGCGCGCGGATCGCAGACACGCTCTGCAAGCTGCAGCGGGCGGCCTCGGTGGAGGTGGGCTGCTCGCCCAAGCGCGCCGTGTGGAGTTGCGGCAAGACGACGCTGTACCGCTATGCGCCGCTCACCGGTTCCGAGGTCGCGGTGCGCGCCGCGAAGCACGCACGGCCGATTCTCATCTGCTTCGCACTCGTCAATCGTCCCTACATTCTGGATCTGCAGCCGGACCGCTCGCTGGTGCGACGGCTGCTGGAGGCAGGCCACACCATATATCTCATCGACTGGGGCGATGCGGACGAGACCGAGCGTTGCACCGATCTCGAGGACTATCTGGAGCGGCACCTCGCCGGCTGCGTCGCCCATGTGCTGCAGACTCATCGCCTCGCGGCGCTGGATCTGCTCGGGGTCTGCCAGGGCGGCGTGCTGAGCCTTTGTTACACCGCGCTGCACCCGCGGCAGATTGCGAATCTGGTGACTCTCACCACTCCGGTGGACTTTCACACCACCGACAACCTGCTGTCGAAGTGGGTTCGGGGTCTGGATGTCGAGCTGGTGTGCGCGACCGGTAACGTGCCCGGTGAGGTACTGAACGGGCTGTTCCTGTCGCTCAGCCCCGTGCGTCTGGCGCAGCAAAAATACGTGCGGCTGCTCGCCAGCGGCGCCGATCAGCGCGCCATCGAGGACTTTGTGCGCATGGAGAAGTGGATATTCGACAGCCCGCCGCAGGCCGCGGCCGCGCTGGCGCAGTTCGTGCGCTGGTTTTACCAGGAGAACCGCTTAGCTCACGACACGCTCGAGATCGGCGGCCGGGCGGTAAAGCTGCGCGCTATCCGCCAGCCGGTGCTGAATCTCTACGCCACCCAGGACCACATCGTGCCGCCGGCGGCCGCCGCGGCCATGGAACACTGCATCGGCAGCGAGGACTACGAGAGCCTCGCCATCGACACCGGGCACATCGGCATGTACGTAAGCCGTGCCGCGCGCGAGAAAATCCCGGGGCGCATCACGTCGTGGCTGCAGGCGCGCAGCTAGCGCGCAATCAATGACGCGCTGCCGGGCCTGCGTCGCTGCGTTGCAGGATGTTCAGGATCCGGCCGAAGCCGTGCTGACGAGCGCTCGTTTCAACTTCTACACGCAGCGCCTTCGCGCTCGCACTGTCCGCATCTTGTCCGTGCAGTAATTCCCAGGCGGCGAGCTTCGCCTCGAGCGACCAGCTCACCCAATGACGCCGTTCGGCATCGGCCGCGAGGCCCAGTAGCTTCTCCAGCGCAGCACTGTCCTTGTGGGTCGCGCCCGCAAGTCGCGCGAGCGCAATGTCGACGACATACACCTCCTGGCGCGAGGTGATCGACTGGCGGATCGTGCGCGCACGCTCGGCCGCCTGGTCGCGCTCGGCGCTGTCGCCGAGCGCCTGCGCGCATAGCGCGAGCATCGCCTCTGCATCCGCCTCGCCAGTGCGCTCCTCGGCGGCGGCGAAGCCGCGGGCAGCTGCCCGTAGTCGCTCCCGCGCCGCGCTGCAGCGGCCCTCATCCATATCAAGTTGTGCGAGCGTCAGCAGCGCGTTGTCCCGGTTTATCGTGTCGGCCACGCCGCCAACCCGTCGTAGCACCTCTTCAAGCGCCGCGCGCGCCGCCTCGTCCTTGCCCCGATCCATGTCGACCTGCGCACAGGTGAAGCCGCTGAACACGGCAAACTGCGGATCACTGAGGGCCGCGGCCTCGGCGTTGGCGCGCGCGCAATAGATGCTCGCCTCATCCAGGTTGCCGCGCATTCTCTCGACGTCGGCGTAGCTGGTGAGGGACCAGACGTGCCCACCGCGATCGCCGCTGCGCTCGTTCAGCGCGATCACCTCGCGGTATTGGTTCAGCACTTCATCGCTCGCAGCATCGTCTGAGGCGATGGTCGCGAGCGCACGCAGCGTCCATGCCTGCAGGTGCAGGTCCCCGGTCTCGCGGGCGAGCTCGAGCGAGTGCCGCGCCGCGGCCTGTGCCCCATCCCGGTCGCCGGCCACCCACAACATGTTGCACAGATCACGGTAAACGGCCGCGATTCCCCCTACGTCGCCGATGCTCTGATACAGCGCCATGGCGCGCTGATACTCCTCGCGTGCGTCCTGGCCTTGCTGCAGGTCGCTCAGCACCTGGGCGAGCAGGCGGCGCGCATTTGCCTCGCCGCGTGCATTGCGGATCGCGCGATAGCCGGCGATCGCCATGGTCACACTCGTGCGGGCGTCCGCAGTTTGACCCAGATGGTAGCGCGCGCCGGCAAGCTGGAGCTGGGCGTCCGCGATGAGACCCGGGGTGTCACGCTGCTGCGCCTGGCGAAGCGCGGTTGCTGCGTGTTCGGCTTCTGCCTTCGCATCGTCAAGGGAGCTGGCGATGCGGGCGGCGGCCAGTTCTACGCGCGGATCGCCGGTAGCGTTCGGGAGGCGCCGCACGTCACTGAGTGTGCTCTGCGCCGGGGCTGCGGCGCCCGCAGCGATCTGCGCGTCGATCCACTGCAGGCGATACTCGAGGTTCGCGGGTTTCAGTTTCGCCAGCGCCTCCCAGGCAGAAGCGGATTTGCGCCACTCTGAGCGCGCGGACTGCACCATGGCCTCGGCCTGCAGGCGTTGATCTTCCGGGAGAGTGGCTGCGTTGCGGGCGGCCTGCTCGGCCGCCGCCAGTGCCTTGTCGTGGTAGCCGAGCGCCGACCACGCCTGGGCCAGATAGGAGTAGGTGGGGGCGTAACCCGGGGCCTCGGCGACGGCTTCGAGGAGCTCATCGCGCGCCCGTGCAGCGTCATAGTCGCGCAGGGCATCGAGTGCAAAGCCAATGCGGCGAGCGACATCGACACTGGGTGGCTGTTCGTTGGCGATGAGGCTGAGCGTCTCGGCGGTCGGGGAGCCGACCCCGAGTTTGCCTCGCAGCGTCGCGCCCGCCTGGGTCACGAGCGCAATCAGGCCAGAGACACCCGATTGGTTTGAGACCGAAGCCAGCAGGGAGCCGTTGCGCGCGTCCTGTAACGCGATGTCGACCCGCAGCGGAGAGTTGTCGGAGGAGCCGGTGACCAGGTAGCTGCCGCTGACGACGTAGTCAGCATCCAGTCGCTCGCGCAGGCTCGCCAGCGTCTGCGCCGAGTACCCTCCCGCCGCCGGTGGGGCAAGGTCCCGGCTGGCATCGCGCACCAGTTCGTCCGGCACCACCTGCAGGTCGTTCGCCACGTTCAGCTCGGTGCCGAGCATTTCGATCAGTGCCGGGGCCAGCCACGCATCCTTGGCGTTACGCGAGAGATTGCTGAAGCCAACAAATGCCACCGTGCGACCAGGGTGGTGCACGGCTGACGGTCTCATGAGCGGACCGGCCAGACGCCAACCGAGGGCCAGCACCAGTGCGCCGGCGGCGAGTGCACCGCCCACGAGCCAGGGACGGCTGTCTCCAGGACTTGCGCCAGCCGCGGGTTGTGCCGCGGCCATCGGTGTCGGGGTGAGCGGGACATCGGCACCGTCCGCAAGCGGAGGCGCTCCGCCAGGCGGCATCGCGGGGGCCGTGGGGCCGGTGGCTACTGGCGCCACGAAGCGATAGCCGACTTTGGGCACGGTCTCGATGAAGCGCGAGTCATCCTCGCCATCGCCGAGTGCGCGGCGGATGAGCCAGATGTGCTTGGTGAGGTTGGATTCGTCCACGTAGCCGCGCGGCCACAGGAGCTTCATGAGTTCGTCCTTGCTGACCACGTGGCCGGCGCGCTCCACCAGCAGCACCAGCGTGTCGAACACCTTCGGAGTGAGCGAAACGGCCTTGCCGCGCTCCGACAGGCGCCGCTCGGCGGGCTCGAGCTCGAAGCTTCCGAATCGATAAACGGGATTTCCCAGCGCGGACATGTACTTGTAGTGATCCGTCGTGGCGGCAACAAGTTTGCCAGAAAAATACCAACGAAACGGCAAGGACAGCGGCGGCACCTGTATTCAGCATGCCGCCCATGGGTTGGCGGCGTCGTATCGCAATTGGAGGGCTGGGCGCCTGCCTCAGCTGGGGCGGGGCGCTGTATGCCGGGCCCGCGGCGGCCGCGGTGCCGGCGCCCTCTCCGGCGGTGCATGAAGTCGATTGGCGCACCAGCCCGCTGGACCTGAACCTGCGCGGCCTGAATGGCGAGCGCTTCCGCTTTCGGTGCCCGCCCGGCAAGGCCGTCGCGGGCCAGGTCACCGGCAGCGGACCCTACACCGACGGCTCCTCGATCTGCGCGGCGGGGGTGCACGCCGGCGCGATCCGTGCCGCAACCGGCGGCCTCGTCACCATCGAGGTGCGTCCGGGGGAGGCGCACTACATCGCTTCGTTGAGTCACTTCCTGCAAAGCCAGGCGTACGAGAAGTTCTGGAGCGGCAGCTTTCTGGTGATCGCGTCGGAGGCTGCCGGGTCAACGCCCTGATGCGCGCGTCCGCGCCAGATAGGGACGCGCCAACCACAAACATTCAATGGGAGTCAGATCATGAAGAAGACATTGCTGCTCTGTGCGCTGCTCGTCTTGCCGGCCGGCGCTGCGTTCGCCGGCGATTTCCTCACAGGAACGTATGAGGCCACAGGCACGCCAATTACCGTGAGCTTCGATGACAAGGGACAGTTTCACGTCAATAAGGGCGAGACGCTGGAGGTTACCGGCACGTACTCCGTCAAAACGGGTGAACTCCAGCTGACTGACAGCCAGGGGCCATGGGCATGTACCAAGAGCGGTGAGCAGACGGGCACCTATGCCTGGAAATATGAAAATGCTGCGCTCACATTCAGCAAGGTGGCCGACAAGTGCGAGGATCGGGTCAATAGCCTGGTCAAGGCTGCGTGGAGGCGTCAAAAGCAGGCCGCGGACAGCCCCTGGACCGGAACCTGGAAGCTCGACCCGGCCAGGAGTCACTTCACCGGCCAGACGTTCACGTACTCAAAGGGCCCGGGCGAGCTGCTGCACTACGAGGACGGCAGCACGGCGAGCTTCGACTTTGGAATCGATGGCAAGGATTACAAGGCCTATTCCAACCGCACGATCAGCTGGACCGCGACCGGCACCAACACCTGGGACACGGTGCTCAAGGCCGAGGGCAAGGTGCGCTCCACGGGGCACTTCGAGCTGTCCGCGGATGGCAAGACCCTCAATACGGTGTTGACGGGCACCAGGCCCGACGGCAGCGCGTTTCGCGAGGAGGACACCTTCGCGCGCGTGACCGGAACGGACGGCCTGATCGGCACGTGGCGTACCGCCAAAGTCGTGGGGCCCTCGGTACCGCAGACATTCGTGCTATCCACGCCGGCTTCCGGTGTGCTGCACGTGGATGTTCCTGACATGAAGGCGAGTGTGGAGGGGCGCACTGACGGTAGCGACCATCCGCTCATGGGCGGACCGCCCGGGATCACCGTTTCAACCAAGACGCTATCGTCGACCAAGCTCAGGTACGTCTTCAAGATGAATGGCAAGACCGACAACATGGGGGAGTGGAACATGGCGGCCGACGGCGGCTCATTCACGGACATGAACTGGATTCCGGGCCGGGAGAACGAGAAGACGACGGCTGTCTACGTGAAACAGTAGCTCGGTGCCAGCCGGCTGGGCCGGATCGAGGCCCGGCCGGTGATGACGCGATCTGACTTAGGAGCAGGTGATGAAAACCAGTAGCACCCTGGTCGTACTCGTGATGCTCGCCGCACTTGCGGCGTGCCGGACGGCGCCGGTGCCGGATCAGGCCCGCGATGAAGCGGCGATTCGTGCGGCGGATGCACGCTGGCTCGCGGCGGCGCAGGCGCGCGATCTGGAAGGGAGCCTTTCATACTGGGCGGACGACGCGATCCTCATGGTCTCGGGCGCTCCGGCGATGGCGGGCAAAGAGGCGATCCGGCGCTACGTCGCCGGGGCATTCGCCATCCCGGATTTTTCGATCAGCTGGGCCACGGACCGTGTGTGGGTAGCGAAGGCGGGGGACATCGCGTACGCCAACGGCACCACGCGCATCAGCATGACCCTGCCCGACGGCAAGCGGGTTGTGCGGCACGACAATGCGGTTACGGTCTGGAGGAAGGAACCGGACGGCTCCTGGAAATGTGTCCTCGACATTGCGAATTCGGCAGGCAGCTGAGCGGGAGGTACCCCATGCGTCTGATGAGCAGGCGAGATGCCCTCAAAAGTGCGCCCGCGCTGGCCTGTGCACTCGCGATTCCGCAGGTCGGCGTTGCGCGGGCGGAGCAGGCTGCGGCCGCGTCCGCCGCGTTTGACTACGCTGATCTGAAGGCGCGTTTCTCCGGCGAGCTGATCGACCGCGCCAGCCCGGCGTATGAGACTGCGCGCCGCAGCGAGAATCGCGCTTTCGACCGGCACCCGCTGCTGGTGGCGAAGTGTGCCGATACCGAGGACGCGGCTCGTGCGTTGGATTTCGCACGCCGCCACGGGCTGCCCATCGCGGTGCGCGGCGGCCAGCACTGTCAGGCCGGCCGTTCGAGCTGCGATGACGGCATCGTGATGGATCTCGGCCGGCTGGATAAGGTATCGGTCGACCCGACCTCAGGGACCATCGCCTGCGGCGCGGGCGCGCGCGTCTGGCAGGCGAACGAGGCAGCGGCCCGCCACGGCCTGGCACTTCCGCTGGGCACGTGCGGCGACGTGGGCGTGTCAGGTTTGACGCTCGGAGGCGGGGTCGGCTACCTGATGGGGGTGGCGGGCGCGGCGTGCGATGCCCTGATCGGCGCCGACGTGATCCTGGCGGACGGGCGACGCCTGAAGGTAACGGACACGAGCGATCCGGATCTCATGTGGGCCCTGCGAGGTGCGGGGGCGAATTTCGGAATCGTCACCCGGCTCGTGTATCGCGCAGTGCACCTGCGCAGCGTGCTCGCCGGGACCCTCACTTTTCCCGCCGCTGCAGCACGGGACTTCCTGGGCCTGGCCAACAACCTGTCCGGGGTTCTGCCCGATGAGCTGAGCGTCATTACGGGGGTCGTGGTGCCTCCGCGCGGCGAGCCGCAGGTCAGAATGAAAGCGTGCTGGTCAGGCGAGGCAGCGCGCGGCCGGGACGTGATCCAGAACCTGGTGACGCGCGCCGTCGCTCCTAGCGCGCAAACCCTGCGCGAGACGACGCTGGCGGAATTTGTGGGCCGCGACAACCCGGGTGGCGGGATGAGCTGTGCGCGCTACGGGGTTGCCCGCCGGCCACTGCCGGACCGCGCATTGGATCTGCTGCTTGACGACCGCGCGCCCCCACCCGCGGTGCGCCTGGTGTTTCTCGATCCGCTCCACGGCGCGGTGACGCGCGTGCCGTCGGATGGCACCGCATTCCCCCGGGTGCGCACGGGCGCGGGCGCGGGGTTCATACTCCTGTGGAATGACAACCGACTGACGCCTGCGCTGAGATCGTGGGCCGACCGGGCCTGGGGGCAACTCGAGCCCAGCATGAGTGACGCCTACGTCAACATGCTGGACGACGAGGGTGAGGCCCGCGTCCGCGAGGCCTACGGCGCGAACTATGCGCGTCTGCAGCGCCTGAAGAGACGTTACGACCCCGGCAACGTGTTTCGCTCGAACCAGAACATCCCGCCCGCCGCGCTGTGAGGCGGCGGCGGTTGCCGGCACGGCTACGTCATCCCACCGCTGACGGAAATCACCTGCGCGGTCACGTACGAGGCGTCCGCGGAAGCCAGGAATGACACCACGCTCGCGACTTCCTCGGGCAGACCCACACGCTTCATCGGCACCAGCCGCTCGATTGCCTCGGCATCGAACATGCCGGCGGTCATCGGCGTGCCGATGATCCCCGGAGCCACGGCGTTGACGGTAATTCCGCGGGTCGCAACCTCGAGCGCGAGCGCCCTGGCAGCGGCAATAACGGCGCCCTTGGCGGCGGCGTAGTTAACCTGGCCCTTGTTGCCGATCAATCCTGCGATCGAGGAGACGTTCACGATGCGCCCCCAGCGCGTGCGGATCATCGGCAGGAGCAGCGGCTGCGTCGCGTTGAAAAAGCCGTTGACCGAGACGTCGATCACGCGGTGCCACTGCGCGGCGCTCATGCCCGGGAGCACGGCGTCATCGTGCACACCCGCGTTGTTCACCAGAATCTGGATGGGGCCGGACTCGAGCGCGCCGTCAAGCGCGGCACGCACCGCCGGCGCATCCGTGATGTCGAAGTAAATAGCCTGCGCCCGGCCGCCGCCGGCGATGATCTCCTGTACCAGCGTGTCGGCGGCGGCGACGCCGCGATGCGCGTGCACGTAGACATGATGGCCGTCGAGTGCCAGGCGGCGGCACAGCGCGGCACCAATGCCGCCACTGCCGCCGGTAACGAGAGCGCGCTTACCGGTCGTACTCATGGGTTACCCGTCACCACGATGCTGGCACGGCCGCTCAGCAGCGTCTGCCGCGCGCTCGACACGCGGAACTCATACATGACCGTGCGGCCGTCCCCCGTAACCCGGTCAGCCGCGGCGATGAGATCGGCGTCGAGGTCATCCAGCCGTCTCACGTGCAATGCCACATTGCGCACGCTCGCAAGATAGCCGACGGCGGGAGCGGTACTGCGCCGCACGCCCAGGGAAAGCGTGCTCGTGAGTGGCGCGCTCGCCGCGACGAGCGCGCCGTGCACCGCCATTGCCTGCGCCGCGTACTCAATGCCGCACGCCGCGCCCAGCCGCCCGTACGCGCGCAGCGGGTTGTCCGCGCTGCGGTGACTCAAGCTGCGGCAACGGATGTGGATCGCGTCCCAGGACAGCACCTCATCGAGGAGACACATCCGGCCCTTGTGGGGGATGTGCTGTTCGATCCACTGGTGATCTAAGGGCATGGCTCGATCCGCAGCGCGAGGTTGCTGGCTCCAAGATAGTCGATGATCACCTCGCGTGTCGCGCGCTGCGCCAGGGCTGCGAGCAGCGGCAGGCTGCGCGCGGCCGGAATCGCGGCGCGCAGCGCCTCGAGTGCCGGCTGCTGCAGGCGCGCGGACGGCGCGCCTGAGAGCGCGACGGTGAGGCGCGCGAGGGTGGTCGCGGCCGCAGCGGGAGCCAGCACGAGCGCCACGCCAAAGGCATCCGGGATCGGCCGCGCGCTGTAGAGCGGCGCCGGATAACTGGCGTCGTAAGCGATGAGCAGCACCGCGGTGCGATCCACCTGGACCTGCGTCAGCGCCTCGAGCAGCCCCGCGCCGAAGCTGGCGTCGAACGCGCACAGCGCATTGGAGGCCGCTACTGCACCGGTCGCGATACCCCAGTAACCGGAGGGCGCGTTGTGGACCGAGTTGTGAAAGCGGGTCGGCGACAAGGCGCGCTCGGTGCCCGCGAGCACCTGACAGATCTCGTGGCAGTTGGCCCCGTCGCCACCCGAAGAAGTGAACAGCGCGGGCAGCGCCGCCGGATCGGCCGCGGCGCGGGTCGTGGCTTCGAGCCCGACCGCAAGCGCCAGCCGCACGACGGCGCCGGTGCGCCGGCGTTCGGCACTCGGCAGACAGGCCGGCACCGGCAGCACCGTGGGCGCTGAGGCATAGGGGGACTCGCCGCGCAGGATGCGCACCCCATGCTGCCAGTCGCTGATGCCCGGACCCAAAAGGCCCACGCCGTTGATGCAGGCCGTGAGCCTCATGAGCCACGCCCGCGTGTGCCGAATATCAGGCTGCAGTTGGAACCGCCGAAGCCGAAGGAGTTGCTCATGACGTGCGTGAGCCGGCGCGGCACGCTGTCGCGCAGGTAATTCACCTCGAGCGACGGATCCACCTCGGCAGTGTTGACGCCCGCCGGCATGAACTCATGCTGCAGGGCGAGAGCGCAGATCACCGCCTCGAGGGCTCCGGCGGCCCCCAGGGTGTGCCCGGTCGCGCCCTTGGTGGAACTGCCGGGTGTCCTGCTCCCGAGAACCGCGGCAACCGCGCGCGCCTCCGACTCGTCGTTGCTCGGCGTCGCGGTGCCGTGAAAGTTGATGTAGTCAATGTCGTGCGGGGCGAGACCCGCGCTCGCCAGTGCCTGGAGCATCGCGGCGCGCGCGCCGCGTCCCTGCGGGTGCGGAGCCGACATGTGCCAGGCATCGCTCGACTCACCGGTGCCCAGGAGCAGCAGCCCCGCAGCGCGCTGCGCGGGGCGCTCGAGCAGCACAAAGGCCGCCGCCTCACCGATGGAAATGCCGTCGCGCGTTGCGTCGAAGGGCCGGCAGGGCAGGGGCGACACCAGTTGCAGCGAGTGGAAGCCGTAGAGCGTCGTGAGGCAAAGGGAGTCGACGCCGCCGACCACGGCCGCATCGATGAGGTCCGCCTCGAGCGCACGGCGTGCGGAGGCGAACACCTTGGCGCTCGATGAGCAGGCCGAGGAGATCACGGCCGCGGGTCCCGTGAGCTGCAGCGCGTCGCACACGAAGGCCGCCAGCGAGAAGGTGTTGTGTGCGCCGCGGTAGCGAAAATCGGGGGGCAAGGCACCGCTCGCAGGATCGCGCCGGCGGTAGGCAAGCTCGGTTTCGAGAATTCCGGAGGTGCTGGTGCCCAGGAACACCCCGACGCGATCCGCTCCCACGCGCGTCGCGCAAGCCCGCACCGCCGCCGCGAAGCCGTCCTGGACGAGACCCAGGTTGGCGAGGCGGTTATTGCGGCACTCGTAGTCAGTGAATTCAGGCGGCAGCGGCGTGCGGTCCACCCCGGGGACCTCGCCGACGTGGGTGTCGAGCGTGACGGACTCGAACGTGCAGGGCGCAAGTCCCGTGTGCCGGGCGCGCAGGGCGGCGAGCGTGGCCTCGAGTCCCGTGCCTAAGCAACTGGTGGCGGTGAAGGCCGTGAGGGCGAGCGGTTTCATACGCTCTTTGATGCAGGCGCTGCCAGCAGCAAGACGTTGCTGAATGCCGCGCCGCGGCTCTCGGCCACCACCCGGGCGCTGAACCCTGCACCTGCCAGCACCGCCAGCCACTCGTGCAGCGGGCGGCAGTGCAGGCGGATCAACCGGTGATGCCGCGCGAGCGCAACCACCGTGTCCACTACGCGGCTTGCGGTAAAGCCGGCACCTGCGGCTGCATCTGCGACCCGCAGCAACAGGCGCCCGCCCGGGGCGAGCACCGAGCGGGCCCTGGCGAGCACGCCTTCCTGTGATGCGCGGTCCATGTAGTGCAGCACGTCGAGTATCACGATCGCGTCGGCCTCCAGGTAGTCTACGTGACGCACATCCCCGTGCACGATCAGGCAGCGCGTCGCGCCGAGGCGCGCCCCGGCGGCGCGGGCACGTGCGACCTCGTGCGCATTGATTTCAACACCGGTATAGCGATCCAGGTGTGGTGGCGCAGGCCAGCCCTGCGGCCAGGCGCCCGGCGTTTCGTATTCGGCCCGTGCGGCGACGAGCCACGCCGCCAGCAACCCCTGCCCGCAACCCAGATCCAGAACCTGCGCACAGCCATCCAGAAGACCCTGCGCGAGAATCGTGGTGAACACCGGATCGCCGCCGAGCTTGCCGCGGGCGAAATGCCAGGCGAAACGCCCGCTGCCGCGATAGCACGCGCTCGCGGCATCCACCAGGGACGCGGGCGCCCGGGACCTCACGGCACCGACGGTGGTAGCGCGGCGCGCAAGGTGACGGACTTGAGGCCCGCAACCGACAGTGCGGCCAGCAGCCGCGGCAGAACCGCGAGAATGACGGGCAGGCCCGCCTGGGTTCGGGCCGCGTGACCGTCGTGTAGCAGCAGGATGTCGCGGCTGGAAAGATTTCTCGTGAGCCTGCCGAGGACATTGTCGGCGTTGCCATTGCGCGTGTCGAAGCCACGACGCGTCCAGCTTACGAGCTTGAGCTGCGCGCGCTCGAGCACCGCGGCGAGAAAGGGATTGCGCAGTCCTGCGGGCGCGCGGAAGAAGCGCGCGGTCTCGCCGGTCGTGTCTCTCAAGGCTTGTTGCGCGTGCGCGATTTCTGCCGCCATGGCGGCAGGTCCCAGCAGGGAGAAGCGATGCAGGTGACGCTGCGAGTGATTCTCCACTGCGTGGCCCCGGCGCACGATCTCACGGGCGAGCTGCGGGTTTCGCAGCACGCGCTCACCGATGCAGAAGAACGTGGCGCGCGCGCGGTGCTCATCGAGCAGCTCGAGTACGCGTGGTGTGACCTCAGGGTCGGGGCCGTCGTCGATGGTGATGGCGACCGATGCGGGCGGCGCGTAAGGCTCGGGCAGGCACGTCCAGTTTGGCCCGAGGAGCGAACTGCGCGGCCACAGGCCGGCACCCGTCAGCAGCAGATGATCCGCGATGACGGCGGACAGTGCCCAGGGCCACGCCTGCGGCCGCACGAGCACCGCCGCAGCCGCGCCGAAGTGCAGCGCCACCGAGGCACCGATTGCGGGCGTTGGCCGGTATGCGCGACGGGTGAGCGGGTCAGGCATGAGTCCTGTCGGGAAGGAAGCGTTGATCGAGGAAATTGTCCCAGAGTCGCCGCCAGGTGGGCCAATCATGGCCGCCGGACACCCAGTCGACGTCGCCCGCCGGCAGCACCGCGGCGAGCAGCGCATGCCGGTCGGCGAAACGGTCCTGACGTCCCAACCCCAGATGGATTGGCATCCTGCCCGGGTCATGCGTCTTGATGAAGCGCCAGATCCGCTGCTCGTCGTCATCCTCGGCGGCTGCGCCCGGCTCCCACAGGTGCGCGCCGTGTGCACGTGCGATCTCGCCGGTCATGATGTGGCTGCCGAGGTAGGGCGCGAACAGGCACAGCCCGGCAATGTGCTGCGGGAACTGCGCCGCGCAGCGCAGCGCGATGAAGCCGCCCAGCGAAATGCCGCCGAGCCACAGCGCACAGCCGCAGGCGCGCGCCGGCAGGATCTGTTCCTGGTGCAGCCGCTCGACGATCGAACGATCGGCCAGGTGCGCGAGTCCCGGGTCCGCGAACACAAGGTCGAGCTCGATGCAGCGTCCGCGCACCGCCGCGGCGAAGCCCTCGCGGACGAAGTCCCCCGGCGCGGTGTAGGCGGCTGGCAGCATCAGCAGGCGCCTCGGCGCGAGGTGTCCTGGGCGTGCGGACTCGAAGATCGTCTGCATCAGGCGCGTTACTGCCGCGCGTAGGCCGGTTCCGGCGTGTAGGCGAGCAGCGCGGAGAACAACAGGGCAAAGAGCGCGCCCGGTGCCACGGTCGAGCCGAGATCGGCGAGCACCGGGACGGTTGAGGAGGCGAGCACACCAAAGGCCGTAACCGTGGCGAGATTGGCGATCATGAGGGAAGCCAGTGTCAGCGGCACGGAGGCGTGCTGCGGGTTCTGGCGGTTGCGGTCGAAGAACAGTGCGTAGTTTGAACCGATCGCCACGATCAGCAGCATCCCGACGACGTGCAGGATGGTGAGCTGATGACCCAGCGCAACCAGCAGTCCCGCAACCGCGATGACCGCGAGCGCCAGCGGCGCAACCACCCGCAGGACCCGCAGCGGCGAGCGCAGCGCGACCAGCAGCAGCAGGACGATGGCTGCGAAGCCGACCAGTGCCAGGTGCGCAGCTTCCGTGAGGTAACCGGAATACATGCGGTTGGCTTCGCCGACGAGATCGATCAGCAGTACCCTCACCGAGGAGGACTGCCCGATGGCCGCACGCACGCGTGCGGCATCCGCGTCGGCAATGTCCTCCGGCCCGTTCGCGCGCAGCGGCAGCAGCGCCGCCCAACCCGTCGGGCTTTTCATCAGCAGGGCGCCGAGCGGAGCTTCGAGCGACGTGCCGGCGAGGCTTGCCGGGGTCAGGGGTGGGGCCGTGCGGGCCTCCTCGACGTCGTGCGCAAAGGGCTGGAGCGCGGCGCGGCGCGCCGGCAGTCCGATCAGTGCCGCATGCAGGCGCGCGTTGAGTTCAGCCGGCGCCGGCAGGCTTCGCAGCCGCGCGCGCTGCGACGCGAGGCTCGGCAGGTAGCGCGTCGGCGTATCAAAACCGCCGATGACGCCTGCGGCGGTTAGTCGTGAGAGCTTGCGGCTCACCGTCTCAGATGCTTCGAGCACCAGTTCCTGATCAGCACCCGACACCACCACCATGTAGCGCGCGTTGGGCGCACCGGCATCGGCACGCAGCCGCGCATCGTATGCCTGGTCGGCCAGGGAAATCGGGCTCAGGGCCGACAGTTCGTGGCTCCAGAGCGAATCGCGATGGCCGTAGAGGAATACGGCCGCCAGCACCGGCAGCATGAGGATATAGAGGCGTGCAGGGGCGAGTTTGCGCAGCACGTCGTCCACCCGCGTACCAAGGCGCGTCAGGTCCGCAATCGCGAACTTCGGCGGCAGCCACGCGGGCAACACGAAGCGCGTCACGAGCGCCGCGGCCTCCAGTCCCGCGATGGAATAAAGCCCGAGTTGTGCCAGGCCCGGGAACGAGGACGGCAACAGCGCCGCAAAGCCGCAGATCGAAGTGAGCACGCCGAGGCGGATCGTTGGCCATACCGACAGCTGCCACAACACCGTGCGCTGGATGAACAGATAGATTGAATAGTCGACCGCTTCGCCAATCAGCGTGACGCCGAAGCCGAGGGTGATCCCATGCACGGTGCCGTAGCCGAGGGCGACTGCGGCGACGCCGGCGAGCGCGCCCGAGGCGACCGGCAGCATCCCCAGGAGCAACGCGGCCACCGAGCGGTAGGCCGCGAGCAGCAGGACCGCGATCAGCCCGGCGCCGAGCGCCGACAGTCGCACCACCTCGCTCTTGATCGCCGCGCGCGAGGCAACCGCGAACACCGGCGGCCCGCTCATTCTCATGCGGATGGCGCGACCCGCACCGCCGGTGAGCGCGGCACGCGCGTCGCCGAACGCACCGCGCAGCGCGCGGCACGCCTGCTCCTCGCCGTCGGTGTCCGAGCCGGGAGCGCGCGTCTGCACGATGAGCAGCGCGCGCCGCCCATCCTGCGAGCTCCACACGCCGTCGGTGATCCGCGGCGCGTGGTCCTGCGCCAGTCCATCAAGCACCGCGAGCATCTCCCCGGTCGGGTCCTGCGCGAACAGCGGCTTGAGCAGCATCCCTTCCGGAGAAGCCAGCGAGCTCACCGCATCCGCGATGGCCGCGTGCAGTCCGGTTACGGAAAAGCGCTCCGGCGTGACCGCGTCGCTCAGCACATAACGATTGCGGAACAGGAACTCGCGGTCGCGGTCGAGGCCGGTGGCGTCGCCGTTGTTGACGGCGGCGAAGCGCGGGTCGGCGCGCAGGCGCCGCGCGAGGTCGGCCGACAGCAGCGCGCGCGCGTGCGGCTGCCCACCCTCGATCGCCACCATGATGAGGCGTGCGGCGGGACCTGAGCGCAGTTGCTCCACCAGCAGACGCTGCGTGGCACTTGGACTGCGCGGCAAAAACGCCGACAGATCGGTGGTGTAAGTGGCGCGGGCCGCGACCGCGGCCGCGGCCATGCCGAGCAGTGCCCAGATCAGCGTGCCGGAGGCTCCCGGGCGCATCATGGAATGAGTTCCGGACCGATTGTCAGGACGGAATGATCGCCGTCGGTCTGGCGGGTCTCGAGGGTGTGCAACGCCGCGCCTTCACCGCTGATACGGATCTGCGCGATGGTGGCGGCGCGCGCGGGATCTTTCGGCACGAGCAGCAGGTTCCAGTGAGCGAGGCTTCCGGAAAAATCCACCTGGAAGTAACGCTCGAGCGCGGCACGATCCCCGGCGAGCGTCGCCCGGATGCATTCCACCCACGGGGCGAGTTGCGGATGCTGTGCGAGCTCCAGCGTACGGGTGTGCGCGCCGCGACGAATGCTGAGGACACCGCCGGCGAGCACCAGGGTCTCGGGCCGCGGCTTGAGCGTGCGCTTTTCCAGCCAGTCCGGCGCGTCGTAGGACAGCTCGCCGGATGATTCCAGCGGACGCCGCAGCATCGCCAGCACATGCACCTCGGTGAAGCGCACGTGGCCGTGCCGGCGCGCCGCCAGCAGCCGCATGAGTTCATCGAGCACGGGCGGCGTAGCGGCGGCTTTTTCCGCAGGCGTAGCGGCCGCAGGCGTAGCGGCCGCGGGTGCGGCCTGCAGCGCCGCCGCCGCACCGGGAGCCATCGCGAGGCACAGCGCCAACACCGGCAGACTCAGCTTCACGACGGCGCTCCGTGCCAGAAGTCGTAGAAGTTGAACCAGTTGTAGGGATCGCTGCGGCAGTAGCCTTCGAGCAGCGCCACATAACGCGCGATGGCTGCACGCACCGCCGCTTCGCGGCCACCCGGGGAGGGTAGTGAAAAATCCGCGATCTGGTGGAACACCAGTTGGTAGCGGTTGTCGCCGCGGTACACGCCGGTCATGAATATGACCGGGCGCCGCAGTGCCGCCGCGGCACGCATGGGTCCGGAAGGAAACAGCGCGGGCGTGCCGAGGAAGCTCACCAGCTGCGCCGGCGCCTCACCGATGGTGCGGTCGGCCAGCATGCCGACGAACCGGCCGGCGTCGAGGCTGTCACGGATGCGCAGCATCGCATCCAGGTGGCCGAGGGGAATGATCTCCGGCGCGCTCGCGGGATCCGCGTCGCGGAGAATTCCCGCGAGCCGGCTTGCCTGGTGTTCGTACATCGCCATCGCCACGCGCAGGCCTGGCCGCCGCCGGCCGACCGCGCTCATCATCTCGAAGCTGCCGAAATGGGCGCCCAGCAGAAATGCGCCGTGGCCGCCGACCGCGGCCGACTGCATCAGCTCTTCGCCCTCGATCGTCAGCGCGAACAGATCGATCCGCCCGTGCACCAGGTACAGCCGGTCGAGGAGCACCGCCGCAAACGCGTACACGTGGCGGAAGAAATCCGCCCCGCTGGGCTCGCGCGCCAGTGCGCGGCGCAGGTAGTCGCGCGAGTGGCGCCGGGCGCCGGGCGCGAAGAGATAGTAGTAAGCGGCGATCACATACAACAACCGCCGCCCGATCCTGCGTCCGAGCCGCAGCGACAGGAACGTCATGATGCGCGCCAGAGTGGTGCTGCCGCGCTCCGGCTCTGCCACCCATTGGGAGGCGCTCGCCCGCGGAGCGGCGGCGGTATCAGCGCTCTTGAGGCTCATCGGGAACCAACACTCCGTGAGCCACCGCTTGCCCGCCCCTTAGAACGCTGAAGCGCAGCGAGCCGTTCGCCAGGCACTCGTGCTCGAGCATCAGCTCCTCACCGGGACGCACGGGGCTTACGAACTTCGCCGTGCCGATGCGCCAGCGCGTGGCGGCGGTAGTCGTGTCCAGTTCCACGGCGCGCAGTGCCGCATCCAGGAGCACCACACCCGGCACGATGGGTGTGCCGGGAAAGTGGCCCGCCAGGGCCGGGTGCTCCGCGCTGATGGTCAGGGGCGTCATGCTGCTCACTGGGATGCCGCCAGCTCTCGCAGCGCGGCCTGCGGGATCTTGCCGGTGCTGTTGCGGGGCAGATGCGTCACCAGCAATAGCGGCCGCGGCAGAAACACCGGATCCAGACGGCTGCGCAGCTGCGCCAGCAGGCTCTCAGGATCCAGTCCCGGCGCCACCACGCATGCCCCAACCCGCGCAACCGCTGCACCCTCGCGCGGCTCAGCGGCGTGAAAGAAGGCGCCGTCAAGCACGCCGGGAATGGAATTCAACTGGTGATTCAGATAGCCGAGCGAGCTGCGTTTGCCGGCGATGTTGACCAGATCCGCGATTCGCCCGTGCAGCAGGAAGGTGTCAGCGCCGGTCATTTCCAGCACGTCGCACATGCGCGTGGGTGCTTCGACGTGCCCTCCCTCGGCCCAGGTTTCCCCGTCGCGGGCCGTGAGGGTAACGCCTGGCCACAGGCGCCACTGCGCGCTCACCGTGGGCCGGCGCGCGGCGATCTGGCCGGTCTCGGTCGAGCCGTAGATCTCGAGCAGCCGGGTATGACAACGCTCTTCGACCTCCAGCGCCAGCTGCTGCGCGAGCGGCGCCGTGGAGCAGATGACAAGATCGGTCGCCGGCACGGCCACCCCGGACCCCAGCAGGGCACGCAGATGCACCGGAGTCGTGACCAGGACGCGCGGGCGAGGTGCGCCGGCGAGTGTCGCGGCAATGTCCGCCGGATAGAACGGCCGTTCGGCGCAAAACGCGTGACCGTTCAGCAGTGCCAGCAACAGACTCGATTCAAACCCGTACATGTGTTGGGGGGGGACGGTCGCAACGATTGCGCACGGCGTGCCGCCCACACCTAAACGGCTGGCTTCTTCGTGCACGCAGGCCGCGACCCGCCCCCAGGTCTTGGGGTGCGCCACCGGCGTGCCGGTGGAGCCGGAGGTGAATACGCAGGCAATGAGGCGTGCGCTGTCTATGCGTGGCACGGCAGTGGACGCTGCCGCAGTCGGGGGTCGCGCTGCGCTCGGGTACCGCACGCGCGGCAAGCCGATAGTGCAGTCCTCTTCATCCGTCAGGCACACGAGGTCCGCGGCGAAGTGCTGCAGCTGGCGCACGACCTCGGGCGTGTGCGTCGGGGGCAGCAGACTTATTTTGTGCGATACGAGGCAGGCGGCGAGGCCTACGGCGAAGTGGTAGCGGTCCGAGCAGGCATTCAGTACGTGAGTCCCGGGACCCAGGGTTGGGGCGACTCGCGCCACGTCGGTGAGGAACTGAGCGGCGAGGATCGGCGCTCCGGCGCGGTAGGCGATGACCGCGTCAGTCGATGAATGCGAGATCAGCGATATGGTGGCCAGACGATTAGCGGGTCCTGTGCGCGCCGATGTACTGGACCAGCCGGCGCAGCGAGCCGAAGATCTCGCCGTTTTCCTCGGCGTCGGCGCGCAGCTGCACGCCGTAGTGCTTGGAGACGACGAGCGCTATTTCCAGAATATCGATCGAATCGAGCCCCAGACCCTCGCCGTACAGGGGCTTGTCGGGGTCGATCGAGGACGCGGCCACATCCAGATTCAGGGCCTCGACGATAAGAGCGGCCACCTCGCCGGTGAGGTCAGTCTCGAGACCGGCGGGAGCAGCTTGCTTCAGGGGCGATACTTTGTCGGGCATGGGCCTTCGCGCCGCGATTACACTGCCTCACATTATACAAGGGGGCGGGCGCGCAGGCGGCGCGTAATCAGGAGCGGCAGGCGCAGCATAAAGCCCAGGGACAGCCGCAGATACATGGATGTCAGCAGCACGTTGTCGCGCCAGTAATTGAAGTGTGATACGCCTCCCACTGCGGCGCTGAAGTAGCGCACGGGAACGGGCAGGTTCACCGCCGGGACGCCGCGCCAGCTCAAGCGCACCGCCGCCTCGGCATCGAAATCAAAGCGCCGCATCCAGCGGGTCTTTTGCATCACGGCGATGAGCGGGGCGATCGGATACACCCGGAACCCGAACAGCGTGTCATGGATACCAGCCCACAGGGTTTCGACATTGGTGGCCCAATTGGCGATGCGCCGGCCGCGCACGCGCTCGGGCGGGGCGCTGGCATCAAACACCGGCTCGCCGAGGATCATGGCGTCGGACGCTGCGCGCGAGGCCTCCATGAACGGTCGTATGCACGCTGCCGGATGCTGGCCGTCCGAGTCCATGGTCAGCGCGTGGGTGAAACCGGCGCGCCGCGCCTCGAGCAGTCCATCCAGGAGCGCCGCACCCTTGCCGCCGTTGGTCGCGCGCACGAGTACCCGCAGGCCCGGGTCGGTGCGGCCCATTTCCTCGAGCACGGCGGTGGAGCCGTCGGTACTGCCATCCACGATGATCCATACCGGGTCCCACTGGGCCCGGGCGTCGCGTACCGTCTCACGAACCCTCCCGCCGGGGTTGAAGCTCGGGATCAGCACGAGGTGGGTATCGGAAAGGGTCACTCTTCACTCTCAACGAATCGGGTGGATTTTGCGATCATCCACGCCACCCCGAAGCCGAGCGTCCAGTAACCGCGCGTCTTCACGAGCGGGCTGTCCGCGAAGCTCGCCCCAGCGAGGGTGTCGTGGCGCACATAGGCACCAAACCACCAGGAAGGATAGCGCCGTGACAGGGAGGCGAGCGCCTGGGACCCGGCGTAACCCCCGCGCGCCTCAAAAGCGGGGCGGCCTGGGCTCGCGTACTGCGGCGCCACGCTGTAGAAATAATCATCGTAGCTGCGCACCGCGAACAGGGGGCCGGCAAGAAACCCGAGCTTCCAGCCATCGGAGCCGCGCAGCTGCGCGATGTCCAGATTGATGTTGGGTGCCGCGAAGGCGCCGATCGCGCGCGGTGAGGCTTCGATCGTGAAGGCCTCGCGCAGCGGCGCACGCACATTGAGCTTCAGCCGTCCGTCCGCCGAGCGCCACAGGTGTATATCCAGCGCCGGCCCCACCTCCAGCGTCGGGCGCAGGTCCGGCATCCCGTGCCGTGCCGAGTCATTACGCACCGGCGTTGTGCCGTTGACACTGAAACTAAGTTCGACGCGATCCTGGTTGAAGAACCTGCCGCGCAGGCCATTCTCATCGGAGCGCAGGATTCTGCCGCGGTACACAAAGTAGGGCAGCGGTATGGGGTAAACGTGCGAGGTGTCGGAGCCGCGGTAGTCGTTGAACGCCAGCACGCCGGCACCCAAACCAAATTCCCACAGGGGTTTGAGGTCCGCAGCGGCGGGCTCATCGGCGCGCGCCGCCACGCAGGCGCAAGCCGCGAAGGCGAGGGCCGCGAGGCCGGCGTGGCGCATCACTGGCGGGCGTCGGGGGTGGGGCCGGTAGCGAGCGGGCGGATGGCGGCTGCCTCGATTTCCACCGACAGATCCTGGCGGCAGATATCCGCCTGCAGATAGATAAAGTGCGCGCCGGCCGCGAGCGCGGGGGCGAGCTGCGCCTGGATGATCGGCAGATCCGCCGGCCGTCGCACGTATACCTTGCCGGCGAGTGAGCCCAGATCGAAATGTGTAGCGCGCGCTGCCGCGTTCGCCTGTCGCAGAAGCGCCTCGATATTGACCAGGGTTTCGCGTGTCTGGGCGGCGATATCCCCGACGTGCGTCGAGCGATGCCCAACGATGCTCGCCGTCCCCGAGATGAACAGGGCAAGGCTGCCGCTGTGGCGCACCAGCGCGGCGCGCGAAAACACCGGGCTGTGGCTGCCGTACTGCCGCGGATAGTGATAGGCGCTGACCTGGCGCGGATTCTCCACGAACGTCGGGGCGGTCCGGCCGGCCAGAAAGTACACCACCAGCGGGCTGCCGGTGCTCGCGCCGAGAGCCGAGGCGGCCGGCACGTTGCCGGTAAGCACTCGCCCCCTGGCGCGCAATGCCTGCTGGCGCGCGGTGTTGAATTCGCGGTAGCGCTCCGTGCCGCCGGCTTCAAGGTTAATGTCCGCGAGGTAGTTCCAGACCCGCAGCAGATGCAGGTAGCCGCTGGTCTCAAGCGTGGTGCAGATCTCGTCGTAGGCGAGGGTGGTGGCCGCGTGCAGGCCGGCAACCTCCTCCTCCGCCACCGCGATGCATCCGAAGAGCAGCTCATCGCTGCGGCGGAAGCGCACCCGCTTGTGTCCGCCGGATGTAAGCGGGTCGCTGCAGCGCCACACCTCGCAGATGTCCGTGTCGCCATGCAGCACCGGCGTGCGTACCCGCGCCAGCGGCGCGCCGGCGGGACGCGCCTCATCCGCCTCATCCAGTGAGGCGCCGTTGAAGGCGGCGATTCCCAGCACGTCCACATTCGGCCGGGCCTGGTATTCGGCAGCCGAGAGGTACTCCAGATGCAGGCCCGGTGGCGCGCGGTCCAAGGACACGAGCGAAGCGTCAGTTCTTCGCTGCAGGCTCACTGGATTTGCCCGTGACGGCTCCCTTCACCTTGTCGGCTCCCTCCCTGGCCTTCGCGCCGACGGCCTTGGCGCTGTGCGCGACTGCTTGCCCGACTTTCTTCGAGTCGTCGCGGATGGTGTCCCGCACGGGCTTGGTTTTCTCAGCCACGGTGTGTCCGACGGTGGTGGCGCTGTGGGCGACCGCGTGCCCGACGGTTTTCGCGTCGTCCTTGATGGTCGTCGTGGTGTCAGTGCTCTGTGCCTGGGCTGCGGCTGTCAGTGCCAGGGTAATGGTGACGGCGGTTGCCGCCCGAAGGCATGGGTTTTTCATGGCGGCATCCTACGACATTCGCACCCGCTCTTGAACCGCCGGCCGCCGCGGTGCCAATCGTCACCCTGTTAGGGCACACTCCGCCGGATGCGCCTCGACCGGCTTCCCATCTCTGTTTTGCGCACCCGTTACGTTCCGGGCGGCTGGGACCTGCTCGCCTTCGTGCTCGTGTTTGCCTTCTTTATCTACCTCGCGCAGGCGGCGCACGGCCTGACCGGTTCGCTCAGGGGCCTCGAGGCGACGCCGATCTCGCTCGCGCCCGCGGCGCTCGTCGGTTATGCCGCGCGCACGGCGTTGCGCATGCTGATCGCGATGCTCGCCTCGCTGCTGTTCACTTTCACTTACGCGACGCTCGCCGCCAAGAGCCGCCGCGCGGAAGTGATCCTCGTGCCGCTGCTCGACTTCCTGCAATCGGTGCCGATCCTGAGTTTTTCCATCACCATCGTGTTCTTCCTGCAGCTCACGCCCGGACGCGTGGCCGGCGCGGAAATGGCGGCCATCTTCCTGATTTTCACCAGTCAGGCATGGAACATGGCGTTCAGCTTCTACCACTCCCTGCGCAGCATCCCGGATGAGATGGTCGAGGCGGCGCGTAATTTCCAGCTCGGCGGGTGGCTGCGGTTCTGGCGCCTCGAAGTGCCGTTCAGCATGCCGGCGCTCATCTGGAACATGATGATGTCCATGTCCGGCGGCTGGTTCTTCGTGGTGGCCTCAGAGGCCATCAGTGTCGGCAACACCACGGTCACCTTGCCCGGCGTCGGGTCGTACATTGCGCTCGCCATCGCGCAGAAGAACCTCGTGGCCATCGGCTGGGCGATCGCCGCGATGGCGGTGGTGATTCTGCTCTTCGATCAGCTGCTGTTCCGGCCGCTGATCGCGAGTGCCGACTGGTTCCGCCTGGAGCAGGAGGCGGGGTTCACCTCGAGCCGCTCCTGGGCGCTCACCATGATGCGCCGCTCTCGCTTCCTCGGCCTGGTGGCGCGCGCTTTCGCGGCCATGCTGCGCGCTGGCGTGAAGGAGCGCCCGGCGGGTGCGGCCGCAACGCCAACCAGACCTCCTGCCGTTGCCTGGGATTCGCGCCGGGTTGACTACCTGTGGTACGCCGTGTTGGTGCTCATAGGTCTCGGGGCATTATGGAAGACCGCGCATTTTGTGCTTGCCGAGGTGCGTCTTGCCGAGATTGGCCACGTGATCGCCCTTGGCGGCATTACGCTCCTGCGTGTAGCGGTCCTGATCGCGCTCGCGAGCGTGATCTGGGTGCCCATCGGTGTGTGGGTCGGCCTGCGTCCACGCGCCGCCAACATCGTGCAGCCGATCGCGCAGCTGCTGGCCGCCTTCCCGGCGAACCTGCTGTTTCCGATCGTCGTATCGGCCGTCGTACTGTTCAAACTGACCCCGGACATCTGGTTGAGTCCGCTCATGATCCTTGGCACCCAGTGGTACATCCTTTTCAATGTGATTGTCGGTGCCTCGGCCATCGCACCGGATCTGCGCTATGCGGGCGAGAATCTCGGCGTGCACGGCTGGCTGTGGTGGCGCCGGGTGGCGCTGCCGGCCGTGTTTCCCTTCTATGTCACCGGTGCCATTACCGCCTCGGGGGGCGCCTGGAACGCGAGCATCCTCGCCGAGGTGGCCACCTGGGGGAAGGAGACGCTGACCGCGCATGGACTGGGCGCGTACATCACGACCGCGACCAGCGCCGGGGACTTCCAGCGCACGGTTCTCGGCACGGTAGTCTTAAGCCTGTTCGTGGTCACGCTGAACCGCACGTTCTGGCGGCCGCTGTATGCGCGCGCCGAGCGCAAGTTCCGTATCAGCTGACGGACTGAGGAATTAAGGAGAGAGCCGAAGTGAATGCAACCGCCCCCCAGCTCAATCTCGCGCCGCTGCTCGACGTGACTTCCGTGTGCAAGTCGTTCCGCAAGCCCGACGGGGATCAGCTGGTCGTGCTCGAGGACGTTAACCTCACGCTGCGCCCGGGCGAGATCGTGGGCCTGCTGGGGCGTTCCGGTTCCGGCAAATCGACGCTGTTGCGCTCGATCGCCGGTCTCGACGGACCCACCAGCGGCGTCGTGAATTATCTCGGGCAGCCGGTGTCCGCCCCCGCCCGCGGGATCGCCATGGTGTTCCAGAGCTTCGCGCTGTTTCCGTGGCTCACGGTGCTCGAGAACGTGCAGCTCGGGCTTGAGGCGCTCGGAGTTCCGGAGCCGGAGATGCGCAAACGCTCGCTGCAGGCGATTGACCTCATCGGCCTCGACGGGTTCGAGTCCGCTTACCCGCGCGAGCTCTCCGGCGGCATGCGCCAGCGGGTGGGCTTCGCACGCGCGCTCGTGGTGCATCCGAACATCCTGCTCATGGATGAGCCGTTTTCGGCGCTCGACGTACTGACCGCCGAGACCTTGCGCTCGGACTTCCTTGACCTGTGGGGCGAGGGCCAGTTGCCCATCAAGGCGGTGCTGCTGGTGACGCACAACATCGAGGAGGCGGTGCAGATGTGCGATCGGCTGCTGATCTTCTCCAGCAACCCGGGGCGCGTGGCGAGCGAGATCCCGATCGACCTGCCGCAGCCGCGGCACACACAGGACCCGCGCTTCCGGGCGCTCATCGAACGCGTCTACGTCGAGATGACCGCAAGACCGCGCGGCGAGCCACGCACCGGTCCGAAGGCCGAGCGTTTCCCGGGCACCGGAATCGGCACCGTGCTCACACATGTGTCCTCCAACGTCCTCACCGGCCTGCTGGAGGCGGTGAACGAACCGCCCTACAACGGCAAGGCCGACCTGCCGGTGATTGCCGAAGAGCAGCACCTGGAAGTCGACGAGCTGTTTCCGGCCGCCGAGGCGCTGCAGTTGCTGCGCTTTGCGGAAGTCGAGGGCGGCGACATGAAGCTGACGGAGGCGGGACTGCAGTTCGCGCACGGTGAAACGGATGATCGCAAGAAGCTTTTCGCGCGCCACCTGATCACCTACGTGCCGCTCGCCGCGCACGTGCGCCGGGTGCTCGATGAACGCGCCAGTCACACCGCGCCCAAGAGCCGCTTCTTCGATGAACTGGAGGACTACATGGCCGAGGATGCCGCGGAGCAGACCCTGCGCACCATCATCAGCTGGGGTCGCTACGCCGAGGTGTTCGCCTACGACGACAACCGGCAGGCTTTCAGCCTGGAAAACCCTGCCTGAGATCGTGCGGCAAAAAAATGGGGTGGCACGGAACCTAAGCCGCCCACCCCAGGGGGGAGTGGGAGATACGGTGTCATATCGGACGCCGCCACAGGGTGTCCGGCGCGCAAAGAATTGTTAAGTATTCTGCGGATCTGCCGTGTGCGGTGCGGCAGGACGCAGTACCACACCGGACCTTGCCAGGTAATAGAAGACCCGCGGGCCGCGGACGAGATAGCGGCGGGCCATGCGGCGCGGATCCTGCGCCAGGCGGTACAGCCACTCCAGCGCGCAGCGCTGCATCCACAGCGGGGCGCGCTTTTCGGCACCCGAGATGAAGTTGAGGGACGCGCCCACGCACAGGGCCAGACCCCGCGCCCGGCCCCGCTTGCCGAGCATGCGGGCGAGCGCCTCCTGTTGCGGTGAGCCGACGGCGAGGAAGCAGAAGCGAAAGGGGCTTGCGCCCTCGATGAACTCCAGGCAGCGCGCCACCGCTTCCGGGTCGTTGATGAAGCCCATCGGCGGGTTGTGGTGACGCACGTTTGTCAGGCGAAAGCGCGCGCTGATCCCGACACACTGCCCGGCGCTCCCGCCGATGAAAACGATCCGGTCGGCGGGTTTGGCCGCCTGGGCGAGCAGGGCGGGCGTCAGATCCGATCCCGGGCAAACCGGCACGCTCACTGCCTTCAGGGCGCGTATCAGGCCGGCGGCTACCCGGCTGTCCAGCAGCACGTAGGCCGCGTCCCGGTAACAGTCGCGAAACCCCGCGTCCTCGTGATAGCGGACCAGGTGATCGACGTTGGGGGTGACGACATAGCCGTAGCGGTCCTGGCCAAAGCGCGCGGCCTCCCGGGTGAAGGCCGCCAGGTCAAACGGGTCAAACTCGTGGACGACTTCCTGAACCGGGGCGGTGGGCATATTGGAAGGAGGCAGCGAGGTGTAAAGGTAGCACAAGGGTGAGCGAATGCGCCGCAGCCCACGTTGCTAAGAATTGCCCGATCGGTTGCGGACGTACAGAATGCCGGCCGTGAAAGAACTATCGGAGGCCGGCGACCAGAGCACCCCGGGCGAGCGCACCAGCCCGTCACCCGCACCAGCGGCGTTGCCGCGCCGGCTCCCCGCTACGACCGACTCATCGCGCGAGGCGATGCTCACCCGGCAGCAACGCCTGCGCGAAGACGGCTACCAGATCGAACAGATCGCGGGCCGCGGCACCGAGATCGAACCGGAGCGGCTGGCCGGGAGCATCGAGGGTTTCGTCGGCTTTGCCCGCGTGCCCCTGGGGGTGGCGGGCCCGGTGCGCATAGCCGGCGCGGCTGCCTCCGGGGACTTCTTCGTGCCGCTCGCCACCAGTGAAGGCACGCTGATTGCCTCCTTCCAGCACGCGTTCAACGCGATCAACCGCAGCGGCGGCGCCCGCGCGCTGTGCAGCCGCGAGCAGGTGGGCCGTGCGCCGTGCTTCGAGTTCGGGAACCTCGCACAGGCCGGCGAATTCGCGCGCTGGCTGCCGTCGCGCCTGGCGGCGCTGCAGGAGACCACCGCCGCCGCCTCGCGACATTGCCGCCTGCTCGAAGTGCGCGCCGGCATTGTCGGCAACACGGTGTACGTGGTCCTGGAGTTCGCCACCGGGGATGCCGCGGGACAGAACATGGTCACCAGGGCCGCCGAGGCCGCGTGCCAGCGCCTGCTTGCCGAGACGCCCGTCAGGCCGCGCTCATGGCTCATCGAGTCGATGCTCTCGGGTGACAAGCGCGCCTGCGCACAGCCATTCCGCGCGGCGCGCGGGCGTAACGCGAGCGCGGAAGTGCTGTTGCCGGCCAAGCAGATCGAGCGCTACTGGCGCACCGATGCCGACGCCATGGCGCGCGCCTGGCACCAGGCGGTGAACGGCGCCGCGCAGGCGGGCACTGTCGGCCTGCAGGGCAACGTCGCCAATGCGATTGCGGCGCTCTTCATTGCCTGCGGCCAGGACGCGGCGTGCGTCGTCGAGGCGACCACGGCGCTTACGCGTGTCGAGAGCCTGCCGGGCGGCGACGCCTATGTGTCGGTCACGCTGCCGAATCTCATCGTCGGCACGATCGGCGGCGGGACCTATCTGCCCACGGCGCAGGAGTGCCTGGCGATGCTCGGCTGCGTCGGCGATGGCAAGGCGGGCAAGCTGGCGGAGATCTGCGCGGTAGTGGCGCTCGCCGGGGAACTCGCGATTACCGGCGCCATGGCGAGTGGTAATTTCGCCAGTGCGCACGCCGCCGGCGGCCGCAGGGCCGAGAGCCACGGCGGCGGCCCGGCGTGAGCGGCGGCCGCAAGCCGATCCGCGGGTTCCTGCTTCGTCACGTCTTCCCGCCGATCGCCCTGTGGATCTATCGCCGCTGGGGCGGCTCGTGGCGTTATGTCACCGAGAACGAGCAGGTGCTCACGGACCTGCTGAGGGCCCCGCGTCCACTGGTCGGCGCGTTCCTGCACGGGCGCACCTTTCAGCTGCTGTATTACTTCAGCCGCCCGGAGCGCGGACGCTGGATCCTCATGTGCTCGCAGAGCCGTGATGGGGATTTCATGGCGCAGGTCGAGGAAGGCCTGGGGTTTCGCGTCGCGCGCGGCTCATCGGGCAAGGGCGGGGCGCGTGCCCTGGTTCAGATGATCAAGGGACAGCGCGAGGACCCGGGCTTAAGCTCGTGTCTGGCGGTGGATGGTTCGCGCGGGCCGCGCGGCATCGCCCAGTTTGGCACCCTGACGCTGACGCAGAAGACCGGCGGGGTGCTGCTGCCGGTGGCCGCGTCGACCGCGGACGCGTGGATCTGCCGCCGCTGTTGGGACCGCAACGTGATGCCGAAGCTGAACGCGGAAATTCGTATACTGATCGGCGAGCCCATCGAGGTACCCCCGGGGCTGGATGCCGCGGCGCTCGAAGCCAAGCGGGCGCTGCTCGAGCAGCGCCTCCTCGGGATGCATGCCGAACTGGACGCGCGCACGGGCTTCAGGGATTCGCAGCCGCTGCGGGCGCCGGTCCTTGCTTAGATCCTATGCCGCCGCCGCCGGTGCGGGTAGGATCGTGCCACCACGAGCCGGGTGATCCTGCGTGACAACCAAAAACAACCTTAGCATCGCGGACCGCCGGCGGAACCTCGCCATCACGGCAGGCGTTGTGCTCGCCTGGATCGGCGCCGCGCCGGTCCGGGCACAGACGACCCTGACGCCCTACGCCACCGTGGGGGTCGAGAGTGACTCCAACGTGTTCGCGCGTCCGGACGGTGAACCGCCATTCGCGGGCACTGGCAACACCGAGCTCGGCGACACCATTACCGAGTACCTGGTGGGCGCCGTGGCGGACTTTGGCTTCGGACTCGACGATCTGAAACTGGACGCCGAGGGGCGCCGCTTCGACTACTCACGCTTCACGCCGCTTGATCACAACGAGTACAAGTTCGGTGGTGACTTTGTCTGGCACCTGGGCGCGGTGGTGGACGGCTCACTCGTTTACGAGCAGTCGCGCATCATGGAGTCGCTCGCCGACACGCTCTCGGACCAGCTCGAACTGCAGACCGACCGCAGCGCCACCGGTACCGCGCGCATTCTCATCACTCCCGAGTGGCGCTTTGACGTGGTACCGAGCTGGCACGAACTTGATTCCCCCTTGCCGCTGTATCCGCAATTCGGGCTGCAGGAGAACGCCGGCGCCGTGGCGCTTGATTACCTTGGGATCTCCAAGCTCGTCGCGGGTCTTAAGGTCAAGTACACGGACGGCTCGTTCCACGACATCCTCGGTGCGACGCGTTATCACCAGACGACCTCAGAGCTGACGGCGGACTACGCGGTGACCGGGCTGTCGGCGTTCACCGGCGAACTCGGCTACACCACGCGCAACAGCAGCCTGGTCAATCCCGCCGACGCTGCGATCATCGGTACCGAAGGCGGTGTCGTCGGCCGCACGGCGGCGGTGACCGGCTCGCTCGGCCTGCGTCGCCAGCTGTCGGCGAAGACGCGCGTGACGCTGACGCTGTTCCGCGAGGTTGACAGCTATGTCGCCGGCGCGAACTCCGAGATCGGCACCGGTGCTGACCTGGCCCTGACGTGGGAGCCGGACGTGAAGTTTACCGTGGCGCTGCACTACCGCCAGGAAACCCAGTCGATCCAGGGCGGACTGGTGATCGCCAACGGCTTCGTGGATCGCACCGACCACCCGCGCCTCGGGCAGCTGGAGGTGAAGTACCACATCACCAAGTGGCTCACCCTGCGCCCGTACTACACCCGTGATGAGCGCACTTCGAACCTCGCGGCTGCCAACTACACCTCCAACATCGTCGGCATCGATCTTACCGCCCGCTTCGAGTAACGCTGCTGCGCAGGTGCGCCGCCAGGCGCACGGCGAGTGCCACCACGGTCAGGGTCGGATTTGCCTGGCTGGAGGTGGGGAAGACCGCGCTGCCCGCCACATACAGGTTTTGCAGGCCGTGAACACGACAGTCGGCGTCCACGACGCTGGTGCGCGGGTTAGTGCCCATCCTGGCGGTCCCGAGGTGGTGGCCGCCGTATGCGCCGTAGCGCGCCATCTCCAGTTCGATCGTCGCCGGGTCGTAGTCAAAGGTGCCGATCCGTGAACGGGCGATGTCCGCGGCGAACAGCCGCACCGCCTCGCGAACCGTGGTGATGTCGTGCGGGGTGTAGCGCCAGTCCACGAGCAGCCGCGGCAGCCCGAGCTCATCGCGCTCCTCGGTGAGGGTGACGCGGCTTGCCGGCGAGGGCTGCTGCTCGGCGTGAAAATCCAGGCTGTAGTGCCCGAGGCGCGACTTGACGATGATCGAGGGGAATTTGCGCTCAGCCAGAAGGCGGTCGCGCAGCATGTGACGGGCAAAGGCAAGCACTTCCCCGGGACGCGCCAGCACGTTGCGCACGTGGCCGAGCCAGCCAGACAGCGCGCCGCGTTCGCCGTCGCTGAGGCGCTTGCCGTACTCATATGAAATCAGGCCCTTGGCGAGCTGCAACGCCGAGAGCACGGCGGTGCGGTGCGCGGGATCGCTGATGCGCGGGTGGTGCAGCCGGGCAATGAAGTTTCCCAGCCGCAGCTGCCGCTGGGCCTGCGCGGTGAGTGCCAGGCGCCGGCGGCAGTAGATCCCGTCAGCGGTGATGTCGTAGCCATGCCAGACCCGATCGGCATTGCCGTCTTGTCGCAGAGTGCCGATGGTGCCGGCGATGTGGCACATGTAATAGCGCCCGACCACGTCGTACTGATTGCCTAGCCCCTGCGTCCAGGTCTTGCGATTCGACAGCAGCAGCCGTGCAACCTCGAGGCCACCGGCCGCCAGCACCACGGCTGCCGCGCGCACGGTGATGGTTCTGCCGGTGAGCGTGCGCACGCTGAGCGCGGCCACCGCCGCGCCTCCAGGATGCACATCGAGCGTGGTGAGGTTGGCGTGCAGCAGCACCCGCACGTTAGCTGCGCGCGCGAGCTGCTGCCGGTAGCGCGCGCCGAAATCCGTGGGTTTGCTGAATCGCTCCAGCGAGTCGCTCGAGAAGTGCTCACTGTGAAAACCCGCGAGCATCGGCTGCAACGGCCGGGTAAACGCCGCTGCCGCCTGGTAGGCAAACGTCCCCGCCTCGCACAATTCATTGGCGCGTACATAAAAGGGCAGGAGCGTGTCGCGCCCGAAGGGCCAGCCGGAATCAGGCAGGTAGTCGCGCGCTTCGAAGTCAATCTCATCGAAGGGTACGCAGCGGCCGCCCCAGATGGTGCTGGTACCGCCAAAGCGCCGCTGGCGATAGCGATGCGGCGGACTGTGCAGGCGCTCGTCGGCCACCGCACCCCGATAGAGCCGCTGCACGCGACGCTCCGCTCGCAGGCCGCCGGACTCCAGGAGCAGCACGTTCAAGCCCGTGCCGGCCAGCTCCACGGCCAGCGTAATGCCGGCGACCCCCGCACCCACGATGCAGATGTCAGCGCAAAGAGTGTCGCCATCGGTTACGGCCAGCGCGTCGTCAATCATCGCGTCACACTATGGCAAATTTCCGCGCCGCCTACAGCACGCTGCGCGGTGAGTTGGGGCAATATAGCCCGCACCATGCCCGCCGGGGATCATCCAACATCGCCGCCCTCGAGTGGCCCGCAGCCGGCCAGCGGCCCGATACCCTCACTGGATGGCATCCGCGCACTGTCCGTGGCGCTGGTGTTTTTCTCGCACAATGGCCTGGGTAACATTGTCCCCGGGGGCCTCGGAGTCACGATTTTCTTCGTCCTCAGCGGCTTTCTGATTACCACGCTGATGCGCGAAGAATATGCCGGGCGCGGCGACGTCAGCTTTCGCGCTTTCTACCTGCGGCGCCTGCTGCGCCTGACGCCGCCGCTGTTCATTGTCACCGCCCTCGCCGTGGCGCTGTCGCTCGGTACGGCACTGGGCGATCCGTTTTCCGCCGGCGGCCTCGCGTCGGTGCTGTTTTATTTCAGTAACTACTTTCAGATGGCCCACGGCATCCACCTGCAGCCGCCCGGGCTTGGGGTCACCTGGTCGCTGGCGGTGGAGGAGCACTACTACCTGCTGTACCCGCCGCTGGCGCTGGCGCTGCTGCGCTTCGGGCGGCGCGGATTCTCGGCGCTCACGCTCGCGGTGCTGTGCCTCGTGATCCTCGCCTGGCGCTGCTGGCTCGTGCTCCACGGCGCTCCGGAGGATCACCTCAACATGAGCACCGACACGCGCGTGGACGCGATCCTGGTCGGGTGTCTGCTCGCCATGATCCGCAATCCCTGGCTTGATCCGGTGCCGGCTGCGAGCCGCCGGGCCGATATGGGTCTCGCGGCGCTGTGCCTGACGCTGCTCATCGCCAGCCTCGTGTGGCGCAGCGAGTTCTTCCGTCTGACACTGCGCTACACGGTACAGAGTGCCGCGATCGCCGGGCTCCTGTACCTCGCCGTCGCCCGCGCCCGGCAGGCGCCCTACCGCTGGCTCAACGCGCGCCCGATGGTGTATCTGGGTGCCGTCTCCTACACCATCTACCTTGCACACTATCTGGTGCTCCTGTGGGCGGATGTGCACGTGGGCGTCTACGGCCGAGTGGCGGTCACCCTGGTCACCATGGCACTCACGCTGGCAATCGCGGCGCTCATGCGTCAGTTCGTCGAGAATCCATGTGCGCAACTGCGCCGGCGGCTGCACCGCGCGTTTGTCGCCGGCCGTCCCCGGGTGAGCGGGGCGGTCGGCGAACAGCCATGACCGCCGGCAGCGGGAACGCAGTGCCGGCGCTTGCGGTCAGCGTATGCATCGCAACCTACCGCCGCCCGGAGCGCCTGCAGTCCCTGCTCGCCGATCTGGCGGCGCAGACGCTCGCGCCGTGCGAAGTAGTCGTCGTCGACAACGATGCGGCGGGCAGCGCGCGTGCAGTCACCGAGGCGTGTCGCGCCGCGCGCCCGTTACTGCCCATCCGCTACGCCATCCAGCCGGTCAAGAATATTTCGCTCACCCGAAATCTTACCGTTGAGCTCGCGAGCGGTGAGTGGCTCGCGTTCGCGGATGATGACGAACGTGCGCCTGAGCAGTGGCTCGCGACGCTCGCTCAAGCGCTCGTGCGCTACGGCGCGGACGGCGTGCTCGGTCCGGTCGAGCCGGTGCTGCCCGATGATGCGCCCGGCTGGATCCGGCGCGGCCGCTTTTACGACTTTCCGCACCTGCCGAGCGGCAGCGTGATTCCCCCGAACCGGCTGCGGTTCGGGAATGTGCTGCTACGGGCCGCGCCGGTCAGGGCACTGGGAACTGCATTTGACCCGGCGTACGGTCTCACCGGCGGGGAGGATGGCGACATGCTCGCGCGGCTGGCGCTCAAGGGCGCGCGCATCGTGTGGTGCGATGAGGCAATGGTGTACGAGCCGGTCGAGAAGGCGCGGCTGAACCTTAAGTGGCTGCTGCGCCGCGCGCTGCGCGGCGGCCAGGATTTCGCGCGCCACGCGCTCGCCGGCCGCTACGGACAGCGCCGCGCCGGCGGCCTGCGGCTCATAGCGCGCGCGCTGGCACAGCTGGTCCTGGCGGCGGTGCTGGCCGCGCTCTGCCTGCCGTTCGGGCGGCATTACGCCGTGCACTGGCTGACGAAGGCGAGCGCCAACGCCGGCAAACTGTCAATCTTCCTGGGTTGGCATTACCGCGAGTACGCCTGAGGAATCCGTGCAGTTTCTCCTGCCGCTGGGGTTGTGGTGTCTGGGACTGCCCGCAGCCGGCGCGTGCCTGTATCTGGCGGTGCTGACGGCGCTGTCGGCGGCGCTGCCGTTACCCGCGCGGTCGGCGCGCAAGCTGCGCTTCGACGTCATCGTGCCGGCGCACAACGAGGAGGCGGGCGTCGCGCAGGCGGTCGCGAGCCTGCGCAGCCTCGACTGGCCCGCGGAACAGTTCCGGATCCTGGTGATCGCCGACAATTGCACCGACAACACCGCGGCGCTGGCCGCCGCCGCCGGCGCGCAGGTGCTCGAGCGCGTGGATGCGGACCGACGCGGCAAGGGCTACGCGCTGGACTTCGCATTCGCGGCGAGCCGCAGCGCCGGCCGGGCGGACGCCGTGGTGGTAGTGGATGCGGATGCGGAGGTCTCGCGCAACCTCCTGGAGGCGTTTGCGCAGCGCCTGGAGCGCGGCGAGCAGGCGGTGCAGGCGCACTACGGTGTTTCCAACCCGGGGGCGTCGTGGCGCACGCGCCTGCTGAGCATCGCCAAGGCCGCATTTCACATCGTCAGGTCGCGCGCCCGGGAGCGCTTGCACCTGTCGTGCGGCATTCGCGGCAACGGCTGGACGGTCACCCACGCGCTGCTGCAACGGGTGCCCTACCGGGCGTTTTCGCTCACCGAGGATCTGGAGTACGGCATCGAGCTCGGACTTGCGGGGATCCGGGTCGCCTACGCAGACGAGGCGCACGCCAATGCCCAGATGGTCACGGGCGAGAAGGACGCCCGCGGACAACGCCAGCGCTGGGAGCAGGGCCGTTTCGGACTCATTCGCACCAGGACCGTGCCCCTGCTTGCGCAGGCCGTGCGGCGCCACAGCCTCGTGTGCCTTGACCTCGCCTGCGATCTCATGGTCCTGCCGCTGTCGTTCGTGGCGCTGAATGTCGGACTGCTGGTGATCCTCGCCGTCGTGGCGAGCGCCGCACAGCCATCGCTGCATGGGTGGGTGTGGGTGGGGGCCGCCTGCGCCGCCGCTCTTACCCTGCACGTACTGCGCGGCTGGCAGCTGAGTGGCACGGGCGTGCGGGGCCTGATTGACCTGGCGCGCGCGCCGTTCTTCCTGTTGTGGAAGATCGCGGCGCTGAGCGGGCGTCGCCCCAGGGAGTGGGTGCGTACCAACCGCGGGCGACCGTAGGCGGCGGTCAGGCGATGCTCGTGAGCGGGGGCTGGCGCGTCTCGCGCAGGATCATGCCGATAATGCCGGCGACGTTGACGAGCTCGCCGATTAGGATGCCCACGATCGCGCCCGGCGCGCCCATCCGGTGTATGGCGACCCAGCTTGCCACCAGCCACACGAGCGCGCTGGCGCCCGTCAGCAGGGTCATATCGCGGAACTTTTCCCGCGATGCCGGCAGCGTCGCGAGCTGATCGCGGCACAAGGTCACGAGAAACACCGCGCTCCACAAGAGCAGCAGCAGGTCACGCTGCGCGAACTGCTTCCTCAGGATCACCGCAAAGATCCAGTCGCGCGCCAGCCACATCACCAGCATGTAACACAGCGCCAGGCTCACCAGTGCCGTCGCCAGCAGCGCAAGCCTGCGCGCCGCGGCTCCCACGCCCAGCTCGTGCACCCAGCGCGACGTCATGGGGAACAGCAGCATGCTCACCCCGCCGGACAGTACGAATACGGGCGCCAGCGTCAGCCGCGTGCCCGCCAGCGCTGCGACCTGGCGGATGTCGAGCACGCCCGCCACCAGATAGCTGTAGCCCTGGATGAGCAGCCAGTGAATCCCCGCGCCGGTGATGGCCCAGCCGCCGAGGGCGGCGATTTTCTGCAGGGCCTCGCGCGGCGCGCGCGGGTTCCAGGGTTCATGCCGCCACAGTCCCCGCCGCAGGATCACGCGCCCGATGAGCGCGGCAATTCCGACCGCGGCTATGGCGACAGCGGCCGGTTGTGCCGTGAGCGTCGCGGCGAACACTCCGGCGACAAACGCGCCGACGTAGACCAGGTCGGCCTGCATGACCTCAAACGGCCGGCGGTAGGCGAACAGTGTGACGCGCAGGAATTCGCGACCCAGGAGGATGGCCGCCGTCAGGAGCGAAATCGCAACCAGCAGAGTCTCCTGCGCGTCCAGCCACTGCAGTGCCCACAAGGCCCCCGTTACCAGCAGCGCGGCGACGCACAGCAGCGGGATCCACAGCCGGTTGGCGCGTATCAGGCCACCGACGAGATCGCGCCGCGCGGGCGCGTCCACGCGCGTGAGGCTGGTCACGATGTGCGGCTGGATGAAGCTCGTCTGCAGCGAGGTGAGCAGCAGCAGGGCGTTGCTGGCGAGGATGTAATAGCTGTATTGCAGGTCGCTCGTGCGGCGCAGCAGGATGAGTCCGGCAAGGAAGTTGGCGACCGAGAGGATTGCCTGGATCGTAAGTCCGATACCGAACGTGCGTACGATCCGGGCGCCGGGAAACGGCAGGTTCACCGGCGGGCGTCCGATCAGCCGGACATGTTCGGAATCGGTTGCAGCTGCGCCAGCACCGGGATCCCGAAGTGCCGCTCCAGATCGTCCCGGCAGCGCAGTCGCCGGTTGAGGAGCATCTCGTAGGCAAATGGCCACCCCAGGCCGAGCCCCAGGCTCGCGACGCAGGCCGCCAGGAACAGTTTCAGCTTGTTGGGTTTATCCGCCTTCACCGGCATGTCCGCGCGGCTGACGAGACTGACGTCCTTGTTGTTGCCGGCGGAGGCAAACACGATCTGGTCGTAGCCGTCCAGGGCCTTTTTGTAGGTCGCCTGGGCGGACTGCAGCTCGAGCACCAGTTTCGCGCTCTGGTCCTGGATGCCGCGGCGCGCGAGCAGCCGCGTGCGCTCGGTGTTCACGGCGCTCTGGTACTTGGCTTCCAGATCACGCGCGCGCGAAAGTTGCAGCGAACTGTTGGCTGAAATCGAATGCACCTCGTCGGCGAGGGAGCGCCGTGTGGCCTCCATCTGCGAGTCGAGCTCGACAACCTTCGGGTGCTTAGGCCCCAGCGTCGTGCGCAGCTCGGCCATCTGCGCTTCCTGCGCCGCCAGCTTGCCGCGCAGCGTCTGCACCGCCGGGGAGTCGAGCACGACGTCGCTGTTCGCGGTACCGGATACCTGGCGCGCCTCGAGCTGGCGGCGCTGGTTCTGCGCGTCCTGCAGCTTCGCCTGCAGATCGAGCAGCCCGGCTCCTTCAACATCGATCTTATCCGCGTCCACCTCGGTCATGGCGTGTTGCTGGCGAAACTCGGTGAGCCGGTCCTGGGCCGCGATCGACTTGGCACGCAGCTCCGCGAGCTCGGTGGCATAGCGCTCGGCGCGCTCCCCGGCCGGTGCGTTGGCGCGCTCCTTCTCCTGCGCGAGGTATTCATCCGCGACGGCGTTGGCGATGGCTTGCGCGCGATTGGGCGACTTCGAGGAGGCGTTAATGTACAGCAGCTGGCTGCCCATCCCCTGTTGGATCCAGAGTGTCTTGTCGTGCAGGGTCTTGGTGACCACTTCGTTGAGCGCCGCGGGCGGACCCGCGAAGCCGTTGGTGAATTCCCTGTCGGCGGTCAGCTTCAGCCGATCGACCACTGGTTGCAGCACCACCCGGCTCATCATCAACTCTATCTGGGTCGGGATGTAGGTGTTGGTCTCGCCCGCCGGTGAATCGCGCCCGGAGAGTGGATCCTTGGTCTCGTAGTTGACGATCAGGGTTGCGGTGGCGACATACACCTTGGGCAGCAGCTTGATGCCGAGCGCCAGGATCACGATCAGCACCACCATGGTGATAAGGCTGTACCACCGGTAGGCATAGAGGATGCTCATGACCTGCGCCAGCGACATGCCGCCGCCGGATGATTCCTCGTCGGCGGTTCCAAAGGGCAGCGCGTAGTCGCTTTCCTGCGCGGGTGCCGGCAGGGCGGGCCGGGAGCCGATCAAAAGATACGCTCCTTGACGGTAATCACGTCGTCCGGCTGGATGAGCTCGCCGGGCCTGCCCGACATGACCACATAGGTGCCATCGGCTTTCTTGCGCTTGATACTCACCCGTGAGGAGCTGCCGCGCTCGGTCACGCCGCCCGCGCGCGCAATGGCCTGCACCAGCGTCATGCCGGTCTCCAGACGATACATGGCCGGAGTATGCACCTCGCCGGCGATGTAGAACTGCTGAGCGAGTGGCACAAATATCGAGTCCCCGCCGCGCAGCGTCTGCAGCACCGCGGGCGCGATCTCCCTGGAATCAACGGCGCCCTTGAGGTTCACAGGGATGCGCTGCAGCGCGCCGCTGCTGTCCGGCCGCAGGATATAGATGACGTCCGCGCCTTTTTCCGTCGCCCCGCCGGCCTGCGCGATCAGGTCAAGCACCGTGGAGTTGGATTCAATCGCGTAGCGGCCGGGGGTGTGAACCTCGCCCAGCACCGACACGCGCTGGCTGCGCGTCTGGATGACCGTGAAGGTCACGTGCGGGTCGACCAGGTACCCGCCGTCCTTCAGGGCGGTCTCCACCTTCTGTGCCGCCTGCGAGGGTGACAGGCCGCCAACGCCGACGGCGCCTGCGAGTGGCACGCGAATCGCGCCGTCGTCGGCGACGTAGGTGGTGGTGTCCATTTCGGGGCGCCCAAACACGTCCATTTTCACCTGGTCGCCCGGGCCAAGCTGCATCAGGGGGTGGGTAGCCCCGGTCGCCCGCGCGGGGGTTGCCGCGGCGGCGCCAGGCGCGGCAGTGGCAGGCGCGGCAGCGGACACCTGCGGCGGGCCACCGGTACCGGAGGCCGGTGGATCAGTGGCCGCGGCCAGGCAGCAGTGCAGCAGCAGCACTAAACCGAAAGCGACGAGGCCTGAATGCTTCGCTACAGACATATGAATCCTGAGCGTGGAGTCTACCGCAGCTGCAGGGGCTTTCCCGCCCCGGACCCGGCATAGCGCGGCGACAGGCCGGGGCGCACTCTCAGTACGCGTTGCTGTCCTTCGCGACCACGATCACCCACACGGTCTTCAGGATGATCTTCAGGTCAAGCCACGGTGACCAGTGGCGCAGATACTCGAGGTCGAAGCGCACGCGCTCGCTCATCTTTTCCACCGTTTCGGTCTCGCCGCGCAGGCCGTTGACCTGCGCCAGGCCGGTGATGCCCGGGCGCACTTTGTGACGAATCATGTAGCCGCTGATGAGCTTGCGATACAGCTCGTTGTGCGCGATGGCGTGCGGCCGTGGGCCCACCAGGCTCATCTTTCCCTGCAGCACATTCAGCAGCTGCGGCAACTCGTCAATCGAGCTCCGGCGCAGCACCCGTCCCAGCCAGGTCACGCGCTGATCGTCCCTGGCGGCCTGGCGCACCACCGCGCCGTCCTCGCAGACGGTCATGGTACGGAACTTGTAGACCAGGATCTCCTCACCGTTCAGCCCATAGCGGCGCTGGCGGAACAGCACCGGCCCACGGGAGGTGATTTTCACCGCCAGCGCGACCAGCAGCATCAGCGGCGACAGCACGAGGAGCGCGAGCGCGCCGACCGCGATGTCGGTCACGCGTTTGAGAACCGCATCCGTGCCGTGGAACGGGGTGTCGCACACCGAAAGCGCCGGCATGCCGTTGATCTCCACCAGCCGGCCCTGGATCAGGTCGAAGGCGAAGACGTCTGGCACAAAATATATCGAAGCGGTGGTATCGCGCAGTTCGCGCACCATCTCGCCGATGCGCGGCACATTCGACAGCGGCAGCGCGATGTAGATGGAGGTCACACCGTGAGTGCGGGCGAATTCGGCGACATCCTTGCAGTGTCCCGCGAACTGCGCGGGATCGATCACCTGCGCGACGCGGTCGGGGCTGCGAAAATCGAAAAACCCGAGGAAGCCGCTCTTCGGCAGGCGCCGGAACAGCTCGAAGCCGACGCTGTTGGCGCCGATGATCAGATAGCGCGGGGCGCGGCCGCTGTGGGTGATGAGCCACTGCGTGCGGGCACGCAATACGTGTGCCGCTTCCAGGCACAGCGGCGTGACCACGAACCAGGTCAGCATCACCATGCGCGAGAACACCGCGCCGACCTTGAAGGCGAACGCGGTGAACAGCAGCACGCCGACCACGCACATCCATCCGAAGAGGATGCGGGCAAACACCGTGGAGAGGGACGCGCCGGTATCGCCCTCGAGGGTGCGCGCGCGGAACACGTGGCTGGCGATGATGAACGTGAGCGCCGCGACACCGCCGATCGCCGGCGTGAGCTTGCCGCCGTAACCCAGCGTGCACAGCAGCAGGGAGAGGACGCAGATCAGCGGGTCGAGCTGGCCGAGGATGACGAGAATGGCGGGCTCAACGCTGCCAAAGCGCACACGCCGCTGCGAGTCACGCCCCGTGACAGAACCGATCACCGCCGCCAAAGTAAGTCTCCCATCCTTAGTGTTCTTGATTGTGATTGGGTATTGTTACTTCATCACGTCAAGTGCATACCCGTCCGCGCTGGCTGTACAAACTGTGAACCCGGTCTAGCACCTGTGAACATAAGCAACTTGAGTGCCAACGCGGAATTGCAGCTTCGACCCATGAAGTTACCGGCGGTTCCCACCGCTCTTTAACCGTGACGCGTCAGTGACTTATAAGTATTCGCGCGACGCGTTACCGCAACTGCTGATTATACGCCGGCGCCACCGGGACCGCACCAACTGCGGGCAGGGTGGGTCCGTGCCGCACCGCATCGAGGCGCCGGACGGCAGGCGGGTGTGCAAATGCCGCAACGACGGCAGCGCCGGCGGTTTATATGATCACCCGATGATCTTGATCCCTTTCAGCTGATGCGCCGCGGGGGGCCCGATCCGGGCGTCCGACGCATGCCGCCCCGCGCGCCGAGCGCCGCGCGGGCGGCACGGGCGGCGCGGGCCGCAGCGCGAGCAGCCGCGGGGGCCAGAGCGGCCTCCGGCGGCAAGGGCGCGCTGATCGTTACGGTCATGATCTGGGTCCTCGTCGTGCTCATGATCGTTCCTGAGGGGTTCGACTACGCACGCACGACGGCGATGCCCACCGAAGGCAGTCTCGGGAGCCGCCTGCTATGGCTGTCGCTGCTGGTGTTCGGCCTGGTGGGGACGCTGCGACGGCCGCCGCAAACGCTCGCCCTGCTGCGGCAGCTGAACCCGTGGCTGCTGGTTTTCGGCGCGCTCGCCGCGCTGAGTGTGGTGTGGTCGATTGATCCGGCGGTGACCATCCGGCGCCTGATCCGGGTTGTGACCATCATGATGGACGCGCTGGCACTCGGCCTGATCGCCTGGCGTCCGACGCGTTTCCAGGACGTCCTGCGCCCTATCTACGCCCTCATGCTGATCGGCTCGATCATTTTCTGTCTCGCGTCCCCGGAGCAGGCGATCGAGACGTCCAGGTCCTATGAGTTGGTCGGCGCCTGGCACGGCCTGGCGACACAGAAAAATGGCCTGGGCGCGCTCGCCGGCACCGGCCTGCTCCTGTGGCTGCACGCCTGGCTTGCCGGGGAGAGCCGCTGGTGGGTGGCGCTGGCGGGGGCGGGGGTCTCGGCTACGTGCCTCATCATGTCGCGCAGCTCGACGTCGCTGATGGCCGCCGTGTTTGCTTCGATCCTGCTCCTGATGCTGTTGCGTTCTCCGCCCGGGTTGCGGCGCTACATGCCGTACCTGATCGGCATTTTCGTCGCCACGCTGCTGCTGTACTCGCTGGCGGTGCTGAATCTGGTGCCCGGACTTGGTTTTGTACTCAAGCCCATCACCATGATCACGGGTAAGGACCTGACGTTCTCGGGTCGCACGGCAATCTGGGCCATCATCAACGAGCACATTGCCTACAGCCCGGTGCTCGGGTCGGGTTACGGTGCCTACTGGGTCGGGCAACTGGCTACTTCCCCGTCATACGAGGTGTTCCAGCGGCTGTATTTCTATCCAACGGAGGCGCACAACGGCTACCTCGACATCGTCAATGACCTGGGGCTTGCGGGCGGGGCGTGTCTGCTGGCCTACGTCGTGAAGTACCTGCGCCAGGGTCTGCGGCTGTTCGCCACAGTGCGCTCGCAGGGCGCGCTGTATCTCGCGCTGCTGTTCCAGCAGATGATCGCCAACCTGTCCGAATCGCGCTGGTTCAACGTGCTCAACCTCGAATTCGTGGTCATGACCATTGCTACCGTTTCCATGGGGCGGCTACTGTTGCAGCAGCAAATGGAAAGAAGGGCGCGGGCGCGCAGCATGCGGGTGCCGGTGACATGAGCGAGCACTACGACGTGGTCGTGGTCGGAACCTCGTTCGCGGCGTCGTTTTTCCTGCTGCGTTACCTGGAGCACGCCGCGCCCAGCGTGCGCATCCTGGTGCTGGAGCGCGGCAACGAGGACACCAAGCCCTGGCAGCTCGCCAACCGGCGCCACTCCAGCATCGAGCCCGACGAGGTTTTTGAGAATCTCACGCCCGCCAAGGAGTGGTACACGAGCCCGGGGTTCGGCGGTAATTCGAAATGCTGGATGGGTGGCACCACCCGCATGATGCCCGGGGATTTCCAGCTCAAATCCCGCTATGGCGTGGGCAGCGACTGGCCGATTTCCTACGAGGACCTGGAACCGCACTACGGCACCGCCGAACAGGTCATGCAGATCTCCGGTCCCCCGGACAGCCCGATGCCCCGGGCACGGGCCTTCCCGATGCCAGCGCACCGTTTTTCGGATCCCGACGTGCTGCTCAAGGCGCACTTTCCCGAAGGCTGGTACCAGATGGCGACCGCGCGGGCGAGCGTGCCAAACACCCAGCGCGGCGTGTGCTGCGCGAGTGGCATCTGCGGGTTGTGCCCGGTGGATGCGAAATTCACCATCCAGAACGGACTGGCGCACCTGTACCAGGATCCGCGCATCACGCTGCAGCTGCGCGCCGAAGTGCAGACCATCGAAACGGCCGCCGGCGTTGCGCAGGCCGTGAACTACCTGCACGGGGGCGCGGCGGTGCACGCCAGCGGCGATCTGATCGTCCTCGGCGCCAGCGCGCTGTTTAATCCGCATATTCTCCTGCGTTCAGGCTTTACCGATCCTTTGATCGGACGGCGCCTGCACGAGCAGATGCCGGTCTACGTGACGCTCGATCTGAAGGGGGTCAAGTGCTACAACGGCAGCACCGTGCTGTCCGGGCTCGGTTACCTCTTCTATGAGGGTGAGCATCGTCGCGATCATGCGGCGTGCATGATCGAGACCTGGAGCTCGCCCTTCGCTTACCGGCCGGATGATGCGCTACGGCTTGAATCCGGCAGGTGGAACGAGCGGCTGATGCTCGGGTTCCTGTTCGACGACCTGCCGAGCGAGACCAACACCGTCACCGTCAGTCCGGGAAATCCGCGGCGCGCGCGCGTGAATTTCGGCGGCTATTCCGACTACGCCCGCAAGGGCGCCGACCAGATTCCGCGCATGATCGACAAGCTCTCCGAGGCGCTGCCCATCGAGCGGCTGGTGTCGACGTCGCTGGGTACCACGGCCGCCCACATCCAGGGAACCGTGGTCATGGGCAACGATCCGGCCACCAGCGTCGTGGATCGCTATCTGGTCCATCATCGCTACCGCAACCTGCTGGTGCTGGGCTCGAGCGCGAATCCCACCGCGAGCCCCGCCTATCCAACCCTTACCGTGTCCGCGCTGTCGCTGTGGGCCGCGGACCATCTGCTGGGGCGCAAGGCGGCATGATCAAACGGCGCAGATTTCTTGTGGCCCTGGGTGCCACGGCGCTCGCGGGAGCGGGTGCGCTGGGCCTCGGGTACGTGGGCAGCGAGGCCCAGATTGCGTCCTACGTGCGCCGGCGCCTGAGCTTTCTGCACCTCGACGCGGCGGGTCTCAACGCCTATGCCAGGGACCAGGTCGGCGTGCTGCTGGCGAAGCGGCCGACCTGGAGCCGCATGAAGTACCACTTCCTCATGGCCTTCTCCAAGTCGTACTCGCGCTACGACCGTTCCAACGACACGCGCTCGCGCTCGCAGCGCATCGAAGACACTTTTGTGTCGACCTACCTGCTGTCGAGCGATTTCTTCCTCAATGGCGCCGACGAGTCGCGCACGGTGCAGTACCTGGGTTTCTATGACCCGATGCACCCGTGCGGCAATCCGTTCGCGCGCCCGCCGCCCGGCGGCGCCGCCGACGCCGGTTAGGGCGTATAAACGCTGCGGGGCCAACCAGTGTCGCACCGACGCAGCCGGCCAAAGTCACGCCTTGGGCCGGCGGAAACGGAACTGCTGTCCGCCGAAATCGCGTCGCAGCGATTTCGGCCGATAGAATAGCTGCGCCTACTCGAAGCCGATGTTATCCAGGTAGAACACGTGGCCGGCGGATCCGGTCATGTCCTGGATGGCGAACTTGTAGACGCTGGTGTTGAGCACACCCAGCTGTGAGAGCGGGATCTTGTAGGTCGCCCACACTCCGGGCTGCGGCGCAGGTCCGTACTCGCCGCTGAAGAGGTTGATATCGATGCCGACCGGGACATCCCCGACCTTCACGAAGTACACCTGCGCCTTCTGGTTGGCGATGGTGGGTTTGAACGCGAAGGTGAGATAGGTATATCCCGCGTCATTGAAGTTCCACAGCGGCACGGTGCCACCGGCGTAGGGCAGGAAGCCGCCCCAGGGGCTGGTGATGGTGACCGCGATGTCATACGGGCCTTCGAGCGGATCACCCGAGGTGTCCTTGTAGTTGGGAGTTGCCTCGTAGGAGTAATCGCCGCCCCAGTTGTAGACGCCGTTGTAATAGACCCAGAACACCGAAGGTGGCGGGGTGTTGGTTCCGGAGCCGGCGATGGTGACGGTGCCGCTGTCGGGGCTCGCGAGCGTGGCGCCACCGGTGGCACCGGAAAGGGAGATTGTGAACGCCTTGCTGCCGGTGAACGGCGTGGCGTTGCTGATGGGGACGGAGACGGACTGCGATGACGCATCGCCATCGGCCCACTGCAGTGTGCCGCTGGTGGCGCTGTAGTCCGTGCCCGCAATCGCGGTGCCGTCGGTGGTCGCATAGGAGACGCTGATGGCGCCGCTGGAGCCGCCCGTGCGGTTGACGGTGACACTCACCGCGCCTGCGGCCTGGCCGACGGCGTAACCGGACGCCGACAGCTGCAGGCTGCCGACCGCCGCTACCGCATCCCCGGTGATAGAGGCGATCGCGCTCGAGGGGCTGCCGAGTGCCGCGCCGCTCGCCGGATTGGTCAGCACGATGGTGAATGACTTCGTGCCCGAAAAGGGCGTCGCGTTGCTGATCGGAATCAGGAAGGTCCGGGCGCTTGAATCCCCGTCGGCCCACTGCAGCGTGCCGGTGGTCGAGCTGTAGTCGGTGCCGCCCACCGCGGTGCCGTTTTCGGTCGCGTACGTGATGCCCGCAGCGCCGCTCGCGCCGCCGACGCGATCCACTGTAACCGTGAGTGACCCGCCTCCCTGGCCGATCGAATAGGTCGAAGCCGAGAGCTGCAGGCTGCCGATGGAGCCGTCGCCGGCGAGGGTGACAGTCGCAGCGCCCGGACTGCTGATCGCAGCGCCGGCGCTCGGATCGGACAGCGCGACGCTGAAGGTCTTGCTACCCGCGAAGGGCGTCGTGTTGCTGACGGGTACCGTGAATGATTTTGCGCTCGCATCCCCGTCCGCCCACTGCAGCGTGCCGCTGGTGGCGGTGTACTGGCTGCCCGCGGTGGCCGTGCCGTCCGCGGTGGCGTAAGCAACGCTTGCCGCGCCGCTGGACCCTCCGGTGCGCTCCACGGTCACCGTCAGTGAGCCGGCATTCTGGGCCACCGAGTAACTGGAAGCCGCAAGCTGCAGGGTGCCGACCGGCGGCGGCGGCGGCGGCGTCGAGCCGGAGCCGGAACCGGTGACGCTGACCATGGCGCTCGCCGGTGACCCGAGCTTGGCGCCGGAGGTGGGATCTGAGAGCGCGACGGAGAATGTCTGCGTGCCGCTGATGGGTTGCGTGCTGATGTGCACCGAGAACGATTTGGGTGAGGAGTCTCCGTCACTCCAGTTGAGGACACCGCTCGCAGGCGTGTAGGTGCCGCCGCTGGCGGTGCCGTTCGCGGTTGCGTAGGACACGCTGACAGCGCCGCTCGCGCCGCCCGTACGTTCGACAACGATCGTTGCAGACGGCGTGCGGAAAGTGTCGTGCGGACGATGTTTGTTCTGCGACACGCTGTACGTCGAGCTGGAGAGCTGCAGCGCCCCGGCGCCGCCGGAAGTAGCTTGCGTAATCGCTACGGTGGCGGTACCGGGGCTGCCGATGAGCGCCGCGCCGCTTGGCGCGCTGAGAGCGACACGGAACGAGCGGGTGGCGGTGGCTGTGCCGGCGTTCTGAAGCTGCACGGTGAGGTAACGCGGCGTGGCGTCGTTCTCGGCCCAGCGAAGTGTGCCGTGTACGGCCGCGTAGTCGATGCCGGCGCGCGCCGTGCCATCGGTGGTCATGTAATCGACGCTGGTCGCGCTGGAGGAGGAATCCGGGCGCGTGACCGACAGAGTGACGGAGCCTGCGTCCTGGGTGACGGAATAGTGCGCGCTCGCGAACGCCACCGGTCCTGGCGAGCTGCTGGCAGTGTTGTCGGCTGAAGAGGCGACTGCCGGCGCGACCGAGGCGCTGTCACCGGATGCGCCATTGCAGGCGGCGAGGGTGAGTGTCAGCGCCAGCAGCGCCCCGACCCAAAGTTGCGAGGCAGTGCGCGTCCGTGTCATGTCTTGAATCTCCGCGTGAACCAGTAACGGCCCCGGGACGCGGATCTAAGATCGACAACGGAATTGACGACAGCGCAGTGTGACGATGGCGCTCTGCCGGCAACCCCGCTATCTGTTGATCTGATCGATCGCACAGACCGGAGGCTTTGCGTCCCCGCCTTGCGGCGGGTTTGCCTTTCACTCGAGCGCCATTAAATAGGCGTATTCCCTGGTTCGCAAACTGTCTGAAAACACCTACAGCCGCCTGGCGCGCAGCGTGACCTGGTTCACACTCCGAACCACCTCACTCGAAGCCGATGTTATCCAGGTAGAACACGTGGCCGGCGGATCCGGTCATGTCCTGGATGGCGAACTTGTAGACGCTGGTGTTGAGCACACCCAGCTGTGAGAGCGGGATCTTGTAGGTCGCCCACACTCCGGGCTGCGGCGCAGGTCCGTACTCGCCGCTGAAGAGGTTGATATCGATGCCGACCGGGACATCCCCGACCTTCACGAAGTACACCTGCGCCTTCTGGTTGGCGATGGTGGGTTTGAACGCGAAGGTGAGATAGGTGCGCCCCGCGTCATTGAAGTTCCACAGCGGCACGGTGCCACCGGCGTAGGGCAGGAAGCCGCCCCAGGGGCTGGTGATGGTGACCGCGATGTCATACGGGCCTTCGAGCGGATCACCCGAGGTGTCCTTGTAGTTGGGGGTCGCCTCGTAGGAGTAGTCGCCGCCCCAGTTATAGACGCCGTTGTAATAGACCCAGAACACCGAGGACGGCGGAGTGTTGGTTCCGGAGCCGGCGATGGTGACGGTGCCGCTGTCGGGGCTCGCAAGCGTCGCCCCGCCGGTAGCACCGGAGAGGGAGACCGTGAAGGCCTTGCTGCCGGTGAAGGGTGTGGCGTTGCTGACCGGAATTGAAATGGACTGCGACGACGCATCGCCACTCGCCCACTTCAGCGTACCGCTGGTCGCGCTGTACTCGGTGCCCGAGACAGCGGTGCCGTTGGCGGTGGCGTAGGAGACGCTGACGGCGCCACTGGAACCACCGGTGCGATTGACCGTAACGCTCACGTGGCCTGCGGCCTGGCCGACGGCGTAACCGGACGCCGACAGTTTCAGGCTGCCGACCGCCGCCACCGCGTCCCCGGTGATCGAGGCGATCGCGGTGCCCGGAGTACCGAGCGCCGCGCCGCCCGCGGGGCTCGCCAGCACGATGGTGAAGGACTTCGTGCCGGCAAACGGCGTTGCATTACTGATCGGGATCGAGAACGTCCTGGTGGACGTGTCCGCGTTTGCCCACTTCAGCGTGCCGCTCGCGGCCGTGAAGTCCCTGCCGGCAACGGCCGAGCCGCTCTGCGTCGCATAGGCGATGCCGATTGCGCCGCTCGAGCCGCCGACGCGATCGACGCTGACGCTGAGGGACCCGCCGCTCTGGCCGATGGAGTACGACGCAGCGCCCAGATGCAGGCTGCCCACGGAGGCATCACCGGCGATGGTGACCGTGGCCGTGCCGGGACTGCTGATGGCGGCACCGGCGCTCGGGCCCTCCAGCGCAACTTTGAAGGTCTTGCTACCGGTGAAGGGCGTCGCGCTGCTGACGGGCACGGTGAAGGACTTCGCGCTCGCATCGCCCGCAGTCCAGTGCAGGGCGCCGCTGGTCGCCGTGTAATTCGTGCCGGCCGTCGCCGTGCCGTTGGCGGTGTAGTACGCGACGCTCGCCGCGCCTTCGGAGCCGCCTGTGCGGTCCACCGTCACCCTAACCGAGCCGCCATTCTGCGCCACCGTGTAGCTGGAAGCGGCGAGGTGCAAGGTCCCGACCGGCGGTGAGGAGTCACCGGCGATGGTCACCGTCGCGTGTGACCTGAGACCAATAATCGCGCTGGCGGTGGGCTTGCCGAGGGCCACGGTGAATGCCTTGTCGCCGGCGAAGGGCCTGGCATTGCTGACGGGAACCTTGAAGGACTTGGCCGCCGAGTCATCATTGGCCCAATTAAGTGTCCCGCTGGTTGCGGTGTAGTCAGTACCGGCGATCGCGCTGCCGTTTGCCGTGGAGTACTCCACGCTGGTTGCACCGACGGCCCCGCCGATGCGATCGACCGAGACGGTCACCGAGCCGGCGTTCTGGGACACGGTGTAGGCGGAATCGGCGAGCTCGAGAGTTCCCACGCCCGCCGAGGCATCGCCGGAAATGATCACCGCGGCGGTGCCGGGTGTGATCACCCAGTCCCCGGGGGTGGGGTTATTCAGCATGACGTAGAAGGTGCGGTCGCCTGAGAAAGGCGTCGCGTTGCTGATGGGGACCGTGATGGTCCTGGACGTCGCATCGTTCTCGGACCAGTTGAGCGTGCCGGCTTCGGGCGTGTAGTCAGCAGGCGCGCGCGCGCTGCCGTTGGTCGTCTGGTACTCGACGCTGAACGCTTTCGCTGCCGAGCCGGTGCGCAGGACCTTAATCGTTACCGAACCTGCGGCCTGGTTGACGGAGTAGGTGGCGGTGCTAAAGGACGCGGGATCGGGCTGCGCGGCCGGCGTGGTACTCGCCGGTGTCGTGGTGGCAGCCGGCGAAGTCGTAGCCGCCGATGTCGCCGCCGGGTCCGTGGCGTGCGTGGTGGATACGACGTCGCAGGCCGCAAAGCTCAACGTCAAAGAGGTTATGGCAAGAAGCCGGCCGAAGAGTGCCGCGTGCAGCTGTGTCATCGTCTGAAGTCCCCTTCATCGTGGGTGGGAAACGGGTCATCCCCTCGGCTTCAGATCGACGGCTCAGACGTATGGCGGTATTGACGACAGCACAGCAGCCAGCGCTGCGTTTTGCCGGCAACCCCGCTATCTGTTTGATCTGTGCGATCACTTAGACCGGAGGCTTTGCGTCCCCGCCTGACAGCGGGTTTGCCCTTTACGCGGCGGCGATTGAAACAGGGACAAATCGCTTGCGCAAAGTGTCGGTGAACACCTACAAGGTGTCTCCGAACACCTACAAAATGGCCGTGCGGCTCATCGAGCTCACTGAAAAAGCCTGGAAAACAAGGCAAAAATGATTACCCCGTGTTGCATTAGCTCGCCGGGCACACGTGTCCATCACGGCGTGCGATTAATACGATTAATGCTGCCGCCAGCGGTGTTTGTGGCTGCGCTCATCCCGCCGGCGGGTGAGCGGAACGCAGCCTGGCCGCAGAGTTCCTGGGCAGTTACCGAGCCGGGCATCTATTATCAGTCCGCGTACGTTGAACTGCCGTCCAGGTTCGCGCAGTGAACACCTTAAAGAGTGAGGTCTATTCCGCCGTGAGCACGCAACGAATTTCCTTTTGCCGGATCGCCGCGGCGACCGTGGCGACCCTCTTGCTCGCCGCCTGCCGCAGCGCGGCGGTAGCGGGTCCGGAGCCCGGGGCGGCGAGCGCGCCGCCGGCCGTGGCGACTGCCGCGCGCACGGCGTGGGTGTATCACGCGGGCGTCTTCAACTGGGGGGGCGACTATTCCTTCGCGGCGACGGTCGATTACGCGGACACCTCCGGGGAGCCGCTGGGCGGCCGCTACGACATTGCGGTGAAGACCACCGGACAGTGGGGCGGATTTCAGCCCTTTGCGGGCGGCAAGGTGCCGCAATGGAATTTCAACGACCGCGGATTCACCTATCTCGCGTTCGCATTCAAACCGACGGTCGCCAACCAGACCGCGCAGGTGTTCTTCACCAAGGTCGGCGATCGGCCCACCGGCCGGACGGTCAATCTGTTCAGCGGCCAGTATGGTCCGGCGCCGCAGGCGGGAGTCTGGGCGACCTACCGGATTCCACTCGCCGAGCTGGGAGTTGAGAACACCAACGTCTACAAGTTCGCGATCCAGGATCAGACCGGCCTGCGCGCCAACACGTTCTACCTGAATGACATCCGCTTCGAATGAACCCGTGGATCAGAACGAGTTGATGACCGCGCCCACGACCCGGGCGCGGGTGGTGTCGAGCTTGCGGCGCAACTCCGTGAGGGAGGCGAATGAGGTCGAGTTCCTGCGCCCCAGCACCACCACGCTGCCCGCGGCAGTCGCCACGGCGAGCGCGTCGGAGAACAGCGATGTCGGGGGCGTGTCGATGACCACGAACTCATAACTGCGGCGCCATTCGCCCACCACACGCTCAAAGCGGTTGCCCGATAGCAGCTCCAGCGGATTGGGCGGGACGCCGCCGGATATCAGCACCGCCAGCTGCGGCACCCCTTCCACGCCATGTACGCGCAGGGTATTGCTGTCGACCAGCGCCTGGGCAAGCCCGAGCGCATTCTCGGTGCAGAACAGCGCATGCTGGCGCGGACGGCGCATGTCGGCATCCACCAGCAGCGTGCGGCTGCCGAGTTGGGCGAACGCGATCGCCAGTTCCGCCGCCAGTTGCGAACGCCCTTCCTGCGCGCCAGGGCTCAGGAGCGCGAAGACCCCCGCATTCTGCCTGCCGCTGCTGCGCATCAGCAGTTCGGTGCGCAGGCTGCGCAGCGCCTCACTGCGCGGGTTGTCCGGTTCGTGAGCGAGGATCAGTTCGCGCCCGGGTAGCAGCCGCTCACCCTCCCACACCACCAGGTCGCGCCGCGAAGCGTTACGGCGCAGGGCATCCTCGACAATGCTGCGCTCACGACTGTTGCCCGCCGGACGCTGGACGGCCTTTTTCGCGAGATCCAGTTCGGTCTGTGTCACGAGGCCCGTGTGCAGGGCTGCCTCCGCGAATCGCAGATTCAGTGTGCGCATCGATTCGCCGATGCTGTCGATCGTCTCCTGCGGGAGGGCGAACAGCAGCATCAGAGCCTGGGCGAGCTCTTCGTCGTCAGGGGACTGCGTGCGGATCGGCCCGGCGCTCATGCGATCTTGGCTTCCACGTTAAGATGTTGATTGAAGCAGTCTAAGCAGCGCGGCCGCCGAGTGCGGCGTCCCAGATGCGTCCTGAAGTACTTTGCCATAAGCCAGCAATAAGTCATGTCCGAGCTGTGTGCTGAACTTGCGGCCCTCTTTCCTGCTGGCGCAGTCGCGGCCCAGTTGCACGGAGTCGCGCAGCGCGAATACTTGAGCAAGGATGAGTTAAGTGCTGTAAGTCACTGTTCTGAAAAGCGTATAAATGACTTTGCGGCGGGTCGCCAGTGCGCGCGCCGGGCGTTGCGGGAGCTCGGCATCGAGGGCTTCTCACTGCTTCCTGCAAAGGACCGGCAGGCTGTCTGGCCGTCGGGCATCACCGGCAGCATCACGCACACCGACGGATACTCCGCGGCGGTCGTCTTGCGGCAGGCGAGTGTGCGCAGCGTGGGCCTCGACTCGGAGCTGATCGGCTCTGTCCACGAGGAACTCTGGCCGCGCATTTGCACTCCATCTGAACTTGCGCGCCTGCACGGCTGTCCGGGCGACCGGCGGGCCGGGCGTGCGGCGCTGACCTTCGCCGCCAAGGAGGCCTTTTACAAGAGCCAGTTTGCGCTGACCGGGGAGTGGATCGGATTCGAGGACGTTGTGGTCGTGCTGGAAGACGAGCCTGACGGGGGCGGCATGTTCGTGGTGGCGCCGCAGCGGCCGCTGTTGTTGCAACGGCGACGCCAGCAGCAACTGGCCGGGCGGTTTCGCCGCCACGGCGAGTTCGTGTCGGCAGGCATCGCGCTTTGCTGACGGCAGCATCGGGACACGCAGGCTCGCCGCGGGCGTGAGGGCGCGTACGGGAACGCTGTCTACACCGGTCATTTTTGTTGCCCCAGTGGGTTTGTGCGTTAATGATTGCCCGCGAGCGGCGTGTGTCGGCCCGACTGCAACGGCAGCGCAGCGTCGCGGCGATAGCGCTCCTGTTGAGTCTATGTTCGACGTGACCGCCAATCCCCTCCCCGCCATCAGCCCCAGCGGGCCGCTGTATTTTCCCGGCGAAACTCCGCGCCTCTTCGGCTGGCTGCATGTTCCACCCGCGGAACGGGTCGCTGACGTGGGGCTCGTGATCTGCCAGCCGTTCGGCGCCGAGGCGATGTGCGGACACCGCAGCCTGCGCGCATTCGCCGACATGGCGGCGGCAGCGGGCGTGCCTGCCTTGCGCTTTGATTACCTGGGGACGGGTGACTCCGCCAATATAGACCCGGACGCCGACCAGATCGAAGCGTGGTGCCGCGACGTACTCGCTGCGGCCGACGAGCTGACCCGCCGCACGGGGGTGACGCGCGTGTGCTTACTCGGTTTCCGTCTGGGGGCGCTGCTGGCAACACTGGCTGCCGCACGCAGCGACTGCGTTGACGGGCTCATTCTCGTCGCACCTGTTATCAGCGGCCCGCGCTACCTGCAGGAGCTGCGCACAACCCGGCTGGCCGCTTTGTCTGGCGCTACGGATGCCGTGGTGCCGGGCGCCGGTTCGATGGAGGTCAGCGGGTATCCGGTGTCGGGTGCGACCAGCTCTGCGCTGTCGCGGGTCGATCTTGCGGCCCAGGGCGCGCCGCACGTATCCGCGATGTTGGTGATCGACCGCGACGACCTGCCCGGGGCGCGCGCCTGGATCGATGGGTTGTCTGGCCACGGGGTGCAAATCGAGTACACGGCGCTTCCGGGGTTCGTGCAGATGATGATCACCGCGCCGCCTATCACGCTTGTCCCGCATGCGATCATTGCCGTGGCTCGGGAATGGTTGCTGCGTTTTGTGTCGGTGCGCTCCAGGAGCACGAATCAGCACGGCGCGTCCCGTGAGTCCGGCAGCGCCGCGGCCGCGGCGCCCGTGCTGCCGCTTCCGGCGGGCGGGATCGATGGCGCCCCTTGCGAGCGTGCCGTTCGCTTCGGTGCTGGCGGGATGATATTCGGCATCGTGACTGAGCCATATGGGGATGAGCGGCGCAGGCGCGCGGTCGTGTTGGTAAACAACGGCGCGGATTACCACATCGGTTCCGCCCGGATGAGTGTCTCGCTGGCGCGGCACTGGGCGCGGCGTGGTTACTGCGTGTTGCGAATGGATCTGACCGGGCTGGGCGACAGCGATACGCGCCCCGGCAGGCCGCAAAACGAGGTATTTCCGCCCACGGCGGTCGAAGACGTGCGGGCCGCGATCGAGTTCATGCGTGAGCGCTATCAGGTCGGCGACCTGACGATATTCGGGCTGTGCTCGGGTGCGTATCACGCGCTGCGGGCCGGGGTCGCCGCGTTGCCGCTGAACCGCATATTCATGGTCAACCCGCAGATCTTCTCCTGGAAAGAGGGCACACCCGTGGACGCCATAACCGTGGCAGACGTTGTGAGGGCGCCCGCCGCTTACCGCGAGCGTGCGCTTTCCGTCGCCCATTGGCGCAAGTTGCTGGCCGGAAAAGTGGACGTCGCACGGATAGTGAAAATCTGTTTCCGGCGCGTCGTGTTGTCGCTGGAGTCGACGTTGCGCGGGGTGGTCAGGCTCATGGGGGTCCGTCTGCCCAGTGACCTGGGCTGGCAGCTCGAACAGATCGCCGCCCGCGGCGTCCAGACCACGATAGTGTTTGCGCGCGGCGACCCGGGCATTGAGCTGCTGCGGATGCAGGGCGGATCGGCGGTCAAGCGCCTGGGCGAGCGCTGCCAGGTTCACATCATCGACTGCGGTGACCACACCTTCAGCAGCAGCTCATCGAGAGCAGTTCTGGAAAAAGTCGTGAGCGAGCGGTTGTTCGCCCGGTGCAAAGAAATCTGAAGAAACCTCCGGCGGCACGCCCGCTCGCGCCGCGCGCGCGGATGCGTGTATCGTCGGTAAGGATGACGGACATGCCCGCAGGTGACGCGCGACCCAAACTGCTGATCATCGATGACGATCGCGAGCTGTGCGCGATGCTGGCGGAGTACCTCACTCCCGAAGGTTTCGCCGCGCAGACCGCCGATACCGGACCCCTGGGCCTTGAGCGCCTGGCGCGCGAGGCGCCCGATCTGGTGGTGCTCGACGTGATGCTTCCGGAACTGTCGGGTTTTGAAGTGCTACGCCGGATCCGCACCACGAGCCGGGTGCCGGTGATCATGCTGACCGCACGCGGCGAGGAAGTGGACCGCGTAGTGGGGCTGGAGCTCGGAGCGGACGACTATCTCGCCAAGCCCTTCAGTCCGCGCGAGCTGGTAGCGCGCATACGCGCGGTGCTGCGGCGTGCGCCCGGTGAGGCACCCGCGGGAAGCGCGCTGCAGTGGGGACCGCTGCGGCTGGATCTGCGCGCGCGGCGTGCCGACGTCGCGGACCAGGACCTCGAGCTCACCTCGGCGGAGCTGAGGATCCTGGAGTTGCTGGTGCGCGCGGACACCAGCACCGTTTCGCGCGAGGAGCTGATGCTGCAGGCACTGGGCCGCCGCCTCATGCCGACGGATCGCAGCCTCGACACGCACGTGAGTAATCTGCGCCGCAAGCTCATGAGGTACACCGACCGCATCGGCGTGCAGAGCGTGCGCGGCGCCGGCTACGCGCTGGTTCCGGCTCCGTAGTCATGCACTCGCTGTACTGGCGGATTTTCCTGGCGTTCTGGGTGGCGCTCGCGCTGATTCTCATCGGCACGCTCACGGTGGCGGTGAATGCCACGGCGCACCGCACCGACCGGCCATGGGTGCAGCGCGGGCAGCTGTACGCGCAGGCGGCGCGGGCCTTCGAATCCGGCGGAGCCGCGGCGCTCAAGAACTGGCTGGAGACGCTCTCCGGTGAGCCATTCAGCCGCACCTTCGTGGTCGACCCCGCAGGCAAAGAGATGCTGGGCCGGCCGCTTCCCCAGTTCCTCAGCGGTACGGGTGACGGGACCGGTGCGCACACCGCCGCCGTGCGCACGGCTGCCCACGGTACCCCGCCCGGATCCATTGCACCCATCGGCGGGGCATTGGTACTGGTCGGCGCAGATGGCAGCAGCTACCACGTCGTGGTCGGCCCGGTTCGTGAGAACCCGCGCCTGTTTGGTGAACTGGAATTGCCGGGCGTGCCGCTGTCCATCCTGCTGATCGCACTGGTGGTGAGCGGCGGGTTGTGTTTCCTGCTCGCCCGCTACCTCGCCTCCCCGGTGGACCGGCTGCGGCTTGCGACCCGGCAGATGGCATCGGGGGATCTCAATGTGCGGGTATGGCCGGCGCTGAAGGGGCGGCGCGACGATCTGGGGTTACTCGCGGCCGATCTTGACACCATGGCGCAACGCCTGCAGCACCTGCTTGATACCCGGCAACGGCTGCTGCGCGACGTGTCCCACGAGCTGCGCTCGCCGCTCACCCGTTTGCAGCTGGCGCTGTCGCTCGCGCGCCGCGAGGAAGGCGTCGCCGAGCGGCACCTCGCGCGCGTTGGTTGCGAGGCCGACCGGCTCGAGCAGCTCATCGCACGCACGCTGCGGCTCGCGCGCCTGGAGCAGCCCGTGACCGCCCTGGATCCGGTGCGCATCGAGCTCGACGACCTGCTGCGCAATGTCGCCGGCGACGTCATGATCGAGGCGGACGCGCAGGGTTGCCTGGTGAACCTGCACGCGGAGCACGGGCTTGCGGTTGCCGGGGATCCGGAACTGCTGCGCAGCGCGTTTGAGAACGTGATCCGCAACGCCGTGCGCTACAGCCCCGCAGGCGCGGTGGTGAGTGTGAGCGCGCGCGCACTTGCGGGGCACGGCGCACAGCCACGCAGCGTCGAGGTTGCCGTAGGCGACCGCGGGCCCGGCGTGCCGGAGAACGAGCTGCAGCTGATCTTCGAGCCCTTCTATCGGGTCGAGAGCGCCCGCGAGCACCGTGGCCGCGGCGGCGAGGGGCTGGGACTTGCGATCGCGGCGCGCGCGATTGCGTTGCACGCGGGCAGCATCGAGGCGCGCAACCTCGCGGCAGGGGGTCTTGCCGTCGTGATCACTTTGCCCGCCACCGATTACACCCACCTGCCTGAGGAGTTGGGCGCGAGCGCGGCGGCGTAAGGCGCGTATAGAATGTCGGACAAGAGGGCGTCACGACCATCGTTACCAATGATTCGCCATGGCTGTGGGGCGCGATAACCGCGGGAGGTGCCTCGCCGGGCGCGATCCACGGCGCGCGCGCGCGCGTGGCGCTTGGCAGTCTCGAGCGCGCCTCGTGCCTGGGCGCCCATCTGGAGGAGTTGCGCGGTCGCACGGTTCTCATCGCAACTCATGAGCAGTCAAGCGCCGCGCTGGCGCTGATCGAACTCGACGGCGTCGCCGGGCGGCTGGTGCTGTGCACGCCGGACCTCAAGAGCGAGCATTTTCCGCAGGTGATCGCGACCGCAGGTGCAGATGCCTGGGTGCGCGATGCGGGAGCACCGCAGAGCTGCGGCGCCTCCATGACGAGCACCGTGGAGCTCGCGGCGGCACCGCTCAGCGCACCCATCACGCGGCGCCGCAGCCACGACACCGAATGGGTGCTGTTGACTTCCGGAACGACGGGCGCGCCGAAGCTGGTCCTGCACACGTTTGCGAGCCTTACGAGTGTGCTGGCGCGGCGCGCGCCCGAGCGCGGCAGCGCCGTGTGGAGCACGTTTTACGACATCCGCCGCTACGGCGGCCTGCAGGTGTTCCTGCGCGCCATGCACACCGGTTCGCTCGTGCTGTCGGCGCCCGAAGAACCGGTCGCAGATTTCTTCTCGCGGGCCCGCGCGGCGGCAGTGACGCATATATCCGGAACGCCATCGCACTGGCGCCGCGCGCTGATGAGCGGCGCAACCGCAGTGCTCGCGCCGGCCTACGTGCGCCTGTCCGGTGAGATCGCCGACCAGGCGATCCTGGACAGCCTGCGCGTCGCCTACCCGCAGGCACGCATCGCGCATGCGTTCGCCTCGACCGAGGCTGGGGTTGCGTTCGAAGTGGGCGACGGCCTGGCTGGGTTTCCGGCGAGCCTCGTGCGTACCGCCGATGGGGAGACGCAGCTGCGGGTGATGGCCGACACGCTGCAGATCCGTTCGCCGGGAAACGCGCTGCGTTACCTCGGCGACGAGGCGGGCGCACTGCGACGTGCCGATGGCTTCGTCGATACCGGAGATCGCGTGGAACTGCGCGGCGAGCGCTACCATTTCGTGGGCCGGGCCGGTGGGGTTATCAATGTGGGCGGTCTTAAAGTACATCCGGAGGAGGTGGAGGCGGTGATCAACTCTCATCCCTGGGTGCGCATGTCGCTCGCCAGGGCGCGGCGTAACCCGATCACCGGCGCGGTGGTTACCGCCGAGGTGGTGCTGGCGGAGCACCTGCAAGGGGTGCGCGAGCGCCCGGCCACCGCGACGCTGACCCAGGAAATTCTCGAGGTCTGCCGGCGGACGCTGCCCGCGCATAAGGTCCCCACGGGGATCCGCATCGTGCCGGCGCTGCAAGTGTCACTTGCCGGAAAGCTGGTGCGTCCGAATGCGTAACATCATCGTGACCGGCGCGAGCCGCGGCCTCGGGCTGGCGATCGCCGCGACGCTCGCCCAGGCGGGCGAGCGCGTGATCGCCGTGGCCCGCAACGCGACCGCGGATCTCACCGCGGCGACCGCGGCACAAGCGCGCGCCGGCGGTGGGGCGATCGAGTTCCGCCCGTTCGATCTCACCGATACCGCGGGGATTGCCGGCTTCGTATCGCGGGTGCGTAAGGAGTTCGGGTCTATTTATGGGCTGGTGAACAACGCCGGTCTCGGCACGGCCGGAGTGCTCGCCATGATGCGCGATGCGGACATCGAGCAGTTGATGCGCCTCAATGTCATTGCGCCGCTGGTGCTCAGCAAGTACGTGGTGCGTGCGATGATGCTCGAGCGCGCCGGACGCATCGTCAATATCAGCTCGATCGTAGGTTCGACGGGGTACCGTTCCCTGTCGGCGTACGCGGCCAGCAAGGCAGCGCTGCTGGGGTTCACGCGCTCGCTCGCACGCGAGGTCGGGTCGCTTGGTATAACCGTCAACGCGGTGGCCCCGGGATTCATCAGTACCGAAATGACGGCCGACCTGGGCGAGGCGCAGCGCGAGCAGATCGCGCGCCGCAGCGCACTCAAGCGCCTGCCCCTGCCGCAGGACGTGGCCGCCGCAGTGGAGTTTCTCATGAGCGAAAAGGCGAAAAACATTACCGGCATTACACTGACCGTGGATGCGGGGAACACCGCATGAAGCCCGAGACCATAGCCGTGCATGGCGGGTTCGATTCGGATCCCACGACCAAGGCCGTCGCGGTGCCGATTTACCAGACGGTCGCCTATTCCTTTGACAGTGCGGCCCACGGTGCAGCGTTATTCAACCTCGAGACTGAGGGCTACCGCTACAGCCGCATTTCCAACCCGACCAACGCGGTGCTCGAAGCGCGTGTGGCGCAGCTCGAGGGCGGCGCCGATGCCCTGAGCGTGAGTTCCGGCCAGGCGGCGCTTTACTACTCGGTACTCACGGTGACGCGCGCCGGACTCAACATCGTCTCCCCGCCGCAGCTCTACGGCACCACCCACACCCTGTTCGCTCATGTGTTGCCGCAGCTTGGTATCCAGGTGCGCCTCGCGCAGTCTGACAAGCCCGCCGCGCTCGCAGCCCTGATCGATGAGAACACGCGGGCGGTGTTTTGTGAGACGGTCGGCAACCCGGCGGGCAACGTCAGCGATCTGGCCGGGCTGGCTGCGGTCGCGCACTCGGCCGGGGTGCCGCTGATCGTGGACAACACCGTACCGACACCAATTCTCGTGCGCCCGATCGATTATGGCGCGGACGTCGTGATCCACTCGCTCACCAAGTTCCTGGGTGGCCACGGGACCACGCTCGGCGGCATCGTTATCGACAGCGGCAAGTTCCCCTGGAAAAAGCATGCCGCGCGCTTCCCGATGCTCACCGAGCCGGACGAGTCCTACCACGGGCTCGTCTACACCGACCATTACGGTGCCACCGCCTACATCGGACGCTGTCGCAGCGTCTTCCAGCGCACCATGGGGGCGGTTCTCGCGCCCATCAGCGCCTTCCTGCTGCTGCAGGGTGTCGAAACCGTGGCGCTGCGGGTCGAGCGGCACGTGGAAAACGCGCGCCGGGTGGCCGAATTCCTGCGTAGTGATTCCAGAGTCGCTTCAGTAAGTTACGCAGGATTCCCAGAAAGTCCCTACTACCCGCTGGTGCAGAAGTACTTAGGCGGGCGCGCCTGCTCGCTACTCACTTTCGCTATCAAGGGCGGGTATGACGGTGGCGTGCGCTTCTACGATGCCTTGCGGCTCTTCAAGCGGCTGGTGAATCTCGGGGACGCCAAGTCGCTGGCCTGCCATCCCGCCTCCACCACGCATCGGCAGATGTCGCCCGAGGAGCAGCGGCTCGCCGGCATCAGCCCGGAAACCATCCGCCTGAGTGTTGGCATCGAGCACATCGACGACATCATCGCCGACCTGGACCAGGCGCTGGCCGCGGCCGCGAGGGGTTGATGGACGCTCACCTGCCCGCACCCGTGCCGGCGCTGTTTCCGGCGCGCGCGGAGCGCGAGCGGCTCGATGACCTTTTGACCGGCGCGCTCGCCGCCGCGGGGGAACGGGTTGCGCGCGGTCCGGTCATGCCGGACCTGGACATGGCGCAGTTTCGCGCGGAGCTGGCGCGTTTTGACTTCGAGGCGCCCCAGGACATGGAGGGGCTCATCGGCTGGATCACGAGGCAGCTCGAGCGCGGCGCGGTGCACATGGGCAATCCGCGCTACTTCGGTCTCTTCAACCCGGCAGCCAACTTCCCTTCGCAGTGCGCCGATCGCATCAGCGGCGCGTTCAACCCGCAACTGGCGAGCTCCGGCTCGTCCCCGGCGCCGGTGGCGATCGAGGCGCACGTGGTGCGCGCGCTCGCGCGCCGCGCGGGGCTGCCGGCCGAATCCGCCGGCCACTTCACAACCGCCGGTTCGGAAGCCAACTACACCGCGCTCCTGTGCGCCCTGACGCGTGCGGCGCCAGGCTTTGCGAGCGAGGGGGTGCGCACGTTTTCAGGTCCGGTCGCGATGTACACCTCGCGCGAGTGCCAGCCCGCCTGGTTCAAGATCGCGCACCAGGCCGGAATCGGACGCGAGGCGCTGAAGCTGATCGCGACCAACTCCCGCGGGGAGATGGATGCTGACGCCCTGGCGCGGGCCATCGAGCGCGATCAGAAGGCGGGCACCATCCCGGTGCTGATCTCGGCCACCGCCGGCACTACCGGTGGCGGCATGGTCGATCCGCTCGCGCACTGCGCGCAGATCGCGCGCTCGCATAAGCTCTGGTACCACGTCGACGCGGCCTGGGGTGGAGCGGCGCTGTGCTCAGACCGCCTGCGCGGAGTGCTCGCCGGCATCGAGCTCGCCGACTCCATCACCATTGACGCCCACAAGTGGTTTGCAACCACCATGGGCTGCGGGATGTTCGTCACGCGCTACCCGGCGGTGCTGAGCGAGACCTTCCGGGTGGCGACGGACTTCATGCCTTCGACGGTCTCGGCACTCGACCCGTACCTGAACAGCGCGCAATGGTCGCGGCGTTTCATGGGCCTGAAGCTGTTCATGTCGCTGGCCGCTGCCGGCTGGGACGGCTATGCGAGGCACGTGGAGCGGGCCGTGGAGGTGATCGCGCTGATCAGGGCGCGCCTGCTGGCCGCGGGCTGGTCAGCACGTAACGACTCGCGCCTTGCGGTGCTGTGCGTGGTGCCACCGGAGGGGTTTCCTGCCATCCGCGAGATCGTGCGCCGGGTACTCGCTTCGGGTCGCGCCTGGGTGGCGGCCACGACCTTTGCCGGTCAGGAGGTGGTACGGATCTGCGCCACCCACGGGGAGATCGCGGTCGCGGACATCGAGGAACTCGTCGCGTCCTTAAACGCCGCGAGGTGAGTTCACTTCAGCCTGCTGAGCATCGCTTCAACCGAAGCGATGGACTCGAAATTCTCGGGAGTGATATCCGCCTGCGGAATGGCGAGGTCGAATTCCACCTCGATGGCGAGCATCAGCTTCACCATCTTGATGGAGCTCATGCCCAGATCGCTCAGGCGCGCATCAATCGGCATGGGGCGCGCGCCACCCGCCTGGCCCAGGATCTGCCGGATCAGGCCGATAAGGCGCTCGCGCGTGGTGGTCTGCGGCTGGGAATTTGCGTCATTCATGGGCTTTTCACGGCATCGCTACTGTGACTGAGGGGTGCGGGCGGGTACTGGCAGCCGGATGTACGGTCGCCGCGACGAAGGCGAGCCAGTTGCCGTAGATGCGGGTGGCGGCGCCGCGCCAGGGATTGCCCAGGTCGCGGGCGGCGCCGGCGGCTGGAAAATCCGTCAGCAGCTGCGGGCGTCGAGCGCTGAGCGCGCGTTCGCGGAACTCCTCAAGCAACGCCGATGCGGCAGGGGCGAAGTAATTGCGTGGCTGCAGCGGGTAGGCTGCCTGCTCGCCGCGCAGAAAGCGGCCGACGTCGCGGCGATACTCCCTGAGGAGGGTGACGTCCTCGTACTCCGGATGCCCCTGGAAGCACAGGAAGAGACTGCGCCGCTGGCGTGTGAAGGTGTCTGCGCCGGTATCGTTCGAGGAGCTGAGAATCGTGTAGCCCGATTCGCGCAGCGCCGCGACGGGCAGGTCGTTCCAGCGCGAGTGCGGCAGCGGCAGCGGCGCCTCGACCCCGGACATGAGCGGATGCCCGCAGAGAATGCCGTGCTGAAACACGCCGCAGAGCTTCTGCGGCAGGCGTTGCCGCTGCACGCCATCAAAGTGCAACACGGCCGCGTGGGCCGCCAGGCACGAGCAGACACTGGAGACGGTATTCGCGTCCGCCCACTCCAACACCTCGACGAACCTCGGCCAGTACGGCTCGTCGGGGAGCGCCCGGCCGCTCGGTTCCATGCCGGTGACGATCAAGGCATCAGGCGGGTCGGATTGCAGCTCATCGATGTGCCAGTAGCCGCGCGCCGCAATGTGCTCGCGGGCCGCCGGCGTGCGCGCTACCTCCGGCAGGGTGAAAAAGCGCACCCTCACCGTGGCGGGGCCGGCGGCAGCTTCGAGCAGCCGCGTGAACTGCGTCTCCGTGGATTCCAGCGCCGTATCAGGCATGTTGTTCACGAGCCCCACCACGACGGCGCGCGTGCGGTCCGGGGTCCTGGCGGCGGACGCCCCGCGGGGGCTGGCTTCTATTTCGAGCGGCATCGGGCTTTACTTAATATAATATTCGCCGGCTTGTGCCGCGCGCACAGGTTCCTGTAATTGACTGCTGGTAGCTTAGCGGTCAAGTACAACGAAAACATAGATAAAGGTCACCATCGTGGAAGCCGTGTCAACCACCGGGGCGGGCGCCCCGGGCGCCGAAGCCAAACCGCCAGATCTGAACAGCCGCGCCCGCACGGTCGCGGCGGTCGCAGCCCAACATGCACCGGACGTGGACAGTGCGGCCCGCTTTCCGGCCGAGGCGTTCGCGGCGGTCAAGGCGCAGCGGCTGCTTGGCGTCGCGGTGCCCAGGGCGCTCGGCGGCGAGGGTGCGAGCATCGCCGACGTGGCCGACGTGTGCTACCAGCTCGGCCAGGCGTGTGCCTCGACCGGCATGATCTACGCGATGCACCAGATCAAGATCGCCTGCATCCAGCGCCACATGCGCGCCAGCGCGACGCTGGCTGAGACGCTGCGCCGTGTTTGCGCGGAGCAGCTGCTGCTCGCGTCCTCGACCACCGAAGGGCAGGGTGGCGGCAATGTGCGCTCCAGCGAGGCGCCGATCGAGTACCAGGAGGGGCGTATCACACTCGAGCGCGCGGCGAGCGTCATCTCCTATGGCGCCTACGCGGACGGCATCGTCACGACGGCGCGCCGCACCAGCACCTCCCCCCCGACCGACCAGGTGCTGATCGCCTTTTTGAAAGCCGACTACACGCTGACGCGCCTGCAGGGGTGGAACACGCTCGGCATGCGCGGCACCTGCAGCGAGGGCTACACCCTGCGTGCTTCGGGGGTCGCCGGGCAGATCATGCCCGATGCCTACGAGATCATTCACGCCCAGACCATGGTGCCCACGGCGCACCTGCTGTGGGGCTCGGTGTGGACCGGAATCGCCGCCGGCGCGGTGACACGCGCCCAGGCCTTTATCCGCCAGGCGGTGCGCGCGAGCGGCGGCAACATGCCCCCCGGTGCGCCGCAATTCACCAAGGCACTGAGCACGCTGCGGACCCTGCGTGGGATGCTCGCCACCTCCTTGCGTACCTATGAGCGCAGCATGGGCGATCCCAAGGCGCTCGCCTCGCTGGAATTCCAGTCGATGATCACGCTCACCAAGGTCGAGGCATCCGAGCTCGCGGTGGCGACCGTCATGAGCGCACTGCGCGCCTGCGGGCTGTCCGGCTATCGTAGTGACAGCGAGTTCAGCATCGAGCGTCACCTGCGCGATGTACTGTCCTCGCCGATCATGATCAACAACGACCGCATCCTGGCGAACCTCGCCAATTCGGCGCTGCTGACGCCCATCCCAGGCTCGGTGCGCGACTGAGCGCCGCGGCGGCGCGCGTCTGATTCTCATGGAGAAGCCCGTAGGCAGCGAACACGACCTGCTCGCACCGGTTGCGGCGGCGTTGTTTCATCCCCTGGGCGTGGATGGCGTGTACGCGCGCACCGCGCTCTATGAAGGCATGCTTGAACGGCTGACGGCCTGGATCACCCGTCAGCGCGACGCGCGTGCGGAGGTACTGCGCTTCCCGCCGGTCATGAGCCGCAGTCAGGTGGAAAAATCCGGCTACCTGAAGAGTTTTCCCAACCTGCTGGGGTGCGTGTGCGCACTGCATGGCTCGGAGGCCCAGATCCGGACCGCCGCCGAGGTGCACGAAAACGGTGGCGACTGGAGCGCGGCACTCACCCCATCGGACCTGGTGCTGTCCCCGGCCGCCTGTTACCCCGTCTACCCGCTGGTGGCGGGGCGCGGGCCGGTGCCTGGTGGGGGGCTGCTGTTTGATGTTGCGGCGGACTGCTTTCGGCACGAGCCGTCGCGGGCCCTAAATCGCCTGCAGTCCTTTCGCATGCGCGAGTTCGTGCGCATCGCCACGCCGGAGGAAATCGCCGTTTTCGGTGAGTACTGGATGACGCGCGCACCGCAGCTGGCCGCGGAACTGGCGCTGCCGTGCAAGCTCGACGTGGCCAGCGATCCGTTTTTTGGCCGCGTGGGGCAGATCATGGCCGTCAGCCAGCGGCAGCAGTCGCTGAAGTTCGAGCTGCTGATTGCGTATCACGAAGGCGCGGTGCCCACCGCCTGTATGAGCCTCAACTATCACCGCGACCACTTCGGTGGTGTCTGGCAGCTAGCCAACGCCGCTGGCGAGCTCGCGCACACCAGCTGCTTTGCGTTCGGCGTGGATCGGCTGACCATCGCACTGTTCTGTGTGCACGGCATCGATGTGGCGCGTTGGCCGCAGGCAGCCCGGCGCGCGCTCGGGATCTAGAGGCCGCGCATGCATGCCGCTCGATCCGTTCGCCAAGAGGTTTCTTGACCGTCTCGCCGCGCTGAACCCGCCGAGCGCCCTGTCCCTGTCCGTGGGCGAGCGCCGTGAGGCACTCGCGAACCTTCTGAGTCTGTCCGCCGCCGGCGCGCCCGACGCGACGGTTGAGGATCGAGTCATCCCGGGCCCCGGGGGATCACTGCCCATCCGTATCTACACGCCGGCCGGGCAGCGCGGCGCGCGTCTGCCGGGCCTGGTGTATTTCCATGGCGGCGGCCTGGTCGCTGGCACTCTCGACACTTACGACAGCATTGCGCGCGAGCTCGCCCACGCCAGTGGCTGCCGGCTCATGGCCGTCGGCTACCGGCTCGCACCGGAAGCGCCGTTTCCGGCTGCAGTCGATGACGCCTGTGCTGCCACCGCCTGGATCGCGGCGCACAGCGCAGATTTCGCGGTCGACCCTGAACGCCTGGGCGTGGCCGGCGATTCGGCCGGCGCGACGCTCGCCGCGGTGGTGTGCCAGAGAGCGGCCGGCAGCGGCCTGCACCTGGCACTGCAGTTTCTCCTGTGTCCGATCCTGGACCACGCGCAGCTCACACCCTCGCGAGGCGCCTACGACGCCGGGTACCTGGTGGATGCGGCCACTCTCGGTCACGACCTCAGGCACTATCTTGGCGCGGCGGGCGATGTGCGCGACCCGCGGGTCTCACCCTTGCGCGCGCAGGAGCTGCGCGGGTTGCCGCCGGCCTGTATTCATACCGCGGAGTTTGATCCGCTGCGCGATGAAGGCGCGGCCTACGCGGCGGCTTTGCAGCAGGCGGGAGTCGGGACGCTATATCGCTGTCACTTAGGTATGATCCACCTGTTCTACGGTATCGGCGCCGTCATTCCCTACGCGGCGGTGGCGTATCGGCAGATCGGCGCCGATATCCGTTCCCTGCTGAGTGAGAGGTGAGGTAAGCCCGTGACGGATCGCCGCGAGACCGACCAGCTGTTGCGCGAGCTGCACGCGGCACGACTTGAAGGGCAGCTGCAGAGGATGTGCGCTGTGTTTGCCGAGGATGCGGTGTTGCGCATCGCCGGCACCAGTGAGGGCAAGCCGATTGCGATCGCCGCGACCGGCATCGAAGAAATCCGGCCGTGGCTTGCGATGCTGGTAAAGGCCTTCAGGCTCACAGGATATGAAGCGTCCCCGAGTGTGATCGAGGGTCAGCGGGCCATGATCAGCTGGCGCGCCCAGATTCATTCGAAGATCACAGGCGCGGTCGTTGCCACCGAGCTGGTGGACATGATCGAGGTGCGTAATGGCCGCATCAGCTCGTATTTCGAACTGTTCGTGCCGCGTTAGGAGTCAGGAAGATGTCGGTGAGGTCCACGATCACTTCGCTTTTCGAACAGGTTGCGCGCGAGCAGCAAAGAACGCTCGCGCCGCTGTCCGATGATCTGAAGCTTCTGCAGTCGGGCCTGGATTCGTTGAGCTTCGCACTCATCGTCGCGCGTCTGGAGGACACGCTCGGCTACGACCCCTTCGAGACCGCCGAGAGTTTCCCGGTGACCTTCGGTGATTTCGTGAAATTGTACGAGAGCCGCAGCTAGAGTCGCAGGGTGCCGGCGCGAATCTGCCCGTGCAGGACCGTATCGATTTTCACGTACGCGGCAGCGCGACGATCATCGAAGTACAGCGGATCGCGCACCTGCCCCGGATCGAATGCCTGTTGGGCGAGTTCCCGGCTTGCGTGCCTGAAGGTCCCGGTCAGTTCCAGCGCGGCCACCAGCCGCACGAACAGCGGACGGGCGTAGGCGGGTAGTTTTTCGCGCACGTAAAGCCGGAAGGCTTGCAGATCAAAGCGCGAATCAACGACCAGGGCGGCCATGCCGGCACGGCCCTCGTGGTGCGGCACGGTGACACCGTATACGGCGGCGTCGGCTACTCCTGCGAAGGCGCTGACCACGGCCAACACCTCGGTGGTGGAGACATTCTCGCCCTTCCAGCGGAAGGTATCCCCGGCGCGATCCACGAAGTAGAAGAATCCGTCGCCGTCCTGGCGCATGAGGTCACCGGTGCGGTACCAGGCGTCACCTGCCCCGAAGACATCCTGCAGCACTTTCTTTTTCGAGGCCTGGGCGTCGGCGTAGCCCTCGAAGCGTCCGCCCGCGGCGTCGTCAGGACCTGAGAGCCTGCCGAGCGCCTCGCCGACTTCCCCGGGCGGGCACCGCTCACACCAGCCGGCGGGGTTGCGCAGCGGAGCGCCGCTGTCCGCATCAACCTTTACCAGAACTACGGCGGCGCGCTGCGCGAGGAACGCGGGAATTTTCCCGATGGCGCCGCGGCGGCCCTCGCAGTTGTACAGCGAGAAGCTCCCCTCGGTGGCCGCGTAGTACTCGAGGATCTGCGGAATGCGAAAGCGCGTCTGGAATTGCTCCCACACGTCCGTGCGCAGGCCGTTGCCGCAGCACAGCCGCAAGGCGTGGCGGGTTTCCGCTTCGTGATAGGGACTCGCGGCGAGATAGCGGCACAACTCCCCGATGTACTGGAACAGCGTGCAGCGCTCAGCCAGCACGTCGGGCCAGAAATCGCTCGCCGAAAACCGCTCGCGCAGCACCACCGTCGCGCCACCCACGAGTGGCGCGCCAACGGCCACCACGCCGCCGATGCTGTGATACATCGGCAGGCAGTTGTACATGCGATCACCCGCGTGGATGCCCATCATGCCGGCGAACCAGTGGGTCCACTGGACGATGCGGTAGTGACTGACGTTGGCGGCCTTGGGCGGGCCGGTGGTTCCTGAGGTGTAGATGCACAGCGCGCGGTCCGCCAGTGCCGGCGGCGTACACTCCGCCGTGGTCAGCGGCCGAGCCGACTCGCGCGCCACGGCGCTTTCCAGGCGTGGCAGCTCGCTGTCATCGCCGCCGTGGACCCAGCAGCGCACGCTGTCCGGGAATCCCGCGCGCGCCGACGCCAGCGCGGGCAGCAGGGTTGCCGCGCTGATCAGCTGACGGGGAGCCGCGGAACGGATGGCGTGGGCAAGCAACTCGCCGGTCAGATTGGTATTAAGCAGCGCAGCCGTGACGCCGATCCTGGTGAGCCCCAGCCAGATGGCCAGATACTCCGGGCAGTTAGGCATCAGCAGGCATACCGAGTCACCCGGGGACAATCCCTGGGAGAGTGCCCAGCGCGCGTAGCGCGCGACTGACTCGGCGAGCGCACGGTAGGTGAGGGTCGAGCCTGCGAACTCGAGCGCAGGCATTGAGTCAAATCGTTCCGCCAGGTCCCCGATAATGATGGGAAATATCGCCGATTGGCCTCTTTCGACGGGCGCTGTCGCTTGCAGCGCGCGCAACCACGCTTTCGCCGGTGAACTCACGACGCCATCATACCTGCAGCCGTGGCGACCCCCCCGCTGCGGCGCACCCGCCGTTGTGCCGGCGGTCTTGTCAATTGTTGAGCGCGGCGGTTTGTGCGTTAATGTTCAGCTATCGAAGCGGCGGGAACAGCCGCGGTGAGTTTGTCTGCGACGTGAGCGCCAGTCCTGTTGACCATGTGCTTGCCGCCGGATCGGTTAACGAATCCGGTGGCCCGCTGTATTTCCCCGCCGGCGCACCGCGCCTGTTCGCGTGGCTGCATGCGCCCGTGGCCGGCCGCGCCGCCAGCGATACGGGAGTCGTGATCTGCAAGCCCTTCGGCTACGAGGCACTGTCCGCGCACCGCACTCTGCGGGTATTCGCGGAAGCGGCGGCGAGTCTCGGGATACCCGCGCTGCGCTTTGATTACCTGGGCAGTGCCGATTCTGCCGATATCGATCCGCAGGCCGACCAGATCAAGGTCTGGGTCGAGGACGTCATCGCCGCGGCGGAGGAGCTGCGCCGCAGGACCGGCGTGAAGCGCGTGTGCCTGCTGGGCGTGCGCCTGGGCGCGCTGCTGGCCACGCTGGCGGCGGCGCGCTGCGACTATGTGGATGAACTGATTCTCATCGCCCCGGTGGTAAGCGGCCGGCGCTACCTGCGCGAAATGCGCACCACGCGCCTGGCGGCGCTGCTTGCGCCCGAAGAGCCGCTGAGCGACTCGCCCGGAAGCCCCGATTCGGTGACGTCCGCTGATGGCTCGATGGAAGTCAGCGGACACTGGCTCTCGGGAGCCACACTGGCGGCGCTTGCGGGCGCAGATCCGATTGCCGTGACCGGGCTGCGGGTGTCGCGTGCGCTGATCGTCGATCGGCAGGAACTGCGCACGGCGCAGGCGCTCGCCGAGGCACTCGTGCAACAGGGCGTGCAGACTGAGTACCTGGCGCTGCCGGGATTCGTCGAGAGTATGTTGACGGCGACGCAGTACGCGGTCTTGCCGCACGCCATGATCGCCACGATCACCCAATGGTTGGGCGTGCACGCGGCTGCCGGTCTGCCGGCGGTTCGCGATGCATGCCTCGCGCAGTTACATGCCGATCCAGGCAGTGCGCCGGTAACAGTGCTGAGGCTCCCGGGGGAGATGGCCGCGCCGGAGACGATGCTGACTGAGCGGCCGGTGAGCTTCGGTACCGAAGCGCGCCTCTTTGGCATTGTGACCGAACCGCGGCGGGATGAATTGCGGCGGCGGGGGGTGGTGCTGCTGAATGCGTCCGCCGACCAGCATATGGGCGTCAGTCGCATGCACGTCTCATTTGCGCGGCGTTGGGCGCGGCGTGGCTATCTGGTGCTGCGCATGGACCTGGCCGGCATCGGCGACAGCGACACCCGGCCCGGGCGGCCGGACGATGAAGTCTTTCCGCCGGCGGCGCTCGCCGACATCGGTTCGGCGATTGAGTTAATCCAGACGCGTTACGGAATCCGCGACATCACGCTCGCAGGCCTGTGCTCCGGGGCCTATCACGCCCTGCGTGCGGGCATTGCAGGCCTGCCGGTGAAGCGTCTGCTGCTCGTCAATCCGGAGAATTTCTTCTGGGAGGAGGGGGCGTCGGTGCGCGACCTGCAGCTGGCAGAAGTGGTGCGCAACCCGGGACTCTACCGCGAGCGGGCATTCTCACTCGGGGCGTGGAAGCGGATATTCACCGGCCAGGTGAACATCTGGCGCATCGTGAAAATCTACCTGCACCGGCCGCTGCTGACCGTGGAATCCAAGGCGCGTGATCTGGCGAGGTTTCTTCACATTCATCTGCCGCGCGATCTGGGCCGCGAGCTCGAAGCGCTCGGCGCACGACAGGTGCGTCTGGTATTTGTGTTTGCCAGGGGCGAAGCGGGCATTGACCTGCTGAAGATTCAGGCGGGCTCGTCCATCCGGCGGCTCGGTGAGCGCTGCCACCTGCATATCATCGGCGGCGGCGATCACACCTTCAGCCGCAGCGTATCGCGTACCATCCTCGAGGACGTTCTGAGTGACGAGCTCTTTGCGCGACACGCCTCGTCCTAGTTGATTGGTGTGCGCGCCGCGCGCACCTGACAATAATTATTTTGCTCGTGAGCAGCGTCGCAGTTTTGCGCTCGCGGCGCTCAGCAAGCCGCGCGCACTCGTGAACCTCGCGTGGATGCGGCTGCGCAATGACGCGAAAGTGACGCAGCGGACAACTCCCTGTCGTCACCCGGCTACATGATGCGGCGCGTCATGTATGCACGCGCAGTCAATGACTTACGTGCGCGGCCTGCATTACAGCACTCGCCACCTGTCGGCGCGCGCCGACCTTACCGCTGTCATAAATCCACGGAAAAAACCCCCGTTAGCCTCAACACAATGACGCGCAAGGGAAATCTTCAGATGGCATAGCACTTGCTTCCTCCGTTCCCGACCTGCGGTCCGAGTTTGGTCGCCTGGACTGCACAACGTGAATGGTGAGCACGCCCGCTTGCGTGTGGGGAGGAGTGGCTTTGTCTGGAATGAAGAGTGCGAAGAGTGTTGTCATGGCGTTGGGACTCGTGGTCCTCGCCGGCTGTAGTTTCGATTACTCCACTCCCGCCAGCCCAGGATCCGCCAGCCAGTCCAGCGCCGGCACCGGTACGGGCGCCGGCAGCGCGGAACTCGCGTGGGAGATGCCCACGCAGAATACCAATGGCACGCCGCTCACCGATCTCGCCGGCTACACGATCGTTTACGGCACCGGCCCGAATGCCATGACTCACTACGTGCAGCTCACTGACATCGGCACTACCAGTTATGTCATCAAGGGACTCGGCCAGGGAACCTGGTACTTCGCCGTGCTGTCATACACGTTGTCGGGCGCCAACAGCGCGCTTTCGAACATCGCCGCCAAGACCATCTCCTGATGGGTGAACCGCGGGCGAGTGTGACGCGGGTCACACCGGCACGCTAAAGCTGAGCGGTACGCGGCGCTTAGCGGCGAACATGGGCTCGTGGCCGAAGGACTTGTGGCCACCGTATAAGAACCAGTAAAAAGTGTCGGCAGGGCCGCTAAGGGGAATTACTCGATGCCGGATATACGCGCGCCGTCACTGCGCGTTGGAGCGTTACCCGTACTGCTGCTCGCGGCGCTGGTGGCCGTGCTCTACTGGCCGAGCCTGGTCGCGCTCAACGCAGTGTGGGTAAGCGATCGAGGCACCTACTCCCAGGGCTACCTCATCGCCGCGGTGTCGCTGTGGATACTCGTCATGCGCGGGCGTGAGACCGGCGCGCGCCTGCAGCCAACCCTGAGCATGCTGCCCGCGGTGCTCGCACTCGCGTTCCTGTGGCTGATCTGCGCGCGCGCGGGCATTCAGACCGCGGAGGCGCTGCTGCTGCCGCTCGTTCTGTGGGTGGCCCTCCGCGCGGTGTTCGGCGCCCAGGTTGCACGCGCCGGCATTTTTCCATGCGCGTTCCTCATTCTCGCGATCCCCGTGTGGGACGCGCTAAGCGGTCCGCTGCAGGCCCTCACCACGCGCGCCGCTGCGGGGCTCCTCGCGGTCGCGCAGGTGCCGACCCGCGTTACAGGAAATTTCATCCAGATCAATGCCGGTACGTTCGAAGTGGCTCCCGGATGCAGCGGCCTCGGCATGCTGCTGGTCGGGCTTGCGGTCGCAGGGCTCTACGGGGAAATGCAACGCCAGCCCGCGAGCCGTCGTCTGACCCTGTTCGCATTCGCGGCGGCTCTGAGCGTGGTGGCGAACTGGATTCGCGTCGCCGGGATCGTCTATGCAGGTTACCTCAAGGGCATGCAGACATCCCTGGTGCGGGATCACTACGGGTTTGGCTGGATGGTGTTTGCCGTGATGCTGCTGGCCTTTTTCCCGCTGGCGAGACGGCTCGCGAACGCCCCTGAATCACCCGGGTTCCATCCGATGCCGGCGGTAGCCACGAGGCGCTTTGGAATGGCCGCGGCGTTGATTCTCGCCGCTCTTGCGGTCGGCCCGGCCTGGCAGCTGCTGGCAGACTGGCGTGAGCCGCCGCAGGTGACGGCCAACCTGCCCCAGGACCCCACCGCCACCTGGACAGGTCCGGGAGCCGCGCCGCAGGGTTGGGCGCCGCAGTTTCCCGGCGCGGACGCGGAGCGCATCGGCGTTTACGCGCACGCTGGGCGGCGGATCACCGCGTTCACCGCGGCATATGCCGTGCAGCGTCATGCCAAGAAACTCGTCGGCTACGGCGTCACGATTCTCAATGACAATGAGACGCTGCTGTCGCAGAGACGGGTTGATGTTGCGGGCCAGCCGCTCGCGGAACTCGAAGCTGAGTCACCCGGGAACCGGCGCGCCATCGTGTGGCTCAGATACACCGTTGGTGCGCGCCATTTCACCTCCGGCTGGTGGGCGCAGCTTGGCTACGGCTGGGCCTCCCTGTTCAGATCTCCAGGCTCCAGCGTTATGTTGCTGCGCGCACAGTGCGATGGGGATTGCGCGGCCGCCCGGACCAGCCTGACGCAGTTTGTGAGCGACACCCGTCTGCTCGCGGGCACGTGAAGTTGGCTTGATTAAGGGTGTCGCGCGAGGCCGACGGTGCGAGAGTGTTTGGTGAAGTAATCCCGGGTAGGCCTTGCGGGAACCGGCTAAGATTATGGAGATGGATCAAAAGATTATGAACAGTCGTTCGGGGTTGGGGAGGCGGACGGCGGTTGGCGCGTTTGCGTCCCTGTGGTTGCTGGCCGGATGTGCCCTGGGAGGGGCAATACCCGCCGACCAGGCGGCGCCGGCGACTCCCGCAGGAGCGGCAGGGCGGACAGCGGTGAAGGGACCGGCAGCGAGCGCCGTATCGCCGGACTACGTGATTGGCCCCGGTGACAGCCTGCAGATTTTCGTGTGGCGCAACCCCGAACTCACGACCAACGTGCCGGTGCGCCCGGACGGCAAGATCTCCACCCCGCTCGTCGAGGACATGCCGGCGGTCGGGAAGACCCCGACCCAACTGGCGCGGGACATCGAGAAGGTCCTGGCGGTTTACGTGAAGCAGCCGCAGGTGAATGTCATCGTGACCCAGCCGGCGAGCGCCTTCAGCCAGGTCAAGGTCATCGGCCAGGTGCTGCACGCCTCCGGCGTGCCCTATCGCGAGGGCATGACGGTCATGGACGCCGTGCTCGCCGTGGGCGGCCTGACGCCGTTCGCTGCCGGTAACAGAGCGCAACTCGTGCGCACCATCGATGGCAAGGAGTACCAGATTCCGGTGAGGCTTGATGCGCTGCTCAACCACGGCGATATGACCCAGAACCTGCCCGTACGGCCGGGCGACGTGCTCGTCGTGCCCGAGAGCCGCTTCTAATTTAAGGAAACTGCGTGAGTCCGGCGCTGGAAAAGCTGATGGATGAGGTGCACGGCGCCTGGCGTTACCGCTGGGCGGGGCTGGCGGCCGCGTGGCTGGTCGCGGTGCTCGGCTGGCTCTATGTGTTCGCGCTCCCGGACAACTATGAAGCCCAGTCGCGCGTGTTCGTCGACACGCGCACGGTGCTGCGCCCCGCGCTGCAGGGACTCGCCCTGAACGAGGACCTCAACGCGGAGCTTAATTACGTGCGCCAGGCGCTGCTTGCAGGTCCCCAGCTGCAGAAGATCGCCCAGGAGGCAGGCATGCTGCCCGCCGGGGCGAGCCGGGCGCACCAGCAGGCGGTGCTCTCGGGCTTGATGAGCCGCACACAGATTGCCGTGCGCAGCGCGAGTGAGCACGAAGAGGATCGCAATGCGGGCAACATGTACCGCATCAGCTACCAGGACCCCAGTCGTGCGCAGAGCCTGAAAGTAGTATCGATTCTGACCCGTGACCTCGTTTCCGGGACTCTGGGCAGCACGCACGCGGAATCCGAGAGCGCGCAGAAGTTCCTGGAGACGCAGCTGCGCGACTACGAGGCGCGCCTGAGTGCCTCCGAAGCGAAGCTCGCACAGTTCAAGTCCCAGCACCTGGGTGTCATGCCCACGGAAGCGGGTGGCTACTTCGCGCAGCTGCAGAAAGAAAATGAGCTCGTCGAGGATACGCAGAACAAGTTGCGTACGGCCGAGAGCCGCCGCACGACCCTCGAGCGGGAGCTGCGTGGGGACGCCGCCGTGTCGGCAGTGGGGACGGGCTCGATGTCCGGCGGCGGCGGCGGTGACACCCTGTCGCGGATCGCCGAGACCCAGGCGCATCTGGATGACCTCCTGCTGCGCTACACAGACAAGCATCCGGATGTCATCGCGACGCGGGCGACTCTGGAGGAACTCAAGAAGCGCCGCGCGGCCGAAATCGAGAGCCTGCGGCGCGGCGATGCGGGAGCGGCCGCCCTCAGCAGGGCGAGCGCGAGCCCCGTCTACCAGGGCATTGCGCTCGCGCTCAATCAGTCGCAAGTGGACATATCGGACCTGAGCAGCGAGCTGGCGGATCACCGCGCGAAAGCCCAGGAGCTGCGCAAGATGCTCGACACCGCGCCGCAGGTCGAGGCGCAGTACGCGCAGCTCGCACGCGACTATGAGGTCAACCGCCAGCAGTACACGGCGCTGCTGGAGAACTACGACAAGACCAAGCTCGGACAGCGAGCCAACGATGCCGGTTCGGTGCGCTTCACGCTGGTGCAACCGCCTTCCGTGGGATCCGATCCGGTGTCGCCGGATCGCCCGATGCTGCTTGTCGGCGTCCTCCTCGCCGCCCTTGCGGCGGGTGTGGGAGCGGCTTACGGCTTGAATCTCCTGCAGCCGGTCGCGGGCTCGGCGCGCGCGTTGGCGGCGCTCACCGGCGCGACGGTGCTGGGTGTCGTGGGTAACGCCTTCCCTGCGCGTACTGCGCGTATGGCGCGGCGCGATTCACGCCGGGTTTACCTCGTCACCGCGTGTCTGGTGGCAACTTTTGCCGCCATCCTGATGCTTAGCAACGCTGGCTGGCGCATGAGCCTGCCGTTTTAACTTTCTGATAGCCCTGGTGAACTAAGTGAGCCTCATCGAAAACACTCTCGGGAAAGTCCGGCGCGCCGCCGCAGCCGCTGCCAAAGCAGAGCCGCTGGCGCCGCGCGCCGTCGGCGTGCCCGCCGAGGTGCTGGTCGATTCACCCACGATGCCGGATTACGACTACCGCCGGGTGGCGGTTGATCTCGCGGCGCTGCGCAAGGCGGGACATCTGCCGGACGCCAGCGAGGATCAGCGCTTTGCGGAGCACTTTCGCCGCATCAAGCGCTCGGTCGTCGCCAAGGCCACGGGGGCCGGTGCTGCCGCTGACTCGCGCCTGGTGGCGGTCACCAGCCCGCTCCCGGGTGATGGCAAGACCTTCACCAGCGTCAACCTTGCGTTCAGCCTGTCCCATGAGCGGGATCTGTCCGTGCTGCTGGTGGATGCGGACCTGCACAGGTCGCAGATCACGCAGGATCTTGGCCTTGAGGATCAGCCGGGACTCGTGGACGCACTGCTGGATGAGTCGCGCGATGCGGAGTCCCTGGTGCTGCGCACCGATATCCCCGGTCTGGACATTCTGCCGGCCGGCCGCTCGGTCGAGGATGCCCCGGAACTCGCCGCCAGCGCGCGTATGGGACAGATCGTGGCGCGCCTCGCCGCCCGCAACCCGCGCCGGCTGGTGCTGCTTGACTGCGCGCCGGTGCTGGCGGCGAGTGAAGTGCGAGGACTGATGCAGATTCCCGGTCAGGTGCTGCTCGTGGTGCGGGCCGGCCAGACCCCGCAGCAGGCTGTCGTGGACGCCATTGCGCAGCTCGATCCGAAACGGCTGCAGGGGCTGATACTCAATGACGCGCGCCACGGAGCGGCGACCTACTACGGCTACAGCGGTTATTACGGAGCGCTGGACGATGCTGCGCGCGCCGGTTAGACGCGCGCTGGCAGCCTGCGCCCTGGTTCCCGCAGCGGCCTGGGCAGCCGATCAGAACCCGGCTGTGCCGCCGGCTGACATCACCCAGATCTCTGCAGTCGCAGGACTCGGTGAGACCGACAACGTCGGGCTCACACAGACCGGGGCCCAGTCACAGACCCTCGCGAACGTCGGCCTGCTTGTAGACGTCGAGCGCAACGATCCACTACTGCAGGCGACGCTCAAGGGCGATCTCACTTACCTCTATTATCTCGAACATGCCTTCCCCGGGCAGGTAGTCGGCCGCATGGACGGCAACGGTTCCTTCGCCCTGGTTCCGGACAACATCAAGTGGGTGGTGCAGGAGGCCTACGGCACGGCGCAGGTGGACGCGCTGGTGCCGGTCGATCGCACCAATATCGAGAGCGTGAACGTGTTTGCCACCGGCCCCGATTTTTCGCTCCGCCCGAGTGACAATACCTTTGTGCGCTTCGGTGGCCGCTACGCGCGGGTGGACTACGAGACGAGTCCCTTCAACAGCCACCGGGTGCTCGGCACGGCCGCCATAGGCGATGAGCTCTCGGTCGCGTCAAACATCTCGCTCAATGCCGACATCACTCAGATCCGCTTCCAGGACACGGCGGTTAACCCCGACTACGACCGCCGAAAATTCTTCGCGCATTACGATACCCGCGGAGTGCGCACCAGCGTTTCGCTGGATGCCGGTGTGGCGCAGGTGGACGACACCGGGCCGTGGAACTCGAAGCTGCTGGCGAAGCTCGTGCTCACGCGGGACCTGACGCCTTTCCAGTCGCTGTACCTTACGGGGGGCCAACAGTTCACGGACAGCTCCGACAGCTTCCAGGGTCTGACGAGCGGGGCCGCGGGTACCGCGATCGTCGCACCCGCTGCCGGCACCGCTGGTAACTATCTCGACAGGTCCGGGGCGGTCGGCTGGCGGTTCAAGGAAGACCGCACGGCTATTGATGTGAGCGGCAGGTGGTCGCGCGACACTTATACCATCGTGCCCACGCCGCTCCAGCTGGAAGACTACATTCTGGAGGGCGTGCCCGTGGGGCTTGACGCTACCCGCTCGGGAGTCGAAGCGCGTGTGAAGCGGGATCTGACCCCCATCGTGACAGCCGAGGTTTCGGCTGCGTACGCGCACGAGAACTATGAGTCCCTGGGATTCATTGATCACTCACTGCTTGTTGGCGTCGGTGTCACATTCAGCCCCAACAGCCGCCTGCAGTATCGCGTGCGGTTTGATCGCACTGTGCGCACTTCAGATACCGTTTCGACTTCAATCGCCGCGCAGGGGCTTGGCCTCGGCTACACAGAAGACCGTATATTCCTGACAGCCGTGTACCGGCTGAGCGAGTAGACCGCGCCAGCGGCTGACTCGCGCGTTTCCGTGATCACCGTCCCCGACAAGTACAGGCTGCCCGGCGCTGCGGCGGATGCGCCTTTCCAGCGATACGTTCTGGATGGCGGTCTTTCTCGTGGTCATGATCAGTAAGGTCGGAGACTGGGTCGAGGATCTCGAGCGGCCTGCCGCTGGTGAAGATCACGTTTGCCATCACCCTCATTGTCACGCTGCGCGCGGGGAAGCTGCCATCGCCAATACGCGCCCTTTCGCTGCGGGTGCTGCGTCCGGCAATCGCGTTCGAGCTGCTGGCGATGGTGAGCATCCTGTTCTCCATCTACAAGTCGCAGACTCTCATCGACATGCAGAGCTCGGCTATCTACCTCATCGCCATGGTCCTGCTGGTCAAGATCACCGAGTCGCTGCGCGACGTGGAGCGGCTGCTGAAAGGCCTCGCCCTCGCGGGCGTGCTGCTGGCGTTTGGGACGCTGATCAACTTCGCCGGTGGGCGCGCGAACATGCAGGCGTGGAACTCGAACGACATCGCCTACGCCCTGGTGACGCTTCTGCCGCTCGTGCTCGTGCAACGCATCGGCCGCTCATGGGTGGCGCGAATGGCCGTGAACGGTATGGCCCTGCTCATGGTGATCGCGATGTTCCTCACCGGCTCGAGGGGCGGCATCATCGGCCTGGCGGTGGTCGTTGCCGGCATGTCATGCGTTTCCCCTCTCCGCGAACAAACACGGGCAACTTCGGAAGCCATTCAATCCGGGCGGGGCGCTGCTGCGCATCGTGCCGATGCTCGTCATAGGCATGCTGGTATGGACGCACCTGCCGGAAGACACGACCGAGCGATCTGCGACGCTCGAAGATATCCAGAGCGACTACAACATGAGCTCGACATCCCAGGCAAGCCGCACGCTGATCTGGCGCCGTGACGTGGGCTTTGCGCTCCACCGTCCCATCGGCTTCGGCATGGGCAGCTCCGAGGCGGTGGACGGGATCCTGGGCGGGGGGCACTATAAGGCCGCCCACAACAGCCTCGTGCAGGTCTTACTCGAACTCGGCGTGCTCGGCCTGACTCTGTATCTTATTGTCTACTATCGGGCATGGCGGGGGCTTGCCGCGGTGAGCGCCGCGCACCGGCAGCTTCCGTCGCCCGAAAGTGCGAGATTTTGCCTTCACGGCCGGGCGTTGAGCATCGGCCTTGCAGGCAATTTCGCTGCGGGTTTCTTTCTGTCACAGGGGTACTCCGGCTTGTTTTGGATGCTCGTTGCGGTATGCGCCGCGCTGGTTAGAATCGGGGCTCCCGCGTACGGTGTCGTTGCGCAGCGCGGCGCGGTCAGACCGGTGGTCCATGGTGTGATTGCGGCGAAGTGAGTGTGCCGGAGCCTCTTGATCTTGAAGGCGGGGAAGGCCAGATCGACCGCACGGTGCGTGGACTGCGCTGGATCGGGTCCGCACGCGTCTTTACCCAGGTCATCACGCTTGGACTGACAGCGCTCACCGTACGGTTGCTCGAGCCCAAGGACTACGGACTCGTGGCGACCTCCGGCCTCTTCACCGTATTTGCCGAGATGCTCCTCGACGGGGGCCTGGTGGCCGTGCTCCTGACTCGGCGCGAGCTGCCCCTCGAGCTGCAGGGGGCGGCGCTGTCGGCCGTGCTCCTGATCGGCACGCTGCTCAGTGCCGCGGTCACCGCGGTCTCGCCGGCGGCCGGGGTCTTCTTCAAGAGCCCAGATCTTGTGCACCTCATGTGGATCGCGTCCCTACAGCTGCCGCTCAGCGCATCGGCGCTGGTGCCGCTGGTGCGTCTGTTGAAGGAGATGCAATTCCGTCAGATCGCCGTGGCGCAGTCCGCCGGCAGCGTCATCCAGGGCGTAACCACCCTGACGATGGCCTATCACGGCGGGGCGTACTGGTCGCTGATCGCTGGGACGCTGGTGGGAACCAGCGTGCGCTCATTCCTCCTGTGGATGAGCATCGACAAGCGCCCGACTCCGAACCTGCGGTTTGCGCTGCTCGTGCCGCTCTGGGGGCAGGGCGGGCAGATGCTGGTACAACGCGTGGTGTGGTTTGTGATCGGCAGCCTCGATACTTTCCTGCTCGGTCGGATCGCGGGGCCAGCGGTGCTGGGCTCGTACTCGCTCGCCAAGACGCTGTCGCACTCACCGCTCGACCAGCTCGCAGGAATCGTGAACCAGGTGTCGATGCCTGCATTTGCCGCCAAGGCCGGGGACACCGGTGCGCAGCTGCGGGGCCTGTTGCTGATTGTCTCGGTCGCATCAGCCGTGGTATTCCCGTTTTTCTGGGTGGGAGGCGTGTTATCGCAGGTCGCCTTCCCGCTCATCCTCGGTACGCGCTGGACGGGTCTGGTCGCACCCTTCATGGCTTTCGCCGCGATCCTTCCGGCACGTTGCATCTACGCGCTCGTCGACGCATCGGTCATCGGCACTGGTCGCTTCGGAACTACGCTCAAGAACGCGCTTACCTGGGCGGCGATCATCGTCCCGCTGCTCGTCATCGGCGCCCCTTTCGGGGCACTCGGCGAGGCTCTCGCCTGGACGCTGGGGTTTCCGGCGGTGCTGGCCTTTGCGCTGTGGAGAATCGCGGCCGCCGTGCACACCAGCCTCGCCCTGTTCGTGCGGCCGATGGTCCGTCCGGCTATCTGCGCCGCGCTCAGCGCCGCCCTGGTTGAAGGAGTGGGTCTGGGGTTGCGCGGCAGCCTGCGCCCGGTGCTGCTGCTCGCCGTGGGGATTGCCGCAGGTGGTGCGGGCTACGTTGTGTTGCTGCGCGCCCTGGCCCGTACGCAGTACCACGAGGCGCTGCATCTGCTTGCGCGCCTGTTGCAGCGTCAGGCCACATGAAACTCCTGTGGGCCTCCCACCTCGTGCCCTATCCGCCGAAATCGGGCGTGCATCTGCGCAGCTACCACCTGCTCAAAGGCGTCGCGACGCGCCACGAGGTCGATTTGATCGCGTTCGTGCAGGAGGCGTGGCTGAAGGTCTTCTTTGCTTCGCGCGAGGAGGGGCTCGAGGTATGCGCCCGGGAACTCGGCCAGTTCTGTCGCTCGGTGCGCTTTCTGAGCATCGGGAGTGCCGCGCGGCCGGGTGGCAGGTGGCGCACGGCGCTCGAGGGCTTGCTGCTGTCCGCTCCCTACACGCTACGCTGGCTGCAGAGTACGGATGGCCGGAGGGCGTTCGCGGATGCGGCGCACGCGGGCGCTTATGCGCTCGCGCACTTCGACACCTTAGGGCTCGCGCCCTACCGCGCGCTTTTTGCCGGGACAGCCGCGACGCTCGGCCACCACAACATCGAGTCGCACATGCTGCTGCGTCGCGCCGCGAACGAGCCGCAACTGCTGAGGCGCCTGTACTACCGTCAGGAAGGATTGCGAGTCCAGTCTTATGAGCGCCGCACGGCATCGCAGTTTGCCTCCCATATCACCTGCTCGGACCTGGACTCGCAGCGGTTGCTGCAGATCGCGCCGCAGGCACATACCGTCGCGATCCCCAACGGCGTCGACACCGGGTACTTCCGTCCTGGTGGTTCATCGGCGGGGAAGGGGCTTGCGCGCCGCTCGATCATCTTCGTCGGTAGTCTCAACTGGTACCCGAATGTCAGCGCCGTCGAATACCTGCTGCGCGAGATCTGGCCGCTGGTGAAGCGCTCGCTGCCCGACCTGACGCTCGATATCGTGGGCTCGGCGCCGCCGCGCGCGATCCTCGAGCTGGCTGCGCCGCTCGCGGGCGTGACCGTGCACGGCTACGTCGACGACGTCCGCCCGCTCATGGACGCGGCACTGCTCTACGTATGCCCCATCAGCGACGGCGGCGGGACCAAGCTGAAGCTGCTGGATGCCTTCGCCATGGAGAAGTGCGTCGTGGCGCATCCGCTTGCCTGTGAGGGCATCGACGCAGAGCCCGGGAAGCAGGTGGAATTCGCTACATCGGCGCCCGCATTTGCCGAGATGATCGGGCAATTGCTGGCGCAGCCCGAGCGGCGCCTTGCCATCGGGCGGGCGGCGCGCCAACTCGTGCTCCAGCACTACGGATTCGCCGAGTTCGGCCGGCAGCTGTGTGAGGTGTTCGAATCCGTCGCGAGTTAGCGGATTGGGGTCCAGGTCACCATGCGCTCGCCGCGAGATAGCGAAACGTCGCAATCAGCGACGCCAGATTGGTGAGCAGCAGGTAGTAGGGACGACCGAATATGCCGAGCCGTGGACGCCGCGCCTGCAGGACAAAACCAACGAGCCCGGCCCCGATCACCGCCAGTTGCGCGATGAGCAGCAGCACATACCCGGGTGCCGACGCCAGCGCCAGGTTGGCGGCGAGAGCAGTGAGCCACAAGAGGGGTGATGCGTAGCGCAACAGCTTGTGCGAGCACAGCTGCCAGGCGAAGCGCCCGTAGCGCAGGGGATTGAGGAAGCGGCGCTCGCGCACCAACGCGTTCAGACTGCGCAGCGCCACGCGCACCCGCATCGCAAGTTCGTGACCGCCCACCCCGAGGGTGTCCTCGTAACAGATGGCTTCCGGTTCGAGCACCGTGCGCAATCCCTGCTCGCGCATGCGCATGGCAATTACGAAGTCGCTGATCAGCCCGGGTCAATCGGGCGATAAGCGCTGTGGCGCACGGCGTACAGGCAACCGCTGGCGCCGATCAGGGAGTCGAATGCACTCTCGCCGGCACGCAGCCGCAGTTCGTAGTCCCAGTACGCCTCGCTGTTGCGGCCGGTGACATTGTCGGCTCGCGTCATATAAACAAGGCGGCCCGCCACGCATCCGCACCCGGGTCCGCGAAGTTCTCAACCAGCCGCCGTGCCGCCGCGCGATCGAGTTCCGTGGTGGCGTCGGTGAAGATGAGCGCCTCGCCGGTGGCGATCACCGCCGCGGCATTCTGGCAGGCGGTCTTGCCCTTGCGACCCTCGACACTCAGCACGCTGACGTGTCGCGGGTCGTACGCCGGACGAGCTCTTCGGTCCGGTCCGAGGAGGCATCGGAGGCCACCAGCACGTCGAGCCGCTCCGCGGGATAGTCGAGGCGCGCGAGGTTGTCGAGTTTCGCGCGGATGCTCTTTTCCTCGTTGTATGCCGTTACGATTACCGTGACGGTCGGCAGTGCATCTCCACGTGCAACCGGGCGGCCGAAAGCGCGAGCCAGCCCCCGCACCAGCGGCGGGTAGAGCAGGTACAGATAGACCAGCAGCGCACTGCAGGTCCAGAAGACAATTACCGCAGCCAGATGCATCTGCCAGCCATCCTTACGCCACTACACATAATGCCGCATCGGTGGTATGCCGCCCTGCATTCGCCACGCAGCGCATGGCGCGTTTGGTTTACCTCCAATGCTACCGGCCGGACAAGGCGGTGTGCGCTCAAGCTGTGTGATACGCATCACGCTCGCGGCGGAGATTGTCTTGCTCTGGAGACATTGCGACGCCGAGCATTCTCCTGTGAAATCACCATTATCGCGCACGCTATTCTGCCGCGCATACATTCGGGATCCGAGTATGGTGACAAGACGGACTCTGCTCAAACAGGGCGCGTACACCGCGCTCGCCTTACGTACGGCACCGGTGTTGACCGGAGTCGCCAGGGCGCAGACAGCGGATCCCGCCAGCTTTGACTTCTACATTAGTCCGAACGGCTCGGACTCGAATCCGGGTACGCAGTCGCAGCCGTGGGCGATCACGGCCATCAACACTCACCAGGCAGACTACGCCGGCAAGCGCGTGGGGCTTCTGGACGGAAGCTACAACGTCCATGCGTTGTGCCAGGCTGGCGGGCTCTGGAACGGACCGGCACTCGCGGTAAACGGCGGCCCGAGCGCCACTTCGCCCACGGTGATTGCCGCGATCAATCCCCGGCAGGCCATCCTCACGGCAGCGGACCCCGCGAGCGGCGCCTATCCGAGCAAGTCGTGCCCCATCATCGGTCAGGGGTACATGCAGACCAAGAACAAGGGCAACGTCATCATCGATGGGTTGTATCTCACGCGATCGTTTCAGTACGCGATCGCCTTCTACGCGCCCGTCGGGCAGCAGCAGGAGGGCGGTGCGACGGGTTTCGTCGTCAGGAACTGTGAGATCTACGACATCGGCGGCATCGTGAACGACAACGTGGGCGGAATTCTCACGTGGTTCTGCACCGGCGCACTGATCAGCAACAACAAGATTCACAACGTTCAGCCTCCGAATATCCACAATGCGAATCTCCATAATGCGGCGGGAATTTTCTCCTTCCACTGCCACTCAAACGTTTACGAATACAACACTATTTACGACTGCAACTGTGGCATTCACGACAAGAACAACTACAACGGCAACCATACCTACCGCTACAACTACATCGAGTGCGCCGGGCTCACCCCAGCCACGGCTTTGTCCGATGGCGCAGGCGGCAATCCGGGCGACGTGCTCACCGTTCACAATAACATTTTCGTGGGCCCGTCGATCTGGGACGCGTCCAACTCCTTCAATATGCCGGCATTGCAGAGCGTGGTCTTTTTCAATAACACCTGCCTGTACAACTGCCTCACGGCGTGCAGCGGCATTTACTGCCCCGTCGCCGGGAGCGGCACCTCGCCCTCCGCCACGGTGAGCTTCTACAACAACATCCTGCAATGCACGGGCCAGGTGGGTTATGGTGGCTTGGCGACTTTCTGCGCTGGCACACTGGTACAGAGCGACTTCAATTCCTACGGATCGGCCAAGACGGACAAAATCCTCGGGCTCGTACCGGTTACGGCGCCACGCTCGACGCCGACCCTGTATAACCTGAATCGCTGGCGACACAACCGGAATGGACGCGCACTCCAAACCGCCATGCTGGGATTCGCCAATGCCGCCGACCGTAGCCCGAACGGGTATCAGCTGCAGACTGCGTCCACCGCGCTCAGCGCCGGCCGCGCCGGCGGTAACGCCTCGGGCGTGGCAACCGCTATAGGTGCCTGGGGAGGGGATGCTACACAGATCGGCTGCAATTTCGGCCCGGCACCGCAGCCGGTCTCGCTCACGATTAGCTGAGCGCGACGCGCGGCGGTTACCGGTTGGGCGGCGCCGCCAGGCTTTGCCGCAGGGCCGGACCGAGACGGGCGGTAAACAGCTGCGCGCCGGCGCGGTTGAGATGAAAACCGTCGGAAAAATCTGCCGGCGTCACTTCGGCACTGCCGAGCGGGATCAGCATCCCGACCCGCTCCCGCGCGAGCGCGGGAGCGGCGGGCTCCACGCATCCTCGCCACCCAATAAAGGTGGAGCCACGAAGCGAAACTCTGCGCCGGCATCCGTCGCGATCTGCTGCAGTGCTGCGAGCCGCCGCGCCAGCAGTTCGGGATCCGCCGGGGCGCCGCGGGGGCGCCCCCCGTTCGCGAGGCCAGCGTTTGCGCCAGCAGCGGCGCTCCCGGTAACCACTTCTGCAACACCGCATTGCGCAGCCCGGCGCGCAGGCCGAGCCATGCGCTCAGATTTGAGAAAAAGTACTCGCTGGTGGCGGTGGCGTCCAGGTGCGAGAGACGCGCGACGCGCCACAGATCGCGCATACGCATCATCGAAAAAGCGAAGCGCCCGCCGTCGGTAGCGTCCGAGAGTGTCTGGCCGGCGGTCATGCACAGCACCACGGCTGCAGGACGCGACCCCTGGGTGAACAGCCGCCGCAAACCGAAATACCAGTCCCAGTAGGTGGTGTTCTCCACCGGCAGCTCCGACACGTCATAGCGTGGCGCCATCAGCGAATGCAGCTGTTGCCGGTCGACGCCTTCGAGCAGCAGCGAGTTGCCGACGATCAGCACGGTCGCGCCGCCGCTGGTGGAGCGCGGCCGCAGTGCAGCGGCGGCGCGGCTGTCGGTAGCGATGCGGTGCTCGGTGGCGCTGATGTGCGGCACGACCAGCCGCGCGCCGAGCTCTAGCAGCAGGCCGCAGGCGCCCAAGGCGAGCGCGAGCAGTCCCAGGGCGCGGCTGGCCGCACCGCGCCTAGAATCTAAAGTAGATGAAGGCACTTGACTGGTTGGCTCCGAATAGTGCAATCAGCACGCATAGCACCACCGCGGTGACGATTCGTACCATGAAACCGCGATCCGCGAACAGGTATTCGCTCCCTGAGCGCTCCAAGCGCAGGTCGAGCCAGATCATGAGCGATGTGATCGCCGCCAGGAAGATGAGGGCGCTGCCGTAGAGCGGGCGCCACTCCCAGGTTCCCAGGCCGGCGAGTTGCGCCATGGCCTCGCGCAGCGAAGTTGCACGGAAGAAGACCCAGCTGAGGCACACGACCGAAAACACCAGCAGGCGCCGTAGCCAGCGACTGGCCGCGCCGGGGGCCGGCGCAAACTTGGCGCGGCTCATCAGCAGCCGCTCCATCGACAGGGCCGCGCCGTGGATGGCGCCCCAGATGACGAACGTCCAGTTCGCGCCGTGCCACAGCCCGCCGAGCACCATCGTGAGCATCAGGTTGCGTACGTCTGACCGCTCCCCGTTGCGGTTGCCGCCGAGCGGAATGTAGAGGTAGTCGCGCAGCCAGGTGCTGAGGCTGATGTGCCACCGGCGCCAGAAGTCCTGCAGGCTGGTCGCCAGGTACGGCTGGCGGAAGTTCACCATGAAATGAAAGCCGAGCAGCTGCGCGCTGCCGCGCGCGATGTCGCTGTAGCCGCTGAAGTCGCCGTAGATCTGCCACGCGAACGCGTACGTGCCGATCAGCGACGACCGGGAGGCGTGGCCGGCCCAATGCGCCCGGAGAACGCTGCGTTGGCGATCAGCGCGCAGTTGTCGGCGATCACGGATCTTTCGGAACAGCCCCGTCAGGATCAGCATGCATGCCGTCGAAGAATTTCTCGCCGTCGAGCTCCGCGGCGCTCTGCACCTGCGGCAGCAGATGCGACGGGCGCTGAATCGGGCCCGGCGATGAGGTGCGGGAACAGGCTGACAAACAGCGCGTAGTCGACAAGCGAGTCGGCCGGCTCGAGCTTGCGCTGTAGACGTCGACGATGTAGGCGACTTCCTGAAATGTGTAGAACGAGATCCCCGGCGGCAGAAGGATGCGCAGCGTCGCGATGGGACGTGGTGAAACCCGAGCGCCTCAGCGAGGCGCGCGAACGAATCGACGAAGAAGTTGAAGTACTTGAAGACGCCGAGAAAGCCGAGGTTGATGACAGCGAGGGCGTGAGCAGCGCCGTCGCCGGGCGCGGCTTGTCGGGCGGGCGATGGCGCGGCGCAGACGAAATCGACGAGCGTGGAGAGCGCGATCAGGCCGAGAAACGCGAATCCCACCACCCGTAGAACAAGTAGCTGGCGACGAGCAGCAGCACGTTCTGGGCGCGGAGCGAGCCGCCAGTAGACGGCACCACCACGATGGGAGGAAGACGAAATAGACGGGTGTGTCGAAGTACATCGATTATAGCGCCCGCGGGCCGTTGGCGGCGCTTCGCGCTGGCGATCAGCTCATGTCGGTCTGTATGAGCACTCCAGTGTGGCCCGCGCGTGCACCGGCACTTAGATACGGCGGATGCGCTCGCGGCTTTTTCCGGCGCTAAGCAAACAGGGTAGGTCCTGCAGCCGCGGATAGGTGACCGCGCAATACCTACGTCAATCCCTGTAGTGGGCCCTTGCACTGGGGACACACGTACATTCTGTTGAGAACCTCGGCCGGTAGTGTCTACATAATAGCCGAAAGCACACAGTGCGCACCCGCGATGCACTAAAATGCGCTGGGTGTGCGGCCGGGCAAACCAATGACTCCGAGGAATTGCCCACGGACGGGCCGCGGGCTATCTGTTCAACGTCGTCGAGGGCCCTACCTACGACCAGGAGGAGCATCTGCCGACATTGCGGCTGTTGTCGCAGCAGTTTGCGGGGGAACTGTGGTCGTACGGCGCGTACGAAGCAGATATCCAGGTTGGGCGGATGCGCCTGCGGGTCGTAAAGGATCCTTTCGAAATCGCTTCCGGAACTTCCTGCATTTCGCGCGCCAGGTCATGGGCCGCGCCCGTGAGTTGCGCGCAAGTCGGCCGTCGAATCTCGTAGTTCTGTCGTACGATCCATTCAAGGGTGGCCTGCTCGCCTGGCGTGTCTCGCGGGTGCTTGGCGGCGCTTTCCTGTGCGAAGTGAACGGCCAGTACGGCGATCCCAATAACCTTGCGTTCGTGCACTCGGCGCTGTGGCGATGGATACGTCTGCGGCAGATGCGCCTCCTCGGTGCCTTCGTCCTGCACCGTGCGCACGGTGTGCGCCTGCTGTTTGCGGGGCAGCTTGCGAACTTCGCCACGGTGTGTCCCAACACTGTGGTGCGGCATTTCTTCGCGCTGAGCTTCACCGAGCGCTTTTCGCCCGCCCCCGAGGAGCCGGTCGTGCTGTGCGTCGGTTTTCCGTTCGAGCGCAAGGGCGTTGACGTGCTGGCGCGGGCTTTCACGCGCATCGCGGCGCGCCACCCGCATTGGCGCCTGCTGCTGATCGGGCACCGCGTGCCCGAGCAGCTGCGCGAGCGCGGCCTGGAGCATCCGCAGATCGAGGCCCTACCCGGCATGCCGCAGCTGCAGCTGGCGCCGCGCATGAGCCGTTGTGCGATCTTCGCGCTGGCGTCGCGATCGGAGGCCATGGGGCGGGTGCTGATCGAAGCCGCCGCCGCCGGCAAGGCGCGCATCGCCACCCGCGTCGGCGGCATTCCCACTGTGATCGAGTCTGGTTATGACGGGTTGCTCGTGCCGAAGGACGACGTGGAGCAGCTGGCGAAGGGCCTTGACGCCTTGATGGCGGACGCGCAACTGCGGCAGCGCCTGGGTCAGGCAGCCAGGCTGCGTGCGGATGAGGAATTCTCCGGAGCGTCCTACCTGCGGTTGTTCACGGAGCTCATCGAAGCGACGCTCGCCGCATCTCGCGCAGGCCCCGCGCGGGACAGTGCGGGCCGCTGACGCAGTATGCAGAGCGCCGACGCGCAGGTCTTGCAGGTGTTGTTCTCGTTCCGGGTCGGCGGGTCTGAGATCTTCGGCTTGGAACTCGCCCGGCAGCTCGTGGAGCACGGCGTGCACGTGCAATGTGGGGCGCTCGACGGCGCGCGCGGGCCGCTGTGGGAGCGCTGTGAACGCTACGGTATCGAGCCGGTGGACCTAGGCGTGCCGACCGCGAATCTCCTGACCCGAAACGGCCTGAGTCTCGCGCTCACACGGCGGCTGCGGGAACTCAGGCCGCACGCCTTGCACTTGCAGCATTTTCTCAGCCTCAACAAGCTCGGCCTGCCGGCGCGGTTCGCCGGCGTTCCGCGCGTGGTCGTCACGGAACACACGGTCTTCGACATCGACCAGAGTCTCGCGGGGAGACTGCGCGCGCGTCTCAACTGGCGACTGGCCGACGCCATCACCGTGATTCATCCTGGGATCCGCGACTACCTGACGGAGCGGCTGGGAATTCCGCGTGAGCGAATCAAGGTCATTCCCATCGGCATCGAGACTGAGCGCTTTACGCCGCGCGAGCGCGCGGTGACCCGCGAGCGGCTGCGGCTCGGTAGCGACCTCACGTTCGTGTTCGTGGGCCGGCTAGCGCCAGTGAAGAACGTCCCGGGTCTCATCAAGGCGTTCCTCGGCGTCATGGCACGGCGCGGCGGCGGCGCCCGGCTGCTCGTGGTCGGAGACGGCGCGGAGCGGGCCGCCTGTGAGCGGCTGTGCGGTGGCAATCACTACGGTGATCTTGTGACCCTGGTCGGCGAACAGAGTGACACGCGTACCTACCTCTCGGCGGCCGATGTGTTCGTCATGAACTCGCGCACCGAGGGAACCCCGCGCGCGTTGCTCGAGGCGATGTCGACGGGGCTGCCGGCGATCTGCCCTGCGGTCGGGGGCATCCCACAGATCCTCGAGGGCCGTGGCTGGCTCACACTGCCCGGCGATCCTGCCGCCCTGGAGCAGGCCCTGGAGCGCGTGCTGGCAGAGCCGGCAGCCCTCGCCGTGCTCGGCGCGCGCTGCCGCGAGTACGTCCTCTCGCACTATGACGCCGCGAAGGTCTTTCAGCAGTACCGCGAGCTGCTGCTCGCTTAAGGCATGTACGCCACGAGTCAGAAGCTCGCCATCCAGCTGATCAGCAGCGGCGGGTACTATGGCGCGGAACGCGCGCTCATCGAGCTTGCGGCGTACCTCAAGGGCGCGGGTTGGCACAGCCATGTCGTGGCACTTGAGGGGCAGGGCGCCGGCGCGATCGTGCAGCACGCTCTCGAGCGCGGCGTATCCGCAGAGGCTTTCGTGCCGCACGGCCGGCTGGCCCTGCGGCCGTTGGTTGGGCGGTTGCGCGCGCTCTTGCGCGCCAATCCCGGTGCCGTACTGCACTCGCACGGCTACAAGCCCGACATCCTGCTCGCGCTTTTGCGTGCACGGCGCGACTTCGCCTGCATGGCGACGTGCCACAACTGGATCAGCGAGACTGCGAAAATGCGCCTGCTGGAGGCGTTGGACAAGCGCGCCCTGCGCGGCTTCGACCACGTGATCGCCGTGTCCGATGGCATCGCCGCCGAGCTGACCGGAAGCGGGGTGCCACGCGAGTCGGTCACCGTGATCGATAACGGCATCAGCGCGGTGCCGGTAGATTCGGGCGCGCGCAGCGCGCTGCGCGCAGAACTCGCGTTGTCGGACGGTGAGCCGCTGCTATTGCACGTTGGACGCCTGGCGCGCTCCAAGCGCGTCGACCTCCTGCTGCAGGTCATGGCGCAGCTGCCGGCGGAGAGCAACGCGTGCCTGCTCCTTGCCGGTGACGGCGAGGAGCGTGAGCGCCTGGTGAATCTCGCGCGGAGTCTCGGCATCGACGGGCGCGTGCGCTTTTGTGGCTACCGCCGCGACGTGGAGCGCTTGCTCGGCGCGGCCGATGTGTTCGTCCTCTGCTCGGAGCGCGAAGGCCTGCCAATCTCAATCCTCGAGGCGATGTCCGCGCGCTGCCCGATCGTCGCGACCCGGGTTGGAGCCATTCCGCAGGTACTCGAGGACGGGGCCGAAGCCTGGCTGGTACCTGCAAACAACCCGCAGCGCCTGCGGGACGCGCTGCATGAGGCTCTGTCGGACCCGGAGCTGGCGCGCGCTCGGGCACAGCGCGCATTTGACAAGTTCACAGCGCGCTATTCGCAGCGCGTGATGGGCGAGCGTTATCTGCGGATCTACGAGGCCGTCCTGGCGCGGCGGACTACGCGCTAGCCGGGCCGTGCGGGCGCACCGAGACTTCCACCGCCGGACCTTGTTAAAATTCGCAATGATGTACGTTTGCCCGGACTGCAAAGGACCGCTTCAGGGATTGGCGTGTGCGGCGTGCGGCCTGCAATTCCCCTCGGCGGAAGGCTTCCCCAATTTTCTGCTGGGCGGCTCGCGCTTCGAGCGGGTCCGGGAGATCAGCGCCCGGTATGACATAATTTACGAGGAGCACCACGGCGCATGGGAGGACCAGGGACGGTCCGCCGAATTCATTCGGTACTTCTCGCGGCTGGCAGGCTCGCTGTCGCAGGGCAGGTTGCTCGAGGTCGGCTGTGGCGAGGGCTTTCTGCTGCAGGCGCTGTCAGCCGCCCAGAAGAATGCCGTCGATCTGTCGCTGAAGGCACTCAAGAAGTCCCTGGGCCGCGCCGACGGCACGTATGCACTGGCGTTGGCCGAGCGGTTGCCCTTCGAGGCCGACAGCTTCGATCTGGTCATCAGCGTCGGGGTGATGGAGCACTTCCTTGATGATGATGCCGCGACGAGCGAGATCCATCGGGTGCTGCGGCCGGGCGGGCACTACCTGACCCTGATTCACGTGCACTTGACCCGCTGGGAGCGGTTGCGGCAGAAGGTGCGGGAGTTCGTATTTCCGCGCCCGCGTCCGATGGCGCTGTATCGCTGGATGATGAAAAAAATGCTGCGGCCCACGCATCAACCGATCAAGCGGCGGTACACCGTGGCGAGCGGCCGCGCCTGCCTCGAGCGCAACGGGCTGAAGGTGCAACGCACGATCTCTCTGCACAGCGACCCGCAGGCGCCGCTGATTGGTCCACACGTCGTCATATACGTCGCGGAGCGACCCTGAGATGCGGCGCCCGCCGGTCATCCTGATTGAGTTCAACGAGCTGTGCCCGCCGATGCTGGAGCGCTTCATGCGCGAGGGCGCGCTGCCGAACTTCCGGCGCCTCTTCGAAAGCGCCGAGGTGTTCACGACCGACGCCCACGAGCAGCCGCCGAACCTTGAACCGTGGATCCAGTGGATCACGGTGCACACCGGCCTGCCGCTGCGCGAACACGGCGTGTTCCATCTCGGGGACGCGTGGAAGATGCGCGCGGCGTGGATCTGGGATCACGTATCGCGTGCGGGAGGCAGCAACTGGATCTGTGGTAGCATGAACGCCGCCTATGGGCCGGATTTCCGCGGGCTGTTTCTGCCGGATCCGTGGACCTCGCGCGTTGAGCCGAACGATGCGCGGCTGCGCACCTTCTACACTTTCGTGCAGGAACAGGTGCAGGAACACACCCGGGCGCGGGCGCCGCTGCGCATCGGAGCGGTTGCCTCCTTCGCCGACGCGATGCTGCGTTCCGGACTGTCGTCCTCGACCGTGGCATTCGGCGCTCGTCAGCTGCTGCACGAACGGCTGGCTGGGGTGCGCTGGCGGCGCCCGGCGCTCATGGATCGGCTGCAGCTGGACCTGTTCTGTCACTACTACCGCAGGCTGCGGCCCGACTTCTCCACCTTCTTCTCTAACAGCACGGCGCATTACCAGCACGTCTACTGGCGGTTGATGGATCCAGAGCCGTTCTCGATCAAGCCGAGCGCGCGGGAGGTGCGCGAGCTGGGCGACGCGATCCTGTGGGGTTACGTCGAGATGGACCGCATGCTGGCTCGTATCGCCGCGCTGGCCTCGCCCGACACCACCCTCGTGTTCGCCACCGGCCTCAGTCAGCAGGCCTGCCCGGTGTACGAGGCGGGTGGTGGCAAGACCTTCTACCGCGCGGTTGATCTGCCGAAGCTGCTCGAGTTTGCGGGGCTTGATCCCCGCAGCTGCTCGGTGGAGCCGGTGATGTCCGAGGAATTCTTCCTGCGTTTCGTGAGCGACCGGGAGGCCGCACAGGCCTGCGAGCGGCTGCTGGCGCTGCATGTCGCTGACCGCCGGGCCTTCAAGGCGCGTCAGGAGGGAAATGCCGTGTTCGCTGGCTGCACGCTGTTCAGCTTGATACCCCAGGAGGCGCAGCTGGAGGCGGGCGGCCGCAGCGCGCCGTTCTTCGAGCTGATGTACGGCGTCGACGTGCTTAAGAGCGGCATGCATCACCCCGCGGGCGCGTTGTGGATTCGCCAGCCCGGCGGCCGGCACCAGCGGCATGACGAGCCGGTGGCCCTCGAGCGCGTGGCCCCCACGCTCCTTTCGCTGCTCGGGCTGCCCGTGCCGGCAGGACTTCCCGAGCCGCTCCCGGGTGGCGCCGCGGAGCGGGCTGTGCCGCGACCGCAATTGAGCGCGGCTTAGACGACCGCACCCTCCTGCGGAACGCTGACTGCGGCGCGGCTCCCAGTGCGGCGTTGCGGCGTTGAGCTGCGAAATTTCCCGGAGCACAATGCCACGTCGAACACCGGTCACGCGGCGTGCACCGGTCGCAAAAGAATGACGCTGGTCGGGGTCCCCCACGGCCGGCAGACGCTGGGGGCGACATTAATAGGAAAGCGTTAAAAAGATTCGTCGGGCAGGTCGCCGGCGCGAGCGGGATTTTTCGCCGCAACTTCCGCTCGAAGATGCTCATCGTCGCGTTCCACCGCGTCAACGACAGGCTGGCGGCGGACGGACTTACGCTCGGCGCCGCCAGTTTCGAGGCCTTCTGCGATTTCTTCACACGCTACTTCACCGTGGTGCCGCTGTCGGAGCAGGTCGAGGGCTGTCATCGCGGCAGGGCCATGGGCGGGACGCTTTCGATCACTTTCGACGATGGCTACCTGCGATAACTTCGAGGTCGCCGCGCCGATCCTGCGCCGGCGCGGCATGCCCGCCTCGCTCTCTGGTGAGCTCCGGCTTCATCGGCACTGACTACGTCGCTCCGTGGGACCGCGGTCTGCCCGATCCACCCGCATGGATGACCTGGGAGCAGTTGCGGGAGCTGTCCAGGCAGGGCTTCGAGATCGGCAGCCACACGCACACGCACATCAACATGGTCACTACCGAGCCTGAGGCCGTGCGAGCGGACATTCTGGCTTCCAGGGAGACGCTGGAACGCGAACTCGGGTTGCCTGCGCGCCTGTTCGCCTATCCATTCGGGGGCCGCGACAGTATTTCCGCCCTGTCACGCGGCATGGTGCGCGACGCAGGCTTCGATTGTTGTGCGGCGTGCTTCGGCGGCGCCAACTATGGTATCGCGGATCCCTACTATCTGAATCGCATCGGGATCGCCGAGTGGTTTGCCACCCCTGAGCAGTTCGGCCTCGAAGTGCTCATGAATAGGGTGTGACGGCCGGGGACTGCACTACAGGAGCAGGCGCCTTCTGGCGTGCGGGCACCTGCATGCTGCGGGTCACGACATCGACGAGCCTTGCGCGCGCGTCGAGGTCCGTGAAGGTGTGATCGGCTCCCGGGATAACCGCGATCGAGAGTGCCTCGCGCGCGCGCATGCGCCGCACGCTGCGGCCGCCGCCCTGACGCAGCAGTTCCAGTCCCGGATCCCCGTCGGAGAATACGAACTGCAGGTCGATGCCCGCCGCGGCCGCCTGCTTAAGCTCGGTCGGCAGATCCTCAGGGAACGGCCGGCCGGCGGCGCGCGCGGCGGCGCGTACTGGTCTCACGAGCGCCGCGAGCAGGTGCTGCCACAGCACGCCTGCAAGCTGCCGGAGGTCTACCTGCCCCGACATGAGCTTGCCCCAGGAAGCGAGGCTGAAAGCGTTGGTGCGGTAGCGCGCGATGTCGGCCGCCACGCGATGCTGCGGGTAGGCGAGCGACATCCCTTCCTTCCAGAAGAAAGTCAGCGGGTTGACGATCACGGCGGCATTAAGCGGCAGGTGCGCGGCCGCACCCTTGAAGGCGTGGTAGGCCCCGGAGCACAACCCGAGTGCCCGCACGTCGGGCGCGCGGAACTCGCGCCGCATAAAATCCAGTCCGTCGCGCACGTCCTGTAGCGCCGTGCGCGAGTACACAACGTTCTCGGATTCCCCGGCACGCGGCTCGCTGTCGCCGATGCCGGCGATATCCATGCGCAGCACCGTGTGGCCGAGACGCGCAAGATGGCGGGCAAGGGCCACGTACACGCGGTTAGGTCCCACGTGATGTACGGCCCCGGCGTTGAGCAACACGACGGCGCTGGCGCCGTCCGGCGCGCGGTTGCTGCCCGCGGGCATGCTCACCACGCCAAAGAGCTGCGCCGCGCCGCCGAATTGCACCAGGGTTTCCTCCACCGCAATCCGCGGCTCGGCTCCCGTGGCAGGATCCGCGACCGCAGGCGGGTCGAGGGTAGCCCTGCTGCGCAGCACGGCCGCGAGGGCGGCGGGCGCGGCAGGCGTCACGGGCGTGCCATCGGGTTCGCAGTTTTCCAGCCACCGCAGCGCCGCCGCGAGGATCTGCTCCGGCACCACGCTCTCGTGCGGATCGAGCATCATCTCGGTGTAGCCGCGTACCGCCACATGATCTACGGCCCCGCCGTGCTTGCGCAGCGCCGGCACCAGTGCCAGATCGACCGGCATTTCAGCACGGTCGAGAATCAGCACACGCTCACACGGTGTGCGCGGCAGGCGCGTGAGATTGATCTCCTTGAGACTTGCCTGCGTCTGCGCTGTCAGCAGAAAACCCGCGCTCTCGAGGAAATTCGTGTTGCCGCGTGTGGAGCACATCGCGCCGCGCGTCGATTGCCCGCTGCAGGAGCCTGAGCTCACGCACGTAGGCGCCGCCATTGACCACCGGGGCGATCGCAATGAGGCCGCGCACGTCGCTACGCGCAAGGCCGGCGAGGGCTGCGAGCCCTGCACCGAGCCGAAAGCCTGCCAGGTACAGGCGTCCAACACCGGTTGTCTCCTTCAGCGTGTCGGCGGCGCTGTGGATGCTGGCGATCCATGCCGCCTGGCGCCCTGCCTCGAAGCTGTGACCGGCGGAATCTCCGGTGCCGTCATAGTCAAACCGCAGCACGGGAAAGCCCGCGGCGGCGGCCCGCGCACTCAAGTGACGGATCGTGCGGTGCGCGCACAGCGCCTCGTTTCCGAAGGGGTTACAGATAACCAGGCCCGCGCCCCGCGCGCGCCCGGGCGGCGGCCGGTGCAGCCAGCCAAAGAGCGCGCGCTCAGGCGGCCCGAAGAAAATCGGCTCGGGGCTCACAGCCATGCGTCAATAGCTTTCATGCCCCGATCCCACGCGCTCGCCAGGGAATCGAACGTCGCAGCACCATCGAACGGGCGTTTGCTGCTCGCCGCGCGCGCGCCCTTGAGGATGAAGGTCTTGGCAGCGTCCGAGATCTCAGCGAAGGCGAGAGCTGCGGCGGCGACGCCTGGGTGCCCGTGGGTCTCCAGCCACTTCAGGTTCTGCGCCGCGGCTTCGAATGCGGATCCGAGCTGACGCGTGGTCGCAAACGCCCACGCGTGGTAGTGGTTAAGGCCGGCGTCCTGCAGGGCCGGCAGGTCGCGCTCGAAGCGCTGCTGGAAGCGGCGCAGCGGGTTGTCCTTAGGCCGCCGTAGCATGTGGCGGCGCCACAGCTCATGTGAAAGGCCGGTGAGCTCCTGCTGCGGCAGTCGCGTGAGGGCATCGATCCTCACCAGCTCCGCGAACAGCGGCATGAAGGTGGGATCGGGCGCCACGTCGAGCCGGAAGGTGCGCGCGAAGTCCTCGCCGGCAAGTGAGTAGTAGCCCGCGTTATGGAAGTACCCGAGCCGGCGGCCGTCGACATCAAGTTCGTTGAGTATGATCGAGGACTTGGTGTGCTGGCGCTGGTAGTCCGTTCCGGAGGTGTCCGGCAGCCAGAACGCGTCCGCCTCGGTACAGATGAAACGCCCGGCGGTCAAATGCTCGGAGGCGTGCTGGATGAGTGGTCGCCAGACGTTCAGCTCCTGAACGTCGATGCCGTAGAGCTCGCGCAGCTCCCCGTGCGGGGGCTTGAAAAAAGTCCATTGGTCGCCTTCGAAATCAATGGCGGCGGCAAAGGGCAGCACCGCGAGCGGCTCGCACCCCAGCGCGTGCAGCACCTCAATCCAGATGTCGACGTAGCAGTTCTTCTCTATCCAGTCGCGCGCGTCGGCGTGCAGCCGGTGACGCTGATAGGTTGCAGGATCAAGACGCGGCAGGACGCTTACGGCGCTCACGGCAAGTTCCCCTACGGCCACAGCCGCCGGCGAACTTCCGCGGGCCATTTTTCTGGTTCGAAGCCGTGCGTCTTGATAAGCGCCATCACGATGCGCTCGAGTCCGAACCCCAGGCACGCGGTGTTGGCGACGCGTCCGTCCCCGGTGCGGATCCCGAAGGTCGCGGCAAAATGTTCCTGATGGAAGTTAAAAGAACACACCGCCGTCGGCTCCTCGGCCGACACCACCGGCACCAGCACCTCGAACTTCAGCTGCTGCTCTTTCTGGTTGACCGCGAGGAGCTTGCCGCCGCGGCCGAAGAAGGGGTCTGCCGCGACTGCTGAACGCGCCGCAAGTCCGAGTGAAATCAGAAGCTCCAGTCCGCGTCGCAACCACAGGTCGCGCCACTCGAGCACCTGCTGTGGCGTGCCGGCGCGTACGAACTCGCGCACGCGGAAGGACTGCATGCGCGTGGGTTCAGCGGAAGGTTCGTGCCGGTAAACCCAGTTGAGCATGCTGACCAGGCGCCCGGCTTCGGGGAGCGTGCCGGCAAAGCTCGGGTACACCGGGTAGCAGGCGGCCGGGTTCATGACCACTTCGGTCATGCCGAGCAGATCCCCCCAGGGCTTGCCTTCGTTCACCCGCGCGGCCAGCGCCTTGGCCTGCGCTTCCTTGCCGAAAAAGCTGTAGACGGCGCCGCACAGGTGCGGAAACGAGTCGAGGTACTTCACCTTCTCGAGCACGTTGCGGGAGATCACCGGCGGAAACGTGTAGACCTCGGCGCGATCCTCGCGGGCGAGCTGCGACACCAGCGCATTGAAGCGCTCGAGCACGTCCTCGAACACCGCGCCGCGGCCAAAGGCCCCCGGCACACCGACCGGCACGATGAGGCCGTGACGCACCAGCCCGTCGTAGAACGCTTGCGGGTCGTAATCGGCGGGCACTTATGTGTCCTTGAGCACCAGCAGCATCGAGGCGCTCTTGGCCGCAATGCGTTCATTGGAAATCATGAGAGATGCGGACAGCACATCACGGTAGTGCCGCCCGAGGCTGAACTTCGTATCGTTCTTGTAGGCAACGATGCCGGCGATCTGCAGTGCCTTGTGCACGATCTGCGGCGCGGCCTCGGAGGCGTTGATCTTGAGGTTATTCATTTTCAGCGCCCAGCCGATGGACATGAGCTGCTCGGGCCCTTCGGGGCGGGCATCGATGTCGTCGAACTCGGTCGCGAGGTTCAGCCAGTTGTGCCGCATCGCCTGCAGCTGGCTGGAGACTTCCGCGAGCCGGATCGCCGTCGGCGGCACCGTGCCCGGGTTCTTGCGTGCTGCCGCCCGCACGCATTCCGCGGCGCGCGCGACCGCATCGGCTGCGATCCCCCACCACAAGGACGACCACAGAATGTGGGAATAGGGGACCATGGTCTGCGCCGAGGAGTCGGCGAAGCTGCCGGGGATGATCTGCTCCTCAGGCCCCGAGGATTCGAGCCTGAAGCCCGGGCTGCAGGTGCCGCGCATGCCGAGGGTGTCCCAGGTCGTGCTTTGCGTCAGCTTGTAGTCTTCCCTGCGTACCAGCACCAGGACCTGGTCGCTGCCGGCCGCGTCCGGCGCCCGGCGTGCCGTCACGAGTATCGCGTCCGCGTACGCACAGTAGGAACCGGTAGTTGCATCCTTGGCGAGGGTGAAGCGTCCGTTGGCGCGATCGACCGCGCAGATACTGGTGCGGGTTTCCCCGAAGGTGCCGTTCTCGGAGGTCATCGAGGCGAGCAGGTACTGGTGCGCGACGAGACCCTGCAGGTATCCCCGGAAGAACGTCGAACCCAGACCATGACGTGCCATGCAGGCGACCTGGATGTAGTGCATGGCAAGCACCATGGCGGAGGACCCGCACGCCTGGCCGAGCGTTGAGCACAGCAGCGCGAGCTCGCGCATTCCGCAGCCGGCGCCACCGAGCTCGCGCGGGACGGCGGCGGACAGCACCCGCGCCTTTTGCAGCGCGGCGACCGTGGCCTGGGGGAAGCGCGCGCGAGCGTCGACGTCCGGCGCCTCGGGGGCCGCGACACTCGTCGCAATCGCCTTAACGGCCGCGAGAAGCGCATTGAATTCGTTGGAATTGCCGCTCATCGCCAGCATGCTAGCAAGCCACGCGGGAACTTGCGCAACCCACCCGAAACAATAAGTGCAATCCCGCTCATTACGGGATTTCGATACGGGCCGCGGTCGTTGAATTCAACGCGCGCACCAACCCACTCGGGGCGCCTGCGCCGGGGGTGCTCCCTGCCTGCGGGTCCGGCTTGCGCGCCCGACGCAGCACAATAGTTCGGGTCGCACCGGGCGCGAGATGGAAGTAGTCATCCCCGGCCTCAAAGCCCGCCGCGTCGATACTCACGGACTGCGCGAAACGGCGCGTCGCCACCTTGAGCTCGAACTCACCGTCGGCGCGAGCCGTGGCGATCGCAGTGAGCCCCACGTCAGCCTCGGTCGCGTTGGGAAGGCCGAGCGGAAAGAAGAACGCCTCGCTCAGGCAGGCGCCATCAGGAGCGAGGAGTCGGGCGACTACGAGATCGTGCGAGGGCGGCCCGAAGCGGTAGGCGTAATTCAGGTCGTACCAGTCACTGAAGAAATCGGTCGCGGCGAGTTCAAGCGTTGTGCGCGGTGGCGCCTCGATCTCCAGGCCTGCGTGTTCCAGCCGCAGTTCTCCCCGGCGGTACAGCGCCAGCTCGACTCGCGCCGTGAGCGTATCCGCGCGTTCGTTCGCGACATGCAGCACAAGTCCATTGCCGCCTTCGTCGCTCATGAAAAGCGCCACCGGCTGCAACGAGCGCGCGAGGTAGCGGTACGCGGCCTTAGGCTTTCCCTGCGCATCGATCACACCCCAGCCGGCGCTGTTCCACAGATCACGCCAGAACCACACCAGCGCGCCGCGACACGATGAGCGCTGGCGGCGCCACTCCGCGAACGCGCTCGCCATGACTTCACCGGAAGCCACGCGGCTTAAGGCCAGGTAGCGTTCCGGATCCGCGCTACGCAGCGCGCCGGGATCGATGCGGAACAGCTAGCCGAGGTAATGATCGCGCACGTCGTCGAAGTCCCACTGCGCGCCAAGGTCCCGTGGCGCACGCGCCGGCCAGGGGCCGTCCGGTACGTTGGCGAAACCCAGGCACTCGGACGCAAATCGCACCTGTGCGCGGCGCGCATCTTCCAAAGGCCTGAGGTACGCCCCGACGCCGTAGTAGGACGTGGACCCGCTGCTCGCCTGGTGGGGGAAGGCGCCGCCGTGCGCGCTCGAAGGCCAGTAGGGGGTGTCCGGACACAGCTCGCGCGCGAGCCGCGGGAGAACTTCGTGGAACAGCGGCGCCATCCAGCGCTCCCGCGGCGCCGCCGACATGGCCGGCTGCTGTTCGCCCTCGCTGTTGCCGCACAGCACGGCGAGTGCGGGGCGGCCGCCAAGACGCGCGAGCTGCTGGCGCGCCTCCTTGTCCACCGACGCGGCAAACTGCGCATCCTCGTGCGGGTAGTCCATGTTGGCGAACATGAAATCCTGCCAGAGGAGGATCCCCGTCTCATCGCACAGGTCCAGGAACTCGTCACTCTCGTACACCATCATGCCGCCGACCCGCAGCATGTTCATGCCGGCCTCGCGCAATAGCGCGAAGGACTCGCGCAGCGCGCCCGGATCGGTGGCGAAACCGATCGGGTCGGCAGGCGTCCAGCAGGCGCCGCGGCAGAACACCGGCACGCCGTTCACCGCCACAGCAAAATCCCCGTCCCGGACATCGAGCGTCAGGGTGCGAAATCCCACGCGTCCGAGTTCCGCGATGACCTCGTCGCTCGATCCCGGCGGTCGCAACGCCAGCCGCGCGTCGTACAACACCGGTTCGCCATGGGTGTGCGGCCACCAGCGCTGCACCCGCGGCACGGTCAGGCGCCCCGAGAAGTTTGTCACGCCGGCGGTGGCCGCGCCGGCGCGGGCGGTGAGCTTCAGCGCCCACGCCTGGTCGTTGCGGCTGACGCGCAGTTCTGCGCTCGCCGGGGCCGCCCCGTTAATGCCCTGCACGGCGCAGCGCACCTCGACCCAGCCGTAGTTCTCCTCGACACCCGAGCGTAGCGACAGCTCCGGGATCGCGACGCGTGTGCGCGCCTCGAGCCACACGGGACGCCAGGGTCCCACCGGCGGCGCCGGCGGCGACCAGCCGGGCGTGCGGCCCAGGAGCGTGGTGCGGTGCCAGCGCAACTGCTGGGCGGCGAGCATCGGCACCCGCCATCTCGGGCGCGGGCGCTTCGCCTTGAGGAGCTCATCGAGTGAGCGAAAGCGGATCAGAAGTTCGTTGTGCTCGGCGAGCGGTCCATCCAACGGCACCTCGTGCGCGAGAAACATGTTGTCGCTGCAGAGGAGCGGTGTGCCGTTCAGCCACACTTGCGCGCGGCTCGCGAGCCCGTCGAAGCCGAGGACCCACTGTCCGGCATGCGCGGCCGGCCGTGGAAACGTGGTGCGGTACCACCAGTCCGCAGCGTCGATCCTGGGCTGCGCGGCGTCGAGGCTCCAGGCACCGGCGCTGATCAGGCACTGCGCCACCGTGGAAGGCGCCGTGGCGGGCAGCCATTTTGGATCCGCGTGCCCCAGGGCCTCGGGGCCGTCGCAAACGCCTGCCGGGGTTGAGCACAGCTGCCAGCCTGCCGACAACAGGCACCGGTCGTAACCGGCGGTGCGCTTCAGGCGGGACGGCATCGCTTGCGGGTGTGATCAGGCTGCGGCTTGCAGCTCGCCGATCGCCGTGCTGATAGAGGAGATGCTCTCGAATACGCTGCGCTTGAGCATGTGATCGGGGAATTCGAGCTCGAATTCACCTTCCAGGGCGAGCATCACGTTGACACTGGCGTGCGAGGTCATGCCCGCTTCGTAGAGATCGGCATCGAGAGACAGGGTTTGCGCGTCCTGGCTGAGGCGCCCGTGCTCCTTGAGAATGCGGCGGATTTTCGCGCTGGCGTCCATGGGTCGCAATCTTAAGACACCCAGCCCCACTCACCGGGCATTCGGGCCGCAAACGTGAAGACGGACACACCCCAGGTGCCAGCATTCTTTACACTTTGACTGTAAAATTCGAGTGTTACAAGTCCCGACGATGACCTGAGAGGGAGTCCGGCCACCACTTATGCGTCTGCGGTTTCTCGGCCAGTACCTGCATATGCCCCTTGTTGTGCTGGCCGCCTTCGAGGGTCTGCTCTTATTAGCCGCGCTGTTTCTCGCGGCTATGCTGCGCCTCGGCACTACGATGCCCACAACCTACCAGGGCAGTGGGCCGGGGCTGTGGCTGTGCGCAGTACTCTTCAGCGCCTTCACACTGATTGCGCTGACGGCGCTGGGTCTTTACAGCCCGCGCCAGCGCTCGGACCTCCCCGGGCTGATCGTACGTCTGTCGGTCGCGATCGCCGCCGCGTTCGTGCTCGCCTCGGCGCTGTTCTACGAAGTGCCGAGCCTGCGGGTCGGGCGTGGGATCCTCGCACTATCAGCATTCTTTGGCTTCTGCAGCGTGCTGGTGACGCGTGGGTTCCTGGGCCAGGTCGTGGACGAGGGGGCCTTCCGCCGGCGGGTACTGGTGTTTGGCGCCGGACAGCGCGCGCTCGCCATTGCCTCGCTGCGGCGGCGCTCGGATCGGCGCGGCTTCACCGTCGCCGGCTATGTGCAGGCGCAGGACGAGGTGATCGCGGCTCCCGAGCGGCTGGTTCTCAAGGTGAATCCTGACCTGCTCGAGTTGTGCCAGGAACACGGTGTTGACGAGATCGTGGTGGCCATGGAGGACCGGCGGCGCGGCTTTCCGATCGCGGAGTTTCTTGAATGCCGCTTCGCCGGCATTGACGTCACGGAGCTTTTGACGTTCCTCGAGCGCGAGACCGGACGCGTGGCCATCGACGTGTTGAATCCGAGCTGGCTCATTTTCGGCGAGGGCTTTCGCCGCAATCCGGTGCGGCTGCTCACCGCCAGGAGCCTCGATCTTTTGGCGAGTGGCTTGATTCTCCTGATCTCGGTACCGGTGATGCTGTTGACGACGCTCGCCATCAAGCTGGAAGACGGCCTGCACGCACCGGTTCTCTACCGGCAGGCGCGCACCGGGCTCGGCGGGCGGGAATTTAACGTGCTGAAGTTCCGCAGCATGCGCATCGACGCTGAAAGCCCGGGACAAGCGCAATGGGCGCAGACCGCGGACCCGCGGGTGACGCGCGTCGGCGCCATGATCAGAAAGCTGCGCGTGGATGAGCTGCCGCAGATCTTCAACGTGGTGCGCGGCGACATGAGTTTCGTGGGCCCGCGGCCCGAGCGCCCCGAGTTCGTGGCGAGCCTCTCTGAGCGCATTCCGTATTATGGCGAGCGGCACTGCGTGAAGCCCGGGATCACCGGCTGGGCACAGCTGTGCTATCCCTACGGTTCATCCGAGCGTGACGCGCTGGAGAAGCTGCAATACGACCTCTACTACATCAAGAACAACTCGCTGCTGTTTGATCTGGCCATCCTGGTGCAGACCGTGGAAGTGGTTCTCATGGGCAAGGGGGCGCGCTGATGGCTTCCGGTAACTGGCCGCGGCAGGCGGGGCAGGAGCTGCCGACCTCCACCGACAAGCAGCGTCGCAAGCTCCTCATCCTGTGCGACGACTTTGGGATGCGCCGCGAGCTGGAGAAGATCTTTTCCGACCTGGACGTGACCGCGAGCGAGATCTGCGACCAGGTGCCGGTGCTGGTGCGGCGCGTGGAGCCTGACGTGGTGCTGCTGGATTTTGGGAGCGCGCGGGCCCCCACCGGCGCCACCCAGAGCCTGGAGCTGCTGCGCCAGATCGTGAAGCTCTCCCCGGACACCCGCATCATCGCCATGACCGAATACGATGCGCGCGAGCTGGCGGTCGCCGCGGTGGGACTCGGGGCCGCGGACTTCTACCACAAGCCCCTGGATGCCGGCGTGTTGTCGATCGTCGTACGGCGCGCGTTCCGCATTCGCGAGCTGGAGGAAGAAAACTGGCGGCTGCGCGAACAGACAGGCTCCATGGCCCTGGAGGGCATCATCGGGGTCAGCGATACCATGAGGAGCCTGTGCCGGGCGATCGAAAAGGTGGCCCCGACCAACGCCACGGTGCTGCTGCTCGGGGACAGCGGCACGGGCAAGGAACTGCTGGCGCGCGCGCTGCACCGCCTGTCGGGACGCTCGCACCAGCCTTTCGTGGCCATCAACTGCGCTGCGATTCCGGACACCCTGCTGGAGAGCGAATTGTTCGGCTACGAGAAGGGCGCCTTCACGGGTGCGGCCAAGCGCACGCTCGGACGGCTCGAGTCGGCTGACCACGGCACGGTGTTCCTCGACGAAATTGGCGAGATTCCCGCGTCTTTGCAGGCAAAGCTGCTGCGCTTCCTGCAGGAGCGCTCGGTGGAGCGCATCGGCGGCCGCACGCCGATCCCGCTCGACCTGCGCATCATCTGCGCTACCAACCGCAATCTCGAGGCGCAGATCAGCGGCGGCGGTTTCCGCGACGATCTGTACTACCGCATCAGTGAGGTCACCGTGCGGGTGCCGCCGCTGCGCGAGCGCCAGGGCGACAGCCTGCTGCTGGCGCAGTTCCTGCTGCAGGAAATGGCCGAGCGCTTCGGCAAGCCGACCCGCGGTCTCGCGCCCGATGCCATTCGCGCCATCCAGAAGCATCCGTGGCCCGGCAACGTGCGCGAGCTGGAAAATCGCATCAAGGGCGCGGTCATCATGGCCGAGGGCGCCGTGGTCACGGCGAGCGACTTAGGATTGCAGGACCCGACCGAGGATCTTGAATACCTGAACCTGCGCGTGGCGCGCCAGCGTGCCGAGATCCAGGCCGTGCGCCACGCGCTCGCCATCGCCCACGGGAATCTCTCGCGGGCCGCGGAACTGCTGGGCGTGACGCGCCCGACCGTTTACGATCTGCTCGAGCGTCATCACATCGACGCGGCGCAGTTCGCGCGCCACGGCAGCCCGGCCGATGAACCGGTAGCGCCGACTTAAGAAAGACAAGGACATGATGCAGAATCTGCGTAAATGCCGCATCGCGGTGGTCGGCCTCGGCTATGTCGGTTTGCCGCTGGCGGTGGAGTTTGGCCGGCGTTTCACGACCGTGGGCTTCGACGTAAAGCCCGGGCGCATCGCGCAGCTGCGCGCGGGTCGCGATGCCACCCTGGAGGTTTCGCGTGCCGAGCTCAAGGGCGCCCGCCACCTCGCCTTCACCGGCAGGCTCGAGGACCTGAAGCGCTGCGACGTATTCATCGTCACCGTGCCGACGCCCATCGATGACTACAAGCGGCCCGACCTCACGCCGCTGGTGCGTGCCAGCGAGAGCGTCGGCAAAGTGCTGCGCAGGGGCGCGGTCGTGATCTACGAGTCCACCGTGTATCCGGGGTGTACCGAGGAGGTCTGCGTGCCGATTCTCGAGCGCGAGTCGGGCCTGAAATTCAACCGCGACTTTTTCGCCGGCTACAGTCCCGAACGCATCAACCCCGGCGACAAGGAGCACCGGCTCACCACCATCCGCAAGGTGACCGCCGGCTCAACCCCGGCAGTGGCGCAGTTTGTCGACAAGCTCTACGCCTCGATCATCACTGCCGGAACTCACCGCACATCGAGCATCCGCGTGGCGGAAGCCGCCAAGGTGATCGAGAACACCCAGCGCGACGTGAACATCGCGCTCATCAACGAGCTGGCGCTGATCTTCAACCGCCTGGGATTAGACACCGAGGAAGTGCTGGCGGCGGCCGGCAGCAAGTGGAACTTCCTGCCGTTTCGGCCGGGACTGGTCGGCGGGCATTGCATCGGGGTGGATCCGTACTACCTCACGCACAAGGCGCAGGAAATCGGCTATCACCCGGAGATGATCCTCGCCGGCCGGCGCATCAACGACAACATGGCGCTGTACGTCGCCGGTCAGATCACGCAGCTCATGGCGAGCAAACGCATTCACGTCAAGGGCGCGCGCGTACTCATCCTCGGGATCACGTTCAAGGAGAACACTCCCGATATCCGCAACTCCAAGGTCGTCGATGTGGTGCGGGAACTGCAGAAGCACGGCGCCCGGGTCGACGTCTTTGATCCCTGGGCGAATGGCAGGGAGTGCCAGCACGAATACGGCCTGCGGCCGGTGCGCACGCTGCATCCCAGGCACTACGACGTTGCCGTGCTTGCGGTCGGGCACCGCGAGTTCCGCGCGCTCGGCGCGGCTGGCGTGCGCCGCCTGTGCAGGAAGAACCACGTGGTGTACGACATCAAGCATCTGTTCGCGGCCGCGGAGGTCGACGGACGGTTGTAGCGCGCTGCGCCGCGCGCGCCTGGCGGCGTGTGCGCCTGTTAGCGCTGCTTGAATTCTTCCGGCGTCAGCTGGTGGCGGGCGAGGAGCTTGTAGAAGTCGGTGCGGTTGCGCTTGGCAAGACGCGCCGCCTGGCTGACGTTACCCGCGGTGATCTGCAGGATCTGCGACAGGTAGCTGCGCGTGAACTCATCGCGCGCCTCATCAAATGAGGGCAGCCGGCCGGGCGTGCCGCCTAAGGACTGCTGCACCAGCTCCACCGGGATGATCGGCGTCTGCGACAGCGCCACGTTCTGGCGTACGACGTTCTGCAACTGCCGGATATTCCCCGGCCAGTCGGCGGTGGCGAGCAGCTCGACCGCCTCGGGCGCGTAGATCTTGCGCACGCCGCTTTCCTTGGCGATCGCCGCCAGGAAGTGCGCCACCAGCAGCGGGATATCCTCGCGGCGCTTGTTGAGCGAGGGCATCTCGATGTGCACCACGTTCAGGCGGTAGTAGAGATCCTCGCGGAAGTGGCCGGCGCCCATGAGCTGCTGCAGGTCGCGGTGGGTCGCGGAGATCACGCGCACGTTGACGGGGACGGCCTCGGTGTTGCCCACCGGGCGGATGACGTTTTCCTGCAGTACCCGCAGCAGCTTCACCTGCAGCCGCATGGGCATGTCGCCGATCTCATCGAGCATCAGGGTGCCGCCGTCGGCGGCCATGAAGAGGCCGCGATGCGTGCGCGTGGCGCCGGTGAACGAGCCCTTCTCGTGACCGAAGAGTTCAGACTCGAGCAGATCCTCCGCCATCGCGCTGCAGTTGATGGCGACGAACGGCTTGTTGCGCCGCGGGCTGCCGCGGTGGATGGCGCGCGCAAACAGCTCCTTGCCGGTGCCGCTTTCCCCGGTGATCAGCACGCGCGCGTCGGTGCCCGCCACCATGTGGCCCTGCGCGAGCTTCTCTTCCATATTGGCGCTGCGGGTTACGATCTCAGCGCGCCAGTCCTCGTCCGAAGTGCCGAATCCGGAGATGCGCAGCGCCTTTTGCACCTGGTCGAGCAGCTCCTGCTTGTCCACCGGCTTGGTGAGGAAGCCGAACGCGCCCATCTGGGTCGCCTGCACCGCATCCGGGATGGTGCCGTGAGCGGTGAGGATGATCACCTTCAGCCCCGGCCAGCGGTTCTGCAGCTCCTTTAAGAGCCCGATGCCGTCCATCTGGTCCATGCGCAGATCCGTGATCACCAGGTCCGGCCGGAAGCGGCTGGCAGCGGCGAGCGCCAGCGCGGCGCTCTCGACCGCCTCCACGTCATAGCTTTCCGCGCGCAGGCGGATGGTAAGAAGCCGCAGCAATCCCGGGTCGTCATCCACCACCAGGATTCGAGCCTTGCGTTTTCCGATCTGGTTCAAGTTAGCTTTCCTTAAGCAGCTTGCTATCAGTGCCCGGCCTCGCCGGGCTTGCGCTCGTTCAGCGAGCGCTCGATGTTGAATATCGCCTGCAGCTTGGCGCGCGCCTCATCCAGCTCCTTGCGCAGCCGCGCGTTCTCATCGAGCTCGGCCTGCAGACGGTGATTGGCGTTGGTGACGCGCTCATGATCGAGCCGTATCACCTCGCTCTGCAGCCTGCGGTTTTCGGTCTCGAGCGTCAAATGGTCGTCGATTTGCGAAAGCTTCAGGAAGGCGAGCGCCCGCTCCCCGGGCAGCAGCATTTCCGGGTTCGCCAGCACCTCGCGCAGCTGCTTTTGCGCGCGTGGCAGGTCGGTGGCCGGATGACCCGTCGTGCCGAGGATCAGTGCGAGCTTCAGTTCCCGGCTGGGTGTCGGGGCGGCGTCGTAATCGCGCTGTGCACCGGAGACGATTTCGGCCTGTTGCGCCGGCTGTCCCTGCAGCAGGTTCTGCAGCATCTGCAGGTAGCCGCTCAACACGCTGTTTGCCACCGCGACCTGGTCCACCACCGGCGGGGGCGGGGTCGTGGATTTTCCGGCCATGGTCGTGCAGCCCGCGCTGAGCAGGGCGGCACACAGCGCGCCGGCGGGTGCGGGCGCGCCGCAGCGGCGGCGGCGCACCGGGGTGGCCTCATGCGGCATGGGCCTGCGCTTTCAGCTCCGGTCGCACCGGGCCCTGACTGCTGTCGACCCTGATAGGCATGGTGATGCGGAAGTGCGCCCCCGGGAACTGCCCATCGATGATCTGCACCGTGCCGCCGTGCGCCGCCACGAACTCCAGCACCACCGACAGGCCAATACCGGTGCCCTTCACCGACGGGGCGCGCGCCGCGCGCCCGGTATAGAAGGCGTCGAATACATGGCCGCGATCCTCTACCGGGATGCCGGGTCCGGCATCGGCGACGTCGAGCACCAGCTGCAGCGCCTGCGCGTGCGCCTGCACGTGGATCGTGCCGCCCTTGGGAGAGTACTTCACCGCGTTCGACACCAGGTTTTCCAGAATCAGGCGGATCTTGCCACGATCGGCGAGCAGCGTGACATCGTCGATGCGCACGTCCAGGCGCACGCGCTGCGACAGCAGCGTCAGCTGCTGGTTCTCCAGCACCTGCTTCACCAGCGGCCGCAGGCGAAACTCGGTGGCCTCGAGGCCCACGCTGGAGGTCTGCCAGGCGCTGAAGGACAGTAGATTCTCGATCATGCGCTGCAGCTTGATGCCGTTCTCGCGCAGGATGGCCGCGACTTCGCGCTGATTGGAGTCGAGCTCGCCGACCGCGCCATCCATCAAGAGCTCCGTGCCCTCGCGGATGTTCGCGAGCGGTGTCTTCAGTTCGTGCGACATGTGGCGCAGGAAGCGGTTGCGCTCGTGGGCCAGTTCCAGCAGCCGCTGACGCAGCCACTCGAGCTGGCCGCCGAGGCGCTCGAGGTCGTGCGGACCGCGTACCGCAATCGGATTGGTGAACGTGCCCTCGCCGAGCTCGCTGATGGCGCGATCGAGCTGCCGCAGCGGCCGGCCGACGCCCACCGTCAGAACCAGTACCGCGATCAGGGTGAGCGGCAACAGCGCCGCCGCCCACCACAGCAGCTGCTTGCGGGTGCGGACGGTCTGGTCCTCGAGGGCGGCGACGGCGGAGTCAACCTGGGCGTTACTCTGTTCGGCGACTCGTTCCACGAGCCCCGAGAGCTGCGCGAAGCGCGCCGAGAGGTCGGAGGCCATGCCCGCGGTGCCGGCGACGCTCAGGGCGGGTGCGTTCATCAAGGCGACGCGGATACTGCGCTGCAGATCCCCGATCTGCCCCAGGGTCTGCTGCGTGTCGCTGGCGGCCTGCAGGCGCAGCTGGTCGCGCGTGGTGGTGAGGCGCTCGTCCTGGGTGCGGTACAGGTCGAGGAGCTTCGGATCCTTCAGCACCTCGTAGAGGCGCGAGGTGCGCTCGAGCGAGGCGATCTGCCCGAACAGCGCCTGGCTGGCGCGCGCATCGCTGACCCCCTGCATGACGATCTTCTGCCCGGTATCAGCGAGCTCCCGGATCTGCAGAACGGCGGTCAAAATGGCGGCCAGCAGCGGCACGGCGATCAACGCCAGGCCGACCAGCATCAGGCCACTCAAGGACTTAGGGCGCCCCCATTGCATGAGAGCGCATTCTACAAGGGGTCATCATCGCGCGCGTGTCGGAACCAATGTTATTTCCACGGGTCGGAAAGCAGGTGCTGCTCCCAGGCGAGCGCGGTCCTTACTATGGCGTCAAGGTCATCGTAGCGTGGCTGCCAGCCCAGCTCGGCCCGGATACGCTCGGCACGCGCGATAAGCCCCGGGGGGTCGCCGGGGCGCCGCGGCAGCTCGCGCACCTTCAGGCGCTTGCCCGACACCCGTTCCACGCTCGCGAGCACCTCGCGCACGCTATAGCCATGGCCGTAGCCGACATTCAGCGTGGTGGAGGCGCCGCCGCCGCGCAGGTAGCGCAGCGCATCCAGGTGGGCGGTGGCGAGGTCCTCCACGTGGATGTAGTCGCGCACGCCGGTACCATCGGGGGTGGCGTAGTCGGTGCCGAAGATCGCAACCTCCGCGCGGCTGCCGACCGCGGCCTGGCAGGCGACCTTCACCAGCAGCGTCGCGTTCGGGGTCGCCTGGCCAACACGGCACTGCGGGTCGGAGCCGGCGACGTTGAAGTAGCGCAGCGCGACGTATTTCAGCGCTGCAGCGCTCGCCACGTCGCGCAGCATCCATTCGGACATGAGCTTGGAGGCGCCGTAGGGATTGATCGGTGCCGTGGGCGTGCTTTCCGCGGCGCTGCCCTCCGCCGGCATGCCATACACCGCGGCGGTGGAGGAGAACACGAAGTTGCGCACCCCGGCGCCGACACAGCATTCCAGCAGCGTGCGCGTCGAGCAGGTGTTGTTGCCGTAGTACTTCAACGGCTCGCTGACCGATTCGGGTACGATGGTGTAGGCGGCGAAGTGCATCACCGTGTCCACCGCGTGCTCGCGCAGCACCCGGGTGACCGTGTCGCGATCCCCAACCGCACCGACCACGAGCGGCGCATCGATCACCGCCTGGCGAAAGCCGCGCGACAGGTCATCGAGCACCACCACCCGCTCGCCGCGCGCGCGCAACTGCAGCACCACGTGACTGCCGATGTAGCCGGCGCCGCCGGTGACTAATATGCTCGGGACACTCATGCCGCAGATGATAAACAAAACCGGCGCGGACGGGCCGCAACCTTTCGCGGGGCTCGCGCCGGAGGTGGTGCTCGAGGCTGCGGCCGCCGCGGGTCTGGAGCCTGACGGGCGGCTGTTCGCACTCAACAGCTACGAGAACCGCGTCTACCAGATCGGCGCCGAGCAGGGCCTGTTGGTGCTGAAGTTCTATCGCCCGGGCCGCTGGAGCGATGCGCAGATCGACGAAGAGCACGCCTTCACGCACGAGCTGGCCGCCGCGGAGCTGCCGGTGGCAGCGCCGCTGGTGCTCGGCGGGCAGACGCTGTGCCGCTACCGTGAATTTCGCTTCGCCGCCTTCCCGTGGATGCGCGGGCACGCCCCCGAGCTCGACGCACCCGAGGCGCGCCAGATCCTCGGCCGCGCGCTTGCGCGGCTGCACCAGATCGGCGCCACGCGGCCGTTCAGCGTGCGGCCGCAGATCGACGTCGAGCGGCTCGGCTGGCAGGCGCGCGCGCAGGTACGCGACAGCGTGCTGCTCGCGGATGCGCTGCGCGAGCGCTACGCGGCGGTGAGCGGCGCACTGCTCGAGCGGGTGAGCGAGGCGTTCGCCGCCACCGCCGCTGTGCAACCGATCCGTGTCCACGGCGACTGCCATCTCGGCAACCTGCTGTGGAACGAGCACGGGCCGGTGTTCGTCGACCTGGATGACTGTGCGATGGGCGCACGCATGCAGGACCTGTGGATGATGATCTCCGGCTCGCCCGCCGAGCAGCAGCGACAATGGGCGGATCTGCTGGAGGGCTATCAGCAGTTTGCGGCGCTGGACTTCCGGGAGATGCAACTCATCGAGCCGCTGCGCGGCCTGCGCATGTTGCATCACGCTGCGTGGGTGTCGCACCGCTGGCGCGATCCGGCGTTCCCGCGCGCCTTTCCCTGGTTTGGCGAGGCGCGTTACTGGGAGGGGTACCTGCGGGATCTCGCCGAGCAGATCGAGGCGATCGACGACCCGCCGCTCGCGCGCGTCTGAGGCGGTCAGCGCAAACGGAACTACTGTCCGCCGCAATCGCTGCGCAGCGATTTCGGGCCATTGACCAGCGCACGTGCGCGCCGCCATGCGGACGCGCTATTGTTAGCCCATGCGCAAACTGATTGTCGGTTTCGGAGCAGCGTTCAGCCTCGTGACCATCCTCGCCGGCTGTGGCTCGGGTAGCACGCCGGGCGCGGGCCAGGTGGCTGCCAGGCAGCACGCCAAGGCGGCACGCGCTGACGGCCTGTCACCCGGAATGGTGAGCGGGGTTACGCCCCCGGGAGCCGGGCCTTCCCCGGTGCAGGTGAAATTTGAGCTGCAGGGGCGTCCTGATGTGGCGCAACCCCTCGACGTGGACGTGGTGATCGTGCCGGTGTACGGCACCGTGGACCGCATCATCGGCAAGATGTCCGCCGACGAGGGGCTGGACATCGTGAGCGGGCAGGACATCCCGGTCGCCGACAAGCCGGTGGAGGGCACCCCCATCCATCACAGCGTCCGGGTATTGCCGAAGCGCGACGGGATTTTCACCCTGACCGCCGCGCTGACCGTGGACGCCGCGGGCCAGAGCACCAGCCAGACGTTTTCCATACCCGTGATCGCAGGCGCGGGCTTGCCGGACGTACCCGCGAGCGCACCCCGTCCCGCTGCTGCGGGACAATAGACTTAAGCCTCGTTCAACAGAATCGCGAGGGGCTTCACGGGGGATCCCCTGTGTGGCCCGTATGATCGTTGTTGGGCCTCGCGCCTTGTTATGTCAAATCAACGCACCCTGCAGACGCGTGCTGCCGCCGAGGCGGCGACCGGTGCGACGACCACCCTCGTCAGGGCCGACGCACGTCCGCGCGGCGAGGAAACTTCCGATCTGCATCCGCAACTGCGCGCGCAACTGCGCGAACTGCAGCTGCGCACCGGCAACGCGACGCCCGACGTCGCCATGCTGGTGCGCCTGATCAACACCCACTATCACACCATAGACATCGAGCGGCGCGGCATCGTCGAGTCCATGCGCCTGATGGCGGACGAGGCGCGGGCGCTCACGCTGGAAGCGCGGGCGCAGAGTTCCGAGCACCTGCAGGTCATTCTCGATCACATCAAGGACGTGGTGCTGGCGCTCGACGCGGACGGCGCCATCCGCACCTTTAATCCCACCGGCGAGCGGGTCTTCGGTTACGCCGAGGCTGAGCTGGTCGGTCGGCGCATCGACGTGCTGATTCCGCAGCTGGCGGTGAATGGCGAGACGGTGCCGCAGGCGCTGCAGCGCCTCGCCGAGGCGCTCGGCGATACCGCACTCGACCTGGCCGCCACTGAACAATGGGCGCGCCGCAAGGACGGCCAGACCTTCGCGGCCGAAATCGCCGTCAGCAAGGCGCCGACCTCGCGGCGCGAGATGTTCGTACTGTGTCTGCGCGATGTGACCGACCGGCGCGAGTCCGAGCAGGCGATGCGCGAGAGCGAGGCGCGCTACCGCCTGCTCGTCGATCATGCCCCCGAGGCGATCGTGGTCATCGACGCGCAAACCGGCCGCTTCGTGGACGCCAACGAGAATGCGCAGAAGCTCTTCGGCATGGACCGCGCGCATCTGCTCGCCGTGGGTCCCGTGCACCTGAGTCCGGCATTGCAACCGGACGGCCAGCCCTCCATGGAACGCGCCCGCAAGTACATCGAGCAGGCCCTTGCCGGCGAGCCGCAGATACTCGAATGGTCGTACCACGATGGCACGGGGCACCAGATCACCTGCGAAGTGCGCCTGGTGCGTATTCCGAGCGGCAGCCGCCAGCTGGTGCGCGGCAGCATCGCCGACATCTCCGGGCGCAAGCGCGGTGAGCGCATGGCCGCAGCCGAGCGCGAGGTATTCGAGCAGATCACCGGCAACGTCCCCCTGCCGCAGGTGCTGACCGCCATCACGCGCCTGGTTGAGTCGGTGGGCGTCGGTACGGTGTGCTCGGTGAGCGTGCTCGCCGAGGGCGGCCACGGCTTCACTCACCTCATCGCGCCGCAGCTCCCCGACAACGTGTGCGCGGCGCTGACCGGCTCGGGCGTCTCGCTGCACCTCGGGCACAAGGTGCTGGTGGCGGATGTGGCGCTTGATCCGCAGTGGCTCGAACGGCGCGAGGTGGCGCTCGCCGCCGGCCTGCATGCAGCCTGGTCGACGCCCATCAAGGCGCCCGGCGGCAACCTTCTTGGTGCGCTCGGGGTGTACCGCGCGGAAGCGGGACTGCCGACGCCGCAGGAGTCGCAGATCATGTCGCGCGCCGCGCAGCTCGCGGGCATCGCCATCGGCCGGCGCCTGAGCGAGGAGGCGCTGCGCAGCAGTGAGGCCAAGTTCCGTGGCCTCTTCGAGAGTATCGCGGAAGGGGTTTACCAGAGCGGCCGCGGTGGCCGGCTGCTGTCGGTCAACCCGGCCTTCGTGTCGATACTCGGTTACCAGAGCGCCGAGGAACTCTATGCGCTGCCAGGCGCGGCGGCGCTCTACTGGAACCCGGCCGACCGCGCCGAGTTTACCCGCCGGGTGGAGTCTGAAGGGGAGATCCGCGACGCGGAGTTCCTCATGCGCCGCCGCGACGGCCAGCAGGTGGTGATTCTTGAGAACGCGCGCGCCAGGCGCGACCCCGGCGGCGAGATCATCGGTTACGAAGGCACCATCGCCAACATCACCGAGCGCAAGCGCGCCGAGCAGGCGGTGTTCGCCGAAAAGGAACGCGCGCAGGTGACGCTGCAGTCGATCGGCGACGCGGTGATCACCACCGACGCGCAAGGGCGCATCGAATACATCAATCCGGTCGGCGAAACGCTGACCGCGTGGAGCCTGAGCGAGGCGCGCGGTCAGCCGCTCGGCGCGGTACTGAAGCTCGTGGATGAGTTGTCCGGTGAACCGATCGGCAATTCGCTCGCCGGCGCCCTGGGCCGTGGCGAGACCGGCACCGCCGCCGACCACTCGGTGCTGATCACGCGCTCCGGCACCGAGGTCGCGATCCAGGAGTCCGCCGCCCCGATCTGCGATCGCCAGGGCCGCGTCATCGGCGCGGTGGTGGTGTTTCACGACGTCACCCGCGAGCGGCGCCTGAAGCGCGCGCTCTCGTGGCAGGCGAGCCACGATGCGCTCACCGGGCTCATCAACCGCCGCGAGTTCGACAACCGGCTGCATGCGGCATTGCTCGCGGCGCAGCGCGAGGAGGGCTCTTACGCACTTCTGTACATAGACCTCGATCAGTTCAAGGTGATCAACGACACCTGCGGCCACCAGGCCGGCGACCGGCTGCTGCGCGACGTCACCGGACTGCTGCAGACGCGGGTGCGCACCTCCGACACCATCGCGCGCCTCGGTGGGGACGAGTTCGGCGTGCTGCTGGAGAGCTGTTCGCCCGAGCAGGCGGCGCGCCTCGCCGAAGGGGTGCGCCAGGCCATCCGCGACTTCCGCTTCGTGTGGGGCGCGAACACCCTCTCGGTGGGCGCCAGCATCGGGATCGTGCAGATCCGCGCCGAGACCGAGAACGTCGCCAGCATCATGAGTGCCGCCGACATCGCCTGCTACGCCGCCAAGGACGCCGGCCGCAATCGAATCCATGTCTACGAGGCGGACGGGGTCTCGCATCACCACCGTGAGATGCACTGGGTGTCGCGCGTCACGCGGGCGGTCGAGGAGCAGCGCCTGGAGCTGTTCTTCCAGCCGATCGTCTCGATTGGCGCCCCGGCTTCACGGGCCTTTCACGAACTGACGGTACGGCTGCGCGACGACTCCGGCGTGCTGGTGCCGCCAAACGAGTTCATACCGGCGGCGGAACGCTACAACGTCATGTCGGTGATCGACCGCTGGGTGGTGGGAGAGGCGATGGCGCTTCTCAGGCAGCGTCAGCGCCAGGGCGAGGCGCTGCCGCTGCTGGCGGTGAATCTGTCCGGCACCTCCCTCAACGAGCAGTCGTTCGTGGACTTCATGTTGCAGAGCGTAACGGAGCCGGCGCTTGCCGGCGCGCTGTGCTTTGAGATTACCGAGACCACCGCGGTCACGAGTCTCGCCAACGCGCGCTTCCTCATGAGCGAGCTGAAGAGCCGCGGCAGCCGTTTCGCGCTCGATGATTTCGGCACCGGCGTGTCCTCCTTCGTGTACCTGAAGGCATTACCGGTGGACTTCCTGAAGATCGACGGGCAATTCATCAGCCACGTCACCGATGACCCCGTCAACCGCAGCATGGTCGAGGCGATCAGCAAGGTCGGGCGCGCCCTGGGGATTGCCACGGTGGCTGAATGCGTGGAGAGCCAGGCGGTACTGGAGGAACTCAAGCGCATCGGCGTGGACTTCGCGCAGGGCTTCCACCTGGCGAGCCCGCTGCCGATCGCGCAACTGCCAAAATAGCCGCAAAAGCGCGCGTGCATGGTGCGCGCCGGAGGGCTTGCGTAGAATGCGCGGTCCGCTCTCAAGGCCAGAATGAAAGTCTCACCGTGCGTCCCAAATCCGCGACCGCCTGTCTGCTGTTGTTCGCCGCCGCTGCCGTCTTCACTGCCGCCACCGCTGCGACCCCTGCCACCCCCACACCGTCGGCCGAAGAGGTCGCCGGGCAGCTGCGCGATGCCGCCATGGCGGGTCACGACGTGGCCTTCAGCTGGGTAAGTGAACTCACCACCCGCTTCGGGCCGCGCCTGGCGGGCTCGGCCAACGAGCATGACGCGGCGCAGTGGGCCGCCGCGCGCCTGAAGGCACTGGGCTTCGAGAACGTGCATATCGAAACGTTCCCGATCACCGGCTGGGTGCGCGGGCCGGAGTACGCGGAACTCCTCGCCCCCTCGCGGCAGCCGCTGGTGGTGGCCGCGCTCGGGGAATCCCCGCCCACGCCCGCCGCAGGGCTTGAAGGCGAGGTGGTGATTTTCCCGAGCTTCGAAGCGCTCAAGGCCGCGGCTCCCGGATCGCTCACCGGCAAGATCGCCATGGTGGCGTACCGCATGGTGCGTATGCAGGACGGTGCGGGCTACGGCGCGGGGTTTGCCGCACGTGCCGATGGTCCGGGTGAGGCGGCGCGTCGCGGCGCCATCGCCTACCTGATGCGTTCACTCGGCACCGACAATCATCGCATCGCCCATACCGGCACCACGCGTTACGTTGACGGGCGGGTGGCGCTGCCGAGCTTTGCGCTCTCGAATCCGGACGCCGACCAGCTCGAGCGCATCGCCGCCCTCGGTGAGACGGTGCGTGTGAAGCTCTTCTCGGGCGCGTCCTACGTGCCGGACGCCCATTCGCAGAACGTGGTGGCGGACGTGCGCGGGCGCGACAAATCCCCCGGGGTGGTGCTCATCGGTGGGCACCTGGACAGCTGGGACCAGGGCACGGGCGCGATTGATGACGGCACCGGCACCGCCATCATGGTCGCGGCCGCGAAGCTCATTCGCGACCTGCCGCATAAGCCGCGCCGCACCGTGCGCGTGGTGTTGTTCGGCTCCGAAGAAGTGGCACAGCCGGTGGCACCGTTTGGCGCCTTCGGCGGGCATTTCTACGCGGACAACCACAAGGCGGAGCTGGCGACGCACGTCATCGCCGGTGAGAGCGATTTCGGCGCCGATCGCGTCTACCGCGTGGCGTTGCCGGCGGCGGTCGCGAACAGCGACTTCTCGCGTGAGGTCGCGCGCGTGCTGGCACCCCTCGGGGTACTGATGGCGAAGGAACCCGCGGAGCCGGAAACTGACACCGGGCCGTCGGTGGAGGCGGGCGTGCCGGCGTTTGCCCTCATGCAGGACGGGTTGCGTTACTTCGACATCCACCACACCCCGGACGACACGCTCGACAAGATCGACCGGCAGCAGCTGGATCAGAATGTGGCCGCCTGGGCGGCGCTGGTGTGGCTGGCGGCCGACAGCGAGATCGACTTCCGCCCCCACGCAGCCGCGGCCGCGGCGCCGCAGATGCGGTAGCAGTTATCGTGAGCGCTCAGGTCCTGGTGTCCAGCGCGGCTGGCGTGTGCGAGATACGCCTCAATCGTCCCGAGAAGCGCAACGCCATCACCCTCGCGATGTACGAGGCGCTGTGCGCCGCCCTCGTCCAGGCGCAGGCCGACACCACGGTGCGCGCGGTGCTGCTGAGCGGGGAGGGCGCGGGCTTCAGCGCCGGCAACGACCTCAACGATTTTGTGAGCGGCCTGAAGTTCGACGCCGACCACCCCATCATCAGGCTGCTGCGCGCGCTCGCGACTTTCGGCAAGCCGCTGCTGGCGGCCGTGCACGGCCAGACCGTCGGCATCGGCACGACGCTGCTCTTGCACTGTGACCTGGTGGTGGCGGCCCGTACCACGGTGTTTTCCCTGCCGTTCGTGTCGCTGGGACTCGTGCCTGAGGCCGCAAGCTCGCTGCTGCTGCCGCGGCTCGTGGGTCAGCAGCGGGCGGCGGAACTGCTGCTGCTCGGCAAGCCGTTCGATGCCGCGCGCGCGCATTCGTTGGGACTCGTCAACCGGGTGGTGGAGGAGGCCGAGCTTCTCGGTGAAGCGCGCGCGCTGGCGCAGGCGGTCGCGGCGCAGCCGCTCGCAGCGCTGCTCGCCGCCCGCCGCCTGCTGCGCGGTGACCCGGCGCAGGTGTTGGCGCGGATTGACGAGGAAGCGAAGGTCTTCGGCGAGCGGCTGCAGTCGGAAGAATTCCGCGCCGCCGTGCGTGCGATTCAGGCCAGGCGGCACCCGGGCTGACAGGCGCTCACCATGGCCATTTACTCAGTCGACGGGCTCATTCCGGTGGTGGCACCCGGGGCCTTCGTGCACCCGCAGGCGGTCCTCATCGGCGATGTGATCGTGGGCACCCGCTGTTACATCGGCCCGTGCGCTTCGCTGCGCGGTGACCTCGGCCGCATCATCATCGGCGAGGGTTCCAATGTGCAGGACTCGTGCGTGCTGCACACCTTCCCGGCGCGCACGACCCTGCTCGAAGCGGATGCCCATATCGGTCACGGCGCGGTGCTGCATGGCTGCACCATCCGCCGCGGCGCCCTGATCGGCATCGGTGCGATCGTCATGGACGAGGCGGTGGTGGAAGAGGAGGCCATCGTAGGCGCGGCGAGCTTTGTGCGTGCGGGCTTCATCGTGCCGGCGCGCACGCTGGTCACCGGGATCCCGGCGCGCGTGGTGCGCGAGCTCAAGGCGGAGGAGCTCGCCTGGAAGGCCACCGGCACGCATGAATATCAGCAGCTCGCGGCGCGCTGCCTGGCTTCCCTGAAGGAGTGCCAGCCGCTCACCGCTCCCGAAACCAACCGCCCGGTGTTGGGGGCATCGCCCGCCGTGCCCCTGCACACGATCGAGCGCCGCCGGTAGTTCAGCTGCGGACCAGTGCCACGGTGCCGATGCCGGCGAAGGTCATGACCACCGAGCCGATAAGATGCGCCGCGGCCGCGCCCAGTGCCCATCCCGTGCGGCCCTGCTGCATGAGCGCCACGATCTCGGCGGAAAAAGTCGAAAAGGTGGTAAGGCCGCCGCAGAACCCGGTGATTACGAACAGCCGCCACTCCGGGGTGAGCGCCGAGTAGGTTGCAAAGAACGCGACCGCGAGTCCCACCACATAGCCGCCGATGAGGTTGGCCGCCAGCGTGCCGGGCGGAATATCCGGGAAGTGCGCGTTCAGGCTGGTGCCGAGCCACCAGCGCAGCAGCGCGCCGAGGCTCGCGCCGCAGCTGATCGCGAGTATTGCTCTCATGAGGAGTCCTTGTACCGGGGGCGGGGGCGACGCGCAACGAGTGCAGTATGCTGTCAGAATGCGAAAGGATCTCATGAAAATTTTAACAACAGCGCGGACGCTGAGCGTCGTACTGGCGCTCGCAGGTCTCGGTCTGGGGGCCTGCGCCCGCCACGCCCCCCAGCCATCCGCCGATGCGCGTCTGCAGGGGATCTACACACGCGAGTGGCAGTGGCGCATGGGGCAGCTGCCCGACGACGAGGACAGCACCAAGCCGATCGCCGATCACCTGCCGAGGGTGGATCCGGCTGCCCAGGCGCTGCGACTGAAGTACTGGCAGGAGGTGCTGCGGCAACTCGACGCCCTGCCGCGCGCGCGCCTGTCCGCGAAGGAACAGGTCAACTTCGACATCTACCGGGCACAGATCGTGGTGCTGATCGCCAACCAGCGCTTCCGCGATTTCGAAATGCCGGCCAATTCCGACACCACTTTCTGGACCGACATCGGCTACACGGCCCGCCGCCCGTTCCGCACCCTCGAGGACTATCGCAACTGGCTCGCGCAGATGCGCGACATTCCGCGCTACTTCCACGAACAGATGGACGAGATGCGCGCCGGCATGAAGCGCGGCTTCACCCCGCCGCGCGTCACCATGGAAGGCCGCGACAGCTCCATCACCGCGGTGACCGAGGCTAGCCCGCAAGCGAGTCTGTTGTACACGCCGTTCCGGGAGATGACGGGTGTGGCGCCCGAGCGGCAGACCAGGCTGCGGGCCGATGCTGTCAGCGTTATCCGCGATGTCGTGCAGCCCGCCTACCGGGAGCTGCTGCAGTTCATGCGCACCGAATACGTGCCGGGGATGCGGACCACGATCGCCGCGGCCGATCTGCCGGACGGCAAGGAGTACTACCGCGCCAAGGTTCGCGAGTTCACCACCCTCGATCTGGATCCGGCCGCGATCCATGCGCTGGGTGTCGCGGAGGTGGCGCGACTGCACGAGGAAATGCTCACGGCGATGCACGAGAGCGGCTTCAAGGGTGGGTTTCCGGCGTTTCTGACGATGCTGCGCACCGACCCGCGCTTCTACGCGCGAACGCCCGAGGAGCTGCTGATGCGGGCGGCGTGGATAGCCAAGCGCTTTGACGGCAAGGCCGCGCAGTTCTTCGGCTATCTGCCGCGTGCGCGCTTTACCATCAAGCCGGTGCCGGAGGATCTCGCGCCCTTCTACACCGCCGGGCGCGGCGGTCCGGGTGTGTATCTGCTCAACACCTATGATCTGAAGAGCCGGCCGCTCTACAACCTCACCGCGCTCACGCTGCACGAGTCCGCGCCGGGACACGCATTTCAGATTCCGATTGCGATGGAGCACAAGGATCAGCCGGCGTTTCGCCAGCTGAGCTATCTGTCCGCTTACGGGGAGGGGTGGGCGTTGTATTGCGAGCGGCTGGGGCTGGAGATGGGCATGTATGACAGCCCCTACGACCGCTTCGGCATGCTCGGCTACCAGATCTGGCGTGCCGCGCGCCTGGTGGTGGACACGGGCATCCACTCGCAGGGCTGGAGCCGCGCGCAGGCGCTGGACTACTTCCGCCAGTACACCGCGCTCCCCGAGCACGAGATTGGCACCGAGATCGATCGTTACATCACCTGGCCCGGACAGGCCCTGTCGTATTACCTGGGCGAGCGGGCCATTCTCGAGGCGCGCGGCCGTGCCGAACAGGCGCTCGGCGAGCGCTTCAACATCCGCGCCTTTCACGATACGGTGCTGGAGTTAGGCTCGGTACCCCTGCCGGTGCTGACGGCCAGGATCGAGCGGTTTATCGCCGAAGGCGGCAAGGGGCCTTACCCCGACATGGAGTAACCCGGCCGACATGGAGTAGCCCGCCGCGTTAGGGGTAACATACGCAGGGTTATCCCGTCCTGTTCGCAAAAGGAGATCGTATGAGACGTTCGATATGGCTGGTGACTGTTGGCGCGGTGCTGGCTCTGGCAGCAGGGCAGTTCGCCGTGGCCGAGACCACACAGCAGACCAAAATGGGCACCTGTAACGCGGACGCGAAAGCGAAGTCGTTGACGGGCGACGAGCGCAAGGCGTTCATGAAGGAGTGTCTGTCCAACCATCCCGCTGCCGCGACGGAAAAAAAGAGCAGCCAGCAGGAAAAGATGAAGACCTGCAACGCGGATGCGAAGACCAAGGCACTGTCGGGCGATGCGCGCAAGGCATTCATGAAGGACTGCCTGTCCAGTCACCCGGCGGCCGCCGCGCCTGCCGCACCCGCGGCGACGACGCACTAGGTCGTGTAGCGCTGCGGGACCCCTGGTGCCCGCAGCGAGGTTCCGCCGGGAGGGGGCTCCCGGCGGTGACTTAGGACTCCCCGGACCGTATGACTGAAGGATCCACCTTCGCCGCCGATGGCGGCTGCACCTGCCGCGCGCTGCGCTACCGGATGTTGAGCGCGCCCCTCATCGTGCACTGCTGTCATTGTCGCTGGTGCCAGCGCGAGACCGGCTCCGCCTTCGTGCTCAATGCGTTGATCGAAGCGGATCGCATGCAGACCTTGCAGGGGACCCCGGCGCTCATCGACACGCCGAGCAACAGCGGTAAGGGCCAGAAGATCGCCCGCTGCCCGGCATGCCAGGTGGCGCTGTGGAGCACCTACGCCGGTGCGGGGGAGAAACTGCGCTTCGTGCGCGTCGGCACGTTCGATGAGCCGGACCGCTTTGCGCCCGACATTCACATCTACACCGAGTCGCAGCAACCGTGGGTAGTGCTTCCGGCCGGCGCCCGGGCGGTGCCGCAGTACTACAGCAGCAAGGACGTGTGGAGCGCGGCCAGCCTGGCGCGGCGCCAGGCAATCTTCGGTTAATTTCTGCTATAGACAGTCTGCATACCAACCCGGAAAAAAACGATTATTTTTAAGAGCGCGCCGCTGCCTAGAATCGCGCGGTGCGCAGCCCCACCCCGTCGGACCCCTATCCTTTTGCCGGCCAGCAGCTGCCATGCCTGATCGGTGGGCAGTTCCTGCACCAGGGTAAGGCTTTCGCCAACATCAACCCCGTCAACGGACGCGTCCTGTGCAGCGTCACCGAGGCGGATGCCGCCCTGGTTGATCGGGCCGTGCAGGCGGCGCGCACCGCGCTGCGCGGTCCCTGGGGCCGCATGTCCACCGCCGAGCGCGCCGCGCTGCTGCGCAAGGTCGCCGACCGGATCGAGGAGCGCTTCGCGGAGTTCGTGAGCGCGGAGATCGCCGATACCGGCAAGACGCTCAAGCAGGCGAGCTCGCTCGACATCCCGCGCGGGGCGGCGAACTTTCGCGCCTACGCGGACCTGGCGCTCGCGCGACCCTCGGAGTGTTTCGAGATGGCCACGCCCGACGGGCGCGGCGCCCTCAACTATTCGGTTTACAAGCCCGTCGGCGTGGTGGCGGTCATCGCGCCGTGGAATCTGCCGTTTCTGCTGCTGACCTGGAAGCTCGCCCCGGCGCTTGCCTGCGGCAACACCGTGGTGGCCAAGCCCTCGGAAGAGACGCCTTCCTCGGCGGCGTTGCTCGCGCAGGTCATGCAGGAAGCCGGCGTGCCGCCGGGCGTGTTCAACCTCGTGCATGGCTTCGGACCGGATTCGGCGGGTGCGGCGCTGGTCGCGCACCCTGATGTGAATGCGATCGCATTCACGGGCGAGTCGGCGACCGGTGCGGCCATCATGAAGAGCGCCGCCGACTCGGTGAAGGCGCTGTCCTTTGAGCTCGGCGGCAAAAACGCCGCCATCGTGTTCGCGGACGCGGATTTCGAGGCCGCGCTCGCCGGCACCATGCGCTCGGTGTTCGCCAACACCGGCCAGGTGTGCCTGTGTTCCGAGCGCGTGTACGTCGAGCGGCCGCTCTACGCGCGTTTTGTCGAGGCACTCGCCCGCGGCGCACGCGCACTGAAGCTCGGCGGACCGTTCGAGGGCGCCGACCTGGGGCCGCTGATATCGCGCGCGCATCGCGACAAGGTGTTGGCGTATTACCGCCTGGCCCGCGAGGAGGGCGCCGAGATCGTCTGCGGCGGCGGCGTGCCGGCCTTCGGCGATGAGCGCGACCAGGGCGCCTTTATCGAACCGACGATCCTCGCCGGCCTTGCCGAGAGCGCCCGCTGTGTCCGCGAGGAAATCTTCGGCCCGGTGTGCCACGTGGCGCCGTTCGATTCCGAGGAGCAGGTCATCCACATGGCGAACGACACCCGCTACGGACTCGCGGCCGCCGTGTGGACCTCCAACCTGCAGCGCGCGCATCGCGTGGCACGCCAGATGGAGGTCGGCATCGCCTGGGTCAACGACTGGTTCCTGCGCGACCTGCGCACGCCGTTTGGCGGGGTGAAGCTCTCCGGGATCGGGCGCGAGGGCGGGGCGCATTCACTGGCGTTCTTTTCCGAGCCCATGAACATCTGCGTGAAGCTGTGAGCGATGCCCCCAAAGGCGCGCTGATCCCGGGCATGGCGAAGCCGCGCGGCGCGTTCCCGCATTTTCGGCGCGCCGGGGATTTTATTTTCGTATCCGGTACGAGCTCGCGGCGCGCGGACGATTCGATCGCCGGAGCGGAACCGGACGCGGCCGGTGGTCACCTCTTCGACATCCGCGTCCAGACCCGCGCGGTGCTGCAGAACATCGGCGCCATTCTCGCCCACGCCGGCGCGACGCTTGCCGATGTGGTTGAGGTCAGCACTTATCTGGTGAGCATGCAGGACTTCCCCGGCTACAACGAGGTGTACGCGGAAGTTTTCGGTTACGAGGGCCCGGCGCGCACCACGGTGGCGGTCGCAGAGCTGCCGCATCCGCACCTGCGCATTGAAATGAGGGTCGTGGCCTGGCGACCGTGGAGAGACACGCGATGAACATGGTCGACATTCATTCGCATTTCCTGCCGCGCAGCTGGCCGGACCTGGCGGCGCGCTTCGGCGGCGGCGACTGGCCGTCGATGAAGCACCTCGGGGACGGCAGGGCGATGCTGATGCTCGGCGCTGAGGAATTTCGCCCCGTCACCTCCGCCTGCTGGGACGCGGCGGTGCGGCTGGAGGCCATGGACCGCGACGGCGTGGCGGTGCAGATCATGTGCGTGACGCCGCTGCTGTTCGGCTATCACCGGCCGGCCGCCCAGGCGCTCGAGTGCGTGCGGATTTTCAACGACGCCGCGCGCGAGCTGTGCGCGCACGCGCCGCGCCGGCTGAAATCGCTGTGCCAGGTGCCGCTGCAGGATACGGATCTTGCCTGCCGCGAAGTCAGCCGGGCGATGGCCGACGGTCACATCGGCGTACAGATCGGCAACCACGTTGGCGCCCGTGAGCTCAACGACGCCGGCATCCTGACCTTCCTGCAGCACTGCGCGGCCGAGGGTGCCGCGGTGTTCGTGCATCCCTGGGACATGATGGCGCAGGAGCGCATGCCGAAGTACCAGCTGCCGTGGCTGGTCTCGATGCCGGCGGAGACGCAGCTGTCGATCCTGTGGCTGATCCTGTCAGGCGCCTTCGAGCGGCTGCCGCGCTCGCTGAAGCTGTGCTTCGCGCACGGTGGCGGCAGCTTCCCGTACCTGCTGGGCCGGGTCGACAATGCCTGGCGGCACCGCGACATCGTGCGCGAGGACTGCCCGCAGCTGCCGTCCTCCTATGTCGAGCGCTTCTATGTCGACGCGGCCGTGTTCAGTTCCGACGCGCTGGCATTTCTCGTCAAGACCATGGGCGAGGACCGGGTGATGTTGGGATCGGATTATCCCTTCCCACTCGGGGAGCAGCAGGTCGGCAAGCTCATCGGCTCCGACGCGGGCCTGCCGCCGCGCGTGCGTGCCAAGCTGCTGCACGCCAACGCCACGCAGTTCTTCGGACTGGATGTGGGAGCGGCGCCCATGGCACGCGGCATGGGCGCGCGACGCAGCGCCTAGAGCTTATGATGGCGCATGAGTTCCTCCCGCCTGGAGCGCTGGATCGCACGCAAGTTCCGCCTGCGCCACCTGGAGCTGGTTGCTGAGATCTACGACTGCCGCAGCATCCTCAAGGCCTCCAGGCGCCTGAGCCTCAGCCAGCCGACGCTCACCAAGGCGCTGCAGGACGTCGAGACGACCCTCGGGCTCAAGCTGTTCGAGCGCAGCAACCGCGGCATCGAGCCGACCGAATACGGGGAGATTTTCGCGCGCCACGCCAAGGTGCTGCTGGCGCAGCTGCGGCATGCGGCCGAGGAACTCGAGAACCTGCGCGTCGGCTACAGCGGCAAGGTGACGGTCGGGACACTGCTGGCCGCCTCCGCCAGCATCCTCCCCGATGCCATCGTGCTGCTGAAGAACGAGCGTCCCGGGGTCGCGATCAGCGTGATCGTCGGCACGTATGACATCCTCATGCCGGCGCTGCTGGCGGGGGATCTCGACATGGTGCTCGGGCGGCTGCCCACCGAGGGGCACAGCCGCGCACTCGTCTACGAGGAGTTCTACGCCGAGCCGATCTGCATCGTGGTGCGTCGCGGTCACCCGCTGACGCGCAAGCGGCGTCTCACGCTGCGCGAGCTGGCAAACCAGCCGTGGCTGCTGCCCTTGCCCGAGACCACGCTGCACCGGCAGATCGAGCGCGCCTTCATCGACGCCGGTACCACCCTGCCGAAGAACGTCATCGAGTCGGTGTCGATCCTCACCAACCGCGTGCTGCTGCGCAAATCCGACTGCGTCGGCGTGATGCCGTATCACGTGGCACTGGATGACGTGGAACACGGCCTGCTGGCAATCCTGCCGGTAAAGCTCAAGTCGCTCGAGAGTCCGGTGGGGGTGATCGTGCGTGCTCCCGGAGATCTGCCGCCGGCCGCCAGCGCCCTGCGCGAGTGTCTGCGCACCGCGGCGAAAGACGTGCCCTCGCCGCGGCTGTAAGTTGCGCGCCGACAGCTGCTACGGCTTCGCGAGCGGGGACGAGGCGACGGGCGAGTCCCCGCGGAACAGGCGTCGTACCAGCCTGAGTGCGAACCAACAGAACACCGCCACCAGCGCCACCGCGACCACCGGGAAGGCGAGCGCGAGCAGCGACACCAGCAGCGCGCCACCCCACTCGCCGGTGGCAAGCACATGGTTGCCGAGCCCGCCGGTCATGAGGGTGGACTTCGCTCGCAGCAGCGACGTCAGACCCTGGGTGAGACCGGCGGCGCCGCCGCCGGCGATCACGGCCGTGGTCCACTTCACGATCGGCGGCAGATCCGTCATGACCGCAGCGGCCACCACGGTGCCGGCGATGAGTGCGGCGGGCGCCGCGATCGCATCCAACAGGTTATCGACCCCGGGAACGTAGTACGCGAGGATCTCAAGAATCGCGGCGACCCCCAGCATCACAATCGCCGCGGCACTGCCGAGCCAGGCGAAGCCGCCGCTGAGAGTCAGGTGACCGGTGTAAGCGGCCACGCTCATCACCAGCAGCGGCAGAAACACCCGCAAGCCAACGGCCGCTGCCAGTCCGACACCCAGGGCGATCGACAGCGCAAGGTCCATTGCCGGCATGTGGGGCAGGGGAATCACGCCGGTACGATAAATGCCGCGGCCGGAGCTGTCGAGCCGGTCAGCCCCTGCAGGCGATGCAGTATTCACCGCGGTGTGCTACAAGCGCGGCAGCACGCCCGCGCATCGTCGGGCCGCTGATGGTGTTTGCGTTGCGCTGAAAGAGAGAACATGAAACCGCATCCCGCACAATTACGGTGGTCCGCGTTGCTTCGTTGTTGCGCCGCCTTGGGCGCGTTCACGATGGTGGCCATGCCAACGGTCCATGCGCTCGACGCGCCCGCGCCGGCTGCCTCCAATGCGCCGGGCGCGTTTCCGGTCAACGAGAAGCTCTTCCAGGCTTTGCAGTGGCGGGGCATCGGACCGTATCGCGGCGGGCGCGCGCTCGCGGTCGCCGGCATCCCCGGGGATCCCACCACATTTTATTTTGGCGCGGTGGCCGGCGGGGTCTGGAAGACGACCGACGGCGGCGCCACCTGGCTGCCGCTGACTGATCAGACGCCAATCTCTTCCGTCGGCGCCATCGCGGTTGCGCCCTCCAATCACAACGTCATCTATGTCGGCACGGGCGAAGCCGCGCCCCGCGGCGATATGACCTACGGCGACGGCGTTTACAAGTCGGTTGATGGCGGCAAGACCTGGAGCAATATCGGCCTCAGGGATTCGCGCCAGATCGGCGCTCTGATCGTCGACCCGCACAACGCCGACATCGTGCTGGTGGCAGCGTTCGGGCACGCCTTCGGTCCCAACAAGGAACGCGGCGTGTTCCGCACCACCGACGGCGGGAAATCCTGGACAAAGGTCCTTTACCGCGACGAGCAGACCGGTGCGATCGACGTCAGCTTCGATCCCAACGACGCGAAGATTGTCTATGCCGCGCTGTGGCAGGCGCGACGGCAGCCCTGGAACTTCTCGAGCGGCGGTCCGGGCAGCGGGCTGTATCGTTCCACCGACGGTGGCGTGAGCTGGAGCCGCCTGTCCGGCAATGGCTTGCCAGCCGGCATCCTCGGGCGCATCCATGTCTCGGTTTCCGGTGCCGACTCCTCGCGCATCTACGCGATGATCGAGGCGGCGGAGGGCGGTCTCTACCGCTCGGACGACGGCGGCTCGCATTGGCGGCGCATCAACGACGACGGACGGCTCAGCCAGCGGGCCTGGTATTTTTCCACCATCCTTGCCGATCCCCGGCAGGTGGACACACTGTACGCGGAGAACACCGGCCTGTTCCGCTCCACCGATGGCGGCAAGACGTTCGAGCTGCTGCCCGCGCGCCATGGCGATCATCACGGACTGTGGATCGATCCGACCAATCCGCAGCGCATCATCGAGTCGAGCGATGGCGGCGCCTCGATCTCATTCGATGGCGGCAAGACCTGGAGCACGCAGAACAATCAGCCGACGGCGCAGTTCTATCATGTGTCTGTCGACGAGCGCTTTCCCTACTACGTCTACGGGGCGCAACAGGACAATACCAGCGTCGCCATCGCCAGCGCGGATACCGCCATGATGGATGACGGAGGCGCCATCGGGAAGGGCTCCATCTCGGAGCACGACTGGTACGACGTGATCAGCGGCGAGGCCGGCTTCGTGATCGCCGATCCGCGGGATGCCGACATCGTCTACGGCACCAACGAGAACCTCATCGGCCGCTTCAACCGGCACACCAGGCAGCAACAGGTGATCTCGGTGTGGCCGATCGACGCATCCGGCCATGCCGCCGGGGACCTCGAGCATCGCTTCAACTGGACCTCGCCGCTCGCCATGTCGCGGTTCGATCCCGACACCCTCTATTACGGCATGGAGCGCCTCTACAAGACCACCAATGACGGCATGAGCTGGACGGCGATCAGCCCCGATCTCACGCGCAACGACAAGACGAAACAGCAGGCCTCCGGCGGCCCCATCACCAAGGACATTACCAGCGTCGAGTACTACGACACGATCTTCACCATTGCGGAATCATCAGTCAGGCAGGGAATGATCTGGGTGGGAACCGACGATGGCCTGATTCAACTCACCCGCGACGGCGGCGCGAGCTGGACGAATGTCACTCCGCCCGACATGCCGCAATGGAGCACGATCAGCATGATCGAGCCGTCGCGCTTTGATGCGAACAGCGCCTACGTCGCCGTGGACCGCCACAAGCTCGACGATGTCAGGCCCTGCATCTTCACGACCGGCGATGGTGGCAAGAGCTGGGCGCGCATCGACGCCGGCCTCCCGGTCGGGTCGTTCGTGCACGCGGTGCGCGAGGATTCGGTCAAGCGCGGCCTGCTCTATGCCGCCACCGAGACCGGCGTGTTCGTATCCTTCGATTCCGGGCGACACTGGCAGAGCCTGCAGCTCAATCTGCCGCGTACTCCCGTTCACGACCTGGTGGTCAAGAATGACGACCTGGTAATTGCCACTCATGGCCGCTCATTCTGGATTCTCGACGACGTGACCGTGTTGCGCGAAGTCGAGGCCGCCGCGGCCGCGGCCACCGCGTATCTCCTTAAGCCCGCAACGGGGTATCGGCTGCACTATCCTGACCAGGTCGACACCAGGCCGCCAGTGGGCCAGAACCCGCCCGCCGGCGTGCCGATCGACTACTACTTGCCGTCCGTGCCCACCGGCGCGCTCAGCATCGACATCCTCGACGCGAGCGGTAACGTGGTGCGCCATCTCAGCAGCGTCAAGCCGCAGGAGGCCGAGCAGCCGCCGGAGTGGCCCGACCAGGTGCATGCCGTCAAGACACTGCCGACGGCGGGGGGTATGAACCGCTTCATCTGGAATCTGCGCTACGACGATCCAGTGCAGATTTCGGACGCCTTTTACGCGAGCCTGCCGCCACGCGGGCCGCTCGTGCTTCCTGGTAACTACACCGTCAGGCTCACGTATGGCGGGCACACTCAGAGCGTGCCACTGACCATCGCGGCCGATCCGCGCGACAAGGGATCGGTCGCGGGACTGCAGCAGAAGTTCGCGCTGTCAATGCAGGTCTACAAGGACCAGGACGCGCTGCACCGCGCCGTGAACGATATTCGCGCCGTCAGGAGCGGGGTCGAGGCGGCGCTGAAGAACGCGGCTGGCAAAGCCGCTGCTGCGGCGCTGGCCGCCGAAGGCAACGCGCTTCTCAAGCGGGCTTCGCAGATCGAAGGGGTGCTGATGCAGGTCAACATCAAGGGCTCGGAAGCCAACCTGAACTTTCCCGGCATGCTGAACGAGCAGATCTATTCTTTCAGCGGTCTGCTGGACGACGCCGACACGGCACCCAATGCGCAGGAGATCGAAACCTATGCCGGCATGCACGCCAGGCTCGGCACGCAGCTTGATGCCTGGAGTGACCTGAAGAAGACCCGGGTCGCGGCGTTCTGTGCGCAGGCACAAAAGGCGGGCGTGCACGAGCCGTCCGGCATCTGCCGGTAGGCGCTTAAGCCGCGCGCCTTACCGGCGGTTTCGGGGGCCTCGCAGCTACCGTCGTTGCCGATGACGTAATAACACGTTATAATGTGAGGGTGAAAATCCCTCTGCGCCGCATCGGAAATTCCCTCGGGGTACTGATCCCGAAGGCGACCCTCGACGCCTGGGGCCTGGGCGAGGGCGATGCCATGCAGCTCACCGAACGCGGCCTTCGCCCGCCGCGGCGGGGAGGCTTCCAGCACCAGGAACTCGATGAGCTCAGGCGGGCCATGGCTCTCGCGGTCGTTCGCCAGTTCACACCCACCCAGATACGCGCGCAGATGCTGGCTAACCTGCATCGCTGGAAACGCCAGGGAGTCTGGGTGTCAGCATTTGATGAATGGCGGGAAGTGGCGAACAGCGACGATGACGGGGAACTCTTCGCAGCGATGATGGGGCGTGATGAGCGTGCCGTGAGGCTTCGGCAATCCGCGCCGTACGCGGGGCTGCTGTCAGCGGCGGAGGTAAGAAGGCTGAATGAAGAAGCAGCAGGTTGATCATGTGCTGCGCGCCGCCGGTCGAATCACCGGTGAGAAGCAGTTCATAATCATTGGCAGCCAGGCTCTGCACGGAAAATATCCGGATCTTGCCGACGAAATTCTCAAGTCGGTTGAAGTGGACCTGATCGCGGGCAAGGAAGGCTCGCGGACGGAGTGGTTGAATGCAATCGGCCATCTGTCGCCGTTCCATGAAACCTTCGGCTACTACGCGGATCCGGTTGACCTCACCACCGCGACACTTCCCCAAGGCTGGAAAGGGCGTCTGGTGAACCTGCCGCCCGGTGATACCGAGGGCGTGACAGGGTTGTGCCTTGAGCCCCACGACCTCGCGATTGCGAAATATGTTGCTGCCCGCGAGAAGGATCTGATCTTTACACGTGAGCTCGCCCGTCGCGGAATCCTCGTCGAGGAGCGTCTGCTGGCGTTGCTCGCGAACACTGCGATCGACACCGCAACACGCGAGCGAATCCGCGGCGCTGTCGCCCGCGATTTTCGCACGCCGAAGAAGTAGCCGGCGTCTCGCCGGCGTGGCGCGCGTTAGGGCATGCGCTCAATGGGCGTGCGCGGCGTGCGCGGCGTCGCGGCGTCGCTCTTGTCCATATCCATATCCTCATCGGGCGGCGCCGTGGCGACGATCTGTTTGTATTGTGCGGCGTCGAGATCCGGGAGCCTTTGCACAAAGGCGACCATGCTCCAGATCGTGGCGTCGTCATGGCTTGCACCCCACGCCGGCATGCCGCTCATCTTGATTCCATGCTTGATCACCCAGAACGCAACCTTGGGTGCGATGCGCACCCGCGCGAGATTTGGCGGGCGCGGGTACAGGCCTGGTCTGATCTCCGAATTGGCGATGCCGGGCGCCAGGTGGCAGCCGACGCACATCGCGGCATATTGGCCGGCCCCTTTGGAAATAAGCGCCGCATCCTGCAGGTTCGGCGGCTGCAGTCCGCTGCTGTGAGCCGCGATCGACCGATCGCGCAAGGCGGTGATCAGGCTGTGAGTCACCGGCCAGTGTGGGACGTCGGCGCCCACATCGTACCGGCCCGAATAGATGAACAGTGCAACGCCGAGGAGGATGGCGCCGAGTGTCACCGCGATCGTGCTGAGCGTTTTCATACCGGAGTTCACCGAGTCAGCTTCCCGCGCCTCCCGGAGTGTATTGGTGTTCGCCCCGGGCGCTCCAGCGGTACAGATCCTCATCCCCGCAATGGGGGCACTTGATCGCAGTTAACTGATCGTCGGACTGGGCCAGCGCGGTCTTGCTTTCCGGCTGTGCGGGCGCAATGGCAACGACAAGCCCGCATGACTTGTTCTTGCACAGCCAGCCCAGGTAGAGCTCCCCCGAAACCATCTGATGCTTTGCCCTGACGTCGACGTGGCGCACGGCGGCTGACGCCACCGCCTTGCGCACAGGCGTTCCGCGGTTCCTGGCCGGACGTTTAATCGCCATTGGTCCCTCTGCGTGAGCGTGCCCACCTTCAGCGTATCAAAGCACACCGCAACCGATAAACTCCCGCCATGCCCGCAGATCCCGCAGCCACACCCGAGCCGGCAACGCCTGCGAGACCCGATCGGCGGGTGTCAGTCGCTCCCACTAAGGGTTGGACCGACGACTTTCGTTTCGCTCGTTGAGTCAGATACCTGGGCGGAGCCGAAAACGCCTCTCTCTTTGCGTCTCCTCGCATTTTGCGGGTCCCGCCAAGTGTGATATATACTATAAGTATATACTTTTACGGAGCACCCTCGATGAAGACCGCGAAACTGTTCAAGAACGGCGAGAGTCAGGCGGTTCGATTGCCAAAGGAGTTTCGCTTTCCCGGCAAGGAGGTGTTCATCAAGCGCATTGGGACCGCCGTCGTCCTGCTGCCGAAGGCCAGGTCGTGGGAGGCGTTGATAGAGAGCCTCGCCAAGTTTCCGCCGGACTTCATGGAGACTCGCGGACAACCGGCCGAGATCGATCGCCGGGAACCGTTGCAATGAAGTGGCTGCTCGACACCGATACTTGCATCGCGATCATCAAGGGCAAGCCACCAAGTGTATTGAAGAAGTTACGCGGCAAATCAGTTGGCCAGGTGGGGATCTCCTCAATCACCTTGGGTGAGCTTGCCTTTGGTGCTGCGAAGAGCGGTCGCCGCGATGAGTCCCGCGCGGCGCTTGCGGAGTTCCTGTTGGCGCTTGAGATCGCGAGCTTTGACAGCGACGCCGCGTCGAGCTACGGACAATTGCGCGCATCGCTTGAGAAACCCGGCACCCCGATAGGTCCCCTGGATACTTTAATTGGGGCGCACGCGGCAGCGTTGGACGTCGTTCTGGTAACACACAATACGCGCGAATTCGGCAGGATCGACACCTTACGGCTCGAAGACTGGACGAGTTCTTGACCGCATTCGACCGTAGTGGAAGCAATCTTGGTAACGCCGCTTTGGCGGCAACAGAGGAGTTCGACATGACGTAGTGACCTACGTCTCCTCCAGCTCATGAGTTTGATGAAGTGGATCTGATCGCCTTGATTCGATCGGCGATAAACGCTCGCCGACCTGCCGACTTCACCAGCTCCGTGTATTCCTTCAGGCGCTGCCACTGAAAGCGGCGCGGAATCGTGAGTTCGGGAAGCTTCGCGAACATGCGCGATCTTCCCGGTGCGAGATAGATCAGGTCGAAGAGCGCCTTCTCTGGAATCGCGATCTTGGCGTCGGACGCGGAGGATAGCTGGAAGCCCTGGAAGAGCTCAGGTGGCATACGGTGAAAGGAGATGGTGGCAATTGGAGTGCGAAGGCGCCTAGGTCGCCCGGGCGTGACGGCATAGAGGATCGAGGGAATCTGCTCAATCACGCCATGATGAAACAACGCCGATTGCAGGGAGATGTAAGCCGGGTCGGGTGCCGAAATCAGCTCAGGCAGTGCGAGGCGGTCTGTCTTTTGATCTACCAACCATCGACCGCGGCTCAGGTGAATAATCATCTCTTCGGCAGCGAGGCGTCTGAGTATCGTGGTCGCGTTGCTGGCGGAGACTTGCAATAGTGCGGCAACGTCGCGCGATTCAACGACCGCCGTCGCCAACGTCCGCAGTCGCTGCAGGGCTTCGATCTGATTCATCGCCGCAGGGCTTCCAGACCGTTGACGACTTGCGCTTGTAGCTCGTTCCAGGCCTGCTTAGTGCCGTAGTGGTCTTGATACTCAGGCTCCAGATACGCGAGGACCTGGCCAGCGAACGCGTCGTAGTCGACCGCCAGTGCGTTGTCGATCGCGGCGGTCAGGTTTGCGGCGGTTGTCGCCGGTAGCGGCCGTCCGGCTCCTCCTGCATCCATCAACAACTTCAGATCGAATACATCCCGCGATTGGACCTGTTCGCGCAAAGCCAAAGCCGAAACCTTCTGGGCCAAAGCGGCATGCACGGTGTAGTGCTGGACGATCACCGGATAGAGTCGGTATGTGCGGATGATTCCCGCGTCCACGGATTCCACTGCCTTTTCGTCATCCAGACCGCGGCGCGAGAATTCGATCTTGGTCGGCACCTCGGCGCCAGATTCCGCGTCACGCAGGGTCATTTTCCAGCGCTGCGTGGTCTGTGGCTGCTTGGGTTGCGCGGTTTTGATCACCTCGATGCCCTGAGTTCGCAACCCGCGCATGAAAGCCGGCTCCGCTAGCAAACGATTTACGTTGTTCTGAAGGGTGCCAACGGCCATCGTTTGGATGTCCAGATCCATGTCTTCCGAGTAGCGAATGCTTTGCAGGAAGAACCGCAGATTGCAGCCACCCTTGAGGGCAAAGAGAGCTTTGTCCACGCGCGCGCCGAATGCCCGCAGAAACTGCAGGTGGAAGATCTCGATGATTTGGCGCTCGCTCCACATACAATGCACATTACGCGCAATCGACACATATGTCGACTACCTGTAATGTGAAAGACGAGCCGCGTGCGACGGCTTTGAGAGCCGAGCGCGTGTACGAGCGATAGCGCCAAGGATTCGGGCCGTTGTCGACCCTAGGACTGGTTTTTGACCCCTAGCGGTCCTTCGCGAACGACGGCTCTCGGGCAACCGGTTCGGCCGCTAGGGGCGTGCTCCCAAGTGTCACGTCATGCACCTTCGCGCGAAGCACGCCGTGTTCCTATATACAGCTCAAAAAGCAACAGCTTGCAGGGGATGCTGCCGTTCATGAGAGAGATAGTGCGCTTTGGTTTGAGGCCAATCGCCTTGTACGGCGAGGCGGCAGCGGCCAGGATGGCGGCCTGCCAGCCGCTGAACTTCTGCTTCAGGGTGTCGCCCACTTCCTCATACAGCTGCACGATGTCGCCCTCGCTGCTACCAATGCGTTCGCCATACGGCAGGTTGGTTACGAGGATGCCGGTTGTCGCGGGCGGCTCAGCATCCTGGAAGCGCCCCGTGTTGAATGTCATGTACCTCTCAACGCGCGCATCCAGTGCACTCTTTTTCGCCATCGCCACATAGGCTGCGTTGATGTCTGAGGCGATGACCGGTGCAGCCTGGGCCTCCAGCTTCTCGGCACGGACGCGGTCCTGAGTGATGCGCCACAGATCGCGATCGAAATCTTTAAGCCACTCGAAATAAAATTCGCCCTTCTTTCGATGGATCTGCGGCGCCTTGTGGAGCGCAATCATTGCCGCCTCGATGGCAATCGTACCGCTGCCACACATCGGATCCATGAATGCCTGGCTGCCGTCGTAACCCGCCATGGTTAGAATTGCCGCCGAGAGCGTTTCCTTGAGCGGCGCCGGATGGCCCGGCTCGCGATAACCGCGCTTGTGCAACGACTTGCCCGAGGTGTCGAAGCTCAACGTACAGCGACCGTGCCTCAGATGCGCCACCACGACTACCTTCGGCTCACTTCGATCGACGACCGGTGCGACTCCCTCGGCGCGCTCGAAGACCTCGCGGATACTCTCGCGCACCTGCGTAATAATTTGCTTCGGCGCCATCCCGCCCTTGTCCGCATCGTCACCCTGGCTTTCGACCATGAAGCCATGACGCGCGTCGAACAGCTCGTCCCAGTGAATGCGCCGGACTTGCGAGCGAAGCATCTTTGGCGACTTGGCCGGCACTTCCTTGATGACCCTCAGGATGCGGCTCGCCGTCCGCAGCTTCAAGTGCAGCTCGTAACGAAGAGCGTCGCTTGCCTCGAAGGCAACAGCGCGGTATCCGGGAGCGATGCTACACGCGCCCAGGGCTTCGAGTTCGAGGACCAGGGCCGGTTTGGTTTCTTCTGGACAGGTGGCGATCAGTTGCATTCGAGGTCGATATCGTGCCGGATGGAGTTGTTAGGATCGGGCCGCCGCGCTTTTGACGATTGCATTCTGCTTTTCGAAGGGCGAAATGTCTTGTACTCCTGATGAACGACGGTTTTTCCCTTGCGAATGCGAACGATCGCGGTGTATCGCGTGGACTTGTCCGCCTGTTTGCGCACTCGAATGGTTGCCATGCTGGGTTCCAAGAGGAGTCAAGCTATTCTTGACACCTGTAACACCTGTACGGCACCCCTGCAACCGCTAAACTCCCCCGAATGCCCCGAAATCCCGCAGAAACACCCGGCACAGAAAGACCTACAAACGCAGGCGTTTCCTCCGATAAAAAGGCCGCAAAGATCGACCGGCGCATCTCGGTCGCTCCCATGATGGACTGGACCGACCGTCATTGCCGCTACTTCCTGCGCGGCTTCTCCGCCGACGTGTTGCTGTACACCGAGATGATCACCGCCGCGGCCGTCGTGCGCGGGGATCGCGCGCGCCTGCTCGCTTTTGATCCCGCGGAGCACCCGCTGGCGTTGCAGCTCGGCGGCAGTGAGCCGCGCGAGCTGGCCGCCGCGGCACGTGCCGGAGAGGAGGCGGGCTACGACGAGATCAACCTCAACTGCGGCTGCCCGAGCGAGCGGGTAGCGAGCGGCGCGTTTGGCGCCTGCCTCATGCAGGACCCGGCACGCGTGGCGCAGTGCGTGGCGGCGATGCGCGCCGTGGTGCGGGTACCCGTCACGGTCAAAATGCGCATCGGCGTCGTCACCGCGGCGGGTCGCGCGGTGCACGAGGCGGTGGCGGATTTCAGCGCGCGTGATTTTGCGGCGCTGCATGACTTCGTGCAGCGCCTGCAGGCGGCGGGCTGTCAGGTTGCCATCGTGCACGCGCGCAAGGCGGTGCTCGGCGGCCTGTCGCCGAAGGACAATCGCGAGATCCCGCCCCTGCGCTACGATGTCGTACGGCGCCTGAAAGCGGCCTTTCCGACTCTCCCGGTGGTCGTCAACGGCGGACTGCGCGAGCCGCGCCCGGTGCTGGAGGCGCTCGCCTGGTGCGATGGCGTCATGCTCGGTCGCGAGGTGTACCACCGGCCGTTCGTGCTCGCCGAGTTGCAGCAGGCACTGCACCCGGGTGCGTTGGCAATGCCCACACGCGCGGCGCTGATCGATCGGATGGCGAGTTATGCCGCCCGCGAGATCGCCGCCGGCGGCCGGCTGGCGGCGATTACGCGCCACATGCTCGGGCTTTATAGCGGCGAGCCCGGCGCGCGCGACTATCGGCGTGCGCTGAGCGAGGGTTCACGGGCGCCCGGCGCGGGGCCTGAGCTGCTGCGGCAGGCGATGCCCGCCGCGGCGTAGCACTCAGGGGCGTTGCTAGCGGGCTCGGACGCTTGCGTATAATCTCCCTGCACACATGGGCAAAGACATAGAGCTCGCCATCCTGTTTGCGGACGTCGTGGGATCGACGCGGCTCTACGACGTCATGGGCGACCTGCGGGCGCGCGACATGGTATCGATCTGCATCGACGTCATGCGCAGCGCCACCGAAGGGCGCCAGGGCACCGTCATCAAGACCATGGGCGATGAGGTCATGGCGACCTTTCCCAACGCCGACGCGGCGCTCAACGCCGCCGCGCAGATGCAGCAGCAGATCTCCAATCACGCCGGACTGAAGGTGGACGGTCAGCCCGTCGCCATCCGCATTGGCTGCCATTACGGACCGGTGATGCTCGAGAACCGCGACGTGTTTGGCGCGGCGGTGCACACCGCCAACCGCATGACGAGCCAGGCCAAGGCTGGGCAGATCATGACGACCGCGGCAACCGTGGACAAACTTTCCCCGGAATGGCGCGCGGCGTGCCGGCAGATCGACGTGGCGACGCTCAAGGGCCAGGGCAGCGAGGTCGTGCTCTACGAGGTGCTGTGGCAGACCGAAGACATCACCAGCATGGTGCCCGGGATTGCCTCCGATTCGCGTGCCGCACGCACCACGCGGCTGCGCCTGAAGTGTGCGGACCAGGAGTTGCTGGTGGACGAGCGCCACGCGAGCATCACCATCGGCCGGGCCGAGGATAACGATGTGGTGGTGAAGGGCAACCTGATTTCCAGGCTGCACGCGCGGATCGAGATCAGCCGCAACAAGTTCGTGCTCACCGATCAGAGCACCAACGGCACCTTCGTGCAGGCAACGGACGGCGAGGAATCGTTCGTGCGCCGTGACAGCCTGCAGATCAAGGGGGAGGGGATGATCGGACTCGGACGCCTGCCCGAGCGCGGCTCGCCGCAGACGATCCGCTTCGTGCTCGAGGAAAGCTGAAGACAGCTCAGCCGGCCAGTCCGGCCTCCGTGCGCGACAACTCCTGCAGCAACTCCGCTGGCAGGCGCTCGCCGAATTGCGCCAGATATGCGCGTATTTCGGAGGTTTCCTTGCGCCACAGCGGGCCATCCACGGATAACAGTGCCGCCAGCGCCTCGGCGCTCACGTTCAGTCCGGAGGTATCGAGGTTCCTGGGCAGGCGTCCGATGGGTGAATCCACGGCGTCTGCCTTGCCGGCACAGCGGTCGAGCATCCACGAGAGCACCCGCAGATTCTCACCGTACCCCGGCCACAGGAACTTGCCCTGCGCATCGCGCCGGAACCAGTTGACGTGGTAGATGCGCGGCGCATTCGCGAGTTTCGCGCCCACCTTCAGCCAGTGCTGCCAGTAATCGCCGAAGTTGTAGCCGCAGAACGGCTGCATTGCCATGGGGTCACGGCGTGTGACGCCGACCTGGCCGACCATGGCCGCGGTGGTCTCGGATGCAACCGAGGCGCCGACCAGCACACCGTGCCGCCAGTCGCGCGCCTCGTAAACCAGCGGCGCCACTTCGCGGCGGCGTCCGCCAAAGACCAGTGCCGTGATCGGCACGCCACGCGCATCTTCCGCGTGCGGTGAATAGCCCGGATTGCGCTTCGCCGACACGGTGAAGCGCGAGTTCGGATGGGCGGCCGGGCCGCGCGCCGGGTCGTAGGGTCGCCCCTGCCAGTCGAGCACCGGCGTGCCCGTCTGCAGGCCTTCCCACCAGGGTTGGTTATCCGCCGTCACCGCGACGTTGGTGAACAGGGTGTCGCGGCGGATCATCTCGTAAGCGTTGCGGTTGGTCTGGGGGTTGGTGCCTGGCACCACGCCGAAGTAGCCCGCCTCCGGGTTGATCGCCCACAGACGCCCGTCCTTGCCGGGATGCAGCCAGGCAATGTCGTCCCCCACCGTGAACACGCGCCAGCCGGGCATTGATGCCGGCGGAATGAGCATGGCGAGGTTGGTTTTGCCGCAGGCAGACGGAAAGGCGCAGGCGATGTAATGCGTTTCACCCTTGGGGTTCTGCAGCCCCACGATGAGCATGTGCTCGGCGAGCCACCCTTCGGTGCGCGCCTGCCAGCTGGCGATGCGCAGCGCGTGGCATTTCTTGCCCAGCAGCGCATTGCCGCCATAGCCCGAGCCGAAGCTCTCGATCGCGAGCTCTTCCGGGAAATGCATGATGAAGCGCCGCTCGGGATTCAGCTCGCCGGTCGAATGCAGGCCGCGCACGAAGGTGCCGTCACGCGCGATGCGCTCGAGCGCGGCGCGCCCGGCGCGCGTCATGATCAGCATGTTGAGCACGACGTAGGGGCTGTCGGTGATTTCCACTCCGCAGCGCGACAGCGGCGAGTCGATGGGCCCCATGCAGTAGGGAATTACGTACAGCGTTCGCTCGCGCATGCAACCGCGGAACAGCTCGCGCATTTTCGTGTGCGCCGCCTGCGGTTCCATCCAATGGTTGTTGGGGCCCGCGTCCTGCTGCGAGCGGGTGCAGATGTAGGTGAGATGCTCGACGCGTGCGACGTCATTGGGCGCCGAACGGGCCAGGTGGCAGCCGGGAAAAAACTCCGGATTGAGCGTCGTGAGCTCCCCGGCGCGCAGCAGCTGGTCGGTGAGCCCGTGCGCCTCCGCCTCGGTGCCTTCGCACCAGTGAATGGCGCGCGGCTGGGTCAGTTCGCGCACCGAGTTCACCCACTCGGCCACGCCGCGGCTCAACTGGGGAAGCGGGCTCATCATGTGTGCCGCAGTAGCCATCCGCAGCTCCTGTCTCGTGTTAGGGGGCGCTTGCCGGAAGCCGCTAAGTATATCCCGGGCGGCTCCCGCGCCCTGATAAAATAGCCGCGCACCGCACATTGTCGTCCAATCCCGCGGTGCGCACCAGTTTGCAGGAAATTCAGCAAGATACACGGCTCGACAGGCGCGGCGCGGACACCGCACGATCTGCAGCCGGCATCCTGCACGACGCCTTCCCACATGTTGGATCTTGAAGACATATTCGGCCACGACGGCCCGCTGCAACGCGCATTGCCGGATTTCCGGGTGCGGCGCGAGCAGCTGCGCATGGCGGAGCGCGTGGCCGAGGCGCTGCGCTCGCGCGAATCGCTCGTCGTGGAAGCCGGCACGGGTACCGGCAAGACCTTCGCGTACCTGGTGCCGGCGTTGCTCTCGGGCAAGCGCGTACTCATCTCCACCGGCACGCGCACTCTGCAGGATCAGCTGTTCGCGAAGGACCTGCCGCTGGTGAGCGCCGCGATCGGCCGTCCGGCGCAGGTGGCGCTCCTCAAGGGACGCGCCAACTATCTGTGCCGGCACGCGCTCGCGCGCCTTGAGAACGGGGGCGAGCAGCTGCCGATGCTCGGCGATGAGGCGCGCCGTACGCGCGGTCCGCACAGCATGCTCGCGCGCATCCAGCGCTGGGCGTACACCACTCGCAGCGGCGATCTTGCCGAGGTGCGCGGCCTGGCAGATACAAATCCGGTGTGGGCGCAGGTCACCTCGACCCGCGACAGCTGTTTAGGTCTGCGCTGCCCGGAAATCTCCCGTTGTCACGTGGCGAGCGCGCGCCGCGAGGCCCTGGATGCCGACATCGTTATCGTCAACCATCACCTGCTGCTCGCGGACCTGGCGTTGAAGGAGGATGGCTTTGGCGACCTGCTCGGATCGGCCGACGCGGTGATCCTCGACGAGGCACACCAGATTCCGGATCTCGCCACGCAATTTTTCGGCAGTCTTGTTGGCAGCCGCCAGCTGGAGAATCTGCTGCTGGGTGTGCAGCGCGAGCCTGCGGCCGGCGCCGCCGCTGGGGCGGTGCGCGAGGTGCAGGACGCACTGCTGCGGCTGCGCGCCACCTGTCCCGCAACCGTCGGGCGGTTCCCCTGGACGCAGGTGCACTCGCCGCTTGGCGAGGCGGCGCACGCGCTGGCGCAGACGCTGCAGCAGCTGCAGGCGGTGCTGGTGGCCGATAATGCGGCGGGAGCGCTGGCGCAACTGGGTGAGCGCGCGGCGGAGCTGGCGGTAAATCTCGAGCGCATCGCGGCGGTCGACGCCGAGGAGGGTGCCCGGACCGTGGAGGTGAGTACGCGCGCGATAACCGTCAGCCTGATGCCGTTCGATATCTCGGAACGCTTCCGCTCACTGGTGCGTTCACGCAGCGGCGCCTGGATCTTCACCTCCGCGACACTTTCGGTCGGCGAGGAGTTCGGCCATTTTACCGGCCGGCTTGGCCTTGATGAGACTGCGACGCTGCGCATCGACAGTCCCTTCGACCACGAGCGGCAGAGTCTGCTGTATCTGCCGGCGTCGATGCCCGAGCCCTCGGCCCCGGGCTTCGTGGCCGCGGTGATCGAAACCGCCGTGCCGCTGATCGAGGCCGCCGGGGGCGGCGCGTTCGTACTGTTCACGAGCCATCGCGCGCTGGCGCAGGGCGCGGTACTGCTGCGCGAGCGCTGGGGCAGCGAGCCTGGGTATCGGTTGCTGGTGCAGGGCGAGGCGCCGCGCGAGCGGCTGCTGGAGGAGTTTCGCGCCGACGGCAATGCAGTGCTGCTCGGCACGGCGAGCTTCTGGGAAGGCGTTGATGTAAAGGGCGAAGCGCTGCGGCTGGTCGTCATCGAGAAGCTCCCCTTTGCCTCGCCGGATGATCCGCTGGTGCGCGCGCGGATCGAGCACCTTACGGTGAGCGGCGGCAACGCGTTCCGTGATTACCAGTTGCCGGAAGCGGCGCTGGCGCTGAAGCAGGGCGCCGGCAGGCTGATCCGCAGTGAAGACGATTACGGGGTCGTGGTGATCTGCGATCCGCGCATGACTGGCCGTAGTTATGGCCGGGTATTCCTCGCGGCGCTGCCTCCCATGAGTGTGACCCGCAACCGGGATCACGCCCTGCGCTTCCTGCGCGCGCATGCGCCGCGCGTTGCTGTGCAGCGTGTGGCAGTGCCCGCGCCGTGAGGATTCTCGCGCTCGATACCGCGACCGGGAATTGTTCCGCGGCACTCCTTATAGACGGGCAGCTGCGCGCTACCGAAGAATTGCTCGGGCGCGGACATTCCGAGCGCATCCTTGCGATGGTCGATGAGCTGCTGCGCGATGCGAAGCTGCGGCTCGCGGATCTGTCCGCCATCGCATTCGGGCGCGGGCCGGGCTCATTCACCGGCGTGCGCCTGGCGGCCAGTGTCACCCAGGGATTGGCGCAGGGTGCGGGGTTGCGCGTGGTGCCGGTGTCGGATCTGCGCGCGGTCGCGCAACGCGCGTTCGAGCTGCCCGCCGCGCCGCAGCGTGTGCTGGTGTGCAACGACGCGCGTATGCACGAGGTCTACTGGGGCTGCTTCGAGCGCGCGCCGGACGGATTTGCGGTGGCTGCGAGCGAGGAGCGGGTAGGCAGCCCGGCAGGGGTGACGCTTCCGCCGCAATGGCAGGCGGCGGCCGGCTCGCTGGGTGCGGGAAGCGGCTTTTCAGCGTATCCGCAGCTGGCCACAGCGATGTCCGGGAGGCTTACGGTACATGGCGACCCCTTGCCGCCACGCGCCGCGGAAATTGCCCGCCTGGCGGTGGCGGAGGTGATGAACGGCCGCGTACTCCCCCCGGAACAGGCGTTGCCGGTCTATCTGAGGGACGATGTGGCCCGTCCGGCCGCAGCAAGTCATTAAACTGACATATAACGGGCGCGTCCTGTCATTAATCTGCAACACTGTACCTCTGTAATACGCGCGTCACAGGGGGTGAGCGCGAATGCCGGTCAAGCAGGTGTTGATTGTCGAAGACGAACGTCCGATTCGCGAGATGATCGCGTTTGGACTGAAGCGCGCCGGATTCGAGGTCCGTGAAGCGGAGGACTGCCGCGCCGCGCGAGCCGCACTCGCAGACGTTCGCCCGGACCTGGTGCTGATCGACTGGATGCTTCCGGACATGAGCGGACTGGAGCTGACGCGCGCGCTCAAGCGCGACCGCGAGACGCGCGAGTTGCCCGTCATCATGCTCACGGCGCGCGCCGAGGAGGCCGACAAGGTCGCAGGCCTCGAGGGCGGCGCGGACGACTACGTCACCAAGCCGTTCTCGCCGCGCGAACTGCTGGCGCGAATCAACGCGGTGCTTCGCCGCAGCGGTCCGAGCGGCGTGGATGAACTGCTGGATTTCGCCGGACTCGCACTCGATCAGGGAAGCCATCGGGTCATGGTGGGCGAGCGGACCGTGGGACTCGGGCCCACCGAGTACCGCATGCTCGAGTTCTTCATGACACATCCGGAGCGGGTGTACACCCGCGATCAGTTGCTCGATCGCATCTGGGGCGGCAATGTGTACGTGGAAGAGCGCACCATTGACGTGCACATTCGTCGCTTGCGCAAGGCACTCGAGGAATTCGGGTACGATCGCTTTGTACAGACCGTGCGCGGATCCGGCTACCGCTTTTCGGCACGCACGGTGTAAGAGAGCCTTAGAAGTTCACACACATGCAACCCGCGACACAGGCCTGGTTGTTCGCGGCGGGTCGATTGCTCGGGACCGTGCTCGTCGGCGCCGGCGCCGGCTGGCTGGTCGGAGAGCCCTGGGCGGGACTCGCATGCGCGCTTACGCTGCACCTGGCGTGGGTGCTCGCCAACCTGTTTCGGCTGGAGTGGTGGCTGCGCCACCGTAATTACGCCGACCCGCCCAACGCCGGCGGGGTATGGGGCGAGATCATCGCGCAGATCGTCCGGCTGCACCGCCGCAAGCGCTTTCACAAACAGCGCTTCGTGCAACTCATGCGCCAGCTGCAGCGCTCCACCGCGGCCCTGCCCAACGGCGTCGTGATCCTCAACGCACAACGCGAGATCGTGTGGTTCAACCGCATGGCAGCGCGGCTGCTCAACCTGCGGCGCACAGCGGACCTGGGGATGCGCATCGAGAATCTGCTGCGCGAGCCGGAGTTCGTCCGCTATCTGGCGGGCACCGACTACTCCAATCCGGTCGTCATCAGCCCGATGAATGGCGAAGACTCCTACCTGTCGCTGCAGGTCGCACCCTACGGCGACGGTCAGCTGCTGCTGCTGGTGAGCGATGTGTCGCGCCCCATGCGCCTGGAGGCGGTGCGTCGCGACTTCGTCGCCAACGCCTCGCACGAGCTGCGCTCGCCGCTCACGGTGATCTCAGGGTACCTGGAGACCCTCGGGGGGGATCCGGCACTGGATCCGGACCTGGAGGCGCCGGTGATGGAAATGCGCCGCCAGGCCGGGCGCATGACGGCCATCATCCGCGATCTCATCGAACTGTCACGGCTCGAGGAGGGCAACGAGGCGGTCGTGGGCGAAGCGCTGGACGTGGCGGCGCTCACGGGACTGCTGCGCAAGGATGTCGTGGCAAGGAGTGACCACCCGCGCGACGTGCGGGTGCGAATCGACTCCACCGCGCGACTGCTCGGCAGCGAATCAGAGATCACTTCCGCGTTTTCGAACCTGGTGGACAACGCCGCCAAATACACCGGCGCCGAGGGCTCGCTGGAGATGCGCTGGTGGACGGACAGGCAGGGCGGTCATTTCGCCGTCAGCGATACGGGTATCGGAATTCCGCCCGAGCATATTCCGCGCCTCACCGAGCGCTTCTACCGGGTCGATCCGGGACGCTCGCGTGCCACCGGCGGCTCGGGTCTGGGGCTTGCGATCGTGAAGCATGTGCTACAGCGCCACGGGGGCTCACTTGAGGTCGTGAGCCGCCTGGGGGAGGGCAGCACCTTCACCTGTCATTTTCCGCCGGCGCGCATTCTCGGGAGCGCGCACGTCACCAGCACTGCAACGGCTTAACTTTTCCTTGCAAGCTATTAATTTCGTAAGAAACCTTTAGCCGCACTGTCACAGAACCGACATTGCTGCAGGGCACCCTTGGGCAGTCCGCCACGAGCTTTCAGCGAGCGCGCAGATGGCCAAACCCAAGGTCCGCACCCTGTTTCTTTCGGACATCCATCTGGGGTTCAGGCACGCGCGCGTCAGGGAACTCAACGAGTTCCTGCAGGGGATCGAGGCCGAGAGCATCGTGCTGGTCGGGGATATCGTCGACGCACTGAGTCTCGCGCGCCGTGCGTTCTGGACTGCCGAGCACACCCAGGTGGTACGCACGCTGCTGGCGCGTCAGCGCGCCGGCACGCGTCTGGTCTACATCCCGGGCAACCACGACGCCAGTCTCGCGGTGCTTGCCGCAATGCTGCAGGGGCAGTTCGAGGTGCACCGTGAATGGGTGCACCGTACGGCGCGCGGCGAGCGCCTGCTGGTGCTGCACGGCGATCAGTTCGATGGCGTCGTACCCTGCCCGCGCTGGCTTACGCAGCTGGGGGATGTGCTGCATGACGTTACGGTCGGCCTGAGCCACCGCGTCAACAACGTGCGCCGCATGTTCGGCAAGCCCTACTGGGCGCTTGCCGAGAGCATGAAGCTGAGTATCGGCGCGAGCGTGCGCTACATCAGCCAGTTCGAGCAGCTCGCCGCCGGCCACGCCGCGGCCTCAGGCTACGACGGGGTGGTGTGCGGACATATTCACCGCGCGAATCTGTGCCGGATCGAAGGCACGCTGTACGCCAACAGCGGCGATTGGGTGGAGAGCTGCTCGGCGCTCATCGAGACCGGCCGCGGCGAGCTGAAGCTGCTGCGCTGGCCGAACGTGACGCAGTCCCTGCCGCAGCCGGCCGACGGCCTTATCCCCGACGCCGCGTGAGGATCGTGCTCGCAAGCGATGCCTGGGCGCCGCAGACCAATGGCGTCGTCACCACCCTCAAGGCCACCGCCGACACGCTCGCCGCCTCTGGCCACGATGTGCGCGTCATCTCGCCCCAGGGGCTGCGCAGCGTTGGCTGTCCGAGTTATCCGGAGATCCGCCTCGCGGTGGCTCCCGGCGCGCAGGTGGCGCGGCAGCTGCAGGCCTTCCGCCCGCACGCGGTTCATGTGGCCACCGAGGGGCCGGTGGGACTGGCGGTGCGCGGCTACTGCCGGGCGCGCGGGCTGCCGTTCACCACTTCGTACCACACCCGCTACCCGGAGTACCTGCGGGCGCGCTGGCCCATTCCGCTCGCGGCCAGCTACGCGTGGCTCAGGCGCTTCCATGGCGCCGCGGAGCGCACTTTCGTCAGCAGCGCGAGTCTTCAGACCCAGCTGACGCGGCGCGGCTTCGGGCACCTGCACCTGTGGCGCCGTGGCGTGGATCTCAAGCGCTTCCGCAACGTCGCAGCACACCGTGAACTCGCCGCTCTGCCGCGGCCCATCGTGGCGTGCGTGGGCAGGCTCGCCATCGAGAAGAACCTGCAGGCGTTCCTGGGGCTCGAGCTGCCCGGCACCAAGGTGATGATCGGCGACGGTCCGGAGCGCGCCGCACTCGTGCGGCGTTACCCGCGGGCGGTTTTTACCGGCTATCGCTTCGGGGCTGAACTTGCGAGCCTGCTCGCCGGCACGGATGTGCTGGCGTTTCCGAGCCTGACGGACACCTTCGGCCTGGTGATGATCGAGGCGCTGGCGTGCGGCGTGCCGGTCGCGGCCTTCCCGGTTCCGGGCCCGATCGATGTCATCGAGCAGGGTGTGACCGGCGTCCTGCACACAGACCTCGCGGTTGCGATAACTTCGGCGCTGGGGCTCGACCGTGCCGTGTGTGCACGCCGCGCCGCCGGATTCAGCTGGGAGGCGGCGACCGTGCAGTTCCTCGCCGGACTTGCGCCGATCCCGCAGGCACTGCGCGCCGCGGTGGCCGTGCGCCGCAATTCCGCTATGATCGCGCCTGTTGTCGCTCGCAGGCAGACGAGCGAAGCCGGAGACGTTTGATGGAAACCGCCGATCTCAGCCACCATATCTCGCGCCGCTTCAACGAGGACCTCGAGCGCGTGCGCAGCAAAGTGCTCGCCATGGGCGGCTTCGTCGAACAACAGCTGCAGAAGGCGATCACCGCGCTGGTCGAGGGCGACAGCTCGCTCGGGGAGTCGGTCGCGCTCGATGACCACGAGGTGAACAACATGGAGGTTGCCATCGACGAGGACTGCAGCAAGATCCTCGCCACGCGCGCACCGGCGGCCGGCGATCTGCGCGTCATCGTTGCGATCATCAAGACCATCACGGACCTTGAGCGCATCGGGGACGAGGGCGAGAAGATCGGCTACATCGCCTCAAGACTCGCGACCATGGAGCGGCCCGCCGACAAGTACCGGGAGATCAAGCATCTCGGCCGGGTGGTCTCGGAAATGGTGCACGACGCGCTCGACGCTTTCGCGCGCATGGACGTGGAGTCCGCGCTGCGCGTGGCGCGCCAGGATCGCCTGGTGGACGAGGAGTATGAAGCGATTCAGCGCCAGAGCATCACCTTCATGATGGAAGACCCACGCACCATCCGCCGCGCGCTGGATGTGATGTGGGTGGTGCGGGCGCTCGAGCGCATCGGCGATCACGCCAAGAACATCAGCGAGTACGTGATCTACATGGTGCACGGCAAGGACATCCGCCACACCTCCCTCGATGACGTCGAACGCGAGCTGCGCCGCAGCGCCGTCCCGCCCGCCGAGCCGCCGCCGGCGTCCGCCTAGAGCCCGTTCGCACCCGACCAGTGTCCGAGCGGCGCCTGATCAATGCCGGTGGCTTCGCCGCGTGCGCGGCGCTGCTCGCTTACGCGCTGTACGCGCAATTTTACCTGGGGCTGGAACCGTGCCCGCTGTGCATCTTCCAGCGCATCGGCATCGCCGCTCTCGGGCTGGCATTTCTCGCCGCGGCGCTGCACGAGGCGCGCGGTGGCGGCCGCTACGTGTACGCCGGCCTCATCGGGGTCGCCGCACTCGCAACGCTCGGGGTGGCCGCGCGCCACCTGTACGTGCAGAGCCTGCCGCCCGGCGCGCTGCCTTCCTGCGGCGCGCCGCTCGCCACGCTGATGAAGTTCATGCCGGTGTGGCAGCTGATCCGCAAGGTACTCACGGGCAGCGGCGAGTGCGGCCTGGTCACCTGGCGGTTCCTGGGGCTGGCGATGCCGGCGTGGGTGCTGTTGTGGGCGCTGGCGCTGGGCACCGCCGGGGTGCTCGGCAACCTCAGGCGAGAAGCTTCCGCAGCACGTTGACGTACATGCGCTGCAGGGCGTCGATGTCAGCGACGCGCACTGATTCGTTCACCTTGTGGATCGATGCACTGACCACGCCCAGTTCCACGATCTGCGCGCCCAGAGGCGCGATGAAACGTCCATCAGAGGTCCCGCCGCCGGTGGAGAGTTTCGGCCGCGTGCCGGTCACCTCGGCCACCGCCTCGCCGACCGCGCGGCACAAAAGACCCGGCGGCGTATAGAACGGCTCGCCTGACACGTACCACTCGAGCGTGTAGCGCACCTGGTGCCGCAGCAGGATGTCCTCGACCGTCCGTTGCAGGCCCGCAATGCTCTGTACCGGCGAATAGCGCAGGTTGAAGCGCGCCTTGAGCTCCCCCGGAATGACATTCGGCGCACCGGTGCCGGCGCTGATGTTGGAAACCTGGAAGGTGGTCGGCTGGAAGTGCTCCGTCCCCTGGTCCCATTCGCGCGTCGCGAGTTCCGCGAGCGCCGGCGCAAGGGTGTGTACCGGATTCTCGGCGAGCTGCGGATAGGCAACGTGTCCCTGCACGCCGTGCACGGTGAGCCGGCCGCTCAAGGAACCGCGACGCCCGACCTTGATCGTGTCGCCGATGGTGGTCTCGCTCGAGGGCTCACCGACGACACACCAGTCGATGCGTTCGGCGCGTGCGCGCAATAGCTCAACCACCCGGCGCGTGCCGTCCACCGACGGGCCTTCCTCGTCACTGGTAATGAGGAAGGCGAGCGAGCCGGTGTGATCCGGGTGTGCAGCCACGAACTCCAGCGCCGCCGTAACCATAGCGGCAAGCCCGCTCTTCATGTCAGCAGCGCCGCGGCCGTAAAGAAATCCGTCGCGGATTTCCGGCTTGAAGGGATCGCTGTGCCAGTCCCCGCGTGGGCCTGCGGGGACCACATCCGTGTGACCGGCGAAGCAGAACACCGGTCCGCCCTTACCACGCCGGGCCCACAGGTTCGTGACCTCGCCGAACTGCAACGACTCGATACCAAAGCCGGCCTTGCCGAGCCGCTCGGCGATGAGCTGCTGGCAGCCCTCGTCGGCCGGCGTCACGGAGGCTCGTCCGATGAGAGCCTGAGTCAATTCAAGGGTTTGTGACATTAACGGGCCGCAGCAGCCTCAGGAAGGGTTCGCGTTTATACGGCCAGCACCGCGCGCGGGCAAGCCCGCCGAGTGTCACGAGCGTGCAAAGTCGCGCAGCAACACTGTGGGGTGCGGCGATGAGGACGTGGCCAGGGGCTGCTGTCATGAGACCGTCATATTATTGTCATCTAATGCGCGCGAGTCCCGCAGCGAATGATCAAAGGACCTGAGGAGTGGAATCATGAGTGCATTCAGTCCGAAGCGGATGCTGCTGACGGCGCTGGGCGTCGTGGCGTTCGCCGGCTCCGCCCACGCCACCGACATATCCGGTGCGGGCGCGACGTTTCCGTATCCCGTCTACTCCAAGTGGGCCGACGCGTACAAGCAGCAGACCGGCGTGGGTCTGAATTACCAGTCCATCGGCTCCGGTGGCGGCATCAAGCAGATCAAGGCGAAGACCGTGACCTTCGGCGCCTCCGACATGCCGCTGGAAGAAAAGGACCTGCAGCAGGCGGGCCTGGTGCAGTTCCCGATGATCATCGGCGGGGTCGTGCCGGTGGTGAACGTCAAGGGAGTGCAGGGTGGCCAGATGGTGCTCGATGGCGTGACCGTCGCGGCCATCTATCTTGGCGAAATCACCAGGTGGAACGATCCGCGCATCCGCAAGGCCAACCCGAAGCTCGCCCTGCCGGCCACGGCGATCGCGCCCATTTACCGCTCGGACGGGTCCGGAACGAACTTCCTGTTCTCGAACTATCTGGCGGGTGTTTACCCGAAATTCCATGACACCGTCGGCGCCAACACCTCGGTGCAGTGGCCGCTGGGCATCGGCGCGAAGGGCAACGAGGGCGTCGCCAACATGACGACGCAGACCGACGGCGCCATAGGCTACGTCGAGTACGCCTACGCCAAGCAGAACAAGATGGCGTACGTGGACTTGGTAAACGCGGCGGGCAAGACCGTCGCCCCGAATGCGGAAAGTTTCCAGGCGGCAGCCGCGAACGCCGACTGGGCGCACGCGCCGGGCTACCATCTGATACTCACCAACCAGCCGGGCGCGAAGAGCTGGCCGATCACCGGCGCGAGCTTCATCCTCCTGTACAGCACGCCCCCGGACCCGGTGGCGACCGCAACGGCGCTGAAGTTCTTTGACTGGGCGTACAGAAGCGGCGGCAAGATGGCTGCGGATCTGGACTATGTGCCGCTGCCGGACAGCCTGATCAAGCTGGTGCGGGCAACCTGGAAAACCGAAATAAAGTAACCTGCCCAGGGCGGCGCGCCGCGCATGGCATGTGGACGCGCCCAGCGGTTCGCGTGCGCTTGCGACGCGGCGGCGTGCCGCGCAGCTGTGAGCGCGGGGACGGGCCGCAGCTGGGATTGTGGACACATGACACAGGGCCACGGGTGACAGGTTGCCGTCCGCGATGAATTCGGTGCCGGCCATAAATCCAGCGCAGGCGGCTGGCCAGCGGCTGCGTGAGCGGCTCTTCCGCGGCTGCACCCTGGCCGCAGCGCTGCTGGTGCTGCTGCTCTTGGGCGGCGTCGCCGTATCGCTCGCGGTGGGATCATGGCCGGCCTTCGCGCACTTCAAGTTCGCGTTTCTCACCCGCGAGATCTGGAATCCCGTGACCGACGAGTACGGCGCACTGGCGCCGGTGTTCGGCACGCTCGTCACCTCGTTCCTCGCGCTGCTGCTCGCCATTCCCGTCAGCCTCGGCATCGCCATTTTCCTCACCGAGCTTGCGCCGGCGTGGCTGAAACGCCCGGTGGGGACCGCGATTGAGCTGCTGGCGGCGGTCCCGAGCATTATTTTTGGCATCTGGGGACTGTTCGTGCTGGCGCCGATCCTGCAGCGCCACGTGCAGCCGTGGCTGATCGATGTGCTCGGTCCGCTGCCTTTGGTCGGCAAGCTGTTCCAGGGGCCGCCGTTCGGCATCGGCGTGCTGACAGCGAGCTTCGTGCTCGCCATCATGGTCATCCCGTTCATATCGGCGGTCATGCGCGACGTGTTTGAAACGGTGCCGGACGTGCTGAAGGAGTCCGGCTATGGACTGGGGGCTACGACCTGGGAAGTGATCTGGCAGGTGGTGGTGCCGTATTCGCGCACCGGCATCATGGGCGGCGTCATGCTGGGCCTGGGCAGGGCGCTCGGTGAGACCATGGCGGTGACGTTCGTTATCGGCAATGCGCACCGCATCGGCTCCTCGCTGCTTGCCCCCGGGACCACCATTTCGGCCTCCATCGCCAACGAGTTCACCGAGGCCGTGGGTGACCTGTATACCTCCTCGCTCATCGCGCTCGGGGCACTGCTGTTTCTCATCACCTTCACGGTGATCGCGGCCGCGCGCTTCATGCTGCTGCGGCTCGACCGTCGCGCGTTGTCCTCCGTATGAGCCGCCGCGCGCTGCGCACGTTCTACAACCTGCTGGCCTTGAGCCTGTCGGGCGTGGCCACCGCCATCGGCCTGTTCTTTCTCGGCGCGATCCTCTGGACGCTGATCAAGAACGGTATCGGCGGCATGTCGCTGAGCGTGTTCACCGACATGACGCCCCCGCCGGGCAGCAGCGGCGGCCTGCTGAATGCCATTTACGGCAGCGTCGTCATGACGCTCATCGGCATTCTTATCGGCGGGCCCGTGGGCATGCTCGCGGGCACCTATCTTGCGGAGTACGGGCGCACTTCAACCCTCGCCGCGGTAATCCGCTTCGTGAACGATGTGCTGCTGTCGGCGCCCTCGATCATCATCGGACTGTTCGTCTACGAGCTGCTCGTGATCCGCATGGGGCACTTCTCGGCGATCGCGGGAGCCGTGGCGCTGGCGATCATTGCCATCCCGGTGACCGTGCGCACCACCGAGGACATGCTGAATCTCGTGCCGCAGGGCATGAAGGACGCTTCCACCGCCATGGGCGCGTATCCGTGGCGCACCATCACCAGCGTCATCTATCCGGCGGCGCGCAGCGGCATTGTCACGGGGCTGCTGCTCGCCATCGCCCGTATCAGCGGCGAGACGGCGCCGCTGCTGTTCACCGCGCTCAACAACCAGTTCTGGAGCAGCAACCTCGGCGCCCCGATGGCCAATCTGCCGGTGGTGATTTTCCAGTTCGCGCTCAGTCCGTATCCGAACTGGCAACACCTCGCCTGGTCCGGGGCGCTGCTGATCACCCTCAGCATCCTCATCCTCAGCGTAGCCGCCCGCGTGGTGGTGTCCTCGCTCGCCCAGGGAGGCAAGCGCTGATGGGCGCCGCAGCCTCGCCGCCCGGCGCCGCCGTAGCCGCGACCGCCGCGGTGAAGTACGAGGTGCGGCACCTGGATTTCTATTACGGCCAGGTGCAGGCGCTCAAGGACGTCAATCTCACTCTGCCGGACCGGCGGATCACGGCCTTCATCGGCCCATCCGGCTGCGGCAAATCGACGCTGCTGCGGGTGTTCAACCGCATCTATGCCCTGTATCCGGGGCACCGCGCGACCGGCGGCGTATTGCTCGACGGCGAGGACATTCTCGCGGCGAACGTGGACGCGGCCAGCCTGCGATTCCGCGTCGGCATGGTGTTCCAGAAGGCCACGCCGTTTCCCATGTCGATTTTCGACAACGTGGCCTTCGGGCTGCGCCTGTCGCGGCGCATATCGCGCAGCGAGCTAGCCGACCGGGTCGAGGAGGCGCTGCGCGCCGGGGCGATGTGGGAGGAGGTCAAGGACAAGCTGCACGAGGATGGCCGCAGTCTTTCCGGCGGCCAGCAGCAGCGCCTGTGCATCGCACGCACGCTGGCGCTGCGTCCGGAGGTCCTGCTCTTCGATGAGCCGACGGCAGCGCTTGATCCCATATCGACCCTGCGCGTCGAGGAGACGCTGCAGAGCCTGCGCGAGAGCTACTGCATTGCCATCGTCACCCACAATCTGCAGCAGGCGGCGCGCGTGTCCAACTTCACCGCCTTCATGTATCTCGGGGAATTGGTGGAGATCGGGCCCACGGAACAGATCTTCACGGCTCCGAAGAACCGGCGCACCGATGACTACGTCACCGGACGCTTCGGCTAAGCCTCCATGAGCGAGCCAACCGAACCCCGTCAACCAGATCCGCGCGCACCCGATGCGGCTACAAGCCAGGGCAACGGCGACGTCGGCGTACTGCGGCACCTGAAACCGAGCGGCCGCGTGCACGTGCCGGCCTCGGCCGCGGCGGGCGCGGGGAGCGCGGCCAGTCAGGCCACGGTCGACGATCCGGTGTTTTCCTGCCGCGACGTGAGCGTCTTCTACGGCCCGAAGGAGGCGCTGAAGAGCGTGACCATCGACGTCGGCCGACGCCAGGTTCTGGCGATGATCGGCCCTTCGGGATGCGGCAAATCGACCTTCCTGCGGTGTCTGAATCGCATGAATGACACTATCGCGGGCGCCCGGGTGACCGGAACCATCCTTCTCGATGGCCACAACATCCAGGATCCGGCCCAGGATGCCGCGCAGCTGCGCGCGCGCATCGGCATGGTGTTCCAGAAGCCCAACCCCTTCCCCAAGTCCATCTACGACAACGTCGCCTATGGGCCGCGCATCCACGGCATGACGCGCAGCCGCGCACAGCTGGATGACATGGTATGCACGAGCCTGCAGCGCGCGGGGCTGTGGGACGAGGTGAAGGACCGCCTGACGAGCCCCGGTACCGGACTATCCGGCGGCCAGCAGCAGCGCCTGTGCATCGCGCGCACCATCGCCGTGCAGCCGGAGGTCATCCTCATGGACGAGCCCTGCTCGGCGCTCGACCCGGTCGCGACCGCCCGCATCGAGGACCTTATCGACGAGTTGCGCGAGTCGTACGCGATCGTGATCGTGACGCACTCGATGCAGCAGGCAGCGCGGGTTTCGCAGCGCACGGCGTATTTCCATCTCGGGGAGCTGATCGAGGTGGGCGAGACCGATCGGGTGTTCACCAACCCGCGCTACCGCCTCACCGAGGACTACATCACCGGACGCTTCGGCTAGTTAATGGGCCGAAATTCGCAGGAAGCGATTTTCGCGGACAGCAGTTGCGTTTCCGCCGGCCAAAGGCGGGGCTCGATGCGCATCTGTTCCGATCACCTCGGCAGCCGAGCACTTCAATGCGAGGCTGGCGCAGGGACTTTGGCCGGCTGCGCTGCTGAGCGCATTCGGTGTCCCCCAAAAACGATCGGGCCCGCTTGCGCGGGCCCGATCATCCGTCCTTCCGTGGACGGCGTCGTCCGTGTGTGAACTTCCGTATCAGAACTTGAAGCGCACACCAACGCTCGTGCTGACGGTGGAGGTGTTCAGCAGGTAGCCGTTCGCCAGGCCACCCGAAACCGAGGTCCACAACCCGCCCACGTAGCCGTCGAAGCGCTTGCTGAAGTGGTAGTCAGCCAGCACGCCGACAGCGGACTCCGTGCCGCTGCAGGCGCCGGAGATCGCCGCGCTCGAGCAACCCGCATCGGCTCCCGAGGCGTAGCTGTTCTGCTTGTAGCCGTAGTAGGAGGCGCCCAGTTCGAAGTCCTGCGTCACCGCGTACCTCAGGCCTGCCCAGTACACCTGCAATATCTTATCGTTGACGAAGGTGGACTTGGGGCCGACCTGCACATTGACGAAGGCGAGCTTGTAGCCACCGATGATGTCCTGACCGGCGCTGTAAGGGTTGCTCGGGTCGGAAAACGTGATGTGCTCGTAGCCGCCGAAGAACTTCCACGCATCGAGCGCGTACAGACCCATGATTCCGTACGTGGCGTTGTCCGAGACCGTACCGGACAGGGAATTGGATACCGTCAGTCCCGAGCCGGCCAGCGCGCCGAGCACCGGCGGCGTGCCGGTGGCCGTGAGATCACCCACCTGCGCGGCGCTGAGCGCCGACACCCCCACGGCGTTGTATTTCTTGTAGTAGTAGGCGTCCGCTGAGAAGCCGGCATACTCTCCGCCGAAGGTGAACTGGTAGGCGCTGTTGGTGCTGCCGCTGTGGCCGCCGAACTGGTACAGCGCCCCGACGTGCGCCCAGTCGTACTTGCCGACGTACTTCACCATCTCATCCAGGCGGCGATCCTCTGTGTCACCACCGCCTGCGGTCGTGCCGGAGAAGCCGATCAGTGAGAACGCATTCGAGGTGAACAGCGGATCGTACTTGGAAATGCCATCGGCGAGATTCGTCGTCTGACGGCCGAACGTGAAGGTGCCGACCGTCGGGGAGCTGAATCCGGCGTAGGCAACCCCGAAGAGCTGTCCGGCGATGCTCGAGTCGACGTTCGTCGTCTGGTTGACGGCCGAGCGGCCGTTGTTCTGGGTGAGGGACTTCAGCGCATCGGAGATGTCACCCGATTGCGGGTTGAAGTAGGTCTCGACCCGAAATATGCCCGCCCAGTCCCCGGCAATCGGCTCATTGCCCGAAAGCCCGATACGCGACTGGCTCAGGTTGTTTGGTGTCACGGCAGTGACCGAGCCATTGCTGTTCTTCTGGACGATGTCTTCAATGCCGGCCGGGAAATAATCGTTCGCCGGCGCCCCGTGCGTCTCGTAACTCAGGCCCACATCCACGATTCCGTAGAGCGTGATGCCGTTCCAGGTGAGGCTGTCGGACTTCGCGGGTGCACTGCTGACCGCGGTCTGCGCCTGCGCGAGACCCGCGCCAGCCAGTGAAGCCAACAGAAGACAGGCACCCCCAATACGGACCGCCTGCCGGCGGGCTTTGGATGCACTCACATCGGTGGGGCGCGCGCGACGGAGCGATTTGGGTCTGATAGGTATCATCTGCAGGTTTCCTGTGTTTTATGGCGAAAAACAACGAAGTGCCGGGGCGCGCATTCGCCCTTTAAGGGCGATGCGTGCATGCCACGCCACGCCCCCCCGAAGGGGGCGCGCACACTCTGGTTCACTCATATGACAATTGCAATTCAGTCATGTGACGGTTTCATGACGATCGCGGCGTAAACACCCCGGCAGGCAGATTTAAATGTCTTATGAATCATTGAGTTACCTTTACTTTGATTCTGAATGGTTTTTAATCGCGCGTTGGCGGCACGTTAATCCCGGCGTGGTTTCATAAGCCCTCCTCGTGAGGGAAGTCAGCCCATGCGGATGCTGCTCGTCGAAGATGAAGCGAAGGTGTCGGAGCTGGTGGCGCGCGCGCTCAGGGCCGAGCGCTACGCCGTGGACGTCGCCGCGGACGGGCCAGCGGGGTGGGAAATGGCCGACGCCTTTAACTACGACCTCATCATCCTTGACCTGATGCTGCCGGGGTTCAGCGGCGCGGAGCTGCTGCGCCGTATACGCCGCAAGAACCAGCAGGTGCCGATTCTCATCCTCACGGCGCGCGATGCGACGGTGGAGAAGGTGGCAAACTTCGAGGCGGGCGCTGACGACTACCTCACCAAACCATTCGCATTCGCCGAACTGGTCATGCGGGTGAAGGTGCTGCTGAGGCGTGGGCCGGTCACGCGCGCGAGCGTGCTGCGGGTTGCGGACCTTGAGATCGACCGCCTGACGCAGCAGGTGCGGCGCGCCGGGCGCAAGATCGAGCTGACGCCCAAGGAATACGCGCTGCTTGAATACCTCGCCACCAATCCCGGACGCGTGTTTTCGCGCACCATGATCATCGAGCATGTGTGGGACCAGAGCTTCGAGGGTCTCACCAACATCGTGGACGTCTACGTGCGCCACCTGCGCAGCAAGATGGACGATCCGTTCCCGCTAAAGCTGATCCGCACCGTGCGTGGTGTCGGCTACGGCCTCGGCGAAAGCGCCGAGACGTGAACACGCGCTCCCTGAGCTTGCGTCTGGTGGCCTGGTACGCGGGCGTGCTGACCATCGTGTTTGTGCTGCTGGGGGTGCTGACACTGTTCTTCCTGCAACACTACCTGGAGGCGAACCTGCTCGACACCCAGGCACGGCGTGCGCGGCAGATCGCCGCTACGCTGCTGGCGCACGCCAGCGCCAATGACGAGCCGGCCGTGCGCGCCCAGGTTGAGAACCTGTACTCACCGGAGGCCAACGACCGCTTCATCCGCATCACGCGCGCCGACGGGCAGCTCGTGTATACCTCCGGAGTAACGAAGGACGCGCACTTCGATCCGGCACGGGTGCCGCCACTAGGCGCCGGCGATGCCGCCGGCAAGTCGCGCAAGGTGCGCCTGCCCGCAGGCTCGCTGCTCATTGCCACGCTCACCGCCACCGGTACCGATGGCACACGCTATCGGGTGGAGGTCGGTGCTGCCGGCGCGTCGATCGAAGCGACTCTTACCCACGTGCTGATCATGCTCGCGATCGGATTGCCGATCGCGGTGTGCGTGGCGGTCGCCGGCGGCTTCGTGCTGGTGCGGCGCGCGCTCGATCCGGTGCAACGCATGGCCCGCAAGGCCGAGGAAATCACCCAGCACAACCTGAGCGAGCGCCTGCCGGTGGTGCGCAGCGGCGATGAGCTCGAACGCCTGTCGGTGTCACTCAATCACATGATCAGCCGTCTGGAGGAGGCGATTCATGGTTCCAAGCAGTTCGTCGCCGACGCCTCGCACGAGCTGCGCACGCCGCTCACCGTGATGCGCGGGGAGCTGGAGAGTCTCGCGCAGGATGCACAGCTGCGACCTGAGACGCGCGAAGCGCTAGGCAGCGTGCTCGAAGAGGTCGAGCGCCTGGGGGAAATCGTCGAGGGGCTGTTCGCGCTCTCGCGGCTGGATGCGGGCGAAGCGCACTCGGAATGGGTGCGCTTTGACCTGACGGAGCTTGCCGCGACCACCGCCGACCAGATGAGTCTGCTCGCCGAAGACAAGCACGTGAGCGTCGCCTGTGAATCCTCACCGGCCGTGACCGTGGAAGGCGATCGTGCGCGCCTGAAGCAGGTGGTGGTCAACCTGCTCGACAACGCCATCAAGTACACCCCCAGCGGCGGACGGGTGGCCTTAAGCGTCAGACGCGACAACGGCTATGCGGTGCTCGACGTCGCGGACAACGGCATCGGCATCCCCGCTGAAGCCTTACCGCACGTGTTCAAGCGCTTTTTCCGCGTCGACGGCTCACGCTCCCGCGAGCAGGGTGGCGCCGGCCTCGGGCTGTCAATCGTGAAGTCGATCTGCACGGCGCACGGCGCGGTGGTCGAGGTGACGAGCGTCGCGGGCAAGGGCAGTACCTTCCGCGTCAAACAACCCCTGGCCGCTGATCACACACCATGAACAAGCGCTGGCGCCTGACGATCCTGGTCGTCGCGGTCGTCGCCGGCATCCTGATCGCGCGCGCCTGGCACGGCCACGCGGCGCGGGCGGCAGCGTTGGCTGTACCGGGGACGCCGGTCGTGGCGGTGGCCCGCGTCGAACGCGAGGACCTGTTCAGGCAGATCAGTTTCCCGGCGGAGTTCCGGCCCTACACCGAGGTCGAGGTGCATGCGAAGGTGTCCGGCTACGTGCAGCAGATGAAGGTGGACATCGGCGATCGCGTCAAGGCAGGAGAGCTGCTGGCGGTTCTGGAGGTGCCGGAGCTGACCGACGATCTTGATCACGCGCTGGCCGCGCACCGGCGCGCCGCGGCGGACTACCGGGATGCGCATCTTGCCTACACGCGCCTGGTGGCCGTCAACAGGGACCATCCGAACCTCATCGCGCAGCAGGACCTGGATACGGCCGAGGCTCGCGACGCGACCGCGGAGGGCGCGCTCGCGGCCGCCAAGTCCGACGTGGACAAGTATCGGACCATGGTTGCCTACACGCGCATCACCGCCCCCTTTGGCGGCGTGATCACCAAGCGCTACGCGGATCCGGGGTCTTTGATCCAGGCCGGTACGGCTTCCGACACTCAGGCCAAGCCGCTGGTGCGGGTGTCGGACAATATGCTGCTGCGACTGGATTTCCCGGTATCGGTGGACTACGTGCGCGGCATCCACCTGGATGCGCCGGTGAACGTGAGCGTCGACTCCCTCGGCGGGCGGGTTTTCAGCGGCCGCATCAAGCGCTTCTCCGACAAGGTCGACGACAGCACCCGCACCATGGTGGTGGAGATGGAGGTGCCCAACCCCAATCTCGAACTGGTGCCTGGTATGTACGCGACCGTGAACCTCAAGATCGATGAACGGCCGCACGCACTCGCGATCCCCATCGAGGCGCTGCCGTCCGGTGGCAAGAGCGTGCTGGTGGTCGATGACGCGCACCGCGTCGCGGAACGCCGCGTGCAGCTCGGGCTGGAGACGCCCTCGCGCTACGAGGTCCTCGCCGGCCTGCACGAAGGCGACTTGGTGATGATCGGCAACCCGGAACAGGTTCCGGTCGGTCAGAAAGTCGAGCCGCGCCTCACGGCGCCCCTGGCACGCGAATGATCGCTGTGCGCCAGTTGCGCGCGGCCTCACCGTCCTACTAGCGGAGCCCGCGCATGTCCCGCTTCGCCCTGCGGTATCCGTACTTCATCATCGTCATCTGCCTGATCACCTGCGTGGTCGGCGTCACCAGCGTCGTGCGCATGCCGGTCGACCTGTTCCCCCCGATCCGCATTCCGGTCGTGGTGGTGGCGACCTTCTTTTCCGGCATGCCGCCGGAGCAGATCGAGACCGACATCACCGGGCGCTTCGAGCGCTTCTTCACGCTCGCCAGCGGCGTGGATCACATCGAGTCGCGCTCGCTCCCGGGTGTGAGCCTCATCAAGATCTATTTCCAGCCGGGGTTCGACGCCGACTCGGCCGTCACCAGCATCGCGAACCTCGCACTCGCAGACCTGCGCAAGCTCCCTCCAGGCACGCTGCCGCCGGTAGTGCTCAAGTTCGACGCCTCGAGCCTGCCGGTGTGCCTCGTGACGCTGAAGGGCGCCGGGCTCAACGAGGCGCGTCTGCGCGACCTGGGGCAGTACGACGTGCGCAACCAGATCGCCAACGTGCCCGGCGCCTCGGTACCGCAACCCTTCGGCGGCCGCTACCGCCAGATCATGGTGTACGTCGACCCGCTCAAGCTCCAGGCCCATCAGCTGTCGGTCATGGACGTGGTACGCACCGTCAACGATGCCAACCTGATCCTGCCCGCAGGAGACGTGAAGATCGGGCCGTACGACTACAACCTGTACGCCAACAGCCAGGTCGATGCCATGGCGGACATCAACCGCCTGCCGCTGAAGACCGTGGGCAACGCCTCGGTGCTGGTGCAGGACGTCGGCAAGGCCGAGGATTCCTCCCAGATCCAGTACAACATCGTGCGCGTCGACGGCCAGCCCTCGGTGTACCTGCCGGTGCTCAAGCAGGGCGGTGATGCCAACACCATCGCGGTCGTCGACGGCATTCGCCGCGGCGTCAAGAACCTGCTGGACGTGCCCAAGCAGCTGATCGCTTCGGTCGTGTTCGACCAGTCGCAGTTCGTGCGCAGCGCCATCGAGAACCTGATCCACGAGGGTCTGATCGGCCTGCTACTGACCGGGGTCATGATCCTGGTGTTCCTCGGCAGCATGCGCGCCACGGTGGCGGTGTTCCTGTCGATCCCGCTGTCGGCGCTGGCGGCGTTCATCGCGCTGTCCTTCGGCGACAGCACCATCAACGCCATGATCCTGGGCGGTCTGGCGCTGGCCTTCTCACGCCTCATCGACAACTCCGTGGTGGTGCTGGAGAACATCTTTCGCCACATCGAGCTCGGCGAGGCCCCGGCGGCGGCGGCCGAGCGCGGCGGCAAGGAGGTGCAGCTGCCGGTGCTCGCGGCGACGCTCACGACCGCCATCGTGTTCTTCCCGGTGATCTTCCTCTACGGCGTGAGCCGTTTCCTGTTCACCGCGCTGGCGCTGGCGGTGGTGCTGTCGCTGTTCGCCTCCTATTTCGTCGCCATGACGGTGGTGCCGCTGTTCTGTGCGCACCTCATCGAGGGGCACGCACATGCGCCAAAACGTGATGACGCGGCGACCGAGGACGCCTTATCCGCGGAGGTCGCCGGCGACCCGCCGGGGCGCGGCGGTCTTGCGGCCGCGGCGCGGCGCTTCAACCACAACTTCAATCGCCGCTTCAGCGACATGCTCGATCGCTACGAGGCGAGCCTGGCGCGCGCGCTGCTGCGTCCTGCGGCGACGGTGCTGGCGATCACCGGCATCTTCCTGCTGTCGCTCGCCCTGTATCCGCTCATCGGCAAGACCTACTTCCCGCGCACCGATCCCGGGCAGTTCGTCATCAACCTCAAGGCGCCTACCGGCACACGTCTGGAGCTGACCGATCAGCTGGTCGGCAAAGTCGAGCAGATCGTGCGCGAGGTCGTGCCGCCTAAGGAGCTCAAGATCCTGGTGTCCAACATCGGCAGCACGCCGGGATTCTCCTCCATCTATACACCCAACTCCGGGCCGCATACCGCCTTCGTGCAGGTGGGCCTGGAGAACAGCCGCTCACACTCGAGCTTCGAGTACATGGACCGGGTGCGCGCGCAGCTCAAGCGTCAGCTGCCGGTGCTCAGCAGCTACTTCCAGACCGGCGGCCTGGTGGACGCGGTGCTCAATCTGGGGCTGCCGGCGCCGCTCGATGTGCAGGTGAGCGGTACCAACATGGAGGCGGCGCACGCGGTGGCCGCGCAGATCGAGCACCGGGCCGCGGCGCTGCCCGGGGTCAGTGACGTGCTGCTGCCGCAGGACCTCGACTACCCGGCCCTCAAGCTCAACATCGACCGCGTGCGCGCGAGCGAGCTGGGACTGGACGAGAAGGAGGTGGTGGGCAACGTCATTACCGCCCTTACATCCAACGGCATGATCGCGCCGTCCTACTGGGTCGATCCCAAGACCGGCAACGACTACCTGCTGACGGTGCAGTACCCCGAGAACATCATCCACAATTTCGCCGACTTGCGCGCCGTGCCGCTGCGCGGCACGCATTCGCTGCTGGCGACGCAGCTGGATACCGTGAGCAGCATTACCCACATCAATGCGCCCACGGAGGTGGACCACTACCAGCTGCGCCGCGTGATGGACGTGTACGTCGCGCCCGCGGGCGAGGACATCAGCGGCGTCCTGAGTCACGTCGAGCGCATTATCCGCGATACCAAGCTGCCCGAGGGGGTGCGCATCACCGTGCGCGGCTCGGCGCAGGCCATGCGCACCTCCTTCAGCGCCTTCGGGTTCGGCCTGATCCTCGCGACGGTGCTGGTCTACCTGATCCTGGTCGCGCAGTTCCAGTCGTTCATTGATCCGCTCCTGATCCTGCTCGCGGTACCGACCGGGCTCACCGGGGTGCTGCTCACGCTGTTCCTGACTGACACCACGCTCAACGTCATGTCGCTCATGGGGGTGGTCATGATGGTGGGCATCGTGGTCTCCAACAGCATCCTCATCGTCGAGTTCACCAACCGCCTGCGGCGCGAAGGCCGCGCGCTGCGCGAGGCCGTCTCGCTCGCCTGCCGGGTACGGCTGCGGCCGGTGCTCATGACCTCCCTCGCGACGCTGATCGGACTGATGCCCATGGCGTTCAAGCTAGGTACCGGGACGGAGGCCTACGCGCCGCTGGCGCGCGCGATCATCGGCGGGCTTTTGGTGTCGGTGGTGCTGACGGTGTTCATCGTGCCGGCCGCCTACTACATCGTGCACCGCCACGAAGAAGCGCCGGTGGCCGCGTGAGAAGTTACGCGCTCCTGCTCGTGCTGAGCGCCTGGGCAGCGGCGGGCTACGCTCAGCAGCCCCCGGCGCCGCAGACTCCCGCAGTACCGCCCAGGGCGGCGGACGCGGCCGCCCAGGCGCGCGCTGCGGCCGCCGCCGGTACGACTGTGGCACTGACGCTCGCGCAGGCGCACGCCATCGCGCTTGAGAATCATCCCCAGATCGCCGCCGCCGCCCTCCAGGCGCAGGCGCAGCAGCAGGTGTACCTGCAGGCGCGCTCCGGACTGCTGCCGCAAATCACCGCATTCGGGGATGTGGTGCACGCCGACTCGGACAACACGCGCCTCATGGCCGGCGGCATCAACAACCCCTCGGTGTTCAGCCGCAGCGCCGTCGGCGCCAATCTCAGCCAACTGATCACCGACTTCGGGCGCACCACCAATCTCGCCGCCAGCGCGCGCCTGCAGGCGGGCGCCGCCGAGCAGACCTCGCTCGCCACGCGCGAGCAGGTGCTGCTGGAGGTCGATCACAGTTACTTCGGCGCGCTGCAGGCGCAGGCCGTCGAGTCGGTGGCCCGCCAGACGCTCGATACCCGGCAGCTGCTGTTCGAGCGCGTCAGCCTGCTGGCGGAAAATAAGCTCAAGTCCGACCTCGACGTGAGTTTCGCGCGCGTCGCTCTCGAGCAGGCGCGGCTGCTCGTGCAGCGGGCGCAGGCGGATGTTGACTCCTCGCTCGCGACACTCTCGACCGTGCTCGGCTACCGTGAGCAGCGCAGCTTCAGCCTCACCGATGAGGCGCGCGTACCGGTACCGGCGGGCGCCGACGTGGCACCGCTCATCGATCAGGCGCTCAGGGACCGGCCCGAACTCGCCGGCCTGCGCGACCAGCGCGATGCCGCGCAGCGTCTGGCCCTGTCGCTGCGCGATGCCCGGCTGCCGACGGTGTCGGCCCTGGTCGCGGCCGGCAACTCCCCCTCGCACGATGCGCGGCTGCCCGCGAACTACAGTGCCGGCGGCATCCAGGTGAGCGTGCCGGTGTTCGCCGGCGGGCTGTATACCGCGCGTCAGCACGAGGCGGAGCTGCGTGCCCGCGCGGCGGCGGAAACGCTGCGTAACGCGGAGGACAACATCAGCCGTGACACGCGCGTGGCATGGCTCGACCTCAACAACGCGCGCGAGCGGCTGCGTACCAACCAGCAGCTGGCACGCTACGCGGCGACGGCCTACCAGTTGGCCGATGCGCGCTACCGCGTGGGCAGCAGCTCGATCGTGGAGCTCAGCCAGGCGCAGCTTGAGCTGACCGAGGCACAGATCGGTGCCACCACCGCACGCTACGAGGTCCTGACGCGCGAGTCGGACCTGAACTTCGCGATCGGCGCCACGGTGCCCGCCACCGGGCCGCCCGAGCCGCGTGCCGACCCCAACGCCCTGCCCTGAAAGGCGAGGCGCTCACCTCGTGGCGCCGGTGGTGTTGACAGCGCGGCGGACGCGGCGGGGATGGCGCGCCACTCACGTCCTCGGGCGAGCAGCTGATGCCGTACGGCCGCTCACCCGGAAACCACTTTGTGACCGCTGCGCGACTGACCGCATAACCTCGGGGCGCTGATACTGCCTGCGTCGCCGATACGGCGCCGTCAGGGAGTTTGGGATAATTGATCGGGACGACTCCGCAGGATGCGATCCCCCAGTGGCGCGGGTGGCTGGCGTTGATACTCGTCGCAATTGCGGGCGCCGCGCCAACCGCGGCCCAGCAGAAGACCGGCCCGGGTGTTGGTTCCGGGGACAGCCTGACGTGGAGCGGCATTACGCTCTACGGCGTTGTCGATATAGGCCTTCAATACGACACGCACAGTGCGCCCTTTAGCCCTTACCGGCCAGCCGCCAGCGGCAACATCGTGCGGCAGAACAGCTACCAGTCGGTCACCGGACTGACGCCAAGCAACATGGGCCAGTCGCGAGTCGGACTGCAGGGCAGCGAGCCGCTCAGCGGCAATTGGGCGGCGGTCTTCCAGATCGAGACGTTCTTCAACCCGCAGTCAGGGCAGCTCGCCGATTCACTCAAGTCACTGGCGGCCAACAACGGCAAATCACTCACCCAGCAGAGCGTCGGCGTCGATGGCAGTTCCGCCGGGCAGGCATTGCAGACCGCATTTGCTGGTTTCAGATCCGATGAGTTCGGTGCCCTGACCTTCGGTCGGCAGGTGACCCTGCTTGCCGAGGGAGCAATCAAGTACGACCCCAACTACATGTCGACGGCCTTTGGCCTGCTCGGCGCCTCCAACACCTACGTCGGCGGCGGCAGCAGCGAGGACAACCGGCTCGACTCAACGGCGAAGTATGTGCTGCCCTTCGGGGAGCGGCTGCACGTCGGCGCTCTGTACAGGTTCAACGGGTCCGACGGCGCAGGCCGCAGCGCCCTGCAGGCGGATGTGGGTGGCAGCTTCGCCGCTGCGGACGTCGATGCCTATTACTCCAGGGTAAGAAGCTCGATAACGGCGAGTTCTCTGACGGCACCGCAGGCGGCATCGCTGCCCGCGGGAGACACGCTGTCGGACTCCCTGGCCGCCACGGTATCCGACAACCAGGCCTACGCGCTCATGGCACGCTGCCAACTCAGCGCCGTCAAACTCTTCGGCGGATACGAGTACATCAGGTACGCCAATCCCGCCACGCCTCTTAAGTCCGGCATCAGCGACAGCGGCGATTACGTGCTGGCGTACCTCAACAATACCGCCTACAACCAGCCGAAGATTCTGCAGGTGTATTGGACCGGCGTCCGCTACAGCGTCATGCCGCGGCTGGAGCTGACCGCTGCCTACTACGGCGCGCATCAGAGCGCCTATGGCTCCTTCAGCCAGGCTGGCTGCTCGAGCAGCGCACACAGCGCCTGCAGCGGCAACCTCGAGGCCTTCTCCTTCGACGCCGACTACCGGTTCAACGTGCACTTCGATGTCTACGCGGGCGCAATGTACAGCGCGGTACACGCCGGGCTCGCGTTCAACTACATCAACACCACCAACATCAATCCCACCATCGGCGTGCGCTACAAGTTCTGAAGCTAGGCCTGTATGGCGCTGCGCAGCAGTTCGTTGACGGAGGTCTTGGCACGCGTCTGTGCATCCACACGCTTGACGATCACCGCGCAGTACAGGCTGTAACGGCCGTCCGCCGCGGGCAGCGTGCCGGATACCACCACCGAGCCGGCCGGCACGCGTCCCTGCAGTATGGTGCCGGTGGTGCGATCGTAGATGCGGGTGCTCTGGCCGATGAAGACTCCCATGGAGATCACCGCGCCGGCCTCGACGATCACCCCTTCCACGACCTCGGAGCGTGCGCCGATAAAACAATCATCCTCGATTATGGTGGGGCTTGCCTGCAGCGGCTCGAGCACGCCGCCGATTCCAACACCGCCCGACAGGTGTACGTTACGACCGATCTGCGCGCACGAGCCCACCGTCGCCCAGGTATCGACCATGGTGCCGGCCCCCACGTAAGCGCCGATGTTCACGTAGCTGGGCATGAGCACCACGTCGGGGGCGATGTAGGCGCCGCGCCGCACCAGCGCGTGCGGCACGATGCGCGCGCCGCCCACGCGCAGCGCGCTGTCGGTGGCGCCGGCGTACTTCAGCGGCACCTTGTCGAAGAAACGGGTGTAGCCGGCCTCCATGGCGACGTTGTCGCGTACGCGAAAAGACAGCAGCACCGCTTTTTTCAGCCACTCGTTGACGACCCAGCGGCCGGCGACCGGCTCCGCGACCCGCGCGCCGCCGCTGTCGAGCAGTTCCAGGCACTCCTCGAGGGCGGTGGCCAGCTGCGCCGGCAGATTCTGCGGGTTGAGTTCGGCGCGCCGCTCGAATGCGGCATCGATGGTGGCCTTGAGGTTTTCGATGGTACTCATGTGGATGTCTGCAGTGCATCGGCCCCGAGCCCCTGCACCAGGCGGCCACGCAGGTGTTCGGCGGCCGGCTGGCTCAAGGGCCGGTTGTCCAGATCGGTGATGTAGAACACGTCCTCGGCGCGCTCGCCGACCGTCATGATCTTGGCGGCCTGCAACTCGACGCGCTCTTCCATCAGCACCTTACCCACCTCGCACAGCAGGCCCGGGCGGTCGCCGGAGGTCAGTTCCAGCACCGAGCGCCGGTTGCGCTCGTCGACGCTGAGCGAGATCTGGGTCGGCGTGTTGAACATGCGCGCCTGCCGTGGCGCGCGTCGTGACACCACCAGCGGCGCGTCGGCCGGACCGCGCAGCGAGCGCCACAGTGCCGCCTCGATCTCTTCCTGACGGTCGACGTCGGTGATCGGTGCGCCGTCGTCCTCCAGCAGGTGGTAGAGGTCGAGGCTGAAGCCGTCGCCGGTCGGGGTGATGCGCGCATCCACGATATTGAGCCCCAGCTGGTCGAGCGCCGCGGTGGTGCGCGCGAATCCATGGCGGCGCGGACGCGCGTAGATCAGCGCCGCCGTGGTGCCGCGCAGGCTGCGCGGATCGAGCGCCACCAGTGGATCGTCGGAATCCGCCTCGCGCTCGGCCAGCAGGTGTGTGTGCCAGGCAATCTCTTCCGGGGAATGCTGCAGGAAGTAGCCGTCCGAGAAGCGCGACCACACCAGCGCGAGCTGCGGCTCGCTGACGCCGCGCTCGATGAGCAGGCGCCGCGCGCCGTCCTGGGTTTCACGCACCAGGTGCTCCGGGTCGATCGGGCTCTCAAGCCCGCGGCGCAGCGCCCGCTTCACCCGCTGGTAGAAGTCGCGGAACAGCGATGCCTTCCAGGAGTTCCACAGCCGCGGATTGGTACCGCGCACGTCGGCACAGGTCAGCACGTACAGGTAGTCGAGGTGCGCCTCGTCGCCGACCCGGCGCGCGAAGGCGTTGATGACCTCCGGATCGCCGATGTCCTGCTTCTGCGAGGTAAGCGACAGCTGCAGGTGGTTGCGCACCAGCCAGGCGACGAGCCGTGCGTCGTAGGGGGAGAGCCCCTGCTCCAGACAGAACGCCTCGGCATCCACGGCGCCAAGTTCGGAGTGATCGCCGCCGCGCCCTTTGGCGATGTCGTGAAAAAGTGCAGCCAGGTAGACAATCTCGCTGCGCGGGAGCTGCTGCATGACGCGCGAGGCCTCCGGCAGCTCATGGTCGTAGCGCGGGATGGCGAAGCGCCGCAGGTTGCTCACCACGAACAGCGTGTGCGCATCCACCGTGTAGGCGTGGAACAGGTCATATTGCATGCGTCCGACGATGCGGCCGAAGGCGGGGATGTAGCGTCCCAGCACCCCGTAGGTGTTCATGCGCCGCAGTTCGTGGGTGACTCCCACCGGCGAGCGCAGGATCTCCAGGAACAGCCGATGGTGGCGCGGGTTCTGGCGGAACTCCTCGTCGATGAGCCACAGGTTGCGGGTGACGGCGCGCATGGTCGGGGCGCGCACGCCGCTGATTTGCGGGTTCTGCTGCAGCAGCGCGAACAGTTCGAGCAGCGCCGACGGGCTGCGCGCGAAGACCTCATCGTTCACCGCCTCGAGCGAACCGTTGCGCACCTGGAAGCGCGCATTCAGCGGCCGCGGCGGCTCGCTCTCCGAGAGGATCGCTTCGCGGAACAACTGCAGCAGCAGCTCATTCAGCAGGCTCACGTCCATGACCGTGCGGTAGTAGCGCTGCATGAACTGCTCGACCGCGAGGGTGTAGGAGGCGTCCTCGTAGCCGAAGCTCTTCGCGAGGCGGATCTGGTGATCGAACAGCAGCCGGTCCTCACGCCGCCCGGTGAGCACGTGCAGGCCGAAGCGCACCTTCCACAGGAAGGCCTGCGCCTGCCGCAGACGCCGCAGCTCCGCGCCGGTCAGGAATCCGTGGGTCGCGAGGCTCTCGAGCGTCTGCGCACCAAAGTGCCGTTTCGCGACCCAGGCGATGGTCTGGATATCGCGCAGGCCCCCGGGGCCGGTCTTGACGTTCGGCTCCAGGTTGTACGCCGTGTCGTTGGCCTTTAAGTGCCGCTCGGCCTGCTCGCGCACCTTGGCATCGAAGAAGCGCCGCACCGGCCACAGCCGCTCGGGAGTGAGCGCCGCGCGCATCCCGGCGTACACGGTGGCATCCCCCGCCAGCAGCCGCGCCTCGAGCAGCGTCGTCATGACGCCGACATCGGCGGCACTCTCCGCGGCGCATTCCGCCACGGTACGCACGCTGTGTCCGACCTCCAGTCCGATATCCCACAGGAATGCGACCAGCCGCTCGGCGGCAGCGCGCCCCGCATCGTCCGCCGGTCCCGGCGCGAGCAGCAGCAGGTCGACGTCCGAGCAGGGGTGCAGCTCGCCGCGCCCGTAGCCGCCGACTGCCACCAGCGCCCAGGCGCGCGGTGCACTGTGCAGGCTCCACGCCTGGCGCAGAGTCGTATCTATGAGCGCGGCGCGCGCATGCACCAGCTCCTCAACCGGCTCGTCGGCGAGAAAGCGTGCTTTGAGCTCCGCGTGCGCGCTGGCGAGCAGCTCACGCCACGGCGCGCTCTCGCGCGCGGCGGCGAGCTGCGCGGGCAGTCGGGCCAGTAGCGGCCACGGGCTTGCAGGGGCTATCGCGGCTGGTGCTGGCCCGGGCTGGTCCACTACTGCGGCCGCCTAAGCCGCGGGGAGGGTCAGGACGTCCACGCCGCTGTCCGTGACCAGCACCGTATGCTCCCACTGCGCCGACAACGAGTGATCCTTGGTGATGACGGTCCAGCCGTCCGGGAGCAGCCGCACGTGGCGCTTGCCTGCGTTCACCATCGGTTCGATGGTGAAGGTCATGCCGGCCTGCAACTCGAAGCCCGTTCCCGGCTCGCCGTAGTGCAGGACCTGGGGGTCCTCGTGGTACACGCGCCCGATGCCGTGGCCGCAGTACTCGCGCACCACCGAGAATTCGCGCGCCTCGACGAAGCTCTGGATGGCATGTCCGATGTCGCCCAGGCGCGTGCCCGGGCGCACCGTGCCGATGCCGCGCCACATGGCCTCAAAGCAGGTCTCGGCGAGCCGCTGGGCATGCGGCGGCGCCTTGCCGACGAAATACATGCGGCTGGTGTCGCCGTGGAAGCCGTCGCGGATCACGGTCACATCTATGTTCACGATGTCGCCCGCTTTCAGGCGCTTGTCGTTCGGGATGCCGTGGCACACCACGTGGTTCACCGAAGTGCAGATGGTCTTGGGAAAACCGCGGTAATTGAGATTCGCCGGGACCGAATGCTGCACTTTGACGATATGGTCGTGGCATAGCTGGTCGAGTTCGCCGGTCGTGACCCCCGGCACCACGTAGGCACCGATCATGTCGAGCACCTCGGCCGCGAGGCGGCCGGCGATGCGCATTTTTTGCTGTTCTTCCGGGGTCTTGATAGTGACGTTCATAGCGCGGGAGATGGGGTTGCAGGGCGGGGTGCGCAAGGGACTCGCAGACCAAGCGTAAGGCGTTGTTCCGACGGGGCCTTCATGGTATAAAGCGCGGCCTTTTTTGGCAACGCAACCCACACGCGCATCGTTACCTCAGTGGCTGGGTGTCCCCGATCAACGTCGGGGATGGCCACGAGGATGCGCGGAGGCTTAACCCACACAGGAGTTTTTTCATGGCCGGCGTGTCCATGCGACAGATGCTGGAAGCGGGAGTCCATTTCGGACACCAGACCCGCTTCTGGAACCCCAAGATGGCTCCGTTCATCTTCGGTGAGCGGAATCGGATCCACATTATCAATCTCGAGAAGACGCAGCCGATGTATGCGGAAGCTGCGCACTTCATCAAGGGCGTGATCGGTGACGGCGGCACGGTGCTGTTCGTTGGCACCAAGCGCTCGGCGCGCGAGTCGGTGCAGAAGGAAGCGCAGCGCGCATCGCAGCCGTTCGTGAACCAGCGCTGGCTCGGCGGCATGCTCACCAACTTCAAGACCATCCGCCAGTCCATCAAGCGGCTGGCGGAAATCACCGAGCTGGCTGCTTCCGGCGCGCTGGACAAGCGCGGCAAGAAGGAAGCGACGCAGCTGCGGCGCGAAATGGACAAACTCGAGAGAAGCCTGGGCGGCATCAAGCACATGGAGTCGCTCCCCGATGCGCTGTTCGTGATCGACGTCGGTCACGAAAACATCGCGATCCACGAGGCGAAGAAGCTCGGCATCCCGGTGGTGGCGATCGTCGACACCAATTGCTCACCCGATGGCATCGACTACGTGATCCCGGGCAACGATGACGCCATGCGCGCCATCCACCTGTACGCGGCGGGCATCGCCGATGCGGTGCTCGAGGGCAAGGAATCCGTGCCGCAGGTGGCGGTCGGCGAGGACGAGTTCGTCGAGCTCGACGAGGCCGGCAACCCGCGCAAGAAGGCCGCCCGCGGCCGGCAGCGTCCGCAGGCGACGGTGCGCAAGAAAGCGGCGCCGGCGCGCCGCCGCCCGGCCGCCGCCGTGCAGGCGCCGACACCGGCACCCGGGCAGGAAGCCACCGCCGCGCAGCTGCCCGGGCAGGCGGCCGAGCCGCTGGTCGAGGACGAGGAACTGGACGCGGAGGACAGCGCCGAGAGCCTGGTTCCCGCCGGTGTCGTGCCGACGCCGCCCGTTGCGGTGCGCCGGCCGGCCGAAGGTGCGGGCCGTCGCAGAGGACGCGGCGGGGAGTGACATGAACATCACGGCAGAGGCTGTCAAACAGCTGCGCGAGCGTACCGGCGCCGGCATGATGGAGTGCAAGAAGGCGCTGGTCGAAACCAAGGGCGACCTGGATGCGGCCGCCGATCTCATGCGCCGCCAGGGACTCGCCAAGGCCGACAAGAAGGCGACCCGCGTCGCCGCCGAGGGCGTGGTGGTGGTCGCCAGGTCCGCGGATGCGCACGCCGCCGCGATGGTGGAGGTCAACTGCGAAACGGACTTTGTGGCCCGCGAGCAGGACTTCCGCGCCTTCGCGCAGGCCGTGGCGCAATGCGCGCTGACGGTGCAGCCGCCGACGCTGGCGGCGCTCGGCGAGATGACGCTGCCGGACGGTGAGCGCATCGAGGAGCGGCGTCGCTCGCTGGTGGCGAAGATCGGCGAGAACATCAGCGTGCGCCGCCTTGCCGCGCTGTCCGCGCCGGAGCATCTGGGCGCTTACGTGCACGGCACGCGCATCGGTGCACTGGTCGCGGTCAGGGGCGGTCCGGCGACGCTCGCCTATGACCTGGCGATGCACGTGGCGGCGAGCAATCCGCGCTACCTGTCGGCGGCGCAGGTGCCCGCGGACGTGGTAGCGAAGGAGCGCGAGATCCTGACGCAGCAGGCGCAGGGCGAGGGCAAGCCACCGCAGATCGTCGCCAAGATGGTCGAGGGGCGGCTGCGCAAGGCGTTGAGCGAACTCACCTTGAGTGGCCAGCCGTTCGTGAAGGATCCGGACATCACCATCGAGAAGCTGCTGCAGGCGGCCGGGGCCGAAGTCCTTGGCTTCGAGCGCTTCGAGGTTGGCGCCGGCATCGAGAAGAAGCACGACGATTTCGTCGCCGAGGTCATGGCGCAGGTGAAGAACGCGACTCCCGCGGTCAGGCACTGACCGCGGCGGCCTTAAGGTGTCAAGGACCAAACCCCGCCGCGCGCGGGGTTTTTTCCGTCGGAAGTCTTGGGGGAAATGACATGACGCAAGCCAGGGCGCATTACGCGCGGATCCTCGTGAAGCTCTCCGGCGAGGCCCTGATGGGCGGCGGGGACTACGGCATTGATCCGGTGGTGATCAAGCGCATCGCCGGGGAGCTGCAGGACATCGTGCAGATGGGCGTGCAGGTCGCAACCGTCATCGGCGGCGGCAACATCTTCCGCGGCGCAGGACTGGCGCGCGCCGGCATGGATCGCGTCGCCGCCGATCACATGGGCATGCTCGCGACGGTGATGAACGCGCTCGCCATGCAGGACGCGCTCGAAGGCCTGGGGATGCCGACGCGTGTCATGTCGGCGATCCGTATCAACGAGGTCTGCGAGGACTACATTCGCCGCCGCGCCATGCGGCATCTGGAAAAGGGGCGGGTGGTCATTTTCGCCGCCGGCACTGGCAATCCGTTCTTTACCACCGACACCGCCGCGGCGCTGCGCGCCATCGAGATCGGCGCCGACGTGCTGCTGAAGGCCACCAAGGTGAACGGCGTGTACTCGGACGATCCGGTGCGCAACCCCGCCGCGGTGCGCTACACACACCTGTCGTTTGACAGGGTGCTCACCGACAAGCTTAACGTCATGGATGCCACCGCCATCGTCATGTGCCGCGACAACCACTTGCCATTGCGGGTCTTCAATCTCAACAATTCCGGGGACCTGACCCGTATCGTGCTCGGCGAGGACGTGGGTACGGCAGTTACGTTTGAGTGAGCCGCGCACGCGGCCAGGAGTTGCACCATGCTCGAGGACCTGAAAAAAGACGCTGCTACGCGCATGGCCAAGTGCGTACAGACATTCCAGTCGGATCTGAAGAAGCTGCGCACCGGGCGTGCGCACCCGAGCCTGGTCGAGCACCTGAAGGTCGACTACTACGGCTCGGAAGTGCCGTTGCAGCAGGTGGCCAGCATCGCGGTCGAAGACGGGCGCACGCTGGTGATCTCGCCGTGGGAAAAGAGCGTCGTGCAGGCGATCGAGAAGGCGATCTTCAAGTCGGACCTGGGACTTACGCCCATGACGGCCGGCACGGTGATCAGGATTCCGATGCCGCCGCTCACCGAGGAGCGCCGCCGCGAGATCACCAGGATGCTGCGGCACGACGCCGAGAATGCGCGCGTCGCGGTGCGCAACGTGCGCCGGGATGTCATGAACGACATCAAGGAAATGCTCAAGGAGAAGCTGGTCTCGCAGGACGACGAGCGGCGCGCCGAAGGCGAGGTGCAGAAGCTCACCGACAAGCACGTCGCCGATATCGAGACGCTGCTCGCCGCCAAGGAGAAGGAGGTCATGCAGGTCTGATGCCCGGCGCCGCTTCCAACCCGCTTCCGCGACACGTCGCGATCACCATGGACGGCAACGGCCGCTGGGCGAAGACGCGCGGACTCAGCCGCATCGCCGGCCACAAGGCCGGACTTGCGCCCGTGCGCATGTGCATCAGCGAGTGCGGCAGCCGTGGCATCGGCGCGCTGACGCTGTTTGCGTTCTCGAGCGAGAACTGGGGGCGGCCCGCCGAGGAAGTGGGCAGCCTCATGAGCCTGTTCGTCGAGTCCCTCGAGCGCGAGCTCGCCGAGCTGCACGCGAAGAACGTGCGCATGCGTTTCATCGGTGAGCGCGCAAGTCTCCCCGTGCGTCTGCAGGCGCGGATTGCTGCCGCCGAGAAGCGCACCGCGGACAACCCGGGACTGAAGCTCCAGGTCGCCGTGAGTTACGGTGGACGCTGGGATATTATCCAGGCAGCTCAAAGCCTTGCGAGAGAGTGTTCCAGTGGAGCATTGCGCCCGGAAGAGATCACGGAGGAGCGCTTCGCCAGGGCGCTCGCGCTCGGGCACGTTCCGGATGCGGACCTGGTGATCCGCACCGGCGGCGAGCAGCGCATCAGCAACTTCCTCTTGTGGAACCTCGCCTACGCGGAGCTGTACTTCACGGCGAAGCTGTGGCCGGACTTTGCGCTGGCGGACTTCGAGGACGCGCTTGGCTTCTTTGCCAACCGCGAGCGGCGCTTTGGCCAGACCTCCGCGCAATGCTCCGCGGCCTCTGGCCACGCATCGTGACCGAGGGGCTGCGCAAGCGAATCGTGACCGCGGTGGTGCTGGCGGTGGCGCTGCTGGCGGTGCTGTTGTGGCTGCCCGCGTGGGCCACCGTGGCGGTGGCCACGCTGCTGGTGCTGGCCGGCGCGTGGGAGTGGTCGGCATTTGCGCGCCTTGCGGCGCAACCGGCGCTGCGCGCCGCGTACGTGCTGCTGATCGCGCTGCTGCTGTATGGGGCCTTCCGGTTTTCGGCGAGCGTGCAGGGGCGCGACCTGCTGCTGGCGGTCGCGGTGCTGTGGTGGCTCGCGGCGCTGCTGTGGATCGCGCTCGCGCCACAGCGGGTCACGGTGTGGGCCGCGGCTGCCGCCGGCGTGCTATCGCTGGTACCCTCGTGGCTCGCGCTGGTGCGGCTGCGGCTGGTGGTTCCCCACGGGGCGCAGTGGACGCTGTTCCTGCTGCTGCTGATATGGGTGGCGGACATCGGCGCTTTTTTCTGCGGCCGGCGCTTCGGCCGCCTCCGCCTCGCCCCGGAAGTGTCGCCGGGGAAAACCTGGGAGGGAGTGCTGGGAGGCACCGCGGTGAGTGCGCTGGTGGCCGTTGCCGGCAGCGTGTGGTTCCGCATCCCGCTGGTGGTGTTCCTGCCGTTGTGTCTGGCCGCGGTGGGATTCTCGATCGTCGGTGATCTCACGGAGAGCCTGCTGAAGCGTTTCGCCGGAATCAAAGACAGTGGCCACGTATTTCCAGGACACGGCGGAGTGATGGATCGGATCGACAGTCTGACCGGGGCGGCGCCCGTGCTGCTGCTGGGACTTACGCTCATGGGAGTCATCGCGTGAACACCCCGGGCGCGCAGATCGGCGTGGCGGTGCTCGGCTCCACCGGCTCGGTGGGCGAGAGCACGCTTGATGTCGTGGCGCGCCATCCGCAGCGCTTTCGCCTGGTGGCGATCGCCGCCAACACCAACGCAGTGAAACTGGCGCAGCAGATCCTCGCCCTGCGCCCGGCCTACGCGGCGCTCGCCGACCCGGCGGCGTTGCCGCAGCTGCGCGAGCTGCTCGGCAGCGCGGCCAGCGGCACGCGCCTGCTCGCCGGACCCGGTGCGCTCGAGGAACTGGCGCGCCTGAGCGAGGTGCAATGCGTCATGGCGGCGATCGTCGGCGCCGCGGGTCTCGCCTCGACGCTGGCGGCGGCAGCCGCCGGCAAGCGCCTGCTGCTCGCCAACAAGGAGTCGCTGGTCATGGCGGGCCCGTTGCTGATGGCCGCGGTGCAAGGCTCGGGGGCGACGCTGCTGCCCATCGACAGCGAACACAACGCCATCTTCCAGTGCCTGCCCGCCGGCAGCACCCCGGGGGTGCCGCCCGCGGGTCTCAAGCGCGTGCTGCTGACCGCTTCCGGCGGACCGTTTCGCGATCTGCCGCGCGCGGCACTGGAGACGGTCACCCCCGAGGCGGCCTGCGCGCACCCCAACTGGGTCATGGGCCGCAAGATCTCGGTGGACTCCGCCACCCTCATGAACAAGGGACTGGAACTGATCGAGGCGCGCGTGCTGTTTGGGTTGAGCGCGCAGCAGATCGAGATTCTCGTACATCCACAGAGCATCGTGCACTCCCTGGTGGAGTACGTTGACGGCTCGATGCTGGCGCAGTTGTCCGCTCCGGACATGCGTACGCCGATCGCGCACGCGCTCGCGTGGCCCGAGAGGATCGACTCCGGTGTAGAATTCCTCGACCTGCTGAAGGTCGGGCGGCTCGATTTTGCAGCGCCTGACCTGGATAAGTTCCGCTGCCTCGCGCTGGCGCAGGCGGCGGGCCGCGCCGGTGGCCTGCATCCGGTGGTGCTCAACGCGGCCAACGAGGTCGCGGTGCAGGCTTTCCTGGAGCGCAGATTGAACTTTCCCGGCATCGCGGCGGTCATTGAAGCCGTGATGGAGCGGGTCAGCGGGGGGGCGCCCGGCGGGCTGGCGGAGGTGCTGGCAGCCGACGCGGAAGGCCGACGGCGCGCGCGTGAGCGGATTATTGGCACGATAAGAACCGGATCGATAAGGGACGCTCACGCATGAATCTGCTCTGGTACGCACTGTGGTTCCTGATCGCCGTGGGCCTTTTGGTCACGGTGCACGAGTTCGGGCACTACTGGGTCGCGCGCCGCCTGGGGTTCAAGGTCCTGCGCTTTTCCGTGGGTTTCGGCCGCCCGCTGTTCACGCACATCGGCGGAGCCGACCGCATCGAATACGTACTGGCGGCGCTGCCCCTCGGCGGTTACGTGAAACTGCTGGATGAGCGCGAAGGGCCGGTGCCGGCGGCCGACCTGGCGCGCGCCTTTACCCGTCGCCCGCACTGGCAGCGCATCGTCGTGCTGCTCGCGGGACCGGCTTTCAACATCCTGTTCGCGGTGCTGGTGCTGTGGGGCATGCTGTGGGCGAGCGGCACGACCGAGGTCAAGCCGCTGGTCGGGGAGGTGACGGCGGCTTCGGTGGCGGATGTCGCCGGCCTGCGTTCGGGCGATGAAATCCGCGCCGTCAACGGCACGGCGGTGAGCGGTGAGCGCGACGTAGTGTTCGGACTTCTGGATGCGATGAGTTCGCGCGGCCAGGTCACCCTCAGCGTGCGCGGGCTCAAGGGCGACACGCGCGCGGCCGTGCTGAGCGTGCCCGACCCGGCCGAGCGGCGCCGCCTCACCGAACCCTCGGAACTGTTTAGCGGCCTCGGGTTCCAGTTCTGGACGCCGCCGGTGCCGGCGGTGGTGGGCAAGGTGATGCCCGACGGGCCGGCGGCACGCGCGGGACTGGTTGCCGGGGATCGCATCGTCGCCATCGATGGCGTGCCGATGCACGACTTCCAGGACCTGGTTGCCTACATCAGCGCGCGCCCCGGGGCCCACGTGAGCCTGCAGCTGCTGCGCGGCGGCGTGGCGCGCACGGTGCAGCTGCAGGTCGCGAGCGATGAAGTTGGCGGCAAGCGCACGGGCCGCATCCGCGTCGCACCGCAGAGCCTCGGCAAGTACCCCGACGGCATGCTGGTGCACACGCAGCTCTCGGCGCTCGCGGCGTTCACGCGCGCCAACGCCGAGGCCTGGAGCATGACGCTGCTGCAGGCGCGGCTGTTTGCCCGCATGGTCGAGGGACGCGTGTCGCTGAAAAACTTAAGCGGCCCACTGTCCATCGCCGAATTCGCCGGCGAGTCGGCGGAGGCGGGGGTGACGCCATTCCTGGGGTTTCTGGTGCTGATTTCCCTGTCGCTGGGCTTTCTCAATCTGCTGCCGATTCCGATTCTCGACGGCGGGCAGATCCTCTTTCAGCTGGTGGAATGGCTCAAGGGCAGTCCGCTCTCCGAACGCACCCAGGCCTTCGGACAGCAGGTCGGCATCGCGCTGCTCATCGTCCTGATGGGGGTCGCGCTGTATAACGATATTGCGCGCCAGTTCAGCTGACGCGACGACCACAGGCCGTGGGTGGTGTGAATTTCCTGAAGGCGCGAGTCTTCAGACCTCGAATAGTGCAACGTGAGAGTTGAGGCGCCGGGTGCGCGATGACAAGAAGATTGTGGGTTCAGGCATGAAGGCGTGGCTGCTCGCCCGCGTGCTGCTTGCGGGTGCAGTGCTCAGCGTGCACGGCGCGCTCGCGTGGGCGCAGGAGCCGCAGGCGCCGCAGCAGCCGCAGATCACGGCACCGCCGCCGGCGGCGCCGCCGGCCGTGGCGGACTTCATTGTCGGCGACATCCACATCGAGGGGCTGCAGCGGGTCTCCGAAGGTACGGTCTACAACTACCTGCCGGTCAACATCGGCGATCACCTCTCGGCCGCGCGGGTGCGCGAGGCGATCCGCGCGCTGTACGCCACGGGCTTTTTCCGCGACGTGCAGCTGCGCCGCGACGGCAACACCCTGGTGGTGGTGGTGATCGAGCGCCCCTCGATCGAGAGCTTCGAGATCACCGGCAACAAGGACATCAAGACCGAGGATCTGCAGAAGTCGCTGCGCGGGGTGGGGCTTGCGACCGGCAAGACCTTCGATCGCAGCGTGCTCGACGATGTTACCCAGTACCTCACCGACCAGTACTTCAGCCGCGGCAAGTACGGCGTGAAGATCGACGCCAAGGTCGAAGAGGAGGCCGGCAACCGCGTCAAGATCAAGATCGATATCAAGGAAGGCGCGCGCGCCAAGATCCGGCAGATCAACCTCGTCGGCGATACCCGCTTCCCGCAGAAGGAGATCCTCGGGACCCTCGAGCTGCAGACTCCCAACTGGCTGTCCTGGTACAAGCAGGATGACCGCTACTCACGCGAGTCGCTGCAGGGCGACCTGGAAAAGGTGCGCAACTACTACATGGATCGCGGTTACGCGAACTTCCAGATCGACTCCACCCAGGTGGCGATCGCGCCCGAGAAGGAAGATATCTTCATCACCGTCAACATCGATGAAGGCCAGGTCTACAAGCTTTCGCAGATCAAGCTGGCAGGCACCTTCGTCGTGCCGCAGGCGGAGCTCGAGCGGCTGGTGCTGGTGCACCCGGGGGATATCTTCGACCGTAAGCTCATCACCTCCTCGCAGGAGCTGATGCAGAACCGCATGGGGCGCGACGGCTATGCCTTCGCCAAGGTCGAGCCGGTACCGACCGCCGACAACTCCAACCACACCGTGTCGCTGACCTTTTTCGTCGACCCCGGCAGCCGCGTCTACGTCCGTAACATCACCTATTCGGGCGTCAACCGCATTAACGACGAGGTGCTGCGGCGCGAGATGCGCCAGCTGGAAGGCGGCTGGCTGTCCAACACTTCCCTGGAGCGCTCCAAGCAGCGCCTGCAACGCCTGCCGTACGTGAAATCGGTGGACTTCGAGACCACCCCCGTGGCCGGCTCCCCGGACCTGGTGGACGTCAACTACAAGATCGAGGAGGGCCCGGCGTCGCAGCTCTCCGGCGGCATCGGCTACTCGGAGACCTACAAGTTCATGTTGAACGGCAGTTTCGCGGACGCGGACTTCCTGGGTACCGGCCAGCGCATCGCGGTGAGTCTCAACGGCGGCGCCTTCAGCAAGGTCTACAGCATCACGCACACGAACCCGTACACCAGCATCGACAACCTGCAGCGCTCCCTGTCGGTGAGCTACAGCGACGTCACGCAGTTCGTCTCGTCCTCGTCGAACTTCTCCTCGCGCACCTTAAGCTTCGGTCCGACCTGGGCGTATCCGATCACCGAGTTCATGTACCTGCGCGCCGGCTTCGCCTTTGACAGCTCCTCACTGCTCACCAATTCACTGTCCAGCGCCGAGCAGGCGACGCAATGGGTGCAGCAGAACGGTCACTCCTTCAGCCGTCTCGCGCACGACGACGCGAGCAACAACGAGTACGTGTTCTACGGCACGACCTTCACGACCACCGAGGCGGTGCTGGGCTGGGATTGGGACACGCGCAACCGCACGCTGTTCGCCGATCGCGGTATGCGTCAGACCATTTCGCTGTCGGCGACCGTGCCCGGCAGCAACGTGCAGTACTACATCGCGAACTACGCGTTCCTGAAGTACATACCGCTATGGGGCCGGTGGAATCTGTCGATACGTGCCGGGGTGGATTACGGCGCCCCGCTCGGGGATACCACCGCCATTCCGCCGTACCGCGAGTTCTATGGCGGCGGCCCGGACACGGTCCGCGGCTACCGGGAGAGCCGCATGGGGCCGAAGGACCAGTTCGGCAACCCCTACGGCGGCAACCTGCGCATCGTGAACCAGAACGAACTGATCTTCCCGATGCCGGCCAAATGGGCACAGACCGCCCGGGTGAGCGCCTTCTTCGACATGGGCAACGTGTTCCAGACCGGCAACAAGCTGCAGTTCTTCGGGCCCGACGGCGTGACCCCGGAGGATTACCACTTCAAGCTGAGTAACCTCAAACGCTCCGTGGGCGTGGCGGTCGAGTGGCTCGCCCCACTGGGTCTGTTCCGGTTCAGTCTCGGCCTGCCCCTGAACGCCAAGAACGGCGACGGCATCACTACCTGGGGCGATGAAACGGAAACCTTCCAGTTTTCAGTCGGCCAGGCGTTCTGAACTTAAGGCAGCCACCGGAGCCGTTCTACGCGATACTAGGGGTTTAGCCGGGGGCACTGGATTTACATGAATTGCAAACACGAGGTAGGTAGTTCCGTGAAGCGTCTGACTACAGCTAAGTTGGTGGTTGGTTTGATCGCAGTGGGTGCGGCGCTGGCGGTGACGCCCGCATGGGCCGAGACCAAGATCGGTATCGTGGATCCGGCGCGGCTCCTGGAAGAGTCCCCGCAGGGCAAGGCCATCCAGGAGTCCCTGCGCTCCGAGTTCGCACCGCGCGAGCGCACCCTGCAGGCGCAGGGCCAGGCCGTGAAGGCCAAGCAGGAAAAGCTGCAGAAGGACAGCGCCACCATGACCGAGGATCAGCGCGCTCGCGCGGAGAAGGACCTGCGTGACGGTGCGCGCGATTTCGAACGGGCACGCGGCGAGTTGCAGGACGACTTCACCGCGCGGCGCAACGAGGAGTTGTCGCGCCTGCAGCGCACCCTCGGCGAGGAGGTGCGCGCTTACGCCAAGGCCCAGGGCTACGACCTGATCCTGAGTGCGGAAGCCGCCATTTCCTACGCCCAGGCCATCGACCTGACGCCGGCGATTCTGACGGCGTTGCAGGCGCGTGCCGGGGTACCGGCGGGCGCTCCGAAGCCGGCGGCGCCCGCGAAGCCGCAGGCGCACTAAGGGCCTGCGCCGCAGCGGCGGGTCGCGCATCCGCGGCGGATCGCAAACGGCCATGGCGGTTTCGTTGGGGGAACTCGCGGTGCGCTTCGGCTGCGAGCTGCGCGGCGATCCGCAGACGCGCGTGGAGCGGGTGGCGACACTGGCGAGCGCCGATGAGCGCGCGCTCGCGTTTCTCGCCAATCCGCGCTACCGCCCGCAGCTGGCTGACACCCGCGCCGCGGCGGTGGTGCTGGACGCGGCCAGCGCCGACGCCTGCCCGACGCAGTCACTCATTTGCGATAACCCTTACGCAACCTACGCGCGCATCGCCAGCGTGTTGCATCCCGTCACGGTTGCGGTGCCGGGCGTGCACCCGACGGCGATCGTGGCGCCGGGCGCGCAGCTGGATCCGTCCGCGCAGGTGGCAGCCCTTGCGACCATCGGGGCCGGAGCCGTCGTCGGCGCACGCTGCTTCATCGGCCCGCACTGTCACCTTGCCGAAGGCGTGGTGCTCGCCGAGGACGTGCGCCTGGTGGCGCGCGTCACCCTGTGCCGCGGAGTGCAGCTCGGCGCACGTGTCGTGGCGCATCCCGGAGTGGTCATCGGCAGTGACGGCTTCGGCTTCGCGAGCGAGCAGGGAGCGTGGCTCAAGGTGCCGCAGGTGGGCGGCGTGCGCGTGGGCGCGGATGTGGAAATCGGCGCCAACACCACCATCGACCGCGGCGCCATCGAGGACACGGTGCTGGAGGAGGGTGTCAAGCTCGACAACCTCATCCAGGTCGGCCACAACGTGCGCATCGGCGCCCACAGCGCGCTTGCGGCCTGCGTCGGCATATCCGGCAGCACCACCATCGGCAAGCGCTGCATGATCGGCGGCGCGGTGGGAATTGCCGGCCACCTCGCCATCGCCGACGACGTCGTGATCACCGGCCTGTCGCTGGTGAGTCACTCGATCACACAGCCCGGCGTATACTCCGGCGCCATTCCGTTGGAAGCCGCAGGCGCGTGGCGCCGTCTGGTGGCGCGCTTCAAGCGCAGCGGCCAGCTCGAATCACGTCTCAAACGACTGGAGCGCGCCGCCGGAGTGAAAAGCGGCCGGGAAGAAGATCATGACTGAGCCGGTACAACTCGACATCGACGCGATCCTGCGCCAGCTGCCGCACCGCTATCCGTTCCTGCTGGTGGACCGGGTGCTCGAATGCCGCCCCGGCGAGAGCATTCGCGCGCTGAAGAACGTCACCTACAACGAGCCGTTCTTTCCCGGCCATTTTCCCGGCCGGCCGGTCATGCCCGGCGTGATCATCATCGAGGCGCTGGCGCAGGCGGCCGGCATCCTGTGCTTCATCACCGCCAAGGTTATTCCCGATGACCAGACGCGCTTTTATTTTGTCGGCATCGACAAGGCGCGCTTCAGGAAGCCGGTGGTGCCCGGGGACCAGCTGATCCTCACCGCGAAGCTGGAGCGCTCGCTGCGGGGTATCTGGAAGTTCTCGACCGCCGCAATGGTGGGCGAGCAGGAGGTTGCCCACGCGGAAATGATGGTGGCGCCGGAGACCGCGCGGTGATCGACGCGCGCGCCGTCGTTTCCCCTGACGCGCAGCTGGCGGCGGACGTGAGCGTCGGCCCCTTCAGCATCATCGGCGCGGGGGTGACGATCGGGGCGCGCACGGCGGTGGGACCGCACGTCGTAATCAACGGCCCGACCAGCATCGGTGCCGACAACCGCATCCTGCAATTCGCCTCCCTGGGGGATGCGCCGCAGGACAAGAAATACCAGGGCGAGCCGACGCGGCTGGAAATCGGCGACCGCAATATCTTTCGCGAGAACTGCACCGCCAACCGCGGCACGACCCACGACAAGGGCGTCACGCGCATCGGCAGCGATAATCTTTTCATGGCGTATTCGCACGTCGCCCATGACTGCACGATCGGCAGCAACACGGTGTTCGCCAACTGCGCCGCCCTCGGCGGGCACGTCGAAGTGGGCGACTGGGTGATCCTCGGCGGCCTCACCGCGGTACACCAGTTCACGAAGATCGGTGCGCACGCGTTTCTGGCCGGCGGCGCGATCGTCACGCGCGACGTGCCGCCCTATGTGATGGTCGCCGGCAATCCGGCCGCCCCGCACGCGGTGAATTCTGAAGGGCTGCGGCGGCGCGGCTTCGGCGAAGAGCAGATCCGCAATATCCGCGACGCTTACCGCGTGCTGTACCGCTCGGGGCTGTTGCTCGCGGACGCGCTGGCGCGCCTCGAACCGCAGGCAACCAGGTTTCCCGAGATCCGCGCGTTCGTCGACTTCATCCACGCCTCGACGCGCAGCATCGTGCGATGAGCGCGAGCGGCCCGCGGACCGCGCCCCCGCGGCCGCTGTCCGTGGGGCTGGTGGCGGGCGAGCATTCCGGCGACACCCTGGGCGCGGCGCTGATCATGGCGCTGCGCGCGCGGGCGCCGCAGGTGCGCTGCTTCGGGGTGGCCGGGCCGAAGATGCTGGCCGCCGGCTGCCAGTCCTGGGCGGGGGCCGAGGAGCTCGCCGTCATGGGTCTCACCGAGGTCATAACGCACCTGCCGCGCCTGCTGCGGCTGCGCTCCACGCTCGCGCGACGCTTCAGCACCGAACGTCCGGACGTGTTCGTCGGCATCGACTCCCCGGAGTTCAACTTAGCGCTGGCACGGCGCATCCATGCTGCGGGCGTCCCGACGGTGCAGTACGTCAGCCCGCAGGTGTGGGCCTGGCGGCAGAAACGCGTGCGCACTATCGCCCGCGCCTGTGATCTGGTGCTGTGTCTGCTGCCGTTCGAAAGCGATTTTTATGCACGCCACGGCGTGCGCGCCGAGTTTGTCGGCCACCCGCTTGCCGATGAGATCGCGCTGGTGGCCGACCGCGACGGCGCGCGGCGCGAGCTCGGACTGGATCGCGATGCGCCATACGTCGCCTTGCTTCCGGGCAGCCGCCTGGGCGAGGTGTCGCGGCTCGCAGCACCGTTCGCCGCCGCCGCGGCGCGCATCGCCGCCGCGCGCCCGGAGTACCGCTTCCTCGCGCCCATGGCCTCAGCCGGCGCGCGCGCGGTGTTCCTGCGGGAGATCGCGCGCGTCCCGGGTGCACCGCAGATCAGGCTCCTCGATGGTCAGGCGCAGCAGGCGCTCGCCGCGGCGGACGCCGCCATCGTGGCTTCCGGCACGGCGACACTGGAGACGCTGCTGACCGGCCGGCCGATGGTGGTGGCGTACCGCGTGAGCGCCGTCACGGCGTTTCTGCTGCGCAACGTCGGTCTCGTCAAGGTGCCGTATTTCTCGCAACCGAACCTGCTCGCCGGGCGGCCCCTGGTGCCGGAGTTCTTCCAGGAGGCAGTGCAGGGTGCGGCGCTCGGGGACGCGCTGCTCGGCGAGCTTGCGGACCCGCGGCACGTACGCGAACTGCAGGGGGAGTTCGCGCAGATACACCAGGTGCTGCGCCGTGGCGGCGCGGACCGCGCCGCGCAGGCGATCCTGGATCTCATCGGCCGCGGCGCGGCCGCTGCCGCGCAAGGCGCGTCATGAGGCTCGCGCCCGATTTCACCCGCGTGGCGGGCGTTGATGAGGCGGGCCGCGGACCGCTCGCCGGTCCCGTGGTGGCCGCGGCCGTGATCCTGCACCCGGCGCGGCGCATCCGTGGGCTGCGCGATTCGAAGCTGCTCACCCCCGCCGAGCGCGAACGTCTGGCGCCGCTCATCCGTGAGCGCGCGCTCGCCTTCGGCATCGCCTGGGCCGATCGCGAGGAGATCGATGCGCTCAACATTCTGCAGGCGACACTGCTGGCGATGCGCCGGGCGCTGCTGGCGCTGCCGGTGTGGCCGACGCATGTCAAGGTCGATGGCGATCGCTGCCCGTGCATTGCGGACCTGCGGGGCGAATGCACGCTGGAGGCCATAGTTGCCGGCGACGTCCACGTCGCGGCGATCAGCGCCGCGTCCATTCTCGCCAAGACCTGTCGCGACGCGATGATGCAGTCACTCGACGGCTGCTACCCGGGGTATGCGCTCGCAGTGCACAAGGGCTACGGCACGCCCCAGCATCTGCACGCGCTGCGCGAGCGGCCGCCCTCGCCCCTGCACCGCCGCTCCTTCAGCCCGGTGCGGCAGGAGCTGCAACCCTTGACAGGCTCAAGGCTAAAGCCTTAATTCGGCGCCGATGTCACCAGCCTTCGTCCACCTGCGCCTGCATACGGAGTACTCGCTGCGCGACAGCATCGTGCGGGTGCCGGAACTCATCGCGGCGGTGGCCGCCGCCGGCACGCCGGCGGTAGCGGTAACCGATGAGGGAAACCTCTTCGCGATGGTGAAGTTCTACCGCGAGGCGCTCAAGGCCGGCGTCAAACCCCTCATCGGCGTGGATCTGCTGGTGGGCGAGGAGGGCGAACGTCAGGAGCCGACGCGCCTGACGCTGCTGTGCCAGTCCCAGGACGGGTACCGCAATCTCGCGCGCCTGGTGAGCCGCGCCTACCTCGAAGGGCAGGAGCACGGCGCGCCGCGCATCGAGCGCCGCTGGCTGACGCGCGCCGCCCTTGGCGGGCTGATCGCGCTCTCGGGCGGCACCGAGGGGGACGTGGGACGTGCACTGATCAACGCCCGCGAGCAGGACGCGGAGCGTCTGCTGGACGGGTGGCTGGAGCTGTTGCCGCGGCGCTTCTATCTGGAGGTGCAGCGGCTCGGCCGGCCTTTCGAGGAGTCCTACATCGCCGCCGCCGTGGCACTCGGGGCGCGCCACGGCGTGCCGCTCGCCGCCACCAACGACGTGCGCTTCCTGAAACCCGCGGAGTTCGATTCGCACGAAGCGCGGGTGTGCATCCACGACGGCACGCTGCTCGCGGACTCGACCCGGGTGCGCCGCTACTCGCGGCAGCAGTACCTGCGCAGCCCGCAGGAGATGGCGGCGCTGTTTGCCGACCTGCCCGAGGCGCTCGCCAACACGGTGGAGATTGCCCGGCGCTGCAGCCTGACGCTCAACCTCGGCGAAGCGCGCCTGCCGCAGTACCCGCTGCCGGCGGGCGTGAGCACCGAGCAGTACCTGCGTGAGGAGGCTGCGCGCGGCCTCAGGGAGCGCCTCGCTGCCAGTGCGCGGGCGCCCGCCGGCTACCAGGAGCGTCTCGGCACCGAGCTCGACGTCATCTGCCAGATGGGTTTTGCCGGATACTTCCTGATCGTCGCCGACTTCATCCGCTGGGCACGCGCGAACGGGGTGCCGGTGGGACCGGGCCGCGGCTCGGGTGCCGGTTCCCTGGTCGCCTACAGCCTCAGCATCACCGATCTCGACCCGCTCGAGCACGAGCTGCTGTTCGAGCGCTTTCTGAATCCGGAACGCGTCTCGATGCCCGATTTCGACATCGATTTCTGCATGGAGGGACGTGACCGGGTCATCGGCTACGTGGCGCAGAAATACGGCCCCGAGCGCGTCTCGCAGATCATCACCTACGGCACCATGGCCGCCAAGGCGGTGGTGCGTGACGTCGGCCGCGTGCTCGGCATGAGCTACGGCTACGTGGATCGCATCGCCAAGCTCGTGCCCTTTGAGATCGGTATCACCCTCGAGGCGGCGCTGGAGAAGGAACCGGAACTGCAGCGGCTGTACCAGGCCGAGGAGGAGGTCCGGAACCTCATCGATCTGGCGCGCTCACTCGAGGGCCTGACGCGCAACGCCGGCATGCACGCCGGCGGCGTGGTGATCGCCCCTTCGGTGCTCACCGATTTCACGCCGCTGTACCGCGATGCCTCCGGCGGCGCCGTCGTCACCCAATTCGACAAGGACGACGTCGAGGCGGCGGGACTGGTGAAGTTCGACTTCCTGGGCCTGCGCACGCTGACCATCATTGAACGCGCGGTGACGCTCATCAACCACGAGCGCGCGCCCGGCACCGCCGCGCTCAACATCAGCGCGCTGCCGATGGATGACGCGCCCACCTATGCGCTGCTGAAGTCCTGCCGTACGACCGCGGTGTTTCAGCTCGAGTCGCGCGGGATGAAGGACCTCATCCGCCGGCTGCAGCCGGACCGCTTCGAGGAAATCGTGGCGCTGGTGGCGTTGTTCCGTCCCGGCCCGCTGCAGTCGGGCATGGTGGATGACTTCATCAACCGCAAGCACGGCCGCGGTGACGGCCCGATCGATTACCTGCACCCGCGCCTGGAGCCCATCCTCAAGCCCACCTACGGGGTGATCCTGTACCAGGAACAGGTGATGCAGATCGCGCAGGTGCTCGCCGGTTATACCCTCGGTGGTGCGGACCTGCTGCGCCGCGCCATGGGCAAGAAGAACGCCGAGGACATGGCGCAGCAGCGCTCGGTGTTCGTGCGTGGCGCCACCGAACGCGGCGTGCGCGAGCAGCTCGCCGCCCACATCTTCGATCTGATGGAAAAGTTCGCCGGCTACGGTTTCAACAAGTCGCACTCGGCGGCCTACGCGCTGCTTTCGTACCAGACGGCGTACCTGAAGGCGCATCATCCGGCGCCTTTCATGGCGGCCGTGCTGTCGGCTGACATGGATCACACCGACAAGGTGGTGACGCTCATCAAGGAGTGCACCGACATGGGGCTTACGGTGAACCCGCCCGACGTCAACAGCTCCCGCTACCAGTTCGTGGCGCGTGATGCGCGGCGTGTGCGCTACGGCCTCGGTGCGGTGCGCGGCGTCGGCGAGGGCGCGGTCGAGGCGCTCATCGCCGAGCGCGAGGCGCGCGGCCCATATCTCAACCTGGAGGACCTGTGCCGGCGGCTTGACCTGCAGAAGGTCAACCGGCGCGTGCTGGAGGCGCTGCTGCGCTCCGGCAGCCTCGATTGCCTGGGGGAGAACCGCGCGACGAGCATGCAGCGCCTCGGCGCCGCGATGCAGTTCGGTGACCAGAACACGCGCGCCCACGAAGCCGGACAAAACGATCTGTTTGGCCTGGCGAGCGAGAGTCACGTGAGCGCGCTGCCGGCGCGGCGTGGCGCGGCGCTGCCCGAATGGAGCGAGGCGGTGCGTCTGGCCGGCGAGCGCGAGACACTCGGGCTTTATCTCACCGGTCATCCACTGGCACGCTTCGAGTCCGCACTGGCGCGCTTTGTGTCGCATCGCATCGGGGATCTGGTGAGCGAGCGGCCGGTGGCGGGGCTGGAGCCCGGGCGTTTCGGCGCCGGCAAACCGGTCACGGTCGCCGGCCTCGTGGATGAGGTGAAGAAGCGCGGCCCGCGCGTGTTCGTGACGCTCGATGACCGCACCGGTCGCATTGAAGCGCTGCTGTTCGAAGAGAGCTGGCAGAAACACCGCGAGCTGATCACCAAGGACGCGTTGCTGCTGGTGGAAGGGCTGCTGCGGTTCGACGATTTCAGCGATGCCTGGCGACTGTCGGTGCGGCGCGTGAGTGAGCTCGACAAGGTGCGCGAACAGGAGGCGCGGCGCCTGGTCATCAACGCCTCGCAGACCGACGCGGCGGCGTTTTCCGGGCGCCTCGCGGCGATCCTCACGCCCTGGGTGGGCGGCCCGTGTCCCATCACCATCGAGTATCGCGGCGCGGATGCCAGCGGCGCGCTGACGCTCGGCGCCGAATGGACGGTACGCGCCGGCGCGCAGCTCCTCGAGGATCTGGAGGGGCTGTTCGGCGCCGGTTCCGTGCAGGTCATCTACGGGGCGCCGCCGGCCGCCTCCGGCGCCGCATTTTCTGCCGACGGCAGGTAAGGTACCCTCGCGCCATGGCAGTTGCATTTCTGGACTTTGAACAACCCATCGCCGAGCTCGAAGCGAAGATCGAGGAGCTGCGGCACGTGACTTCGGAATCCGAAGTCAACATCCAGGACGAGATCGCCCGCCTGCAGGCGAAGAGCCGGCAGCTGACCACCAGCATTTTCTCCAACCTCACGCCCTGGCAGATCACCCAGCTCGCGCGCCACCCGCACCGGCCCTACACGCTCGACTACATCAACGCCATCTGCGCGGAGTTCAGCGAGCTGCACGGGGACCGTATGTACGCGGATGATGGCGCGATCGTCGGCGGCCTCGCCCGCATCGACGAACGCGCCGTGATGATCATCGGCCACCAGAAGGGACGTGACACCAAGGAAAGGGTGCGCCGCAACTACGGCATGCCCAAGCCCGAGGGGTATCGCAAGGCGCTGCGGCTGATGCGCCTGGCGGAGCGTTTCTCCCTGCCGCTGGTCACGCTGATCGATACCCAGGGCGCGTATCCGGGCGTCGGCGCCGAGGAGCGCGGCCAGAGCGAGGCGATCGCGCGCAACCTCTTCGAGATGTCGGTGCTGCGCATCCCGATCGTCACGATCGTGACGGGCGAGGGCGGCTCCGGCGGCGCGCTCGGGATCGGCGTGTGCGACCGCCTGCTCATGCTGCAGTTCAGCACCTATTCGGTGATCTCACCGGAAGGCTGTGCCTCGATCCTGTGGAAGAGTCAGGACAAGAAGGAACTGGCCGCCGAGGCCCTGAATCTCACCGCCGACCGGCTGCTGAAGCTCGGGCTGGTCGATGAGGTCATCGAGGAACCCCTCGGCGGCGCACATCGGGATGCCGCCGCGGTTGCGACCAGCCTGAAGGCGGCACTGGTGCGGCACCTGGACCAGCTCGAGGCGATTCCGCGCGATCAGCTGCGCGCCGAGCGCGCCGCCAAGATCGCCGCCTTCGGCGTGTACTCCGAAACGCCGGCCTGATGGACTAAGCGTGGGCGCACGCGCCGGCAGCGCCACTCAGTTCAGCCCCGGGTGGCTCAAGGGGCAGCTGTCGCAGCTGCTGCCGCAATTCCCCAATGCCGCGGTGTGCGTGGCCTTCAGCGGCGGCGCGGATTCCACCGCGCTGCTCGCGGCGCTGGCCGCCCCGCCGGCGAGACCCACGCGGCTGCGCGCCATCTACGTCGACCATCAGCTGCATCCGGACTCGCGCGGCTGGGGGCGGCACTGCCGCAAGGTAGCGCGCGCGCTCGGCGTGCCGCTGCAAGTGCGGCGCGTGCGTGTGATACGCGGGCGCGGGCAGTCGCTGGAAGCGGCGGCCCGTGCGGCGCGCTATGGGCTCTTCGGTGAGGTCCTTAAAGCCGGCGAGCTGCTGCTCACCGCGCACCACCAGGACGATCAGCTCGAGACGGTGCTATTGCAGCTGCTGCGCGGCGCGGGGGTCGCGGGCCTTGCCGCCATGCCCGCGTGCGCGCCGTTTGCGGGCGGGATGCTCGTGCGGCCGCTCATCGAGGTGCCGCGCGCCACGCTGCACGCGTGGCTGCGCAGCCGCGGGTTGCCCTGGATCGAGGACACGAGCAACGCCGACGAGCACCTGGACCGCAACTACCTGCGCTCGCGGGTGTTGCCGGCGATCCTCGCGCGCTGGCCTGCGGCCGCGGACACGGTGGTGCGCGGAGCGCGTCATGCCGCGGAGGCGCAGCGGTTGCTCGCGGCGCTGGGCGCCGGCGATGCCGCCCGCGCGAGCCACGGCGCGATGCTCTCGGCTGCCGTGCTGCGCGCGCTGCCGGCGGAGCGCCGGCGCAACGCCGTGAGATTCTGGATCACCCGCGCCGGGTACCTCGCCCCGCCCGCGCGCCGCCTGCAGGAGATCACCGGCGCGTTGCTGGCGGCGCGCGCGGACGCGCATCCGCGGGTTACCTGGCCGGGAGCGATCGTGCAGCGCCAGGGGGGTCTGCTGCGCATCGGCGCGCACCCTGCGACCCTCGGCCCCGCTCGGCCCGCGGGCGGCGACGCGCTCAGGTGGCAATGGCGTCTGCCCCGGCAGCGGGCGCTTGCCACCGGCGCGGGGACCTTGTCGCTCGCCGGGGACGCGCGCGGGCCACTGGACCTTGATGCACTGGCGGGGACACTGCAGGTGCGTTCACGGCGTGGTGGTGAGCGGTTGCGGCCGGTGCGCGGCGGACCGCGCCGCGCGCTGAAGAGTCTCCTGCAGGAGGCCCGCGTGCCGCTCGCGGAGCGTGCCGGGCTGCCGCTGGTGTACGCACGCGGACGGCTGGTCGCCGTCGCGGATCGCTGGCTCGATGAGTCCGTGCAGGCAGGGCCGGCCAGCAGGCGCCGCGCGCGCTTTGTGTGGAACGCGGGCGGGTGAGTCGCCCCGCGGCCCGGCAGGTGTGCTAACCTGCACTCCCGTCGTGCCCTTCGTGGCGTTCGATGATCTGTTGCGACGGGAATCCTCGATTTAAAACATATGACGCGTTTTGTATTCGTCACCGGCGGAGTCGTGTCCTCATTGGGCAAGGGCATAGCGGCCGCGTCCCTGGGCGCAATCCTCGAAGCCCGTGGGCTCAAGGTCGCGATGGTCAAGCTCGACCCCTACATCAACGTCGATCCGGGCACCATGAGCCCGTTTCAGCACGGTGAGGTGTTCGTCACCCAGGATGGCACCGAGAGCGACCTCGACCTTGGCCACTACGAGCGCTTCGTGCGCACCACCACCGGGCGCAACAGCAATTTCACCACCGGGCGCATCTATGAGCGCGTGATCGCCAAGGAGCGCCGCGGGGACTACCTCGGCGCCACCGTGCAGGTCATTCCGCACATCACCGATGAGATCAAGCGCAGCATCAAGCACGGCGCGGATGGGGCCGATGTGTGCATGGTCGAGATCGGGGGCACGGTCGGCGACATCGAGTCGCTGCCGTTCCTCGAGGCGATCCGCCAGCTCGGCGTGGAGCTCGGCCGCAACAACTGCGTCTACATACACCTGACCCTGGTGCCGATCGTCGGCGGCTCGGGCGAGATCAAGACCAAGCCCACCCAGCATTCGGTCAAGGAGCTGCGCGGCATCGGCATCCAGCCGGACGTGCTTTTGTGCCGCTGCAAGCACCCGCTCCCCGAAGAGCAGCGGCGCAAGATCGCGCTGTTCACCAACGTCGAAGAGCGCGCGGTGATCTCGGCGGTGGATAGCGACGACATCTACAAGATACCGATTCTGCTGCACGAGCAGGCGCTCGACGACATCGTCGTCGACAAGCTGCGCCTGGAAGTGCCCGTCACTGACCTCGCCGAGTGGCGTCAGGTGGTCAGCGCCAAGGCCAATCCCGACGGCCAGGTTGACATCGCGATGGTCGGCAAGTACGTGCAGATCCGCGACTCGTACCTGTCGCTGCACGAGGCGCTCATGCATGGGGGCCTGAAGAGCCGCACGCGCGTCAACATTCATTACATCGAGTCCACCGACATCGAGCAGCATGGCTCGCACCTGCTGAAGGGCGTGGACGCGATCCTGGTGCCCGGCGGCTTCGGCGAACGCGGCATCGAGGGCAAGATCCAGGCGGCGCGCTACGCGCGCGAGCACGGCGTGCCGTACCTCGGGATCTGCCTGGGAATGCAGGTGGCGATCGTGGAGTTCGGCCGGCACGTGCAGGCTCTGAACGATGCCAACAGTACCGAATTCAACCGCGCCACCCCGCACCCGGTGATCGCGCTGATTTCCGAGTGGCGTGACCAGGTGCACGGCGTGCAGACACGCGACGATGAGTCCGCCAAGGGCGCCACCATGCGCCTGGGCGCGCAGGAAGTGCTCCTCGGAGCGGGCACCAGGGCGCGCGAGATTTTCGGCCGCGACGTCATCATGGAACGCCATCGTCACCGCTACGAGTTCAACAACAATTACCTCGAGCGCTTCCGGCAGTCGGGCCTGCGCTTCTCGGGCTTCTCGCGCGACGGGCTGGTCGAGGTAATCGAATTGCCGAATCACCCGTGGTTCGTGGCGACGCAATTCCATCCGGAATTCACCTCCACCCCGCGTGACGGGCATCCGCTGTTCACGGGATTCATCCGCGCCGCGCGCGCCCACCGGGCGTCGCAGCTGCCGCAGGCGGCCGGGGCGGCCTGAGACGCGGCCGGCGCGCGCAACGAAGCCAGCTAGCAGTGAAGCTGACCGGACATGAAGTCGGTGCGCGGGAACCGCTGTTCCTGATCGCAGGGCCGTGCGTCATCGAGAGTCCCGGGCTTACCCAGGAGATTGCCGGAAGGCTCAAGGAGATCACGACCCACCTGGGTGTGCCCTATATTTTCAAGGCCTCCTATGACAAGGCGAACCGCTCCTCGCGCGCGAGCTTCCGCGGACCCGGGATCGAGGCCGGCCTTAAAGTGCTCGACGAGGTGCGCCGCGCCATCGGCGTCCCGGTGCTGACCGACGTGCACGAGGACACGCCGCTCGCTGAGGTGGCCGCGGTGGTCGACGTGCTGCAGACGCCGGCGTTCCTGTGCCGGCAAACCAACTTCATCATCAACGCCGCCTCCCAGGGCAAGCCCGTCAACATCAAGAAGGGCCAGTTCCTCTCGCCGTGGGAGATGCAGAACGTCGTCGACAAGGCCCGCTCCACCGGCAACCAGCACATCCTGGTGTGCGAGCGCGGCTTCTGCTTCGGCTACAACAACCTGGTCTCCGACATGCGCTCACTGGCGGTGCTGCGCGAGACCGGCGCCCCGGTGGTGTTCGATGCCACGCACTCGGTGCAGCTGCCCGGAGGGCAGGGCAGCTCTTCCGGCGGCCAGCGCGAGTTCATCCCGGTGCTGGCGCGCGCCGCCGTCGCGGCGGGCATCGCCGGCATCTTCATGGAAACGCACCCGCGGCCCGAGGAGGCGCTCTCGGACGGCCCGAATGCCTGGCCGCTCGGACGCATGCAGGCCCTCCTCACCACTCTGGTGGAGCTCGACCGGGCGGTGAAGAAGACGCCGTTCGAAGAATCACTGCTGTAAGGGAACCAGGAAGCGATGAGCCGTATTACCGACGTCCGCGGACGCGAGATCATCGACTCGCGCGGCAACCCCACCGTCGAGGCCGACGTGATCCTGGACTCAGGTGTCCTCGGCCGTGCGGCCGTGCCTTCCGGCGCGTCCACCGGTACGCGCGAGGCGGTCGAGCTGCGCGACGGGGACGCCAGGCGCTACGGCGGCAAGGGGGTGCTCAAGGCCGTCGGGCACATCAACACGGTGCTCAGGCCCGCGCTGCTCGGACGCGATCCGCGCGACCAGGCCGGGCTTGACCAGCAGCTCATCGGGCTCGACGGCACCGAGAACAAAGGACGCCTGGGCGCGAACGCGCTGCTCGGCGTGTCACTCGCAAACGCCCACGCGGCCGCGAACGACGCGCGGCAGCCGCTGTACGGTCACCTCGCGCAGCTCATCGGCGGCCAGCGCGAGCCGGTCATGCCCGTGCCGATGATGAACATCGTCAACGGCGGTGCCCACGCCAACAACAGCCTGGATATCCAGGAGTTCATGATCCTGCCGGTTGGCGCACCGAGTTTCCGCGAGGCGCTGCGCTACGGGGCCGAGATCTTTCACACGCTGAAAAAGCTGCTCGCGGATCGGGGTCTGTCGACCGCGGTCGGGGATGAGGGCGGCTTTGCACCGAGCCTCGAGTCGAACGAGGCGGCGCTGACGCTCATCCTGCAGGCGATCGAGAAGGCCGGCTACCGCGCGGGTGTTGATGTGTACCTGGGCCTGGACGTGGCGAGCTCGGAGTTCTTCCGCGACGGCCGCTACGAGCTGCGTTCCGAGAAACGCAGCTTCACCGCCGCCGAGTTCACCGCCTACCTGGCGGATCTCGCGCGGCGCTTTCCCGTCATCACTATCGAGGATGGCATGAGCGAGGCGGACTGGGACGGCTGGGGCGAGATCACGCGCGCGCTCGGGCAGAAACTGCAGCTCGTCGGCGATGACGTGTTCGTAACCAACACCAGGATCCTGCAGGCGGCGATCGGGAAGCACATCGCCAACGCCATTCTCATCAAGCCCAACCAGATCGGTACGCTCACCGAAACCCTGGCCTGCATCGCCATGGCGGAGCGCGCGCATTACGCCTCGGTGGTGTCGCACCGCTCTGGTGAGACCGAGGACAGCACCATCGCCGACATCGCAGTCGCCAGCGCTGCCACGCAGATCAAGACCGGGTCGCTGTCGCGCTCGGACCGCATCGCCAAGTACAACCAGCTGCTGCGCATCGAGGCCGAGCTCGGCAACGTGCGCTATGCCGGACGCGAGGCGTTTCCGGTCAGGGTCTGAGACCCACGGCGTGGGTCGCGCCCGCGGCGGCGGGCGTGCTTCATTGCGGACGGCGAAGCGCCAAAGATGCGCACAAAGGCGCGGCGCATGCGCTCCGGGTCGTTGAAGCCGGAGGTCCGCGCCACCTCCTGGACCGAGTGCGCGCCGCTTTCCAGCATCGCGCGCGCGGCATCCGCCCGCACACGCTCCACCGCCTTTGCGGGGGTGATGCCGGTCTCGGCACGAAAGGCACGCGCAAAATGCCGTGGGCTCATGCAAGCGCGTGCCGCCAGCTGCTCCACCGTGAGGGGCGCCAGCAGTTGCTCGCGCATGAACTCCAGCAGCGCACCGAAGCGTCCCTGCGGGCGTTCTATCTCAAGCAGCGCTGAGAACTGCGATTGACCGCCCGGACGGCGGTGGTAGACAACCATCTCCTGCGCAGTCTGGCGTGCGACCGTCTCGCCGAGATCCTCGCCGATCAGCGCCAGCGACAGATCGATGCCAGCGGTGACACCCGCGGAGGTCCAGAAATGGCCCTGCTGCACAAAGATGCGATCCGGGTCGAGGTGCACGCGCGGGAAAAGGCGGCGGAATTCCTCGCTGCAGCTCCAGTGCGTGGTCGCCGTGCGGGCATCGAGGAGCCCGGCCGCAGCCAGCAGGAACGAACCCGAACAGACACTGGTGACACGTCGCGAACGCACGGCGCATTCCTGAATGAAGCGCCGCATAAGGGGACACTCCATTGCTGAGCGCACACCGTGACCGCCGGCGACGATGAGCGTGTCCAGCGCCGACGGGCGCGCAAGTCCGGTGGCGACCAGCATGGCCCCGGAGGAGCTGGCAATCGCGCCAGGCTGTGTGGCCATGACCTGCAGCGCGTACGCGCCGGGCCGGAATCGGGCGGCCGTCTCGAAAGCGCAGATGGGACCTGCGGCATCGAGGATCTGAAACCCGGGGAAAATCAGCAAGCCGATGCGGCGTGTCATGTGGGATCCCGTACATGGCGTGGCGCTAAAGGAGGGAAAAACGTCATTTGAGACATCATGGTACCCGAAGGATGATGGCTGCCGCCAATTCCCGATCGCGCCTGCGGAGTAGCGGTTCATGGGTAACGAGTTTCCCGTTGTCTTCGCGCTCTATCCGCGCATCACCCAGCTGGATTTCACCGGACCGCTGGAAGTCATGGCGCGCATGCCGGGGGCGTCGGTCGTGCTCGCTGCGTCACAGGGTGGCACGCTCGTGGCCGATGGCGCGGTGAGCTTCGCCGGCGTGCGCTCCTTTGATGAAGTGCGGACCTGCGCGCTGCTGTGCGTTCCGGGCGGCTTCGGCTGTTCCGCCGCCATGGAGGACCCGGTTTACCTTGCGGCACTGCGTCGCCTGGGATCACAGGCGCGCTACATCACCTCGGTGTGTACCGGGTCGCTGCTCCTGGGTGCGGCGGGGCTGTTGCGCGGCAAGCGGGCCGCCTGTCACTGGGCGTTTCGCGAACTGCTGCCGCTGTTTGGCGCACTCCCGGACGCCGCACGCGTGGTGCGCGACGGCAACATTATTACCGGCGGGGGAGTGACCGCCGGAATCGACATGGCGCTCACGGTGGTGGCGGAGGTCGCCGGTCAGGATGCGGCCGAGGCGGTGCAGCTCGCCATTGAATATGCGCCCGAGCCGCCGTTCGAGGCGGGCCGTCCCGAGATCGCACGCGCGCAAGTCGTTGCCGCGGTGCGCGGCCGGGTTGAGCGCTTGTGGCCAGACCGGCTGGCCGCTGCGCGCCGCGCGGCAGCGCGTGTGGGCGAGCGAACGTGAGCGCACCGGCACGCTGTCTGATAGGCTGTGGCGCCCATGAAGTGGCTCGTCGCCGCACTTGCCGTCGCCGTCATCCTGCTGCAATACCGGGTATGGGTGTCCGCGGATGGAGTACGTGAGGTTGCACAGCTGCAGCATGCCGTGACGGCGCAGCGCGCCGAGAACGAGCAGCTCGCCGAGCGCAACCGCCAGCTCGCCGCCGAAGTGCGTGATCTTAAGACCGGCATGGACGCACTCGAAGAGCGCGCCCGCAGCGACCTGGGAATGATCGCGCACAACGAGACCTTCTATCAGGTGGTTCCGGCGCGCCCGTCTGACACCAGCGGCAGCGCCGCCCCGACCCGCACCGCCGCGGCTCGCTGACGCGCACCTCAAACACGGCCCCACGCGGATGCGTTACTGGCTCGTCATGCCGGCTGCGGGCTCAGGTGCCCGCTTTGGCGGCGACGGCCCCAAGCAATACGCACCGCTGGCAGGCAGCACTGTCATCGAGTGGGCGCTGGCGCCGTTTCTCGCCGATACGCGTTGTGCGCACGTGGTGGTGGCACTCGCCGCCGGCGATACCGAATTTGAAAAGATTGCCGTCCGCACCGGTGCGCTGCGCCGTCGCGCGGCTCTCAACCGTGACCGGTGGCGCGCAGCGCAGCCAATCGGTGCGCAATGCCCTGGGAGCCCTCGCAAGCCGCGCCGCGGCTGATGACTGGGTGCTGGTGCACGATGCCGCGAGGCCCTGTCTGGCCTCGCAGGATCTTGAGCGGCTGTTAGCGAGCGCGTCGACGCACGCCGTTGGTGGCCTGCTCGCGGTACCCGCGGCGGACACGCTCAAACGCGCACGCGGCGGCCCGGACCCGGATCCGTTGGTCGCAGACACCGTGGAACGCTCCGGGTTATGGCGGGCGCTTACGCCGCAGATGTTCCGCTACGGGCGGCTGTGCGCGGCGCTCGATGCCGCGCATGCGGCGGGTCGCTGGCCGACGGATGAGGCACAAGCCATCGAGTGGCAGGCGGAGCAGCCGCTGCTCATCGAAGGCGCGGCGACGAACTTCAAGATCACCACCCGCGCGGACCTGGCGCTGGCCGCAACCGTGCTGGGCGCGCGCGCGGGAGAGGGCGGCGAGCGCGAGGGAACTGGCATGAGAACGGGATCAGGGTTCGACGTCCACGCCTTTGCTCCCGGGGACTGCATTATGCTCGGGGGCGTGCGTGTCCCACATTCGCACGGTGTGCGCGCGCACTCGGATGGGGACGTGGTGCTGCATGCCCTGTGTGATGCGCTGCTGGGAGCCGCGGGCCTCGGCGACATCGGTGAGCATTTCCGGGATACGGATCCGAAGTGGCGCGGCGCCGACAGCGCCCGCTTCGTGGCGGCCGTACTCGCCCTGATGCGCCCGCAACAGCTCACGGTAGTGAACGTCGACGTCACGATCATCGCGCAGGCGCCGCAGGTCGCGCCGTTTCGCGCCGCAATGCGGCAACGGGTCGCGCAGCTACTCGCAGTTGCCGAGGAGCGCGTCAACATCAAGGCGACGACCACCGAGGGGCTGGGATTCCTCGGCCGCTCGGAGGGCATTGCCGCGCAGGTGGTTGTACTCCTTACCGCCTGCACTGCGTGAGCGCACCGGAACTGAGCGTCCGTGAGGCCGCGCTGGCGCCGCCGCGCGTGTGCGGGGAGCTGATGGCCACGGGGGTGTTGCGCGCGCAGCCCGAGGACTTCGTAGTCGAGGAGGAGCTGGGCTTTGCGCCCGCAGGCCTCGGTCAGCACCTGCTGTTGAAGGTGCGCAAGCGCGATGCCAACACCCAGTGGGTGGCGCGCGAACTGGCAAAGATCGCTGGCTGCCGTGCATTCGAGGTGGGATTTGCCGGGCTCAAGGATAGGCGTGCTATCGCGGTGCAGTGGTTTTCGGTCCCGCGGCCGCGCACTGAGGTCAGCTGGTTTGACGTGCGGGGTGAGGGCTTCGCGGTGCTCGAGGCGCATGCGCACAACCGCAAGCTCCCACGCGGTGCGCTGGCCGGCAATCGCTTCACGGTGAGGGTGCGTGCCCGCGACGGCGTCGGCGCGCAGCTGTGCGCCGCGCTCGCACCGCGACTGCCGCAAATCGCACGCCGCGGTGTGCCGAACTACTTCGGCCCGCAGCGCTTCGGCCGCGGCGGCACGAACCTGGTCCGCGCACGGGAGGGGCTGGGGAACCTGCGACGCGAGGAGCGGGGCTTCGTACTCTCGGCCGCGCGCAGCGTGGTGTTCAACGCCGTGCTCGCCGAGCGCGTCGCCGACGGCAGCTGGGAGCACCTGGTGGAGGGGGACATTGCCAACCTCGATGGCCGCGGGAGTGTATTCGCCGCGGACGCTGCCGATGCCACGCTCACGCAGCGTTGCGAGCAGCTGGATATTCATCCCACCGGACCCATGTGGGGTGCAGGAAACCCGGCGACCCTGGCGCGGGTGCTGGAACTGGAATCGCGGGTCGGCGCGCGGTTCGCGCAGGAGTGCGGCCTGTGTGTGGAGGCGGGTATGGCCCAGGAGCGCCGCAGCCTGCGGCTTGCGGTGCGTGAGCTGGAATCGCAGCCGGAGCCCGACGCCTGCGTGTTGCGCTTCCGCCTGGCGCGTGGCTCGTTTGCGACCGCGGTGCTGCGGGAACTCATCGCGGAGGTCCCGGTTACGGGCGACGCCGGCGACTGACCGGCCTGATGCCCGCGATGCGGCACCTTCCGTGCAGGATCTCACGCAAAATGTCTACACGGCATGCAGGCGTGTAGACATTTTGTATCACAAACGCCGTGGACTGCCCCCGCGCCTGCGCTCTTTCGGCAGTCTTCCTAAGTCAGTGACAGCAGTACGTATACCGCGCCGCTGCCGCCGTCCGCCTGGCGTGCGGACACGAAGGCCAGCACGGCGCCGCTGCGGCGCAACACCGCGTTGACCGTGGCCTTGAGCACCGGGCCGCGGGGACCTGAACGCAGCCCCTTGCCATGGACGACGCGCACGCACTGCACGTGCTGTTCGAGCGCGCGAATGAGGAACAGCTTCAGGTCCTGCTTGGCTTCGATGACCGTGAGCCCGTGCAGGTCGATCTCACGCTCCACACGATATTCGCCACGGCGCAGCTTGCGCAGCACCGTGGACTGCACCTGCGGGCGATGGAACGCCAGCTCTTCGCCGCCGAGCGCTGCCGGGTCCGCGGCCGCCGCTTCCAGGCTCTCCCGCAGCACCGCGGCGCGGTCGGCGCGCGTGAAGCGCGCCCGGGGACGCGGTCCGGGCGGACGCGGGAGCGGCTCGCGCGCGGCGAGCGGCCTGACGCCGCGTACCGCCTCGCGAAACAGCCGTGCGTCCTCGGCTTCCTCGTCCGGGTTCTTATCCTCAGGTAGGGCAGTCACGCTTGGCTCCGCCGTGAGTTCCTTCTTCAAGTATAGTCACGCGCACTTTTTGCGCACTCGAACGCAATCGCAAGTGAAGATCCTGGTCAGCAACGACGACGGCTTTCGGGCCGAAGGCATCCGCCGCCTGCGCGAGGCCCTCATGACGCTTGCCGAGGTAACGGTCGTCGCGCCGGACCGCAACAAGAGCGGTGCCAGCAACTCCCTCACCCTGGATGTGCCGCTGCGCGTGTTCGAGTCCGAGCCGGGCGTGTATTTTGTGCCGGGCACGCCCACCGACTGTGTGCATCTGGCGATCACCGGCCTGTTCGATTTTGAGCACGACATGGTGGTTTCCGGTGTGAATGATGGCCCGAATCTGGGCGATGACGTGCTTTATTCCGGCACGGTGGCCGCCGCGGTCGAAGGGCGGTTCCTCGGCTTGCCAACCATTGCGGTCTCGCTGTGCACTAGCGGGGGGGCCGGCGGCGGACACTTCGAAACGGGTGCGGAAGTGGCACGCGTGCTGGTGGCGCACTTGCTGGAGAATCCGTTGGAGGCGGCCCTCATACTCAACGTGAACGTCCCGGACGTACCGTTTGGAGAGCTGCGGGGCTTTCGCGTGAGCCGCCTGGGTTATCGTCACCGCTCGGAACCGGTGGTGCGCGCACAGGATCCGCGCGGCCGACCGGTGTATTGGGTCGGACCTGCCGGAGCGGAGGAGGATGCAGGCCCGGGAACCGATTTCGCGACGGTCGCGCAGGGCTATGTTTCGGTAACGCCACTGCAGGTGGATCTCACACGCCACGCCGCGCTGCCGGCGCTGCGCACCTGGCTGGAGGGCATTGGTGGCTGACCTGCGCCTGTCCGGCATCGGCATGACCTCCGCGCGCACGCGCGACCGGCTGGTGCAGCGGCTGCGCGAGCAGGGCGTTGCCAACACCGCGGTGCTCGATCGGATACGCAACGTGCCACGGCATATTTTCGTGGATGAGGCGCTCGGCAGCCGCGCCTATGAGGACACGGCATTGCCGATCGGATTTGGCCAGACCATCTCGCAGCCCTACATCGTGGCGCGCATGACCGAGGCGCTGCTCGAGTCGGGGGCCAATGACAACGTGCTGGAGGTCGGCACGGGATGCGGCTATCAGACGGCGGTGCTCGCGCCGCTGGTCGCGCGCCTGCAGACCATCGAGCGCATCGGGCCGCTGCTGGCGCGCGCGCGGCTGCGGCTGAAGGAACTGGGAATCCGCAATGTGCGCTTCCGTCACGGTGACGGCACGCTCGGCTGGAAGGCGCACGCGCCGTTCGACGCGATCCTGGTCGCCGCGGCGCCGCTCACGGTGCCCGAGGCGCTGATCAGGCAACTGAAGGTGGGCGGGCGGCTGCTGGTGCCGATCGGCCCGGACGGCCAGCAGGAACTCGTGAGATTTACCCGCCGCGAGCAGCGCGTGGAGCGTGAGTCACTGGGGAATGTCGCGTTCGTGCCTTTGCTGGGCGGCACCGTCTGATATCACGTTAGCTTTCAACTGTAAGCCTTTGATTATACAATTTGAATCACTGCGACTGTTGCGCTCATTTGAAGGATTCCGCAGAAAATCGCGGTAAAACAAGGCTTATTTGATCGCACCCACCGGGCCAGCCAGTGCCGCGGCGTGGGAAGAAATCGCTTACCGGGGAATAAGTTGCGCAGGCTTCTGCGACATGTTTAATATGCACGCCCCTGTCTCCTAACGACGACAGTAAACGGAGGGTGATCGGCAGAAGACACAGGGAGGAGGGAGTCGCAGAGAAAAGCAATAACTCGATACAAGAAAAAGAACAGTGCAATTGTTCGAGTCTGTCAGCTTCGAATGATTGTTTGGTTGGTTGACCCTCCCCTTGTGTCTTCTGCCGATCATCCTTGCGCCTGCGGGCGCTAACGCAGGAACAGCGCCGCGGCGACCCGCCGCTCCTCCCCGACCAGTACATTGAAAGTGCGGCATGCGGCCCCGAGCTGCATGACTTCAAGTCCCACACGCCGCTGTGCAAACGCAGCGCGCACCGCGGGCGCGGCGAAGCGCTGCGTGGCGCCGGTGCTCAGCAGAACCAGCTCCGGGGCGAGTGCGAAAATCGCTTCCAGGTGTTCGCCGGTGAGTTCGGCGAAGCTCGCGGGCTCCCAATCCGTGATGAGACGATCCGCCGTGACGATACAGCTGCGCTCCACGCGCTGCTCGCCGATACGGATCTCGGTTGCCGAATAGCCGCGGATCAGGTTGGCGTGCGCGCCGGGTTCGAGCGTGAACTTCACGGGGCGTTACGATACCGCCCGTGCGCGAGATCGTCATGGTCCTTGCCGATGTATATCTGCCGCCTGCTGCCGCAGAGGCGGGCAGTGCGGCCGGCGCCTTTTTTCACAACGTCCCCGGAATCGAATATGCGGGGCGCTTTGGAGCGCGCGCTGCGCTTGTCGGGGGGTGGCGCGAGTGGCTGGCCGAGTGGCTGGGACGCAGCGATCTTGCCGGCGTCGCGCCGGCCTGCATCGCCGCAGCCGCGATCGACGCCGCAGCCACTGCCCGCGGCAACGCCACGAGCTGGATCGCCACGGCCGTGCACCTGAGCGCGGGTCTTACGCGGGTGCACCTGGATCATCGCGGTATCCTGCGGCTGCCAGGCGGGCAGCAGAGCGCGCTGGCCGCCGACTTCACGCACGTGTTCGGCTCATCAGGCTACGAGCTCACGCCGCTGCCGTCGGGTGATTTCCTGCTCACGACTCCCGGCATCACGCCGCTGCCCACCGCCGAGCCGGCGCGCTGCGCCGGCGGCGAGGTGGCGCACGGCCTGCCGCAGGGAACGGCGGCAGGCCCGCTGCGACGCCTGCTCGCGGAAATCGAGATGTGGCTGCACGGCCAGGCGCTGAACGACGCCCGCCGTGCGCAGGGCATGCTGCCGGTCACGGCGCTGTGGCTGTGGGGCGCCGCCGGCCGCAGAGTGCAGCCGCAGGTGCGCCCCGCACCCGCACCGGAGCAGGCCTTCGGCCGCGACGCTTGCCTGAACGGTCTGTGGCATCTTCAGGGGAGCGCCTGCCGGGCCCTGCCGCAGGATCTGGCTGCGGCCATGAGCGATGGCGAGGCACAGCGCGCAGTACTGGTGTTGGAGGCGGGAGGCGAGTTGCACAGCGGGTTTCAGGGCACGGTTGCCGAAGCGGTCGCGCAGTTCGACCGCCGCTTTGTGTCCCCGGCGTTGCGGGCGCTGCGCGGCGGTGAGTGCGCAAATCTGACGCTGATCGTCAACGACACCCGCGTGACGATGCGGCGCACCAGCGCTCTGCGCCGCTGGCGGCGTTCGCGCGCGGGCCTGGGTGCTTTCGCATGAGCCTGCGGGTGGTGCGGCGCGCCGCCGCCGCCGTGGCGCTCGGAGCTGACATGCACCCGGTGCTCGGGCGGGTGTACGCGGCGCGTGGCGTGCGCTCCACGGCAGACCTCGACACTTCGCTCGAGCGACTGCTGCCGGTCGGCACGCTCGAAGGAATTTCCGCCGCGGTCGATCTGCTGCTCGGGCACCGCGCCGCCGGCAGGGTGCTGGTGATCGGGGACTTTGACGCCGACGGTGCGACCAGCAGCGCGCTCATGGTGCGGGCGCTCACGAGTTTCGGCTTTGCGCACGTGGATTTTCTGGTGCCGAACCGCTTCCACTTCGGTTATGGCCTGACGCCCGAGATCGTGGCGCTGGCGGCGACGCGCAACCCCACGCTGCTGGTGACCGTGGACAATGGCATCTCCAGCAACGCCGGAGTGGCCGCGGCGCGCGCCCTCGGGTTTGAGGTGCTGGTCACCGATCACCATCTGCCGGGTGAGCAGCTGCCGGACGCGAATGTGATCGTCAACCCGAACCTTCACGGCAGCCTCTTCGGCAGCCGCGCGCTGGCAGGCGTGGGGGTTGCGTTCTATGTCATGGCGGCGCTGGGCCGGCGGCTCGCGGAAGCCGGACTGACAACGGCGCTGCCGGCCGTCGCGCAACTGCTGGATCTGGTGGCTCTGGGGACCATCGCCGACGTGGTGCCGCTGGATGCCAACAACCGCGTGCTGGTGGCGCAGGGCCTGAAACGCATTCGCGCCGGGCGCTGCGTGGCGGGCATCCGCGCACTGCTGCGGATCGCCGGCCGCTCCTTGCCGGAACTCACCGCGGCGGACCTTGCCTTTGGCGTGGCTCCCCGCCTGAATGCCGCCGGCCGCATCGATGACATGACCGTCGGCATCCAGTGCCTGCTCGCCGATGATCCGGCCACGGCGCAGCAGCTGGCGGCGCGCCTCGATGAACTGAATCAGGAGCGTCGCTCCATTGAAGCGAAGATGCAGCAGGAGGCGCTGCTTGCCGTGCGCGCTCTCGCCGATCCGGTTCCCGGTGCGCGGCACCGCAACGGCGTGTGTCTGTTCGATGGCAGCTGGCACCAGGGCGTCGTCGGCCTGGTGGCGAGCCGCGTGAAGGATCGTCTGCGCCGGCCGGTGATCGCCTTCGCGAGCGCCGATGCGACCACCTTGCGCGGCTCGGCGCGCTCGGTCGCGGGGATCCACATCCGCGACGTGCTCGATCGTATGGCGACACGCCACCCGGGTCTCATCAGCCGCTTCGGCGGACACGCCATGGCGGCGGGGCTCACGCTCGAGCGCGACCAGCTTGAGCGCTTCGCCCGCGCCTTCGACGAGGAGGTCACACGCTGGATGGCGCAGGCGCCCCCGGCGGACGTAGTGGAGACCGACGGGGAGCTTGAACCGGGGGAGATCGCGCTCGACACTGCGCAGGCGCTGCGCGCGGGCGGCCCCTGGGGCCAGGCGTTTCCCGAACCGAGCTTCGATGGTGTCTTCAGCATCCGCGACGCGCGCGTGATCGGCGAGCGGCACATGAAAATGTGGGTCGAGGTGCCGCGCAGCGGCCGCTCCTTCGACGCCATCGCCTTCAACCACCTCGAGGCGGGCGCAGATTTCAAGCCGCCGAGCGGACTGCAGCAACTCGTGTACCGGCTGGAAGTCAACGAATACCAGGGCGAGCGGCGCCTGCAGCTGCTGGTCGAGCATCTGCTGCCGCTGGCTCGCTAAGATTCACGAGGCGGTGTTAGCATCGCAGGCGCCACCGCGGCCGCGCCGGCCGCCACCCAGGAAGCCTATGGAAGTCAATCTGCTCAAACGCCAGCTCAAAGACCTCGGTGAGCGCGTCGCCGCGCTTCGGGGGTTTCTTTGAGTACGACCGCAAGCAGGAACGACTCGAGGAAGTGGCGCGCGAGCTGGAAGATCCCGCCGTGTGGGCAAATCCCACGCGCGCGCAGGAACTGGGGCGTGAACGCGCGCGGCTGACCGGCGACGTCGGCGAGATCGATCGCACGGCCAAGGGAATCGGCGACGCCACGGAACTGCTGGAACTCGCCGCGGCCGAGGGCGATGAGGGCATGGCGCGCGACATCGAGCGCGACGCGCAACGCCTGGAAGTGGACGTGCGGCACCTGGAGCTCAAGCGCATGTTCCGTGGCGAGATGGATTCGCACAGCGCGTTTCTCGACATCCAGGCGGGCGCGGGCGGAACCGAGGCGCAGGACTGGGCGCAGATGCTGTTGCGCATGTACCTGCGGTGGGGTGCGGCGCGCGGCTTCGCCTGCGAGGTCATTGATTCGAATCCGGGCGAAGTGGCCGGCATCAAGAGCGCCAGCGTGGAAGTGACGGGTGAGTACGCCTATGGGTGGCTGCGGACCGAGACCGGGGTGCACCGGCTGGTGCGCAAGTCACCGTTTGATTCGGGCAACCGCCGGCACACCTCGTTCGCGTCCGTGTTCGTCTCCCCGGAGGTCGATGACGACATCCAGATCGACATCAACCCGGCGGACCTGCGGGTGGACGTCTACCGTTCCTCGGGCGCCGGCGGCCAGCACGTCAACAAGACCGAGTCGGCCGTGCGTATCACGCACCTGCCCAGTGGCATCGTGGTTGCCTGTCAGAATGAGCGCAGTCAGCACAAGAACCGCTCCACGGCCATGAAAATGCTCAAGGCGAAGCTCTACGAGCTGGAAGTGAACAAGCGCAATGCGGCCGCCAGGGTGCTGGAGGACTCCAAGTCGGACGTGAGCTGGGGAAACCAGATCCGCTCCTACGTCCTCGACCAGTCGCGCATCAAGGATCTGCGCACCGGCGTGGAAGTGGGCAACACCGGCGCGGTGCTGGATGGGGCACTGGATCAGTTCATGGAGGCATCGCTCAAGGCGGGCGTATAGAGACATGACAACAGGCAAAGACAGCATCCCCGCCGCCGGCGGCGAGGATGGTGGCGACGAGAACAGGCTGATCGCGGAGCGGCGCGCCAAGCTCGCCGCGCTGCGCACCCAGGGAATCGCGTTTCCCAACGACTTCCGGCGCGACGCGCTTGCCGGTCAACTGCACGATTCCTTCGGTGAGCGCCCGGCCGAGTGGCTGGAGGCCAACCCGACACGCGTGAAGGTCGGCGGGCGCCTGATGTTCAAGCGCGTGATGGGCAAGGCGAGCTTCGCGAAAGTCGCCGACCGTACCGGGCAGATCCAGCTGTATCTGCAGCACGAGGCGCTCGGGGCCGCCTACGAAGCCTTCAAGGGCTGGGACGTCGGCGACATCGTGGGCGCGAGTGGCGTGTTGTTTCGCACCCGGACCGGCGAGCTGTCGGTGCGCGCGGACGCGCTGCGCCTCCTGGTGAAGTCGCTGCGGCCGCTGCCGGACAAGTGGCACGGGCTGGCGGATACCGAGACGCGTTATCGGCGGCGCTACGTCGATCTGATCGTGAGCGAGCCGAGTCGCAATGTGTTCCGCACGCGCACCCGCATCGTGCGCTACCTGCGCGACTTTCTGGACGCACTCGACTTCCTGGAGGTCGAGACGCCGATGATGCAGCCGATACCCGGCGGCGCGACGGCGCGCCCGTTCAGGACGCACCACAACGCGCTCGATCTGGACATGTACCTGCGCATTGCGCCGGAGCTGTACCTGAAGCGCCTGGTGGTTGGCGGCATCGAGCGGGTCTACGAGATCAACCGCAACTTCCGTAACGAGGGCCTCTCCACACAGCACAACCCCGAATTCACGATGCTCGAGCTGTACCTGGCGTACGCCGACTACCGTGACATCATGGACTGGGTCGAGAAGGCGATCCGCGGACTTGCCGACGCACTCAACGGCGCTCAGCAGCTCACCTACCAGGGGCGCGCCTACGATCTGGCGAAGGCATTTCGCCGCGTGACCGTCGAGCAGGCGATCATCGCGCACAATCCGGGCATTGATCCTTTGTCGCTGCGCGATCTGACCTACCTGCGCAAGCGCTGCGAGCAGCTCGGCATCAAGGTTCATCCGCATGATGGCGCCGGCAAGCTGCAGATCGAGCTGTTCGAGAAAACCGCGGAAAGCGCGCTCCTCGATCCCACCTTTGTGTATGCCTATCCTGCGGAAGTGTCGCCGCTGTCGCGCCCCAACGACGCGGATCCCTTCCTCGCCGACCGCTTCGAGTTCTTCCTCGCCGGCAGAGAAATCGCCAACGGGTTTTCCGAGCTCAATGACCCGCAGGACCAGGCGGCGCGCTTCCGCGCTCAGGTCGCGCGCAAGGACAAGGGCGATGAGGAAGCGATGTTCTACGACGCCGACTACGTGCGGGCGCTCGAGTACGGCCTGCCGCCGACCGCGGGACTCGGCGTGGGGATCGACCGGCTGGTGATGTTCTTCACCGACTCGGCCTCGATCCGCGATGTAATCCTGTTTCCACACATGCGGCCGGAAGCGTGACGGCACCCGCGCCGCAGGCGCCCAACGACGGCGCGCCGATCGGCGTATTCGATTCGGGCGTCGGCGGGCTCACGGTATTGAAAGCGCTGTGCGCGCAGCTGCCGGGGGAGTCGTTCGTGTACCTGGGCGATACCGCGCGCCTGCCGTACGGCACCAAGAGCGCGGCCACGGTGACGCGCTACTCGCTCAAGGCGGCCGACGCGCTGGCCGAATACGGCGTGAAGTGCCTGGTGATCGCGTGCAACACGGTGTCAGCGTTTGCACTGCCGGCGATCCGCGAACGCCTGGGCGCGGTGCCGGTCGTCGGGGTGATCGAACCGGGAGCTGAGGCTGCCTGCAGCGCCTCCAGGTCAGGGCACATCGCGGTCATCGCCACCGAGGGCACCGTGCGCCGCGGCGCCTACCAGGCGGCAATCCTGCGGCTGCGCAGCCACGCACGTGTCAGCGCGCAGCCGGCGGCGTTGTTCGTGGCCCTTGCGGAGGAGGGTGTGTGCAGCGGACCGATTGCCGAAAGCATCGCGCGTCACTACCTCGCGCCCCTGTTCCGGGATGATCTGCCCGGCGGGCCGCCGGATACGCTGGTCCTCGGCTGCACGCACTTCCCCATGCTGGCGGGGGCGATCAGTGCGGTGCTGGCGCCGCAGGTAACGATGGTGGACTCGGCCAGCACCACCGCCGCGCACGTGCGCGCGGTACTGACGGCCGCCGGGTTATTGCGGCCGGCTGGCGCCGGCGCGGTACGCTTCCTCGCCACCGATGATGCCGGGCGCTTTGCGCGCGTCGGCAGCCGCTTCCTGCAGCGACCGATCTCTTCCGGAGAAGTAGAGCTCCTGGACCTGTAGCTGGCTTGATGCGGGCAGACCGTTTCAGGCAGGCAGCAGGTAGGGCAGCGGCAGCGCTTCGACTTCCGTCACGGTCACCGCGGGGTTCGCGTGGGCGTGTTCCGCAATCAGCGGCGCGACGGCCAGGAACTCACAGCGACCGTCAGAGTGTGACACCGCCTCCACCACCCGGAAGGGCCGGCCGTCGGGCAGGGCGCCGCTGTCCCCGGCTTTGAGCGCGCCCGGCGCCCGCGTCATGAAGCGCTGCATGCGGCGCTTGACCCGCCCGCGGTAGTGCGCGCGCGCGATGACTTCCTGGCCGGTGTAGCAGCCCTTGTCGAAGGCGATTGCACCGAGCACATCGAGATTGAGCATCTGCGCGACGAACTCCTCCGAGGTTGCCGCGTACACCTGGGGGAAACCTGCCGCGACTTGCAGCCGCTGCCAGGACTGCTCCTGCGCCGGCGTGCAGCCGGACGGGGGTACCACCGGGCCGGCGGAGGGTGCGAGGAGCAGCCAGCGCGCCGGCTCTTCGCCAACGCACACCGCCAGGGTCTCATCCACGCGCGTCACCGCGCCCAGGGCTACCGGCAGCAGCGACGCCGTGCTGCTCCCGGAGGCGCGCACGGCGGGCGTGACGCGCCAGGCCGCCGACTCGTCCGCGAATCTGACCTTCGCGCGCAGGATGAATTTCGACAGGCGGCCCGCGAGCGGCGCGATGAGTTCGCGCGGGAGAATCATCACGAGGTCGCCGTCGGCAATGTGCACCAGCCGCAGCAGCGCGAGCACGCGCCCTTGCGGGTTGTGATAGCCGGCGAGCAGCGACGCCTGCGGTCCAAGCCGCGCCACGTCGTTCGACAGCTGGCCCTGCAGGAACTGCACCACGTCCGTGCCGCGCGCCCGCAGTACGCCCAGTGTGTCAGATGAGGCCGGATTGGATTGTGCGTGCATGGAGTTCAAGCTCAGGACGGTGAATTCTGGCAGACTAAATGGATATGCCGCCGACGCATCGCAAGAGCCCGACGACACTTAAGTCAACCCCGTTAGCCGATCCTGCTGTTGAGGCCGCAGCCGACCCCGCCTCCGCGGGCACGCGCACGCCTGCGCCGCCGCGGCCGCCGGAGATCGGCGGCATTGCGGGCCCTGAGCCCACGCGTTTTGGCGACTGGGAAAAAAACGGCCGCTGCATCGATTTTTAGTCTATGCCAACGCGACCTCTATCGCCGCACCTGTCGGTGTACAAGTTCAGGTACACGATGGTGACTTCCATCCTCAATCGCTTCACGGGCGCGGGGCTGTCGGTGGGGCTGCTGCTGCTGGTGTACTGGCTGACGGCGGTGGCGGCCGGCGCGCAGGCGCAGGCGCGTGCCGGGCGAATCCTGGCGACGCCGCTGGCGAAGCTGCTGTACGTGGGCCTCGTCATCGCCTTCAGCTATCACCTCATCGCCGGCATCCGCCATCTGATCTGGGACACCGGCCGGGGACTGGAGCGCGAGCAGGCGCGCCGCAGCGCCTGGGTGGTCGCGGCCGTCAGCGTCGCATTGATGCTCCTCATCATCTATTGCGCGTGGTTCAGCGGGGCGCGCGCGCGATGAGTCTGCGCAGCCCCTTAGGCCAGGTGCTCGGCATGGGGTCCGCGAAACAGGGCGTGCACCACTGGTGGGTGCAGCGCCTGACCTCCGTGGCACTCGTGCCGCTGTCGATCTGGTTCCTGGTGTCGCTGCTGTCACTGCCCTCGCTTGATCATGCGGCGGTGACCGCCTGGATGGCGCAGAGCGTCACCGCGCTGCTGCTGAGCCTGTTCGTGGTAGTCGCCGCGTGGCACTCGCAACTGGGCGTGCGTGTCATCGTCGAGGACTACGTGCACGCCCCCGGCGCCAGGATGCTGACACTGGTTGCAAGCACTTTCGCACATGTGTTGCTCGCCTCCGCGGGCTTGTTGGCGGTATTGCGCGTGGCCCTGCGGGGCGCCCTGTGAGCGCCTGCCAGTTCATCGACCACAGTTACGATGTGATCGTGGTCGGCGCCGGCGGGGCGGGCCTGCGCGCCACACTGGGACTGGCGGAAAGCGGTTTGTCCACCGCCTGCATTTCCAAACTGTTCCCGACGCGCAGCCACACGGTGGCGGCGCAAGGGGGCATCAGCGCGGCGCTGGGCAACATGGGCGAGGATGACTGGCGCTGGCACATGTACGACACCGTCAAGGGTTCGGACTGGCTCGGCGACCAGGACGCGATCGAGCTCATGTGCAAGGAAGCACCGGCCGCCGTCATCGAGCTCGAGCACTACGGCGTACCGTTCTCGCGCACCGAGGCCGGCCGCATCTACCAGCGGCCCTTCGGCGGCATGACCACGCATTTCGGCAAGGGCATCGCGCAACGCACCTGCGCGGCGGCGGACCGCACCGGGCATGCGATGCTGCACACGCTCTACCAGCAGTCGATCCGCCACGCCGCAACCTTCTTCATCGAGTACTTCGCGATCGATCTGATCATGCAGGACGGTGCGTGCCGCGGGGTGGTGGCGCTCGACCTGACGCAGGGCACGCTGCACCGCTTCCGGGCACACATGACCGTGCTCGCCACCGGGGGTTACGGTCGCACCTATTTCTCCTGCACCTCGGCGCATTCGTGTACCGGAGATGGCAATGCCATGGTGCTGCGTGCGGGGCTGCCCCTGCAGGACATGGAGTTCGTGCAGTTCCATCCCACCGGCATCTACGGCGCCGGCTGCCTGATTACCGAAGGGGCGCGCGGCGAGGGCGGCTATCTCACCAACTCGCGCGGCGAGCGCTTCATGGAGCGCTACGCGCCCAACGCCAAGGACCTCGCCTCGCGCGATGTCGTCAGCCGCGCCATGACCGTGGAAGTACGCGAGGGCCGCGGCGTCGGCGCCGAGCACGACCATATCGATCTGCACCTGGAGCACCTGGGGGCGGCGGTCATCCACGAGCGGCTGCCGGGGATCGCCGAGACCGCGCGCATCTTCGCCGGCGTCGACGTCGCCTGCGAGCCGATCCCGGTGCAGCCCACCGTGCACTACAACATGGGAGGAATTCCCTGCAACTACCACGGCGAGGTGGTGCGGCCGAAGGACGGCAATCCCGACAGTATCGTCGCCGGACTCATGGCGGTCGGCGAGGCGGCCTGCGTGTCGGTGCACGGTGCCAACCGCCTGGGCAGTAATTCGCTGCTGGACCTGGTGGTCTTTGGCCGCGAAGCGGCGCGGCGCTGCACGCAGATCATCACCCCCGGCGGCGCCCACCAGCCACTGGCCGCGGATGCCGGCGCGCCGGCGCTCGAGCGGCTCGAGCGGCTGCGCAACGCCAACGGCACGCGCAGCACCGCGGCGATCCGCCTGGAGATGCAGAAAACCATGCAGCTCGACGCCGCCGTGTTTCGCACCGGCGAGACCCTCGCCCAGGGCATCGAGAAAGTGGGGCAGACGTTCGCCTCCTTCGCCGATGTGCGCATCGCCGACCGCTCACTCATCTGGAACTCCGATCTCATCGAGACCCTGGAACTGGAGAACCTGCTGCTGCAGGCGACCGCCACCATTCATTCGGCCGCGAACCGCACCGAGAGCCGTGGCGCGCACGCGCGCGAGGACTTTCCGAAGCGCGACGACGTGAACTGGATGAAGCACACACTGGTGTGGGTCGAGAGTCCGCGGCAGACGCGCTTCGACTACCGCCCGGTGCACCTGAACACCATGACGAGCGACGTCGAGTCGATCCCACCCAAGGTACGGACCTACTGATGGCCGAATTCCGCTTGCCCGTGAATTCACGCATCGCCAGGGGCGTCACGCACGCCGCCGCCGCGGGCGCCACCGCGGTGCGTGCCCTGCGCATCTATCGCTTCAATCCGGACTCCGGGGAGAATCCGCGCCTCGACACCTTCGAGCTCGACACCCGCAGTTGCGGACCGATGGTCCTCGACGCACTGATCCAGATCAAAGCCGTGACCGATTCCACCCTGACCTTTCGCCGCTCCTGTCGCGAGGGGATCTGCGGCTCGTGCGCGATGAACATCAATGGCGTCAACCGCCTGGCGTGCACCACGCCGCTGCAGGAGCTGCGCGGCGACGTCCGCATCTATCCCTTGCCGCACATGCCGGTGGTGAAGGACCTGGTACCCGATCTCACGCACTTCTATGAGCAGTACGCTTCCGTGAAACCCTGGCTGCAGGCGCGCACGCCCGCGCCTCCGGATCGCGAGCGCCTGCAGTCCAAGGAAGAGCAGGAGAAGATCGACCGCCCGGCGGCGTGCATCCTGTGCGCGTGCTGCTCCACGGCCTGCCCGAGTTACTGGTGGAACAGCGACCGCTTCCTGGGTCCCGCAGCGCTGCTGGCCGCCTATCGCTGGATCATCGACAGCCGCGATGAGGCCAGCGGCGAGCGGCTGGATGAACTCGAGGATCCGTTCCGGCTGTATCGCTGCCACACCATCATGAACTGCACCGACGTGTGCCCCAAGGACCTGAACCCTGCGCGCGCCATTGCGGAGATCAAGAAAATGCTGGTGGAGCGTCAGGGTTGACGGCAGCAGACCCGGAAGCCGGGCGGCTGTTGTGGCGTTGCCGCCGGGGCATGAAGGAACTGGACCTGGTACTGGAGCGCTTTGCGCGCGGCACCCTGCCCGGGGCATCCGCGGGCGAGCGGCTGCTGCTGGCGGAACTGCTGGAGCTGCCTGACCCGCTGCTGGCGCAATACCTCCTGGGGGATGCAGCCCCGGCTGGAGCACGCCTGGCCGCCCTGGTGACCCGTATCCGGACTTATGTCGATTGCCAGGCCCCGGGGCGGTAAAGTCCCACTCGTGCTGAACTTTCCCCAAAGGACGCAGTCTATCCAGCGCACGGCGCGGTGGCCTTCTGCCGGGGAGTAGAGGGCGCTGATGGGCGCCGACGTAAGTGATCTGAGTCTGGTTCGCCGTGTGCAACGCGGCGACAAGGGGGCGTTCGATGCGCTGGTGCTCAAGTACCAGCACAAACTCGTCAAGCTGGTCATGCGCTACGTGCGTAACCCGGCGGAGGCTGAGGACATCGCCCAGGAGGCCTTCATCAAGGCTTACCGGGCGCTGCCGCAGTTTCGTGGCGACAGCGCTTTTTATACGTGGCTCTATCGCATAGCCATCAACACCGCCAAAAACGCCGTGGTTTCACGTGACCGCAGTCCCATCGAATACAACCTCGACCGCAGCAGCGATGAGTCATACGACATGCAAGGCCGGATGAAGGACTCCGAGACCCCGGAAGCCCTGGTGCTGACCGACGAGATCCGCTCGATCGTCAACGGCGCCATCGACGCTCTGCCCGAGGACCTGCGCACCGCGATCGTGCTGCGCGAGATCGAGGGGCTGTCTTACGAGGAGATTGCCGCCACCATGGATTGCCCTGTCGGCACGGTACGCTCACGGATTTTCCGCGCCCGCGAGGCGATCGACCTGCGCTTGCGCGAGGTATTTGAAGGCGGCCTGGGCCGCGCCGAGGAGCTGGGATGAACGAGGAACTCGACAGTCAGTTATCGGCGATGTTCGACGACGAGCTGCCGGCCGCGGAATGCGAATTGCTGGCACGGCGCCTGTCGCGCGATGAGCAGCTGCAAGCCCGCTGGGGGCGGTACGCGGCGATCGGCGCCAGCATACGCGCCGAGCGTGGCGTGCGTTTGCACGCAGCCCTTGCGGGCAAGGTGAACGCCGTCATCCTCGGCGAGCCGGCCCTGGCAGCGGCTGCCACGCCGCAGCGCACCCCGCGCACCGGGCTGCGCTGGCGACAGGCGGTGGCGGGCGTTGCGGTCGCCGCCGGAGTCGCCGCGGTATCGGTCCTGTGGCTGCGGGCCGAGGCGCCGCTTGCCGGCCCACCCCTGAGCGCGCAGCTGGCAGTGCCGCAGCCGGTTGTCAGCAGCGTACCCGCGCAGGCCGATAGTTACGTCGTGCCGCGCGCGCCGGCGTCGCGAGCGGTGGTCGTGCCCGTTACCGAGCTCGCCAACTATGTGGTGGCGCACAGCATGGTTTCCTCACCGGTTGCGCGCCGCAATCTTCTGTCCGCCTTCATGACAAGCGACCCGGGCGCCGCTGGCACCGAAGAACCGCTGGAAGTCGCCCAGAGCAATGCGCGGTAGCGAGAAGCTCGCCGTCGCGGCGCTGGCCTTCGCGCTCACCGGCGCCGTCCGGGCGGACGCCGCACACCAGCAGAAGACATCGCCGGCAGCCACGCCCGCGCAGTGGCTCGAGCGCATGAATCAGGCGCTCACGACGCGCAACTACGACGGCACGTTCTCGCACTGGCAGGGCGGGCGTGTGGAAATGCTGCGCATCATTCACCGGGTCCAGGACGGTACGGTGTCCGAGCGGCTCGCATCGCTCGATGGCTCGGGGCGTGAATTCATCCGCACCGGTGCGAGCCTTGCCTGCTATCTGCCGGACAAGCGCACCGTGGTGGTGGAACAGCGCCCGCAGCAGCAATCCCTGGTGGAGTTTCCGGCGCTGACCGACGCCGCGGCGAGCTTCTACGACATCCGCGAGGTGGCGCGCATGCGCCTCAACCGCCGCGACACGCACGTCATCACGGTGGCGCCGCGGGATGAGTACCGCTACGGCTACCGTCTATGGATCGATGACTCCACGGCCATGCCGCTGAAGACCCAGCTGTGCGACGCGCACGGGCATGTCATCGAGCAGATCGTGTTCGCGAGCCTGACTTTAAGTCCCCACATACCCGATTCCGCGTTCAAGCCCGACGTTTCGACCGAGGGTTATCAATGGCTGCGCAACGGCACGCAAGCGCGTGCGGCCGCCGCCGCGCCGGCGTGGTACGCGCTGCGCCTGCCGCCGGGTTTCAGGATGACGGTGCGCTCGGCCCAGAGGCTTCCCGGGGCGCCGGGCCCCGTGGATCACCTGGTGTTCACCGACGGCGTTGCATCCGTGTCGGTGTTCGTCGAGCAGCAGTCGCGCCCGGTCACCGAGCAGGGAACCGTGGCCCAGTCCTCCACCGTCGGCTCCTCTTCGGCCTTCTCCACCGTCGTGGACGGCCACAAGGTCACCGCGGTCGGGGAGGTTCCGCCGGACACGGTGCGCTTCATCGCCACGCAGGTGAAGGCGCAGGAGAGTGATCCGGCGGCACTGCGGCGCCGCTGAGGTGGCACAGCGGGCGGCGCGGCTGACGGTTCTGCACCGTTACGATTGCGAGCTGTGCGAAGAGATGCTCGCGGCGCTGGAGCGCCTGAAAACCACCCTGGCACTGCCAGCCATCGAGGTGCTTGACGTGGACGCGGACCCGGATCTTAAGCGCCGGCACGGATTCGACGTACCGGTGCTGCTGCTTGACGGGACGGTGGTTTGCCGTCACCGGCTGGATGAAAGCGAGCTGCGGCGCCTGTTGCGTCACTCTCCGGTCGCTTAAAGCCCAAATTTCCCTATAATTCGCCCGCCGCTTGATTCCTCGCGCGGCAAACACGCGACGGTCCCCAAGCGGTTCATGCGGCTCATACGTAATTTCTCCATTATCGCGCACGTCGACCACGGCAAATCGACCCTCGCCGACCGGCTCATCCAGCTGTGCGGCGGCCTGGCCGACCGCGAAATGCAGGCGCAGGTGCTCGACTCCATGGCGCTCGAGCGCGAGCGCGGGATCACCATCAAGGCGCAGAGCGTCACGCTCTACTACAACGCGCATGACGGGCAGCGCTACCAGCTCAACATGATCGACACGCCGGGGCACGTGGATTTCTCCTACGAAGTCTCGCGCTCGCTGGCGGCCTGCGATGGCGCGCTGCTGGTCGTGGACGCCTCCCAGGGCGTGGAGGCGCAGAGCGTCGCCAACTGCTACACCGCCATTGAGCAGGGCCTGGAGGTGCTGCCGGTCATCAACAAGATCGATCTGCCGTCGGCGGATGCCGACCGGGTCACGCGCGAGATCGAGGAGATCATCGGCATCGAGGCCACCGACGCGGCCCGCGTGAGCGCCAAGACCGGCGCAGGTGTTCCGGAACTGCTGGAACAACTCATCGGGCGCATTCCCGCACCCCGCGGGGACCCGCAGGGCCCGCTGCAGGCGCTGATCATCGATTCCTGGTTCGACAACTACGTCGGCGTAGTGTCGCTGGTACGCGTGATGAACGGCAGCCTGAAGACCGGCGAGAAGATCCGCGTGGTCTCCACCGGCCGCAGTCACGTGATCGACCGGCTCGGGCGCTTCACCCCCAAGCCGATCGTGGAGCGGGAACTCGCCACCGGGGACGTGGGCTTCGTGGTCGCCGGCATCAAGGAAATCGACGGCGCCCCGGTGGGCGACACCATCACGCTCGACAACCGCCCGGCGGCCTCGCTGCCGGGTTTCAAGCAGATCAAGCCGCGCGTGTTCGCGGGACTGTTTCCCGTGAATACCGATGACTACGAGAAATTCCGCGACGCGCTCGCGAAGCTGCGCCTCAACGACTCGGCGCTGCACTACGAGCCGGAGGTTTCGGCGGCCCTTGGCTTCGGCTTCCGCTGCGGGTTTCTGGGCCTCCTGCACATGGACATCGTGCAGGAACGCCTCGAGCGCGAGTACCAGCTGACCCTGGTCACGGGCGCCCCCACGGTGGTGTACGAGGTGCTGCGCCGCGACGGCGACATCGAGTACGTCGATAACCCGGCGAAGCTGCCGGCCGTCAACGACATCGATGAGATCCGCGAGCCGATCATCATCGCCAACATCCTGGTGCCCCCCGAGCACGTCGGCGCGGTGCTCAAGCTCTGCAACGACAAGCGCGGCACGCAGAAGAAGATGCTGTACCTGGGCAACCAGGTGTCGCTGCAGTACGAGCTGCCGCTGGCCGAGGTGGTGCTGGACTTCTTCGATCGCCTGAAGTCAGCGAGCCGCGGCTACGCCTCCTTCGACTACGAATTCAGCCACTTTTCCGCCGCGCCGCTGGTTAAACTCGACATCCTCATCAACGACGAACCGGTGGATGCGCTGTCAATCATCGTGCACCGCGAAAATGCCTACCAGCACGGCCGCGAACTGGTCGACAAGATGCAGGAGCTGATCCCGCGGCAGATGTTTGAAGTGGCGGTGCAGGCGGCGATCGGCAGCGCGGTGATCGCGCGCGCCTCGGTGAAGGCGCTGCGCAAGAACGTGCTGGCGAAGTGTTATGGCGGCGACGTCAGCCGCAAGCGCAAGCTCCTCGAGAAGCAGAAGGAGGGCAAGAAGCGCATGAAACAGTTAGGTCATGTTGAAATTCCGCAGGAAGCGTTCCTGGCGGTCCTACAGGTCGGACGGAAACACTAAGGCCCCCTATGTTGCAGACCCTGATGCCGATCATCGTGCTCCTGTCATGGCTGGCGCTGCCGGTGACGCTCATTTGCATCGTCGATGACTGGTTCCTGCGCCCGCGGCGTCAGCTGCGTGCCGGTTCCGAGGGGGTGCGCGATACGCCGCTCATGGCGGTGCTGTACGGCTCCCTGGTGGTGCTGGTCGGGGCCGCGGTGCTGCGCCTGCTGCTCGCCGAACGCCTGGACTTCAGCGCCGTGCTGCTCGCGATCACCGTCATCACCGGCGTCATCTGGGGGCTGGACGTGCTGCTGCTGCAGCCGCAGCGTGCGGCGGCGGCGCGCGCCGCCGGCAAGGATCCCGCGCTCAGCGCCGAGCCGGGGACGGTCGACTACGCGCGCAGCTTCTTTCCGGTGGCGCTGGTGGTGCTGGTGCTGCGCTCCTTCATCTTCGAGCCATTCCGCATCCCATCCGACTCGATGATGCCCACCCTGCTGGACGGCGACTTCATCATCGTCAACAAGTACGCCTACGGGCTGCGCCTGCCGGTCATCAACCGCAAGATCGTGGCGGTGGGGGAGCCCCAGCGGGGGGACGTGGTGGTATTTCGCTGGCCGGTCGATCCGTCCGTGAACTTCATCAAGCGCCTGGTCGGGCTGCCGGGGGATCATGTCGAGGTGCGCGACAACCACATCACCATCAACGGCAAGCCGGTCGTCGCCGATCTGGGCGCCGGCAGGTACAGCGACGGCTGCTACGTGAACTTCACGCTTGCCAGGGAGCGCCTGGGGAGCCATCAGCACGAGGCGATATTCTGCCCGGTGGCGATCGACCGCCAGCCGGTGCTGCCGGGGTGCAAGCGCAGCAACGTGCGCGGCTTTGTGTGCGGGGACGACGATGCACCGGATGAGCGGCGCGTACCGCCGTTTGTCGGCGACGTACCCGCGGGGCAATATCTGATGATGGGTGATAACCGCGACAACAGTGACGACGGGCGCTCGTGGGGCTTCGTTCCGGAGCAAAACCTGGTCGGCAAGGCGACGCGGATCTGGTTCAATTGGGATCCGCACCGTGCCGGCGGACCCATCTGGAAGCGGATCGGCACTGCCATTCCTTAAGGCGACTGACATGTTGGGGGTTGCAAGCGATGCGTAACAGAGAACGCGGTGTCACGGCCATCGGCTGGGTGATCCTGCTCACGCCGTTCGCGATCGTGGGGTATGCGGGCATTCGCCTGGCCCCGCTGTACCTGAACTACATGAAGGTCACCCGGGCGCTCGACCAGGTTGCAAGCGACTACAAGAACGGGGGTGGTGATCCAACGACCATTCGCTCGGTGGTCGACAAGCATTTCGAGATCGACATGGTGGACTTCCCGACCATCAAGGACCTCAAGATTACGCGCGACGGCGGCGGCTGGCTGGTGGAAATGGCCTATGACGATGAGGCACCACTGTTGTCCAACGTCTCGCTGCGCGTGACTTTCGACAAGACGGTGCACACGGGCGGCGCCGGCAGTTAGCCGCCAGGCCCGTGTCTTGACGAGCGCCGACTGGCCCGCGCGCTGGCTGCGCGAACGCCTGGGCTACGAGGCTCACGACCTGGCGCTATTTCGCGCCGCCCTGACGCACCGCAGCGCCACCGGACCCAACAACGAGCGCCTGGAGTTCCTCGGCGACGCGGTTCTCAACCTGGTGGTGGCGCAGCACCTGTATGGGCTGTTCCCACACGCCGCGGAAGGGGACCTGAGCCGCCTGCGCTCGCGGGTGGTCAGCAGCGAACCACTCGCCCAGGTTGCCGCAGGCTTGAGTCTCGGCGACACGCTGCAGCTGGGGTCCGGTGAGCTCAAGAGCGGCGGTTTCCGCCGGGAGTCCATCCTCGCCGACGCGCTGGAGGCGCTGTTTGGCGCCATCTACCTCGACGGCGGACTGCAAGCGGCCGCCGCCGTCATCGTACAGTTGTTCGCGAACCGCATCGCGGCACTCCCGGAGCCCGAGGCGCTCAAGGACGCCAAGACGCGCCTGCAGGAATACCTGCAGTCGCGTAGCCTCGCCTTGCCACACTACGCGGTGCTCAAGGTCGAGGGCGAGGATCATGCACAAACCTTCGAGGTGAGCTGCGAGGTTGCGGCGCTGGGGTTGCGCGCGCGCGGACGTGGCCTGAGCCGCCGGCGCGCCGAACAACAGGCCGCCGAGCGTATGCTCACGCAGATTGAAACCAGGCCCGTACAGGACACACCCGCTTGAGCACCGCTGCCGCACCAGCCTATCGCTGCGGATTCGCCGCCCTGGTCGGCCGGCCGAACGTGGGTAAGTCCACGCTGCTGAACGCGCTCGTCGGCCAGAAACTCTCGATTGTGACGCCGCGGCCGCAGACTACCCGCCACCGGATCGTGGGCGTGCTCACCCAAGCGCATGCGCAGATCGCGTTCGTGGACACCCCGGGCCTGCACCGCGCCGCGAGCCGTGGCCTCAACAAGGCCATGAATCGCACCGCCGCCGCGGCGCTCGACGACGCGGACCTGGTGGTGCTGGTGGTGGAAGCGGGGCAGTGGACGGCGGAGGATGAGCTGGTGCTGGAGCGGATCGTGCGCGGCGGGCGTACGTCGCTGGCGGTGGCGAACAAGATCGATCGGATGAAGCCGCGCGAGCGGCTGCTGCCGTATCTGGCGGAGCTTGCGGCGCGCCACGCGTTTGCGGCCATCGTGCCGGTGTCGGCACTCAAGGAAGAAAACATCGAAGACCTGCGGCGCACTATCGCCGCGCAGCTGCCCGAATCGGCCGCCCTGTTCCCCGCGGGCGAGCTCACCGACCGCGACCTGAAGTTCCGCATCGCGGAGATGATCCGCGAGAAGCTGACCCTGGAGTTGAATCAGGAGGTGCCGTACGGCATCGCCGTGGAGGTGGAACGCCTCGCCGAAGAAGATGGTCAGCTGGCGGTCGATGCCGCGATATGGGTGGATCGGGACGGCCAGAAGCCGATCGTGATCGGTGCGGGCGGGGAGCGCCTGAAACGCGTCGGCCGCTCGGCGCGGCTGGCACTGAACGGCATACTCGGCAAGCGCCTGCACCTTAACCTGTGGGTCAAGGTACGGCAGAACTGGGCGGACAATGCCCGGGCGCTGAAGGAACTCGGACTCGAATGACGCGCAGCCCGCACCGCGTGCAGCTCACCGCAGGCTACCTCCTGCATCATCACCCGTGGCGGGACAGCAGCCGCATCCTGGAAGTTTTCAGCCGCGAGCACGGGCGGCTGACGCTGTTTGCGCGCAGCGTGCGCGGACCGACCGCAAAACTCGCGCCCGTCCTGCAGCCCTTCCAGCTGCTGCTGCTCTCGTGGAGCGGCCGCGGCGAGGCGCCGCAGCTGACGGCCGCCGAGCGCGCGCACCACTGCCCGGCACTACCGCGGGAGTGCCTGCTGGCTTGCTTTTACCTCAACGAACTGCTGATCCGGCTGACGACGCGCCATGATCCGCATCCGGAGCTGTTCGACCATTACCATGCGACGCTCGAGAGTCTGCGCGCGGGAGCCGCTCTGGAGCCTGCCTTGCGGGTGTTCGAGAAGCGCCTGCTCGGGATACTCGGCTACGGCCTGAATCTCGCCACCGAAGCACACTCGGGCGCGGCCCTCAAGGCGGACGCCTGGTACCTGTTTCGCCCCGCACTCGGCTTCGTGCCGGCCGCGGGTGACAGTGCCGGTGCGCTCGCCGGAGGCTCGCTCGTGAGCCTCGCGAACGAGACCCTGAGTAGCGCGCGCGAGCTCGAGGACGCCCGGCATGTGCTGCGGGCGGCACTCGGGGAGTGTCTGGAGGGCCGGCCACTGAGCTCCCGGGCGGTGGCGAAAGCGGTGCTGCGTAAGGCGGCGCGATGAGCCAGGCGGATATCGCCCTCGGGGTGAACATCGACCACGTGGCGACGCTGCGCCAGGCGCGCCGCGGCCGCTTCCCGGATCCGGTGCACGCGGCGCTCGCCGCGGAGGCCGCCGGCGCCGACAGCATCACGCTGCACCTGCGCGAAGACCGCCGTCATATCCAGGATCACGACGTGCGCTCGCTGCGCACCCTGTTGCAGACGCGCATGAATCTGGAGCTGGCGCTGACCGAAGAGATGCTGGCCTTCGCCGCGCAGCTGCGGCCCGCGGATTGCTGTTTTGTGCCCGAACGGCGCCAGGAGATCACCACCGAGGGCGGCCTGGAGGTCGCCGGCCAGAGCGCCCGCGTGCAGGACGCGGTGGCGCGGCTGAAATCCCACGGCATCCGCGTGGCGCTGTTCATCGATCCAGACCGCCAACAGATCGAGGCCGCCGCGCGCTGCGGCGCGCCGGTGGTCGAGCTGCACACCGGTGCCTGGGCGCAGGCGAGCGGCGCGCAGCTGGTGACCGAGCTGGAGCGGTTGCGCAGTGGCGCCCGCCTGGCCGCGAACCTGGGGCTCAAGGTGCACGCCGGCCACGGACTGAACTACCACAACGTGCAGCCGGTGGCGTCTCTTAAGGAGATCGTCGAACTCAACATCGGCCACGCCCTCATTGGCCACGCGGTTTTTGTGGGATTGCCGGCCGCGGTGCGCGAGATGAAGGCGCTGCTGCGCGCGGCACGCGCATGATTTTCGGCATCGGCGTGGATGTCCTGGAGACGCGGCGCATCGCCGAGACCCTTGCGCGTTTCGGTGAACGCTTCATCGAACATCTGCTCATGCCGGCCGAGCAGGAGCAGCTGAAGAAGACCGCGCGCCCCGAGCGTTTCATCGCCATGCGCTTCGCCGCCAAGGAGGCGATCGTCAAGGCCATGGGGACCGGGTTCTCGCACGGGGTGTGGATCCGCGATGTTGGCGTGGTGCAAAACGCCTGGGGCAAGCCCGAAGTGGTGTATTCCGAGCGCGGCGAGCGCGTGCGAGCCGGCCTCGGTGTGGGTGAGGGCCATGTCACCCTCACGGACGAGGCGGGCCTGGTGGTGGCCGTGGCAGTGCTCATGAAGGCCGCGTGAACACGCTGGTATTCGACATCGAGACGGTCCCGGACGTGGATCTGGGGCGGCGCCTGTATGGACTTGAGGGTCTCGCGGACGGGCAGGTCGCCAAGGCCATGTTTGCACTGCGCCGCCAGGATACCGGCGGCGATTTCCTGCCGCTGGAGCAGCACCGCGTGGTAGCGGTGTCCTGTGCGCTGCGCGGCCGCGAGGGACTGAAGCTATGGAGCCTGGGGGAGCTGGCCACGCCGGAAGAGGAGCTGGTGCAGCGTTTCTTCGATGGCATCGAGAAGTTCTCCCCGGACCTGGTGTCGTGGAACGGTTCGGGCTTCGACCTGCCGGTGCTGACCTACCGCGCGCTGCGCGCCGGGGCGCGCGCGCCGCGCTTCTGGGAGACCGGCGATGAGGACACGGCGTTTCGCTTCAACAACTACCTCAACCGCTACCACGCGCGGCACACGGATCTCATGGACGTGCTCTCGGGGTTCCAGAGCCGCGGCCGCGTGTCGCTCGCGAACATGGCGTCTCTCCTGGGCCTGCCCGGCAAGCTCGGTTTCGACGGCAGCCAGGTCTGGGATGCGTTCCAGGCGGGGGATCTGCAGGGAATCCGCCGCTACTGCGAGACGGATGTGCTCAACACCTGGCTCATTTACCTGCGCTTCGAGCAGCTGCGTGGACGGCTCTCGCCGCCGCAGCATGCGCAGGAGGTCGAACTCGTGAAGCAGCTGCTGCGCGCCGGCTCGGAGCCGCACTACGCGCAGTTCCTGGCCGCCTGGAATCCCCCCGCGTGAGCGTCGCCGCTGCCGGCGCCGGCGGTGCGGCGGCGGCCGTCGCCGCGGGCGAATCAGTCACCGTGGACGGTCTCACGCACGAGGGCGAGGGGGTGGTGCACGCGGGCAAGACCGTGTTCGTCGCCGGCGCCCTGCCCGGGGAGCGCATCCGCATGCGGCGTACCCGCCGGCACCGACAGCACGATGACGGCGAGCTGCTCGAAGTGCTGGAGGCCTCGCCGCTGCGGGTTACGCCCCGTTGCGCGCATTTCGGCGTATGCGGCGGCTGCCTGCTGCAGCACCTGTCACCGGCGGCGCAGCTCGCGGCGAAGGAGCAGGAACTCAAGGACACCCTCGAGCGGGTCGCAAGAGTCACGCCCGGCAGGTGGCTCGCGCCGCTCGCCGGCCCCGCCTGGGGCTACCGGCGCCGCGCGCGCCTGGGCGCGAAGTTCGTGCGCAAGAAGGATCGGGTGGTCGTGGGCTTTCGCGAACGCGCGGCGCCCTATGTTGCGCAGCTCGCCAACTGCGAGGTGCTGCGCCAACCTGCCGGCGATCTGATCGCGCCGCTGGCGCAGATGTTGACCGGCCTCGCCATCCGCGAGCACGTGCCGCAGATCGAGGTCGCGGTCGCCGACAACGCCACCGCGCTCGTGCTGCGCGTCCTGAAGTCACCGCCGGCTGCGGATCTTGAGCGCCTGGGCGCGTTTGCCGCCGCGCACGGCGTGCGGCTGTACCTGCAGCCCGGGGGCCTGGATTCGGTGCACCCGCTTAGGTCCGACGGGGAGCCGTTGCACTACCGGCTGCCACGCTTTGACGTGGAGCTGCAATTCGAGCCGACTGATTTCGTGCAGGTCAACGGTGCCATCAACGAGGCGCTCGTTGCCCGTGCGCTCGAGCTGCTCGAGCCTGAGGCGTCTTCGCGGGTGCTCGATCTTTTCTGCGGTCTCGGCAACTTCTCGCTGGCGCTCGCCCGCCATGCGCAGCACGTCACGGGTGTGGAAGGCGCGGGCGCGCTGATCGAGCGCGCCCGCAGCAACGCGCGGCGCAACGGCATCGGCAACGCCGAGTTTCACACCGGCAACCTTGCCGTGGCGCCCGCCAGCGACGCGTGTGCGTGGCTGCGTCAGTCATACAGCCACGTGCTGCTCGACCCGCCGCGCACCGGTGCGCGCGAAGTGTTGGCGACGGTGGCGGCGCTCGCGCCGCGGCGAGTGCTGTATATTTCCTGCCATCCGGGAAGTCTCGCCCGGGACCTGGGGGTGTTGGTGCACGAGCACGGCTTTACTGTGGACGCCGCCGGCGTGGTCGACATGTTTCCCCACACGGCGCACGTGGAGTCCCTCGCGCTGCTGTCTGGCCCGGTGCGCACGGCACCACGCGCATGAGTCTCGGTCCGCTGATGATCGACCTCGCGGGAACCACCGTGAGCGCCGAGGAGTACGAGCTGCTGCGTCATCCGCTGGTTGGCGGCGTGATCCTCTTCACCCGCAACTTCGCCGGCCCCGATGAACTGACCGCGCTGGTGAGCGCCGTTCACGCCGCCCGTACACCCGCGCTCATCGTGGCCGTGGACCAGGAGGGCGGGCGGGTGCAGCGCTTCCGCCAGGGGTTCTCACTGCTGCCGCCCGCACGCCGCATAGGTCATGAGTTCGATCTCGAGGCCCGCGCGGGACTCAACCTCGCGCGCTCACTCGGCTGGCTGATGGCCGCGGAGCTGCGCGCCCACGGCGTCGACATCTCATTCTCGCCCTGCGTCGACCTGGATTACGGTCTGAGCGAAGTGGTCGGCGACCGGGCGTTTCATGCCTCGAGCGATGCGGTGGGGCAGCTCGCCGTGGCCTGGATGCACGGCATGCGCGATGCCGGCATGGCGGCGACCGCCAAGCACTTCCCGGGCCACGGGGCGGTGGTGGCGGATTCGCACCTGACGCTGCCGATCGACCGCCGCTCCCTGGCGGACCTGGCCCCGGACCTGGCCCCCTACCGCCGCCTGGTGGCCAACGGGCTGCCGGCGGTTATGGCGGCCCATGTGTTGTTTCCAGCGGTCGATTCGGCCCCCGCAAGCCTCTCCGGGCGCTGGATTCGAGACGTGCTGCGCGGAGACCTCATGTTCCAGGGGGTAGTGTTTGCGGATGATCTGTCCATGGGAGGAGCCACCGCGGCCTATGGGGACGTAGTCACCCGGGCCCGGCAGGCACTGGCGGCGGGCTGCGACATGCTACCGGTTTGCAACAATCGCGCGAGCGTCATCCAGCTGCTGGAGCACCTGGACGTGGAGCCACAGCCGGCCTCCAGCCTGCGCCTGGTTCGCCTGCACGGGCGTGCGAGCCCCGGGCGGGCCGAGCTTGCGACCAGCGCCGAATGGTTACGCGCCCGGGCGCTGCTGGCGCAGAGCGCCGCGGCACCGCCGCTGACACTGGATGCGGGAACCAACACGTGAATAACTGGCCGACCGAAGCCTGGCGGCGTCTGGTGGAGAGCGCGCCGGAGGGCATCGTGATCTGCGATGCCACCGCGGCCGATTGCCCGGTGGTGTTCGCGAACGCCGCGTTTGCGCAGATGTGCGGCTATCCGGTGAGCGCGCTGCTGGGTTCGAACCTGCGCGTCCTGCAGGCAACCGATCGTGACCAGGACGCGCGCGCACGCCTGCGCGAGGCGATCGGGAAGGGCGAGCCGGCGCGGGTGCTGATCCGCAACTACCGGCCTGATGGTTCGCTGTTCTGGAACGAAACCCTCATCCAGCCGGTGCACGATGCGGCCGGCAAGCTCACGCACCTCATCGGCTACCACCGCGACGCGGGCGGGCGGCTCAAGGCCGCCGAACGCGCTCCCGCGGGGCTGCCCTCGTGGCTGCGTGAGGACCGGCTCACGGGGCTGCACTCACGGGCCTACTTCGAGGAGCTGCTGCAGCGGGACTGGTCGCTGGCGCAACGCGACTCACACGAGATCGGCCTCACGCTGTTCGACATCGATGATCTGGGCGCCTACAACGAGAAGTTCGATCGCTCCGCCGGGGATGCGTGCATCCGCCGCGTGGCGCGCGTGGTGGGTGCCTCCTACCGGCGCGGCGGAGATCTGGTGGGCCGCTGGGAGGGCGGCACGTTCGCGGTACTTACTCAGGGGGATGCGGCCGAGAAGGGCGCCGAGTACGCCGGGGTGGTCAAGCAGCGCGTGCGCGACCTGCTCATCCACCATCCCACGGCGGGTGCCGGACGATACGTGACCCTCAGCGCCGGCATTGCGAGCCTGGTACCGCCGCGCGGCTTACCGCTCGAGGGACTGCTGAAGGCCTGCGGTGCAGCGCTGAGGCGCGCCAAGAAGAATGGCAAGGACGGCATCGTCAACGCCGAGGCTAACGACTTTCACTGACGCTGCTGCGCGCGCACCCAGGCGCGCCGGGCTGGGCCCGGTTGGCCGTGCGCGGAGTCGCCATATTGCAGCAGAAATAAAGACTGATATACTTTCCTTTGCAATGAACCAGCCAGCGGCCCGCAAGCCCCGCACTGCGCCCGATCCGGGCGTGACGCTGTCGCGCGCGACGGTGCGCGCGGCGCGCTATCTGGCGGTGGCGCAGGCAGACCTCGCCGACGTCATCGGCGTCAGCGCCGCCACGCTTTCGCGGCTCGCGAACGGCCGTAAGGCTCTGGAGGCCGGGTCCAAGCCCTGGCAGCTCGCGGCGCTGTTCGTGCGGTTGTTCCGCTCGCTGGATGCCATCGTCGGCTCGGATGACGCGGCGGCGCGCGCCTGGCTGCGCAGCGACAACAGCGCACTCGGCGGCGTGCCGCTTACCCTCATCCACGACCCGGCCGGGTTGGTGCGCACGGTTGACTACCTGGACGCCGCGCGCGCTCGCATCTGAGGCGCGCTCCTACGCGCGGCAGCTGTGGCGGGTGGTGGAGGCGCAGCACACCGCCTCGACCATGCGGCTCGCCGATTCGCTCGAGGAGCAGACGGTTCTCGAGGCGATCCTGGAGGACAGCAAGCCGGCGCTGCCACCCGCGGTGGCGAAGCTCCACTATCTTCTCGCCACGCCATTTCGCTACCGCCCGCACCACGGATCGCGTTTTCGCGCGGCGTTCGACGCCGGCGTGTGGTACGGGGCGGAGGTGCTGCGCACGGCGCTCGCCGAGAAGAGCTATTGGCGGCTGCGGTTTCTACTGGATTCCCCGGGTACCCCGGAGCTGAAGCCGGTACCGCACACCGCGTTTCGCGCCGCGGTGCGCACCGCGAAGGCGCTGGACCTGCAACTGCCGCCGCTGGCGCGTGAGCGGGCAAGCTGGACTGCGCGCAGCAGCTACGCGGCAACCCAGGCGCTGGCTGCCGCGGCGCGCGAGGCGCAGATGGCGCTGATTCGCTACGAGTCGGTGCGTGATCCGCAGCATGCCGCGTGCGCGGCGGTGCTGGACCCGGTGGCATTCGGGCGCAGCCAGCCGCGCTCGCAGGAGACCTGGTTCATCGCCGCCTCGCGTGCGCGGGTGCGTTGCGCCAGGGATGAGCGCGGCGGGCAGACCTGGGAATTCAGCGCCGTGGAGCTGGTGGACGGCAGCTGAAAGCTCGCGCTCAGCGCCCCGGTGCCCGCGCGCCCTGGACCGGTGTCACGAGCGCGATGACGCCAAACGCCGGGTGGTCGAAGTAGTTACGTTCGTAGAACTTCACGCGCCGGCTTTCGTCGATGGTGAACGGCGTGCCGGGGGCGGCTCCGAGCCCCGGCGGCGGGTTGGGCATGGAATAGGTGACCGACACCCCTAAGTGCAGGAACTGGCCGCGCTCGAGAAATACAGTGCCGGCGAGACCAGGCACGCTGATGCCAAGACGCTGCATGCTGAAGCCGGCGCGCGTGCCCCAGGAACTCGCCGTCTGCGACCAGCCGGCGTGCGCCACCGGCACGTAAGTGCCGCTGCTGCGCAGGCGGTTTTCCAGATCATTCAACTGCCACACGGCCGGCGGCAGCGCCGCGATGAAGCGGCCCACCTGCGTGGTGCCGCTCGCGGACTCATCGCCGGCGATGTTGCGCGCGCCGGCTTCGGCGCCCCAGTTCTCGGCGCCCCCGAGCGCGCCGGCGGCACGAAACACGATGATCTCGACGTTGTACACCGGCCCGGCACTGGGGGCGGCGGCGGTGTCCGCGGCCGGTTCCTGCGCCGCCGCGGGCAGCGTCATGATTGCCAGCAGGCTGGCGATGAGGGCAAAGCTGAGCGCGCGCAACGGCGCAACCGGGGCGTCCATGCCGAATATTCTAGCGGAGGCGCGCTGTCGGCGGCGGCCGTTCGCCGAGACGCTGCAGCAGCTCCGCGGCGAACTCGAAACGCGCGCTTTCCGCCGGCAGCTGCCGCGAGATGCGCAACTTCAGCGGCCCTTCGAGGCGGTACTCGCGCGCGCCGCGCTGGATCATGCGTACCACGGTCGAGGGATCCACGCCCGAGCGCTCCTCGAACACCACTGAGCCACCCTGAGGTCCCAGATCCAGGCGCCGTACCCCTAAGGCGCGGGCTGCGAGTTTGAGCTTCGCGATGTGCAGCAGGTTCTGAGCCGGCGGCGGCAGCGGGCCAAAGCGGTCGTGGATCTCCGCCAGCAGCTCATCCACATCCACCGCGGCACCGGCGGCCGCGATGCGCTTATAAAGAGACAGCCGCACGTGCACATCGGCGATGTAGGCTTCCGGCAGAAACGCCGGCAGGCGCAGCTCCACCTCGGTGGCCGCGGCGAGCGGCTGATCGAGCAGCGGTTCGCGGCCGGCCTTCAGCGCAGCGACCGCATGCTCGAGCATGTCGAGGTACAAGGACAGCCCGATCTCGGTCATCTGGCCGCTTTGCTGCTCGCCCAGCAGTTCCCCGGCGCCGCGGATCTCCAGATCGTGAGTCGCGAGCACGAAGCCCGCGCCCAGTTCCTCCATCGACTCGATGGCCTCGAGGCGCTTGGCGGCGTCGCGGGCCAGCGCCTGGCGCGGTGGCGCGATGAGGTAGGCATAGGCGCGGTGGTGCGAACGGCCGACGCGGCCGCGCAGCTGGTGCAGCTGCGCCAGGCCCATGTGGTCGGCGCGGTTGATCATGATGGTATTGGCGGTCGGCACGTCGATGCCGCTCTCGATGATGGTCGTGCACACCAGCACGTTGAAGCGGCGGTGATAGAAATCCACCATCAGCTGCTCCAGATCCCGCTCGCGCATCTGCCCATGCCCGATACGCACGCTCGCTTCGGGTACCAGCGCCTGCAGATCCGCGGCGATCTTCTCAATGGTGCGCACCTCGTTGTGCACGAAATAGATCTGGCCGCCGCGGCGCAGCTCGCGCAGCGCCGCCTCGCGCAGCGTCGGCGCATGCCATTCGATGAGGAAGGTCTTGATCGCCAGCCGTGCCGCCGGGGCGGTAGTGATCAGCGACAGATCGCGCAGGCCCCCGAGCGCCATGTTGAGGGTGCGCGGAATCGGGGTGGCGGTGAGGGTGAGCACGTGCACGTTGGCGCGCAGCGCCTGTAGGCGCTGCTTGTCGCGCACGCCGAAGCGGTGCTCCTCATCGACTATGAGCAGACCCAAATCCTTGAAGCGCGCGTGTGCGTGCAGCAGGCGGTGGGTGGCGATGACGATGTCCACCTTGCCCTGCTCGAGACCCGCCAGCGTGGCCTGGGTCTCCCTGGAGCTGCCGAAACGCGACAGTGCCTCGATGCGCACCGGCCAGTCGGCGAAGCGGTCGCGAAAGTTGGTGAGATGCTGCTGCACGAGCAGCGTCGTCGGTGCGAGCACCGCCACCTGCCTGCCCGCCTGCGCGGCGACAAATGCCGCGCGCATTGCCACCTCGGTCTTGCCGAAACCGACATCGCCACAGACGATGCGATCCATCGGGCGCTCGCCCTTCAGATCGTCAAGCACCTGGCGGATGGTCTGCGCCTGGTCCTCGGTCTCCTCGAAGGGAAAGGCGCTGGCAAAGGACTGGTAGTCCGGCTCGCTCACCGCCAGGGCGAGCCCCTGCTGCGCCTTGCGCCGCGCATACAGGTCGAGCAGTTCCGCCGCCACGTCGCGGATCTGGTCCGCGGCGCGCCGGCGGGCGCGGGCCCACTGATCCGTCCCGAGTTTGTGCAGCGGAGCGTGCTCGGGTGCCGCGCCCGTGTAACGGCTCACCAGGTGCAGGGCGTTGACCGGCACGTAAATGCGATCACCGTCCTGGTACTCGAGCACCAGGAACTCACCCGGCTGGCCGCCGATTTCCATCGGCAGGAGGCCCGCATAGCGGCCGACGCCGTACTCCTCGTGCACCACCGGCGCGCCGGGGTTCAGGTCCTGCAGGTCCCGCAGGATCGCTTCCGGGTCGACGGCACGTTTGCGCCGCCGTTCCTGACGCGCCCGCGCTCCAAACAGCTGCGCCTCGGAGATGACCGCGATCGATGGCGTGACGAGGGTAAGTCCTTCAAGGTCCGGCGCCACGGTGAGCGCGAGGGGCGCCGTACCGCCGGCAAAAGCATCCCAGCTGCCGACGATCGCCACCTCGTGGCGGTGGGCACGCAGCATCTCGTGCAGCACTTCGCGCCGCCCGCCCGAGTCCGCGGCCAGCAGTACGCGACCATCGAATGACTCCAAAAATTCATCGAGCGGGGCGAGTGGTTCCGCGGCGCGCACGTCGACACGCAGTTCGCGCGGTGCGCTGCTCGGGAAGTTGTGAACTGCAGGCGATTCGCCCTTGAGTTCCGTGTCGGCCTTGAAGGCATCCAGAGTGATGCTCGCAAAGCCCCCAAGAGCCGCGTCCAGCTGCACCGGTTCGAGAAACAGTTCTCCCGGCCGCAGCACCGGGCGCTCGATGTCGTGGCGGCGATCCTCGTAGCGGGCGCCGATGTCCGCCCAGGCCTTCAGGACGGTTCCCGATAGCGCCGCGTCGTGTACCACCACCGCATCGGCCGGCAGGTAATCAAACAGCGTCGCGGTGGAATCGAAGAACAGCGGCTGATAGAACTCCACACCCGCCGGCGCCAGGCCCTCGCTGACGCCGCGGTAGAGTGCCGCCCTGGTCGGCTCGCCCTCGAAACGCGTGCGGTAGCGACGGCGGAAATCCTTCACGGCCTGCGCATCCAGCGGCACTTCGCGTGCCGGCAGCAGGCGCACTTTTTCAAGCGCGTCGAGCGAGCGCTGGGTCTCCGGATCGAAGCGCCGGATGGCCTCGATCTCATCGTCGAACAGATCGATGCGCAGCGGTGCGGAGGCACCCATTGGGAACACATCCAGGAGCGAGCCGCGCACGGCAAATTCGCCCGGACTCACCACCTGGCTGACGCTGGCGTAGCCGGCCTCGACCAGCCGCTGGCGGAACGGCTCGATGAGCAGGGCCTGCCCCTTTTTGAGCTCAAAGGCGCGTCCCTGCACGTAGTTACGGGGTGGCAGGCGCTGCATGAGCGTATCGGCCGTCACGATCAGGCAGCCGCGGGAGAGCTGCGGCAGCTCGAAGAGGGTCTTCAGGCGCTCGGAGGTGATGTCCGGGTGGGGGGAGAACAGGTCGTAGGGCAGTACTTCCCAGTCCGGAAGGCGCAGCAACGGCAGTGAATCCCCGGCGAAGAACCGCAGTTCCGCGGTGAGCCGCTCGAGCTCGCGCGCCGCGTCGGCGATGAGGACGTAGAGCCGCCGGTCGGCGCGCATCGCTTCGGCCAGCGCCAGCGCCGCGGCGCTGCCGTAGAGCTGGTGCCAGCGCAGGCGCGGGTAACTCCCGGCCGGCAACGGCGGATTGAGCAATGCGACCATGTGGTTGGCTGGCGTGGAAAGGAGGGCAGCTTACCCAAGCCCCCGGCAGCTGCGAGTGACATTCGCACCTGCCGCGCGCCGCAGCCGGCGTGGCGTCCGGGTGACCCTCAGGCGGCTATGGGACCCGCGCTCAGCTGCACACGCGTCTGCAGCGGCACGCAGAAGATGTCGATCGGGTTGGAGCGTCCGCGCAGCTGCAGCGGCGGCAGCGGGGTTGCCCCGACGTCCATGCCGTGCGCGTCCAGGGAGTGTTTCACCGCACCGGAGAACAGCATCTCGCCGGCGCGCGCCCGCTGGCACAGGCGGGCAGCGATGTTCACCGCATCGCCGATGATGGTGTAGTTCATGTAAGAGGACGAGCCGATGTTGCCGGCGACGACATCCCCCTCATTGATACCGATCCCCAGGCCCGCGTCGATCTGGTAGCGCCCCTTCCAGGAGTGGGCGAGCGCGGCAAAACCGGTGAGCATTTCCTGGGCGGCGCGCACCGCGCGCTGCGGGCTGTCCGGCTGCTCGAGCGGCACGCCGAAGCCGAGCATCAGGCAGTCGCCCGCCATATGAAACACCGTGCCCTCGTGGCGGAAGGTGATCTCGGTCAGGAGCGAAAAGAACTCGTTGAGCAGCGGCACCACGCGGTGCGGGTCGAGTTGCTCGGAGATGCTGGTGAAGCCGCGCAGGTCGGCGAACAGCACCACCGCATGCGCGCGTACATCGGCGGTGGACAGCAGCGTATCGCGCAGCTGCGAGTCTTCGAGGATCTTGTCGGCTACGCGCGGGGAAACGTAGCGGCGAAAGGTCTGCCGCAGCACTTCCTCGCGGCGCCGGATTTCAGCCTCCAGCTGCGCCGCAGCCGTCTTGCGGCGGACGCTTCCCGCGCGCACCAAGGCCTCGATCTGGGCCCGGAGAGGCTCGTCCGCCGACACTAAATATCCCCAAGGAATTTATTCTGTTAAACGCGAGACTACCACAAGACTCGAGCTTTGCGAGTGCGCCGGACGGGGCCACGAGGGCCCAATGCCGCTCACCTGGCGGGCCTCCCAGACTAAGCGGATGCGAGGTGTTCGCCGGATGCGCGGCGCGCAGGCGGTTCGCCCGCGAAGGGAGGTCAGCCGCCGGTTACCACCGCGTCGATCACGCGGTCGCGCTCGAAGAACACGGCAAAGCCGTTGTAGTCCCAGCGGGTGATCGGGGGTTCGCCGACCGTCGGGTGGCGGGTTGCCGGGGCGCCGAATCGCTTCTCGACGTCACTCATGGTGCTGCCGCGATGCGGCGTGGGGATCTGCGACTCGCGTACCTGGACCTGGTCGTTGACCACCACGGTGTCGGCGACTGCGCTGCTGGCGGCGGCGCAGCCGCACAGGAGCGCTGCGATGATTCGGGCGTGCATGCCACTCTCCTAAAGACTGCAGGTGACTATAACACCGGGAGAATCTGTCAAAGAGACGCCACCGCGCGACAGCGTGCTGATTTGTGACGTGCGTCAGAAAAGGCCCCGATTGTGGTTAAATCGCGACGATGTTCCATCCGTTGTCGGTCTACGTGGGCCTGCGCTACGTACGCGCACGCTCCCAGAAGTTCTTCGTTTCGTTCATCACCTGGGCCTCGCTCGTCGGGGTGTGCGTCGGGGTTGCCGCCCTGATCGTCATCCTGTCGGTGATGAATGGCTTCGAGGGGGAGCTGCGTGACCGGCTGCTTTCGCTCAGCGCCCAGGTGCGGGTAAATGCCGCGCCGGACACGGCCGGCACGAGCGTCGCGCCGGTGTCGTCGGCCGACTGGCAGGAGGCCGCGCGCGTGGCGCGCGGCGCCGCGGGCGTCACCGACGCGACCCCGTACGCGCAGCTGCAGGCACTTGCGGTGCGTCAGCCGGAAATGTTGCCGGTGATACTGCGGGGCATCGATGCACAGGACCGCCCCGGCACCGCCGAACTCGCGCACGCCATCACCCAGGGGCGTCTTGCGGATCTTGTGCCCGGCTCCGCGCGGGTGATCGTCGGTGAGGTGATCGCCGAGCGGCTTGGGCTTGCACCGGGGGATTCCCTGACGCTGCTCGTACCGACCGTCAACCCCGATGGCACCCCGGTGCCGAAGCTGCGCGAATTCACCGTGGCGGGCGTGTTTGAGGTGGGTCTGCAGGATCACGACGCCACGCTGGTGTTCGCGCCGCTTGCCGACGTACGCGCGCTGGCGCCGCAGGCCGCCGCCAGCGAGGGCCTGCGCGTGCGCGTCCAGGACGTGCTCACAGCCCCTGCGGTGGCCGCGCGCCTGCGGCAGCTGCTGCCCAACCGCTTCGAAGTGAACGACTGGACGCAGGACAACGCCAACTACTTCCGCGCCATTCGCATCGAGAAGACGATGATGTCGCTGATCCTGCTGCTGATCGTCGCGGTCGCGGCCTTCAACATCATCGCCATGCTGGTCATGGTGGTCACCGACAAACGCACCGACATCGCCATCGTGCGTACCCTCGGTGCCTCGCCGCGCCGCGTGATGGGGATCTTCATCACCCAGGGCCTGGTTATCGGCTGGCTGGGCGTAGCGCTCGGTGTAGCGCTCGGGCTCGTGCTCGCCTTGCACGTCGACACTATCGTGCCGGTGCTCGAACATGCGTTCCGCTTCCAGATCATGGACGCGGACGTCTACTACATCACCGCCATCCCTTCCGAAGTGCACGCCTCGAACATCGTGGGGATCGCACTTGCCGCCCTGGCGCTGACGGCGCTCGCCACCGTATATCCGGCGATCCGGGCCGCGCGCACCGCGCCCGCCGAAGCGCTGCGGTACGAGTAGCTCATGAGTTCCTACGAGTGGCTGATCGGCACCCGGTACCTGCGCTCCACGCACCGGCGCGGGTTTGTGTCCTTCGTGGCGCTGATGTCGGTGTGCGGCCTGATGCTTGGCGTCGCCACGCTGATCGTGGTGCTGTCGGTCATGAACGGCTTCGAACGCGAACTGCGCAGCCGCATCCTCAGCGTCACCGCGCACGCGACACTCATGGGTCTCAATGGCACGCTCAGCGACTGGCAGGTACTGCAACAACGGGTGCAACTGCAGCCGGGCGTGCAGGCGGTGGTGCCGTACATCGAGAGCCAGGCGATGCTCGCCAACGGTCAGCGCATGGCGGGCGCCGAGGTGCGCGGTGTGCTCCCGGAGGAGGAGCGCCACGCCACCGGGCTTGCGCAGCATGTGATCGCCGGCTCGCTGAGCGACCTCAGGGACGGCGCCTACGCGATCATCCTCGGTTCGGCCCTGGCCCACGAGATCAACGCACGGGTGGGCGACTCGGTCGTGCTCATAGTTCCGGAGGGCACCGCCACCCCGACCGGCGTCGTGCCGCGCATGCGGCGCTTCCATGTGGCGGGCCTGTTTCAATCGGGTATGTACGAGTTCGATCGTGGGCTCGCGCTGGTGCACCTCGCGGATGCCGCGCGCCTGCTGCGCATGGGGGCGGACGTGACCGGCCTGCGCCTGGCGCTAGATGATCCGCTGCGCGCCCCCTCAACCGTGCGCCGCATCGCGCTCGCCCTCGGAGGTCCCGGGTATTACGTCAGCGACTGGACCCAGGACCACGCCAACTTCTTCCGTTCCATCGAGATCACCAAATCCATGATGTTCGTGATTTTGCTGATGCTGGTCGCGGTCGCTGCTTTCAACATTGTCGCCACGCTGGTGATGATCGTGAAAGAGAAGCAGACCGACATCGCCATCGTACGCACCCTGGGCGCGGGTCCCGCCAATGTGCTGCTGACGTTCGCCGTGCAGGGGGTGCTGATCGGGCTTGCCGGCACGCTGCTGGGCGCGGCTCTCGGCACCGTGCTTGCCGACAACTTGCAGGGGCTGGTGGCGGGCCTCGAGCACCTGCTCGGGACGCAGTTCCTCGATGCGCGTGTCTATTACATGAGTGACCTGCCGGCCTACGTGGAGGGCGCGGATGTGCTGCGGGTGTGCGGCGTAGCCTTCATCCTGTGCGTGCTGGCAACCCTCTATCCGGCATGGCGGGCCTCGCGCACCACGCCCGCCGAGGCGCTGCGTCATGAGTGATGCGGTTCTGGAGGCGCGCTCGGTCTGCAAGAGCTTCCGCCAGGGTCCGGTGGAGCTGCCGGTGCTCACGGGCGCGACGCTGCGCGTTGCACCGGGAGAGCGCGTGGCGATCGTCGGCGCGTCGGGTTCCGGCAAGACCACGCTGCTGCAGATCCTCGGCGGGCTCGACCGCCCCACGAGCGGCGCGGTGCTGGTTGGCGGCCGCGACATTCACGCCTTGAGCGAAAGCGAGCGCGGCATGCTGCGCAACCGCGCGCTGGGCTTTGTCTACCAGTTCCACCACCTGTTGCCGGAGTTCTCGGCGCTGGAGAACGTGGCCATGCCGCTGCTGGTACGGCGCACGCCGGCCGTGCAGGCGAAAGCTGCCGCGCAGCGCCTGCTCGAGCGGGTGGGCCTGGGGGAGCGCCTTACTCACCGTCCCCACCAGCTCTCCGGTGGCGAACGGCAGCGTGCCGCGGTCGCCCGCGCGCTGGTGACCGAACCGCGCCTGGTGCTTGCCGATGAACCGACCGGCAATCTCGACGGCGCGAACGCGCAGGGGGTGTTCGAACTCATGCTCGAACTGAACCGCGAGCGCGGCACGAGCCTCGTGGTCGTGACCCACGACCTGAAGCTCGCAAACCGCATGGAAAAGGTCTACGAGATCGAGCGCGGCACGCTCACGCTGCGGGGCGTAACCGAATCGTCCTAGGTTCGCGGCGCGGGCGGCTGCGCGGTGAGCTGCGCGGGGTGACGGCGCCGGAAGCGGCGCCGCACGCGCAGGCGCCACAGGATCTCCAGCACCCCCCAGCCCAGCAAGCCCGTCACGACCGCGCACACCAGGCACCCGAGGACGAAGGGCCGCCACACCGGCACCAGCCCGTGACGAAACCAACTGAAGGTGGCGACGAACCTGAAATGCTGGCGTGGGGCGTGCATGAGCGCCGCCCCCACCCGGTAGGCGGCGTAGTACACCGGCACGGCAGAGAACGGGTTGAGAAGAAACGTCGTGGCGCAGACGACCGCGATGTTGAGACGAAACACGACGGCGCTGGTGCAGGCGAGCAGCAGGTGCACCGGCAGTGGCACGAAGCAGATCGCCAGTCCCACCCCGAACGCCGGGGTCACGCCGCGACGATGCAGCGTCCACAGTTGTGGGTTGTGGAGGCGCTCCCCAAATGGCCGCAGGAACCAGCGCTCCCGCAGGAAGTTGGGGGCCGGGATGATTCTTTTCAACAGCCTGCGCGGCATCGAGCAGCGGACTCTAGCAGATGCCTCAGGCAGCAGGCGGATCGGCGTCGCAAGCCTGCGACCGCCGTCGCCCTTAGGACCGGGCTGCTCTTCCGCGGGCGCGCTCCTCCGGTATGATGCCGCATCCATTTATCGGTCCTTAAGGGTCGCTACGGATGTGGGAAATAGTGCGGGCCGGCGGCCCGCTGATGTGGCCGATCATTCTGTGCTCGATCACCGCGGCGGCCATCATCCTGGAGCGTCTGTGGACGCTGCAGGACAAGCGGGTGCTGCCGCGGGAACTCCCGCAGCGCGTGTGGCAGCTCATCGAGTCAAACCAGGTCAACGACAAGGTGATCGCGGCGCTCGAGCAGAACTCACCACTCGGACGTCTGCTCGCCACCGGGCTTGCCAACCGGCACCGGCCGCGTGAAATCCTCATGGAACGGCTCGAGGACACTGGCCGGCACGTGGTGCACGAACTGGAGCGCTTTCTCAACACGCTCGGCACCATCGCCGGGGTATCGCCGCTGCTGGGCCTGCTCGGCACGGTAACCGGCATCATTCGCTCCTTCAACGCCATCGAGGCGGGCGGCATGGGTGACCCGCGGGCGCTTTCCGGCGGTATCGCCGAGGCGCTGATCTGCACCGTGGCGGGCCTGTGCGTGGCCATTCCCGCGCTTATCTTCTACCGCTACCTGCGCGGCCGGGTCGACGGGATTGTCGTGGAGATGGAGAAGCAGGCGATCCGCATGGCGGATGCGCTGGAGGCGGCCCGTGGCAAGGAGCGTAGTGGCGCCGCGGCTGCCGCGTCTGCCGCCGCCTAGGCGCTCCGGAAGGGCACCGTCATGAACCTGAAGCCCCGCAGTCACGAAGAGCCGGAGATCAACGTCGTCTCCCTCATTGACGTGGTGCTGCTGCTGGTGGTGTTTTTCATCCTCTCCAGCCGCTTCACCGACGAAGGTCGGTTGCACGTGCACCTGCCGACGGCGAGCGCGGTACCGCAGGCGAAGAACACGGAGCAAGCGGGGCTGATAGTGAGTGTCAGTCAGGCCGGCAGCTACCTCGTGAACCAGCGCGAACTCATCAACTCAAGCCCCGAGACGCTGCGCGCCGCACTTCTCAAGGAGGCGGGGACCAATCGCAGCATGCCGGTCACGCTGCGCGCCGATGCGCACGCAACCCACCAGGCAGTGATCACGGCCATGGATGTGCTCGGCCGCCTCGGCTTCAGCGAGGTCAACATCGCAACGGTCAAGGAAGCGCCGGCAGGCAAGCCTTGAACGACACCAGAGCGGTGTTAGTCGGTGCGGGGGGCGTGCGGGCGAGCGGCAGCGCGTGGCACGCGTACCGCCGCCTGCTTGGCTACCTGCGCCCCTGGCGCGGCCGCTTCCTGATGGGGATTCTCGGCGGCGTACTGTTTTCCGCCACCATGGCGAGCTTTGCGCTGTTTGCGAAGAAATTCGGCGACGGCACGCTCACGCACCAGGACCCGCGCACCATCGTGTGGCTGCCGGTGGCGCTGGTGGGGCTGTTTTTCCTGCGCGGCATCGGCGATTTCACCCAGACCTACTTCATGGGCAGTGTCGGCCGGCAGATCGTGAACCGGCTGCGCCGCGAGGTGTTCCAGCACATCCTGCGGCTGCCGATCGGCTACTTCGACCGCAATTCCTCGGGCACGCTGCTCTCGCGCCTCACGTACAACACCGAGCAGGTCGGGCAGGCGACGACTGACTCGGTCATCACGGTGGTGCGCTCGGCGCTCACCATCATCGGTTCGGTGGGGATTCTCCTGTGGATGAACCCGCGACTGACACTCATCGCGCTCATCATGGGCCCGCTGGTCGGCTGGGTGGTGTCGGTGGTCAACCGCTACTTTCGCCGCTACAGCCACCGCATCCAGGATTCCATGGGCGATGTCACCCGCGTCGCCAAGGAGAGCTTCGAAGCCCCGCGCCTCATCAAGGTCTACAACGCGGAAGGGCACGTAGGGGGCCAGTTCGACTCCGTGAACGATCGCAACCTGCGCTCGAACATGAAGCTGATCCTGACCAAGGGGATCTCCAATCCGGTCGTGCAGCAGCTGACCGCCATCGGCGCCGCCTTCGTGCTGTCGATCGCGATCGCCGACGCCATACACGCGCGCATGAGCATGGGGGACCTGCTGGCCTTCCTCACCGCCCTGGTCAGCATTGCGCAGCCGCTGCGCGACCTCGTGGGCGTGGCAGGCCCGTTGCAGCAGGGCATCGCCGCCGGGCAGAGCATTTTCGAACTGCTCGATGAACCGGCGGAGTGGCAGGGCGGCAGCCACACCACCGCGCGCGCCCGCGGTGCGGTGCGCTTCGAGCAGGTGTTTTTTTCTTACGACCGCGATACCGCCGCGCGGCTGCAGGCGGGCGCCAGCGAGGTGGGCGAGTCGGCGGCGCCCGGTGGCGGCCGGGCCGCGGCGCTCGCCGGCATCTGCCTTGAGGTGTCCGCGGGTGAAAGCCTGGCGATTGTCGGCCGCTCCGGCAGCGGCAAGTCAACATTAGTCAACCTGCTGCCGCGCTTTTACGACGTGTCAGCGGGCCAGGTGCGCATCGATGGGCACGATGTGCGCGAGTATGAGCTCGCGAACCTGCGCGAACAGATCGCGGTCGTCAGCCAGGACGTGGTGCTGTTCGATGACACCATTCGCAACAACATCGCATTTGGCCGCGAGGTGTCGGATGACGCCATCGAACGGGCGGCCGAGGCGGCGCACATACTGGAATTCGTGCGTAGCCAGCCTGGGGGGCTCGATGCGCTCGTTGGGGATCGCGGCATGCTGCTCTCCGGCGGACAACGCCAGCGCATCGCCATCGCACGCGCGCTGCTCAAAGATGCGCCGATTCTGATTCTCGATGAGGCCACCTCGGCGCTCGACACCGAAGCCGAGCGTCATATCCAGGCGGCGCTCGCGCAGCTGGTGCGCAACCGCACCACCTTCATCATCGCGCACCGCCTGTCCACGGTGGAGCAGGCCGACCGTATCATCGTCCTCGATGCGGGCGTGATCGTGGAAAGCGGTACGCACGCGCAACTGCTGGCGCAGGGTGGACTGTACAGCCAGCTGCATCGCCTGCAGTTCGCAGACTAGCCACCGGCGCGCCAGTGGAGCAGCGCCTCACGCAGCTGTGGTACCGCGAGCACCCGGGCCCATCCGTGCTGCAGCCGCTGGGCTGGCTGTACGGCGCGCTGATGCGGGGGCGGCGCCGTGCCTACGCCGCAGGCTGGATGCGCTCCGGGGACGCGGGCGTCCCCGTGGTGGTGGTCGGGAATTTCACGGTCGGCGGCACTGGCAAAACGCCGCTCACGATCTGGCTCGCGCAGCAGCTCACGGCCCGCGGCTTCAGCGTCGGTGTGGTGTCGCGCGGCTACGGGCGCCGCGGCGGTGGCGCGTGTGCCGTCGAGCCGCAATCCGACTGGCGCGAGGTTGGCGATGAGCCGCTGATCCTCGCGCGCCGTACTGGCTGCGCCACCGTAGTGGCGAAGGATCGCACCGCTGGCGCGCGGCTGCTGGCCGCGCGCGGGGTGAATCTGGTCCTCGCGGATGACGGTCTGCAGCATCTGCGCCTGGCCCGCGCCTGCGAAATCGTCGTGGTTGATGGTGCGCGCGGCTTCGGCAATGGCCGCGTGTTGCCTGCGGGCCCGTTGCGTGAACCGCTCAGGCAACCGCTGCGCGCGGACGCGGTGGTGGTGAACGGGGAGGCCGCGCACGGCTCGCTGGTGCCGTGGTTGACTGCCGGGCAGGCGCTCACCATGCACCTCGTGGCACAGGAGGTGGTGCCCCTCGATGGGGCACGGGCGCCGCGCAGCCTCGCGAGCTTCCGCGGCCTGCGTGTCCATGCCGTCGCCGGCATCGGTAACCCGCAGCGCTTCTTCGGTGAGCTGCGGGCGCTCGGTCTTACGGTGATCGAGCACGCCTTTGCGGACCACCATGCCTTCACCGGCGGGGAGCTTGCCTTTGACGACGAGCTGCCGGTCCTCATGACCGAAAAAGATGCCGTAAAATGCACGTCGTTCGCCAATGCGCGCCTGTGGTACGTTCCCGTAGCCGCGCAGTTCAGCGACGCCGATGCGCACGAATTGCTCACCCGCGTGCTCGCGAAGCTGCCCGAAACACCCGCGCTCAGAGGTCACAGATGATGGATACGCGACTGCTGGAGATTCTCGCCTGCCCGGTGTGTAAAGGAACGCTGCGTTTCCAGCGCGACGCGCAGGTGCTGGTGTGCCGCATGGACCGCCTCGCGTACCCGATCCAGGACGGCGTGCCGGTGATGCTGGAGGAGGAGGCTCGCCAGCTCGCGGCCGACGATCCACTCCTGGATCGCTAAAGGAGGCCAGGACGCGTGTTCCGCGTGGTCATCCCGGCGCGCTACGCCTCGGCCCGTCTTCCGGGCAAGGCGCTCATGCCGCTCGAGGGCAAGCCGATCGTCCAATGGGTGTACGAGCGAGCCAGCGCCGCCGGCGCGCACGAAGTACTCATCGCCACGGACGATGATCTGATTGTCAGTGCGGCGCACTCGTTCGGCGCCGAAGTTGTTATGACCTCGAGCGGTCATGCCTCCGGCACCGACCGCATCGCCGAAGTCGCGCGGGTACGCGGCTGGTCGCCCGCCAGCGTGGTGGTCAATGTGCAGGGTGATGAACCCCTCATGCCCGCCGCGCTCATCCGCCAGGTCGCAGTGCTGCTGGCGGCGCATGCGAATGCGGATATGGCCACGCTCGCAAGCCCCATCACGACGCTCGGCGAATTCCTCGATCCCAACACCGTGAAGGTGGTAGCCGACGGCGCAGGAAGAGCGCTGTATTTCAGCCGCGCGCCCATTCCGTGGAATCGCGACGGCGCGCCGGCGGGACTTGCCAGCCAGCGCGATCTGTCCGGTGCGCGCCGCCACATCGGTATCTATGCGTATCGCGTGGCGGCGCTGCTGCGCCTGGCGGCGCTGCCCGTCAGCGCCCTGGAAAACAGCGAGAAGCTCGAGCAGTTGCGGGCGCTCGAGAGCGGCTTCGACATCCGCGTTGGTGAAGCCGCGCAGCGCCCTGGACCGGACGTGAACACGCTCGCAGATCTGGAGCGCGTCCGCGCGCAGATCGCCCATGGACACGGATGAGCGCTACACTTACGCACACCGCACCTGAGTGGGATTAACAATTGTTCACAGTGGCACGCGGCACGGGCGCTTCGGCGCCGTGGGGCGGGCAGGGCCGGAACTCGCCGACGCGCGGAGCGTCAAAACCTAAGGCTGGCTGACGCCCAGGGTCTTGAACTGTCAACCGCGAGCCCGCAATCAGCGTTTCGCGAACAGCACCCGCTTCAATCAATGGAACACCCCCCGATCATGAACCGAACCCAAACAATCCGGCGCGCGGCCCTGACCGCCGCGGCCATGACCTGCATGGCGGCCCTTGTGTCTGGCTGCGTGGTGCCTGCGCCGCGGCCGGCTCCGCTTCCGCCACCGCCGCCGGCGGCGCCGCCGCCGAATACCGAGGTGTACGCGTATCCGCTGCACGGCCAGCCGCCGGAACAGCAGGATCGCGACCACTACGAATGCAGCCAGTGGGCCACGCAGCAGACGGGGTTTGATCCGAGCGCCCCGGGAGTGGCGCCGCATGAGCGCGTGCAGATAGTCTCGGCGGCTCCGCCGCCGGGCACCGGAACCGCCATCGGTGCGATTGCCGGAGCCGTGATTGGCGCCGCCATTTCCCCGCGCTGGCAGGCCGCCCCTGGCGCGCTTGCCGGCGCCATCGTCGGCGGCGCGATCGGCAATGCGAGCGACGCTGCCAACGCGCAGCAGACCCGGACCGTGGTGGTGAGCGATCGACGCGCCGCGGCGCTGCAGGAGCAGCAGGCGGCCAAATACCGCCGCGCCCTTGGCGCGTGCCTCGATGGGCGTGGCTACAGCGTAAAATGAATCAGGGGCAGATGGTTATGAACAAGCGTATGTGGATAAAGGGCTGCGGCGCGCTTTTGCTCGCGACGGCACTGGCCGGCGCCGCGGCGCAGGACCACGAGCACGGCGGCCAGGGGTTTGAGCGCGGTGGAATTGAGCGCGGCGGGCGCGCGCAGCATTTCGATGCGCGCTACAGCCATAACCACTACTATCCGGACCGCGGCCGGATGGTGCGGGGACTGCCGAGCGGGGCGGTGACATTCAACCGGCCCAACGGGCGCTTTTTCTACTCAGGCGGGGTGTGGTACGCCCCGCGCGGACCAAACTTCGTGATCGTCGGCGCACCGTTCGGGGTATTCGTGCCGGTGCTGCCGCCGTTCTACACCACGCTGTGGATCGGCGGATTTCCGTACTACTACGCGAACGACACCTACTACACCTGGGACCCTTCGCAGAACGGCTACGAGGTTGTCGCGCCCCCGAACGACCAGGACGCGACGACCGACGCCCCAGCGCCGCCGCCACCGCAGGGCGACCAGATGTATGTCTATCCGCAGAACGGTCAGTCCGAAGAGCAGCAGGCGCAGGACAAGTACGAGTGCCACAAGTGGGCCTCGTCGCAAACCGGGTTTGATCCCACCCAGCCCTCGGGCGGCGTGCCGCCTGATCAGCTCGGCTCGCAGCGTGCCGCCTACCAGCGCGCCATGGGCGCGTGCCTGCAGGGACGCGGCTACAGCGCACGCTAGGATTCCTTGAGGATCCTGTTCGTCTGCCTGGGGAACAGTTAATTACCCGAGTGTAATCAAGTAGGTAGGTGGTCCCGGATACACTCCGGGATGCACCGCTTCCGCGTCACCGTCGGTCCGTCTCCGACGACGTGGCAGCAAATGCAGAACGTCACTTTGCCGGTCGGCAAGAGCACCGCCCAGGGCCGCGCACGCGCGCCCGAAGCGGCTTCACCGCACCAGCAAGTGAGCTTCCGCGATGAATACCCGCGCTGACACCGCAATCGATCAGATCCGCGCCCGCATCCGTGCCCGGATCCGCAACCGCGCGCGAGCGCGCTTCGCGGCCGTCCTCGTGCTGCTCGCTCTGACGGGTGGCGCGATCACGACGCTCGTGCGCTAAGTTCCACCCAAGCGCCGCCCGCTCCGAGATCACTACAAATCGGAGCGAGCGGCTCACCACAACGAACCCCAAGGAGGTTCATCATGGCTACCCGCAGTGTATCGAAACCCGCCCGCGCCATAGCGCCGCCCGCCTCGCCATTCGGCCATACCGAAGACACAGCCCCGGAGATCCGAGCCTATCTCGCCAGCATGCGGCCTTGGCGCGGTACCGACGTTGACGACAACGACGAGTACCAGCGCGGCCGCTCTCTGATCGAGCGCCTCGCGATCAGCACCAACGGCCAGGACGCTCCGACCCTGCGCCTCTCACCAGCTCGAGTGCGCCGACGTCCTGCACTTCATCCGGAACTGCGAGCCGGTAGTACCGCGCAGCTGGTGGACCGACGGCGAGCCGAGCCACCTGGTCGGCCTGTGCGTCGTCCTCGAGGCGATGGAGCACAGCCTGCGGGCGAAGGGGAGGCAGTCATGAGCGCCGGCACAGTGACGGCCATCCGCCCAACGCCGGCCCGAAGCCGCCGCAGGAACCGCCTAAACCACGCCAGCCTCGCCGACGGCGGCCACCGGGGGTCATGTTCCGCGACCCGCCGGAGGGCCCGAGCACGCTGCGCGTCATCCAGGCGTTGGCCGGTGTGTGTCAGGCCTGAGCTGACGGCTGGTGATGAGGGTGTCGACCCGCTCGGACTCGCCACAGCCGCGAGGATCCTCGCCGACATGCTGCAGGAGCGCGTCGACTAACGGGATTGCAGTCGAGCCGCGACAGCGCCGCCTTCGGGCGGCGTTTCGTCAGGCCTTTCGTGCCAACGGCAGGGTGCCGTCAAGCCGGAAGAGCCTTGACGACGCCATGTCAAACGGTCAGCCGGTCGAAGCGCTCCAGCTTCTCATCGATAATTTGGACGGCCTTCGCCAGATTTCTGGAGTACTCATCGTTAGCGGCGCGCATATTGCCAGTCGACACCGCGGACGACGCCAGATCGAGCCCGCGGTTGAGCACCTCGGGTCAGCATGATGAACTCGAGAGACCGCTGACCTCGTTGCCTTTAAGTTTCCCCTCGCCGATTAGCTTAAGGAAGCGCGCGCTCAAACATGGTCAGTGGAACTCGGTAGAGGGGCGCTGCAACTTTATCTTTGCGCAGCGTGCTCATGGCGATCAGTGCTTGATAGAGTTCAATTCCTGCATCCTAGAAGCTCCCCTTTTTGCTCGATGCGGCGAGCGTTCCAGGCCCACGCAAGCGGGATGCTGCTTCCAATCAAAGCGCCCAGCAGCGCGCTAATCGCGGCGCCGGCGGCACCGACCCACCAATCTTCGCCCGGATTCATGCGTGCTGCACTTCGGTTCTAAGCCCTGCTGATTTGTTGCGAGTGTCCGGTTTGGAGCGATGGTCCCGCCCCAAAGCCGCCGAGGTCAAGCGTAGAATCTGGTGCTCCCCAGAAGCGGGCCAGCGAGGGCATTCCGATGACAGTGACCGAGACTTTTCAGGTGCGAGATGGTGATGGCAGGGAATACCTGGTGATGCGCGTGCAGCCGGAAATCGACACGAGCACGCTGCAGGCGCGCGCCTCGACGGGAGGGTTGCCGTACTACCGACTGGCTGATGCGAGCAGCTTGCTCGAACGTCATCAACGAGGACACGTTTGAGATACTCTTGACCGGCAAACGGGTCCGCAGGATTCCATGAGCCGCGCCACCGGGCGCGCGCGTCCATGCAATACCGGCGGCCACTCGGGACTGGATAGTTTGGCGCCGCTTTTGGGGTGGCGTTTTCGTTTGCGAAAGCGGGCGCTTATGACATCGCCGTGCCAACGTTGGAGTTCAACTCGATCGAGCTTCTGCGCGTTGCTTCCTGAGCAAGCGCTGCAGCCGCCGCGGACTTTGGTTCTCGCGCGGTCCCAACGCGCTTACTTCCGGCTCGCTCGTTGCCATAGCGTTCTCCGCCGCGGCTGTTGAAGTATTCACCAATGATCTGGCCGATCATGTCGAAGTATTTCGCACCGCCGGAAGTTGGGACTTCAACGCGACAACGCCCGAGCTGATACGCTGCGGCCGCCAACATGCTCAAGGTGGTAGCGGAGCACCAGGGAAACCAGATTACGGCGAAAGTGCGGGCCGCCACTCGCGCTTTGGCGAATGATCCAACGATGGCGGATAACCACGAGCTGCAGGATCTTGGGCGCCTGATCGTGCTTCGCGACGCTATCATGCACGCGCGCGCGCCGCGTCCAGCACCCCGACCAGGCCTCGAGGAGATGCTCGCCCATCTTGCCCGCGAAGGATTGACTGTGCCCCTGGTCCAAGGCTCGCGGGCAAATGCGTTTCTTAGAATGCAAACACCGCGCTTGGCCTTGTGGGCCTATCGGACCGCATATCGGGTGATTCACACGATGCTCGACCTGGTGCCGCCGGAAATCTCGGCCGTCGATTCGCTGCGCGAGACGCTGCGGAACCCGATCAAGATGCCACCGCCGCGGGACCCGCTGAAGATTCCGCAAAACTAACCGCGAGGGTCTCCCAGTGCCCGATCTCGATCAGCTAGTCATCCTCCGCGGCGCCCGCTCCATGTGACGACTGCTCGCTTCGCGCCAGGTGCCGTTTGGCCTCGAGGCCTGTGCTGCTTTCGGGGTGTACCTCGGTGGTGATGATCAGGAGCTTTGGAGCGTCGCATCGCGCGAGCCCACACCCGAGCGCTACAGCAAACTGCTCGACGAGCGGTTCAAGAAGCGCGCCGCCGCCCAGCGTGCACTCAGGGTATTGCGCCAACGTCGAGCGCAGCTGCGCGCTGCAGCGCGGCAAGCGGCGTTGGAGGCGCCTGCGCCCGCGATTTGATTGGCGCACGCCACCTATGACCCCGCGACGAGAGCAGCCCGTCAGTGACTCGGCCGGGCGGACGCCGAAGCTGCGAGCTCTGCAGCTGCCTCAGAAGCGCGGGCCGCCGAGGCTGCAGCGGTCCTCTGCGCCGCGCGATCAGGCGGACCTGCTTTCTGCAGTGCGGGATTGACTCGCGGATCAGGCGGCGGCGGGAGCCACCTCGGGCGCGGGCTTGGCGGAGCGTGTGAAAGTGGCGACCGACGACGGGCCGGGTTGAGAGTGCCGGCTCCGCGAGAGCAGAATAGCGGCAAATACCCCACCCAGAGCCAGCAGCAGCAGTGCGAAAATCGGCCAGCGAGCGGAGCTAGGGAGGAAGGAACGCACGTCACGATCATCCCGCTGCAACGTTGACTTTGTAAAGTCGCGCACTGATCGAGTTAGCAACCACGATGAGAACAAGAATCGACTGATCGGATAACAACGAACTGATTGCTGAAGGGAGTAGCGATGAGTCGCCGCGATCACAGGGCTGTCAGCACGTACCGGTGGTTCCCTTCGACCTCTAACGCCGCTGTTGGGTTTGCGATCCAACGCGAGATCAGCCGCCGTGTTTGCCACGGCGCTCTTGGCTTTCGTGTGCAGCGCGGCCGGGGATGCCCGCGTTCGCTCAGCAGTGCGTTGGTGGGTACGCTCCGTCTCCTGGGCCAAATTCAGTAAATTGGACTGTGACCGATGACCCTTCCGGTGTGCCGTTGAGTAACGGAGTGACAGTGCCCCTGTCCGCGGGCGGCTACAAGAAGATCAAATTTCACGAAACCAGGAACGGCCTATGGTTCCTGCAACCTCAACACCGCCGACTGTACTCAGTATCTCGAAACGATCTACAAAGTCGGTGAATCATCTGTGGACTTCGATGACCACGGATACGACTGGCTTTAACCCCCGACACCGAAATCCACTCATTGGGCTACGTTTTTTTTAGCCTGAAGTAACTATTCGTTCCTGAGCTCCCAACTACCAGAGCATGGATGACAGTGCTTCAAATACGACAGGACCCATTCCCGATTGGTATGTCTTCAATCCCGGCACTCTCAATCTGACGTTGACGAACGTAATATTCACCACCACTTGTCCCACAATGGCTACACCCGCCACCGTGTCCACGACGATGACGGTCTACTACCAGAACGTGAGCCTCGACAAGAATTCTGGCTTGTGCTCAATTGCTCCGGCAGGCAACCCGCCCGGACAACACGATGCCCAGTCCAAGGTGGGCGACCCCTGTGATATCAGCACCGGAAACAACTACCAGAAGGAGACGGACTACCAATCCTCAACGCTCCCTCTCGTGCGGCATTACAACAGCCTCTTCACTGCGAACGAGGGACTTGGGATGGGTTGGACGATGGCCTACTACCGTCGTCTGGAATTGTTTGGGCACAGCATGCGCGTTCGGCGCGCAGACGGGCGCTCCGAGCCTTTCACTTTGACGGGCGGCGTCTGGCAGGGAGATCCGGACTCCGCGCTCAGCGTGACGCAGGATGCCACGGGCTTCACCGTTATCGTGGAAAACGGCGATGCGGAGCGATACAACCTGACCGGAACAATCCAATGGGTACAAAGCCCGCAAAACCAGACGTGGACTTGGGCCTACAGCCCGCAGATGGCTTGCTGTCGAGTGTGACTGACAGTTTTGGCAACCTGCTCAGCTTCCAATACGGCGCAAATGGCCTTCTGCAGGCCGTCACGTTCGCCGGACGGGAGTTCAGTGCAATACACGTACGATTACAAATCAGAA
>CAVRAE010000003.1:0-968024 GCA_963718865.1 uncultured Gammaproteobacteria bacterium | reverse complement strand
CCCGGGAGAGGACTCGAACCTCCACGGTGTTACCCGCTAGTACCTGAAACTAGTGCGTCTACCAATTCCGCCACCCGGGCAGGTGAGGAAGGCGGCGAAATGTACGCACGGGTTCGGGGGCTGTCAATTGAAGGCGCGTAGGGGCAAGTTCGGCCGCAGCGGCGGTAAGGCGGCGGCGAACACGCCCCGCGGGCATTCGCATGGCGGAAAGTCGCCGTCCGGCAAATCACACGCTGGCGGGTCAGGCGCGCAACGCGCAAAGAGCGGTCACGGCGGTACGGGTGGGCGCGCGGCAAGCGGGGCAAGGACGGGCCGATCCGGTGCGTCGGACTCAAAGGTGCACTCGGGAGCAGTCGTCGAGGGCACCGTCAGCGCGAACCGCGCCGGTTACGGCTTCCTGCGCGTCGAGGGATTAAAGGAGAGCGTGTTCCTTTCGCCGCCGGAAATGCGCGGCGTGATGCACGGTGATCGGGTGAGCGTGAAGGTTGTGCAGGATGCGACCGATCGCTGGTCCGGCGTCATCGAGAAGGTACTGGAGCGCGGTGTCACCGCGTTTCTCGGCACCGTGGAGATAGCCGGTCGCAGCGCCTGGGTGAACGCCGCGGACCGGCGTCTGCAACTGCGCTGCGTGGTGGCGCCCGCGGATCTCGCTGGCGCGCGCTCGGGCGATTGGGTGATCGCGAAGATCACCAGGCACGCCGGCTCGGCAGCGCCCGCGGCGGCGGCAGTGACCAGGCGCCTGGATCCGGATCGTCCGGTGGAGCTCGCGACCGAGTCGGCGATTGCGCGCTTTGACCTGCCGAATGAATTCCCGGCCGTCGCGCTGCGCGAGGCACAGGTCTTCGGCGAGCAGGTGGATGCGCGTGAATCGGACACGCGCATTGATCTGCGCGGCCTGCCGCTGGTCACCATCGACGGTGAGGACGCGCGGGACTTCGACGACGCGGTGTACGCGGAAGCGCACCCCGATGGTTTTCGCCTGATTGTCGCGATCGCGGACGTGAGCCACTACGTGCGCCCGGGCAGCGCCATTGATGCAGAAGCGCAGAAGCGCGGCACCTCGGTCTACTTTCCCACGCGCGTGCTGCCGATGCTGCCGACCGCCTTGTCGGACCACCTGTGCTCACTCGCACCGCATGTCGACCGGCTGTGCTTTGCCGCCGACATGGTCGTGAGCAGCAACGGCACTTTGAAAAGTGCGCGCTTTTACCCGGCGGTGATGCGCTCCGCCGCGCGCCTTACCTACACGCTCGCCTACGAGGCATTATTCGAGGGTCGTCCCGCCGCCCGCGCCCAGATCGGACCGGTGTTCGAGCGGCTCACGGTACTGGTCGATGTGTATCGCGCGCTGCACAAGGCGCGCAGCCGCCGCGGCGCGCTGGAGTTCGACGCGCCCGAAGCCGAGTTCGTCATTGACGCCGGGGAGCGCGTGCGCGCCATCGAGCTGCGGATGCGCAACGACGCGCACAAGCTCGTCGAGGAATGCATGATCCTCGCCAACGTCGCTGTGGCGGAGGAACTCGAAAAGCGGCACGCGCCGACCCTCTACCGCGTGCACGGCGTGCCCGAGGAGGACAGGCTTGATCGGCTGACCTCGGCGCTCAAGTCCCTGAACATCGACGCGCGGATCCCAAAGACGGTCACCACGCGGGACCTGCAGGCCATCGCGCGGCGCGTCGCGGATCCTTCCGAACGTGCCTTTGTTGAAACGCTGGTGGTGCGGGCGATGCCGCAGGCGGTTTACCAGCCGACGAACATCGGGCACTTTGGTCTCGCGCTGACGCACTACGCGCATTTCACCTCACCCATCCGCCGCTACCCGGATCTGGTGGTACACCGGACGCTCAAGGCCCTGATCGGGGCCAGGGGCGGTTCGGCGGTGCGCTACGAGGGCACTGAGCTGGCGCACCTGGGTGACAGCACCTCGAAACTCGAGAAGCGGGCCGATGAGGCGGACCGTTATGTCTCCGGCTTCCTCAAGTGCACCTATTTAAAGGAGCGCATCGGGCAGACCTTCCAGGGGCTGATCACCACGGTGGTGGAGTTCGGCTGCTTCGTGCAGATCCTGGACGTTGCGGTCGATGGGTTACTGCACATCGACAACCTGCGTGACGACCGCTATGTCATGGAGGACGATGGCCACGGGTGGCGCGGCTCGCGCAGCGGCCGGCGCCTGGGGACCGGGGATCACATCCGCGTCGTGGTCACGGCCGTGAACCCCATAGAGGGGCTTGTCGATCTGTCACTGGCGGAAGAGGCGTAGTGGCCTTTGGGCACCGAGACCATTTACGGAGTGCACGCGGTGCGCACCATCCTCGAGCGGCATCCCGCGCGGGTGCAGTCGGTGCGCCTTGCCGAGCGGCGTGATGACCCGCGGGTGCGCGCCATCGAGGAGCTGGCGCGGCGCCATCACACGCCCGTGCAGCGCCTCGACGCACAGGGGCTGAAAAAGCTGCTGGGAGAGGTTGCGCACCAGGGGGTGGCGGCGGACATCACGCCACTGGCGCCGTGGACCGAGGATGATCTGCTGACCGCGCTGCAGAGTTCCACGACACCGCTGCTGCTGGCGCTCGACGGCGTGCAGGATCCACACAATCTCGGTGCCTGCCTGCGCACGGCGGATGCCTGTGGTGCGCTCGCCGTCGTCGTACCGCGCGACCGTGCGGCGCAGCTCACGCCCACCGTGCGCAAGGTCGCCGTGGGTGCCGCCGAAACGACACCGGTGGTCGCCGTGACCAATCTCGTACGCACGTTGAAACTCCTCAAGCAGGCGGGCCTGTGGGTGGTCGGTGCGGATGCCGCGGCGCCTAAAGCGGCACACGAAATCGACCTCAAGGGGCCGGTGGTGCTGGTACTGGGCGGTGAGGGCGCCGGCCTGCGGCACCTGACGCGAGAGAACTGCGATTTCCTGGTGAGCCTGCCGCAGTGGGGTTCGGTCGAGAGTCTCAATGTTTCGGTAGCGGCCGGCATGCTGCTGTACGAAGCGGTGCGGCAGAGAAGCACTGCCTGAAGGAGTGAGGGCGTGGACTTCCAGCACAGCGCCAAGGCGCAGGACTACCTCAAGCGGCTCGGCGCCTTCATGGACGAGCACGTCTACCCGAACGAAGAGCGCTATTACACGCAGGTCGCGCACGGCAACCGCTGGGAGGACCCGCCGCTGCTGGAGCCGCTGCGGGAAAAGGCGCGCGCCGCGGGGCTATGGAACCTGTTTTTGCCCGACTCGCATCACGGTGCGGGTCTCACCAACCTCGAGTACGCGCCGCTGGCCGAAATCACCGGACGGGTGGTGTTCGCGCCCGAGCTGTTCAACTGCGCCGCGCCCGATACCGGCAACATGGAAACCCTCGAGCGTTACGGCACGCCCGCCCAGAAGCGCGAGTGGCTCGAACCGCTGCTGGCGGGCAAGATCCGCTCGGCCATCGCCATGACCGAGCCGCGCGTGGCCTCGAGCGATGCCACCAACATCGAAAGTTCCATCGTGCGTGACGGCGACTCGTACCTCGTCAACGGACGCAAATGGTGGACCTCCGGCGCCGGCAGCGAGCGCTGCCGGCTTTTCATTTTCATGGGCAAGACCGATCCCGGCGCCCCGAAGCACGCCCAACAGTCCATGATTCTGCTGCCCCGCGACACCCCGGGGATCACCATCCTGCGGCACCTGCCGGTGTTGGGGTTTGATGATGCGCCGCACGGGCACATGGAAATCGACTTCCACGACGTGCGTGTGCCGGCGACGAACCTCTTGCTCGGCGAGGGGCGCGGATTTGAGATCGCCCAGGGACGCCTGGGTCCGGGCCGGATTCATCACGCCATGCGCGTCATCGGACTTGCAGAACGCGCGCTGGAGAAAATGTGCCGGCGGGTCAAGGCGCGCACCGCCTTCGGGCGACCGATCGCCGAGCAATCGGTCACCCTCGAGCGCATCGCCGAATCGCGCATCCGCATCGATCAGGCGCGCCTGCTGGTACTGAAAGCCGCGTGGATGATGGACACGGTGGGCAATAAGGCAGCCCGCGCCGAGATCGCGATGGTGAAGATCGCCGCAGCGGATGCGGCCTGCCAGGTGGTGGACTGGGCGATCCAGGCGCACGGTGCCGCCGGTCTTTGCGATGATTTCCACCTCGGTCAGGCGTACGCGCATGCGCGCTCGCTGCGCCTCGCCGACGGGCCGGACGAAGTGCATCGCAACCAGATCGGCAGGCTCGAACTCGCGAAGCACAGCTAGATGGCCGCCGAGGAATTCGCCGGGACCATGCCGGTCGCTGAGCGGCAGCGCTTCGATACCGAGGCGCTCGCGCGCTACCTGTCGGCGCACATCCCGGGCTTTGCCGGCCCGCTCGAAGTGCAGCAGTTCCGTGGCGGCCAATCCAACCCCACTTTCCTTGTTACTGCCGGGGGCGGGGCGCAGTACGTGTTGCGCAGGAAGCCATCAGGGCAGTTACTGCCCTCGGCGCACGCCGTGGACCGGGAGTTCCGCGTCATCAGCGCCCTGCACGGCACCGGCGTGCCGGTGGCGCAGCCTCTGTGCCTGTGCACGGACGACAGCGTCCTCGGCACCATGTTCTACGTCATGGGCTACGTCGCCGGGCGCAACTTCTGGGACCCCGCGCTTCCCGGCATGACGCCGGCTGAGCGCGCCGCGATCTACGACGAAATGAACCGCGTGCTGGTGACCCTGCATACGCTCGACTTTGCGGCGCACGGGCTCGCCGATTACGGTAAGCCCGGCAACTACTTTGCCCGCCAGATCGCGCGCTGGAGCAGGCAGTACCGCGCGTCGCAGACCGAGGACATTCCGGCCATGGAGCAGCTGCTCACCTGGTTGCCCGCCAATATCCCGCCGGGGGACGAGACCACGCTCGTCCACGGCGACTACCGCATCGACAACATGATTTTTCACGCGGCGCAGCCGCGGCTCGCCGCCGTGGTGGACTGGGAGCTGTCCACCCTCGGGCACCCGCTGGCGGACTTTTCCTACCACGTGATGTTGTGGCGGGTCGGGGAGGGCGAGGTGCGTGGGCTCCTGGGGCTGGATCTGCCCGCCCTCGGGATTCCCACAGAGTCGGACTACATCGCCACTTACTGCCAGCGCACCGGACGCGCCGGGATCGAGCCCAGAACCTGGGAATTCTGTATGGCCTACAACATGTTCCGGATCGCCTGCATTCGTCAGGGCATCATGCGTCGGGTGCTGGACGGCACCGCGGCGAGCCGCCACGCACGTGAGGCGGGTATGCGTGCGCGTGCCACCGCGGAGCTTGCCTGGAGCCAGGTAGAACAGCACTTCAGCCGCCCGCAAGGAGTTACGGGGTGACCAGTCCTGGATATCGATGGGTGATCGTCGCGGCGGGCGCGCTCCTGGGATGTGTTGCCATCGGCGCGATGTTCGCGTTGCCCGTATTGCTGATACCCATTGCCGTGGCGACAGGTTGGTCGCGCACGGGCATATCGCTTGCGATGACCATCAGCTTTCTGGCCATGGCCTTCGGCAGCATCTTTTGGGGAACGTTCACCGACCGGTTCGGACCCCGAGTTGCCGTACTCACCGGCTCCAGCCTCCTGGCCGTGAGCCTTGCGCTCACCAGCTTCAGCCGCTCACTGTTCGAGTTCCAGCTCGTGTTCGGCCTGCTCGTCGGCATCGCGACCTCGGCGATCTTTGCCCCGATGATGGCGACGGTTACGGGGTGGTTTGAAACCCAAAGGAGTCTGGCCGTATCACTGGTCTCGGCTGGCATGGGCATGGCTCCAATGACCATGTCGCCGATCGCCGGGTGGCTGGTCTCCCATCATGGCTGGCGCACGACGCTCCTCATCATCGCCGCGATCGCCGCCGTGATCATGATTCCAACATCCTTCCTTGTGCGTCGTCCGCCTGCCTTGAGCGCACAAGGCAGCTCGAGTGCCGCAGATACACCGGCCGCTGCGGAAATGTCAGTTGGCCAGGCCGTCAGATCCCCTCAGTTCATCATCCTCCTGCTCACCAACTTCTGTTGCTGCGCGACTCATTCAGGACCGATCTTCCACACTGTCAGTTATGCGATCACCTGTGGGATCGCTCCGCTGGCCGCAGTTTCAATCTACAGTGTCGAGGGTCTCGCGGGACTGGGAGGCCGCGTGGGATTCGGCATTCTGGGTGACAGACTTGGGGCCAAGAGAGTTCTGGTTGCCGGACTGCTCATTCAGGCGTTCGGCGCGTTGGGTTATTACTTTACGCGCAGCCTTGCAGAGTTCTACGCCATCGCGGCGTTGTTCGGCTTCACCTACGCCGGCGTAATGCCGCTTTATTCCGTGATCGCACGCGAGAATTTTCCGCTGCGCATGATGGGAACCATCATCGGCGGCAGCGCTATGGCCGGCAGCCTGGGGATGGCAACCGGCCCGCTCCTGGGTGGCTGGATCTTTGATACAACTGGCACCTATGGGTGGCTCTACATCAGCAGTTTTGGCATGGGGCTGGGAGCCGCCCTGATCGCGCTGACCTTCAGGCCCTTTCGCCCTGTCGCGGTTAACTCGTTGATGCCGAAGCGCGAATTGGTGCGCCCGTAGACCCTTCGTTGCAGTGGCGGTGCGCATTCAGTATGCTTCGCGCCCCTTTTGAACCCAAAAGGGCGCAGACCGCACCGCCTACGCGAGGGCCTGAAGCTGCGTATCTCCTTGCCGCACCGGGACAGCCTTAAATCCGGGCGGCTTTAATCCCAAAGGGAGCATTCAATGAGGCATTACGAAATCGTATTCCTGGTGCATCCGGATCAGAGCGAGCAGGTGCCCGCGATGATCGAGCGCTATAAGGGCATGATCGCGGCCGGTAACGGTCACGTACATCGCCTGGAGGATTGGGGCCGGCGCCAGCTCGCCTATCCGCTCGCCAAGGTGCACAAGGCGCACTACGTGCTGATGAACGTCGAGACGGACCAGAAGACCCTTGATGAGCTCACGGGCGCCTTCCGTTTCAGCGACGCGGTACTGCGCCACCTGGTGGTGAACATGGACGAAGCCATCACCGAGCCCTCACCGATGGCGAAGGCCGCGGAAGAGGAAGGCGAGGGTGGCAGCCGGCGTCGCGAGCGTTCGCGCGATGACGGTGACGACGACGCTGATATCGGTGGCAGACGCCGCGTGCGCGATGACGCGCCGCCGTCCGACGATGACGACAGCCCCGTCGCCGACCTTTCCGCCACCGACACCATACAGAGTTGAGGGTTCAGGTCATGGCCATGCAAAGAGAGCGCGGTGGGAGTGGTGGCAGCGGTGGCGCGGGCGGCAGTGGGGGCGGCGGTGGCCGTTTCTCGCGTCGCAAGAAATTCTGCCGCTTCACCGCCGAGAAGGTGAAGTACATCGACTACAAGGACCTTGCCACGCTCAAGGGGTACGTCACCGAAACCGGCAAGATCGTTCCGAGCCGCATCACGGGCACGAAGTCCTTCTATCAGCGTCAGCTCGCGGTCGCCATCAAGCGCGCGCGCTTCCTGTCGCTGCTGCCGTACACCGATCAGCATTAAGGGCACCGCGATGGAAGTCATTCTCCTGCAGAAAGTCGCCAATCTCGGCAACATCGGCGACCGCGTAAAAGTGAAGTCGGGTTTCGGGCGCAATTTTCTCCTGCCGGAAGGCAAGGCGACGCTCGCGACCCCCGATAACGTCGCGCGCTTCCAAGCGCGTCGCGCCGAACTCGAGCTGGCAGCGCGCCAGCACCTTACGTCCGCCGCCGAGCGCGCCGCGGCCATGAAGGAGTTCAAGCTCACGATCAGCGCCAAGGCCGGTACCGAGGGTAAACTCTTCGGCTCCATCGGCACGAGCGACCTCGCGGAGGCCTGCACGCGCGAGGGCTTCAAGGTCGAGCGCAGCGAAGTGCGCCTGCCACAAGGCCCGCTGCGCACCGTGGGCGAGCACCTGGTGAGCCTGCATCTGCATGCCGATGTCGACGTGCCGCTGCACGTGACGATCGTCGCGGAAGAGTAAACGCACACGGGAAGAGGCGGGTGACAATGGCCGGAATGCCGAAGCGTGGGGAGTCCGGTTCGGTTGCCCTGCTGGACGTACCGGCACCGCCGCACTCGATCGAGGCGGAGCAGGCCGTGCTCGGGGGCCTGCTGCTGGACCCCGTGGCCTGGGACAACGTCGCCGACGTAGTCACCGAAGCTGACTTCTACCGCCCCGATCACCAGCTGATTTTCGCCGCCATCGGCACCCTGGCGGGGGACGCCAAGCCCTGCGACGTGGTGACGGTGTCCCAGCACCTGGAGCGCATCGGCAAGCTCGAGGCGGCAGGGGGCCTTGCCTACTTAAGCTCCGTCGCGCGCGACACGCCCACTGCCGCCAACGTCCGCGCCTACGGCGAGATCGTCCGCGAACGCTCGCTCCTGCGGCAGCTGATCCGCGCCGGCACCGACATCGCCTCGTCGGTTTTCAACAACGACGGCGAGACCGCGCGCGCGCTGGTGGATCGCGCCGAACAGCGGGTGTTCGAGATCGCGGAAGGCAGCTTCCGCAAGCGCGAGGGCGCAATACCGGTGCGCTTGCTGCTTCCAGGGGTCATCGACCAGATCGATGAATGGCACAACAACCCCGACAAGCTGCGCGGCCTCCCCACCGGCTTCACCGACTTCGACAAGCTCACCGGCGGACTGCGCCCCGGGGACCTGGTGATCGTTGCCGGTCGCCCTTCAATGGGCAAGACCACGCTCGCGGTCAACATGGCCGAATATGCAGCCGTTCACCCGGGCACCAAGGCGTCGGTGGCGATCTTCAGCATGGAAATGCCGGCCGAGCAGGTCATTACGCGCATGTTGTCCTCGATCGGCGGCGTGCCGCTCAACAGCCTGCGCAGCGGCCGCATTTCGGACGACGACTGGGTGCGGATCACGGGCGCCACCAGCCAGCTCTCGGAAGCGAAGATCTTCGTCGACGAAACCCCGGCGCTCAATCCCACCGAACTGCGCGCCCGCGCGCGCCGCGTAAAGCGCGAGCATGGCCTGGACCTGGTGGTGGTGGATTACCTGCAGCTCATGCAGGTGCCCGGCACGCAGGAAAACCGCGCCACGGAAATCGCGGAAATCTCGCGCGGCCTGAAAATCCTTGCGAAGGAACTGCAGGTGCCGGTGATTGCGCTCTCGCAGTTGAACCGTGCGGTCGAGCAGCGCGAGCACAAGAAACCGGTCATGTCGGATCTGCGTGAATGCGTCACCGGGGACACCCTGGTATGCCTGACGGACGGGCGTCGCGTGCCGATCGCGAGCCTCGTGGGGTCGGAGCCGGAGGTGTGGGCGGTCGATGCAGCGCAGCGGCTTACCCGTGCGCGCGCCGACAAGGTCTGGAACGTGGGTTGCCGCCCGGTACTCAAAGTTCAGCTCGCGAGCGGCCGGTCGATTCGGGCGACGACTGAGCACCGGTTGCTGGCCGCAGCAGGCTGGACAACCGTGGGTGCACTCAAGGCGGGCGATCGCCTCGCGCTCGCGCGGTGCCTGCCGGAACCTGTGAAGCCGCAGCGCTGGCCGACTCACTGGCTCGTGCTGCTGGGTCATCTGGTCGGCGACGGCAGCTACCTCGTCCACCAGCCGCTGCGCTACACAACCGCTTCCGAAGAGAACAGCTGCGCGGTTCGCGGCGCCGCCGAAGCGTTCGGATGTCGCGTGACCCGCTACGAGGCTCCGGTTGGCAGCTGGCACCAGCTGGTCATCAGCGGCAACGGCAACCGCTGGTCACCGTTTGGTGTCGGCAAGTGGCTGAAGGACCTCGGCATCTTTGGTCAGCGCTCGCACGAAAAGCGCTTGCCGTCGGCGGTGTTCACCCTCGCGAATGACCAGATTGCGCTGTTGCTGTGCCACCTGTGGGCGACTGACGGCACGATCGTTCCCCGAAAGCCGGGTCAGCGCGGAAGTCACGGTGTGAGCTTTTCGACGTGTAGCCGCGGGCTGACGGAGGATGTCGCGGCACTGCTGCTTCGGCTCGGGATCGTCGCCCGTACTCACACGGTCACCAGTGGCCATGCGCGCCCGCTGTACATGGTCTCCCTCCAAGGGTGCGCGTCGCAGCGTGTATTCCTCCGCGAGGTTGGGGCATTTGGACCCCGAAAAGCGCCGGCACAGTCGCTGGCGGTAGTCCTGGAGGGGATGCGTTCAAATCCAAACGTCGATACGCTTCCTGAGGAAGCAATGCAGCGCGTGTGCGCGTTGATGTATGCGCAGGGAATTTCGCGTTCACAGATGGCAGCAGTGCGCGGATACAAGAACATAAACGTGGATCACGCTCCAGCTCGAGTGTTGATTTCGGAGTACGCAAAAGTCCTCGATGATGAGGAACTGCGCACTGCATCCCAGAGCGACCTGTTTTGGGATCGGATCGTCGCGATCACACCCGACGGCGAGGAGGATGTCTTCGATCTCACCGTTCCGGGTGTCGCAAATTGGCTCGCCGATGGAGTGGTGTCGCATAACAGCGGCGCTTTGGAGCAGGACGCAGACATGATCCTGCTCATCTACCGTGAAGAGGTCTACGACCGCAACACCACCAAGAAGGGCATCGCGGAAATCGATCTCGTCAAACACCGCAACGGCGAGATCGGTATGTTCCTGCTGACCTTCCAGGGGCAGTACACCCGCTTCGCCAACTACGTGTCTGATTCGTACGCGGAGGGCGTCTTGCGGTGAGCCGGCTCATCCGGGCCGTCATCGATACCCGCGCCCTGCGCCACAACCTCGCGCGCATCCGCGAGCGCGTCCACGGTGCGCACGTCATGGCGGTGGTCAAGGCCAACGCCTACGGGCACGGACTCGTGCCCACCGCGCTGGCACTCGCCGGGGCCGACGCATTCGCGGTCGCGCGCCTGGAGGAGGGCCTGGCGCTGCGCGCCGCCGGCATCAGCCAGCCGATCGTGCTCCTCGAAGGGGTATTTACCGCCGCGCAACTGCTGGAGGCGGCGCGGCACGGCTTCGACCTGGTGGTGCACGATGCACTGCAGCTTGAACTGCTCGAGGAGATGAGCGCCGCGCACCGCTTCGTGGTGTGGATCAAGATCGACACCGGCATGAACCGGCTTGGCTTCCCGGCGCGTGAATTCGCGGCGGCGCTCGCCCGCGTGCAGCGTCTGCAGCCCGCGCCGCTGGAGATCCGCCTGCTGACACACCTTGCCTGCGCGGATGAGCGCGACAACGTGGTGACGCGCGAGCAGCTGGCGCGCTTTCGCGCCGTCACCGCCGGCCTCGACTATCGCGTCAGCATCGCCAACTCGGCCGGAATATTTGGGTCAGTGCAGCTCAACTGCGATTGGGTGCGTCCGGGGCTGGCGCTCTATGGAGCGTCGCCGTTTGCGGATGGCACGGGAAGCGACCTGGGACTTGAGCCGGTGATGACGCTCGAGACCTCGGTGATCGCGCTGCGGCACGTGGCGCGCGGTGAACGCGTGGGTTACGGCGGTACCTGGAACGCCCCGCGGGATGCCACGATCGCCATCGTCGCCGCCGGCTACGGTGATGGATTGCCGCGCTCGCTGCCGGGCGCCACGCCGGTGCTCGTGAACGGGGCGCGTGCGCCGCTCGTCGGACGGGTATCGATGGACATGATCGCGGTGGACGTCACGGACCTTGGCGAGACGCACGTGGGTACGCCCGCGATCCTCTGGGGACCTGCACTTCCGGTTGAGGAGGTGGCGCGCCACGCGCTCACCATCCCGTACGAACTGCTGTGCAGCGTCAGCCAGCGGGTGCCGCTCGAGCTGCGCTAGTTATCGCGGCACGCGATTTCGCCCAATGGCCTAGGCGACGAAAAACCCCATCTTGACGCCGGCGAGCTGGATAACGTCGTTGTCGTTCAGCTTGGTGACCTGCGCCCCGATCGGTGTGCCATTCAGGAGCGGGAAGTCATCCGGCTTGCCGCTGTCGACGTGCACGATGTAGTAGGCCTCGGAGCGGCGCGTGATCGCCGCCACCTGCACGCCCGGCCGCCCGAGGGTCGTGAGTGCCTTGCTGAGCTCGACTTCGCGGCCCGCAAAGGCGCCGGAGAGTACCTGGAGTTTGGCCTTTTTCAGCGCCGTGGCGCTCTCGCCCAGCGTGCGCGAGCGGCCGGTGGCCGAGGGGCCGGCGCCGGCCGAGTCCGCGACGGCGGCGGCGGTGCGCAGCTTTTCCAGCGGCCGGGCGGAGGGCTGGATCACCATGGTCTTTTCGAACTCATCCTGCTGCTCGTCGTCCTCGACGAAGCGCAGCTGGTGATGCCCGACGGTGATCACATCGCCGTGCTGCAGCGCGTGTTTCTTGATCAGCTTGCCGTTGACGTAGGTGCCATTGGTGCTGTTCAGATCCTCGAGGAACGAGTCGTTGAGGATGTTGATAATCAGCGAGTGGTGCCCGCTGACGGCAGCGTTGTCGATGCGGATGTCATTGTCAGGGAGCCGCCCGATCGTGTAGCGCTCCTTGTTCATGTTGTATTCCGCCATTACCTGGCCATCCAGGCTTAAGACCAACCTTGCCATGTGCTTCTGCCTCTGTGCGGATGTCAGCCGAACCAACCCAGGATCTTGTCAAAAATCTTTGTGCGAGCCGGGAACGGATCCACGATATGCGCCATGACCACCGAGACGTTATCGCGTCCGCCGTTGTCATTGGCCAGTTGAATCAATTGTTTGGCGACCGTATCCAGATTAGCACTAAAGGTGTTTATGGTTAAATGAATATCTTCGTCCTCGACCATATCCGAAAGCCCGTCCGAGCACAGGACGAACACCTCGCCGCGGCCAGCCGGGACTTCCTGAATCTCCACGTCCACGCTGGGCTCGACGCCGAGCGCCCGTGTCACGTAGTTCTTATTGGCCGCCCGCTGCGCCTCCTCGGCCGAGTAAAAGCCCCGGTCGACGAGTTCCTGCAGCAGGGAGTGATCCATGGTCACCTGCTCGAACTTGTCATCGCGCCGGCGGTACATGCGTGAATCGCCCACGTGGGCGATGGTGACCTTGTTGTCGTAGAAGAGCGCGGCGACCACCGTGGTGCCCATGCCCTCGCACTGCGGCTGGGTGCGGGCGGTCTGGTAGATGATCTTGTTGGCGCGGCTGATGGCATCGCGCAGGATGATGTTGGGCCGCGACAGCCCGGATTCCTGGTCGGGGATCGACAGATCTTCGCGCTCCACGTGCTCACGCACCAGGTTGACGATGGTCTTCACCGCGATGCCGCTCGCGACTTCGCCGGCGTTGTAGCCGCCCATGCCATCGGCAAGCACCAGCAGGCCGATGTCCGCATCGACCGCGATAGTGTCTTCGTTGTGCTCGCGCACCTTGCCGGTGTCGCTGAGCCCAACAAAACGCACCCGGTTGCGCAGACTCACGCTGCGCCCGGACAACCCTGTACTCCGACGATTGTGATACGCGTCACTTTCCCGCCCCCAAATCGAGCCGGCATACGCTAGCATCGCCAGCAGGTACCCCGGGCGGCTTTGGTCACAAAGTAAGCCATTCGGGCCATCCCGGTCGCGAATCCTAGCCGAAAGTGGACTGTAAAGGCGCATTGATGGCTCGAGCGAATGCGGTGTTCGTGTGTGGCTCCTGCGGGGGCGAAACCCTCAAATGGCAGGGACAGTGCCCGCTTTGCGGTGCGTGGAATTCCCTCGAGCAGCGCAGCGCCACGCGCACGCGCGCCACGGCGCCGGCCGCTGCGGTGAGTCTCGCAGCCGCCGGTGCCCGCTGTGAGGCCACCACGCGATTTGGCAGCGGACACGCCGAACTGGACCGGGTCTTAGGCGGCGGTGTCGTCCCCGGGTCGGTGATCCTGCTCGGCGGGGACCCCGGAATCGGCAAGTCGACGCTGCTGCTGCAGGTCGCCGCCCAGGTGGCATCGTCGCGCGCCGTGCTGTACGCAAGTGGCGAGGAGTCCGTGGCGCAGGTGTCGCTGCGGGCGCAGCGACTGGCCTTGAGCGCGGCGGCGTTGGGACTGGTGGCCGAGACCGATCTGCAGGCGATCCTCGCGCTCGCCGCCGAGCGGCGCGCGGCGCTGCTGGTCATCGATTCCATCCAGACGGTGCAGGGCGCAACCGCAGGCGCGGCAGCCGGCGCCGTAGCGCAACTGCGCGAGTGCACCACCGAGCTGGTGCGCTTTGCGAAGACCAGCGGCACCGCGGTGGTCATCGTCGGCCACGTCACCAAGGAGGGCACCATCGCCGGTCCGCGGATGCTCGAACACCTGGTGGATACGGTGCTGTACTTCGAGAGCGAGGCGGGCAGTCGCTACCGCATCGTGCGGGCCACCAAGAACCGCTTCGGCGCGGCGAATGAGCTCGGCTTCTTCGCCATGACGGCCGCCGGGCTCAAGGAGGTGAAGAACCCCGCGGCGATCTTCCTGTCGCGCGCCCCGCAGCCTGCCGCCGGCAGCATCGTCACCGTGGCCCGCGACGGCGGACGGCCGCTGCTCATCGAGCTGCAGGCGCTGGTGGACCGCATGCGTTTTGGTGCACCGCGGCGCATCGCGCAGGGACTGGACGCCAACCGCCTGGCGATGCTGCTCGCCGTCGTGAACCGGCATGCGGGTCTGTCGCTCCAGGAACACGATGTGTTCGTGAACGTCGTCGGCGGCATCCAGATCGGTGAGACCGCCTCGGATCTGCCGGTGTTGATCGCGCTGGCTTCGACCCTGAACAGCCGCGCGCTCGCCCCGCAGCTGGTGGCGTTCGGCGAGATCGGACTCACCGGCGAAGTGCGCCCCGTCGCCTACGGGGACGAGCGCCTGCGTGAAGCGCGCGCACAGGGGTTTCGGGTGGCCGTGGTTCCGCGCGACAACGCACCGCGCAAGCCCCCGGAAGGATTGGCCGTGCTTGGCGTCTCGGGCGTCGCCGAGGCGCTCGAGGCGGCGTTCGCGGCGCGCGGGGTCTGAAGGATTCAGTGCGTCGCGGCAATCGCGACCGGCGCCGGTGCGCGTACGCGCACCGTGCGGATTGCATTATCCGCGATCTGCAGCACTTCGAAATCGTAGTTGCCGACGCGCACCATGGTGCCCGGATCCGGGATCGTCTCCAGGTGCTCGAGCAGCAGGCCGTTCACGGTCTTGGGCCCCCCCGTGGGCAGCTGCCAGGACAGCGCGCGGTTGAGCGCGCGGATGGTGGCGCTGGCGTTGATGATGAACACCCCGGGGTGTTCGGTGTGCACGTCCTTGTGGGTAATGGTCGCGGGATCCGAAGTGAACTCCCCGACAATCTCCTCGAGAATATCCTCCAGCGTCACCAGGCCCTGGATGTCGCCGTACTCGTCCACCACAAAGGCGAAGCGGCGGCGATTGCGCTGGAACTGCGTGAGCTGCACGTTGAGTGCGGTGCCTTCGGGGACGAAATACAGCTCGCGGCCGCTGGCGATTTCAAGCAGGCGTTCGCGGTCGAGCGTGCCGCGCGCGAGTTCCCGCGCGACACGCTTCATGTGCAGCAGGCCCACGAGGTTGTCGAGCTCACCCTCGTAAACCGGCAGCCGCGTGTGCGGTGTCTGCCGCAGCCGGTCGATGATGTCATCCCAGCCCTCACTTACATCGATGCCGGCGATCTCCTGGCGCGGGATCATGATGTCGTTGACGGTGACGTGCCCGAGATCAAGGATCGACAGCAGCATTTGCCGGTGACGCATCGGAATCATGGGCGCGGCTTCGGACACCACCGTGCGCAGTTCCTCGGCGTTCAGGGTGTGCGCACTGCTGGCCGCGCGCCCGACGCCGAAAATCCACAAAAACCCGTAGGCCAGCGTGTTGGTCAGCCACAGCGCCGGTCTTGCCACCAGCACCAGCACGCGGTAAATGCCGGCCGCATGCAGTGCCACCCCTTCGGGGTTGGCGGTGGCGTAGATCTTCGGCGCCAGCTCGCAGAACACGATCACCACCACGGTGAGCAGCGCGCCGGTCACGGGGATCGCATAACGATAACCACTGCGCTGCGCGAGGATGGTCGCGATGGCGGAGGCAAACACGCTCGCCGCGGCGAGGATCACCAGATTCGCGCCGAGCCACTCGTCCGGGGTTTTCAGCAGCCGATCGAGCACCCGCGCGTTCGGCTCGCCCTGCTGGGCGCGATGGCGGATGCGGTAACGGTTCACCGACAGCATGGCGACTTCGGTACCGGAGGAGAACGCCACCACCACCAGCAGCAGCAGCAGGATCAGCAGCAGCGGAGTGGTGGCGGCGAAGCTCAAGGGCGGCATCCTCTGCGGGGCGTAACGCGGCGGTAAAACCCTAGCACAGGACCTCCAAGCCTTATAATCCGCAGATGTTCGAACACCTGACGGCGCGCCTGTCGCGCAGCATCGAGAACCTGCGCGGCCGCGGGCGGATCACGGAGGAAAACGTCGCCACGACACTGCGCGAGGCGCGCGTGGCGCTGCTCGAGGCCGATGTTGCGCTGCCGGTGGTCAAGAGCTTCATCGAAGCGGTCAAGGCCAAGGCGCTGGGCGCCGAGGTGCTCGCGAGTCTCACCCCGGGGCAGGCATTCATCGGCATCCTGCACGAGGAGCTCCGGGAGCTGATGGGCGGCTCGGGTGGTGGCTTCAGGCCGCGCGCGCAGCCACCGGTGGTCATCCTGCTCGCCGGACTCCAGGGCGCCGGCAAGACCACCACCGCCGCGAAGCTCGCGCGCTGGCTCGCCGAGCGTGAGAAGAAGCGGGTGCTACTCGCCAGCACCGACGTGCGCCGCCCGGCCGCGATGCTGCAGCTTGAGCGGCTCGCGGGCCAGGTGGGCGCTGAATATTTTTCCGCCAGCAGCGCCGCTGCCCCGGCGGCGATTGCGCGCGCGGCGCTGGAGCGCGCGCGCAGCGGCGGGTTCGATGTGCTCATCGTCGACACCGCCGGACGGCTGCACGTCGATGAGGCGCTCATGGGAGAAGTGCGCGACATCGGTGCGGCGGTGGGCGCCGCCGAGCGCCTGTTCGTCGTCGATGCCATGGCCGGGCAGGACGCGGTGAACGCGGCGCGCGCCTTTGGCGCGGCGCTCGATCTTACCGGGGTGATTCTCACCAAGGCCGATGGCGATGCGCGCGGCGGGGCGGCGCTATCGGTGCGCCAGGTGACCGGCAAGCCGATCGTGTTCATGGGCGTCGGGGAGAAAACCGATGCACTCGAGCCGTTTGACCCGCAGCGCATGGCCTCGCGCATCCTGGGAATGGGCGATGTGGTCAGCCTGGTCGAGCAGGTGCACCGCCAGGTCGACAGCGAGGAAGCGCAGCGCCTTGCGCACAAGGTCGTAAAGGGCAAGGGCTTCGACATGGCGGACCTTAAGAGTCAGCTCGAGCAGCTGCAGAAAATGGGCGGCGTCGGGGCGCTCATCGACAAGCTGCCGGGCGCGGCGATGAAAAAGGGCGCCATTTCGGCTGACCAGGGGGACAAGGACCTGCGCCGCCAGATCGCCATTATCAATTCCATGACCCCGCGCGAGCGCCGCAACCCCGGGATTATCGACGGCTCACGCCGCCGGCGGATCGCCGGGGGCTCCGGGGTGCAGGTACAGGACGTTAACCGCCTCCTCAAGCAGTTCCTGCAGATGCAGCGGGTCATGAAGAGCATGAAGGGCGGCCGGTTGCAGCGCCTCATGGGGGCCTTTAAGGGCGGGGTGCCGCCGGGGTTGCGCTAGGGTCTGGCACCCCCGCAGCCGGCCAAAGTCACGCCTTTGGCCGGCGGAAACGCGGCTGATGTCCGTCAAATTCGCCGCAGGCGATTTGGCCTATGAAAAAGTGGCGCAGAAATCGTGTGTTGCGTAGAATCCGCGCTCTTTTTTGGGTGGCCCAAAACACGCGGCCGCCCCCCTGAACGAGAGCTAAAGCCATGGTAACTATCCGCCTGACGCGGCGCGGGGCGCGCAACCAGCCTTTCTACCACGTCGTGGTGACCGACAGCCGTAAGCGCCAGGGCGGTCCGAGCCTGGAGCACGTGGGCTTCTTCAACCCGATCGCCGGCAAGAACGAGCAGAAGATCAAGCTTGACCTGCCGCGCATCGACTACTGGGTGGGCAAGGGCGCACAGCCTTCCGAGCGGGTGGCGACGCTGGTGTCCTCCTATCGCAAGCAGGCGACGGCCTAAGACCGCACAGGCCGTCCGCGACCTTAAAGGCAGCTGCGCGCGTGGCCTGGGTAGAGCTGGGGCGCCTCGGCGCACCTTACGGCGTGAAGGGCTGGGTTCACGTCGAGTCGTACACCGACCCCCCGCAGCGACTGCTTGAACAGCGGGACTGGGCGCTGAGACTTCCCTCCGGGGACCTTGTTACCCGGCGCGTCGCGGAAGGCCGCGTGCATGGCGGGGGACTCGCGGCGCGCCTGGATGGGGTGAGCGACCGCAACGCCGCCGCGGCCCTCACGGGGGCGGTGGTCGGGGTGGATCGGGCGGCACTGCCGCCGACGGGTGAGCGCGAGTACTACCGCGCGGACCTCATCGGCTGCGAGGTCCGCAACCTCGAGGGGCTATCCCTGGGGACGGTGAGCCACTTTGTGGACGCGCCGCGCGGCACGGTGATGGTGAGCAGGGAGGCGGACGGACGCGAGCACTGGGTGCTGGCGGGGCCCCCGCACCTGCGCCGGGTGGATCTCGCGGCGCGCAGGATCGAGGTGGATTGGCCGACGGAGCTGGATCAAGGGGCCCCATGAAGATCGAAGTGGTCACGCTGTTTCCGCGGATGATCGCGGGGGCGCTTACGTTCGGCGTGGTGGGCCGGGCCTTGGAGCGCGGGCTGCTGCGGGTCGGGACGGAGGATCCGCGCGCGCACACGAGCGATGTGCACCGCACCGTCGATGACCGGCCCTACGGCGGCGGTCCGGGAATGGTGATGAAGCCCGAGCCGCTGCTCGCCGCGATCCGTGCGGCGCACGCGCGCCTGCCGGCGGGAAGCCCGCGGGTATACCTGTCGGCGCAGGGCGAGCGTTTCGGGCAGGCGCAGGCGCAGGAGCTGGCCGGTTTGCCGGGCCTGCTGCTGCTGGCCGGGCGCTACGAAGGGGTCGACGAACGGGTGATCGAACTCGGAATCGACCGCGAGTTGTCCGTCGGTGACTTCGTGGTCTCCGGCGGGGAGCTGCCGGCGCTCACCGTCATCGACGCGGTGGCGCGCCTGCTGCCCGGAGTGCTCGGCGACGAGCGCTCCAGCAGCGAGGACTCCTTCGCGCAGGGGCTGCTCGACTGGCCGCATTACACACGGCCGGAAGTGTTCGAAGGCCGCGGCGTGCCGCCGGTGCTATTGTCCGGAGATCACGCCAGCATCCGGCGCTGGCGCTTGCGCCAGGCGGTAGCCCGGACATTGCGACGCCGGCCGGATGTGATTGACAAGGCGCGACTCCAGGGTGAGGCGCGTGGCGTATTGGATGAGGTCCTGTCCGCAGGTGCGGCGGGAAGCGAAGATCGAGGTGAGCCAACATGAGCAAGATAATCCAGGAAATCGACAAGCAGCGCATGACCCGTGAACTGCCGGACTTCAAGCCCGGCGACACCGTGGTGGTGCAGGTGAAGGTAGTGGAAGGCGATCGCGAGCGCGTGCAGGCGTACGAGGGCGTAGTCATCGCACGCAGCAACCGCGGCATCAACTCCTCGTTCACGGTGCGCAAGATCTCGCACGGCGAGGGCGTTGAGCGCGTGTTCCAGACCTACAGTCCCTCGATCAGCGAGATCTCGGTGAAGCGCCGCGGCAGCGTGCGTCGCGCCAAGCTCTACTACCTGCGTGACCTGTCCGGCAAGGCCGCGAGGATCGAGGAAAAGCTCTGAGGCACTAAGCGGGTGAGGGCATGACGGCACGAGCGTTCTTCTCCGGCCTGTGGCGCGGCCTCGACGGGCTGCGCAAGGTGCTGCACCTCATCGTACTGCTGGTGATCCTGGGCGTCGTCATCGGCCTGACGCGCGTCGGCGTGCCACGCATTCCGTCCAAAGCGGCACTGCTGATCGCTCCGGAGGGCTCGATCGTCGAGCAGCTCTCCGGCGATCCGCTCGGTCGGGCCGTCGCCCAGGCGCGCGGCGACGGACACACCGAGACGCTGCTGTGGGATCTCACGGATTCGATCCGCGCGGCCGCCGGTGACCGGCGCATCAAGGCGGTGGCACTCGATCTGGACAAGTTCGATGACGCGACCCTGCCGACCATGCAGGAGCTCGCCAGCGCGCTGCGCGAGTTCCGCGCCACCGGCAAGAAGGTCATCGCTTACGGCACGGAGTTGACCCAGGAGCGCTACTACCTCGCCGCCCAGGCCGATGAGGTGGACCTGGACCCGATCGGCTTCGTGCTGATCGACGGCTACGATCGCTACCGCATGTTTCTGAAGGACGCGCTCGACAAGCTCGGCGTGGATATCAACGTGTTCCGGGTCGGCGCCTACAAGAGTGCGGTGGAGGAGTTCACCCGCACCAGCATGTCGCCGGAGGATCGCGAGGAAAGCCGCGCGTATCTCACGGCGCTGTGGACCAGCTACCAGGGTGACGTCACCAGCGCCCGCAAGCTGGGTGCCACGGCGCTCAGCGACTACACAGGCACGCTTTCCAAGACCGTGCCGGCCGCCGGTGGCGATGCGGCCCAGGTCGCCTTGCAGGCGAAACTCGTTACCGCCGTAAAGTCGAAGCCCGAGGTCGAGAAGCGCCTCATCGAGCTCGTCGGCGAGGACGAGGACACCGGCTCGTTCCGCTCGGTGACGGTGTCCGAGTACCTGCGTTACGCGCGCGCACAGAAGAAACTGCACGCGGACGGCAAGCCGCGCATCGGTGTGATTGTTGCCGAGGGCGAGATTCTGGACGGCGAGCAGCCCCCGGGCACCATTGGCGGGGAGTCCACGGCACGCCTCGTCCGCCAGGCGCGACTGGACAAGGACATCAAGGCCGTGGTGCTCAGGGTCGACAGCCCCGGGGGCAGCGTGCTCGCCTCGGAACAGATCTATCGCGAGCTCACCGCACTGCGCGCCGCCGGCAAGCCCCTCATCGTATCCATGAGTGGCTACGCCGCTTCGGGCGGCTACTACATTTCCGCCCCGGCAGACGAGATCTGGGCGAGCCCGGCGACCATCACCGGCTCCATCGGCATCTTCGCCATCATCCCCACCGTCGACAAAACGCTCGGCAAGATCGGCGTCAGCGTCGACGGCGTGGGCACGACGCCGCTCTCCGGCCAGCTGCGCATCGACCGTCCGCTGGGAGACGAGGCCCGCACGCTCCTGCAGGCCGGAGTCTCGCGCGGCTACGAGGAATTCCTGTCGCGCGTGGCCACCGGCCGCAAGAAGACCCGTGATGAGGTCAACAGCATCGCGCAGGGACGTGTGTGGGCGGGGACCGACGCGCAACGCCTGGGTCTGGTTGATCATCTCGGCTCATTTGATGAGGCGGTCAAGGCGGCCGCGCGGCGTGCCAAGCTCACCAGTTACGCCGCCGAGACGCTCGAGCCCGAAGTGACCTGGGCCGAGCAACTGGCGCTGCAACTGAAGTCACGTGCGGCGATCGCCATGCTGCCCCTGACCAGCGGTGACCGCTCGCTCGCACAGGTCGCCGAGATCGCAAAGCGTTTCGACCCGCTGACCCGCGAGGTCGCACAGCTGAGCCGTTTCAGTGTGCCGAACCGCCTCTACGCCTACTGCTTCTGCGAAGTGCGGTAGTTCATTGGCCGAAATCGCTTCGCAGCGATTTCGGCGGACAGTAGCTCCCCTTCCGCCGGCCAAAGGCGTGATGCCTTTCACCTCAGCAGCCGAGCACTTCATGCAAGGCCGCCACAGCCTGTGCCCGACGCTGAGTAATCGCTGATCAGGGCCCGTAGCCTCGCGCCAACGCCTCGGATCGCCTGCCGACGCAGCAAGCCCATGGATAAAACAACAACACGTACCCCGGCTCGCCCAATCAGCGAATCGTCGACCAGTCGAGGATGACCTTGCCCGACTTCCCGGATCCCATGGTCTCGAAGCCCTGGATGTACTCCTGCACCGGGAAGTGATGGGTGATGATCGGGTCGAGCTTCAGCCCGCTTTGCAGCATGCTCGCCATTTTGTACCAGGTCTCGAACATCTCCCGGCCGTAGATCCCTTTCAGGGTGAGGCCTTTGAAGATCACCAGATTCCAGTCGATCGCCATTTCCTCGGGCGGAATCCCCAGGATCGCCACCGAGCCGCCGTGGTGCATGGTGCGCAGCATCTCGCGAAACGCCGCGGCGTTGCCCGACATCTCCAGTCCTACGTCGAAGCCTTCCTGCATTCCCAGATCCTTCATGGTCGCATCGAGTGATTCGCGCTGCACGTTGATGGCGCGCGTCGCGCCCATCTTGCGGGCGAGATCCAGCCGGTAATCGTTCACGTCGGTGATCACGACGTGGCGTGCGCCGGTGAAGCGCGCGACCGCGGTCGCCATGATGCCGATGGGACCGGCGCCGGTGATGAGCACATCCTCGCCCACCATGTTGAAGGCGAGCGCCGTGTGGGTGGCGTTGCCGAAGGGATCCAGGATCGAGGCAATGTCATCCGGGATCGAGTCCGGCAGCTTGAAAGTGTTGTCGGCCGGGATGGCCAGATACTGGGCAAACGCGCCTGGCCGGTTGACGCCGACGCCGACCGTATTGCGACACAGGTGGCGGCGTCCGGCGCGGCAGTTACGGCAGTAGCCGCAGGTGATGTGGCCTTCGCCGGAGACGCGATCGCCGGTTTTCAGGCCCTTGACCTCCGAGCCCATGTCGACGATGCGGCCGCAGTACTCGTGGCCAACCGCCATCGGCACCGGAATGGTCTTCTGCGCCCAGGCGTCCCACTTGTAGATATGCATGTCGGTGCCGCAGATCGCGGTCTTGGCGATCTCGATGAGTACATCGTTATGCCCGACCGTGGGTTCCGCGATGTCCTGCAGCCAGATGCCGGGCGCCGCTTGTTGTTTGACCAGTGCTTTCATGAGTTTTTCTTTCGCGGATCAGGTACGCGCCGCGGTGATTACGCCGAGCTCGCGGCCCACGGCGGCGAAGGCGTTCAGCGCCCGCTCGAGCTGGCTGCGATCAAGCGCCGCCGACATCTGGGTGCGGATGCGCGCCTGGCCCTTGGGAACCACCGGGAAGGAGAAGCCGATGACGTACACGCCGTGCGCGAGCAGTGCGTCCGCCATGGCACTGGCGAGCGCCGCGTCCCCCAGCATCACCGGGATGATCGGATGCTCGCCGGGCTTCAGGTTGAAGCCTGCCTGCGTCAAGCCGGTGCGGAAGAAGCGCGTGTTCTCGAACAGCTGCGTGCGCAGCTGCGGCGCGTGCTCCAGCAGATCCAGCACCGCGAGACTCGCGGCGGCCACGACCGGTGGGAGGCTGTTGGAGAAGAGGTATGGCCGCGAACGCTGGCGCAGCCACTCGATGACTTCGCGGCGCGCGGCGATATAACCACCGCTGCCGCCCCCTAAGGCCTTGCCGAGGGTGCCGGTGAGGATGTCGATGCGTGCTGCCACGCCGCAGTGTTCGGGCGTGCCGCGCCCCGTCGGGCCCATGAAACCGGTGGCGTGCGAGTCATCGACCATGACGAGCGCGTCATAGCGCTCGGCCAGGTCACAGATCCGGGCCAGGTTCGCAATGAAACCGTCCATGGAGAACACGCCGTCGGTGGCGATGAGCCGGGTGCGCGCACCCTTGGCCTGCTTGAGGCACTCCTCGAGTTCCCCCATATCGTTGTTGGCGTAGCGGTGACGCTGCGCCTTGCACAGCCTGATGCCGTCAATGATGCTGGCGTGGTTCAGGGCGTCCGAGATCACCGCGTCGCGCTCATCCAGGAGCGTCTCGAAGAGTCCGCCGTTGGCATCGAAGCAGGAGGAATACAGAATCACATCCTCCGTGCCGAGGAAGCCGGCGAGCCGCCCCTCGAGCTCCTTGTGCAGATCCTGCGTGCCGCAGATGAAGCGTACCGAGGCCATACCGTAGCCGTACTCATCGAGCGCACGCTGCGCCGCGCCGCGCACTGCCGGGTGGTTGGCGAGCCCGAGGTAGTTGTTGGCGCACAGGTTGATGACCTCGTGGCCCGCGACCTTGACCACGCCCCCCTGGGGGCCGCCAAGCACGCGCTCTTTCTTATACAGTCCCTGCCCGGTAAGAGCCTCGAGGTCCCCGCGCAGCCGTTCAATGACAGCCTGGTTCATGACGTGCAACTATACTTGAGGTTCCGTGCCCGAGCCCTCACTCACCCACGCGGGAACCGCGCGCCTTGACCGCTGGCTGTTCGCGGTGCGGCTGTTCAAGTCGCGCTCGCTGGCCGCCCAGGCAGTCGCCGGCGGCCGGGTGCACGTTAACGGTGAGCGCGTCAAGGCGGCGCGCGAGGTGCGGGCCGGGGATCGTGTCACTTTGGTGCGCAATACGGTCGAGTTCGAGTGCCTCGTGACCCAGGTGCCTCCCCGGCGCGGGCCGGCGGCGCAGGCGGTACGCTGTTACGAGGAGTCGGCGGGGAGCCTTGCCCGGACGGCGCAGTTCCGGGCACGGATGAAGCTCGCGGCGGGGCTCACGCCACGGCCGCCCGAGCGCCCGGGCAAGCACGAGCGGGCGTTGTTGCGGCGCCTGCGGGGGCGCGGCTGAAAGAGGTGTAATGGTATGAGTTTGAGCGTCTTCGAGATCTTCAAGGTGGGAATCGGACCCTCGAGCTCCCACACCATGGGGCCGATGCGAGCCGCGCGCGAGTTCGTGCTCGGACTCAAACGCGACGGTCTGCTCGACGCCACCGAGCAGATCGCGGCGCGTCTCTACGGGTCGCTGGCGCTCACGGGCGTCGGGCATGGGACCGATCGCGCCGTCCTGGTCGGCCTGGAAGGCGCGCAACCGCAGAGCGTGGATCCGGACAGCATCGAGCCGGCCATCGCGCGCATCCGCCAGAGCGGCCGCATCCGCCTCCTGGGTGAGCACGAGATCGCCTTCGATGAACCGCTGCAGCTGCTGTTCATGCGCCACGAGCGACTGCCGCGGCACTCCAATGGCATGCGCTTCACCGCGCTCGGCGCGCAGGCGAAGGTGCTGCGTGAGGAGGATTACTACTCCGTCGGCGGCGGGTTCATCCTGCGCGGCGACGAGCAGGAGGCGCGCGATGACGGTACGCGCGCGCCGCCGCCGTATCCGTTCACTTCCGGAGCGGAGCTGCTCGCCTTGTGCCGCGAGCATGGCCTGGAGATCTTCGAACTCGTGCTCGCCAACGAGCGCAGCTGGGCGCCGGAAAAAGAAGTGCGCGCCAGACTGCTGCACCTGTGGGGGGTGATGCAGGCCTGTGTGGAGCGCGGCTTCCGGCAGAGTGGCCTGCTGCCCGGGGTCCTCAAGGTGCGCCGACGCGCACCGCGGATGTACCGCATGCTCACCGAGAACACCTCCCCCGGGCCGCTTGACGTCATGGACTGGGTGAACGCGTACGCGCTGGCGGTTAACGAAGAGAATGCCGCCGGCGGGCGCGTGGTGACGGCGCCTACCAACGGCGCGGCCGGCATCGTGCCGGCGGTGCTGCATTTCTACCTGCGCTTCGAGCCGGGGGCGAACCAGGAGGGTGTCATACGCTTCCTCCTCACCGCGGCAGCGATGGGGATGCTGTACAAGCGCAATGCCTCCATCTCGGGCGCCGAAATGGGTTGTCAGGGCGAGGTGGGCGTCGCCTGTTCGATGGCCGCCGCCGGCCTGGTGGCGGCATTGCAGGGAACGGCCGAGCAGATCGAGAACGCGGCCGAGATCGGCATGGAGCACAACCTCGGCCTGACCTGCGATCCGGTGGCCGGACTGGTGCAGATTCCCTGCATCGAGAGAAACGCCATGGGATCGGTCAAGGCGGTGAACGCCGCGCGGCTCGCCATGCGCGGCGACGGCACCCACAAGGTATCACTTGACCAGGTCATCGCCACCATGCGCCAGACCGGCGCCGACATGTCGACGATCTACAAAGAAACCTCGCAGGGCGGGCTCGCGGTCAACGTACCGGAGTGCTGAAGCGTGGCCACCCCGCAGCCGCGAAGCTGATGTCGGCGAAAATCGCTGCGCAGCGATTTTCGCCAGTGAACTAGCCGAAAAGACCGAACAGCCGGGGCGCTGGAGCCTCACGCTGCACGCTGCTCACCGCGGCGTGCCCGATGGCCCGCCAGTCGTTGGTCTCGAACGCGATCGAGCACAGAGCGGCCGCCGCCAGCTGCTTTACCTGCTGCTCGGGCGCCAGCAACTGGGCGAGCTCCGACACTCCCGGGTTGTGGGCGACGATCATGAGATGCGTGATGCGCGGACCGGTGGCCTGCACGAGCTCCATGAGATCCGCTGCGCTCGCCAGGTAGAGTCCTTCCTCGCGCAGCACGTGCCGCGCCGGCAGGGCGAGTTCCTGCGCCACGATGTCCGCAGTCTGCTCGGTGCGGCGCGCGGGACTGGTCATTACGCGGTCGGGGAAAAGCCCGAGCTCGCGCAGCCTTGCTGCCATGGACTGGGCGCCGTTGATGCCGCGGCGGCTGAGCGCGCGCGCAAAGTCCTCGGTGCCGGGGTCTTTCCAGCGGGCCTCACCGTGGCGCATGACGGTGAGCCGCCTCATGCGGCACACCTCATGGTGGTGGTTCCTCCAGCAGCACACGGCCGTTTTCTTCGCGTACCGCGAAGGTGCGCACCGGCTCGTAGGCCGGCGGCGTGAGGGCTTCCCCGGTACGCAGACAAAAGCGCGCCCCATGCCGCGGGCAGATGAGCTGGCAATCCTCTACCGCGGCGCCGGCGAGCGATTCGCCGTCGTGCGTGCAGCGGTCCTCCACGGCATACAAGTGCGTGCCGCAGCGCACCACCACGACGGCCAGGCCGTCGATCTCGACACCCAGGGGAGCGGTGTCACTCACTGCTTCACTCCCGGCCACGTCAATCCATCGCGCGCTCATGCGCCTTCAGAACATCCCCGTCTGCAGGCGCGCCGCTTCGCTCATCATGCTCTGGTTCCACGGCGGATCGAAGCTGAGCTCCACGCGCGCTTCACGCACCGTCGGAATACGCCGGATCTTATCGCGCACGTCCTCCACCAGGATCTCGCCCATGCCGCAACCCGGGGCGGTAAGGGTGATGGTCACCTCCACCGTGCGCGTGCCGTCTTCGTTGGCCGTGACGTCGCAGTCATACACGAGTCCCAGGTCCACGATATTGATCGGAATCTCCGGGTCGTAGCAGCTGCGCATCTGCTCCCAGACGAGTTTCTTCACGTCGTCCTCGCTGGCGTTGGGAGGTAGCTCCGGCGCCTTGACCGATTCCTGGCCGATGGCATCCGCGTCCTCGCCGGCGATGCGGAACAGGTTGCCCTCCAGGTACACCGTGAAGCTGCCGCCGAGCGCCTGGGTGATGTAGCCCGCCTGGCCGACCTTGAGCTGCACTTCCTGGCCCGCGGGCACGATCACGGCCCGCACTTCGCGGTTGACGACAAAGGGTTCGTTCTCGTGGCGGCGCATCGTGAGCAACCGTTACTCGGTGGAGATGGTCGCGTTGCCGTGCTCGAGCGCGGCATTGAGCGTGTGCCAGCACAGACTCGCGCACTTCACGCGCGCCGGAAACTCGCGCACTCCGGAAAGTGCCGCGAGCTTGCCGAGCGAAATGTCGGCTGGTGCATCGGCGCGCGTCAGCAGCGCGTGCACACGCTCGAACAGGGCGCGGATCGCGGCGCGGTCCTTGCCCTTGACCGCTTCGGTCATGAGCGAAGCGGAGGCGGTGGAAATTGCGCAGCCCTTGCCTTCAAAGCGGATGTCCTCGACCCGATCTCCCGCCATGCGCACGAACACCGACAGCTGATCCCCGCACAAGGGGTTGTGCCCGTCGGCGCGGCTGTCGGGCGCGTCGAGGTGACCGAAGTTGCGCGGCTGGCGGTTGTGATCGAGGATCACGTCGCGGTACAGGTCTTTCAGATCCATCAGCCGAACACCTCGCGCGCCTTGCCCAGGGCGCTCACCAATGACTGCACCTCGCCTGCGGTGTTGTAGCAGCCGAAGGAGGCGCGCGCCGTCGCCGGCACGCCGAAGAAAGTCATCACCGGCATGGCGCAATGGTGGCCGGTGCGCACCGCGACTCCCTGCGAATCGAGAATGGTGCCGAGGTCATGGGCGTGCACGCCCTTCATGGTGAAGGACAGCACCGCCGCCTTGTGGGCCGCGGTGCCAATGAGCTCGATGCCGGGGATCCTGGTGAGTGCGGCGGTGGCGAGTTCGAGCAGCTGCGCCTCGTGCGCGGCGATGGCGTCGATCCCGAGGGACTCGACGTAGTCCATGGCGGCCGCAAGCCCGACCGCGCCGGACATGTTCGGAGTGCCGGCCTCGAACTTCCACGGCAGCTCGTTATAGGTCGTCTTCTCGAAGGACACCGTCAGGATCATGTCCCCGCCGCCCTGCCACGGTGGCATGGCCGCCAGCAGCTCCTCGCGTCCGTAAAGCACCCCGATGCCGGTGGGGCCGTAGAGCTTGTGGCCGGAGAAGGTATAGAAGTCGGCGCCGAGTGAGCGCACGTCGACGCGTGCGTGCGGCACCGCCTGCGCGCCATCGATGAGCACCAGCGCACCGGCCGCGTGCGCGGCCGCGATAATGCGCTCGACCGGCAGGATGGTGCCGAGCGCGTTCGACACCTGCGCTACGGCAACCAGCCGCGTGCGTGGACCCAGGAGCTTCAGGAAAGCCTCGTACTGCAGCTCCCCGCGGCTGTTGATGGGCGCCACTTTCAGGGTGCAGCCGGTCTGCCCGCACACCATCTGCCAGGGAACGATGTTGGCGTGGTGTTCGAGCGCGCTGATGAGGATCTCATCTCCCGGGTGCAGGCGGTTGCGCGCCCAGGACTGCGCCACGAGGTTGATGGCCTCGGTCGTGCCGCGGGTGAATATGATCTCGCGGGTCGAGCCGGCGTTGATGAAGCGCCGCACGCGCTCGCGGGCGCCTTCGTAGGCGGCGGTAGCCGCCTGGCTGAGGGCGTGCACGCCACGATGCACGTTGGCGTGCAAGTGCGTCTCATAGTTCTCGACGGCGCGCAGCACCTGCAGCGGACGCTGCGCGGAAGCCGCACTGTCCAGGTACACGAGCGGATGCCCGTTGACCATGGTATTGAGGATCGGAAAATCGCGACGCACCCGCTCGACGTCGAACGCCGGGAGCATCGGTGCGCGGGCAGGATTCGCGGCCATTACTGTAACTCCACAGACGTGTCCTTGAGTGCCCCGGGAAGGCGTGCCTCGATCTGCCGGCGCAGCGCCGGCAGGCTGATCTTCGCGATCACATCCCCGAGGAACGCCCATTTCAGCAGCCGTTGCGCCGTGTCGCGATCCAGTCCGCGCGACAGCAGGTAGAAGAGCATGTTGTCATCGAGCTTACCGACGGTCGCGCCGTGGCTGCAGCGCACGTCGTCGGTGTAGATCTCCAGCTGCGGGCGCACGTCGATCTCGGCTCCGGCCCCGGCGAGCAGGCCCCGCAGTGACTGCTGCGAGTCGGTGCCCGCGGCGTTCTGCGCCACCACGATCTTGCCGTTGAACGCCACGCGTGCGCGTCCGGCGGCGATGCCGCGGAAGGTCTGCGCGGTGCGCGCCCGCGGCGCCAGGTGTTCGACGAGGGCGAAGGTGTCGTTTACCTGCTGGCGGTCACCGAGGGCCACTATGGCCATGGCGAGATTCGCGCCCTCACCGGCGAGCCGCACGCGCACGGTCGAGCGCACCGACTGCGCCCCGGTGCTGATGCAATGCAGCTGGTACGAGGATCCGGGTGCGAGCCGCGCCGTGAGCGTGTCGAAGCAGGTCGCGCGCGTGCCCAGGTCCTGCAGACGGTAGTGCTGCAGCGTTGCGCCGCGCTCCAGTTGCACCGTGACGGCACTGTTCACGAAGCTGTCGTCAGCGGTCACACTCAGGTGTCTCTCGATGAGCGTGAGCCTGGCACCGGCCTCAAGCTGCAGCTGTGCGCGCGGGTACGACGCGCCGGCTTGCGCGTCGGCGCTGGCGACGAACAGCACCTCGAGCTGCACAGGTTCGGCGCCGCCGCTGGCAGCGGGGACGCGGATGACCGCGCCGTCAGTCGCGAAGGCTTCGTTCAGGGCGAGAAAGCGTTCATCGCCACGGCGCTCGTCGGCCGGGGTTTCCGTCTGCAGTCCCGGCTCTGTGGCAGGTGCTGCGGAGGCGGCGAGCGAGGTCACCAAGCCGTGACCGTCAGTCGCGGTCGCTGACAGGACGGGGGCAAACACGCCGTCCACGAACACATAGCGGACGCAACCCGGCAGCGCCGCCGGCAGGTCCGTAAGTTGCACGCGCGCGGTCGTTGCAGCGCCTGGGGAGGAGGCCGGAACAAACCGCAACCGCTCCAGGCCGCGCAGGTTCGCGTATTTCCAGTTCTCGTCGCGCGTGGTGGGCAGGCCCTGCGCCGTGAGCGCCTCGATCGCCGCGCGCCGGCGCGCCGCGGCGGCGCCGGAGGAGGGCAGCGCGCGCGAAGCGCTCGCGTACTCCTCGAGGATCCGGCTGGTAAGGGGTGTGCTCATGAGTCTCGCTCAGGCCGCCTCGCCGGTGACCCAGTCGTAGCCGCGCCGCTCCAGCTCCAGCGCCAGTGTGCGATCGCCGCTCTTCGCGATGCGTCCGTCCACCAGCACGTGCACGAAGTCGGGTACGATGTACTCGAGCAGACGCTGGTAGTGAGTGACCAGTACGCACGCGCGCTGTGGCGAGCGCAGCGAATTCACGCCGGCGGCGACCACCTTCAGCGCATCGATGTCGAGCCCGGAGTCGGTCTCATCGAGAATGGCGAGCTGCGGCTCAAGCACCAGCATCTGCAGGATCTCGTTGCGCTTTTTCTCACCGCCCGAGAAGCCTTCGTTCACGCCGCGGGACAGGAAACTGTCCTCGATATGCATGAGCTTCATCTTGTCGCGTACCAGCCCCAGGAACTCGAACGCATCGACTTCGCTGAGGCCGTGCTCTTTGCGCGCCGCGTTGAGGGCGGCCTTGAGCAGATACACGTTGTTCACGCCGGCGATCTCGACCGGGTACTGGAAGCCGAGGAACACGCCCGCGCGCGCGCGCTCCTCCGGTGCGAGTGCCAGCAGGTCACGCCCCTGGTAAGTGACCGTGCCGGCGGTGACCTCATAGCCCGGGCGTCCGGCCAGCACGTACGCGAGCGTGCTCTTGCCAGAGCCATTCGGACCCATGATGGCGTGCACTTCGCCGGCGTCAACCTCGAGGGTCAGCCCATTGAGGATCTGCTTGCCGGCGACGGTCACGACCAGGTTGTTGATGCTCAGCATTGAAGTCTTGTCATTGCGTTTCATGACTAGCCGACTGCGCCTTCGAGGCTGACCGCCAGAAGGTTCTGTGCCTCGACCGCAAATTCCATTGGCAGTTCCTTGAACACGGACTTGCAGAAGCCGCTGACAATCATGTTGACCGCATCTTCCTGGGAGATGCCGCGTGCGAGGCAGTAGAACAACTGGTCCTCGCTGATCTTCGAGGTGCTCGCCTCGTGCTCCACCGTCGCGGTCGGGTTCTTCACCTCGACGTACGGAAAGGTGTGGGCGCCGCACTGGCCACCCATGAGCAGCGAATCGCACTGCGTGAAATTGCGCGCGCCGTGGGCGCTCGGCAGCATCTTCACCAGCCCCCGGTAGGTGTTCTGGCCGTGACCGGCGGAGATGCCCTTGGAAACGATGGTGCTGCGGGTGTCCTTGCCGATGTGAATCATCTTGGTGCCGGTGTCGGCCTGCTGGTGATTGTTCACCGTCGCGACGGAATAGAACTCCCCGATCGAGCCTTCGCCGCGCAGCACGCAGCTCGGGTACTTCCAGGTGATGGCGGAGCCGGTTTCGACCTGGGTCCAGGAGATATGCGAGTTGCGGCCACGGCAATCGCCGCGCTTGGTCACGAAGTTATAAATGCCGCCGACGCCGTCGGCGTCCCCGGGATACCAGTTCTGCACCGTGGAGTACTTGATGTAGGCGTCATCAAGCGCGATGAGTTCCACGACCGCGGCGTGCAGTTGGTTCTCATCGCGCATTGGTGCAGTACACCCCTCCAAGTAGCTGACATGACTTCCAACATCCGCGATGATCAGCGTGCGCTCGAACTGCCCGGTCTTGGCGGCGTTGATGCGGAAGTACGTCGACAGTTCCATCGGGCAGCGCACGCCCTTGGGCACGTACACGAACGAGCCGTCGGTGAACACCGCGGAATTCAGGGTGGCGAAGAAATTGTCGGTGTAGGGGACGACGCTGCCCAGGTACCGCTCGATCAGGTGCGGGTGCGAGCGCACGGCTTCCGAAAACGGGCAGAACACGACCCCGGCGGCGGCGAGCCGGTCCTTGAATGTGGTGGCGACCGACACGCTGTCGAACACCGCGTCCACGGCGACGCCGGCGAGGCGCGCCCGCTCGTGCAACGGCACGCCGAGCTTCTCGTAGGTCGCGAGCAGCTTCGGATCGACATCGGCGAGACTCTTCGGGCCGTCCTTGTTGGTCCTGGGCGCGGAGTAATACGAGATCGCCTGGTAGTCGATGGGTGCAACCTTGACGTGCGCCCAATGCGGCTCCTTCATGGTCAGCCAGTGGCGCAACGCCTTCAGCCGCCACTCGGTGAGAAAGGCGGGTTCCTGCTTTTTGCGCGAGATGAGGCGCACGACGTCCTCATCCAGTCCCGGCGGGACCGTATCGGAGTCGATCTCGGTCACGAAGCCGTGCTGGTAGCCCCGTGCCATCAGTGTTTCAAGTTGTTTGGCGCTTTCGCTCATAGGGTTCTCAGGCGCGAACCGTGCGTGATCCGACGGCCTTCATCTCGCGTTCCAGCGCCGGCAGCCGTGCCGGGGCGGCATCGAGGCCGGCGAGTTGCGCCAGGCTCACGTCATACAGGGAGCGGCGAATGGCGAGGTTCAGCCGCTGCCACACGCGGCCCACCCGGCAGCTGTCCTCGATCTCGCAATTGCCGTGGCCGGCGGAGCAGTCGGTGAGGGCGACCGGGCCCTCGAGCGCATCGAGGATGGCCGCGGCGCTGATCTGCGCCGCTGGCCGCGCGAGCTGGTACCCGCCGTGCAGGCCGCGCGTGGAAATCACCAGCCCGGCGCGCTGCAGCTGCTTTAGCAGCTTGCACACCGTCGGCGCGGCGATATGCGTGCCTTCCGCGAGGGCCGCGGCGGTCTGCACTCGCTCAGGCTCTCCCGCGAGAGCCGCGAGGATCACGGTGGCGTAGTCCGTGAGCCGGCTGATACGCAGCATGGGGACTCCTCCTTAAACTAGGACTAGTTTAGTACTAATTAGACCGGCGACCAAGTCCAATGCCCGGCGCGCCGACGCCGGGGCGGCGGCGTGATTTGCTATCCTTGGCCCCCCAATTTTCGCGCTCTGGCGACGGCGCGCGCATCAGATGCGAGGACCTGACGATGAACGCGAGCGAGCTCACGCGTATTGCGCGTGCCATGGTGGCCAGCGGCAAGGGCATCCTGGCCGCCGACGAAAGTTCAGGCACGATCAAGAAGCGCTTCGACGGCATCAAGCTCGACTCCACCGAGGAGCATCGGCGCACCTATCGCGAAATGCTGTTCACGGCCCCGGGAGCGGCCGAATCGGTGAGCGGCGTCATTCTCTATGATGAGACCATCCGTCAGAAAACCAGGGACGGCACGCCGTTTCCGCAATACCTCACCAGGCAGGGCATGATCCCGGGAATCAAGGTCGACCTGGGTGCCAAGCCGCTCGCGGGCTTTGCCGGTGAGACCATCACCGAAGGCCTGGATGGCCTGCGTGAGCGCCTCATCGAGTACCGGGGTCTGGGCGCACGCTTCGCCAAGTGGCGCGCGGTGATCGACATCGCCGACGGCATCCCGACCTGGTTCGCGGTCAAGGCCAATGCGCACGCGCTGGCGCGCTACGCGGCACTCTGCCAGGAAAACGACATCGTGCCGATCGTCGAGCCGGAAGTGCTCATGGATGGTGCGCATTCCATCGAGCGCTGCGAGCAGGTGACCGACGAGGTTCTCAGCACCGTGTTTCGCGAGCTGTTTGAGCACCGGGTGTACCTGGAGGGCATGGTGTTAAAGCCCAACATGGTGATCTCGGGCAAGAAGGCGGCCAATCGCGCTGCGCCCCAGGCCGTCGCCGCGGCGACCGTGCGGGTGCTCAAGCGCCACGTGCCGCCGGCGGTGCCCGGGATTGCGTTTCTTTCCGGCGGCCAGTCCCCGACCGAGGCCACCCTGCACCTGTCGCTCATGCACCAGTTTGGTTCCCTGCCGTGGTCGCTGACTTTCAGTTACGGCCGCGCGCTGCAGGACACCGCACTCAAAGCCTGGGGCGGCACGAGTGCGAATTTCGCCGCCGGGCAGAAGGAGTTCGCCAGGCGCGCGAAGTTGAACGGTCTGGCGACCACCGGTCGCTACACGGCTGACATGGAAACCCAGGCGGCTTGAGCAGCGCTGCCTCCCCACAGTCCGCCGGAGCGGTCGCGGCGTCCGACGTGGTGGTCGACGTGCGTGACGCGTACTTCGCCGTCGGCGGCCGGCCGATTTTTTCCGGAGTCGATCTGAAGGTACGGCGCGGGCGTATCACGGCCATCATGGGACCGAGCGGTACCGGCAAGACCACGCTCCTGAAACTCATCACGGCGCAGATCACGGCCGACCGTGGCCAGGTGATGGTCTTCGGCCGGGACCTGGCGACGTTAAGCCGTGGCGAGGTGTACGGGCTGCGCGGACGCCTGGGAATGCTGTTCCAGAACGGGGCTCTGCTCACCGACCTCGACGTGTTCGAAAACGTCGCCTTTCCGGTACGCGAGCACACGGATCTTCCCGAGCCGCTGATCCGGCGCCTGGTGCTCACCAAGCTCCAGGCCGTGGGTCTGCGCGGCGCGGCGGATCTCATGCCGGGGGAACTCTCCGGTGGCATGGCGCGGCGGGTGGCGCTCGCGCGCGCCATCGTCATGGACCCCGAAGTGCTCATCTACGATGAGCCATTCGTGGGGCTCGATCCCATCTCCCTCGGCGTGATCCAGCGACTCATCAAGCACATGAACGCGGCGCTGGGTATCACCAGCATCGTCGTCTCGCATGATGTGCAGGAACTCGCGGCCATTGCCGACGATAGCTATCTCCTGTCGGGGGGACGCATCGCCGCCTCCGGCACGCCCGCGGAGCTGCGTGCGAGTGATTCGGCGGCCGTGCGGCAGTTCATGACGGGAGCGGCTGAGGGCCCGGTGGCATTCCACTATCCCGCACCCGATTACACGACGCAGCTGCTGGCGGCGGATGAGTGATGAGTAACAGCAGCGCCAACAGCGTGGTGTTCGAGGGCGTGCGCCGCCTGGGGGCCGTCACGATCTTTCTCGGGCAGCTTCTCGCCCAGTGTCTGCCCTCGCTCGCTCGCCCGCGGCTCGTGGTGCACCAGATCTACAACGCCGGAGCCCGCTCGCTCATCATCATCATGCTGTCGGGTCTGTTCGTTGGCATGGTGCTCGGTCTGCAGGGTTTCGAATTGTTGCAGCGCTTCGGCTCCGAGGAGGCGCTCGGCTCGGCTGCAGCGCTCGGGTTGCTCAAGGAACTCGGCCCGGTGGTGACGGCGTTGCTGTTCGCCGGCCGCGCCGGCACCGCGCTCACTTCCGAAATCGGCCTGATGCGCGCGACCGATCAGCTCACGGCCATGGAGATCATGGCCGTGGATCCGTTGCGTTACGTGGCCGCGCCGCGCTTCCTGGGTGGGGTGATCGCCATGCCTCTGCTGGCGGGCATCTTCAGCGTGATTGGCCTGTACGGAGCGCAGTTGATTGGCGTGGTGCTGATGGGCGTAGACAAGGGCGTATTCTGGTCGCAGATGCAAGGCGCGGTCGGCCTGCGGGACGTCATGGAGGGCCTGGTGAAGAGCGTGGTATTCGGCGTCGCCTGCAGCCTCATCGCCGTGCACGAGGGCTACCACGCCGAACCGACGGCCGCCGGAGTTGGCCTTGCCACCACCCGCACGGTAGTAGCTTCATCGGTGGTGGTTCTGCTGCTCGACTACGTGCTGACCGCGGCTTTCCTACAGGGGTAACCTTCAATCATGCGTGCCAATCGGACCCTCGAAATCGGAACCGGGCTGTTCGTGCTGCTGGGCTTTGCGGCGCTGTTGTTCCTGACGACACAGCTGCCCGCCAGCGGCATTAGGTTCGGCAGCGCCAAGGCGGGCTATAAAGTGACGGCCGAGTTCGACAACATCGGTGACCTCAAGGTGGGGTCGCCGGTGAGCATGTCGGGCGTGCGTGTGGGCGAAGTGGCCAACATCCGCTTCGATTCCAAGGACTACAAGGCCGTGGTCACCATGCGCGTCGACCCGCAGTACAACCAGATTCCCGACGACAGCTTCGCCAGTATCGAGACGCAGGGCCTGCTCGGCGGCAAGTACATCGGTATCAGCCCCGGCGGCCAGGACACTTACTTAAAGGACGGCAGCCGCATCGATCAGACTCAGTCGGCCATCGTGCTCGAGAACCTGATCAACAAGTTCTTTGCCAACTTTGCGAGCAAGGGCAGCGACAGCCAGAGCACTGACAAGCAGACCAAAGTGGAGCCCAAGAAATGATACGAGCAATTGTTCTAGTGAGCGGGCTGTGGCTGACATGCGGCCTGGGTGTTGCACAGGCACAGGCGGCGCCAGCCGCGCCGGCAGCGGCGCCCGCCGCCGCGGGCACACCGGCCAGCGACGGACCCACGGAGGTCGTGCAGGCTGCGGCCCAGGGCATGCTCGGCGACCTCGACAAGGACCGCGAGGCCTATCGGCGCGATCCGGCAAAAGTCGGGCAGTTGGTCGATAAGTACCTGCTGCCGCACTTTGACACCGAGTACTCAGCGCGCGGGGTGCTCGGCCAGCACTGGCGCACCGCCACGCCTGAGCAGCGCAAGCAGTTCATCGACGCGTTCTACCATTCGCTGCTCAACAACTACGGCAACGCGCTGGCCGACTTTACTGCCGACCGGTTGAAAATCTTCCCGACCAAGGTTGATGCCGACGCCACCCGCGCCACGGTGCGTACCGAGGTCAAGCGCAGCAACGGCGATCGTGTCTCCGTCAACTACTACATGCACAAGACCCCGGAGGGCTGGAAGGCGTGGGACGTCGTGATCGACGGCATCAGCTACGTCAACAGTTACCGTACGGATTTCGGCGAGCAGATCGAGAAGCAGGGGATCGACGCGGTCATCAAGCGCCTGCAATCCGGGGAAAAGCCGGGCGCCATCGGCAAGCAGACCAACGGCCAGGCCGGCGGCGGCAAGTAGTCTGTGAGTACCTTCTCAGCTGTGGCGGTTCCGGCAAGCGCCGCCGCGACCTTCACCCTTACGCCCGCAACGGCGGGCCACTGCGTCGCGCAGGGCCAACTTACCTTCGCAACCGCGCGCGGCGCGCGGCAGCTGGGGCTCACGGCGCTGCGTGGCGCGGGCACGGGAGCTGTGGAAATCGACTGCGGTGCCGTGGGCCTGGCGGATAGTGCCGGACTTGCGGTGCTGCTTGACTGGCTGAGCGCAGCCAAGGGTGCCGGCCAGGCTCTGCGGTACGCGCACCTGCCGGAGGATCTCGTGGCGCTCGCCCGCATCAGCGAGGTCGACGAACTGCTGGCGCGCGGCGTATAGGGACCGATGAACTAATGCGGCGCCGGTGGTTCCTGCGGTGGCCGCGGCGGGGATTGCGCCGGCGGGGATTGCGCCGGGTGCGACTCGGGTGGTGATTTCGACGCTGCAGGAGCGGGGGCCTGCTGGTCCTCACCGGCTTCCTCGATCAACTTCTCTTCCTGATCCTCCTCGCTCGTCGATCGTTCGCCGTCCACCTTGAAATCACGGTGCTGCAGGTAAGCGTTGCGGATGAACGCGTACGGGTCATAGGCACCGGTAATTGCAGCGTCTGCGTCGAGGAACCGGGCGCGCGTGTCGACTGCTCCCAGACCCCACAGGCCCCAGCTGAGCCAGTTGTTGCGGATGTAGTGGCGCGGATCGCTATAGATATCGCCGACCCGCCCGGCCGCGTCACGGATGTCCGAGGGACCCAGGAACGGGATAACGAGGTAGGGGCCGGTCTTAAGGCCCCACTTGCCGAGTGTCTGGCCGAAGTCGCGGTCGTTCTTGTCGAGGCCCGCGGCCGTCGCAGGATCCAGCAATCCTCCGATCCCAACCGTCGTGTTCAGCAGCAGCCGCCCGGTGTCGGAGGCGAGGGCTTTGAATTGCCCCTGCAGCAGGTCATTCACCATGACGACCGGTGACTGCAGATTGTCGAGGAAATTGCCGATGCCTGTCTGGACCGCGTGCGGCGTGACCTTGCGATAGCCACGCGCCACGGGCTTGGCGATCGCCCGGTCGAACGCATCATTGAAACGGTAGGTGACCCGATTCATGCGCTCCCACGGGTCGCGCGGATTGCTGCGCACGCCCGGCTGCGTGGCGCAAGCAGCCAGTAACAGCAGGCAAAGAGGCAGCAAGGTGCGGCGAACAGGTGCAGTCATAGGGCGCGCATTCTAGCAGCGGCAGACACGGTACGGCTCAGGCAGCAGGTCAGGGGGTGCCGGTGGCAGTGCCGGCGTCAGCGGCCACCGCGCCCCGAAGAGGGACGGTCGTCGCTGTTGTCGGTCAGCTGGCGCTTCCGAAGGCTGGCGAGGTATTCGCGCACCTCGTCGAGACGCGCCTGATAGCGCTCCCTTTGAATCTGGCTGATGTTGGGAGCGGCCAGTGCCAGCTGCAGCTGCTGGGCAGCGAGACTCAGGTCGCCGCCTGCAATCTGGTACTCGCCCATATAGAAATACGCGTCCCCTGCGTCGCCGGCAGCGCTCGCTGCGAGTGCCGTGAGGCGGATCTGATCGGGCGTGGGCGGCACGATGTTGAACAAATCAAGCAGCACGTCGTGAGCCTGCGCGGCCTTGCCGTTGCTCATCAGCGTCTCGGCGTAGCGAACGGAGATCGGCACGTTGCGCGGGAAGAGGGCGAGCGCGTGGTGGAAGGTTCCGAACGCCTCATCGACATGGCCCGCCTTGGCCTGCGCCTGCCCCAGGGCTGCGTGCAGCAGCGTAAGCCCTTCGTGCTCGCGCACCAGGGGCGTGAGGATTTTCACCGCCTGCTGCGCGTTGTTACCGTTGAGGAGCGCCAGCGCCTCGCCGTAGCGGTTGGCGAGGGTATCTTCGCCGCGAGCGATCTTCTGCTCGTAGACCGGCGCGAGGTTCACGTCCCCGGTTGCGGTCAGCACGCGCACGCGCTCGCGGATGAGCGGGAAGCTTTGTGAATCCTTGCCCCTGCGCGGCGGGAACTGGGCCGCACGGGAGCGCGCCTCGGCGAGACGGCTGCTGTTGACAGGGTGATTGATGAGCATCGCCGGAATGTAGGTTTCGGTGAGGCCCTCGTGGCGGCCCAGGGTCTCGAACATGCTCGCCATGGCGTTGGGGTCGTAGCCCGCCCCGGCCAGGTAGCCGATGCCGACCCGGTCGGCTTCCGCCTCGTTGTCACGCGTGAAGTTGATCTGCTGCTGCGCGGCGAGTCCGGTAGCGGCGGCGATACCGCCCTCGGCCGCCTGGCCGCCGCCGATCGCTCCCAGCAGGATCGCTCCGAGGATTGCCGCGGCCGTGGTCAGGCTCTGCTGACTCTGGTTGCGGAACTGGCGCGCGATGTGATGCTGGGTGATGTGCGCGGTCTCGTGCGCCATCACCGCCGCGAGATCCGATTCCGTCGGGCTGACGGTTATCAGCCCGGTGAATATGAACACGTAGCCGCCCGACACGGCGAACGAGTTGATCGACGAGTCTTTGACCACCAGGTAGTGGAAGAACTGCCCGCCCATGGCGCTCTGCGAGGCGAGCCGCTGACCCACCGACTGTATGTACTCGGAGACTTCCGGGTCCTCGAGCAGCGCGTTCTGCTCGCGCAGTTCGCGCGCGACCATCGCCCCCAGACGGTACTCATCAGTCTGCGAGAGTGACAGCTCCGCAGGGCTGCCCAGGTCCGGCAGGTCCGAGCCTGCGGCCGGGGGTTGCAGGTCCACCGGTGTGCCCGGCACGTCCTGCGCGAAGGCACTGCCTGCGAGCATGGACATTGCGGTGAGCACGGTTAGCAGAAGTCGTCGCATCATCCGAACTTCGACCGCCACGGGGGTTGCGAAGTTTCCTCACATTTACAGCCGCTTACAAGCGAGCCTATGGAACGCGTACCCGAGCCTACGCCTACAGCGTATCGGAGGCATAGTCCGCCAGGCGTGAGCGCTCCCCCCGCACCAGCGTGATGTGCCCGGAGTGCGGCCAGCCGCGAAAGCGGTTTACCACGTAGGTGAGCCCCGAGGTCATCTCCGACAGGTACGGGGTGTCGATCTGGGCGATGTTGCCGATGCAGGCAAGCTTGGTACCCGGACCGGCGCGGGTGACGAGCGCCTTCATCTGCTTGGGAGTCAGGTTCTGCGCCTCATCGAGGATCAGGAAGCGGTTGAGGAAGGTGCGCCCGCGCATGAAGTTGAGCGAGCGGATCTTGATGCGGTTGCGCAGCAGGTCGTTGGTCGCCGCGCGTCCCCAGTTGCCGCCTTCCTGTGATCCGGTGAGCACCTCGAGGTTGTCCATCAGCGCCCCCATCCACGGCTCCATCTTTTCCTCTTCCGTGCCGGGCAGAAAGCCGATGTCCTCGCCGAGCGGAATGGTCACCCGCGTCATGATGATTTCCGCGAAGCGGTTGGTCTCGAGCGTCTGCATGAGGCCGGCGGCGAGCGCCAGCAGCGTCTTGCCCGTGCCGGCAGGCCCCAGCACCGTAACGAAGTCGATTTCCGGATCCATGAGGAGGTTGAGCGCGAAGTTCTGCTCGCGGTTGCGCGCCGTGATGCCCCAGATATTGTGCCGCTCATTGCGATAGTCGCGCGTCAGTTCGATGGTGGCCGTGTCGGCGCTGATCCTGCGCACGATGCCCTCGATGCCTTCGGCGCTGTCCTCGTAGAGCCCCTCGTTCGGCTGCCAGTCGCGTACCGCGGGGCCGGTGATCTCGTAGAAGGTACGGTCGGCTTCCTTCCATGAGCGCATGTCCTTGCCGTGCCGCTCCCAGAAGTCCGTAGGCAGCGCGGTCATGCCGCTGTAGAGGACGTCGGCATCCTCCAGGGTCTTGTCGCTGTAGTAGTCCTCGGCGTGCACACCGAGGACCGCCGCCTTGATGCGCAGGTTGATGTCCTTGGACACCAGGATGACGCGCGCGTCCTTCTGCTCGTTCTGCAGCGCCAGCGTCTGCGCGAGAATGACGTTGTCGCCACCGTGACCGGGCAGGCCTTCGGGCAGTACGCTCGAGAGCTGCCGGGTCTGGAAGAACAGGCGGCCCGTGGAGGGTTTCTTGCCGTGGTTGCCGGAGTAGCCACTCGGCAGCTGCAGGCCCCGGTCGATCTGCTGCTTGGTGGCATCGCGCATCATTTCGTCAAGATTGCGACTCACCTGGCGCACGTTGCGTGAGGCCTCGGAGAGGCCTTTCTTGTGGGCATCGAGTTCTTCGAGCACCACCATGGGCAGGTACACGTCATGCTCTTCGAAGCGGAAGATCGCCGTCGGGTCGTGCATCAGCACGTTGGTGTCGAGCACGAACAGCCGCCGGCCGGTGCGCGGCCGGCCCTTGGTCTCGCGTGATTCTCCCGAGGCTGCCGTGGGACCTGGATCAGAGACGCTGCGCTGCTTCAAGTACTTCCTCCGCGTGACCGGGAACCTTCACTTTGCGCCACTGCTGCTGCAGGCGGCCGCTGCCATCCAGCAGAAACGTGCTGCGCTCCACTCCAAGGTACTTTCTGCCGTACAGGCTTTTCTGTTTGATGACGTCGAACAGTTTGCAGACTTTCTCCTCCGTATCGGCGAGCAGTGCAAAGGGCAGTGACTCCCGGTGCGCGAACTTGTCGTGCGAGGCGACGCTGTCGCGCGAGACACCCACGACCTGCGTGCCCGCCTTGCTGAAAGCCGCATGCAGATCGCGAAAGTCCTGTGATTCGCGGGTGCACCCGGAGGTCATGTCCCGCGGATAGAAGTAGATCACCAGTTTTTTGCCGGCCGCATCCTTGAGGCTCCAGGTGCCGCCGCCCGTCATGGGCAGGGAGAATGGCGGTACTTTCGCACCAGCTTTGATCGTTGCCATTTACTTTCAGGATTTGACCGGTTCGAGGATGGCGTCGAGGTTCAGCGAATCGCAGAACTCCATGAACTCCTCACGCAGGTGCGCAACGTGGATGCGGCTCGGCACGTTGACGATCATCTGCACGGCGAACATCGGGGCGCCGGTGTGCGCCGCCGGGTAGCTGCGGGTGGAGGCTTCCGCGATATCGATGCCGCGAGTGGCAAAGAAACCGGCCAGTCCCGAGACGATGCCCGTCTGGTCGAGGCACACCACGTCAATCGAGTAGGGCAGCATGTCCGTGCGCGGCGCGCGCGGCTCGGTGCGCTTCACCTGGATACTGAGGCTGCTGGTTTCGGCGAGGCGATTGAGCTCGGTTTCCAGCTTCGCGAGTGCGTGCCAGTTGCCCGATACCAGCAGCAGCATCGCGAACTCGGTGCCGAGGTTCGCCATGCGACTTTCACTGATGTTGCCGCCCGACTCGCTGATGACGCGGGTCAGTTCATGGACCATCCCTGTGCGGTCGCTGCCGATCGCCGCAACGGCGAGGTGCTGCTTCATCTGTGCGTGGCGGAGTCAGTCTGCTTGCTGGTCGCTGCGGCGAGTGTACCGGGAGCGGCGGCGGGTTGCGACCGGCAGCGTGGGAGGTTGCAAGGAAGGCTTGCCTCGGCGCGCGGGCGGCTCGTAACATCACGGGCTTCCCCGCGTGCGCGTGAGAGTTGCATGTTTTCAGGCAGCCTGGTCGCCATAGTCACCCCCATGGGTGCCGACGGCGCGGTCGACTTCGCAGCCTGGGCGCGCCTGCTGGATTTTCATCTCGCCAACGGCACCGACGGCATCGTCGTCGGCGGCACCACCGGGGAATCGGCCACGCTGCAGGATGCGGAACTGCGCGAGCTGACGCTGCGCGCCTGCGCCCAGGCGCGCGGGCGCGCCGCCGTGCTGGCGGGCGCCGGCACCAGCAGCACGGCGACCACGGTGGCGCGCGTGACGTGGCTGTCGGAGTTGCCCATCGACGCGCTGCTGGTGGTCACGCCGGCCTACAACCGGCCCAGCCAGGAGGGCCTGTTCCGGCATTTCTCGGCAGTCGCCGCGGCCGCCGGCAAGCCACTGCTCCTCTACAACGTTCCGGGCCGCACGGCGGTGGATTTACAACCGGAGGCAGTCGGACGGCTGTCACGGGTTGCGGGCATCGTCGGGATCAAGGAGGCGGTGCCCGAGGTCGCGCGGGTGCGCGAGCTGCTGCGGGTCTGCAGCGCGGATTTCGTGGTGCTGAGCGGGGATGACGCCAGCGCGCGCGCCACCATCGCGGCCGGCGCGCGCGGAGTCATTTCGGTGACGGCGAACCTCGCGCCAGGGGCGATGAAGGCCATGGTGTCCGCGGCGCTCGCCGGGGATGGGGCGCGGGCAGGACTGCTGGACGCGCCGCTCGCGGCTCTGCACCGCGACCTGTTCGCCGAGAGCAATCCGATTCCGGTGAAATGGGCGCTTATGCAGATGGGACTCATCGGTCCTGGGTTAAGATTGCCGCTGCTGCCGCTGGCGCCGCAGTACCATGAGGTTGTGCGCGCCGCGGCGCGCACCGCGCAGGTGGCGCCAGGGTTTTAAATGAAGGAGCTGAAGTGCCGGGATTGAAGATGATTACGGGGTTGTTGTGTCTCGCGTTGCTGCTGAGTGTGAGCGGCTGTCACACGCTGCGCAGCAAGCTCGGCCAGCGCACCTGCACTGAAACCCGGACTTACGCGAACGAACGCAGCGTCCCGGCGCTGAAGATCCCGTCCGGAGTGGACGCGCCCGAGACCACCAACGCGCTGCGCCTGCCGCAGCTTAATGAGCCGGCACCGCCGCCGCGCCCGCGTTCGGCCCGCTGTCTTGATGAACCGCCGTCCTTCAAGGTCCAGAAGTCGCCGCAGGCTTAAGCAGGCTTCACTCACCGCACGGCGCGGGATGCAGGCCACTCCCGCATGCCTTATCATTCGCGCCCGTTTTTCTCGGGGCTTCGCGATATGCGAATTAGCTCGAGGAAAGTATCGTAAGTATTTGATTGGAGAGGTGGCCGAGCGGTCGAAGGCGCTGGACTGGAATTCCAGTAACATCTTAACGGGTGTTCGTGGGTTCGAATCCCACCCTCTCCGCCATCTGAAATGGCCGCAGGCTATTTCAGCCAATCGAACGTGGTGGCCCGCATCGGTTTCTCCGCGACGACCAGTCGTGAATCCCGTCAGGGCCGGAAGGCAGCAGCGGCAGCGGCGATGTCGGGTGCCGGAGGTTTAAGCTGGTGCGGGCCGCCTCCATATTCGTGGACTGTTGGATCGCTTAAGGGTCGCTCATGAGCTACACCGCCCTGGCGCGCAAGTGGCGTCCGAAGAGTTTCTCCGAGCTTCTGGGGCAGGAGCACGTGCGGCGCGCGCTCGTCAACGCGCTCGCCAGCGGGCGTGTGCATCATGCGTTCCTCTTCAGCGGCACACGCGGCGTGGGCAAGACGACCATCGCGCGGATTTTCGCCAAGTGCCTCAACTGCGAGACCGGGGTGACCGCCGAGCCGTGCGGGGTGTGCGCGAACTGCCGCGAGATCGATGCCGGGCGCTTTCCGGATCTCATCGAGGTCGATGCGGCTTCGCGCACCAAGGTGGACGATACGCGTGAACTGCTCGACAACGTGCAATACACCCCGGCGCGCGGCCGCTACAAGGTGTACCTCATCGACGAGGTGCACATGCTGTCGGCGCACTCCTTCAACGCGCTGCTGAAGACCCTGGAGGAGCCGCCACCGCACGTGAAGTTCCTGCTCGCGACCACCGATCCGCAGAAACTGCCGGTGACGGTGTTGTCGCGCTGCCTGCAGTTCAACCTCAAGCGCCTGCCGGCGGCGGACATCGCCGCCCACATGCGCATGATCCTCGAGCGCGAGGCGGTGCCGTTCGACGCCGCGGGCCTGAAGCTCGTGGCGCAGGCGGCCGATGGCAGTGTGCGCGACGCGCTGTCGCTCCTTGACCAGCTGATCGCCTTCGGCGGCGGTCAGGCCGGTGAGGCGGAGGCGCGCGCCATGCTGGGAACGATTTCCCGCGATCACGTGGTGCGCCTGGTGGAGCTGCTGGCTGCCGCCGACACCAACGAGCTGGTGCGCTGCGCGCAGTCTCTCGAGGAGTTCGCTCCGGACTACGCGCAGGTGCTCGATGAGCTTGCGGGCCTGCTGGTGCGCGTCGCCCTGAAACAGACGGTGAGCGACTATGAGGGCGACGAGTTGTATGAGCTGGAGCTGCTGGAGCGGCTGGGCGCCGCGCTCGCGCCCGAGGACGTGCAGCTCTACTACCAGACCGCAATCACGGGAAGGCGCGATCTGCCGCTGGCTCCCGACCCGCGCACCGGCTTTGAGATGACGCTGTTGCGCATGATCGCGTTCCGGCCCGGCGGTGAGGCTGCCCGTTCGGGCCCCGCGGTTGACAAGCCGCGCGCCGCACCGGCGACGGTCACCGCGGCGGCCGCAGCCATCGCACCCGCAGCGGCGCCACCGGCCGCGGAGCGCGCCGAGGACGGCGGCCAGTGGGCGCAGATCCTCGGTCAGCTCGATCTTTCCGGTGCGGCACGCCAGCTCGCCAGCCATTGCGTGTTCGTCGGGCGCCAGGGCGCCGTCGTGCGCTTAGGACTCGATCCGCGCAACCCGCCGGTGCGCACCCCGGCGCAGGAAGACAAGCTCGCCCAGGCGCTGTCGCGTTACTTCGGCGCGGCGGTGCGGCTGGAGTTCCAGGCGGTCGCCGCGGGGGTGGAGACTCCGGCGCAGGCACAGCGGCGTGCCTCGGAGGCTGAACTCGCCGCCGCGCGCCGCTCATTCGAGACCGAGCCGGGCGTGCAGGGCCTGCGCGAGCGCTTCGGCGCGACCGTACTGCCCGATACGGTACGACCGGCAAAATGAAACCTCTCTCACACACGGCGCACGGCGCCTGACAGGTCGCTCCCCCATGGCAGGAAATTTCAACAACCTGATGAAACAGGCACAGGCGATGCAGGCCAACATGCAGAAGGCCCAGGCGGAGATCGGCAACATCGAGGTGATCGGTGAGGCCGGCGGCGGCATGGTCAAGGTCACCATGAACGGGCGGCACGAGGTGAAGCGCGTGCAGATCGAGCCCGCGGTCAGCAGCGAGGACCGCGAGATGCTCGAGGACCTGATCGCCGCGGCGGCCAACGACGCGGTGCACAAGGTGGAAGTGCGCGTGCAGGAGAAAATGGCGAGCGTGACTGCAGGCATGAAGTTGCCGGCGGGCATGAAACTGCCGTTCTGATACGCCGCCTAAGATGCAACACTCTCCGCACCTTGCCCGGCTCATCGAAGCGCTGCGCGCGCTGCCCGGCGTGGGGCCGAAGACCGCGCAGCGTATGGCCTTTCAGCTGCTGCAGGAGGGCCGGCCGGGAGCGCGCGCGCTCGCCGCGGCGCTCGATGCGGCGCTGCTGTCGGTGAAGCGCTGCCAGCGCTGCCGCATGCTCACGGAAGGGGAGCTGTGCACGATCTGCGCGGCACCGCTGCGCGATGTGACGCTGCTGTGTGCGGTCGAGTCGCCGGCGGACGTGGTCGCCGTCGAATCCTCGGGCAGCTACCGCGGCCGCTACTTTGTCCTCATGGGACACTTATCGCCGCTCGACGGTGTTGGGCCTGAACAACTCGGCAGCCGCGAGCTCGAGGCGATTCTCGCGCAGGGCCAGGTGCGCGAGCTGATTCTCGCCACCAACTCCACGGTCGAGGGCGAGGCGACCGCGCATTACCTGAGCGAACTCGCGGCACGCCACGGCATCCGCGCCAGCCGCATCGCCCACGGCGTGCCGGTCGGCGGGGAGCTCGAGTACGTCGACGGCGGCACGCTGGCGCACGCGCTCGCCGGCCGGCAGTCGTTATAGCTAGCGGCGGCGCTTCGGGCCGCGCGCCGCGCTGAGCTCCTCGCGCAGCCGGCGCAGGCGCCGGTAGCTTTCGTAGCGCCGCGGATCGAACTCGCCGCCTGCCACCGCCGCGCTCACCGCGCACCCCGGCTCGCGCATGTGGTGACAATCCTGGAAGCGGCACTGGCCGGCGAGCCGCGCAACCTCCACGAACCCGAGACTTTGTTCATCGAGCGCATCCACCGCCGGCGCGAAGTCGCGCACGCCGGGGGAGTCGATCAATGCCGCGCCTCCCGGCAGGTCGAAGAGGCGCGCGGCGGTGGTCGTGTGCCGGCCTTCCTCCTCGCGCACCAGCGCGCCGATCGCTACCTGCGACTGCGGCAGCAGCCGGCGCACCAGCGAGGACTTGCCGACGCCCGATTGCCCGACGAGTGCGGCGATATTGCCCGCGCCGAGTATCGCCGGCAGTGCGGCCACCGCGTCGCCGGTTTCGGCGGAACAGCGCAGTGCGGCATAGCCGGCCGCCGCGTACACGGCGAGCGCGGCGCTCAAGCTGGCATCGATGCCGAGGTCGCTCTTGTTCACGATGAGAGTGGCGGCAATACCGCCCGCCGTCGCCGCGGCGAGATAGCGGTCGACGACGAACAGATCCGGCGCCGGCAGCGGTGCCAGCACCACCAGCAGATGCGTGAGGTTGGCCACCACCGGTTCCGCGCCGCCTCGCAGCGTCGCGCGCCACAGCGCCGAAGTGCGCGGCAGCACCTCGGTGACGTGCACCTCTTCATGGTGCGCGTCGATCTGGCAGCGCACCTCATCGCCGCACACGACGTTCAGCGTGCGCCCGAAAGGCCGTGCGCGCAGCTCGCTTCCGGTGGCTTCGCGCACCAGCAGGTGGCGGCCATAGGCGGCGATTACCCGCCCGACCAGGGTGTCGCTCATGGGGACCGCAGAGGCTCGTCTGCTACACTCATTGCGGCTTTCATTTACGTTCCTGACACGCTACCACCACTGACCCTGGCATGCCGAGCGCCGACTACCTGATCTGGATCGACCTGGAGATGACGGGCCTGAAGCCCGACACCGATTCAATCATTGAGATCGCGACGGTGGTGACCGACCGCGAGCTCAACGTCATCGCCGAGGGGCCGGTGCTGGCGGTCCACCAGAGCGAGGAGGTGCTTGCGCGCATGGATGAGTGGAATCAGCGTCAGCACGGCTCCTCGGGGCTGGTGGCACGGGTGCGCGCCAGCCGCGTGAGCCTGGCCGAAGCGCAGCGCCGCACGCTTGAGTTCCTGAGCTCCCTGGTCACTGCCGGCAGCTCGCCCATGTGTGGCAACAGCATCTGCCAGGATCGGCGCTTTCTCGCGCGCCTGATGCCCGAGCTCGAGCACTTCTTCCACTACCGCAACCTCGATGTGAGCACCCTCAAGGAGCTGGCGCGCCGCTGGGCGCCGGGGGTGGCGGAAGGCTTCGCGAAGCACGGCGCGCACCTGGCGCTGGCCGACATTCACGAATCAATTGCGGAGCTGCGCCATTACCGCGCGCGCCTCTTTGCGCCGGCGTACGCCGGCACGCCTTAGCCCTTGGGTTGCCTGGGCGGCTTGGCGCCGGCGGCGGGCGCCGTGTCGCCCGCGGACTGGGCGAGGAACAGCCACGTCTCCACCACCGTATCGGGGTTGAGCGACATGCTGCCGATGCCTTCGTCGAGCAGCCAGCGCGCCAGGTCCGGGTGATCCGACGGGCCCTGGCCGCAGATGCCGACGTACTTGCCGGCCTTGCGGCAGGCGCTGATGGCCATCGACAGGAGCTTGCGCACCGCCTCGTCACGCTCGTCAAACTGGCGCGCGACGATCGCCGAATCCCGATCAAGTCCCAGGGTGAGCTGCGTCATGTCGTTCGAGCCGATCGACATGCCATCGAAGTATTCCAGATACTGGTCCGCCAGCAGGGCGTTGGTCGGCAGCTCGCACATCATGATCACGGTGAGGCCATTCTCACCGCGCTTTAGTCCATTCTGCGCCAGCAGCTGCGTGACCTGGCGTGCCTCCTCGACGCTGCGCACGAACGGCACCATGACCTGCACGTTGGTGAGGCCCATGAGTTCGCGCACGCGCTTCAGGGCGCGGCACTCCAGCTCAAAGCAGGGGCGGAAGGTCTCGTCCACGTAGCGTGCGGCACCCCGGAAACCCAGCATGGGGTTTTCTTCCTGCGGCTCGTAGCGCGCCCCGCCGATGAGGTTGGCGTATTCGTTCGACTTGAAGTCCGACAGGCGCACGATCACCGGTTCGGGCGCAAATGCCGCGGCGATCTGCGCGATCCCCTCGCTGAGCTTTTCGACGTAAAAGCTCACCGGGTCGGCGTAGCCTGCCATCTGGGTGCGGATCTGCGCCTGCAGCTCGCCGTCGAGGCGGTCGAACTCGAGCAGCGCCCGCGGGTGCACGCCGATCATGCGGTTGATGATGAACTCCAGCCGTGCCAGCCCCACCCCGTGGTTGGGTATGCCGGCAAAATCGAAGGCCCGATCGGGGTTGCCGACGTTCATCATGATCTTGAGCGGAATCTTCGGCAGCGCGTCGAGTTCGATCTGCTTGCGCTCGAAGTCCAGCAGTCCCTCGTAGACGTGGCCGGTGTCACCCTCGGCGCACGAGACCGTGACTTCCTGGCCTTCACGGATGCGCTCGGTTGCATCGGTGCAGCCCACCACCGCGGCAATTCCCAGTTCGCGGGCGATGATGGCCGCGTGGCAGGTGCGTCCGCCGCGGTTGGTGACGATGGCGGCAGCGCGCTTCATGACCGGCTCCCAGTCCGGGTCGGTCATGTCCGCGACCAGCACGTCGCCGTTCTGCACCCGCGCCATTTCCGCCGAGCTTTTGATCACCCGGGCGGTACCGGCGCCGATACGCTGGCCGATGCTGCGCCCGGTGGCGAGCACCCGCGAGCGCCCTTTGAGCGTGTAGCGCAGGATGGTGCGGCCGGCGCGGCTCTGCACCGTCTCGGGACGCGCCTGCAGGATGTAGATGGCGCCGCTGGCGCCGTCGCGCGCCCATTCGATGTCCATCGGGCGCGCGTAGTGCTCCTCGATGAGCAGCGCCTGGCGCGCCAGGGTGACCAGATCCGCATCGTCCAGGCAGAAGCGCTGCCGGTCCGCCTGCGGCACCTCGACGGTGTTCACCCGTTGCGCGGAGCCTGCCGGTGCGTACACCATCTTGACGGCCTTGCTGCCGAGGTTGCGTCGCAGGACCGCGTGCTTGCCGGCGCGCAGCGCCGGCTTATACAGATAAAACTCGTCCGGGTTCACCGCGCCCTGCACCACGGTCTCGCCCAGCCCCCACGACGCGGTGATGAACACCACGTCCCTGAAGCCCGAATCGGTGTCGAGCGTGAACATGACGCCGCTGGCGCCCAGATCGCTGCGCACCATGTGCTGCACGCCGGCCGACAGCGCCACCGCGCTGTGATCGAACCCCTGGTGCACGCGGTAGGAGATCGCGCGGTCATTGAAGAGCGAGGCGAATACCTCGTGCATGGTGCCCAGTACCGCGGCGGTACCGCGCACGTTGAGGAAAGTCTCCTGCTGGCCGGCGAACGAGGCCTGCGGCAGATCTTCCGCGGTCGCCGACGAGCGCACCGCCACGGCGATGTCCCTGCCGGCACTCATGCCGGTGAGTGCCGCGGTAACCGCGGCGGTGAGCGCCGGCGTGAAGGGCGTGGCGAGGATCCATTGGCGGATGCGCGCGCCGCTGGCGGCCAGTTTCGTGACGTCGTCAACGTTGAGCGCCTGCAACTCCGCGCGGATGCGTGCGTCGAGGCCGCCCTGGGCGAGGAACTCGCGGTAGGCCTGCGCGGTGGTGGCGAAGCCGCCCGGCACCTGCACGCCAAGCTTCGCGAGTCCGCCGATCATTTCTCCCAGGGATGCGTTCTTGCCGCCGACCGTTTCGACGTCGCGCATGCTCACTTGCTCGAACGGGATGACGTAGGCGTTCAACGAAGCTCCTTTTGCGGAAAATCCGCCGCGCCGGCGGCGCTTGCTTGCCTGCACGCGCAGTGAAAGACTAACAACTCATCGCCACCAGCGCCCCTTCGAGGAAATTGCCCGCAGCATGAGCCGTCGAACCGTTTTTTTCGTTTCGGACCAGACGGGCGTGACCGCGGAAACACTCGGCCACAGCCTCATGACGCAGTTCGAGGGACTGGAATTTCGGCCGGTGACTTTGCCATTTGTGTTGGACGTTGACAAGGCGCGCGAGACGGTCCGCCGCATCAACCGCGCGGCCGAGGAACAGGGCCTGCGGCCGATCGTGTTCAGTACCCTGGTGCAGGACGAGCTGCGCGACATCGTGATGACGTCCGACGGCCTGTTCCTGGATTTTTTTGCGGCCTTCGTGGGGCCGCTGGAGCGCGAACTCAACACCCGTTCGACGCACCGCGCGGGCCGCGCGCACGGCATTGCGGACCTTGCCGCTTACACCACCCGCATCAACGCCACCAACTTCGCGCTCGCCAATGACGACGGCAGCGGCGGTGACTACGCGCATGCCGATGTGGTGCTGATCGGCGTGTCGCGCGTCGGCAAGACCCCGACGTGCGTGTACATGGCGCTGCAGTACGGGGTATTTGCCGCCAACTATCCGCTCACGGAAGAGGACCTGGAGGCCGGCAAGCTGCCGGCGCGCCTCGAGCCGTATCGCAGCAAGCTCTACGCGCTCACCATTACGCCCGCGCGGCTGCAGCAGATCCGCAACGAGCGCCGGCCGGACAGCCGCTATTCCTCGAGCCAGCAGGTGCAGTACGAGCTGCGCACCGCGCAGGCGATGTTCGCGCGCTATGCGATTCCGTCGCTGGACACGACCGAGTGCTCGATCGAGGAAATCGCCAGCCGCATTCTCAACACCAGCGGCATTGAACGACGCCTGCGGCCGTGAACGGCGGCCGCAGGGTGCGGGGTGCACGCGAGCCAATAACGATCGCATGATCCGCGTCACAACGCGAGCACTGCGTGTCGCACGGAACTTGCAAGCGCTCCGGCGGTCGCGCGCAGGTGCGAAATGCAGCATGCATCGCACTTGCGGCACCGTGCTTGTGCGTTATAGTCACTGGCGTGTTGCTCACCGATACGCAGACCGTGGTTTCCTGGCGCGCCCGCCCGCGCAGCTTCGTCGCGCTGATGGGATTGTACGAAAGCAATTTCATTCGCTTCGGCTGGCTCGCAGGCGCGCTCGGCGAGCTCGCCGGCCAGCACCGCTCCTGCGCCCGCGGCGACTGTGATCTTGTTCTCACCGTCACCGAGCGCTCCCCCTACACCAGCACCGTCAATTTGACCTATCTGCTGCCCCAGCAGCACGGCGCGCTGCACTACCCGGACATGGGGGTGCGCATTTACCATGACGCGCATCTCGTTGAAGCGCAGCAGTGGGCGGAGAGTCACAGCCAGCCCATTCTCAAGGCCCTGCGCGGTAGCGCGGAGCGTGAACTGGATCAGCGCTGGGCACGCAACGTAATGTTAAACAAGTGGCTGGAATACTGCGTGGAGCGAGGTCATCGCTTCTCATCCCGGACGAGGCTCACCCGCGGCGCATGAGGAGGGCGGTTTCCCCGCCGCATTTCTCATGAAGGCGCTGCGACAACTCGGATTTCTCAAGCTCAGCCTGCGCACCGACGGTCCCCCCGAAGAGGACCATCGGGTGCTGGCCTTGTTTCGCAATCGCGCGGAACTGAAGAAGGCTTACGGCGACCTGCAGGAGGAGATCTACCGCCTGCAGGATCTCGTCAAGCAGCAGGAGGGGGCGAGCCAGCGCTCCCTGGACATGCTCAACACGCTCGAGGGGCGGCTGGGCGTGGCGGAGTCCGCCTATCCGGCGCTGGTGTTCTACCAGTTGCGCCGCCTGTGGCAGGCGGGCCGTGACCTCATAAAGCAGTTCGTTGCCGATCTCGTGCGCCAGCAGGAGGAGCGTGAGCGGCGCGCGCACCTCGCGCACCACAACCGGCGACTGTTCGCCCGGCGGCAGACCGCGGCGACGCAGCTGCAGGCCGCGCAGTCCCTGGCGGCGCAAGCCGCCGGGGAAGTCGCCGCCCTGGAAGCGCAACGCGCGCAGCTGACGCGGCTGTGGCACTACTTCAAACGTCGCCGCCTCGAGCAGCGTGTGACCGCGGCGCACGCCGCCGCCGCAGCGGCCGGCAGTTCCCTCAACCAGGCGCAGCGTGCCGTCGAGGATCTGGAGCGCGAGAGCGCTCCGCAGTTTCCCGGCCTGTCACTGCCGGCGCGGCGCGCGATAAACATCGCCGCCATCGCGTATGCGCAGGTGTTGTGCCTGCGGCTGGTGGTCGTGAAGCCACCGCTGGTGCAGATGGCGCGTGATGCCACGGGTCGCCGCGAGGCTACGGATGACTACGGTTCACCGCGCGAGTGCGTCCTGCTCATGGGGCAGATCCAGCGTGCGCATCAGCTGCTCGAGCGCCGTGACACGCTGGCGGCGGAGATCAAGGCGCGTACCGGGGCGCTCACCGCGGGTGCGCGTTACCGGGGACCTGGCGACACCACCCCGGTGACCGACTCGCTCAACGCGAGCGCCGCGGACGTAATGCAGGAGCCGGCCCGCGGCTCCGACGGCGCGCCGCTGCCGAACGTGCTGAGCGAAGATACCTGGGACCTGTTCCGGATCCTGCTGCGTTAGCCCGGCTCACTCACGCGCGCGGTTTTCTGCTGCGGCGCCGGGCGCGCGCCAACCACCATGTCTGCCATGATCTGAGCGGCCTGGTCGAGCAGCACGTCAGCGGCCGCGTCCTTGGGCTTGTCCTTGCTGTCCTTGGCGGACTTGTCCAGTTCCTCGATGCTCTTGAACGGCGGCTCGTTCTTTGCCGCCCGGCGGGTGTTCTCACGCTCCAGGCGTTCTTTTTCCATGCGCGCGCGTTCTTCGCGCCGTACGCTGAGATTCAGCGACACGCTGTGCTGGTCGCGCTCGGAGTCGATCGCCGCGATGTCCGACATCAGCCAGCGGTAGTCCGGATCGTGATGCGCGCGGGCATCCTCTTCCGAGGCCAGCGCCGCCACCGCAGGCGCGGCGGCGGTGCCGATGCTCGCCTTGAAGGGCACACCGGCGATGCGGTCCCAGGGGAGTGCTGATTCGAGGGCTTTCTCGCCGACCTCCTTGGTGTCGAGCACCGAGGCGAGCGACACGTCCGGCTCCACGCCTTTCTCCTGGGTGCTCTCGCCCGTGACCCGGTAGAACTTGCCGATGGTCACGGTGAGCTGCCCGTTCACCGGCTCTTTGGACCAGCGATCAAGCGGCACCAGGTTCTGCACCGTGCCTTTGCCGAAGGTGGTCTGCCCCAGGATCAGGCCGCGGTGATAGTCCTGGATCGCGCCGGCGAAAATCTCGGAAGCCGAAGCGCTCAGGCGATCCACCAGCACTGCCAGTGGCCCGTCGTAGGCAGGGGCGCTTTCCGGGTCGTCCAGTACCTCGGTTCTGCCACTGGTGTCGCGCAGCTGCACCACCGGCCCGTGCTCGATGAACAGCCCGGTGAGCGCGGTGGCCTCCGGCAGGTAGCCGCCGCCGTTGTCGCGCAGGTCGAGCACCAGGCCATCGACGTTTTCGGCCCGCAGTTCGCGCACCAGCTTCAGCACATCGCGCGTGGTGCTGCGGTAATTCGGGTCACCGGCGCTCTGCGCCGCGACGTCCTCATAGAAGCCCGGCACCGTGATGACGCCAATCTTCAGCGTACGGCCGTTGCGCACGACGCTCTTCACCTGCTTGTGCGCGGCCTGCGCTTCGAGCGTCACCTTGTTGCGCACGAACTCCAGCACCTTCTCCTTGGTTCCCGGGGCTGCGCCGGCGGGCAACACCTGCAGACGCACCGTAGTGCCGGCCTTGCCGCGGATCAGCTGCACGACGTCATCCAGGCGCAAGCCGATCACGTCCGTGAAGGGCCCGTCATGGCCCTGGCCGACGCCGGTGATCCGGTCGTTGTTGTTCAGGGTGCCGGCGACGGCGGCCGGGCCGCCTTCCAGCACGTTCATGATGGTCACGTAGTCGTCAACCACCTGCAGCGAGGCGCCGATGCCGTCGTAGTTGAGACTCATCTGGATGCGGTATTCCTCGGAGGAGCGCGGCGAGAAGTAACTCGAATGCGGATCGAAGGCCCGCGCATAGGCGTTCATCAGATTCTCGAACACGTCCTCGGAGCTCACCTGGTCGACGCGCTTGAGCACGCGCTCATAGCGCTTCTTCAGGATCTCGGCCGCCTCCGGCCAGGTCTTGCCCGTCAAGAGCAGCGACAGCGCGTCGTTCTTTACGCGTTTGCGCCACAGGTCGTCCATGGCCGCCTGGTCCGCCGGCCAGTCGGCGTGCGTGCGGTCAAATTCGAACGACTCGTTGATGGTCCAGTCCGGCTCAGTCTGCAGCAGCGCGATGGCGTGCTGCATGCGTTCGCGGTTGCGCTGCTGGAAGCGGGCGAAGATCAGATACGCCGGGTCGATGTCGCCGGTGCGGATCATGTTGCCGAACTGCAGTCGATAGACATTGAAGTCGCGCACGTCGCCGGCGAGGAAGTAGCTCTTCTGGCCGTCGAGGAACTCCAGGTACCGCGCGTAGACGACCTGCGACATCTTTTCGTCGAGCGAGGCACGGCTGTAGTGCGCCTCCTCGAGGATCCGTCCGACCTTGCGGGCCGTGGCGCGCTGCGCGTCGCTCGGGGCGAGGACCCCGGGGGGCAGGATCGAAGTGCCGGCAGGGGCCTGCACCGAGCCCGCCAGCGCCAGTGCGAGGGCCGCCAGGACGCAGGCAGTGATCCAGCCAGAGGAACGACGCAGGGGTAGGGTCATCTTATGGGCTCGCCGCTTGGGTACACTCTATAGAGTAAGGCTAGAGCGGTCGGTTCGCCTTTAGCAAGTAAGGTTGTCACAACATGCGGCCTCTGGCGGCACTTCTGGCCATTCTCGCGGGTTCCGCGGTCGCCCTGGCGACCGGGCTCATCATGACGTGGATCGTGATCCTGTTCATGCCCGCCAACGAGCAGCGTTTCGCCCCCGAACAACCCGCCCTGGTGCGCGCGGTACTGGTTTTCACGGCATTTGCCGCAATTGCCAGCTGGAGCTTTTATGCCGAGCAGCGCGCGCGGCCATGGCGCCTGGGCGCGCATGCCGCGATGCTGGCGATGTTCTCAGTGGCGGTCTGGTTGTACTGGCCGAAGTGAGGCGGGCGCCGCCGCAGCCGGCCAAAACCCCTGCGCCGGCGTGGCTTTTGAAGTGCTCGGCTGCCGCGGTGATCGGAACAGACTGGGCAACGAGCCCCGCTTTTGGCCGGCGGAAACGCAGCTGATGTCTGCGAAGATCGCTTCCCTTGCGATTTTCGCCGATTGCACTAAGGCAGCGCGCGCCAGCCGGCCAGGAACAGCCGGATCAGGAGCACCACGACGGCTGGTCCCAGCGCCACGCTCCAGAACACCGCCGAGCCGTGTGCCAGGCCGGTGTAATAGTCTGCAACAAGCGCCAGCGGGCCGGCGTGCAGGTTCTGCCCGTGGGTATAGGGCCCGAGCACGTGGTCGCTGGCGATCCAGATCACGAACGGCATCACGATGAGTCCGAAGAGCATCAGCAGGGCGAAGAGGATGAGCTCGCGCTGTACCCGCGGCCGCTCGCCCAGGGAACCGCGCAGCCGTGCCAGCCGTTCCCGCGGACCGCTGCCCTGTGCATCAGTCGATGTCACCATTATTAAGACGCCACTCCTGCAACCTGTCCGGTATCGCACGCTCGCGCGGGCATAATAGCGTTCCCATGGAGAAAATCAGAGTCGCAGTCATCGGCGTCGGCTACCTCGGGCGCTTCCATGCGCAGAAGTACGCGCAGGCGGCAGGCTGCGAGCTCATCGCCGTGGTCGACTCGCGCGCCCAGGCGCGCGAGCAGGTGGCAGGGGAAGTCAAAGCGCAGGCCCTGAGCGACTACAACGGGCTCCTCGGACAGGTGGACGCGGTGAGTATCGTCACACCCACGCCGACTCATTTCGCCATCGCGCGTGATTTTCTTCAGGCCGGTGCGCACGTGCTGGTCGAGAAGCCGATCACCGAGACCCCCGCCGAGGCGCGCGAGCTGATCGCGATCGCCGCGCGGGCAAAACGCGTCCTGCAGGTGGGGCACCTGGAGCGTTTCAACGCGGCGATTCTCGCCGCTGAGCCGTATCTGAAGTCACCGCGGTTCGTGGAGTGTCATCGCATGGCGCCCTACCGCGAGCGCGGCACCGATGTGAACGTGGTGCTGGACCTGATGATCCACGACATCGATATCGTACAGACCATCGTGGGCGCGCCGATCGTGTCCATCGACGCCATCGGCACGCCGGTGTTTTCGGAGGAAATCGACATCGCCAACGCCCGCATCCGCTTCGCCAACGGCTGCGTGGCCAATGCCACCGCCTCGCGCGTGAGCGTCAAGACCGAGCGCAAGCTGCGCATCTTCGAGGACGATGCTTACCTGTCGCTCGACCTGCAGCAGAAGATCGTGACGCTGATCCGCAAGCGTACCGCCGCGGACGGCGCGGGGCCCTTGCCCGTCACCATCGAGGAACAAAGCCTCGAGCAGGGCGATGCGCTCAAGGCGGAAATCGAAGCGTTCCTGGGCTGCATCCGCAACGGCACACCGCCCGTGGTTACCGGCGAGGCCGGACTCATGGCGCTCGAGACGGCGACGCGCATCACCGAGCAGGTCAGGCAGTCGCTTGCGGACCGCAAGAGCCGCTAGCGCGAAAGGCCGAGCCGATGCCGCAGCAACCGGAACACTTTCAGCGGCCGCCGCGCCTGGTCGCGGTCGCGGCGATCCAGATGGCGTGCGACTGGAACGCCGACGGCAACATCGCACGCGCCGAAGCGCTGGTGCGCAAGGCCGCCGCCCAGGGTGCACAGATCATCCTGCTGCCGGAGCTGTTCGAAACGCCGTACTTCTGCATCGAGCAGGATGCGCGCCACCTCGCGCTCGCCCGGCCGGTGGCGGAAAATCGCGCCGTGCGGCATTTCGCGCCGATTGCGCGCGAGCTCGGCGTCGTGCTGCCGATCAGCTTCTTCGAACGCGCGGGACCTGCGTACTTCAACAGCATCGCCATCCTCGATGCCGATGGCAGCAATCTCGGCGTGTACCGCAAGTCGCACATCCCCAACGGTCCCGGCTACCAGGAGAAGAACTACTTCTCTCCCGGCGACAGTGGTTTTCGCGTGTGGAACACGCGCTTCGCGCGCATCGGGGTGGGCATCTGCTGGGACCAGTGGTTCCCGGAGACCGCGCGCGTCATGGCGCTCATGGACGCGGAGCTGTTCTTCTTCCCGACGGCGATCGGCACCGAGCCCCCGCCGGCGCTGCCGGTGAATTCACGCGATCACTGGCAGCGCACCCAGCAGGGCCACGCGGCCGCCAATCTCACGCCGCTGATCGCGTCCAACCGTTATGGACTGGAGCGCTCGCTGCAGGATCCGCAGGGTCTGTACATCCGTTTCTACGGCTCATCGTTCATCGCGGATGCCATGGGGGCGAAGCTCGCCGAGGCGCCCGAGGAGGGCGATGCGGTGCTGACACACACTTTCGATCTCACCGCGATTGCGCAGCTGCGCGACAACTGGTTCGTGTTCCGGGACCGGCGTCCGGACCTTTACGGCGTACTCACATCCCTCGACGGCCGGCACTCCTGAGAGCGCTCTGGCGCACCCGCGGGCGCGCGTCAGTCCAGTTCCCGCAGCAACTCTTCGAATTCGGCCGCGCGCTGGCGGCGCAGCGCTTCGGCGCGTGGCTGAGCGAGGCGCTCGCGGCGCAGTGACGCCGACGCGGGTGTGGACGGCGCCTTGTACACGATGACCGAGCCGCTCTCGTCGATGCTGAATTCCACGCAGTCCCCAGGACACACGTGCAACGCCTCGCGTGCTTTCTTGGGCAGGGTCACCTGCCCCTTGGTTGTTATTTTTGTCGCCATGGCGAGTCCTGAGAAAGTCAGATCCGCATGCGTAGTGTAGTACCGCGCCTGCCACAAGAACATGTCGGGTTCGCGACAGGGGGCCGCACTTCGGCGAGATAAGCAATCTCAGCAGGAGCCGGTTCCCGGTGTTTTGGCACCGGGAACCGCTCAGTTGGTGGAGGCGGGGGGACAGCATTTCCGTGGCTTTCGCCGCGGGCTGGACTATGCCTTCATCCACGCACCCACAAAGAGTGCATGGATGCGGAGCGTGTTATCCGCCTCGTTGCTGCGAGCGCGGATCCTAGTGCCCGCCCGCGGCCCAAGAGCCGTCGGCGGGTCTATGAGTCTCTACAGGGCAGGCCTGAAGTTGGCCCTCTTCCTACCCCTCGGCGTTGCCATGCCGCCCTCGAAGAGGACGCCGTCAGGTTTCACCGATGTGAGCTCCGTTTTCAAACCAGGCCTCGCGGCCTGGTGCGACCCATTGATCGAACCCCCGTCCGCAAGTCCTAGACTTCAGGATCTACGTACGTAGCTCGCTCTTTTTTTCTCACGCGGCGCTACCCGAGGAGCAGGGAAGACGCAACGCCAGCGGACAGTAACTCTTAACGCAACCGGCCTGTCGCACGCCGGAGCGCGATCCTGTGAACGCGTCCCCTGATTCGGTCGCACAGGCACGAGCCGGTCAGAGGTCAACTGCGGTTAGGCAGCTAGAGCGTAGTTGTCGTCGTTGGCAACTAAGTTTTGCAGCATTATTTACGAGGGCACTGCGCCTCGGTACGCCCCTGAAGGTTCGCAACCCACGTCGAAACCGGTCGCCCCCTCAAGGTTCACCCGCAGCATACCCGAACGCGTTCAGCGGGTTGTGGCACAATCGCGCCCGCGCCGCGGCCGGTGTCGTTTTTATGCAACGGATTGTCTCGACCAAGACCTCCGGCTAAGGTGCGCACGTTACGTTAACTCCATATGGACTGAGGGATTTTGCAATGCGGAAGCAAGCTTTATTTTTAGTTCTGGCAGTCGTTGCTTTTAGTGGCCTGGCTTATGCGGACGACGCGGGGTGCAATTGCGCACCGGCTGCGCCGGCAGCGGACGTCCCGGATTGGGCGATGCGAGCGCTCGCCGGATACGCCAAGACCAGCGGCACCTCGGACACCACGAGCGCCAACTTCATGTTTCGTGCGGCGCACACCGTAGATGCCTGGAAGTTCCTGTTCGGAGCCCAGGGTCTGTACGGCTCTACCCAGAACGTCACGAGCGCCCAGGACGTCGGGGCCGAGTTCCAGGCGAACTACACCATTTCCGGCGACCTGTACTGGTTCGCCGGTGTGAACTACGACGACAACAAGTTCAGCGGCTTCGTGTACCAGGAAATGATCGACACCGGTGTCGGGTATCAGATCATCAACGACGCCGACACCAAGCTCAGCGCGCAGGTCGGTATCGGTGAACAGCGCCTGCAGCCGGAGCAGCTGATCGCCGACCCGAATGTGGCAGGCCACTTCTTCCGCATCCAGGGTGCGTCGACGTCCAACGTGGCAGCCACCGGCGCGGTCAGCTTCCAGCACACCTTCAACCCCTCGACCAGTGTCTTCGCGAATCTGGGAGTGGTGTCCAGTTCTGCCGACACCGTGACGACGTTTGGGGTCGGGCTGCAAGTGAAAATGAGCACCCGGTTCTCGCTCGCCGCAGCCTACCAGGTGGTGAACAACAGCAAGGTGCCGGCCGGGGTCTCCAAGTCGAACGGTCTGACGACGCTGAACCTCGTGTACGAGCTGAAGAATCCGCAGCTCGCTCCGCAGTAAAAACTCTGGCCAGTAATCAGGCCGCGGCGCGCCGCGAGGTGCGCCGGGGCTTTTGTTTGCAGGCAGCCGCTGTCAGCCGCGCCGCAGCAGCCGCGCCTTGCTGCGCTGCCAGTCGCGATCCTTCTGCACGGCGCGCTTGTCGTGTTGTTTCTTGCCCTTGGCAAGTCCCACCTGCAGCTTCGCGCGCCCGTTCTTCCAGTACAGCTCCAGCGGCACGATGGTATAGCCGCGACGCTCCACCGCGCCGATCAGGCCCTGCAGCTCGCTGTAGTGCAGCAGCAGCTTGCGTGTTCGCACCGGGTCGGCAACGACATGGGTGGAAGTAGTGCGCAGCGGAGTCAGGTGCGCGCCGATGAGAAATGCCTCCCCGCCGCGCAGGTAGACGTACGCTTCCGCCAGCTGCGCCCGTCCGGCCCGCATGGCCTTGACTTCCCAACCCTCAAGCGCCAGGCCCGCTTCGTAACGCTCCTCGATGAAGTAGTCGAAGCGCGCCCGGCGGTTCTCGGCGATCAGTCGGGACGAGTCGTTGCTTTTGGTCATACGGGGGGCGTAATGGGACAATGCGCCATGCGAGAGGTCAAGCGCTCAGCGCTCGTAAGCCAGCCGCCGGCGAAGCTCTTCGCGCTCATCAATGACATCGAGAGCTACCCGCAGTTCCTGCCCTGGTGCACACACACACGGGTGCAGTCGCGCACGCCGCGCGAAATCGTCGCGACGCTCGGGGTGCGGCAGGGGGCCCTCACGGGGGAGTTCACCACCCGCAATAAGCTCGAGCCGGACCGCGCCGTCAACATGGAGCTCGTCAGCGGCCCGTTTCGTACCCTGGAGGGGCAGTGGCTGCTGACACCGGTCGATTCGGGTTGCCGGGTGGAGCTCGCCATGCGCTTCGCGTTCAAGAGCACCCTCACCGGAATATTGTTCGAACCGCTGTTTGCCCAGACCCTCGGCTCGCTGGTGGACGCATTCGTAGTGCGGGCACGCAGCTAGGCGGTGGGCGTGCCGGGCGCTGAGGATCGCAAGCGTTGCGTGGTCGCCTACGCCACCCGCGAACGACAGTATCTGTGGAGCGTGGAGTTGCCGCTCGCGGCGACCATCGCGCAGGCGCTCGAGGCCGCGCGTGCCGCGTGCACCGGCACGGCTGCGTGCGCCGCGATTCCCTGGGACAGCGCGCCGCTGGGCATATTCGGGCAGCCGCGGCGGCGCAGCGATGAATTTGCGGACGGTGACCGCATCGAGCTGTACCGCCCGCTGCGCCGCGATCCGCGCGAGCGGCGCCGTGAGCGGGTGCAGCGCGAGCGATCGGCGGCAAACCGTCGTTAGTCCATTGGCCGAAATCGCTTCGAAGCGATTTCGGCGGACAGTGGCGCCGTTGCCGCCGGCCAAAGGCGTGACTTTGGCCGGCTGCGGTCAGATGCGCGGGAACTGCGAGGGTGTCGGGCCCTGGTCCGGCGCCTGCGGCTCGGAGTTGGGCACGTTTTCCCGATCGAAGTGCGTGACCTTGTCGTCCTTGAAGAACACCACCAGGTGCCGGCGCGCGGACTTCTTGCGCCGTCCCTCGAAATAGTAGAGGTAGTCCCAGCGATCCTTGTCAAACAGGTCCGGAACCATGGGCGTGCCGAGGAGGTACCGCACCTGGCTGCGGGTCATGCCGGCCTCGAGCTTGTCCACGGTCTTGCCCTCAAGGTAGTTACCCTGCTGGATGTCCATGCGATACACGCAGCCGGCGAGGATCGTGCCGAGGGCGAGGGTGGCGATGAGTCTGGCGCAAGGTAGGCGCATGTGAGTCCGATGGGGGATAATGCTGGCGCGAAATCATACCTGATCGCTGGCCGCCTGCGTCCGGGAGAATCTCACGTGGAAGGCAAGGATTTGCGCAAGGCGGGTCTGAAGGTGACCCTGCCGCGCCTGAAGATTCTCGAGATCCTCGAGGGCAGCTCCACGCGGCACCTCTCCGCCGAGGACATCTACCGCTCGCTGCTGGAGACCAAAGAGGACATCGGACTTGCGACCGTGTACCGCGTGCTCACGCAGTTCGAAGCGGCGGGGCTGGTCACCCGCCATCACTTCGAGGACGGCATGGCGGTGTTCGAGCTCAACCAGGGCACGCACCACGACCACATCGTGTGCCTTGATTGCGGCCGGGTTGAGGAATTCATGGACGCAGGGATCGAGGATCGCCAGACCGCGGTCGCCGAGCGACTCGGATTTGGTATCCAGGACCATTCGCTCATTCTTTACGGGCACTGCCGCCGCCCGAACTGCGCTTATCGCAAGCGCAAGAGCAGCTAACGCCCTTTGCTGAGCGGCGGCCGCGGTTGCCGCACGGTATCCGCGGAAGCGGGCGCCTCGCGCGCGGCGCCCGCTGCGGCGCTGGGCGCGGCTGCCGCGGCCCCTGTTGAAGCCTGCGGGGACTGCACGGCGCCACCGAGCATGTCGCGCGCGTGCTCGCGCGCCTTGGCCGTGACCTCGATTCCGCCGAGCATGCGCGCGAGCTCCTCCACCCGCTCGGCGCCACTCAACTCGGTGAGCGTGGTGCGCGTGGTGCGCCCGTCGGTGAGCTTCGTGACGCGCACCTGGTGATGTGCCTGGGAGGCGACCTGCGGCAGATGCGTTACGCACAGCGCCTGGCCGCGTTCCCCAAGGGCTCGCAGCTCCCGCCCGACGATCTCGGCGACCGCGCCGCCGATGCCGGAATCGACTTCGTCGAACACCATGCAACGCGATTCGCGCGCGGCGCACGACACCTGCACCGCGAGTGACAGCCGCGACAGTTCGCCACCCGAGGCAACCTTGGACAGCGCACGCGGCGGTGAGCCTGGATTGGCGCTGACACGGAACTCGATCTGGTCGATGCCGTGCTGGGCCGGATCGGCGTTGCCGTTCTGGGCGACGTCGGCTTCGAATCGCCCGCCCGACATTCCCAGGGTCTGCATGCGGGCGCTGATGTCCTTGGCGAGCGAGCGCGCCGCGCGCGTGCGCTTTCCCGACAGCGCCTGCGCCTGGGTGCGGTAGTTTTCCAGCGCCGCGGACAGCTCCTTGCGCAACATCGCCAGGTCCACGTCCGCGCGCTCCAGCGTCTGAAGCTCGGCGTGCAGTTCGGTGGTTCGGGCGCGAAGCTGCAGCGGAGCGACGCGGTGTTTGCGCGCCAGTTCCTCAATCGCCGCCAGGCGCCGTTCCACGCTCTCCTGGCGTGCGGAGTCGACGTCGAGCGTCTCGCCGTAGCGCTCCAGCTCACGCGCTCCTTCGCGGATGTGAATCGCGGCCTCTTCCAGCAGCGGCAGCAGGGCGGCGAGCCTCGCATCCAGGCCCGTCAGTCCCTTCAACGCCTGCAGGGCCCGGCTCACCCCCGCGTGGGCACTGCCCGTTTCGTGCTCGTATAACTCTGCGAGGGCCGCCTGTGTCCCCTGTGCGAGGCGGCCGCGATTGGCGAGCCGCACGCGCTCCTCGGTGAGACTTTCGATCTCGCCATCGGCGAGCCCGAGCGCCTGCAGTTCCTGGCCCTGGTAGCGCAGCAGCTCCAGCTTCGCATCCCGGTCGCGCGCCTGGGTCTCCAGCTCCAGCGTGCGGTTCAGGAGCCCGAGCCACCCGCGATGGGCGATTCCCACCTGCTCGGTGAGGGGGATGAGTGCGCCATAGGCGTCGAGGAGCTCGCGCTGCGCGGCGCCGCGCGTGAGCGACTGAAATTCATGCTGGCCGTGGATGTCGATGAGGATGTCACCGGCCTCGCGCAGCAGCTGCACTGACACCGACTGGCCGTTGAGGTAGGCGCGCGAGCGGCCATCGGCGGTGACGACGCGCCGGACGATGAGTTCGCCCTGGCAGTCGATCGATTGTGCTTCGAGCCATCGCTTGAGTGCCGGGGGCGCCGGCGCGAGATCGAAGGTCGCCGACACCTCCGCGCGTTCAGCGCCGTGGCGCACCACCTCGGCACCGGCGCGGCCGCCGGCGAGCAGCTGCAGTGCATCCACCAGAATGGATTTGCCCGCGCCGGTTTCCCCGGTGAGTACGGTGAGTCCGTTGCGCAGCTCCAGCTCCACCGCGTCGATGATGGCGAAGTCGCGTATCTGCAGGTGAGTCAGCATGGGGTCAGCGCTCGAAACTGCCGCGGCCCCAGTGGAGCTTCGAGCGCAGCAGCTTGTAGTAGTCCAGTCCCTTTGGGTGCAGGAGGGTCACGCGTTCATCCGCGCTGCTGATCTGCAGCCGATCGCCGGGGGCGAAGGCTCCCAGCAGCATGCCGTCACAGGTGACGTGCGCGTGCGTGTCGGGCCGCTCGAGCAGCCGCACTTCCACCGTGGAGCGTGCGGATACCACGATCGGCCGGTCGGAGAGGGTGTGCGCACAGATCGGCGCGATGACCAGGGCGTCGAGGTGCGGTTCCAGGATCGGACCGCCGCAGGACAGCGCGTAGGCGGTGGAGCCGGTGGGGCTGGCGATAATGATGCCATCTCCATCGTGCGTGTTGACGTAGGTGCCGTTGACCCGGGTCTCGAATTCCAGCGTGCGTCCGGTATCGTGCTTCTGCATCACCACATCGTTAAGGGCGAAGGCCTGCACCACGGGACCGGCCGCGGCGCGCAGTTCGGCGCGCAGCAGCGGGCGCTCATCGGCCTGCAATTCCCCGGCGAGGGCGGCGTCCACCGCCGCCAGCATGTCCTGGGGCATGACATCGGTGAGGAAGCCCAGGCGCCCCCGGTTGACCCCGAGCAGTGGCACCTTGTGGCCGGCGACCAGGCGCGCCGCGTACAGCAGCGTCCCGTCACCCCCGATGGCGATGACCAGGTCCGCGCGCGCACCGATCTCAGGCTCCGGGATGCGCGTGACCCGCTCGCCCGTGGGCCCCAGGGCGGCATCCGTGCTCGCCAGAACGCCGACGCCGCGGCCCGCCAGATGCGGCAGCAGCGCCGCGACGCTCTCCGCTATACGCGGATCCGTGAAGCGGCCGACTATCGCGCAGTTGTGTACCGCAGAGGCCATCGCAGCGCCCTTAACGTAACCTCAAAGCCTCCCAAGCGAAGCGCCGTCTTTGTAGCACGCTCGCCGCGCCGGCAGCCAATGCGGCGTCCCAGGGCGTGCGGGCCGTCGCATGCTTGACGGTCGGGCAAGCGCGACGCTAGCTTGGCTGCCATGGGGCACGATGCCGGGGACGAGGCCTTAAGTGAGCGGGCGCAGCGCCTGCTGCGGATCCTCATCGAGAGCTACATCCGCGACGGCCAGCCGGTCGGCTCGCGCGCCCTGTCCCGGGAGTCTGGATTGCAGTTGAGTTCCGCGACCATCCGCAACGTGATGGCCGACCTGGAAGAGCTCGGCTTCGTGGCTTCCCCGCACACCTCCGCCGGCCGCGTGCCCACCGACAAGGGATATCGGTTTTTCGTCGACACGCTGCTGCAGCTGCGCGGGCCGGATGAGACGGCGAGCGCGGAAATGCGCCGGCAGTTTGAAGCGAGCCGCGACAGCTCCACCGATCTCATCGCGAGCGTCTCGCAGCTGCTGTCCTCCGTCACCCAGCTCGCCGGTGTGGTCACCGTACCGCGCACCCGGCAGGCCGCGATCACCCAGATCGAATTCGTCGCGCTGTCGGAGAACCGCGTGCTGGTGGTGCTGGTGTTCAATGACCGCGAGGTCCAGAACCGCATCATCCAGCTCGAACGCCACTACCCGGCTGATGAGCTCAAGCGGGCCACCAACTACCTCAACGAGCAGTTCCGCGGCCGCTCGCTGCGCGAGGTGCGCCAGGAGATCCTGCGCCAGCTGTCCGAGGCGCATGCGCACCTCAACCAGATCATGCTGGACGCGATTTCCATGGCGCAGCAGGTGTTCGAAAGCGGCGCCGAGAGCCGCCTCGAGTACGTCATCAAGGGCGAGACCAACCTCATGGGGGCCGCGGATCTGACGAGCGTGGAAAAGCTGCGGCGGCTGTTCGAGGCATTCAACGAGAAGCGCGATTTCCTGCATCTGCTCGACCAGAGTCTCAAGGCCGAAGGCGTGCAGATCTTCATCGGCCACGAATCCGGCTACCGGATACTCGACGATTGCAGCGTGGTCACCTCCCCCTACGCCGACAGCGACGGAGTCGTGGGCGTGCTCGGGGTCATCGGGCCCACGCGCATGGCCTATGAACGGGTCATACCGATCGTTGATATGACGGCTAAACTGCTCGGCGCCGCCTTGAATTCACGGCGCTGACCCCCACGCTGGCTCGCGGGCCACGAGCGCGCGGCAAGCGTTGCTGGGCGCACGGCGTGGGCCTGAGCGGACATAAGATTTTCGGGAGGTTTGTCTTAAGATGACCGAGAACACCGGGGCTGAAGCGACCGCGGTACTGCCGGAGACGGCAGCACAGCTGGTGGAACTGGAGCGCCTGCAGCGCGCGCTCGCCGACGCCGAAGAGCGCGCCAGGAGCCACTGGGAGCAGTACCTGCGGGCCCTGGCCGAGCTGGACAACGTGCGCAAGCGCGCCGGCCGTGATATCGAGGCGGCGAACCGCTACGGACTGGAGAAATTCGCCGCGGAGCTGTTGCCGGTGAAGGACACCCTGGAGCTGGCGGTGCAGAACGCCGGGCGGGCGGACGCCGCGAGCCTCAAGGAGGGCCAGGAGGCGACGCTGCAGCTGCTGTCCCGGGCGCTCGAGCGGCTCGGGGTCACCCTGATCAACCCCGAAGGGGAGCCCTTCGACCCCGCGCGCCACGAGGCCATGATGGCGCAGGAATCCGCGAAGGCGCAGCCCAATTCGGTCCTGCAGGTGGTGCAGCCCGGATACGAACTCAACGGGCGCCTGTTGCGCCCCGCGCGGGTTATTGTCGCCCGCGCCCCCGGCGGGGCTTGAAAGCCTGCCCCGTCACCCCTAAGAAGCAGAGCTGGACTACCCGGAGTGAAGAGCCATGGCTAAGGTAATCGGTATCGACCTCGGCACGACCAATTCGTGCGTCGCAATCATGGAGGGCGGCAAGCCTCGCGTGATCGAGAACAGCGAGGGCGACCGCACCACCCCGTCGATCGTTGCCTTTACCAAGGACAACGAAGTGCTCGTGGGCCAGCCCGCCAAGCGCCAGGCGGTCACCAATCCGCACAACACCCTGTTCGCCATCAAGCGCCTCATCGGCCGCAAGTTCGAGGACGAAGTGGTGCAGCGCGACATCAAGATGGTGCCGTACCAGATTGTCCGTGCTGACAACGGCGACGCCTGGGTCGACGTGCAGGGCAAGAAAATGGCGCCACCGGAGATCTCCGCGCGGGTGCTGATGAAAATGAAGAAGACCGCCGAGGACTACCTCGGGGAGCCGGTCACCGAGGCGGTGATCACGGTGCCGGCGTATTTCAACGATTCGCAGCGCCAGGCGACCAAGGACGCCGGCCGCATCGCGGGACTTGAGGTCAAGCGCATCATCAACGAGCCGACCGCGGCGGCGCTCGCCTACGGCCTCGACAAGCAGGGCAGCGATCGCAAGATTGCCGTCTACGACCTGGGCGGCGGTACCTTCGATGTCTCGGTCATCGAGATCGCCGAGGTGGACGGTGAACGCCAGTTCGAGGTGCTCTCGACCAACGGCGACACCTTCCTCGGTGGCGAGGACTTCGATCTGCGCATCATCAATTTCCTCGCCGAGCAGTTCCAGAAAGAGTCCGGCGTCGACGTGCGCAAGGACCCGCTCGCCATGCAGCGCCTCAAGGAAGCTGCCGAAAAAGGCAAGATCGAGCTGTCCTCGACCCAGCAGACCGACATCAACCTGCCGTACATCACGGCGGATGCCGCAGGGCCCAAGCACCTCAACATCAAGCTGACGCGCGCCAAGCTCGAGTCGCTGGTCGAGGACCTGGTGCAGAAGACCGTGGGCCCGTGCCGCACGGCGCTCAAGGATGCCGGGGTGACCGGCAACGACATCGCCGAAGTGATCCTCGTCGGCGGCCAGACGCGCATGCCGCTGGTGCAGAAGTACGTCAAGGATTTCTTCGGCAAGGAGCCGCGCAAGGACGTGAATGCCGACGAGGCGGTCGCCGTGGGCGCCGCCATCCAGGCCGGGGTGCTCGCCGGCGAAGTGAAGGATGTACTGCTGCTTGACGTGACACCGCTGTCGCTCGGCATCGAGACCCTCGGCGGCATCATGACCAAGCTGATCGAGAAGAACACCACCGTACCGACCAAGGCTTCCAACACCTTCTCGACGGCGGACGATAACCAGACCGCCGTGACCATCCACGTGCTGCAGGGCGAGCGCGACCGCGCCGCGGACAACAAGTCCCTGGGAAGGTTCGACCTCTCGGACATCGCGCCGGCGCCGCGCGGCGTGCCGCAGGTCGAGGTGTCCTTCGACATCGACGCCAACGGTATCCTCAATGTGTCGGCGAAGGACAAGGCCACCGGCAAGGAACAGAAGATCATCATCAAGGCCTCCAGCGGCCTCACCGAGGATGAGATCAAGCGCATGGTGCGTGACGCCGAGGCGCACGCCGAAGAAGACAAGCGTTTCCGCGAACTGGTGGACTCGCGCAACAAGGCCGATGCGCTGATTCACGCGGTAGAGAAGTCGCTCCAGGGGCTCGGCGACAAGGTCGACGGCGCGGAGCGTGCCACGGTCGAGTCGGCCATGTCGGATCTGCGCACCGCGCTCAAGGGCGAGGACAAGGGCGCCATCGACAAGAAGGCCGAAGCCCTGGCGCACGCCTCGGCGGGCATCGCGCAGCGTGCCCAGGCGGCCGAAGCGGGTGCGGCGGGCGGCGGCGCCGATGCGGGTGCCGCTGGCGGCAGCGGCCCGAGTGCCGGCGCGCAGGGTGGCAGCGGCGGTGGACGCGAGGACGTGGTGGATGCGGAGTTCGAAGAGGTGAAGGACAAGGGACGCAAGGCCTCCTAACTTCCACGCCGCATGTCCAAGCGCGATTACTACAAGGTACTCGACGTACCGAAAACCGCGACTGAGGCGGAGGTCAAGAAGGCCTATCGCCGTCTGGCGATGAAGTATCACCCCGACCGCAACCCGAACGACCGGGACGCGGAGGAGCGCTTCAAGGAGGCCAAGGAGGCCTCCGAGGTGCTCACGGACTCGCACAAGCGCGCGCTCTACGACCAGCACGGCCACGCCGGTGTCGAGGCTGCCGCGCGCGGCGGTGGGCGCGGCTTCGGTGCCGGGGATGCCTTCAGCGACATCTTCGGGGACGTTTTCGGCGACATCTTCGGGGGCTCACGCCGCGGCGGCCGCTCGCAGGTGTTCCGCGGCGCGGACCTGCGTTACGAGCTGCAGCTCGAGCTGGATCAGGCAGTGTTCGGCCACCAGGTGGAAATCGAGGTGGCGAAGCTCGCCGAGTGCGACACCTGCCACGGCAGCGGCGCCGCCAAGGGCAGCTCGGCGACGACCTGCGACGGCTGCGGCGGCGCCGGCCAGGTACGCGTTTCCCAGGGCTTCTTCCAGCTGCAGCAGACCTGTCCGCGCTGTCGCGGCAGCGGCACCATCATCCGCAATCCCTGCGACACCTGCCTGGGACAGGGCCGCGTGCGCCGCACCCGCAAGCTCGCCGTGAAGGTGCCGGCCGGGGTGGATACCGGCGACCGCGTGCGGCTCTCGGGGGAAGGGGAGGCCGGACGCAACGGCGGTCCGCCGGGAGACCTGTACGTCGAGGTGCAGGTGCGCGAACACGCGATCTTCGAGCGCGAGGGGGAGCACCTGAGCTGCGAGGTGCCGGTCAGCTTCGCCACCGCAGCGCTCGGCGGCGCGGTGGATGTGCCGACGCTCGAGGGAGATGTGTCGTTGAAGATTCCGGCGGAGACCCAGTCAGGGCGTGTATTTCGCCTGCGCGACAAGGGCGTGAAGCCGGTGCGCGGCGGTACGCGCGGCGATCTTTTCTGCCGCATAGTCATCGAGACGCCCGTGCATCTGTCGAGCGAGCAACGCGAGCTCGTGCGGCAACTGGACGAGTCGCTCAAGGCGCACGCCGCGCGGCACGCGCCGCGTGAGAAAGGCTTTCTCGAGGGCGTGCGGCGCTTCTTCCAGTCCCGATGAGCGAGGCCCCGCCCGCACGGCCCCTCGGCGCGGTTCTTATCGGCGCGAGTGGCCGGATGGGCAGGGCGATCGTGAGTGCCGCGGGCGGATTTCCCGGGCTCGCGCTGGTGGGCGCGATAGCCTCCACGGACAGCGCGCTGCTCGGCCGGGACTCCGGCGTCACCGCCGGCGGCGCGCCGAATCATCTTCCCATCACCGGTAATCTCGATGCCGTGCTGCCGGGCGCGCAGGTCGTGATCGACTTCAGCACCGCGGAGGCGACGCGCGGGAACCTGCACGCCTGCCGTGCGGCGCGCAAGCCGCTGCTGATCGGCGCGACCGGCTTCGCTGCCGCGCTCGAGGCTGAGTTCGCGGCAGCCGCGCAGGACATTCCCCTGCTCATTGCGCCCAATACGAGTCTCGGCGTGACGCTGCTGATCGAACTTGCGCGGACCGCCGCGCGCGCTCTGCCGGGGTTCGATATCGGCATCACCGAGACGCACCACCGCGAGAAACGCGACGCCCCCTCCGGCACCGCGCTTAGCCTGGCCGCGGCGATCCGTGAGGGCCGCGACGGCCACGGGGGTGAAATTCCCATCTCTTCGGTCCGCGAAGGCGAGGTGGTGGGCGAGCACACGGTGCGCTTTGCGGGGGCCGCCGAGGAGCTGCGCCTCACCCACCGCGCCCTGGAGCGGGGGATCTTCGCCCGCGGCGCCCTGGCCGCAGCCATGTGGCTGGCGTCCCAGCCCGCGGGTCGTTATGGCATGCGGGATGTCATGGGTTTTAAAACAGTAACTTAGCGAATTCTTCACGAAACGTTGTGAGAAAGTATCACGCTCCCGTAACGGGAATTTCCGTGGACACATCCGCCCCCCAACCCGTAAAATTTCCGCCTAATCCGTGTTCGGGTTAGTCCATGCAAGGCGGGAGGATGTTCGATGAGAACTCCTCCCGCTTTGTGTATGTGAGTCTAGGAGAAGTGATCACGTGAGCTTACCTGCGGTGCTCGCGCTGGCCGATGGAACGATCTTCCGCGGCCAGTCGATCGGAGCCAAAGGCAACACCACAGGCGAAGTCGTTTTCAATACCGCCCTCACGGGCTATCAGGAAATTCTCACCGACCCGTCTTACGCGCGACAGATCGTCACGCTCACCTGCCCGCACATCGGCAACACGGGCACCACGCCCGAAGATCTTGAATCCACGCAGGTGTACTGCGCCGGTCTCATCATCCGCGACCTGCCGCTGCTGCACAGCAGCTGGCGAGCCAACGAATCGCTGGCGGAGTTTCTTGAGCGCGGCCGCGTCGTTGCGATCGCCGGCATCGACACCCGCAAGCTCACGCGCCTGCTGCGCGAGAAGGGTGCGCAGGCCGGCTGCATCATGACCGGCGAGCAGGTCGATGAAGCGGCGGCCATCAAGGCGGCCCGCAAGTTCCCGGGACTCAAGGGCATGGATCTGGCGAAAGTCGTCACTGCCAAGCGCAGCTTCCAGTGGAACGAGGGGAGTGTGTGGCCGGAGTCGGCGCGCGCGCCGATCCGCTCGCAGCAGCGGCTGCACGTGGTCGCCTACGACTTTGGCCTGAAGCGCAACATCCTGCGGCTGCTGGCGGACTCCGGCTGCCGCATGACGGTGGTGCCGGCGCAGACTCCCGCCGCCGAAGTCCTGGCGCTGGAACCGGACGGCGTGTTCCTCTCCAACGGACCGGGAGATCCGGAGCCGTGCGAGTACGCCATCGAGGCCACCCGCAAATTCATCGACACGAGTCTGCCGGTGTTCGGCATCTGTCTCGGGTTCCAGATCCTCGGGCTGGCCGCCGGCGGGCGCACGGTGAAAATGAAGTTCGGCCACCACGGCGCCAACCACCCGGTGCAGGACCTGGAGTCCGGGCGGGTGTTCATCACCAGCCAGAACCACGGATTTGCGGTGGACGAGAGTTCACTGCCGGCGTCGGTCCGGCCGACGCACCGCTCGCTGTTCGACGGCTCGCTGCAGGGCCTCACCTTCAAGGATCGCCCCGCGTTTGGTTTCCAGGGGCACCCGGAAGCAAGCCCGGGCCCCCACGACCTGCGGCCGCTGTTCGAGCGCTTCAACCACCTGATGCTGCGCCGGCTGCAGGCGCAACTGAAAGTCGCCGGCGACAGCGCGCGCCGGCAGCAGGCCGGAGCGGCCCGCTAGTGCCGAAGCGCACCGACATCGAGAGCATCCTTATCATCGGCGCCGGCCCGATCGTCATTGGCCAGGCGTGCGAGTTCGATTACTCCGGCGCCCAGGCCTGCAAGGCGCTGCGCGAGGAGGGCTACCGCGTCGTCCTGGTCAACTCCAATCCCGCGACCATCATGACGGATCCGGAGATGGCGGACGCCATCTATATCGAGCCGGTCAACTCGCGCACCATCGCGCGTATCATCGAGAAGGAGCGCCCGGACGCGCTGCTGCCCACCATGGGCGGACAGACCGCGCTCAACACGGCGCTGGATCTGGTGCGTGAGGGGGTGCTGGAAAAATACGACGTCGAACTCATCGCCGCGTCCCGGGCCGCGATCGACATGGCCGAGGACCGGGAGCTGTTCAGGAACGCGATGCGCGAGATCGGACTGGAGACGCCGCAGTCGCAGATCGCGCGCAGCCTCGAGGAGGGCCTGGCGATCGCCGGCGAGATCGGCTACCCGGTGGTCATACGCCCCTCGTTCACCATGGGCGGCAGCGGCGGCGGCATTGCTTACAACCGCGAGGAGCTCGAGACCATTGTGGCGCGCGGGCTCGATGCCTCCCCGACCGGGGAGGTGCTGCTCGAGGAGTCGGTGATCGGCTGGAAAGAGTTCGAGATGGAAGTGATCCGTGATCACAAGGACAACTGCATCATCGTCTGCTCGATCGAGAACCTCGATCCGATGGGGGTGCACACCGGCGACTCGATCACGGTCGCGCCGGCGCTGACCCTCACCGACAAGGAATACCAGCGCATGCGCGATGCCTCGATCGCGGTGCTGCGCAAGATCGGCGTCGACACCGGCGGCTCGAACGTGCAGTTCGCGGTGAGTCCGTACGACGGGCGGCTGCTGGTGATCGAGATGAACCCGCGCGTGTCGCGTTCCTCGGCGCTCGCCTCCAAGGCGACCGGCTTTCCGATCGCCAAGATCGCCGCCAAGCTCGCCGTCGGCTACACCCTCGATGAGTTGAAGAACGACATCACCGGCGGCGCGACACCGGCATCCTTCGAGCCATCCATCGATTACGTGGTCACCAAGATCCCGCGCTTCACCTTCGAGAAGTTTCCGGCCGCGAACGACCGCCTCACGACCCAGATGAAATCGGTCGGCGAAGTGATGGCGATCGGCCGCACCTTCCAGGAGTCGCTGCAGAAGGCGCTGCGGGGGCTGGAGACCGGCCTCGACGGTTTGTCGCCGATTCTGGCGATGCCGCTCACCGATGAGAGCCAGGACAAGCTCGCCTATGAACTGCGCGCCCCGGGCGCCAACCGCCTGCTGTACGTGGCGGATGCCTTGCGCGCCGGCTGGACGCTGGCGCGCATCGGGGAACTCACCCGCATTGATCCGTGGTTTCTCGCGCAGGTCGAGGATCTGGTGCGCGAGGAGGCGCAGGTGCGCGAGGAGGGCCTGGGGGCGCTCACCGCCGAACGTCTGCGGGTGCTCAAGCGCAAGGGCTTCTCCGACAGCCGCCTCGCCAGGCTCGTCGACATGCCGGAGAAGGCGATCCGCGACAAGCGTCACGAGCTTGACGTGGTGCCGGTCTACAAGCGCGTCGACACCTGCGCCGCGGAATTCGCCACCTCGACCGCCTACCTGTACTCCACCTACGAGGAGGAGTGCGAGGCCGCGCCCACCCAGCGCCGCAAGATCATGATCCTGGGCGGCGGCCCGAACCGCATCGGCCAGGGCATCGAGTTCGATTACTGCTGCGTGCACGCCGCACTACAGCTGCGCGAAGACGGTTTCGAGACCATCATGGTCAACTGCAATCCGGAGACGGTCTCGACCGACTATGACATTTCCGACCGGCTGTATTTCGAGCCCCTGACGCTCGAGGACGTGCTGGAAGTGCTCGCCAAGGAAAAGCCCGAAGGCGTGATCGTGCAGTTCGGCGGGCAGACTCCGCTGAAGCTCTCGCGGGCGCTGGAAGCCGCCGGCGCGCCGATCATCGGCACCTCCCCGGACGCGATCGATGTCGCCGAGGACCGTGAGCGCTTCCAGGCGCTGGTGAAGGAGATTGGCCTCAAGCAACCCGCGAACGCCACGGCGCGCACCGAGGACCAGGCGGTGCGCCTGGCGCGGGAGGTCGGATTCCCGCTGGTGGTGCGCCCCTCGTACGTGCTCGGCGGCCGCGCCATGGAAGTGGTGTTTACCGAAGAGGATCTGCGCACCTACATGACGCACGCGGTGCAGGTGTCGAATGACAGCCCGGTGCTGCTCGACCGCTTTCTCGACGTCGCCATCGAGGTCGACGTGGACGCGGTGTGCGACGGCGAGGACGTGCTTATCGGCGGCATCATGGAGCACATCGAACAGGCCGGGGTGCACTCGGGCGACTCGGGTTGCTCGCTGCCCCCCAACAGCCTCACGCGCGAGATGCAGGCGGAGCTGCGCGAGCAGACGCGCAAGCTCGCGCGCGCGCTGAACGTCGTGGGACTCATGAACGTGCAGTTCGCCATCCAGAGCGGCGTGATCTACGTGCTCGAGGTGAACCCGCGTGCCTCGCGCACCGTGCCCTTCGTCTCCAAGGCCACGGGGCTCCCGCTCGCCAAGATCGCGGCGCGCGTCATGACCGGGCGCAAGTTAAAGCAACTGGTGGGCGCGGTGGAGCGCGTGCCGGCGTACTTCTGCGTGAAGGAGGCGGTATTCCCGTTCATGAAGTTCCCGGAAGCCGACCCGATCCTGGGACCGGAAATGAAATCCACCGGCGAGGTGATGGGCACCGGGCGCACCTTCGGTGAGGCCTATGCCAAGGCGCAAAGTGCCTCGGGCGTCACCCTGCCGCGCAAGGGCGTGTGCTTCATCAGTGTGCGCGACCGCGACAAGGGTGGCGCGGTCGAGCTGGCGAAGAACCTCATCGAGCGCGGTTTCGAGGTGCTGGCGACCGCCGGCACCGCCGGCGCGCTCACCGCGGCCGGGGTTGCCTGCCGCCGCGTGAACAAGGTGCGCGAAGGGCGCCCGCACATCGTCGACATGATCAAGAACGACGAAATCGATCTCATCGTCAACACCACCGAGGGCAAGCAGGCCATTCGCGAGTCGAACTCGATTCGCCGCGAAGCGGTGCATCGGCGGGTCACTTACTACACGACGCTGGCGGCGGGACTTGCGACCTGCGAGGCCATGGACCACCTGGATGAGGTCGAGGTCAACCGGCTGCAGGACCTGCACAGCGAGGCGGTGAGGATATGAAGCGCACGCCCATGACCCTGCTGGGCGCCGAGGCGCTGCGGGCGGAATTGAAGCGCCTGAAGTCCGAGGCGCGCCCCAGCATCATCAAGGCGATTGCCGAGGCGCGTGGCCACGGGGATCTGTCGGAGAACGCCGAGTATCACGCGGCGCGCGAGCAGCAGGGATTCATCGAAGGGCGCATCAAGGAAATCGAGCACAAGCTGGCGAGCGCCGAGGTGATCGATCCGACCCAGCTCACACCCAACGGCCGGGTGGTGTTCGGCGCGGTGGTGGAGCTCGAGGACCAGGCGGGGGCGCGCGTGACCTATCAGATCGTCGGCGAGGATGAGGCGGACATCCGTCAGGGACGCATCTCGGTGACCTCGCCCATCGCCCGCGCGGTGGTCGGCAAGCGCGAAGGTGACGTCGCCGAGGTGGCGGCCCCCGGCGGCACACGCTCCTACGAGATCCTCGCGGTGCGCGTCGGTTAGGTGTCCGGGATCAGGATGCGGGACAGGTCCGCACGTGCACGGTAGAAGACGGCGACGTTGCCGATGCGGTGCACGAGCTCGCTGTGGGTTCTGCTGGCAAGCGCGGTGAACACCGCGTCGCGCGCCTCGCGGTCCCCGCCAGGGCCCTTCACCTTGATGAGCTCGTGGTCATGCAGCGCACGCTCGGTCTCGAGGGCCACCCCGTCCGTGAGGCCGGCGTTGCCGATCCGCACGACCGGCCTGAGCGGGTGCGCGAGCCCGCGCAGATGCCGGCGCTGGCGTTCCGAGAGCCCGGTGGGGGCGGCGGCGGATTTTGGCATCGACTCATTGTAAGAGGAACACACCAGGACCTGGGCACATTGAAGCAATGGCGCGGCGTACCAAGAGCAGTGATCGATGGCTGAAGGAGCACTTTGCCGACCCTTTCGTGCAGCGCGCGCAGGCCGAAGGCTGGCGCTCCCGTGCGGTGTTCAAGCTCGAGGAAATCGACCGTCGCGAGCGGCTGCTCAGGCCCGGCGGGATCGTCCTCGACCTGGGCGCGGCTCCCGGGGCCTGGAGTCAATACGCGCAGCGCCGGGTGGGGCGCACGGGCAGGGTGGTGGCGAGCGATATCCTGGCGATGCCCGCGATCCCGGGCGTGGAGTTCGTGCCGGGGGACTTTCGCGAGCAGGCCGTGTTCGAGCAGATCCTGAAACTGCTGCCGGCGCGGCAGGTCGATGTAGTGCTTTCGGATATGGCGCCGAACTTAAGCGGGGTGGACGTCATCGACCAGCCCCGGGCGATGCACCTGGCGGAGCTGGCTCTCGGCATGGCGCAAAGCGTCTTGAAGCCCGGTGGCAACGCCCTGATGAAGGTGTTCCAGGGAGCCGGGTTCCAGGAACTGGTGCAGGCGGCGCGGGGAAAATTTATCCGCGTGAAACTGGTCAAACCCCTTGCATCCCGGGCCCGCAGCCCTGAGATGTACCTGCTGGCCATGCAGTATCGCTTGGTGTAGGTTGCTGCGAGACCCTCGGGAGCCGCGTGCTACAAAGGACGGAAGCCCTTGAATGACCTGACAAAGAACATCCTGCTGTGGGTGGTGATCGTCACCGTCCTGCTGCTCGTGTTCAGCCGCTACATGCCGATCGCGGGGCAGCCCCAGGAGATCCCGTACTCCCAATTCCTGGATGATGTTAAGGCGAATCGCGTGGAGTCGGTGGTGCTGCAGGCCGAGATGATCTACGGCGTGCGCAAGGACAAGTCGCAATTCAAGGCCTACAACCCGGAGACCGACTTCACCGCGCTCATCGGCACGCTGGAAAAGGCCAACGTCGTGATCGAGGGACGTCCGCCGAAACAGCCGAGCGTCTTCTGGCAGCTGGTGCTGCAGATGGCGCCGGCGCTGGTGTTGATCCTGGTGTTCCTCTACATGTTGCGCCAGATGCAGGGCGCATCCGGCGGCCGCGGCGCCATGTCCTTCGGCAAGAGCCGCGCGCGCCTGCTGGGAGAGGACCAGGTGAATGTCACCTTCGCGGACGTTGCCGGCGTCGACGAGGCGAAGCAGGAAGTCGGCGAGATCGTCGACTTCCTGAAAGACCCGGGCAAGTTCCAGAAGCTCGGCGGCAAGATCCCCAAGGGTGTGCTGATGGTCGGCTCGCCCGGAACCGGCAAGACCCTGCTGGCGCGCGCCATCGCCGGGGAAGCCAAGGTGCCTTTCTTCACCATCTCCGGCTCGGACTTCGTCGAGATGTTCGTCGGTGTCGGCGCCTCGCGCGTGCGCGACATGTTCGAGCAGGCGAAGAAGCACGCCCCGTGCATTATTTTCATCGATGAAATCGATGCCGTCGGCCGGCACCGTGGCGCGGGACTTGGCGGCGGCCACGACGAGCGCGAGCAGACCCTGAACCAGCTGCTGGTGGAAATGGACGGTTTCGAGGGTAACGAGGGCATTATCGTCATCGCCGCCACCAACCGGCCCGATGTACTCGATCCGGCGCTGCTGCGTCCCGGACGCTTCGATCGCCAGGTGGTCGTGCCGCTGCCCGACGTGCGCGGCCGCGAGCAGATTCTGCGGGTGCACATGCGGCGCGTGCCGCTGTCCGAGGACGTCAAGCCGGCGCTCATCGCGCGCGGCACGCCGGGGTTCTCGGGCGCGGATCTCGCCAACCTCGTCAACGAAGCGGCGCTGTTCGCCGCACGCGCGAACCGTCGCATCGTCAGCATGGAAGAGTTCGAGCGCGCCAAGGACAAGATCATGATGGGCGCGGAACGGCGCTCCATGGTGATGAGCGAGGCCGAGAAGCGCATGACCGCCTACCACGAGGCGGGGCACGCCATCGTCGGCATGACGGTCCCGGAACACGACCCGGTCTACAAGGTCACCATCATCCCGCGCGGCCGCGCACTCGGAGTCACGCAGTTCCTGCCCGAGCAGGACCGCTACAGCTTCTCCAAGCGCCGCCTGGAGAGTGTGATCACGACACTGTTCGGCGGCCGCATCGCCGAGGAGCTGATTTTCGGGCCCGAGGCGGTCACCACCGGCGCCTCCAACGACATCGAGCGCGCCACGGAGGTGGCCCGCAACATGGTTACCAAGTGGGGCCTGTCCGATAAGCTCGGACCGTTGACGTATTCGGAAGAAACCGGCGAAGTGTTCCTTGGCCGCAGCGTCACGCAGCACAAACAGGTGTCGGATGTCACCGCGCACGCGATCGACGAGGAAATCCGCCACCTGATCGAGGCCAACTACAAGCGCGCGCGGGAGATTCTCACCTCGGCGCTCGACAAGCTGCACCTCATGGCCGAAGCGCTCATCAAGTACGAGACGATCGGCGAGGACCAGCTCAAGGACATCATGGCGGGCAAGGTGCCGCAGCCACCGGCTGACTGGGACGACACGCTTTCCAACAAGCCGCCCAAGGCACCGACAGAGGGGCCGGTTGCAGGCGGACCAGTCATACCGGCGGGACAGCACTAAGCGATCTTTTTTCCGCTAGCGCGGCCAGCGAGAATTTCGCACTTTCGGGGACGCCGTGACGCCGGTCCTGCTCCGCTGCGCCGATAAGACGGTGGATCTGTCCCAGCCGCAGGTCATGGGCGTGCTGAATGTCACGCCCGATTCGTTTTCAGATGGCGGGCGCTTCCTGTCCGTGGAAGCCGCGGTGGCGCAGGGCGTGCGCATGGTGGCCGAGGGCGCGGCGTTCATCGACGTTGGGGGCGAGTCGACGCGCCCGGGCGCGGCAGCGGTGCCTGTGGACGAGGAAGCAGCGGCGCGTGCTGCCGGTCATCGCGCGGCTGCGCACCCTTACGAGCGCCGTGATCTCGGTCGATACCAGCAAGCCTGAGCTCATGCGGGCCGCCGCCGCCGCGGGCGCGGGCCTCATCAATGATGTGCGTGCGCTGCGGGAGCCTGGGGCGCTGGATGCCGCCATGCACTCCGGGTGCGCGGTGTGCCTGATGCACATGCAGGGCGAACCGCGCACCATGCAGCTCGCACCCCGCTACGATGACGTCGTGAACGAGATCAGGGCATTTCTTGCCGCGCGCACCGGCGCCTGCCGCGACGCGGGCTTCGCCGCCGAGCGGCTGGTGGTGGATCCCGGCTTCGGTTTTGGCAAGACCCTCGAGCACAATCTGCAACTGCTGCGCTGGCTGGCGCAACTGGTCGCCGACGGCTCGCCGGTGCTGGTCGGGTTGTCGCGCAAATCAATGCTGGGCACACTCACTCACCGGCAGGCTGACGAGCGGCTTGCCGGCAGCGTGGCACTGGCGGTGATTGCAGCACAGGCCGGCGCGCGCATCATTCGCGCCCACGACGTCGCGGCGACGGTGGATGCGCTGGCGGTGGTGGCGGCGCTTCACAGGGGAGGGTAAGGATTTGACGAGGGCTTATTTCGGCACGGATGGCATCAGGGGCCGTGTCGGCGAGCACCCCATGACCGTGGACTTCGCGTTGCACCTGGCGAGCGCGGCTGCCCGCGTACTGGCGCCGGAGGGCGGCACGGTACTGATCGGCAAGGACACGCGCCTGTCCGGTTACATGTTCGAGTCGGCGCTGGAGGCGGGATTTGTCGCCGCCGGCGTGAACGTCATGCTGATCGGCCCGCTGCCCACGCCTGGCATTGCCTACATGACGCGCCGCTTCAATTGCGACTTCGGTATCGTCATCAGCGCCTCGCACAATCTCTACGACGACAACGGCATCAAGTTCTTCGACGCCTCGGGCGGCAAGCTCTCGGACGAACTCGAGGAACGAATCGAGGCGCAGCTCGCGGAGCCGCCGCTGACGCGCGCTTCCCGCAGCCTCGGACGTGCGACGCGTGCGGACCGCTCGCGGCTCTTTTACCAGGAATTCTGCGCCTCGACGCTGCCGTCGGGTGTGGATCTGTCGGGTCTGAAAATCGTCATCGACTGCGCCAACGGCGCGGCCTACAAGGTGGCGCCGCGGATTCTGGCCGACCTCGGCGCCGAGATCGTGCCGGTGGGCTGCTCGCCGAACGGCCGCAATATCAACGACGGCTGCGGTTCGACCGCTCCGGATCTTCTGCAGCTCACCGTGCCGGGCGTACGCGCGCACGTTGGACTCGCGCTCGATGGCGACGGTGACCGGCTCGTCATGGCCGATCATCTCGGCCGCATCGTCGACGGCGATCAGCTCCTGTACGTCATCGCGCGCGCGCTCAAGCAGGCAGGAACGCTGCGCGGGCCGGTGGTCGGCACGGTGATGAGCAACCTCGGACTCGAGGTGGCGCTGCGTGCGGCCGGCATCGAGTTTCGCCGTGCGGCGGTGGGCGATCGCTACGTGCTGGCGATGTTGCGCGAGACCCAGGGCATTCTGGGTGGGGAAGCCTCCGGACACATCCTGTGCCTCGACAAGACCACGACCGGTGATGGGCTCGTGAGCGCGCTGCAGGTGCTGGCCGTCATGAAACAGACCGGCCGCTCGCTGGCTGAGCTGACCGCCGGAATGCAGAAGTTCCCGCAGGTGCTGCTCAACGTGAAAGTGGCGCAGCGCTTCGATCCGACCACCGTGCCAGCCGTGCAGCAGGCGGTGCAACGCATCGAGCAGCGCCTGGGCGCCGACGCGCGCGTGGTACTGCGGGCTTCCGGAACCGAGCCGGTGATCCGCGTCATGGTCGAAGGGCGCGACGAGGCCGCGACCCGGGCCGCTGCCAACGAACTCGCCGAGATCATCAAGGGCATCGCGGGCTGACACTCGGTAGATTGGCGCAGGCGTGGGGGGTCTCCAGACCCTGCAGCGGCCAGCATTGCGCCGCCCCCCTCACATGGCTATCATCCCGCGCCCTTTGCGGGCGGTCAGGTGGCCTCGTGCCGCCGCCATTCGAGGTTGATTCATGCGTCGCCCCCTCGTCGCGGGAAACTGGAAGATGCACGGTTCGCGCAGCGAAAATGCGCGGCTCGTTGAGGAGCTTCTGGCGCACAGCGCCGCGGCGCCCCCGGCGACCTGCGTGCTGTGCCCGCCGTTCGTTTACCTGCAGGAAGTGGCGCGCTTACTGCGCGATTCGGCGTTGAGCCTCGGCGGACAGGATGTTTGCGCGGATGCCCAGGGCGCCTTCACCGGCGAGATCTCCGCGGGCATGCTCAAGGACGTCGGCTGCGAGTACGTGATCGTGGGCCACTCGGAGCGGCGCTTGCTGTACCGCGAGAGCGACCAGTTGGTGGCGCGCAAGTTCGCCGCCGCGCACGCCAAGGGACTCATCCCGATCCTGTGCGTCGGCGAGCAGCTCGCGGATCGTGATGCCGGGCGGACGCAGGAAATTGTCGCGCGTCAGCTCGAGGTGGTTCTGGAACTGTCGGGTGCGGGCGCCCTGCAGCAGGGCATCGTCGCCTACGAGCCGGTGTGGGCCATCGGCACCGGGCGTAACGCGAGCCCCGAGCAGGCGCAGGAGGTGCACGCCTTCATCCGCGCCCGGATAGCCGCCCGGGATGCTAGAATTGCCGCTGCCACACGTATTATTTACGGCGGTAGTGTCAAGGCCGGTAATGCGGCCGAACTGTTCGCCATGCCGGATGTAGACGGCGGTCTGATCGGTGGCGCCTCGCTCAAGGCTGATGAGTTCCTGGCAATCCTGGCCGCTGCCGGACCGGGAAAGTAGGTATTTTCCGATGTTGCGTTCGATTCTGACTTTTGTGCAGTGGGCTTCCGCATTTGCGATCGTCGGCCTGGTACTGCTTCAGCGCGGCAAAGGCGCAGACGCCGGCGCCGGGTTTGGCTCGGGTGCTTCGGGCACGGTGTTCGGTGCCCGCGGTGCGAGCACCGCCATGTCGCGCGCCACCGCGATTTTCGCTGCGATCTTCATGATCAACAGTCTGGCGCTCGCCTACACGGGTACGCGCACTGCCGAGGCGCAGCAGAAAACGATTCTCGATGAGGTCGCCGCGGCCAAGAAGGCCGCGCCGCTCACCGGTACCGCGGTTCCGGCGGCGCCCACGAGCTCCGCACCGGCGAGCCCCGCTACGACCCCGGCGCCCGCGCCGGCGCCGAAATGAGGCGTCAGCTCGTTGCGCGGATTTTAATGTTGCCGACGTGGTGAAATTGGTAGACACACTAGCTTGAGGGGCTAGCGCCGCAAGGCGTGTCGGTTCGAATCCGACCGTCGGCACCAAAAGGACTGTTGCGCTGCTACAATGCGATTTTGTTGTTGCCGCAACCAGATCGCATGCTGTCGAACTATCTGCCCATCCTGATCTTCCTGGTCATCGCCGCGGGCCTGGCCGTGGTACTGCTCGTGCTCGGCACCGGCATCGGCCACTATTTCACGCGCTCGCGCGGCGACCGCGCCAAGCTCTCGCCTTACGAATGCGGCTTCGAGGCCTTCGAAGACACCCGCATGAAATTCGACGTGCGCTACTACCTGGTCGCGATCCTGTTCATCGTCTTTGACCTTGAGATCGCGTTCCTCTTCCCGTGGGCGGTGGCCCTGAACAAGATCGGCCTCGCGGGTCTGCTCGCGATGGGCATCTTCCTCGGCATCCTGGTCGTGGGCTTCATCTACGAGTGGAAGAAGGGGGCCCTGGAGTGGGACTAGAGGCTGACAGCCCGGAGAGCTTCGCGCAGCGTGGCTTCGTCACCACCCAGGTGGACAACCTCGTCAACTGGGCGCGCACCGGTTCGCTGTGGCCGATGACCTTCGGACTCGCCTGCTGCGCGGTGGAGATGATGCACGCCGGCGCCTCGCGCTACGACCTGGACCGTTTCGGTGTGGTGTTTCGTCCCAGCCCGCGCCAGTCGGACGTCATGATCGTGGCCGGCACGCTGGTCAACAAGATGGCACCGGCGCTGCGCAAGGTCTATGACCAGATGGCCGAGCCGCGCTGGGTCATCTCCATGGGATCGTGTGCGAACGGCGGGGGCTACTATCATTATTCCTACGCGGTGGTGCGCGGCTGTGATCGCGTCGTGCCCGTGGACGTATACGTGCCCGGCTGCCCGCCGACGGCCGAGGCGCTGGTCTACGGGATCATCCAGCTGCAGAAGAAAATTGCGCGCACCAGCGCGATCGCCAGCTGAAGCGGCAATGGAGTGTTTGACTTGAGCGAGCTCATCGAAGCTCTCGCCGCGAAGGTTGATGCGCAGCTGCCGGGCCAGGTGCGGCGTGTAGCCGCGCTCGCTTCGGAACTTTCGTACGAGACCGATGCCGCGGCGCTGCTGGCTGTATGCCGCACCCTGCGCGATGCCCCGCAACTCAGGTTCGAAATGCTCATGGACCTTGCCGGGCTGGACTACCTGCACTACGGGCGCGACGAGTGGCAGACCGATACGGCGACGCGTTCCGGATTCAGCCGCGGACGTGTCGCGCGCAGCGACGCACCCGATCCGGATGAGGCCGGCCGCTTCGCGGTGGTCTACAACCTGCTGTCCATCAGTCACAACCAGCGGCTGCGCCTGAAGGTGAAGTGCCCGGACACGGCCGAGCCGGTCGTGGACTCGGTGGTGGATGTGTGGGCGGGCGCCAACTGGTTCGAGCGCGAGGCCTTCGACCTGTACGGGATCCTGTTCCGCGGCCACCCGGATCTGCGGCGGCTGCTCACCGACTACGGCTTCATCGGCCATCCCTTCCGCAAGGATTTTCCGCTCATCGGCAACGTGGAAGTGCGCTACGACCCGGACAGGAAGCGCGTCATCTATCAGCCGGTGACGATCGTGCCGCGCGTGCTGGTGCCGAAAGTCATCCGTCACGACCATCGCTACGATCCGGCGCTCAAGGACCCGCAGGTGCCGCGCTGATGTCCATCACGCCCGCAACCGAGATCCGCAACTACACCATGAACTTTGGTCCGCAGCACCCGGCGGCCCACGGGGTGTTGCGGCTGGTGCTGGAGATGGATGGTGAGGTCATCCAGAAGGCCGACCCGCACATCGGCCTCCTGCATCGCGGCACCGAGAAGCTGGCGGAATCCAAACCCTTCAACCAGTCCATCGGCTACATGGACCGGCTCGATTACGTGTCGATGATGTGCAACGAGCACGCCTACGTGCTGGCGATCGAGCGGCTTCTGGGCATCGTTCCGCCCGAGCGCGCGCAGTACATCCGCGTGATGTTCGATGAGATCACGCGCATCCTCAACCACCTCATGTGGCTCGGCGCGCACGGGCTCGATATCGGTGCGATGACGGTGTTCCTGCTGTGCTTCAAGGAGCGTGAGGAGCTGATGGACGTGTACGAAGCCGTCTCGGGCACGCGCATGCACGCCACCTACTACCGCCCGGGCGGGGTCTACCGCGACCTGCCGGATGCGATGCCTAAATACAAGGCCTCCAGATGGCGCTCCGAGAAGGACGCCGCGCGCATGAACGAGGCGCGTGCCGGCACCATGCTGGATTTCATCCAGGCCTTCACGCAAGCGTTTCCGGCTGCCGTCGACGACTACGAAACGCTGCTCACAGACAATCGCATCTGGAAGCAGCGCACCGTGAATATCGGCGTCGTGAGCCCGGAGCGCGCCTTGCAGCTCGGCTTCTCGGGTCCCATGCTGCGCGGCTCAGGGATCGAATGGGATCTGCGCAGGAAGCAGCCCTACGAAGTGTACGAGCGCATGGATTTCGATATCCCGGTGGGCGTGAACGGCGACTGCTATGACCGCTACCTGGTGCGGGTCGAGGAGATGCGCCAGGCGAATCGCATCGTGCGCCAGTGCGTGGAGTGGCTGCGTGCCAACCCGGGAGCGGTGATGGTCGACGACCGCAAGGTGCGGCCGCCGAGCCGCGAGCACATGAAAGAGGACATGGAGTCCCTCATCCATCACTTCAAGTTCTTCACCGAAGGCTACGAAGTGCCGGAGGGGGAGACTTATGCCGCGGTGGAAGCGCCCAAGGGCGAATTCGGGATTTATCTGGTGTCCGACGGCGCCAACAAGCCCTACCGGCTCAAGTGCCGCGCGCCGGGATTTCCGCACCTCGCCGCGCTCGAGGAAATGTGTCGTGGTCACATGCTCGCTGATGTCGTCGCCATCATCGGCACCCAGGACATCGTATTCGGGGAAATCGACCGGTGAGCATCGAGGCTGAAGCCACCACCGGCGCGCTCGCTGATGCCGGCAGCAAGCCGGGCCTGCTGTCGCAGCACACGCGCGCGCAAATCGACCACTGGGTTGCGAAGTTCCCGCCCGGGCGGCAGCGCTCGGCCTGCATCGCGGCGCTGCGTGCCGCGCAGGAGCAGAACCACGGCTACCTGACGGGCGAACTCATGGATGCGATCGCCGAGTACCTGAAGCTGCCGCCGATCCAGGTCTACGAAGTGGCGAGCTTTTACTCGATGTTCGAGACCCATCCGTGCGGGCGCCACCACGTCAGCATCTGTACCAACATTTCCTGCATGCTGAACGGCGCGGAGGAGCTGGTCGCGCACGCGCAGAAGAAGCTCGGCATCAGGCTGAACGAGAGCACTGCCGACGGGCGCATTTTTCTCAAACAGGAAGAGGAGTGCCTGGCGGCCTGCACCGGCGCGCCGATGATGATGGTGGACCATGTGTTCCACGAGCACCTCACCCCGGCGGTGCTCGACAAGATCCTGGACGAGCTCAAGTGAGCGAGCTGGAAGCGAAATACGCCGACAAGATGAATCTCACGGTGTTCGAGCCGCTGAAGCTCGAGCGCCCGTGGACGCTCGCCAGCTACCGCAGCATCGGCGGTTACGAGGTGTGGGAGCGGCTGCTCAAAGACAAGCCCGAGCGCGGCACGGTCATCGACCAGGTGAAGGCCTCGGGGCTGCGCGGCCGCGGCGGCGCGGGCTTCCCGACCGGCACCAAGTGGAGTTTCATGCCGCGCAACTCCCCGGCGCAGAAATACCTGGTGTGCAATTCCGATGAGAGCGAGCCGGGCACCTGCCACGATCGCGATATCCTGCGCTATAACCCGCACGCGCTGATCGAAGGGCTGGCGATCGCCGCCTACGCCACCAACACCACGGTCGCCTACAACTACATCCGCGGCGAGTTCCTGGGCGAACCGGTGCCGCGCTTCGAAGCGGCGCTCGCGGAAAGCTACGCGGCCGGCCTCCTTGGCAGGAACATCAAGGCCAGCGGCATCGATTTCGACCTGCACACCTACGTGGGCGCCGGCGCCTACATCTGCGGCGAGGAGACGGCGCTACTCGACTCGCTGGAGGGCAAACCCGGCAAGCCGCGCTTCAAGCCGCCATTTCCGGCGAACTTCGGCCTGTACGGCGCGCCCACCACCATCAACAACACCCTTAGCTTCGCCTCGGTGCCGACCATCCTGCGCAAGGGTCCGGCCTGGTTTGCGGGACTCGGCCCCGCCAACTCCGGCGGCACCATGATTTACTCCATGTCCGGACACGTGGAGAAGCCGCGCAACATCGAGTTGCCGATGGGCATCCCGTTCGCGGATCTGCTGGCGCTGTGCGGCGGGGTTCGCGGTGGCCGCAAGCTCAAGGCGGTGATCCCCGGCGGCGTCTCGGTGCCGGTAGTGCCGGGGGAGACCATGCTGAAAACCAACATGGACTACGACTCGGTGAAGGCCGCCGGCTCCGCCCTCGGCACCGGCGCGGCCATCGTCATGGACGAGACCACCTGCATGGTGCGGGTGCTGGAGCGCATTTCGCGCTTCTACATGTCCGAGTCCTGTGGCCAGTGCACGCCGTGCCGCGAAGGCACGGGCTGGATGAACCGGCTGCTCAAGCGCGTGCTGGCCGGGCAGTCGCGGCGCGAGGAACTGGCGCTGCTGCTCGATGTCGCCAACCGCATCGAGGGACACACCATCTGTGCGTTCGGGGATGCGTCCGCCTGGCCGGTGCAGAGCTTCCTGAAACATTACCGACACGAATTCGAATACATGATCGATCACGGCGGGCGCAGCCTCGTCAGCGACACGCTGGGAGCGCAGGCGGCGTAAGTCATGGCGGACGACCAGGTCAATATCGAAATCGATGGCGTGCCGGTGAAGGCGCGCAAGGGTGACATGATCATCCGCGCCACCGACGCGCACGGCGCCTACGTACCGCGTTTCTGTTATCACGAGAAGCTCTCGATCGCGGCCAACTGCCGCATGTGTCTGGTGGAAGTCGAGAAGGCACCCAAGCCGCTGCCGGCCTGTGCCACACCCGTGGCCGAGGGCATGAAGATCTTCACCAAGTCCCCGCGGGCCATCGGTGCGCAACGCGCCACCATGGAGTTTCTGCTCATCAATCACCCGCTCGACTGCCCGATCTGCGACCAGGGCGGGGAGTGCGAGCTGCAGGATCTCGCCGTGGGCTTCGGCCGCGACGTGTCGCGCTACAACGAGGGCAAGCGCTCGGTCGAAGATGAGAACTTAGGCCCCCTGGTCGCCACCGACATGACGCGTTGCATCCACTGCACGCGCTGCATCCGCTTCACGCAGGAAATCGCCGGTATCCAGGAGCTCGGCATGATCGGCCGCGGTGAGCACATGAAGGTGCGCACTTATATAGAGGGCACGGTCAACCACGAGCTGTCGGGCAACATCATCGACCTGTGCCCGGTGGGCGCGCTGGTCTCCAAGCCCTACCGTTTCAGCGCGCGCGCCTGGGAGATGAGCTCGACGCCACTCATCGCGCCCCACGACGGCATGGGCAGCAACCTCTTCGGTCACGTGTTGCGCGGGCGCCTGATGCGGGTCGTGCCGCGCGAGAACGAGGCGATCAACGAGACCTGGATTTCCGATCGCGACCGCTTCAGCTACGAGGGGGTCTACAGTCCCGACCGGCTCGAGCAGCCGCTGGTGCGCACGGGCGGGGAGCTGAAGGCAACCGGCTGGGAGAGCGCGCTCATGCAGGTCGCGGAAGGACTCAAGGCGCGCGCGGGGGACCTGGGGGTGCTGGTGAGCAGCAGCGCCACCCTCGAGGAGCTGTATCTCGCCGCGCGCATCACCCGCGGGCTGAAATCCCACAACATCGATCATCGCCTGCGGCAGCGGGATTTTCGCGACCAGGCCGCGGACCCGGTATTCCCGGGGCTCGGCATGCGCATCGCGGATGTGGACACACTGGATGCGTTGCTCGTCATCGGCTCGAACCTGCGCCGCGAAGCGCCGATCCTGGCGCACCGCGTGCGCAAGGCGACCGCGCATGGTGCGCAGGTGGCGATGCTGAACCCGGCGCGTTTCCCGTACCTGTTCCCGATCGCGTCATATCTGACTTCGGCGCCTGCCCAGCTGGTCGCGGATCTCGCCGCCGTGCTCGCCGCCGCCGCAACCCTCGCGGGCAAGACCGTGCCGGCCCACCTTGCCGCAGTGGTGAGTGCCGCGCGCGTCACCGACGCACACCGCGCCGTGGCGCAGGTGCTGGCCGCGGACGGCAAGCGCGCCGTGTGGCTCGGTGCGCTCGCCGCGCGCCATCCGCAATTTGCCGATCTGCGCGCGCTCGCGGCCGCGCTGGCGCAGCTCACCGGCGCCTCCCTCGGGCGCATCACCGAAGGCGGCAACGCCGCGGGTGCTTACCTTGCCGGCGCGATACCACATCGTGAGGCGGGCGTGAAAGCCGTGTCCCAGCCGGGGCTGTCGGCACGCGACATGCTGCACAAGCCGCTGCGCGCATATGTCCTGATCGGCGGTATCGAGCCCTCGATTGACGCCCTGGACCCGCACGGTCTCGCCATGATCGCCCGAGCCGAGCTGGTCGTTGCCATCACGCCGTTCGCGAGCGCGGAACTAAAGAGCGTCGCGCACGTGATGCTGCCCATGGGCACGTTTGCCGAAACCTCGGGCACCTACGTGAACTGCGAAGGGCTATGGCAATCGCAGACGGGCGCGGCGCAGCCGGTGGGTGAGGCCCGTCCGGGCTGGAAGATCCTGCGGGTGCTTGGAAATCTGCTCAATCTCGCGGGCTTCGATTACCAGTCATCCGAGGAAGTGCTGCAGGAAGTGCGCGCCGCGTGCGCGGCCGTCGTAGCCGCCCCTTACCAGGGCACGCATGCGGTGACGGCGCTGACGCGCACGGGGGAGGGGGCGCGCGCCGGGGATGCCACCGCCGGGGGTGCGCTCATCGACGTCCCGATGTACCAGGTTGACGCCCTGGTGCGGCGCGCGCCGTCGCTGCAGAAGACTCTCGAAGGCCGCACGCCGGCGGCGAGCTACTGAGGCCGCGGCTTCCCGATGCACAAGCTCAGCAACCTCTGGCTCGCGCTCCCGGACTACGGGCAGTCCACCGTGTGGATTCTCGTCATTACCGTGGTGCTGATCGTGTGCGTCGCGCTCCTCACCTTGTGGGAGCGCAAGGTCATCGGCTGGATGCAGCTGCGCCGTGGGCCTAACCGGGTGCGCATATTCGGTCTCGCGCCGGGACTCGGGCAGCCGTTTGCCGACGTCTTCAAGCTGCTCATGAAAGAGGTCGTCGTTCCGACCAAGTCGAACCAGCTGCTGTTCCGCCTGGCGCCAATCATCGCGCTGGTGCCGGCGTTCGCCGCCTGGGCGGTCATTCCGCTGTCGCCGACGGTGGTGGTGTCGAAGGCGGACGCGGGCCTCCTGTACCTGCTGTCGCTCACCTCCATGGGCGTCTATGGCGTCATCATTGCCGGCTGGGCGGCGAACTCGAAGTACGCCTTCCTCGGCGCCATGCGCTCGGCGGCGCAGATGGTCGCCTACGAGATCGCCATGGGGTTTGCGCTCGTCGGGGTACTCATGGCCACCGGCAGCATGAATCTCGGCACCATCGTGCGCACCCAGGCGGGTGGCCTCCTGTCGTGGAACTGGTTCTGGCTGTTCCCGCTCCTGATGGTCTATTTCATCTCGGGCGTCGCGGAAACCAACCGCGCGCCGTTTGACGTGGCGGAAGGGGAGTCGGAGATCGTTGCCGGCTTTCACGTCGAGTACTCAGGGATAGCGTTCGCGCTGTTCTTCCTCGCCGAGTACGCCAACATGATCCTGATTTCGACCCTGACCGCGGTGTTTTTCTTCGGCGGCTGGCAGGGCCCCCTGGAAGGTTACCCGGGGCTGGCTGCCGCACCGGCGTGGCTCGCCTGGCTCGGCGCGCCGGGTTTCCCGTGGCTGTTCCTGAAAGTGTTTTGTCTGCTGTTCCTGTTCCTGTGGTTCCGCGCGACCTTCCCCCGCTACCGCTACGACCAGATCATGCGCCTGGGGTGGAAGGCGCTGATCCCGGTGACGCTGGTGTGGATTGGCGTGGAGATGCTGCTGGCCACCTGGCACATCGGGCCGTGGTCACGACCCTGGTTTCATTGACGGGACGAATCGATGGCCGTGAATCCTTTCAAGACCTTCCTGCTGCCGGAGCTCCTCAAGGGCCTGTGGGTGACGCGCCGTACGCTGTTCGAGCGCAAGTTCACGCTGAACTATCCGGAAGAGAAGACTCCGCAGTCGCCGCGCTTCCGCGGGCTGCACGCGCTGCGCCGCTATGCCAACGGCCAGGAGCGCTGCATTGCCTGCAAGCTGTGTGAGGCGGTGTGCCCGGCGGTGTGCATCACCATCGACTCGGATGTGGGCCCGGACGGCACGCGGCGCACCTCCCGCTACGACATCGACCTCTTCAAGTGCATCTACTGCGGCTTCTGCGAGGAGGCCTGCCCGGTGGATGCCATCGTGCTCACGCGCATCCACGAGTACCACATGGAAAAGCGCGGCGAGAACATCATGAGCAAGGACAAGCTGCTCGCGGTCGGCGACCGCTACGAGGCGATGATCGCCGCCGATCGGGCCGCGGACGCGCCTTTCCGATGAGCACCCGAGCCACAACTGCCGCGGCGGGCGGGCGCACATGCTGATCCAGGGGCTGTTCTACCTGTTCGGCACCATCCTGGTGCTGGCCGCGCTCGGGGTCATCAGCTCCCGCAACCCCGTGTACTCGGCGCTGGCGCTGGTCATGTGCTTCATCACTTCGGCGGCGATCTGGCTGCTGATGGAAGCAGAGTTTCTCGCCGTGGTGCTGGTGCTGGTGTACGTCGGTGCGGTGATGGTGCTGTTCCTGTTCGTGGTGATGATGCTCGACATCGACTTAGCGGAGCTGCGCCAGGGTTTCACGCGCTTCGCATGGCTTGGCTGGCTGACGGCGTTGGCCGTGATCGCCGAGATCGTGGGCGTGGTGTGGGCGCGCGGCGGACTCGGGATCGACGCCAGCCGCGGCGGCGTCGCCAGTGCCGCGGACTACAGCAATACGCTCGCACTCGGCAGCATTCTCTACACGCACTACGCGTATCCATTGGAGCTCGCGGCCATGCTGCTGCTGGTGGCGATCGTGGCGGCGATCGCGCTCACCATGCGCCGCCGCACCGGGCTCAAGCAGCAGGACATCAACGCACAGGTGGCGGTGCGCAGCCAGGATCGCGTGCGCCTCGTCAAGATGGCCTCGGAGAAGCGCCCATGATCACGCTGGCGCAACTGCTGACGCTCTCCGGGATCCTGTTCTCACTTGCGGTGGCTGGAGTTTTCCTCAACCGCAAGAACGTCATCCTGCTGCTCATGTGCGTGGAGCTGATCCTGCTCGCGGCCAACTTCAACTTCATCGCCTTCTCGCGCTACCTGGGTGATCTGCACGGACAGGTGTTCGTGTTCTTCATTCTCACCGTGGCGGCGGCCGAGTCGGCGATCGGGCTGGCGATCCTGGTGGTGCTGTTCCGCGAGCGGCGCAGCATCAACGTCGAAGACCTCAACACGCTGAAAGGCTGACCGCCCCCGCCATGAACCCGCACCAGCTCCTCGCCATTGCGCTCCTGCCGCTGGCGGCCGCGATTCTCGCCGGCCTGGGGGGACGCGTGATCGGACGCGCCGGCGCACATACCGTCACCTGTGTGGCGGTGGCGATTTCCTTCGCCCTGTCGGTGTGGGTGCTCAAGCAGATCTACTGGGATGGCGTCCCGACCTACAACGCGCCGGTCTACACCTGGCTGGTGAGCGATGGCATGCACATGGAGGTCGGCTTCCTCATCGACCGCCTCACGGCGCTGATGATGGTGGTGGTGACCTTCGTGTCGCTGTGCGTGCACATCTACACCATCGGCTACATGGCCGACGATGAGGGTTACACGCGCTTCTTCAGCTACATCTCGCTGTTCACCTTTTCGATGCTGATGCTGGTGATGTCGAACAACTTCATGCAGCTGTTCTTCGGCTGGGAAGCGGTGGGGGTGGTGTCGTACCTGCTGATCGGCTTCTGGTACACGCGCCCGAGCGCGATTTTTGCCAATCTCAAGGCCTTTATCGTCAACCGCATCGGCGATTTTGGTTTCGTGCTCGGCATCGCCGGCATCGCCTACTTCACGCACTCGCTCGACTACATGCAGGCGTTTGCGGCCGCGCCGCACATGGCGCAGGCGCTGCTGCCCTTCACCGCCAACTCGAACGTCGGGGCGCTGACCCTCATCTGCGTCTGTCTTTTCATCGGCGCCATGGGCAAGTCCGCCCAGGTGCCGCTGCACGTGTGGCTGCCCGACTCGATGGAGGGCCCGACACCCATCTCGGCGCTGATCCACGCCGCGACCATGGTGACCGCCGGCATTTTCATGGTGGCGCGCATGTCGCCGCTGTTCGAGTACTCGGAGGGCGCGTTGTCGTTCGTGCTGGTGATCGGCGCCACCACCGCGTTCTTCATGGGGCTGCTCGGGGTGGTGAACAACGACATCAAGCGGGTCATCGCCTACTCGACGCTCTCGCAGCTCGGCTACATGACCGTGGCGCTGGGAGCTTCCGCCTACGGCGCGGCGATCTTTCATCTCATGACGCACGCCTTCTTCAAGGCGCTGCTGTTCCTCGCGGCCGGCTCGGTCATCATCGGCATGCACCACGAGCAGGACATGCGCAAGATGGGCGGGCTCGCGAAGTACATGCCCATCACCGCGGTGACCTGCTGGATCGGTGCGCTGGCGCTGATCGGCACGCCGTTCTTCTCCGGCTTTTATTCCAAGGACGCGATTATCGAGGCGGTCGGCGCCTCGCATCGCTGGGGTGCCGGTTACGCGTACCTGTGCGTGCTGTGCGGGGTGTTTGTCACCGCGCTGTATACCTTCCGCATGCTGTTCCTGACCTTCCATGGTCCGGAGCGCTTTCGCGCTGCCGCCCACACGAGCGCAGCGCACCTCGACCCGGCCGACGAACCCACACACCCGATTCTCCTGGGGCACGACGAGCATCACGACGACGCGGCGCATGGCGGTGATCCCCACGAGAGCCCGGCGGTGGTGTGGCTGCCGCTGGTGGCGCTGGCGATTCCGTCGGTGATTATTGGCGCGATTACCGTGGGCCCGGTGCTCTTCGGCAGCTACTTCGGGCACTCGATCTTCGTGCTGCCGCGCAATAACGTGATCGGCGCGGTCGGCGAGGAGTTCACGGGACCGGTGCGGGCGGCGCTGCAAGGGCTGGTGTCCCTGCCGTTCTGGCTTGCGCTCGCCGGTGCTGCCACGGCGTGGGCGTGTTTCCTCTACCGGCCGGTGTGGGCGGACACCATTGCGCGTCGCTTCCACGGCCTGCAGACCCTGCTCACGCAGAAGTACTACTTCGACTGGTTCAACGAGAACGTGCTCGCGGCTCTCACCCGCGGCATCGGCCTTACGTTATGGAAGGGTGGCGACCAGGCGCTCATCGACGGGGTGATGGTCGACGGCACGGCGGACACGGTGGGCCGCTTTGGCGGGCTGATGCGGCGGGTGCAGTCGGGCTACCTCTACAGTTACGCCTTCTGGATGATGATCGGGCTGGCGGTCCTGCTCGGCTGGTTTCTGACGCATGCATGACCTGCTGTCGATCCTGATCTGGTTGCCGATCGCGGCCGGCGTGCTCGTCATGCTGCTCGGCGATCGCAACATCGCGGCCGGGCGCTGGGTCGCGCTGGCAGGTTCGCTCGCGACCCTGGCGCTGGCGGTGCCGCTGTGGACCCACTTCAACACCAGCACCGCGGACCTGCAGTTTTCGCAGGTGCTGCCGTGGATCCCGCGCTTGCGGGCGTACTACGGGCTTGGCGTGGACGGCATTTCGATGCCGCTGATCCTGCTCACGGCCTTCATGACCGTGCCGGTCGTGATCGCGGGGTGGAGCGTGATCGAGGCGCGCCCGGCGCAGTACTTTGCGGCCTTCCTGATCATGGAGGGCCTGATGATCGGGGTGTTCTCGGCAACCGATGCGCTGCTGTTCTACTTTTTCTGGGAGGCGATGCTGATCCCGATGTTCCTCATCATCGGCATCTGGGGCGGCCCGCGACGCGTCTACGCCACGATCAAGTTCTTCCTGTACACGTTTCTAGGCTCGGTGTTCATGCTGGCGGCGCTCATCTACATGTACGTGAAGGCGGGGCAATACTCGATCGCGAGCCTGCAGGCGCTGCCGCTGAGCCTGATCGAGCAACGCTGGATTTTCCTGGCGTTCTTCCTCGCCTTCGCCGTCAAGGTGCCGATGTTCCCGGTGCACACCTGGCTGCCGGACGCGCACGTCGAGGCGCCCACCGGGGGCTCGGTGATCCTGGCGGCCATCATGCTGAAAATGGGCGGCTACGGGTTTTTGCGCTTCAGCCTGCCCATCACACCGGATGCCAGCCGCGAGCTTGATCTCATGGTGATCGCGCTGTCGCTGATCGCCGTGATCTACATTGGCTTCGTGGCGCTCGTGCAGCAGGACATGAAGAAGCTGATCGCGTATTCCTCGATTGCCCACATGGGCTTCGTCACTCTCGGTGCCTTCGTGGTTTACGCGATCGTGCGCAACACCGGCAACCTTACCGGCGCCGGCATGGGAATGGATGGCGCGATGGTGCAGATGGTCTCCCACGGACTCATTTCCGGGGCGCTGTTCCTGTGTGTCGGCGTGCTTTATGACCGCGTGCACAGTCGCCAGATCGCCGACTATGGCGGGGTGGTCAACACCATGCCGATATTCGCCACCTTCATGGTGCTGTTCGCGCTCGCCAACACCGGCCTGCCGGGAACCTCGGGATTCGTCGGTGAGTTCCTGGTGATCATCGCCAGTTTCAGGGCGAGCTTCTGGTATGCGTGCCTCGCGGCGGTGACCCTGGTGCTCGGCGCCTGCTACACGCTGTGGCTGGTGAAGCGCGTCGTGTTCGGCCCGGTGGCGAACAGCAAGGTCGCGGCGCTCAAGGATCTGAACGGCCGTGAGTTCCTGGTGCTCGGCGCGCTCGCCGTCGCGGTGCTGCTGGTCGGACTGTGGCCGGCGCCGCTGCTGCGGGTCTTGCAGCCCACCATCCATCACCTGGTGATGCAGGCGATCGCCACCAAGCTATGAGTCCCGATGCGCTCATGAGCTGGTCGAGCGTTGCCCCGGCGGTCGGGGAAATCTGGCTCGCGGTTGGCATCTGCTATGTGCTGCTGGTGGATGTGTTCGCAGGCGAGCGCCACCGCGCACTCGCCCCGACGCTGACCCTGGTGGTGCTGGCGGCGGGGGCGGCTCTGATGGTGACCTGCGGGCATGTCACCGTGCGCACGCTGCTGTTCAACGGCCTGTACATAGCCGATGAGCTGGGCTTCGTGCTGAAGCTCGCGGCGCTGCTGGTGGTGGCGGTGGCGCTGCTGTATTCGCGCGCCTATCTGGAGAGCCGCAGCATCCTGCGCGGCGAGTACTACGTACTCGCGCTCACGGCGCTGCTGGGAATTTTCGTGCTGATATCCGCCAACAGCCTGCTCACCGTGTACCTCGGGGTGGAGCTGCTGGCGCTGTCGGTGTACGCCCTGGTCGCGTTCGACCGTGATTCGGGTATCGCGGCGGAATCAGCCATGAAGTATTTCGTGCTCGGCGCGATCGCCTCCGGAGCGCTGCTGTACGGCATGTCGCTGATCTACGGCCTGACCGGGACGCTCGATCTGACGCAGATTGCTGCCCGCCTGCACGCGCCGCTGCACCCGGGGGTGATCCTGGGCCTCACGTTCATCGTCGTGGCGGTGGCCTTCAAGCTCGGCGCCGTGCCGTTTCACATGTGGCTGCCCGATGTGTACGAGGGCGCACCGACGAGCGTGACGCTGTTCATCGCCACGGTACCCAAGATCGCCTACTTCGCACTCACCCTGCGGCTCGTTGCCTACGGACTTGGCGGCATGGAGGCGCAATGGTCGCAGATGCTCTCGGCGCTCGCGGTGCTCACCCTGGTGGTGGGCAACGTAGTGGCGATCGTGCAGGCGAATCTGAAGCGCATGCTCGCCTACTCGACGATCGCGAATGTGGGCTTCATCGTGCTGGGATTCGTCGCCGGCACGCCGGATGGCTATGCCGCCGCGCTGTACTACACGCTGGTCTACGTGCTGGTGGCGCTGGGCTCCTTCGGGGTGATTCTGCTGGCCGGCGCCAAGGGCTATGAGGCGGACCGGCTGGATGACTACCGGGGTCTGTACCGGCGCGACCCGCTGCTGGCGCTGGTGATGATGGTGCTGATGTTCTCGACCGCCGGCGTGCCGCCGTTCGTGGGCTTCTGGGCGAAGCTGCGTATCTTCCAGGCGTTGTGGGAGTCCAACCACCTGTGGCTGGTCATCATCGCTGCCGCGATGTCAGTGGTCGGCGCGTTCTATTATCTGCGTGTCATAAAGCTCATGTACTTTGATGACCCGCAGGGGTCGGTACCGGCGAGCGCCGGCGCGCCGGGCGTGCGTTGGGCACTGGGGCTGAACGCCGCCGCAGTGCTGGCGCTCGGGCTGCTGCCGGGACCGCTGCTCGATCTGTGCGCGCGCCTGATCCATTGAATACACGCTGAGGAGAGTCGGATGAACCGCCGGATCCGCAAAGCACTGTTGGTGGAAGCACTCGCGACTCTCGCCACGCTGGCACTGATTCCCGGCGGCGCGTACAGCGCCGCCGATGCCGCGGGCCCGCACTATCGTCTGGCCCACGAAGTACCCCTTCCCGGGGAGGAAGGCTGGGACTACCTGGCGTTCGAACAGGGCGGTCATCGGCTGTTCATCGCCCACGGCACGCGCGTGCTGGTCGTGGACACCGATACCTTGAAGGTTGTGGGCGAGGTGGCCGATACCCAGGGTGTCCACGGCATCGCGCTCGCGCCGGAGCTGGGCCGCGGCTACATCAGTGCCGGACGCGCCAACACCATCGTCGTGTTTGATCTGAAGACGCTCGCGCGGCTCAAGGAAATCAAGACCACTGGCGAGAATCCCGACGCCATACTCTACGACCCGGCGACCCGGCGGGTATTCACATTCAACGGCCACGGCCACAACGTGACCGCGGTCGATGCCGTGAGCGATACGGTGCTCGGCACCATCGCCCTGGATGCGAAGCCCGAGTTCGCGGTGTCCGACGGCAAGGGACACGTCTACGTGAATCTCGAGGACAAGAACAGCGTCGCGGTCATCGACCCGCGGCAGCTTGCCGTGACGGCGGTGTGGCCGCTGGCCGGCTGCGAAGAACCATCGGGACTGGCCCTCGATGCGGCGCACGGGCATCTGTTCCCGGCCTGCGGCAACCGGATCATGGCGCTCGTGGATACCTCATCGGGCAAGCTGCTCGGAACGGCGCCGATTGGTGAGGGCGTAGACGCTGCCGGCTTCGATCCGGGAACCGGTCTCGCCTACGCCTCGTGCGGCGAGGGTGTGCTGAGTGTGCTGCGGGCCGGCAAGGCGGGCGCCCCGCAAGTGATCGAGACGGTGAAGACTCAGCACGGCGCGCGCACCATGGCGCTCGATCTCGCCACGCACCGGGTGTTCCTGGTCACGGCGAACTTCGCCGCCGCACCCGCGGCGACGCCCGAGCATCCGCACCCGCGCGGGGCGATGTTGCCCGGCACCTTCAGACTGCTGGTGCTGGCCCCTTAAGCCAGGCGGCCCAGGGGGGGATGCACGCGTGCGCGTGCGTCACGAGGTGCGCCGCGAGATCGCGATCGCGGCGATCAGCACGATCGCAACGTTGAGAATCCACCAGGCCATCTGTTTGTGATCGCGTAGCAGCCCGGCCGCGCTGCGGCTCGCCGTGCCCGCAGCAGGCGCTGGCAGCTTGCCGTTGATGACTTCACGGATGCCATCGTGGCTGATCAGAAGATCAAGGCTGGGCGGTGGCGTGCCTTTCAACTCCTTTAGTGACACCGTGAACGTGCCATCCGTATTGGCCGTAACCGCAAGATTGCGCCCCGCTGCCGCCGCCTCGACCTGCAGCGGTACGACTGCGCTGTGGTCGGTGGCGCGGCGGATACGCACGGTGAGGGTGTCGGGTGCGAGCCTTGCGGCCTCCACGCTCACGAGCGTGGAGCCTCCAAACACGCTGAAGTGTGTATCAGTGGGCGCCTGGGCGTACGCCGGCCCGGCGGCGCCGAACACGGTGATCACCATTGCCAAAAACCGCCGCATCACGGGCATCAGCGCCATCATGGCAGCGGCTCCGCATTGCCGGCGGAAGCGGGCGCCGCGGGACCCGTGAGACCCAGAAACCCCTCCAGGCGCGCGAGTCCGCTGATGAAGCCGCGCAGCTCACGCGCGCTCATGCAGGCGAGCAGCGCGCGCTCGCGCCGCAAGGCGAGCGGCACGAGCTGCGCGTACATGCGCCTGCCGGAGCTGCTCAGGCGCAGCTGCATCTCGCGCCGGTCCGCCGCCCGCGCTACGCGTTCGATGAGCCCGCGCTGCAGCAGGTGCGCAATGGCGCGGCTGACGCGGGTCTTGTGCATGCGCGTACTGGCGGCGATGTACTGCGCGGTGCAGCGCGGGTCCTGGCCGACGGTCGCCATGACGCGCCATTCCGGGATATCGAGCCGGAAGCGTCCCCGGTAGATGGCCGACAGATGCTGGCTTACGGCGGCCGCCAGGCGGTTCAAGCGAAAGGGCACGAAGCGCGCCAGCTGCAGCGAGGCCGGGCGGGTGGATCGCGGGGACACGGCGTTCTCCAGACAGTTGCGTGCGCAACCGTTTGTGCCATTATAGAGCCCGTACGATCCACGCGCCAACCAGCAAGGGCTCAGGGACCATGACGAGCGTCGCGGCAGCGCTGCGCTACCAATGCGGCTTCGGCAACCACTTCGCGACCGAGGCGCTGCCTGGAGCCTTGCCCGCGGGACGCAACTCCCCGCAAGCCTGCGCCTACGGCCTGTATGCCGAGCAGTTCTCGGGCACCGCGTTCACCGCGCCGCGCCACAGCAACCGCCGCAGCTGGCTGTATCGCATCCGGCCGGCGGCCGTGCACGGGGAATTCGTGGCGCTCGAGGCCGCGGGGGTCAGCAACCGCTTCGGGGAGCTCACGCCATCGCCGAACCAGCTGCGCTGGGACCCGTTGCCGGTGCCGCGCCAGGCGACCGACTTCGTCACCGGTCTGCGCACGATCGCCGGCAACGGCTCGCCGGATGCGCAGCTCGGCTGCGGCATCTACTGGTACGTGGCCAATCGCTCCATGCGCGAGCGCTTTTTCTATGACGCCGACGGGGAGTTGCTGCTGGTGCCGCAGCTCGGCGGCCTGCGCATAGCGACTGAACTGGGAGTCATCGAGGCGGCGCCGCAGGAGATCGTCGTGATCCCGCGCGGTCTGCGTTTTCGGGTTGAGCTCCTGGAGCGCGAGGCTCGCGGCTATATCTGCGAGAACTTCGGCGCACCGTTACGCCTTCCGGACCTCGGCCCGATTGGCGCCAACGGCCTGGCAAATCCACGCGATTTCCTCACCCCGGTGGCGTCCTATGAGGACCGCGAGGGTGAGTTCGAACTCATCGCGAAATTTGCCGGCAGGTTGTGGACGGCGCCCATCAGCCATTCGCCTCTTGATGTAGTTGCCTGGCACGGCAACAACGCGCCCTACAAATACGATCTGCGGCGTTTCAACACCATCGGCTCGGTGAGCTACGATCATCCGGATCCCTCGATATTCCTCGTGCTGCAGTCACAGAGCGACACGCCCGGGGTTGATGGCATCGACTTCGTTATCTTCCCGCCACGCTGGCAGGTCGCCCAGGACACCTTCCGTCCACCGTGGTTCCATCGCAACGTCGCGAGCGAATTCATGGGACTGATTACGGGTGTCTACGACGCCAAGGCCGAAGGCTTTGCGCCGGGCGGGGCGTCGCTGCACAACTGCATGAGCGGCCATGGGCCGGATGCGGCCAGCTACGAGAAGGCGCTGCGCGCCGATACCTCACGTCCGGCGCACATCGTCGCTACCATGGCGTTCATGTTCGAGACGCGCACGCTGATCCGCCCGACGCGCTTCGCGCTGGAGTCGCGGCAGCTGCAGAAGGGCTACTCGCGTGTCTGGCGGGATCTGCCCAAGCACTTCTCCCCGGACTGGGTGGCGCCCGCGAAACGCGCCCCACGGCGCCGCGCGGGACGGCGCAAGTGAGTGACGTAAACGCCACGCACGACCCGCAGCTGCGCAGCTGGCTGGAGCCGGCGAATGCGCCACGGTGTGACTTTCCCATCCAGAACCTGCCGTTCGCTGCATTCCGCCGCGCGGGCAGCCGTGAGGCGTTTCGCGGCGGCGTGGCGCTCGGCGATGCGGTCCTGGATCTCGCGGCGCTCAGCGCCATGGGAGTGCTCGACGGGCTCGCGGCGCAGGCGGCGGCTGCATGCACGCACTCATCGCTGAATGCGTTCATGGCGATGGGGCACGCGGGCTCGGCGGCGCTGCGCGCGGCACTGTCCGCGGCATTGCGCACCGGAGCGGTGCACGAGGCGCGGCTGCGGACTGCGCTGCTGGCGCAGGCGGCGGTTGAGTACCGGGTCGCCGCCGATGTGGGCGACTACACGGATTTCTACGCCTCGATTCACCACGCCACCGCCGTCGGGCGGCTGTTTCGTCCCGACAATCCGCTACTGCCGAATTTCAAGTGGCTGCCCATCGCCTATCACGGCCGGGCTTCCTCCATCCGCGTATCGGGATTTGATTTCCCGCGACCGGTCGGGCAGGTGCTGGTGCCGGGGGAGAAGACACCGCAACTCACGCCGACGCGGCGGCTCGACTACGAGCTGGAAGTCGGCGTGTTCATCGGCCGCGGCAACGCGCTGGGGTCACCGGTGCCGCTCGCTGAAGCGGAACGGCACGTGTTCGGGTTGTGTCTGCTGAATGACTGGTCGGCACGCGATATCCAGTCATGGGAGTACCAGCCGCTCGGGCCCTTTCTTGGCAAGAACTTCGCCACCACCGTCTCCCCCTGGGTGATCACGCTCGAGGCGCTCGCGCCGTTTCGCCGGCCGTGGGCGCGGCCGGCGGACGAACCCCAGCCCCTGGCGTATCTCGCCGATGCCGCTACGCCGCTCAGCGGTGCGATCGATATCCAGCTTGAAGTGTGGCTGGACACGGCGCGCATGCGCGCGCGTGGGGCGCCCGCACAGCGGCTGTCGCATTCGGGTTTCCGCGACGCATGGTGGACGGTGTCGCAGATGGTGACGCATCACACGGTCAACGGCTGCAATCTGCAGCCGGGGGATCTCCTGGGCAGCGGCACGCAGTCCGGGCCGTTGCCGGCGGAGGCTGGGTCGCTCATTGAGCTGAGCGCCGGGGGCAGGCAGCCCCTCATGCTCGCCTCCGGTGAGACGCGCACCTTCCTCGAGGACGGGGACCGGGTGAGTTTACGGGGCTGGTGCGAACGCGAGGGGTGCACACGTATCGGCTTCGGTGAGGCTACCGGCACGGTGTTGCCGGCGGCGCAGGCGTGAAGAATTACCGCTACTACGACCTGATCCTGGGCGCGTATGTGTGCGTACTGCTGTGCGCCAACATAATCGGTCCGGCCAAGGTATCGACGCTGCACGTGCCGCTCATCGGCTCCGTCACCTTCATGGCCGGCGTGCTGTTCTTTCCCATCTCCTACGTTTTCGGCGACATCCTTACCGAGGTGTATGGCTACGCGCGCGACCGGCGGTGCGTATGGAGCGGGTTCGCGGCGCTGGTTTTCGCAGCCGTGATGGCTGCGGTGATCGTGCACTTGCCGCCCGCGGACTTCTGGCGCTCGAAACAGCCGGCGGTCGAGGAGATATTCGGCAATACCCCGCGCATCATCTGCGCCTCCATCATCGCGTTCTGGTGCGGCTCATTCGTCAACAGCTACGTGCTGGCGAAAATGAAGCTCATGACGCGCGGGCAGTGGCTGTGGACGCGCATCATCGGCTCGACGCTGTGCGGGGAGCTGGTGGATTCTGCGCTCTTCTACAGCATCGCCTTTGCTGGCCTGTGGAAGGGCAGCGACCTGCTGACGGTCACCGTCACCCAGTACGTACTGAAGTCCGCGTGGGAGGTGTTCATGACGCCGGTAACCTACCGGGTCGTCGCGTTCCTGAAGCGCATGGAGCAGGAGGACTACTACGATAGCGGCACGAACTTCACGCCGTTTTCGCTGCGGGCATGAAAGCCGCGGCCGGCGGGGGCGCAGTTGCCTGCGCCCCCCGGCCGAGGCCCTGCCGGGTTAGCGGCCGATCTGCTTGCTGACCTGGTTTTCCTGCTGATTGAGCGCGCGCTGATCGGTCTTGGTGAGATGACCGTGATCGGTGCTCGCCATGGTGCGCTCTTCCTTGCGCAGCGCATGGTCCTCGTGATGCAGCTTCGCTGCCTGGCCCTTGCTCAGCTCGCCTTCCTTCACTTCCTTGTGAATGCGCTTGTTCTGATTCTTCAGGCGGTTGTTCACCTGTTCGCGGCGCGGGTGATTCTTCTGCCACTGGGTGTCGGCCATGGCGTTGGTGGCAAGGCCGGCCAATGCGAAGCTCGCAGCGGCGACGGTCAGAACGGTGCGTACGGATTTCAACATGGGACTTGCTCCTTAAGGGACCGGGTTCCGGTGGTCGGGATTTAGCCGGATTTTCCGGCTGCCTGAGCGGTACCAACGTCGCAACTTGCGGATTGCTGACCTTTGTTACACGAAGTTAATCGTGCGCTGACATGTGACATAGTTCACAGCAGGAATCGGGCTGCGCGGCGGATCGCACTGCCGCGATGATTAGGGGCTGTCAGGTGCGAATCGGTGTTGGAGGGTTGCAGGTGCGCTGGTGGATCCTGAACTTGCTGGGAGTGATGCTGTGTGCCACGGCGCAGGCCGATGAATCGCGCGATGACGCGTGGTGGACGGGTCCGTTGCTGGCGGCCAACGCCGCGACCATGCCCGCGGGCCACGTGTTGTTCGAGCCGTACCTGTTCGACGTGATCAGTACCGGCCGCCTGGATACGAACGGCGCACATCACCCTGTTGCCGGTGAGCACGACTTAGGTTCGCTCAGTTATCTCATTTACAGCGTCACGGACCGCTTCGCGGTCGGGCTGATTCCGCGCTTTGGCTACAACGAGCCGGCCGGGGCCGACAACAGTTCGGCGGTGGGAGTGGGCGACCTGACTCTGCAGGCGCAGTACGGCATCACCGCCTTCGAGGACGGGCATCTCATGCCGGCGATTTCCGTGGTCCTCGCGGAAACCTTTCCCACCGGCCGCTTCGACCGGCTGCAGAGGTCCGCCGATGGTCTTGGCGCGGGTGTCTACAGCACGGCGCTGTCGCTCTACTCGCAGGATTATCTGTGGCTGCCGAACGGGCGGATTCTGCGGGCGCGGCTGGATCTCACCTACCAGGTGTCCGCGGCGGCTGGCGTGCAGGATGCGAGCGTATACGGTACCTCGGGGGGGTTCCGTGGCCGCGTGTATCCGGGGGATGCGGCCACCGTGGATCTCGCCGGGGAGTACAGCCTGACCCGCAGCTGGGTGCTGGCGATGGACGTGGTTTACCAGCACGCTGACAGCACCCGCATCGCGGGTCTGCAGCCACAGCTCCCAGGCAGTGGCGTGCTGGTGAGTTTCCAGCAGGCCTCGGGAGCCAGCGCCTCGCTGGGATTTGCGCCGGCGGTCGAGTACAGCTGGAGCGGCAACGCCGGAGTGATTGGTGGCGTGCGCATCATACCCAGCGGGCGCAACGTCACCACGAGCATAACGCCGGCGGTCGCGATCAACCTGGTGTTCTGAAGCTGAATGGATTCTTAATGAAAGTTAACGCCGCAACCCTCAAAAACCAGCTTTAAGTGAGACCTCCGTTCCCCCATTAAGGGCACACGTCAACGTAACGGGTCGCGACTGCGTTTTAATGTATGTCAACTTGAACAGCCGCCGATGCAAGGCGTCTAATCAACCAGGCGAAGCCAAAAGGTGATGAACGTGAACACAGTAAACGCGCGACGGGCGATCGGAACCTTCGGAGCAGTGCTCCTTGGTGTCGCAGTGGCGTGTGCCCCGACACTCAGCTATGCGCAGCACAGCTTCGGGGGAGGACACATGGGCGGCGGCGGACACTTCAGCGGCGGCGGCCACGTCAGCGGCGGCGGCCATGGAGGCGGTCATGCCGCGGGTGCGCATTTCGCCGCTGGACACGCCCGCGGCTTTGGTGGCGGCGCGCATTACGCCGCGCCGCACTTCGCCGGTGGCTACCCGGCCCACGGCTTCCAGGGCGTACGCAACGGCTTTACGGGCCATCCCGGATTTGCCGGCGGGCGTGCCGGCTGGGGCGGTGCGCACTACTGGGGCGGTGGCTACTGGGGCGGAAGGTTCTGGCCCCATGCCTACTTCTATCCGGGCTACGCCTGGTTCCTGCCGCTGCTGCCCCTCGGCTACGCGACTTACTGGTGGGGCGGGTTGCCGTACTACTACTGCAATGACCTTTATTACACCTGGAACCCCGGCTACAACGGCTACGTCGTGACCGACCCGCCGCCGGTGGGCGGCACCGACTCGGGCGACGCGCCGGGCGATGCAACCGCGGATGCCCCGCAGTACGGCGGCGCCGATGCTTCGCAGTACAGCGCCCCGCAACCGCCGGCGGGTGCCCACGGTCAGAGTGGCTCGGCTGACGTGTACGTGTATCCGCGCAACGGGCAGAACGAACAGCAGACCTCGACCGATCGGTATCAGTGCCACAGCTGGGCGGTGAACCAGACCGGCTTTGACCCGACCCGCTCGGGCCAGCAGGCCGGGAATCCTGCGGATTACCGGCGGGCCATCATCGCCTGCCTCGACGCGCGCGGGTACACCGCACGCTGAAGCCTTAGGCCGCGCTGGCCAATCATCGGGAAGCTTCAAGGTGGTGGGTGGGGTGATGGCACCCCACCCACTGCGCTATTGGCCGACCTGCACCGGCTGCGCGAACGTGCCAGGCGCGCTGGCGTTCTGCAGCATGACCGTCGCGGTGGTGGCATCGGCGACCGCGATGTCCGGGTGCCCATCACCGTTCAGGTCGGCGATGGCGACGCTCAGGGGCTGCCCGAGACCCGGGTAATTGGTCGCGGCCGCGAAGGTGCCGGGACTCGCCGGATTCTGCAGCAGCACCGACACACTTCCGGTAGGCGCGGGACCCAAGTTCGCGACGACGAGGTCGGGCTTACCGTCGCCGTTGAGATCACCCACGGCAACATCGACCGCGCCGCTTTGCGTGAGGTAGGTAACTGGTGCCAGGAAGCTGCCGTGATTGGCCGGGTTCTGCAGCAGCACCGACACGCCGGCCGAACCTGTGCCGTCGGACCCGGGTCCGAGGTTCGCGACCACCAGATCCGGCAGCCCGTCGCCATTGACGTCGGCGATGCGCACGGCCTGCGGCTGTGCGCCGGCGGGAAACTGCACCGGAGCCGCGAAGGTGCCCGGGGAGGTTGCGCTCTGGTAGAAGACAAAAACCGCGCCGTTGTTGCCGTTGGAATCGTAGGTCGCCGCCGCGATGTCCGGATGCCCGTCGCCGTTGATGTCGGCAATCGCCACGCCGCTGGTGGTGACGCCCGTCGGCAGCATTACCGGGGCGAGAAATTTCCCGGGGTTGGCCGGATCGTGAAACAGTACGATCACGTTGCCGCTGGCGCTCGCGTCCGCTACCACGATGTCGGGGTTGCCGCCGTTAAGACTGCCGACCGCCACCTGATTCGGCGTCCCGCCGGTGACGATGTCGAGTCCTGGCTGGAAGACCCCGGGGGTCGAACCGTGGATGTAGACGGTGACGCTGCCGCTGCCGAAATTCGCAATGACCAGGTCGAGATGTCCGGAGCCCTCAAAATCCCCGACCGCGATGCTGGACGGATTGGGGCCGGTAGTCGGATATGAGACCCCGGTCTGGTAGGTGCCCGGGGCGCTCGTCTGTCCGAGGATGACGTTCGCGAAGCCCGGGTTGTTGAACTGGCCCTGATCGAGCGTGGTCGCCACCAACAGATCCGGGACGCCGTCGCCGTTCACATCCGCGACCGCGATCGAATTGGGGACCGTGATGGTCTGGCTGGGGTAGGGGTAGCCGAAGTAATCGTCGTGCCCATAGCCGCCGCAGCTGGCAAGCGTTGTAAGTACCGTTGCGGCGATGGCGCACTTCAGGGACGAGGACATATTCATGTTGCGTTACCTCCGGGCGCAAAACGACTAAACGCGTGCAACGCCCTCCGGCGTGACAGGTTGACAGCCCGTAGGGGCACGTTCGCGTTCCTGCGGAGAGCGTACACTCATCGGCAGGCGTGGGCAGGGAGCGCGGTCACAGTTATGCCGGCTGCGGCGGCCAAGACGGTTTTTCTCTTCGATGTGGATAACACGCTGCTCGACAACGATGCCGTGCAGGATGACCTGAGCGCTCACCTCGCACGGGAATTCGGCACCACCAGCCGCGACCGGTACTGGGCGATTTTCGAGCAGCTGCGCGCCGAGCTCGGCTACGCGGATTATCTTGGCGCCCTGCAGCGCTACCGTCTCGAGAACCTCGACGATCCGCTGCTGCTGAAGGTCTCGGCGTTCCTGGTGGACTACCCGTTTGCCCAGCGCCTGTATCCGGGGGCACTCGCCGCACTCGAGTGCTGTGGCCGCCTGGGGCAAACCGTGATTCTGTCGGACGGTGACGTCGTGTTTCAGCCCCGCAAAGTGCAGCGCTCGGGCCTGTGGGATGCGGTGGCGGGACGGGTACTGATCTACCTGCACAAGGAGCAGATGCTGCCTGCCGTCGAGAGGCGCTATCCGGCCGCACACTACGTGATGGTGGACGATAAGCTGCGTATCCTCACCGCGATGAAGGGCTTCTGGGGCGAGCGGCTGACCACGGTGTTCCCACGGCAGGGGCACTACGCGCTGGATGCACGCGAGCTGGCCGCCTACCCGCAGGCGGATATAACCGTGAGCCGCATCGGTGAACTCGTCGATTGTGCCGAAAGGATCTGCAGTGAGCGCTGAACATCCGTGGCTCGATCACCTGCGCGAAGTGAGTGCCGCGCTGCAGACGGTGCTGGGCGCACTGCTGGAAACCGAGCGCCATTTCGCGCCTCCGGCCTCTCCCCTTGAGCGCCTGCAGCAGATCACTACCAGCCCGGAGTGGCTGTGGCTGCAGCCGCTGTACCGGCTGATCGCGGACATTGATCACGCGCTGGCGCACGCACCGGACTTGCCGGCCACCGAGGCGGCGGCCATCGGGGCGCACGCACGCGAGCTGCTGACCGGCGGCCAGGTTCCGGCCGAGCAGGATTTTCTGGCGCACTACCGCGCGCTGCTGCAGACCGACCCCACCGTGGCGATGGCGCACGCCGGGGCGCTGCGCGCGCTGCGGGCGCTGCCGGCCGAGGCTGCGAACGAATCCGAACGGCTGCACGCGCGCCACCAGTGGAACGAGCGGCGGCGCTTCCTGCGGCTCGGGCAGGCGGGCGCGAAATCCTAGTTGCGGATCGGGATCGTGATCCAGTCGCCGTGCAGGGGACGCTGGCGCAACTCGAGTCGCTGCCTGCGGTAATCGATGACCAGCGCGTCGAAGGATCCGAGCACGTCCATGCCGATCAACAGCGTGGGTTCGCGCGTCATGTCCCAGTGCTGGAACAGGTACATGTCCCGGAACGTCACGCGCACGCCGCTGAGGCTGACCCTCTTACCCAGTGAAATATCCGGTGTCGGGAGGTTGTCGCCGGACTCTACCTCGAGCGTCACGCCCTCGATGTCCTCACGCTGCGCCCGGTAGCTTGGATGGCGCAGCATGGCCTGCCGCAAAGCATCGTTGCCGAGCGTGCGCTGCGCACCGGTATCGATGATGGCGTTCGTGTGCACGCGGCCGACCATGGCGTCCGCCATGAGCAGCCCGTTGTGAACCAGCTTCAGGGGCACCACGACGAAGTCGGGCCCGACGCGCTGATCACGCGAGTGCGTGATGGTGAGCTGGTCGCGGGCGAAGTTGGCGTAAATTCTCATGTCAAGCAGGCCTTCGCGGCCGAGCACTCCCTGGGCGCCGCCAAACACGTCCGGCACGATCGGCAGGTAGGTGGGCCCGAGGAGCAGCTCCCCCACCTCCATGCTGGTGACGCGGAACGCCGGCACGACCGCGGATCCGGTGACTCCGGTAACGTGAATCATTTCGTCCATTTTCGGGTCCGCCAGCAGATCCGCGGTGCGCTGGATCACGACCGAATGGCTGGCGCCGGTGTCGAGCACCAGGCGGAACGGTCCCTTGCCGTCGATCATCACCGGCGCCCAGATCCGCCCGATCCGGTCACGGCGCGTTGGCGCGACGAACTTCGGCTCGTTCTGCTCGGCTACGACCTCCGGGAGCTGCGCCTGGGTGGCTGGAAGCGTGGTGGCAACCCCGGCAGCGGCGCTGGCTACCGCGCTCGCCGGGGCTGCCGGCGTGTCCGGCGCGGTCGGGGCCCCCTGACCGGCGGCGGCGGGCAGCCACAGCAGGCAAAGCGGGACCAACAGTCCGGCACGTGCGGTCGCTTGGCGGATCACGGGTGGCAGTAAATCACGGCGGGGCAGGGTACTCCAGCGAACTGGTCGTGCTTTTATCAGGGCCACCTCGGCAGCCTGTTCCGCAAGCTTGCAGCCCCGCGGTTCCATGTCCGCTTTGACCGGCCGCCGGGCGGGGAGTTCAGGTTGGTTTGGCAGGCAGATGCACAGGGAATTACACGAAAACCGTGTCAACAACCTATGATCTGGGCCCACCGATGCTGCCGAAAGTACCCGCATGAGCCGAGTCGCGCCCGCCAGCGAGGCGCTGCCCAGGGCGCTGACGCACCTGCAGCGCCTCGAAGGGGAGAGCATCCACATCATCCGGGAAGTGGTGGCCGAATGCGCCCGCCCGGTGATGCTCTACTCGATCGGCAAGGACAGTGCGGTGATGCTGCACCTGGCCACAAAGGCGTTCTACCCGGGTCGGCCGCCTTTTCCGCTGCTGCACATCGATACCACCTGGAAGTTTCGCGCCATGTACGAGTTTCGCGATGCCGTGGCACGCGAAGCGGGCATGCAGCTGCTGGTGCACGTGAACCGCGAAGGGCTCGCTCGCGGAGTGAACCCTTTCACACACGGTTCGCGCGTCTACACCGACGTCATGAAGACCCAGGCTCTCAAACAGGCCCTCGATGAGCACCGGTTCGATGCCGCCTTTGGCGGCGCCCGCCGCGACGAGGAGAAGAGCCGCGCCAAAGAGCGCATTTTCTCGTTTCGCTCCTCCCATCACCGCTGGGATCCGAAGCAGCAGCGGCCGGAGCTCTGGTCGCTCTACAACACGCGCGTGAATGCGGGTGAGAGCCTGCGGGTGTTCCCGCTGGCGAACTGGACCGAACTGGACGTCTGGCAGTACATCCAGGCGCAGCAGATTGCGCTCGTGCCGCTGTACTTTGCGGCGCCGCGACCGGTGGTGGTACGCGACGGCGCGCTCATCATGGTGGATGACGCGCGGCTGCCACTGCAACCCGGCGAGCAGCCGGCGTTGAAAAAAGTTCGCTTCCGCACACTCGGCTGTTACCCGCTGACCGCGGCCATCGAGAGCGAGGCGGACACCGTGGCGGCGATCGTCACCGAAACGCTGCTGGCGCGAACCTCCGAGCGCGCCGGACGGGTGATCGATCACGACGTGGCGGCTTCGATGGAGATCAAGAAGCTGGAAGGCTACTTCTGATGGCCGACGCGGCGCGGCCCTCCCCCGAGCGCAAATCCCTGCTGCGGTTCATCACCTGCGGGTCCGTGGATGACGGCAAGTCCACGCTCCTCGGCCGGCTGCTGTACGAATCGCAGCTGATTCCGGAGGACCAGCTCGCGGCGCTCAGGCGCGACTCCAAGCGCGCCGGCACGCGCGGCGGCGAGCCGGATTTCGCGCTGCTGGTCGATGGCCTCGCCGCCGAGCGTGAGCAGGGGATCACCATCGACGTCGCTTACCGCTTTTTTGCCACGCCTAGGCGCAAGTTCATCGCCGCCGACACCCCCGGGCACGAGCAGTACACGCGCAACATGGTGACCGGCGCCTCCACCGCGCAACTCGCGGTGATTCTCCTCGATGCCCGCCAGGGCGTGCTCACGCAGACGCGCCGCCACACCTACCTGGCGAGCCTCATGGGGCTTACGCACGTGGTGCTGGCGGTCAACAAGATGGACCTGGTCGGGTACTCGCGCGCCACGTTCGAGACGCTCGCCGCGGAGTATCGCGCCTTTGCCGCCCTTCTTGGCCTGAAGGACATCACCGCGATTCCGCTGTCCGCGGTGCACGGCGACAATGTAGTGCACCGTGGGACCAACATGCCGTGGTACGCAGGTCCCGCGCTCCTGGAATACCTTGAGGACGTGGTGGTGGACGAGGCACAGGGACAGCCTTGGCGTTTTCCGGTCCAGTGGGTAAGCCGGCCAAACGCTGATTTCCGCGGATTTGCCGGCCAGATCGTGAGCGGCACGGTGCGCCCGGGCGATCCGGTGCGGGTGATGCCCGGGGGCCATGAGAGCCGTATCGCCCGCATCGTCACCGCCGCGGGGGATCTTAAGTGCGCGCAGGCCGGGCAGTCGGTGACGCTCACGCTGGACACCCAGCTCGCCGTCAGCCGCGGCGACCTGCTCGCTGCCAGCGATGCGCCGCCGCAGGTGGCGCGCCAGTTCGAAGCGACGATCATATGGCTGCACGAGGAGCCGATGCTGCAGGGGCGCACCTACCTTCTTAAGGCGCACACCACGACCGCGGCCGCCACCGTGACGCCGCTCAAGCACAAGATCAACGTCAACACACTCGAGCGGCTGCCGGCGGAGCGGCTCGAGCTCAACGATATTGGCGTCTGCGAGATACAGCTCGATCGTGACCTGGTGTTCGAGCCGTACGCCGTGGATCGCGCGCTGGGCGGCTTCATTCTCATCGACCGGCTCACGAACAATACCGTGGCGGCGGGTCTCATCCACTTTGCGCTGCGGCGCTCGCAGAACCTGCACTGGCAGGCGCTCGACATCGACAAGCAGGCGCGCGCGCGCCACAAAGGACAGCGGGCCTGCGTGCTGTGGCTGACGGGGCTCTCGGGCGCCGGCAAGTCGACCATCGCGAACCGCATCGAGCAGCTGCTCACCGCCCAGGGCCGGCACACCTACCTCCTCGATGGCGACAACGTGCGCCACGGACTGAACAAGGATCTCGGCTTCACCGCGCAGGACCGGGTCGAGAATATCCGGCGCGTGGCGGAGGTCGCGCACCTGATGGTGGACGCGGGCCTCATCGTGCTCGTGTCCTTCATTTCGCCATTTCGTTCCGAGCGGCGCATGGCGCGCGATCTGTTCGCGCCCGGGGAGTTCTTCGAGGTATTCATCGACACGCCGCTGGCGGAGGCCGAGCGTCGCGACGTCAAGGGCCTGTACGCCAAGGCGCGGCGCGGGGAGCTGAAGAACTTCACCGGCATCGATTCGCCCTATGAAGTCCCCGAGCAGCCGGAAATCCGCATCGACACGACCGCCATGGACGCGCACAGCGCGGCGCAGCGCATCATCGAGCAGGTGGCGGCCGCGCAGCGGACCGGCGACGCATGACGGCGGCGACCCGTGAACTGCTGGGGCGCGTGGCGGATATTGCACGGCGGGCGGCGCACGAAATCCTCGCCGTCTACGCCAGCGGTGAATTTGCGACGCGCCTGAAGAGCGATGCATCACCGCTGACGGCAGCGGATCTGCGCGCGCACCGGCTGATTGTGGAGAGCCTCAATGCGCTCACTCCCGCCCTGCCGGTGCTGTCCGAGGAGTCGGTCCAGAGCTCCTTTGCCGAGCGTTCACAGTGGGGCCGTTACTGGCTCGTCGATCCGCTTGACGGCACACGTGAGTTTCTCGACCGTAACGGGCAGTTCACGGTCAACATCGCGCTCATCGACGGCCACACGCCCGCGCTCGGAGTAGTGCATGTGCCGGTGACCGACGCGAGCTACCAGGGTCTGCAAGGCAACGGCGCCTGGCGCCAGGATGGCGGTGGCGCCTGCCGCAAGATCCAGGTCGCGGCGCGCAGTTCCTCGCCCGTGCGCGTAGTCGGGAGCCGTTCGCACGCGGGCGATTCGCTGGCGGCATTTCTGGCGCGGCTGGGGCCCCATGCGCTGGTGCCCGTGGGGAGCGCATTGAAGCTGTGTTTGGTCGCGGAGGGTGCCGCGGACGTGTACCCGCGCCTCGGGCCGACGAGCGAGTGGGATACGGCGGCGGCACATGCGGTGGTCACGGCGGCCGGTGGGGTGGTCAGCCGCCTTGACGGCGCGCCGCTCGAATACAACACCAGGGCGGACGTGCGCAACCCGTTTTTTGTAGCCTATGGACCCAGGGACCGCGACTGGCTGGGGCTGCTCAGATGACAGAATCGTTCGCTTCGCCGCAGGCATTCCAGGCCGCCGTCGGCCGCAGCTTCGGCCCGACCGGCTGGCTCACTATCGAGCAGGCGCGCATCAACGCCTTCGCGGACGCGACCGATGACCACCAGTGGATTCACGTCGACCCGGCACGCGCCGCCCAGGGGCCGTTCGGAGCCACCATTGCCCACGGCTTCCTGACACTCGCCCTCGCGTATCACTTTCTGCCGCAGCTCATCGCGGCGCCGGCGGCGAAGCTGTGTATCAACTACGGCTGCGATCGCGTGCGCTTTCCGGCGGTCGTACGTGCCGGCTCGCAGGTCCGCGCCCGCGCCGGGATACTGTCAGCCGGGGAGGTCGGGGGTGGCGCCGTGCAGGTGAAGACCCAGGTCACAATCGAGCTGCAGGGCAGTGAGAAGCCGGTGTGCGTCGCTGATACGCTTAGCCGCTATTACTTCTGAAGGTGGTTGCTTGACTACGCCCCTCTCGACCCGCGACCTGCGCGACGCATTCGGTCTGTTCGCGACCGGCGTGACCATCGTCACGGCCAGGCGGCCGGACGGCTCGCTTTTCGGCATGACGGCGAACTCCTTCACCTCGGTGTCACTCGAGCCGCCGCTCGTCCTGTGGTGCCTGGCGAGCGGCAGCAGCGGCGTCGCCGCATTCACCCCCGGGGCGAGCTTCGCGGTGCACGTGCTGTGTCATGAGCAGCGCGAGCTGGCGCTGCGCTTTTCACGCCGCACCGCCGACAAGTTCGACGGCCACCCGCACCTCGCCGGCGCGCTGTGCCGCTTTGACTGCCGGGTGCACGCGCTGCAGGGCGCGGGGGATCACCTGATCGTGATCGGTGAGGTGCTGGGCCTTGAGCAGAAGCTCGGGACACCGCTGGCGTTTCACGCCGGCCGTTTCGGATCGTTCCGCGCCGACCGCGGAGTCGGCAAGGTCGATGTCTGGGAGGGGCTGGATAGCGCGGACGATCACTGGTACTGAAGCGCACCGGCGCCGCCGCGGCGGTGGGGCTTCAGAACTTGAACGTGGACAGCAGCAGGCTCGTCTCTGTCTGCGAGATACCCTCGATGAGCCGGATGCGCGCGAGCGCGCGATCAAAACCCTCGAGGCTGTCGGCGCGCAACTCCGCGACGATATCCCAACGCCCATTGGTGCTGTGCAGGGCCGCCACCGACGGCTCGCCACGCAGCGACTTGAGCACGGCGTCCACCTGGTTGCCCTCGACCGACACCGTCATGAAGGCACGCATCCGCTGCTCCTCCACGTCGGGCTTTAGCCTCACGGTGTAGCCGACGATGGTGCCGTCGGCGGCCAGCCGCGACATGCGGTTCTGCACGGTGCCGCGCGCGACACCCAGCGCCTTGGCAAGAGACGCCACCGAGGCCCGGGCATCGTTTCGCAGCAGACCGATCAACCGGCGGTCGGTGTCGTCCATGGGTTTGCCCTATGATCAGAACGTCAATTTAGTGTGGCAGTATGATCAATTAACGTCAAAATTTGTACAGCTTTCTGTCTTTGTTTTGGTTTCATCCCGTTGGACCATGGACGTACAGGCGGGAGAACACCATGGTCGACTTCATCGGTATCGAGCGCGTCCAGGAACTGGTTGCACGGCGCGGGACCGCGCGGTTCATCGAGGAACTCGCCGCCGAGATCGAGCGCGACTATCTGCGCTGGAGCGCGTTCGATAAGTCGCCGCGCCATGCCACGCACTCGAGCGTTGGGGTCATCGAGCTCATGCCCGCTTCCGACGGGCGGCTCTATGCCTTCAAGTACGTGAACGGGCATCCGCAGAACACCGCGGTGGGCCTGCTCACAGTCACCGCGTTCGGGGTGCTGGCGGATGTACAGACCGGTTACCCGCTGCTCTTGTCGGAGCTCACCCTCACCACCGCGCTGCGCACGGCGGCAACTTCCGCACTCGCCGCCAGGCGCATGGCCCGGGCCGGCAGCCGCGTGCTGGCGCTCATCGGCAACGGTGCCCAGAGCGAATTCCAGACCATCGCGTTCCATCACATGCTGGGCATCCGTGAGGTGCGTCTGTACGACACGGACGCCCGCGCCACCGACAAGCTGGAAAGCAACCTCGCGCGCCTGCGTCTGACAGGACTCAAGGTGGTGCGCTGCGCGTCGACGGCGCAGGCCGTCGCGGGCGCCGATATCATCACGACCGTCACCGCCGACAAGTGCAACGCCACCATCCTCACCCCGGACATGATCGTGCCCGGGATGCACCTGAATGCCGTGGGCGGGGATTGCCCCGGCAAGACCGAGCTGCACCGCGAGATCCTGCTGCGTGCCGACGCGCGCGTGGTGGTGGAGTTCGAGCCGCAGTCACGCATCGAGGGCGAGATCCAGCAGCTGGACGCCGGTTTTCCGGTCACCGAGCTCGCACAGGTGCTCGCCGGCGAGCGAGCCGTGCGCACCAGCGAGCGCGACGTGACCATCTTCGACTCGGTGGGCTTTGCCCTGGAGGATTTCTCATCGCTGCGTTACCTGCTGCGCATTCATCACGAGGAGCGCGGCGCACAGCAGCAGATTGATCTGGTGCCGGATCTGGATGATCCCAAGGATCTGTTTGCCCTGCTGGTGCCGCAGCCGGCCAGCGTTGCCGCCCGCCCGGGAGTACTGGCGTGATCCGGCGCACGGCAAGTCTCATCGGCGCGCCCACCGATGTAGGAGCTGCGGACCGCGGCGCGTCCATGGGACCCGAAGCGCTGCGCGTGGCGGGGCTTGCGGCGGCGCTGCGCGGCCGCGAGCTCGAGGTCGTGGATCTGGGCAATCTCAGTGGACCGGGGAATCCCTGGCAGCCGCCGGTAGAGGGCTATCGCCACCTGAGCGAGGTGGTGCGCTGGAATGAGCTGGTTCACGCGGCGGTGTACGCGGAACTGCAGCGCTCGCGGCTGCCGATCCTCCTGGGCGGTGACCACTGCCTCGGCATCGGCTCGATCAGCGCGGTCGCGCGCCACTGTCGCGAGGCGGGCAGGAAGCTGCGCGTGCTGTGGCTGGACGCGCACGCGGATTTCAACACCAGTGAACTTTCGCCGAGCGGTAATGTGCACGGCATGCCGCTGGCGGTGCTGTGCGGCTTCGGGCCGCGTCCGCTCACGCACATCGGCGGCGCGCTGCCGGCGATCGAGCCCTCATGGGTGCGGCAGATCGGCATCCGCAGTGTCGATGAGGGTGAACGGCGGTTCGTGCACGAGCAGGGACTGGATGTGTTCGACATGCGCTGCGTGGATGAAATGGGCATGCGCCAGACCATGGAACAGGCGCTTGCGGGCCTTGATGCCGACACGCATCTGCACGTGAGTTTCGACGTGGATTTCCTTGATCCGGAAATCGCGCCCGGCGTCGGTACCCAGGTGCCCGGCGGTCCTACTTACCGCGAGGCGCAGCTGTGCATGGAGATGATCGCCGACACGCGCCGCCTGGCATCGCTCGACATCGTGGAGTTGAACCCGGCCTTCGACGTGCACAATCGCACCGCGGTGCTGGCGGTGGATCTGGTCGAGTCGCTGTTTGGCAAGAGCACACTGGTGCGGCGGCCCGTGTGGCGCCGTCCGGCGCAGACCCGCACCACGCCTGCGCGCCGCGGCGCGCAGCGAGCGGCCCGCAGCAGCGTTGAGTGAGGCGCTCGCCGGCGCCCGCCGCGTTGCAATTGCGCGGGGTCAGCAGCATCATGACTTGCGCCGCGCGGCCGTGACGGCCGCGCGGCTGCGAACAATAAGCACACGGAGAAATTCCATGGCCGACAGCGTCTACAAGATCATCGAACTGGTCGGAACCAGCAGCGAGTCGTGGGAGAAGGCCGCGGGAGCCGCGGTGGCCCAGGCTTCGAAGTCGCTGCGCGATCTGCGCATCGTCGAGGTCGAGCAGCTGGACATGGTTGTCGACAAGGGCAAGGTCAAGGCCTACCGGGCGAAGGTGAAGCTGTCCTTCAAGTTCGCGAAGTAAGACGCGAGCTGCCGCTCAGCAGCGCGCGCCCAGCCTCCTAGGCGCGTGCGCCGGCGCCCTCGGCCGCCCGGTGCAGTGCCGCGCGCGCCAGCAGGCGGGTGGAGTCGAGCGTCGGCAGCGGCGAGTTGGAATCGTTCATGATGAGCGGGATCTCGGTACAGCCAAGGATCACCGCGTCGCAGCCCTCGTTCTTCATCCGGCCCATCACCCGCTGAAAATACTCCACCGCCGTGCCCTGGAAGACACCGCACACCAGCTCATCGAAAATGATGCGGTTGATCTCGGCGCGTTCGGCGGGAATGGGACGCAGATACTCGAGCCCGCGCGCCGTGAGCTTCTGCGGGTAGACCTCGCTGTCGACGAGGTAGCGCGTGCCGGTCACCCCGAGTCGCTTGTAGCCGCGCCCGAGGGCCTCGGTGGCCACGACTTCCGCGATGTGCAGCAGGGGTCTTGGCAGCCGCCGTTCAATCCACGGCAGCCCCTGGTGAATGGTGTTGTCCGGGCAGATAAGAAAGCGCGCGCCGGCTTTGGCGAGCTTGTTGGCCGAGGACAGCATGAGTTCCCCGACTCCGGCCCAGTCGTCGCGCTCGATGTGCTGCATGTAAGCCGCCAGCGGGTGGGTGTGCATCGTGATCTCGGGGTGAGCGTGCGACCCGGGCAGCTGCGCACCCTCGAGGCAGATGGTGCGGTAACACAACGCCGCCCCTTCGGCCGAGCAGGCAATGATCCCGATGTGCTGCGGCATGTCGCGGATACTACAAGGACCCCCGCGCCGGCGCTCGGGTCTCACGCTGCGGAAGTGTTACGCCACGCAGGTCTGCTGGGCATAATCGCCCGCAGCTTCATCCGTAAGAGGGGAGTCGCCACGTCATGTCACGCTGTATATCCGCACGGTGGAATCTGCCCGCGGGCGTCGCGGCTTCGCTCGCGACCGGGTTGTTGTGCGCGGCCGCGCAGGCCGACGGCTTGAAATACCCGCCGGCAGCGCGCGGCAACGTGGTCGAGGACTACCACGGCACGGCGGTCGCCGATCCATACCGCTGGATGGAGGAGCTGGATTCTCCCGCGACCCGTGCCTGGGTGAGTGCCGAGGGCAAGCTGACGGACGACTACCTGGCAGGGATCCGGGAGCGCGACGGGCTGCGCACGCGCCTTGCCGCGCTCTACCGGTACGAGAAATACGGCCTGCCGTTCCAGGAGGGCGGACGCTACTACTACACCCGCAGCAGCGGACACCAGGATCAGAGCGTTCTGTATACGACGAGGCAGCTGGAGGATCCGGGAACGGTGGCGCTGGATCCCAATGCCCTGTCCGGCAGCATCAGGCTGCTTGTTACCGGCTACGTGCCCGCGCGTGACGGCAGACACCTCGCCTACGGGGTATCGGAAGCCGGTTCTGACTGGGTCGAATGGCGGGTGCGGGATCTGGACACCGGCAAGGACCTGCCGGACGTGGCACGGCACACCAAGTACTACGAGCCGGCGTTCGCGCACGACAGCAAGGGGCTTTACTACAGCGCCTTCCCGGCGCCGCAGGCCGGACAGGAGCTCGCCACGCAGGATGCGGGCGATGCCGTGTACTACCACGCGCTGGGCACGCCCGCGAGCGCCGACCGCCTCATATTCTCGGACCCCGCGCACCGGGACTGGCAGTACGAGCCGCACCTCTCGACGGATGGCCGCTGGCTGGTCATCGCCGCCGGCGAGGGCGAAGTGGGAGACAAGGGCCTCGAGAATATCTATCTCGTGGACCTGAGTACCGAGCCGCTTAAGGCGGTACCGGTAACGTCCGGTTTCGAGGCCGCGTACATCTACGTAGGGGCGGACGCCGGCAAACTGTATTTCCTCACCACGCTGGATGCCCCGAACGGGCGGGTGATCGGCATCGACCCGCAGCAACCCGGGCGTGCGCACTGGCAGAACGTCCTGCCCAACAGCGCCGATGCGATCGATCTCACCCAGACGAGCGTCACGCTGGTGGATCACCAGCTCATCGTCAGGAGGCTGCACGATGCGCGCAGCCGCGTGCTCGTCTACGGGCTCGACGGCGCCCTGCACAAAGAGGTGAAACTGCCCGGCCCCGGTACCGCCGTTGGCTTCGAAGGCCGCCCGCAGGACACGCAGGCCTTCTATCTGTTCAGCGATCTCATCACGCCCGCAACCGTGTACCACTACGACCTGAAGTCAGGAGGCAGCACGGTATTCCGTGCGCCCAAGGTGGCGTTTGACCCGAGCCGGTTCGAGGAACGGCAGGTGTTTTATCCGGGCAAGGACGGGACGCGCATCCCCATGACGCTCGCTTTTCGCAAGGGGCTGAAGCTCGACGGCCACAACCCGGTATTGCTCTACGGCTACGGCGGGTTCGGGATTTCCACGCTGCCGACCTTCAGTCCCGCGCACATCGCGTGGCTGGAGCTCGGCGGGGTGTACGCCATCGCCAACATCCGCGGTGGCGGGGAGTACGGGGAGAAATGGCACCGGCAGGCGATCCGCACCCACAAGCAGGTGGTGTTCGATGACTTCATCGCCGCGGCCGAGTGGCTCATCGCGCGGCACTACACCTCGACGCCGAGGCTCGCCATCCTCGGCGGCTCCAACGGCGGACTGCTGGTCGGCGCGTGCGTGACCCAGAGGCCTGACCTGTATGGCGCCGCGGTGGCGGCGGTGGGCGTCATGGACATGCTGCGTTTCAACAAGTTCGGGCAGGGCGCCGGCTGGGTGGGCGACTACGGCTCCCCACAGGACCCGCAGGAGTTCAAGGCGCTGTACGCCTATTCGCCGGTGCACAACGTGCATCCGGGAACGAAATACCCGGCGACGCTCATTATCACCGGCGACCATGACACGCGCGTCATGCCCATGCATTCCTTCAAGTTCGCAGCTTCCATGCAGGCGGCGCAGGCCGGATCCGCGCCGGTGCTGTTGTACCTGGAGCACGCCTCCGGTCACGGCGGAGGCGGCACCCTGTCGCAGGCGATCGATCAGAACGCCGATATCTATGCGTTCCTGATCAGAAATCTCGGCATGCACACCGAGTGATACATTCAACCGCAACATGCGCAATCCCCAACGGTCCTCCTGGACACAGCTGCGCGATGACAAGGCGGCGAGGCTCGCAGGGGTCGCGGCCCACCTCGACGGCAAGCTGCTGCGGGGTGCGAGCCTCATAGCGGTGCTGCAGGGGCTGCTGCGTCCCGGCGACCGCGTCGCGCTCGAGGGCGACAACCAGAAACAGGCGGATTTCCTGTCGCGCTCGCTGGCCCAGGTTGATCCTGCCCAGGTGCACGACCTGCACCTGCTGATCCCGAGCATCAGTCGTCCCGAGCACCTGACGCTGTTTGAGCGCGGCATCGCGCGGCGGGTGGATTTCTCGTACGCCGGGCCGCAGAGCCTGCGCGTCGCGCAACTGCTGGAAGATGGCAAACTCGAGATCGGCGCGATCTACACCTACATCGAGCTGTACGCGCGCATGTTCGTGGACCTGACGCCGAAAGTGGCGCTGGTCTGCGCGGCACAGGCCGATCGCTTCGGCAACCTCTACACCGGAGCGAATACCGAGGACACGCCCACCATCGTCGAGGCGACGGCGTTCCGTCATGGCATCGTGCTCGCGCAGGTGAATGCAGTGGTCGATGAGCTGCCGCGGGTCGACATTCCCGGCTCCTGGGTCGATCTCATCGTGCCTGCGGACCGGCCGTATGCACTGGAGCCGCTGTTCACGCGCGATCCGCGCCACATCACCGAGCTGCAGGTGTTGATGGGCATGATGGTGATCCGCGGGATCTACGAGCGCCACGGGGTCACTTCCCTGAACCACGGCATCGGCTTCGACACCGCGGCTATCGAGCTGCTGCTGCCGACTTACGCGGCTTCCCTTGGGCTCAAGCACAAGATCTGCCGCAACTGGGCGCTGAATCCGCACCCGACGCTGATCCCCGCCATTGAAAGCGGCTGGGTCGAGAGCGTGCACTGCTTCGGCGGCGAGGTGGGCATGGAGGATTACGTACGCGCGCGTCCGGATGTTTTTTTCGTCGGCGCCGACGGCAGCCTGCGTTCCAACCGCGTGCTGTGCCAGCTGGCCGGCCAGTACGGCGTCGACCTGTTCATCGGCTCCACGCTGCAGATGGATGGTGACGCCAATTCCTCGACGGTGACGCTCGGTCGCCTCGCCGGGTTCGGCGGCGCGCCCAACATGGGCCACGATCCGAAAGGGCGGCGGCACAGCACGAGCGCGTGGCTGAGCCTCATCACCGCGGACGCACCGATCGTGCGCGGGCGCAAGCTCGTGGTGCAGCTGGTCGAGACCTTCAGCCGCGGCGGCGTGCCAGCGCTGGTCGAATCGCTGGACGCCGTGGCGGTTGGCAAGCACAGCGGTATGCCCATCGCACCGGTGATGATCTACGGCGAGGATGTCAGCCACGTGGTGAGCGAGGAGGGCATCGCCTATCTCTACAAGGCGCAAGGCGAGGCAGAACGCCGCGCGGCGCTGGCGGCGATCGCGGGCGCCACCGCGATTGGGCTTAAGGCCGATGCGAAGCGCAGCGCGCAGCTGCGTGCGCGCGGCATCGTCGCTTATCCGGAAGACCTTGGTGTGCGGCGTGCGGACGCCAGCCGCACGCTGCTCGCCGCCCGCAGCATCGAGGATCTGGTCGCCTGGTCGGACGGGTTGTACAAGCCACCTGACCGCTTCCGCAGCTGGTGAGGCCGCCATGCGTTCTCAGGCACCAGCCGTCGCGCCGTTACCCCGGTGCATCCGTGGGGGCCAGCAGCAAGGCCCGGGCGCCGAGCGCGCCCGGCGGCTCGCCGAGCACGCCGTTCGTGCACTGGTCGCCGAGGCGATGCTGACTCCCAAACCCGCGCTGGTTGATCAGCGCGGACCGGGTGCGCACCACGACCTTGATCTGCAACGGCTGCTGCGTTCGGCGCACTCCCTGCGCGGCAGCTTTTACAGCATGGCGCTGCACGCGCACGGCGCCGCGGCGGACCTTGAGCTGCGCGAGAAGCTGGGGGCCATCGGCCGGCAGGCTGAAGGGTGCATGCTGGCGGCCACGGGCGGCAGCAACGCGCACCGCGGCGCCATATGGGTGATGGGTCTTTTGGTCGCCGCGCTGTCCATGCCTGAGGCCGGCGGGGAGCTCGGGGAGATCGCGGCCATCGCCGCGACGCTGGCGCGACTACCCGACCGGCACGCGCCGCAGACCCCCAGCAACGGCTCAGCGGTCTGCCGCCGCTACGGGGTGGGCGGTGCACGCGGTGAAGCCGTGAGCGGCTTCCCGCATGTTCTCAAGCTCGGATTGCCGGCGCTGCGCGCGGCGCGCCGGCGCGGCGCCGGCGAAACGCGCGCCCGGCTGGATGCATTGATGGCGATCATGGGAAGCCTGGATGACACGTGCCTGCTGCACCGGGGCGGCTGGCCGGCGGTTGAGGTCGCCCAGCGTGGCGCGCGCCGGGTGCTCGCACTGGGCGGCACCGCCACGACTGCAGGCTGGGAGGCGCTCCTGTCGCTTGATGCGCAGCTGCTGCGCCGTTTTGCTTCCCCTGGCGGTTGCGCGGACCTGCTCGCCGCCTGCCTGTTTCTGGATGACATGCAATCCCCTGCAGCCTGGAGTCCGCCATGGAACGCCTGAGCTTCACCTACCCCGCACGCCAGAATCTCAGCCGCCGCGCGCACGTCGGTGTCGTCGGCTCCGGGGATCTGGAAGTGCTGCTCAAACCCTCGCCCGACGCACAGGCGCACGTCAGCGTGACCACCAGCGTGGATGGATTCGCTGCCGTGTGGAAAAACGTGCTGGATCGGTTCTTCACCCGCTTTGAGGGTGCCGCGCTGATCGAGATCAATGATTTCGGCGCCACGCCCGGGGTGGTCATGCTCAGGCTCGAGCAGGCCGCCGAGGCGCTGCGCACGTGAGTAGCGCTGCCAGCTCCCGCGAACGCTTCCTCGCCCGCCGCAGCTATATCGAATTGCTGGCGCGCGAGCGCGCGCGTGAAATCCTGGACGCGGGCACGTTCCGCGAGCTGCTCGGTCCGTTCGATGGTGTGAAATCTCCCTGGCTGCCGCTGCAGGGCGTGGTCGCGCAGGCCGACGATGGTGTGGTGATCGCGCGCGGCCTCATCGACGGCAAGGCCGCGGTAATCGCGGCCGTCGAGGGCCGCTACCAGGGCGGCAGCATCGGGGAAGTTTCCGGTTCCAAAATCGCGGCTGCGCTGGAACTCGCGCTGCGGGACTGCGAGCGCGGCTCACCGGTGCGGCCGGTACTGCTGCTGGAGACCGGCGGCGTGCGGCTGCAGGAGGCGAACCTCGGGCTCGCGACCATCGCGGAAATCCACGCGGCCATCGTGGCGTTGCGCCGGCACGTGCCGGTGGTGGCCGTGGTCGGCGGCATTGTCGGCTGCTTTGGCGGCATGTCACTCGCCGCGGCGTTGTGCAGCACGCTCATCATGACGCGCCAGTCGCGCCTCGGCATGAACGGCCCGGAGGTGATCGAGCAGGAAGCGGGGATCGCCGAGCTCGATGCCAGCGATCGGGCGCTCGTCTGGAGTCTCATGGGCGGCGAGCAGCGCTACGCGACCGGACTCAGCGACCTGCTGGTGGCAGATGACGTCGAAGAGATCGCAGCGGCAGTGCGGCGCGCTGTTGCGCAGCCACCGGCGCCGGCGCGCAGTGAGCAGGTCGGGCGTTTCACCAGCCGGCTTGCGCACCTTGACGTGCAGGCGCCGCCCGCGCCGCTGGCACTGCGGGATCTGTGGCGCCGCGAGGACGCACCATGAGCGCAGCGGCCGGCCTCTCGCAGCGTGGCCTCGTCTGGATGCGGGCGCTCAGCGGCCAGGAGGGACTTGCCGCAACCGGCCCGCGAACGGTGCGGGTGGCCGACGCGCCGCTTAGCGCCGAGACTGCGCGCTTCATCGCGGTGGTACCGGATGCGGGCAACCGCTTTGCGCGCGCACGCCAGGGTGAAGTTGGCGTGGACGAGGCCTGGGCTCTGGCGTGCCACGTGCGCGCCGCCGTGGCGGCCGATCGGGGCGCACGCGCGCGACCCATCGTGGCAATCGTTGACGTCGCGAGCCAGGCCTACGGCCGGCGCGAGGAGCTCCTCGGGATTCATCTCGCGGGGGCCGCGGCTGTCGATGCCTACGCCAGCGCGCGCCTTGCCGGGCACCCGGTGATTGCGCTGCTGGTAGGCAAAGCCATGTCGGGCGCATTCCTGTGTCATGGCTACCAGGGGAATCGCATTCTCGCGCTGGATTCCCCCGAGGTACTCGTGCACGCCATGAGTAAAGAGGCCGCGGCGCGCGTGACACGCCGCACGGTTGCCGAGGTGGAGGGTCTCGGGGAGCGCATCGCGCCGATGGCCTACGATGTACGCTCATTCGCAAAACTCGGACTGGTGCACAAGCTCATCGAGGGCATCGACGCCGACGCGCCGGCTGCCACCGACCTTGAACGGGTGCGTGCCGAGCTCATCGCCGCCGTCGCAGATGCGCGCGGTGGATCGCGCGACCTGGGTCAGCGGCTGGCGTCGCCGGCAGCCCGCGAGACCCGCGGTGCCTCAATAGAAGTACGCCGGCGCATGAGTGAGCAGTGGGATGCCCCCTGACATGCGCACCCACACGCTGCTGCGTATCGGCGCCGCCGACACCCTGCGCTGCGACGCGCCGGCGCCGCCGTGGGTGAGGGATGCGCTGCGCCGCGCTGCGTGGGTGGTCGTGCGGCGCGCGGCGCCGCGCGGCGGATTGATCCCGGTGGGCGTGCGCGGCAGCGCGCGCGCCGAGCGTTTTGCGGCGTGGCTGCAGGCCTGCGACGTCGTGCAGTCTCTGGACCCGCCTGAGCTCGCGGCACGGCGCAGCTGGCACGCTCATGCCGGCCGCCTCGGCGTACCGGCGCTCGCAGCACTGGGGGTGGTCGATGAGACACTGCGGCGTCTGGGGCTGGGCTCGTGTTGGGGGCCGACCGGGAGCGTCGGTTTTGAGCTTGCCAGTGGCTGTGCGACCGCGACGCCTGAGAGTGACCTCGACATCATGGTGCGCGCCGATAAGCCGCTTGCGCGCGCGGCGGCGCTGGCGCTGCATACTGAGTTGGCCGCGCTGCCCGTGAAGGTTGACGCGCTGCTGGAAACCCCATACGGCGGCGTGGCGCTGGCCGAGTATGTGCGCGCGCCGGGTGGCGTCCTTCTGCGTACATCAAGCGGCGTCGCGCGGGTGGCGGATCCGTGGGCCCCCGGGGCGGTGGCCGCCTGATGTGGGTGGCGCTGTTATTTCCGGGACAGGGTGCGCAGACCCCTGGCTACCTGCGGCGGCTGCCGCAGCATCCGGCGGTGCGCGCCACGCTTGAGGAGGCGCGCCAGGTCCTCGGTACGGACCTGGAGCAACTCGATAGCACGGAGGCGCTCACTTCCACCGCCGCCGTGCAGCTCGGCACCGTCATCGCGGGGTTCGCCGTCGCGCGCGCGCTGCGGGCCGAGGGTGTGGAGGCCGACGCCGTCGCCGGCCTGTCGGTGGGGGCGTTCGCCGCGGCGGTCGCCTGCGGAGCGCTCGGCTTCGCTGACGCGTTACGCCTGGTGAAGGTGCGCGGGGACAGCATGGCGCACGCCACGCCAGCCGGATTCGGCATGGCGGCGATCCTGGGTCTGCCGGAGCGCACGGTGCTGGCACTCATTTCACGGGTGAGTGAGCGCTCGCCCCTGTACCTCGCGAGCGTCAACGCACCGACCGAAATCGTGGTCTCGGGAGGCGCGCAGGCACTGGCGCTGGCGGTGCAGGAGGCGCATGCGCAGGGCGCCACCGTGCGCGCCCTGCGGGTGGTCATACCGTCGCATTGCCCGCTCATGGATGGGGTTTCGGTGCAGCTGCGTGTGGCGGCTGCTGGTGTGGACTGGCAGCGGCCGCGCATCCCCTACGTCAGCAACCACCGCGCCCGCGCCACCATCGTGGCGCAGGAGGTCATGGAGGATCTGGTGCTCAATGTCTCGCGTCCCGTGCGCTGGCATGACTCGGTGACGCTGCTGCACGAGCTGGGTTGCCGGCTGTACCTTGAAACCCCGCCCGGCCAGGTGCTCAGCCGCCTGGTGGAGGCGTCTTTCCCGGACGTGCGGACGGTGTCGCTGCAGGATGTGCCGCTGTCGAGCGCCGTCACCCTGGCGCACCGGCCACCGGCGACTTAGGTTCGGTACGCAGCAGCCGCCCCGCAAGCTCCCCCACGATACCGCGGCGGAAGGACAGCACGCAGGCGACGAAGATCGCACCGATGATGGCGGTCACCCAACCGCCAACGATGTCCGAGAGGTACTCCTGCAGCGTCACGACGATGGCGGCGCCGACCACCGGACCAAAGAAGGTTCCCGTGCCACCGAGGAGCGTCATCAGGATCACTTCCCCTGAGGTCGATTGCTGCACATCCGTGAGGGTTGCGAAGCCGAGCACCAGTGCGTTCAGCGAGCCGGCGAGCCCGGCGATGGTTGCCGACAACACGAAGGCGAGCAGCTTGTAGCGGTTGATGTCGTAGCCGAGCGAGATGGCGCGTGGCTCGTTTTCGCGGATCGCCTTCAACACCTGCCCGTAGGGGGAATGGACCACGCGGCGGATGAAAACAAACACACCAAGGAACACGGCGAGCACCAGGTAATACATGACCACGTCGGAGCGTAACGGCAGGAGGGCGAAGAGCGTTCCACGGGGCACGCCCTGCAGGCCGTTCTCGCCGCCGGTGAAAGGCGCCTCCAGGCACACGAAGTACACCAGTTGCCCCAGCGCCAGCGTGATCATCGCGAAGTAGATGCCATGACGGCGGATGGCGATGCCGCCGATGACGAAACCGAGCCCGGCGGCGGCCGCGACACCCCCGAGGATAGCCGTGGCGGGTCCCCAGGCGTGCGCGGTCACGAGCCAGGAGGTCACGTAGGCTGCCGAGCCAAAAAATGCCGCGTGGCCGAACGACAGCATGCGCCCGAAGCCCAGCAGCAGGTTGTAAGCACAGGCGAACATGGCGAAGCACAGCAGCTTCATCATGAACACCGGGTAAATCCCCAGCCACGGCACGCATAGCGCAAACACGGCGATCAGTGCGTAGAAAATGGCGACGCGGCGCACGCTCATTCCTTGCCGAACAGTCCCGCCGGCCGAATCATCAGCACCAGCGCCATGATGATGAACACGACGATGTTCGAGGCTTCCGGGTAGATGACCTTGGTGAAGCCCTCGATCACCCCCAGCGCCAGTCCCGACACGATGGCGCCGAGTATCGAGCCCATGCCGCCGATCACCACCACGGCGAACACCACGATCACGAGCGAGGTGCCCATGTGCGAGTTAACCAGCACCACCGGGGATGCGAGCACGCCCGCCAGCGCGGCGAGCGCCACACCACCGCCATAGGTCGCGGCCTTCAGGATGGGCACATTGACGCCGAAGGCCTGCAGCAGTGGCGCGTTCTCCGTGGCGGCCCTGAGCGTGGCTCCCAGACTCGTGCGCTCGATGACGAACCAGGTGCCGAAGCACACCACCAGGGATGCGACGATCACCCACGCCCGGTACAACGGCAGGAACATGAAATGCAGATTGAGGATCCCGGCGAGACTGTCAGGAACCGGGTAGGACTGGCCACTGGCGCCGAATACCTGGTGCAGCGAGCCTTCCGCGATCAGCGCCAGCCCGAAGGTCAGCAGCAGGCCGTACAGGGGATCGAGCCGGTACAGATGCCGCAGGAACAGCCGTTCCACGATGATGCCGACGATCCCGACGATGAGCGGCGCGATGAGAAGCGCGGCCCAGTAATTGATCCCGAAATACTGCAGGCCGAGGAGGGCGGCGAACGCCCCCAGGGTGTAGAAGGCGCCGTGGGCGAAGTTGACGACGCCCATCAGGCCGAAGATCACCGCGAGCCCGAGGCTCAGCAACGCATAGAACGAGCCGTTCACCAGCCCGAGCATCAGCTGGCCGAGGATGACCGCGACCGGAATGCCGAAGACTTCGCTCACGTCAGTTGGCGCTTAAGCGCTGCCCCGGCTTTCCCGCCGGGGCAGCGCGCGCTTAAGTTTTCTTATTTCCTGGGCGCGAGCGGGCACAGGCCGGTGATCGGGCCGAACGCCTCTTCGCCGTCCATGGTCTTCACCAGCTTGTAGTAGTCCCAGGGGTACTTCGACTCCTGCGGCGATTTGACCTGCATCACGAACATGTCATGGATCATGGCGCCGTCGGCGCGGACGTAGCCGCTCTTGGTGAACATGTCGCTGATTTTCATCTTCTTCAGTTGCGCCATGACCTTGTCGGAATCCGTACTGCCGACCGCCTTGACCGCCTTCAGGTAGGTGAGCGTGGCCGAGTAGGCGCCCGCCTGGTCCATGCTCGGCTCGCGGTTCATCTTGGCGAAATAGCGCTTGGCGAATGCGCGCGTCTCCGGGTTCAGGTCCCAGTACCAGGCGGTGGTCAGGTACAGGCCCTGCGCGGTCTTGAGCCCGAGACTGTGGATGTCGCTGATGAAGGCCAGCAGCGCCGCCGGCTTCATGCTCTTGGTGATGCCAAATTCGTTGGCGGCCTTCAACGAGTTGCTGAAGTCCGTGCCGGCATTCGCCAGTCCCAGCACCTGCGCCCCGGAACCCTGCGCCTGCAGCAGGAAGGAGGAAAAGTCGGCGGCTCCCAGCGGCACGCGTACCGCCCCGACATTCTTGCCGCCGTGTGCCTCGACCACCTTGGAAGCCGCGTCCTGCAGCTGTGTGCCGAAGGCGTAATCCGCGGTCAGGTAGAACCAGGTCTTGCCGCCGCCGTTGACGATGGCGGTCGCGGTGCCGTTGGCGAGCGAGGTCGTGTCGTAGGCATAGTGGATCGAGTAGGCCGTACAGTCCTGGTTGGTGAGCGAGGCGCCGCCGGGGCCGATGTGGAACAGCGGCACTCTCTTCACGGCTGCCACCTTCGCCATGGCGATGTTGACGCCGGTGTTGGAGCCACCGAGCAGCATGTTGAGGCCGTTCTGATCCGCCCACTCGCGGAACTTTGAGGCCCCGATGTCGGGCTTATTCTGGTGGTCCGCGGTGAGCAGCGTGATCTTCTTGCCGAGAACCGTGCCGCCGAAGTCGGCGATCGCCATCCTGACGGCCTCGACGCCGCCGGCGCCCATGACGTCCGCGTACACGCCAGACATGTCATCCAGATCACCGATCACGACTTCGTCGCCGGCGGCGAGCGCCGGGCGCTGCGTCATCACGCCCAGGAATACGGTGAGCGTTACCGCGCCCAAGGTTCGGAAGTTCATCGCCTTCTCCTTATTAGTCGTTACCCGAAGTCATACCCCAAGGAACTCGTGCAGCATCGCCATCCTGCCTGGCAATTCGGCAGCCGCGAAGCCTTCTACGATACGGCCGCGCTCCATGATGTAGAAGCGGTCGGCAAGCGGCGCCGCGAAACGGAAATTCTGTTCCACCAGGACGATGGTATAGCCCTTCTCCTTAAGCCGGTGGATGGTGCGGCCGAGCGCCTGCACGATCACCGGCGCCAGCCCTTCCGAGATCTCATCCAGGAGCAGCAGCTTAGCCCCGCTGCGCAGGATCCGCGCCAGCGCCAGCATCTGCTGCTCGCCGCCCGACAGATGCGTTCCGCGGCTGCCGCGCCGCTGCTCCAGGTTGGGAAACATAGCGTAGATCTCATCGACCGGCATGCCTTCAGGCCCCAGGAGCGGGGGCAGCATGAGGTTCTCTTCGGTCGACAGGCTCGAGTAGATGCCGCGCTCCTCGGGGCAGTACCCGACCCCGAGGCGCGCGATCTGATGCGGTGCCAGGCCAATGGCCTCGCGCCCGCAGATCATCACCGACCCCGAGCGGCGTCCCACCAGGCCAAGGAGCGAGCGCAGCGTGGTCGTGCGCCCGGCGCCGTTGCGGCCGAGCAGGGTGACCACTTCGCCCTGCGCGACGTGGGCGTCTACGCCGTGCAGCACGTGCGACTCGCCGTACCAGGCGTGCAGCGCGCTGATTCGCAGCAGCTCGGTGCTCATGCGTGCGCGCCGCGCAACTCGGCGTCGGCCGAACCCATGTAGGCCTCCATGACCTGTGGGTTGCACGACACTTGCGCATAGCTGCCGCTGGCAATCACCTGGCCGTGTTGCAGCACGGTAATGGTGTCGGCGATCTTCGAGACGACGCGCATGTTGTGTTCGACCATCAGCACGGTGCGGTTCGCCGCCGCCTGCTTGATCAACGCGGTGACCCGGTCGACGTCCTCGTATCCCATCCCCTGGGTCGGTTCATCCAAGAGCATCAGCTGCGGATCCATCGCGAGCGTGGTGGCGATCTCCAGCGCGCGCTTCCTGCCGTAGGGCAATTCAACCGCCGGGGTTGCCGCGAAGGAACCCAGGTCCACGGCTTGCAGCAACTGCATCACCCGAGCATCGAGAACCGCGAGGCTCACTGCGGACTTCCAGAAGTGATAGGTGGTCGCGAGGCTGCGCTGCAGCGCGACCCGTACGTTTTCCAGCACGGTCAGGTGGGGAAAAACAGCCGACACCTGGAACGAGCGCACCAGTCCCCGGCGCGCGACCTGCGCGGGCCTGGCGAGCGTGATGTCCTCGCCGCGATACAGGATCTGGCCGCGATCCGGGATCAGGAACTTGGTGAGCAGGTTGAAAAAGGTGGTCTTGCCGGCTCCGTTTGGCCCGATCAGGGCATGGATCTCCCCGCGCCGCACCTTGAGGTCGACGTGGCTGACCGCCACGAATCCCTTGAATTCCTTGGTCAGGGCGCGCGTTTCCAGGATAAACCCGTCAGCGTTTTCCTGCGGCGCAGCCATACAAAACACAGTCTAACCCATCGACCCGCCGGCACGAGCGCCGGTCCTGAGACGGATCGGCTTTACACGCGCGGCCGCAGCGCGGAACATGACACCCCATCGCTTAAAACCGCCCTCAAAACATAAGACGGAGGAGTGATGTTCACACAACTCATCGACCCCCTGAACAACCTGCCGCTCACGTGCCTGGTGGCGCTGATTCCGGTGGTCTTTCTGTTGGTGCTGCTCGCGGTGTTTCGCTATCCCGCGTGGCTCGCGACTCTGCTCGGCTCCATCGTCACCTTCCTGCTGGCGCTATGGGTGTGGAAAATGCCGCTGGCCGACGGCGTGCACGCCTACCTGTACGGCGCGGCAACCGGCGTGTGGAACGTTGACTGGATTACCTTCTGGGGATTGGTCCTTTTCAACACGCTTTCCATCACCGGGCTGTTCGAAAGCTTCCGCCGTTGGCTCATAGCCCAGGGCAGCATGGACGTGCGCGTGCAGACCATGCTCTTTGCCTGGGCGTTTGGCGCGCTGCTGGAGGGCCTGGTCGGCTTCGGCTACCCGTGGGCGGTGGTGGCTCCCATCCTGATTTCCCTCGGCATCGCGGACCTGAATGCCATTCGGGTGGCCGCGATCGCCAACAACGCCCCGGTATCGTTTGGCGCTCTCGGTGCGCCGATCATCGCGCTGGCGGCGGTGACGGGTTATCCGTTGCTGGCGTTGTCGGGCTCGGTGGGCAGTATCGTTGCGGTGCTTGCGCTCCTGCCTCCGTGGGTGCTCCTGTACCTGGTGTCGGGCAAGGAGGGCATGTTGGGAGCCTGGCCACTCGCAGTCGTGGGCTCGCTCGGTTACATCGCCGGCCAATACCCCGTCGCCGTCTACCTGGGTCCCTACCTGCCGGACATTACCGGTTCGATCGTGTGTTTTGTGGCACTGCTGCTGTTGCTGAAAGTCTGGCAGCCGAAGAACGTGCTGGGCTACGGCGGCAAGGTGCTCGATAGCGCCCATTCGGCGCAGCAGCGCCAGCACGGCCTTAGTACCGGCGAAGTGACGCTGGCATGGATGCCGTTCCTGGTGCTGCTGGTAGTGGTAGGCCTGTGGACGGGACCCTGGTCGCCGCTGCCGAAGATCGCCTGGTTTACCGCGCAGGTGAGTGCCGCGGCGCCGGAGCTTCACACCAAGATCAACGCGACCTTCAAGTTCGCACCCTACGTGGGCGGCTCGGCGATTCTCGCCTCCTGGATCATCGTGGCGGTGCTGCTCGCGCTCATGGGCAAGCTCTCCGGGACACAGCTCGGGGAGGTCTTCCGCCGTACGTTCAGACAAATGTGGGGAGCGCTGCTGGTTGGGGTGTTTATTTTCGGGCTGGCCTACATTTTCAACTTCTCAGGCATGGCCTCATCTCTCGCCAAGGGATTTTCGACCCTCGGGACGGCGTTCATTATCGTGGCGCCGCTGCTCGGGTTCATCGGCGTAGCGCTGTCCGGCTCGAACACCTCGACAAACGCGATGTTCGGCAAGTTCCAGGCGCTGGTGGGAGCCCAGCTCGGCATGCCGCCGTTGCTGCTGCCGACGCTGAACTCGGTGGGCGCGGAAATCGGCAAACCGATCGCGCCGCAGACGGCCAGCGTTGGTGTGTCGACCAGCAAGTTCGTGCGCAAGGAGGGCGACGTCATCCGGCACAACCTCGGCTGGACGCTCTTCATGCTCGCCTACCTGGTGGTGATTGCGGTGGCTTTCTACCTGCTGCGGCCGGCATCCATGACGCTCGGCCACGGATGAGGGCGCGCGCGGCCGGCGAGAGTCCCGCGCTGCAGGCGATCTGGGATGTGGTCTGCGCGATTCCGCGCGGCTGCATCTCAACCTATGGCAACGTTGCCCGCGCCGCCGGGCTCCCCGGGCGCGCCCGCCAGGCGGGGACGGCGCTGCGGGTGGCGCCGCGCGAGCTGAACCTGCCGTGGCACCGGGTGGTGGGCGCCGGGGGCCGCATCGTTTTCCCGCCGGCATCGCGCGAGTTCCGGGAGCAGGCGCGGCGTCTGCGTGCCGAGGGGGTTGCCGTGCGGGCTGGCCGCGTGGCGCGCGCCGCCATGACGGACTTTAGCGAGCGGTAGAATGGCGCGAGCGCACCGTCGCGCGGCGCGCATGATAATGAACCTGGCGACGTACCCAGGGCACTTACCTCTGGCAGCGTGCGCCCCCAAACGGCGATGCGTGAGCCATCCTTGTCACCGGAAGATGAGCGGGGTCACGGTTGCACGCGCGAAGACTGAATATGGCTGCCCTGCTGGGAGCCGTGCTGCTGCCGCTGGCGGGGGCCGCCCAGGATGGCTGGCTGCAGGCGCCCGGCGTGCAGCAGCGCCTGGCGGCAGGCGAGGTGGTCGTGACCACCGCGGCAGCGATTGACCCCGGCCACCCGCGCGGGCGCGTACTTGCCGCTGTTCTCATCAAGGCGTCCCCGGAAGCGATCTGGGGGGTCATGACTGACTGCAAACAAGCGCCGCTGTTCGTGCCGGGACTGAAACGCTGCAGCCGCATCGGCGGCGCGGCCGATGGCAGCTGGGAAGACTTCGAGCAGGTGGTGCAATACTCGTGGTTCCTGCCCACCGTGCGCTATGTCCTGCGCGCCACGTACGACCGCCCGCACCGGATCCAGTTCCGGCGCATCAGCGGCGACCTCAAGGATGAGGTGGGCTCGTGGTTGCTGACACCAACCCCTGACGCGTCGGCGACCCTGGTGCTGTACGAAGTGTATGTCGATCCCGGGTTCTGGGTGCCACAGGTTCTGGTGAGCCGCACGCTGCGCAAGGATCTCCCCGCGGCACTCGCGGGTCTGCGCGATCGTGTGCAGAGCGCCGCTTCCCGCACCGAGCCGACACCAACGCAATGAGCCGCGGACGATCCCGCCCGCGCGGGCCGCTCAGTCCTCCTCATCCCCGGTGTAGCGCGGTACCCCACGGTTCTGGCGATCGCGGGTGTAGCGCGGGAGTTCATCGCCGTCAGGCTCACTCGCGTAGCGCGGCACCGGAGCGAATCGCGGCTCGCGCGCAGCGCGCGCAAAAATAATTCTGCGCCGCTCCTCGCGATGTACGAGTTGCCAGGCTAGCCTCAGCTGCAGGCCAGCAGCTCTTTCCTGCGCGAAGGGCCGCGCCACCGCCGAGCGGATATCCAGAATGCCGAAGCCCTGCCAGGGGCCTGTTACCACCAGCTCCGCGCCGCCCGTGGGCGAGACGATGAGGTCGCCGGCTGCCGCCGGACCCACCGCGGCGCCGGTAAGATCAGGCTCCAACACGTATTCAACCTCGATCGCGACCAGGGTTTCATCCAGTGCGTGGCGCTCGAATCGCAGCGGCCCGCCGCCGAGGCGCACGACTCCCTCGGTGATATCGCCGGCACGCGACAGCGCGTCGGCGCGAATGGCAATGCCGGCGTTCGCGCTGCCATCCGCGGCGTTGCCGAGAAGCACCAGGCGGCCAAGCTCGATCTCGCCGAGACGTTTTGCCTTGAGTCCGGGCAGCATCTGGATCAGCGGCATGCGCTGTTGGTACGTGCTCACCGGCCCTGAAACTCCAGTCCGATCGTGTCCACCACGCGGCGCACCCCCGGCGCCCGCAACGCGGTGCTCGCCGCGCTTTCGCGCTGCAGGTCGGTGGCGACCTCGCCACTCAGGTACACCACCCCATCGAGTGTCTGTACGTAGATGAGATTCGGCGCCCGCAGCGCCGCATCCTGATTGAGCAACCCCTGGACCGCGGCGGTGATCTGCGCATCCCCGGGGCAGCCGCTGAAACCGCACTTGTCGTACGCGCGGAACGCGGCACAGCCGGGCAGTAGCGCGCTCAATCCCAGCGCGGCGGCCAGAATGGTGTGTGGTTTGCGCATGGCCATCACGGTGAGGAAGCGAGCTCCAGCTGCTGCAGGCGCGATCCCGCCACGCTGCCGATACGCACGGCACCTTCGTAGAGCACGGCAGCGAAAATCACCAATGCGATGGCGAGGGCGGCAAATGCCCGCACGTGCCGCGCTTCGAAGGTCTTGATGGAGCGCGCATAGGCGAACAGCGCCAGCACGCCGGCGACCACCACGATGGCATCGATGCTGGCCCGCTGCCAGTAGCTGCCACCCAGGTGCAGCCACATGCCGAACTCGTCGAAGGTGAGCGCCATGGCGATGCCGTAGGCAAATGCCGCGCGCCGCGCCGAGTTTCCCCGCGGCGCGCCCAGCAGCAGGTATGCCCCGACCGCTGCCAGCAGAAAAATCCCGTAGTTGAGATGATGGACGTGCGTGTCGCTGAGAAACAGGTACATGTTGGGGACCAGCCGCGCCATGATCAGGAACACCATGGCGCGCGCCAGCATGAAGGTCAGGAGAAAAGCGAGCAGCGCCCGGCGCGCCAGCTCGTGCGCGCTGGGCTCGCCTGGCAGGGCGCGGGAGGCGGGTGCTGTCGGGCTCATGAGTCCTATCTTCGCCCAGGAGCGCCACCGCGCGGTAATGAATACGTCATGAGGCCGGGCTACCGTATCACCGTCATCGACACCACCACCAACACCCAGAAGACCGTGAGGTCGGATAGGCGCCGCTGTCCGGCGGCGGAGGCCTCGATGACATGAAACTCATCAATGGGGTGGTGTACGCCAGTGCCTCAAATCCGGCGCTGACCACCAGTCCGGCGCCGAATCTCGCGCCGTACTACACCGACTCGAGCGGCGCGACGGCTGAGTACGGAGTCAATACCGGGCCGGGACTCTACGCCATCACGCTCAACAACGACGGCACCACCTTCCACGCAGCCCCTGCCCTCATGTCCAGCACGCCGGCGACGCTGCTGCCGGGGAACACGCCGGTCACCCTTCCTGCTGGTGGCCGACAACCCGCAGGGGTTGATCTACCGCATCGACTGCCCGGGCGGCTTTCCCGCGAATCAGGCCTGCAGCGCCGGCCAGGGCACGGTGCTGCAGACCGACACGAGCAGCGGCGCGATGACGCCGATCTATGTCGGCATGAACAATCCGCATGGGCTGATCTTCGTTCCGTTTTGATGCGCGTACGAGCCTATAATCACCCGCTTACAGCGGGCGCGCGGGCGCGGCACATGAAGGGGCGCTCAGATGAGCTGGTGGGGCTGGGTGATTGCCGGCGCGATACTGCTCGGTGCGGAACTGGCGTTCGTGAACGCGCAGTTCTATCTGGTCTTCGTGGGCAGCGCGGCCATCGTGGTCGGCATGGTAACCGCCGTGACTCCGGCGCTTGCGCCATGGGCGCAGTGGGCCCTGTTCGGGGTCCTGGCGCTGGTCTCGATGGTGACGTTCCGCAGCCGCATTTACCACCGGCTGCACGCTGGCGAGGCGAGCGTTGATACCGGACCCGCCGGTGGCGTGATTACCCTGCCGGTGGCCCTCGCTCCCGGGGAGAGCTGCCAGACCGAGTACGGCGGCAGCTTCTGGACGGTGCGCAACGACGGCGCCGGCCCGATCCCCGCGGGTACGCGCGCACGGGTCGCGAGCGTCAACGGCCTTACGCTGCTCGTCCGGCCCGAAAACTAGTCAACCTTCAGGTACGCCCCACATGTACACCTCGTACGCCTTTATTGTTCTCGCCCTCATTGTCGTGATCGTGGTGGCGCGCACGGCCACGGTCGTGCCGCAGCAAAGCGCCTACGTCATCGAAAACCTGGGCAAGTACAGCCGCACCCTGAGCGCGGGGTTCCACATCCTGTTTCCCTTCGTCGAGCGCGTCGCCTATCGGCACAGTCTCAAGGAGCAGGCGCTGGATGTTGCCGAGCAGATCTGCATCACGCGTGACAACGTGCAGGTCGGTGTCGACGCGGTGCTCTATATGCAGGTACTGGATCCGCACCTGGCCTCCTACGGCATCACCAACTACAACTTCGCCATCTCGCAGCTGGCGCAGACGACACTGCGCAGCGAGATCGGCAAGATCGAGCTCGATCGCACCTTCGAAGCCCGCGGCACTATCAATGCCAACGTAGTAGCCGAACTCGACAAGGCCTCGGTCGCCTGGGGCGTGAAGGTAATGCGCTACGAAATCAAGAACATCACGCCGCCCAAGGACGTACTCACCGCGATGGAGAAGCAGATGCGCGCCGAGCGCGAAAAACGCGCCGTGGTGCTGGCGTCCGAAGGCGAGCGGGACGCCAAGATCAACGCCGCCGAGGGCGACAAGCAGCGCGTCATCAAGGCATCCGAAGCCAACAAACAGCAGCAGATCAACGAGGCGGACGGCCAGGCCGCGGCTATTCTCGCGGTGGCGACCGCCACGGCGGAGGGCCTGCGCCAGGTGGGCGGCGCCCTGAGCGACCGCGGCGGCATCGAGGCGATGCAGCTGCGCATCGGTGAGGAGTACGTACGGCAGTTCGGCAAGATGGCGAAGGAGAGCACCACGCTCGTGGTGCCCGGCAACCTGAGCGATCTCGCCTCCATCGTCACCATGGCGACCAGCATCATCCGCCGGGCGTCGCTCACGCCGCCCGGCCCGCCAGCGCGGCCCTAGGAGCGCGGCGCCGCGGCTGTTGTTACGGCGGCGTAAAGGTAAAGAACTCCCACATCGCCGGCGCCGTTGCGGCGGCGCCTGGCAGGTTAGTGATCCCGAGACCCTCCAGCATCAGGCGCAGCGCGCTTTGATGAAAATACAGCGTGGTCGACTGGTAGCCGGGCTTGGAAAACCTGGGACTCACGATCAAGGTCGCAACGCGCCCGCCGCCGTGGGTACCGTCGTTGCCAGACTCGTCGAAGGTGATGATCAGCACGCCATCGTCCTTGAACGGGCTGCTGGTGAGCAGCGGCGCGATATTGGTCTGCAGCCACTCATCGGCGACACTGAGCGCGCAGTTGTGGGCGTCGTCGCACAGGTTCGGCGTGATGAACGAGTAGTTGGGCAGTTGTCCCGACGCCAGGTCCGTTGCGAACTGGGTAAACGGCACCAGATCGAGTTTACCGGTGGCGCTGTCCTGGACGTCTGTCAGGTAAGCCATGGGCACATGGCGTACGGCATAGTTGCCGGTGTCGCCGCCGCTGTAGCCAACGTACGGCAGACTTTCGGCGTAGGCCTTGCAGGTCTTGCCATTAGCCAGCACCTGGCGAACGGCGTTGTTCACCGACACCGGGAAGGTTGCCGGCGTTTCGTTGTCGTTGTCGGTCAGCAGCTGACCGGTCGCGAGCATCATGTAGTCGGTGATGGAACCGTGACCGTTGGAGTAGTACTGGGTCGCAAGGCCGTAGCTCCTGATGAGGGAATTCAGGTAAGGCATGGACGAGCTGCCGACCACGGAGGCGTAATTCGCGTTCTCTTCCACGACGATGACGACGTGTCCGAAGGGACTGGTGCCGCCGACAGTGGCGCTGATCGCGATGCTCGCGGCCAGTGTTGCCGTAGCCCCGCTCGCGTCCTGAACCCTGAGGCTAAATGCTGAACTCCCGGCAAGCGTGGGTGTGCCGGTGATCGTGCCACTGCTTGCCGACAGCGCGAGGCCCGCGGGCAGCTGACCACTCTGGACCCCCCAGGCGTACGGAGTCCGGCCACCGGTGGCCTGCAGGGTGGCTGTGTAGGGGCTGTGAACCGTGCCATCCGGCAGGCTGGAGGCGGTGATCACGAGCGGCGCGTTGACGGCGAGTACGGCGTTGTTGCTGGTAGCCGCGCCGGCTGAGTTTGTGACGACGACGCTGAAGATCGCGCCGTTGTCGGCGGTGCTGGTTGCAGCGCTCGTGTAGCTGGCGGCCACGGCTGCGGTGATCGCATTGCCGCCCCGGCGCCACTGGTAGAGCAGCGGCGCGGTGCCGGTCGCAGTGACGGTGAAGGTTGCGCTCTGGCCGGCCGCGACGGCGGCATTTTGCGGCTGCGCCGTGATGCTCGGTGCGACCGCGGCCGGGGTTACCGGCGCACTCGGACTCGCCGGGTTGCCTGTGCCTCCGGAAGAGCAGGCCGCAACAAGCTGCAGCGCTACCAGACCGGCGGCCGCCATGACCGCAAATGTACGGCGCATCTGCATCAGCCGATCATGGCGCAATTGTTTTGGCCGCGCGCGATGTCTCCCGTGACCGACAGCAGGTTACGGTGCGGCTGGCGGCCGGCCCTCAACAGCGGGCGAGGCGGCGGCAGCGCCCTTGCGGCACACGAGCAGTATCTCGTCGACATTGTCCGTGGCGATCATTCCGGCGGTGAGCCGCAGCTCTTTCTGCATGCGCAATCCAAGCGGCATGAATGCCCGGTTGTACCACCACATGGCCCGCTCGCGATGATGCACGAGCCACCACATGCCGAGGTCAACCAGTCGCGAGGAGCGCGGCTGCATTCCAAATACGGCGCTGCGCTCGACCAGCAAGTGGTGCCGGGCGAGCTTCATGAGTAATTGCGGCGGCTCATAGCGGCGTTTGTGGCCCACGAAATCGTCGAACGAAGTCCACCGCGAGGGATGCAGCGGCATCGAGAGCAGCACAACGCCCCCTGGCCTCGCAACTCGCGACAGCTCCGACATCGCACCATCATCATCGTCGACGTGTTCGATGATATCGAGGGCACACACCAGATCGAATGTTTCAGCGGCGAAGGGCAGGGAGCGCACCTGGCTCAGCACAACCTGCGCGCCGCGCGCCCGCAGTTTCATGAGCGCCGGCGCGCTGATGTCCACAAATTGCGTACCCCGGATCGGCAGGCGTGGTCGCAGGCCGGGTGCAACTTCGAGCCGGCGCCCGCACGCGGACAGCAGCGACTGCACCAGCGCCCAGGTGTTGAACTGCTGCGGCTCGACGAGGCGGGCGCTGGACCATAGCAGGTCGTAAAAGCGCCGATTTATGGCGAGCAGGTCGCGCTCGCCGCCGGTGTGCGAAGACAGCTCCATGCGCCGGCAGGGGCAGCTCAGTAGTGGGGCGGGCGCTCGTCTTGCGGCGGGCGCTCGTCGGCACCGGACTGGGCTGCGTGCACGCGCTCGGAGACGTCCTTGATCTTCGCCGTCAGCACCTGAATTTCCTTGTGCAGTCTGAAAACGACGTCACTCAACTCCGCGTTCGCTCGCTCGAGGAACGCTATTTTGGTCTGCAGCAGCTCGAGGGGTGTGTCCATGCTGATTCGCGTCGCACGCGTCCGCTGCTAAGCGGCGCTGGCCTTTTGCGACGGCCACTCGGCAAACGCCAGGTAGTAGACCAGCACCAGATTGGCCACCGGCAGCACGATCAAAAGGCTCAGCCACGGCGAATGTCCGGTGCGCTTGCACAGCTGCCAGAACGGCACGACTATAATTGCCGCCACGATAAGCCACGGAAGACCTAAGCCGTGATGAAACATGACCATCCCCCCGCTAAGGATGTATCGATAGTGTGCCAATTTGCCATGCTCAGCAACGGGCGCGCCTGCGGCGGGCGGCGATGAACGACAGGGTGGTGCAATTTTTGGCCGAGTGCCCCATGTGCCATCACGATCGGCCGCAAATCGGTTACGCGCGCGAGGAATTGAGCCAATTGCTGCAGGCTGGCGCGGACCTCGAGGCCTACTGCGGCAACTGCGACCAAACCTGGCCCGTCTCCGTCGAGGAGCGTGCCGACATTGCCCGTACCCTCGAGCGCTCAAAATGAAGTCCCTTGGGGGAGCGAGCCCAGGCGCGACAGCTTCAGCACTGGTTCGCATGAGCGCGGCAGAGCTCGCCGCAACCATCCGCTCGCGGGCGGCCTCCTGCTCAGAGGTGATGACGGCGTATCTGGAACAGATCGAGCGGCTGAACGCGAGCGTTAACGCGCTCGTATCGCTGCAGGATCGCGAGCTGCTGCTGCAACAGGCGCGTGCACGGGACGCCCAGTTGGCAAACGGTGACTACCGCGGCTGGATGCACGGACTGCCGCACGCCGTGAAGGACCTGGCGCTCACGGCCGGAATCCGCACCACGTTTGGTTCGCCGTTGCTGGACAGCATTCCGGAACACGATTGCATTCTCGTCGAGCGCCTCAGGAAAAGCGGCGCGATTCTCATCGGCAAAACCAACACGGCGGAGTTCGGGCTGGGTTCGCAGACCTACAACGCCGTGTTTGGCACCACACTGAACGCCTACGACCAGAGCAAGACCGCGGGTGGCAGCAGCGGCGGTGCGGCCGTGGCGCTGGCGTTACGGATGTTGCCGGTGGCCGATGGCAGCGACATGATGGGTTCGCTGCGCAATCCGGCGGCCTTCAACAACGTGTTTGGCTTCCGGCCTTCTTACGGGCGCGTCCCGGCGGCGGGTGAAGAGTTGTTCCTGCAGCAGTTATCCTGTGCGGGCGCCATGGGGCGCGATGTCACCGATGTCGCGATGTTGATGAGTGTGATCGCAGGTGCGGATCCGCGCGCGCCGCTGTCGATCGCGGAGGATCCACAGGCCTTCGGCCAGTCGCTGGCACGCAGTTTCAGCGGCACGCGCCTCGGGTGGCTCGGGGATCTTGGCGGGCAGCTGTCATTTGAACCGGGCGTGCTGGAGCTTTGCCGTGAGGCTCTGAAACAATTCGCAGCGATCGGCTGCGTGATCGAGGAAGTGCGGCTGCCGTCACCACCGGCGCAATTGTGGGACAGCTGGCTGACGCTGCGGCAGTGGCTGGTGGCCGGGGAACTGGAGGCGCTCTACCTCGATCCGGCGAAGCGCGCGCGGATGAAGCCGGAGGCGCAGTGGGAAGTCGAGGGCGGCCGTTCCCTGAGCGCACTTGAGGTCTATCGTGCCTCGGTCGCGCGCTCTGAGTGGTATCGGGCCGCTACGCGGCTTTTCCGGCAGGTCGATTACCTGCTGCTGCCGAGTGCGCAGGTGTTTCCCTTCGATGCCAGCGTGCACTGGCCCCGGAGCATCAACGCGGTGGCGATGGACACCTATCACCGCTGGATGGAAGTGGTCGTGCCCGCGAGTCTGCTTTCCGGTCCGGTGCTGAATGTACCGGTCGGATTCGGCTCGCAAAATCGGCCGATGGGAATGCAAATCATCGGCCGCCATCACCAGGACCTCGCGGTCCTGCAGCTCGGCCATGCCTACGATCAGGCAACCGGCTGGGTCGCAAAGCGCGTGCCGGCGCTGCTTGCCTGAAGGCCGCCTTGACCGCCGCGCCCGGGTGTTCCAGCCTTAGGGCAAATCAATAAGGGGGACCAAGTCCATGCGGCGAAATCCGGCAGGGGCGATCGTGATGGTGCTGGCGCTCGCGACGTTTGGCGCGGGTGCGAAGCTGGTGCGCGCGGCGACACCCGCCGGGGCCGCCGCCGCCGATGACGGGCAGTGGCAGATGCCGGCGAAAGACTACGCTGCCAGCCGCTACAGCCGTCTCGCCGATATCACCGCGCGCAATGCCACGCACCTGCATCCGGTGTGGACGTTCTCAACCGGCGTACTGGCGGGGCACGAAGGGCAGCCGCTCGTCGTCGGCGACACCATGTACGTCGTCACGCCCTGGCCGAACGTGCTGTATGCCTTCGATCTCACGAAGGAGGGCTATCCGCTACGCTGGAAATACCGGCCGGACGTCAGCTCGAACGCCATCGGTGTCTCCTGTTGCGATACCGTCAACCGCGGTGCGTTCTACGCGGACGGCAGGATCGTCTACAACCTGCTCGACGGCCACACGGTGGCCGTGGACGCGAGAACCGGACGCGAGTTGTGGAAGACGCAGATCGCCGATGTCGGCAATGGCGAGACCGTGACCATGGCACCGCTGGTGGTCAAGGACCGGGTCATCGTTGGCGCTTCGGGAGGCGAGTTCGGGATCTACGGGTGGATCAAGGCGCTGGATCTTAAGTCCGGGGCGCTGGTGTGGACCGCCCGCAATATCGGACCGGATGCCGACATGCTGGCAAGCGCCGGGACCTTCAGGCCTCCTTACGACAGTGGCAGTGACCTCGGCGCGCGCACCTGGAGCAATGACGCCTGGCGCACCGGCGGCGCGCCGGTGTGGGGATGGATCTCCTACGATCCTGACCTTGGACTCATCTACTACGGCACCGGCAACGCCGCGCCCTACAACGCCGAACAGCGGCCGGGCGATAACAAGTGGACCGCGAGCGTGCTCGCGCGTCGGCCCGAGAACGGCACGCTCGTGTGGGCCTATCAGTTCACGCCGCACGACAACTGGGACTACGATGCCACCGGGGCGATGGTGCTGGCGGATCTGGTGGTGGCGGGCAAGCCCACCAAGGCGCTGGTGCATTTTGACAAGAACGGCTTCGCTTATACCCTCGACCGCGCGACGGGCCGGCTGCTGGTCGCGGAACCTTTCGTGGCGGTCAACTGGGCCAGGTCGATCGATCTTAAGACCGGGCGGCCGGTGATCGATCCGGCCAGGCAGACCGGGGCGTCGCGCGGCACGGTGAAGGACATCTGCCCGTGCCTCGAGGGCGGCGTGAGTCCCTCCTCGCCGCCGGCGTATTCGCCACGCACGCATCTGTTCTACACCTCGACCAACAACCTGTGCATGGACTACAGCGCCACCCCTGCCTCCCACCTGAAGGGCACGCCGTTCATGGGCATCAACAGCCCGTACACGGCGGGTGCCGGCGGCTATCTCGGCACATTCATGGCCTGGGATGCCGCGACCGGCAGGAAGGTGTGGGAGGACAAGGAGCAATTTCCCAACTGGAGCGGGGCACTGGTGACCGCGGGCGATGTCGCTTTCTACGGCACCCTCGACGGTTGGTTTAAATCCGTCGATGCCCGTACCGGCAAGCTGTTATCCCGGTTCAAGGTCGGCTCGGGTGTCGTCGGCAACCCGATCACTTTCCGCGCCCCGGACGGCAAGCAGTATGTCGCCGTGTACGCCGGCATCGGGGGCGACTGGGCGCTGCTTGCCGGGGACGTGCGCTCGGATGATCCCACGGACCTGCGCGCACCGGCCGACTACGTCAAGGACATCGCGCGCCACACCAGCGCCGGCGGCCTGATCTGGATCTTCGGCTTATGAACGCACGCATGCTCATGGCGTTGCCGCTTGTGACCCTGGTGCTCAGCTCCTGCCAGCAGCGCGCGGCGACGAGCGCCGCGAGCGCGGCAGCACCGCCGCCGGCAGTAGCCTACGAGGCGCACGTGGCCGCCGGCGGCCGCGTGCCTCCCGGCGGGACGCTGCACAACCCCCACCAGGGTGACAAGGCAGTCGCAGCGAACGGCGCACTGCTGTTCACCGCGATGAACTGCGACGGCTGCCATGGCTCCAACGCTACCGGCGCGGTGGGGCCGAACCTGGGCGCGGGACGCTGGCGCTACGGCGGTGCGGATGCGGAAGTGTTCATGTCGATCTTCTACGGGCGCCCGAAGGGCATGCCCGCATTCGGCGGAGTGCTGGGTGAAGAGGGCGTGTGGACCCTGGTCACCTACATTCGCTCGCTTCCCAGGGCCGACAACCTCGCCACGGAGTCCTGGGAGAAGCCGTAACGCGGTGGGCGCTCCCCGATGCGACGCTTCAGGTGAATAACTCGACCCGGCCTCCCACGAGGTGATACATCGAGCCGACGATCCTGAGCTTGCCGTCCTTTTCCAGTGCCGCCAGCACGGTGCTGCGCTGCCGGATCGCAGCGATGGTGAGGCGCACGTTGGTGCCGGCCACCGCATCAACAAATGCGGCGTTCTTGCTGCTGCGCTCGCCATCGTAGTGCGTGGCGTCCACCGCCGGCTTGATCTTGTTCAGCAACCCGGTGAGGTTGCCCAGTTCAGCGCCGTCAATCGCGCCCTTGATCGCGCCACAGCCGGTATGGCCCATCACCAGCGCCACCTTGGCGCCGGCCACTGCGCAGGCGAACTCCAGGCTGCCGAGCAGATCATCATTGGCGATGTTGCCGGCGATGCGCGCATTGAAGGTGTCGCCAATCCCGGCGTCGAGAATGATCTCGGCCGGCGCGCGTGAATCGATGCAGCTGAGAATCACCGCGGCGGGATACTGCCCGGCGATGGTGGCCCGCTTCTGCGCAAGATAGTCGTGCGGCAACATCTTGCCCGTGCGGAAGCGCTCGTTACCCTGCTTCATCGCCTCCAGGATCTGATCGGGCGTGAGCTTGTCACGCTTGTCCCGGGTCATGGCGGCCGCGTACGAGACCTCCGGCACCCCCACAACGGAAGCGCCGAGCGCGCCCAGGGCAGCGATACCTGTCGCCGATCTCAGCAGCGCCCGGCGGCTGGCGCAGTACCTGGAGCGGGCAAGACGACTTTCTTTGGCGTTCTTCATGGCAGCCTCCGGTACACGTGAGTCCAGGCGAGTACCCAGGCAACCGCTTATAGCCTCTGCGCCATGCGAATGCACGCAAAACGTAGCACGCAGCGCTGCACCGCAACGCGACGCGACGCGACTTGGGTCTACAGGTTCTTGACCGCCCGGGGCAGGGCGGACGGCTTCAGCGGCGGGAGCGCTTCACGCCCGCCAGCTTGCTGTGGGTTCGTGCCGCTTCGTCATCGGCAAGCTCTGGCTGCGCGGCGTTGGATTTTTTAACCAGGGCGATGAATTGCGCGGCACCGAGTGCCGGGCTGAAGAAAAAGCCCTGGTACTGATCGCAGCCGAGTTGTGCGAGCAGTGCGAGCTGTTCGGGGGTCTCCACACCTTCGGCGATCACCTTCAGATGCAGGCTGTGCGCGAGGGAGATGATCGCACCAACGATGGATGCGTCTTCCGGGCGCCGGGTCATTTCCTCGACAAAGCAGCGATCGATTTTCAGCTTGTCGATCGGGAAGCGGCGCAGGTAACTCATACTCGAGTAGCCGGTGCCAAAGTCATCGACCGATACCAGCACACCCATGCTGCTGATCGCTTCCAGGATGACGATCGACTCCTCGGCGTCGCTCATCACCGCGCTTTCGGTGAGCTCCACTTCGAGCAGCTGCGGGTCAAGATCCACCGCTTCGAGCGCCCGGCGGATCTGATCGACGAGATTGGCGAGTCTGAATTGCGAGGGCGCCAGGTTTACCGCCACCCGCAGGTGAGGCAGGCCGGCACGCTGCCATGCCTTGGCCTGGCGGCAGGCTTCAAACAACACCCATTCACCGATGTCATCGAGCAGGCCGCACTCATCGGCGATGCCGATAAAGGCGCCGGGCGCCAGCAGGCCGCGCTGCGGATGCCGCCAGCGGATCAGCGCCTCGGCGCTGTTGATACGACCGCTCGAGGTGTCGACCTTGGGCTGATACTGCAGTTCGAATTGTCCGCTGCGCAGCGCCTCGTGCAGCTCGCTTTCGAGCTTGACGCTCTCCTGGGTGACCGTACTCATGCCCTCGGCATAGCACTGGACGTTGTTGCGGCCGCGTTCCTTGGCGCTGTACATGGCGGCGTCGGCGCGCGCCAGCAATGTGTCGACGCTCAGGGCGTCGCGCGGGTAGAAGGCAATGCCGATGCTCGGTGAGATGTGGATGTCGATGCCGAGCAGCCGCATCGAGGGTTCCATCAACTGGATGGCACGCGTGCCGACCGCAACGGCCTCCGACTGGGTGACGGGTCCGTTGAGAAGCAGTACGAACTCATCGCCGCCGAGGCGCGCGGTCGTGTCCACAGCGCGCACCGCGCGCTTCAGACGCTCCGCCACTTCCCGCAGCAGGTCATCGCCGGCGCGGTGTCCGAGGGAGTCGTTGATGACCTTGAAGCGGTCGAGGTCGATGACCAGCACCGCAAACTCGTGCGCCTGCTGATCCGCCTGGGCGATGGCCTGCGTGATCCGGTCATCCAGCAGCAGGCGGTTCGGCAGGCCGGTGAGGGCGTCGTGAGATGCCAGATGCCGCAGCTGACGGTTCGCCGCCTCCAGGCCCTTGGTGCGGTCGGTGACCACGAGCTCGAGGCTTTCGACGTGGCGCTTCAGCGCGCGCTCATTCTGCCACTTACGACTCAGGGCGCTCGCGCATTGGAGGATTTCGATCGGCTCGAAGGGCTTCTTGACGACGATGAGCTTGTCGGAGTGCCCGAGCCGGTTCAGCAGCTCCAGCCAGTCGTAGTCCGCGTAGGCGGAGCACACGACCACCTGGATTTCCGCATCCAGTGCCCACAGGTGTTCGATGGTTTCGAGCCCGTCCCAGCCGGGCGGCATGCGCATGTCGACAAAGGCGACCGAATACGGACGACCCTCGGCGAGCGCCGCCCGGGCGCATTCCACGCCGTCGCGCCCCTGCATTGCCGAATCGACGTCGAAACTCGGGCGGCCGCTGACGGGTTGCTGCTCGCCGAACAGCGCGGCCTCCGCCGCCGACATCTTGCCGTCCTCGTGGCCGGAGAGAATTTTCCGGTAGTCCGCGTGAATGGCCTCATTGTCATCGATCACGAGGATGCGGTGGGTGAGCAAGTCAGCTTCAATCGGCATGGCCCGACTCCGGCGGTGTCAGCGGCAGCGTCAGGGTGAAGGAGGCGCCTTTGCCGGGACCGGCGCTTTCGGCCAGCAGCGAACCGCCCAGCTCCTTGGCGGCAAGCGCGGCGCTGTGCAGACCGAAGCCGTGACCATCGGGGCGCGTCGTAAAGCCGTGGTTGAATATCCGATCGAGGTTTTCTTTGGGGATGCCTACGCCGGTATCGATGATCGAGATCAAGACGGCGCCGCTTACCGCGCGGGTGCGCACGGTCACGCGCTTGGGACCGCCGGAGGCCTCGGCGCAGGCGTACTTGGCGTTGCGGATCACGTTTACCAGCACCTGCAGCACCCGGTGCTTGTCGACCTGCACCAATGGCACGTCGGCGAAATCACGCACGATGGTGACCCCATGGCGGCTGAACGCGCCCTCATTCATCCGCAGGCTGTCCTCGACCAGCAGGCGCACGTCCAGCGTGTCGGTTATGCCGCCACGCCTGGCATAGCCTTGCTGCATCGCGACGATTTCCTTGATGTGCTCGATGTTGCTGCGCACCGCCGCGAGTTCCGAGACGGCGGCGTCGCGCTCGGCGATCAGCTCGCTCGCGAGCTCCTGTACGTAGACCGGCAAATGTCTGCCTTGCGCGCTCGCGAGGAACGTAGCCAGCTCGCTCGCGTGTTGATTAAGCAGAGCGGCGACCCGCGTCAGCCCGACGCACTTGGACTTGCGGATGCGCTCCGCGACCACGCTGGCCGAGACGTTGACGCTGTTTAGTACATTGCCGACGTTGTGCAGCACGTTGGTCGCCACTTCCGCCATGCCCGCCTGGCGCGAGGCGACCAGCAGCTGCTTGTGCACGCGCTCCAGCTCATCTTCATTAAGTCGCCGCTCGGTGATGTCCTCTACGACCGCCAGCGCGCCCAGGGGCTGGCTCGCAGGACCCACCAGGCGCTGGGCACTGGCGAGCGCCGTGCGGCGCATGCCGTCCGGGCGGACGATGACGAACTCGGCGTTACTCACCTTGTCGCCGCGCAGGGCGCGGGCCAGCGGGCGCTCCTCGCGCGCCGCCGGTGTCGCACCATCCGGCAGGTAAACCTGGGAGGTGAGGGGATAGGGGTTGCGGGGGACGGCGCTGGCGGTATCCTCAGGAATTCCAAACAGCAGCGCCGCCGCCGGGTTGTAGTGTGTCACCTGGCCTCTGACATCGCAGGCGACGAGCGCGAGCGGCAGTTCGGCGATGACGGTGCCAAGCAGTGTCTGGTTTTGCAGCAGGGCGGCCGCCATTTCCTTGCGCGCGGAGATGTCGCGCAGAAACTCGACCGAGCACTCGGCATCCGGGCCACCGCCGCTGACCAGTGAGATGGTCGCGCGCACCCACAGCGCGCTGCCGTCCTTGCGCAGGTAGCGTTTCTCCACGTCCAGGTGGGTGATTTCGCCGCTCCACAGCCGCGCAAGTCCGGTGGCGGTGGACTCGGCATCCGCGCCGTGCGTGAGGCTGCCGACGGACTCGCTCTTGAGTTCCTCGACGGTGAAGCCCAGCAGCGTGCAGAAGGCGCGATTGCCGTGACGGAAGCTGCCGTCGCGGTTGGCGAAGCCGATGCCGACGGGCGCGTGCTCGACGGTGCTGCGAAACAGCGTCTCAACCGGTCGCACGTCACCGGAAATGCGAAACAGCCCGGTGACCTCGGAGCTTTCGTCCCCAAGATCTGCGGCGCTTGCTCGCTTCATCCGGCGGCTCCCTGGCCCAGCGGGGCCAAATTCGCGTGCAACAGCGTGCTCACTGGCGTAGCGACCACTTGACAAACCGGCGCGAATTGCAACACGGGACGCGCCCGTGCACAGCGAACTATGTCGCATGTGCGGTGCTGTTGTGTGCTAAATCCCTGATCCGGCGGGCGAGGTGTTGGGTGTCAGCGACGGCAAGTGTGAGCCGGTTCTCGTTTGAAGGTGCGCGCGCACCGCCTGGGTCGCCTCAGCGTTCGATGCTGAGGATCTGTGCCTCGGTGCCCTGGTAGGGCACGCTTTCACCGGCCTCCTTACCGAGCAAGGACTGTGCGAGTGGCGCCATCCAGCTTAAGAGTCCCTGCGCTGCGTCGGCTTCGTCTTCCCCCACCAGGCGGAATACCTGCCGGACACCGGTGTCCAGCTCGAGCGTGACGCGCATGCCGAAGCGCACGCGCTCAGTCACCGCCGCCGGCCCGACGACACGGGCACTCGCCCGCCGCGCACTCCAGTAGCGCAGATCGCGCTCCACCCGCGCGCGCAGTGCGGCGTCGTTGGCAGCGCGCGCGGCCTGCCGCTCGGCTTCGAGCCCGCGCACGCGCGTCTCGATGGCCGTGAGCCCCCGCGGCGTGACGAAGTTGGGATGCGGACTCACCGCCCGTTCCGGCAGCGCCGAACCGTCCTCATCCGACTCGCGCACGAACGCCCGGCTCATGCGGGCGCCGCTGCGGTGACAATGCGAATGCTGCCGTTCATACTCGTTAGCACGGGCTGCCGATGGGATCGCATGTGAATGAGTTTGCACGCATTGCGTCGCTGGCGCTAACACCGTGAACGGTGTTGCGGGCGCATTCCTGCTGACCTTCGCCGGGCTCTTTCCTATCGTCAATCCTATCGAGGCCGCGCCGTTCTTTCTCGGTCTCACGGCGAGTCTGCCCAGCGCCGAGCGCCGCGTACTGGCCCGCAAGGCGGCGGTCAACGGTTTCCTGTTGCTGCTCGGTTCCATGGCGTTGGGCCCCTGGCTGCTGGAATTCTTCGGCATCGAACTGCCGGTGGTGCGCATCGCGGGTGGCCTCGTCGTGGCAGCCCTGGGCTGGAAGCTGTTGACGCAGGAGCAGTGGTCGGATCACTCCGGCGCGGGCCTGCAGGGAGGCGCGGGAAGGAAGGTCGGCAGCTTCTATCCGCTCACCATGCCGCTCACGGTGGGTCCGGGCTCGATGTCGGTGGCCATCACCATTGGCAGTCGCAAGCCCGCCGGCATCCCGCGCTTCTCGCTGCTGGCGGAGCACGCCAGCGGGGCGGTGCTCGGGGTCCTCGGCATCGCAGTCACCATTTATCTCGCCTACCGGTTTGCGGGCAAGATCGGCCGACTGCTCGGTGAGACCGGACTGGAAGTGATGGTGCGGCTGTCGGCATTCATTCTCATGTGCATTGGCATCGAGATCATCTGGAACGGTTACAGCGCGCTCACCGGCGCGCACTGAGGGCGTCATGCGTACAGCTCGGCCACCAGGACTGCTATGCGCACTGCTGCTTGGCCTCATCGTGTGCGGCGGCGCGCACGCCGGGGACTACACGCGGCCGAAGGTTCGGGCGATCACCGCATTCGTGCGCCTCGATCGCGCCACCTACCCCGCAGAGGTGCACGAGGCGCTGGCGGTATTGCGCGCGGCCAAAGGCGAGTTCGAGAAGCACGGCTACGAGGTTCAAAGTCTGCGCATCGTGACGCAGCCGCTCGGGGAACTGCTGAGCGGGCAGTCTGAAACGCAGGCGCTCGCGTTCCTCAAGGCCTTCGATGACCTGTCGGTGAAGGAGAACTTCCTGCCCAACGTGGGGCCGGCAATGATGGGTGACGCGGAGGATCCGCGCACCATGGCATTGCTGGGCAGGGCGCTTGCCACACTCCCTAACATCGAGTCGAGTGCGATCATCGCCGCTGACGACGGGATACACTGGAAAGTGATCCACGAGACTGCGGTGCTGGTGCGTTATGTGGCCGACCACAGCCCGCACAGCCAGGGCACTTTCAACTTCACGGCCACCGCCATGCTCAAGCCCTACGGCCCGTTTTACCCGGGTGCCTACCACACCGGGGCGGGCGGGCAGTTCTCGATCGGTTTCGAGAGCGCCAACGTGGTGCGTGAGGTATTCACGCGCACCCACGGGGATTTCGCAGGCTCGGTCGCAGAACTCACCCGGCAGCTGACGGTGCACGCGAAGGTGGCGGAGGCGATCGGCTTGAAGGTGGCGGCCGACAAGCATTGGAGCTTCATGGGAGTCGATCCCACGCCCGCGCCGCTCGCGGACGTGTCCATCGGAGCAGCGATCGAGGCCTATACCGGAGCGCGGTTTGGCTCCAGCGGCACCATGACTGCGGCGCTCATCATCACCACTGCCGTGAAGGCCGTGCCGGTGAGGCAGATCGGCTATGCGGGGCTCATGGTTCCGGTGATGGAAGACAAGGTGCTGGCGCAGCGCTGGACCGAGGGCGCGTTCAATACCGACTCACTGCTCGCGTACTCCGCCGTGTGCGGCACGGGGCTTGATACCGTCCCGTATCCTGGCGACATCAGTGTGGAGCAGCTGGCGCGCATTTACGGCGACGTGGCCTCGCTTGCCTGGAAATGGCACAAGCCGTTGTCGGCGCGGCTGCAACCGGTGACCGGCAAGAAGGCAGGGGAGCGCACCGACTTCCACGATCAGTACCTCTTCAACACGACCCTGCACGCGCTGCCGTAATGACGGCCGCGTGCGCACTGCGTGATTCTGCAATCCGGGCGAGGCGTTGCTGGGGAGGGGTGCTGGGCGTACTCGTCCTCGTCGCATGCGCGTCGACGGCACCGTCGCCCGAGCAGGTCGCTGACGCTCCGCAGTTCTTCCACATCACCCCGGTGCGACCGGTGGCGGAGCTGCTGCCGCTGGCGCTGGCGGCGACGCCGCCGGCCGAGCCCGGGGAGTTCCGGCCGGCCGACCTGGTCGAGCTGACGAGTCTGGATCCGGGCATCAGGCTCGATATTCGCTATGCGACGACGCGCAATTTTCTCGGCACACCGCTCTACAGCCAGGCGCGCGCCTTCATGCAGCGGCCCGCGGCGCAAGCCGTGGTGCGCGTCCAGCATGCGCTCGCGGGCGAGGGCTATGGGCTGCTGGTGCACGATGCGTATCGCCCGTGGTACGTAACGAAAGTCTTCTGGGACGCGACGCCGGCGGACAAGCACGAGTTTGTCGCGGATCCCGCCGAAGGCTCGCGCCACAATCGCGGCTGCGCGGTGGATCTCACGCTGTACGACCTGAAGACCGGACGTGCGGTCGAGATGCCCAGCCTGTATGACGAGATGTCGCCGCGCGCCTACCCTGCCTATGCCGGCGGCAGCGCGGAACAACGCCGGTTGCGTGACCTGTTGCGCCGCCACATGGAAGCAGAGGGGTTCACCGTCTATGAGTTCGAGTGGTGGCATTTCGATTACCGCGACTGGAAATCGTATGCCATCCAGAACGTGCGCTTCGAAGCGCTCGGCGCCAGGAAGTGATGGTGCAGGCGTGCGCGGCGCGAGTCGCCTGCGTCCGGCCTGCTGCGTCGCTCTAGTCACAGCTTCCAGGTGCGGCGGCGGCGCGCAACAGGATCGGCGTTGCGCCGCGATGATATGATCATCGCAAACCATCATTCCGCAGACCCGACTTCCAAGGCGCCTGCATTCAAAACGCGGTAATCCGCCGCAATGGCGGCCGCTTAAAAAAAAGGGGCAAGTCATGATGAGTCTCATCAATCGTGCCTGTGTAGCTGTCACGGGCTCCGCGATCGCCGCCAGGACTGTCGCAGCGCTCGCACTTCTGCTGTTCGGTTCAACCAGTGCATTCGCGGATATCGTCGTGGACGCTAACGCAACACCGTGCATTGCAACGTTCTCGGCGCACTACACGACGATTCAGGCCGCGGTGAGCGCGGCACCCTCCGGTGCCGCGATTCAGGTCTGCCCGGGCACCTACCCCGAGCAGGTTACGATCGCGACGCCGCTGACGCTGCGCGGCGTGACCAACACCGCCGGCAACACCGGCGCCTCGGTCGTCACGGTACCGGGCGGTACATTCACGGGCGCCTTCGCGCAAATCGTCATCCAGGCAGCAGGCGTCAATCTGGTCGCGCTTGGCGTGGATGGCACCAACACCCTCAGCGGTTGCTCCGCAACGCTGACCGGGATCCTGTTTGGCGCGGCCGCGTCGGGCAGCCTCAAGCAAGTCGCGCTCAGGAATCACAACGTCAGCAACGGCAGCGGCGGTTATTGCGGGAGCAGCACGCCGGTTTCCGCGACCAGCGCTGCCAGTGTGACGGTCACCGACTCGAGCGTCCGCAACTTTGACGGCGTTGGCATTGATTTATCGACGACCTCCACGGTCACGGTGAAAACGACCACCCTTGCGCCAATCAGCCCGAGTGCCAACTGCATCTATGCGAACGCCCCAACGATCGTGGTCAGCTCAAACACCATGAGCGGTTGCGGCGTCGGCGTGTATGTCACGAGCACCGTGCAAGGGACCGTGTCGGGGAATACCGTCGTCGTCGGCAACGCGGGCGGCGACAGCACCACTGGAGTCTTTTGTTTCCCCATCTGTACCGGGCTCACGATTTCAGGCAACCAGATCTTCGACGTAACAGACGGGATTGGTTTGAAGACGTCCGGCGAGGTTGCGGGTGTCGTCATTGAGAACAACGACATTTCGAGTGTGACGAATGGCGTGTACCTGTTCCTGGAGACCGGCAACACTGTCAGCAACAACACGATTCAGGATGCCCAGGTCGGCGTTAACGGAGTCAGCGGTAACACGCTGAGCGGCAACACCTATAAGACGGTCACGACCCTGACGCAATAGACTTTGACGAGCGTAAGGGACAGTCGCGTCGGCGGCGAACGCAACTCGCCGCCGATGCACCGGCGGATGGCCTGGGACGAGCTGAAGCTGGCGGTGCAGAGCACGGTGGCTTTCGCGGCGAAGTCTGGCAAGCCCTCGGGGAGGACACATACGCCCGCTCGTGAGTTCCAGACTTTCTGGGACAGCGCGGCTGCCAGCGACTCCACAAGATAGTGGCGTTTGCTTTGCCTGCGGAGCGCAATCTGACGCTTCAGTTCAGCGGTTCCACGGATGCGCAGGTCATGGTGGCGATCACGGACCGAAAGCCAGGCTTAGCGCCGTTCAGGCAGCGTGATCAGGCGATGCACGGAATCCTTCACCAGCTCGGTCAGGTGCTCGCGCGATGGGACGCTGCGGGCTCCCGGTGCGGTGTAGATCATCAACCCCTCGAGGAGCGCCGCCACCTCGAGGGCAAAGTCGTAGCATTGCTGCTCGCTGAGATTCGGGCGTGCGGCGCCGATGAACCCGGCAATGCGCCGGCGGTGGTGTGCGTAGACCTGATTGAACAGCCGCGCCACGAACCGGCTGTGGCAACTCAGGGCGTATAGATTGAAGAAAAACCGCCGTGCATCAGGCCGCCAGGCGTCCGCGACCAGGTAGTCGAGCGCCCCCATGAGGCGGGCCTCACCAGTCACCGGCAGTTCCGCCGCCAGCCGGTCATATGCCTGCCGGTACTCGCTGAGAAACTGCTCGAGCATCGCCTCCACCAGCTGTTCCCGGGTGCGGAAAAAATGCTGCACCGCGCCGAGGCTGAGACCGGCCTCCTTGGCGACGCCACGTGTGGTGAACCCGGATCCTCCCGCCTTGATGAACAGGCAGATCGCGGCCCGCAGGATCCGCATCGCGCCGGCGCTCACCGGTTGACGGTCGGGCGCGAACAACCGCGGAACTGCATCCCTGCGCGTGCGCGCCACCCGTTTTACCTTGCCTTTCGAACCGCGCCTCATCCTGAAATACGCCTGCTTGAATTACCGCTCGGATGGGTGAGTCAGACTCGCTCGGCGGCCGCGCTTTCCGGCGGCAGCGCGCGCGGCTCGAACAATCCCTTCTTCATCACCAGCTTGACCCAGGCCGCCCCGACGATCGCCCATAGGGTGAGCACAACCGCCACGTAGCGCAGGATCTGCGGCGCCATCTGCGGTGTCGGCGCCGAGTTGAAGATCACATAACCCATGCCGATCAGAGCGAGCGCCGGCACCACGGGATGTCCGGGTACCCGAAACGGCCGATGCCGCGCCGGATAGCGACGCCGCAGGATCATCAGCGAAACCTGCGCGAGCATGTAGGCAAGCAGCCAGGAGGTGGCGGCGGCGATCATCAGCGGCAAAATCCCGTTGACGTCGCCGCGCGACCACGCGAGCCCGGCCAGGGGCAGCGCGGCCACGAACACAATGGCGACGATCGGCGTGCCGGTGCGCCGGTAAGTGACCCTCAGCACCGGAAACGCCTGCCCGTTCTGCGCCATGCCCCACAGCATGCGCGGCACGGCGGCGAGCACCGTGTTGATCAGGCTCGCCGTCGCGATCACGGCGAGGCCGGCGAACCAGATGCGCGCCGCCGGACCGAAGGTTGCGATCGCATAATCCCAGTGCGGCGTTACCGAATGGACGAGCTGCTCGCGCGGCACCACGAAGACGCTGCCGAGAGCAAACACCATCTGCGCCACGAAGATCGACAGCAGTCCGCCAATCATGGCTCGGGGAAGGTCGCGGTTGGCGTTGGCGGCCTCCGGCACGAGCGGGGTCACAAATTCCGATCCGACGAACACCCAGAAGGCCAGCGCGATCAGTCCCAACACCTCGGTATTCGTGCCGAACTGCCTTACCAGGTGCTCAAAGTGGGCCGGATGGGCCAGGACGCCGCTGCCGCCGATCGCGACCACACCGGTGACCAGCAGGAACACCAGTACAGTGAAGCTCAGCGCGGTCTGGATACGCGCGAACACGTCGGTGCCGAGGATGTTGAGTATCGTGAAAACCAACACGATCAGCACCGGCCAGCCATACGCGGGCATGGGCAGCGGCAGGGTTTGCCTGAGGATCTGATCAGCCAGGAGCAGTTCCGCCGGCAGGCCGAAGATGGCCGGCGTGACGTAGCCGGCGAACACCACCAGGATTGCGGGAAAGTCGCCGATCGCGGCCTCGGCATAACTGGCGAGGCTGCCGGCGCCGGGCATCAGCAGGGCCATCTCCGCGTACGCGAGCGCGTTGGCCATGGCGATCGCGAAGGCCACGACGAGCGCGATTACGAAGCCCCACCCGCCGATACCCATTCCTTGCGTGAGCGAGACCATGCCGATCTGTGCCACGATCACACCGATCGAGGCCGAGAAGAGCTGCCAGCGGCCGAGCTGTTGCGGCGCCATGCCTAGCCCTCGACGCTCTTCAGCGCCCCGGCGAGCGCATCGCACAGCAGGTCGATCTGACTGCGCTCGATGGTCAGTGCCGGCGAGAGAATGATGTTGGGCCCGGAGGTGCGCACCATCGCCCCGCGCTTGTAGGCTTCACGGGCCACCAGAGCGGTCTCGTTCGCGCTGCCCTTGAGCGGGGCGCGCGTCGCCCGGTCTGACACGAGCTCGAGGCACGCCATCAGCCCAATGCCGCGCACGTCGCCGACCAGTTTCGAGTGCCGGGCGATGTCGGCGAGCCGCTCATTGAAATAGCTGCCCTGGGCCGCCGCCTTGGGAACCAGCTGCTCGCGCTCGAGAATGTCCAGCGAGGCGAGCGCCGCGGCGGCGGCCACCGGATGAGCGCTGTAGGTGTAGCCGTGAGTGACCGTGGCGAGCGGCGAGCTCGAGGCGGCAAAGGCCTGCGCCACGCGTGCGGAAATCGCCGTGGCGCCCAGCGGGATATAGCCCGAGGAGATGCCCTTGGCGAGGCACCATAGATCCGCCTTCACGCCCCACAGGCGCGTGCCGAACCAGTGACCCGTGCGTCCGAAGCCAGTCACGACCTCATCGGCGATGAGCAGCACGCCGTACTTGTCGCACACCCTCCGGACGGCCGGCCAGTAGTTGGGCGGCGGCACGATCACACCACCGGCGCCCTGCACCGGCTCGGCGATGAACGCGGCGACCGTGTCCGAGCCCTGGAAGAGAATCTCGCGCTCGAGCAGCTCAGCGCAGATCACACCGAGCCGCACCGGATCGTCGGTGTAGGGATTGCGGTACAGCCACGGCGTGTCGACGTGAAAGCAGCCCGGCAGCAGCGGCTCGTACGGCCGGCGGAACTTACTGTTGCCGTTGACGCTCATGCCGCCGAAGTGCACGCCGTGGTAACCCTGGCGCAGCGAGATGAATTTGACCCGGTCGGCCTCGCCCTGCAGTTTCCAGTACTGGCGCGCGAGCTTGAGCGCGCCTTCCACGGCATCCGAGCCGCCGTTGCTGAAGAACACCGCCTCGACGCCGTCGGGCTCCATCAGCGCCGTCAAACGCTCGGCGAGCTCGATTGCGCGCGGGTGAGTGGTGCCACGAAAGACGTTGTAGTAGGCGAGCTCGTCGAGCTGCGCCACGATCGCGTCGCGGATTTCCCTGCGCCCGAAGCCGAGATTCACCGACCACAGTCCCGCCACCCCGTCCACCAGCCGGTGACCGTCCACATCCCAGATCCAGCTGCCTTCGCCGCGCACGATGATGTCCGGGGGCCGGTCATGCATCGACTTTGGACTGGCCATTGGGTGCCATACGTGCCGGGCATTGGCACGCTTGAGCTCGTCCACGCTGAGATGTTTCATGATATGGGCCTTTGCCCGGGGGCGAGACGCAGGCGCGCTGTGATCGCCGCGACGCTTCCCGGGATATCGCGCAATTCGAAGTACTGCGTCTGCAGGCCGGATTTCACGGCGCCGGCTATGTTGCGGAACTGATCGTCGACAAACAGGACCTCCTCGGCGGCCAGCCGCAGCTGCCCGACCGCCTGCGCGTAGGCGCGCGGGTCCGGCTTGAGGATCCCGGTGTGGGTGGCATCGACCACCGCGTCGAACTCGTCGACGATGCCCATGCGCCCGAGAAATTCCGCGCCGTAGAAGAGCTCGAGCTCGTTGGAGAGAATCCCTAGTCGCAGTCCCCGCGCGCGCACCGCCGCGATCAGCTGCCGCATCTCGGGACGCACCACCGCGGCCGGATCGGTCTGCCGCACGCGCCGCATCATGGTCTGCACGTCCCAGCCCGACTCGCCGACGGCGGCCCCGAGCTCGGTGGCGCGTCGCGCCCAGTAGTCACGCTCAGTGAGCTCGTCGCGCTGCATCGCCTGCCAGAGAGCGTCGGTCTCGGGCGCAATCGGCCCGAGCCAGCCGAGGCTGCCCGCACGCAGTCCGAGCGCTGTCTCGGTCTCGCGGTGCCGCTCGAACACCGAAACGCTGATCACGCCGCCGAAATCGAGCAACAGGCCGCGCGGCGCACTCACGACGCGACGCTCACGAGTTTTACGTCGGTGTAGCCGAGCAGGCCTTCGAGGCCGCTCTCGCTGCCCAGGCCGCTGTTCTTGACTCCGCCAAACGGGGTTTCGGGTTGCGAGATACCGAAGTGATTGATGCCCACCATGCCGGCGACCAGGCCGGCGCTCAGCCGATAGGACAACTGCAGGTCGTTGGTGAACGCGTAGGCGGCCAGCCCGTAGGGCAGGGCGTTGGCGCGCTCCAGCGCCTCGTCCACCGTGTCGTAGACATCGAGCAGCGCGATCGGACCAAAGGGCTCCTCGCGCTGGGCGCGCGCCGCGGCCGGCACGTTCTCGAGCACGGTGGGTGCGTAAAAGAAGCCGGGGCGCTCGATCCGCGCGCCGCCGCACAGCACGCGTGCGCCGTATGTCCGCGCGTCGTCGACAAACTGCTGCATCTCGCCGATGCGGCGCTCGTGGATAAGCGGGCCCATCTGCGTGCCGGCGTCGAGTCCCGAGCCGACTTTGAGCTTGAGGGTAGCGGCGACGAACGCGTCGCGGAAGCGCGCGTAGAGCGCGCGTGGCACCAGGAATCGAATCGGAGAAGCGCAGATCTGGCCGGCGTTGCGGAACTTGGCCGGTACCGCGAGATGCGCCACCGCCGCCGGGTCGACGTCAGGCCCGACGATCACCGGCGCGTGGCCGCCAAGCTCCGCCGTATAGCGCTTCAGATGCCGCGCCGCGAGCTCGCCGAGCTGTCGTCCGACGGACACCGAGCCGGTAAACGAGACTTTGGCAATCGCTGGATCGGCGATCAGGAAATTCGAAATCTGCGCCGGCTGGCCGGCGATGAGATTGAGCACACCGGGCGGCAGGCCGGCGTCGGCAAAGGCCCGCACCAGCTCGATGCAGGTGGCCGGGGTTTCCTCCGATGGCTTGATGATCACACTGCAGCCGGCGGCAAGTGCACCGCCGAGCTTGCGTGCCGGGAGGTTGGCCGGAAAGTTCCAGGGTGTGAAGGCGGCAACCGGCCCGACCGGTACGCGCGTCACTGTCTGGCTGAGGATGTTCGCGATTCGCGGCGGTACGCCGCGGATCGGCAGCCGCCGGGCTTCCTCGGCGAGGAAATCGATGATATCCGCCGCCAGCGACACCTCGCGGCTCGCCTCGCCGAGCGGCTTGCCCTGCTCAAGGGTCAGGATGTTGGCAATGTACTCGCAGCGCTCACGAATCAGCTGCGTTGCCTTAGCCGTGATCCGCTGCCGCTCGAGCGGCAGCATTGCCGACCAGGTGGCGAAGCCGCGCCTCGCGGCGGCCACCGCCGCGCGCAGTTCACCGCTACCAGCGAGCGGCAGCTCGGCGAGGATGAGGCCGTCGGCGGGGTTGACCACCGGAATGGCCCCGGCGCCGGTCGCCGCGATCCACTCGCCATCGATGAAAAGCTGTGGCTGGGGATAGCTCACGATCTGGCCGGATTCGGTATCAGGCCCTCGGCCATCCAGCGGTCGAAGATCCCGAGCGCCTCGGCAACGAAACGCGAATCGTTGATATGGACGTCGAGATCGAGCAGCTGCACCGGCGGTTTGAGCGCGCGGCGGAATTCGTCCATGAAGGCGGCGTGCCCCTCAGGATCGTTGAGCGCTTCACCCGGGCGGTCCCAGGCATGGATACCGCGACGCGGCAGCAGAAAGGCCGTGGGTCCCGTGGCGCGATTGAGTTTCGCGGCAATGAAGCGTGCCAGCTCCCGCCGTTCGCCGGCATTTGACACGGTCGAGCCGAGCAGCCGGTTGTGCGCGTGGTAGGCGCGGCCCGCGTAGCGTGCCGGCAGGGGCGCCCAGGCCTGCAGATCAATCATGTCGCTCGCACCGGGCGCCACCAGCTGGGGGATTGCGCGTCGTCCGGCCGCCTCGAGGCGGTGCGGGCCGGCGTTGACGACCGAGCCCGCGAACAGATTGGCCAGTTCCTGGAGCGCGAAATCGAAAACCGCGACGAAGACGCCCTGCTCGATCAGCGATTCCATGGCGCGGCCGCCCATGCCGGTGCTATGGAACACCACCGGCTCGAACCCGCGCTGCTCCAGTTCCGCGTTGAGCTGCACCATGTAGCTCAGACACGTCTTGCCGAGCGAGCTGATGGCGACCCGCGGCCGCGCGCTGTGCGCCGGGACCACCGTGCGGCACGCGCCGACCACCGCGCCCGCTGCCTGGCTCAGGATGGACTGACACACACTGTTAAGGCCATAAAGGCCGCCGGCCCACAGGATCATCATCAGGTCGGGCGCGAGGCGCTCGGCCGGCACCAGGTGCGAGTAGGCCACGGTGCTGACGATGAACTTCGGCATGCCGAGGGGCAGGGCGGCCGCGACGTCGAGCGCCAGATCCGTACCCATGGTGCCACCGAGCGCGAGCATGCCGTGAACCTCGCCGGCCCGGTACAGCGACAAGGCGAGACTCACCGCGCCCTCGGCCATTTTCTGCATGGCCTCGTTCTCGTCGCCGAGGGCGGCGATGGCGTCGAGCGTCGTTCCGGCAGCATCGGCAACCCGGGCATTCGGGTAGTCGGGCTCGAAACTCGGTTTGCCGAGCACCCCGACGTCCATGATGGCGGCACTGGCTCCCTGGCGCTCGACGCAGTGCCTCATGAACAGCAGCTCATCCGCCTTGGTGTCGGCGGTGCCGACGATAAGGATCTTTACATCCGCGCCCATACCAATTCCCGAGCCGGTCACACGATATAGATTTACAAGGCGCCCGACTTGGATAGCACCCTACCGGGGCGGCGGGCGGGGAGTCAACAGTGGTCGACGCTGGGAAAATGGCCGCCGATTGACGCCGGTGGACGCCGCGGCTTACAGTTATGACAAGCCATGTGACTTGTTATCTAAGACGTATGACTTAGAGAAGGGGCCCGCCGCAAGAGTGGCCAGGCCCGGGGGGACTTCGGGCGAACAATTCAATCGGGGAGCACGTCACATGATGAGTCAAGGCAGGCCGGCACGGCCGTCGGCCGCAGCTGTGCATCACTGCGAAGCACAACGCGCACGCCGCAGGTGCTCGTGGGCCGTCGGTTTGGCCGCCGGCGCAGCCCTGGCGGCGCCCGGCATCGCGGCGGCGCAACAGGCCACGGCCGCCTCGAACGAATTGCAGGAGGTCGTGGTCACCGCAACCAAGCGAACCACGACTCTGCAGGAGACGCCGATCAGCATCGCGACGGTGAGCGGCGAGGACATTCTACGGCGGGGCCTCTCGAACATGAATGACCTCCTGGATCAGATCCCAGGCGTGGCATTGCAGACCGTGGGACCCGGGCGTACGAATTTCTCCATGCGCGGAATGTCGGGCAGCGGCGGATCTTCGCCGACGGTTGGCTACTATCTGGACGACATCCCGGTCACTCCCGCGACCAGCGCGATCTCCTCTGCGGGCAAGAGCATGATCAGCCCGGACATTTACGATCTGCAACGCGTGGAGGTCCTGCGCGGGCCGCAGGGCACGCTGTACGGCTCGGGTTCCGAGGGCGGTACGATCCGGCTGCTGACCAATCAGCCCCAGCTCGGTGAGTTCGCGGCCAACGCCGAGAGCGGCTTTTCCGGCACGCAGCGCGGCAACACGCTCAATTACAACCTGAACGGGATGATCAACGTGCCGTTGGTGGATCACAGCGTGGCACTCAGGCTGGTCGCCACCGAGAGATTCGACGGTGGCTACATCGATCGGGTCGTCGTCTCGCCGTATCCGCCCTATACGGACAACAACACGCAACGCGGAGATGTCGCCAACGCGCCGGTCGTGGCGCGCTACTCGGACGTCAACTACACCCGCACGCAGGCGGTTCGCGCGCTGCTTCTGTTTCAACCCGTCGACAGTCTCACCATCACACCGTCGGTTTTCTATCAGAAGCTCAATCAGGGCGGCCAGAACTCCTACGACCTGCCGCCGGGAAACTTCGCGCATTACCAGGCGGGTAACGTGCCGGAGCGGTTCGAAGAGAGCTTTTACATCTACGCCCTTAACATCAAATACACCACGGACGCGTTCTCGCTCACCTCCACCACTTCGCAGTTGAACACCTACTTCTACAATCAGGAGGACGTCGACGAGCAGTGGTACGGCTTCTTCCTGCCCTTCGGGTCGCCGTTCCTTACCGACGGCGATGGCTGGGAGCGTCACGATCAACGCCAGTTCAGTGAGGAGCTGCGCCTGGCCTCGAGCGGCAATCAGCCACTGCAATGGCTGATCGGCGGCTTCTACAACGATTTCAATGATCAGCTCAGCTTTCTTGAGCAATCACCGCAGCTCGTGCAATACGACGGCTCGGCGATCGCCTTCCAGGATTACGAGCCGGATCACCTGCAGCAGTTTGCCGCGTTCGGCGAAGCGACCTACGCCATGACGCCGACCTTCAAAGTCACCGCGGGGCTGCGCTACTTTCACTACGATTTCAACTTCCTGCAGGACTATTCGGGGTTGGCAACCGCTCCGCCGTTGTCGGCCACCGGCAGCACCTCCGCCTCCGGCAACACCCCCAAGGTCGGGCTGACCTACATACCCGATGACAACCTCACCGTGTTCGCCAGCGCCACCAAGGGGTTTCGCCCGGGCGGGGCCAATCTGCCCATCCCGCCGAGCTTCTGTGGCGAGAGTCTGCAGAGCCTGAACGCCGAGACCTACCAGCCCGATTCAGTGTGGAGCTACGAGCTCGGCGAGAAGGCGCGACTTCTCAACGGCACCCTCGCCGTCCGCGCATCGCTGTTCTACATCGACTGGAAGAACGTGCAGCAGAACGTTCCGCTCGCCTGCGGCTACGATCTCACCGAAAATGCCGGCGCCGCGGTCTCGAAAGGTGGCGAGCTCGAGATCGATGTACGGCTGGGTACGGCGTTCACTGTGCACGGCGGCGTCGGCTACACGGACGCGAAGATCACCGAGGCAACGCCGGGTTCCGCCCTCGCGGTCGGTGCGCGCTTACCCAACGTGCCGGAGTGGACCGCGAACGGCTCCGTTGAATACGACACTCCGCTTTCGGCCCGGTGGGACTTCAACGCGCGGGCCGATGCCGAATATATCGGCTCGGAATTCGATCCCAACGCTGCGCCCTATCCGCTCAGCAACCGCGGCGGCTATAGCCTCGTCAACATGCGCTTCGGTGCCAAGGGGCGCGCCTTCTCTGCCTATGTTTTTGCCGACAACCTGTTGAACAAGGTCGCGTTCGTGGGTTTCGACCACTCGGAAGCACAGAACACCGCGGAATACGCGCGGGTCATTCCGACGGTTCCGCGCACCGTCGGGATCGACTTTCAGTATCGTTTCTGAAGAGCCGCCGTCCTGGCAGCTTGCGCCGGACCCGCTGCAGTGATGCAGTAGGGATCCGGCGCGCGCGCGCAGGAGGACGAACATGACCGAGACTGCCAAGGCCAAGGGGCTCCTCATGGAGCAGGCGCCTCGCACCGGGAGCCGTCTGATCCCGATTAGCGAGGAGGAACGTGGCCTGAGGATACGGCTCGCCGCCTGCTATCGGGTATTCGACTATCTCGGCTGGACCGAATCGATCTTCAACCACATCACCCTGCGCGTTCCCGGCCCGGAGACTTTCTTCCTGATCAACCCTTTCGGCCTTCATTACCGCGAGGTGACCGCGTCCAACCTCGTCGCCGTCGATATCCATGGCAACCCGGTCCGACCGGCCAGGTATCCGGTGAACCTCGCCGGATTCGTGACTCACAGCGCGATCCACGAACACATTCCTGCGGCCCACTGCATCATGCACACGCATACCACCGCCGGCAGCGCGGTTGCCTGCCTCGAGGAGGGGCTGTCCCACGACACCTTCTACGGGGCGCAGCTGCACGGTCGGGTCGCTTATCACGACTTCGAGGGTGTGACGGTCAATGCCGAGGAGCGGGCCCGCATGGTCGCGAGCATCGGCGAAAAACGCCTGGTCATCCTTCGCAACCATGGGCTGTTGAGCTGGGGGGAGACGCTGGAGGAGGCCTTCATGTGGCTGTGGCTGCTGCAGCGTGGCTGCGAGGTACAGATTGCGGCCGCACAGGCCGGGCGCCTGCGGCGGCTGTCGGCGCAGGTGCTGGCGCAGGCGCGCCTCGAGGCGGCGGGGAATCAGCCCGAGATCTGCAAGTCGGCCTTCGATGCACTGGTGAGAAGAGTCGACGCCGCAGACAGTTCTTACCGCAACTGAGGCCGGCGCCTCGCGGCTGCGCGAACAGCTCGAGCGGACTGCGACGTCAATAGCCGCCGGGTGCAGGGGAGTGCGCCGCGGCGGCCGCAGTCTTGAACGCCGACAGCAGCTCGCTGCAGGCTCGCACCAGCACCGTGGTGTCGACGCCCACGGCGACGAACACGGCGCCCGCGTCCAGGTAGCGGCGCGCCAGCGTGTGGTCCGTCGCGAGAACCCCGGCGGCTTTTCCGGCCGCGCGCACCGCGCCGATTCCCCGCACGATGGCCTCCCGCACGCGCGGGTTCGCGGTGCTTCCCAGCAGTCCCAGCGAGGCTGCCAGATCCGCCGGACCAAAGAACACCCCGTCGACGCCCTCGGTCGCGGCGATTGCGGGAAGATGCTCAAGGCCGAGCGCGGACTCCACCTGGACCAGCACGCACAGCTGCTGAGCGCAGCTTTGCAGGTAGTCCCCGATCTGGTTCCAGCGCGACGCACGGGCGAGCGCGCTACCGACGCCGCGGATGCCGGCGGGCGGGTAGCGCGTCGCGGCCACCACCCGCGCCGCCTGTTCGGCCGATTCCACCATGGGCACCAGCAGGGTCTGCGCGCCGATGTCCAGGTACTGCTTGATCAGGGTCGCATCGGCGCACGGCGTGCGCACCACCGCCTGCACCGGATACGCAGCGAGCGCCTGCAGCTGCGCGAGGACGCTGCGCAGATCGTTCGGCGCATGCTCGCCATCGATGGCCAGCCAGTCGAACCCGGTGCTGGCGATGAGCTCGCCCACGTACGCATCGGCGAGTCCGACCCACATGCCGATCTGCGGGCGGCCCGCGCGCAGCGCGTCCCTGAAGGCGTTTTTCGGCAGCTGCATGGTGCGTATCTCCCTCAGGTGAAGCGCAACGAGATGTTTCCCAGCGCGCCGAAGTCCGCGTGCAGCACATCGCCGCGGGAGGCATTCGTCGGGCGGGTAAACGAACCGGCGAGCACCACATCGCCAGCGTTGAGCTGCTCGTTGTAGCGGGCGATCTTGTTCGCGAGCCAGGCGACGCCCGTGGCGGGGTGGTTCAAAACGCCGGCTGCGAGGCCGGTTTCCTCGATGACCGCGTTCTTGTACAGCAGCGCGCCGACCCACCGCAGGTCGAGGGTGTCGGGCGGCACCGGCCGGCCCCCGAGAACTACCCCGGCATTGGCCGCGAAGTCAGCGATCGTGTCGAACACTTTACGCGGCACCCGGGTGTCGCGGTCGAACTGCTCGATGCGCGCGTCGATGATCTCGAGCGCGGGGGTTACGTAAGCGGTCGCCCGCAGCACATCGATGAGCGTCACCCCCGGACCGCGCAGCGGCGCCTCCAGCACGAAGGCCAGCTCCACTTCGACGCGCGGCGCGATGAAGCGCTCGACGGGGATGTCGGCGCCGGTCTCGAAGAACATGTCGTCCATCAGCGGCGCGTAGTCCGGTTCGGTGATCTGGGATGCCTGCTGCATGGCGCGCGAGGTGAGACCTATCTTGCGGCCCTTAATGGTGCGGCCAGCCGCGAGTTCGAGTTGCACCCAGGCGCGCTGGATGGCGTAGCCATCCTCGATCGTCATCTGCGGATGTTCCTTCGAGAAGTGACGCAGCTGCGTGCGGCTCTTGCGCGCCTGGTAGAGCCTGAGCGCCAGATCCGCCACCAGGGTATCGGGCAACATGGTCATGGCATCCGGAACAGAGGGTGGATGGTGCTGTGCTTGGCGTCAAACACCTCCGCGCCCTCATCGATCTGCAGGGTCAGGCCGACGTAGCGTGTAGCGAACAGCGGCTCGAGGTGAGCCTTGGCGGCGGCGAGCAGCGTCTCGCCCGTCCGCTGCTTGACCGCCGCGGAGCGCCCGCGGCCCATGCGCAGATTCAGATACACGAAAGCGTAATCGCGCTGACCGTCGGCCACGGCGTAGTGGCAAGCCGGATAGGCGAGCACCCGCACCCCGCCGGTCGGATAGACCTGTTGCGAGCTCTCGTCACGCACCGTGAGCAGCGCGTCCGCGAGGCGACGGCACAGCCCGCGCATGTCGGCCGCGACTTCGAGATTATCGGTGTAAAGGACGACCAGGTGTGGCATGAAACTCTCGGGCTCGCTTGCGGCTCAGGCCGCAATATCCATGGTGGCGATCGTACAGCCGACGGCGAAGATGGGAATCGACACGTAGTGCTGCAGCTGCCCCTGGCCGCGCGCTGCGGCGGCGATGCTGATGAAGGTGCGGATCTCGAAGCCGCCCTGACCCGCCTCGCGGCAGGTGTCGGCGTCCGAATAGGCGAGCAGGGCTGCCTTGTCGTTGCGCACCCAGCGATCGAGCAGCTGTCGATCCCACGCCTGGTTGATCTTCCCGGAGTCTGGGGTCGCGGGCCAATGCGAGATACCGCCGGTACCGATCACGGCCACGCGTTGCGGGACGCGGTCGGCGGCGCGGCGCAGCGCCTCGCCAAATGCCCAGGCGCGGTGCAGTGGTACGAGCGGCGGCCCCTGGCAGTTGATGTTCACCGGTACGACCGGCAGATCGTACTGCGGGGTGAGGAAGCTCAGCGGCACCATGATGCCGTGGTCGAACTTCCATTCCTCGGCGAACGCAACATCGACCGTCTGCATGATCTCGCGGATCAGCTGCTGCGATAGCACCGCGTTGCCGGGAATGCTGGTGCGGGGGATGCCGAGCCAGTCCGGGTCTTCGATCGGCCCGCTGTAGCGATCTGCCATGCCGATGGCGAAGCTCGGCATGTTGTTCATGAAGAAGTTGGCGAAGTGCTCGGCTGCCACCACGATGAGCGCCTGCGGGCGCGCGGCGATGAGCTGCTCGCGCAAGCGGCGGAAGGCGGCGTAGAAGGGCTCGCGCAGCGCCGGATCGGCCATGCTCGCGCGCCCGGTGATGCCCGGCGCGTGGCTGCAGATGCCGGCGAACACCAGGCTCATACCCCGGCCACCTTCTCGTCCATCTGCGTGGTCATGGTGTAGACGCCGGCACGCACCTGGCCGTGCTTCGCAATGCCGTCGCGCATCGCCTGGATGTACGCGGGCCACGACATGCCGAGGAAGGCGGCGAAGTGCATCAGCAGCTGGCCGTTGGCGCCGAGCACGTAGATCAGGCCGATATCGCCGCCGGCGACCGCGCCGCGCTCCTCGGCCGTGAGTTCGTAGTGATCGAGCAGCGCCGCGAGGTCCGCACGATATCTACCCTGCGTGCCGGGGTCGCGGTTGATGTCGTACAGGAATTTCTGCAGCTGATACAGGCTCATGACGGTTCCCGGACCGCGGCGTGCCGCGGTTTACGCACCCCAGTGCGGAATGTGGTGCGAGCCGAGACTGACGCATACGTTCTTTGGCTCGAGGAACACTTCGTAACTCCAGCTGCCGCCTTCCCTGCCGACACCAGAGGCCTTGGTGCCGCCAAAGGGTTGACGCAGGTCGCGCACGTTCTGGCTGTTGACGAAGCACATGCCGGCCTCTATGGCCGCGGCCACGCGGTGCGCGCGACCGAGATTCTCGCTCCACACGTAGCTGCTCAGGCCGTACTGAATGTCGTTGGCTATGGCGATGGCATCGGCTTCGTCACTGAAGGGGATGAGGCACGCCACCGGGCCGAAGATCTCCTCCTGGGCGATGCGCATGCGATTGTCGACGCCCGCAAAGACCGTGGGCCAGACGTAGTTGCCCGCGCGTACCGCCTCCGGCAGCTCGTCGGCGTAAGACGGCCGTTCGCGGCCGCCGCAGAGCAGCGTCGCTCCTTCCTTATTACCCATGTCGATGTAGCTGCGCACCTTGCCGAGGTGGCTCTTGCTCACCAGCGGGCCGATGAGCGTCGAGTCCTGGAGCGGATCGCCGACGGCGATGCGGCGCGAGCGTTCGGCAAACCGTGCCGCGAAATCCTCGTAGATGGATTTCTGCACTAGGATTCGCGAGCCCGCAGTGCAGCGCTCGCCGTTGTTCGAGAAGACCATGAACAGGGCGGCATCCAGGGCGCGCGCCAGATCGGCGTCCTCGAACACCACAAAGGGACTCTTGCCACCCAGCTCCATGCTGAATTTCTTGAGTCCGGCGCCGCGGACGATGCGGTTGCCGGTCACGGTCGAGCCGGTGAACGAGATGGCACGAACATCCGGGTGCTGGCACAGCGGCTCACCGACGTTCTCGCCGAAGCCGTGCACCACGTTGAGGACGCCGGCGGGAACCCCCGCCTCGAGCGCCAGCTCCCCCAGACGCGCCGCTGTGAGCGGCGAGAGCTCGCTCATCTTCAGCACCGCGGTGTTGCCGAAGGCGAGCGCCGGCGCCACCTTCCACGTCGAGGTCATGAACGGCACGTTCCACGGAGAGATCAGCGCGCAGACACCCACCGGATGGAACAGCGTGTAGTTGAGGTGTGTCGGCGTCGGATAGGTGTGCCCGTCGACGCGCACACACATCTCCGCGAAGTAGTAGAAGTTGTCCGCCGCGCGTGGCACGAGCTGCTTGCCAGTCTGCGCGATCGGCTGGCCGGTGTCCTGGGTCTCAGTGCGGGCAAGCGCGGCGACGTGGTGCGCGATGAGATCACCGAGCCTGCGCAGCAGGCCGGCCCGCTCGCTGGCCGGCGTGCCGGCCCAGGCGGGGAAGGCCGCCTTGGCGGCGGCGACCGCGGCGGCGACCTCGGCGGCGCCACCGCTCGCCACCTCCGCCAGCACCTCCTGGGTCGCAGGATTGACGGTCTCGAAGTAGCTGCGGCTCGCTACCGGCTTGCCATTGATCAGATGGTCGATTTTCATGCGTGGTACGCGCCTACCTTCCGAAAAGCGCGTCCCCTGCGATGGTGTTCTGCAGGCGGCCGAGGCCGTCTATCTCGCAGACGACCTCGTCACCGACCTCGACATGCCTGGCGCCTTCCGGTGTGCCAGTGAGAATAACGTCGCCGGCGCTGAGCGTCATGAATGAGCTCAGGTATTCGATCAGCGCCGCAACATCGGTGATCATGTCGCGCGTGTTGCCCTGCTGCGTGAGTTCCCCGTTGACGTAGGTGCGCAACCCCAGGTTGCCCGGGTCGGGAACGTCCGCGGCATCGACCAGCCAGGGTCCCAACACCGTGGCACCGTCCCGGTTCTTGACGCGCAGGTTCGGGCGATACCAGTTCTCCAGGTAGTCACGGATGGCGTAATCATTTGCGATGCAATAACCAGCAACGTGCCCCAGCGCGTCGGCGCGCCGCACGCCGTGCGCACTACGACCGATGACCACCGCCAGCTCGCACTCGTAGTGCATGAAGGTGACGTCGGCCGGACGGCGCGTGACACCGCGATGGCCCACGAGCGTTCCGGGACCCTTGAGGAACACCAGCGGCTCCTCCTGCGAGGTGAATGCGAGCTCCCTGGCGCGCTGCGCGTAGTTGAGGCCCAGGGCGATGATGGTGCCGCTCTCGAGGGGCGGCAGCCAGACAACCTCGTCCTCGGCGAAGGTGCGGCCGTCGGTGAGCCGCACGCCCGCGCGGCCGTCCGACAGCTGCTGCGGTACTGCCGCATGAATCGCGCCGGCGCAGGCTACACGGGCAAGCTTCATGCAGCGCCCGCCACGAAGGGGCTTTCGAGCAGTCCGAGCCCCTCGATCGCGATGCGCACCCGCTGGCCCGCCCGAACGCGCGGAGCGGGTGCCGCGACGCCCACGGCCAGGACGTCACCGGGCGACAGGGTCATAAAGTCGGTGACATCGGCCAGCAGCCTCGCCACCGGACGCACCAGATGCGATGTCGTCGCGGTCTGCTTCAGTTCGCCATCAACGTAGACGCGTATGGTCAGCGCGTCGGGGCTGGCAACCGCCGCGCGCGGCACGACCCGCGGGCCCAGCGGACAGAAGCCGTCGCGCGCCTTGCAGCGGATCGACGGCCGGTAATACGGCAGGTGCGGCACGCTCACGTCGTTGACGATGACATAGCCGGCCACGTGCTCCAGGGCGTTGGCCTCCGCGAGCCGGCAGGCCGCCCGGCCGATGACGAGTCCCAGGGTGGCACCGATTTCCAGCTCCTGAACCCCGGGCGGGATCGCTACCGGCGCGCCGGCCGCCGCGAGGCAGTTGTGCGGCTTGACGTACAGCACCGGAGCCCTGGGCGGCGCCTGGTAGGGGGGCTGATTAACGGCATCACCCAGCGCCTGCAGCGCCGAACGGTGGTTGAGGAGCGCACCGTACACGACGCCCGACAGCCGATAAGGCGCGACATCCATCGGAACGGCGAGCGGTAACATTGCTTCTCTGACAGGCTGCGGAATTCGCTAATAGATTAGCAAATCAATCACTAATGTGTGAGTATGTCAAGCAGGCGCGCCCTTTATGACCCGCACTACCACCCGGCTGCACCACCGCAACCTGCCGCTGCTCCTGCTGCAGGCGCGCGAGCGCGTCATCGCACATTTCCGCCCCGTTCTCAACGCCAACGGCATCACCGAGCAGCAGTGGCGCATCGTGCGGGTGCTGCTCGAGGTGCCGTCGCTCGAGCCGCGGGAGATCGGCGAGCTGTGCCGCATCTCCAGTCCCAGCATGGCGGGCGTGCTGGCACGCATGGAGGAGCTTGGGCTGGTCACCCGCCGACGTGTGCCGCGCGACCAGCGACGCGTGCGCGTCTCGCTCACACCACGGGCCCGCTCACTCGCTGCCCGTATGGCGCCGGTGATCAATGCGACCTACCGCCGGATCGAGCAGCTGCTTGGCGGCGAGTTCAGCGAGCGCTTCGAGCAGATGCTGGACCAGCTGCTGGCGACGCTCGCGGCGCCCGCGACCAACCCCGCAGCGTCGCGCCGGAAGGTAGCGTGACCGCAGTGCCGCTGGCCCGGGTCCTGGCTGGCCTGTTGGCGGGGTTGTCGGCGCTGGCAGGCCAGGCTGCCTGGGCGCAACTGCCGCCCGAGCCGCTCGCGACCGAGGTGCTCGCGGGCCGCCCGGGGCCGCACTGGGTGTGGGTGAACGACATTGCCTTCTTCGCCATTCCGGACGGCCGCGCGTATCTCGTGGATGGCGACAGCGGCAAGCTGCTTGGCATGCTGAGCACCGGCTATTCATTCACAGCGGTGGTTACCCCCAAGGCTGCGGGGCTGGTCTATTCCCCGGAAACCTACTTCTCGCGCGGCACCCGCGGCACACGTACGGACGTCGTCACCCTATACGATGCCACGCGGCTCGCGCCGGTAGCGGAGATTGCAATTCCGCCAAAGCGCGCATCGATCATGCCGATGACGGCTGCGGCCGCCCTTACGGACGACGATCGTTTCCTGCTCATCTACAACTTCACACCGGCGCAGTCGGTCACGGTAGTCGATACCAGCTCACGCCGGTTCGTGGGTGAGGTGCAGACCGCCGGGTGCGCGCTGGTCTACCCGATCGGGCCGCGTAGCTTCTTCTCGATTTGCAGCGATGGCGCGCTGCTCGTGACCACCCTCACCGGCGCCGGCCGGGTGGCACGGCGTACCCGTACCGCAAGTTTCATTGATGTGATCAAGGATCCGGTCAGCGAAAAGGGCGTGCGCTGGGGGGACACGTGGCTGTTTGCCTCGTTCGCGGGCGTGGTTCACCCGTTGCGCAACACCGCGGCGGGCATCCAGGCCGAGTCCACCTGGCCGCTGTTCACGCCGCAGGAGCTCGCGCAGCACTGGCGCACCGGAGGGCTGCAGCATCTAGCCTTGCATGCGGGCACTCATCGGCTGTTCGCGATCATGCATCAGGGTGGACCCGAGACTCACAAGGACCCGGGCGGGCAGATCTGGGTATACGATCTGGCCTCTCACAAGAAAGTACAGACGATTGTGACACGCAGCAAAATCGGCTCCATCCAGGTGTCTGCGGATGACCGGCCGCTGCTGTTCGCGTGTTCGCTGGAAGCCAACCGGCTCGATGTCTACGACGCGGGGTCGGGAAAGTTCCTGAGAACCGTGGACCCGCTCGGTCAGACTCTCACGGTTCTGGTGAATCCATAAGCCGCGCCGCGCATGCCCCACAGCTCCCGCTCATTCGATGAATTGGTAGAGCGCATTGCCCGCAATCTGGCGCGCCGGGTTTCCCGACGGCGCTTCATCGGCAGCCTTGGAGCGTTGTTGTTCAGTGCGACCGTGCCGCTGTTGCCCGTGGCGCGCGGCGAGTCAGCTGCGCCGCGGCCCGGCAAGAGCAGCGATCCAGGCGACCCGCAGAGTTGCGAGTACTGGCGGCATTGCGCCATCGACGGGTTTCTGTGCAGTTGCTGTGGGGGCTCCGTACACAGCTGTCCTGCGGGCACGGAGCCCTCCGCCGTCACCTGGGTCGGCACCTGTCACAATCCGGGCGACGGGCACGACTACATCGTGTCGTACAACGACTGCTGCGGCAAAAGCGAGTGCGGCCGCTGCCTGTGCAATCGCAACGAGGACGACAAGCCACTGTACGTGCCTTTCAAGTCGAACGATTACAACTGGTGCGCGGGCAGCAAGTCCGGGATTGCCTACCACTGTTCCACGGCGCGAATCGTGGGCGTCGCGAAGTGAGGCGCGGCGCACTCGGCGCGGGCGCGCTCGGCATGATCGCCGCGTGCCTGGCGACTCAGCTGCCGGCTACCGAGCCGACCGGGCTCACGCCCCCGGTGCAAGCCAGCTACATGCTCAACTGCATGGGATGTCACCTGGCGGATGGCTCCGGAGCCGCGGGTAAGGTTCCGTCGCTCCGCGATTCCCTGGTGAGTTTATCCCGCAGCACTGCCGGCCGGCGTTACCTCGTGCAGGTGCCCGGTGCTTCACGGTCGCCACTGTCGGATCGCGAACTGGCACAGGTGCTCAGTTGGATGGTGCGCAATCTCAGCGCACAGTCGGTGCCGCGAGACTTCACGGATTTCACGGCGGCGGAGGTGGCGGCCTATCGCAGATCCCCGCTCGTCGATGTGCGCGCGTCGCGCGCGCGGCTCCTGGCCGCCTCCCACGCTCCGGTATCGCGTTAGTCGGGGCTAAACCTTACAGCGCAACGTTCACCACCTGGACGGTGGTGTATTCCTTGAGACCGTCGACACTGAACTCGACCCCGATCCCGGAGCGTTTCACGCCGCCAAAGGGGGCGAGGGGGTGTAACGCGCCGTGCTGGTTGACCCAGGCGGTCCCGCATTCCAGACGGCTGGCATACCTGGCGGCCTCATGCGGGTCGTTGCCCCAGATCGAGCCTCCCAGCCCGACCTCGAGCGAGTTGGCGCGCTGCATCGCCTCCTCAACCGTCCGGTACTTGATGATCGGAATGGCAGGGCCGAACTGTTCCTCTTTTACGATGCGCATGTCATCGGTGGCGTCTGCTACGAGGGTGAGGGGGTAGAAATACCCCGGACCGGCCGGCCGGACCCCGCCGGTTACGATACGCGCGCCGCTGGAACGCGCCTCATCGACATAGGCAGCGACCTTGTCGAGTTGCATCCGGTTCGAGACGGGCCCGATGAGGTTTTTCGGGTCGAGGCCGTTGCCTACGGGGATCTTGGCCACGTATGCCGCGAACTTCTCCACGATCTCCTCGTACTGGTCGGCGTGCACGTACAGGCGTTTCAACGAAGCACAGGTCTGCCCGGCATTGATGAAGCAGCCCCAGAACAACCGCTCGAGCAGCGGCTCGATGTGCGTTCCCGGCAAGACTACTCCGGCATCGTTGCCGCCTAGTTCGAGCGTGACGCGTTTCAGCGTCTGTGCGGCACCGCCCATCACCTTCTTGCCGGTCGGAATTGAACCCGTGAACACGATCTTATCGATGCCCGGGTGCTGAGCCATGTGATTACCAACTTCGGCACCGCCGGTCACCGCATTGATGACGCCAGCGGGCAGCACCTGATTCATCAGCTCCACGAGTCGCAGTGTCGACAGCGGTGTGAATGGTGAAGGCTTGATGATCACGGTGCAGCCGACCCGCAGGGCTGGCATGACGTGCCAGACCGCGATCAGCAGCGGCCAGTTCCATGGCGTAATGGAGCCGACGACGCCCACGGGCTTGCGGCGGACGACGATCTTCTGCTTGGCGTCGTCCTGAATCGTCTCCTCCGGCAGCGACAGACCGGCTGTGACCCGCGTCCAGACCGCAGCTCCGTGTACCTCGAAGTTCGCACCGGGGCCGCTCTGGGTCTTGCCCTGCTCACGGGTCACGAGCTCGGAGAGCTCGGCATGATGCTTCTCGATGAGATCGGCGACCATCTGCAGCTTCGCCACCCGCTCGGCATCCGCAAGCGCTGACCATCCGGGCAGCGCCGCGCGCGCGGCCTCAACAGCCGCATCGACCAGTGCGGGAGTGCCTTCGGGGCAGGCAGTGATCAGCGAGCCATCGGCGGGATTGAGTACATCAAAAGTGCCGGATACGCGCGCCGCACTTCCGCCAATCGTAAGTGTGTAGGCTGCCATGCTGAGCTCCGCGTTGACTATGCGACGGATGTCGCCCGTGGTGCCGGCAGGGCGCTGGTGGGCGCGGCGGCGTTGGCGGGAGCGGCGGTACTGGCTGGCGCCGCGGCGCCGGCAGCCTGCTCGGCCTCGATGAGCTTGCCCAGGACGCGCCTGAAATGCGCGAGTGGCGCATCCGACAGAATCCCAAGCATCTGGAAAGCCGGATCCTCTTCGATAGTCTTCTGCTGACGCTCGATGATCGCCTTGTCTTCCATGAACCCTTCAATCAGGCTGTCGAGCAGGGATCTGGAAATGGTCGAGTCATCACCCTCGAAGTTGTTCAGATAGGCCCAGAAAAAGTGCGTGGTGCGATCACTCTCCGGCGTCATGTATTGACAGTTGCGGTACTCCCGCGCGTTCTGGAGATTACCTTTCTCCGCCCCCTGGCCCGCGGGCGCGAAAGTCGTCTCCATGTAGAAGATCCCGGGAATGAGCATGTTCACGTGATTGCGCCGGTCCACGCGCGCGTCCTTGTCACGAATGACTTTCTTGTGGAACGGCGGTGACTCGCTGTTCATATGCCAGCGCTCAACACGGAAGCCCCGCTCCTGTTTCTCGACGACGATCGGCTTTGTGACATAGGCGTAGTCCTCGGAGCCGCCGAGCGTGTTGGTGTGAACGAATGCGAGATGCGCGAAGTCGCTCAGGTTGTCGATGATAAGCAGATAGTTGGCATCGTAGTGGAGGTAGGCGGGCAGCCCCTTCCATTTCGGGTCGTGCAGGGGTGCAAACTCGGGGATCAGAGAGCGGTCCGCGCGCGCGGCGTCACCCATCCAGATCCAGACCAGGTGTCCGCTCTCCACAATCGGGTATTTCCGCACGCGCAACTTCGGTGGAATCATGTCCTGGCCCGGGATCTGCACACACTTGCCGGTCTGGTCGTACTTGATGCCGTGATACATGCAGCGCACGCTGTCGCCCTCGCGCCGTCCTTCGGACAGCAGCGCGCCGCGATGCGGACAGCGATTGTTGAGCGCGATAACCTCGCCGCTGTCGCCTCGGTAGAGCAGCACGTGCTCGTTCAGCAGCGTGCGGGCGAGCAATTTGCCGTCAATCAGCTCGTAGTCCCAGGCGGCCACATACCAGCAGTTCTTGAGAAACATGGCGTCTCCCCCTGTCGCGCGATGTGTGACCCATGCGGCGGGGCACCGCATAGATTCACCGCTGCACCTTATAATAGTGCAGCAACCTGATGCCGGGCGGCCGTTGCGGCAACGTTATGAAAAGTATGAGTTTTCGAACGCTCGGGTGGTGGATGCTCGCCAGCGACCCGCGTCAGCATCACAAATCAGTCGTCAGATAGGTGAACAGGCTGCGCGGCGCGGACTGCATGAAGCCGGGGCTGTAGGCGATGTTCCAGAAGTAGAGGTTGGTGAGATTCTGAACCTGCACCCGCAGGGTCGCCGGCTTGCCGAGCAGCGTGAAGCGGTAGCGGGCGCCGAGGCTGTACTGGGTCACCGGCACGTCGTACACGAGGTTGTCGACGCTCGCGGGTGCCGCTCCAAAATGGTACACGGTGAAGTCAGCCGATAGCGCCGGAATCTTCGGCAGGTGGTAGTCGGCATTGACGACGAAGGTCAGCCGCGGCTGACCGAAGGCGACGGCTCCGACGCCCTCAGCCTGCAGGTTCTGCCCCACAATGGACACCTTGCCGGCGAGCACCCCGGCGTTGATTTCCAGCTGCTTCACGAGCTCGCCGGAGAGCGATAGCTCCACCCCCCGGGCTTGTTGCAGTCCGAGCTCGCGGTCGACGTTGCTGGTATCGATATTGAAGTACGGCTTCTGGATCTCGAAGACGCCGGCGATCAGTTTCAGCTTAGGCGTGAGCGCGAAGCGCACTCCCGAGTCGACCTGCCAGGTTCTGGCTGCCGGGAGAATCACGCCGCGATTGGCCGCGGCGCTGGGCGCGGTGCCAGAGTCTTCCAGTCCCTGCGTGTAGCCGGCGTAGGCGGTGAGGCGCTGCGAGACTGCCACGGCAGCGTTGCCGTAGAGCCGCAGCGGCCGGTCCTCGAGGGTCGCCTGCGCCAGGCCGGGGGTGGCAACCTGCTTGTTGTAGCTTTCCTGCTGGACGCCGAGGGCCAGCTCGCCATGCGCGTCCCACTGGACACGATAGGCAGTTCCCACGCTCCACAGCTCGGTGCGGTCACGCGTGAGCGCGGCATAGCTGAATGCCGGCTCAGGCACCTGCAGGCCCTGATCAATGAGCGCCGGGCCCACATCTACCGCGTCGGAGCCGCCGTACATGGCGCGGGTATCGCGCCCGCGAGCAAGGAATACCAGCTCGTGACGCCAGGCGCCGACGCCAAATCTGCCGGTGAGGCGCACCTCGCCGGAAGTGGAAGCAACACGCTGATCAGGTGACGCGACCACGACGTGGTCGGCGAGGAGGTTAGGCAGGGTGTTGACGTACAGATCCGAGAAGCTGACGGGGTTGTCGTAGATCGAATGGAAGACCCCCGCTGCCAGCGACCACCGCGAGGTCAGCTTTGCGCTCATGAGGGCGCCGTAGTTTTCCGAGACGCTGCGTCCCTGCGCCCAGTTCTGGCCGAGATAGCCGCGGCCGATGGGCGGAGGCAGGTAGTCGCCGGCGGTGAAGACCAGGGGCAGCGTCTTCGCCTGCGAATTCTCGGTCCAGTCAACGATCGCCCGGAATGTGAGTCGTTCGTTTGGTGTCCAGGCAGGCGTGGCGCCGAAATTCACGTTGCGCGAGGTGTAACCCGGCTCGGTCCCAAACGCAGTTCCGTTGCTGATCTGATAGCTGGCCCCCATCGGCAGCTGCAGCTGCCGCCCGATGAGGGGCACAACCCCGTCGATGCTCAGGCCGCGCGCCTCGAAGGGCCCGTCAGAGACAACCACGGTGGCGCTCGGCGTTCCGTCGCCGGTGTGTCTCAGGTCGTAGTCGACGATACCGGTGGGCGCAGGAAACACGTAGCCGATCGCACTGACGCCGACGTGCACGGCGGAGCCTTCCACCACGCGGTTTGACAGGCCACCCTGCTGATCGAAGTACAGGCCGTCGATGCGCACGTCCCCGGCGGTTTGCGGGTTGAAGCCCCGTACGCCGCCCGGCCCATACAGCCCGATCGACTCCAGGCCAAGTGTCAGCCCGAAAGCGTCGTCAGCAGACTGCAGTGGATTGTCGGACGCGTGCTGGGCCCAGGCGGTCCCGACACCGAGACAAATCGCCAGCAGCGCAAGTTGCGCGCGCGCCATTCGCATGAGCCTGCACCGTTCCCCAGGACTGCGCGGGCGCCCCTCGGACACCGGGTGCGCGCGTCTTGCACCTACTCAGACCGGGGCAGCGGGGATTGGGTGGCTGGCGTTGCGACGACACGATGTAATGTTGCGTTGAGCGGAAGAGTTCGTGCAGTAGTTGACGCTGTGGGCAAGCAGGCGCGGGCGGGCGTTGAGAGCTCCCGCCGGCGTCACGCCGCCTTCGCCGGGCCGGGATTGCCGGGGCGTCTAGTCGCGCAGCGGAATGCCGCGGCGGCTGAGCGCCGCGGCGCCGCCGAGATGAAACGAGGTGAGTGTGGTCGAAGTCGCGCCAGCCGGGGCGCGCATTCTGCTGGCCCGCACGCGCAGCATCGGCGAATCGAACGGCGTTGGCAGGGCCCAGCCGACGATGTGCCCGCTGGTCAGGTAGATGACGCGGCCGCTCTGGAAATCCACTTCCTCGTCATCGCGCTGGTCCTGGAACGGGTCGTAGCGGCGGATATTGCGGTCGCACAGGCTCAGCATATAGCCCACGGTGTGCAGACCCTGGTTGACAGTGGCGTCCGCGGGCGAGAAGAAATCGGCGAAGGGCTGGTTGTGCACTGAGCAGATGTGGGTATGAAAATCGGCCACCACGTCCGACCCGTAGAGATCGCCGACATCCACGCCGAAGGGCTTACGTGAGGTAATGAGAGGCGAGGCCTCGAAGCCGCCGGCGACCCGCCGCACGACCCCACCGCACTCGTAGCGCGGGCTGCAGACCTCCGCGGCGTGCTTGAGCGCATCAATCGCCGTCTCGTCGATCGTAGCGAATACAGCCAGGGCCAGCAGGTTCATGAGTCGCCCCCAAGCTCGAGCGCCTGGGGTGAGACTCAGCCAGCCGGCCGTTTCGATCGCGGCAGCAGGTCGCACATTCGTGGGGCCGTGCCTGCGGCCTTCAGAACTGTGAGCCGCGCGGGTGAGCAGTTCTCATTTGGACCGTGAGCTGAGAACCGGTTCCGGGGCCACCTCACGGCCGTGATTCGCGACCGACCGCTTGCACGTAGGTTATTGAAAAGACTGGCGCTCGTTTTGCGCGACGGTTATGACAATCGTGTCGAGCTTCTGGGCGGCCTGCGCGGCCTGGATCCTGCGGCCTTCTCCCGAACCGTGAATGTTCCGTTCAAGGATGTAGACCTTCGCATCGTCGGCCGCGAGGATTTCATTGCGATGAAGTGCTTCGCGGGCGGCCCGCAAGATATTCTGGACGCGCAGTCCGCGTTTGATAGCGCGCAAGGCCCGGTGGACCTGGATCTGCTGCGCGCCGTGCCCCGTCGCTTTGGTCGCGACGCGGCCGACAAGTTGGAGCAGGTCCTCGCAAGCTGAACGCAAGGGCGCTGCGGGCAGATGCCTACTGCGTATCGATGCGAAACAGAACCTGCAGCGGATAACCCACGGCACCTTCAAAAAACGCACGATCCAGAGCCAGCTGCTCCTGCGTTACCCGCAGTTCAATGATTTTGGGGAGTGTCTGGAATCCGGCAGCAGCCAAGGCATTGAAATAGTCGGCAAAAGTCTTGTGCATGTAACTCACCGGAACGGCCTTGCCGTCGCGTCTCCAGATGTACCCTTCATAGGACTCATCGACTCCGGCAAAGTAGTCTCGTCCCTTTGAGTCGAAGTAAACGGGCTTCTCCTGTGGGCGCAGATAGGGCAAAAATGGGTGCGGAACTGTGAAAATGAAACGACCACCCGGCGCGAGGCGCGCACGCACGGTGCGGAACACCGCGGTCATTTCAGCACGGCTCAAATAACTGACCATAAACACGGCGATCACCCGGTCGAATTGCTCCCGCGGAAAGTCCCGAAAACTCGTGGCATTGCCGCTTTTGAAGGTCATCGGGCACGGTGCACCGCTCGCGGCAGCTTGTGCACGAGCGACCATCTCGCTGGAGATATCGATGCCGAATACCGACCGAGCGCCTGCCTGCGCCACCAGCCGGGCGACGTAGCCTTCGCCACTCCCCAGATCCAGTACATGCTTGCCCGTCAGAGGTGCAAGTTCGTGCAGTACCAGCGGTCTGGCCGCGAAGTCCGAGAGGATCATGGGCTCCTGCCGGGCCCACTGGTCTGCGTTCCGATCGAACATTTCAGCGAAAGAATCAGGCTGCATGGGCTTGGCCCCTGAACAACTATGTCCCCGTCGCGCGCACCTGCGATCATCTTCGCACGGCGATCCCGGGTTCTGGAAATCGACCGGTACCTCCTGAATTTGTGGACGCGCATCGCTAGCGTCGACGGCGTAAAATTCGCTGCGAGCGGTCGAAACGCCGTGCGATGACGCGGAGGAGAGCCCCGCCAGTGAGAAGCGGTTTGTGCTTGATGCGTTGCGCGACAGCAGCCCTGTGCGCTTTGCTGCTGCTTCCCGCGCCGTCGGGGGCAGCATCCGCCGCTGACGCGAAGCCCTTAAGGGCAATCCTCCTCATGGCGGGAGCGCACCTGCCAGATTCCGATTTTGCGGACTCGGTTGTGCTCGTGATGAACAACCTCGCTCCCGCCCCGGTCGGCATCATTATCAACAGGCCGATGCCGATTTCTGTCTCGCGTCTCTTTCCGGATCTCAATCGGCTCGCGCAGGTGCGCGACAAGGTGTATTTCGGCGGACCCGTTGAATTCGGGTCGGTGTGGTTCCTGTTTCGCGCCACCACGCCACCCGAGCATGCGATCGAAGCTTGTGACGGCGTCTACCTGAGCGCGGATCGGAAGCTGCTGTTACAGCTGCTCAGCCGCGACAAGCCCATGGAGGGTCTGCGGATCTTCGTCGGCCACGCTGGCTGGGCACCGGGTCAGCTTGAGGCCGAGATCGCAAGCGGCGACTGGACTCTCAGGCGTGCCGAGCCGCAGGCGATCTTCAATGGCAAATCCGAGCATCCCTGGCCCAGGGCGCAGGCGCCGAAGCCCAGCACCTGACGTACTCGATATGCTTCTATGATCACAAACGCCACGATCTGTGCGCGTGCGGGTAACTACGCGAGGACATCCAGATGATACAGGGCGCCCACAGCCATACGGACGATCCACGCAACCGTGACATCCTCATCTACGTCAACGGCGAACTCCACCCGCGCGCCCGCGCGCTGGTATCCGTGTTCGATGCCGGTTTCATCCTCGGAGACGGGATTTGGGAAGGACTGCGGGTGCACCGCGGACGCGTGGCATTTCTGGAAATGCACCTCGCCCGTCTGTACGAGGCCGCCAAGGCGATCGATCTGGACATCGGCATGGATCGCGCGGCGCTCACCGCCGCCCTTTACCGGACGCTGTCGGCGAACCGTATGACCGCAGGCGTGCACGTGCGGCTGATGGTGACGCGCGGATTGAAAAGCACCCCGTACCAGGATCCGCGTGCCTGCAGCGGGCCGGCTACGGTGGTCATCATTCCGGAATACAAGTTGCCGCGCCCGGACACCCTGACACACGGCCTGCGCCTGTTCACCGTGCACGTGCGGCGCGGGGCACCGGACGTGCAGGATCCGAAGCTCAACTCGCATTCCAAGCTCAACTGCATCACCGCCTGCATCCAGGCGACCAAAGCCGGCGCCGACGAGGCCCTGATGCTCGATCCGCAGGGATTTGTGGCCACCTGCAACTCGACGCATTTCTTCATTGTGCGGCGCGCAGAGGTGTGGACTTCGACCGGCAAGTACTGCATTCCCGGAATTACCCGCGCCAACGTGCTGCGGGTGTGCCGCGAGAGCGCAATCCCCGTGTACGAGAAGGACTTCAGCCTGACGGAGGTCTACGGCGCGGATGAAGCGTTCGTCACCGGCACGTTTGCAGGCGTCGCCCCGGTCATCGAGGTCGACGGCCGCCAGATCAGCGCGGGCCGCGGCCCGCTCGTCGAGCGCCTGCAGCAGCTGTACCTGGAGTTGATCGATCGCGACGTGGCGCGCGCCGTGCCGTGAAGCCGCTGCGTCTGGCGATGTGGTCCGGCCCGCGCAACATCTCAACCGCGATGATGCGTGCGTGGGAAAATCGCGGCGACTGCGTGGTGATCGACGAGCCATTGTACGCGCACTACCTTGCGCACACGGGCCTCGATCACCCGGGGCGTGAGAAGGTAATCGCCGCCGGTGAGACGGACTGGCGCAAGGTCGCGGCGCAACTTACCGGGCCGGTGCCCGACAACCAGGCCGTTTTTTACCAGAAGCACATGACGCACCACCTGCTGCCGCATATCGGGCGCGGCTGGCTGGGCGAGCTGACCCACGTGTTCCTCATCCGCGACCCCCATGAAGTCCTGTCGTCCTACGTCAGGAGTCGCCCCAACGTCACGGTGGAAGACATCGGCGTGGTGCAACAGCTGGAGATCTACGAGCACGTGCAGCGCCTGACCGGCAGGCCGGCCCCGGTAGTCGACGCCGGGGAGTTTCTCAAGGCGCCGGAGGCGCAATTGCGCGCGCTGTGCGACCTGCTGCACATCGACTTCACGCCGCGCATGTTGAGCTGGCCGCCCGGTCCGCGTGCCAGTGACGGCGTATGGGCACCTTACTGGTATGACAAGGTGCTCGACTCGACTGGATTCGGGCCACGCGGCGTGCGCCCACCGCAGGTGCCGCCGGGGTACCGTGACGTCATCGACGCCGTGATGCCGTCCTTCGGTGTGCTATTCGCCCGGCGCCTGCGGTAGCCCGCCGCTGAGCCGTCACGCGTTGTCTTTCAAGTGTTCCGTCCGATATAACAGTAGCCCCGTGCCCACTGACTATGGTCGGCCTGTGCCACGTAAGCATTCGACTGGAACACCGGGCAAACCCGCTGTGCAGATCGGGGACCAGTGGGTCCTTGCGAGCGTCGAGGGGGGCTTTTCGAGGGCCGAGCGAGCGGAGTGTCTCTTAAGTGCGCCGCTGTCGGTAGAATAGGCATATCTGTAGGGAGCGTCCGCATGAAAACAAGACACTTGGCTCGATGGGCCGGAGCCTGCACGTTGGCAGTGTTGCTATCGGCGGCGGCCGATGCGACCCCGTACGAGCGCATGGCGCCTTTGGCGCAGTACCTGATGCCTCCCGGCATCGAGATCGCACTCGCGCGCAGTGCCGCGCCGGCCGCGATCTCCGACAAGGCCACGGTCCTCACTCTCGATTCGCAGGGTTACCAGACCGCCTTCCGCGGCACCAACGGGTTCACCTGTCTCGTGGAGAGGTCGTGGATGTCGCCGTTCGGGAGTACCGATTTCTGGAATCCGAAGATCAGGGGACCGGTTTGCTACAACCCGGCAGCGTCCGGGTCCATCCTCGCGTACACGTTCCGGCGGACGAAGCTTGCACTCGCCGGAGACTCGAAGGATAGGATTCTCGAGGAGGTTCGCGCCGCGCTCGCGCGCAACGAGCTCGCCTCACCCAAGCCGGGGGCGATGTCCTTCATGATGTCGAAGGATGGGTACCTGAGCGATGCCGACCACCAGTGGCACTCGCACCTGATGTTTCACGTGCCAAAAGTCGCAGCCGCGACCTGGGGAGCAAACCTGCCGGGGTCTCCGGTGATCCTCGACGACCGCGAAGTCCCGGAGCCCGAGACGATCTTCCTGGTGCCGGTATCGCGCTGGTCGGACGGAACGGCCGCGCCGGTTCACTAGCGCGTACCCGCGCTGGTGGAGGCGCAGATCCCGGGTCAGGTGTGAATCCGGTTCACCACCGGCCAGGTCCCCGGCTCTTCGGGCCCGACAAGGCTGTCTGCGTCCTTGGGAATCTGCGGCGCGGGCTGTGCGGCAGCCTGCTCGAGCAGACTGTCCGCCAGCAGAGCTTCCACCGGATAGCCGGTGCGCGCCTCGATCCAGCGGAAGGCCGACGCGAGCGAGGTCGCTGACCAGATACGGCGGCCCTCTGCAGTGCTGATGTCCCACGGCGAGAAGGTCGCGCTGTCGGGCCGGTAGCGAATAATCCGGACCACACCGGCAATATCGACGCGCCAGACCTGCGGCGCGATTTCTCTGATGGCGTAATCCATGACGCTTTTTTCCCCTGAAGCCTGACGCGCCGCCACCGAGGCAACCCCGCGGCGCTATCCATCTGGTCACGTCGGCGGATCAGCATAGCGCCAGGCGGCACCGGTTCACTCGTTACTGGACATATGCTGGCTCCGGGCGAGATATGTAACTTATGCAGCCCGGCGCGGACCCTGGTGGCTCGCGCATCGGGTGTTAGTGCTTCCTCAGGTCGGGAACTTCAACTCCCGCACAATTGCCTGGAAGCGCGGCTCATCTCGCAGTGGATCAAGGTCCGCCTCAATTTTCAGGTACGAAAGTCCCGGGTCGTGCAGGCGCACTGCGCTCTCGAGCCACTGGAGCGCTTTGGTTTTGTCGCCCCATTGCGCATAGATGCACGCGTAGTCGTAGGCGTTCTCGTCGCCAAACGCAGCTTCAAGTTTCTGCAACATGGCCTGCGCGTCGGTATGCCGTCCCAGTCTCTGGTAGGTCTTTGCCAGACAGGCTTGACCTGCGGAATCAGCGGACGCGAGTTCACACGATGACCGTGCGGCTTCAAAGTTACCCGTCGCGTAATACACCTGCCCAAGGAGCGCGTGACTAATCACATAGCCAGGTTCGAGCGAGATCGAGGTCTTAAAGGCGGTGATGGCCTCTGGGTATTGACGCGCGTCGGTGAGTGCGATTCCAACCCCCCGATACACATGGAAGTTCAAAGGATCCAGGGTGATAGCCCTGCGGCCAGCATTGATGGCTTCGGGGCCGTGACCCATCGCCGCTGCGTTTCGACTGTAGGCGACCAACATACGTGCACTGCCAGGTGCAAGCTCCAAAGCACGCCGAAATTCTTGGTTCGCTGGCGCGAACTCCAGCGACTGGCTGAGAACCACACCCAAAGCGTAGTGTCCCACCGCCAGTGCAGGCGCCAAAGCGAGTGCCGTGCGTGCGTCCGCCAGCGCCCCGCCGTGGGCCTCGTGCACCGCAGGCCCGCGGGCGTTGAAGGCGGCGTAGTTGCTGAGTTCCAGCGATCGCTCTGCGAACGCCAGCGCGTAATGGGGGTCGAGTTGAATGGCTTGCGTGTACGCGGAAATAGCATCCTCGGCCTCGCTGGATGCAAGCGCAGTGCGCCCGATCTTCCTGCCGCGCAGATAGGCATCAAATGCCGCGGGATTGCGCGTTGCACCCAGCTCGATACTTGAGCTCACGTCGCTGAGAAGCGAGACTTTGAGTGCGTTTGCAACCGCGGTGGCAATATCTGTCTGCAGCTTCAGCACGTCGCCCAGGTCCCGGTCATAGGTCTGGGACCACACGTGAAACCCGGTGACCGCATTTATCAGCTGCGCGGTGATGCGCACGGTGTGCGACGAGCGCCGCACGCTGCCTTCGAGGACGGCACCAACATTGAGCCTGCGTGCGATGACGCCAATATCGGTGGCTTTCCCCTTGAACGAGAAGGCCGAGGTACGGGCGGCGACCTGTAGCTCATTAATGTGCGAGAGAGAATCGAGCACTTCCTCTGTCAAGCCATCGGAAAAGTACTCCTGGTTCGGATCCCCACTCATGTTCACGAACGGCAGCACCGCAATGGAGTGCGGGGGCGGGGTGAAGGCGGCGGTGGCCGGGTCGCTCTGAGCCGCTGGCCCCGTGCTTCCTCCAGCCGCAGCGAGCCGCCCTGACTGCGCGTATCGGTTTGCCACGAGGTAACCGAGCGCGAGCACGAGCACGGCGATGGCGCCGAGGAGCGCCGCATTCGACCGCCACCATGGCAGGACGGGCTTGCGGGTCGCCGGCGCAGCAGACATGCCGGTGGCTGCCGACCCGGTCCCTGTCGCCCCCGGTGACAGCTCCCCTGATAGCAGCCGCCGGACACGCTCGACGAAGGCAGCGGATGTGACCCCGCCCGGCAGGCGCGTCCATTGCACCTCCCGGAACCGCTCCGGTGCTCGTTCATCGTCATCGGGGGTGTCGTCGATGACAACCGGCAACAGGAACGTCCTGTCGGCAGCCATCAGGTGGCAGCGGTCGATCGCGAGCTTCCACTCGAGGCGGAAATACCCCTCGTCGCGATCGTGAGTGTTTCGGGAGATGATCGGAAGAAATAGGGCGCAGGTCTTGATCTGCCTGCGGATTGCCTGGTCCCAGGCGTCCCCGCCCCGCAGCTCGCTTTGGTCGAACCAGGCCTCGATTCCGGCGGCCCGCAGACTCGTGGCGATCCGCTCAGCCGCGGCGGCGTCTCCGGAGGCGTAACTCAGGAATACCGCCCCGGTCAGCATCAAAGTGATCCTCCCCCAGCTGCGTTTTCTTAGGGCTTCGCCAATCGAGAATGCATCAGCTGGGTAAGGGCAGGCAACTCGGACGGCGGCCGCTCGCCAGGGAGGGAGGTTGCTGCCCGAGGGCAGTGTGCTGCGGTTCTCAAAGCTCCGCAGCAGCCTGTTCCTTCCGCGACGCAGTTCGCACCGCGGTGTACTCCGCGCCGCTCGATTTCGAGGGCGTGAATCCGCAGGCGAAGATGCTCAGGAACGGCCGCATCCAAGCGCCCACCGGCGAAGTGATCAGAGTCAAGCTGAAGCGTGTGAGCGGGGAATAGGGGAGCGACCCGCGCGCATGCGACTCGCCGGTTTCTCAAGCTGCGACCAGGTGGGGCGGGGCGCGGGAGGAGCCCCGCGCCCCGCCACCGTCGGCGGCAATACTGTCGCTTGCGTCTACAGGCTGCGACCGAATTCCTTTACCTGCTTGCGCGCCTCATCCCTCGCGATACCGTAACGTTCCTGGATCTTTCCGGCGAGGTATTCGCTATCGCCCTCTGTGATCTTGACGTCGTCATCAGTCAGCTTGCCCCACTTCGTCTTGAGCTTGCCGGCGAGTTGTTTCCACTGTCCCTTGACCTTGTCTTCGTTCATGAGGATCTCCGTATGCCGATGAACCGGCGAACCGTTGTGATTGGAAGTCGTGCAGCAAGGGCCGCAGGCAGCTTCGTTGCTTCGCACGCTGCTTAAAGTGCCGCAAGCGAATCGGGTGTGAAATTACCCAGGCGCTCATTGTCATGTCGGCGGACATGGTCTTGATCGTAGGGAGAGGCTGACTAAACCAACACCCGTAGCGGCGCACACATTGTGCCGCCATCGGGATGGCGGCTTTCCCCGGAAGCAGCTTCTGTAGGACAAGGACTACGCGATGTGTCCTGCACCGGACCGCTGGTCGCGGACTCCCGCCAAACGTATGCTCGAATCGAGACAGGCGACCCGTCACCGCATTACAACAAGACAGGGGCATTTTGTATGCGCGCGATTCGTGCACCAGGGCCAGGTCCGAGCCGCAGCGGACAGCAGCAAGCCCATGCAGTTCAGTTCTATGCGGATGACGCGTTCCTGCTCGAAGAGTTGCAGCAATTCATCGGTAGCGCTCTTGCTGATGGCAGTTCCGCGGTTGTGATTGCCACCAAGGCGCACAGCGATATTCTTCAAGCCAAACTCGCGAGCGATGACTTGGATCTTGCACAAGCCATCGCTGCAGGCAGATACCAGTCCCTGGACGCCAGCGAAGTCCTGGGTCGCATCATGTCGGATGGACGACTGGATGCGGCGCGCTTCTCGGCACTCATTGGCGGCGTGTTTGCGCAAGCGTCAGCCGCGTCCCGGGATGAAGATCGGCGGGTCGTCGCTTTTGGAGAAATGGTCGCCGTGCTTTGGGCAGAAGGGCACGCCGAGGCGGCGATACAGCTTGAGAAGCTGTGGAATACCCTGGCGGGGTCGCATTCTTTCTCGCTTCGATGCGCGTATCCCACGCACGGATTCCGCCCCGAGGGGGATGCCGATTCAATCCGCAAGATCTGTGCCGAGCATTCCCTGGTTATCTCTGATGAGAGCCGGCGGGAAGTGCTCCCCGGGGATGGGCGCCCGCGCAACGTGCTCGAACTGCCGCAACAGCCACAGGCACTCCACCCTGAAATGGCATGGCGGCGCACAGAAGAGCGTTTCCGGTTACTCGTGGAGAGCGTTTACGACTACGCGATTTTCATGCTCGACCCCGCAGGCCGGGTCACGAGCTGGAACAAGGGCGCAGAGCGTATCGAGGGTTACAAACCTGCAGAGATCATCGGCCGGCACTTTGCCTGCCTTTATCCGCAAGACGAGGTCGAATCCAGGAAGCCGCAGGCGCTGCTCGAGCTCGCCTCGATGCACGGCCGATCAGAAGCTGAGGGTTGGCGGATTCCCAGGAATGGCCGGTCGTTTTGGGCGCACGTCACTGTCACCAGGATCCTGGACGAGACAGGCAGGCTGGTGGGCTTTGGAAACGTTACGCGGGATGTGACCGAACAACGAAGCGCGCAACTTGCCTTGCAGCGGCAAAAGGAACGCTTTCAGTTGTTCGTCGACGCCGTGCATGACCATGCGCTATTTACGCTTGATCCTGAGGGTCTCGTCGGCACCTGGAATATTGGCGCCGAACGACTTCAGGGTTACAAAGCCTCGGAGATCATAGGACAGCACTTCTCCTGCTTTTACGCACCGGAGGACGTGCACGCGGGCAAACCTGGCCAGGAACTGGCAATAGCGGCTCGCGATGGACGTTTTGCAGGTGAAGCGTGGGTCTTGCGCAAGGACGGATCGAGATTCTGGGCCAGCGAAGTCATCACGGCGATCAGGAATGAGACAGGCGCGCTGCTCGGGTTCGGGATAGTCACCCGTGACCTCACGGAAAGAGTGCGTGCCCAGGAGAGCCTGCTTCAGACCGAGGAACGGATCAATCTGGTCGTCGAGGCCGTCCAGGACTACGCGATTTTCATGCTGGACCCTACAGGCCACGTGTTGACCTGGAGCCCGGGAGCCGAACGCATCAAGGGGTATAGCGCGCCGGAGATCATCGGCAAGCATTTTTCTGTGTTCTATCCGGAGGTGGATATCCGCCGCGGCAAGCCGGCCTGGGAATTGGAGATAGCTGACAAAGAGGGCCGATTCGAGGACGAAGACTGGCGTTTGCGCAAGGACGGCAGCCGGTTCTGGGCGAACGTAATCATTACCGCTGTCAGGGATCGAGCGAACAAGCTGATCGGCTACGCGAAAGTCACGCGCGATTACACCGAGCGAATGCGCACGCTTGAATCACTGGATGAAGCGCGACACAGGTTGTATGAGTCCGAAAAGTCCCTACGTGAGCTGTCCTTGCACCTGCTGCGGACGCAGGATGAGGAGCGGCGACGTATCGGCCGGGAAATTCACGACAGCCTGGGGCAGTATCTGTCCGTGCTTAAGATGAAGCTGCACTCGATCAGTTCCGCGTCCGGCATGCGTGACGAAGCGGCGGGATGTATGGGCCTGGTCGACGAGTGCATCAAAGAGGTGCGCACCATTTCCTATCTTCTTTATCCGCCGATGCTTGAAGAGATGGGTCTCGCGTCCGCGATTCCCTGGTACCTCGAAGGGTTTTCCAAACGCTGCGGGATAAAGGCCAGCTTTGAGATCACTCAGGGACTCGAGCGCCTCCCACGCGACGTGGAGTTGGCCTTGTTCAGAGTGCTTCAGGAGAGTCTGACCAACGTCCAGAGACACTCAGGCAGCCCAACCGTAGACATCCATATTTTCCAGTCAGGAAGTTCGGTCGCGTTGCGGGTCACGGATCACGGTCACGGTATGCCCGCCGAGGTACTCGCAGAGGGCAGTGCAGATTGGATGGGCTCGCTTGGAATCGGGCTGAGGGGCATGAGCGAGCGTCTGCGTCAGCTAGGCGGAACGCTCGATATTTCCTCGACTGACACTGGAACGCAAGTTTGCGCAACGGTGCCCACGGAAACCGGTCCGGCCGTGTCGGCTGGCTCTGCACCTGATGCGATCCAAAGGCAGGCGACGGGCAAGGAGCGAGGATCGTTCGCCATGAAGACTGGCATTGTCATTGTCGATGATCACGAGGTTTTGCGAGAGGGGGTTAAGGCCCTGCTGGCGAAGTCGCGGCCGGACCTCAAGGTCTGCGGCGAAGCCACGGATGGCGTCGAAGCCATTGAGATCGCGCAGATCCGGCAGCCAGATCTCCTGATTCTCGACATCACGCTGCCGCGCATGAGCGGACTTGAGGCTGCCGCACGCATGCGCAAACTAGGCCTCAAGGTTCCGGTACTGATCTTCACCACGCATGATTCCGAGCGCCTGGAGACCGAGGTTCGCAAGGCCGGCGCCCAGGGATACGTTCTTAAATCTCAGGCCGGCCGCGATCTGGTGTTGGCAATCGACACGATACTCGCAGGTGGAACGTTCTTCGGTGCGGCGGGCAAACCCGGGCCGCGCGCTGACGCCCAGTCGCTCTAAGGATGGCCCATAACGAGATTCCGTAGTCCGGGGCCGACGATCCGCCCGCACACCCGTTCCCCGTCGCTCCAGAGTATGTGCAGTCCACCACCGGGACGGGGTTTGGGCCAGCACGACCGCGGTGTACGTGGATTCCTACGCGCTTCGTGCAAGTTATCCGATGGGACAGCGCCCGCAGTTATGCGATCTTAACCTTGGCGCAGCCTGAATGACGGCGGAGATGACATCATGACCCCACACGTCCGACTCCTGTCAGTCTTGTCCCTGGCGATGAGCTTGCTATTTCCGCTGGCCAGCCGGGCGCAGATTTCGGTGTCAATTACCGTCGCACCACCGCCGCTGCCGGTATACGAGCAACCCGCGATTCCTGAGCCTGGATATATATGGACTCCGGGCTATTGGAGCTACGGGCCCGAGGGGTACTTTTGGGTGCCGGGCACCTGGTTCCAACCCCCGCAGTACGGATTGTTATGGACCCCGGGCTACTGGGCGTGGGCGGACGGGGTGTTTGTCTGGAACGCCGGTTACTGGGCTCCTGAGGTTGGATTCTACGGCGGCGTGAATTACGGTTTCGGCTATCCGGGCCATGGCTATGAGGGTGGCTATTGGCGCGACAGGAACTTTTATTACAACCGCACCGTAAACAACATTTCTGACGTTCATGTCACGAACGTGTACACGAAAACCGTCGTCAACAATGTCACGGTGAATCGCGTGAGTTACGTCGGCGGCACTGGCGGGTTAGTGGCTCGGCCAACCAGTCAGGAAGAGCAGGTGGCTCACCAGCACCACACGCCACCCACGGCAGTACAAACCCAGCATCGGGAGGCTGCCGGCGGACGTCCTGATCTGCGGGCTGCAGTTAACCAGGGCAAGCCGGCGATCGCGGCGACCGCGAAGCCCAATGACTTTTCCAGTCACGTGGTGAGTGCAACGCGGGCCGGCGGCCCGGTACATGCGGCAAGTCCCAAAGGCGAGGCCGCGTCACCGTCGGCCGCACGCACTGGCCCCGTAGGGTCGAAGACCCCGGCGCGGCCAGCCCCGGCTCCCGTGCATGTGCGGGATTTACCCAGGAGCAAGCCCGTGGCGCCACCCGCAGCGTCCGCGACAGCCGAGGAGAGAGAGTACACGCGCCAGCAGGCAACGCTGCAGGCCAGGCAGACTCAGGAACGTGAAGCGCTCGCTCAACAGCAGGAACGGGATCACGCAAACTTTGCCCGCTCCTCCGGCAATGGCGCTCAACAGGCGGCTATGGAGCGCCAGCATCAGCAGCAAACTCAGCAGCTGCAGCAGCGCCACACCACCGAGCAGAAAAACGTTCCAAGGTCGGCGCCGCACCCGGCGAGTCCACACGAGCCAAGTTCGCGAGAGCCAAAGTCAAACGAGAAGTCAAACGAGAATCCTCACTAAGAGGCTCAAGGAGGTTTAAGTCGTCCCGGGAGCCTCGAGGCATCGCGCATGGTTTACCGGCAGCGCACCTGAGGCTTCCAAGTTAGCAGCGACGGTTTCAAGGATGCAAGCGTGAAGACTCCCATTCCCTTCGATGAAGTCGCTCGCCTGGAAGCCCTGCATCGTTACGATCTCTTCCCGGACGAGGCGGACCCGGATTTTGACCGCCTGGTGGCACTGGCGGCATCCGTATGCAGTACCCGGTTCGCGTGGCTTGGCTTCTTGCACCGCGAGCATCTATGGCTGAAGTCAGCGATAGGCGTCACTCAACGCCGCCTCCCGCGCCGCGGCTCCTTCGGCGCTCACATGGTATATCGAGCCGATGAGCTCCTGGTTGTCAACGATGCAGCCCGCGACTGGCGCTTTGCCAACAGTCCGCTCGTGACCGGCGAGCCACGATTGCGCTTCTGTGCCGGCGCACCGCTCGTAGAGTCCTCGGGCCACGTGATAGGGATGATGGCGATAGCCGACGTCGTGTGCCGGGGTCTGTCGGACCGCGAGCGCGGACTGCTGCAAGCGCTTGCCCGGGAGATCGTCGTGTTGCTGGAACTGCGGCAGAAGGGGCGCCGCCTGGAGTCCGAGTTAGCCGAACGCGCGCAATACGAGCGCCGGTCCGCGGCAATTCAGCGCCAGTTGCAAGCCAGCAACGCCATTCTGGGAGCGGCCTCCTTGAGCGACTGTCTGACGGGAGTCGCCAATCGACGCGCATTTGACCAGCACCTGGAGGCCGAGGTCGACAGAGTCAGCCGATTGCAGTATCCACTGTCATTGCTGATGATCGACATCGATCGCTTCAAGCAAATCAACGACGGGTTCGGACATCCGGCCGGCGATGAGGTCATCCGCCGCGTGGCGGAATTGATCGGACGCTGCGCGCGCGCCACGGACTTTGTGGCGCGCATCGGTGGCGACGAATTCGCGGTCATCCTTCCGGGGACCGATGGCCGTGGAGCGAAACTCATCGGGGAACGATGTCGCGCGGCAATCGAACGCGCACGCTGGCCGCGTACGCAGGTGCGGATAAGCGTAGGTGTCGGGCAGCTCGCGCCGGGTGCGTCGAATGTAGCGGAGCTGATTGCGGCGGCCGATCGGTCTCTCATGCGAGCGAAGCACGAAGGCCGCAATCTCGTGGTGGTGACGCCCCTGCCGGCTAAGCACGATTCGCGACGCTCGCTCCGAGATACAAAACCACGCGAAGGCGCAGGCCAAATCGCTGCTGGTCAGACTGAGGGGATGTGGACGCTTGCGAGCCTGGGTGGCTCTAGGCAGTAATCTCGGCCGCCGCGCGATGCGCGGAATCGATGGCCTTGTGCGCGTAGGCCATCCACGCGGCGTCGGTGCCGGCGAAATGAATGCGTCCCAACGGTGCGGCGCTCGCCTTCGTCTCGCGCTCGGCCGAGGCCGCGTCGTCGTAGAGCGTGTTCATGTCGTAGGCATAGCCATGCCCCCAGCGGTTGACGGTGATCGCGGCGATGTCCCGATCCGCGTCAAAGCCGCCGGGACCGAGGATCCGCGTGAGCTCATCGCGCGCGTGGGACTCGAATTCCTCGAAACGCAGCGCATACGCAAGCGCGCGACCGGCACGCCAGGCACTGCGCAGGTCCTTGATCGGGCCAGCGGGCCACGGTACGTGGATCAAGTGCAGGATCATCGGCTCCTCGGGGCGCGTCGGGCAGCGGTAATCGCCGAGGCTCACCGGGTAGTCGAGCTTCAGGTGGCTGTAAAACCCGGCCGGGTTATTCACGTAGTGAATTCCGCGGTTGACCCAGGCATGCCAGTTGCGGATGGCGATGTTGACGTAGACGAGCGGCGCCTTGACCTGGTCGGACACGGCCTTGCGTTGCGCGGCACCCAGGTCAGGGCAGATGTAGGGGAGCATCGCCGAGTAGCCGGCGTAGACCGCGCGGTCGGCGGAAACGCGCGTCAGCGTCTTTCCCTGCGCGTACAGCACGTCGACGCCGGTCGGGCTATTCGCGAGCGCGACCACCGTTGAGGACAGTCTCAGGCGCACCGCGTGCTCGGGCAGGTCGAGCCGGCCGTAGTCGAAGCGCGCGCTGACGATGTCATCCATGCTGTGACCCGCGGCTACGCCCGGAATCATCTCGCGCACGAAGAGCCGCGCGAGCGAGGCGTTGCCATCGGGGAAGTGATAAATGTACGGATCGCCTTCGAGAATCCCTGACTTTGGCATCTTCAACCCGAGCCCCTGGAATCCCGGGTATTCGCAGCCCCACGCGAGCAGCGCCGATACGGCCTCGGTCTTGCTCGCGAACAGGTCAAGCGTGCGTCCGTCGAACATCGCGAGCGACCGCTCGTCGAGGCCGTAATAACGCTGCAGGTAGTCGCGGTAGGAAGTCGAAGACAGCAGACGCTGCTTCTCGGCAGGACTCTTGCCGGCGAGCACGTCGTGGCTGCCGGTATACAGCGTGAGCAGGCGCGCCTTCTGGGCCGCGTCGATGGGACAGTCGGCGATAAAGGTCGCGGCTGGGCGAGCATTGTGCAGGTTCGCCGGCACGTCGCTCGGCAGCGAGCGCACCGGGTCGCCGGTCACGAGCCGGTCGACGCCATACACCTCGCGCGGAAAGAACAGACCCGACGAGAGACCAAGCCCCGGGTAGAGGTGCAGGTGGAAGGCCTTTTCCAACCGATCGAGGTCAACGCCAAGGTCGGCGACGCAGGCGCGCGCGACGTGGGTCCAGCGGGTCTTGGGCCCTTCCAGCGATTCGCTGCCGCCATAGCCCAACAGGAAGCGGCCATCGACGTTAAACTCGTTGCGGCGCGCGTGGCCGCCAAAATCATCGTGGTTGTCGAGGATCAGGATGCGAGTCTTCGGCCGCGCCTTGCGCAGATAGTGGGCGGTCGCAAGCCCGCCGATGCCGCCGCCGATCACAACCACGTCATAGCGCTCGGCGACCGGCTGGCCGCGCAGCTCATAGTGGCGTCCATCGCGTACGCCGTGCGCGATCGCGAAATCCTCGGGCCGGCTGCCGCCGTAGCCCGTGCGCGCCGGCGGATAAGGCGCGCCGGCCCCCTGCGCGTAACTCAGGCCCAGCGGGGCGCCGCTGGCGACGACGGCGCAGGCGACGCCATCGAGAAAGTCCCGCCGCGTGATTCTCTCGCCCATAGTCGCTCCCGTTAGTCCGTGAGGCGTGCCAGGAGCGGCGCGCGGATCGTGTTCAGATGCTCGTTCGTCGGTTCTGTCGGCCGCACGCCCTGTGGCGTTCATTATGCCGCTGCCGATCCTTAAGAGTCATCTGGCGGCTGTTACTCCTTGTTGGCCTGATGTGGGAAAATGTCGAATCGGCAGCGGTCCGTTCGTCGTAGCTTCATGCAATCACCCGGAGCCGTCCAATGACCCCCACCATTACCGCCTTTGCACACTCGCCCGATCGCGGCAGGGGACTGGCGCGTGACATGCGCGTTCGCTGGGCGCTTGAAGAAGTGGACCAGCCTTACGAGGTTCGTCTTCTTTCGTTCAGTGAGATGAAGGAGCCCGCGCATCGAGCGCTTCATCCTTTCGGGCAGATTCCGACCTATGAAGAAGGCGATCTCGTCCTGTTCGAGTCGGGGGCGATCGTGTTCCATCTCGCAGAGCGCCATGCAGGCCTGCTGCCTGACGACGCCAATGCCCGCGCGCGCGCCATCACATGGATGTTTGCCGCGGTCAACACGGTTGAGCCGCCGATCCTTGACCTCCAAACCACCAAGTTCCTGGAGGGCGACAAGTCCTGGTCTGAGGAGCGCCTGCCTCTCGTCAAGGATCGCATCCGTGGCCGGCTGGGCGAGCTTTCCCGTCGTCTTGGCGCTGGCGAGTGGCTCGATGGTGCGTTCAGCGCAGGCGACCTGATGATGGTTGCGGTGCTGCTCAGGTTGAAACCATCGGGTATCCTGGACGAATATCCAAACCTCTCCGCCTATGTCGCCCGTGGCGAAGCGCGGCCCGCCTACAAGCGTGCTTTCGACGCTCAATTGGCGGTTTTCACCGGCAAGCCCCCGACTGGCTGACAGCGGGGCGGAATTGCGACTTACTTACGGGGGTAGCGGCGGCTTGCGGTTCGTTCCTGCCCTGCCAAATGACCGGCGTCGCTGTAGGCGTAATGGACCGTGCCCATCAACCAGCGGCCGCTCAGCGCGAACAGCCACCAACAGAGATGAAACAGCAACCAGACCGCAACGGCAAAAAGCAGCGCGAACAGCACCCCGTCGATGGAAAGCGCGAACGTTGGCACCCAGTCAGTGACGGTGGCGCGCATGAGGCCGGCATCGGCGTGCAGCGTCAAATACCCGAGCTGATGAAATAAGCTGCTATGCAGGGCGTCGACTGCGCTTTGCAGTCGCTGCACCGTGATGATGAGCGATTCGATGACGCTGCCTTCGGCGTGAAATGTTGAATCCTTGCTGGTCAGGTGATACTGGATCAGCTTGGCGAGATCTCCCTGATAGAACTGGTCTGCAATTCTCTGCCAGGGTTCGAGATCGAGTCGGGCTTGATCAAGTCGCCCCCCTAATCGCTGGCGATACTGTGCGATGAAGCCTGGCACCAGACCCCCTGCCACGGCAGCACACGCTATGAACAGACGATCGAACAAGCCGCGTAGAAATGCCATCGTGTGCTGCCTCGTGCGTGCCTGTTCAGTAGCTGCCGCAGACTGGCTACAGGCGCCGCTTCGCTCATAAGCCTGCGCGCCCCGCAACTCAAACACCAGATGTCGCCCGCCGATCGAGGCCTCGCCTGCGCCGAATGTGCGGCTTGTCACACCATGCGCAGTTTCGCAACCGGTTGACGGCGAGGGCGTTCGCAGCGTCGTTCGCCGCGGCGAGGCTATTCCCGATACCCGGGATTCGATCGATCAAGCCTTCGCAGCAGTCCCGGCCATGCGAGGCCGCTTCCCATTCCTCGCGTCACCTGGCTGGCGGCGGCGCGAATGCCGCCGAGAATGGGCTCGGGTATTCGCAGCAACTCTTGTCCACCGCTTTGAGCACGAACTTGGATCGCGCAGGCGGATTCGAAGATATACATGTACAGAAAGGCATCGGCTGGTGACGCGCCGGCCGTCAGGAGCCCGTGATTGCGCAGCAGCAGATGGGCCTTGTCGCCGAGGTCGGCGACCAGGCGCGGCTGTTCGGCGGTATTGAGCGCGACACCCTCGTAGTCGTGATAGGCCAACGACGACAGCACGAACAGGGATTGCTGTGAAATCGGCAGCAACCCCTGCTTTTGTGCCGCGACGGCGACGCCGTTGAGCGAATGGATGTGCATGATGCACGCGACATCCTCTCGCGCCGCATGAATGCAGCTGTGGATCGTGAAGCCGGCGGGATTGATTTCGTGGGGAGAGTCCATGATCTTCCGGCCGCCGAGATCGATCTTCACGAGCGAGGAAGCCGTGATTTCCTCGAACAGCATGCCGTAGGGATTGATCAGAAAATGATGTTCCGATCCGGGAACCCGCGCCGACACGTGAGTGAAGATGAGGTCATCCCAGCCGTAGAGCGCAACGAGCCGATATGCGGCCGCAAGATTCACGCGCACGTCCCATTCGTCGGCGCTGACTTGCTGTCTCACCGAGGTGGCCGGTGCGTGCCTCATTCAGTGTGCCGCCTGCGCCGCGCTGGGTACGCCGATGAGCCTGCCGGCGACGATGGTGGCGCCGATCAGCAAGCCGCCGCCCGCTGCCTCCATGAGCAGCCACAGCAGAGGACTGGGATGTGGCGTCGCCAAGGCGAGGCCCGCGACCGTGAACAACATGAAGGTGTGGCTGTTGAGAACCAGCGGAATCATTTCGCCGAGCGCGAAGATCGCGTAAACGGCGGCCAGAATGTAAATCAGTCGGCCCCAGTCGGCGCCGATGAGATGCGCGAGCAAGCCGATTGCGCTCGGTGCAAGGATCACGAGTCCGATACCGGCGGCGGCGCCGATGAGAATGTGCGGCGCCCCCTTCGGGTTCATGTGTTCGACGAAGAAGAGGACCCACGCCACGTACGCCGGCCATGCCGGCAGCTGGAGATAGTGGGTGACGAGCTCGGTGATGACGATGAACGCGAGCACGCAGAGTCCAAGAATCAGGCGGCGGCGGTTGAACTTCATGAGGCAGCTCCCGTGGCGTCGACTCGCAGTGTTTCGCTGAAGCGCGCCAAATGATGGTCGGCGTCGCCAAATGTCATATCGATCATCGTGAGGCGCTTGAAGTAGTGGCTGATGTTGAGTTCGTCGACCACGCCCATCGCGCCGTGCAGCTGCACGGCCTGCTGGCCGACGAAGCGCGCGGCCTCTCCTATATAGGCCTTGGCGCCCGATATGGCGCGGCGGCGTGCCGCGGGTTCGTCGCCGGCGGCCTGGAGTGCCGCAATGATGGCCATCGAACGCACCTGCTCGGCGGCGATGAACATGTCGGCCATTCGGTGTTGCAGCGCCTGGAAGCTGCCGATTACGGTGCCGAACTGTTTGCGGGTTTTTAAATAATTGAGAGTCGCCGCATTGAGCGCGGTGACGATACCCACCGCTTCGGCGCACAGTGCGGCGATAGCCTGGTCGACGGCGCGCTCGATGACGGGAAGCGCCTGCTCGGGTGCGCCGATTACGGCGTCATCGTCGATAGGGACATCCTGAAAATGTAAATCCGCGGCTCGGCCGCCGGCTTGGGTGGGATAGGCCTGCAGCGTCAATCCCGGCGTCTCACGTCGCACGAGAAACAGGGAGATACCTTCGGCGTCGGTCGGCTTGCCGCTGCTGCGCGCCGAGACAAGAAAATAATCGGCCGATGGGGCATCGAGTACGACGGACTTGCGGCCCGTGAGCCGCCAGCCTTTGGCGTCATGGACGGCCGTGGTAGCGACGTGCGTGAGCTCATAGCGCCCGGCCGCCTCATAGGCGGCGAGAGCGATCTGCAGCCTTCCCGTGGCGATCTGCGGCAACAGCACTTGCTTGATCGCGCGGCCAGCGGCATCGCGCAAGAGCCCACCACAGAGCACGACCGTACTCACGTAAGGCTCCAGCAGCAGCCCCTGGCCGACCATTTCCATGACAACCATGATGTCCACACCGCTGCCGCCGAGCCCGCCGAATTCCTCGGGATAGGGCAGGCCGAGCAGGCCGAGCTCGGCGTACTGGGCCCAGGCTTGCGCGGAATAGCCGAGCGGTGAGCACGCGAGCGAGCGGCGCCGCTCGAAATCGTAGTCTTTGGCGATGAAACGCCGCAGGGTTTCCTGCAGCGCCACTTGTTCTTCCGTTAAGCGGAAATCCATGGCAGCTCTCTATTACAGACCCAGGATCAGTTTCGAAATGATGTTCTTCTGGATCTCGGTCGAGCCCGCGTAGATCGTGGTCTTGCGGTAGTTGAAATAGTGGCCCGTGAGCGGCGGCGCGAAGGGGGCATAGTGATTCGCGAGCAGTGGCGCCGGAACCCAGTCCATCTCGAGCGCCTCGCGCAAGTACGGCAGCGCATCGTGTCCGAGCGCATGCATTTTTAGCTCCGCGAGCTGCTGGATGATCTCCGATCCCTTGATCTTGAGCACCGAGACCTCGGGCCCCGGAGCGCGGGATTCCGTCGCGACCGCCGAAAGCACACGCAGGTTAGTGAGCTCGAGCGCCATGAGCTCGAGCTCGACGTGCGCGATGCGATCGCGGAAGCGCAAATCCTCGATCAGCGGCCGGCCGTTACTAAGTTGGCGGGTTGCAATCTCCTTGAGCTGCTGCAGTGCGCGTTTGCAATTGCCGATGCCGGCATTGTTGGTGCGCTCGTGCGCCAGCAGGAATTTTGCGTAGGTCCAGCCCTTGTTCTCCTCGCCGACCAGGTTTTCGACCGGCACGCGCACGTTGTCGAAGAAAATATCGTTGATTTCGTGTTCGCCGTCGATGGTGATGATGGGGCGCAGCGTGATGCCCGGCGATTTCATATCGATAAGCAGGAACGAAATGCCTTGTTGTGGACGCGCGGCGCTGCTGGTGCGCACCAGGCAGAAGATCCAATCGGCATACTGGCCGAGCGTGTTCCAGGTCTTTTGACCGTTGACGCGGTAATCAGCGCCGTCGCGCACCGCGCTCGTGCGCAGTGACGCGAGATCGGACCCCGCAGCGGGCTCCGAATACCCCTGGCACCACCAGTCCTCGCCGGCAATGATGCGCGGCAGGAAGTAATTCTGTTGCGCGGCAGTTGCGAAGCTCATGAGTACCGGCGCGACCATGCGCAACGCGAACGCGATCTGCGGCGGGGCGCCGGCCGCCGCATTCTCTTCGTCGAAGATGTGCTGCTCGACGACGCTCCAATCCGCTCCGCCGTAGCGCTGCGGCCACATGCCAGCGCCCCACCCGCGGCGATGGAGGATCTTCTGCCAGCGCACGAAGTCGTCTTTGTGCATGCGCCTTCCCAGGCGCACTTTGGAGCGCAGGTCGGGCGGCAGCTCGGCCGCGAGGAATGCACGGACTTCGGCGCGAAAGTCTTCTTCTGCTGCGGTGTAGTCGAGATTCATGCGGGTCTTCTCATTCGATCATGACGACGAGCTTGCCGCGCGCCTCGCGCGCAGCGAGCCTCGCGATCGCGTCCATTCCCCGTTGCAGCGGAAAGCGCTCGGTGACCGCCGGCTTGATGCGGCCGTCGAGATAGAGCGCCATGAGCGCCGCGACATTGGCGGCATGCTGCCGGGGCTGGCGCGCGGTGAACTCTCCCCAGAAGACGCCGATGATCTGGCAACTTTTGAGCAAGATCAGGTTGAGCGGCAGCTTCGGGATACCAGCGGGAAAGCCGACGACGAGATAGCGTCCCTGCCAGCCGATCGCGCGCAGCGCAGTTTCCGTGTAATCCCCGCCCACCGGATCGAAGATCACCTGCGCGCCGTTCGCACCGCAGGCGGCCTTGATGTGATCCGTGAGCGCGCGCGCAGCGGTCTTGTCGAACGCAACCGCCGGGTATTGCACGGTCTCATCAGCGCCGTGTTCGCGCGCGAGCGCGAGCTTCGCTTCAGTCGAGGCGGCGGCGACCACGCGCGCGCCCATGGCCTTGCCCAATTCCACAGCGGCGAGGCCGACGCCGCCCGCCGCGCCGAGCACGAGCAGCGTCTCGCCGGGCTTGAGCTGCGCTCGATCCTGGAGCGCGTGCTGCGAGGTGCCATAGGTCAGAAGCAACGCGGCCGCTTCGTCGAAGGGCATCGCGTCGGGAATCTTCCAGCAGTTGTCTGCGGGACCCACGACCTTCTCAGCCATGCCGCCGCGTACCGGACTCATGAGCACCCGGTCACCGACGCGCAAGCCCTCGACGCCGGCGCCGAGTACATCGACGATGCCGGCGATCTCGCCGCCGGGCGCGAACGGTCGTGGCGGCTTGACTTGATAGAGATCCTGAATGATCAGTAAATCGGGAAAATTGACGCCGCAGGCGCGCACCGCGACCCGGACCTCGCCGGAGCCTGCCACTGGCTCGGGGATCTCGCCGAGTTCCAGAGTCTCCGGGCCGCCGGGCCGGCGGCTCAGCAGCGCCTTCATGCCGAGCCGCCGCGCTCAGCCGCGGCGTCCTGGACGGCTTCGGCCCGCCGTTCGCGATCCTGGAGTTCGCGCCACTGAATCTTGCCGCTGCCGGATTTAGGCAGCGCATCGATGAACTCGACGATTCTCGGGACTTTGAACGCCGCCATGTTCTCGTGGCACCAGGCGGCGATCGCCGCGGCCTCGACGCGTCCCTTCCATTCCGGCCGCAACACGACGAAGGCCTTGACGGTCTCGCCGCGATGCGCGTCGCTCGTGCCGATAACGCAGGCCTCGAGTACGGCCGGGTGCTGATACATCAGCGATTCGACTTCCGCCGGCCACACTTTGAAACCGGCCGCATTGATCATGCGCTTGAGGCGGTCGACCATGAAGAAGTAGCCGTCTTCGTCGACTCTGCCGAGATCGCCGGTGCGCAGGAAGCGTTTGCCGTCGATCTCGATGAACGCCTGTGCGCTGTCCTGCGGCTTGTTCCAATAGCCCAGGAACACTTGTGGCCCGTGAGTCACGATTTCGCCGACCTCGCCTGCGGCGAGCTCGTCGCCGGTGGCAGGATTGACGACGCGCGAATCGACGCCATAAATCGGTATGCCCAGACATTGGGGTTTCGCGCGATCGGGGGGGTTGATGTGCGTGGCCGCCATGGTCTCCGTGAGTCCATAGCCCTCGCAATAGGTGATGCCCCCCTGGAGCAGCCGCCGCGCCACGGCGGCCGGCATCGCGGCGCCGCCGCCGGTCAATCTGAGGATTGAGGACAGGTCATAGCGCTCGATGTTCGGATTCATGAAGAAATCCTGGATCATCGTCGGAACCCCGGTCCAGCTCGCGATCCGATAGCGCTGCACGCATTCGGCGGCGACGACGCGGTCCCAACGCGGCAGCAGCACCACGGTATTGCCGTTGTAGAGGGGCCCGTTCATGCTGCCTTGCATGCCGGTCACGTGAAAGAAGGGCGCAACCGCGAGCATCGTCAATTCAGGCTGCACCGTGAACCAGCGCATCGAGGCCACGAGCGTATGCATAGTGGTGCGGTGCGTATGCATGCAGCCCTTGGGCTCGCCGGTCGTGCCGGAGGTGTACGGCATCACGCACAAATCGTCGGGACCCGCGCTCAGGGGTCCCGGAGCCAGGCCGCTTCCGAGCGCAGCGCCCCAGAGCGTGACACCGGGCCGCGAAGCCTCGACGCGCGGCGCGGCAACGAACTCCGGCACGGCGAGGTTGGTCGGCTGTTGCAGGTAATCCGAATATGCGGCGACGATCACGTGCTCGAGTTCGTGTGAATCGAGCAGCGGTTCGATGCGCGAGTACAGCTCCTGCGAGACGATCGCGGTCGTGGCTCCCGCGTCCCTGGCACAGCGACGAAACTCCTGCGTGAGGTACATGGGATTGAGCGGCACGACGACCGCATTGGCGCGCAGGATGCCGTAATAGGCGATAACGAACTGCGGGCTGTTCTGCATGAAGAGCAGCACGCGATCGCCCTGGCGCACACCGCAGCGCTGCTCGAGATAGCCCGCGATCCGCTGCGCTTGTTCGTAAATCTCGGCAAAGCCGAGCGGCGTGTCGTAATAGACGAGGCCGGGTTTGGCCGGATAGCGCCGTGCCGACACCTCGAGGTTGTAGAACACGTTGGTAGCCGGCGCGTCCAGGTGCTGCCGCGAATGATCAGGCCAGAATTTGAAGTGCCGGTCCGACATGGTGCGCTCAGGTCACCTCGAACAAGCCCGCTGCCCCCTGGCCGCCGCCCACGCACATCGTCACGACCACGAGCCGCGCGCCGCGCCGCCTGCCTTCGATGAGTGCATGACCCGTGAGGCGTGCGCCGCTGACACCATAGGGATGTCCGACCGCAATCGCGCCGCCGTTGACGTTCAAGCGCTCGTCCGGAATGCCGAGGCGATCGCGGCAATACAGTACCTGGCAAGCGAAGGCCTCATTGAGCTCCCAGAGGTCGATATCGCTGACTTTGTAACCGGTACGGTCGAGCAGCCGCGGCACCGCGTAAACCGGGCCCACACCCATTTCATCAGGTTCGCAACCGGCAACCGCAAATCCGCGAAACAGCCCCAGGGGTTGCAGGCCACGTCGCTCGGCGAGCTTGCGTTCCATGAGGACGCAGGCGCTGCTGCCGTCGGAAAACTGGCTCGCATTGCCCGCCGTGATGACGCCGCCCGGCAGTGCCGGCCGGATCTTGACCACGGCTGCGAGCGTCGTATCGGGCCGGATGCCCTCATCGGCGTCGATGGTCGTTTCCCGGGTGATGATCGCGCCCGTCGCCTTGTCGACGACACCCATGGTGGTCGTCATCGGCACGATCTCGTCCTTGAACTTGCCGGCAGCCTGCGCCGCGGCCGCGCGCAGCTGGCTGCGAACGCCGTATTCGTCCTGCGCCTGTTTTGGGATCTGGTAGCGCCTGGCCACGGTCTCGGCGGTCTGCAGCATCGACCAGTAGAGCGTCGGCTTGTGTTCGAGAATCCACGGATCCGCCCGCATGTGGGTATTGGCTTCATTCTGCACGCAGGAGATGCTCTCCAGACCGCCGGCGACCAGAACCTGCGCGCCCTCGGTCATGATCCGCTGTGCAGCGAGCGCGATCGACTGCAAACCTGAGCTGCAGAAGCGGTTGATGCTCAAACCCGCGGTCGTCACGGGCAGCCCCGCGCGCAGTGCAATCGCCCGCGCGATGTTGCCGCCCGTGGTGCCTTCGCCGAACGTCGATCCCATGATCACGTCCTCGACTTCGGCGGCGTCGATGCCGGCACGCGCCACGGCATGCTGCACGGCATGAGCGCCGAGCGTCGCGCCATAGGTCATATTGAAAGCACCCTTCCAGCTCTTGCCGAGCCCGGTGCGCGCCGTGGAGACGATCACGGCTTCAATCACGTGGAGGACCCTCTGAATTCACTGAATGTCTTGCCTTCCTGCGCGAGTCGGGCGAGCAGCGGCGCCGGCGTCCAGAAGGTCGCGTCGGCACCGGGTACTGCCGCGATGCGGCTCAGCGCGCGCGCCACCGTGACCAAACCGACGCTATCCGCATAGAACATGGGGCCGCCCCGGTAAGCCGGAAAACCGTAACCGTTGAGGTAGACGAGGTCGACGTCCGAACTGCGCTGGGCGATGCCCGCAGCGACTATCCTGGCTCCTTCGTTGATCAGCGCATAGATGCAGCGCTCGACGATTTCCGTATCCGGGACGGTCCGCGGTACCACGCCTTTTTGTTCGCGGTAGCGTTCGATGATGGCCGTCACCGCCGGATCGGGTAGCGGCTCGCGTGTCCCGGCCTCGTAGCGGTAGAACCCCGCGCCGGTCTTTTGCCCGAAGCGACCCGCCTCGCACAGAATATCCGCAACATTCGAGAAATCCTCGTTGGGAAATTCCGCCGCGCGACGCTTGCGAATCGCCCAGCCGATGTCGAGTCCGGCTAAATCCGCCATGCGAAACGGGCCCATCGCCATCCCGAAATTCTGCAGCGCTGCATCGATCTGCTGCGGCAGCGCGCCCGCGACCAGCAGGTCGTGCGCCGCCAGGCCGTAGCGCGCCACCATCCGATTGCCGATGAAGCCGTCGCAAACGCCCGCTACGACGGCGATCTTGCCGATCTTTTTGGCCAATGCCATGGCAGTGGCGAGGGTGTCGTTCGCGGTTTGCGCTCCGCGCACGACCTCGAGCAACCGCATGATGTTCGCGGGACTGAAGAAGTGCAGGCCGATGACGTCCTGCGGCCGCTGCGTGAAGCGCGCGATTACATCAAGATTCAGAGCCGAGGTGTTGGAGGCGAGGATTGCGCCGCGTCTGACGATCTCGTCGAGCCTCTCGAACACCTGCCTTTTGACTTCGAGATTCTCGAACACGGCCTCGACCACCAGGTCCGCCTCGCGCAGAGCCTCGTACTGCAAGCTCGGCGTGATCAGCGCCAGACGCTGCTCGAGGCTCGCCTCGGTAAGCGACCCCTTGCGTAACGCACTCTGGTAATTGCGGCGGATGTTGAGGAGGCCGCGGTCGAGCGCCTCCTGGGTCGTTTCCACGAGCGTGACCGGCAATCCCGCATTGATGAAGCTCATCGTAATGCCGCCACCCATCGTGCCCGCGCCGACGACGCCGAGCCGATTGATCGCTCGTGTGGCGACCGAATCGGGCATGCCGTTGATGCGGGAAGCGGCGCGCTCGGCTTGAAAAATGTGCCGCAGCGCCGCCGATTCCGGGGAAGCCATGAGCGTCACAAACAGCTCGCGTTCGCGCTTCAACCCGGCCTCGAAGGGCTCTTTGAGCGCGGCCGTGAGCGCTTCCACACAGGCGGGTGGCGCCGGGTAGCGGCCGGCGAGCCCCTTCACCGTATTGCGGGCGAATTGCAGGTAGGCCTCGCCGTTCGGCATCCTGATCTTGAGGTCGCGCACCCGCTGCGGGCCGCGCCCGGCGGCGATCAGAGCGTGCGCCAGATCGAGCGCGTCTGCGCGCAGATCCCCGCCAGCCATCGCATCGAACAGCGCCGTGCCGCGCAGCTCCTCGGCGCGCAGCGGATTGCCGGACACGATCATGTTCAGCGCCCGCTCGAGTCCGGCCACGCGCGGCAGTCTTTGAGTGCCGCCAGCCCCGGGCAGGAGACCCAGTTTCACCTCCGGAAGCGCGATCTGCGCACCCGAGGTGGCGATGCGGTAGTGACAGGCGAGCGCGAGCTCAAATCCCCCGCCCATGCACACCCCATCGATGGCCGCGATCACCGGCTTGGGACAGTCCTCGACAGCGCGCAGTACGCTGTGGAGGTTCGGGGCAGCGAGTGACCTCGGCGTACCGAACTCGCGGATATCGGCGCCGCCGGAGAAGCCCTTGCCCGAGCCGATGAGCACGATGGCCTTCACGGCCGGGTCGTCCTCGGCGCGCGCCAGGGCGTCGACGATCGCACGGCGCAGCTCGTGGCCGAGGCTGTTGACCGGTGGATTGTCCAGGCGCAGGACGGCAACCGCGCCGCTGACTTCAAAGTCCACGTTACTCATACGCCGAGACGCACCCCTGGGGAGTTGCTCATCCCAGTGAGTCTAGTCTGACCCGGCGCGCAACTCCCCTAGAACTTCACGCGTATGGTGGCGCCGAAGGTGAGCGGATCGCCCACGAACGAATCGATCTGATTGTTAAAGCCGGGGACGGCGAGGCCCTGGAACGGCGCATCGAAGGCGACCTGGAAGTAGCCCTTGTTGGCGAGGTTCTGGCCCCAGACCTCGAAGGTCCACTTACCATCGGGCGCGCCGATGCCGATGCGCGCGTTCAAAATTCCATAGCCTCCTTGAATCTTAATCGGGTCCAGATCGGAGCCCGTGTTGTAAGAGGAGTTGTACTTCTCATCGGCACTGATCCGCAACGCCAGTGATGACGAGAGCGGTACCTGATACGCCGCCGCGACCACCCCCGACCACAGGGGTGAAAACGACGGCCGGTTGTTCAGGCGGTTGGTGGCAAACAGATACAGCGCGTCCCCGTAGTTCGTGATCAGCGTATCTGCGTAGACCACGCCACCGGTGATGCTCAGCCCGGACAGGGGCGTGAGCCAGTCGAGGCGCAGTTCGGCGCCCCTGGAGGTCACGTCCGGGAGCGAGCTGACGACGAACACAATGCCGGTAAAGGTGTTCAGCTGGAAATCGTGATATTGCTGCTCAAACACGTCGGCATTGACGCGCACGCTTTTCCCGGCGAGTTCGCTCTTCACACCGACCTCGAAGGAGTTGACCGTCTCGCGCGGGAACTCGGTATCGAGGATCGGCGCCAGAGGATTGGCGGCGGCCGGATTAGTCACCCGCGCCAGATTGAAGCCGCCCGCCTTGGTGCCATTGCCCCAGGAGCCGTAGCCCATCACATCGTCCGTGAAGCGATAGGCCAGTTTGACCGTAGCGTTGAGATTGTCCTCGCTGAGGGATTGAGCGTGCGAGACCCCGGCGAAGAACGGATTAAATGGTGTTGCGCAACCGTATCCCAACAATAACAACTGGCTATAGGGGAGGGCGGCTGACGGCGGGGGCGCATGCAGCAGCTGTCCGCACGCCGCCCCGCCGTCGGGGCTGTTGTAGTTGGCCGTCTCCTCCTTAGCCTCATGCGTGTAACGCAGACCCGCTGTGAGGTCCAGATGCTCCATCAGCGTGTAGGTCTCGTTGGTGAAGAAGGCGTAGCTCTTCTCGGTCTGCTGGTAAGCGTCCGCCTGCCCGGAAACGCCGGGGATGAACGTATGTCCGGGTAAGTTGCCGGTCAGCTCCGGCAACAACAGGAAATTTGGTGGGCTGACACCCGCGGCCGCCGACGCCGTCCCTCCCAAGTAGAGGTCGAACTGATCGTCGGCGAAAATCGTCGAGGTGTTATTCAGCAGCTCTTTGTCGGCGAAGGCGCCAATCAGCCAGTTCAGCCGGTCGGTCTTGCCAGCGAGCCGCAGCTCCTCGCTGATCTGCTTGAAGTCCGTCACGTTGCCGTTGGCCGGCTCCTGCACCAGAGCAGTGTCCCAGTAATCCGGATCGTTGCCCGCGGCGACGCTGTTGTCCCGCCACGCGCTGATCGAGGTCAGCTGGGCGGCGCCGAGATTCCAGTCAAGCTGAGCGGAGAATCCGCGGTCCCAGATCTGCTGTGCGATCGGGTAGTTCGCATACGACTGCCGGTCGAAGGGGCTCGTGGGTGTATTCGGGAGCGGCGCTTGGGTTCCGCCGAGCAGGGGATTGGTCGCGAGCGCGGTCAGGATCCCGAAAAAGGGGCCGGGATAGACGGACGTGGCCCCACAGCACATTTCATTACGCCGCGAGAAGTCGCCGATAAACAGCACACTGACGTCGCTGCTGGGAGTCACCAGGTACTGGCCGCGCACCGTGTAGAAGTTGCGGTTGTTTACCGCGTCATCGAAGTTCCCGGTTCCGGTCTCGTTGTTGAGAAAGCCGTCGCGCTTCTGGTAGCCGGCGTAGAGGCGGAAGGCGGAGAAATCGCCCACCGGCCCGGTAATCGACCCTCTGACCTCCCGGTCGTTGAAATTCCCGCCGGTGATCTCCCCGGTCACCCCGAAGGTGGTCGACGGGCGCTGGGTCACGATGTTGATGACGCCGGCATCGTTATTCTTGCCGAACAGCTCCCCCTGCGGGCCTTCGAGCACCTCGATCCGGTCGATTTCCCCGAGATCGCCGAAACCGACGCCGTTGCGCGGCCGATAGACCCCGTCGATCACCACACCGACAGAGGATTCCAGGCCCACGTTGTCGCCGACCGTGCCGATGCCGCGGATGCGCGCCGTGGTCGAGTTCTCCGAGGTGGTCGAAGTCACAGTGAGGCCCGGGGTGAGCGCGGTCATGTTCTTGATATCCGTCACGCCCGCGTCGCGCAGCTGCTGCCCGGAGAGCGCGATCACGGCGATCGGCACGTCCTGCAGGTTCTGCTCGCGTTTCTGCGCGGTGACGACCACTTCCGTGAGCTCGGTGCCGCTTGCGCTGGCGTCCGCCGCGCGGCTGACGTTACCGCCCGGGCCGAACGCGATTGCCAGCCCCAGAACGGGCAATATCCGTTTGAAAGCAAACCGCTTTGAGTTATTTGCTGCCGCAACGTCCCAGGTGACGATCATGGTCAATGCCCCCCAGCCAACACACCGCGGTGAGGGTCGCGGTGCCTCCCCCGGCAAAGTGCCCGGCGAAAGCTTACGGAAAAGCCCCCGCGCTGCAGGCACTTCAGGCGCCAACCTGTTAACCCGAGACGCCAAAAAACCCTGTGGCGAAACCGCTACATGAGGGGCAGGCTCGCGGGATGAAGTGTCCGCAGATCCCCAACAGTGCCCGCGGGGTGGCCTGCGGGGCGGGCAGATCGACGCCTCCCGTCTTTGGGGCTAAGCTCTTATCCGCGCTTCATTTGGTGCTTGCGGCCGGGGGGATTGAAGCGGTATGCGGACACTCACCGAGACGCATCAGAACTCGATATTAGTGACGTGGGTGAAGGCCTTCGGGCGCGCACTGGACGCCGCCGGGTGCGATGGTTCCGCGCTACTCGCGGAGGCGGGATTTGACCTGAAGTCTCTCGGCGGACCCGATGCCCGCTGCCCCCTCACCAAGACCGGAGGGCTGTGGCGGATCGCGCTCGAGGCGACCGGGGACGAAGCCTTCGGCGTCAAGCTGGCCAGTTACTTCACGCACACCGCGTTCCACGCCCTGGGCTATGGGCTGAGTGCCAGCTCGACGCTCAAAGAGGCCTTCGAGCGCGTGCAGCACTACGCGCACGTGGTGAGCGATGCGGTCGGGTATCGCTTCTACCGCTGTGGGGCGGAGTACCACTTCTACATCGAGCCGAGGACCGCGGTGCCGATCGAGTCGATCGACGCCCTGGTCGGGACGCACCTGCGCATGTGCCGCTCCCTCATCGGGCGCGATTTCTCACCCCTGTCGGTCGAGTTGCGGCGACCACGGCCCGCGGTCATCGACGATTTCGAACGGCTGTGGCGCGCGCCGCTGCGCTTCAATGCCGAGCACAACCGTCTGCGATTCGATGCGGCAAGCATCGAGCGCGTGCTCGACAGCGGCAACCCCGAGCTCGCGCGCCTGAGTGATGCCGTCGCGGCGCGTTACCTGGCGCGCATCGAGCGGCACAACATGGAGGCACGGGTGCGTACGCTGCTTACGCAGCGCCGGCAGCACAGCGAGCCCACCCAGGAGGAAGTCGCCGAGAGTCTCAACGTCAGCGCGCGCACACTGCAGCGCAAGCTCGGCGACAGCGGCACCACGTTCAGAAAGATCGTCGACGAAACCCGACACGCGCAGGCGCTCGCGCACTTCAGCAGGCCGCAAATGAGCGTCAACGAGGTTACGCATCTGCTCGGGTTTTCCTGCAGCAGCAGCTTCACGCGCGCGTTCCGGCGCTGGACCGGGTTATCGCCGTCCGAATGGCGCGCGGGCGGCCGGTAGCAAGCCGATCTCTCTAAGTCACATCTCCAAAGACGATGACGCCGCGGCCCGGCCGGCCATCCTGAAGATCGGCAAATGCCTGCGGTGCCTCATCGATCGAATAGGTCCGGGTAATGAGTTCGTCGAGCTTCAATCGACCGCTGCGATAAAGAGCTATGAGGCGCGGAAAATCCAGCTGCGGTCGCGCCGAACCATAATAGCTGCCGGTCAGTGTTTTTGCGGTGATCGCGACGTGTTGCGCATTCAAAACGATCTTGTCGGCGGGCGCGGCAATACCGACGGTTACCGCCGTCCCGCCGCGGCGCAGGACACCGAAGGCAGCTTCGGAAATCCGAGCAAGTCCCACGCAATCGAAGGCATAGTCGGCACCACCGCCCGTGAGCTTGAACAAGGCCTTGCCGATCTGGTCCTGGCCGGTCACGTCGAACGTGTGCGTAGCCCCGAAGCGCTCGGCCAATTCGAGCTTGGGCGCGCTCGTATCGACCGCGACGATCATTGCGGCGCCGGCAATCGCACAGCCCTGGATCGCATTGAGACCGACCCCGCCGCAACCGAACACGACCGCAACCGAGCCGGCTTCGACGCGAGCGGTGTTGACCGCGGCGCCGAAGCCGGTCATGACGCCGCAGGCGATCAACGCGGCCCGATCGAGCGGCATTTGCCGGTCGATCTTCACGAGGTTGTCGGCGTGCAAGGTCGCGTACTCGGCCATGACGCCGCAGCCGCAGAATACGTTGAGCGGCGATCCGGCCGCGTCGAAGGTGCGCACGCTGCCGTCCGGCAAGGTGTAGAGCGCTTGCAGGGACTGCACGCACAGATGCGGGCGACCCGACTGACAGTAGTGGCAGCGGCCGCAAATACTGACGAATGAGCTGACGACGTGATCGCCGAGCGCGTAGCGGCTCACGCCCTCGCCGACGGCGGTCACGACTCCGGCTCCCTCGTGGCCCAACACCAGCGGCAAGGGATAGGCGATCGTACCGTTGGTCGCCGATAAATCGCTGTGGCAGACCCCGCACGCGGCAAGCCGGATCATGACCTCGCCGTGGCGCGGCGATTGCACCGTGATCTGCTCGACCGCTACGGGCAGGCCCAGTCCGCGCGCGACGACGGCACTCGATCGTTGACTCACGGCGCTGCCGCCGCCGCGCGCCAGTCCGACGACGATTGGCCGGTCGAGCGCGGAAATGCGCGCGTGCAACCGCGGCCGGAGGATAACCCGGGCAAATACGTGACCTCCCTGAGGCTGGCCTACGCGGGCAGTATCGCCGCCTCGGTGGCGTCGCGTCGACCCCCGCCCGCGAACCGACACCCGGGTTCGCCTCGACACCGTATGTCTCGGTTGTTCTATGATGAGGTCATGTCAAGCGCAACTACGCGCGTGCCGGTGCGGTGAACTGATCGTGCGACCGTGACTGCACCCACCGCGTTCCGCGCCGACATTCCGTTCGTCAACGATCTGGGCGTGGAGTTTCTCGCGGCCGATGCAGGGCGCGCTACCATCGCGCTGCAGCTGCATGCGCGCCACCTCAACAGCTGGAACGTCGCGCACGGCGGCGTCATCATGACCTTGCTCGACGTTGCGATGGCCGTTGCCGGTCGGTCGCTGGAGCCTGGCGCCGGCGGCGGCGTCACGGTCGAGATGAAGACGAGCTTCGCGCAGCCGGCGCTCGCAGGCAGCCGCCTCACCGCGAGCGGTCATGCGTTTCATCGCTCTTCGACGATGGCGTTTTGCGACGGCGAGGTGCGCGATGAGAGCGGACGACTCATCGCCAGGTCGATGGGCACCTTCAAGTATATCCGCCAGCGCCCGACTGACCGGCCGGCCGATGGCCAGTGACATCGGGATCCGCGCAAACGATCGAGGACGTGTGTTATCCCGCGTTAGTCCCGCGAGACCCGCGAAACGGCCTCACCACCAGCAGCATCACCGCCAACAGTATGACGCCGGCTGCCAGCCACTCCCGCGGGGTGATCGACTCGCCGCCGAGGCCGATGCCCAGCAGCATCGCAATGACCGGGTTCACGAAAGTGTAACTCGCCGCGAGACCCGCCGACGTGCGCGCCAGCAGCACCATGTAGGCGTTGAAGGCGAGCAGCGAGCCAAAGACAACGAGATACGTCCAGGCCCAGGCCGCCAGCGGCTGCGGCGGCCAGTTCAGGTGTTCGCGTGCAACGGCGGCGAGGAGCAACAGAATCAGGCCGCCCGCGAGCATCTCGCTCGCGAACCCCATTGCGCCCGGCGCGAGCGGCAGCAGGCGCTGACTCAGGACGCTGCCGACGGACCAGCAGGTGCAGGCAGTGGTCACGGCGACAAGACCCGCGGGCGATGCCTGGAAACCCTGGCCGCGTGTGAGCATCACGACACCCACGAGCCCGAGGCCGATGCCGGCCAGCTCCAGGCGGTCGGGGACTACCCGCCAGAACAGATTAACGAGCGCGATCAGGAGCGGAACGATGGCAATAAAAACCACGACCAGTCCGGAGCCGACGGTCTGTTCGGCGATCGCTACGCTGCCCATGCCGCCGCCGAGCATGATTCCGCCGACGATCAGCGCATGGTACCACTGGCGCGCGTCCGGCCAGGGTGCGCTCCGGATCCAGCGCATCCAGGCAGCTAGTCCCGCGCCCGCCACCAGGAAACGCGAACCCATCTGCAGGTATGGCGGAAAGCTCACCAGCGCAAACTTAATGGCGAGGTAGGTCGAGCCCCAGATGATCCAGGTCGCGGCGAGGCAGGCCACCACCATCGGCGGCAGCGGATCGGCCGTCCCGCCCGGCAATTTGTTCATCGCATGAGGCCCAGGTTGCTGGCGTCGTTGATTTATTGCGGCGCAATGATGCCGAGGGATCGCGGCTCAACCTGCCTCAATAAACTCCGCAATTTAGACCATCCTTCGTCCCCACGAATAATAAATTGATTAAATTCCGTTCTCATGTCGATACGGCCATGCCCGGTTCGACGTATCAGCACAGAGCCTGTACGAGAGCGAGCAACAGCAATCCAACCGCTTAACCCAAAGGAGAATTCGCAATGCGATTCATGGTCATCGTCAAAGCAACCGCAGAGTCAGAAAAAGCAGGCGCCTTGCCCGATCCACAGCTCATGGCCGAGATGGGCAAGTACAACGAAGAGCTCGTCAAGGCTGGCGTCCTGCTCGCCCTCGATGGCCTGCACCCCAGCTCCAAAGGCGCACGCGTCAAATTCTCCGGCAAGTCCCGTACCGTCGTCGACGGCCCCTTCACCGAGACCAAGGAGCTCATCGCCGGCTTCTCGATCCTGCAGGTCAAGTCTCTCGCAGAGGCCATCGAGTGGGTCAAGCGTGGCCCCAACTGCAGCGCCAGCGACTACGAAGTCGAAATCCGCCAGGTCTTTGAGATGGAAGACTTCGCCCCCATCCTGTCCGAAGAGCAGATCCAGCACAAAGTAAAGCGCCGAGCTGAGCTGCCAAATCAGACCGCCAACAAGTAGGCGCACTTGCATCCATAGATCGAAAGCTGGTGTGATCGGCAGGGGTGTCCACTACCGATCCACAAAGAGCCTGGGAAGGAGATTTTGCGGTATGGCGAAGCTCGTCTTCGGAATGATGCAGTCCCTGGACGGCTACGTCGACCACCTTGAACTGGGGCCACCTGGTCCGGCGACCTCTCGTCACTTCATTGAGCAAGTGCGCGGCCTGACGGGCATTTTGTACGGTCGTCGCACGTACGAGATAATGCGTTATTGGGACGAAGACCGTACTGACTGGGACGCCGAGGAACACGCCTTCGCGGTGGCGTGGCGGAGCCAGCCGAAGTGGGTTGTGTCGCGCTCGGTGAAATCAGTCGGCCCCAACGCTACACTTGTCTCGAATGGCATCGAGGCGGCGACACGTGGGCTGAAGGCTCAGCTCGTCGGGGAGATTGATGTTGCCGGACCAGACTTGGCAGGCAGCCTGACCGACCTTGGTCTTATTGATGAGTATCGACTCTACCTCCGCCCCGTCGTGCTTGGTCGCGGCAAGCCATTCTTCGCCGGCCCCCGGCCGCCGCTGCGCCTCGTGGCCAGCGATCTCGTTGGCGAGGACGTGATCAGATTGACGTACGTTCCCGCTTAATCCATTTCGCGGCGTGGCCCTGGCCTTTCGATTACGGGGCGCGGGGTACACCCCTACAGAGCTCAATACTGAGGCAGCCGTCACCCTCGAACAGCAGCGCGTACCGAATCTGGATCAGGAGACGTTCGCTCGGTTGGCGCAGGACGCCGAACAGAATTGCCCGGTTGGGGAGCGTCCGGGAGGGTGATCAGGCATGCACCATGTTCGACGGCGTGGTGCCGAAACGGACAACTTTCCAACGGCCCGACGAGTCCTCCAGCACCTCGACTCGCAGGTGACGCACGCCGCTTTCGCTCAGTGAGTCGGGGTCAGTCCACATTTGCCTCTCGGCAAGCGGCTGGCGTGTCTGTGCGACTGTCGCGGCGTCTCGGGAGACGCGGCGCGGTGCATCACTCAAAGACCTTGCTTGCGCAGGTGATCCTGGCGTGCCGTTGGGATCGATTCCCCGATCGACTCGTTGCTCGACGAGATACGGGATTGCAGAGGTGCCCATACCGGCTTCGCGTGCCCGCGTCACCTCCAGCTCGACAACAGGCACCACAGCTGCGGAGGCGAAGCTCGAGCGTACCTGGACAGCGACTTGCTTCGCAGACATCGGATCTGCGAAGAAACCCAGCCGAAGAAAATATCGGGAAGACCCGTGCCGGCGACTTTCTGTCGCGTAAAGCGTATACGCCTTAAATATGGCGCTCGTCGGCACGCGGCTGAGGTCGATCGGCTGCGCGGACCAGTGTAGCTGCACGGCAAAGGAAACCGCTGCACCCTGAACGACAGCCTCCTTCAAAGCCTGCCGAGTACCGGTATCTTCGGGACGGAGCAACGCGATCTGATCGCAATTCCTCGCATCAATGTCGTCCTGACCCGCGGAAACACCGCGCGTTTCCAGAATCCTCAGGACCTGTGTGTCGCTCAACGACTCATCTTTGACGCGCGAAGGCTCGCTGCCTTTGGGAACCACCGGCCGAGACTCAGCAGGCGCTGCGGAACTGGGCGGCTGCAAAACCGCGTCCGGTGCGATCGTTGCGAACGCGCTGGGACAGCGGCCGCGCACGACCTCGACCCATTTCTCGGCATCGGCCAGCGTTTCGAAATACCCCATATGGAGGTACAACTGCTCACTGCCATCCGCCTGAGGCGCACGACTCGTGAAGAATGTGAAAGGCTTCAACTGCGGTGATTGAGGTGGTCGAATGGACACAGGTGCAGCCAGCGGGCACAGCGTGAGCATGAAATGGCCAGTCCCAACCTGCGCCCGATTCACTCTATTGGGGTTCGACGACCCGTTGGGCCTTGCCGATGTGGATGTCATAAGCTCTCCCTGAAACGAACGTTCGAGGCACGGTCGGGGGAGCGCCAGATCTAACGCAGACGAGCTTGCACGCTCACACCTGGGAGTGGAGTGGCAACCCCGCTGTCTTAGGCCGTTACGCCCTTAGACCGGTAGCTTTGCGTCCCCGCCTTTCGAACGGGTTTGCCCTTATCGGTGCCTAGCCCGGTGAGCATGGCCGCTTGAGGATCATATGTCTAGTGGTATGACCCCTCGAACGTAGTACCCCGGAGCGCCTGAACCGAGCCGCGCGGTGCTCCCGAGTCCAAGCCTGGGCCGTCTGCAGGTGCCGTGAGCGACCAGCCAAGTGCCGGCCCGATCTGAACGCCGTCGGCTTAGCGGGGGGCGCTATGCCAATTACCACAGGGCAGGGCGCACGCGAGGATTGTGGTGGCGAGAACGTATGCCGCTAACGTCCTGCGTCGCGCGAGCCTCGGCAAGGCAAAGTATGATTTGCCGGGACGGGTCCGAAATCCACCGAGATGATGGGTCGTGTGATGCAGAAGACCAAGGTTGCCATTGTCACTGCTTCCGGTCGCGGCATCGGCGCAGCAATTGCTCGGGAACTCGCGACTGATTACCACCTCGTGCTCATGTCGCGCTCGTCTGAGGCAACGCAATTGGCACGTGAACTGGGCGGGATCGGTCTGACAGGTTCGGTGACTCAGATGGCCGACTTGCGGCGGCTCGTGGACGCGGCGATGGAGGCTTACAATCGCATTGACGCGGTCGTCAACAATACGGGTCACGCTGCCAAAGGTGAGTTGCTTGAGGTGACGGATGAGGAGTGGCATGAAAGCCTCGATCTGCTGCTGCTGAACGTCGTGCGGATGACGAGGCTCGTCACGCCGCAGATGCTCAGCCAGGGTGGCGGCGCGATAGTTAACATCTCGACATTTGCGGCGGTTGAACCTACGTTGCGCTTTCCAGTCTCAGCGACGCTGCGCGCTGCTCTCTCCGGTTTCACCAAGCTCTATGCCGAGCGGTATGCGGGCGCGGGCCTGCGGATGAACAATGTCTTGCCCGGTCATCTTAGTAACTACGAAAGAGACGAGGAGGAGCGGCAGCAGATACCGGTGGGGCGAGCGGGAACGGTTACTGAGGTTGCGAAGACGGTGCGCTTCCTGCTCTCAGCCGACGCGAGTTACGTAACGGGGCAGAATATAAGGGTGGATGGTGGCTTGACCCGCTCGCTGTGAAAGTCGGAGCGAGAAGCCAAAGCGCGTGTCATGGCACGGCTCACGCCCAAGGTGGAGTAGCGCTTCCTGGTGCTGATCGATGAGCATGAGGCGCGCCTCAGTCAGGATCCGGAACGCTCGCGTCCGGCGCTCATCGAGGCGATCGGCGACCGCATCGTGCTGAAGTCCGACACAGCCCGCCGTTGCCTGTGGGCCGCATACGGGCTGCCGGGCAGAGCGTGCGAGTGAAGTAGGGAACCGGTTGCATGTTGCCCTGGGCTGAATACCGGTTCCGCGCATTGCGAAGCAGTTGCGTTCGGCATATAAATCAAATTCAGAAGCATAAGAACTCAGGCGAACGCGCGCCGTGCGAAGGGAACAAGGAATGAAACGAACCATCACGGTCACTGCAACACTGTTAGCTCTCCTGTCCGTCGCGTTCCCGCTGGTCGCGCAACAGTCCACTGGTTACGCGAGAGCTGGAACGCTCGAGCGCACTGGGACGGTTGACCTGCTCCATGAGTCCGCTGTACAGAACCCCGTGCTTGCTGTCTCTGCACTTCCGCGGCACCGGGGCGCGCGCCTGCTGCACCCGAAGAGCTCTGCCTCCACAGTGTCCGCCGAATTCAGCCGCGCGCTGACTGCCGGGCAGACAAGCCAGACACAACTGGTAGTGCCGACGCTAACCGAGTCCGAACGCTCCAGCGTCATCCTCAGTAATTTCGACGGCGTGAGCAGCCTTGACAGCGGTATTACGAATTTCGGTGCCGAATTTGAGCCGCCCGACCAGGGGCTTTGTGTCGGCAATGGATTCGTGGTCGAGCCGGTAAACTCCGCCTTTACGATTTACCGCCGTAATGGCTCCGTGGTCGCCGGGCCATTTAATGTGAACGTGCTGTTCAATGAAGGCCTGACGGAATTCACCAGCGACCCGCGCTGCTACTTTGATAAGTCGACGCACACATGGTTCGCCACCATTCTCTTCATCTCCGCCGACAATTCGGAGGCTCGTACGGACATCGCAGTGAATTCGTCGGGCGATCCGACCACGCCGTGGACGGTTTACCACCTTGAGGCGACTGACGACGGCATCAGTGGCACGCCGATTCACGTCGGCTGCCCATGCTTTGGTGATCAACCGCTGCTGGGGATCGACCGCGAGAATATTTACATCGCCACGAATGAGTTCTCAATCCTGGGGCCGCAGGCGAACGGTGCACAGATTTATGCAATTTCCAAGCGTGACCTGGTCAAGGCAGCGGCCACGGTTCACTTCGTTCAATTTGAAAACCTGACGATTGCGGGAAATATGGCTTTTTCCGTGCAGCCAGCCATCACCAACTCTGGGGACGATGGCGACGACGCGGAGTATTTCCTGGAGTCGATTGATCCCAGCGGAACATTCGACAACCGCGTCGGTGTTTGGGCCTTGACTCATCGAGAGAAAGTATCCGCGGGCGGAATTCCGACGTTGACGAATGTTGTCATCGGCTCGGAAGTGTTCGGAGTCCCGCCCAATGCGGTGCAAGAAGGCTCGGCGAGCCTGTTGAACACCGGCGATGATCGCATGCAGCAAGTGCAGTTCATCGGTGGAGAATTGTGGGGTGAGCTGAACACCGCGTTTACCGTGCCCGGCGATCCCACGCAACTGTCGGCCAATGCCTGGTTCAAAATTCATCCCAGATTGCACGATCAGCAGATCGCCGGTGCTGATATAAGGGGCCAAGGCTACGTGGCGTCCGCCGGGAATTTCCTGTTCTACCCGGCGATCCAGGTCAGTCCGAATGGCAGCGCCGCGATGGTGTTCACCCTTTCCGGTCCTGACTTCTTCGCGAGCGCCGCTTATGCGCGCATGTCCGAGGACCGGCACTCGTTCGGCCGGATCCAAGTCGCCGCGCTCGGCAGCGGTGCGTACGATCCAAACGCCACGCGCTGGGGTGACTACTCTTTTGCCATCGTCGATCCGAGTGGTGAGAGCATTTGGCTGGCGACCGAGTACATGCCACCGCTTTCAAGGCAGACCGTTGACGGACTGCGAAACTGGGGCACGCGAGTCCTCGAGGTCAGCACCACGACGGACGACGAGTAGGGCACACCGCTCGACTTCGCCAGCCCTTAGCTGATCGGGTGTGAGACGCTCTTGAGCACTCAGGCGCCGGGGTTACGGGGTGTCGCGGCGGCGATGGGCAGTGCGAAAACCGCGACGCGTTGATCCATCATGGTTTGATCCCGAAGCCCGCAAAGCGTCTGGCGACGTGGGCGTCCAGGTCGAGGGCGGCGCGAATGTCGGCGTCACCGCCGGAGCGGTCGCCGTTGCGGTGCTTCGCGACACCGCGCCCGTAGAACGACGGAGCGTTCGTGGGACGCGCGCCCAGCGCCGCGTCATAGGCGGCAATGGAATCGCTGTAGCGTTGCATGCGCAGCAGCACCAGGCCGCGGCTGTCGAGAAAGGCCGCATCGCCGGGCTGGGCTGCGACGGCGGCGTCGCAGGCGCTCAAGGCGGCCTCAAGCTCAACGCCAGCAGTCGCCAGTATCCAGCACACACTATTGACCGCCGACGGCGACTTCGCGCTGGCGCGCGCCGCCGCGGCGTCTTTATCCGCGAGCACCGCCTGGTTGCTGCGCGCATACATGGTCGCACGCTCGGCAAGCAGCCCGTCCGTCTGACCCTGCCGCGATATCTCGGTGTTGATGGTGCTCACGGCATCCGTGTATTGGCCGGCATCCGCCTGCACGCTCGCGAGCAATGCGAGCGCGCCGCGGTTACCCGGATCAAGCTTCAGCGCCGCATCGACATCGGCGCGCCGGCCGCTGAGATCCTCGGCAGGCCGATAGAGCGCGCGCGCATTGTAGGCGCGGGCGCTGGGTGCGATGGCGAGCGAGCGCTCGAGGGCCTGCATCGCCTCGGCATTCTTGCCCGCGCTCTCATAGATCTCGGCCGCGCCCAGGTAGGCCTCGGCGCTGTGAGGACTGGCAGTGATCAGCTCGTCCGCCTCGTGTTGCGCATCCTGCGGATGGCCACTCTCACGCAGTTCCTCGGCCCGCAAGACATAGCCGGACGGGTCTGAAGGGCGGGCCTGGATCGACGCACTGGCGTCGGCGAGCGCGTGCTCGTAGTCGCCCATTTCCCTGCTTGCCCGCGAGCGCCAATTCAGCGTGAACCCATTGTTGGGCTCGCGCTCAAGAGAGGCAGTGAAATCGGCGACTGCCTCGGGGTACTTCCCCTGATAGTACGCGAGCAGGCCGCGCGCGCGTGGCACCACGGGATTGCGCGGATCGAGCCCCGCGGCGGCGTCCAGGTCCTGCAAAGCAGGGACGGGTTCCTGCTTCCACACGTAGGTAATTCCGCGGTCGGCGAGCGCCATGGCATTGTGAGCATCCAGTTGCAGGGCGTGGTCGAAGCCGATAATCGCCCGGCTGAAGTCACCGCGGTCCAGTGCGAGGTTGCCTTCGCGGATGAATTGCATCGCGGCGGCGTTTTTGACCAGGTCGGTGGACGGGCCCGCGGCCGCAATGCCTGGCACCGGGGCCGCAGCCGCGCGCGAGGGCGTCCGCAGGTACAGCTCCGTTTCCCTGAGCCCCTTCAGCTCGTCCGAGGCCTTGATTGTCGCGGAGAACGGGATCTCCGGTGTAAGGCTGCGGCGACTGATCTCGGCGGTGAGCGCACCGTTCTCGATCCGCGCCTGGCGTAAGAACTCCTGGCCTGCAATCGTGCGTCGGATGTCGCCGCCCTCGACGGTATAGGCGGCAGCGCCCGGCGGCAGTGTCATGATCTCGCGCATGCGGATGTAGCTGGGAAACTGTAGTACGAACGGCGCGTCCTTGTGGGGACCGTCCGCACGCGTGAAGTCTTCGTTGGTGATGAATTCCAGTCCGGGCGGCTCCAGGCGCCCGTTGCTCCAGGTAAGCGGCACGGTACCGTCCATGAGCATGTGCTCAAGGCCCGTCTGCTCGTCGTAACTGGCCGAGACGCTCTCGACCTTCACTTCGTCAAACCTTGTGTTCCATATCTTGCGCAGCGCCTGATCACGATCCGCCGGCGTGAGGTTGCCCATACCCAGTCTCGCGAGCACCGCCGCGGTGCCACGCACCACCCAATCGCCGTGTACCGGCGCGGATCCGGGTATACCTTTTGAGGCATCGATGCGCAGGGTCGTATCCTCGTTGGGCCGCGTCAGCCGCTCGGCTTCGATCGGCACGAGTTCACCTCCCGCCACCAGCGGCAGGCCGTAGCGGTACGGTGGCGCAGTCAGGTCCGCAAGTTGCCGGTCACCGCTGCCGGCGCCGTCCAGCCAATAGACCTTGCCGCCGATGTGCGCCCGTACCAGCACGTGGTTGAACGCGGCGGCCATCGGCAACACGGTGGCCACGCTATCGCCGGCGAGCGTGTTGACCGCGACGGGCTCCGCCTCGATGTCGAGCGCGTGCAGCAGCGCAACCAGCAGCGCGCTCTTACCCTTGCAGTCGCCGAAGCGCCGCACCCAGGTCTGCTCGGCATCCGCGGGCACCAAGGCGCCTTCGTTCATTCCCAGGAACACATAACGCACCTGGTCCTGCACGAGCGCGAGCGCCGCCAGAGCGCGCATCGCCGGATCCGTGCCGGCGGCGCGGATGCGGCTCAGCTCGCCTTGCAGTGTCGATTGTGGTGAGAGAACCGCGGCGTGTGCATACAAGGGCGCCATGCGGTTGGCAAACTCGGTCCAGGACGTGAAGCTGCTGAACACAACCTGGCGACCGGTGCGGAAGCGGCTCGGTGCGAGTTTCGGCAGTGCCACCGGCGCCGCCGCATCGATCGTCGCCGTGACTTCCGTTTCATCCTGGTGACGCGATTCGTGCAACCCCTGCATGACATCGCTCGCCTGCCAGCGCATCACCGTCGGTGCCTTCCAGCTGGCTCGCAGACGCAGCTGCGAGACCGGCAGATTCGGCCAGCCGCTCACGACCCATTCTGAGCTCGGCGCGAGCACCGGGTCGGAATGGGTGATCGTGAACGCCAGATCGAGGACGTCCCCTACCTGCAACCCGGGCGGCTGCACCACCGCCGTGAGAACGCCGTTGAGCGCGGCGTATTCCAGACTGTTCTCGCGCCGCAGCACCGTGAAGCCCGGCCCGTTCGCCAGCACGTCGATTACCTGCGTGCCGCGCACGATGTGCACGTGATGCACGGTGAGCTTGCTGGTGGCCGGGTTCCACGGCAGCGTCACGGTGCCGAGGGCGGCGAGTCCCTGCGGTGTCTCGATGCGCACGACGTTGTTGAAGTAGCCCTCGTCACCGGAAGCCGAGAACCTGAACTGCCAGTCGGTGAGCAGGAACTTCACCGCACCGTCGTCGGCGGGACCCTGATCGGCAGGCAGCGGCGTCGGCCGCACCCAGGGTGGAACCGGTCCTACTTCGACCTGATCCGCAGCGGCTGCGCCGGTCAGCCACAGCAGTGCGCCCAGAGCAACGCTCCAACAACTAAAGCAGCGCATGGAGCGTCGTGTTGAGGGGAGGAACGCAATAGCTGAAATCCGTCTGCTCGTCAGTGCGCCGCCAGGCACCGGCTGCCGCGCGGACGGTGGCTGGTGCACTTGCATTCGAGCGTCGCGCCGGCCGCGCCTCAAGAATCCCGCTCTGGTCAACACCGATCGTCCCCCTGCGTCTTCTTGTCCTTCGTCGATCGAGAATGCACCAGCGGGGAAGGTTCAGGCAACTCGGAAGGCCGGTCGTTGCGGAGGCGTGGGTGCCAGCAGGAATTCTGGGGAGCAGGCATCTCATAACATGACCTGGCGTGTCGCGACTCAGGCAAGCTCGCTGGAAGGAAGCGGCGGTGGCATGATCGAGCCCGACCACAAACTCAGGAGTTCATCCATGCGGGCGGGCTATTACTTGCGCCATGCGTCAGCTTGGGTTGTAGTCGCCGCAGCCTGCCTGGTGGCGGACCGGGCATCTGCCCAATCCACCGCGGAGGTGACCCTGACGCGGCTGGCCTGCGGGGAGAGTCCGGCACCCGATGATGCTTCTACGTTCTCCGATACTTACGCGTACCCGGGTTTCAAGTTCAGGCTCACTTTCAGCTGCTACCTGATCCGGCATGGGACCGAGTACATGATATGGGACACCGGCAACCCGCTGGGACAGGCGCCCGAAAGTCCCAAAGTGAGCCTGGTCGATCAGCTGCGCGAACTGAAACTCCGTCCGGAGCAGATCAAGTACGTCGGCATCAGCCACTACCACCAGGACCACACCGGACAGCTCGGAGCGTTCCCGCAGTCCACCGTGCTGATCGGCAAGGGTGACTGGGACGCGTTGACAGCCGCCAGTCCCCTAAGCGGGATGGATGCCAAGGCAGCGAGTGAGTGGCGCGCGCCTTTTGCACACTGGCTTTCGCAAGGCGGCAAGTTGGACGCAGTTTCGGGCGACAAGGATGTCTTCGGTGACGGAACGGTGGTTATGCTGAACACCCCCGGTCATACGCCCGGGCATCACAGTTTGCTGGTTCACCTCAGGAACACCGGCTACGTGCTGCTGAGTGGCGATCTGACTCACTTCCGCGAGAACTACGACACCAATCAGGTTCCGATCTGGAACGCCAGTCGCGCGGAGACACTGGCCTCTTTGGACAGGTTCAAGCAGATTGCCCGCAACCTGAAAGCTGTGGTGATTATTCAGCACGATCCGCGTGACATCGACAAGCTGCCTGCCTTCCCGGCGGCGGCGGATTGAAACGACCCGCTCCGACGGATTCGCAACTGCCGAAAGTCCGGTTTCCGGCGTACTCTCGTCGGGAGCTTGCGGTAAGCCTTGCGGCATCCTCACTAAAGTGAGAATCACGCGTCCGAGTTGGCTATGGCCTTAAAAGAAGTCTGGTCAAAGCCCAGTTCTTAAAACGTTGGCGGTGGCGGTGGCGAAGCCAGGGCCGCGGGGTATCTCGGAGAATCCGCACTGAAGGAAATTCAGTTACGCAGATTCGGCTATGCTGACGCCTTCGGGGCACAAAGGGGGTTACCGTGCTTCTGGGCACTTATGGCTTGTCGAAAACCGGGCGTCGACTCGGCTCCTTAACAGCAGCGCTGGCGGGTGTTTCATTTTTTGGACCTTTCTGCGAACTGCGCGCAGCCTGCAAAATTGAGCAGATCTCAGAATTCCACGTCGAGATGGTAGCGGGTTCACCGATGATCGATGGCCAGGTAAATGGCCAACCCATCCGAATGTTGCTCGAAACAGGATCGGTTATCAGCTACCTGACTATCACCGCTGCGCATCAGTTCAAACTGCCGATCCGTCAGTACGCACAGCATACGATGTATGGCACGGGCGGCAACGACAACATAGAAAGCGCCAATGTTAAAGAGCTGCGCATAGGCCAGCTCCTGTTGAAGGATCACCTCGTCAATCTGGCTGGCAACGAGATTAACGACGGCAATGGAGCCGCCAGCTTCCAGCTCGGCGCGGATCTCTTCTCGCATTTCATGACTGAATTTGATCTTGCTCACGGCGTTGTGCGCCTTTTGCGCCCACAAGATTGCAAGCTTGAGCAGCTTGTTTACTGGAGCCCGGAGTTCTTTAAACTTGAGCTGGAGAAATTCTCGCCCCAGAATCCACAGTTCATCGTCAATATCAAGGTGAATGGCAAAGCGCAGGAGGCTGAGTTGGTATCAGGGTCAGCAATATCCTATATCAGCCTGGATGGTGCGAAAGACGCTGGCATCGAGCTGAGCAGCCCAGGAGTAGAGCTGGCAGAGCCCTTCCGCGACGGACCGGCGAGAATTCCGACTTGGACAGCTCATTTCGACACAATTGAACTTGGTGGCGAAACCATAAAGAACGCACGCTTGCATATGGGGGACGTCTTTCCGCATGGGCAGCAACAGTACACAGGGTCGCTTATAGCCGGGCGCTTCAGGGCACCTTATGAGGTCAAACTGGGCTCCGACTTTTTCCGAGCTCATCGGATCGTGATCGTTTCCGATCAAAAGACCGTGCTGTTCACCTATAACGGAGGCAAAGTCTTTTAGGTTCCGAGTCGCTATGCGCCGCGCTCGACCACGGCGGCACGTTCGGGGCTGTCACGTTCAGCTTGGTTGCCTTCGCGCTCACAGACTGTTCAGTCGCGTGAAGCTGATTCGTCACGGAAAGAACCTCTACGCAACGCTTTCGACGAATCCGGGGAGGCTGCTGGCCAAACGAGGCCCACATTAACCCGTATGTCCGGTCGATCAGGTAGTACGCCGTCATTCGAGCATTTTGAATCCATGCTCGAGTGCCAAGAATTCGCTATGGATGTTGATGGTTGTCAGCCGATTGCCTTCGTAATTGAGCGACATCGTGTAGCCGACGTTGGTCTTGCCCGCCGCAACGTCCTTCATGTTCATCATTGCGTTGATTTCCGTACGCCCTCCGGTGAGGAATGGAACGCCTTCCCAAGGATGGGTGCCCATGGCCATCTTGCGCCAGGACTGCGCCGTTTCATCCGGCATGGACGGCGACGGCTTCAGCCACCGCAGGAGCCCGACCCATTTCCGGTTTTGAGCACTGTCCGCCAGGTATGCGCCGCCGAGATCCCACACCGTACTGGGTCCCTCACGCATGTAACTGTATTTGAGCATTAACACGCTACCGTCATCTATTTTCAGCACGGAAACCGGAACTAGCATCTCGAATCGCGATGACTTAATACCCAGACCACGGCTGGTATCCAACTGTACTTTCTTGTTCAACAGGGTCGCTGGTAAGAGGCGCAGATTGCTGAGGAATGCATACCACTGCGCCGTGGTGCCGGTATAAGACACGTAGAAAAAGTTGCACACCGCCTCCATTTCCCTGGTCACGGCTTCGCGCACAGCGGTTGGACCTTGCGACATCATCATGACCATCCCGTCCGGGGTGGGTAACGCGACGCTGATGAGGACGGTGTCGTTAAACGGCACGAGCCAGGTGCGGATCTGCCACTTCCGCCGGTAGTCGTCCGTGAACCAGGATTCCTCGCTGGCGTTGCCCATCGACGTCACGCGCACAGAATCGGTACCCATCGGCCGTGCCAACGGATAGCCCTTAAGCAACAGATCCATGAACTTCTTCGAGTCGGCGATCAAGTCGGCCCCGCTGACGTCGTCGGGAGCCTTGAGCCGCACGAACAAGAGGCTGTTGGTGACGCCTTCCTGCAGGTAACCATTCTTGTCCAACTGTATCTTGCGCGGCGCATCGCCGACGAGCGTCCACGTTCCGCCGTCGGACTGGCTGATCAGCTTCGGGAATGATTCTGCGTATACCGAAGTGAGCAGCTGCTCCGAGTTGCCCAATGGAAATATCGCGTCCGCATGATTCTTCATGAAGTCAGAATGGATTTGCGCCATCCAGTTGGTAATGATCTGGCGCGCGGCCGCATAGAATTCGTCGAGCGTTTTCGGCAACGCTATCTTCTCGTTCAGGCTTACTGAGTCGGTTGCCTTCATAACTATTATGCGATAGGTCGAGCGAACCTCGATAACGCCGGTTTCCTCGCTCCCATCGAGCACCTGGCCTATGGCGAGCGCGAAATTCAAGTTCTCGTTGGGCGACTTGCGCACTACGACGCCGACCACCCTGCCATTGCGGTCGATCAGCGGGCCACCGCTGTTGCCAGGTGAGGCGGCCGCTGAAAACCTGAGCCATTGCCACCTGCCGTCCAGTTCCTCGGGCGTGTCAGACGTGTACAAACCATCACGGGCCACGACGCCCTCGCCGAGGGCGTTGCCGACAGCAAATACTGGTGAGTTCAGCGGCGGGCGTCTTCGAGTCTCCAGCGGCACGACGACGGGAGCGCCTAGTACGCTGAAGACTGCGTAGTCCTCGCTGCTCGAATACTTGATTATTTTATCGATGCGGTAGGTCTTGCCAGCCGCATCGCGCAAAGCCAGGGGACCATACTGGCTACCGTTGCCGGCGATGATCACATGGGCTGCTGAGACGAAGCGATTGGGGCCTATCGCGAACGCCGTACCGATGGATTTGAATTTGTCCGTACGCTCCCGGTACGGAATAAGTTCAAGCGGCAGAGGCTTTTCGTAGATCAGCGGATCCAATACAGGTTTAGCGAGGACGACTTCGAAGGTCGCGCTGGCGAGCTTCTGCTGCACGCCGGGTGCAAGAGTCGCAGCAGTGGCGCACCCGAGATGCGCGATCAAACCCAACAGCTTCAGACCGTCGGCGATCACCGAACGCGCTCGTATCTTTGTGCTTTTGTTCATTAGCTCTCTCACTCGCTGCGAGCTGGGTAGGTATTCGGCTAACGCATGACCGACCTGACACCGAAGTTTAGTCCAGAACGGTAGTAGAGTCCGCGCTATGCCAATTATCTACGGGTCGATCTCGTGTGACCCAGAGGGCAGGGCGCCCGCGAGGATCGTGGCAGCGGGGGCGCGCTGCCTCTTGATCTACCAGACGCGCGCTTGGTGCGACGTAGAACAAGGCACTTCGCAGATGCCGCATGCGGCGGTTCGCGATCGCCGGCGTAAATGCCGCGAGGAGAGTCCTTGTTGATGGAGCGCGGACCGCTGCTGGAAACCCTTATTCCGGCAGCCGGTTAAGCAGCGTCGCGCCGGGGGAGGGCGGCGTCGGCGTGTCGGTACCAGCGGTTTGGCCGTTAGGGGTGAGCCACTGGTAGCGGGGCCTGGCATCGAGGTCGTAACGGTGACCGTCGGGCGCCACGAAATGCGCGGTGTTGGTGATCGCATCGTCCATCTGCTGAAATTGCCGCTGCTCACCCTGCCAGCGGGCCATCGCGCCTTTGGCCAGCTGCTGCCCGATCTGCTGCTGTCGCGCCGACCACTGCGGGTTCTCGCGCAAGCTTGCGACTATGTGATTCAACAGCCCGTCCGCCTGCTGTTCTTTCCCCGTGGTCGTGACGAAGGCGGCGAGCACCTGTGCATGTCCGCTGCGCAGTGTCGTCATGTATTGCAGTACGGCAATCGCCTGCCCGGCCATGCCAGTCTGTCGGCTGCCGTTGCAGCTGAACGAAGCCTGGGCGGCGCTCCATTGGTTGTATTGCCCGAGCGACTTGGAGCTGGCAAACCGTTCGACGTCCGGCAGGTCGGCGACCTTGACGATCGTCAGGCCCGCACAGGCCTCACGCATCGCGCTTTCGGTGAATCGCCGGACGTAGTCACGCGCCGCGATCGGCGCGTTGTAGGGAACGCTGTCCGGATCCCCAACTGCGATCAGAGTGTGTCGGTCGGGCGATAGAACCCGCAGCACCATGCTCGGCCACAGCGGGATCTTGCGGACGACGCCCCCGGCGACCCTCCAGCCTTGCGGTACTTCGATGCTGAATGCGTTTTCGTTCGGATCGGTAAAAGTAGTCCAGGAAACGTCCGTTAATCCCGCTGCCGGCACGGCGGCGGGCGCTGCAGCCTGTGGCGGCGCAGGGTTGTTATGCGCAGAGCTGGCGCCGCCCACAGGGCCCTGGGCGGGCGCGGGAGCAAGCGTGGCGGTGATCTGGAGGCGCCTGGGCGAGGCGCCGTTTGCGCGCATCACGGTGAACGTGATGCGTTCGCCCGCATGACGGGTTGCCACATACGCGATCAGATCCGAGGCCGAGACGATCGGTTGCGAATCGGCTTGGACGATCAGATCCTGCGGCAGCAGGCCGGCGCGTGCGGCGGCGCTCTCCGGCACCACGCGCGCAATAAGCGCGCCTTGCGTCGGTGGAGGCGGACTGGCAACGCCCACCCCCAGCAACCCTTTTCCAGTCGCCGGCGCGCCATGCGCCGCGGCGAAGGGCAGCACGGCTGCCAGCGCGACGGCGATCAGAGAGCAGCGCAGGATGGGCCAAAGGTACAGGGTTCCGCCAGCCTGCCATCGTCTACAACCTTCCCGAGTCATCCCGACCAGTGATGACGCAATCGTTGGTGCTGTCTGACCTTGGTGCAGTCTAGGGAAGGGCGACATTGTGCTCTCCGTATTGCGACACGGGCACAGCGGTATCGATCTTGTAGTAGTCCCCCGCCTCGCTGGCAAAAATATGCGCCGCGATCCTGAGGCCTTGCGGCTCATCCAATGATCCGGCCGCGATCGAGACCCGCTCACCTCCCATTTCTTCGAAAAACAGACTCGATCCGCACGCGCTGCAGAAACCACGGCGAAATCCCGGAATGGCGCTGTACCACTTGAGACTCGTGTCTTTCACGAACGTGAACGCATTGCGCCGGCATGCCGTGGCGGCAACAAAGTGACCGCTGGTCCGTCGGCACTGGAAGCAGTGACAGGCGATTACATCGCGAAGCAAGCCGCGTACTGCGTAGCGCACTCCGCCGCACAGACATCCGCCGCCGATGACTTTATTCACAGGGTTGCGCTCCGTTCTTGGCCGATCCATCCGAGTGCGGTCACTGCGCTTGCCGCATGGCCCGCCGACCGGGAGATTCTAATACATGGGGACGGCAAGGTTTTTGGCACGAGCGTGGCGCGCGACTCAGAGCATCATGAGCCCCGCCTCGCGGCGGCCATCCAGGAGCCAAGCAGGATGAGGCTCATGCCGGCGATCAGGCTCGTGCCCAACGGTTCGCCAAGCACGCCCACGCCCAATAGGGTTGCCACGAGGGGGTTGATGTACGTGAATACCGTGGCGCGCGCCGCGCCAGCATGGCTGACGAGGTAGAAATACAACCAGAGCGCGACCGCCGTACAGACGACGCCCAGCACGACGACAGAGGTTATCGCGAGCAAGGAGGGCGGGTGAGCGGGGAGGGTTTCCAGGGCAAATGGCAGCAGCACGGTCGCGGCGATAGCAAGACTCAGGGCGACCGCACCAAACTCGTCGACTCCTTTCAGATAGCGCTGGACCACCAGCGCCCCTACGGCGTAACCGGCGGTTGCGACGATGATGCAAGCAACGCCCGCCCACGCGAGCAGTCCGTGCACGGGTTCAATTCCGAGCAGCACGATCACTCCGATGAACCCGCACACGAGCCCCAGGGCACGCCTCGTCGTCAACCGCTCGCCCAGGCCGAACAGGGGCGCGAGCAGGATTACGGTGAACGGCAAGGTGGCAATCAGAATGGCGGTCAGAGAGGAGCTGATCCAGCGCTCGCCAACGGAGATCAACGAAAACGGCACGACCAGTTCGGCTAACGCAAACCCGCAGAGTGCGCGCCAGTGCGCGGCGGCAGACTTGAGCGTGCCGCTCCTCCATGCCATCGGCACCAGAATCGCCGCTCCGAGCGCGATGCGTGCCCAGGCAACTCCCACCGGCGAGATCTCAGACACCGCGAGCTTGATGAAAAAATACGGAATACCCCAGATCAGCGATAGCGCTGCGAAGGCCAACCAGGACCGCGAGCTCACGTGAGATTTGTAAGTCGGCCGTCGCGGGTGAGTGGCCGCGCGCCGGCACCGCCGTTTTCTCGAGCGGTATCAGATCTTCCGACCGTTCGCGGCCGCGAGCAGTAGAGGTCGATCATAGCTACACGCAACACTGCGAGCGAGAGCCCGCCCGATCGGGTCGATGGGACTTGGCGACGCTTTCCCAAGCGGATGACTCTAGTGCACTGGGTCACCTTTACAAAGAGCCATTTTTGACAGACGGGCTGCCCCGAGGGCCACTGCTCGTGCGGCCGTGCGGAAGGTGGCATGCTGCGCGCGTCAGCGGCCGCGGGAGCAACAGATGTCACTCTTTCTGTCGGGATGCCCGCTATGGCTCACGGGAATCCTGCTGATCATCTTGCCCGCCGCCGCGGCGGCCGGCGCCGTGATACTGATCCGCCGCCATGTGGGCCTTGAGCGGCTGACCACGAACAACGAGGTCGCGGGTTTCAAATTTGCGGTCGTGGGGGTGATTTATGCGGTGCTGCTCGCGTTCGCGGTCATCGTCGTATGGGAGAGATTCGCCGACGCCGAGGTCGCCGTAGTACAGGAAGCCGGCGCCGCGGCGACTGCTTACCGGCTGTCCGGCGGCAATGACCCCGAAGCGCTTGCCACACGTGCCGCTCTGGTCAACTACCTGAGACTCGCAATTACGCGGGACTGGCCTCAGATGGCGGTAGAAAAGGAAAGCCCCGACGTGACCCGGGCGCTGGATATGCTTTACGCATCCGCGATGCGCCTGGCGCAGAACGGGTCGCGACAGCCTGCCGTGCTGCTCGAGCTGTTCAATCAGCTCGACACCATCACCAAGGCCCGTCGCAGCCGGCTGCATCTGGCGGTCGGCATCGTCCCGGACGTGCTGTGGACGGCGCTGACCCTCGGGGGCATCCTGACGGTGGCTTTCACGTTCTTCTTTGGTACTAAGAATTTAGATGCCCAGGTCATGATGACCAGTGTGCTTACGATTGTCGTGTTCCTCGGCCTGTTTGTGATCGTTACTATCGATCACCCTTTTACTGGCTCGGTGCATGTCGGCAGCGGTCCGCTGCAGCACGTGCTCGCGGATTTTGCCGGCCGCTGACACCCGCTCATCGACCGGACCGGAGAGGCCCTTGGACGCCGCGCCGTCCCTGCGGTTCCTCAGTCGGCACGCTTGAAACAGGGCACTCGGTATCGGGGCCGTCGGCCCGCATCCTGGGAAAGCACCCCTTTCTGGGAGGCGATCAGCGCGAGCACCGCGTTGGGGCCTGGGAGCAGATCGGTGTCTTAGCCGGGTTTGCGCGCGCGGTACGAAGAGAATATCGCGAGTTCGACCCGGTGCTCGACGTCCAGGAAGCCGGCTTCACTGAAGGCACGCAGGATCGTGTCCGGTGGTACACAGGCCGCGATGGTGTCCCAGAGGTAGCGAATCAGCAACGGTGCATCGCCAGGGCGGCCAACGACCTGCGCGATCTGAGGTGCGAGCCCGTGCAACCAGGCCTTCAGGATTGCACGCGGCACCGTGCTCGTTGGCAGCGTCATCTCAAGCACGCATACGCGGCCGCCCGGCCGAACGACCCGATAGAATTCAGCAAACGCGGTGGACAGATCGCTGATGTGGCGCAATGCATAGCCCATGCACAGGAAATCTGCGCTGCCGTCCGCGACGGGAATACCTTCGGCGCTGCCGGTCAGGAGACGCACGCCCGCAGGCACCTTGGCGTGCTCGAGCATGCCGGGGCTCGGATCGACACCGGTGACCTGCGTGGCATCGCCAACGATCTGTGCCGCGGCGCGGGCGAGGAGTCCCGTGCCCGTCCCGACGTCAAGCACCGTCATGCCCCGTTTGAGACCGGCGCCTTGCAGGGCCAGCCGGCGGTACCAAGACCCCGTCCCGAGGGCGACAATCGATTCGAGGCGATCGTAGTCCCGGGCGGTTCGATCAAAAATCCCGCGTACCCAGGTGCTGCGATCACGTTCGTTGTCGTAGTACCTGAGCAGCGGTGGATGAGGCGGCTGCACCGTTGAAGGTTGCCACTCACCGTTCCGGCTGGCAAACAACGCCCGGTAATATCCGGCACCAGAGGCGGTCGCTTTCCGATTGCACTCCGCCGGGGCGATTAAGCTATCGACCGGGGGGCACACCCAGGTAGGCCTCAGCCGCGCGCACGTAGTGCCACAGCTCACCCGGGTTTCTTGCCAACGCCTGCGAAAGTAATTCCTCGCCCTTGTCGCGCTGACCGGTGCGGATGTACCAGGCACCGATCTCGGCTCTGCCGGTATCATCTTTTTCTTTTGGGTCTGCGCTGAGCACCTTCTGAAAGTTCTCCTCGGCCTTCTGCGACTCGCCGGCGTCCGCATAGATCTGTCCGGCCCGCTGCCAATCGCTCCCCTGGGGCTTCGCGTTCAGGACCTGGTCAATCAGAGCCTGGCCTTTGGCTTTGTTACCCGACAGGTAGTAGACGCGCGCAACCCCCAGCAACTCCCAGGAGCCATTCCCGGCGAGCCTCTCGGCCTCCTGCAGCGCAGCCAGGCCCGCTTCCTTCGCCGGTTTGCCGCGCATGATCTCCATGCCGGGCGGTTTTTCCTTTGCTGCGAACCCGACGCCGACTCCGAACACTAGACACCCTGCAGCGAGTGCAGCAGCGACACCGGTTTTCATGTTGCCTCCAGGAGCGAACATCAGGATCTGCCGCTACGCGGCGCAGCGGTAACGTAGCACAAACACGGAGGTATCTGACCTGTTAGCTGACGTTTCTGCGAGCACCCGGGACTGCAGCCGACCCGGACCTGCTTCAGCGACCGTCCGTCCGCGGCTATGGCCGCAAATGTCTTGACCGTATCGTCGTGTTGTCCACCCAGCGTAAATCGCTTGTTCATCGATCCCGCATCCGCAATGATGCCGACAACGGGGATGGCGGGTACCAGGAAGTGGAAGACGGGCACTCTGCCGAAACATCTCCGTCATCATCGACCGACGGCTCGCGTCGCTCCTTTGTGGGAGCATTTGCCATGGCGGACCACCGCGCAGCACAAACAAGCTGCCGCTGCGTGAGGCTCTGATTTTTGCACCGGAGATTTGCCAGGGGTCCCAGGGGTCCTATTCGCGATTGTCGGAGGGTGGGTGACCTCGGCGATCGCGGGCGGAGTAGGGTGCGTGCATGATTTATTGCACATCGGTGCCCGGTCGTGTAACCATCTAACAAGCAGTTACTGGTTACATATGGCTGCACCTCACCCTTCGTCTTCCACTCAAAGGATCCACCGCGATGGTGCTGAATCGAATGTATCGAATCACGACCTTCGTGCCACCCGAGCATCTCGACGCGCTCCTGGAGGGGGTCGGCCGGGAAAGCCCTTTGCAGTACGGCCAATATGAACAGTCCGCGTGGTGGTCTGCCGTCGGCGTGGAGCAATTCCGCCCCATGCCCGGTGCCAAACCAACGTGCGGGGAGGTCGGCCGGACGGAGCGAGTTGCTACGGTGCGCGTCGAGTTTGCGATCCCACGCGACCCCGACCTCTTGACCCGTGTACTGACCCGCGGACTGGTTCCGCACCATCCGTGGGAACAACCGGCGATTTTCATCGACGAGTCCCAGGCAACGCTATCGTATACGCGCCAGGTCTGAGGAGCGAAGCACGCAGTGCATCACTGGACGATTGGTAGCAGGGGCCTGATTTCGCCTCCGTCTACTCTGGTCCGGCTTTATCTAGGCATGTGAAATTCAATAGCGATCTTATGATAAAGAAAGAACGAGAGGAATGATTATGGGGCAGTGGACACATGCGTTAACAGCTTCTCTGGTCGTCGCGTTGTCGGCGGGGGCTGCCACTTTGAGTGGCCAGCAGCATGCCGGGGCAACCACGAATGGTCTCGAACCCACGCCCCTTCTCGGCTGGAGTAGCTGGAGCTTCCTGCGCAAGGAACCGACGGCGGATAAGCTCGAAGCTCAGGCGCGAGCGATGCGGGACTCCGGCCTTCAGAAACTTGGTTACACGTACGTAAACCTTGACGACTTCTGGTATCAGTGTCCGGGCCCGCAGGGTCCAAACGTCGACTCTTATGGCCGCTGGGTGACAGATCCGTCGAGATTCCCACCCCAGGGAGATACCAACGGCATCAAAGTGGTTGCCGGCTATATCCACAGTATGGGGATGAAGTTCGGGATCTACGTAACCCCGGGCATTTCGAGTCAGGCGGTAACCAAGAACACATCGATTGAGGGCACGCCCTACACGGCCGCCCAGATTGCGAATCCCTCAGTGAAGGAGAGCAATTACAACTGCAAAGGCATGGTTAGGATCGATTACCGCAAGCCCGGCGCGCAGGAGTTTGTCGATTCATGGGTCACGATGCTCTCGGGGTGGGGCATCGATTACATCAAGATCGACGGAATGAAGAACAGCAACGCCCCTGATGTTGAGGCGTGGTCGAAGGCCATAAGGAAAAGCGGGCGGCCGATCGTCCTTGACGTCACACAAGGCAGCTTTACAGCAGCCCTCACTCCGACATTGATGAAGTACGCCGATCAATGGGAGTTCGCGCCCGATATCGAATGCTATCGATGCGAAAAGGGCGGCAGCAGCTATCCGCTGACAAGCTGGAAAGATGTCTTGAATCGCTTCAACTTTGTGGCCGACTGGCAGCCTTATTCCGGTGCGGGGAGGTTCAATGACTATGACTCCATCGAGATAGGGAATGGCAGCAACGACGGGCTTACCGCAGTCGAACGTCAGACGCAGTTGAGCCTGTGGGCGCTTGGAGCGGCGCCCCTCATCCTCGGCGTCGATCTTACGAACCTCGATCAAGCGGACCTGCAGAAATACCTGAAAAACGCCGCAGTCCTCGCGGTTGATCAGGATTCGATCGCTGCGAAAAGGGTCGTCAATAACCGGGAGCAGCAGGTGTTCGCCAAGATGGAAAGGAACGGAGAGGCGATCGTGGGTTTGTTCAACGCCGGCGAGACAGAAAAGAAAATCTCCATAGAGGCAAATGCCGTGGGCCTCGCGGAGAATAAAAGCGGCTATTCCACAGACAACCTATGGACGGGCGAGAGGAAAAAAACCAGCGGGGACATCGATGCGGTCGTCGCACCGCACGGGGTGGTCTTATACCGCGTCAAGGCGCTTTGATAGCGTACAGCCTGCCCCGGCGCCTGCGATCCATCATTTGCCACGTTTTCGAGAGGCTGTCCGCCTGCCGCAAAGCGTGCGCGTGAAGTAGTCCAGGCCGGCACCCGGGAATGCAGCCGACGAGAACCTGGTTCAGTAACCGTTCCGTCCGCGACCACGGCTCCAAATGTCTTGAGCCGATCGTGGTGTTGTCCACCCAGCGTAAATCGCTTGTTCATCGATCCCGCATCCGCAATGATGCCGACAACGGGGTAACGGGGTACCAAAGGTGGAAGACGGGCGCTCTGGCGAAACACCACCGTCATCATCGACCGACGCCTCCGTAGCCGCGAACAACACATCGAACACACCGGTTGCCGGCGACCAGCAAGCGGCTGAAACACATGCCGGTCAGGAGACACCCCCACTCATGCTCGACGTCCAACCGCCTCATGAGGCCGCGCATACCTGGAAATCATTCTTCATTCACATCGCCACAATCGTCATCGGACTCTGCATCGCAGTCGGCCTTGAGCAAACGGTCGAGTATTTTCATCACCGTCATCAGGTAGCCGAGACTCGCGAAGCTCTTCGTGTGGAGCGCGAGAGCAATATCCGTGCGTTCGCTGAAAGCATCAGCGAATTTCATCGCCAGTCCGCTGCGCTGATAAATAACATCATTGTTCTGCGTTACCTCCAGCAACACCCTGGTACGCCGGAGGCCCAGCTTCCCGGGATACTTGTCTGGCACGCCATCCCGGGGCACTACTCGGATTCGGCATGGAGAACAGCTCAGCAAAGCGGTGTGACCGCGCTCATGCCGCAGGCTGAGGTTCGAAAATACTCTGTCCTCTATGCACACATTGAAGGCGTCGCGAATGCGTTCTCCGCCGTCTGGCCAACAATCGTTCGGGCGCGCCTCTACAGCCTCTTTGACCCAGACCCAACTCGTCTCACTCCCGCACAGGTCGGCGAAGAGATTGCGCTCACACAAACCGCACTTGCCAGCCAGCTTACCGACGCGGGAGTTCTGGTTCAGCTTGGTCGCATCGATTCTGGCTTCTCGTCTGCACCGACCAAAGACGAACTCAGCTCACTCATGCGCATCTCAGAGACGGAGCAAGACCCCAACTTGGCCGATGCAATCGCAATCACCAACGGACGGCTGCCAGCGGACTCGCAACTACCGATCCCGGAGCGCGCTCTCAAGGCCGAGCCGCCGCCACCTCAGTCTCGATAATCACAGCAATCGCAGCGGTGCTGGCGAGCGTGCGGGAATTAGTCCGTAGTGCGTCGGAGCTTTCGCGCTGGCGTGCCGCAAGGCCGACGGCCCTGACCGGCAGCTCCGGATCAATTTCTGTTGTTGCTGTAAGAGGGCGAAGTGGTAGCGGGGGCGTGATTTGGCTTACGTCTACCCCGGTCCGGCTTTCTCTAGCCGCTTGAGTTCGGGGGGGCACATACCAGTCGGGTCAGAGCCGTTGCTCCAGGTGATGCCAGAAACCGGGGCGCCTTCGGGGCGCGCCGGAGACGCGCAAGCGGGCTAACCGCAGGCGGCAGAATGCTGCGAGCGTTAGCGCCCATGTATCCTCGCGCGAATGGGTCACAGGTCATTTTCCCTAATCTCCAGCTCAGGGCAGAATTCCGTACCTACCGAAGGTATCGGCGATGTCAGCTGAGATTGCCTTCGCCTGCGCGATGTCGGCTTCGCCCTCCGAGGTCTTTTTCCCTCGCATCTTGTCGATTCCCCGCCCGTACAGGGACCAGGCATCGCGCGGCGTTATCTTGAGGGACGCATCGAAGTCTGCGATCGACTTATCGTAGTCTCCCAGCCGCAACCAGACCAGGCCGCGGTTGTCCGCCGCGTCGGCGTAGAACGGACTCGACTTCACCGCGTGGCTCAACGCCTGGTTGCAATCCTGCAGCGCAAGCTGCAGGTCGATACCGCCCAGGGCGCGCGCGCGACAGCGCCAATTGAGTGCGTGATACAGCTTCGCGTCCAAGGGGTGGGATGCAATCCACAGATCGTATTGCTCTATGGCCGGTGGAAACTGCTCGAGGCGCGCATATTCGACGGCCAGCGAAAAGTGCACGGCATCCTCCCTTGGGGCGGCCGCATTTGCGGCGTCGAGATCCGCCTCGGCGCCCGCTTTATCGCCCGTCTGTATCCGCAAGTCGGCGCGCGCGAGCAACGCCAGCACGTGGTTCGGCTTCAGCCGCAGGGCCCGGTCGAAATCGGCCAGCGCGTTGCTCGGCTGTTTGGTTTGCCAATAGACGACGCCCCGCTGATAGAAGTAGTCGGGGTTGTCCGTCGCCAATTCACAAGCGCGAGTTAACGCCAGCAGCGCTTGGTCGAATTCCCGTCGGGCGGCGAACGCCGTACCGCGCCGTGCATAGTCGCCGGCGTCACCGGCATTCTTGGTATCTCGCGTGCCAGACGCCTCTTGTTTTCCAGTTGCTGGTTGGGTGGCCAGCGCCCCGGCGTCCCGCGCATCGGAACTCTGCGCCGTGGCGCTGTGCGCAGCGGGCTCGGCTGGACTCTGAACCGCCCGCGTGCCATCCGTGGGCACGCCGGCCGGAGTAGCGGGCGGCGCCTGGGTCGAGGCCGCTGCGCCCGTCTTTAGATTGAACACGGGGCCGCCGTTATAAGTGAAATATAGCTTGTGCTGACTGTTCGCCACATAGATGTGGTGGGATAGGAAAAAATCAGCACCAATCAGCATGTCCGCCCCTGCAATAGTCGTATCCCCGAGGCGCAATCGGGTGTTGCGCACCTCCTCGTCTCCGATTTTGAAGCTCTCAACCTGGGCCAGGTAGTTAGCGACCTGGCCGCGGCCAATTCCCCAACCATACCCGGCGGAAACCACGCGCGGAGAACCGACTTTGATACCGGCGTTGGCGGCCGCCGTGACCGTGAGGTACGAGGTCGGCGCACCCGTATCGAATAACACGCGGATCTCGACACCGTTGACGTAGGCGGTACCGATGATCGGCTCGTTGGAGCGCGCAGCGGCCTTGGACTTACTTGAGGAGAGCAGCGCGTGTTGGCGCGGCGCCTCGATGTTCATGACGGAGTAGGAATCCCCGGCATGCACCCAGTAGGCAAGCGCAGTGTCACCGCAATCCTTCGCGAACATCAGCCTGACCACGCCCTGGGCGAGATCGAAGTCAACGTCGGCGATTTGCAGAAAGTTGCGGCCCAAGAGCCCGATGCTCTCCCCGCTTTCGTCGTTGCCGCCCACTATGAACACCACGTCGTGGAGCGAAATCCCGTTCAGTTCAAAATTGTCGGCCTTGGTCAGATCGACATGGATCCGTCCTCCGATCCCACTGACATAGAAGCCGGCAGGAGCAGGATAAGTACGCAGCTTGAGCGCTGCTGCGCTTGCGGGACTGATCATGCTGAAGAACGCACCGCTATCGAGGCTGAATCGAACGTCGGTGCCGTTGATCTTCGCGCTCATCATGGGCCGCAAGCCGCTCATCGTTATCGGAATACTGACCATTTCCCCAAGTTTGCACTTGGCGGCTCCGGCCAGGGCTGGTGCACCCGTAAACCAGACCATCAGGGAAAGCACCCAAACCAGGCGCTGACGCATTGTAAGGGAAGGACGACGATGCCGACTGATACTGGGCGCGTACGTCAATGGGACGCCGATGTCGACTTTCATTGGGCTACTCTGCTCGTGACAAGGTTGCTCGTCAAAAACCAGACACTGGGTCGGTCGGGGGTGTTGGTTGAGCACGTACGGCGCGGATACTTACGTTCGGCGTCGGTCCCTGGTGGTGCGGCGGTTCTACACTGGCATGGATGGATCCTGTGGACGCATCTGCATCGGCAGGCGCAGGATCAATCTCAGTCACGTGTTTGCCGGTCAACGGGTCGGCGTTCGGGAAGTCAGCGAGAACATCTGGCTCGTAAGCTTCATGCACTACGACCTGGGATTCTTTGACCATGAATCCGGCGCATCGCACGCCGCAAAACTTGCTAAAGCAGTCAGAGTGCTGCCCTCAAAGATGAGGACTGGATTAACACAACATTAAAACGGTATGGGATACCGTGAGCGCGGACTACACTCCAATCGTTGATGGCGTGGACCCGTTCTCCTTTCCCGGAGACATTCTCATGCGCACTTATCTCATTTTCCTTGCTGCCGCCCTCAGCCTTGTCGGTTTTATTGCCGCCTCAGCGGCGAGCCCTGGCGGAGGCGGTGGGGGTGGTGGAGGTAGCAGCGGAGGCGGAAGCGGCGGCGGGGGTGGACACGCGGGCGGCGGCGGGGGTGGACACGCGGGCGGTGGCCACGGCGGGAGCAGTTTCGGAGGTGGCGGTCGCTTGGGGGGCGGATCAGGTTCGGGCAGCTACGCCGCTCACGGGGGTTACGCCGAGCACGGCGGCTACAGCATCGTGGGCTACAACTCTGCTGGCCTGGGCCACGCCAACTCAGCGCCGGGAAATGGGCACAGCGCCCGCAGCACCCTCGCAGTCGGGCCTCGAACGGGAAGTGCGGCTAAAGCCATGCGCGTGACGCACACGGGACCTTACGAGCCGCCGAGGCCGGGACCCCGCAAACCCCCGAAGCCTCTGCGGTACTTCCGCGCACAGGAAACTTCCGAGATACCCGGGTGGTTCTGCATCCCTACGGGACCTCAACAGGGCTCGCGTGCCTTCGACTGTCCGCAGGCGATCAAGACGAGGATACCGGCTCACTGACTGGAGCGGCTCGATTGAACGCTCGGGCTTTCCTGATCTGCGCGATTGTTATCCTTCTTGCGAGTTCCTGTTCGGTGCCGCAGCCTCGAGCAGCGGGGAGCGCGCCTCAGGCGAGGGATTTCGAGGCAGTCATCGCCCGCATCGAGCGGGCCGATCCAGCATCCCCTGCCGTGCTAAGCGCGCAGCTCGCCTATGCGGATTACCTGCTGAGCGAGGCGCCGGGCCCCTGCGCAGAGCGCCTCGTGCGCGCGCAGGAGCAACTCGGTAGCGTCGACGCGAGTCCCAAGAGGTATGTCATGTACCCCGACGGTTGGGCTCGCGTTGCCGACCTTGAGTACCGCCTGCACTTGGCGCGCTCCGCGTGTGGCAGCGATCCTGACCGAGCGAACGAGCTGCGCACGGCCGCCACTGAGGCGCGCCGCGCCGTCGAGCTCTATCGCAATGTCTTCGACTACCGGTCGATGGTCGTCATGCAGTTTGACGCGGGCATCGCCCTGCATCAGCTCGGTGAGAGTGCGGCGGCGATCGCGGCCCTCGGGACGGCGATCGATATGGACAGGGAATACGGCTTTCCGGACGACGCGGCTGAGAACTACAAGCTGCTTCTCACCTGGAGCGGTAAGCCAGCCGGCGCTGGGCAGGTTGCTGAACTCATGCAAGACTTCCCGAAGCGCCAGGCGACGTTAAAGTTCGGGTGGCGCCCGAGCGATGCCCGGATCACTCTCGAAACTCGCCGTGAATGCCTCTACAACGGTCAGATCCTCGCCGGCCGTGCGGCAGCCACTTTCGCGCGCCACATCAGGGCTAACGACGCCCGCAGCTTGATCGTCTCGTACGCCCATCGCCTGACCCAGTACGAGCCGGGGGTCTGGCCGACGATGCAGGGCTCGCAGACACCGCCGGTGGTGTTCCCTCCTGCTCCGCTTCCGGCAGTGGGCTTCAAAGTGAGCACCACGGGAGAGTTCGAGGGCGTCACGGATTCCGAAGCGTTCGCGTCTCGGCTAGCCACCAAGACGCAGGAACTCATCCGAGCCGCGGCTCCCTCAGCCGACCGTGCCCGCACCCTTACGAGCGCGGCCGTTGAGAACACGCCTGACTCTCTCTCGCCCGGGATTCTCGAGGCGGCCACGGCCGAGAACTACCAGCTCGAGACCGCGATGTGGATCGGCGCGACCCTCGACCAGGGTGTTTGGTACGAGATCTCAGCCCCTCTCTCCGTTCCGGGCCTTCTGCCGCGCGTCGTCCTTCAAAACCGGATTCAGTTCGCGTTCACGCGTATGGTGCCCTGTACCGCTGGCGCGACGGAACAGACCTGCGTCGAGATGGTGTTTCGCGCTACGCCCGAACAGGAGTCGCTCGATCATTTGGTGCAGGACAACTCTCAATTTGCGGACTTCACCGCCTCGACTGAAGCTCGCATCGTCACCGACCCCGCGACCCTTATGCCCTACGCTCGCGAGGAGCGGGTCTACTGGTACGCCTCTGTTGGGAAGAGCACAAAGAACAACGGCCTCCAGTCAGAGCATCTCGTCTCCACCACGAGCTACGGTGCCGATTAGCTGCGATCTTGAGCGCAGCGGGCACTGAAGGGCCCGCCAAATAAGTTTGGTAGCGGGGGCAGGATTTGAACCTGCGACCTTCGGGTTATGAGCCCGACGAGCTGCCAGACTGCTCCACCCCGCACCAGGAGGGCCGCGCATTCTACAAGCGCCGCTCCCCGACGGCAAGGTGCATTCGAGCCACCACAAGCGCGCGTTTAGCCTGAAGAAATCCCCGCGGCGATTTTCGCCGCCAGCGCCGAGCCCGTCGCCCGATCAAAGGCCCGCAGCGGCCAGCCGATACCGAGCCCCTCACGGGCATTGGGCTTCGGGATGACGTGAAAGTGCACGTGCGGAACGGTCTGATGAGCCCCGCTGCCGTTGTTCTCGAGCACGTTGTATTCCTTCACGCCGGTGGCGGCGACCACGGCGCGGCAGATGCGCGGCAGCACCCGTCCCACGGCCGCCGCCGACTCATCGGACAGCCCGCCCAGGGTCTCGGCCGGCTCCTTGGGGATGACCAGCGTGTGTCCATGGCTTAAGGGGTTGATATCGAGGAACGCCAGCACGCTCGCATCCTCGTAGACCTTCAGGCACGGGATCTCACCGCGAATGATCTTGCCGAATATGGTGTCTGGCACGGGTGCGGTCCTCGCAAATTGCTGCGCTCGAGGTTTTCATTGTCGCGCATCGCGGTCGTGCGCGCAGGCGCGTAGACTTTGCCGCTCGCTGCCTGTGCCAGCAAGCGAAGGATAGAAAATGAAGACCAAGGCAGCCATCGCCTACGCCGCCGGTAAGCCGCTGGAAATCGTCACCCTGGAGCTCGATGGGCCGAAGTCCGGCGAGGTGCTGGTAGAGATCCGCGCCAGCGGCGTGTGCCATACGGATGAGTTCACGCGCTCGGGCGCCGATCCCGAGGGGCTCTTCCCGGTGATCTTCGGCCACGAAGGGGCGGGGGTGGTGGTGGATGTGGGGCCCGGGGTCACGACGCTGACAAAAGGCGACCACGTCATTCCGCTCTACACCCCGGAGTGCCGGCAGTGCAAGTCCTGCCTGTCGCGCAAGACCAACCTGTGCACTGCGATCCGCGCCACCCAGGGCAAGGGGGTAATGCCCGATGGCACCAGCCGCTTCTCGCTCGGCAAGGACATGGTGCACCACTACATGGGCTGCTCGACGTTCTCCAACTACACGGTGCTGCCGGAGATCGCGCTCGCGAAAATTCGCGAGGACGCGCCCTTCGAGAAGGTCTGTTATATCGGCTGCGGCGTGACTACCGGCATTGGGGCGGTGATCAACACCGCCAGGGTCGAACCGGGCGCGAACGTGGTGGTGTTTGGCTTAGGGGGTATCGGCCTCAACGTCATCCAGGGCGCGCGGCTCGCGGGCGCTAACCGCATCATCGGCGTGGACCTCAATCCACGCCGCCAGGTGCTCGCCACCCGCTTCGGCATGACGCACTTCGTGAACCCGAAGGAGGTAGACGGGGACCTCGTTGCGCACCTCGTGGCGCTCACCGACGGCGGCGCCGATTACAGCTTCGAGTGTGTCGGCAACGTGGAGTTGATGCGCCAGGCGCTCGAGTGTTGCCATCGCGGCTGGGGCGTGTCGGTGATCATCGGGGTCGCCGGCGCCGGGCAGGAAATCAAGACCCGGCCGTTTCAGCTGGTGACCGGTCGCGTATGGAAGGGCACGGCGTTTGGTGGCGCGCGCGGCCGCACCGACGTGCCGAAGATTGTGGACTGGTACATGGACAGGAAAATCAACATTGACGATCTCATCACTCACGTTATGCCGCTGGCGAAGATCAACGACGCCTTTGATCTCATGCACAAGGGTGAGTCGATCCGCTCGGTGGTTACGTTCTGACACGCGCCGCTGGCGCAGGAGGACATATCATGGCTGTTGCGATTCATCCCGCCGTCGACGGCGGAGTCAAAGCGGGTGTTGCGGACTTCGCCGGCGGGACGCTCACCTGCCTGTGCACGTCCGCACCCGTGACCGTGACCCTCAAGGGCAACACGGCCTTTAATCACGTCTGCGGCTGCAGCAAGTGCTGGAAGCCCAAGGGCGCGTTGTTCTCGCAGGTGGCGGTAATCGCCCGCGACAACTTAAGCGTCACGGCCAACGGCACGAAGCTGAAGATCGTGGACGAGAAGGCGCCCATCCAGCGCTATGCCTGCAGCGGCTGCGGCGTGCACATGTACGGGCGGATTGAAAACCGCAACCATCCCGTCTACGGCTTCGATTTCGTGCACACCGAGCGCTCGCGCGAGAGCGGCTGGACGGCGCCGGACTTCGCCGCGTTCGTGTCGTCGATCATCGAGTCGGGCTTCCCGCCGGCCCGCATGGGTGAAGTGCGCGCGCGGCTCAAGGAACTGCATCTTGAGCCCTACGACTGTCTGTCGCCGGCGCTCATGGACATGATCGCGACGCACGCCGCCAAACAGAAGGGTACGCTCGCCGCCTGAATTACAACCGGCGCAGGTGTTCGGGCTTGAGGTCGGCGACCTGGTTGCAGCCGAGCTGACCGAGTACCCGATCGAACTCGGTGGTGAGGATGCTCACGGCCCGCTCCACCCCGGCTTCGCCGGCCGCTGCAAGGCCATAGAGCGTCGGGCGGCCGATCATGACCGCCTGTGCGCCCAGCGCGAGCGCCTTGGCGATGTCGGTGCCGCGCCGCACGCCGCTGTCCAGGAGCACCGCGAGCCGCCCGCCGACGGCGGCGACGATCTCCGGCAACACCTCCATGGACGCGACGCACGAGTCCAGCTGCCGTCCGCCGTGGTTGCTGATGACGATCCCGTCGCAGCCAAGGCTGGCGGCGCGCTCGGCGTCGGCGACGTTGAGCACACCCTTGATCAGCAGCTTGCCGCGCCACAGCTGCCGGATCCAGCTGATGTCATCCCAGCTCAGGGTGGCATCGAAGAGTTTGGGAATCACCGTACTGCCGCCGAGCGCCGTCATCGCCGCCGGCGGCAGGAAGGACTCGAGATTGCGGAAGCGCGGCATGCCATGGCGCAGCATCACGCCGGCCAGCCAGCGCGGGTGTCGCAGCGTGTTGAACATGGTCGAAAGCGTCGGCTTTCCCGGTGAACGATAGCCACGCTGGTCCCATTCACGGTTGCCGAATACGTTAGCGTCGGTGGTGAACACCAGCGCCTCGTAACCGCAGGCCGCCGCGCGCTGCATGATGTCGCGTGCGATGGCGCGCTCCTTCATGACGTACAGCTGCATCCACAGCCGTCCGCCGGCACTCTTCGCCACTTCCTCGAGACGCACGGTGGACACGGTGCTGAGCGTGAACGGAATACCGCGGCGGGCGGCAACGCGCGCCAGCACCAGGTCGCCTTGTGGGTAGATCATGCCGTTGAATCCCGTCGGCGCGATCACCATGGGCGTCTGCGCTTCGGCTGCGAGGATCGGCGTGCGCTGGTGGCGCGCCGCCGTGTCGATGAGGGTCGAGGGCAGCAGGCGCAGGCGGTCAAAGGCGGCGCGGTTGCCGCGCAGGGTCACCTCGTCCTCGGCGCCGCCGTCAATGTATTCGAACACAAAGCGCGGAATCCGCCGCCGCGCCAGTTCGCGCAGGTCGGCGACGTTCAAGGCGCGCGCGAGGCTGCCGCCGCGAAATGCTCGCCGTTGCCAGGCCATGCGCGAGTTCCCTGTCGGCGGCCGCCTAGTTGAGATTCACGTTGATCTGCGTGGCGTTGAAGGTGTTGGTCGCGCTGTCGTACTGACCGACTGCGACGAGACCGTAAATCCCATTGGTGCCGTTGAAGGCTGCGGTCATTGCGGTGACGAAGGTGGCGACGCTGTTGCACACGGTGACCGACCCTTCAGTACCTGCTGCAGGCTCCCCGCTGGTGGGCAGGCCGACTGCCAGTTGCAGCTTGCTCGGGGCGTAGGTGATCTGCGGGCTCGCCGGCAGAGTCTTCAGATCCACGATCGAGGGCCCGGTGAGGATGTAGTGGGTCGCAGTGATGTTAGTGCTGCTCAGATTCACCGTGAGTCCCGCGCTGTAGTTGGTGTTGGTGAAGGGTGCGGTCGCCCCGGTGCTTTGCCATTGAACCACGAGCACCTGCGGGATCGCGGCGCCGGAGGCGACGGCGGTGGCGGTGAAGTCCGGCGGCGCCGTGCCGAAGGCAGTCACCAGTCCGTCCATCTGCAACACCGTGCCGGCCACCGTGCCGCTCTCATCGATCGTGCCGGTGTTGACGACGTAGCTCCCCGCAGCGGCGTCCTGCGCCGCGCTGGCACCGGTGCCGGCGAAATTGAACCCCGCCGGCAGGAAGTTCCCGAGCGTCAGCATGCCTAATGTAGCGCTGCCGGGGCTGGCCGAGGTGAGGGTTCCCCACAGCCGCGTCGATTGCAGCCGCACCGCCCCGGCGGTGGCATCGATTGACAGCGTCGTATCCGCGGCGTTGACGGTACCCTGGCCGAAGATCGTGACCTGCTGGCCGACCGACACGTCGGCGGCGGTAAGCCCGGTGGCCGCTGAGCCGTCGATGCCGACGAGCGTGCCCGAGCCGATCGTGACGGTACTGGTGGGGAAGAACTGTGTCTGGTCCAGGGGCGTGAAATAGGTGCCGCCCGCAACGGTGAGGGTGTTTGCGGTGCGTGCGCTGACGACGCCCGTGAGTTCATCGTCAATCGGACTTTGCACGATGATGCCGGCGTACACCGAGGTGGCATTGAAGGTCGGAGTGATTCCCGACAGATTCCCGAGCGTGCCGTAAGCCAGGACCAGGCTGTTTTCAGGCTGGTTATTAAGCGCGGCGAGGCCCGCCGAGCCGATGTAGACGACGCCATTGATATTGAAGTACGTCGTCGCGGTGGTGTTGACGGTCTGCGCACCGAGCGCCGAGAACTGATCGATGAACGGACGCGCGTTCATGATGAAGCCGTTGGTGACGGACATTTCGGTCACGTACAGGCCACGCGCCCGCATCGGCGTACTGTCGACCGCCACCGGCGTCGCGTACATGAAGGGTTGCACCACGACAGCCGCCGATGCCGGGATGACGGCGTTGGCGGCTCCCAGGTTGAAGTTCAGCGCCAGGCGCGAGGATTGCTGCGAATTGATGACCAGCGGGTTGCTCGGGTCGAAGGTCACGGTGATGACCGCGGTGCTCATCACTGTGGCGCTGGTGTCGACGGGGGTTAGTTCGACTGCCTTTCCGGCTTCGTCAATCCAGATGCTGGGGACGGAGTAGTCGAGCGTAATACTGGCGGAGAGGTAGGTGCCGGTCGGCAGGGCGGGCGATCCGAGCAGTTCCGCGATGTCCGTGATCTTGGTGAAATCCACCGTCTCCGGGGTGGACAGCGGTTCGACCACGATGCCGTCGTTGCGAGTGAGCGTGATGGAGTCGATTCCGACCTGGTAGCTCAGAAACTGGTTGTTCGTGGCCTGCACGCTGATGACGGCAGTGCCGTAAACGATGTTGGTGTTGCCCCCGCAACCTGCGATCAGGGCGATCAATCCCACGCAGCACAGGCGCAGCGCGCGCACGAGGCGCGCCCGGTCAGTACGAACCAAAGTCATTTAGAAAATCCCCTTCAAAAAGCTGACCGGTGCGCAGACGACTAAGCGAGGCAGTTCGCTTAGAGGCGCGTCCGGGTGATACGTTCCCTGCCGTTACAGTGACTTACGTCCCGTCGACCGCCGGAAACGGGCTAGTCTACTAAGTTTCGGGGCGCTTAGTTGACCGTGAGCTGCGCGCTGGCGCTGGGAGTGCTGCGCAGGTCCACGGGAGTGGAATAGAACTGGCGGGTGAGGGTCCCGGAGGGGTCGCTCGAGTTCCAGGCACGTACCGTCAGGTAATAGAGCGAAGCGGGTGTACCGCCCGGGATGCCGGTCACCTGCACGGTGCCGCCGCCGGCGAGCACCGTGTTGAGCGAGGCGGTCGCGATCAGCTGCCCGCCGTTACTCACGAGCAGCTCGCCCTGGTCGCAGGGCTTGGTGTTGCACCCGTTGCTGGTGGCAGTGACGGTCGCCGCGAGCGTCGCCGCGGTGCTGCCGGAAGCCAGCGACAGGCCGGCGACCGTGGCCACGGGAGCCGCGGGGGAAACCGGGATGCCCAACATGCCATCCGCATACAGCGGCGCGGTGGCCGCAACCTGGTAGGTGCCCGGAATCGCCGCCTTGGTGGATTCGACCGCCGCGGTGCTCACCACGGTGATGGTCGCGCCACTTGAAATGTAAGTACCGGAATCGAGGGTGCCGGCGGACAGCGTCTGCGCGTTCGCCAGATTCTGGTTGAAGGGATCGATGGGACTCGCCTCGATGACGTAGGGCACTTCGCCGGATCCTGACAGGGTCTGGTAGAAGGCAACTTCCGCCCCGGCCGGCAGCGGCGATCCAGCGGGAGACGCGATGTTGGCGGAGTAACTCGTCGCGGCGCGCGGGATCAAGGTGCCGATGGAGATCAGGTTCGTCGGCGTGATCGGCGCCAGGTCGCTGCTGGTCGTCGACGCAGTCGATGAAGTGGTCGGGGAAGTGGTCGACGCAGTGATCGGGGTCAGCGTGCTCGTGCCGCTGGTGCTGCTGCCGGTGGGCGGGATCTGCACCTGCCTGATGATGATGGTCGCGATGCCTTGTCCGTGGATCACGAGATCGTAGTCCGTGATGTTCGAGGAGTTGGCGGCCAGCGGGTAGAGGGTGAAGGTGCCGTCGGAATTCACCGGTGTGCTGGCGACGACATAGTGGCGCGTACCATCAGCGCTCAGGAGCTCCGCGCTCACCTGGATGTCCGGCAAGCCCGAGGTGGTGTTGGTGTAGCCGGTGAGGTTCGTGAGGGTGAGGGTCCCCTGGATTCCGCCTGAGGCGGACAGATCATAAACACTCGCGTGCGAGCTGAGCAGCACCGCGCCGGCGCCGGCAGTGCCGGTTGCACCGTAAGTGAACTGCGTCAGGTCGCGCGCGCCGTCGATGCTCAGCGCGAAGTTCACGGTCGTGGTGGTGGAGGTGCCCGAGGTGCCCAGCGTCGAGGTCGCGGGCGTCGTGGTCGTCGTGGGTGTGAGCGTCGAGGTTGCGGGGGTCGTCGTGCCGGTGGGAGTCGCGGCGCCGAGGACCGCGCCGATATTGCCGAAGGGCACCGACACGCTGCCGTGGATTGCAATGCCCTGGTCGGGGTTCAGCAGTTCCAGGGGTAGCTGCCGGGTCGTGCCGCTGCTATCGACAAAGTCTGCCTCCGAGTTATAGAGCGCGCCGAGCGTTTGCGCGGACAGCGTCAGCGGCGTCGAGGCATCGACGGGAATGAGCAGCACCTGCGAGTAGGAGCCCGGCGTGAGCTTAAGGTCCGTAACCAGCAGCCCGAAATTGCCGCCCTGGTCAGCCACCAGATCCACCGTCGCCGGAGTGGAGAGGGGAAACTTCACCCAGCCGGCATCGCCGGGTGCGGCGGTGGCGCTGGAGTTGAACCACACCGCCTGGGCGGTGATGTACACGTGCGAGTACTGGCTCGGTACGTTGCCGATCGCGGATACGTCGGTGCGCGAAGAGCAGCCGGCGAGGAGCGCACCCAAAAGGAGCGCGGCGCCGAAACAGAGGCGGGTGGGGCGTGCCATAGCTATCCCTGTCCTTGCTCCTTAAGGAGCGGAAATCATGCCCTGAGTTCCCCGCTCCCGCAACGCGCAAGCTCATGACAAGTGTGTGAAATTGTTCGCACCGCGGCACAGTGTGCGGCAGTATTGGACGCACTGCATTAAAGCCTGTAGAGTCCGCGCCGCGAAACCTCTCTTCGGTGCGCGGTCAGCGCCTTGAGTTTCGCTCGCAGTCTGTCCATTGGCGCACTTCGATTCATTAACCGACGCTTCGCGCCTGACCGCCGCAGCAATTGAACCTGAACCTGGCGTGTGACCTCACGGTTGCGGACGTCCGGGGCGGGTGCTGCGGGCGAGCTCTTAACTTGAGGTTTCTTTAACTTATGTCATTTACCGATCTTGGGCTCAAGCCCGAGCTGCTGCGTGCTGTCGCCGAAAAGGGCTACACCACCGTCACTCCTATTCAACGTGAAGCCATTCCGGCGGTGCTCGCCGGACGCGACGTGCTCGCGGGCGCACAAACCGGCACCGGCAAAACCGCGGCGTTCGTGCTGCCGATCCTGCAGCAGCTCGGCGAGGGCACCGGCAAAGCTCCGCGCGCGCTGGTACTCACGCCCACACGCGAACTCGCGGCCCAGGTGGCCGAGAGCGCGCACGACTACGGCAAGTACGTGGCGGTGCGCACGGTGGTCGTGTTTGGCGGTGTGAGCGACAAGCCGCAGATCGCAGCATTGCGCAGCGGCTGCGACCTGCTGGTGGCGACACCCGGGCGCTTGCTGGACCTCGCGCAGCAGCGCCTGCTGGACCTAAGCCAGGTCAAGTGTCTGGTGCTCGATGAAGGTGACCGCATGCTCGACATGGGCTTCATCCGCGCGATCCGCCAGATCATCAAGCTGCTGCCGCCGCAGCGCCAGAACCTCATGTTCTCGGCCACCTACTCGGATGACATTCGCTCGCTCGCCTCACGAGTGCTGCGCGAGCCGCTCACCATCGAGGTGGCTCCCCGCAACGCCGCGGCCGAGCGCGTCGAGCAACACGTGTACCGCGTGCCCAAGGAACACAAGCGCTCGCTGCTCGCGCATCTGATCGTCAGCGGCAACTGGCACCAGGTGCTCATTTTCACGCGCACCAAGCACGGCGCCAACCGCCTCACGCAGCAGCTCCAGACCGACGGCATCCGCGCGCTCGCGATCCACGGCAACAAGAGCCAGGCAGCACGGGTGCGGGCGCTCGAGGATTTCAAGGAAAACCGCATTACCGCGCTGGTCGCGACCGAAGTCGCGGCGCGTGGCCTGGACATCAAGGAGCTGCCGCACGTGGTCAACTACGAGTTGCCCAACGTGCCCGAGGACTACGTTCACCGCATCGGCCGTACCGCACGCGCCGGCGGCAGCGGTGCAGCCGTGTCGCTGGTGTCTGCCGATGAGACGGCGCTGCTGCGCGACATCGAAAAAGTGCTCAAGCGCACGCTGCCGGCGGCAACGCTGCCGGTGTTTGCGATCAAGTCCGGTGCTGCTCCGAGCACTGGCGCGTCCGCTCCCGGGACGCCGCGGCCGCACGGCGCGCCTTCTCACCGCGGCGACGCACGCCGGCCGAACGCGGGCTGGCACTCGGGACGCCGTCCGCAATCGCGCACTCACGGCTCATCGCCGTCCGGCAATTCGCGCGCGCGTCGGCCGGGATAGCCGCGCGCGCACTTAGCGCGGCGTCATGATCGCGTGCCGCACGGCGGCCAGCGGCGCCTCGTCGAGGAGGCGTACCGAGTCGCCGTCGCGCATTACGCCGAGGCGCTGCCACAGACCCGTGAGGTCCGGCGCCATCGGCGTGTCCTTCATGCGCGCGTAGAGATCCTCGAGCGAGGTGGTGCCGACAGCGGCGTCCCCGGTACGCAGTACCCTGGCGATCGGCCAATCCGCTCGCAGTCCGCCGCTCTCGCGCAGCACGGCACGCAGCGCGTCCTGCAGTCCGAAGCGCAGATGAGTGCGCTCGCGGATGTCAACATCGGCGAGCAGGCAGAACATCGCACCGCCCCAGTAGGTGCGGCCCCAGGTATGGGTGTGATCAAGGCCGGCGTCGCCCGCCTGCGGCAGCCCGCGCGGCATCGAGCGCAGCTCCTCGGCCCACACGTCGCTCTCGGTGCGGTTGCCCGCCTGCACACGGGCGATACCTTCCACGTAGGTCGCGACGCCCTCCGACAACCAGGTGTGCTCATCGCCTGAGTCAGGCAGGGCGAGGTGCGTCATCTCGTGCACCAGCACCCAGTCGTTGCTGAGCTGCGCGGGGGTGACCTCGCGACCGACGCGCATCTCGATGAATGCGCCGTGAGCGGCAAAGGTCTTGCCACCCTGAACCCCGGCGCCGCTTTGCGCCCGCAACCGCAGTTCGAGTGGCGTGGCGGGAAAGCGCCCGTAGTAGGCGGCGACGATGCCGGCGCTGCGGCGCACCCATTCCAGCAGCGGTGCGGCGCCGCCGCTGAATTCCCCGGGCTCAAATTCAACATGGATGGCGGCACCCGCCACCTGCAGGGTGTTGGCCGGGGCGGCGGCGCTGGGGGTCGCGGCCGCCGCGCCCGCGGCGCCGAGTGCCAATGCGCAGCAGGCACTTAACGCGGCGATGGCGGCGCTCATTGCGGCTGCGGTCCGCGCGCGGTCTGCCCGAAGAGTATGCGTTTGGCTTCCTCGGTCATGGTCGTTTGCGTGTTGATGGTGGCGGCTTTCTCGTAAGCGCGCAGCGTCGCGGGCCGATCGTGGATGGCGTTGAACCAGCGCTGCAGGTGCGGGAAGTCCTCCAGCTTCTGCCCCTGGGCCTCGTACGGCACGATCCACGGATAGCAGGCGATGTCGGCGATCGAGTACTCGCCGGCGAGGAAATCCTGCTTCGCGAGGCGCGTGTTCAGCACCCCGTAGAGGCGGTTGGTTTCCTTGACATAGCGCTCGATGGCGTACGGAATCTTCTCCGGCGCGTAACGGGAGAAGTGATGATTCTGCCCGGCCATGGGACCCAGGCCCGCCATCTGCCAGAACAGCCACTGGGTCACCTGCACCCGTCCGCGCAGATCCCCGGGCAGGAGGCGGCCGGACTTCTCGGCGAGATACATGAGGATCGCTCCGGATTCGAACACCGAGAGCGGTGCGCCACCGCCCTGGGGTGCGTCATCCACGATGGCGGGGATGCGGTTGTTCGGCGCGATGGCGAGGAAGGCAGGATCGAACTGCGCGCCGGTGCCGATGTTGACGGGCAGGATCCTGTAGGGGAGACCGGTCTCCTCCAGGAACATGGTGATCTTGTGGCCGTTCGGCGTGGTCCAATAGTAAAGATCGATCATGCCCTTGAGTCCTGCGGCAATCGAGGCCCTCAGCTTCGCACGCGCCCGGCGCCGCGGGGGAGGCCCTTCCGGGGCCGTCCGGCTACGCCTTTCGATGGATATGGTACAAGCCCCCGATGAGCCTGGAACGCCCGGAAACGATCGCGAAGCTGCGCGCGGCGGGCTATGTGTTCCTGCCGCCGGCGGCGGCGCTCGCGACGCTGCAGCTGGAGGTGCAGGGCCTCGATGCGCTGCGCGCGAGCTGGGAACGCCTGCCGCGCGATGCGCACCTGCGTGACGGCGGTCGCTATCGTGCCCGGCGGCACGGCAGCTTCGTGCAGACGCTCACGCCGCCGGCGCTTGCGGCCGTGCCGCATCGGGCGCACTGGCAACCCACTTCCTATAACGCGCTGCACGGCGGGCTGACGCGCTGGTTCGAGCCGATTGAACCGCAGGTGAGTGGCGCCCGCGCCTGGCAGCAGCTGGTAACGGCCATCGGCGAGCTGTTCGCGCAGCTGCAGCCGGTGCCGCGCTGGTTCATCGAGGCGCACCAGTTCCGCATCGACACCGCGGATGGGATCGGCCGCCCGACGCCGGAGGGCGCACACCGCGACGGGGTGGACTTCGTCGCCGTCGTGCTGGTCGCGCGCGAGGATGTACGCGGCGGGGAAACGCGGGTGTTTGAAACCGGCGCCGCCGCGGGGGTGCGGTTTACCATGCACGAGCCGTGGTCGATGCTGTTGATGGACGATGCGCGCGTCATTCATGAGACCACCCCCATCCAGCCGCACGGCAAGGCGGGGACACGCGACACGCTGGTCATCACCTACCGTGCGAGCGGCTTCCAGGATCCACCAGGTTGAAGCGCCCGCCCGCGGCGAGCGGGTGCTAGGCGCGTAAGGACTGCCCGTCGATCCAGGTCTCACGCACATTCAGCTGCTCGTCGGCGAGCACCAGATTGGCGCGATAGCCCGCGGCGATGCGCCCCAGTTCATGCCCGACGCCCAGAAACTCCGCCGGCCACTGGCTTGCCATGCGCACCGCCGTGGATAACGGCAGTTCCAGCATGGACATGGCATTGCGCACGCTGCTCGCCATATCGATATTGGACCCGGCGAGCGTCCCGTCCTCGTCCACGCAGACGTTGCCGCTGACGGTGATGTGCCGGCCCTGCAGGTCGAAGGACGCGTTGTTGGTGCCCACGCTCGGCATGGCGTCGGTGACCAGCATGAAGCGCTCGTGCGGCTTGCACTTGAGCGCAATGCGCAGCACCACCGGATCGGTATGCACACCGTCAACGATGATGCCGCACCAGCTGCTGGGATCACTCAAGGCCGCGCCCACCGCCCCGGGCTCCCGTCCGGTGAGTTGCGACATGGCGTTGAAGAGGTGCGTGAAGCCGGTGAGGCCGTGACGCAGCGCCGGTTCGATTTCCGCATAGGTCGCGTTGGTGTGACCCGCGGACACCACGACGCCGGCCGCCACCAGCTTTTCGATGATCTGCGGGGTGGTCATTTCCGGGGCCAGGGTCACGAGTGTACGGCCCTCGCGCAGCGAGGTGAGAAGTCCGAGCGCGCTCGCGTCCAGCTCGCGCAGCTTCGCCGGATCGTGCACGCCCTTGCGTGCCGCGTTCAGGTACGGGCCTTCGATGTGCAGCCCCAGCACCCCCGGAACCCCCGCCTGGATCGCGGCCCGCACGGCGCCGATGGCGCGCGCCACGACATCCAGATCCGCGCTGATGAGCGTCGGCAGAAAACCGGTGGTGCCGAAGCGGCGGTGGGCGGCGCCGATGGCGCGGATGGCCTCGACACCCGGAGCGTCGTTGAACAACACGCCACCGCCGCCGTTGACCTGCGAATCGATGAATCCCGGCAGCAGCAGCCCACCGCCAAGATCGTGGCGCTGCGCGTTGCGGCAGCGCGGATCCTGTGCATCCACGATGGCGGTGATTCGCCCGCCATCCAGCAGCACGCCCTGTCCTTCGACCAGTACGCCGTCACGCAACACGCGGCCATTGACGAGTGCGACGCTCATCAGACTGTCTCGGTCACCTTGTGCAGGTGCGGCGGCCGGTCCGGATCTGCGCCGCGCGCCAGCGACAGTGCATTTGCCAGCCGGTAGAAGCTCTGCGCGAGCAGCAGTGGCTCGATCACCGGATGCGCCTCCTGGGTGGGCAGCACCGTGGCGCCGGCGGCGCTGGTTCCGGCGAGCAGCACGTCCGCACCGCGTGCCGCGAGTTCCTCTGCAAGCTGCGCCACGCCGGCGCGGCTGGCATCATTCTGCGTGAAAATGAGCAACGGAAATCCCGCGCCCACCAGCGCCATCGGTCCGTGGCGCAGTTCCGCGGCGCTGACCGCCTCGGCGTGCAGGGCGCAGGTTTCCTTGAACTTCAGTGCCGCCTCCTGCGCGATCGCCAGTCCCAGTCCCCTGGCCACCACGTAGAGGTTGTTGGCCGTCAGCAGGTGATCAACACCGGCGCTCCAGTTAAGTTCCCACGCGTGGGTGAGTAGTTCCGGCGCCTGTTGCAGGGCTGCGCCGAGGGCGGCATCGCGCGACCAGCTCGCCACCAGGTGCACGATCGCACTCAGGGAGGTGATGTAGGACTTGGTGGCGGCGATGCTGCACTCGGGCCCGGCACACAACGGAATCACCTCATCGGCAAGCTGCGCGAGCGGGGAGCTCTCGGCGTTGACCAGCGCCACGATGCGCGCGCCCGCGGCGCGTGCCGTACTTACCGTCGCGAGCAGATCCGGACTCGCGCCTGACTGGGAGATCGCGAGCATCACGGTGCCGGCCAGATCCGGCCGTGCCTCGTACACCGAACTCACCGAAGGGGAGGCGGAGGAAGTCAGAAGTCCCAGCCGCGTTTCGATGAGATAGCGCGCAAAGGTGGCGGCGTGATCTGAGCTGCCGCGGGCGCAGGTGATGAGCGCGCGTGGCGGGGTTGCGCGCAGCCGCTGCGCGAGGCGCTCGATGCGCACGGCATTGGCGAGCAGCTGCTCGCGCACGGCCTGCGGTGCCGCGGCGGCCTCACGATACATGCGTGTGCCCGCGGCCTGGGTCATCACGTGGCGAGGCTGAGCTCGGCGACGAAGTCGTAGATGTCACCGCGATAGAAAGACTGCGTGAACTCGACCGCGCGGCCATCCTTGAGAAAGCCGAGCCGCTCGACCAGCAGGCCCGGCCCTTTTTCCTTCGCCTGCAGAAGTTCGGCCTGTTCGGCCGTGAACAACACTGCCCGCAGGCGCTGCAGTGCGCGCACCGGGCGGTTGCCGGCCTGCTCGAGTGCTGAATACAAGGAAGACTCGACCGCCTCGATGGACGGCAGGCAGGAGGCGAGAATGGTCGCGTACTCGAGCGCCATCGGCGCGTCGTCCGCGAAACGGATGCGGTGGAAGCGGTATACCGGAGTGCCGGGGCTGGAGCGCAGCGTCAGCGCCTCTTCGGGCGTCACGGTGCCGGCCGCCTTGCGCAGCCACACGCTGCGCGGGTTCCTGCCGCGGGCGCGCATATCCTCGGAGAAGGAGGTGAGCTTGGAGAAATTTTTCTCCACGCGCGCACACACGAAGGTTCCCGATCCCTGGCGGCGAACCAACATCCCTTCGCCCACAAGCCCGTCGATGGCCTTGCGCACCGTGATGCGCGACACGCTGAAATCCACGGCCAGATCACGCTCCGGGGGCAGCGCGTCGTCCGGACCTAACACGTGCGACTCGATGGCCTGGCGCAGCGCCCGCTGCAATTGCTGATATAGCGGCAGCCGGCTCGCCTCATCGAGTCTTCCCACACTCTGCGACAGTGGTGTCACCCGTGCACTCCGTCGAAATCAGCAGAGATCGTATATTACCATTAGAGTACCAGTTTGTTGCGCAGAAGGTACGCTGTCAACATTAAGTTATTGTTTCTGAACAGTAAAAAAATCATGTGGCGTAGTGGTATCACCAGAGTTGTAAATTCCATGTGATTGGTACTATATTGGCCCTTAACTGGTCCCAGTAAAGGGGACCGCCCTTACAAGGGTCTCGGGGATTTGCGACGGCGGACGCGGCATCGGCAAATGACAACATCAGGGGTGAGTACATTATGAGAATTGCAAGGTCGACGTTGATCGGAACAGCAGTCGCGATGGCACTGTTTGGTGGCAATGAAGCCGTGCGGGCGCAGACGGTGCCCGCGAACAGCGCCGCAACGGCCCCCAACGAGACCGAGTTGCAGGAGGTGGTGGTCAGCGGTATCCGCGCCTCGCTGACTGAATCCCTTGCCCAGAAGCGTGCCGCCGTCTCGGTGGTGGACGTGATCACCGCCGAGGATATCGGCAAGATGCCGGACAAGAACATTGCCGACTCGCTGCAGCGCGTTCCCGGGTTGACGACCAGCTCGGCGGGCGCGACCGAGGGCGGATTTGACGAGAACGATCGTGTCAGCATGCGCGGCACCAATCCCAGTCTCACGCAGACGCTGATCAACGGCCACAACGTCGCGGCCGGCGACTGGTTCGTGTTGGATCAGACCGGCACCGTCGGACGCAGCGTCAGCTACACGCTGCTGCCGTCTGAAATGGTCAGCCAGATCGTGGTGCAGAAGAGCTCGGAGGCCTCGCTGGTCGAGGGTGGGGTCGCCGGCTCGGTCGACATCATCACGCGCAAGCCACTCGATATGAAGAAGCCGTTCACCTTCGAGGCGTCCGTAGGAGCGGTGTACGCCGACCTGCCGAACAAGACCGACCCGCAATTCAGCGCGCTGCTCAACTGGCACAACGAGGATTCCACCTTCGGCGTCCTGCTGCAGGGCTTCGACGAAAAGCGCCATCTGCAGCGCGAGGGCGTGGAACTGCTCGGCTACGACACCATTGCCAAGGGCAGCCCCATCGCGTTGGCAGATCCGAATCTCTCCGGGGTGCAGTACCCGACAGACATCGGCGCGGCGTTTTTCACCCAGACGCGCACGCGCAAGGGCGGCCTCTTCGACGTGCAGCTCAAGCCGAACGACAACCTCGACTTCGACCTGAACGGGTTTGTCTCGAATCTGGATGCGCCAAACTACAACCGCAATTACCTGTTGTGGAACACGCACTACATCAATTCCGGGGCCGGACAGGCGCCGAATCCAGGCTACGTCGTCCAGAGCAACACCCTGACGTCTGCCAACTTCACGGGTGTCCCCGGAACTTATTATGGCGTCTACGACCAGATCTCCCGTCCCGATGAGAGCGAGAGCTCGAACTACATCGACTTCGACACCAATCTCAAGGTGAACGAGGCACTGAGCTTCGCCCTGCAACTTGGTACCTCCAGGGGCCAGGGCAAGACCCCGACGCAGGATGTCTCGGAAACCCAGCCGGACTTCGGGCAGGGCGCCGGCTACCAGCTCAACGGCATCGGCAGCGGGCCGAACTTCAATTTCGGCACCACCAACAATACCGCGCCCGTCGTTGGCGGCGTGCCGGTGGCTTTCGGTTGGATCTTCGGTGCCGAGAACGTCGTCGTGAACGACAGCGAGGACTGGGCCAAGCTCGACGGCACATTCAAGATGAACGACGGTTCGTGGACCGACCTGAAGTTCGGGGCACGCTGGGAGAGCCATATCCGTACCTCCTTCGGTGCGGTCGGCCAGGGACCGCTACCGCCGGCGAGCGGCCCGGGTTTTGCGAGCGCCTACCCGACCGGCGGGTTTCAGAACTACCCCTCGAACTTCGACAACTTCGGCGGGTCGATTCCAACCGGCATGTGGTACTGGACGCCGGCGCAGCTGGCCGCCTACGACAACCCGAACAACGTGAACCGCGATCCGGTGACACGCGCCTACATCCCCGACGGCTGGTTCGCGCTGCACGAGAAGAACGATGCAGCTTACGTGCAGGCGGATTTCAAGGGCGACGGCTGGGCGGGCAATATCGGCCTGCGCTACGTGCGCACCGACGAGGATGTGTCCGTCTTTGCGCAGGACAGCACGGTGACGGCTACCACACCTGGTGCGGTGGTCGGTTCGGCGTTCGGGCCGTATGTCTCCTACCCGGTCGATCACACCTACAACGACGTCCTGCCGAGCGCCAACCTGAAGATCGACTTGAGTCCGGACCTGGTCGCGCGTTTCGCCGCCGCCGAAACCATGACCCGCGCCGACTATTCGGCGCTCGCAGGGAACGTGACCTTCGGCGCTCCGCCAGCGGGCGCAACGCCTGGAGCCGCAACCGTCGGCAATCCGGACCTGAAGCCTATCCGCTCGAACAATCTGGATGCCGGGCTCGAGTGGTACTTCGCCAAGCGCTCGCTGCTGTCGGCCACCTTGTTCTATATGGATCTGCGTAACTACGTCAGCTACGCCAGCAAGCCGCTGAGCGAGCTGTCATTTGGCAACAACCTTCCATACCAGGGCCAGTTTCTCAACTATCTGGCTTCGTATCCGATCAACGCTCAGGGCCGTGTCGGTGGCATAGAGATGGCCTACCAGCAGGCGCTCACCGAGCACTTTGGTGTCGCGGCTAACTACACCTACGCGGACGGCAAGCAGACCTCGGCGGTACAGCCCAACGCCACCGGCGGGCCCGGCGATGATCGCCTGGTGGGTACCTCGAAGACCACCTATAACATCAACGGCTACTACGAGGACGCGCACTTCAGCGCACGGGTGGCGTGGAACTACCGCTCGGCTTACTTCGACGGCCTTGACCGCAGCACCGCATTCTCGGAGGACTCGATCGGCTACCTGTCGGCTTCGCTTGCCTACACGATCAACGATAACTTCATGGTGACGCTGGACGGGCAGAACCTCAACAATCCGACGCTCAAATACTACGCCCTCAACGAGACCCAGCCACGGGCGTTCTATACGAATGGCCGGCAGTACTATCTGAACCTGCGCGTCAAGTTCTAGGCGCAGCGAGGCAAGAGGGTGGCGCAGTGCTCACTGCGCCACCGCTCCTTCCGGCCACCGTGAGGCGCTGTGCCGTGGCGAGCGCCTCGCTGGCGGGGTAACGTTGCGTCATGACCACTGCCACTCTCTTCAACCAGACCTTCGGCCCCCTGACTGGCAGGGCTGCGCATCCGGGCCCACTGCCGGTGCGCAGCGTCGTGATCGTGGGTGGCGGGACGGCCGGGTGGATGACCGCACTCACCCTGGCGCGCTCGCTCATCGAGCGCGGCGTTGAGATCACGCTGCTCGAGTCCCCGACGGTCGGAATTATCGGTGTGGGCGAGGGCTCAACCCCCTGGCTGCGCGGCTTCTTCGACAGTCTGGCGATCGAGGAAGCCGAGTGGATGCCGGCCTGTCACGCGACTTACAAGTGCGGCATTGCCTTTGAGGGCTGGTCGACCAAGCCGGGATTCGAGCGTTACTTCCACCCGTTCGCCTCCATGCTGGACAACCTGACCATGAAGCAGTTTGTCCATAACGTGGAGGCGCGCGTTAACGGTGCCCGGGTGGAGGCGCATCCGGACCGGTTCTTTATTGCCGCACGCCTGGCCGCGCAGCGCCGCGCGCCCAAAGCGGGCGACGGCTTCCCCTTCGATATCTGGCACGGCTATCACTTCGATGCCGTGCTCCTCGGGCAGTTCCTCCACAACAAGGCGCTCGAGCGCGGGGTGCGTTACAAGAGCTGTCACGTCACGCACGCCAATCTGGACAGCTCCGGCGCCATCGCCTCGGTGTCCACCCGCGAGGGCGAGACCATCGCCGCCGACTTCTTTGTGGACTGTACGGGCTTTGCGGCACTGCTGATCGACAAGGCCCTGCACACTCCATACGTCAGCTTCGCCAACAACCTGTTCAATGACGCCGCGGTCGCGCTGCCTACGCCGCTTGGGGACGCGATCCCCTCCGAGACCGTGTCCATCGCGATGCGGCACGGCTGGGCCTGGCGCATTCCCCTTACCAACCGCTTCGGCAACGGCTACGTGTACAGCAGTCAGTTCTGCTCGGCGGAGCAAGCCGAGACGGAACTGCGGCGCGAGCTTGGCTTGCTGGAGGCGGACGTGGCGGCACGGCACCTGAAGATGAAGATCGGCCGGGTTACCAGGCACTGGAATCGCAATTGCCTGGCGGTGGGACTGTCGCAGGGCTTTATCGAGCCGCTCGAGGCCACCGCGTTGCTCTTCATCCAGCAGACCGCTGCCCAGTTCGTCGAATTCCTCGAGCGCGGCGATGTGAGCGAAGCGGCCCACGAGCGTTTCAACGCGCGGGTCAACGAGCACTTTGAGGGCACCCGCGACTATATCGTGACGCACTACAAGACCAACACGCGCCAGGACACCGAGTACTGGCGCGCCAACGCCGCCAACCTCAATCTGTCCGACGACCTGAAGCAGCTGTATTCGCTATGGATGGCCGGCAAGAGCATCGCGCCGCCGGTACGCCAGCAGGCGCTCGGCAAGGGCTACCCGGTGTTTTCCTGGTACTCGATCATGGCCGGCATGGGCATCTTCCCCGATGCCGGGCAGCTGCGCGAGCCGTCCGCCGAGGAAGCGCGGTACAACCTGGCCGAAATCGACAACCTGCTCGATCGCAGCGTCAGCAACTACCCGGACCATGCCCAGGCGCTGCAGCGCATCGCACCGCGGCGCACCGCTCCGTCGCTGCAGATTTATTTCTGGTAGCGCGGCCGCTTGCGCAGCGCGATGTCCTTGAGTCCCGCAGCCATCCGTGAATTCCCGGCTTCCGACGCCGCCGCCATCCGTCGCGAGGTGTTCGGTGGCGGTGCGCCCTGCGTGCTACGAGGCCTCGTCAGGGACTGGCCGGCGGTGGCGGTCGGCCGGGATTCGCCGGCGGCGCTCGTGCAGTACCTCGCGCGCTTCGACAGCGGCAAACCGGTCGATGCCATCATGACGCCGCCGGAGGTTGAGGGCCGCATCTTCTATAACGACACCCTGACCGGCTTCAATTTCCTGCGCAATCAGCTTCCCATCGCGAAGCTCGCCGAGCAGGTGCTGCGCTACGCAGCCTTCGTTCATCCGCCGGCGGTCGCCGCGCAGAGCGCGCTCATCGCCGAGTGCCTGCCGGGGTTCACCGCCGAAAACCCGCTGACATTGCTCGATGCGCGCGTGCAGCCGCGAATCTGGCTCGGCAACGCCATCACCACGCCCACACACCTCGATGAGTGGAACAACATCGGCTGTGTCGTCGTCGGGCGTCGGCGCTTCACCCTGTTTCCGCCCGGGCAGATCCGCAACCTCTACATCGGGCCGCTCGACTTTGCGCCCACCGGAGCACCGATGAGCCTGGTGCAGCTGCGGGCGCCGGATTTCGTACGCTTCCCGAAGTTTCGCGAAGCGCTGAGCGCTGCAGTATCGGCCGAGCTCGGCCCGGGAGACGCGCTCTTCATTCCGCCGCTGTGGTGGCATCACGTCGAGTCTCTCGAGCCGGTCAACATGCTGGTCAACTACTGGTGGCACGCGGCGGGCGGCCCGGACATCGGCGTCGCATCCGGGTTCGACTCACTGTTGCACGCGATCCTTAACCTGCGAACGCTGGCGGCGCCCGAGCGTGCGGCCTGGGCGGCGCTCTTCGAGTACTACGTGTTTGGATCACACGATGGCGTAACCCAACACATCCCGTCCGAGCGGCAGGGGATTCTCGGCGAATTGTCGGCCGCAGACATCGGCCGGGTGCGCGCAGCGCTCGCGCAGCGCCTGAAGACATGAGGGCGGCAAGCGCGTCGAGCTGCGCCTGGGTATGCGCCCTCGGTTTCATGACCGCGGGAGCCGTGGCGCCGGCTGCCGCGACACCCGCGGTTGCGGCGGCGCCGTACGCGAGCGTCATTCCCGCCCCGGCGAACGTCGCGCCGCGCGCCGGGCGTTTCACGCTCACGGGCGGGACGCAGATTCTGGTGCCGGCAGGCCGTGAGGCCGCGCACATCGGGGCTTACTTCGCGGATCTGCTGCGCAGCAGTCACGGCATGACGCTCAGGGTGAGGCCGTTTACGGCTGTACGTGCGCGCGCTCCGGGGATCGTGTTTCGCCTGGATCCTGCAGCAGCGGCAGCTGTGGCCGGGAGCTACCGGCTCGAGGTGTCGCCCACGGGCGTGCTGGTGTCAGCGCGCGACGGCCAAGGGCTCTTCTACGGCGCGGTGACCCTGTGGCAGCTGTGCAGCGCGCAGGTTGCGCAGCACGGTGCCATCACGCTTGCGGGCATGCTGATCACCGACGCGCCGCGATTTGCCTGGCGCGGTCTGATGCTCGATTCCGCGCGCCATTTCCAGTCGCCGCAATTTATCCTGCACTACATCGACTGGATGGCACTGCACAAACTCAACGTGCTCGGCTGGCATCTGACAGACGATCAGGGCTGGCGGCTGGAAATAAAAAAATACCCGCGCCTGACCGCGGTTGGCGCCTGGCGGGTGCCCGCGGGCCGCGCGGCGCAGCGTGACATCGATCCGAAGACCGGCCGGCCGCGTCTCTATGGGGGCTTCTACACCCAGGCGCAGGTGCGCCGCATCGTCGCCTACGCCGCCGCCCGTAACGTGACCATCGTGCCCGAGATCGACATGCCGGCGCACACGACCGCGGCGCTCATCGCTTACCCCGCGCTGGCCGCAAACCCCGCGGACCTGCCGGCGGCGGTGCCCTCCGACTGGGGCATTTACCAGCACGTCTGCAACATCGACGAGGCCACGTTTGCTTTCATAGACGCGGTCCTCGATGAAGTGATGGCGTTGTTCCCGGGTGAGTACATTCACGCCGGCGGCGATGAAGTCGTAACCGATGAGTGGCGCGATTCGCCGCGGGTGCGCGCACGCATGCGCGCACTTGACATCAATGACGTGGGCGCTGTGCAGGGCTACTTCGAACGGCGCCTCGGGAGCTACCTCGCGGCTCACGGGCGCCGTCTCATCGGCTGGGACGAGATCGTGCAGGCGGGCCTAGGTCCGGACGCGACGGTCATGTCCTGGCGCGGGGTGGCGGGCGCGGTCAGTGCCGCGCGCGCCGGTCACGATGCAGTCCTGGCGCCCGACCCGGTGTTGTACCTGGATCATCGCCAGGGAACCTCGCCCGCGGAGCCGCCGGGGCGCGGTCCGGTGGAGTCCCTGCAGGACGTGTACGCCTTCAATCCCGTTCCGGCAGCGCTGGGACGGGACGGGGAGCACCTGCTCGGCGTGCAGGCGAGCCTGTGGACTGAGCATGTGCGCACCGAGGAGCGCGCCGCCTACATGACCTGGCCGCGCGCCGCTGCGCTTGCCGAGCTCGCCTGGTCGCCGCCCGGGCGCATCGGCTGGGATGATTTTCTGCAGCGCCTGCCGGCGGAGTTTGAACGCTACCGGACGCTGGGGGTTACCTTTTCAGAGGATGTGTTTGCCCCGCCGCGCCACCCCGGACTCTTCGACCGGCACATGAGCCAGGACCTGAGGAGCTGCAGCAGCAAACTGCAGCTGAACCTGGAGGACGATGCGCCCGTGAACGGCAAGCGTGCCGTGTTTCTTATCGACATCATGGACCCGTGCTGGATACTGCCCGCGGCCGATCTGTCCCAGGCCTTCGGCCTCACCGTGGCGGTCGGGCAGCTGCCGTTCAACTTCCAGATCGGCAAGGACCGTGAGTCCATCCATCTGAATCCCGCCCACAGCGCCGCGGGTGAGCTTGAAGTGCGCGTGGATCAGTGCGCGGGCGCACCACTGCTGGTGTTACCGCTCGCCCCCGCCGTGGACAACGATGCCGTCACGGTGCTGCCCGCGGTCCGGCTACCGCACCTGGCAGGCAAGCATGAGCTGTGTTTCAGATTCGCGCAGCATGGGATTGATCCCATGTGGGCGATCGACTGGGTGCAGCTGTCGCCATGAGCGGCGCAGCTGCAAGCGGTTCGATCACGCTGCTGGCGCCGCTCGCGGGCTGGAGTACGCCGCTGGATGAGGCGCCCGATGAAGTGTTTGCCGCGCGCATGCTCGGGGATGGCGTCGCCATCGACCCGACGGCAGGCACGCTGTACGCGCCGTGCGACGGCGAAGTGCTGCTCGTCGCGGCGTCGCGCCACGCGGTCACCGTGCGCACCCGGGAGGGTTGCGAGGTGCTGCTGCACGTCGGCATCGACACGGTGGGGCTTGCAGGCGAGGGTTTTAAGGTCCACGCAGTCCAGGGCAGCAATGTGCGGGCCGGGGATGCGCTCCTGAGTTTCGATCTGGATCTGCTGGCGCAGCGCGCCAGGAGCCTGCTCACGCCCGTGATCGTCACCGCCGAGCGCGGCTTTCGCGTGCGGCGGCAGACCCTGGGTCGCACCGTCGCCGTCGGAGACTTCCTCATGGAAGTTAGTGTCGTGAGCGGCGCAGCTGCCGCGCCGGCTGCGGTGTCCGTGACCGCGGCTGCGAGCACTGCCGCGCCGGTGCTCACACGCCGCATGGCCGTGAAACTCAGGCACGGCATCCACGCGCGTCCCGCGGCGCTGCTCGCCGCGTCGATAAAAAATCTCACCGCCGATGTCCGGGTGTCCGCTCATGGCCGGCAGGCCAACGCCCGCAGCACCGTCGCGCTCATGTCGCTCGGCGTGCAGCATGGCGATGAGATCGAGATTCACGCCTCAGGTCCGGATGCGAGCCAGGCGGCGGCGGCGCTCACGGCGGTGCTGGCCGCAGCGGGGGATGCGGGGGCGCCCGCGGCGGCACGCGCGCCGAGCGCGCCGAGCGCGCCCGGGCCGGTCAGCACGGCCGCGCCGGCACCCGCCGACCGGCTGCCGGGGGTGGTCGCAAGTCCGGGAGTTGCAGTCGGGGAGGCGTGCCAGCTGCGCCGTCTGGAGCTGGAGGTTGGTGAAACGGGCGCGGATATCAACACCGAAACCGCGGCGCTTGCGCGCGCCCGCGCTGCAGTGCGTGCGCAACTTACGCGCAGCGCGCAGGCGCCGGCGGCTGCCGGCACTGAGGCGGCGCGCGAGATCGCGGCGGCGCACCTGGAACTGCTCGAGGATCCCGAGCTCCTGGGTGGTGCGCAGACGCTCTTGGGTGAGGGCAAGAGCGCTGGCTTCGCCTGGCGCTCGGCTCTGCGCGCCGCCGCCGATACGTTGCGGCAACTGCCCGATCCGCGCCTGCGGGAGCGTGCCGACGACCTCGCGGATCTTGAGTCGCAGGTGCTGCTGGCACTGGCGGGCGGGGCGCGGCAGGGCGCCCCGGCGTTGCCGGCGCACGCCATTGTCATCGCGCACGAGCTGCTGCCCTCGCAGCTGGTGGCGCTCGATGCCACGCGGATTGCGGGCATCGCGCTGGCCGCCGGTGGGGCGACCTCGCACGTGGCGATCATCGCCGCCGCGAAGGGGATTCCAACCCTCGTGGCCCTGGGACCCGCGGTGCTGGCGGTGCCGGACGGCACGCCGGTGGTGCTCGACGCGGGGCGCGGCCTCATGGAGATCGGCCCCACGCCCGAGCGTCTCGAACGTGCGCGCGCGGGGGTTGCGGCGCTGGCCGCCGGCCGCGCGGGCGAGCTGGCCGCGGCGCAGCGTGAGTGCCGCACCGCGGACGGCATCCGCATCGAGGTGCTCGCCAATATCGGCTCGCTTGCGGAGGTTGACGCGGCGGTGAAGAACGGCGCGGAGGGCTGCGGGCTGCTGCGCACCGAATTTCTGTTTCTCGATCGGCAAACCCCGCCGAGTGAAGCCGAACAGAGCGCCGCGTACGCGGCGATCGCGGCGGCGCTCGGCCCGCGGCCGCTCACTATTCGCACCCTCGATGCGGGCGGCGACAAGCCGATCGCCTACCTGCCGCTGCCGCCCGAGGAGAACCCGGCGCTCGGACTGCGCGGCGTGCGCACCGGGCTTGCCTACCCGCAGCTGCTGCGCACCCAGCTGCGCGCAGTGCTCGCGCTGCCGGAGCGCTCGCGCTGCCGCCTGTTGCTGCCCATGATCACCGACGCGAGTGATCTCGCCGCGGTGCGGGCGGTGCTGGATGAGGTGCGCCGGGAACTTCCCGGCGAGGACATCAAGGTCGGCGTGATGATCGAGACGCCGGCCTCGGCGCTGCTGGCCGAATCCCTGGCCGAAGCGGCGGACTTTCTTTCCATCGGCACCAATGACCTCACCCAGTACACCCTCGCCATGGATCGCGGGCACCCGCAGCTTGCGGCGCGCCTGGACGCACTGCATCCGGCGGTGCTGCGTCTCATCGCGCGCACGGCGGCGGCGGCAGGCGCGCGCGGCCGCCATTGCGCCGTGTGCGGGGGCCTGGCTTCCGAGCCGCTGGCCGCGCCGCTGCTGGTGGGCCTGGGAGTGAACGAGCTGTCCGCCGTAGCGGCGGTGATCCCGCGCCTGAAAGCACGCATCGGCGGCCTCACCATGGCCGAGTGCCGTGAAATTGCGCGCCAGGCGCTGCAGGCCGACAGCGCCGCCGCGGTCCGCGAGTTGCTCGTGCGCGAGCTGGCGCGTACCGGAGCGATTCCATGATGAAGGATCTGCTGCCGGGCCTGCAGAAGGTGGGCGGGGCACTCATGCTGCCCATCGCGGTGTTGCCCATCGCCGCCCTTATGTTGCGGCTCGGTCAGCCGGACCTGTTCAACTCCGCCTCGATGGCCGCCGCGGGCCTGGCGATTTTCTCCAACCTCGGGCTTCTGTTCGCGGTCGGTGTCGCGGTGGGCCTGGCGCGCGAGAATCATGGCGCGGCGGGGCTCGCCAGCGTAGTGGCGTACCTGGTCGCCACCAAAGGCGCGGAGGTGCTGATCGCAGTGCCGCCAGCGGCGCTCGCTGAGCTGACCGGTCGCTCGCGCGAGCTGGCGATCGCCGCCTACAAGGCCCAGGAAATCGGCAAGCTCAGCGTGCCGGTTGGAATTCTCTCGGGACTGATCGCCGGCGCGCTGTACAACCGCTTTTACAACATCAATCTGCCGAGCTACCTGAGCTTTTTCGGCGGCCGGCGCTTCGTGCCGATCGTGAGCGGGCTGGCCGGTCTTGTTCTGGCGGCGGCCTTTGGCACCCAGTGGCAGCACCTCGAGCACGGCATGGACGCCTTGAGTCACTGGGTGCTGAACGCCGGCGCCTTTGGCCTGTTCGCTTACGGGGTGCTCAACCGCGTTCTCATCGTCACCGGCCTGCATCACATCATCAACAACATCGCCTGGTTCCTGTTGGGCGATTATCACGGCGTCACCGGCGATCAGAGACGCTTCTTCGCCGGCGATCCGGACGCCGGCGCGTTCATGGCGGGGTTTTTCCCGGTGATGATGTTCGGGCTGCCGGCTGCCTGCCTTGCCATGTATCACACGGCGCTTCCGGAGCGGCGGCGACTGGTCGCGGGGCTGCTCGGTTCGATCGCGCTGACTTCGCTCCTCACGGGCGTCACCGAGCCGATCGAGTTCACGTTCATGTTTCTCGCGCCGGCGCTGTACGCGGTGCACGCGATTCTGACCGGCATCGCCTTTGTGGTCATGAACGCGCTGCACGTGCGCCTCGGATTCGGCTTCTCGGCGGGGCTCTTCGACTACGTCCTGAATTTCAATCTCGCCACCCGGCCACTGTGGCTTTTGCCGGTGGGCGCGGGGTACTTCGCCCTTTACTACACGCTGTTTCGCTTCGTCATCGTCCGCTTCGACCTGAAGACTCCGGGACGGGATCGTGGCGCAAGCACGCCCCCCGCGTCCGTATCCGCCGCCGGTCCCGCGGCGCGCGCGAGTGAATGGCTTGCCGCGCTCGGCGGGCCCGCGAACCTGCAATCGGTGGATGCCTGCACGACGCGTCTGCGTCTCACGGTTGGCAGCCAGGCCGCGGTGGATGTCGCGGCGCTGACGCGGCTTGGGTCACGAGGTGTGGTTCGCCCCTCGGCGAATGCCCTGCAGGTGGTGGTGGGCACCATGGCGGACCAGCTGGCGGGGGAGATCCGGGAGGCTCAGCGGTCCGCACCGCGCGGGTTGGTCACCCCGGTCGCCGCCCCGGCGCCAGCCGCTGCGCCGCTGCAGTCGTCCGTGGTTACAATTGGTAACAATCTGCCCGATGTCGGGGCGCTCCTGGCCGCGCTGGGGGGCCGCGCGAACGTCCTTACGGCGCAGGCGGCCGCGGGCCGGGTACGCATAGGCGTGGCCGACACGGCGCGGGTGAATTTGCAGGGCCTTATGGGCCTTGGACTGCGGGGCGTGGCGCTGCCCGCTCCCGGTTGCGTGCACCTCCTGACAGGCACGGCCGCGAGCCTCGCGGTTGCAGCCGCACTTGCGCCGGCAGTGTCATAGCGCCCGTGGTGCGAGGTGGATGGCAGCTTATTGCTGCGGCGCGGCCGCTGGGAGCTGTGTGCGGGCGCCGCTGGGCACTGCTGGCTGAAACCACTATATAGTGATTTAATTTTTCTATACGATGCTGTGACAATTAGCCGGTCCTTCCTGGTGGCGATGACAGGAGAGGACGGAAGAAAAGCTTGAATCGCGTTGTTGATGCCGCCCGGGGGGTGCGTACATCCATGACGATGAGAGGAAGAACATGCTGATTCTCACACGACGTGTCGGTGAGACAGTGATGATTGGCGATGACGTCACCATCACGGTTCTGGGGGTTAAAGGAAATCAGGTGCGCGTCGGCATTAATGCCCCGAAAAATGTCGCCGTGCATCGGGAAGAGATCTACGAGCGCATCAAGCGCGAGCAACAGCCGGATCGCGACGAGGCACCGGATGCTCCGGGCACGTCGCAGAAGTCTGCGGAATGTGCTCCCGCCTGAGGTTTGAGAAGATCTTGTGATGCGGCGCGGATCGCCGTATCACTTCTGAAGCCCGTATAAAAAACAAAAGGCCGCGACCACCAGCGGCCGCGGCCCTTTTTGCCCTGGTGGCGCCTTACTGCGCCTGGCCCGGCGGACTAGCGCCGGCTCGGCACCAACTCGTTGGCGAGCGACTGCACTTCGGCCAGCCGCACCGTGAGCGCCGCCGCTTCGATGTCGAGGGCGAGCAGACGGTCGCTGCCAGCGAACGGTACCTTCAGCCGCATGGCACCGTGGGCGCTTTGCAGACGCGGCGAGCTCTTCAGCGGCGCTCGCAGATCCAGCCCCTGGCAGGCGGCGAGAAATTCCACGGCGATGATGTTGAGCGCGTTGCCGGTCATGGTGATGAGACGTCGCGCACCGTGCGTGGCCATGCTGACATGGTCTTCCTGGTTCGCGGATGTCGGAATACTGTCAACGCTTGCCGGGTGACACAGCATGCGGTTCTCCGCCACCAGCGCCGCGGCGGTCACCTGCGCCATCATGAAGCCGGAGTTCACACCGCTGTCGGGAGCGAGAAAGGGTGGCAGGCCGCTCATCTTCGGATCCACCAGCAGCGCCACGCGCCGCTCCGCGATCGAACCGACCTCGGCGCATGCCAGCGCCAGGATGTCGGCGGCGAACGCCACCGGCTCGGCGTGGAAGTTGCCGCCGGACAGCACCTCGCCGGTTTCCGGAAAAATGAGCGGATTGTCGGTGACCGCGTTGGCTTCGGTGGTGAGGCAGGCCGCCTGCTGCGTCATCAGGTCCAGACATGCGCCCATGACCTGCGGCTGACAGCGCAACGAGTAGGGGTCCTGCACGCGCTCACAGGTACGGTGCGACTCGCGGATCTGGCTGCCGGCGAGCAGCTCCCGATACACCTGCGCCACCCGCGCCTGGCCGTCGTGGCCACGCAGGTGGTGAATGCGCGCATCGAAGGGCGCGTCACTGCCTTGCAGCGCATCGAGGCTCAGCGCACCGCTCACCACCGCGGCCGCGAACACGGTTTCGAGCTCAAACAGCCCGGCGAGCGCCAGCGCGGTCGACACCTGCGTGCCATTGATGAGTGCGAGGCCCTCCTTGGGACCGAGGTTCAGCGGCGCCAGGCCCTCCTGCGCCAGCGCCTCCGCCGCCGGCAGCACCTCGCCGTGGCGGCGGATGCTGCCGAGGCCGAGCACGCTCAATGACAGGTGTGCGAGCGGCGCGAGATCACCGCTCGCGCCCACCGAGCCTTGCGCGGGTACGCACGGGTAGAGGCCGGCGTTGATCAGCCGCTCGAGAAAGCGCGCCAGTTCCTCGCTGACGCCGGAGAAGCCCTGCAGGAGACTCGCCAGTTTCAGCACCAGCACCAGCCGCACGATCGAGTCATCGAGCAGCGGTCCGACCCCGCAGCTGTGCGAAAGGATGATGTTGCGTTGCAGGAGCGCGCGCTGCGCCGTGGGGATGCGCGTCTGCGCCAACAGGCCAAAGCCGGTGTTGATGCCGTAGGCGGGCGCGTCCGCCGCCGCCAGACGCGCGGTCACCGCGTGCGCCTCGCGCACCGCGCCCAGGGCGCCGGCATCGATCTGCACGGCGAGCGGCCCTTCGTACACCCGCCGCAGGTCGGCAAGGTGCAGTGCCCGTACGCCGAGTTTCAGGGGTTCGTGTTCGGCCATCGCTGTACCTCTGCCGCGCGGATGACACTGCGGCGGGGATTGAATCCGATCCAGTAACCAAGCTCCTCGGGGGAGCGCACGTTCCACACCACGAAATCCGCCGCCTGGCCGGCGGCGAGCGAGCCGCGCTCGGCGCCAAGTCCGAGCGCCTGCGCCGCGTGGCGCGTTACCCCGAGCAGCGCCTCCTCGCTCGTCAGCCCAAAAAGACGCGTCGCCATGCTCATCGCCAGCAGCAGCGATGTCCCGGGTGCGGAGCCGGGGTTGCAGTCACTCGCCACGGCGAGCGCGGTGTTGGCGGCGCGCAGCGCCTGGATGGGCGGTCGCTGGCTGTCGCCGAGACAGTAGAACGCCACCGGCAGCAGCACCGCGACACTGCCGGCGGCGGCCAGCGCCGCCGCCTCGGCAGCGCCGGCATATTCCAGATGATCACTCGAGAGTGCCCGGTGTCGGGCCGCCAGCAGCGAGGCACCCTGGTTGCTCAGCTGCTCCGCGTGCGCCTTGACCGCAAGTCCCAGTGCGCCCGCCGCCACGAACAGGCGCTCCGCCTGCTCGACGCTGAAGGCGATGCGCTCGCAGAACACATCCACGGCATCCACGAGCCCTTCGGCTTGGAGTGCCGGCAGCCACTCGCCGACGATGTCGTCGATGTAGGCGTCCGGGCGGCCGGCGTACTCCGGGGGCAGGGTGTGGGCCGCGAGCAGCGTGGTGCGCACGGTGACGGCAAAGGCGCGCCCCAGCTCGCGCGCCACCCGCAGCATCTTGGCTTCATCCGCCAGCGTCAGCCCGTAACCTGACTTGATCTCGATGGTGGTGACGCCCTCGGCCAGCAGCGCCGCAAGGCGCGGCGCGCTTTCATCGAACAGCTGCGCCGCACTCGCCGCACGCACCGCGCGCATGGTGGCAAGAATCCCGCCGCCGCTGCGCGCGATGTCCTCGTACGAGCGGCCCCGCAGCCGCTGCGCATACTCCCCGGCGCGCGTGCCGGCGAACACCAGGTGCGTGTGGCAATCGATGAGCCCTGGGGTGACCCAGGCGCCCTCCAGGTCGTGCACTTGCGCGGGCGCCAGCGCCGCGCCCGCGGCCGGCAAGGCCGCTTCATCCCCGACCCATTCGATGCGCGCGCCGCGCGTCAGCAGCGCCCCGCGCTGAAGTGAGCGCGCCTGCTCGTCGCAGGTCGCGAGCTTCGCGTTGCGCCACAGTTGCAGCGTCTCAGGCATCACAGGAACGGCAGGTTGAGGTGCTGCCGGCGCGCGCAGGCGATCGCCTCCTCGTAACCGGCATCCGCGTGCCGCATGACCCCGGTGGCCGGATCATTCCACAGCACCCGTTCGATGCGCCGCGCCGCGGCGCTCGTCCCGTCGCACACGATGACGACCCCGGCGTGCTGCGAGTAGCCCATCCCGACGCCGCCGCCGTGATGTATCGAGACCCAGGTGGCGCCGCTCGCGGTATTCAGCAGCGCATTGAGCAGCGGCCAGTCGGCGACCGCGTCCGAGCCATCGCGCATGGCCTCGGTCTCGCGGTTGGGACTGGCGACGGATCCGGAGTCGAGGTGATCGCGGCCGATGACAATCGGCGCCTTGAGCTCCCCGCTCGCCACCATGGCGTTGAACGCCAGTCCCAGCCGGTGCCGGTCGCCAAGTCCCACCCAGCAGATGCGCGCCGGCAGCCCCTGGAACTGGATGCGCTCACGCGCCATGTCCAGCCAGTGGTGCAGGTGGGTGTCCGCGGGAAGCAGCTCGCGCACTTTCTCGTCGGTGCGCGCGATGTCCTGCGGGTCGCCGGACAGCGCGGCCCAGCGGAAAGGTCCGACGCCGCGGCAGAACAGCGGCCGTACGTAGGCGGGCACGAACCCCGGGAAGGCGAAGGCATCCTTGACGCCGGCATCGAAGGCGACCTGCCGCAGGTTGTTGCCGTAGTCGAACACCGCGACGCCGCCTTGCTGAAAAGCCAGCATCGCCTCGACGTGGCGCGCCATGGAAGTGGCCGCCTCGCGCGCCACCTGTGCCGGATCGGTGCTGCGCAGCCGGTCCCATTTCTCCAGCGTCCAGCCGCCGGGCAGATAGCCATTCACCGGATCGTGCGCGGAAGTCTGATCGGTCACGGCGTCCGGGCGCACGCCGCGGCGCAGAAGTTCCGGGAGCACCTCGCAGGCGTTACCGAGGAGTCCGACCGAGATGGCTTTGCCACTGCCGCGCGCACGCTCCAGAATCTCCAGCGCTTCCTCCAGGGTGCCCGCCTGCACGTCCAGGTAGCGCGTCTGCAGGCGCTTGGCGATGCGTTCCGGGCGGCACTCCACCGCCAGCATCGAGGCGCCCGCCATGGTTGCCGCCAGCGGCTGCGCGCCCCCCATGCCGCCAAGTCCCGCGGTCAGGATCCATTTACCGGCGAGATTGCCGCCGAAATGCTGGCGGCCCATTTCCACGAAGGTTTCGTAGGTGCCCTGCACGATCCCCTGGCTGCCGATGTAGATCCACGAGCCGGCCGTCATCTGGCCGAACATCATCAGGCCCTTGCGATCGAGCGCGTTGAAGTGCTCCCAGTCCGCCCAGCGCGCCACCAGATTGGAGTTGGCGATGAGCACCCGCGGCGCATCCGCGTGGGTGCGGAACACCCCGACCGGCTTGCCGGACTGGATGAGCAGCGTTTCCTCATCACCCAGGGCGCGCAGCGCCGCCACGATCTGCTCAAAGCATTGCCAGTTGCGCGCCGCCTTGCCGATGCCGCCGTAGACGACCAGATCATCGGGGCGTTCGGCGACCTCCGGATCGAGGTTGTTCAGCAGCATCCGCAGCGGGGCCTCGGTGAGCCAGCTGCGGCAGCTGAGGGTGCTGCCGCGGGGCGCGCGCAGCGCGGGGCGGGTTGAATCCGGCATGTGGGCACCTCATGGAGGGGTGTGAATGATAGCTAAGGAAACGACTGTTTCCCTGCTCGCCTAAGTTTGGGTAGAATGCGCGGCCCCCCACGGGACGCAAGTCGCGCGGGGACGGGAGGCTGGCGCCGGGGATCCTTAAAGAAGGATGCACGGTGCCCCCGCAAGTGAGATCACCGGAAGCCCCCCGCGGGGCTTTTTTGTTTTTTGGGTGGGCCTTAAGGCCCATTTTCGTTTGTAGGTTCGACGGTGACGCAATCCATGCGCGAGCAGCTGATCGGGCTCATCGAGCCGGTGCTCGGCGGGCTCGGTTTCGAGCTGGTGGACCTGGAGTACGGTCCGGGGCACGCGCGCGCGCAGGTGCGACTCTTTATAGACGCGCCGGCTGGCGTGGGCGTCGAGGACTGTGCGCGGGTGAGCCGGGAGGTGTCGGCGCTCCTGGACGCCGCGGACCCGATCCCCGGCGCCTACAGCCTGGAAGTGTCCTCACCGGGCTTCGATCGCGTGTTGCGCACGCCCGCGCACTTTGAGCGCTTCGTCGGGGAGCGCGTGTGGGTGGAGCTGCAGGCGCCGCGTGCGGGCCGGCGGCGCTACACCGGCACGCTCGTCGGCGTGGAGGCGCAGGGGATCGCACTCGAGGTTGATCGCGAACGGGTGGCGCTGAAGTTTGGCGAGATCGGTAAGGCAAGACTCGCGTCTTAGAGAGGACGCGGAGGTAGCACAGACTGTGAACAAGGAAATCCTGATGGTGGTCGATGCCGTCTCCAACGAGAAAGGCGTCGACAAGGAAGTCATCTTCGAGGCGCTGGAAGCGGCGCTCGCCGCGGCGAGCCGCAAGAAGCACGGCGAGGAGTGGGACGCGCGGGTGGCGATCGACCGCAAGAGCGGCGATTACGAGACTTTCCGGCGCTGGAAGGTATTTGCCGACGACTCCAAGGAGCTCGAGGTGCCCGAGCGCGAGCTGCGGCTCGAGGACGCCATCGACGTGGACGCCAAGGCCGAGGTCGGCGGCTTCGTCGAGGAGCCGATGGAATCGGTGCTCTTCGGACGCATCGCCGCGCAACAGGCCAAGCAGGTCATCGTGCAGAAGGTGCGCGAGGCGGAACGGGCCCAGGTGGTGGATGCCTACCGTGAACGCGTCGGCACGCTGGTTGGTGGGGTGGTCAAGCGCGTCGATCGCAACGGCATCTACATTGACCTCGGCAGTAACGCCGAAGGCTTCGTGCCGCGCACCGACATGATTCCGCGCGAGCAGGCCAAGCCCCAGGACCGCATCAAGGCGTTCCTGAAGGAAGTGCGCTCCGAGCCGCGTGGCCCGCAGCTGTTTCTCACCCGCACCGCGCCGGAGTTCCTGATCGAGCTGTTCAAGCTGGAGGTTCCGGAAGTCGGGCAGGGACTGATCCAGATCCTGGGCGCGGCCCGCGATGCCGGCGTGCGCGCCAAGATCGCGGTGAAGAGCAACGATCCGCGCATCGATCCGGTCGGGGCCTGCGTCGGCATGCGCGGCTCGCGCGTGCAGGCGGTATCCAACGAGATCGCCGGCGAGCGCGTCGACATCATCCCGCACAACGCCAATCCGGCGCAGTTCGTGATCAACGCCATGTCCCCGGCCGAGGTCATGTCGATCGTGGTCGACGAGGAAGCCCACAGCATGGACATCGCCGTCAGCGAGGAGAAGCTGTCGCAGGCGATCGGCCGCGGCGGGCAGAACATCCGTCTCGCCAGCCAGCTCACCGGCTGGGACCTGAACGTCATGACCGAGTCGGACGCGGAGACCAAGAGCGAGACCGAGTCGAAGGAGCTGGTACAGAACTTCATGAAGCAGCTCGACGTCGATGAGGACGTCGCGACCATCCTGGCGCAGGAGGGATTTTCCACCATCGAGGAGATCGCCTACGTGCCGCAGGCGGAGCTCGCGGCGATCGACGAGTTCGACGAGGACATGGTCAAGGAGCTGCGCAATCGCGCCCGCGACATGCTGCTCACGCAGGCGATCGCCAGTGAAGAGACGCTCGACCAGTCGATGCCCGCCGACGACCTGCTGCTGCTCGATGGCATGAGCCCGGACCTGGCGCTCACCCTCGCGCGCCGCGGCGTGCGTACCCGTGAGGATCTCGCCGAGCAGTCCGTGGACGAGCTCGCGGACATCGAGGGACTCGCAGCCGAGCAGGCCGCGAAGCTCATCATGACGGCTCGCGCCCCGTGGTTCGAGGCGGGTAACTGACTGAAACGGTACGAGGGTTCAAGCTTATGGCGGAAGTAACCGTTTCCCAGTTTGCCGAGGTGCTGAAGGTGCCGGTCGACCGGCTGCTGGTGCAGCTCGACCAGGCCGGCATCAAGGTCGCCGGACCCGAGGCGCGCATCAGCGACGACGCCAAGCTGGAACTGCTGACGCACCTGCGTCGCAGCCACGGCAGCGAAGCCGAGGCGGACGGCGCGCCGCGCAAGATCACCCTCAAGCGCAAGACGCAAAGCGAGCTGAAGCTCGCCAGCACCCAGGGACGTGCACGCACCGTGAACGTCGAGGTGCGCCGCAAGCGCACCTACATCAAGCGCGACGTGCTCGAAGAGCAGGCGCGGGTGCAGCAGGACGAGATCGATCACCGCAAGCAGGAAGCCGAAGAAGCGGCGCGCGCCGCCAGCGAGCGCAGCGAGGCGGAGCGGCGCGAGCGGGAGCGCCTGGAAGCGGAGAATCGCCGGCGCGTGGAGGAAGAGGAGTCGCGGCGCCGCGCGCAGGACGAGGCGCGGCGCGCCACCGAGCAGCGCAGCCGCGAGGAAGAGGCGAAACGCACCCGCGAGCGCGAAGAACATGCGCGCCGCACCGGTGAGCGCGAGCGCCCGCAGGTGGCGGCAGCCCCGGTGGTGGCGCGCGAGCGCGCGCCGGCCGGGGTGGTCGCCCCGGTGGCGGATGACAAGCCGACGCGTTACGGACGCCAGGAGCTGCACGTCACCGGCGACGTCAGCTCACGCTACAAGAAAAAGCGCCGCACCCGGGGCCGCCCGGTGGCGGCGAGCGCCGAGGGGCGTCACGGCTTTGAAATGCCCACGGCTCCGGTGGTGCACGAGGTCGGCATCGGCGAGACCGTCACGGTGGCCGAGCTCGCGCAGCGCATGGCCGTCAAGGCTAACGAAGTGATCAAGGTGCTCATGAACATGGGCGTCATGGCCACGATCAACCAGCCGATCGACCAGGACACCGCCGTGCTGGTGGTTGAGGAGATGGGCCACACACCCAAGCTCCTCAAAGAGAATCAGATCGAAGAGGGCCTGCAGGGTGAGGTGAGCGACAAGGGCGAGGCCGAAGGGGAACCGCGTCCGCCGGTGGTCACGGTCATGGGTCATGTCGACCACGGCAAGACCTCGCTGCTGGACTACATCCGCACCACCAAGGTGGCAGCCGGGGAAGCCGGTGGCATCACCCAGCACATTGGCGCCTATCACGTCGAAACGCCCAAGGGCGCCATCACCTTCCTCGATACCCCGGGCCATGCGGCGTTCACCGCCATGCGGGCGCGCGGCGCCCGGGCCACCGACGTGGTGGTGCTGGTGGTGGCGGCCGACGATGGGGTGATGCCGCAGACGGTGGAGGCGATCCAGCACGCGCGTGCCGCGGACGTGCCGATCGTCGTGGCGATCAACAAGATCGACAAGGGCGAAGCGGGACTCGAGCGCGTGCGCACCGAGTTGTCCAAGCACGAGGTCATCTCCGAGGAGTGGGGCGGGCAGAACATGTTCGTCAACGTCTCCGCACGTACCGGCGCCGGCATCGACAAGTTGCTGGACGCGATCCTGCTGCAGGCGGAAGTGCTGGAGCTGCGTGCGCCGCGCGACGGGCTCGCCTCCGGAGTCGTGATCGAGTCGAGCATCGAAAAGGGCCGCGGCGCTGTGGCCACGGTGCTGGTGAAGCGCGGCACGCTGCACACCGGTGACCCGATCATCGCCGGAGCTGAGTTCGGGCGGGTGCGCGCCATGTTCGACGAGAACGGCAAACAGGTGGCCGAGGCGCTGCCGTCGATGCCGGTGGTGGTGTTGGGACTATCGACCGCACCCAACGCCGGCGATGAGCTGCTGGCGGTGGAAAGCGAGCGCAAGGCGCGCGAAGTGGCGCTGTATCGCCAGAGCAAGTTCCGCGACAACAAACTCGCACGCGTGAGCCCACGCGCCGAGGATGCCTTCTCGCAGATGGGCGAGGCCAAGGCGGGCGTCGTGTCGGTGCTCATCAAGACCGACGTGCAGGGCAGCGCCGAGGCGTTGCGCGAGGCGCTCAACAAGCTCTCCACCGAGGAGGTGCAGGTGAAGGTGCTGGCCACCGGACTTGGCGCCATCACCGTTTCGGACGTGCAGCTCGCGGCGGCCTCCAGGGCGCTGATCATCGGCTTCAACGTGCGTGCCGACGCCGGCGCGCGCGATGCGGTCAAGGAGACCGGCGTCGAAGTGCGCTACTACAGCATCATTTACGAAGCCATCGATGACGTGAAGGCGATGATGTCGGGCATGCTGCAACCGGAGATCAAGGAGACGATCGTCGGGGTGGCGCAGGTGCGCGAGGTGTTCCGCTCCAGCAAGTTCGGGGTGGTCGCGGGGTGCCTGGTCACCGAGGGGCTGGTCAAGCGCAACAACCCGATTCGCGTGCTGCGCGAGAGCGTGGTGATTTTCGAGGGGGCGCTCGAGTCGCTGCGCCGCTTCAAGGACGAGGCGAGTGAAGTGCGCGCCGGCACCGAGTGCGGCATCGGCGTGAAGAACTATCAGGACGTGCGGGTCGGGGACCAGATCGAATGCTTTTCACGTGTCGAGGTGGCGAGAACGCTGCAGTAATGCCGCAGGCCCGCAACCAACGTATCGAGTCGGAGATCCAGCGGGTGCTCGCCGCGCTCATCGCCCGCGAGGTCAAGGACCCGCGGGTGGGCAACGTGACCATCACGGCGGTGAGCATGGCCGCCGACAAGGCTACGGCGAAGATATTCTTTACCCCGTTTGCCTCCATGAACCCGCCCGCGCAGGTGCGCACCGGGCTCACACGCGCCGCCGGATTCCTGCGCGGGGAGCTCGGCCGGCGCCTGGGGCTGCGCCACGCACCGCGGCTCGAGTTTGTGTTCGATGACAGCGCCGTCGGGGCGGAGCGCCTGGCGAGCCTCATCGATCGCGCGGTGGCCGGTGATCGTGCGCACGCGCCGGCACCCGCCGACGCGGATGCGGCGCCCGCAGCCCCCGATCCAGCCGCCGACGCCGACATTCCGCGGCGCTGACCGCTAAGCGCATGCCGAGCGGAATCCTGCTGCTCGACAAGCCGCGGGGCCTGTCTTCCAACGCCGCCCTGCAGCGCGTGCGCTCACTCTATGACCGCGAGAAGGCCGGACATGTGGGGAGTCTGGATCCGCTCGCCACCGGCATGCTGCCGATTTGCCTGGGGGAAGCCACCAAGGTTGCCGGCGACATCCTCTCGGGCCGCAAGTGCTACCGCTTCACGGTGGCGCTTGGCTCCCGGACCGCTACCGGGGACGCGGAGGGCCAGCTGATCGCTCGCGCCGCGGTGCCGGCGCTGGTACGCGGCGAGGTCGAGGCGACGCTCGCGCGCTTCGTGGGCCGCCAGCAGCAGGTGCCGCCGATGTATTCGGCCATCAAGCGCGAGGGGCAGCCGCTGTATCGCCTGGCGCGCGCCGGTGTGACGGTGGAGCGTGCCGCCCGGGACATCGAGCTGTTTGCGCTCAGCGTGCACGCACTTACCCACGAGGGCCTTGATCTGGAAGTGCTGTGCACCAAGGGCACCTATGTGCGGGTGCTGGCAGAGGACATCGCGGCGGCGCTGGGCACCTGTGGCCACGTGAGCCAGTTGCGGCGTCTGTACGTGGAGCCATTCGGGCGCGAGCCCATGCACACCCTCGAGTCCCTTGCCGGGCCAGGCGCGCGCGACGTGTGGTCAGTGCTGCTGCCCGCCGACTGGCCGCTCGGCAACCTGCCGGCGGTGCATCTCGCGGCGGGCGAGGCGCAGCGTGTACTCAAGGGTCAGCGGGTGATGGCGCAGGTGCCGGGATCCCCGACACGGGTGCGGCTTTATGATGAAAGGGCGCGATTCCTCGGCATCGGCGCCGCCGACGCGGCGGGCTGCGTGCAGCCGCGCCGCCTCTTAAACCTCACGCCCCCTTAAGCTACGGACGGGACTTGACCGTGGGATCGAGCGTCTGTAAGGCACTGCCGAGATTCGTCGTCCCGGTGCGAGTGATGTCATCCTTCGTGTACACGCTGCCAAAGCCGGCGCACGCCTGCGGATTGGTCGTCTGGCTGGCGGAGATGGCGGAACTCCCTGCGCACCCGGGCGGCTGCTGAGTCCTGGCCACGGTGGACTTCGCGGTGTCCGCAGAGGGTGGCGTGCTCGCGCACGCGGCAAGCGCCAGCGTGAGGGCAGCGCCGATGAGTAGTTTGTTCAGCATGGTGGCATCACCTCGCAACGAGCCTATTCCCTTCGTAGAACGGCCACAAGCAAGCAGGGTTGACCGCCGGGGGTGAAAAAAGTGCAATTGCGTTCCCCCGGCCTCCCGGGCGAAGGGGGTTCTTCCCTTGAAGCACGGGGCTTAAGCCGGGTACAATGCGCGGCTTACCAAAAGGCTATACAGACAGGTAGTTAGGACAATCTGGCAATGACGTTAACCACCGAGAAAAAGGGCGGCATCCTCGCCGAGTACCGCCGCGGACCAGCCGACACCGGCTCTCCTGAAGTTCAGGTCGCGCTCCTTTCCGAACGCATCAATGGCCTCGGCGAACATTTCAGCGCGCACAAGCGTGATCATTCCTCGCGGCGCGGGCTGGTGAAGATGGTCAACCAGCGTCGCAAGCTCCTCGACTACCTCAGATCCGTGCAACCCGATAAGTACCAGGAGCTCGTCGAGCGCCTGGGCCTTCGCCGCTGAAAACCAAGGGCCGCCGTTTCGACGCGCGGCCTTTGTGTTTTTGCCCGCAACCTCCAATTTTTTAAGGATTGACCCTTGAGCGTCGTCAGCAAGTCGTTTCCCTACGGACCGCACACAGTCACTATTGAGACGGGCGAAATGGCCCGCCAGGCGGAAGGCGCGGTACGCGTCTCCATGGGCGATACGGTGGTACTGGTTACCGCCTGCGCCAAGCTCACCGCCACACCGGGGCGGGATTTCTTTCCCCTGACCGTCAACTACGTCGAGAAGACCTACGCGGCGGGGCGCATCCCCGGCGGGTTCTTCAAGCGTGAGGGACGCCCGACCGAGAAAGAGACGCTGACCTCGCGTCTCATCGACCGGCCGATCCGCCCGCTGTTCCCGGACGGCTTCTACAACGACGTGCAGGTGGTCGCGACGGTGGTGTCGCTGGACCCGGAAATCGACGCGGACATTCCGGCGCTGCTGGGCGCCTCGGCGGCCCTGGCGCTCTCGGGCATCCCGTTCAGCGGTCCCATCGGCGCGGCGCGCGTGGGCTGGAAGGACGGCCAGTACCTGCTCAACCCGCAGGCGAAGGATCTGACCGAGTCGCAGCTGCACCTGGTGGTGGCGGGCACCGAGCACGCCGTGCTCATGGTCGAGTCCGAGGCCAAGGGGCTGTCGGAAGAGGTCATGCTCGGCTCGGTGGTGTTTGGCCACCAGCAGATGCAGATCGCGATCCGCGCCATCAAGGAACTCGCCAGCGAAGCGGGCAAGCCGCGCTGGAAGTGGCAGCCGTCGGCGGACAACGCCGAGCTGACGAGCGCCGTCGCGCTGCACGCGCAGACCGCGCTCGCCCAGGCCTACACCATCACCGAAAAGCAGCAGCGCCATGCGCGCCTGACAGAGATCAAGACCCAGACGCTCGCCACCTTGAGCGCCGGCGAGCAGCCGAAGTTCGGCGCCGAGGACGTGGAGGGCGCGCTCTTCAAACTCGAGAGCAACATCGTGCGCCAGCGCATCCTCAACGGCGAGCCGCGTATTGACGGCCGCGACACCAGGACGGTGCGTCCGATCACGGTCAAGGTCGGGGTGCTGCCGCGCGCGCACGGCTCGGCTCTTTTCACTCGCGGCGAAACCCAGGCGCTGGTGGCGACCACCCTCGGCACCGGCCGCGACGCGCAGCTCATCGATGCGCTCGAGGGCGAGCGCCGCGAACCGTTCATGCTGCACTACAACTTCCCGCCATTCTCGGTCGGTGAGACCGGCATGATGGGATCGCCGAAGCGCCGTGAGATCGGCCACGGCAACCTGGCGCGGCGCGGCGTGAAGGCGGTCATGCCCGACATGGCGAGCTTCCCCTACGTGGTGCGCGTGGTCTCGGAAATTCTCGAGTCCAACGGCTCGAGCTCCATGGCGAGCGTGTGCGGCACGTCGCTCGCGCTCATGGATGCCGGCGTTGCCATCACGGCCCCGGTGGCAGGGGTCGCCATGGGGCTGGTGCTCGAAGGCGCCCGCTACCAGGTGCTCACCGACATACTCGGCGACGAGGATCACCTCGGCGACATGGACTTCAAGGTCGCCGGCACCAAGGACGGCGTGACCGCGCTGCAGATGGACATCAAGGTCGAAGGCGTGACGCCGGAAATCATGCGCGTCGCCCTGGATCAGGCGCGTGCCGGACGGCTGCAGATTCTGGATGAGATGAACAAGGTCATTCGTGCACCGCGCGAGAAGATGTCGGAATGGGCCCCCTCGATCATTACGCTGAAAATCGACCCGGAGAAGATCCGCGACGTCATCGGCAAGGGTGGGGCTGTCATCCGGCAGATCACCGAAGAGACCGGCACCACGATCGATATCGAGAGCGACGGCACGGTCAAGATCGCCTCGGTGAGCGGCGCTGCCGGGCGCGAAGCGCAGCGGCGCGTCGAACTCATCACCGCCGACGTCGAAGTCGGCCAGATCTACGAGGGCAAGGTTGCACGCCTCATGGACTTTGGCGCCTTCGTCACCATCCTGCCGGGCCGCGACGGCCTGGTGCATATCTCGCAGATCTCGAACGAAAGGGTCGAGCGGGTGAGCGACAAGCTCAAGGAAGGCGACGTGATCCGCGTGAAAGTGCTCGAGGTCGATCGCCAGGGCCGCATCCGCCTGTCCATGCGCGACGTCGACGCGGCATAAGTCTGTTGGCGCGGGGCGGTGCTGCCGCCCCGGCAGTCACGGCTGCGGGCCGGTGCCCGCGTGCTGATTGGCGAACAGCTTCATGCTCTGTTCCAGGTAGCTGCCGACCATGCCCCGCATGGCGCCGCCGTAGGAACGAATCATCTGCGACAGAAAGTCGCGGCTCATCAGCGGCTCACCGCCGTGTTCCTGCTCGGCTATCACCTGCAGCAGGATGGAGCGGGTGATGTCCCCCTGGGTCTTCTTGTCGATGACGACGAAATCGATCCGCTGGATCACCAGCTGACGAATGTCATCGAGGGTGATGTAGCGACTCTCGACCGTGTCGTACAACCGCCTGTTGGGGTACTTTTTAATACTGCGCGGTTCGCTCATCGCACGTCCTTCACTATGGGTTATGCACCTTCCATAGTGCGTACGTGTCGGGCGCTACCTTATTACAACCGCAACGCAAACCCAACATTGCCTTACGAAGTTGACTTGCCGCGGGTTCTATGGCGGAGCCGGGACCTCCCTGACACCCGCCATGACCTGGGGCCGCCAGTGTTGACTGGCCCAGGTCAGCAGCCTCTGTGGTAGCTCAAGCTTAAGCTCAACCGGAGGGTCCTGGCCGAGCAGGGTGAGGACCTGGTGAAGCAGGGGGCCGGCAGCCGCCGGCTGCAGGGCAAGCGAGCGGCGCGATTTGGCGAGTTTGCCGCCGTGCGCCTCCACCACCAGGGGCAGGTGCGCATAGCCAGGTGCAGGCAGGCCAAGGGCGCGCTGCAAACTCAGCTGCCAGGGCGTGTTGTCGAGCAGATCGGCGCCGCGAACTACCTGCGTCACCCCCTGCAGCGCGTCGTCCACGACCACCGCGAGTTGGTATGCGAACACCCCGTCTCGGCGTCGCACGACCACATCCCCGAGCTGGCCGAGCTCGAAAGTGCACGCGCCCTGGATCCGGTCCTCGAAGTCGATGCGCCCGCCCGGGACAAGGAAGCGCGTGGCGGTGGGACCGGCGTGCCGCGGGCCCGCGCGGCAGGTGCCGGGATACGCGCCGCGGGGCGAGCGGTCCTGGCGCGTGCAGCTGCACTCGAAGGTGAGGTGGCGTGCCCTGAGCTCCTCGAGCGCCTGCCGGTAATGTTGGGTGCGCGTGCTCTGGTACTCGACCGCTCCGTCCCAGTGCAGGCCGAAGGTCTCGAGGTTGCGCAACATGTCGTCGGCGCAACCGGGAATGACCCGGGCGGTATCCAGATCCTCCATCCGCACCAGCCAGCGCCCACCGTGATGACGCGCATCCACGCAGCTGCCGACCGCAGCCAGCAGTGACCCTAAGTGCAGTGATCCGGTGGGCGAGGGCGCGAAGCGCCCGACGTACGCGTGTGGCCGCGCCGTCACGCCGGTGGGGCTTGGGAGGCGCGCCTAGCGGTAGCGATCGTCGCGATCGCCGTACTGGCGTTCACGCCGCTCGCGCCGTTCCTGTGCCTCGATGCTCAAGGTGGCGACCGGACGGGCCTCGAGGCGCTTGATGCCGATCTCCTCGCCGGTCTCCAGGCAGTAGCCGTAAGAGCCGTCCTCGATGCGCTTGAGTGCGTCATCGATCTTGCGGATCAGCTTGCGCTCGCGATCGCGCGTGCGCAGCTCGAGGCTGAATTCCTCTTCCTGCGTGGCGCGGTCGTTGGGATCGGGGAAGTTCGCCGCCTCATCCTTCATGTGCGAGACCGTGCGATCGACCTCCACCATGAGGTCCCGCTTCCAGCTGTTGAGGATGCTGCGGAAGTGATCGAGCTGTTCCTTGTTCATGTACAGCTCGCCGCGCTTGGCGATATAGGGCTGTACGTTGCGCGGACCTGCCAGCAGGCTCCCCGGCTCTCCCGACTCGGCGTCTTCGCCGTCGGCGCTCACGCTGCTCACGGGCAGGCGTGGGGTCGAGAGCACCGCGCTGCTGCCGCGCGGCACGCTCATCGGCACCGCTCGCGGCGGCTTCTTCAGCTCAGCAGCGGCGGTAGCGGCGCCGTGGGTTGGTTTCCTGGGCACCGCGGCGGCCTTGTGAGCGCGCGGAGCCGCCGACCGCAGGCGTGCGACGGCCTTTCTTGCCGGCGCGCGGCTCACCGATTTCTTGCCCTTGGCGGTCTTCGGCGCAGGTCTCTTGGCCGGCATCAATCGCTCCTGGAAGGGGTAGCCCCTTTGAAGAACGCGCGATTATACCGGCCGACTTCACGCTGTACAGGTGTTCCGGCGGGGCCGTGGCGCACCGCGATGTGCCCCTGGCCCGAATGCCTCGGTCAGGGCAGCGTCACGGCTGCAGCGGGCTGCCAGTCGCGCTGTCGGCGCTCGGCGACAACGGTGGTGTAGATTCCGCCGCGGACGTTGAAGCGCGCGGTGAGCCGCAGGAAGCGCGCGTGCAGCGCGGCATCCAGGTGGTCGGCGATCTCGTTGGTGACCGCCTCGTGGAAGGTGCCGCGATTGCGGAACGACCAGATGTAGAGCTTCAGCGACTTCAATTCCACGCACAACCGGTCGGGCACGTACTCCAGTTCCAGCGTTGCGAAATCCGGCTGCCCGGTGCGCGGGCACAGACAGGTGAATTCAGGGATCTGCATGCGGATCGTGTAGTCAGGTGCGACCTGCGGGTTCTCAAAGGTCTCAAGTGTGGTTGTGGGAGTCGCAGGCATATTCCTCTACACTAGCTCACTGGCCAGAATCGCCTGCGGCGATTCTGGCGGACATCGACTTCGTTGTCGCCGACGAAAGGCGTGACTTTCGCCGGCTGCTCAGCACAAGGTTCGGGATGGCACGGGGAAGAAACTAGAGATGCGGCTGACCAAGATCAAGCTTGCCGGCTTCAAATCCTTCGTCGACCCCACCCAAATCAGCTTCCCCAGTAATCTTACCGGTGTCGTAGGCCCGAACGGCTGCGGCAAGTCCAATGTTATAGACGCGGTGCGCTGGGTGATGGGCGAGCTGTCCGCCAAGCACCTGCGTGGCGACAACATGGCGGACGTGGTCTTCAACGGCTCCGCGGCGCGCAAACCCGTCGGCACCGCCTCCGTGGAGCTGCTGTTCGACAACGCCGACGGCAAGATCGGCGGCGCCTACGCGAGCTACAGCGAGATTTCACTCAAGCGCCAGGTGTCCCGCGACGGCACCTCGGCGTACTCCATCAACGGCGGACGCTGCCGCCGCAAGGACATCACCAACCTGTTTCTGGGCACGGGCTTAGGCTCGCGCAGCTACGCCATCATCGAGCAGGGCATGATCTCGCGCGTCATTGACGCCCGGGCAGAGGACATGCGCGCTTTCGTGGAGGAGGCGGCGGGGATCTCGCGCTACAAGGAGCGGCGCAAGGAAACCGAGGCACGCGTGGCCGAGACGCGTGAGAACCTGGAGCGGCTGCAGGACCTGCGCGACGAGGTTGATAAGCAGATCCGCCACCTGCAGCGCCAGGCAGCCACCGCGCGCCGCTACCAGGGACTCAAGGAAGAGGAGCGCCGGCTCACGGCGGAGGTGCTGGCGCTGCGCCTGCGCGATCTGGACAGCGGCGCGGAGGTGCACGATGCCGCGGTGCGCGAACGCGAGCTCGCCATGCAGGCCGAGCTCACCGGGCTGCGCGCTGCGGAGGCCGCGATCGAAAAGCAGCGCAGCGTGCACGGCCGGCACAGCGAACAGCTGTCGGCGGTGCAGGGACGCTACTACCAGGTCGGTGCGGACATTTCCCGCCTCGAACAGACCATCGAGCACACGCGCGAGCTGCGCGAACGGCAGCGGGCCGATCTTGCGCAAACCGATGCCACGCTCACCGACGTGGCCTCGCACCTCGCGCGCGACGAGCAGCAGCTGGCCGCGGTGCGCGCGGAAATCGCGCAGCTGGAACCGCAACTCGCCGGCGCGCAGCACGCCGAAGTCCAGGCGACCGCGGCGCTGGAAGCCGCCGAGGGCGCCGTGCAGGAGTGGCAGCAGCGCTGGGAGGAGCACAGCCGCGAACTCGGGGTGGCCGGGCAGACCGAGCAGGTCGAGCGCGCCAGGATTGAGCAGCTCGAGGCGCAGTTGCGCCGCCTTGCGGCCCAGGCCGAGCGCCTCGCCGCCGAGCACGAGACCGCCGGGGCGCAGGACGCGGCGCAGCAGCTGCAGGCCCTGACACTGCAGGAATCCGCGGCGCGCGCCGCCAGCGAAGATCTCACGCGCACGCACGCCGCGGCGCTGCAGCAGGTGCAGACACTGCGCAGCACGCAGCTTGCGGCCGAGGAAGCCCTGCAGGCGGCACGCGCGGCGCGCGAAGCGGCACGCGCCGAGCTCACCTCGCTCGCCGCCCTGCAGGCGGCGGCGCTCTCCGATCATGCAGGCAAGGCCGCCGGCTGGCTGAGCACGGCGGGACTTGCGGGCCGACCGCGGCTCGCCGCGGCGCTCGAAGTGGACAGCGGCTGGGAGCGGGCGGTCGAGACCGCACTCGGTGAATATCTCGAAGCGGTGTGCGTCGAAGAGCTCGACGCCGCGGTCGGGACACTCGAGCGGCTGGATGCGGGCAGGGTCACGCTGGTGCAGACCGGCGCGGCTGCGCGCGGCGGCGTGGCGGCGACGCTGGCGGCGCGGGTGCAGGGACCTGCGGCGGTGCTCGAGCGGCTCGCCGGAGTCCTCACCGCGGACTCGTTCCAGGAGGCGCTGCGTGGACGCAGCAGCCTCCAGCCCGGGCAATCACGCATCACGCGCGACGGTGAGTGGGTTGGGCGTGACTGGCTGCGCGTGAGCCGCGCCGCCGAGCAGCGCGGCGGCGTCATCGAGCGCGAGCAGCGCCTGAAGCACCTGCGGGGGGTGGCGGGCGAGGCCGACGCGCACGCCGCGCAACGCGAGGCGCAGCTCAGCGCCGCGCGCAGTGAACTCGCACAGGCGGAGGGCGGGCGTGACGCCGCGCAGGCGGGCATCCATGAGGGACATCGCGCGCACGCGGACCTCTTGGCCGCGCTCGAGGCGGCCCGGGCCCGCGCCGAGGGCACGCAGGCGCGCCGCGCGCAATTACAACAGGACGCGCACGAGGTGACGCGGGATCGCGCTGCGACCGGCGAGGCACTCACGCGCGCCAATGCGGAGCTGGCGCGCGGACTGGACGCGGCGCAGCGTCTTGCGGCCGGTCACGGCGCACTGCAGAGCGAACGCGACGCGCGCCGCGCGGCCCTGGTGGATGCACGCGCGCGTTCGCAGGCCACGCAGCTTGCCGCGCGCGACCTGCACGTACGGGTCGAGGGGCGCCGCTCCACCGAAAGCTCGGTCGCGGTCGGCGTGGCGCGCATGCTCGAACAGCGCGAGCAGCTCACGCGCCGGCGCGCCGAGCTGCAGCAGGAGCTCTCTTGCGGGGACGCACCGATTCTCGCGGCGCGCGCGCGCCTGGATGAAACCCTGGCGCAGCGCCTGGGGGTCGAGGCGGAGCTGACGCTCGCCCGCGGTGCGCTCGAGGAAGCCGAAGGCGCCTTGCGGTCGCTGGACGAAACGCGGCTCGGGGCGCAGCAGCGCGTCAACAGCACCCGCGAGGCGATGGACACGGCGCGCCTGGCGGCGCAGGAGACCCACGTGCGCCGCGCGGCGCTCGCCGAGCAGTTCGCGGAGACGCGTTGCGATCTTCCCGAGGTACTGGCACGCCTGGCCCCCGAGGCGCAGGTGCCGGAGTGGGAATTGCAGCTCGCCACCGCGCGCACCGAGATCGAGAAACTCGGGCAGGTCAATCTCGCCGCCATCGACGAGCTGCAGGACCACACGCAGCGCAAGGAGTACCTCGACCGGCAGTTCGCCGACGTCACCTCGGCACTCGATACGCTCGATGAGGCCATGCGGCGTATAGACAAGGAGACCCGCACGCGCTTCGAGGACACGTTCGAACGCATCAATGCCGGTCTGCGCGAGAAGTTTCCCCGCCTGTTTGGCGGCGGGCACGCCTACCTCGAGCTCGCCGGCGACGACAAGCTCACCGCCGGCGTGACGGTGATGGCGCGGCCGCCGGGCAAGAAGAACAGCACCATTCACCTGCTGTCGGGCGGCGAGAAAGCACTCACGGCCGTGGCGCTGGTGTTCGCGATCTTCGACCTGAACCCGGCGCCGTTCTGTCTGCTCGACGAGGTGGATGCGCCGCTCGACGAACACAACGTCGGGCGCTTCTGCGACATCGTGCGCGAGATGTCGGCGCGCGTGCAGTTCGTGTTCATCACCCACAACAAGAGCACCATGGAGCTCGCCTCGCAGCTGATCGGGGTGACCATGAACGAGCCGGGCGTGTCGCGCCTGGTAACGGTGGACGTCGACGAAGCGGTGCGCCTGGCGGCGGTGTGAGGACGCGCAGCTCACCGGAGGGCCTCTGATGTCGCAGCTGCGCGCGACGCTGCTGATTGTCGGCGTGCTGTTCATCGCCGCGCTCATCTGGTGGGAGCGGCGCCGGCCGCGCCAGGCAAGTGCCGACGGGGCCGAGCGTATGGGCGCGCGCGACCCGGAGCCACAGGCCTCCGGCGTGCGGGTCACCCGCGAGCCTTCCCTGGCGTTGCCTGAAATGCGGGCACGCGATCCGCTGGTGGGTCGCGAGCTGCCCGTGGTCGAAGTCGGGCGCGATCTGCCGGCGGTGCCGGTGCTGTCGGCGTTTGAGCCGCCGCGCGAGGTCCCGGACGAGGAATCGGACGATGACCCGGGCGATGACCCGGCCGATGACCCGGGCGATGGCCCGGATGAGGAGCCCGCGGATTTTGTGGCGGACGCGACCGCGAACCCGACGCCGGGGCCAGCCGACAGCGCCACCGGCATGCCCGCCATGGAGACCGAAATCACGCCGCCGCCGGCGCCGCAGCCGCTGCCGCAGCCGGTGCGGGAAGAGATTCCCAGACTGCCTGCCGGACCCTCACCGGTGGTGGACTGGCCGCCGGATGCGCAGCGGCAGATCGTGTCGCTGCGGCTGGTGGCTACGACACCCGAACGCTTCGTCGGCCGATCGCTGCGCCAGGCGCTCGCTGCGGAGGGGTTCGTGCTCGGGCGCTTTGCGATTTTCCACAAACCCGACGATGAGCAGCGTGCCGTATTGAGCGCGGCAAGCCTCACCCGTCCCGGAACCTTCGACGCCGACACCATGGACTCGCAGCACTTCGGCGGCCTGTCGCTGTTCGCGGTGCTGCCCGGACCGCGGCCCGCCTCGCAGGCGTTCGAGGAACTGATCAGCACCGCGCGCAACCTCAACGACCGCCTGCACGGGGTGCTGCAGGACGAGCGCGGCAGTCCCCTGACCAGCGCGCGCATCGCCCTGCTGCGCGAGCGCATCGGCAGCGGATCGCCCGCGTGAGCGACGCGGCGGCGGCGCGGGCCGCCGAGTTGCGCGCCCAGATCGCGCAACACGACTACCGCTACTACGTCCTCGATGAGCCGCTGGTCGCCGACGCCGACTACGACCGGCTGCTGCTCGAATTGCGCGCGCTGGAGGCGCAGCACCCGGAGCTGGTTACGCCTGATTCCCCGACCCAGCGCGTGTCGGGAACCCCGAGCGCCGCCTTTGGTGAGGTCGTGCACCGGGTGCCGATGCTGTCCCTGGACAATGCGTTCGCGGATGCAGACGTCGAGGCTTTCGACCGCCGCATCCACGAGCGCTTAGGACTTACCGGCGAGCTGGACTACTTCGCCGAGCCGAAGCTCGATGGGCTCGCAGTGGCCGTGACCTACCGCGCGGGCCGGTTCGCCCAGGCCGCCACCCGCGGGGATGGCGTGACCGGGGAGGACGTCACCGCCAACGTGCGCACCATCCGCGCAGTGCCGCAGGCGCTGCGCGGCGAGCCACCGGCACTGCTGGAGGCGCGCGGCGAGGTGTTCATGCCCAAGGCGGGCTTCGAGCGTATGAACGAGCGCGCGGCGGCGCGCGGGGACAAGGTGTTCGCCAATCCGCGCAATGCCGCCGCCGGGAGTCTGCGCCAGCTCGACCCGCGCGTGAGTGCGGCCCGCCCGTTAGCCATGTTTTTCTATGCCGTGGGGGCGGTGGAAGGGGCGGCTCTGCCGCCAGGGCAGCGGGAGCTGCTGCAGTGGGTGCGCACGCTCGGATTGCCGGTGTGCCCGGAGGTGCGCGCGGTGCGCGGCGTCGCCGGTTGTCTCGCGTACTACCGGGATATCGGCACGCGCCGCGGCGCGCTGCCGTACCAGATCGATGGCGTGGTCTACAAACTCAACGCGCGTGCCGACCAGGAACGCGTGGGCTTTGTATCGCGTGCACCGCGCTGGGCGATTGCCCACAAATTTCCCGCCGAGGAAGCCACGGCGCTCGTGAAGGACATCGAGTTCAACGTCGGGCGTACCGGGGTGCTGACACCGATTGCGCGTCTCGCGCCGGTGTTCGTCGGCGGCGTGACGGTGAGCAACGTGACGCTTCACAACATCGACGAGTTGCACCGCAAGGATGTGCGCGTCGGCGACACCGTCATCGTGCGGCGCGCCGGGGATGTGATTCCCGAAGTGGTGAGTGTGGTGCACGACAAACGGCCGCCGACCGCGAGCGAGGTCGTGCTGCCCACACACTGTCCGGTATGCGGCTCGCTGGTGCTGCGCGTGGCCGGGGAGGCCGCGGCGCGCTGTACCGGCGGGTTCACCTGCCGGGCGCAGCGCCAGGAGAGTCTCAAGCACTTCGCCAGCCGCCGCGCACTGGACATCGAGGGGCTGGGAGACAAGCTCATCGAGCAGCTCGTGGAACGCGGCCGGGTCAGCTCGCCGGCGGATTTCTACACCTTAAGCGCGCCGGAGCTGGCGCAGCTGGATCGTATGGGTGAGAAATCGGCGGCGAATCTCGTGGCGGCCATCGGGAAGAGCAGACACACGACGCTGCCGCGGTTTCTGTACGCGCTGGGGATCCGGGATGTGGGCGAGGCGACGGCGCTGAATCTCGCGCGGCACTTCGGCTCCCTCGAGGCGCTGATGCGTGCCGACGAGCACGCGATACAGCAGGTCCCGGATGTCGGCCCGATAGTCGCCGCACACATCGCGGCATTTTTTGGCTCAGAGGAGCACCGTAGCGTTATCAGTGCGTTACGCAATAAAGGTGTGAAGTGGCCCGATATCGAGAAGGCGGTGGACGCGGCATCGCCCCTGGCCGGCCGCACGTTCGTCGTCACCGGGACCTTGAGCAGCATGTCACGCGAGCAGGCGCAGGAGGCGCTCACCGCACGCGGCGCCAGGGTGGCGGGCAGCGTGTCGCGCAAGACCAGTTTCGTGGTTGCAGGCGGCGATGCCGGCTCGAAGCTTACGAAAGCCCGGGAGCTGGGTGTGCCGGTGCTCGACGAAGAACAGTTCCTGAAGCTGCTCGATGCCGGCGGACCCCAGGCGGGGCCCGCCGGCTGAAGCGGCGCGCGTCCTAGTTCTTGGGCGCGGGAGACGGTGCCGGGGCGGTGGCTGCCGGGGCTGCTGCGGCGGGGGTTGCCGCGGCGGCTGCGGGGGGTGCGGCCGCAGCCGGTGCTGCGGAACCTGCTGCCGGCTGATCGAGGAACCTCTCGATCTTGGCGTTCTTCGCCAGCTCCTCGGAGTAGGCGTGGAACTTCTTCGCTTCCACCATCTGCGAGAGGCGCTGTTTGACCTGATCGTACGGCGGCGGTGCGAGAGGCCGCGTCGCGATGAGCTGGATCACATGCCAGCCGTACTGGGTCTGGATCGGGGTGTGGGTGTATTCCCCCGGCTTGAGCGACGCGATGGCGGCGCTGAATTCCGGTACGCGGTCAAGACCGATCCAGCCAAGATCGCCGCCGGTCTTGCTGGAGGAATCCATGGACTCGGCCCGGGCGAGATCTTCGAACTTCTCGCCTTTCTGCAGGCGCTCGACGATCTTCTGCGCGAACGGCTGGGTGGCGACCAGGATGTGCCGCGCGTGGTACTCCTCCTTCGGAAGCTTCGCGACCTGGGCGTCGTATTCGGCGCGCAGCTGCGCATCGGTCGGCTTCTTGTCCTTGAGGAAGTGCTCCGAGGCGGCCTGGTTCAGCACGTTGAGGCGCGACATCTCCAGCAGGTACGCGGTGTCGCCGCTGGTGTCGAGGCCGTCCTTGGTGGCTTTCTGGGCGACCAGCTCAGCGTCGACCAGGTGATCGAGCGCGAGGCCGCGCTGCTGGGGAGTCAGCTCCGAGGGGTTCTTGCCGCTGATACCCTTGATGTAGAAGTCGTAGAAGGCGCGCGTGATCGGTGTGCCGTTCACGGTCGCGACCGGTGGGGAGGTGTCGGCTGCGACGCTCGGCGCCGCGGTCTTGGGCTGACAGGCGCCGAGCGCCGTGAGCACGACGGCCAGGAGGAGGACACGAGAGTACTTCATGCTGCAGTTTCCGGTGGGTGGTTGAATGGGTATCGGCAAGGATTGCTTCAGGTCTCGTCGGGCGTACGCGCGACGATGTTCAGGGCGTGCACGCCGCTTTGCATGAGCGGCGCGACCGCCTGGTAAACCAGCCGGTGGCGCTCCAGAGGCGAGCGGCCGCGGAAAGCCTCGGCCACCAGCGTCACGCGGAAGTGTCCGCCGGAGCGCGCGCCGGGGTGTCCGGCATGCCGTGCGCTGTCGTCGATGATCTCGAGCGAGCGCGGCGTCAGGGCTTGCTCGAGCGCCGCGCGCAGGTGCACGATGATCGTTTCGCTACCGGCGTTCATCAGGCCGACGATTCGCCCGGCGTGCGTCCCTGCCGGACGCTCAGCCACAGCACCTGGCCGACGACGAACGCCAGCATGAGAAGGACGTCGACGATCTTCAGGGCGACCCAGACCCGCTCGCTCGCGTAGTACAGGACCACGAGGTTGAGCGCCCCGAGCAGGGCTGAGAACCCCGCCCACCAGCCGTTCAGTGTGCGCCACCGGGCCGGAGTCACGTGCAGCTGCTCTCCCAGGGCGGAGCCGAGAAAGCGCTCGGCGAGGGTGCGCTTGCCGATCCAGAAGCTGCCGAGGAAGGCGAGGCTCGCGAGCCAGAAGAACACCGTGGGTTTCCACTGGATGAATACCCGGTTGTGCAGCAGCAGCGTCGCACTGCCGAACAGCAGCACCAACACCGTCGACAGCGCATGCATCGGCGGCACGCGCCTGAGGCGCAGCCAGTCCACGGCGACGAGGATCAGCATGGCGACCATCAGCACCGCGGTCGCGGCGTACAACCCGTGCGGGTAATACAGGTAATACGTGACGATGAACGCCAGCAGCGGCGCGAACTCGGCGAGAGCCTGCATGGAAGCCTATACGGGGCAAAACGGCCGCGTATATTGTCACGCGCCGCGCCTACTTTCCATTATGGCCGCCCCGGGCACACGCCATGGCCGAATACCTCGAGCTTCACCCGATCGACCCCCAGCCGCGGCTTATCCGCCGGGCGGCCGAGGTGGTGCGCGCCGGGGGGCTGATCGCCTACCCCACCGACTCCTGCTACGCCCTGGGGTGGCACATCGGCGACAAGAAGGCGCTCGAGCGGGTGCGGCGCATCCGCCAGGCCGACCGTCATCACCATTTCACCGTGGTGTGCGCCGACCTGACGCAGGTGGGTCGCTTCGCGCACCTGGAGACCTGGCAGTTCCGTATCCTGCGTGCCTGCCTGCCGGGTCCGTATACCTTCCTGCTGCGCGCCACGCGCGAGACGCCGCGCCGCCTGCAGCATGAGAAGCGCCGCACCATTGGCGTGCGCATCCCCGAGCACCGCGTGCCGCAGCTGCTGCTGGCGGAGCTGCGCGAGCCGCTCATGAGTTCAACGCTGCTGCTGGCCCCGGATGAGCAGCCGCTGACCTCTGCGGGGGAGATCCAGGCGCGCCTTGACCACGAGATCGACGCCATTCTCGACGGCGGTGACTGCGGCGTTGAACCGACGACGGTGGTGGATCTTTCGGTAACGCCACCGCTCATCGTGCGCCAGGGCAAGGGCCCGATCGGCCGGATCACGGGGCGTGCGCTATAATTCGCAGCGTGAGCCACAGCGTTATCGTCCCGTGAGTTCGCCCGCGCCGGCGCGGCGCGTGTTGTCCGGCATGCGGCCCACCGGCCGGCTGCACCTCGGCAATTTCCACGGTGCGCTGCGCAACTGGGTGCAGCTGCAATACCAGTACGACTGTTTCTTCTTCGTCGCCGACTGGCACATGCTGACCACCGGCTACGAGGACACCTCGCAGCTGCAGCACAACATCCGCGAGGTACTGATCGACTGGCTGGCGGCGGGCCTGAATCCGGGCGTCGCCACGCTCTTTATCCAGTCGCACGTGCCGGAGCACGCGGAACTGCACCTGCTGATGTCGATGATCACGCCGCTCGGGTGGCTCGAACGCGTGCCCAGCTACAAGGATCAGCAGGAACAGCTCAAAGAGAAGGATCTCGCCACCTACGGATTCCTCGGCTACCCGCTGCTGCAGAGCGCCGACATCCTGGTGTACCGCGCCGCCTTCGTGCCGGTGGGCGAGGATCAGGTGGCGCACGTGGAGCTGACGCGCGAGGCGGCGCGCCGCTTCAACCACCTCTACGGACGGGAGAGTGACTTCGAGGCGAAGGCCGAGCGCGCGGTGAAGAGCCTGGGGGGACGCAACGCCACCAACTACCGGCAATTGCGCCGCCGCTACCAGGAGACCGGCGACACCGAGGCGCTGCAACGGGCACAGGCGCTGGTGCAGGCGAACAACCGCATCACGGTCGCCGACCGTGAACGGCTGTTGGGATTCCTCGAGGGTACCGGGGTCACGATCCTCCCCGAACCGCAGGTGCTGCTCACCGCCACGCCGAAGGTGCCGGGCCTGGATGGGCGCAAGATGTCCAAGTCCTACGGCAACACCATCGGGCTGCGCGAGGATCCGGATGTGGTGGTGCAGAAGCTGCGCGCCATGAAGACCGACCCGGCGCGCGTGCGCCGCACCGATCCGGGCGACCCGGAAAAATGCCCGGTGTGGGATCTGCACAAGATCTATTCCGATGAGGCGACGCGCAAGTGGGTGAACGAGGGTTGCCGCAGCGCCGGCATCGGCTGCCTTGACTGCAAGCAGCCGGTGATTGAGCGCATCGTCGAGGAAGTGAACGGTATGCGTAAGCGGGCGCAGGAATTCGAGGATAATCCGGAGCTGGTGCGTGGGATCGTGGCCGAGGGCGCCGATAAGGCGCGCGACGCCGCCCGCCAGACACTCGAGGACGTGCGCCGCGCCATGCATCTGCGTGCCGACTGAGGTGAAGGCGGTGGCCCCATGAAGCTCAAACCGACCCTTACCATCGTGGCCTCGAACCCCGCGCCCGCGGCGCCGCCGGCACACGAGTCGCACGAGCAGGTCGAGATGCCGTTCGCGATGGTGAACGGCGAGCCGTTCTCGCAGTTACCGCGCGACCTGTACATCCCGCCGCAGGCACTGGAGGTGTTCCTCGAGGCCTTCGAGGGGCCGCTCGACCTGCTCCTGTACCTCATCCGGCGGCGCAACCTCGATATCCTGGATATTCCGCTGGCGGAGATCACGCGCCAGTACATGCAGTACATCGAGCTCATGCAGGGGCTGCAGCTGGAACTCGCCGGGGAGTACCTGGTGATGGCCGCGACGCTCGCCGAGATCAAGTCGCGCATGCTGCTGCCGCGCCCGGCATTGCCGGGGATGGACGGCGACGAGGATCCGCGCGCGGAGCTGGTGCGGCGGCTGCAGGAGTACGAGCGTTTCAAGCGCGCGGCCGAAGAGATCGACGAGCTGCCGCGCCTCGAGCGCGACGTGTGGCCGACATCCGCGGAGCTCAGGGAGCGCCAGGTGGTGCGCACCCTCCCGCAGGTCACCCTGCAGGAGATGCTGATCGCATTCAAGGAGGTGGTGGCGCGCTCACAGATGTTCGCCCATCATCACATCGAGCGTGAGCGCCTGTCGGTGGGCGAGCGCATGAGCGACATCCTCGCCGCGCTGGGCGTCGCGGGCTTCGTGCCGTTCATGCAGCTGTTTCGCCCCGAGGAAGGCCGCATGGGCGTTACCATCACCTTCGTGGCGCTGCTGGAGCTCATGCGCGAAGGCCTGATCGACATCGTGCAGGCGGAAGCCTACGCGCCGCTGCACGTGCGGGCCGCGGCACCCAGCCGCACGCTGCACGTCGTCGCCGACAACACCCCCACCGTGCCGCCGACCGCCTGAGGGCCGACATGAACGAGACATACATCCGGAACGTCATCGAGGCGGCGCTGCTGGCCGCTGGGACTGCGCTGCCGCTCGAGGAACTCGCGCGGCTGTTCGATGAGGACCAGTGCCCGGGGCTACGGGAACTGCGCGCGGCACTCGCGGGCCTGGCGGCCGAGTACGCCGGCCGTGGCATCGAGCTCAAGGAGACCGCCAGCGGTTTTCGCATTCAGGTGCGGCGTGAGCTGTCGGGCGAGATCTCGCGCCTGTGGCCGGAGCGCGCGGCACGTTATTCGCGCGCGCTGCTGGAGACGCTGGCGCTGATTGCCTACCGGCAGCCCGTGACGCGGGCGGAAATCGAAGCGGTGCGCGGCGTGGGGGTAAATCCCAACATCATCCGCACCGTGATCGAGCGCAACTGGGTGCGGGTCGTCGGCCATCGCGACGTCCCCGGGCATCCGGAGCTCCTGGGCACCACCCGCGAGTTCCTCGATTATTTTGGCCTGCGCAGTCTTGATGAGCTGCCACCACTGGCGGAGCTCAAGGCAATGGCCGACGTGAACCTGCAGCTCGGGATGCAGGAAGACGTGCTGGCGCCGGACGCTGATGAGGGCCCTGAGGACGAGGGCCTGTCGGCGGGCCCGAGCGCTGCCCGCGAGCTGGTCGCCGGCCCGCGCGACCTGGACGGCTGATGCCGCGCGCCCCGGTGCGCCGCCGCGCCGGCGCCCAGCGGCGCGCGAGCGGTGCGGGACGCGCGCAGCGGGCGATGCCCGCGCGCGCCGCCGCGACCGCGGTCGAGCCCGCCACCCTCGCGACACTCCCCACACAGGGACCCGAACGACTGCAGAAAATGCTGGCGCGCGCGGGGCTTGGCTCGCGGCGTGAAGCGGAAGGCTGGATCCGCGCCGGTCGTCTCACCGTCAACGGAGAGCTCGCGAGGCTCGGCGGGCGCGTCGGCCCCCACGACCAGGTGCGGCTCGATGGGCGGCTGGTGCGCTCGCGCGCCGGCGCGGACGAGGCGCACGCGTTTGTGTGTCACCGCTCCCCGGGTGAACCTCTGGCGGCTCCCGGGGCCACCGGCGGCGACCCGGAGGCGGCTTGCGCGCGGCCGGCGCTGTTGCAGCGCCTGCCACGGCGTGCGGGCCGGCGCTTCATCGCCGTGAGCCCGATGCCGCGCGTGGACGGCGGACTTGAGCTGGTGACCGCCGACGGGGAGCTCGCGCTGCGCCTGCAGCGCGGCGTGCGTGAGCTGCGTTGCGAGTTCGGCGTGCGCGTGCGCGGCGAGCTCAACGAAACCCAGCTCGAGGCGGTGCTCGCGGGGACGCTCGACAGCGGTGCACAGCTGCCGGTCGAGCGCTGTGCAGCGGCGGGGGGCGAGGGCGCCAATCGCTGGTACACGCTCGTGGCGCGTGGCGCGAGTGGCAAGGAAGTGCGGCAGCTATTCGAGCGCCAGGGCGCGCTCGTCAGCCGTGTGATGCGTACGCATTTCGGCCCGGTGACGCTCGAGCGCGCGCTCGGCCGCGGTCAGTTCCGCGAACTCACCGCGCCGGAGCTGGCGGCGCTGCTGCCGGGGCCGGCCGTGCCCGAGGGCCACTGAGCCTCGAACGCCTGGCCGGTGACACCGCGGCTCGCGGGACCCAGCAGCGCAAGATACGGCGCGGTGAGCGCCGCGGGCAGGGGCAGCGTCTCGAGATCCTCGGCCGGGTACGCCTGACGGCGCATCGCGGTGCGCGCGCGCCCGGGATTCAGGGTGTTGACGCGCACCTGGCTGATGCCTTCCAGCTCCGCCGCCAGCACCTGCGACAACCCTTCGATGGCGAACTTCGAGACGGCATACGCGCCCCAGTAGGCGCGGCCCTCGCGCCCCACGGCGCTGGCGGTGAATACGACGGAAGCATCGGCGGACTTCTTCAGCGCCGGCAGCAACACCTGGGTGAGGGCGAACGCGGCGGTGAGGTTGACGTGCAATACGCGGCACCAGGTCGGCACGTCGTAGTGCTCGATGGGCGTCAGGGTCCCGAGCACCCCGGCATTGTGCAGCAGGCCGTCGAGACGGCCGTAGCGTTCCAGCAGCGCATCGGCGAGCTGGTCGTAGTCGCGCGCCAGCGCCTTTTCCAGCTCGAGCACGGCGATGCTGGCCTGCGGCGCGCCGCTGGCGGCGATTTCGGCGTGGACCGCCTCGAGCTTCTTCGCGTTGCGCCCGATGAGAACCACCTCGGCCGCGTGCTGCGCACAGGCGAGCGCCACGGCGTGGCCGATGCCGCTGCTCGCGCCGGTGATGGCGATGACCCGGCCGGCGAGCTCATCGGCACGGGCGGCGTGGGTGCGCGGGTCAAATGGGCCGGTCAAGCTCGCTATCCTCCTCAAAGTGCAAAACGCCCGGCGGCGGCGCGCCGTGCGGCGCTCCATGCCCACCAGGAGTCCTGGGGGCGATGATGGTCGCGGCTGGGATGGTCGCGCGGCCCGAGCGCCTGAGGCAAGGCGCGCTCGCAACGCCACGACTGCGCCGCGGCGAGCCGCGCCCACACCAGTATGCCGCGCAGCGCCGGCTGAGCGTGGCGCGGCAGTTCGCCCACGGCCGCCGCGAGTTGCGCGCGCAGCTGCCGCTGGCGGGTGCGCAGCGCCGCCGCGAGTGGCGCGGGCCACGGCGGTTGCGCGAGTTGTTCGGGGGCCGCCCGCGCGGCGGCCAGGTCTGCGAGGCTCATGCGCACGCGCCCCCGGGTCGCATCGCCTGCGAGGTTCGCCAGCAGGTCGATTTCGCACAGCGCGGCGCCGAGTTTTACACCTGAGCGCGCGTGCGCGTCGGCCACGGCAGCCAGTTGCATCAGGGGCGTGATCATGGCCTGCGCCCAGCGTTCGCAATAGGCGTTAAGCTGCGCGCCGGTCTCGAAAGTCGCCGCGGCGAGATCCCAGGTGGCGGTGTCAACGAAGCCGGAAATTCCGCCGGGCGCGCCCAGGCCGAAGCTCGCAAAGCTCCCCGCGAGTGTCTGGGTGAGCGGGTGTGACGGCTGCCCCTGCGCCGTACGTGCACATTCTTCGCGCCACCACGCGAGCCGCGCGTGCGCGACCTCGTGATCGACCCGCGAGTCGAGGCTCGCGGCGATCTGCGCTTCGATACCGCACAGGGCTGAGAATGCGGGGCGCTGCGCCACCGGGGTGTAGAGCGACACGAGCGTCCGCGTGGGCGGCAGCTCAGGCCTTGTGGGCATTCGGGGATTCGACCGCGGCGGGCGCGCTGCTGGTGCGGGTGAGCTGCGTCACCTGTTCTATTTCCGCCAGCGGCGCGTCCGCGGTCACCCCGAGCTCATTGAAGCGCCGCGCCTGCGACATCACCTGGCGCTCCAGTGAGCCGACCGCGGCGTTGTAGGCCTCGACGGCGCCTCCCAGGCGCTGGCCCATGCGGCCGAGGTGCCCGCCGAAGGTACTCAGCCGCCGGTACAGTTCCTGGCCCAGGTCACGGATGAGCGCCGCGTTGTGCGCCACGGCGGACTGGCGCCAGCCGTACGCGACCGTCTTCAGGAGTGCGATCAGCGTCGAGGGCGTGGCGATGATGACGTTCTGTGCGAGCGCGGTTTCGAGCAGCTGCGGGCGCTCGGCCAGTGCGACCGAGAGGAACTGGTCTCCCGGGAGAAACAGCACGGCGAACTCGGGGCTGCGCTCGAACTGTGCCCAGTAGCTCTTGGAGGCGAGTTCGCGCACGCGCGCCTCCACCTGCTGGGCGTGACGCTTGAGCGCCTGCTGCCGCTCCTCTTCGGTGTTGGCATCGATCGCGCTCAGGTAGGCCTCGAACGGGGTCTTGGCATCGATGACCAGGTCGCGCGCCTCCGGCATGTGCACCACGAGGTCCGGACGCAGCGCGCCGTCTTCCCCGGCCACCTGGGGCTGCTCGGAGAAGTCGCAGTGTTCGGAAAGCCCTGCCAGTTCCACCAGCCGGCGCAGGGTGAGTTCACCCCAGCGGCCGCGCACCTCCGGGCGGCGCAGCGCCGTGACGAGGTTGCGGGTCTCTTTCTGCAACTGCACCTGGCCGCCGGCGAGCGTCTCGATCTGGGTGCGCAGCGCGCTGAAGGTGTCACGGCGCTCGCGCTCGATGGTCTGCACCTGCTCCTCGGTGCGTTGCAGCGCGCTGCGCAGCGGCTCCACCAGCGCTGCGATGGCCATCTCGCGCTCCTTGAGCGCGCCTTGCGCGAGTGCCTGGTCGCGGCCGAGCGCCTCGCGCGCCAGCCGCAGAAAAAGCTCGCTGTTGCTGCGCAGCGTGGCACCGGCGATGGAATCAAACGCCACCCGCAGGCGCGTCTCGGACTGCTCGAGCAGCTGCACGCGCTCCTTGTCCTGCAGCAGGCTCCCCTCCAGGCGGGTCTGGGCCTCGGCGAGCGCGACGCGCAGCCCCTCGATGCGCAGCGCGGCGCGGATATGCCCCACCAGCATGCCGAGCACCGCACCGGCCAGGAGCGCGGCGAGAGCGACCGCGAAAATCACGAGTGTGCTCATGACGGCCCCGCACCCGCTGCGGGTCCTGCCGCGGGCCGCCTGAAATACGCCAGATAGTTCACGTCCACGTTGCGGGTGAGAGAGACGTGCCCGGTGACGGGGTTCAATGCGATGCCGGCGAGTGCTTCCAGGGTGAGTCCGGCGCTCCTCGCCCAGCCCGCCAGCTCCGCCGGCCGGATGAGCTTTTCGTACTCGTGCGTGCCGCGTGGCAGCAGCTTTGCGAGGTACTCCGCGCCGACGATGGCGAGCAGGAAAGACTTCAGGTTGCGGTTGAGCGTGGACACGAACAGCGCGCCGCCCGGGCGCGTGAGGCCGGCGAGCGCTGCCATCGTGCGCTGCGGTTCGGGCACGTGCTCGAGCATTTCCATGCAGGTGACGACCTCAAATGCGCCGCCAGCGCCCGCGTGGAGTTCCTCCGCCGCGCCGACGCGGTAGTCGATCTTCAAGGCCGATTCCGCGGCGTGCAGACGCGCCACCTCGATCATGCCCGGGGCGAGATCAATCGCGGTCACCTGCGCGCCGGCGCGCGCCAGCGCTTCGGCGAGCAGCCCCCCGCCGCAGCCGACGTCCAGGAGCCGCGCGCCGGGCAGCCGCGCGTGCCCGGCGATGAACTGCGAGCGCACCGGGTTGAGCAGGTGCAGCGGACGGAACTCCCCGTGCGCATCCCAGAAGCGCGCCGCCAGCGCGTCGAACTTGCGCAGCTCGTCCGGGTCGGCATTCGCGGCACTGGCGGCGTGGGTGCTGGACATCGTGCGCAGTATATCGGCAGGCGAAGCGCACGCGCCCCTGAAGCCCGCCGGTTACGCCAGCGCTTCATGATAAACTTCGCGTTTAACTCTGGTCGCCTTAGTAAATGGCTGATATCGCCCGCGAAGTCCTGCCCGTCAGTCTCGAAGAGGAGATGCGCAACTCCTACCTCGACTACGCCATGAGTGTCATCGTCGGGCGCGCGCTGCCCGACGTACGTGACGGCTTAAAACCGGTGCACCGGCGCGTGCTGTACGCCATGCGCGAGCTGGGCACCGACTGGAACAAGCCTTACAAGAAGTCCGCGCGCGTGGTCGGGGATGTCATCGGCAAATACCACCCGCACGGCGATACCGCGGTGTACGACACCATCGTGCGCATGGCGCAGTCGTTTTCCATGCGCTACCTGCTGGTCGACGGCCAGGGCAATTTCGGTTCGGTCGACGGCGATATGCCCGCGGCCATGCGCTACACCGAAGTGCGCATGTCGCGTATTGCTAGCGAGCTGCTCGCGGATATCGAAAAGGACACGGTCGACTTCACGCCCAACTACGACGAATCCGAGCACGAGCCCTCGGTGCTGCCGTCGCGGGTGCCGAACCTGCTTATCAATGGGCAGACCGGGATCGCGGTCGGCATGGCGACCAATATTCCGCCGCACAACCTCACCGAGACGGTGAACGCGTGTCTGGCGCTGCTGGATGACCCGGCGGTGCCGCTGGCGACGCTCATGCAGCACATGCCGGGTCCGGACTTCCCGACCGGCGGCATCATCAACGGCGCCCAGGAAATTGCCACCGCCTACCGCACCGGCCGCGGGCGCCTGTCGGTGCGCGCGCGCGTCACCATCGAGGAAGTCGGCAAGGCCGATCGCCAGGCGATCGTGGTCACCGAGCTTCCCTTCCAGGTCAACAAGGCACGCCTCATCGAGCGTATCGCGCAGTTGGTGCGCGAGAAACTCATCGACGGCATTGCCAGCGATGGCCTGCGCGATGAGTCCGACAAGGACGGCATGCGCATCGTCATCGAGCTGAAGCGCGGCGAAGTCACCGAGATCGTCCTCAACAACCTGTATGCGCAGACGCCGATGGAAACGGTGTTCGGCATCAACATGGTGGCGCTGCAGGACGGGCAGCCGAAGCTCATGTCGCTCAAGGAGATGCTGGAGGCTTTCATCCGCCATCGCCGCGAGGTGGTCACGCGGCGCACCATTTACGATCTCGCCAAGGCGCGCGAACGGGCCCACATCCTCGAGGGCCTGGCGGTCGCACTCACCAACATCGACCCGGTGATCGCGCTCATCAAGGCGGCGGCCTCGCCGGCCGAGGCGCGCACCGCACTGGTGGCACGCGTGTGGGCACCGGGCGTGGTGACGCAGCTGCTGGAGCGCGCCGGCGCCATTGACACGCGCCCGCAGCTCCTGGCTGCCGAATTTGGCCTCAAGGCCGACGGCTATCACCTCTCGGAAGCGCAGGCGCAGGCGATTCTCGACATGCGCCTGCATCGTCTGACGGGACTCGAGCAGGACAAGATCATCGCCGAGTACCGCGAGCTGCTGCAGAACATCAGCGACTTAAGCGATATCCTCGCCCGTCCCGAGCGCCTCACCCAGGTGGTGCGTGGCGAGCTGCTCGAAGTGCGCGAGGCCTACGGCGACGCGCGCCGCACCGAGATCAACCGCGACCACCTGGATCTCACCACCGAGGATCTCATCGAGCCGCAGGACGTGGTGGTGACGCTGTCGCACGCCGGCTATGCGAAGTCGCAGCCGCTCACCGAGTACCAGACCCAGCGGCGCGGGGGGCGCGGCAAGACCGCGACCGCCGTCAAGGACGAGGATTTCGTCGAGAAGCTGTTCGTCGCGCACACGCACGACACCGTGTTGTGCTTCTCCAACCGCGGCAAGGTGTATTGGCTCAAGGTCTACGAGCTGCCGCAAGCCGGCCGCGGCGCGCGCGGCAAGCCGATGGTGAACCTGCTGCCGCTCGGGGAGGGCGAAAAGATCAACGCGCTGCTGCCGGTGAAGCAGTACGACGAGCAGCACTTCGTGTTCATGGCGACCCGCGCCGGCACGGTGAAGAAGACCCCGCTGGCGTCGTTCTCGCGGCCGCGTTCCACCGGCATCATCGCCGTGGACCTGGTGGACAATGACCAGCTGGTCGGGGTGGCCATCACCGACGGCGAGCGCGAAGTGGTGCTGGTCTCCAGCGGCGGCAAGGCCATCCGCTTCCATGAGAGTGAGGTGCGCCACATGGGCCGCGAGGCGGCGGGGGTGCGCGGCATCCGCTTAGGTCCCGAGCAGTCCCTGATCGCCCTCATCGTGGTCGGCGACGGGCACGTGCTCACCGCTTCGGCGAGTGGTTACGGCAAGCTCACCCCGCTCGCGGATTTTCCGCCCCATGGCCGCGGCGGCCAGGGCGTGATCGCGCTGCAGACCTCGGACCGCAACGGCGACACCGTCGCCGCGCTGCAGGTCATGGCGGGGCAGGAAATCATGCTCATCAGTTCGACCGGCACGCTGGTGCGCACGGCGGTGGACGGAATCTCGGTACAGGGGCGCAACACCCAGGGCGTGAGACTCATCCGCCTGGGAGAAGGCGAGCGCCTGGTCGGGATCGAGCGCATCGAGAGCCTGGAGGCGTGCGAGGTTGGCGCCGACGAGGGCGCGGCGGCCGGGGACGCGCCCGATGCGGGTGCGGATGAGCCGCCGGTGGTTGAACCTTAAACCAAAAAGTTCTTACCGCGGCAGCCGCGGTCGTTGTTAAGATCGGCGCAATTCCCGTGGTTTTAACGACCCAATAAGGGCGCTCGTGCGCGTATTTAATTTCGCCGCGGGGCCGGCCGCGTTGCCCGCCCCGGTGCTGGAACAGGCCCGTGACGAACTGCTCGACTGGCGCGGCTCGGGCATGTCGGTCATGGAAATCAGCCATCGCAGCAAGGCCTTCATGGGCGTGGCCGAGGAGGCGCAAGGGCTGCTGCGGGAGCTGCTGAGTGTCCCGGCAAGCTACAAGGTGCTGTTCCTGCAAGGCGGCGCCACCGGCCAGTTCGCCGCCATCCCGCTGAACCTGGCGCGCGCGGACAGCATCGTGGACTATCTGAACACCGGCGTCTGGTCCAAAAAAGCCATCGGCGAGGCCAGGCGTCTGGTGGGCACAGTCAATGTCGCCGCCGATGAAGCCGCCTCCGGCTACACGACCGTCCCGGATCCCACGAGTGTGAAGCTCAGCGCGGACGCGGCCTACCTGCACTACACGCCGAATGAAACCATCGGTGGCGTGGAATTTCCCTACGTGCCGGCAAGCGCCGCGGTGCCACTGGTGGCCGACATGTCCTCGACCATCCTGTCGCGGCCGATCGAGGTGGCGAAATTCGGCCTCATCTACGCCGGCGCGCAGAAAAACCTCGGGCCGGCGGGGCTTACGGTGGTGATCGTGCGCGAGGACCTCATCGGCAAGGCGCGTCCCGGCATCCCTCGCGTCTGGGACTATAAGGCCATGGCGGATGAGGGCTCGATGCTCAACACGCCGCCGACGTTCGCCTGGTACGTCGCCGGCCTGGTGTTGCGCTGGTTGAAGGCGCAAGGCGGGCTCGCCGCGATCGGCGCACGCAACCGCGCCAAGGCGCAACTGCTTTATAGCGCGATCGACGCTTCGGGTTTTTACGCCAACCCGGTCGCGGTGCCGTGCCGGTCGTGGATGAACGTGCCGTTCACGCTGCGTGACCCGTCACTCGACCAGAGCTTTCTCGCCGCCGCGCAGGCCGCCGGGCTCAGCAATCTCGCCGGCCACCGCCTGGTGGGAGGCATGCGCGCCAGCATCTACAACGCCATGCCGCTCGAGGGTGTGAGCGCGCTGGTCGCGTTCATGCAGGAATTCGCGCGCCGGCACGGCTGATCCCATGACCTACCGCATCCTCACACTCAACAACATCAGTGCCACGGGGCTCTCGCGGCTGCCGCGCGAGCGCTACGAGATCGGCAACGATCTGGCGAACCCGGACGCGATCCTGCTGCGCTCCGCCGACATGCACGCGGCTCCCGTGGCCGCGAGCGTGCGCGCGGTGGGGCGCGCCGGTGCCGGCGTCAACAACATTCCGGTCGCGGACTTAAGCCACCGCGGCATCCCGGTGTTCAATACCCCCGGGGCCAACGCCAACGCCGTCAAGGAACTGGTGCTGGCGGGTCTGCTGCTCGCGGTGCGTAACCTCGGTCCCGCGTGGCTGTTCGCGCGCTCGCTGACCGGCGACGACGCGGCGATCGAGGCGGCGGTGGAGAAAGGCAAGAAAGCCTTCGTGGGCTTTGAGCTGCCGGGGCGCACGCTCGGAGTGGTGGGCCTGGGCGCGATCGGGGTGGAAGTCGCCAACTCCGCACTCGCGCTCGGCATGAAGGTCCTCGGCTACGATCCGCAGATCACCGTGCAGCGCGCCTGGCAGCTGTCCTCGAGCGTCGAGCAGGCGCGATCGATGGAGGATCTGTTCGCGCGCGCCGATGCCATCACCGTGCATGTGCCGCTGAACGAGCACACCCGCGGCCTGGTAAACGCCGCGCGCCTGGCGCTGATGAAAAAAGACGCGACCATCCTCAATTTCGCGCGCGCCGCGATCGTCGACACGCAGGCGGTGCTGGCGGCGCTCGACGCCGGCAAGCTGCACGCTTACGTATGCGATTTCCCGCTGCGAGCGCTCAAGGATCACCCGCAGGTCGTGACCCTGCCGCACCTTGGGGCCTCCACCGGCGAGGCCGAAGAGAACTGCGCGGTGATGGTGGCCGAGCAGCTGCGCGATTTTCTGGAAAACGGCAACATCAAAAACAGCGTCAACTTCCCGGAAGCGGTGCTGCCGCGTCTGCCCAACACCACGCGCATCGCCATCGCCAACCGCAACGTGCCCAACATGGTGGGGCAGATCTCCACCTGCCTCGCGGCGCAGAAAATCAACATCGCAGACCTCCTGAACAAATCGCGCGGCGAGGTGGCTTACACGCTGATCGATGCCGACGGGGTGGTGAGCGAGGGATTGCTGGACGCGCTGCGCGCGATAAACGGGGTGCAGTCGGCGCGCCGGGTGTAGGGCGCGCGGCACGGCAAACCATGGCCACACCTAAGCGCAAGCGGCGAGACTCGGCACGCGCGTCGCGGCCGGCGCCGCACAACTCCCGGCTGCGTCCGCAGCTCGAGGAGGTGCGCGCCCGCATCGACGCGGTCGATGAGCAACTCCAGCGGCTCATCAACGAACGGGCGCGGCTCGCGCAGCAGGTCGGGATCTCCAAGACCGGTGCCGGCCGGACGGTGGATTTTTATCGGCCGGAGCGCGAGGCGCAGGTGCTGCGACTGGCGCGTGCGCGCAATGCCGGCCCACTGAAGGACGCGGAGGTGTTGCGGCTGTTCCGCGAGATCATGTCCGCGTGTCTGGCGCAGCAGGAGCCCCTCAAGGTCGCGTTCCTGGGTCCCGAAGGCACCTTCACCCAGACGGCGGTGCTGAATCACTTCGGTCATTCCGTGCGGGCACTGCCGCTGGGCTCCATAGACGAGGTGTTTCACGAGGTGGAGGCGGCCAGCGCCGATTTCGGCGTCGTGCCCATCGAGAATTCCACCGAAGGGACGGTCAATCACACTCTCGACCGCTTCCTCACCTCGCCGCTCAAAATCTGCGGCGAAGTGGAGCTGCGCATCCGTCACCATCTCATGGGGCTGACGGGCTCGCTGTCGCGCGTCGAGCGGGTCTGTTCGCATCCGCAGTCCCTCGCCCAGTGCCGCGGCTGGCTCGACGCACACCTGCCCGGCATCGAGCAGGTTCCCGTGTCGAGCAACGCCGAGGGCGCGCGCCGGGCCCGCGATGAGAAAGGCAGCGCCGCCATCGCCGGGGACACCGCCGCGGAGGTGTACGGCCTTAAGGTGCTGGCGGCGCAGATCGAGGATCGCGCCGATAACACGACGCGCTTTTTGGTGCTGGGGCGCAAGCTCTTCACGCCCAGCGGCGAGGATCGCACCACGCTGCTGGTTTCGGTGAGTCGCGCCGATGCCCCCGGGGCGCTGCACCGCCTGCTCGAGCCGCTCGCGCGGCATCGCGTCAGCCTCACGCGCATCGAATCGCGCCCCTCGCATCGGCGCAAGTGGGATTACGTCTTTTTCATGGACCTCGAGGGCCATGCCGATGACCCGAAGGTGGCGCGGGCGCTGGCGGCATTGAAAAAACGCGCCTCTTTGTGCCGCGTGCTCGGATCTTATCCGCGGGCGGTGCAGTGACCGACGCCGGCGCGAGCGCGGCCACCGTCGCGCGGCTGCGGGTGGCCGCGGGCGGGCACCTCGCCGGCGAACTTACCGTGCCGGGAGACAAGTCGATTTCCCACCGCGCACTGATGCTCGGCGCTATCGCAACCGGGGACACGCGTATCAGCGGCTTTCTGGCGGGCGAGGATTGTCTCGCCACCGCGCGCGCGCTCGAGGCGCTCGGCGTCGCGATCGAGCGTCCGCAGGACACGCAGATCGTGGTTCACGGTGTGGGTGGGCGGGGACTCGCCGCGTCGCGCAAGGCGCTGGATCTGGGCAACGCCGGCACCGCCATGCGCCTGCTTGCGGGGCTGCTTGCGCCGCAGAGTTTCGATTCAACCCTCATCGGGGATGCCTCGCTGATGCGCCGTCCGATGCAGCGTGTGGTCGCGCCGCTGGAGATGATGGGCGCGCGCATCCGCACCCACGACGGGCGGCCGCCACTTGAGATCCGCGGTACCCCGCACCTGCGGGCGATTCACTACAGCCTGCCGGTGGCGAGCGCGCAGGTGAAGTCGGCGCTGCTGCTCGCCGGTCTCAACGCCGCCGGGCGCACCCACATCACCGAGCCCGCCCCCTCGCGCGATCACACCGAGCGCATGCTCGGCGCCTTTGGTGTGCAGCTGCTGCACGAGGGGCGCAGCATCAGTCTCGATGGCGGACAGGCCCTGCGTGCGACTCAGGTGGACGTGCCGGCGGATTTTTCCTCGGCGGCGTTCTTCCTGGTCGCCGGGTGTCTTGCGGCCGGGCAGGGACTGCTGCTCAAGAACGTGGGCGTGAATCCGACCCGCACCGGACTTCTGGAACTGCTCACGCGCATGGGCGCCGACATCCGCCTGCACCCGCGGACCGCCGGCGCGCCGCACGCCGAACCGGTGGCGGACATTGAGGTGCACAAGAGCGCACTGCACGGCATCACCGTCCCGGAAGCCCTGGTGCCGCTCGCCATCGACGAGCTCCCGGTGTTTTTCATCGCCGCCGCCTGCGCGAGCGGTGAGACGCTGGTGCGTGGGGCGCTGGAGTTACGCGTCAAGGAAAGCGATCGCCTGGAGGCGATGGCGGCGGGCCTTGCGAACCTCGGCGTCGAGCACCAGCTGCTGCCCGATGGACTGTGGATCCGGGGCGCGCAGATCTTAAGCGGCGGGACGATCGACAGCCGCGGCGATCACCGCATTGCGATGGCGTTTGCGGTCGCGGCGCTGCGCGCCCGCGCGGCCATCGAGATTCTCGATGTCGCCAACGTCGCCACCTCCTTCCCCGGCTTCGTGGAAAGTGCGCGCTCGGTCGGCTTGGCGGTCGAGGCGCTTTGACGGACACTGCCTTCCGCATGAGCGCGCCTTCCGAGTGTCCCATTGTCACCATCGACGGCCCGAGTGGTTCGGGCAAAGGCACCATCAGTCGCGCGGTCGCGCAGAAAGTCGGATGGCACCTGCTGGACAGCGGCGCCCTTTACCGCCTGGTGGCGTTCGCGGGTGCGCAGGCGGGACTCACGCCCGGGGACACACAGGGGCACGCGCGGCTTGCTGCGGCCATGGACGTGCGCTTCGGCGCCGATGCGGCCGGCAGCGAGCGGGTGATGCTCGACGGGCAGGACGTGGGGCGCGAAATCCGCTCCGAAACGGCAGGCCAGGGGGCCTCGCGGGTGGCGGCCTGGCCTGAGGTCCGCTCGGCGCTGCTGGTCCGGCAACGGGCCTTCGCCACGCCCCCGGGGCTGGTGGCGGACGGGCGCGATATGGGCACCGTGGTATTTCCCCAGGCACTCCTTAAGATATTCCTGACCGCCACCCCCGAAGAGCGGGCCCTGCGCCGGCATAAGCAGTTGAAAGACAAGGGATCCGATGTTAGCCTTGCCGGCCTTTCGCGTGAGATAGCCGAGCGGGACCTGAGGGATGAGACCCGGCAGGTAGCGCCTTTGAAGGCTGCATCCGACGCGTGCGTGATCGATTCGACTGGCCTTGGGGTCGGGGCGGTGGTGCAGCGGGTGCTGGAACTGGGGGCCGCGCGAGCCCTGTGGCCTTAAGCCACGCAAAGTTTTTTCAGGTCGGCATGTGCAGGACGCGCGTGCCCGTTAGTTTTTCCTGGACCACAGGATGAGGGTTCAGTACATGCACGCCGCCGGCGTGCGAAGTGAAGGTATGACAGAAAGTTTCGCCCAGCTCTTCGAGCAGAGTCTCGCCAATCAGCGCATCCGTCCGGGGATGATCCTTACCGGACTGATCATCGACGTCACCGACGACGTCGTCATCGTCAATGTCGGACTGAAGTCCGAGGCCGTGATCCCCCTCGAGCAGTTCAAGAATGAACGCGGCGAGGTTGAGGTCAAGGCTGGCGATTCGGTCGAGGTAGCCCTCGACTCGGTCGAGGACGGCACCGGCGAGACGCGCCTGTCGCGCGAGAAAGCCAAGCGCGCGCGCACCTGGACGCGGCTCGAAGAGGCATTCAACAAAGCCGAGATCGTCACCGGTGTCATCACCGGTCGCGTCAAGGGCGGCTTCACGGTGGAAATCGAGAACGTGCGCGCCTTCCTGCCCGGATCGCTGGTGGACGTGCGCCCGGTGCGCGACACCTCGTACCTCGAAAACAAGCCGCTGGAATTCAAGGTCATCAAGCTCGACCAGAAGCGCAATAACGTGGTGGTGTCGCGCCGCGCGGTGGTGGAGCAGGAATTTTCCGCCGAGCGCAGCGCCCTCATGGACAACCTGCAGGAAGGCGCGGTGGTGCGCGGCGCGGTCAAGAACCTCACCGACTACGGTGCGTTCGTGGACCTGGGCGGCATCGATGGACTGCTGCACATCACCGACATGGCGTGGAAGCGCGTCAAGCATCCTTCCGAAGTGGTGAAGGTCGGCGAAGAGATCGAGGTGCGGATCCTGAAGTTCGACCGCGAGCGCTCGCGTGTGAGCCTGGGGCTCAAGCAGCTGGGCGCGGATCCGTGGGAGAACATTGCACGCCGCTACCCCTCCGGCACGCGGGTGTTCGGCAAGATCACCAACATCGCCGACTACGGCGCGTTTGTGGAGATCGAGGACGGCGTTGAAGGTCTGGTACACGTCTCGGAGATGGACTGGACCAACAAGAACGTCAATCCGGCCAAGGTCGTGCACACCGGCCAGGAAGTCGAGGTCATGGTGCTCGACGTCGACGAGGAGCGCCGCCGCATCTCGCTCGGGCTCAAGCAGTGCCAGGCGAATCCCTGGAAAGAGTTCGCCGAGAACTACAACCGCGGCGACAAGGTCGGCGGGCAGATCAAGTCCATTACCGACTTCGGTATTTTCATCGGTCTTCCCGGCAACATCGACGGCCTGGTGCACCTCTCGGACATCTCCTGGGATCAGCCCGGTGAGGAAGCGGTGCGCAACTACCAGAAGGGCCAGCAGCTCGAAGCCATGGTGCTGTCGATCGATCCGGAGCGCGAGCGCATTTCCCTCGGCATCAAGCAGCTGGCGAAGGACCCGTTCTCCGCCTACATCGCCGACAATCCCAAGGGCACGGTGGTGCGCGGCGTGGTGAAGGAAGTCGACGCGCGCGGCGCCATTATCGATCTGGGCAACGGAATCGAAGGGCAGCTGCGGGCTTCCGAGCTGGGCCGCGATCGCGTCGAAGACGCGCGCGCGGTACTGAAGGTCGGCGAAGAGATCGAGGCGAAGTTCACCGGCGTTGACCGCAAGTCGCGCAGCATTTCCCTGTCGATCAAGGCCAAGGAAATGCACGAGGAAGCCGAGGCGGTTTCCAGCTATCGCTCAGAATCCGGCAGCTCTTCCGGCACCAGCCTGGGCGATCTGCTGAAGGAGCAAATCGGCTCCGGTGAGCGTAACTAGAGCGCGCGTGCCAACAGCGCATGACGAAGTCGGAACTCATAGAGATCATCACCGCCAAGCAGAAGCATCTGCCGGCGAAGGACGTTGAGCTCGCGCTCAAGCAGATCCTGGAGATCATGAGCGATGCGCTCTCGCAGGGAGAGCGCATCGAGATCCGCGGCTTCGGCAGCTTCTCGCTGCACTTCCGCCCGCCACGCCAGGGACGCAATCCCAAGACCGGCGAGGCGGTGGCGCTCTCGGGCAAGCACGTCCCGCACTTCAAGCCCGGTAAGGACCTGCGCGAGCGGGTCAACGACGGCGCCGACCGCCCGATCCGGGACTGAGCGTGGACGAGGTGCCCGGGGACGACGCGACGCCCGCCGTGCGACCCGCCGTGCCGCGGCCGACCGCGGCACCCCCTGAGGTGCGCCCGCCGCACACCCCCTTGAGCACCGACGCGGACGGCGTGCGGCTTGAGCCCCACCGCACCGGTCATCGGCTGCTGGATTTCGCGGTCGCAGGTTCTGCGATCCTGATCTCGCTGGTCTCCCTCGCAGTGGCCATTCACTTAGGCCAGGTGCAGTCGCGTCTGGTGGCGGCGAACTCCTGGCCTTTCCTGCAGTTCACGAGCTCCGCGGGCGTCGAGAATGGCACGCAGGTGGTTTCGGTCGGCATCAGCAACGACGGCGCCGGAGCCGCGATCTTAAAATCGCTCGTCGTGCGCTACCAGGGCAAGCCCATCCGCGGCTTTGTGGAACTGCTGCAGGCGTGCTGCGGGCTGCCCCAGGGGGTTACCAAGGAGGACCTGAAAGACATCGGTGTGGGTCAGGAGTCGAGTCTCATCGGCGTGCTGCGCGCCCGCGAGACGCTCACCATGCTCAAACTGGTACGCACCCCCTCCAACGTCGCACTCTGGCAGGGCTTCTCCGCCGCCCGCGGTGTGCTTACCTTCCAGGCCTGCTATTGCTCGATCGTCGGGGACTGCTGGACCTCGGACCTGCATACGCTGGATCCCCAGCCCGTCAGGAGCTGCCACAAGGACCCTTCCGACTACCTCGAGCTCGGCGCGGGCCTGGACGGGGACTGGAAGCTGCCGGTGCTCGACTCCCACTGATGCCCCGAGCCGCCCGCTTATTGTCAGACACACGGACCTGATATCGTCGCAGGCGTGTTTGAGCTGCCTCCACTGCTGCTCGGGCTGGCCTTCATCCTGGTGGGCTTCGCGGCCTGGTATCTCGGGCGCCGCAACGGCGCCGCGCGCACCGTGCGGCTGCCGCGCGACTATTACGTCGGCCTCGATCACCTGATCAACGACCGCTTTGATCACGCCGCGGAGATCTTCGCGCGCATGGCCGAAGCCGACGGCGACGCCGCCGAAATCCAGTTTGCCCTCGGGAGTCTGTTCCGCCGGCGCGGTGAAGTGGACCGCGCCATTGCGATCCACTCGCGGCTGCGCGAGCAGGAGGGCGCCGGACTTGCCGACAAGGCGGCTTTCGCGCTGGCGCTCGATTACCAGAGCGCAGGTCTCATGGACCGCGCCGAACGGGTGCTCGAGGAACTCGCCGCCTCGCGCGAGTACCGCAACATCGCGCTCGATCAGCTGGTGGGAATCTACGAAACCCAGGGGGACTGGGCCAAGGCACTCAAGGTGTTTCACGAGCTGCCCGCCAGCGTGCAGGCCGAGCGCGGCCGGGTGGCCGCGCATTACCTGTGCGAGCTCGCCGAGCACGCGCTGGTGCAGGGCGACGCCGAGCGCGCGCGTACGCTCCTGCGCCAGGCCCGCAGTCACCAGGCGGATCTGCCGCGCGCCGACATCCTCACCGCGCGCATCACCGAGCAGGCGGGCGATTCGGCCGGCGCGCTGCTGCTGTACCTCAAGGCACTCGAAACCTCTCCGGGGCTGGCACTCGAGATCATCCCGGCGGTGCTGATCATCGCGCGCCGCACCGGCAGCGCCAGCGCCATCGACGAGCTTGGCGAGCGGCTGCGCCATGGCGGACGGGTGACGCCGCGGCAGGTAGCGTGGCTGCTGGCGACGGCCGCGCCTCCGGAAGACGAGACGCTCCTGCCGCAGGTGGCAGGGGAGCTCGGCGGCGGGGTGCAGTCGGCCGCAGAAGCCAGCTCCCTGAGTGCGCTGCTCACCCGCATCGGGGATGCCGGCGGGCGCTATCAATGCGATGAGTGCGGACTGAACAGTGTCGGCTGGTACTGGCGCTGCCCGAAGTGCCACGGCTGGGACAGCATGCGGCCGGCGGTGTTCAAATGGGCGGAGCGTGTCGATCAGGCTGCAGGAGGAAATTGATGAGGACGAGTTCGAAGTCGGTGATCCGCACTGCCGTATTTCCGGTGGCCGGCCGTGGCACGCGCTTCCTGCCGGCGACCAAGGCGAGTCCCAAGGAGATGCTGCCGGTCGTCGACAAACCACTCATCCAGTACGCGGTGGAGGAGGCGCTCGCCGCCGGCGCCCGGCGCCTGGTGTTCATCACCGGCGCCTCCAAGCGCGCCATCGAGGACCACTTCGATTCCGACTCCGAGCTCGAGGCGATGCTCGACCGCCAGGGCAAGAGTGACCTGGTCAAGCAGCTGCGCAGCGTGCTGCCGTCCTACGCGTCCTGCATCTACATCCGCCAGTCCGCGCCGCTCGGACTCGGGCACGCCGTGTTATGTGCGCAGCCGGCGGTGGGCGCGGAGCCGTTCTTCGTGCACCTCGCGGATGACCTGATCAGAAGCGACGTGGCGTGTCTGGCGCAAATGGCGCAGGTCTATGATGCCAAGCGCGCCAGCGTGCTCGGCGTGGAGGTAGTGCCCCGCCGGGACACGGAGAAGTACGGCATCGTGGCGGTCGAGGCGGATAAGTCCACGACCAGCCGCGTGCGCAGCATTGTCGAGAAACCCAAGCCCGCGGTTGCCCCCTCCAATCTCGCCGTCGTCGGCCGTTACGTACTCGCGCCGGCGATTTTCGAACACCTGGAGCGCATCGGCTCCGGCGCGGGCGGCGAGATCCAGCTCACCGACGGTATCGCCGCGCTCATGCGCGAGGAAGCCGTGTACGCCTATCGCTTCAGCGGCAAGCGCTACGACTGCGGCAGCAAGCTCGGCTACCTGCAGGCGACGGTCGAGTACGCACTCGGACATCCGGATCTTGGAAGGGACTTTCGCAAGTACCTGAACGCCCTGGACGTGTCGGCCCACGCGGCTCACAAGCCCGGGGTCGTGCGCCGGACGCGAGCGGCGCTCAAGCGCAAAGCCCGCTAAACACAGGAGGACACCATGGCCACCCGACGCACCACCGATACGAGCGCCACCAGGCCCGCGACGCGGCGCACGGTCCTCGGGCGCTCCACCGCTGCCGGCACGCGCCCCGTCAGCGCCGCAGCACGCCGCGCGATGATCGCCGAGCGCGCCTACCTGCGTGCCGAGCGGCGCGGCTTTGCGCCTGGCCGCGAGGCCGAGGACTGGCTCGCCGCCGAGGCGGAGATCGATTCGCTGCTCAAGGCTGGGCGCGCGGGCTCGTCGCAGTAGAGGTCGGCGGCGGCGCTGAGCGCGCGGACGGCGGCGCCGGCGGTGCCCCCGCGGGGCGGGGGCGGGCGGGTCGCAGGCCGTTGGAGTACAGCATGCGCCCGTCGGGCGTCACGAACACCGCATCGTATTCGGGCATGCGGTTGATGATTTCCATGGCCTTCTCCGGCCCGAGCACAAATGCGGTCTTCGACATGCCGTCGGTCTGAGTGGCGGTTGGCCCGATGATGGTGGCACTGCGCACCTTGCTGGCCGAATGTCCGGTGTGCGGATCTATGATGTGGTGGTAGCGCACGCCGTTCTCGTCGAAGTAGCGCTCGTAATCCCCGGAGGTTGACACCGCTGCATCGGCTATCGGGATCCGGGTCACGACCTTGAGCGGATTGTGCGGGTCGTCGGGATTGGCGATCGCCGCCAGCCACGGACGCCCCATGTGGTCGCCGATGAAGCGGCTGTCGCCGCCGGCCGTCACCAGCGCGTGGCGAATGCCGTGTTCCTTGAGGATCGCAATGCCCCGATCCACCGCGTAGCCCTTGCCGATACCCCCGAGGTCAATGCGCATGCCCGGGTGCTCGAAGCGGATGGTGTGGTTCACATCGTCGAACAGCATGTTGCGCCAGTTGACCGCCGGCAGCGCCGCCTTGATCTGCGCTTCGGTGGGGCGGATGTGGGCGGGGTAGTTATAGAGGTGGCCGACGCTCGCATAGGTGATGTCAAAGGCGCCCTCGGTGATCTGCGAGTAGTGCGTGGACAGCTTGATCAGGTCGAACAGCTCCTTGTCCACCTGCACCGGTTCGAAGTTGGCGCGGGCGTTGATCTGCGACAGCTGGCTGTCGGGCTTGTAGCGGCTCATGAGATTGTCGATGCGCCGCATATCGGCCATGACGGCCGAGATGGCCGCATCGCCTTTGTCCGGATCGTCCGCCCACAGCTGCACGTACACGCGCGTCCCCATGATCGCCTCCTCGCGGTCCAGCCAGGCGGCTGAGGCCGGCAGGGGCAGGGCGGTGGCGAGAATCCAGGCGGCGAGCAGGCACGACATGCGGGTGTTCATGGCACGGAAGCCTACTACGTCCGCCAGGTTCTCAGCTGTGCCGGGCGCAAGCGGCGCAGCGGGCGCCGGTTTTCGCCCCGGTAGTCTTTTGGAGTATTCTGGCGCCCCGAAAATAAAGCGGTGTCCCAAGGGAGAACTGCAGATGAATGTCTCGAAGCTCAATGGTTTGATTTGTGGCGCGTTCTTATCTGTGGCATTGCTGGCCGCTCCGGCCCTGACGCTGGCGCAGGATGCCTCCACCGCCCCCTTGCCCACATGCAAGGACGGCACGACGGCCACCAAGGCCGGTAAGGGTGGGTGCAAGGGCCATGGTGGTGTGCAAAAGGCCGAGTCGACCAGCAAGGCAGCCCCGGCGGCCGGCGCTGCGGCGGCGGCTCCTGCGGCGGCTGCGAGCTCGAGCAGCTCGGGCACGCCGGTCACCTGCAAGGACGGCACGACGTCCGAGAAATCCGGTCGCGGCGCGTGCCGTGGTCACGGTGGCGTGAACAAGTCCGCTGCAGCCGCAACGGCAGCCTCGACAGCACCGCCAGCCGCTGCGGCAGCCCCGGCAGCGGCGGCGGCGGCAGCTCCGGCGGCGGCAGCCAAAGCAGCCAAGTCCGCAGGTCCGGCGGCCTCCAAGACGGCGGCCCCGGGCGGTGGCGCGGGACAGGTGTGGGTCAACACCAAGGACAACGTCTATCACTGCCAGGGCGACGAGTGGTACGGCAAGACCAAGGCCGGCGCGTACATGTCGGAAGCGGATGCCAAGGCCAAGGGCGCGCGCGCGGCCCGCGGCAAGGCCTGCTCGTAATGCGATCGGGTGTGTGCGCGCGTGCCTTCGCGGGCACGCGCGCACCGCCTGATCTGCGCCGCAGTGATGGCGGCGCGTGCTTATGAACTGACATGATCAGACGGCGGGAGCTTCTGCTCGGTGCGGCCAGCGGCTGGCTGGCGAGCCGCGCGCCCGGTGCGCAGAGCACACCTGGGGAGGTGTTCGGCACGCTGAGCGGCAAGCGGCCCCTCATCCAGCACGCCTTTCGCCCGCCGAACTTCGAAACGCCCCTTAAAGGTCTGATCCCGGCGTTTACGCCCAACGATGTATTTTTCGTCCGCTATCACCTGGCGGTGATTCCGCGGATCGATCCGGCCACCTGGCGCCTTGCCGTGGGCGGCAGCAGCGTCGGCACGGCGCTCAACCTGTCGTTGCATGAGTTGCAGCATGACTTTGAGCGCGTCGAGCTCGCGGCCGTCAACCAGTGCTCGGGCAACCGGCGCGGACTGTTCATCCCGCGCGCCGCCGGCGTGCAATGGGGCAATGGGGCCATGGGCAACGCGCTGTGGAGCGGCGTACGGCTGCGCGACGTGCTGCGCCGGGCGCGGATCACACCCGATGCGCTGGAAGTGGCGTTCAACGGCGCCGATACGCCGGTCTTGCCGGCTACGCCCGATTTCGTGAAAAGCCTGCCGGCCGAGCGGGCGCTGGATGAGAACACGCTCATCGCCTTCGCCATGAATGGCCGGCCGCTGCCGCACTGGAACGGCGCCCCGGCGCGGCTCATCGTGCCGGGCTGGACCGGCACCTACTGGATGAAACATCTCACCGATATTCGCGTCGAGCCGCAGGCCTTCGAGGGCTTCTGGATGAAGTCCGCGTATCGGCTGCCGACGGGCGCCTTCCCCGGTTACCGCTTCGCCTCCCAGGAGACCCCGCAGACCACTCCCATCACCGAGATACTGGTGAACTCACTGATCACGAGCCACGTGTCGGGTGCGCGGCTGCATCGCGGGGTTGCCGCCACGCTGGCTGGCAAGGCGTGGGACAACGGCGCCGGCATCGAGGGCGTGGAGATCTCGGTCGACGGCCGCCGCAGCTGGCGCGATGCCACGCTCGGACGCAACCTCGGGCGTTACGCGTGGCGCGAGTTTCACTTGCCGCTCGACACCTCGGCCAGCGGGACGCTGACCGTGGCGGTACGGGCGCGCAGCCGCAACGGCGCAAGACAACCCGACGCACTCACGGTCAACGCCGCCGGCTATCACGACAACATCGTGCAGACCGTGACGCTGGAGGTGGTGTGAGGGGCGCGCTGGCCGCGGTGGTACTGCTGATCGTCGCCGGTCTCGCCGGTGCTGCGGCGCGCAGCGCCGCGGCGGTGGAGGAACCCGTGGCGCTGGCAGACGGCCCCGGACGCGAGCTCACCATTGGCCGCTGCATCATCTGTCACAGCCTGGAGTACATCCCGAGCAACGCGCCGGCCATGAACCGCGCGGGCTGGCAGAAGACCATCCAGAAAATGAAGGATCGCTTCGGCGCGCCGATCACGGACGCGGAGTCGAAGCAGATTCTCGACTACCTCGATACGCACTATTCCGGCAAGGCCTGAGCGCGCCGAACCGCAATGCTTCGGCAATCCGAACGGATGACCCGGCAGCTGGCAACCCAGCCCGGTCGCAGCCGGCCACTTCAGCTAAGCTTCCGCCTGCGGAGGCACTGAGACTACCTCCGGCGATCTGTCAGGGGTGGTCCCCTCGGTGACTGAGCCATCGCACGCGGTATTTCTGAGCTACGCCTCGCAGGATGCGCAGGCGGCCCAGAGGATTTGCGACGCACTGCGTGCGGCCGGGATCGAGGTCTTTCTCGATCAGAGCGAGCTGCGGGGCGGGGACGCGTGGGATCAGAAGATCCGGCACGAGATCCACGAGTGCTCGCTCTTTATTCCGCTGGTCTCCCAGCACACCCAGGAACGCCTCGAGGGCTATTTTCGGCACGAGTGGAACCTCGCAATCGAACGCACCCATCACATGGCCCAACAGAAGGCCTTCCTGGTGCCGATCGTCGTTGACGATACCCCCGACAGGGAAGCCTTTGTACCGGATGCGTTCCGGGCGGTGCAGTGGACGCGTCTGCCGCAAGGCGAGACGCCTCTCGCTTTCGTTGAGCGGCTCAAGCGCCTGCTGTCCCCGGCGTTGTCGCCGTTGAGCACCGTGTCGGGTGCTGCGGTGGCAGCAACAAGGGAGCCGGTGCGCGCATCCCGCAAGTCAAACACGCTACTGCTCGTGCTCGCTGCCGTCTTCGCCGCGCTCGCGTACTTCGTTGCTGACAAGCTCTGGATCTCGAAGCCCCTGACGGCGGTCCCTGCCGCCTTCGCCCCGCCGCCGCACTCGATCGCGGTGCTGCCGTTCGTGAACCTGAGCGGGGACAAGGAGCAGGAGTACTTCTCCGATGGGCTCACGGAGGAGCTGCTCAACTCGCTGGCCGAGATCGACGGACTACAGGTCGCAGCGCGCACATCCTCGTTCTCCTTCAAGGAACACCCGGACATTGCTGCCGTGGCCCACAAGCTCAATGTCGGTGCCATCCTCGAAGGCAGCGTGCGACGCTCGGCGCACACGGTGCGCATCACCGCGCAGCTGATCAATGCGGTCACGGGCTTTCACCTGTGGTCCAGGACCTATGACCGGGATTTAGGGGATGTGCTGAAACTGCAGACCGAGATTGCCACCGCGGTCGCCGGAGCACTCAAGGTCACCCTGCTGGGCGACCTGTCCGCGAAGATTGAGCTGGGCGGGACGCGCAATCCGACCGCCTTCGATGCGTATCTGCGCGCGGCCAAAGCGTATAGGTCGATACGCGAGGGAAGAGACCTCCCCACCGCGATTGCCGCGTACACGGAGGCGATCCGCCTGGACCCACGCTATGCGCTCGCATTTGCAGCTCGCTCGATCGCCCTTGCCGACTACACAGCGGAGGTCGCGATCGGAGCGGCGGCTCGTGCGGGGTTTGACAAGGCGCAGGCGGATGCGCGCCAGGCGCTGGGTCTCGCGCCGGACCTGGCCGAGGCCCGGCTCGCACTCGGGGTAGTTTCGGAATATGTCCTCGACTTTGCGCAAGCGAGCGACGCGTACCAACGGGCCCTGGCACTCGCGCCGGGTAATGCGGCGGTATTGCAATACAGCGGCGAATTTGCCGCCTTCATGGGGCACTTCGATGCCGGACTTGTAGCCGTGCGCCGCGCCGTAGTGCTGGACCCGCTCGCTCGCCAAAGCCATTCTGCGCTCGGCCAGTCGCTTAATTTCGCGCGCCGTTATGAGGAGGCGGTTGCGGCTTACGCAGAAGTCATCAGTCTTGAGCCCGAATATAAGAAGACCTACGGGTTTCGCGGACTCGCCTATTACGGGCTCGGGGACCTGCAGAGCGCGCGCGCCTCGTGCGAGGCCAAGCCGGACTACTGGGGGAGTCAACAGTGCCTCGCGGTGACCTATGACAAGCTCGGCCGGCACGCGGATGCGGAAGCCGTACTTGCGAAACTGAAGGCATCACAGGGCGATGGCGCGGCGTACCAGTACGCCACGATCTATGCGCAGTGGGGTAATCGGCCCAAGGCGCTCGAGTGGCTCGAGACGGCGCTACGGCTGCGTGACACGGGCCTGGAGCTTCTGAAGACCGACCCGCTCATCGACCCCTTGCGTAAAGAGCCGCGCTTCCAGGCGATCGAGCGGGAGTTAAAGTTTCCGAACTAAGCGGCGAGCGCGATTTCGCGCCTACACGCCGCTGTCGGCCGCGAAGGTGTCGCAGTTGCTGATCGCGCCACCCGTAAAGCCGCGCTTGAACCAGCTGACGCGCTCGGCGGATGTACCGTGCGTAAAAGACTCAGGCACGACGTAACCCTGCGCTTGTTTTTGCAGCGCGTCGTCGCCCACCGCGGCGGCGGCGCGCAGCGCCGAGTCCACATCGCCCTGCTCGAGAAAGTGCTTGCTGGCATCGCCGTTCTTCGCCCACACGCCGGCGAAGCAGTCGGCCTGCAGCTCCAGGCGCACTGACAGCTGGTTCGCCTGCGCCCCGGAGGCGCGCTCCTGCGCGGCGCGCACTTTGGCGCCGATGCCTAATAGATTCTGCACGTGGTGCCCGACCTCGTGCGCCAGCACGTAGGCCTGCGCGAACTGACCCGGCGCCTGAAATTCGTCCGCGAGTTGCTGGAAGAACCCGAGGTCCAGATACACCTTGCGGTCATTGGGACAGTAGAACGGCCCCACCGCCGAGTTGGCCGAGCCGCAGGCCGAAGGCATCTGGTCGCGGTACAGCACCAGCGTGGGCGGGGTATAGGTGAGGCCCTGTGCCTGGAAGATTGATCCCCACACATCTTCGGTCTCGCCCAGCACCGCGGCGATGAACCGGCCCTGTTCGTCCTGGGGCGTGCCGGATTGTGCCGCTGGAGCCGCGATCTGCTGCGAGGAGGGTACGGCGCTCATCAGGCCCATGATCAGGCGCGGATCGACGCCGAAGAAATACGAGGCGGCGAGCGCGAGCAGCGTGCCGCCCACACCAAAGCGCAGTCCCGGGCCACCGCCGCCACTGCTGGTGCGCACATCCTCGATGTTGGTGCTTTCGCGAAGCTCGTCCCAGCGCATGCTCTGAACCTATACCGCATCCCCAGCGTGTGCGCCAGTCGGCGCGCGTGTGCACCCGCGAGGGCAACCCGAGTAGCATGCTCAGGACCGCCCGCAGCATGAGGGAATTGACGTGAGTCTCGCAGGCAAGACACTGTTCATCACGGGCGCGAGCCGCGGCATCGGCCACGCCATTGCGATGCGTGCGGCACGCGACGGGGCTAACGTCGCGGTGGCGGCCAAGACCACCGCGCCGCATCCGAAGCTCGCCGGAACCATCTACAGCGCCGCCGAGGACATCGAGCGCGCCGGCGGCAAGGCGCTGCCCTTGGTCGTGGATGTGCGCGACGAGGCGAGCGTGATGGCCGCGGCGCGGCAATGCGCCGACAGGTTCGGCGGCATCGACATCTGCATCAACAACGCCTCGGCCATCAATCTCAGCGCCACCGAAGACATCGACATGCGGCGCTACGATCTCATTCAGCAGATCAACACCCGCGGCACCTTCGTGACCTCGCGCGCCTGTCTGCCGTACCTGAAGAAGGCCGCCAATCCGCACATCCTGACGCTGTCCCCGCCGCTTGACCTGCAGCCGCGGTGGTTTGCGGACCACCTGGCGTACTCCCTGTCGAAGTACGGCATGTCGCTGTGCATGCTCGGACTTGCGCAGGAGTACCGGGCGGACGGCATCGCCTGCAACGCCCTGTGGCCGCGCACCACCATCGCCACCGCGGCGGTGGAATTCGCCCTCGGCGGGGAGGCGATGATGCGCCGCTCACGCAAGCCCGACATCGTGGCGGATGCCGCGCACGCCATCCTCATGAGGCCCGCGCGTGAGTGCACGGGGAATTTCTTCATCGATGACGCGGTGCTCTTCGAGGCCGGGGTGCGCGACTTCACCTCTTATAGCGTCGATCCGCAGGCGCTCCTGATCGGCGACCTGTTTGTCGCCGCCGACGCCTCGGCCCCGCCGGGAGTGGAAGTGGAGTTCATGCGTGGCGGGTGAGCCGGTGCGCCTCTCGTGGGTGTTCGATGTCATCTCACCGTTCGCCTACCTTGCATTTGGGCGGCTCGCGCGCTTGCCGGCGAACCTTGAGGTCGAATTCGTGCCGGTGCTGCTGGCGGGCCTGCTCGGGCATTTCGGGCAGCTCGGGCCGGCCGAGATTCCCGCCAAGCGGCGCTTTACCTATCGTCACGTACTGTGGCGTGCGCGGCAGCTGGACCTCCCGATGCGCATGCCGCCCGCACATCCCTTCAACCCCCTGGCGGCGCTGCGGCTGATCATTGCCGCCGGCAACGACGCGCGCGCGGTGGGGACGGTCCTGGATGCGGTGTTCCTGCATGGCCGGGACGTGGCCGACCCGGCGGTGATTGCCGAGCTGGCCGCGACCCTGGGCGTCGCAGATCCACAGGCGGCAGTGGGTGCTGCGGCGGTGAAGGAGCGGCTGCGTGAGAACACCAGCTGGGCGATCAGCCGCGGGGTGTTTGGCGTGCCCACGCTTATCATCGGTGAGGAGTGCTTCTGGGGTTACGACGCCATCGACATGGCGCTCGACTATGTTGCCGATCCGCAAGCCTTCAGCACTCCCGCCATGCGCGCCCTCGACACGCTGCCCATTGGCGTGGCACGGCCCGGGGCCGCGGCGGCGAAATAGGATCACGCGCTTTGAAGCGCGCGCGCCATCTGCGAGTCAGCCTTGCTCCATCACCAGCAGGGTGGAGGTTGCCGAGGCATACAGCCGCCCGGTGGCGTCCGTGAGCTTCGCCTCGGCGAACCCGACACGCCGCCCGAGCGACAGCACCGTACCCGTCGCCCGTACCGGGCCGGTGTCGCTGGTGAGGGATTTGTGAAAGGCGACTTTCAACTCGAGCGTCGTATAGGTCTGGGTGGCGCTTAAGTGCGAGTGCACGGCGCAGCCGCAGGCCGAGTCCAGCAGGGTGGCGGCCCAGCCCCCGTGCACCACCCCGAGCGGGTTGTAGGAATTCGCTCCCGGCGTGCCGGCGAACACCGCACGCCCGGGTTCGATCTCGAGCAGGGTAAAGCCGAGCGTCGCGCCGATCGGGGGACCCTTGCCGGCGGCAAGAAATCCGCGCAGCACTTCCAGGCCGGACAGCCCGGCAACACGCTGCGGATCCGACTCACCTGATTGCTTGCTCACGGCACCCACCACCACCAACGGTGGCGCCATGATACGCATGCCTCAGTTACTGGTCAGCTGCGAGACAATTCCGTAGTGAACACTGGTCGCGGAGGTGCCGACGATGGCGATGATCAGTTGCGCGGGCGACACGCTGCTGTTGAGAGTCGCAAGTCCGGTGAACGGCACGCCATTGAGCGCGGCAGAAGTTCCGGTGCAGTTGTCGTAGGTGAAGGTCACCTCGTAGAGGTCGTGGGCCGTGTCATTGGTGGAGACCGAACCGTTGAGCATGCAACTGTTGGTCGCGCTCTCGGACATAACGCCGTTGCTGTTGATCGAGAGCACGGCGCTGGTGCTGTTATCGGTGTAGTTGCCGGCGAGCGCGCCCGTCGATGAAGCGTTGTTCGACACGGGCTGGTATGCCAGCGACCAGGAACCGCTGACGGCGGTATTGCCGTTGGTGGTGAAGCTCAGGGTCGCGGTGATGGAAGTGCCGGTCACGACCGTGCCGTTAAGCGTGCCGATGCCGTAGGTGGAGCCGTCGCTGAACGCGGTGCCGAAGTTCGTGTAGCCATCGACCGCCGTGACCAGGTTGCTGCCGGCGACCTGCACCGAACCGGTAAATTGCACGCCATCGCTGCGAATGAAGGTCGCCTGGCCGGCGGCATTGATCAGCGCGAGGACCGTGTCGCCGCTCACCGAGTCGCTGCCGCTCCAGAACCCGGTCGCCGACGCGTTAGTGGTGCCACCGCCGGTGGTGTTGTCCCCGATGGTGGAGTTGCAGCTCGCGAGCAGCAGTCCGGCGCCGATGGCGAGGATAGCGGCAGCGTGGTTTCCAAGTGCATTCATGGGCGCATTAGAGCACTTCGAGGAGTCCGTGGGTGTGATCTGGAGTAACGAAAGATTAAGGACCACACCCCGGCGTCTCGCAGTCGCCTTCCTCTTCGATCTGCACGGTCGCGTGCTCGCAATGCAGCCGCTCGCGCAGACGCGCATGAATGGCAGCCATCGCATCGCCGTGGCGGGTCCCCGGCAGAAGATTCGCGTGCAGTGTCACCGTCGGCCGTTCTCCGGTCATCGACCACACGTGCACGTGGTGCACGCCGGCGAGCCCCGGTACGTGACCGAGGAGTTCCGCCTCGATGCGCCCCACATCGAATCCCGCCGGCACGCCCTCCAGCAGCACATCGGCCGACTCGCGGGTGATTGCCCAGGCGGAGCGCAGGATCAGCGCCGATACGAACAATGACAGCAGGGGATCCGCCGCGGTCCAGCCGCTGACGAGAATCACGATCGCGGCGACACAGGCGGCTGCCGAGCCGAGCAGGTCGCTCAGCACATGAGCGCGCGCGCCGCGCTCGTTGAGCGAGCGCGCACCGGCCAGGACGAGGAACGCCGCGAGGTTAGCGACGCCGCCGGCCACGGCGATAGCCAGCATGAGGCTGCCGTTGACCGGCGGGCGATGCGCCAGGCGCAGCACCGCCTCGTACACCACCCAGGCGGTCAGCAGCAGCAGCGCCTGGCCGTTCACGAACGCCGCCAGCGGCTGGTAGCGCCGGTGGCCATAGGTGCGGCGGGTGTTCGCCGGCCGCCGTGCGACGCGCAGTGCGAATATCGCCAGCAGCAGGGAGGCCGAATCGGCCAGCATGTGCGCGGCTTCGGCGAGCAGGGCGATCGAGTTGGCGAGGTAACCACCCACCGCCTCCACCAGCGTGAAGCTGCCGAGAATCAGCAGGGCGAAGAGCAGCCGCCGAGCGCCGGCGTCGCTGCCGTGGCTATGCGAGCCGTGCGCGTGCGCGCCCTGAACCTGCTCACCATGAGCGTGATCGTGTTCGTGTGCGTGTTCGTGGGGGTGGCGCGGTGGATGTGGCATGCCTTGCGTGCGGCCTCGTCTTATAGGGTAGGGGGTATGGTATATAAAGCTTTACTTCGACGCCATGCCGGCCTATTCTCGCCGGCCAATTTTGGCAGCCCCAGTCAACTGATTTATGAGACGGCGTTCAATTGCAGCAGCTGGTACGGCCTGGGCCCGCAGGAGGGGCGGCCACGGCAGGTTGGCGCCGCGCTGATCCGCCGCGGCTGACTCTCCGTGCACGGCCTGAGCGGCAAGCGGCTCAAGGCGCTGTGAAGGAGAATGTGATGACCACCCGGCGGTATTGCGGCTTCAGCGCGGCGTGCGCCGTAGCCCGCTGCAGCCTGCTCCCGGTGCAGCACGGGTGCCGATCCGGCCTGCGGGCCCCGGCCACGCGTGCCACCGCGCGCCGCCCCGGGAGCCTGCGCTGGAGGGTAGCGGGTGGCCTGCGGATCCTCGCCGGGGTGCTATTTAGCCTGTGGGCGATCATCGCCCTGGCCTTCTGCACCGCCATCGCCGTGAGCCTGATGTGAACGGACTGCGCAGTTCCTCACAAGCCGCGAGAACTGCGTCACGCCGGGGTATTTTTCGCTGGCCGGAGCCGCAATTTAGCCGCAAATTTGCGTTTCGACCTAGAACCCGCCGCTTGAATCGCATGCAGATATTCGGGGCCACTTCGCGCTGGATCGATACGCTCTTCACCGGGCTCGTCATCTACGTGGCCGTGTGCGCGGCGTGGATGCTCACCGGCTTCGGCGGCGAGCGGATCACCCATTACCTGGGGCTGCTGTCCGACGTGCCGGTGGCGATGGCGAGCGTCGTGATCGCCGCCGCCACCGCGCGGCATGTGGCGCGCGGCGCACTGCGCACCGCCTGGATCCTGCTGGCGGTCGCGCTCGCCTTGTACGTCGTCGGCATGGTCATCGGCTGCATCTCGTGGCTACTGGAGCACGACCCGTTTCCCGGCCCGGCTGACTTTTTCTACTTCGCGTTCTATCCGGTGTTAGCCGCGGCGGCGCTGTTTCTGATCCGCGCCGCCGCGGTACGCGTGCCCTGGATCCTGTTGTCACTGGATGCAACGATCTTCAGCGTCGGCTTCGGCGCCTTCTTCTGGTTCCTGGTGATCCGCCCCGAGGCCTCGCACACCCATATCGTGTTCCTCAAGGAAGCGATGAGCCAGGCATACGTGGCAATGGACTGCATCGTACTGCTCATGTTCGGGGTACTGCTGCTCGCGGGCGCGGGCGGGGGCAGCGTCGGCGGGCGGCGCATCCCGCTGCTGATCCTGAGCGGCTTTGCGGCAATGTTCCTCGGCGATATCCTCTGGTCGCTCGCCAAAGTGCGCGGCTATTACCTGCCGGGACAATTCCAGGACGTGCTCTACCTGTGCGCCTGGGCGCCACTGGCCGCGGCGGGCCGTGAACAGATGCGCACCCTGGCCGCGCCGCCGCGGGAAGCCTCCGAAACCTCTGACACGCTGGCGCGCGCCTTGCCCTATGCGGCGATGCTCGCGGCGTTCCTGCTGCTCGTCTATTTCAGCCATGGAGATTTCGGCGGCCCGGCGCCGGTGATGACCATGGTCGTGTTCGCGCTCACCCTCATGTTGATGGTGCGCCAGGGCGTGATGCTGCGCAGCGACGCGGTGGCGCGCGAGCGCAAGGCCGCGCGCTTCGTGGAGGAGCGTTACGAGTCGCTGATCGCCAATGCCTCCGACGTGATCATGATCGTGGACGCGGACGGAACCTTGCGGTTCGTGTCGCCGGCCTCCGAACGCATGCTGGGGCTCAAGCCCGAGGAAATCACCGGCAAGAACCTGCCCAGCATCTGGGTCGGGGAGGACGCCGACAAGCTGAAGATGTTCCTGGCGGAGGTGGCGGCCGCACCCTCCGGCACCGTGGGCCCGGTGGAACTGCGCATCGAGCGGGCGACGACGCGTCACGTCATCGAGGGCGTCGGCAGCAACCTGACGCTCGATCCGGCGGTGCGGGGGCTGGCGCTGAATTTCCGCGATATCAGCGAGCGTAAGGCGCTCGAGGAGCAACTGCGGCAGCTCGCGTTCCACGATCCGCTGACGTTACTGGCGAACCGCAACCTGTTCCGTGATCGCGTGCATCACGCATTGAGTCTGGCGCAGCGTGAACACAGTTCCATAGCGGTGATGTTTCTCGACCTGGACAACTTCAAGAACATCAACGATTCCCTCGGTCATGACGCCGGCGATCGGCTGCTGCAGGCGGTCGCGCGGCGCATCGTCAAGACCACCCGTTCGTCGGACACCGTCGCGCGGCTCGGGGGCGATGAGTTCGGCATTCTCGTCGAGGGCATTGCAACCAGCACCGAAGCCGAACGGCTGGCGGACGCGCTCATCGAAACCCTGGGTGTGCCGTTTCCGTTCGACGGCATGCAGGTGCGTGTCGGGGCGAGCATCGGTATTGCATTTTCAACCCGTGAAGCCGGCGCCGAGACGCTGCTCAGCAACGCCGACAACGCGATGTACCACGCCAAGGGCGCCGGCAAGAACCGTCACGTCACCTTCCAGCCGCAAATGCAGGACATGCTGCACGAGCGCTTGCGGCTGGAGGCCGACATCGGCAGGGCGCTCACGCAGGAGGAATTCTTCATCGAGTACCAGCCGATCATCGATCTTGGCACGCGCAGTCTGCTGGGCGTTGAGGCACTGGTGCGCTGGCGGCACCCGGAGGCCGGCGTGCTGATGCCCGCGCGCTTCATACCGGTGGTGGAGGAGTGCGGGCAGATCGACAAGCTCGGCCGTTGGGTTCTGCGGCGGGCCTGCCGCGACCTGTGTGCGTGGCGCAGCGGCGTCCCGGGAGGCGCCGGACTGCGGCTGGCGGTGAACATTTCGGGGCGCCATCTGCAGCACGGCGACCTGGTTGCGGACGTCGCGCAGGCGTTGCACGAATCCGGCTTTGAGCCGGCCAGTCTCGTCATCGAACTGACCGAGAGCACGATCATGTCCAACACCGACGCAAACCTCGCGCGCTTCCATCGCCTGAAAGCGCTCGGCGTGCAGCTCGCGATTGATGACTTCGGCACCGGCTACTCCTCGCTCTCCTACCTGCACCGCTTCCCGATCGATATCCTGAAGATCGATCGCTCGTTCGTGAGTCGCCTTACCAATTCCGACAACGGTCCGGAACTCGCGAGCGCCGTTATCACGCTGGGCGAGACCCTCGGACTGGACACGATCGCCGAAGGCATCGAGGCTGAAGCCGAGGTCGCAGCGCTCCTCGCACTGGGGTGCGTCGCCGGGCAAGGGTTCCTGTTCGCCAAGGCCGGGTCCCTCGAGGACTTGTCGGCGAGCCCGTTCGTTGCCCGCCGCAATGCCTTGTGGAATGCGCAGGCGGCCCGCGAAGGCCTTACGGCCACGGGGCGGTTCCGGGCGCTCGAGGCGGTCAGCCGGCGCCGCGCGGGCGTGGCCTGACGCGTTAGCGCGGGACTCGCACGACCCGCACTGTCCCGGTCGCAGATTTCGCCAGCGACACCTGCGCAACAGCAGGGGCAGTCTGAGACGAGCCGGTTACGCCATCGTTCATCTGTGCGCAGTCCATGCGCAGCGTACCGCCGTCATTGAAGACCAGGCCATGCGAGCAGTACCAGTCGAAGGTCAACGACATGGCCCATGTGCGCATCTCCCGGCGGATGAGACGTTAGTTATTCGCCGATGTATCCGCGTCGGGCAGTTCAATCCCAACACGACCGGTAGCCCACATCACGATCGCGCGTCAAACCGTGCAATGCGAGTCTTTGCTTAGGACGGGACCTTCGGGGTCGTTTCGGGTAGCTCGCCGCCCTGACGCTTGGCCAGCTTTTCCTGCTTGACGCGCTTTTTCTGGGCCTCGCGCCGTTTCTTGAGTTCCTGGTAATTTGGCTGACGCATTAAATCCTCCTGGTCGGGTATTGGTACACCAGTAGAGTACAGCAATGCGAGGCTCGTTGAGCCCTTGCCACACGGCCGGGCCGGATGATTAACCGATGCCGGTCAGGAGCAGGATGGCGTTGATGACCGCGGCGGCCGGCCGCTCGACGACCTCGGCGAAGAGATTGACGTGGACGAGCATCGGCAGAACGAAGAACACGCCGATTACGATTCCCATGCCATAAGGGGCGAGTTTCGCCAGTGGCAGCGCGAGCGCGTTGGGCAGCAGTCCCACGGCGACGCGGCCGCCGTCCAGGGGCGGCAGCGGGATGAGATTAAAGACCGCCAGAAAGACATTGATGCCGATGGCATTGACGAGGTTTCTGAGGACCCACTGGCCAACCCCCGTCGGCAGGAAACTGACGGTGTGCAGCAGCAGCGCCGCGGCGATCGCCAGCGCGAGATTCATGCCGGGCCCGGCGGCAGCTACCCAGATCATGTCGCGGCGCGGATTTCGCAGCTGCCCGAACTTCACCGGCACGGGCTTGGCGTAGCCAAACAGAAAGGGCGAGTGAGTGAGGAGCAGAATGCCCGGTAGCAACAGGGTCCCGAAGGGATCGATGTGTCGCAGCGGATTGAGTGAGACGCGCCCAAGCTGCCAGGCGGTGTCGTCGCCAAAGTGATGTGCCACGTAGCCATGCGCCGCTTCATGCAACGTAATGGCGAGGAGCACCGGGATGATCCAGGTCGAGGCAAAATAGATCATGAACACGCCGACCGCGTTTGCCTGATGTTGAGGCGCCGGAGGCGTGCCACGTTCAGTCGAGCGGCCAGGACATTGCCCAGCGATTTCATGGTGCGACCCCGGTTGTCGTTGCCTGGACGGTACCGGGCATGGGCCAATGTTACTGAGAATCACCCGCTCGGTGCACCCAGGCGATCGTCCGGTTCAAGGCCGACATCGGCAGCGGCGGCCCGGCGCTGCTCAGCGCCGAGGTTCATCGAGCGGCACGCAAAGAGGTAGACCCCGGCCGCGACCGGCAGGCCCACCAGCATGGCGATGTCCGCGCCGCCGAGCGCGCGGGCAACCGGACCGGTGTACATGCCGGAACTGAAGAACGGAATCATCACGACGAACCCCACCGCGTACGCCATGAGTCCGCGCCAGTTCCAGCGTCCGTACATGCCGTTGGGATTAAAAATCTCGCGGATCGAGTAATGGCCCTTGCGTACCACGTAGAAGTCGACCAGGTTGATCGCCGTCCACGGCGTGAACAGGTACAGCAGCAGCGACAGCAGATCCCCAAAACGGTTGACGAAGTTGCTCGAGGAACTCAAGGCAATCGCGGTGCTCGCGGCGAAGGCCAGCGCCAGACTCGCCAGGCGTTTGCCGACCGTGCTGCGCAGGGGCCTGAGGGTGTCGGCGACGCTCAGCAGCGTCAGCGACGCACCGTAGAAATTCAGCGTCGATACGGTGAGCAGGCACAGCAGCGCGCCACCGAGCAGCACCTTACCCAGTCCCGCAAGTACCTGGTCTGCCGCCTGCTGCATGGCGGCGGCGACATTGAGCTGCGGCGCCACGGCTGCCGCCACCGTGCCGACCAGCATCATCCAGGCTCCGCCGGTGAAGGCGCCGAGAAAGGTCCACCAGAACGATTGGCGTACGCCGACGTCTCGCGGCAGATAGCGCGAATAGTCCGAGACGTAAATGGACCAGCTCAACTGGTAGGACGCGGCGGCAAACAGCTGGGCGAGAAAGGGTACGCCGCGAAACCCGGCCGGGTCCCATTGCGCCGGCGGCAACCTGAGGACCAGCAATCCTCCCACCGAGAACACGCCGAGGATCGCGATCATCAGGTACGCAAAGGCGCGTTGCGCCAGGTGGATCTTGTCGTAACCCACCGCGGCCAGGGCCGTGGCGATGAGCGCAAACACCACGATGACGGTCGGGGAATTCCCCGCAATCGCCGGGGAGAGCTGGTGTACGGCCTCGGCGGCGAGCACCTGGTTGAAGGCGTTGTAGCCGACGTAGGCCACCATGGCCACCGCCCATACGAGCAGTGCGCCGGTATAGCCGAACTGTGGCCGGGACTGGATCATCTGCGGCAGGCCGAGCTGCGGACCCTGGGTCGAGTGGAACGCCATGAAAAACGTACCCAGCAGACACCCGAGGACGACGGCGAGGGTGGTCCACAGGAAGTTGCCGCCGAGCGTGATGCCCAGGACGCCCACGGCAAGGGTCGCCAGATGCGCATCGCCCGCGAACCATACCGGCCACAGGTGCCAGACCTTGCCGTGACGCTCGGCCAGTGGCACGTAGTCAATCGAGCGCCTTTCGATGAGCGTGCGGCCGCGGGCGGGGTGCGGGCCGTAACTCACGGGGGGCCGGTGCGCGCTAATGGTTGTCTACGCAATCGTAGAGCGTCTCGCTCTCGTCGCGCCGTGCCACGGCATGTTTGCCCTGTTTGGCGCAGTTCGCCTCGGCCTCCTCGAGCGCGCGGGCTTCGCGCCGCTCGTCCGTGCGGGCGCGGAAGGCGCCCGGGGCTGATGGATTGTCCACGGGCGGGGAGTTGGCGCAGGCCGCAATCAGGACCGTACAGGCAACAGCGGTCCATCTCATGGTCATTGCTCCCTAGCGCAAGGTGGCTGCGAGGCCAAGAAGATTCTGCGGCACGACGCGGATAACCCCGCCACGGGGGCTATCGATGTCGGCAATGAAAAGAAATGCAATTGCAACGACCAGCGGCAAGACCAGCGGCGGGATGCTCAGGGACCCGCGCTGCAGCGCGCCGTAAGCCATCATCGTATTACAGAGGATGGCAATCAGCGCCATCAGTATCCAGGCCGCATCCGGAATCCGGGTCCGCCACGCGGATTGTGCGAGCCCGGCAGCGTTCAGCACCTCATTCATTCCGGAAACAGCCAGCGCGGTAATGGAAGTTGGCACGCTCGTGACGGGCGCCTGCAGCGTGGACCACAACTCGGCCTGCAAGCGCGACGTTTCGGCACTGAGCTGCGCAAGCTGCTGCCCATCGCGCACGCTATAAAACAGGATGCGCTGCTGCAGGTAGCTCCTGAGGAGCGCGCGCACCCTGGATGCCTCGGCGCCAGGCAGCAGATCCGCGCGCAGGTACTCGGTACCGATGGCGTTGGCTTCCGCCTCTTCGTAGCTCCTGCGCTGGTCAAAGTGACCGCCGGCCATCGAAAAGGTGAAGCCGATGATCAGCCCGAGAAGCGTTAGCGTTGCGGGCAGGACTACCGCAAAGTCCTCCCGCGACTGCGAGTCCGGTTTGCCGGAGCGCCGCCGAGCCGACCTGCCAATCCACGCCGCCAGCCACAACACGAGGAAGACAACGACAAAGACCAGCAGCGGGTGGTCAGTTATGCGGTTCAAACGCAGTTACCCATCACTTGTGCAGATCGTCGATCCAGCGCACCAGTTCCGGAACCTCGACGGGCGTGATGTCGAGATTGACGACCAGCCCCTGTTGCCCACTGCGCGCCAGTACGCAGTGAAGCTGCACGTCCTCGCTGGCGTTGATTTCCTGGTGTGGGACGTAGGGCGGGACGTAGATGAAATCCCCCGGCGCAGCTTCGGCGACGAATTCCAGTTTGTCGCCCCAGCGCAGGCGGGCCAGCCCGCTCACCACGTAGATCACGCTTTCCAGATCCCCATGATGGTGGGCTCCCGTCTTCGCTTTGGCCTCGATGGTCACGGTGCCGGCCCACAGCCTGGTCGCGCCCGTGCGTTGCGTAGTCACCGCGGCGCGCCGGTGCATGCCGAGGGTCTGAGCGGTCGCATCGTCCAGCTCGTCGGGGTGAATGATCCTCACGCCCTTTTCTCGCCATCGACTGGAGGTTCCGCTCATCGGTATGTCTCCGCATGGCACTCCGATGTGCCATTTTCGCAAGACGATAAGCCATCCCGGCAAGGAGCACTACTCCCATTCCGAGCACAGCCGGCCGGAATCAAGCCCGCTCACCATGTTGCAAGGCACAGGAGTAGGCTTTCTCGTCGTCCGAGAAGACCAAAACCGGGGGAGATCCAACGATGAAGCTCACGAAAGTGATGGTGCTTACCGCTGGCGTGGCTGCACTCGTGGCGTGTGCCCAGGTTAGCGCACCCGCGGGAAATACGAGCGCCGACCAGGCGGCCATCCGGGCAATTCAAAACGCCTGGTACAAGGCGTACAACGCCGGCGACGGAGCTGCTGTCGCTGCACTGTATGCCGAGGACGCAGTGCTCAGCGCGCCGAATGTGCCGGCTGCGCGGGGCATCGCTGCAATCCGCGATTACTATGGGAAGCAAGCCGCGACGTTTGCCGCTTCAGGACTTACGGGCGTGGAAGGCCCGACGAGTGATGTTGGAGTCTCCGGCGATCTCGCATGGCAAGGAGACACATACAAGATCACCGACAGATCGAATGCGACAATGGAGACCGGCAAGACCCTGACAGTCTTTCAGCGCAAGGACGGGAAGTGGATGATCATCCGCGATACGTGGAACTCAGACGCCGCCCCCGTCACAGCGGCTGCCCCAGCCGCGGCGCCGGCTGCAGCCACTGCGCCGAAATAGTTGCACAGACTCGATCCACAGCGAGCGCGCCCCGAGGCGCTAATCAGTCAGGTCACGTGAGGGACCACGGCGCCGCCGCGTCGATCTCACGCCAGGCGGCAGGCGCCAGAGCGTGCAGGTCGACCGCTCCGATGGCTGCCCGCACCAGCCGCAACGTCGGGAAGCCGACGCGCGCCGTCATGCGGCGAACCTGGCGGTTCCTGCCTTCGCGCAACGTGAGTTCGAGCCAGGCCGTCGGAATCCTGGCGCGATAGCGGATCGGTGGATCGCGCGACCAAAGGTCGCGAGGCTCCTCGATGAGTCGCGCGCCGGCAGGTTTAGTTCTGAGATCCCCGAGGTCTATGCCGTCTCGTAACTGCGAGAGTGCCGCCTCGGTCGGCGTGCCTTCGACCTGAGCCCAGTAGACCTTGGGGAGTCTATGGCGGGGGTTCGCGATGCGTGCCTGTAACGCACCGTCGTCCGTCAGCAGCAGTAACCCCTCGCTGTCGGTATCCAGGCGGCCCGCGGGATACACGTTCGCGACCTGGATGTAGTCGGCGAGCGTACGGCGGCCGGGTGCGGGACTGAACTTGCAGATCACACCGAACGGCTTGTTGAAAGCAATCAGCACGCGTGAGTTAGCCGAGGAAGCGCTCGATCAGGTCCGGCGGCACGGTCGTGACCGGCACGGCATGCTTCGAACCGCGGCGGGCGTGCTGGCGGCCGCCGCGAGGACGGCTTTGCGGGTGCGGCGCGAACCACTCACGCACGTCAGCCTCCAGGCCGACGCCGTGCATGTAGTTGTAAAGCGCCTTGCGCAGGCCGTGACCCAGGAAGTCGTGATCCGTACCGACGGGGTCGTCGAACCGGATGTCGTTGTGTGCAAACGTGACGTTGCGTGGCGGCCGCAGGGTGATGCCGAATCTTTCCGGGTGCAGACCTATGGGGGCGTGCGCCGTCGCCGCAAAGCGATGCCAGTACGCCGACTGGATGCAGCCGGCCGTGAACAATTGTCGCACCCGCTCGAGCGCGTCGATCGTGTCCTGTGCGGTCTCGGTCGGAAAGCCATACATCAGGTACGCGTGCACCATGATGCCGGCATCGCTGAACGCACGGGTCACGCGCGCCACTTGCTCGACCGTGACGCCTTTGTGCATGAGCTTGAGCAACCGATCCGAGGCCACTTCGAGCCCGCCGCTCACGGCTACGCAGCCGGCGGCGGCGAGCAGGCGGCACAGCTCCGGGGTGAAGGTTTTCTCGAAGCGGATGTTGCCCCACCAGGTAATGCTGAGTTTTTCCTCGATGAGGCGCCTGGCGAGTTCACGCATGCCTGCCGGTGGTGCGGCCTCGTCCACCAGGTGAAAGCCGGTCTCGTCCGTCTCGGCGATCAGCGCCCGGATGCGCTGCATGACCAGATCCTCGCCCGGCCGATCATAGCGGCCGATGTAGTCGAGCGAGACGTCGCAGAACGAGCATTTCTTCCAATAGCAGCCGTGCGCCAGGGTGATCTTGTTCCAGCGGCCGTCCGACCAGAAGCGATGCATCGGGTTGAGCATTTCCATGACCGACACGTATTGCCCGAGCGGCAGGCCGTCGTAGGTCGGGATGCCGGTGTCGCGCTGGGGAATGTCATGCTGGATCGGATCGTTCTCGAGCACCACCTGCGCGCCCTTACGCACATAGGTGCGCACCAGCGGCGCCTGCCGGCCGCCCAGCCGCGTCAGGAGATTCAGCAGCGGCCGCTCGCCGTCATCCAGAGTCACGTAGTCGAAGTAGTCGAATACACGCGGATCGCGCAGCGAACGCAGCTCCGTATTGACCCAGCCGCCGCCGAGAATCAGCGTGGTTTTCGGCGCCGCCGCGCGGATGGTGCGCGCCATGCGAAACGCGCCGTAGACATTGCCGGGAAAGGGCGCGGTCACGGCCACCACCTCAGGTGGCTGCGCGACCAGCTCGCGCGTGAGCTCCTCCAGAGTGGTGTCGATCAGTGTCGGCTCGCCCGTCAGCGCCTCGTGCAGCGGCTCGAAGGAGGTGGCACTGGCGGCGAGGCGCTCCCCATAGCGCGCGAGCTCGAAGCGCGGGTCGATGCCGATCCGCCACACGTCGGCGAGGTCGTCGAGGTAGAGGCTGGCGAGGTAACGCGCCTGCTCGGTCGTGCCGAGCGTGCCGAACGCGGCCAGCAGCTGCTCGTCGAGCGCCGCTCGCTCGGCCGTGGGCGGCGGGCTCAAATGCCCGAAGCGTGGCCCCTCGGGAAGAAACGCGCGCCCGGCGATGCGAAATGCAAGGCTTGGATCGCGGCGCTGCAGGAAGCGGATCGCCGGCCCCACGGTGTCGACGTAACGCCTGGCGTGCTTGAGAAAATGGGCGATCGATGGCGGCACCGGGGCGCGCTTGCCAACGGTGCGCGCCCGCTGGCGCAGCAGCTCAGCCGCGCGCGCCACCAGCGGCGCTGAGAACAGGCGCAGGAACAACGTGAGGGAGGCGTCGGCTTGTGTCAGCTCGAGTCCGAGGTCGGCTGCGTGCAGGCGCAGAAAGCCCATGAGATACGCCGTCGCCGGATACGGAGTATTCAGCTGGATCATCGGGGGTGTGACGAGCAGGACGCGCATCGTTCATGTCAGCGGGAACCCGCAGACGGACCTTTAGCCAGGATCTCGGCGATGGGCGCAGCAGCGGCCGGTACGGCCTTGCGGTAGTCCTTGCCGAGCAGCGCGGCGACGGTGGCCGCGATCTGTGCCTGGTGGACCTCCGCGACGTGGCTGCGCTCGCCCAGCGCCGGGGTATCCGGGCCGAGCACCGCGATCCAGATGTTTTCCGAGCCTTTTTGCCCGACCCCGTGTTCCTTCCACTCGACCGGCCCGCTGCCGCGGCCATGATCGGTGGTGATTATGAAGGTGGTCTGATCGCGATACGCCGGCAGACGCTGCAAGGTAGTCCACAGCTGCTCGACGAAATGATCGAACAGATGCGCGCTGTGGAGCACCAGATCATAGCGGCCGGCGTGCGCCCAGTTGTCGGTCTCGCCGTAGCCGACGAACAGCACGCGCGGGGTGTCTTTGGCGAAGGAATCCAGCAGCGGGATCTGCTGGAACGCATCGTAGACGTCCTCGTCGTCCATCCGCGTGGTGGTCTGGTAAAGCAGGTTGAGGAGCTCCTGTCGGGCGCTGAGCGGGCCCTGGTAGGGCAGGTCCCAACCAACGTGCAGCGGCAGCTGGCTGCGGCGCACGTTGAAGATGTCTTTGAACGTCGCCCAGGTCGCATACACACTGACACGCCCGTGCAGATCCGGCAGAGTGTTCAGCCATTCAAAGACCGAGATGTTGGGGTTGGGACCGAACTCGTTCGAGTCGATGCGCGCGTCAGGATGGCCCGTGAGCATCTCGTTGTACCCAGGGTAGGAGAACGCCAGTCCGTTGGTGACGCGCGCGATGCTGCCGCGGGCCTGGTTGCCGAAGATCTGGCCGCGCGCAGCGACCGTGCTCCACAGGAACGGGAACAGTGCCTTGCGGCGCTCGTTGGGGTCGGTGCGCCAGAACTCACGGCGCAGGTCCTCTTCCTTGTCCCAGATGCCGCCGTTCTTTTCATTGAGCAGCGTGGGGTCGGCGCCGGTGAAGACCTCCTGCCAGCGCACGCCATCGCTGACGATGAGCACCACGTTGCGCGTCTTGAGCGGCGCGCTTTGCGCGCTGGCGGGTAGCTGCCAGGAGAGTGAGGCCAACAGGCCGATGCACCAACTCCAGCGGGTGATCTGTGACATCGTAAAATCCTGTGCTGTACTGGGGAAGGGGGTCAGGCAGCGAGGATTATGTGCGTCGCCTGCCCGGGTGTCAGCTGCGTTGCGACCTTGCTGAGGAGTGCGTTGTCCGCCTATCTTCGCGCACTGCCATGCACAACCCCCATCATCTGCAGCCGATGCTCTTAGCGTTCCTCTGGTCAGCTGGCATCCCGGCGCTGTTGTGGGCCGCTGCGCCCGTCGCCACCGTTACGGTCGGACAGGCGCATTTGCACCGTTGCGACACGCCGGCGCCCTGGTGCGGGGAGCTCATGCGTGCGCTTGACCCAGGTGGCGCGGTGCCCGGGACAGTCGCGGTCTACTTCGAGTACTACCCGCATTCGGCGCCAGGGCCGGCTGCCGGTACGCTGGTCGCGACCGAGGGTGGCCCGGGCTATCCGGCGACCGAATCCCGGGACGAGTACCTGGCGCTGTTCGAGCCTTTGCGTGCCAGCTACGACGTTCTCATCATGGACAACCGCGGCACCGGTCGCTCGGGCGCGGTCAATTGCCGGCAACTGCAGGAGGCCCCCGCGCTCACCGAGGCCAATACCGGCGCCTGCGGACGCTCGCTCGGGGCGCGGGTGAGTCTCTACAGCACGGCGCTCGCTGCGGATGATCTTGCCGCCGTGCTGGATGCCCTTGAGATCCGTCAGGTGAACCTGTACGGGGACTCGTACGGGACTTACTTCTCGCAGGTCTTCGCGCTGCGCCATCCGCAGCGGCTGCGCTCCCTGGTGCTCGATGGCGCCTACCCGCTGGATGGCCCGGACTATGCGTGGTATCCGCACTATGCCCCGGCCATGCGCGAGAAGTTCAACCGCGCCTGTGAGCGCTCGGCTGCGTGTCGCGCGCTGCCGGGCGATTCGCTCGCGCACATTATCCCGGCGCTACAGGCGCTGCGCGCGAAACCCTTCGCGGTCAATATCCGCAGCAGCGACGGCCGTCGTGCGGTCTTCACCGCCGACGCCTCGCAGCTTGCGAGTCTCATGTTCGGCGGCGTGCCGGCATTGGCGTCCGTGCGCGAGACGGACGCGGCGGCGCGCGCGTTCGTCGCCGGCGACCAGGTGCCGTTACTGCGGCTGATGGCGGAAACAGCCGTCGGGACAGATTCGCGCGACCCGACGCGCTCACCGGCACTATTCAGCGCCGGGCTCGCGGCGGCGGTCGAGTGCGGCGATCCGCCGCAGATCTTCGACCTGAGCTTGCCGGTGGCACAGCGCATCGCGGCACGCGATCTTGCCATCGAAAAGCGCAAAGCGACGGCGCCTGACACGTATGCGCCGTTCACGATTGATGAGTACCGCCGGATGCCGCTCGACTACGCTTTCATCGACCAGTGCGTGCAGTGGCCGGCACGCGCCGCCCACTCGCGCACGCCGCCCCTGGTACCTGAGGCACCCTATCCGCAAGTGCCGGTGCTGGTGGTCTCGGGCGAGCTCGACAACATGACCTCGGTGGCGGACGGCGCGGACGCTGCCGCGCGTTTTCCGCGCGCCCATCACGTCATCATCGCCAACGGGCTGCATGTGAACGCGCTGCCGCACTCGCGCGATGAGTGCGGCGCGAGGCTGGTGCGCCGCTTCATGGCAAATCTGTCGACCGGCGATGAGGGCTGCGCGGCGCAGGTGCCCCCGGTGCGGCTGGTGCCGCAGTTCGCCCGGCACGCCGCCGAACTTGAGCCGGCGCAGGCACTGGCCGGCAACGAGGCCGCAGACGCGGCGCTGCGGGTGGTGAGCGCGGCGTTGCTCACCGCGCAGGACGTTACCGTGCGCGCAGATGCGAACGGACCGGGTCAGGGCCTGGGACTTCGCGGCGGCACCTTCAGCGCCGCGGGCGCCGGGGCCGGCTATCACATCGTGCTGCGTGAGGTGCGCTGGACCGAGGACGTGGTGGTATCGGGTGAAATCGACTCACCGGGTCGCGCGGGCGTCGTGCGCGCGGCTCTGGAGCTGAGTGCACCGCAGGGCGAGTGCGGCAAGCTCGAAGCGCAGTGGCCGGAAGGTGCCGCCCGGCCGCGAGCGACGGTGCGTGGCACTCTGGGCGGCCACGCGGTGCTGGCGGAAGCGCCGGCCCCGTAGTCCACTGGCGAACCTCTCAGGAAGCGATTTTCGCGGCGTCGCGGGTCGGGTCCACGAACAGCCACGCGGCGGCACTCACCACGGCGAGCACCGTCCCGAGCAGGAAAGCACTGGTCCAGGCCTGGTGTTGAGCCAGGTAGCCTACGATCGGAATCCCGATGAGGCCGCCGATGTTGCCCCCGGTGTTGAGTAGCCCCGAGGCCGCCATGGTGTCGGTGCGCGCCGCGTGCATGATGGCCGCCCAGTACGGTCCTTCGTTCAGCTCCACGCATGCGTAGCACAACGCCAGGGCCACGACGGCGAGGTAGGCGTTCACCGCATCGACCGCCAGGAACTGCAGCAGGCCGGCCGCCGGCAGCGACAGCAGCGGGATGATCCGCAGCCCCCGGCGAGGCCCGAGCCGTGTGCTGAGCACGCTCGCGGCGAAGCCCCCCACACCGGCACCCACCGCGGCCGCGAGCGGCGGTGCCGCGGCCAGGAGGCCGCTCTCGAGCACCGTGAAATGCCGCTCCTGCACCAGGTAGAAGAACACCCAGGTCGACAGGAGGTAGTAGACGTAGTTCACGAAGAGGTAAGACACCGTCAGGAGCAGCACGTCCCGATCTCTCAGCAGCGCCCAGGCGCGCGTCCAGCTCATGGGCTGGGGCGCGCAAGCTGCGCGGCTCGGCCCGAGTTGCGCGAGTTCCTCGGCGCTGACACCGGGGTGCTCCGCCGGCGTATTGCGGGCGTACCAGCCCCACCATACGATCACGGCGAGCGCCGGCAAGGTGGTCCACAGCAGCGCCTGCTGCCAGCCGAATGCGCTCATGAGCGGCGCGATGAGCAGGGGAGCCATTGTGGCGCCAAGCTGCAGGCCCATGCTCTGTACGCCCTGCACCAGCGGCCAGCTCGCGGGCCGGAACCAGGCCTCGAAGACTCCGGCGCTGACCGGGAAGATCGGTCCCTGCGCAACACCCAGGAGCAGCTGCGCAGCGAGCAAGACCGCGAGCAGCGCGGCGCCCGTGAACAGCACCGGGGCAAGCGGCGTCGCCAGCATGGCGGCGAATGCCACGAGTCCGATCGCCACGAACGTAAGGCGCGCCCCGAAGCGCTGGCCGAGGAGACCGCCCGGGAATTGCATGATGGTGTAGCCGAGGATGAAGGCGTCGAAGAGCCACGACAGCTGCACTTCGTTCAGTCCCAGCTGCGGCATCATGGGGACGCCGGCGATGGTGATGCTGGTGCGCTGCAGGTAGGCGATGAACCCGAAGGCAAACAGGAACAGATAGATCTTCCTGCGCGCCGGCACGCGCTGGCGCGTCCGGCGTGGAACGCCCGCCGCCAGGGTGTGCGTCACGCAACCCCGACGGCGTCGCCGATGCGCTCGAGCACGTAGCGACGGATGTCGAGGTTGAAGTCTTCCATGGGTGCGTAGTAGCCGCGTTCGTGGACGCGGGCGCTGATGCCCTGCTGCACCGCTTCGCAGATCGCCCAGTCCTGGGTGTTCACCAGGTCCCAGAATTCACTGGCATCGCTGGGATCAAAATCAGGTTTGTCGATCTCGAACGGTTCGAACAGGAAATGACACGCGATGTCGGTACGCGTGGCGCTGCGCGGCTCGAGAATGAAGACCGCGGCGTGGTCACACGCCAGGCTGAGAAAAAGGTTCGGGTAGGCGAGCTCACCCTTGTGACGTACCTGCTCGTCGGCGTTAAGACCCGCAAAGGCGCGCCGCCGCGTCACGCCGGAGCGCGTAAACGTGTAAGCGCCGGGCCGATGGGGAATGCCGCGTGCCCAGTCGAGGTTGGCGCCGCCGCGGTCACGGAACGCCGGCACCAGGGCGCACAGCTCCGGATGCACGCCCGCGCAGTGGTAGCACTCGTTGTAGTTCTCGCAGATGACCTTCCAGTTGGCGGCGACCTGGTAGCGAATCGTGCGCCCGATGCGCAGCTGACTTAAGGGATAGCGCGCGAGGCGTGCGGGGATAGCCGCGAGCTGCTGGTGCAGCGGCACGGCCCCGGCGGGGCTCAGGTTCAGGAAAATAAAGCCGCCCCAGGTTTCCACGCCGACCGGGTAGAGGCTGAAGAGCGACTTGTCGAAGCCGGGCTCGCCGGCGAGATACGGGGCTGCGATCAGGCGACCGTCGAGATCGTAGGTCCACTGGTGGTAGGGACAGGTGATACGGCCCCCGGCGATGCCACCACCCAGTGCGGCCGGCGCCGCGCCCGCCTGGGGGTCGCGGCACAGACGCGAGCCGCGGTGCCGGCAGACATTGTAGAAGGCCCGCAACAGTCCTTCGCGGTTGCGTACCAGCAGGATGCTTTCACCGAGGATGTCGAGCACCCGGTGTGCCCCGGGCGCGGCCAGCTCCTCTTCGCGGGCGGCGCAGAGCCACTCGCGGCAGAAAATGCGCTCCTTTTCGAGCGCAAACACCTGCGGCGAGCGGTACCAGCTGGAGGGCAGTGTGGGCTCAAGGCCGGCAACCGCGGGGGGGACGTGCGCGCTCATGTGGGGGTTCCGTTCAGCGGCGCATCGCGCCGGCAGGCAAGGCTCGCGCGTTCGGCGTCCAGTTCGCGCGCGTAACGATGGCCACTGTAGACCGCGTGCACGATCGCCCCGGGAGCGGCGGCATCGCCGACCCGCGTGACCGACATGATGCCGGCGCGCGTGAGGTCGTCCGGTCGCGCGGCAAGCGCTGCGTGCAGAGAATCCTCGGCGAAGCGTGCACCGACGATGATGAGTGACCGGCACGGCAGCCGCCGCTCGGCAGTGGTGAACTGATTGGCGAGCGTGAGCTCCTCGCCCTCGAAGTTCGCAACCCGCGACAGCGTGTGCACGGCGATGCCGGCGGCGAACAGCGCGCGATGAACCTGTGGCTGCTCGTTGGTCATGACGGCCCAGGCCGAGGCGTGTCCGGCCGGCGTCACGTAGCTGACCTGCTGGCCGGCCTTCGCCAGGTGCTCGGCGAGCACACTGCCCATGTAGTAGTTGTCGAAATCATAGACGGCCACCGGACCTGCGATCTTAGCGCCGTCGGCGACGTCGTCGGGCGTGTAGACGCCGGGTCCCTCGAGTCGGCCCACCGGAAGTTCGAGCGGCGAATAGAGCAGCCGTGCCCAGCGCGATCCGGTGGCGATCACCACGTGGGTGTTGCCGAGTTCCAGGATGTCGTCCGCCGACAGCCGGTTGTCGCGGTAGAGGGTGACGTTCGACAGCTGCTCGAGCTGGCCGCGGCGCCAGTCAAGCACGCGTCCCCAGCCGGCAAGCCCGGGCAGCCGCGTCTCGAAGCGCAGGCGTCCGCCGATCTCCTGCGCGGCCTCCGCAACGGTCACCGTATAGCCGCGCCGGCCCAGTGACAGCGCACACTCCAGGCCCGCCGGTCCCGCGCCGACGACGAGGATCGAGGCGTCGCTGGCCGCGGGCGCGATGCGCTCCGGATGCCAGCCGCGGCGCCATTCCTCGCCGATCGTCGGGTTCTGCGTGCAGCGTATCGGCACACTGTCGTGCCAGCTGGAGATGCAGATGTTGCAGCCGATGCATTCGCGGATATCCTGCTCGCGCCCCGCATCGATCTTGCGCGGCAGGAACGGATCGGCGATCGAGGGTCGCGCGCCGCCGATCAGGTCGAGCACGCCGCGGCGGATCTGCCCGACCATGGCATCCGGTGAAGTGAAACGCCCAACCCCCACCACCGGCCGCGTGGTGAGCTTGCGGACGAATTCGATCACCGGCTCGTGGCTGCCTTCCGCGGAAAAGCGCGACGGTGAACAGTCGGTCGGCGAGGAATCGAGCTTCACGTCCCAGAGGTCCGGCAGCTGCGCGAGCAGACCCACGACCTCGTGCGCCTCGGACGGCGCGACCGCGCTGGGGCGCGCGCGCAGTTCCTCGAGACTGATGCGCAGCGCCACCGCGCACCTGCCGGCCACGGCCTCGTGCGTGACCTCGAGCAGTTGCCGGACGAACCGCACGCGGTTCTCCACGCTGCCGCCGTAGGCATCGGTGCGCTGGTTCCAGTCGGGTAACAGGAACTCGTAAGGCAGGTAGCCCATGCCCGCGTAGACATAGACGATGTCAAAGCCCGCCCGCCGCGCCCTGCGCGCCGCCTGCGCCTGCCAGTCGAGCACCTGGCGGATGTCCTGTGCCTCCATGGCACGCGGCCGCTGGTTGCCCATGAAATTGACGTGGGTGGCCATCCACGAGGTGCCGGAAGGCGACAGCGGCGCCACGCGGCTGGTGCGGTTCATCACCGACCCGCCGCCGTGCCATAGTTCGACGCCCGCGAGCGCCCCGTGCTTGTGCACGGCCTCGGTCATCAGCGCGTGTGAGCGGATATCCTCGTCGTCCCAGAGGGTCGCATAGGGCAGCGGCGTGTCATCAGAGCTCGGGTCAATGGAGACATAGCCGCTGCAGACCACGCCCCAGCCGCCTTCGGCCTTGGTCTCGCGGAACGCGGCGCGCATGTGCGGCATCGAGTTGGTCATGCCGGCGGCGTGCGGCACCGCGTAGAAGCGATTGCGCGCCGTGACCGGCCCGATCTTCACCGGCTCGAACAGCACGTCGTACCGCGGGTTGCGCGTCATGGCAGGACGGTTCATGGCGGGCGCGCGTGCTGCGCGAGGATCTGCTCCAGCGCCTCCATAACCCCCGCCACCTCGCCGGGGGAGTTGTAATGCAGCAGCGACAGACGCACGGCGCCGCGGTCCGGGTTCACGTTCAGGGCCTCAAGGAGGCGCACGGCATAGAAGTTGCCGTGGCCGGCCATGAAGCCGCGCCTGGCCAGCGCGCTCACCACCTGCCCGGGCTCGATCGTGTTGGGTACGAAAGAAACGGTGGCGGCGCGCTCCGGCGCTGCGGCCGGCCCGAGCAGGCGGATGTCACGGCGTGCCGCAAGCTGCTCGAGCATGCTCGTCAGGAGCGGCAGTTCCGCGCTGCGCAGCATGCGGCGCACGCGCTCGGCGCGGGCCGCGCGGCCGGCCGGGGTGGTGGGGGCGCCCGGCTCACCGTGATGCGCATCCAGGGCGTCGAAGTATTCAGCTATGCCGCGCGCGGCAGCCACCTGGGCATGATCGGGTCCGGCGGGCACCAGGCGCTTCAGCGCCTCACGTTCATTAAAGTAGTGGCCTTCGTTGGCGAGCCGGCTGAGCAGGTGAGCGCGCACCACCATCAATCCCTGGTGCGGGCCGAAGGTCTTGTACAGTGAGAACAGGTAAACGTCTGCGCCCAATGCTGCGACGTCGGGCAGGCCGTGCGGCGCCCACGCCACCCCGTCGATGACGCTGATGACGCCTGCCTCGCGTGCGCGGGCGACGATTCGCGCCACCGGATTGATGTGCGCCACAACATTTGAGGCATGCGGCAGGGTGAGAAGCCGCGTGCGGGTGCTCAGCAGGCGCTCCAGTTGCGCCAGATCCAACGCGCCCGACTCCGGATCCACCCGCCACTCCCGCACCAGCACTCCCTGCGCGGCAAGTCGTCGCCAACAGCCGCTGTTGGCCTCGTGATCCTGGTTGGTGACGATGATCTCATCACCCGGCCTGAGCACCGTGCGCAGGGCCTGCGCGAGCACGTAGGTGTTCTGCGAGGTCGACGGGCCGAAATGCACCTCCTGCGCGGTGACGCCGAGGTATTCGGCCAGGCGCTCGCGCGCCGCATCCATCCACTCGCCGGCCTCGGTGGAGGCCGGAAACGCGTAGTAGGGCTGCACCTTGAGCCGCCGGTAGTATTCACTTAGGCGGCTCACCACCGGCCCGCAGGCATAGGAGCCGCCGGCGTTTTCGAAGAAGGCCTGCCGCGCCAGCGAGGCTTCAGCGAACGCGGGGAACTGTTGGCGAACAAAATCGAGGTCCAGCTTCATCGGGCGATGATCGCATCGACCCGTTATGCTTACCACTGCCGGGAAACCTGCGGTCCGGCGCGAGGAACAACTCATGTTCGACAGGCGGCTGGTACTCCTGACTCTCATCGCACTGGTGCCGCGCATGCTGGTTGCGCAGCCGGTGGCTACCGATACACCCGAGCCGGGCTCCGAGCAGGAGATCGCGCGGGCGACCACGGAGCCGCGCTTTCTGTCGCCCTGGGTCGCGTATCTGCCCGCATCCGCGAGCGTCGCCTCACCGCGGACGTTTCTGCACCGCATTCCCGGGGCGCCGGGCGAGCTGGCGGATTCCGCGACGGCCTACGCCTACTGCCGGGCGCTCGCCGCGTCCTCGCCGCGCGTGCGCCTGTTTACCATCGGGCGCTCGGAAGAGGGCCGCGACATCGTGCTGCTCGCCATTGCGGACGAGCAGGGCATCCGGGATCTTGAGCGCCTCAAGGCCGCAACCGCCGCGCTGGCGGATCCGCGCCGAACCGACGCGGCGGCCGCCGCGCAGCTCGTGGCGAGCGCGCGCCCGATCTACTACTTCAACGCCGCGCTGCATTCGGATGAGACCGGATCGACCGAGGCAATGCTCGAGCTGGCCTATCGCCTCGCAGTCTCGGAGCAGCCGATGATCCGGCGCATGCGCGCGAATCTGGTGGTGCTGATCAACCCGGTCTCCAATCCCGACGGTCGTGACAAGCAGGTCGAGTGGTTCTACCGCTACCTGAAGGGCAAGACCGACTACGCGAGCCTGCCGCGGCAGGCGCCGCCCTACTGGTCGAAGTACGCGTTCGTCGACATCAACCGCGATGCGCACCAGCAGGTTCACGAGACCACCAAAGCGGTGTGGCGCATGTTCCGCGAGTGGCATCCGCAGGTGGTGCACGATCTGCACGAAAGCGAGGCGCTGCTTTTGACGTGGAATGGCACCGGCCCCACCAACGAGCACGTCGATCCGCTCTCCTACGATGAACGCCTCGAACTGTCCTTCCATGAAGTCCAGGCCCTGACCGCCCTGGGGATGCCTGGGGTGTGGAGCTGGGATTTCGGCGACGATTTCGCGCACCTGTACCTGGATTCGATCGCGACCAACCACAATTCCGATGGCCGCGGCTACGAGACCTACGGCAACGGCACCGCGGAAACGCTCACGCGGGAGGTGCCGGCCGAGGAGCGCACTCGCGACTGGTACCGGCCGTTGCCCGCGCCGGGCGGAACGTTTCGCTGGTCGGCGCGCGACAACCTCAATTACACCGAGACCGCGGCGCTCGCCGCGCTGGATGACGCTGCGCAGCAGTCGAAGAGTCTGCTCAGGAATTTCTATCTGAAAGGCCTGCACTCGTGGCGCAAGGGAGTGGAGGAGGCTCCCTATGCGTTCGTCATTCCGGACGGGCAGGGCGACCCAACCCGGGTGGCGCAACTCATCGCGCGCCTGCTCGCGCAGGGAATCGAAGTGCAGCGCGCGGCGGCGCCGCTCACCCTGAAGGAGGGCACCTTTGCCGCCGGCACGTATGTCGTGCGGCTCGATCAGCCGTATCGCGACTACGCGGTGGATCTGCTCAGCCCCCAGAATTATCCGAAGGACGCAGGCGAGCCCTACGACGACGTGTCCTGGGAGCTGCCGGCCCACTATCACCTGGTGGCGATCCCGACGGGCGATCCGCAGGTGCGCGCGGCAAGCCTCGCGCCGTTAAGTGAGGCGCCGCACATCCGCGGCCAGGTGTCAGGCGCAGGTCCCGTGTACGTCGTGAAGGACACGGGGCAGGAGGGACTGCTCGAGGCGCGCTACCGGCTGGCGCGCTTCACAGTTGCGATCGCGGAGCGGCCGTTCAGTGTGAATGGCGCGGACTACCCGGCCGGGTCCTGGATCCTCAGCCCCCAGGCGGGCCTTGCGGCTGCCGTGCGTGACACGGCGGCGCAGCTGGGGCTTGATTTCCAAAGCGCCGCCTCGGTTCCCGAGGTCGCGAGCCACGCAGCGCCCGTGCCGCGGCTGGGGCTGTGGGTGCCGTGGGCCGATACCGATACGATCGGCTGGGCCCGCTACGCGCTGGATCAGCGGCACATACCTTATATATACGTGCGCGACGAGGACATTCGCGCCGGCAGGCTGCACGACAAATACGACGTGCTGCTGTACGGCCACGTCGATCTGGAGCTCGCCGAACAGATCGAGGGAATCCCGAAAGTCTGGGGCCCGATGCCGTTCCGCAAGACCAAGGCGACGCCGAGTTTCGGCACACCCGCAGCATCGGACGACATCACCGGCGGTATCGGCTGGAGCGGACTTGCCGAGCTGCAGCAATTCGTCGACGCGGGCGGCTTGCTGATCACGCTCGGCAACGGCTCCATGCTGCCCCTGGAGGCCGGCATGGTGCGCGGCGTGCGCCGTGAATCCGGCGGCGTGCCGCGCAGCACTCAGGGAGGCGGGGCCGCCGCTGCCGCGGCGTCCCAGTCATCCGTGACCCGCACGCCGGGCGCGCACCTGCGCGTGAGCTTTGCGCGACCCGAGCATCCGATCGCGTATGGTTATTCCGCTCGCACCTGGGTGTTCCGGCAGAACTTTGCGCTCTACTCGATACCACACCGCTGGCTGCGCATGGCGTATTGCACCTCGTGCCTTGACGGTCCGCTCGATCCGAGCGGCGTGGTACTGGAGTGGGGCGACCGCGAAGGCGCACCGTTGGTGGTGAGCGGCCAGGCCTGGGGGGAAGAGAATCTGATCGGGCGTCCGGCGATCCTGGACCTGCGCTCAGGCGCGGGCCACGTCGTCGCGTTCAACTTCAATCCCCTGCATCGCGATCTGAATCGCGGCGATCAGCGCATGCTGTGGAACGCAATCATCAACTGGCGGGCGATTCTTGCAGGTCATTAGCGGCGGCAAGGCAGGCATTGTCCGAAAAACGGCCGCGGGCCGGTTTTTCCAATCAACTCAGGGCGTGAGGCGGTTGTATCTGGCCAGCACGGCGCGCAGTTGATCGTGCGGCAGTGCGCGCACGTGGTGACCGTCGACGCCGCTCATGTCCTGCGCCGCGACCATGGCGTTGACGACCGCTTCCTCGGTGGCCTGCACGGTCGCCTCGAACACCGGGTCCAGGGAATCGTTCGGCACCATTTTCAGATCGACCACATGATCGATATCGCTCGCGCCCGGGTTGGCGGTCGAGAACGCGATGAAGATGTCGCCCGAGCCGTTGCCGGCGACGCTGCCATCGCGGCCGAGGCCGAGCGACACGCGGCGCGCCACGCGCTTGAGCTGGTGGGGCAGCAGCGGTGCGTTGGTGGCCACGACGACGATGATCGAGCCGCGCTCGGCGAGCTCGGACGGCACCCATGCATAAGGATCCTCGCTCGGAATTTCGCGGCCCACGGGAATGCCGGCGATGCGCAGATTCTGCCGCGTACCGTAGTTGCACTGCACGAGGACGCCGACCAGATACCCGCCCTGCTTGTCGGTGAGCTTGCGGGAGGACGTGCCGATGCCACCCTTGAAGCCGTTGCAGACCATGCCGGTGCCGCCGCCGACGGCGCCTTCCTCGACCGGACCCGCATGGGCGCTGTCGAGCGCATGGAAGACGTGCTCCGGCTTGACGTGAAAACCGTTGATGTCGTTGAGCCAGCCGTCCCAGGTCTCCGCCACTACCGGCAGCGACCACCACGAGTCGGTGGCGTCCGCCGGGCCATGTGCGACGCGCCAGGCGATGACGGCGTCGCGCACCACGCCGACGCTGTGGGTGTTGGTGATCATCACCGGGCCTTCCAGAAAGCCCGATTCCTCCACCCAGGTCGTCCCGGTCATCTCGCCGTTGCCGTTCTGCGCGTACCAGCCGGCGAAGGAGAAATGCTGCATGGAGGCGCGGCCGCGCGGCAGAATGGCGGTGACACCCGTGCGGACCGGTCCCTTGCCGACCACGAGCTTGCCACTGCCCTCGATGAGGGTGGTGTGGCCCACCAGCACGCCGTCGACGTCGGTGATCGCATTGAGCGGGCCCGGCGTGCCGTCGAATGGCACACCGAGGTCGCGGGCGCGCGCATGCGGCCGGGGCGCATCCGTGCCGCTGCTCGCGGCACTGGCGATGCAGCCGAGCAGCACGAGGGCGAAGAGGGTGAGCAGCGGTCGCGGCATGGGCTGTCTGCAGCGCCGCTTCAGGCGCCCGCGGCAAGCGCCTCGCGGCGCACGTGGGCGTACCACCAGTACACCGGTACCCCCACCGCGCACAGCGCCAGCGCCCACCACAGCGACTTGCCGCCGATGCCGATGGAGACCCACACGCAGTAGACCGTCGCGATCAGCGCGGCCGCGATCCAGCGCAGCTCGCGCGCACCCGGGTGCGGGATCTGGCCACGCCGCCACAGCATCAGCACCGCGAGCGCACAGCCGAAATACAACGGCAGGTTCGCGGCGGTGACGACGACGCTGAGGAAGGTGAAGGCGCCCGCCATGGTGCCATTGTAGCTGGTGATCACCAGGATGCTCGCCAGCAGCCCCGTGAGCGCAAAGGCTCGCGTCGGTGCCCCGTGTGAATTCACCTTGCCCAGCACCGGCGGAAAGCCGCCGTGCCTTGCGAAGCTCACCGTGAGCTCCCCGAGTATCAGCGTCCAGCCGTTCAGGCAGCCGAGGCCGCTCACGATCACGAACGCGGCGAGCAGCTTGCCGGAGGCGGAGCCCAGGACACGGGAAAACAGATCCGCAAACGGAGCGTTGGAGGCGGCCAGCTCCGCCTGCGGCATCAGCAGCATCGGGACCAGCGAGACGCAGATATAGATGAGCGCGACCAGCAACGTGCCGATGAACGTCGCGCGCGGAATCGTGCGGCCCGGATCGCGCACCCGGCCGGCCGGCAGTGCTGCGCTTTCCACGCCGAGCATCGCGTACAGCGCCAGGGTCGACGCCGCCATCACCCCGGTGAGCGACAGCGGCGTCGGTGGTGCGTGCACCAGCGGGCGCGCATGGGGCGCGAACAGCGCCCACAGGCCAAGCGCGATGATGCCGAGCTGCGGCACCAGCTTCAGCGCGGTGCTCAGCACCTGTACCGAGCCGGCGGTGCGCACGCCGCGCTGATTGATCAGTACGAACAGCCACAGGAGCGACAGCGCGGTGAGCGCGGCGAGCGGGCGATCGGTGCCCAGCACCGGGAAGAACATCGACAGGTAGCCGACCACGCCGGTCGCGAGCACCGCATTGGTCACCCAGGTGCTGACCCAGTAGCACCACATGACCGCGAAGGCGACGCCGCTGCCGAACGCACGGCCGACGTACGCAATCGGTCCGTCATCGTCGGGAAAGGTGCGCGCCAACCCTGCAAAAACCCAGGCGACGAAGGTGCAGCCGGCGGCCGTGATCAGCCAGCCGGGAATGGCATTCAGGCCATAAGGGGCGAGCGAGGCCGGCATCATGAAGACCCCGACCCCGATGGTGTTGCCCACCACCAGCGCGGTGCACATGAGCAGGCCTAAGGCGCGCGTCGGAGTGGCGGCGCTGCGCACGGTGCGGGCCTAACTCACGGCCAGCGCTTCGGTGAGCGCGGTCTCGAGAAGACCCACTGCCTCATCGACGTGCGCCCGGTTGATCATGAGTGGCGGAATGAAGCGCACGGTACTCATGCCACAGGATAGCAGCAGCAGCCCGTTGTGGAAGGCGCGCGTCAGCACGGCGGCACACAGCGCTTTGGCGGGAGCGCGCGTCGTGCGATCGGTCACCAGCTCCATGCCGATCATCAGTCCCTTGCCGCGCACGTCGCCGATGCACTCGAAGCGCTGTTGCAGACTGTGCAGGCGTGTCAGGAAATACTCACCGACCTGCGCGGCGTTGGCGGCGTATTCGTTCTCCACCAGCTCGAGCGTGGCGAGTGCCGCCGCGCAGCACAGCGGATTACCGCCGAAGGTGTTGCCGTGCGCGCCGGGCTTCCACTTCTGCATGTGCGTGCGGCGCGCCACCACCAGGCCGATCGGCAGCCCGGAGCCCAGGCCCTTGGCGAGCGTCATGATGTCGGGCGCCACGCCCCAATGCTGGCTGGCAAACATCCTGCCGGTGCGGCCGATGCCGCATTGCACCTCGTCGAAGATCAGAAGAATCCCGTGCCGGTCGCACAGCTGCCTTAAGTCCGGCAGGAAGCCGTCCGGGGGCACGAGATACCCGCCTTCGCCCTGGATGGGCTCGACCAGGATCGCGGCAACCTCCTGCGCCGGCACGTTGCTCTGGAACAGCACGGTCTCGAGGTACTCGATGACCGCCTTGCCCTGGTCGGCGCCGGCCAGCAGCGGACGGTAGACGTTGGGGTAGGGCACGTGGGTTACGCCCGGCATGGTCGGGAAGAATCCCGCCTGCTGGGTGTACTTGCTGGAGGTGAATGCCAGTGAGCCCATCGAGCGGCCATGAAAGCCGCCGAGGAACGCGATGAATCGGGGTCGGCCGGTCACGTAGCGCGCGAGCTTCAGCGCACCCTCGACCGATTCCGTACCGCTCTGGCAGGCGAGCACCTGCGCAGGCTCGTGCAGCGGATCCAGGGCGTTGATTTTTTCCGCCAGGCGCGTCATGCGCTCGTGCCAATAGTCGGAACTGATGTGCAGGAAATCGTCTGCCGCCTCCTTGATGGCCTGCACGACCTGCGGGTGCGCGTGGCCGGTGCTGCAGACGCCAATGCCGCTCATGAAGTCAAGAAAGCGGTTGCCGTCCACGTCCCACGCTTCCACGCCGCGGCCGCGGGCCATCACGAACGGATAGTCACGCGGATAGGACGGCGTGGTGACGGGCCGGTCGCGCGCCAGCAGGGCCTGCGCCCTGGGGCCGGGCAACGGGGTGCGAATGTGCGGTGCGGACATGTTGCGAATCCTTAAGCGTCGATGAGTCACGAAGGGAGTGTGATACGAACCGGACGGGCGTGCGCGTGGCGGGTGCGAGTCAGCAGGTCCCGCAGCGTCGCAAGCTCGGCAGGTTGCGGGATCGGCACGGTGTCCAGCGTTTCGGCCACCCGCAGCGGCCAGCCGGTCGCTGCACGCGCGGCCTCAACGCTCACGCCCGGATACAGCGCGCTCAATTGCAACTCTTCGGTCTGCGGATGGGGTCGCAGCACACCAAAGTCAGTGATCACGGCCCGGGGTCCGGCGCCGGGGAAGCCACTCGCCCGGCGCGCACCGGAACCGGCCAGGTACCCGCACGAGGTGCGAAAGTCCAGTTGCGGCACGAAACTGCGGGGCGACTGTTTCATTACCACCAGCACTTCGTGCGCATGGGCGGCGATTTCCGCCGCGCCACCGGCCCCGGGCAGACGCACGCGCGGGCGCGCGTAGTGACCGATGACGGTGCTGTTGAGATTGCCGAAGCGATCGATCTGCGCCGCGCCGAGAAAGCCCAGGTCGACGCGGCCGCGCTGCAGGTAGTGCGCGAAAATCTCCGGCAGCGACACGACGCAGGTCGCGGTCTCGGCGAGCTCGCCGTCGCCGATTGACAGCGGCAGCACGCGCGGCCGTGTACCGACCGTGCCGGACTCATAGATCAGCACCAGATCCGGGGCGTGGGTCATGCGCGCCAGGTTGCAGGCGGCACTCGGCAAGCCGATGCCGACGAAACACACCGCGCCGTTGCGTAGTTGCCGGGCGGCGGTGACCGTCATGATTTCGTCGCGGCTGTAGTCCGCCGCGCTCATGCGGCCACCCCCAGCGCGCGCAGCAGCCCCGCGTGGTCGGGCACCTCAAGTACGTGTCGGCGCATCCATTCCAGGAACTCGCCGCGATCGCGCGCGATCTCATCCCAGCTGCGATAGAAGGCGTTGTCGCGCGGGTAGTAGCCCTGAGCGTAGGAGGGGTGCGCGCCGCCCGGAACGATGCTGGCGGCGGTGATCATCCAGGACGGCAACACGACCGCGTTCATATCCGCCCGCAGGGACTCGACCCGCTCCTCGACGGTTACCAGCACGCACCGCGCTGCCATGGCTGCCTCTTTGGCCGCGCCGATGATGCCGCGTATCAGCACATTGCCGGCGGCGTCGATCTGCTGCGCGTGCAGGATGGTGACGTCCGGATTGATCGCCGGCACCGCCGCCAGCAGCGCACCGGTGAATGGGCAGGGCACGGTGCGCACGCTCGCCGCCGGCACGGGCAGCGCATCCGTCCCGGCATAGTGACGCAATAGTCCGCATGACAGGCCGCTGGCGCCGGCCTGGTAAGCGACTGCCATCTGCGCATGCGTGAACTCAGACAGGGCCAAAGGCCGCGGCCACTGTCCCTCGACGGCGTCGCGCAGACGATGCAACGAACCAACACCCGGATTGCCGCCCCAGGAAAACGTCAACCGCTCGGCACACCCCATGCCGATCAGCTGGTCGTAGATGAGGTCGGGCGTCATGCGTATCAAATGCAGGTGACGCCGCTGCTGGCGGATGATTTCGTGGCCGGCGGCGAAGGGAATCAGGTGCGTGAAGCCTTCCAGCGCGATGCTCTGGCCGTCGTGCACGTGCGTCGCGATCGCCTCGGCCAGCGGCAGCACTTTCATGTGCCTACTCGACGACGGTCTGCGACTGCTCGCGCAGGTACTGCGGCAGATAGTAGAAAGAGGCGATGGCCTTGCCGGTCGTACCCGAGCCTTTCCAGCCGCCGAACGGCTGGTACCCGGGCCAAGCGCCGGTGGTCGCACCCTGCGGGCGGTTGGCGTAGGTGACGCCGGCCTCGATGTGCTGCTGAAACCAGCCGATCTCGTCACCGGCTCCGTAGAAGCCCGCCGTCAATCCCAGCGGTGAGGCGTTGGCGAGCCGCATGGCCTCATCGTTCGAAGCCACCCGGTGGAGCATCAGGATGGGCAGAAACATCTCAATCTGCCACAGCCCGTGCCCGGGTGGCGCCTCGGCGAGCGTCGGCCGCACAAAAAAGCCGCGCGCCAGCGCCCCGTCACGCAGTTGCTCACCACCGGTGAGAATACGGGCGCCGTCGGCGCGCAGCAGCGCGGCGTAGCGCCCGTAGTCATCGTAGCCGGAGCGCGTTGCGACCGGACCGAGCCAGTTCTCGCGGCGCGCCGGATCGCCGATGGTCAGCGCCGTGCATTGCTGCAGCAATCTTTCGATCAGGGCGTCGGCTACCTCTCGATGGACGTAGAGTCGCGAGAGGGCGGAGCACTTCTGTCCCCCCATGCCGAAGGCGGAGCGGACGATTCCCGCGGCGGCACGCTCCAGATCGGCGCCGGCGGTGACGATGCAGGCGTTCTTGCCGCCCATCTCTGCGATGCAGGGTCGCGGATAGGAACCGGACTGCAGCCTGAGCGCGATCTGTCGGCCAACATCATAGGAGCCGGTAAATGTCACGCCCGCGGTGAGCGGATGGTCCACGAGCGTGGCGCCGATCGCGGCGCTCGAGCCGCTCAGGTAGTTGAATACGCCCGGTGGCAGACCGGCATCGCGGATACAGTCCGCAAGCAGCCGCCCCGCCCAGGGGGTCGCGGTCGCACCCTTCAGTACCACGGTGTTGCCGGTGATCAGCGCCGCGGCCACCGGGCCGGCCGCCAGCGCCACCGGAAAGTTGAAGGGCGTGATCACCACCCACGCGCCGTAGGGCTTCAGCACGCTGCGGTTGCGTGACACGTGGCTGGTCAAAGGATCATCGGGCAGTGTGCGATCGAAGCCCTGCGCGCGCTCGAAATCGTCACAGTAGGTGTAGAAGAAATCGGCCGCTTCCTGCGCCTCCCCGAGCGCCTCCATGCGGTTCTTGCCGACTTCCAGGGTCAGCGCCGCGGCGATGTCGTAGACGCGCTCCTCGATGAGCCGGCCAACCCCGCGCAGCAGCCGCGCCCGGGTCGCCACGGGGGTTTGCTTCCACGCCGGCCACGCCGCGTGCGCCGCGCGCAGCGCCTGATCTGCGTCGGCCGCGCTGGCGGCGGCGAACTCACCCAGCTCCTGCTCGTGGTTGGCGGGATTGTGCGTGCGCAGCACCTGGTGTGCTGGCCGGTCAACGCCGGCGACGTGCAGCCGGTGGCGCCCGCCCAGGGTGGCGAGGATGCGCGCCATGCCGGCGTCGAAGCGGGCATGCAGCTCCTCGGGGGGGTTGAACATCGTGGCGTAGGTGAGCTTGAAACTCATCGGTGCATTCCCGCCACTGCTATTATCGAACATCAATTCGCCGTGCGAATTCACATTAGACGCCGGCAGTCCGGCCGTCAACGCGACCTGCACCGTGCGCGGCGGCGCAGCGCAGGCGCCGGGCCCTAAGGCGCAGGCGAGGAGTTACCGCATGGTAGTGCGCTTGCAACTGAGCTTACTGCTGCTCGGTTTGCTGTCGGGTGGCTGGCTCGGCGCGCAGCCGCGCCCCGCCACAGCCGCGATCGATCTGCCACACCCGTACTACTACAACGAGATGTATCTGCCACAGCTGACGAGCGGCCCGAGCAGCCTCGCCTGGTCACCGGATGCGCGCGCAGTCGTCTACTCGATGGCCGGTTCCCTGTGGCGCCAGAAGATCGATTCGAGCATCGCCGAGCAGCTGACCGACGGCGCCGGCTACGACTATCAGCCGGACTGGTCGCCCGACGGGCGGTTCATCGTCTACGTGGCAGGTTCGGGGGCGGCGCTCGAATTGTGGCTGCTGGATCTGAATTCAGGCGAGACTCGGCAGCTCACCCACGGCGGGGCGGTCAACCTCGAGCCGCGCTGGTCTCCGGATGGGCGGCGGATCCTGTTCGTATCAACGGCCTACCATCGGCATTTTCACGTGTTCGTCGCCGAGCTGCGGGGCAAGGAGCTCGGTGAGGGGCTGCGCCTCACCGGCGAAAGCAAGAGCCCGCTGCCGCGCTACTACTACAGCGCCTACGACCACGAGATCAATCCGACCTGGACACGCGACGGCCAGTCGGTCCTCTTCATCTGCAATCGGGGCCGCATTTACGGCACCGGCGGACTGTGGCTCATGCCAGCGGTCCCGGGTGCGGCGGCCGTCGAGTTGCATTACGAGGAGACCAACTGGCGCGCGCGACCGGAGTTTTCTCCGGACGGTCGGCGGATCGTCTACAGCTCCTACCTGGGACGCAGCTGGCTGCAGCTGTGGCTGTTGCCTGCGAGCGGCGGGGAGCCGTTGGCGCTTACCTACGGGGACTGGGACGAGACCGGCCCGCGATGGTCACCGGACGGGCAGCACATCGCCTTTATTTCAAATCGCGAGGGCGACACGCAATTGCGTTTGCTGCGCTTCCCGGGCGGCAGCTCACGGGTTCTTGAGGTTAGAGAGCGGCGCTGGCTGCGTCCGCACGGCAGCGTGCACCTTTCGGTGCGCGATGAGCAGGGCTTGCCGACCCCAGCCCGCGCGGTGGTGAGCGATGCGGCGGGGCGGTTCTACGCGCCCGCGCGAGCCTGGATGCATCACGCGGAATTCGACCGCAACGAGCACCCGTTCGAGGCGCGCTACTTTCATAGCGCCGGCGACGACGTCATCGAGGTGCCCGCGGGCACGTTGAGCGTCGAGGTGATGAAGGGGCTTGCACGCACGCCCGCGCACCGCACGGTGCAGGTGGCCGCGGGGGCAACCACGGAAGTGTCGGTGGAGTTGCCCGCGCGGCCGTGGCTCGACGGAGTCCAGCGCCGCTGGGTGAGCGCCGACGTGCACGTGCACATGAACTACGGCGGACACTACCGCAACACCCCCGCGCACCTGGTCCTGCAGGCGCAGGCCGAGGATCTGGATATCGTCGAGAACCTGATCGTCAACAAGGAGCAGCCGATTCCCGACATCCTCTACAGCGGCCGCGGGCTCGACCCGGCATCCACGCCCGGCACGCTCGTGGTTCACGGCCAGGAGTTCCATACCAGCTACTGGGGCCACCTGGGCCTCCTCGGCATGCATGGCGGCATCCTGCTGCCCGGTTACGCCGGCTACCCCAACACGGCGGCGGCCAGCCTCTATCCGATGGATGCGGATGTCGCGGACCTGGCGCACGCGCAGGGCGCATTGATCGGGTTTGTGCATCCGTTCGAGGAGGAACCGCAACCCCTCACCAAACCCTCACACACCGACGCCGATGAACTGCCGGTCGATGTTGCGCTGGGGAAGGTCGATTATCTTGAAATCGTCTCGTTCGCCGATCATCAGGCGGCTGCTGCGGTGTGGTACCGGCTGCTCAATCTCGGCTTCAGAATCCCGGCCGCCGGCGGTACCGATGCGATGGCCAACTACGCCACCCTGCGCGGGCCGGTGGGTCTTAACCGCGTCTACGCTTCGCTGACGAACGGGCCGCTCGACAGCGGGGCCTGGCTCGAGGCGCTGCGCCAGGGACGCACCTTCGCCACCAACGGACCGCTGCTTAATTTTTCCCTCGGCGGCAATCCGATCGGCGCGACGCTACGCCTTGAGCGTGCGCAGGCCGTGCCCTTTACGGCGCGCCTGCGCTCCATCGTGCCCGTCGACCACGCGCAGGTCATCTGCAACGGCCACATCGTCCGTGAACTCGCACTCGGCACTCATCGCGACGAGTTGGCGGTGAGCGGCACCCTGCCGATCGGGTCGAGCGGCTGGTGCGTGCTGCGGGCCTTCACCGCCAGGGCCCAATACCCGGTGCTCGACAACTTCGTCTATGCGACCACGAGCCCGGTCTATGTGTCGGTGGGCGCCGCGCAGCCACGTTCACCTGCGGATGCGCGCTACTTCGAGGCCTGGATCGATCATCTGCTCGCGACCACCGCCGCCTATCCGGACTGGAACTCGGCCGCCGAGAAGGCCGGTGTGCTGCAGAAGCTCAAGGATGCCCGGGCGGTGTACGAGCGCCTCGAATGAGCGCGCTTTGCGCCGCCGGCCGGGCCTGGCCCCCGAGGTACTTTTCCATCCAGCCGAGGTAACGCTCGAAGCGGTCAACGAGAAAGCTCGGCCGGGTCAGTACGTGATACTCCCCGGGGTACACGATGAGCTGCGCCGGAACGCCGAGGCTGCGCAGGGCCTGGTACATCTGCTCACCGCCGGCAATGGGCACGTTGAAGTCCTTGTCACCACCGAGGAACAGCGTGGGCGTGCGGATCCGGTCCGCGTGGAAGAACGGATAAGACACCTTGAGCCACAGCGCCGTACTGCGCCAGGGCGGTCCGAGTTCAGCGCTGTACTGCACGATGTATTCATCAGTGCCGTAGGTGGAGAGCTGATTGCCGCTGCCGGCGCCGCAGATGGCCGCCTTGAAGCGCGTATCACTCGCGATGACGTAATCCGTCAGAAGTCCGCCGTAGCTCCAGCCGCCGACGCCCAGGCGTGCCGGATCGGCAATGCCGTGCGCGATCGCATAATCGACACCGGCCAGCAGATCCTCGACCTCCTTGTGGCCCCAGTCGGCGGTGATGCTGCGCGCGAATTTGGCGCCGCGGCCGGTGCCACCGCGATAGTTAATGGCGAGCACCACGTAGCCGTGCGTTGCGAACAGCTGCCGCTCGAGTGGCGGCCCGTAGCCCTCCAGTTGCAGCGAGTGATCGTCCTGGCCGTTGGGTCCGCCGTGGATCCACAGTATCGTCGGGTAGCGGCGTCCGGATACGAAGTCCGGGGGCTTCACGATCTGTCCGTGTATCTGCGTTCCATCGCGGCTCCGCAAGGCGATGTCCTCCACCGAACCGAGCGCAAGTTCTGCGAACAGCGTGCGGTTGTGAGCACTCAGGGGACGCAGCAGCCCCTGTTCAAGCGCATACGCCTCCACCGGTGTGTGATCGCTCGAGACCAGCACCGCGGTGTGCCCGGCCGCCGCGGCGAGCTCGTGCACGACCATGGGCGCCGCCAGGCGCTGAATCGCACCGGTGGCGAGTGTGACCTGCGCCGGGTACTGGGTACCGTCGTCCTCGACCGCAAACTGTATCGAACGGCCGTCGGCGCTGAACGTGGGTGAGAGGACGGCACGGTCGAGGCTGCCGGTCAGGGTGCGCACGTCGCCGGACTTCACGTCCGCCACCGCCAGGGTGTCCATGATGTAGGCGTTGTACTTCGGTTCGTTGCCCTGCAAAAAGGCGATGAGCGTGCCGTCGGGACTCCATTCGAGCCGCTGCTTGTTGGGTGACCACGTCTTGAGCAGTCGCTCGGGCCTGGAACCACCGGCGACGGCCACGAGATACACCTCATCGACGCCGAGTTCGCCCGGCGCGCCGGTGCGGTTGCTGACGTAGGCGATCCGCCGCCCGTCCGGTGAGAAAGCCGGGAGCGAGTCCGCGCGTTCGGGGTCCGAGGTGAGCGCGGTGCAGGTGCCGCTGCGCACATCGAGCACGCACAGATGCGAACGCGACTGCGCGGTGAGATAGCCGTCCTTGTCAGCCTTGAAGTGAAGTGCGTCGATGACCCAGGGCTTGGGCGCCTTCGCATCCTCGTTCGCGTGCATCACGAGCACGGCACTGTGGCCGTCGGGCGACCATTCGTAGCCGGTGACCTCGCCGCTGACGTGACTTACCTGCCGCGGCTCCCCGCCGCGACGGTCGAGAAGCCACAGTTGGGTCTTGGCCTCCGCGGGCCGCGCCGACAGGAAGCTCAGGTAGCGCCCGTCGGGGCTGAAACGCGGCTCGCTCACGCTCTCCCCGCGCGTGAGCTGCACGCTCTGCGTGCCCGCCCAGTCGGCCATCCACAGCGCGCTTCTGCTCTCGTCGGATTCCTTCTCGAAGCGGGTCACCAGATAGGCGACGCTGCCGCCGTCGGGGGCGATCTTCAGGTCGGACACATCCTGGAAGCGGTACCAATCTGAGGGCTCCAGGGCGCGCCCCGCGTGTGCCATGAGCGGGGCCAGGCAGGCGAGGACGGTAACGCAGATCGGCAGCGGTCCCTTCACGTTCAGCCTCTTTCGTGTGGTGTATCCGGTTGCCGCCCGGCCCGGTTCGGGAGTGTAGCGTGCGGGGTCGCCGTCGAGGCAAACTGCTGAGCGTACCGCGCCATCATGAGCACGCCGAACCCACAATCCGCATTCGAAGAGAGCCGCCGCCGGGCGCACGCCGCACTGCGCGCCGGTCAGGCGGCGACCGCGGAAGCGTGGCTGCGAGGTCTCGAAGCTCAGCGCCCCGGAGAGGTCAATTGTCTGTGGCTCCTCGGTGTGGCCCTCCTCGAGCAGGGGAAGATCGATGACAGCATCGCCATGCTCGAGCGGGCGCTCGCGGCCGCCCCCGATTTCCCGGAGCCGCGCGTCGATCTCGCGCGCGCCTACCGGCGCAGCGGCCGCGCTGCGGACGCGCGCGCGGAGGTGCGGCGGGTACTGGAGAAGCTGCCGCACCATCACCGCGCCTGGCTGGCATATGGCGATGCGCTGTTCGACCTCGGCCAGTACGACGACGCACGCATCGCATTTGAGCGTGCGCGGCTCACCGATCCGCAGCGCGCCGGCATCGAGGCGGCCACCGCGGCGCTCGTCGCCGAGGATCGCAAGGGCGCGGAGGCGTTGTTCCGCGACATCCTGCAACGGGATGCCAGCCACGCGGCGGCGCTTTGCGGCCTGGCAGCGCTGTCACTCGCCGCGGACGTGCCGCACGATGCCGAGCGGCTGCTGCGCCATGCGCTCAGGCAATCCGAGCATCTGCCGCTCGCATACCGGGGACTCGGGACGGCGCTGCTGGCACTCGGGCGGGTCGAGGAGGCGGACGCCGCCGCCGGCCACCTGTTGAAGATCGAGCCCGAGAACCCGCAGACCTGGATCACGATCGCCGCGGTGGCGGCGCGTTTCATGCGTCAGGAGCAGGCGCTTGAGGCCTACGAGCGGGCGGCGAAATACCAGCCGGACGACGTGCGGCTGCTGATGTCCATCGGCCACGTTCGTAAGTCCCTCGGGCGGCGTGCCGACAGCGAGGCCTCCTACAAGGAGGTGCTCGCCGCGGATTCCGGCAACGCCGAGGCCTGGTGGAGCCTCGCGGATCTGAAAAACTACACCTTCGATGACGCCGAGCTCGCCGCCATGCAGGGGCTGATCGCGCAGCAGGAGGCGGCGGGGCGCGCTCGCCCCGGAAATGCACAATTGTATTTTGCCCTGGGCAAGGCCTGCGAGCAGCGCGGGGAGTATCCGCAGGCATTCGCCCGCTATGCGCAGGGCAACGCGCTGCGCCGCCGCGATGCCCCCTTCGAGATCGAGGGCTTCGAGCGGCGCACGGCGCGCATTCGCGCCTTTTTCAACACGGCGTTCCTGGATGCCCATGCCGGCGGCGGCGACCCGAGCAGTGCGCCGATCTTCATCGTCGGCCTGCCGCGCTCGGGCTCGACGCTCATCGAGCAGATCCTCGCCAGCCACTCGCGGGTAGATGGCACCATGGAGTTGCCGAATATCGTCACTCTGGTACGCACGTTCGAGGACCAGGTACCGGACCACGACGGCTATCCCGAAGCCCTCGCCGAGGTGCCCGCCGCGCAGTTCGCCGCGCTCGGCAGCCGCTACATCGCCGAAACCGCGCCACTGCGGCGCGGGGGCCAGCGCTTCACCGACAAGCTGCCGAATAACTTCAGTCACGTGGGCCTGATCCACGCGGTCCTGCCGAATGCGACCATCATCGACGCACGGCGGCACCCCATGGATTCGTGCTTCAGCACCTTCAAGCAGCACTTCGCCTCCGGCCAGACCTTCAGCTACGATCTTCAGGACCTCGGGCGGTACTACCGGTGCTACCTGTCGCTGATGGACCACTGGGACGCAGTTCTGCCCGGCAAGGTCCTGCACGTTCAGTACGAGGACCTGGTGCGCGATCCGCAAGCGAATATCCGCGGGCTGCTCGCCCATTGCGGCCTGCCGTTCGAAGCCGCCTGCCTCAACTTCCACGAGACGCCGCGTGCGGTACGCACGCCAAGCGCCGAGCAGGTGCGCCAGCCGATCTATACACAGGCCGTGGGTTACTGGCGGCATTTCGAGAAGGAGCTGGAGCCCCTGCGGCGTGCTCTGGGCGATTGCCTGGACCGCTTCGCCTGAAGGGGCTCCTCGGCGCGGCCTGGCCCGTCTTGAACGACCGTTTGACTACAGGCTGGTGCTCGAAGGATCATCTTTCGATGGCCGCAGGCGGTCCGCCTCGGGGCCGCTGCACAATAATGAAATGGGGAGAGTCCGCATGCATTCACGGGACAGCCTTAGGTCTTCAAAGCGTTTGTGCAGCAACGCGCGCTCACCGCGTGGCACCCGTTCGAGAATCGGCCTGGCGGTGGCGGCAGCGCTGGCCGGGGTCGCGACCTGCCCCGCGGCGCATGCACTCGATGCGGCTGCGACCACCGACTCGAGCGCTACCAGCGGCGGGCTGCAGGAAGTGGTGGTCACGGCGCGGAAGCGCACTGAGAACCTGCAGGACGTTCCGATCAGCGTCGACGTGCTGACGCAGAAGGACCTGCAGAACCTCGGTGTCGTCCAGTTCAACGACTACGCGACCAAGGTCCCGTCGATCTCCTTCATCAGCATCGGCCCGGGGACGCAGACTTTCTTCATGCGCGGCGTCTCTGACGGCAGCAACCCGAACTACGCGAACACCTCCTCGACGGGCTTCTTTCTCGATGACAGCTCGCTCAGCTGGTTCGGGGCAGAGCCGGACCTGCATCTGTATGACATCCAGCGCATCGAAGTGCTGAACGGGCCGCAGGGCACTACCTACGGCGCCAGCTCCATGTCCGGCGCGGTCCGTTACATCACCAACAAGCCCGACGTGAATTCGTTCAGCGCCGGGGCGGATTTTGATGGCGGCCAGATCCAGCACGCGCAGCAGAACTGGACCTACGAGGGATTCGTCAATGTTCCGCTGATCGAGGGCGTGCTCGGCGTGCGTGCCTCCGCGTTCAGCGCCTCAAACGGCGGCTTCATCGACAATCCGCTCACCACGCGGACCTGGGTGAACGGTTCGGTCTCGAACAACGCCGAGTGGGCGCGCGAGGGCTACAACCGCGAGCACCAGGAAGGCGGACGCATCGCCCTCAAGGCGGTCTTCAACGACAAGTGGAGTGCGCTCTTCAGCTACGACTATCAGCGCATGTCCTCGGACGGCGCCTGGGACCAAGATCCGGCCCTCGCGCCGCTCACGGTCCAGCGCTTCGGTCCGCAGGCACTGAGCAACCAGGCCAAGATCGGACAGTTTCACCTCGACGGCGACGTCGGCATCGCGGACCTGGTGTTCGCGAGTACCTACTGGGCGCTGCCGACGCGCCGCTGGGACGAGTACTCGCAGTACATGCAGAATTATCTGGGCGGGGCGCAGGAGGGCTTTACCTGTGTGAGCGATCCGACCTACGGCGGCACGCCCTTCACCGGCTGCAGCCCCCCGCTGCAGTACTACGAGTACCACACGAACCCGGAGCGCTGGTCGGACGAGCTGCGCCTGGTGTCCAAGCCGGGCGGGCGCTTTCACTGGCTGGGTGGGCTCTACTGGGAAAAGACCCGCGACGAGAATTCCGGCAGCACCTACTTCATGCCGGGACTCAAGACCAATGGCGCCGCGTTTGCGTACGAGAACACCTACTACGGGACCACCGGCTCGTCGCTGCCACCGGGGCAGTGGTACGCGTATACGACCCGTTCGGACTACCTGCAGACGACCGAGTTCGCAGACATCAGCTACGACCTCACCAGCCGGCTCAGCGTCGAAGCGGGCACGGTGCACTTCCACTCGGACTTCACGTACTACAGCCCCTACGGGCAGTTCGCCTACAACGCGGTCACCCCGAGCCTGTCGCAGGGCTCCTCCCACAAGTGGGACAGCAAGCTCGGCATGAACTACAAAGCCACCGACACGGTGATGCTGTACGCCGACTGGGCGCAGGGGTTCCGCGACGGCGGTTCGAATTCCGGCGATCCCCAGGGGTGCTACACGAATGGAGTGCCCCCGGACTACACGCCCGACACGCTCAACAACTACGAGATCGGCTGGAAGACTACGTTCCTGAACAACCGCCTGTTGTGGAACGGCGCGACCTACCTGATGGACTGGAAGGACCTGCAGACGATCATCTACGACGTCAATATCTGTCCGTCAGCCAGCTTTTACGCCAACGTCGGCCAGGCGCGCGTCTATGGCGCCGAGTCGAACGTCGACTACAAGGTGGACGAGAACTGGTCGTTCCAGGCGTCCGCGAGTTATAACGACGCGCACCTGATTTCGACTCACTACCCGACTTTCCAAGCCGAGGTCGGCGAACGGCTGCCGTTTGCGCCGTACTTCAACTACAGCGCCAACGTGCGCTACGAGCACCCGCTCAACGTGAGGATGAACGGCTACGCGCAGTTCGACATCGCGCACAAGGGCGACATGTGGGATGACCTGCACATCGCCGGCTCGAACGGGTTCCCGCGCATGCTGCAGCCTGACTACAGCATCATGAACCTGCGGTTCGGCATGAATCCTGCGGGCCGGGAGTGGCTGGCGGAGTTCTACATCACCAACCTCGCGAACAAGAACGCGATCGTCTATACGAACACCGGCAACTTCGACCTGCGCGAGACCACCAACGAACCGCGGGTCTTCGGCCTGCGCCTGAGCTACCGGTTCGGCAAAGTGTCGGGCGGGGAGTGACCGAGCCCGGCGCCGTCGAGATTCCCGCACACGCCCGGGTTGTCGTCATCGGCGGCGGCATCATCGGCACCTCGGTGGCGTACCACCTGGCGCTCATGGGCTGGAAGGACATCGTGCTGCTGGAGCGTGACCGGCTCACCTGCGGGACGACCTGGCACGCGGCGGGTCTCATGGTCACATTCGGCTCGACCTCCGAAACCTCGACCGAAATGCGCAAGTACTCGCGTGCCCTGTACGCTCGTCTGGAGGCGGAGACCGGCCAGGCGACGGGATTTGCGCCGATCGGCTTCATCGAAGTCGCAGCCGACAAGGATCGGCTCGAAGAGTACCGGCGGGTCTCGGCGTTCAACCGTTATTGTGGCGTGGACGTGCAGGAGCTCTCAGCGCGCGAAGTGCAGCAGCTGTTTCCGCTGGCGCGGGTAGACGACATTCTCGCCGGCTTCTACGTGAAGGAAGACGGCCGCGTGAACCCGGTGGACGTCACCATGGCGCTCGCCAAAGGGGCGCGCCTGCGGGGCGTGAAAATCCTCGAGGGCCTGCCGGTGAGCGGCGTGTTGCAGGACCGCGGGCGGGTAACCGGCGTGCGCACTGCGGCGGGTGACATCAAAACCGATATCGTCGTCAACTGCACCGGCATGTGGGCGCGTCAGTTCGCGGCGGCCGCGGGTGTGACGGTTGCCAACCAGGCCGCCGAGCATTACTACCTCATCACCGAGCCGATCAGGGATCTGCCGCCCAACATGCCGGTCCTCGAGGATCCGGCGGCCTACGGCTACTACCGCGAGGAGGGCGGCGGGTTGATGGTCGGTTTGTTCGAGCCGGTCTGTGCACCGTGGCGCGTGGAGGGAATCCCTGAGGATTTCTCTTTCGGCGAGCTGCCGCCGGATTGGGACCGCATGACGCCGTTTCTCGAGCGCGCCATGACGCGCGTGCCCATCACCGCGGAAGTGGGCATGAAAAAGCTCTTCTGCGGTCCGGAGAGCTTCACCCCGGATTTACGCCCGATCGTCGGCGAGGCGCCGGAGCTTCGCGGTTACTTCGTCGCGGCGGGCCTTAATTCCATCGGTGTGCTCACCGGCGGGGGTCTGGGTCGCGTGCTCGCGCATTGGATCGTCACGGGAACTCCAGATGTTGACGTTACCGGGTTCAATATCGATCGCCTCCAGGTATCCCAGGCGAATCCCGAGTACCGCCGGCAGCGCACCGTCGAATCGCTCGGCATGGTTTACAAGTGCCACTACCCCGCAATGTCTCTGACGAGCGCGCGGGGCGTGCGCCGCTCCCCGTTCCATGATCGGCTGGCCGCCGCCGGCGCCTATTTCAAGGAGGTGAGTGGCTGGGAAAGTCCGGACTGGTACGGCACGCCCGGCACGACCCCCGACCCTGGTCCCCTGACCTGGGGTCGGCCGAGCTGGTTCCCCCGCTGGCAGCAGGAGCATCACGCCGCGCGCCAGAACGTGATCCTCATGGACATGTCGTTCATGGGCAAATTCCTGGTGCAGGGTTGCGATGCCGGAGCCTGCCTTAACCGTATTTCCGGCAACCAGGTCGATGGCGCACCGGGAGTCATCACCTACACGCAGTGGCTGAACGAGACCGGTACGCTGGAAGCGGACCTCACGGTGACCAAGCTGAGCGCCGACAGGTTTCTGGTGGTGGTCACCGATACCATGGTGCGGCACGCCGAGACCTGGCTGAAGCGCCATATTCCCGAAGGTGCGCACGCCTTCGTCACCGATGTGACCTCGGCCTACGGTCAGCTCAACGTGCAAGGTCCGAATTCACGCGCGCTGCTGCAGAAGCTCACGACCACGGATCTCTCCAATACGGCATTCCCATTCCGCACGGCACGCGAGATCGACATCGGCTTCGCACGCGTACTGTGCATTCGTATCACCTACCTGGGTGAGCTCGGCTACGAGCTCTACGTGCCCGCCGAGCAGGCGACGCATGTCTATGACCGGATCGTCGCGGCGGGACGCGAGTTCGCTCTGCTACCCGCCGGGCTCAAGGCACTCTCGAGCCTGCGCATGGAGAAGGGCTACCGCGATTACGGCCACGATATCGACAACACCGATGTCCCGTACGAAGTGGGTCTGGGGTTTGCCCTTGACCTGAACAAAGCGGGGGGCTTCATCGGCAAGGAAGCGGTGCTCGCGAATAAAGCCAAGGGCCCACCGACCCGCCGCCTCGTGCAGGTGCTGGTGAAGGACCCCGAGCCGCTGATGTATCACGCCGAAGTCGTGCGTCGCGAGGGCGTCCCGGTAGGCTACGTGCGCGCGGCATCCTACGGCCATACCCTGGGAGGCGCCGTGGGGCTGGCGATGATCGAACCGCAGGCGCCCGTCGATGCGGCCTACCTCGGCAGCGGCGAGTGGCAGGTCGAAATCGCGGGGAAACTCTATCCCGCCAGCGTGTCTGCCCGGCCGCTGTACGATCCGCAGATGCAGCGCATCCATGCCTAGTCACACGATTGGCTGGGGAAGGGGCGCGCTGCCGCGCATCGTGAGAGGCGAGGGCAGCTACCTCTATGACGCCGGTGGCCAGCGGTACCTGGACGGCTCGGGTGGCCCCGCCGCGTTCAGCATCGGTCACGGCAACCGCGAGGTCAACGCCGCGATCGCCGCGCAACTTGAACAGGTGGCGTGTGGTTACCGGTACCTGTTCACGAGCGAGCCGCTCGAGGAGCTGACGCGGCTGCTGCGCGCGCGCTGCGGACCTGAATTTCAGCACATGGTGTACTCGGGCAGCGGCTCCGAAGCGGTCGAGTCGGCACTGAAGGTGGCGCTGCAGTACTGGGACGCGCGCGGACAGCCGACCAAGCGGCGTTTCATCGCCCGCGAGCGCTCCTATCATGGCAACACCCTGGGCGCGCTTTCCGTGTCAGGGTTCCTCGAGCGCCGGCGGCCGTTCGAGCGCAGTCTGCTCGAGGCGTCGTTCGTGTCGGCGGCCAACGCTTACCGCCCCCTGCATGGGTTGGCTGGAACTGCGCTGGTTGCTGCTTTGGCCGAGGAACTGGATGCGCGCATCACCGCGCTCGGCCCGGAGCAGGTTGCGGCATTCATTTTTGAGCCGGTCGTCGGCGCGGCGGGCGGTGCGGTGCCGGCGCCTGAAGGCTACGCGCGCGCGGTGCGCGGCGTTTGCGACCGGCATGACGTACTGGTGATCGCCGACGAGGTGATGTGCGGCGCCGGGCGCTGCGGTACGTGGCGCGCGCTCGAGCATGATGGAATCGTTCCTGACATCATGGCCGTCGGCAAGGGACTCGCCGGCGGCTACATCCCGCTGGCGGCGACGATCTTTCGCAAGCAACTCGGGGACGCGATCCTCGCCGCGCAGGGAGCGATTCTCACCGGACATACCTACTCCGGACACACCGCCGCGTGCGCGGCGGGGCTTGCGGTTCAGCGCATCATCGAGCGTGAGTCCCTGGTGTCGCACGTGCGTGTGCGGGGCGCAGCGCTGCGCCGCGACCTGCGCGAGGCGCTCGAGCAGTTCGAGGAGGTCGGCGACGTGCGCGGCCGGGGCTATCTGATCGGCATCGAATTTGTCCGCAACCGCGCCACCCGCGAACCCTTTCCGGCGGAGCGGGCGCTCAGTCATTCGGTCGGTGCTCACGCGCTCGAGGACGGGCTGATCTGTTACCCGTGCGCCGGCAACGTGGGAGGCGTCATGGGTGACACCATCATCGTGGCGCCCCCGTACAACGCGCGCGAAGCGGAGCTGTCGGAGCTCATCGAAAAACTCTCCGGCGCGGTGAAGCGCACGCTGGCCTGAAGGATGACCCATCCGTCGGGATTTTCCGCACTCGCGGGCCGGATCAGCGGCCCGAGCGTATCGGCCTGGGACATCCATTACGAGGCTACGGCCGCCGCCCGCCGCGGCGAGGATGTCATCGTCCTGAGCGTGGGGGACCCGGATTTCCCGACCCCCGCGCCGATAGTCGACGCGGCCGTCGCCGCGCTGCGCGCAGGGGACACGCACTACACCCCGCTCGCCGGCTATCCGGAGCTGCGTCAGGCCATCGCGCGTGAGCACCAGCGTGTTTCGGGGCAGGCGGTGGGCCCGGAGAACGTGATTTTCACCGCCGGGGCGCAGAATGCGCTCGCCGCGGTCGCGCTCACCATTCTGGATCCCGGCGACGAGGTACTCGTCCCCGAGCCCATGTACCTGACCTATGCAGCGAGCATCGGACTTACCGGCGCCACGCTGGTGCCCGTTCCACAGCCGCCGGTGCTCGGGCTGCGACTGGACCTCGATGCTCTGGCACGGGCGGTGACGGCGCGCACCAGGGCAGTCTTTTTCGCCACTCCCAATAATCCCAGCGGCGTGGTCATGTCGCGGCAGGAACTGGATTTCATTGCGGAGCTCGCGATTGCCCGCGACCTGTGGGTGGTGGCCGACGAGGTCTACGCCACCATTACCTTTGAACGGCCGCACCTGAGCATCGCCGGTCTGCCGCGCATGGCGGATCGCACTGTCACCATCAGTTCGGTCTCCAAATCCCATGCGATGGCCGGCTGGCGCGCCGGCTGGGCCGTGGGGCCGGTGGCGCTGATTGAGCATCTGGTGCGGATCGCACAATGCACGCTCTACGGGCTGCCGGGTTTTGTTCAGGCAGGTGCGCTGGCAGCCATCGAGCAGGGTCGCGCGGCGCAGGAGGCAATGCGCGAGACCTATCGCGGGCGGCGCGATCTGCTGCTCGGGCGTCTTGCGGTCAGTAAGCGGCTACGCTGTCTGCGGCCCGAGGCGGGCATGTTCATGCTGGTGGATATCACGCGCACCGGGTTGAGTGCCGATGCTTTTGTCCGGCGGCTCTATCGGAGCACCGGTGTTTCAGTGCTTGACGCCGGCGCGTTCGGACCGAGCGCCGCGGGTTACATCCGCGTCTCCTTCGCCAACGGCAATGACCGGCTTGCCGAAGCCTGTGCGCGCATTCTGCGCTTCGTCGACTCCCTGCCGGACAGTCCGGTGCAGGGGCGCGCGTGACAACGGTCGGCGAACGGCTGCTCGAGCTGCTCGAGGCCTACGGTGTCGAGTTTGTGTTTGGAATTCCGGGCGTGCACACCCTCGAGCTGTATCGCGGGTTCGCAGCCAGTCGCATCCGTCACGTGACGGCGCGTCACGAGCAGGCGGCCGGCTTCATGGCGGACGGCTATGCGCGCGTCAGTGGCAAGCCCGGCGTATGCTTTGTGATCACCGGTCCCGGCCTTACCAACGCTGCGACCGCGATGGCACAAGCCTATGCGGATTCCATCCCGCTGCTGGTGATCTCCGCAGTGAATCCGGCCGGGAAGATGAATTCCGGCGCGGGCTTTCTTCATGAACTCCCGGACCAGCGGGCGCTTGGGCGCAGTGTCGCCGCCTTCAGTCACACCGTCTTGCGGGCCGAGGAACTTGCGCAGGTCATGGCGCGCGCCTTCGCTCTCTTTGACGCGGCTCGGCCCAGGCCCGTTCACATCGAGATCCCGATAGACGTGATGGCGCTGCCGGCCGCATCGCGGCCGACCTCGGTTCTGCGACTGGCGCGCCCGGTACCCGCGGCGTCGGAACTCGCGCGGGCGGCCGAGCTGATCGGAGCCGCCAGGACGCCAGTGATGGTCGTGGGCGGCGGCGCCATAAGGGCGGCCGACAGTGTCCGCAGCCTGGCCGAGCGGCTCGACGCGCCGGTGATAATGACCATCAACGCCCGCGGAGCGTTGCCACCGAGCCATCCTTTAGGGATAGCGGCGAGCCCGTCACTCAAGCCCGTGCGCCAGTTTCTCGCCAGTGCGGATCTGGTACTGGCACTGGGCACGGAGCTGGGTCCGACGGACTTCGATATCTATGACGAGGGCCACGCGCCTGCAATGGCACAGCTCGTCCGGGTCGACATTGACCCCGAGCAGCTCGCCCGCAACCATCCGGCCGCGTTGGGTCTGGTGGGCGATGCCGGCGCGACCTGCGCGGCGTTCAGCCGACTGATGCCGCAACGCACGCCAGGCAGCGGTGCTCTGCGGGCGGGAGAGGCGCGTCGCTGTGCGCGCGAGGCTCTTGATGCCAGCACTGCACAAGACGTTGCCCTGATCGAGAGCGTGCGCGATGCACTGCCTGAGGCGTTGATCGTCGGGGATTCCACCCGGCAGGTTTATGCGGGCAACCTGTTCTATGCGGCCGCGGGACCGGCGCGGTGGTTTAACGGCTCGGTCGGGTTCGGGGCGCTGGGCTTCGGGTTGCCGGCGGCAATTGGCGCGAGCCTGGCGGCGCCCGGGTGCCCCATCGTGTGCCTGGTCGGCGACGGGGGACTGCAATTCACGCTCGCGGAACTTGGCACTGCGGTCGAGATCGGCGCGCGGCTCATCGTCATCCTGCTCAACAACCGCGGCTACGGTGAAATCCGCGGCGCAATGCTTGCCCGTGGCATTACGCCGGTAGGGGTCGATCTGCACACGCCGGATTTTCAGGGGATCGCGCGCGCCTACGGCTGGGCGAGCGAACGCCTGGATAGGCCCGCATCGCTCCCCGTGGTACTCAAGCGCGCCGCGGCGCGAACGGCACCAACATTAATCGAGATTCAAGTCGGCTAACCGGGCCCCAGGGGAATTCGCTCGATGAGCGCGGCAAGCGTCTCGTCGCCGAGCGAGAGATACAGATGCTGCTCGGACACCGTCAGGGTGAACTGTGTGCGCCGCTGCAGCCGTTGCGCGAGATCTGCGAGCCACTCGAAGTCCATGGCGTAGAGCTCGAGCGCCTCGATGCGATGGATCCGTTCCCCGCGAAGCCGTGCCGCCAGTTGCACCGCATCCTTGTGCGTGTACACGGCTACCCGCGGCGCCGCCTTGCTCGCCCGATGCAGCCGCATCGCGTCCGGGGCGCCGACATCAATCCATGCCTGCAACGCCCCCGTCAGGTCGCGCACCGCGATCGCCGGCTCGTCGGGCTCGGACAATCCGTTCGATAGCGCGATCCCTTCGGTGTACTCCAGACCATAGGCGAGTACCCGGGTCAACATGTGCTCCGGCGTCTCCGAGGGATGGCGGGCCACGCGAACCCGCAATGACTCGTAGACGCCGCGGTCAGAGTTCGCCAGCTCGATGTCGAAGGCGTAGATCGTGTCGCCGAGTGCCATGAATTATTTGCGGCGAGCGCGCGGCGGCCCGGGTGCGTCAGTCCTCAGGATTTCTTCGCTTTCTTCGTCGGCTTCGGCTTGCCGGAACTGTTGAGGGCGACCGCCTGGCGAACGAGCGCCTTGAAGGCGGATTCGTTAACTTCTTGCCCTGCGGGGATGTCGATGGCGCGGCGTACGTTGCCCTCGAGGCTGGAATTGAAGAGACGCGCCGGATCCTTCAAGGACGCGCCCCTGGCGAAGGTAAGCTTCACGACCTTCTTGTAGGTTTCGCCGGTGCAGAGGATGCCGTCGTGCGACCAGACCGGAGTGCCCAGCCATTTCCACTCCTCGAGGACTCCCGGATCGGCTTCCTTGATGAGCCTGCGCATTCTCCCGAGGGTTGCCCCGCGCCAGTCCCCGAGCTCGGCGATTCTTTTCGAGATGAGCTGCGATGCCGCCTGGCCCTCGCTCGCACCCGCGCCCGACTTTTTCACTTTCATCATGGCTGCTATCTGCTCCCGCACCCAGCGGTGCCAGGCGGGGACTTATCCTCACGACACGGGAGCTGTCAAGGCACCGTCTGGGATGCGGATTTTTGCGCAGCACCTGGTCCGCGCGCCGGTGCAACTCGCCAACGGGGCCCCGAGAGTCTAATTTGCACAGTGTCTTTGACGGGCGAGGGCCGCGCATCCATGACCATCAAAGTCGACCAAACTCCGCAGCCGCAGACTAGGAGATCCTTTAAGCGCTGGGTGTCGCTGCGCGCCTATGGACTCGTTACGCGCACCCTATTCGGGGCAACCACCTCGCCGCTGACAATGCGAGCACGTTTCGAACGCCTGGGACGAGTGTCGCGAGAAAAGCTGCAACACAAGTACCCCAGGCTCCTCTTCCAGGACCACGCCAGCGACAAACTGGCCATTGAATCGATCTGTGCCGTCGAAGTTCCGGCGCGGGTCATTCTCTACCTTCACGGTGGAATCTTCTTCATGGGCTCTCCGGCCTCTTACCGAAACCGGGCCATGCGCCTGAGCTATCGGTGCCAGGCGGAGGTCTTCGTCCCCGCTTATCGCCTGGCGCCAGAGCATCCTTATCCGGCAGCGCTCGACGATGCGCTCGCCGCCTGGAAGTACGTGAAGGCCCTGCGGCAAGACGCGCCACTTTTCGTTGCCGGTGACTCGGCGGGAGGCGGCTTGAGTCTTAGCCTGCTCGTCCGGCTGCGCGATCTCGGGCTCATCATGCCGAACGGGGCGCTGCTGTTGTCGCCGTGGACTGATTTGACCGTCTCCGGGGCGTCAGTCGCAAGTAATCACGGCAAGGATCTGTGGTTCACTCGCAAACATCTGGAAACCTGGGCCAGCTACTACGTTGGCCGCGCGGACGGACACTCGCCGTACATCTCGCCGGTGTTTGCCGATCTTTCAGGACTGCCGCCGCTGTTACTGTTGGTTGGCGAAAACGAGCTGCTGCTCGACGACGCGCTGCGTGTTCGGGACGCGGCGAGTGCGAAGGGGACAGGCGCTACCGTGCTCATCGGCAAGGGAATGCAGCACGATTGGCCGCTCACTCTCCCATGGCTCGACGAGAGCCGGCAGGCGTGGAACGCCATGCACACGTTCGTCGAACAGCAGTCGCAAAGCCCCCGCTAGCGATCGGGGGCAACGCGCGCGGTCCTGAAGGTAAGCGTGCGCCGTACCGCGAGCGCGGTCCCGCCGAGCACCAGTACCGAGGCGACGGCAAGCCGCACGGTAATGGGCTCGGCAAACAGGACGATGCCAGCCAGAGCTGCGATCACCGGCACGCTGAGCTGCGCGTTGGCGGCCGCGATGGCTCCGAGGCTGGGCAGCGCCGTATACCAGGCCGCATAGCCGAGCCCTGAGGCGATCGAGCCTGACAGCACCGCGAGTACGATGCCCTCGGTGTCGGCCGTGCGATGGCTCCAGAGGAGCGCGCTGATGAGCAGTGTGCCGGGTAGCGCGCGGGCGAAGTTGCCGGCATTGTCTGCGAGCGCGTTTACCGAGCGCCGCCCGCGCAGTGAGTAGACGCCCCACGCGCAGCCGGCGATCAGCATCAGGATCGCATCCCGCGCCGGCGGTGCGGTAATGCCCGGGTACAGCAGCAGGAGCAGTCCCGCCACGGCGAGCAGCCAGCCCAGGACAACGGTACGGTCGATGCGCTCGCCGCCGAGGAACCCCGCGGCGATCATCACCACCTGCACGGCGCCGAACAGCAACAATGCCCCGGTACCTGCCGTGAGCCCGACGTAGGCGAAGGTAAAGGCGATGGCGTACGCGAGCAGTGCCAGCGCTGATCGCCAGTGGCCGCCCAAGCGCTCGCCGGGTCGGCCGATGCGCACCAGCAGCCACAGCGTGAGCGCCCCGGCGACGAGGCGGATGCTCATGAAGCTCGCGGGGTCGATGTGCGCGTCGCGCAGCGCCATCCGGCACAACACCGAGTTGGCCGCGAACGCCAGTAGTGCGAACGCAGTGGCCGCGACGAGGCGGTTCACTCCAGCGCCTGCTCCAGGTCGGCGATCAGATCCGCCGGCTCCTCGATCCCGACCGACAGGCGCAACAGATTCTGCGGGGTTCGCGATTGCGGCCCTTCGATCGAGGCGCGATGCTCGATGAGGCTTTCCACCGCGCCCAGACTCGTCGCGCGCGCAAAGAGACGCGTGCGGCTGGCGGTTTGGAGCGCCGCCTGCCGCCCTCCCGAGAGACATATGGATAGCATCGCGCCGAAGCCCCCCGGCATCTGCGCCACCGCGGTGGCATGAGCGCGGTGCAGCGGCAGCCCGGGATAAAACACCTGCTCGATGGCCGGGTGGCGCGCGAGAGATTCCGCCAACTGCAATGCGCCGGCGCATTGCGTGCGAACCCGCAGCGCCAGCGTTGCGATGCTGCGCCTCAGCAGCCAGCAGTCAAACGGCGCCAGCGCCGAGCCGGCGGTGCGCTGCCACGCCTGCAGGTGCTCGAGCAGCGCGTGGTCCGTGCGCACCACCGCCAGCCCGCTCAGCACGTCGCTGTGACCGCCGAGATACTTGGTGCCACTGTGGATGACGAGGTCGACACCGAAGTCGCACGGCCGTTGGCAGATAGGTGTAGCAAAGGTGTTGTCGCAGACCACCAGCGCTCCGGCCCGATGGCCGATGGCGGTGACCGCCTCGAGATCCGTGATGTTGAGCAGCGGGTTGCTCGGCGTTTCGATCCACACCATGCGTGCCCGCGCGCCGACGGCATCCCTGAGCGCTGTGAGATCGGCGAAATCAACGAGCTGCGTGGTAACGCCGCGACGCGCACCATATTCGGTGAACTGCTGGACCGAACCATAGTAAGCATCAAGCGGTGCGACCAGACGATCGCCCGGGTTAAGCAGCTCCAGCACCGCCATGTTAGCGGCGAGCCCGGAGGCAAACGCGGCGGCCCCGATGCCACCCTCGAGGGCCGCGATGCACGCTTCGAGGGAGGTGCGGTTGGGTGTACCTTCGCGGCTGTAGCGATAGCCGCGCGGATAACCGCCATCCGCGTCGCGCTCGAAGGTGGTCGTGAGGTAGATCGGCTGCGACAGCGCGCCCGTTCCCGGCTCCGGAGTGTGGGCGCTGTGCACGCACAGGGTGTTCTGGCCGACCTGCTTGCTCATCGAGAGGTTCCTTAAGTGCGCTTCGGCATTGGTTCACTGGATTGTACGCTGGAGCGCGGTGGCGGCACGGCGTGAGCGTCCGGCCGCGGTCCAAAGGCAGAGCAGTTGACAGGGCGCAACGAAGGGCATCACATCCGCCAGTGTGCTGATGGCTCTTACAAGCCAATGGAGACCGACATGATGAATTCAAATCTCCGGCGTGCCGCAGTCGCGGCGCTGCTTGCGGCGTGTTGCGCTCTCGCGAATGCTGCAGATGTACCTGTCGTCCTGACGGGCGATCAGGAGGTTCCGGCTGTCACCACCGCCGCCAGGGGCACAGGCAAGATCAGCATTGCGGCCGACAGGTCAGTCAGCGGCATGATCACCACGACCGGGATGACGGGCACCATGGCGCACGTTCACGAGGGGGCGCCCGGCAAGAATGGTGCACCGATCATCACTCTCGAGAAAGGCGCGCATGGCTCGTGGTCCGTGCCTTCGGGCTCGAAACTGACGGATGCGCAGTACCAGAGCTTCAAGGCAGGCAACCTTTACGTAAACGTTCACAGTGAAGAGCACAAAGGCGGCGAGATCCGTGCGCAGCTGAAGCCGTAATCGCTACGGCGGTGCGACCGAACCCGCGTAGAACACGGTGCACTTTCCGCCGACCAGGCTCCTGGCCTGCCGGAGCAGCGTGCGCGTCGGTCCGGTGAGCGTACTCAGGGCGCTGGGTTTTTCCACGACCGGATTCATGAAGGAGCCGTGGACTTTCTGCTGAACGGTGGCACACCCCTTGGCGTCGATGACCGCCACGGTGACCTCATCATATCGTCCGCTGACGAAATCCAGACCTCCTTGTAAGGCGATCCGGTTCGCCGGCGTCGCCATGGCTACATCCCGCGCGTGCGCCACGCCGTGCTCGACCTGCCACTCGGAAACGAGGGTGCGAATGGCCGTGGTGCCCTCGGCTCCCTGGAAGGTGCGCGCGAAGCTGTAGCCCTTCGTGACGGCCAGGCCCAGGGGGCCAGCGAAAAACAATGCGCCGACGTCGATGAGATTGAAGCTCTGGCTGGATTTGTAGCGTGAGAGCTTGTCGTCAAGGTTCCCGATTGCGAGGCTGAGGTTGTCGCCACGAAGGGAGACCACACCTGCCGCGGTTGGCAATTGCGCGTTCGTGGTCTCTCCCCGCAGCGATAGCGTTGCAGATAAATCCATCGGGCCTTTCCCGATACTCTTCGGCGACAGGAGCTTGAAGAACTCCTCGAGGCGAAATTGCGTGAGGCGGTAGCGGACCTGGTAAACGGGTACGGAGCCGGTGAAGTCCGCGCGCACAGTGCCGGATCCGCGCCCGCCGAACAGCTGCATCGTGACCGGGTCAAAACGGAAAATCCCGCCCTGGCCATCAACGGCGAGCCGCAAATCGGAAGCCGCAGAATCCTTGGTCCGGATCTGCCCACAGGCGAGCTTCGCGACCAGGGACAGGTTCTTCAGCACCTCCGAGCGCTTGCCGGCCGAGAGCCGCAGGCGGCTCACATCCAGATTGCAGCCCACGGCCTGGAACTCTTTCCCCGACTGCTTATCTGCATACGCGAGAGTCGCGTCCGAGACGGACAGCCGCGCCACCTCCAGCGGCGGGAGTCTGCCGCCGGCTTCGGACGAGGCGTCAATGTTCAGCCTGCCGTCGTGGTCGCGCTCAATGGCTAGCGTCAGTCGCTTAAGCTCGAGCCGGTCGGTGCGGAGCTCTTTGTGAAGCAGGGGCAGGAGTTCGATGCCGAGGTCGACTTCTCCAGCTGACGCCACCTCTGCACCGCGCTGGCGCAGATGCACGTCCGCCAGCGCAACGTGCAAGGCCGGGAGGAAACCGACCGTCACCCGGCCGCCGACGTGGACTTCCATCCCCAGGGCCTGCGAGGCAATGGCTTCCACCCGCGGCTTGGCATTCACACGCAAAACGAGAGCCGCTACGATCGCGAGCAGGATCACGGTCGCAGCGAGGGCGCCCACGGCGATCAGGGTGATTTTTGCTGACTTGGTCTTGGGCATTCGATCGTGCCAGATGGTTTCGGCCGTGGTCGGCGGCTCGAGCACCGTTGGAAGTGAGTACAATGTACCCCCGCGACCCCTGTCGGGAGGTAGCCGTGATAGTCGATGGAAGTTTAACGCGCGCGGAGCACGCCAAGGTTCGAGCTCACCTCCGAACGCTGCGTACGAGTCTTGTGCAGGCGCGCGATGTGCTCATGCACTTCAAAGACGATCGTCTTGATCGCGACAGGCTGGAACCGGCGGCGCGGCGGGCCGACGACCTCATGAATATGTTCGTGGGCGACATGCGTGATTTGACGCAGGGGCCGTTGTGGGTGGCTGAGATCAAAAGCGGAGTCGAACAGGTCACGAATCCCAAGGTAGCCGCGGCTCTGCGTGACGCGCGAGTCGATATAGCGGCATTGCTCGATATGATGAGCCCCGCGCCAACCCAGAAGGCGTCCTCGCGGAGCCCTTAGTTTGCGGCGAGCTTTTCCTGTGCTTTCCTGATGCCGTATTGCAACCAGCCGTCCTCAATGAGGTTTTCACTGCGCTCGTGCAGACTCGCCAGCGCCTTGATTCTCGCCTGCAGCGCCGCAGCGTTCCTCGCATCGTAAGCCAGCACGACGTCCGTCAGATGCAGCGCCTCTACCGGCTTGCCGGCTGCCAGTTTGGCGAGCGCCAGCCGCACTATGGCGTCCGGACCGCCGGCAAGCCCGACCAGGTCCGGATATACGGACGAGGCGGGTAGCTCGTACATGGAAGTGGGGTTGCCGTCGTACCAACCGGCGTATCCGTCGTATATGCCCCGCACGGACCAGCTGACTTTGCCAAACACTTCACTTAAGTCATAGCTGGCCGGAAGTCGTATTTCCTGCATCAGCGTATAGACGTCCTTGCCGGCGTCCATACCTTTCACGGTCTCATCGTGTACGTACTGAATTGCGTCGCGATAGCGTGTGAGCCGGCGGACGATCTCTGCCTGCCCGAATATCGGGGCGCCGTGGCCATTGAGCACGATCGCCGGTTTGAGCGCCAGCACCGTGTCGATTGACTTGATCCAGTCGAGCGCAGGTCGTGGCTTGGTGCCGCGGATGGTGTAGAGGTTTGGGAATGACATCGGCTCGGGCATGCCTGCCCCCGCGTAGTTATCACCGATGAAGGCGACCCTGGAAGCCGGCAGCCATACCGTCAGATGATCGGGAGTCTCCCCTGGGGTGGGCCCCTAATGCGGCGCCGGCCGCTCCGAGGCTTCCATTGGTTGTTGCATAATGACATCGAGCGCGACCACGAAGCCGAAGATGACCGTAAAGAAGTCGATCGTTAGCGCCGTGATGTAGGCAGCGGCGCTGTATTGGAGGCCTTCCAAAACGTAGGCAAGCAGCGCCAGTGTCACAGCCGAGCCCAATACAACGAAAACCGCGAATATTGCGGGCGGCGGTAGTTTGCCGACCACCTTGCGGCGCCGGCTCGGATAGGTGACCTGGAGAGACAGCATCGGCAGTGCGAACAGCACCGCAGAGACTCGCCAAATCAGCTTTTCCTGAATGTCGTAGAGCGCCAGCAGCGCCGGTAGCAGCGCTCCCGCCGCCAATACGAAAATGTACGTCATGACCGTTCTTGCAAGGTATCTGTCAAGCAGTGACAACCTCGCTCCAGTGGCCGGTCGGAGGATCAACAGGAGCGCCGAGAACCCCGCGAACGTGATCATCAGGCCAGCCAATGTGTACAAAAGGGTTGCACCTTTGATTTCCATGTTTTGCTCCACCTAAGAACCGAGGTTGCCACTCGCGCCGCCGCAACGCTCAAGGCGTATACCTTGGGAATTATTTCGAAACAATCGCGAAATTGGTATTGGCCACCTGGCTCCCATGGTTGGAATGCAGGAGGCGACAAGCCATTGAAATCGAAGGCGGTTTCCTGGCAATAGGACGTGCCGTATCCCGAGACGGTACCCTCATGTCAGTGAGCTGTGCTGGGGCGCGGCGATACGGCGTATGTCCTTGCGAGGGGCGTGATGGTCGCGTTGAGATTCATTTGGGCGGTGGCGCTCGCCGGGTCGGTTGTTGCCTGCCACAGCGACACGGCGCCGGATTTGAGTCGGCTCTATGCCTCCGGCATGGAAGAGACGCGCACGCCGCCCGTCATTTTGATTCCGGGAGTTCTTGGTTCGCGACTCTTCGACAAGAATAAACAGACTGAGGTATGGCCGGGATCGACGCTGCATCTGTTGGCAGGTTCCAAACAGGACCTGGCGCTGTCCTTTGACCCGCAGACTCTGCAACCCGTCAATGACGGCCTGGAACCGAGCGGGCTCTTTGAAGAGGTGCTGAGCGCCGACTTCTACGGCGCGATCCTGCGCACCCTGCGGGACTCGGGGGGCTTCGTGGCGGGGAAACTCGGCGTGCACGCCGATCCGCGGGTGCGGCGGTATTACGTATTTGCATATGACTGGCGGCAAGACAATGTCACGACCGCGAAGCGGCTCGATGCGCTTATCGAGCAGATTCGTCGCGACTATGGGGATCCAACGCTGAGAGTCAATGTGATCGCCCACAGCATGGGCGGTCTCGTCACTCGCTATTACCTTCGCTACGGCACGGTCGATGCACTCGAAGGCGATGGCGCCTTCCCCATCAACATGGCGGGCGCGGCAAAAGTCGGTACCGCCGTGCTGCTCGGTACGCCCAACCTGGGCTCACTGAGTTCCTTACAGAGCATGCTTCTGGGTCACCGGGTTGGACTGCGCGGGATTGAGCCGGAGGTGCTGGCGACGATGCCGAGTGTCTATGAGCTCTTGCCGCATCCCTTGACGGACTGGTCAGTGGATCCGAGCGGTAAGGATCTGGATCTGGACCTCTATGACGCTGCCACCTGGAAGCGCATGCAATGGTCGGTGTTCGACCCGGCCGTAATCGGCCGCTTGCGAGCCCGGTTCAAGGTGCAGAGCGAGGCAAACGCGTACATCGCGGCGCTGCAGGCCTACTTTGGCCGAAATCTTGAGCGCGCACGGCGCTTCATCTGGTCGGTGACCTTCCAGGAGCCGAGCTCACCGGTCAAATTCGTCGTGTTTGGCGGGGATTGTGTGCTGACGCCCGCGCGCATCGTGATAGAGCAACAGGCTGGGCGGTCGCTGGCACGGCTATTTCCAGAGGATGTGCAGCACAAGGTGCCTGGCGTGGACTACAGTCGCCTGATGTTGGAGCCGGGGGACGGCGCGGTAACCAAGCCGTCGCTGCTGGCGCGCGAAGCGCTCAATCCAGTCGCGCCACGCAACGACGCACTCTTTTTCCCGCTCGCCTATGCTTTCTTTCTGTGCGAAAACCATGAGCAGCTCACGAGTAACATAAATTTTCAGGACAACCTGTTAAACGTGCTGCTCGCCCGCGAGCGTCCATGGGATGCAGCTCGCGAGATGGCACATTGAGCCTAAGCCCCTTGCGCAACGTAGTGAGGCTCATGCTCGGGCGACAAGAATCCCTGCCAGATTGACGTCACTGAGCTGCCAGTTGAGAGCTGATTAAAGGTTTGCCATTCCGCCATCAACGTTGAGCTCAATTCCCGTGATATAGGAGGCGTCATCAGAGGCGAGGAACGCCACCGCGCCCGCGATCTCTTCCGGGCGGCCGATCCGCCCCAGCGGCACACGAGAGGATATACCTGCCTTGAAGCCGTCGATCTGCTCCTCGGTCAGGCCGCTGCGCCCGAAAATGGGCGTGGCAATCGGTCCTGGAGCCACGGCATTGACCCGAATGTTCCGCTCTTTCAGTTCGGTGGCGGCCGTGCGGGCAAAGGAACGCACGGCGGCCTTGGTGGCTGAGTAGATTCCCATGTTCTCGGTGCCCTTGCTGGCGGCGACACTGGTATTTAGGATCACAGAGGCCCCATCGTTGAGATGCGGGATCGCCTTCTGAAGCGTGAAATACACGCCCTTTACGTTGGTCGCGAACAACTCGTCAAACAGCGCTGCCTGCGAGGCGGAGTAGGGCGCAAACTTGGCGATTCCGGCGTTCGCGAACAGTACGTCGATCTTGCCGACCTTGGACTCGACATCAGAGAACAGCCGCTCGATGTCCTCGAGCTTTGATGCGTCGGACTGTAGCGCCACGGTTCCGGCGCCGATCGCACTCACCGCCGCGTCCAGGGTCCTGGGGTCCCGCCCGGTGATCACTACCCGCGCGCCTTCCTCGTGCAAGCGCTTGGCGCTCGCCAGGCCGATGCCGCTGTTACCACCGGTCACCACCGCCACTTTGCCTTCGAGTCTCTTCATGACGAGTCTCCTGGTTCGAATTACCATAGTGCAGTATTATTGAACTATGGAACAAGTTGCAAAGACCGTATGAGAATGACCACATGACCCGTTTCGTGCATCCCGCCGCTGCGGACATCACGCTCGCAGGAGTGCTCGGCGCGCTGAGCGATCCAATGCGGCTCAGGATCTTCAAAAAACTGCTCGAGAGTCGCGACGGGTCGCTGTCGTGCTCGGCGGCGGCGCCGTGTCCGGAAATGGCTAAGTCCACGCTTTCACATCACTTCCGGGTGTTGCGTGATGCCGGGTTGATCCGGACGGCAAAGCAGGGGGTGGAAAACCTCAATTGCGTGCGCTGGCAGGAGGTGAACGCGCGCTTCCCCGGGCTGCTCAAAGCCATCATGAAGTTTCAGCAGTGAAGGTCTGTGTGCCTTCCGATTAACAGGAATTGCCTATGAGAGCGTTGATAGTCGGAGCGGGGAGCGTCGGGGGCTACTTTGGCGGCCGCCTGGCGGCTGCGGGACGCGACGTGACCTTCCTCGTCCGCCCTCGGCGCGCCGCCCAGCTGGCGGACGGGCTCACGATAATCCGTAAGGGCGAGGAGACCACGGTACGTGCCAGGCTCATCACCACGGGCAAGCCGGCGGGGGAGTTCGATCTCATCCTCCTGGCAATCAAGGCCTATCAGCTGGATGCCGCGATCGGAGACTTCGGCGGCTATGTCACTCAGGGGAGCATGATTTTGCCCGTGCTCAACGGGATGAAGCACGTGGACATTCTGCGTTCCCGTTTTGGGTCGTCTCATGTCATTGGTGGGGCCGCGAAAATTGCCAGCACCCTGGATGAGCAGGGCCGGGTATTGGTTCAAGCTGATTTCCATGACCTGGCTTACGGCGAATGGAGTCGCGAAAGGTCCGGCCGCATTCTGGCGCTCGATGAGTTCATGACGGGAGCCGGCTTCGATGCCCGGCTGTCCGCCGATATCGAGCGGGCAATGTGGGAGAAGTGGGCCATGCTGGCCAGTCTCGGCGCCATCACTTGTTTGCTGGATGGCGACATCGGTCAGGTGGCGCGCGCACCGGGCGGAATCGACCTCGTCAACAATCTATTCGGAGAGATCGTGGCTGCCATCGATGCGGCCTGGGGACCGCTCTCGAACCGGTTCAAAGCTCAAGTCCTGGCGCTGTTAACCGATCGGGGGTCCAGTCTGACCGCCTCGATGTATCGCGACATGAAGGGTGGTTACCCGGTCGAGGCAGATCAGATCATTGGCGATCTGGTGGTGAGAGCGACCAAGAAAGGAATCGCGACACCACTGCTCTCCGCCGCTCTGACGCGGCTAAGAGTGTATGAAGAGATGCGGGCGGGGAGGAGCGGCAGGTGACAAGTCGACGAATTACCGCTACGAGCGGCGGTCCGCCGCTTCCGGCAGGTCGAGGTAGCCGTCCATTACCGACACAGCTCGTCCGTAGATGCTGACGGACACAACAGTTCCGCGCCTTTCGGTTCGACCCTGGATCAGGCTAGGGCGTCCCATGTCGACCCCCTGGACTATTGTCCATGAAAGATCCTCATCACCCTTAACCCGCAGACCCGCAAGCAGCGCGATGGTCGCTGCGGCCGCGCTCCCGGTCGCTGGATCTTCGATTGTGGCATCGAGGGGCGAGAACATCCGGGCATGCAGTTGCCCTTCACGCTCGCCCCGCGCGTACGCAAATACGCCGTCGGTTCCGAGCGGGGGGAGAACTCTGGCATGCGCAGCGCAACTTGGACTCGCCCTCGCCAGGGTATTGGGAGACAGAAGCTCGACCACGAGGAACGGCAATCCAACCGAGACAACCTTGGGCACGTGATGTGAAACAGCTACCTCGCTCGTGGATAGCGACAAGCATTCGGCTGCGTCCCCCACAGAAACTGCGACCCCGATCGACAGCGTGTGTGGTGCGGTGATCTCAGCCCCGGTGACCACTCCATTGTCCCGACGCAGGCGAATCCGAATGACCCCGGCAAGTTCTTCAAATTCGAACTCGTCGGGGTGTGGTTTCCCGCATCCGTCGAGTTCTCGGGCCAGTGCGACCGCGGTACCGACATTGGGGTGTCCGGCGAAAGGCACTTCCGTACGGGGCGTGAAGATTCTCACGTGAGCAGTGCGGCCCGACTGCTGAGGCGCAAGAACGAAGGTCGTTTCCGAGTAGTTAAACTCACGGGCTATCGCCTGCATTTGCGATGAGCTAAGTCCGGCAGCATCCAGTACGACCGCGAGCGGATTGCCACCGAAAATACGGTCGGTAAATACGTCAAGCGTGACATAGCGTCGCCGCATACCTAGCCCCGTCGGGTCAACAAGACAATTGTTCCCAGCTCAGTCAGGTTTCTCCTCTTGACCGCATACGCGTTACGGGCTCCGTAGACCGCACGCTCGTCTTTAAATGCCCGCGTACCACTCGTAACCGCGATCTTCCCAGTAACCACCCCCGCCGTCGGCAATGGTGTGGAAGCTATCGACCAGCTCGATGCGCATGATGTACTTGGCCATCTTGTAGCCGAGTTGTCGCTCTATGCGGGCTCGCAACGGCGCTCCGTTTGCTATCGGCAATGCTCTGCCGTTAAGCCCGTAAGCGAGGATGGTCTGCGGGTGGTAGGCGTCGTCCAGGTCGATGCTTTCGTAGTAACGCGCACCGTCATCCATCGTATCGGCGCAGTAAAACACAACAAATCTGGCCTGCGGCCGGGGTTGGACGACAGCGAGAACCTCACTCAGCGGCACACCGGTCCACTTGCCGATGGCGCTCCAGCCCTCGACGCAGTCGTGGCGCGTGATCTGCGTGCGGCTGCGCATGGCACGCAGCTGTGCGAGTGAGAAATCGCCCGGTCGATTCACGAGTCCCTCCACGCGCAGCGTCCAGTTGGCGAACCCGATCTTGGCGTGAGCGCGATACTCGAGATCCACAGGGTAAGCGGTGCCGTTGCTGCGGAACCCTGGCGACAGATCGGCTTCGGTGAACTCCTGTGCCATGGATTTGCGAGAGGTGATCAGGCCCTGAGCGCCACGGTTCAAGTGCTCGGCCGCGTCCAGGATCTTTGGAAACCACTGCGTCTTCGATAGCGCATCGCAGCCACTCAACAGCGCGGCGCAGGCGGCACCGAGGGCGCCCCCAAGGAACTTTCGCCTGGACGGGCTATTTAGGGTTCTCATGGCTGGTCCGCACTTCGTAGCGCCCCGTGATCATGGAGCGAAGGTTGTTCCAGAAGCCGCTGATGATGACTTCAAAGACGTGCACCAGGACAAAGAGCACGATCACCCACGCGATGACAAAGTGCAGCGCGCGCATCGCCTGGCGTCCGCCGAAGATGCCGAGCCAGCCGGGCCACAGCGAGTCGAGCCGCGGCGACATACCTAAGCCCATTAGCATGATGAGCGGCAGCAGCCCGAACATCACCAGCAGATAGGTCAGCTTCTGCAGCACGTTGTAATGTCGTGCGGCCTCGCCCGACGGATGTCGGAATAGCAGGTGATCCAGCATCGATCGACCGATCGAGCGCCAGTCCTCCCGGGTCGGCAGAAGATCACGGCTCAGATGGCGGGTCACGACGGAATAGGCGGCGTACAGCGCGCCGTTCACGAAGAACACCCAGGCGAAGAAGAAGTGCCAGCGTCTGCCCATGGCGAGCCACTGGGGGCCGGGGATCGTCGCCCAGGCGGGAAATGCGCGCGCCGTGGGCCTGCCATTTTCGCTTGAGATCCCGAGGACTCCGGTGGTCCTGAACTCATAACCCAGCACGCGCGTCACGCCAATCGGACGGCCATTGCCCGACTGTTCAGCGGTGATCTGCAGGAGCGGGGGCCTGCCGGAATAGGAGGATTGACCCCAATAAAGAGCACCATGAGCGTTGAAGATCTGCAGGCCGCTCATCAGCAGCACAGTAACTGCGAGCACATTGACCCAGTGCATGATCCGCACGGCCAGGGGGTGGCGAGCGTAGCGGCGGCGGCTGCAAGCAGAGCTCGCCGCATTTGCATCCGGGGCCGTCGGTCGGCTCTTGTTTGCGGCTGCGTGCGGAGAGGTTTCTGCGTGAGGTTGCAGAGGTCGCGCGGGCAGCAGGTCCCGTGGTTGAACTGCAACGGGGTCACTCGCCGGGAAGGTCAACTCGAGGGCCTCGTCGAGACGCGCGTCGAGGGTCTGTTTGGACTCGACTTCCTCGCTCATACTATCTATATGTCCCGGCTGTGATCGGTCCGCACGAAACCCAGATGTCGACAGTCCTTGGTCATGGGTGCGCATGGTCCAGAGTCAGACCTTTAAGGGTACCAGCACAGGACGTCTCAGTGCACTAAAGTGCTTGAATTATAAGATATTTGGCTCCCCGGGTTGGAATCGAACCAACGACCAACGGATTAACAGTCCGACGCTCTACCGCTGAGCTACCGGGGAACAGGCAGGCCTACAGAAGGGCGCGAATTCTCAGGCAACCGGCCCAAAGGGTCAAGGAATCCGCGTCCGCTGCGCTCGAGATTGCCAGAGAGGGCGGCCGTAGGCGACGGCGTTCAGGGCCAGAAGGACCCCCGCCAGCACCCATTGGATATGCCAGGTCAGCCCCGGCGGATACAGCACCGCCGTAAGATAGTGTGCGAGAAACCCGCCGCTGTATCCGGACTCCCCGGCGAGGTGGCGCAGGTGATTTTCCAGGGGCGTGAGCGGGCAGATGGTGGCGGAGACTTCCACCCACACTCCCCAGGCGAGCGCCGGAAGGTGCACGAAGGCCATCCACCGCCACTTCCAGGTGAGAAAGCCGCCGAAGATGACGAAGGCGGTAAAGGCGAAGTGGATGACGACCAGGCCATCGGCGAGCAGCGACCACATCATGGGCGTTGATTCGCAAGCGAACGAATTGAGAACATTCCTGTCATTGATTCACATGAAGGAGTGCCGGTTCACATGATCTACCAGGCAATCAATCTTGGGAAAAAACTCGCGCTGATCGGCGAGCAATGGCAACCCAGAGTGGTGGCGGAAATGAACGACTACCAGTTCAAGCTCGTCAAGCTGCAGGGCGATTTCATCTGGCATGAGCACAAGGATACCGACGAGACATTCATCGTGGTCGAGGGGGTGCTGCGCATCGATTTTCGCGATGGCGCGGTGCAGCTGGCGGCCGGCGAGATGTTCGTGGTGCCGCGCGGGGTGGAGCACAAGCCCTACGCCGAGCGCGAGGTGCAGGTGCTGCTGATCGAGCCACGCGGGGTTCTCAACACCGGCGAGGCGGGCGGCGCGCGTACCGCACAAAACGACGTGTGGATCTGAGGCGTGCCTCAGGCCGCTACGACCCGCGCCGCCAGCACGCGTGCGATCCGGTCGAGCGCCATCTCGAGCGTCTCCATGCTGCAGGCGAAGGACAGGCGCACGTGCCCGGGCGCGCCGAAGCCTGAGCCGGGCACGACCGCCACCCCGCCCTCATTCAGCAGCAGCTCGGCGAACTCCCCGTCATCGCGGCAGCCGAGGCTCGCCATGGCGCGCGACACGTCCGCAAACGCGTAGAAGGATCCGGCGCCCGGCAGGCAGCTGATGCCGGGGATGCCATTGAGCGCCCGCACCACGAAATCCCGGCGCGCCTTGAACGCCTCGTTCATTTTCGCAACGCAGCCCTGATCACCGTTGAGGGCGGTGACCGCGGCCTTCTGGGAAATGCTGGATGCGTTGGAGGTCGACTGGCCCTGAATGGTGCTCATCGCGCTGATGAGTTCCTTCGGTCCCCCGCAGTAACCGATGCGCCAGCCCGTCATGGCGTAGGCCTTGGACACGCCGTTGATGGTCACCGTACGCGGATACAGCTCCGGCACCGCGGTGACGAGACTGCAGAACGGCTCGTCTCCCCAGTAGATCTTCTCGTACATGTCATCGGTGCCGATGATGATGCGCGGGTTCTCGAGCAGCACCTCGCCGAGCGCTTTCAATTCCGCGCGCGTGTATGCCGCGCCGGTCGGATTGTTGGGGCTGTTGAGGAGCAGCAGGCGCGTCTTGGGCGTAATGGCGGCGGCGAGCTGCCGCGGGGTGATCTTGTAGGCCTGCGCCATGCCGGCGAGCGGCATCACCGGCAGACCGTCGGCGAGCAGCACCATGTCCGGGTATGACACCCAGTAGGGCGCGGGGATCACCGCCTCGTCGCCCGGATCGATCACCGCCATGCAGAGGTTATAAATGGTCTGCTTGGCGCCGCAGGACACCAGGATCTGCGAGCGCTCGTAGCTGAGGGCGTTATCGCGCTCGAACTTGGCGATGATGGCGTCCTTCAGCTCATCGATCCCGTCCACGTTGGTGTAGCGCGTGAAGCCGTTCCTGATCGCGTCCGCGCCCGCCTCGGCGATGTGCGCGGGGGTGTCGAAATCAGGCTCACCGGCGCCTAAGCCGATGACGTCCCGCCCCTGGGCCTTCAGGCGGGCGGCGCGCGCGGTGACCGCGAGCGTGGGGGAGGGCTTGACGCGCTGTACGCGACGCGAGACGGGCAAGGTCACCTGAATTTCCTGTAGTTCGCTTGAGATCGGAGCGCCCCGCTATATTAAGAGATTGTGCCGTGCCCGACCATCGAAACCGGACGCGGCGCGACCCGTTTACGCCACGATTCATCGCGCATGGAACAGCAGCCTTTCAAGCTTCAAGCCGATTACGCGCCCGCCGGGGATCAGCCGCAGGCGATCGACAAGCTCGTCGAGGGACTTCACGAGGGACTCGCGCACCAGACGCTGCTTGGCGTCACGGGATCTGGGAAGACATTCGCCGCGGCGAGTGTGATCCAGCGCGTGCAGCGGCCCGGCGATGGTGCTCGCGCACAACAAGACCCTCGCGGCGCAGCTCTACGGCGAATTCCGCGAATTCTTTCCGCACAACGCGGTGGAGTACTTCGTTTCCTATTACGACTACTACCAGCCGGAAGCCTACGTGCCGTCCTCGGACACCTACATCGAGAAGGACTCCTCGGTGAACGAGCACATCGAGCAGATGCGCCTGTCCGCCACCAAGGCGCTGCTCGAGCGCTCCGATTCCATCATCGTCGCGACCGTCTCTTCCATCTACGGGCTGGGAGACCCGCAGGCCTACCTCTCCATGGTGCTGCACCTGAAGCGCGGTGATCGCCAGGACCAGCGCCAGCTGCTGCGCCGCCTCGCCGACATGCAGTACACGCGCAACGAGCTGGACCTCACCCCGGGGACCTATCGCGTGCGCGGCGATGTGATCGACATTTTCCCGGCCGAGTCCGGGCGCGAAGCGGTGCGGGTGGAGCTCTTCGATGACACCATCGACTCCATCACGCTCTTTGATCCGCTCACCGGCGCGGTGGTGCGCAAGGTGCCGCGCTTCACGGTCTACCCCGGCACGCACTACGTCACCCCGCGCGAGCGGCTCAGCGGCGCGGTGGATCAGATCCGCGACGACCTGCGGCAGCGCTTAAAGGAGTTGCGCGATGCGGGGCGGCTGCTCGAGGCGCAGCGCCTCGAGCAGCGCACCATGTTCGACATGGAAATGATCAAGGAAGTCGGCTACTGCGCCGGCATCGAGAACTACTCGCGCTATCTGTCCGGCCGCGCCCCAGGTGAGCCGCCGCCGTGTCTCTTCGATTACCTGCCGAAGAACGCGCTGCTGTTTGTCGATGAAAGCCACCAGACCATCCCGCAGTTAGGCGCGATGTACAAAGGCGACCGCTCGCGCAAGGAGGTGCTGGTGGAGTACGGCTTCCGGCTGCCCTCGGCGCTGGATAACCGGCCGCTGAAGTTCGAGGAGTGGGAACACCTCGCGCCGCAGATGATTTTCACCTCGGCGACTCCGGGCGGTTATGAGTCCAAGCATTCCTCGCAGGTGGTCGAGCAGCTGGTGCGTCCGACGGGACTCGTGGATCCGGAGGTCGAGGTGCGTCCGGTCGGCACCCAGGTGGATGACGTGCTGTCGGAAATCCGCAAGCGCGCGGCGATCGGGGAGCGCGTGCTCATCACGACTCTCACCAAGCGCATGGCGGAAGATCTGACGGATTACTTAGGCGAGCACGACGTGCGCGTGCGCTACCTGCACGCGGACGTCGAGACGGTGGAGCGCACGGAGATCATCCGCGACCTGCGCTTAGGCAAGTTCGATGTGCTGGTGGGCATTAACCTTTTGCGCGAAGGTCTGGACATGCCCGAGGTGTCGCTGGTGGCGATCCTGGATGCCGACAAGGAAGGCTTCCTGCGTTCCGACAACTCCCTGATCCAGACCATCGGCCGCGCGGCGCGGCACATCAACGGGCGCGCCATTCTTTACGCCGACCGCATCACCGGCTCCATGCGTCGCGCGATCGATGAGACCGACCGGCGTCGCACCCGGCAGGTGGCCTACAACGTGACGCACGGCATCACCCCGCGCGGGATCCAAAAAGCGGTGACCGACATCATGGAAGGCGCGCGCAGCGAGGCGCCGCTGCCGGGCGCTCGCAAGCGGGGTGACAAGCCCCGCAGCGCGGCGGATCTTAAGCCCGAGGCATTGGTGAAGGAGATCAAGAAGCTCGAAGCGCAGATGCTCAAAAAAGCCCGCAACCTCGAGTTCGAGGAGGCCGCGGGACTGCGCGATGAGATCGAGCGCTTAAAGCAGCTTGAGCTGGGTTTTCCGGCACCTTCCACCCAGACGTAAGTGCTTGGAATGTCACGGATTAGCTTGCTTAGCCCCCGTCAGTCTTGTATCGTTCGCGCCCCTTGCTGTCCCTTCAGGCGCGTAGCTCAGTGGTAGAGCATCACCTTGACATGGTGGTGGTCGGTGGTTCGATCCCACTCGCGCCTACCAGATTAAGCGATGAGGGCGCTCGCGGTCGTAAGTTAGCACCGGAGCGCCCTTTGTTTTGGATCACGATTTGAGTTCCGGTATGCCCGTTATCACATTGCCCGATGGCAGGACGCTGAGCTTCGATTCACCGGTGACGGTGGACGAGGTCGCGGGCGGCATTGGCGCGGGGTTGCGCAAAGCCGCGCTCGCCGCGCGCGTCAACGGCAAGCTCGTCGATACTTCCTATGTCATCGCGCAAGACGCGAATCTCGCCATCGTCACCGACAGGGACGCTGATGGCCTGGAAGTGATCCGCCACTCCACCGCGCATCTTCTGGCGCAGGCGGTGAAGGCGCTCTTTCCGGAAGCGCAGGTCACCATCGGACCGGTGATCGAAGATGGCTTCTACTACGACTTTGCCTACCAGCGCCCCTTCACGCCCGAGGACCTGGCGGCCATCGAAGCGAAAATGACCGAGCTCGCGAAGGCCGACGAGAAGCTCACGCGCCGGGTCATGCCGCGCGATGCAGCGGTGAAGTTCTTCCGCGACATGGGCGAGGTCTATAAGGCCGAGATCATCGCCGGCATTCCGGACAAGGACGAGATCAGCCTCTACGGTCAGGGCAACTGGGTGGACCTGTGCCGCGGCCCGCACGTGCCCTCCACGGGGAAGCTCAAGGCATTCAAGCTCACCAAGCTCGCCGGTGCCTATTGGCGCGGAGACTCGCGCAACGAAATGCTGCAGCGGATTTACGGCACCGCCTGGGCGGACAAGAAGCAGCTGGATGCGTATCTCTTGCGGCTCGAGGAGGCCGAGAAGCGCGATCACCGCCGCATCGGCAAGGAACTCGACCTGTTTCACCTGCAGGAAGAAGCCCCGGGAGCGGTGTTCTGGCACCCCAAGGGCTGGACGGTGTTCCAGACGCTCATTGCTTATATGCGCGAGCGCCAGGGTGCGGCCGGCTACGAGGAGGTCAGTGCCCCGGAACTCATTGACGCCACGCTGTGGCAGCAGTCCGGACATCTGGAAAAATTCGGCGAGAACATGTTTCTCACCCGCACTCCGGATGAGCGTCTGTATGCCATCAAGCCCATGAACTGCCCGGGACACGTGCAGATTTTCAAGCACGGCCTGCGCAGCTACCGCGAGCTGCCGGTGCGACTCTCCGAATTCGGCAAGGTGCATCGCTACGAGCCCTCCGGTGCGCTGCACGGACTCATGCGCGTGCGCGCCTTCACGATGGATGACGGTCACGTATTTCTCACCGAGGAGCAGATCACCGCCGAGTCGGTGGCAATCACCAGGCTCATCCTCGATATCTACCGTGACTTTGGCTTCGAGGACGTGGCCATCAAGTTCGCCGATCGTCCGCCGAAGCGGGTCGGCTCGGATGACATCTGGGACCGGGCGGAAGCGGCACTGAAGTCCGCCGCCGCCGCCGCCGGCATCGAGTACACCCTCAACAAAGGCGAGGGCGCCTTCTACGGGCCGAAGCTCGAGTTCGTACTGCGCGATGCCATCGGGCGCGACTGGCAGTGCGGCACGCTGCAGGTGGACCTGAACATGCCCGAGCGCCTGGGCGCGTATTACATCGATGCGCACAGCGCCAAACGCACTCCGGTGATGCTGCACCGCGCGATTTTCGGCTCGCTGGAGCGCTTTTTTGCGATCCTGCTCGAACACCATGCGGGCAAGCTCCCGGCGTGGCTTTCGCCCACCCACGCGGTGCTCATGAGCATCACCGACCGGCACGATGAGTATGTCCTCAAGGTTGCGGAATCCTTGAAAAATCAGGGCTTTCGGGTCGAGACCGACTTGCGTAACGAGAAGGTGGGCTTTAAGATTCGCGAGCACACGCTTAAGCGTGTTCCGTATCTTCTGGTCGCGGGCGACAAGGAAGTGGCCGCGAATCTGTTATCAGTGCGCACCCGAAGCGGCAAGGATCTGGGCACGATGGTCCCGGAGACGTTCGCTGAACGACTTCGTATCGAGCTCAATAGCCGCGGGCGCGTGAGTGTGGAGGGTTGACGAATCGCTAGTGCAACAAAGCGGGTCCGGCGCAATGAGGACATCAGCGCGCCGCAACTGCGTGTGATTGCGGCCGATGGGTCGCAGGCCGGAGTGATGTCCCGCTACGACGCGCTGCAAATGGCGTTGGCCGCGCAGCTGGACCTGGTTGAAGTTTCGCCGACCGCCGAACCGCCGGTCGTGCGCATCATGGATTACGGGAAGTTCCTGTTCGAAGCGAACAAGAAAGCCCACTCGGCCAAGCGCAAGCAGAAGCAGATTCAGGTTAAGGAAGTTAAGTTTCGTCCCGGTACCGGGGAGGGGGATTACCAGATCAAGCTGCGTAATCTCATCCGCTTCCTGACCGAGGGTGATAAGGCCAAGGTGACCTTGAGGTTCCGTGGCCGTGAGATGGTGCACCAGGACATCGGGCGCAGGCTCCTTGACCGGGTTTCGACTGACCTCGCCCCGCATGCGGTGGTGGAGCAGAACCCGCTCATGGAAGGCAAGCAGATGATCATGGTTTTTGCACCGAAGAAGAAGTAACGCTCGACGGGCCTTTGGGGCCTTTTGATCGTTCGCCCCTAGCGGGCGTCTGTTAAAGGCGCCTTGCGAACGGAAGCTATTAACAGGAGTTAAGTCGATGCCCAAGTTGAAAACCAACCGGGCCGCGGCCAAGCGTTTTCGCAAAACGGCGAAGAGCTTCAAAGGCTACGCGGCAAAACGGCGCCACAATCTCGGCCACAAGACCCGCAAGGTCAAACGCCACGCTCGCTCTGGCGGCTCGAGTCTCGTGCATGAAAGCGACGTCGGTCGTCTCGTGCAGCTTCTCCCCCATCACAAATAAGCGAGCACTAACATGGCACGAGTAAAGCGTGGCGTGACGGCCGGGCGCCGTCACAAGAAAGTTTTAGGCAAGGCCAAGGGCTACTACAACGCCCGGCGCAAGACCTATCGGGCAGCCAAACAGGCCGTGATCAAGGCCGGGCAGTACGCCTACCGCGACCGGCGGCAGAACAAGCGCGAGTTCCGCGCGCTGTGGATCACGCGCATCAACGCCGCGGCGCGTCTGTATGGGCTCAGCTACAGCCGCATCATCAATGGCCTCGGCAAGGCCGGCGTACAGATCGACCGCAAGGTCCTGGCGGACATCGCCGTGCACGATACGGCGGCCTTTGGCGCCATCGCGCAGCAGGCCAAGACCGCTCTCGGCATTACCTGACCGGCGCCGGTCTCGTGGCGGACCTGACGGCTCTCACCCGGCAGGCGCTTAGCGAAGTCGCCGCGTGCGGCGATCTCGCAGCGCTCGAGGACGCCCGTGTCCGCTGGCTGGGCAAGAAGGGCGCGCTCACCGAGGAGTTGAAGGCGTTAGGCGCTCTCACGGCTGGCGAGCGCCCGGCTGCCGGTGCGCGCATCAATGCGGCAAAGAGCGAAGTGCAGGGCGCCATCGAGGCGCGCCGCGATGCGCTGGCGCGCGCCACCATCGAGGGGCAGCTCGCCGCCGGTCGCATCGATGTGACGCTGCCGGGTCGCGGTGAGGAGCCCGGTGGCCTGCATCCGGTGACCCAGGCGCGTCTGCGCATCGAGAGGCTCTTCCGGCGCGCCGGGTTTGAGGTCGCTTCGGGTCCTGAGATCGAAGACGACTTTCATAACTTCGGGGCCCTCAACATCCCGCCCAATCACCCGGCGCGGGCGATGCACGACACGTTTTACTTCGCCGACGGGCGGCTCCTGCGCACCCACACCTCGCCGGTGCAGATCCGTGCGCTGCAGGAGCACGGGGCGCCGCTCGCCGTCGTCGCGCCCGGGCGGGTATATCGCTGCGATTCGGACATGACCCACTCGCCGATGTTTCATCAGCTCGAGGGCGTGGTGGTCGGCGAGCACATCAGCTTCGCCAACATGAAGGCCGCGCTGCATGGCTTCCTCAAGGCGTTCTTCGAACGCGATGTGGCCATCCGTCTGCGGCCGTCGTACTTCCCGTTCACCGAGCCTTCCGCCGAAGTCGACATGTCGTGCGTGTTCTGCGCAGGGCGGGGCTGCCGCACCTGCAAGCACACCGGATGGCTGGAAGTCTCCGGTTGCGGAATGATGCATCCGAACGTGCTCACGGCGAGTGGGGTGGACCCGGAGCGCTTCACCGGCTACGCCTTCGGTGCCGGCATCGATCGGCTCGCGATGCTGCGCTACGGGGTGAATGACCTGCGCCTGTTCTTCGAGAACGACCTGCGGTTTTTGCGGCAGTTCCGCAGGTTCAGCGCATGAAGATCCCGTACTCCTGGCTGGCGGAATGGGTGAAGGTGCCGTGGGCGGCGCCGCAGCTCGGCGCGCGCCTCACCATGGCCGGCTTCGAGCTTGAGGCGCTGGAAGAGGCCGCGCCGGCTTTCACCGGGGTTATCGTGGCGGAAATCTTAAGCGCCGAACGCCATCCCCAGGCTGACAAGCTGCAGGTGTGCCGCGTGTCGAGCGGCAGCGGGGAGCCGCTGCAGATTGTGTGTGGCGCGCCGAACGCGCGCGCGGGATTGAAGAGCGCCCTCGCCGTGGTCGGCGCGCAATTGCCGGGTGATCTCGCCATCAAAGCGGCGAAGCTGCGGGGCGTGGAGTCGTTTGGCATGCTCGCGTCCGCGAAGGAGCTGGGGCTCGCGGAGCCTCGAGCGGGATCCTGGAGCTGCCCGCGGATGCGCCAGTGGGAGAGCCGCTGCGTGCGTATCTGAAACTCGACGAAGCGGTGCTGGATATCAACGTGACACCCAATCGCGGCGATGCCATGTCGGTCATCGGCATCGCGCGCGAAGTGGCGGCGCTCGCCGGCACGAAACTAACCGCTCCTGTGAGCCCGCGGCATGCACCGGCTCACCACGACAGATTTCCCGTGCAGCTCGAGGCGCCGGCGGCCTGTCCGCGATTCGCCGGCTGCGTCGTGCGCGGTATCAACAACCGCGCCACCGCGCCCGTGTGGCTGCGTGAACGGCTGCGGCGCGCGGGCATGCGTTCCATCAGTCCGGTGGTGGATGTCACCAACTACGTGATGCATGAGCTGGGGCAGCCGATGCATGCCTACGACCTGGGCAAGCTCAAGGGCGGCATTCGGGCGCGCATGGCACATGCCGGGGAGTCATTTACGCTTTTGGACGGCAAGACCGTCACCGCCGAGCCGGATGTGCTGGTGATCGCGGACGCCGAGGGGCCCGTGGGGCTGGGCGGGGTGATGGGTGGCCTGCGCACCTCGGTCACGCCCGAGACCACGGACGTGCTGCTGGAGTCGGCGTTCTTTTCATCCGCGGCGGTGCTCGGTCGCGCCCGGCGCTTCGGTCTCGTAACGGATGCGAGCCAGCGCTTCGAGCGCGGCGTCGACCCCACGCAGCAGGTGCGTGCCATGGAGCGGGCGCTTGCGCTCCTGCAAAGCATCGCCGGCGGTGCCGCAGGTCCCATTGATGTCACGGAAGTCCCCGCGCACCTGCCGCAACGCGCCGCGGTGCCGCTGCGGGCGAGCCGACTGACGCACTTGCTGGGCGTGGAAGTGCCGCGCGAACGCGTGGCCGGCACGCTTGCCGCGCTGCAGATGCAGGTCACCCCGAACGACAGCGGCTGGCAGGTCACCCCGCCCGCGTACCGCTTTGATATCGGTATCGAAGCGGATCTCATCGAAGAAGTCGCGCGCATCGTGGGCTTCGAGGTGATCCCGGAGACCGACGCGCAGGCCCCGCAGCATTTTCGGGCGCTGCCCGAAGAACATCCTTCCGAAGCGGCGGTGCTCGAAGCGCTCGCCGCACGCGGCTATCAGGAAGCCATCACGCTCGCCTTCGTGGATCCGAAGCTGCAGCAGCAGTTGTTTCCGGATCGCCCGGCGCTGGCGCTGGAAAATCCCATCGCCAGTGACCTGTCGGTCATGCGCGTGTCGCTGTGGCCGGGACTGCTGCGCGCGACGCAGGAGAATCAGCGCCGCCAGCAGGAGCGGGTGCGCCTCTTTGAGCACGGCACGCGCTTTGAGATGCAGGGCGGCGTCACGCACGAGATCGACACGCTCGCGGGCATTGCCTGTGGTGCGCGGTTGCCGGAGCAGTGGGGCGTGCCGAAGGACATGCGCACGGCCGCGGACTTTTTCGATGTGAAGAGTGACCTTGAGGCGTTGTTCAGCACCACCGGCGACGCGCAGTCTTTGGTATTCGAAGCCGCGGCGCTCCCGGCGTTGCACCCGGGACGCAGTGCGCGCGTGCTGCGGCGCGGAAAAACCGTCGGCTGGCTGGGAGAGTTGCACCCCGCGCTCGCCAGGAGCCTCGACTTTACATATGCGCCGGTCCTGTTCGAGCTGGACTTCGCCGCGCTCGCAGTGCAGCGAGCCGCTTACCAGGAAATTTCCCGCTTCCCGCAGGTGCGCCGCGACCTTGCGGTGGTCGTGGATGAATCGGTGACTTTAAGTACCCTGGCTGAGCGTGTAACCTTGGTGACATCAAGCCTCCTGCGCAGTCTGCGCATTTTTGATGTCTATCGCGGCCCGGGGCTAGAACAAGGTCGAAAAAGTATCGCCTTAGGCTTGATTTTTCAAGATATTTCTCGCACCCTTACCGACCAAGATGTGGAGCGCCTCATGGCCTCCGTTGTGACGGATTTGCGCGAGAACCTGAGCGCCAGAATTCGAGAATAAAGAGATGGCCCTGACTAAAGCGGAGATGGCGGAAGCGTTGTTCAATCAGCTCGGGCTGAACAAGCGCGAAGCGCGTGAGCTGGTGGACCTGTTCTTCGAGGAGGTGCGTGCCGCGTTGTCGGCCGCCGAGCAGGTGAAGCTCTCCGGCTTCGGTAACTTCGATCTGCGCGACAAGAACCAGCGTCCCGGTCGCAATCCGAAGACCGGCGAAGAGATTCCGATCAGCGCACGGCGCGTGGTGACGTTCCGCCCAGGGCAAAAACTAAAGGCACGGGTCGAAGCCTATGTTGGAACCAAGGAATAACGCCCAGCTGCCGGCGATTCCCGGCAAGCGCTACTTCACCATCGGTGAGGTGAGCGAGCTGTGTGGCGTCAAACCGCACGTGCTGCGTTACTGGGAACAGGAGTTTCCGCAGTTAAAGCCCGTGAAGCGTCGCGGCAATCGCCGCTACTACCAGCGCCAGGACGTGATCGTCATCCGCCAGATCAGAAGCCTGCTGTACGAGCAGGGCTTCACTATCGGCGGCGCGCGCAACAAGCTCGGCGGTGAAGAGGCGCGCACGGATGTGACCCAGAGCCAGCAGATCGTCAAGCAGCTGCGGGTCGAGCTCGAAGAGCTGATGAAAATCCTGCGGCGCTGAAGAGCGCGTTCCTGCCGGACCGGCAGCACCCCGGAAGCTGAATCGCTGTATTATGCCGTCCCGCGGCAGATCCCCGGTCGCGGCTATTTGAGTTAAATCGTGTCGGAGCGTGGCGCAGTCTGGTAGCGCACTTGCATGGGGTGCAAGGGGTCCCGAGTTCAAATCTCGGCGCTCCGACCAGCCTTTCCGGGTCCATTCCGAGGACATCGCTGACGGTTTATACCGGACACATGAGTAACGCTTTTGCGGGATCCGCCCTGCGATATAATGGCTGCCTCATCCGGGAGTACGCTTTGAAAACCTTTACGCTCACCCGCTGCAGTATCGCACTCGCCGTGGTCGCACTGGGCACTGCGGGCGCGGCGCTGGCCGCAGCGCAGGCGGCCGCAATGGAGTCGGCCGCAACCCAATCGATCGTCAAAGCCCTCAAAAAGGGCGAGTGCGACAAGGCGATCAAAGAGATGAACGACGCCGTGAGTTCCTCCGATGCGGGCGCCGACTTCCTTGCCGGGCGCATGCTCGACGAGGGCGTCTGTGTGAAACAGGATAGCGCTGGCGCCACCACCTATTTCAAGCGCGCGTTCGAGCTCGGTGACCGCGCCTCCGCGCTCGACTTCGGGACCAAGATCGGACTCGGGGAGGGCGTGGCGCAGAGCTACGAACATGCCGGGGAAACCTGTCGTGCCGGCGGACTGGATGCGCAAGGCAAGCTCTCCACGTACTCGCTCGGCTACGCCTGCACCGTGCGTGGCGTTGCCGGAACGCTGCTGCGCGAGAATCTTCCCACGGGCGCATTTTCCGGTGGCGCTGCGCTGGTGCAGTTCATCCCACAAAGCGCTGACATGCAGATTCGTTCCATGCCCAGCATAGCCCGCGACGCGCCGGTGACGGGATCGAGTGTGGGCCGCCCGCTGATCGACGGGACGGCGGCGATCGAAAAGGCCTGGAAAGAAGCGCTGGCGCAGGTGCCCAAGCCCGATCCGACCAAGCTCGAGGGCAAGGCCATTGTCCTCCCGCTGGATGTTGAGATGACCATCGAGCGCGGCAAGGACGCCAGGCGCGGCGACGTGGGCGCCCTGCTGCCGGGGGACATCACCCCTATACTGCATGGCCCGCCCGGCAAGATGGTCCAGGGCAATTGACCGTGAGCCCCGTTATTGCGTCGGGCGTGGCCCGCGTCTGACCTGCTGGGCCGGCAGGTCCCAGCCGTGCGCAAACAGCTCCCGCGCGTTGCGCCGGTAGATCTTGTCGATCACTTCGCGCGGCAGGTGCAGGCCGTGGAACGCGGCGTCGAAGTCGTCCGAGTGCATGAGGTCGGCCGTGGCGAGGAAGCGCCAGTCCGAAATCCAGTCGCCGTGCACCGCCGCGACCGCGGCGGCGTCTGAGTCGCCCGGGCCGTAGGCGTCATCGCTCCCATAGAGAATGCGGTCCTGGTAGCGGATCAGGAAGTGACGCACCTGCTCGTGCCGGCTCACCGCCTGGTACTCGAGGTGCACCATGCGTGCGGCAACATCTACGCGCGCATTGGGGAAGCGATCCAGGAAGTCCGCAACTTTGTCCACGTCCCATTCGAGCGATGCGAGGTGCACGGAGTCGAAAGCGAGCTTGGGATGCGCGCGCAGCATCCGGTCGCGCGCCGCCAGAATGGTGTCGTGCGAAGGCATCTCGGGATGCCGGTACATGTAGTACTGCGGATGCGCGCGGAAGTATTCCAGGTCGGACCGCACCGTCATCTTCTCGGGTGGCAGCCAGCAGTTGAGGGGCTCGGCCTGATGCCCCAGCAGCACGATGTGCTCGCGTTCCAGATGCGCGATCACGGGCTCGAGCCGCGCATCATCGGGCATCACGTAGCGACCGTCCGGGTCGCGCAGCGTCATGCCGATGTTCTTCCAGATCTTCACGCCCACCGCACCCTGCGCCATGGCGGCATCGATGTCGCGCACCACGGACTTACTCCAGCCCGGCGTGCCGAACCCCTTGACCGAGAAGGTGGTCGCGAAGGCGACCCGTCCCGGATAGCGTGCGCGGAGCGACAACGCTTCGCGCTGCTGCTCGTCGATGGGAGGAAAATCGCCATCATCGACGTCGATCGTGAGGATGCGGAAGTGGTCGGCGATGGCCTGCGCCATGAGGTGATCCGCCGGCCCGTGCACGTGCATGTGCGCATCGATCTTCTCGACGCGGGCGAAGTCGCTCATGCGGTAGTAGCGCACGGCGGACGGCTTGCCGGGTCGCGGCCCCGGCAGCGGCCGCGGCGAGCGCCGTCAGCCACAGCGCGCGCAAGCCGAGACTCCGGCCGGCGCTTGGAGGCGCGGCGAACCTGGCCGCGGTGCTCAAACGAGTCGCACCTCGACGCCGCGCGAGCGCAGTTGCTCGACGGCCTCGGACGGCGCGGCGCGGTCGGTGATCAGCATGTGCAGCTGCTCGATGCGCGCGATGAGTGAGATGTTGTGGCGCGCGAACTTGGAGGCGTCGGCCACCACGACGACCTGGCGGGCCATCTTGATCATCTTGGCGTTGAGCTCGGCTTCTGCCAGGTGCGGCGTCATGATGCCGATGCGGGGATCGACCCCGTCGGCGCCGAGATAGAGCCGGTCGGCCTGCAGCGCGTCGAGCGCCGCCTCCGCCATGGGGCCCGGTGAGGGAGTTCGATTCGCGGCGCAGGATCCCTCCCGGGATGATGAGGCGCACGGCCGGCACGTCGCTCAGGATCGAGGCGATATTGAGCCCGTTGGTGATAACGTTGATCGACTTCAGATCGAGCGTGCGGATGCGGCGCGCGATCTCGGCGGTGGTGGTACCGGAGTCGAGGATGATCGTCTCGCCGTCCCCGATGAGGGCCGCCGCGGCCTCGGCGATGCGCAGCTTTTCGGTACGGTGCCGCAGCTGCTTGACGTCGAGCGGTTGATCGTCGTCCGACAGGTTGAGCGCTCCGCCGTGCGTGCGGGTGAGCGCGCCGGCGGTTTCGAGCGTCGACAGATCGGCACGGATCGTGACCTGGGATGTGCCGAAGCGCGCCGCCAGCTCATCGACCGTGACGCGCCCCGCCGCGCGCACCAGCTCGCAGATACGCCGCCGGCGCTCGCCGATCAGCAGCCCGTGCTCGAGCGCCCGCGCCATCAAACGGGTACCGCTTCGAGGAGCTGGAAGTGCTCGAAGGCGAGCGCGAGCGGCCCGCCAGCGTTCGTGACTTCGCCGAGATCGCGATCGTTGAAGTAGTCGCGGACGCGATAGCGGCCCGCGGTGAGGCCCCGGAGCACGATCGGTCCCTGCCAGCTCGTGGCATAGAACGCGTAGTACATCCGTCCTGACTTCTCGACCACATGCCCTTCGGGCTTGTCGAAGCCGATGTCGTAGAGCTCACCGCGATAGCTGCCCTTGGGCAGCAGCCGCTCGTTGTAGAGGGCGATCCACTTGCGCCACAGCGCCTCGCGCTCGGGCGTCAGTAGGAATGAGTCCGTGGGCTTTGGGTCCTTCGGCCAGGTGAACTTGGTCGAGACGATTGCGCCGATCCCGACGGTAGAGGCGAAGTCAGCACGGCCGTCGCTCAACTCGACGTGATCGCCGGCGAATGCGGCGCTCGGACCCACGAGGGCCTTGAGTGTCTTGCCCTTGTGCCGCACCTGCCAGGAGGACACGGGGTCGGAAGCGGGCGCCTGGTTCCAGGCGGGAGTATTGAAGAACGAGTAGCAGGTGCCGCAGGTGCACAGCTCCATCACCGCCTGGCTGTCGAGCTTCATGGCGGTGTCGTACATCGCGCGCAGCAGCTCCGGGAGCTTCTCCACCGATTCTTCGGGACGCGCATGCTTGTGCGCCGGGTTGTAGCACGGCGCCACCCCGTTCAGGTGCTGGCCGTCGATCTTCAGTCCCGCAAAGCCCCACTCACTCAGGAAGCGCCGCACCAGGGTCTCGCCCCAGGCGACGGTCTTTGCGTATGCCGGGCACAGATAGAAGCTGTTCCACCAGCTGATGAGCTGCGGCGCGCCTTCCCTGTCGAGCAGCAGCATGTCGGGGTGATCGTGCAGCAGATCCGAGCCCGGCGCGGCGGCGAGCGGCGCGACCCATAGCCGCGGCTTGAGCTGCTGCGCGCGGATGTTCGCGACGAGGCGTTTGAGATCCGCGCTGCCGCGCGGAAATTTTCTCCGCTCCGGCTGCCAGTCGCCGACATTGGTCTGCCAGCCATCATCGATGACGGCCCAGTGCAAACCTAAGTCGCGCACCTTCGCGAGCGTGCCCTCGATCAGCTGCGGTGTGCATTCGCGCTCGTAGCCCCAGGCGCACCAGATTCCCTCATAGGCCGGCTCTGGAGATTGCGGGGCGACGAGGCCTTGCCCGACCATGATGCGACGGTAGGCATCGAGCGTCGCGAAGTAATCGCCCGTGTGCGTGGCGATGAAACTCCTCGGCGCATGCAGCTCAATGCCCGGCGCCAGGCTGTGCTCGTGCGTGCCGGCGACCGCCAGCCGCGCCCCATGCTCGCTGCGCGACACCGGCAGCGAAATGAGCCGCGGCACCTTCTCCAGCTGCCCGACGGCAAGCCCGCAGTCGCGCCGCCAGACATCGACGATGGGTGTGCCGCCACCATAGTCGGAGGCGGTCATACCCATGAAATTCTCCTGCGAGAAGCCGGCCTTCACCGGCTGCACCCAGTCGCGGCGGTCCTCGTGCGTACTGCCGCAGTAGCACCAGAACTGGGGCTCATCGGCACCTGCCGCCGCGAGGAACTCGAGATCGGCCGCGCGCCAGCCGCGCACCGCGACGGGCTTGGCGGACAGGTTGCGCCACGAGACCTGATAGAACGCGAAGCCGGGATAGCGGGCGTAGAGCTCGACGCGCACCGTCTTCTGGATCCCGGACACCGCCAGGCCGGTGAGCTCGAGTGCAGTGCCGCCCCCCGGACCCTCTGCGAGCGGCTCGCGTGCCTCATGTTGTTTCGCAAAGTGCTCGACGCGGCTGCCATCGGCGAGCACGAGAGAATCGCCGGTCCAGGCCGTGAGCGCGGTCGGTGATTCGCCGGCACGCACATGCTGCGCGCGCATGCGCAGCTCGGAGTCGAACTCGAGCCGCAGCACCGAGTCGGCGATCGCAGTGACCGCGGTGGCTGCGGCCGCACCGGCGGTTGCGGCCGCACCGGCGGTTGTGGCCGCAGTAAGCGCTCGAGCGCTGAGCAGCCGCGATGCCACCCCGCCCCCTGCGAGGAGCTTCAGGAATCGACGTCGGCTACTACGTGCGCCGCTCACGGCTGAAGAGCTTGTCCTTTAGATATGAAGAGTCTATTCACTGGTCCGCAGGTCCCCGATAGCGTACAGCCTTGACAGATTCGAAAGATTTCGAAATAGTGTAGAAAATAAAACGAAAAATCAATGTCGGGAACAGGGTTTCGTTTTATTTCGATTTGAAAGAATGTTGGGGAAACTCTGGGGAATCGATGCTGTTGAATCCGCGCGGTTGCGGCGGGCCGTGCCTGTGCGCCTTTGAGGTGTCCGGGTGAATCGGCGCGCCGGGATCAGCTTCGCCCTGGTGACGACGGCGTTCTGGGGCGTGTGGGGAGCCTTCGCCGGTCGCCCTGCCGAGAACGGCTTTCCCGACACGCTCGTCTACGTCGTCTGGGCATTCACGATGATTCCCCCTGCGCTGTATGCGCTCGCGCATATCGGCTGGCGGCTCGAGCACGAGCGCCGCTCGATCCTCCTCGGCGCGGTGATCGGCTTCACCGGCGCCGGCGGGCAGATGCTGCTGTTTCACGCGCTGCGCACCGGACCGAGCTATCTCATCTTCCCGCTCATCGCACTCTCGCCGGTCGTGACGATCGCGCTCTCGGTCGGATGGCTTAAAGAACGCGTCAGCTGGATCGGCGGCCTCGGCATCGCCATTGCCCTGGTCGCGCTGCCGCTGTTCGACTACGAGCCGGGTGAGAAGACGAGCGGCTTCGGCGTCGCCTGGTTCCTCTACGCGATCATCATCCTGTTCGCCTGGGGGATACAGGCCTTCTTCATGAAGCTCGCCAACCGCTCGATGACCGCCGAGAGCATCTTCGTCTACATGACGGTCACCGGGCTCGCGCTGATTCCGATCGCTCTGTACATGACCGACTTCGCGCAGCCTATCAACTACGGCGCGGGCGGCCCGGGACTCGCGGCCATCACCCAGATCCTGAATGCGGTCGGCGCGCTCACCATCGTTTACGCCTTCAGGTACGGCAAGGCGATCGTCGTGTCCCCGCTCGCCAACGCCGGCGCTCCGCTCATCACCGCGCTCATCGCACTCGCGCTGCTGCACATCGTGCCGCAGCCGCTGAAGCTCGCCGGTATGGCGCTCGCCTTCGTGGCGGCCGCGCTGCTGGCCATCGAGCCGGAGGAATCGGCGTGAGTGTGCTGCTCGAGCTGGTGCGGCGTCATCGCGCGGGCCAACTGGTCGGCATCTCGTCCGTCTGCTCGGCGCATCCGCTGGTGCTCGCCGCCGCCGTACAGCATGCGCACGCGCAGGGCGGTTACGCGCTCATCGAGGCGACTTCCAACCAGGTCAACCAGGACGGCGGCTACACGGGCTGGCGGCCGGCGGCATTTCGCGATCTGGTGTGGGCTATGGCGGAGGAGATCGGGCTGCAGCGCGAGCGGGTGCTGCTCGGCGGGGATCACCTGGGTCCGAACTGCTGGCAGTCGCAGCCGGCGCAGTCAGCGCTCGGGCGCGCCGCGACCATGGTGCACGAGTACGTCACGGCGGGCTTTCGCAAGATCCATCTCGACTGCTCGATGTCCTGCAGCGACGACCCGCGCGTCCTGCCCGACGATGTGATCGCCGAGCGCACCGCGACGCTATGCGCCGAGGCCGAAGACGCCTGGCGTCGTGCCGGGGGCGATGCTCCGGTGTACGTGATCGGCTCGGAGGTCCCCACTCCCGGCGGCGCGCAGGAGACGCTGCAGACGCTCGCCGTCACCGAGCCGCAGAACGCGCGCGCTACCATCGGCGCGCATCACACGGCGTTCCTCGCGCACGGGCTCGAGGGCGCGTGGGAGCGCGTCATCGGCCTCGTCGTGCAGCCTGGCGTGGAGTTCGATCACGACCGCGTCATCGACTACGTGCCCGAGAAGGCCAAGGCCCTGAGCGGCTGCCTCGCCAGGGAGCCGCATCTGGTGTTCGAGGCGCACTCCACCGATTACCAGACCCAGGAGTCGCTCGCCGCGCTGGTGCGTGATCACTTCGCGATCCTCAAGGTGGGGCCGGCGCTTACCTTTGCGCTGCGCGAAGCGATCTGGGCGCTGGACATAGTCGAGCGCGAATGGCTCGGCGAGAAGCGCAGCTCGCGAGTGCGCGAGACGCTGCTCGACGCCATGCGGGCAGATCCGCGGCACTGGCACAAGTACTACCACGGCGAAGGGCGCGAGCTCGCCCTCAAGCTCGAATACAGCCTGAGCGACCGCATCCGCTACTACTGGCACCTGCCTGAGGTCCGCGACGCATTGTCACGCCTCGAGGCAGCCTTCAATGCGGGCACGCCGCCGCACGCGCTGCTGCGCCAGTACCTGCCGTCGGCCTACGAAGCCGTGCGCCGCGGCGAGATGCAGACGAGCCTGCGGGGTCTCGTTATCCACCATATCCGCGAGGTGCTCACGCAGTACTCGCGCGCCTGCGACCAGCGGGCGGACAGATAGAGAGGAGCCTCACGATGAAGACGCAAACCCCCACCCTGATCGGACCAGGAGTTCGGACGACACTGGTGGCGCTCATGCTTGGCCTGGGCGCCGCAGCGGCGGCGCAAGCGGCAGACTCGGGCGGCGCGGCCGATACCGCTGCGACGAACGCCGCCACCACGACCACCACCTCGGCACCCAAGAAGGAGGAGGAGCTCGAGACGGTGGTCGTCACCGGCATGCGCGCCAACCTCGAGAAGGAGATCGAGACCAAGAAGCTGGCGCCGGTCATCATGGACTCGATCGATTCGACCGAGCTTGGTCGCTTTCCGGATGACGACGTCGCCGATTCCTTAAGTCATCTCCCCGGCATCACCATCGAGCGCACCACGGGCGGTGAGGGCATCAGCATCTCGGTCCGCGGCCTCGGCAAGGGCTACAACATCGTCACGCTCAACAACCGCATCCTGGCGAGTGACGACGACAGCCGTGATCTCGCCTTCGACGTGCTGCCCTCCGAGCTCATCAGCGGTGCCGACGTGCTCAAGTCACCGCAAGCCTCCGCGGTGGAGGGCTCGATCGGCGGCACGGTGGACCTGCATACCCCGAGTGCTTTCGACAACCCCGGCCTGCACGCCGGCGCCCACGCCGAGGGCGACTATAACGACATGTCGTACCTGCACGGCGGCAAGTACTCGCTATTCGTCGAGAATACGATGGCCGACAACACCCTCGGGTTCGTACTCGGGGGCGTACACTCAAACACCAACATCCGCACCGACTCGCTCAACGCCTATAACCAGAACATCTACGGGCCGGCCAGCTATCCGTACCCCACCGGTCCGAACCTCACACCCCCTCCGGGTTCCACTCTTCTCACCGCGACCCCGTGCTGTATCACCTTCGGCTCGATCTTCGACGATAAGAAGCGCGATGCGCTCTCGGGGAGCCTGGAGTGGCGCCCGAGCGAGACCTTCAGTGTCAAGGCGGACGGGTTGTGGACGCACCTCAGCGACCCGCAGATCGGCTACAACGAGTCGTACTACTTCGCAGCCAACCCCGACGGCACTCCGTGGGAGAACAACGCAGTCGTGAAACAGGGCGTCATTACCGCGGTCACCGTCGACCAGTTCCAGCCGGAGATGGTGAACAACACCACAAACCGGCAGGTCACAACTTACGAATTTGGCCTCAATGCCAAATGGAAGCCGCTCGAGCGCCTGAGTTTCGACTTCGACGCCTACCGCTCGACCGCGAGCCGCCCCGAAGGCGGTCAGGACACCTTCGTGACGGCGGGTCTCGTCAACAACATGCCGGCCGCCGAGGACATCCTCAACTTCGCCGACGTCCCGCACAGCCTGCCGGACATCAATGTCGTCATCCCGCCAAGCCAGATCGGGCTCGCCACCTGTCCCAAGGGCGCGGCGAGCACCACCAATCCCGGCTACTGCTCATACACGGCGCTCATGAACGCGGGGCTCCTCAATAACAACAACTACTGGTCGACCCACTACGTGGGGCTCAACGGCTACTCGGTACACGATGCGATCAGCGGTTTCACGCTGGATGGCGCGTGGGGCGTGAACAAGGGGTTCTTCGACCGGCTGGTATTCGGCGCCGGCTACACCAGCCGCGACAAGAGCCGCGAGGACAGCAGCAACGACTGGACCAACGGCTCAGGCCAGTACGGCACGCTCTACCAGACGGCCGGGTGCCCCGTGCAGTGCAATCCCTACTCATTCGGTTCGCAGGGGTTCAACGTCATCTCGATGGTGCACATCCCGAACTTCATGCAGGGCGCGGGCGGCTCCTACCCGCTGATCGTGCCGCAGTTGAACGCCGCGCAGTTGCTCGGGTTCCTCAAGAGCCTCAACGGCAAGCCGAATCCTTTCTATTGCACGAGCTACCCGTGCACCGGGCCGCTGCCGCCGTTCGACTTCGCGCTTACGTTGCCGCAGGTGAATCCGTACAACTCCTACGAGGTGACGGAGAAGACGCTCACCGGCTACGTCGAGGCGGAGTTCGCCGCGAGCCGCTGGTCGGGCAATGTGGGCGTGCGGGTGGTACACACGACGACCACCGCCAACACCGCGTCCGCCGTCCCGGTGTCGCTGTGGACGAACTCGATCAACTCTTCCACGGTGACCTACCAGGTTGAATACGGTGGCCAGCAGCCGATCGGCGCTAGCGGCAGCTACACGATGGCGCTGCCATCGGCCAACCTCGCGTACTGGCTGGTGCGGCATGAACTGCAGCTGCGCGTCGCGCTCGCGGAGACCATGGCGCGGCCCGACTTGAGCGCGCTCGCGCCGACCTCGTCCAATAACGCGATCAACGGCCAACCACAGCTTGGTTACAACGGCACCGCAGGATTGAAGCCCGTCAAGGCCCAGCAGGCGGACCTGTCGCTCGAGTGGTACTACGGTCCGCACGCGGCGCTCACCGCCGCGGTGTTCGCCAAGAAGATCGTCAACGACATCTACACGGCCGTGGAGTCGAACGTGAATCTGGGCACGCTGCAGTACAACAACGGCCCGCCCGGATCGAATCCTGCGACCAATCCGGCGATCCCCTTCCCGTGGACGGTGACGGAGCCGGCCAACGGTGCCGAGAGCACCTACTCGGGTCTCGAGCTTACCTGGCAGCACGTCATGGAGAATGGCTTCGGGGCGCGCATGCAGTACACGGCGACCCGCACCCGCAGCTACGATCAGTTCGGCAACTTCGTCGGCGCGATCAATGCCGCGCCGCCGACCACGTTCTCGATCGGACTGCTCTATGAGAAGGGGCCCTGGGCCGCGGACGTCAACTGGGACCACCAGTCGAGCTTCGAGTCGGCGTGCAACCAGTGCACCGAGGTGCCGGGGTGGCCGGCAATCACCGATGCCTTCGACTGGGTCACGGCGAGCCTGCACTACCACTGGGGCCGCTTCGAGATCTACACCGAGGGAAGGAACCTCACCAACTCGATCGCACGCAGCTACCTCAACGGCAATCCGCTGCTGCCCTGGGCGCCGGGACAGCTGGTCGGGCAGAGTGAGAGCGGCACCGGCGTCGGCTACAGTGCCTACGGGCGCACCTACGTCCTCGGGGTCGCCTACCACTATTGAGCGGAGAGGGAGAATTGAGAATGAGAGAGCCCATGGAAGCGCTCGGACTCACGGCGGTGCAGCTCACCTCGCGCGGCGCGGGCGCGACCGCGCGCGAGATCGCCCAGCAGCCGCTCATCTGGCCGAAGATCGCACGGCTCGTCGGCGGCGATGCGGCACTGCGCGCGTTCCTCACACCGCTGCTCGCCGATCCCGAGCGGCGCATCGTCCTCACCGGCGCCGGCAGCTCCTCCTTCGTCGGTGAATGCCTGGCGCCGGCGCTCTCGCGCCCCGGCGCACGCCGTGCCGAGGCGATTGCCACCACCGACATCGTCGCAGATCCCGCGGGTGCCCTCGGCACCGGCACGCCCGCTCTCATGGTGCACTTTGCGCGCTCCGGCAACAGTCCGGAGAGCGTCGGGGTGCTCGAGCTCGCCGAGCAGCATATCGAGCGCTGCGCGCATCTCATCGTGACCTGCAACCGCGACGGCGAGCTCTTGCGCCGCGTGGGCACGCTGCGTAAAGCCCAGGCGCTGCTCCTGCCCGAAGCCTGCAACGACCAGGGCTTCGCCATGACTTCGAGCTTCACCGGCATGCTGCTCGCAGCGTCGCTCGCACTCGGTGTGGTGCCTGTGAGTGAGGCGCGCGCCGCGCGCCTCGGGCGGCTGGCGCTGCGCATCATGAGCCCCGATCCCGCACTGCTCACGACTCTGGTGCGCGCGCAGTTCGAGCGGGTCGCTTATCTGGGCAGCAACGAGCTTAAGGGACTCGCGCACGAGGCGGCACTCAAGATGCTCGAGCTCACCGACGGGCGGGTGGTGTCGGTGGGGGATGCGCCGCTCGGCTTTCGTCACGGGCCGAAGACGATCCTCAACGACGGCACTCTTGTCGTGCTGTTCCTCAGCAACGACTCCTATACGCGCCGCTACGAGCTCGATCTGCTTATGGAGCTGCGCCGGGACGGGGTGGCGCGACGCGTGATCGCGCTCGCGAACGCACCCGGTGTTCCGCAGCACCGCGACACGCTCGGGCTCGACGACGGCGCAGCCGAGCGTCTCACCGACCTCGAGCTCGCGCTGCCCTATGCGGTGTTCGCCCAGTCGCTGGCGATGCTGCGCTCGGTGTCCCTCGGGCTCACGCCCGACACTCCCAACACCGCGGGTACGGTGAACCGTGTGGTGCAGGGCGTTGCCATCTACCCGTACGACGGCGCGCGGTGAAGCTCTTCCTCGGAGTCGACGGCGGCGGCAGCAAGACGCGCTTTCTCGTCATCGATGAGGCGGGTCAGGTGCTCGGCTCCCACGCGGAGGGGTCGGCGTACTACCTCGAGATCGGTCTTGAGGCTCTGCAAGCCATGCTGACGCGCGGGATCCACACCACGCTCGAGCACGCCGGAATCGCCCCCGCCGGGCTCAGCTACGCGTTCCTCGGTCTTCCGGCCTACGGCGAGGACCAGGCGCTGCTCCCGCAGTTAGACGCCGCCCCCGCGACAGCGCTGCCGCACGTGCACTACCGCTGCGGCAACGACATGGTGTGCGGCTGGGCGGGTGCGCTGGCCGGCGCCGACGGCATCAATATCGTGGCGGGCACCGGCTCGATCGCCTACGGCGAGTATGCAGGCCGCAACGCCCGCGCCGGCGGCTGGGGTGAGCTCTTCAGCGACGAGGGCTCGGCCTACTGGCTGGCGCGTGAAGGGTTGCGGCTGTTTTCGCGGATGAGCGACGGCCGCACGCCGCGCGGCCCGCTCCACGAGCGCGTGCGCCGCCACTTCGGGCTGCAGGACGATCTCGACCTGTGCGCGGCCGTTAACGGCACGAGCCTCGCGCAGCGCAGCCGATTCGCCCAGCTCTCAAAGCTGGTAGCGGAAGCGGCGGCCGCGGGGGATCAAGCCGCGCGCGCACTGTTCGCGCAGGCCGGCGTCGAGCTCGCCGATATCGTCGATGCGGTGCGCGCGCAGCTCAAGGTCCCAGCCGGGGAGGAGCTGCCCGTGTCGTACTCGGGCGGTCTGTTTCAGCTGCGCGATCTGCTCCTCGAGCCGCTCGAGGCCACGCTCGTGCGCCGCGCACAGCGCTACCGCTTGCTGGCCGCGCGGCTGCCGCCGGAAGCCGGAGCGGCGCTCCAGGCGGCCCGCTTGAGCGGCGCGCCGCTCAGCGCACCGAGCATCGCGGCGCTCGAAGCGGCGCTGGACGCGCGGAGCGCCTGAGCTGTTGGAGCCGTGGACAAACTGAACCCTCGGGTCATTTCAGTTCCGCGAGATAGGCGATGATATCCGCGCGGGCCTGAGCATCAGGAACGGTGAAGTACATTTTGGTCCCGGGAACCAGCGCGCTCGGATTGGATAGCCAGCGGTCGAGCGTGGTCGGGTCCCAGGTCAAGCCGGAACTCTTTAGCGCCGGTGAATAGTTGTAGTCTGGAACACTTCCCGCACGACGCCCGACGACACCGCGGTGCCTTGGGCCCAAATCGTTCTCCTCGATCGAGTGACACGCCTGGCATGCCTGATACAGGCTCTTTCCATGAGCCGGATCACCGCGGACGGGGGTCGTCCCGGGCGCTGGTGTTGCCCCGGCGACGGCCATTGCCGCGGCGAACACGCCCGCCGCCAGGCAACTGCTCAGTAAAGGTCGTGTCACGGAATCTTCCTCTGCGATATCAACTGCGGGGGTTCACGCAGCTCAGCCAATGGTCGTATCAGCGATCGTTGGTGAGCGGGGATGTCTCGCAAACGACACGCTCGAGACCCCCAACATCCTGGGCAACTCGTCCGCCGCCACCTTAAGCGGACCGGGGCCGCCGCCCACTCCGGCGAGCGGCTGCGGATAGGCGGTCGAGCGAGCAGTGTGGAAGGTGATGTGACCTTCGACCTTCTGCACGATCTGATGGATGTGGCCGTTCAGCACGGTGACGGACCCGAAGCGACGCAGATATTCCATAAGCTCATTTGCGTCGCTGGTTCCCCAGCCCCAGGGCTCATAGATCGTCCACAGCGGCATGTGGGCGAAGACCACGATCGGGGTGCTGGAAGAGCGGCCTTTGAGATCCGCGGCCACCCAGGCGAGTTGATCGGCGCCCAGGGTGCCGAGGCCCGCCGGCTTGAACTGCAATACGTTGATCAGCGCGATGAAGTGCACACCGGCGTGATCAAAGCTGTAATAGCCCTTGTTGGCTGACGCTTTGCCGAAGCGGCTGAAGTATTCGCTGACGGTTGGATCGGTGGTGTCGTGCTCGCCCGGTACCGTGTGCAGCTCGGTAGTACGCAAACGCGAGAGCATCTGCTGTGCCAGATCAAATTCCGCGGGCTTGGATAGGTGGGTGATGTCACCGGTGTGGAGGATGAGAGCCGGCTGCTCGGCCATCCCGTTCACGAGATCAATGGTCTGGGTCAGCGTTCCATTGACATCGGGATTCGCGTCCTTGTTGAAGCCGATGTGGGTGTCGCTGATTTGCACGAACAGCGGCTTGCCTGGTCGCGCGGTTCCCAGCTTGTCATCAGCCGCCAGGGCCAGGTCCAGCGGCGCAAAGACGCCGCCTGCCAGGACGAAAAGTGTGCCGGCCCCGCCATAGGCCATGCATTTGAGCGCGTTGCGCCGCGCGAGCTGCATTTTATCGTCCGGCATGGCCGTCTCCTGAAGTGGTGGTTCGGGAGACAAGACTTCGCTGCGGACGGTTTTATTCCCGGCTGTCTATCCCGTATTGAGCGAGCAGCGGGAACCCGGGCAGTCACCCAAGGCCATCATTCGCGCAGGGGGTGAGCGACGGGCGGGTCGGTCAGTTCCCGGGTTGTGCGGCGCGCCGTCCTGTATTACGGCGGTCAGTCGAACGTCAGCATCATCCCGGCGAACATCATCGTGTGCGAAACGAGAGCGGCATTGCCTGCCGAATCCACCGAGTAACAGTCGCTCGTCGTTCCATTCGCCATGCCGTCGGTCGCACCCTGCGCCGTGACATCCGCGATCGTTGAGTTCATGCACACGAGCACTGTCGTGGAATTGTTTGCCATGACCGAGTAGGCGACGGTCTCGTTCGCGTCCACGGTGGCCATCGTCGAGTCGTGGTAATAGGTCAGGTTATCGACGCTGCCCGAGTCCCCAACGGTGACCATGTTCGCGAGCGGGGTAGAGCTGCTGACCACCGCATACGGCGAGCCACCAGAGGCAACGCGACCGAGCGGCACGTATGGATTCAGCAGGTAGTAGGCAACAAAGGTGCTGCCTCCGAGGGGTTGCCCTTTCTCGCTGATCAGCTGCGTGAGCGTCGTACTGTAGGCGGGGCCGGCGCCATTGAATGTCGTCGTGGCAGCACTCGGAGTGTTGAACACCTGGAGGTTGTAGTCGTGGCCGCCGCCCATGCCCGCCAACATGATCTCGTGATCTGTGTGGAGGTAGGCAACCAGGGCCGCCGCTGCGGGAGCCGAGGACAGATTCGAGGAAGCCATCTGCATAGCGGAAGACGAGCCACCCATGGACCCTCCGCCTCCACCGCAGCCCGTCAGGGCAATCACGCCTGCCAGAACGCCGCAGATCCTTGCACGTTGTTTCATGAAGCCCCCCTGTCACCAGCGGGTGACCGCGCACTCCGGGTGCGCGGGCTGCCAAGTTAAGAATGCACCCGCGCGGGTTGCGGCGGCAAATGGGCTTGCGGGAACAGCACCGCTACGCTCACGCCTGAGCCTTGACTCGCTCAGGTTCGAAGCTTAGCCGTCCGGATCCTTGAGTCTGGTGGCCGTGACACGGTTGCGGCCGCCCTTCTTGCTGCCGTACAGCGCCAGGTCCGCGATCTTGAGCATCCGCTCGGCCAGCTTGGTCTCACCGCCCGGCACCTGGTCGATGCCGCACACCCCGAAGCTGGCGGTGACCTGGATGCTCTTCTTGCCGGCTTTGAAGGGAGTGTGTGAGACGGCCGCCCGCAGCTTGCGGGCGACCTCGAGCGCCTGCTCATAGGCGGTCTCCGGCATGACGATGGCGAATTCCTCGCCGCCGATCCGTGCCACCCAATCAATCCCGCGCCGCAGAACCTGCTGCAGCCGCGGGCCGAACTGCTGCAGGGTTTGATCGCCGACGGCGTGGCCGAGTGTGTCGTTGATCTTCTTGAAGTAGTCGATGTCGCACAAAATCAGGGACAGGGCGCGCCCGTAACGCGCCGCGCGGTCGACCTCGCGCGGAAAGTGCTTGCCGAAGAAGCGCCGGCTGGCCGTGCGCGTCAGCTCGTCCGTGGCCGACAGCTTGCGGTTCTCCTCGAGAGTGATGCGCAGGGCCGACTCGAGCTCGGCGATCCGCCGTGCGACACGGATGCGCGCGTCCAGCTCGCGGTCGCTCACGCGACGCCCGACGCATTCATCGGCGCCCGCGGCAAGCCCCGCTTCACGCTCCGCGGCGTCATCCAGCTCCGCGACGTAAACGATAAAGGGTGCCCGTGCCCCGGGGCGCGCGCGCAGCTTGCGGATCAGCTCCTGGCTGTCGGTGAGCACCACCGGGCGGAACTCGCTGTCAAAGCGGCGCACGGCCTCCAGCTCGTCGGCGACCGATTCGACATCCAGCATATCGGAGGTGATGCAGCGCTCCATGTGCTGCCGCAGCGGTAGATCCACAAAGGCCAGCAGCGCCTTGGGCGGCCGCAGTAAGCGCACCATGACGGCGACAGTCGCGGTGGTCCCTTCGTCGGACGTCGAGGGCTTGGCCGCCCGCCGCTCCAGGACCCTTTGAATGACTGTCGTGTGTCCCCCGGATGCCATCGAACCCCCTAAGCGCAGATGGAGCGGTGGAGACTACAACTATCGGCGCGAGATTGTCCCGTCGCGCCGCAATGGCTCACGCGCGCTCAAGTGATGCTCGCTGCGGCAGGCGGCCGAGCGCAGTGGCTCAACGTGTGAGAGCCGCGACCAGTCCGGTGCGCGTGCCGCCGGTCTGCTCCTGGAGCATCTGGCCGAAACGTGCGGCGGGCTGGGGTTCGCAGCAGTAAAAGCCCTGCCACTGGTCGCAACCCAGTTCGGATACGCAGCGCAGCTGTTCGGCGGTCTCCACGCCTTCGGCCACGACCTCCAGGCCAACGCTATGCGCGAGCGCGATGATCGCCCGCACGATCGACTCATCCGTGCGGCTGGTCGCCAGGTCACGCACGAAGCTGCGATCGATTTTCAGCTTGTCGATCGGGAAGCGCCGCAGGTAACTCAGGCTCGAGTAGCCGGTGCCGAAATCATCGACGGCCACGGTGACGCCCATCTTGCGCAACTGTCGCAAAACTCCGGCTGACTCTTCCGGGTTGGTCATTACCGAGGTTTCGGTGAGTTCAACTTCCAGATACCGGGCGTCGAGATTTTCCGCCGCCAGCGCCGAACGGATGACTTCCAGCAGGTTCTGGTGCCGGAACTGCGTTGCCGACAGGTTGACCGCGATGCGGATCGGTATGCCGCGATCGAGCTGCCAGGCACTTGCCTGACGGCATACCTCACGCACCACCCATTCGCCCAGGGGGATCATGAGGCCGGTTTCCTCGGCCAGCGGAATAAAAGAGTTCGGGAGGATCAAGCCGCGCCGCGGGTGGCGCCAGCGCACCAGCGCTTCGGCGGTGACGATCCGTCCGGACTTGGTGGACAGCACGGGCTGAAACGACAGCTCGAATTCTCCCGCCGCCAGTGCCCGCCGCAGGTCGTTCTCGAGTGCCAGGCGCTCGTGCATCGAGTCGGTCATGCCGCGCTCGAAGAAGCACGTCTCGTTGCCGCCGCGCTGCTTCGCAACCGCCATTGCCACTTCGGCGTGGGTCAGCAGGTCGTCGACGCGGCGCCCGTCGTCCGGCCAGATGCTGACACCGATGCTCGGACGCACGTGCACGTCGGTGCCGTTGACGGCCATCGGCACGGTGAGGGCGGCGAGCACCGCGGTGGTGATGCACTCAGCGTCGCCGCGCGCGTCGACGCTGTCGATCAATACCACGAACTCATCGCTGCCGAGGCGTGCCAGCAGGTCGCCGGGACGCAGCACCGCACCGACGCGCAGCGCGACTTCGGTGAGCAACCAGTCCCCGGCGCCGTGCCCGAGAGAATGATTCAGAGAGCTGAAGTGATCCAGATCCAGCACCGCGACCGCGATCGCGCGCCCGGGACGTTCCGTAGCCGCCACCGCCTGGGCAAGCCGCTCCCTGAACAGCAGCCAGTTGGGCAGACCGGTGAGTGAGTCGTGGGTCGCCAGGTACTGCAGGCGGGTGTGCACCTCTTCGAGCTCGCGCGCGCATTGCCCGATCCGCAGCGCCAGGCGTCCGTCGTAGACCGTGACCGCGTGGGTTACCGCCAGCGCCCCAAGGGCAATCGCCGCGAGTGCGACCGCTATGATCGGCGCCGCAGCGACCGCGCTGTGAGCGCCGAAGCCGATCGGTCCCGGCGCGAGCCTCAGGGCGTGGACGCCTAAGATTGCGAGCGCACTCAGCAACACCGCCAGGGACTTTGCAGCCCCCGCCCACAGTGATCGGCGGCTGCCGATGCTGTAACGCGACCACAACGCGGCCGCCCCGGCGACGATGGCCAGCGCGCCGCAGGCGGCGAGTGTGCCCAGGAGTCCTGCGGAAATGCGCTGCGCGCCGCCGGAGGCGACGAGGCTTGTCAGGTACGTGGCACAGATCGATAGCGAGATCACGGTTGCGCTGGCGAGAATGCGCCCGAGGTCCGGCTGGCGGCCGGCGAGAAGCGCCAGCGCCAGCCCCTGGCCGAGGATGGCGACGCCAAGGCTCGCGAACACGGCGAAACCGTGAGTTGCCGGCCACGGCGGTATCGACACCGCGAGCAGCCCGAGAAGCGTCACACACCACAGCCCCAGGCCGAGCGCGAGCGCGCCGCAGGCGGTCTTGCAGCCCAGCGCGAGCGAGCGGCGGGATCTGGACAGGCGCATGGCCAGCTCCAGCGCGGTGTAGGAGGCGCACACGGCGACCCCGGCGGTGAGGGCGGCGAAGGAAGCATCGATCAGCACGGGCGGGCCTGTCCGGGTTCGGGTTGGGTCGGTTTCATGGGCGCGCGACGGTAATGCCGCGGCGCCCGCCGCGGTATCGGAGGGATCGGGTAGTGGGCGCGGTGAAACTGTGTAGGCACGGCGGGGGCCCCCGCCGGACGCCTAAACCTCGATGATCTTGTTGCGCACCGCGTAGCGGATGAGATCTGCCAGGGAGTCGAAGGCCATCTTGCGCATGATGTTGCTGCGGTGTGTTTCGGCGGTCTTGACGCTGATGTCGCAGCAGCCGGGCAACCTCCTTGTTGCTGTGTCCCTCGGCGAGCAGCTGCACGATCTGGCGTTCCCGCGCGGACAGCGTGGGCATGGCGGCCGGTCGCCTCGACGCTGTTGCGCAGGTAGCCTTCGAGCACCAGCTGGGCGACTCTTGGAGGTGAAGAAGGTGCCGCCGTCGAGGAGCGCGGTCACCGCCGAAACGAGAATCCGGCCGGCGTCGGATTTGAGAACGTAGCCTTGCGCGCCGGCGCTCAACACCTCGCGAATGGCCTGCTCGGACTCGTGCGCAGTCAGGATGAGGATCGCGCGTCTGCGGGTCGGCGGCGAGGATCGGCGCGGGTGGCGTCGAGGCCGTTCAGCTCCGGCATGCTTAGGTCAAGAATGGCGATGTCCGGCTTGTGAGTTGCGACCAGCTCGGCGGCGTGTCGGCCGTTGGCCGCCTGCGCGACGATGCGCCAGCCAGGCACGTCCGCAAGCGTGGCCGCCAGGCCCCGGCGCACGAGCTCGTGGTCGTCCGCGATGATGATGCGCGCCGACTTCACCGGGGCGCCGCTCCGCGCGCGGGATCCTGGCGGCGCGGGCAGGTGGCTCGGATGACCGTGCCGGCGCCCGTCGACTCGACGGAAAAAGTGCCGCCCACCTGGCGGATGCGTTCACGCATGCCCGCGAGTCCCACGCCAAGAGCCGGCTCGCCGGCCGCGCCGCGCGTGAGCTCGCGGCCGCGAATTCCCCGCCCCGCATCCTCTACCTCCAGGCGGATGCCCGCCGCGCTCTCGGCGAGTCGAATCGCCACCCACGGGCTGGCGGAATGCCGATGCGCGTTGGTCAGGGCTTCCTGCGCGACGCGGAACAAGGTCAGTTCCTCCTCGGGGCGCGAGCGGGCCATCGAGGCGGGCAGCTCGAGGCGCACCTCCATGGCGCCGCGCTGCCGCAGGCCGTCGGCGAGCCACCTCAGCGCACTCACGAGACCCAGTTCATCCAGCAGTGGGGGGTGCAACAGATAGGAGGCCGTGCGGATCTCGGTCGAGCACTGGTGCGCCAGACGCACGCACTCATCGAGCAGCGCGCGCTGCGCGGGCGCCAGCGTTTTGGCGGACTCCGCGAGCCGCGCCAGGTCAAGCTCCAGGGCTACCAGCGTCTGGCCGGTGGAGTCGTGCAGATCCCGTCCGATGCGTCGCCGCTCCTCGTCCTGGCTGCGGGTCAACTCTCCGGCCAGCGCGCGCAGGTCCGCGAGCATCTGCTCGCGTTGGGTGTCCAGCAGCGCCTGCGCAACCTGGTCGGCCACACCGGCTGCAAAGTTCACTTCATCCGGCTGCCAGGCGCGTGCCGTGTCCAGCTGCTCGAACGTCACTACCCCCGCCAGTTCGCCTGCACTGCGCACCGCTGCCGCGATGATCGAGCGGCTGCCGGCCAGGGGCCCGGTGGCCTGAATGAGCTCCGCGAGACGCGTATCAGCGTGCACATCCTCCGCCTCCACCACTCGTTCCCCGCGCAGCGCGGCGAGGTAGCGGGGGAAATCGCTGGTGCGCAGGGACAACCCTGCGCCGTCGCGTGAGCGCCCGCGCTCGTACAGCTCGGCACGCCGCAACGTGTCAGCATCCTCCTGCAGCAGCCAGATGCTTGCCCGGTCGACTTGCAGCACGTCCGCGGCGCGCTCGCAGATCACACCCGGCGATTCGCTGGCACTGGCCAGTTGCAACAGCGTTCCCGACTGGCGCTGCCGGCGCTCGATCCGCGCCGCTTCCGCTTCCTGACGGCGTCGGCGCTCGGTGATGTCGCGCATCACGCTCTGCACGGCCGGTGCGCCGGCGAACTGCACGCGCACCCCCTGGACCTCGACCCAGATCGCCGAACCATCCATGCGCCGCACGCGCGCCTCACGCGGTTCGGCCGGGATGCCGTGCTCGAGCAGCTGCCGGGTACGCGCGGCGAGGATCTCGCGATCGCCTTCGTCGGCAAAAGACAGCACCGAGCGGCCGCTAAGCTCGCCTGGCTGGGCGCCAACCAGCCTCATGGCCGCCTCGTTACTGAACAGCAGCGCCTGGCCGCGATGCACGAAGACGGCCTGAGGCAGGGCGTCGACCAGCGCGCGATAGCGCTGCTCACTCTCGCGGCGTTCCCGCTCGGCGCGCCGGCGCTCGGTGAGGTCGTGCACCACCGCAAGCGCGAGATTCGTCTTGCCGGTACTGAGGCTGGTCAGATCCACCTGGGCGGGGAACTCATCACCGCTGTCGAGGCGTTTGTGCTGCCACTCGAAGGTGGTGCCGCCCTGGCGCAGCGCTTCGGCGATGCGCTCCTGCGCCGCCTGCTGCGACTCCCGACCGTCCGGCTGGCGTGGTGGCGACAGCATCCACGGCGTCAGGCCAAGAACTGCCTGCCGGTCGGCGAGGCCGAACATGCGCACCGCGGTCTCGTTGGCGGCGACGAAGCGCTCGTTCTCGAGCAGCAGCACACTGAAGGCCGCGTTGTTGAAGAGCGTCCGGTAGTGTAGCTCGCGCCGGCGCAGCGCCTGCAGGAAGTGACTGAGGAACACCGTCAGCGCGAGCACCAGGGCGCTCGGCACGGCGGTTACGATGAGGGTGGTGCGCGTGCGTTCGCGCCAGGGCGCAAGGATCGAATCACGCGGCAGACCGGTGATCACCGTCATGGGGTAATCTTTCAGGCGCACGAACGCAACAATCATCTGCGTGCCGAGCGAAGGCGCGAATCCCTCGACTACACCGCTGGCGGCGCTCAGCGGCGCGGCGCGGTACAGGGGCGAGGACGCATAGTTCGTGCCGGGCGCGAGCCTCGGGGCCGCGCCGTCCTGCATGCCAACGAGCAAGGTGCCGTCGGTCGCGAGCAGCGCGATAATGCCTCCGGGGCTGCCAAGCTGCGCCTGCAGCGGTTCGAGCGCGCGAAAACTGAACAGTGCACCGGCCCACAGGTCCGCGCGCTGGCGTGGCACGTGGCGTGCGACCGGCACCACTATTTCTCCGGGGTGGTCAGGGTCGGGCAGGGGCTTGCCCACCCAGGTCCCGGCGGGAGTGGCTGAGAGCCTCACGGTGAGCCAGACGGGAACGGTATCGCTCACCTCATACACGCCGGTGCGGCCGGCACGCGCAAAGCGCGTGGAGTCCGCGACGAACACCGAGCGCACGTACTGGCCACCGGTAAGAACTCGCTGCAGACGGCTGCGCAACAGCGCATCGGTCGCCGCGTCGAGACCGCCCGCCGCGGTGATCTCATTCGCACCGGTAATCGCCGCGCCGATGCCATCGTTAAGCATGGCGTGCGTGCCGGTCTCCAGCGCCACGGCGACAATGCTCAGGCGATTGCGCTCGGATTGCACCGTGTGTTCGCGGTCGGTGCGGATCCGTAAAGTCGAATATGTCCAGCCACTCAGCAACAGCAGTGCGGCGTAGACCAGCAGTATCCAGGTGAGCGTGGGAGGAAGGATCAGCGGCGCGGCGCCGGCACCCGGCGCGGCACGCGGCATCGCACGAGCAGTGTTTCCCTGGTTCACGCGCCTTCCCCGCGCAGCACGCCCCCGCGCAGCCGAGTTTGCGCCAAAGCCGCCAGCCAGGCTACGGGCGACCATTCCGCGCCACGATTGCCCCACGGCTTTGCCATAAGTGGTTGCCAGACTCCTGTACCTGAGGCGGTTCGTGAAACAACAGGAGTGTCGTGTATGTCTGCTCGATTCGACGCTGTGCTCGGGTTCCTGCGCCGGATGCTTATCGGGCCGCCCGGTCGGCTGGGCGTCGCATCAGCCGCGGCTGTGCGCGGTTTGGTTGCGGCCGGGGGCCACTTGCGCACGCGCCTCGTGATCGCAGCGCTCCTGGCTCTATGCGCTTACGGTCTCTACACCCATCCACCCTTCGCCACCGTGCGCCGCAGCGAAGTACTGGTGCGCATGAATCTCCTCGACGGTTCGACGAGCGCCTACACTGCAGGCACCGTGCTGGTGCTGCCCGGTATCCATCAGGTGCGCCGCTACCCCACCCGCTGACCAGATTTACCGGCCAGTCGAAGGCGCGAGCGCGACCGGCAAGGCGCCGTTTCAGTCGAACGAGGGACTATCGATCGGCGTTGATCTGACGGTGCGCTGGGCGATCGATCGCGCGCGCATCGGGCAGTTGTCGAAGCAGTTTCCGGATGATCTTAACGCCGATCTTGTGAGCCCGGCGGTGCAGGGGGTCGCGTACCCCTTGCTGGCCCGACATTCCGTGCGCGAGATCTTTTCGAGCGAGCGCGCCGCAATCCAACAGCAGATCACGATCGAACTTAAACCCAAGCTCGCGGCCATGGGGCTGGTGCTGCGTGGGGTGGACATGGGTCAGGTGGACCTGCCGCAGGACTACCGCGTGCAAATGCAGAAGCTGCTCGCCGAGGAACTCGAAACCGAGAAGGTTCGCTACACGCTGCAGCTCAAGGAGGCGCAGGTGAAGGAAACGCAGCTGGAGGGCGACGCCGAGAAGGCACGGCGGCAAAAGGCGGCCGAAGCGGCGGGCCAGGAGCTGGTCATCGCGGCGCGCGCCCAGGAGGAGACTATGAAGCACATTCTGCCGTTGAAGCAAAAGCAGATCGAGCAGCGCCAGCTCGAGGCCGAGGCCGACAAGGTCGCGCGCATCCGCACCGCGGAGGGTGCGGCGCAGGCGCGCCGTATCGAAGCCAAAGGTGAAGCGGACTCGCGGCAGAGCCTCGCCGACGCGGAAGCCTACCGGCTGGAACTCGTAGGCAAGGCCAACGCCGGTCAGATGGAGCGCGAGGGCGCCTTACTCACGCACTACCCGTTGCTGATCCAGAAGACCCTTGCCGACAAGCTCTCCGACAAGGTGCAGGTCATCATCGCTCCGACGCCTGCGGCAGGGGAGTTCATCGGCTCCAACCTCGTGGGCGCCCGCAGCCCGACGAGCCCGGCGAGTAAACAGGTGATCCTGGCCTTCGCGGCGACACTCGCACTTGCGATTGTGGTGCAGGATCACGCCGCGCTGCGCGCGGCGCCCAGTTCGGGCGCGGCGGAGCTGGCGACGCTGTGGCAGGGCGATGTACTGGAGATTCGCGGCGAACGGCCCGGATACCTGAAGGTCTACGACTATCGGCGCGAGCGGGGCGGGTACCTCAGGGGCGAGGCCGCCCGTTCGATCGGCCTCTCCGAGGCCGACGCGCCTGCGCTGCTCGCGGTGCTGCGCTTCCTGCGCGACAGTCCCGGCTCCGAGGCGCTCGGGGTGAGTTACGGCGCCGCGTACCTCAGGGCCGTACCGCCGCGGGCGCTCAGCGCCGAGCCCTTCGACGCCATCGCCCGCATGGCCGAGCGGCTGGCCGATCAGGCCTCCGGCAGTGGCTCCCGCCTCCCCGACGTAGCGGCGCACCTGGAGGTGGTCGAGCAGTTTGGGGTCCGCATGCGCAGCTTCGAGCGCAACGGCCGCATGCAGGTGTGCTACGAGGGCGAGCTGTATCGCCGGGTGCTTTCGCTGCGCGGCGCGGGCACCGAGGAGCGTGCGCACGCCGCGCTCGGTCTCACGCGGCCGGACTGCATCGATCCGAACCTGGGTCCCGCGTTGCGCGCATCTGTGGACGATTTGCGGCGCGTACTGCTCGAGGGGATCGATGAGCGGGACTTGAGTGCCCCGACACGCGCGCGCCTGCTGGTGCGGCGTGCCACGGTATGGGCGTCCATCGCTTTTGAGCAGGCGCGACGCGGCGAAGCTCCTGCAACCGCGGCGCAGCACGCGCTCGCCGAGCTTGGGGCAGTGCATACGGACGATCTGGGCGAGGGCCGCCAAGCCGAGTACCTGGATGCGGTGCTGCGGGTAGGCGCGATCCGTTGGGCGGTGGCGACCCCCGCAGCCGCGGCGGGTCCGCTGACTGTCAGCGCGGCCGCCGGTGAGCCGGGGCAGACCTGCGTGACGCTGCAGGGAGCACGCGGCCGGCGCGCTGCGCCACTCGCGCGCCGCTGCACCTATGGAATCGTGTGGCTGGCCTCGGCAAAGCCGATCGCGCAAGGACGGGCGCTGGTACTCGCGGTGCAGCCGCTGGAGAGCTGGCGCGAACTTTGGGTGTTCCACCAGAGCGCGGGCGCCTGGAGCATCGATGTGCTTTCACCCGGCCTCGATAATCCGCAAGAAGGCTACGTCGAGTTTGCCGGGTTCGCGCCGGGCGTAATGCGCCTGCTGATAGCGCGCGAGGTCAGGGAGCGCGGACGGTTTCGCCGCCTCTTCGAGGAGCTGCGGCTGGATGATCTCGCCCTGGTACGGCAGGCAAGCACCCCGGATCTGTTACGCGACTTTGTCCGCTGGCAGGACATGGATTGGCGGCGTGACACGCTCGCGCTGCACTGAGGAGCGATATGATGGACCCATGAGCAGCATGAGCCGTTTTGACTTGCGACCGCCGGGCGATGAACAACGCGCGCGCATCGCTGCGGGCCTGAGTGCGGACGAACGCCGCGTGCTCCTGCAGCACGGCACCGAGGCTGCCTTCTGTGGTGTGTTCCTGGACAACCACAAGGAGGGAACCTACACGTGCCGGTTTTGCGGTCTGCCACTCTTCAGTTCAAGTTCCAAGTTCGATTCAGGGACCGGCTGGCCGAGCTTCTTCGCGCCCTACGATGAAACCCATATCCGACGCGTTGCCGACACGAGTTATGGAATGCGCCGCGTGGAGGAGGTCTGCGCACGTTGTGGCAGCCACCTCGGCCATGTGTTTCCCGACGGGCCACCACCCACCGGCGAGCGCCACTGTCTGAATTCAGTGTCACTGTCTTTCACCGAGCGGGGGCAGGGGCTGCCCGACGTACTGGCGCGCGGTGCGCCGGAGGGCCAGGTGGTGTGACCCGCGCTGGCTCAGCGGGACTGGGACAGAGCCATTGAGTTTATAACGTCCGTGACTCCGGGAACCTCCCGAGCGATCGCTTCGGCTTCATTGATCTCCATTCCGGAACTCACCACACCCGACAGATACACCACGTGATTCAGGGTCTGCACCGAGATTGCGGTTTGCTCAAGATCAGAGTGTTCCCGGAACCGTGACTGCACTTGCGCCGTGATTTTGGCGTCGCCCGGGCAGCCGTGGAAACCGCATTTCTCGTAGGTGTCGTAGAGCGCACAGCCGCCAAGAGCACCGCTCAAAATGAGCACCAGGCCCGATGCACAACGTGCTCTTGCGCCTGTCATTTTCATTCTCCTCGCGCCGCTGTCTGTCGGACCGCGGTCGTGCGGTTAATAGTGCCAGTGTGCCTGCCTGCTTTCATGAACGTGGCCGGGCGGCGCTTCCCTGGCAGCAAGGCGGTGCTACCCTAGCGCCCGAGCTATTTGGGAGTTGAAGTGCATGAGAATGGTGCTTGCGGCGATCCTGGCGATCGCTCCAGTCTGGTCCGCCCAGGGGGCGACAACCGCGATGTCCGACAATCCACTGCTGCAGCCGAGCACGCTGCCCTACCAGATGCCGCCGTTCGATCGCATGCGCGTAACCGACTACGCGCCGGCGTTCGAGGCCGGCATGCACGAGCAATTGCGCGAAATCGCGGCCATCGTGCACGATCCGCGCCCGCCGGACTTTCAGAACACCATCGTCGCGCTCGACCGCTCCGGACAACTGTTACATCGCGTGGGTTGGATTTTCGATGAACTCAATTCCAACAGCAGCAGCCCGCAGATGGAGGCGATCGACACCGAGTTTGCACCGCGGCGCAGTGCACACCAGGACGCAATCTACCTCGATCACGCGCTCTGGCAGCGCGTCGAGGCGGTGTATGCGAAGCGCGCGAGCCTCAGGCTCGATCCGGAGTCGTCACAGCTTCTGTCGCGCTACCACGCGCACTTCGTGCGCGCGGGCGCGCAGCTGGGCGCCGCGGATCAGGCGCGTCTGCGGGAGTTGAATACGAAAATCGCAGCGCTCACGACCCGCTTCGGGCAGAACCTCCTCAAGGCAACAACCGACGGCGCGGTGGTGGTCGACAAGCTCACCGACCTCGACGGCATGTCTCCCGCACAGCTGAGCGCCGCGGCCCAGGCGGCGCAGGCACGTGGCCTCAAGGACCGCTGGCTCATCCCGCTGGAGAACACCACCCAGCAAGCGGTCCTGGGCCAGCTCACCAACCGCGCGCTGCGTGAACGCATTTTCCGCGCCTCGGTGCAACGTTGCCTCGGGGGCGATAGCGATAACCGGCAGGTGCTGACAGACATCGTGCGGGTGCGTGCGGAGCGCGCCGCGCTCCTGGGTTACCCGAGCCACGCCGCCTACATGCTCGAGGATGAGTCCGCGCAGACCCCGGCGGCCGCGCGCGACCTGCTGATGCAGGTGGTCCCCGCGGCCGTGCGCCGGGCGCATGCGGAAGCGGCCGAACAGCAGAAACTCATCGACGCGCAGGCGGCGGCTTCCGGCACGCCCTCGTTCACGCTGCAGCCGTGGGACTGGTTGTTTTACTCCGAGCAGGTGCGCAAGGCGCGCTACGACTTCGACGCGGCCCAGGTCGCACCCTACTTCGAACTCGACCACGTGGTGCACGACGGAGTCTTCTACGCGGCGCACGAGCTCTATGGGCTGACGTTCAAGGAGCGCAAGGACCTGCCCGTCTATCGGCCCGACGTGCGGGTGTTCGAAGTGTTCGATGCCGACGGCAAGGGACTGGCGCTGTTCATCGCTGATTACTTCGCCCGCGACAGCAAGCAGGGTGGGGCGTGGATGAATGCCTACGCGGAGCAGTCGCGGCTGCTGGGCCTGAAGGCGGTGGTGTCGAACAATCTCAACATCCGCAAGCCCGCTCCCGGACAACCGGTGTTGCTGAGCTTCGATGAGGTGACGGCGCTGTTCCACGAGTTTGGCCACGCGCTGCACGGCATGCTCTCGAACGTGGAGTACCCGTCGCTGTCCGGTACCGAAACGCCTCCGGACTTTGTCGAGTACCCCTCGCAGTTCAACGAGATGTGGGCGCGCGAGCCCAAAGTGGTTGCCCATTACGCACATCACTACCAGACCGGCGCGCCGATGCCCCCGGCGCTGCTTACCAAGGTGCTCGCTGCGCAACAGTTCGATGAGGGCTACGCCACCACCGAATACGTCGCCGCGGCGCTGCTGGATCTGTCCTGGTATGCACTGCCTGCGGCGCAGGTGCCGGCGCCGGCGGACGTGCCAGCCTTTGAGGTTGCGGCACTCAAGGCGGCGGGTGTGGACTACGCGCCGGTGCCGCCGCGGTATCACTCGGCCTACTTTCATCACATTTTCGATGATGACTATTCCGCCGGCTACTACGCGTACTTCTGGAGCGAGGTATTCGCGCGCGATACCGGCGCCTGGATGCACGCCCACGGCGGACTCACGCGCGCGAACGGCGACTATCTGCGTAAGACGGTGCTGTCACGGGGCCGGACGGCCGAGCCGATGCAGCTGTTCCGCAACCTCTATGGACGGGGACCCGAAATCGGGCCGTTGCTGGAATACCGCGGGCTCAGCGGCGGCTGAGCCGCCGTTTGGTATCCAGCTGCGGGCGCGCCCTGATCCTGGCAGCTGCGTAGGTGATGTCTGACTCGATGAGATCCCTTTGGAGGCTGTCCGGGTCGCACGCAGACTCCTAGGATCAAGTCCTCGCGGCAGTCTGAAAATGGGAGAGTTAAATGGCGAAAATGAAGCGTCGGCGGCCCGCTAAAGCGGCTGCCAGAAAGATCACCCGCAAGCGCACCGGTGTGCGCGCCAAGGGTGTCGCTGCAAGAGGCAGGCGTGCCCGCAAGTCCAAAGTTAAAACGACCGCCAAGCGCATGCTGGCCAGTGCAGGGCGTACCGCCAGGGCTCTGGCGAAGGCCGGCGCGGGGCGCGCCGCCCGCGCAGGACGCACGGTCGTTGCGCGCGGTGCCCGTTCTGCGGCCAAGGGAGTCAAACAGGTCGCCGAGGAAGCCGGACGCGTGACAGCCTCGGCTCTGGAATCCATCGCGGACCACGTGGAGCCGGAGGGTAACTGAGCGCGCACCGCCTGCCGCGAGTGGTACTGGGACTGCTGCTGGCAGTTTTGGCCCTGCCGGCCGCCCGTGCCGCGGCGCCGGCAACTGCACAGACGGAAATCAATTACCTGCTGCAATTTGTGGCGGCATCCGGCTGCAGGTTCTATCGCAATGGCAGTTGGTTCGACGCATCTGCGGCCCAGGCGCACCTGCGCGAAAAGTACCAGTTCCTCGCACAAGCCGATCGGATCCATTCGGCGGAAGACTTTATCGAGCAGGCCGCCACCAGGAGCAGCATCAGCGGCCAGCCGTACCAGGTCAGCTGTGGCGGCGCTGGTCCCGTGACGAGCAGCCAATGGCTGCACGCGGCGCTCGCTGCGCTCAGGAACCCCGCGCCGCGCTAGAGGCGGCGCCCGCTCCCCGCACCGCGTGGCTTGACCTTATGCGGCAGCGCGCGGTCACTATGTTCGCAACCGCACAGACTGGTCGCTGCCGCCCTGTAAAGTAACGCCCGGGTGAATTCTCAGCGGACGCATCTGCGGGCGGTGTGTGCGCAGCAGTGGGGATTTTATGGCAGCGAGAACGGACCAGGACAGCCTCCAGGCGGTGCTGCTCGGGGATGTGGCGTGGGTGCTGAGTCTCGAACCGCGCGACGCGGTCATCCGCCGCGCCGCCCTGCGGTCCATCCTGGCGGCCGTCGAAGGCATCCTGGGGGAACTTCACAGCGGTTTGCTGAGCACGGCTGAACTTGAACTCAGCGGGCCGGAACGCGCATTCCTGCGCAACGAGACGCGCCTCCTCAACGGCAACGCGGTTGGTAACGTCGCACATGAGTTGCGACTGCGGCAACGCGTCGAGCGTACCGCAACCCTGCTGACCAGGCTGCGTCCGCAGTGCAAGGTGGACTTCGAGGCAACGGGCTGGCGGGAACTGCTAGCCAGCCTGGATATGGGGGATCGACTAAGACACGCTCAGGACAATGCGGCTCTGGAGGTTTCCAACACTGAGTTGGCGGCCGCGGTGAATGGCTACACCTGGCTGCTCGACAACGTGGTCGCGGTGGCGCAATCCGCCTTCCAGGGCAATCGTCAAGGCGTTGCTGGTGAGCAAATCACTCACCTGCGCGCCTTGCGCAATTGAAGCCATGCGGATCTCGCGACGCCGTGGACCCGTGTGCGCTCCGATGCCTGACCCGCGCGGTCAGCGCTGGCTTGCCACAGATGCAGCACCGCATAGCCGCGAAAAGGGCGCCAGGCCTGCGCGCACGCGTTAAGTTCGCGCGCGCTGAGGGTGGTGGCACTGGCGGATGCCTGTTGCCGCAGGATCAGATCTCCCGCCGGAAACCCATCCGGCTCCCCCAGACCCCGCAGGGCCACGTAGCCGGCGGTCCAGGGACCCACGCCCGGCAGCTGCAGCAGTGCGTGCCTGACGTGCTCGCCCGACTCGTTGAAATCGATGGTGCCATCCGCCACGGCACGCGCGAAGCCCCGCAACGCGCGGACGCGCGCGCGCGGCATTCCCAACTTCTCCAGCTGGCTTTGTGCGAGCGCTGTGGGTGTCGGAAAAAGATGAGTGAGTAGCTGCGTATCCTCGGCAACGCGCTCGCCGGCGCGCTCCACCAGCCGCGTGAGCAGTGTACGTCCGGCCGCCACGCTGATCTGCTGACCTACGATGGCGCGCACGCCGCTCTCGAAGGGATCCCAGGTCCCCGGGATGCGTAGCCCGGGGCGCCGGGCGACGAGGGCGCCCAGCCGCGGATCGCGCTGCAGGGCGAGGACAATTCTGGCCGGGTCCGCGGACAGATCGAACATCCGGCGCACCAACGCGGACACCGACAGGAGGTCCGCCGACTCACAACCCCGGATCTTCAGCTCCAGCGCATTCGCGCCTGCGACCGGCTTGACCTGCAGGAACGCATGGCCGCTCGCCGTACGCACCGCGCGGGCATAGGCACCGGCCGTGACGGACTCAACGCCGCCGATCGCCCGCCGGCTGAGAAAGTGCTCAAGGTGCGGCCAGTCGTATGGAGGTCGGTAGGTCAGCCGCAGTGTCAGCATGACGGCAACGGTACGCCTCGCATGGAGGCCTAACTAGCTGTTTTCGGCTCCCGATAGGGACCCCGGCGCAGGCCATTTCGCCTAACTGCGGGGCGCGCCGCGCTCGGCGCGTGCCGAATCTGTGATGCGATTCCAATTTGAGGTCAGCGGCCGCGACGGCTGCGCGTTCCCTTGCGTAGGCTGGCTGCGCGTCGCGGGTGGTGGTTTCAGGAGCCTGGCATGAATCGCACGTTCCTAAGGATCGGGTGGGGAGTGCTGCTCAGCGGCGCGGGCTTCTGTGCGAGCGTGGTGAGCCACGCCGACGCCGTATCCGCGGTGCAGGTGCTGAGAATCGGCGGCTGCGGGGGCATCATGCCGGCCGCGCCGCCGGTCCCGCGCAGCGCGACGCTCGACCGCGTGGCGCAACGCTGGGCTGCGGGAAGTTCGTTGCAGGCGGCGGCGGCGCAGAGTGCGTTGCGCGCCGGGTCCACGGCCGGCCTGCACGTCAATGGACCCGACTCATCGATGCTCGAGCTCATGAAGGGTGCCGGCTGTCGAACGCTCGCGAGCCAGCGCCTGCGCGAAGTGGGACTGTATCGGCGCGGTATGGATAGCTGGATCGTGCTGGTGTTTGCCGATGCAGTGCCGGCGGACGCCGGTACCGTCGGCAATATCGGAGTCGCGCCGCGTGCACGCACGGCCGCAAGCGTGGCGCTGTCGCCCTCACAGGGGCCGGTGCTGGCATCCCGGGCGCTGGAACTGGTCAACGAGGCGCGCGCCCGCGGCGCCCGCTGCGGGAAGCGCAGCTTCGGGCCGGCGCCGCCGATGAGCCTGTCCGCAACACTCGCCGGTGTCGCCTCCGGGCACGCGCTCGACATGGCTGAGCACAACTACTTTGAGCACCAGGATCTGGCGGGAAATTCGCCCGCGGATCGCGTGCGCGCGGTCGGCTACCGCGAGAAACTGGTCGGCGAGAACATTGCCTACGGCCCCGAGTCGGTCGAAGAGGTGGTGCAGGGCTGGCTCGACAGTCCCGGCCACTGCGAAAACCTCATGGACCCGCGATTCGCGCAGATGGGTATCGCGTATTCGGCGGGCCGCACCTCGCGGCGCGGACTGTATTGGGTGCAGCTGCTCGCCGAGCCGCGCGCCTAGGCCAGCGCCGATTTGAACAACACCAGCATCCGGCTCCAGGCTTTCTCTGCCTGGTCGTGGTTGTAGGTTGCGGTGTCGGGCGGGCACCAGCCGTGCTTGGTGCCGGCGTAAACCTCGATTTCAGCCGGCACCTTCGCCTTGGCGAACGCCGCGCGCAGCACGTCCTTCGCCTCCGGCTGCCGCTGGTCGTCGTTCTCGGCAATCGCGAACAGGTAATGCGCCTTTATTTGCGGGATCAGCAGATGCGGGCTGTCGGGTTTGTCGGTAACGAGGCCGCCGCCATGAAAGGAGGCGCCGGCGCCGATCCGATCCGGAAGGGTCGCCGCCGTGCGCATGGTGAACGGGCCGCCCATGCAGTAACCGGTCGTGCCCATTTTGTGTTTGCGGGACACGGATGGCTGGCTATCCAGGTACGCGACGAAGGCGCGCGCATCGGTGACGGCGGTCGTTGGTGTCAGCGAGTTCATCAGTCCCATGAGGGTGGTGCGCGTGGCGGCATCGTTGAAATCAGGGTGCTCGGGCGCGGTGGGGGCGTGCTGGGTGCGGTAGAAGGGGTTCACCACCAGCACCGAATAGCCTGACTCGGCGAGTCGCCTGCCCATCTGCCGAAACGCCGGCCGCAGACCGTAGATGTCCGGCCAGACCAACACACCGGGAGCCGCGCCCCTGGCGGGGTGCACGAAATACGCATCCGCAGTGCCGTCGGGGGTCTTGATGTCGACCTCGGACTCCTGCACTTCGATCGCACCGGCAACCGGCGGCAGGAGCGACACCACGCCCGCACCGAGGGTGAGCGCGCCGAAGCGCCGCCGCGATATGCCAGGATTTTTCAGCTGAAATTCGATGATGTCATCGATCGAGTCCTGGTCGCACATGCGCACTTCTCCTGGCGGGCGGTGCCTGAGGGCGAACATGGTGCACGCAAGTGCGTGCGGGTCGCAACCGGCGCATATACTTCAATTGAATGACCCCTGAGGACGAACAGGCGGCCGACGGAGCGTTGCCGCGCCGGTTGCTGCCGTGGCTCGTGGCCGTCGCGTTCTTCATGCAGGCGCTCGATACCACGATCCTGAACACCGCGGTCCCGAGTATCGCCCGTGCTCTGGGCGTAGCGCCGCTGAGCATCAAGGCGGTGCTCGCGAGCTATACGCTGAGTCTCGCGGTGTTCATCCCGATCAGTGGCTGGATGGCGAATCGCTTCGGCACGCGGCGGGTGTTCAGCGGTGCGATCGCGCTGTTCACCTTAGGCTCGCTCCTGTGCGGGGTGTCACGCAACATCCACTTGCTGGTTGCCTGCCGGGTATTGCAGGGCTGCGGCGGCGCCATGATGGTGCCGGTTGGGCGGCTCACCCTGGTGCGGGCGTTTCCGAAATCCGAACTGGTGCGCGCCATGAGTTTCGTGGCGATCCCGGGGCTTCTGGGTCCCATGCTCGGTCCGGTTGCCGGCGGGGTGATCACCGCCTACCTGCACTGGAGCGTGATTTTCTTTATCAACGTTCCGATCGGACTCGCGGGGCTATACCTCGTGTACCGCAACCTGCCGGACTACCGCGAGGCGTCCACCCCGGCGCTGGACATCGCCGGCCTGTTGCTGTTCAGCTCCGGGATCGCGCTGCTGTCGTATGTGCTCGAGGTGTTCGGCGAGCATCGTCTCAACGGGGTGCAGATCGCGGCACTGCTGGGGGTATCGGTGGTGCTGCTGACGGCGTACGGGGTGCACGCGGCGCGCGCCACGCAGCCGTTGCTGCGGCTGGCGTTGTTTCACATCCGTACGTTTCGTGCCGCAGTCAGCGGCAGTTTTTTCACCCGCCTGAGCATCGGCGGCATTCCGTTCCTGCTGCCGCTTTTGTACCAGGTGGGACTGGGCTACACGCCGGTGCAGTCGGGCCTCCTCATGGTGCCGCAGGCGCTCGCCGCCATGAGTCTCAAGATGACCATGCCGCGCATCCTGGCGCGCTTTGGCTACCGTACGGTGCTGGTGTCGAACACCGCGCTCCTGGGGGTGCTGATTCTCTCGTTTGCCACCATCGGCGCCGCCACGGCGGTGTGGCTCATCGTGATGCAGGTGTTCGTATTCGGCTTCGTGTCTTCACTGCAGTACACCAGCATGAACACCCTCGTCTATGCGGACGTCAGCAGCGAGGCGGCGAGCAGCGCCAGCACCATCGCCAGTACCGCCCAGCAGCTGTCTTTGAGCTTCGGTGTCGCGACAGCCTCCCTGGTGGCGGCGCTCTTCGTGCCCGACCGGTTTCATACTGCGGCAACCGACATGATTGCCGGCATTCACCAGGCGTTCCTGGTGCTGGGCGCGGCCACGATCATCTCGACCGTCGTGTTCCGCGGTCTGAAGGGCGACGACGGCGAGTCTGTCAGCCGGCACCGGGTGGAAGTCCCGGCCGCCTGAGGCGTCCGGTTGGGCGCGCGATTGCGCTTACCGGCACTTCGCGCTTCAATTGGGGGCGCGGCTTCATTGCGTTCTAAGCCCATGCAGGAGCTCCACCATGGCTGAGAAATCCGTCGCGATTGTTGCCATCGTCGCCGTTGTTCTGCTCGGCACCATGGCGAGCCAGGCGCAGCAGGCGCCCGCGGCGAATCCCCTGGACACCGTTCCGGAGAAGATGCCGTTCGATATCCCGTATGGCGCACCGATTTCACTGCAGCGTGCATCGGCGGCCATTGCTGCTGCCGTCGCTGAGGCCAGGAAGCATGACTGGAAGCTCAACGTCGCCGTGGTGGATTCCGGCGGCAACCTGGTGGCTTTCCAGCGCATGGACGGCGCGCAGCTCGCCTCCATCCAGGTCTCCGAGCACAAGGCGCGGGCCGCGGCGACGTACCGGCGCGAGACCAAGGTTTTCGAGGAAGCGATCCAGCTCAAGCACAACGATTACGTGATGACGCTCGACGGTGTGGTTGCATCGCGCGGTGGCATTCCGCTCATCGAGGGTGGCAAGCTGATCGGCGCCATCGGCTGCTCGGGCGCAACCGGCTCGCAGGACGAGGTCGCCTGCAAATTGGGTGCGGCCACGGTCAAGTAGCGGATTCGACGGAGGAGTGCACCTTATGAGTACCAACCGGACCTGGCCTGCGCGCGTCGGGCCTGCACTCGCGGTACTGAGCGCCATTTTCCTGTGCGCCTGGGCTCCGGCCGTGGTGGCGGGGGCCGGAGTGGTCGTCCACACCGTGCATCTGCGCGCGGGACCGAGCACCGAGTATCCGGGATTTGCGGTGCTGCCTCCCGGAACACAGCTGGAAGTGTTCGGTTGCGAGGAGGGTTACAACTGGTGCGACGTGCAGGCCGGCCCGAACCGCGGCTGGGTTGATGCGGCGTACCTGCAGATGTCCGCGCAGGGGCAACCCCTGATCGTGGCCGATAGCGGCGTGGTGCTCGCGCTGCCGATCGTGACGTTCGTATTCGACAGCTACTGGAACAGCTACTACCGCAACCGACCCTGGTTCTCACAGCGGGCGCGCTACTACTCCTACTGGAACCGTTACCCGCACGGGCGCCCACCGCCGCGTCCCCGTCCGCCCGTGGTGAGACCGCCGCCGCGGCCATCGCCCGGTGTACGGCCACCGCCGCGCCCGCGTCCACCGCCGGTGGGAACCCGTCCGCCGGGTGGGACACGGCCACCGGCTGGAGACCGCCCGCCAGCTGCAAACCGCCCGCCAGGTAACGGCAGGCCACCACCAGACTCCGAACGGCCGGCTCCGGATTCAGGCCGGACGCGTCCGGCCCCGCAGCCATCGGGCCAGTGATGAAATCCGTGCTGAACATTTCCCTGGCACTCGCGAGTGTTGCGCTCGCGTGCGGCGCGACTGTCGGGGCCGCGGCGGCGGCTGCGGCGGCCACCGACGTTGCAGCGGCGCAGCCCGCGGCCTGGACCCCGAAGGAACTGACCTTCCTCTATCAGGGCTTCACCACACACTATTCGTGTGATGGGCTGCGCGAGAAAGTACGCAGCACACTGCTCGTCCTGGGAGCGCGCCGGAAGGATCTCGCCGTCTCCGAGTGGGGCTGCTCGAGGCTGGATGGCCGACCCGATCCATTCCCGGGCGTGCGTGTCAAAATGCAGGTGCTGATACCCGTTGCGGCTGCGGCGACGCCGGATGCGAAGACGGTCGCCGCGCATTGGAAAACGGTGGATCTGCGCCTGGATCGGGACGCGCTCGCGGCGAGTGGCGACTGCGAGCTGCTCGAGCAGATCAAGCAGAGCATTCTGCCGCTGTTCACGACCCGCAATATCCAGTACCACTCAAACTGTGTGCCTCACCAGGTCTCGGCAGGCGCAACGAGCCTGCGGGTCGATGTGTTGGTCAGCGATGCGCCGGACGCAAAACCGGCCGCGCCAGCAGCCCACTGAAGAACAAGCCCCGTGCGCTGCGCGCACGGGGCAGCTCAGGGGTTACTTCTCGGTCACCCTAAGGGAAATGCGGCGGTTCTTCGCGCGGCCTTCCTCGGTGGCGTTGTCCGCGACCGGGTGTTCTTCGCCGTAGCCCTTGGCACTCATGCGGGCAGCGTCCGTGCCGAGCTTCACCAGTTCCCCCATGACGCCATTGGCGCGTTCGTCAGAGAGCTTCACATTCGCGGCCGCGTCGCCGGTGTTGTCGGTGTAGCCGCCGAGACGGATCTTCACCTTCGGGTAGGCCTTCAGGATCGCGGCGATGTTGCCAAGCTGCTCCTGTGAGGCCGGCTGCAGCGTCGCCTTGCCGGTATCGAACAGCAGGCGGTCGAAGTCGAACCACTTGTCATCGCTCACCGTGGAATTCGGATCATTCAGGTAAGCGATGAGCCTGGACTCCACGCCGTTCGCGGGGACGTTCAGCTCTGCCCCGTCGGGCAGCTTCACCTTGGTCATCTCCCCCAGTGCGGCCCAGGCGGCGTTGGCCGTGTTGCTCACCGCGTTCGCAGCGCTGCCCGCGGCATTGCTGGCCGCCGTGGCGGCCGTGGCGGCGGCGTTCCTGGCGGTGTCGGCCGCGGCGGCCACAGGCGCGCCCACCGGCGGCGTACCCGCGCCGCTGAAGGCGCGGTACAGCAGCCAGGCGAGAATGATCGCGCCCAGGATTGCAAGCGGCACCAGCCAGCGCGAACCACTGGCGGCGGCGGAGTCGGCTCCGTATCCGATTGCCGAGGCGGCACGGCCCGAGCTGACGCCTATCGATTCCGCAGCGCCCTTGAGCATGTCGGCCCCGGGAAGACTGCCCAGGGACGGAGCTTCCGCCTTGAGCATGTTGCCGAGGGAGCCCGCATTCAAAGTGCCCGCGCTGTGCATCCTGGCCAGATAGCCGAGCACCAGCGGGGCTGCCATTTTCAGCACTCCACCCGCCGAGGCCGCACTGATGCCCGCCTGCTGCGCGATCTGGTTCGTCACCTGACCCTGCTGCGCGCCGAACACCATGGGAAGGAATTTGCTCACCAGGTCCCCGGTCGCGCCACTCGGGCCACCGGAGGCGATGGACGAGAGGCTGCCCAGGATGTTCTGGCCACCACCGCCGCTCACCAGACCCAGGATCTGTCCGAGGAAGCCGCTGTCGCCAGCCTTGCTTGCCAGGCCGCCGAGCGTGGCGGCAGTGGCGGCTCCCAGCCCAGCGGTTACTGCCTGCGATGACTCGCCCAGCCGTGTTGCAATGGCCTGCTTCATGTCCGGCGTAACCATCGCGAGAATTGAATCCAACATCGAGCTAGCCATGTTGTGTCTCCCAACGTCCGTTGTGGTGTTTGAAGCTCAACTGGAAAAGGGGCGGTATTCTGCTACTTGTTTATGGCGTCTGCCATCGTTCGGCCGGGCAGGGCGCGCTGCAAAGCAGCGTGCCAGCCGCTGATCAGGGCCGTGCGCCGCGCGGCGTTCATCCGCGGCGAAAAGACCGTCGCGCTGTGCAAGGCGGCACCGATCGCGGACAGATCCGGCCACACTCCGGCGGCAAGCCCCGCGAGGTACGCGGCGCCGGTAACCGTGGCCTCAAGCCCGGCAGCGCGCTCCACTGGCGCAGCGAGCACGTCGGCGAGGAACTGGCAGAACCAGTCATTGGCTGCCATGCCCCCATCGACGCGGATTGCGGAGGCGGCCTGCGCGCCATCGCGCGCCATGGCAACGGTCAGATCGAGCGTCTGGTAGGCGACCGATTCAAGGGCCGCGCGGACCAGATGCGCGGCGCCAGAATCGAGCGTGAGTCCGCAGATCAGTCCGCGCGCACCCGGCTCCCAGTGCGGCGCGCCCAGGCCGACGAACGCCGGCACCAGATACACGCCGTGGTCATCGGGGACGCTTGCCGCCAGGGCGGCGGATTCGGAGGTCTCGCGGATGATGTGCAGCGCATCGCGCAGCCACTTGATCGCCGCCCCGGCTACGAAAATCGATCCTTCCATGGCGTAGGTCGTGCGGCCGCCGATGCGGTACGCCACCGTCGTCAGCATATGGCTTGACCTGACGGCCACCTCACCGGTGTTGAGCAGCAGGAAACAACCCGTTCCATAGGTGGACTTCGCGGTGCCGGGTTTGAAGCAGCATTGCCCGATGAGGGCGGCCTGCTGATCCCCGGCCATGCCCGTGATCGGAATCTGCGCCCCGAGCAGCGCCGCCTCAGTGACCCCGAAACTGCCGCTGCTGTCGCGCACTGCCGGCAGCAGCGCGCGCGGTACCCGCAGGAGCCGCAGCAGCTCCTCGTCCCAGTCCTGGGTGTGAATGTTGAAAAGCAGCGTACGCGAGGCGTTGGTGGCGTCGGTGGCATGCAGCCGGCCGGCCGTGAAACGCCACAGGAGGAAGGTATCTATGGTTCCGAAGGCGAGCTCGCCGCGCGCGGCGCGTTCGCGCGCGCCGGGGATGTGGTCGAGGAGCCAGGCGATCTTGGTGCCGGAGAAATAAGGATCAAGCAGCAGTCCGGTGCGCTCACGCACCGGTGCTGCGGCGCCGGCGGACTTCAGCGCGCTGCATAGCTGCGCCGTGCGCCGGTCCTGCCACACGATGGCGCGATGAATGGGCTTGCCGGTGTCGCGCTCCCAGATGAGCGTGGTCTCGCGCTGGTTCGCGATCCCGAGCGCGGTAACCGCGCGCGCGTCGACGCCGGCGAGCCCGAGGGCCTCGCGCGCCGTGGCGAGCGCATCGCGCCAGATGTCCTCGGCGTCGTGCTCGACCAGTCCGGCGGCGGGGTAGTGCTGGGGCAGTTCGCGGCGGGCGGTGGCGAGTGCACGCGCCTCGCGGTCGAACACCACCGCGCGGGTTGAGGTGGTGCCCTGATCGATCGCGAGTACGTACGGTGTCGTCGTCATGCGGCGAGCTCGGCCGCGAGGTGTTGTCAGGCTATGAGCATCGCGAGCACGCTGGCAGTCACGGCCGGCTTGCTCTCGCCCTCGATTTCAATGGTGTTGTCGGTCGTCACCAGATAGCGGCCGGCGCCCTTGTCCTCGACAGCGGTGATCCTGATGTGGTTGCGGACGCGCCTGCCGGAGCGCACCGGCGACACAAAGCGCACTTTGTCGAGCCCGTAGTTGACGACCGACTTGGGTGTGATGCGGGTGAGCAGCACCTCGAAGGCGGTCGGCGCGAGCAGCGACAGGGTGAGAAACCCGTGCGCCACGGTGCCGCCGAAGGGGCCCTCGCGCGCCGCGCGCTGGGTATCGGTGTGAATCCACTGGTGATCGCCGGTGCAGTGCGCGAATTCATTGATGCGCGCCTGGTCGAGGGCGGTCCATGAGGAAACGCCGATCTCTTCACCGACGTGTCTGGCCAGGTCCGCCACGGGCATGTGCTTGCCGCTCATCGCTGCCGTCCGTTCGTGTCAGGTCGATCCAGGAGTTCGTTGATCACCCGCATGGGTACGTGTCAGCAGGAACAGGCGCCCGCGGTTGAAATACCTTCGGCTCGCTGTGCGGATTCATGGTCTTGAGGATATGCGCGTTGAGGATCGGGACCAAGGGATCATCGGCGCGAGCCATGATCAGCGTCGGCTGGCTGAGACGGTGCAGCCAGTGGACGCGGCGCGACTGCCGGCGCACGTGACGCAACAGCCACGGGGGCACAAAGGATGCGCGATGTTGCAAATGCAGTGCAATAAAATAATGCATTTGCATCGCTTATGATTAGTAAAATAACTAGTATAAACAGCGTTATAAGAGTCTACAGATCTTGCGTATAAAAGCTCTTGCACTGCATACAAAGCCGTGTACAATGCTCATCCATCGAATCCCCAATGACGTTCCGCAGGAGCTTGCCATGAACGACCGTACTTTCGACATGAACACCTGGATGGAGACCTACAAAGAGGCGTTCAGCTCTTTCGGCAAGGCCCAGCAGGACAGCTTTAAGGCCCTCGAGCGCTTCGCGCGCTTCCATTACGCCGTTGCCGGTGACGTCCTCGAGGCGGGCATCGCGCAGGCGAAGGCCACCCTGGCCCCCAAGGTTGCCGTAGGCACCAACGCCGTTGCCGATCTGCTTCAGAAGCAGGCTGACCTCGGTACCGAGCTGAGCGACAAGCTCAAGGCCCGCGCGGAAGAGTTCTCCGCCATGGCCGCCGACGTGCAGCAGACCGTGGGCAGCTTCGCCGCCCAGGCTGCGAACCGCGCGACCCACGCCACGCGTGCGACGCGCACGGTGCGCACGAAGAGGAAGGCCGCCTAAGGCCCTGTTCTTCTCACTGAAGAAGCCACAAGGGCGGCCATTGGCCGCCCTTGTGCTTTTGCGGACATTGTTCTGGTAATCGCCCCGTAGCAGCCGCGCCGTGGGAACACCCACTGCGCTATCGCGCTCTCCGGTAGGATCGGCAACGCATGGCTTTCCCGCGCCGATCGACCCGCCGTCCTGTCCTGTATCTCGGCGCCGCGTGGCTATGCGCCGCAATTGCGCACGCGCCTGCGGCGCGCGCGGATGGCCCGGGCGGCGCGGCCGACACCCTGGGCATGGCCGGGATGTACGGCCCGTACGACATGACGCGCGAGGCGTCCGGCACCAGCTGGCAGCCGGACTCGACGCCCATGGCGGGTATCCGCAACATGACCGGCGCATGGATGAGCATGCTGCACGGCTACGCGGATGTCGTGTACGACCATCAGGGGGGGCCGCGCGGCGACACCCAGAGCTTCACGACCGGCATGCTCATGTTCATGGGACGCCGCGAGCTTGCGAGCGGGGCGCTGGGTCTGCGCCTGATGGTCTCGGCGGACCCGCCGATGGGCAAGAGCGGCTATCCGCTGCTTTTTCAGACCGGCGAGACGGCCAACGGCCGTACGCCGCTCATCGACCGGCAGCACCCGCACAATCTCCTCATGGAAGCGGCGGCAGCCTACAGCCACACTACCGCCGCCGACAGCTCGGTGTTTGTGTATCTGGGACTTGCCGGGGAGCCGGCGCTGGGTCCCGTGGCCTTCATGCATCGGCTCTCGGGTGAGGACAATCCGGAAGCGCCCCTCACGCATCACTGGCTCGACTCAACCCATGTGTCCTACGGGGTGGTCACCGGTGGTTACATCTGGCGGCAGTTCAAGCTCGAGGCATCGGCGTTCAACGGGCGCGAACCCGACCAATACCGTTACGACGTGGAGATCCGGCCGCTCGATTCGTACGCCGCGCGGCTGTCTTACAACCCGACGAGCGACTGGTCGCTGCAGGCAAGCAGCGGGCATCTGGTCAACCCGGAGCAGTTGCTGCCGAACGTGAACGAGCGGCGCACGACCGCCTCGGGGAGCTACAACGCACCCATCGGGCGGTGGTGGCAGACCACGCTCGCGTGGGGGCGCAACAGCCCGTCGGTGGGCCGCGCGAGCGCGGGTTGGCTGCTGGAGTCCGCGGCGCAGCCCGTGCCGGGGCAGACGGTGTTCGGACGCATCGAGCGGGTAGCGAAGGACGAGCTGTTCCTTCCGGGCGCGGCGTTCTACGAGGACAGCTTCACCATCAACAAGCTCTCGCTCGGCTATATCTGCGATGTCGCGCGGCTGCAATCGATCCGTTTCGGGGTCGGCGGAGTCTTCAGCGTCTATCGTTTTCCCGGGGCACTTGATAGCGTCTACGGCGCTTCGCCCACTTCGTTCATGCTGTTCGTGCGCGCGCGCCTGTGAGGCATCCTTGAACACCAACACGATTGCATCACGCACCGCGGTGCGCGCGCTGGTCGTCCTGACCGGGATCAATCTCCTTAACTACCTCGACCGCTACGTGGTCTCGCCCATCGTGCCGGACCTGAAGGGCGCCATGAGCCTGACGGACGCGCAGCTTGGCTTGCTCGTGCCGGCCTTCATGCTGGTGTACATGATCGCGGCTCCCGTGTTCGGTGCCTGGGGTGATCGCGGCTCACGGACACGCCCGATCGCCATCGGGGTGTTCATCTGGAGCCTTGCCACCATGGCGTCGGGACTGGCGCGCAACTACCCGCAACTGCTTGCGGGCCGCGCGCTCGTCGGCATCGGCGAGGCGGCCTATGTGGCGATCGCGCCGGCGTTGCTGGCCGATTGCTTCCGCGCCGAGAGCCGCGGCCGCGTGTACTCGGTGCTCAACATGGCGATCCCGGTGGGCGCTGCGCTCGGCTACATCCTCGGGGGTCTCGTGAGCCAACACTTTGGCTGGCGCGCCGCGTTCTTTGTGGCCGGGACGCCGGGCCTGCTGCTTGCGGCGGCCGTGCTGTGGCTGCCGGATCCGCCGCGCGGCGTGCAGGACGCACCGGCGTCGCAGGCGCGCAAGCCCGTCGCCGTGACAGCCACGGGGCGCGCGCCCGGACCGCTCGCCGTGTACCTGAACCTTCTGGGTCGCTGGCCCTTCATGCTGCTGGTGCTCGGCTACGCCGCCTATACGTTCGCCCTCGGCGGCCTGGCCTACTGGATGCCCACCTTCCTTGAGCGCGCGCACGGCATCTCGAAGGTGCAGGCGAGCACGGGATTCGGGGCGATTGTCCTGGTGACGGGATTCGTCGGCACCTTCGCCGGCGGCTGGCTCGGGGACTATTGCCTCAAGTACTCCCGGCAGGCGTACCTGTGGTTCTCCGGTGCGACGACGCTAGTCGCGGTGCCGTTCGTCGTGCTCGCGCTTACGGGGAGTGCGCCCGCGGTGTATTACCCGGCAATCGTGTGCGCGCAACTGCTGCTGTTCATGTCGACCGGACCCATCAACGCCGCCATCGTCAACATGGTCTCGCCGTTTGAGCGTGCCTCGGCCATGGCGCTGAGCATGTTCGCGATTCATTTGCTGGGGGACGTGCCATCGCCGCCTCTGATCGGGAGGATTTCGGATGCTTCATCCCTCGGACACGCGGTGCTCATCGTGCCGGTCGCGGTTGCGATCGGCGGCCTCGTGTGGCTCGGCGCCGCCCGGGTCAGCGCCCGGGCGGACGCGGCGCGGATCTGATGGCGCGCCGTGCCGCGACAGCAGGCGCAGCCGCGGCGGGGCGCCGCGCGGCGTCGTTTGATTCAACGGTGTCACCGGCGGCAAGGCCACTGGCGAGCCTGGCAACAAGCGAGGTGGAGAGGCGACTGCAGGCGGCGCTGGTTGCGCGCGATGGCGTCGCGGGCGCGCACTCGATCCACGAGTTGTGGATGCGCGGTCAGTTCGCGGCTGAGATCGAACGGGCGCTGGCGGCGTTGTGGCAGCACGCCGCCGCCTCGATCCCGGACTGGCTGCCGATGCACTACATTGAGTGGCTGCCCACCGCGTACGAAGTCGCGCTGCAATTGCGCGCCGGCCGCAAGGGTCGCGCGAACCTCTACCTCGTGCTGCTGGATTTCCCGGATCGCCGGCGCGGGCCGCACGGGGTGTACGTCGGCATGAGCCACTACACCCCGGCGCAGCGCTTTGATCAGCACAAAGCGGGCATTCACGCGGCCGGCAGCGTGCTCAAGCGTGGCATCGAGGTGCTGACAGGACCGGTGCTGCACCTGCAGCGTATCGCGCGCCCCGAAGCGCAGCGCCTGGAGGGTGAACTGGCGCTCGCGCTCGCGGATGCGGGCATCCTGGTCGAGGGCGGCCATTAGCGCGCGACGAACGCGCGTTCAATCACATAATCGCCAGGTGTGCCGATGTGTGGGGACAGGCTGAAGCCCCTCGCATCAAGGAGTGCACAGGTATCGGTGAGCATCCCCGGGCTCCCGCATACCATCACGCGATCGCATGCCGGATCCAGCGGCGGTAGCTGCAGGTCCCGGGCCAGCCGCCCGGACTCAACCAGGCGCGTCAGGCGACCGCGATTCACGTGCGGCTCGCGGGTCACCGCCGGGTAGTAGAGCAGCTTCGCTGCCACTGCGGGTCCGAGGATCTCGTGCGCGCGCAGGGACTCGATCCGGTGGCGCACGACGGCCGTCTCCTTCGCCCAGCGCACGCCATGCACCAGGATCACGCGCTCGAAGCGCGCGTAGGTTTCCGGATCCGTGATGACACTCATGAACGGCGCGGCCCCGGTGCCGGTGCTGAAGAGGTACAGCCGCTTGCCTGGATGCAGGTCCTGCAGTAACAGCGTGCCGGTGGGCTTGCGGCTTACCAGCACCTCATCGCCCGCCCGCAGGTGCTGCAGGCGCGAGGTCAGGGGCCCGTCTGGCACCTTGATGCTGAGGAACTCGAGGTGCTCCTCGTGGTTGGCGCTGGCGATGCTGTAGGCGCGCAGCAGTGGGCGATCGCTTACGCGCAGTCCCACCATGACGAACTGACCGTTTTCAAAGCGCAGCCCCCGATCCCGGGTGGTGGTGAAGCTGAACTGCGTGTCCGTCCAATGCCGTACAGCGAGCACGCGCTCCGAACCGATTGCCGCCAAGAGCTCTCCTGCCGTGTCGCAAACCTGCGAGTGCCAATCGTAACGGGCACGCAGGAGACCTTGGGTTGTATCGGGACATGCTCTTATAAGAAGCCGTTATGGCGCGCTGCGACGCACATCGCGGGGCGGTTAGCGCCGCGCTAGACTCCCCGCCATGGCAACAACGAGAACAAGAACAGGCAGGTTCTGCACCCTCAGGGTGGTGCTGCTGTTGCTTCTCCCGGTAAGCGTGGCGCAGGCCGCCAGCGCGCTGGTCACCGCGCTACCCGCCGGCGCGCACGTCGGTGTCGTGAATCTGCTCGACCCGGAGGTCACGCACTTTCACGCCTCACGGGAGCTGAAAGAGAGCTTCCTGAAGACCCTCACGGTCGACTGGCCGGTACCCACCATGCTCATGCAGGTGTTGCAGGCGCGCCTCACCCAGATGGGCTTTGCCGCGGTGCCGGTGGAGGCGACCATCGCGCTGCGCGATGCCCGCGAGAATTGCCTGCTGAACGCCTCGCTCGCCAAATCGCTGCCGCGGGAGTGCCGCCAGCCTTTTGCGCAGTTCATCGCCGCCAACCACCTCGATGCCCTGATCGTGTTCGGGCCCGGACTCAACAACTCCGAGCACGCCGATGGTGGACGGCATAAGGAATTGCCCGAGTACCTGCGCGGCTGGTGCATGGTGAGCGGTGAGGGTGCGGCGGGAAGTGCGCCGTCGCTCCTGAATCTGACGGAGCTGCTGTTGATCCGTCCCACCGGGGACAGTGTGCAGCTGAGCGCGCGGCAGTGGGGCGGGGATGAGGTGCAGGCGTGGATTGGATTCCCGGCAGCGGCGGACCTGAAGACCCTGGGGGACGCGCAGCTGGATAGCGCGAAACCCCTGTATGCCGCGATGCTGGCGCGGCAGGCGGACGGCCTGCTGGCGCACCTGCAGGTCGCGCACTGATCCATTGGCCGACATCGCTGCGCAGCGATGTCGCACGCTGGTTCGGTAGTGTCAGCACGCCCTAAATGGCGTGACTCAGCTCCCAGGCGCAGACACACACGCAGATGAGCCCGACCACGAAATACAGGGCCGCGTAGCGCCGCTCGCGCTGCTGAAGCTCGCCGGAGTTCATGGGCGCAATCAGGAAGGGCTCGCCGTTGCGTGGTTCGCAGATGACGCTGATGCGCTGGATGTCCGAGCCGAGCGTCTGCGCCTGCGCCTCGCTGGCGGCGGCGCGCCGCGCGGCCTCCCACTCGGTGGCATCGAGCCGGCCGTCATGGTTGGTGTCGAATCGCTCCAGCAGGGTCTGCTGATCCTGCTTCCACTCCCTGAGTTTCTGCGCCGTGGCGGCGTTGACGTCACCGACTTCCGAGTGGGAGCGTAACTCCCCCAGCACGCACAGCGGTGTGCCGACGGCCAGCAGCCGCTCGGTGTAACGCCAGTCGCCAACGTGCAGGAACGAGCTGCCGCCGGGCGGCAGTCCCGAAGGCCGGGGCAGGGCGCCGTACCAGACGCTCTTGTCGGTGGGCGTGACTTCGGCGGTCACCGGACCCACGAGGCAGCGCGCGCCGTCATCGTCGAGCAGCACGAACAATTCCACGCTGGTGGCGCGCTCAACTTCGTGCCAATGGGTGTTGCCCTTGGAGTCAGTTTCCTGGTGCGCGATCCTGAAGTCCCACCACACGCACGGGCGCGAGCTCAACGGGGCGGCGGTCGGCGCCGCGCCCGCCGGCTGTGCCCGGCCGGTGACCTTCACGTACCCCTGGGCGGCGGAGCGGATGCGCACCGTCGGGGTGTCGGCCACCACCCGGTCGCGCCGCAGGCGCACGAAGAATCGCCACAGGGCAAACAGCGCGGCCGCGCCGGCAGCGGCGGCCAGCAGCTGCGGGTTCATGGGCGCGCCGTGCACTCTTAGGGCTTAAGCTCAGTGGCGCGCAAAGGCCGCCTGCAGATCGACGTCGGCCCTCTCGTCCGCCTGGAAGTGCAGCAGCTGCGCCGGGGGAAAATCCCCGAGACCCGCCACCAGCACACCCGGGAAAGCGGCGATGCGTACATTGTTGGTGTTGACGGCGTCGTTGTAGACCTCGCGCCGGTCGGCGATCGCGGTCTCAAGTCCGCTGATGCGCTCCTGCAGGTGCTGGAACGGCTCGCTGGCCTTCAGCTGCGGATACTTTTCGGCAACGGCATACAGGCCGGTGAGGCCGCTGCGCAGCTGTCCCTCTGCGGCGCCCAGGGCGTTGAGGTTGCCGGAGCTGCGCGCCGCGTCCACGCCGGTGCGGGCACGCATGACGCGCTCGAGCGTGTCGGCTTCATACTGCATGTACTGCCTGCAGACCTCGACCAGCTTGGGCAGCTCGTCGTGGCGCTGTACCAGCAGCACGTCGATGTCGGACCAGGCGAGCTTGACCGCCGCGCGCACGCCCACCAGGCCGTTGTAGACGCCGATCACGTAGCCGACGAGGGCGACGATAAGAAACAGCAGCACGAAACCCGCGATCATGGCAGTACTCCGTCAGGGGACGATCACCGACCCGGCCCGCAGCATACCCGCAGCGAGCGCCGCCCGGCGTGGCTGGCCTGACAGATGGAGACTTTGATCACGCGCGCGCACGGGTTTTCAGGGCGCCCGCGCGTGACGTGACTCGCATTTCGAGCTTAATTCCTGCCAGCTCGTAACCTCTGCTGAAGTCACGGATGTGACGCGTCATCCAGGCATGGGCCGCCTCGCCATCGCGGGCCTCGAGCGCTTCCAGCAAACGCCGCTGCGCGGTGGCGATGCGCGCGGGCGCCTGGGGAATCTTATCGATCATTACGCGCAGCGACGGCTCGAGCAGCTGCAGCAGCGGTTCCTGAGCCAGTCCCAGCACCGGATTGTGGGTGGCGCGTCCGAGGCAGCGAAAGAACTCTGCGACGCGATGCACCGCCTGCTCGCCGTCGCTGCGTGCGGCGCTGAAGGCCGCGGCGGCGGCGGCGACGCACTTCAGGTCCGGCGCGGTGCGCGAGCGCGCCGCGGCGCGCGCCAGCGGCGGTTCGAGAATGCTCAGGGCCTCCCACACGTCGCGCACCGTGACATCGTGCAGCAGCAGGGCCTCGCTGACGCCCTGGGCGACGTCCTCGTGATGCGGGCGGCTCACCGACATCAGCTTCGAGCCGGCGCGGCGCTGCACCAGGCCGCGGCTTTCCAGCTCCCGCAGTGCTTCGCGCACGGTCGAGCGGTTGACGGCGAACTGGCGCGCCAGTTCGGTCTCGGATGGCAGCCGCTCGCCCTCGCGCAGCGCGCGGCTCAAGATCCGCGCCCCGATGGTGACCGCCACCTTGCGATAGGCGGGCTCCATCACCAACGGCGCGAACTCAACACTCACGCGGCGGCCTCGAACAGCTCCCGGCCGATGAGCATGCGACGGATCTCCTGGGTGCCGGCGCCGATCTCGTAGAGCTTCGCATCGCGCAGCAGCCGTCCGGCGGGGTAGTCATTGATGTAGCCATTGCCGCCGAGCGCCTGGATGGCGTCGAGCGCGGCAGCAGTGGCGCGTTCGGCAGCGAACAGGATGCAGGCGGCGGCGTCGCGGCGTCGCACGGTACGGGCATCGCAGGCGCGTGCCACCGCGTACACGTAGGCGCGCGCGGCGTTGAGTGCCGCGTACATGTCGGCGATCTTTCCCTGCATGAGCTCGAAGGTGCCGACCGGCGCTCCGAACTGCCGCCGCTCACGGATGTAGGGCAGCACCACATCCAGCGCCGCCGCCAGGAGGCCCAGTGAGCCGCCGGCGAGCACCACGCGCTCGTAATCCAGGCCGCTCATGAGTACACGCACGCCGGCGTTTTCGCTGCCGAGCAGATCCGCGGCTGGCACGTGGCACTCCTCGAACACCAGCTCCGAGGTGGAGGAGCCGCGCATGCCAAGCTTGTCGAGCTTCTGCGCGGCGCTGAAGCCGCGGGCGCCGCGCTCGACGATGAAGGCGCTGATGCCGCGCGGCCCGGCCGTGGGGTCCGTCTTGGCATACACCACCACCACGTCCGCATCCGGACCGTTGGTGATCCACATTTTGCGCCCCGTGAGCACATAGTCCTTGCCGCGCTTGTCGGCGCGCAGCTGCATGGAGACCACGTCCGAGCCCGCGCCGGGCTCGGACATGGCGAGCGCGCCGACGTGCTCGCCGCTGACGAGCTTCGGCAGGTAGCGTTCGCGCTGCGCATCATTGCCGTTAAGGCGCAGCTGATTCACACACAGGTTGGAGTGCGCGCCATAGGAGAGTCCCACGGCGCCCGAGGCGCGGGAGATTTCCTCCATGACGATGACATGGGCGAGATAACCCAGACCTGCGCCGCCGAAGCGCTCCGGAACCGTGATCCCGAGCAGCCCCTGCTCGCCCAGTTTCGGCCACAGGTCGCGCGGAAAGATGTTGCTGCGATCGATTTCGGCGGCGCGCGGGGCGATTTCGGCGGCCGCGAAACGCCGCACCTGGTGGCGGATCTCCTCCAGGTCGCTACCTAAGCCGAAGTCGCTGTCGGTGCAGTCGAGGGGTTTCATGGACTTGTATTCCCTGCGGGCAGGATCGTATGATTGTCGGACAAACAGGTCACCGTGGCAAGTACCCATGCCCCGCATCAGCAGCCGCCTGGACGTGCAGTCGGAGGAATTTCAGGGCAACGCGCGCGCCTCGCGGGCGCTTATCGAGGACCTGCGGCGCGAAGTCGGGCGCGCCGCCAGGGGCGGTTCCAAGGCGGCGAACGACAAACACCACGCCGCCGGCAAACTCAGCGCGCGCGAGCGGGTGCGGGTGCTGCTGGATACCGGCAGCCCGTTTCTGGAGTTTTCGCAGCTCGCCGCCCATGGCATGTACGGTGGGGATATCGCCTGCGCCGGCATGGTGAGCGGCATCGGCCGGGTGGCGGGGCGCGAATGCGTGGTGGTCGCCAATGATCCGACCGTCAAGGGCGGCACCTACTATCCCATCACCGTGAAAAAGCACCTGCGGGCCCAGGAGATCGCGCGCGACAACCGCCTGCCGTGCGTGTACCTGGTCGAGAGCGGTGGCGCCTTCCTGCCGGCGCAGGACGAGGTGTTCCCCGACCGCGATAACTTCGGCCGCATCTTCTACAACCAGGCGACGCTCTCGGCGCTGGGGGTGGCGCAGATCTCGGTGGTGCACGGATCCTGCACCGCCGGTGGCGCGTACGTGCCGGCGATGTCGGACGAGAATGTGATCGTGCGCAACCAGGGACGCGTGTTCCTGGGCGGGCCGCCACTGGTGAAGGCGGCCACCGGCGAGGACATCGACGCGGAATCCCTGGGCGGAGCGGACGTGCATTGCCGCGAATCCGGGGTGTGCGATCACTATGCCGAGAACGACACCCATGCGCTCGCCATCGCGCGGCGCATTGTCGGGCGCCTGAAACCCGGGCGCGCGACCGGCGCGGCGCTGCCGCCGGTCGAGCCACGCTACGACCCGGAGGAACTCTACGGCGTATTGCCGGCGAGCCTGCGCAAGCCCTACGACGTACGTGAAGTGATCGCCAGACTCGTCGATGCTTCCGAGCTGGATGAGTTCAAGCAGCTCTACGGCACGACGCTGGTGTGCGGTTTTGCGCATATCTGCGGCTATCCGGTGGGCATCCTCGCCAACAACGGCGTGCTGTTCTCCGAGAGCGCCCTCAAGGGCACGCATTTCATCGAGCTGTGTGCGCGCGAGGAGATTCCGCTGTTGTTTCTGCAGAACATCACCGGCTTCATGGTCGGCCGGCGCGCCGAGGCCGGCGGCATCGCCAAAGACGGCGCCAAGCTGGTCACCGCGGTGGCCTGCGCCAACGTACCCAAGCTCACGGTGATCATCGGCGGCAGCTACGGCGCGGGAAATTACGCCATGTGCGGTCGCGCGTACTCGCCACGGTTCCTGTTCCAGTGGCCGAACGCGCGTATTTCGGTCATGGGCGGGGAGCAGGCGGCGAGCGTGCTGGCGACCGTCAAGCGCGACCAGTTGAAAGGTGCCGCGTGGGCCGCGGCCGACGAGGAAGCCTTCAAGGCGCCGATCCGCGAGCAATACGAGCGCCAGGGACATCCGTACTATTCCTCGGCGCGCTTGTGGGACGATGGGGTGATCGATCCTAAGGACACGCGGCGCGTGCTCGGCCTGTCGCTGGCGGTGGTGCGCAATGCCCCGCAGGAACCCACGCGCTACGGCGTGTTCCGGATGTAAGGCGAGCCCCGAGCGAAAGGCCCATCGTGATAAAGACCCTGCTGGTCGCCAACCGCGGCGAGATTGCCTGCCGGATTTTCCGCACCGCGAGGCGCTTAGGGCTGCGCACGGTCGCGGTGTATTCCGACGCGGACGCCGGCGCCCGGCACACACGCGAAGCGGACGAGGCGGTGCGCATCGGAGCTGCGCCGGCGCGCGAGAGTTATCTGGACGGCACGCGGATTCTTGAGGCCGCGCGCGTGAGCGGCGCGCAGGCGATTCATCCCGGTTACGGATTTCTCTCCGAGAACCCGCAATTCGCCCAGGCCTGCGCGGATGCGGGCATCATTTTCGTGGGGCCACCCGCGCGCGCCATGAGCGCCATGGGCTCGAAGATCGTCGCCAAGACACGCATGCGCGCGGCGGGCGTGCCGGTGCTGCCCGGGTATGCGGGTACGGAGCAGGGCCTGGATGAGCTCGCGCGCGAAGCACGCAGCGCCGGGCTGCCGCTGATCATCAAACCCGCCGCGGGCGGCGGTGGCAAGGGCATGCAGATCGTGCGCGAGGAGTCCGAGCTCGCCGCGGCACTGGCGGCGGCGCGCCGCCTTGCCCAGAGCGCCTTCGGCGACGGGGCGCTGCTGCTGGAGCGTTACCTGCCGGCGCCGCGTCACATCGAGGTGCAGGTGTTCGCGGATACCCACGGAAATTTCCTGCACCTGGGTGACCGCGACTGCTCGACACAGCGCCGCCACCAGAAGCTCATCGAGGAGGCCCCGGCGCCGTGCTTGCCCGAGCCGCTGCGCGAGCGGCTGCGCGCCGCGGCCCTGGTGGTCGCGCGCGAGATCGGCTACGTGAGCGCGGGCACCGTCGAGTTTCTCTTCGACGGCCACGAGTTCTATTTCATGGAAATGAACACGCGGCTGCAGGTGGAACATACGGTCACCGAGGCGGTCACGGGCCTGGACCTGGTGGAGTGGCAGCTGCGGGTCGCGGCCGGGGAGGCCTTGCCGCTGTCCCAGCAGCAGGTGCGCTTCGAAGGACACGCCATCGAGGCGCGCGTCTGTGCCGAGGATCCGGAGCGGGGATTCCTGCCGAGTGCCGGCAGGCTGCAACGCATGGAGTGGCCGCAGATGGAAGGGGTGCGGGTGGATGCCGGCTTCGCCACCGGCGACACGGTGCCGGATTGTTACGACTCGCTGCTCGGTAAGATCATCGCCCGGGGGCGCACTCGCGATGAGGCGGCGGCGCGGCTCGCGGCGGCGCTCAAGGCCACCTACAGCGCCGGGGTGCAGACCAACGAGCGCTGGCTCGCACGCATCCTGGAGTCGCCGCGCTTTCTGAAAGTCCGGCACAACATTGCGCTGCTGGACAAGAGCGCGGCGGAGTTTGCCGCAAGCGCAACGCCCGCGCCGCAGGTGCTGGTGCTCGCAGTGCTCGCCGCGCACCACGGCGAGCAAGCGCACCCGCAAGCAGCGGCGCTGGCAGCGAGCCCCTGGGAGCTGCGCGACGCCTTTACGCCGAATCTGCCGGCGCTCATTCCTTACAGTCTCTCGTGGCGCGGGGAAACCTACGCCGTCGAACTGGAATATTCCGGCGGCCGGCCGGCGGCGGCGACGGTCGCGGGCCGCACGCGGCTGGCGCTCGACAACGTCAGCGCCGCAGGCGGCAGCATCGCGGCGCAGCTTGAAGCGCACCGGCAGCAGGCGCGCTACCAGCTCGCCGGTGCGCACGTGTACCTGTGGACGGCCGACGAGCAATACGATTTCTCGCTCGAGGACCCGCGCACGCGCGAATTTTCCGCGACTGCCGTGAGCGGCGGACTCACCACCCCGCTGCCCGGTGTGGTGGTTTCAGTGCCGGTGGCCGTCGGGCAGAAAGTCACGGCAGGGGAGGTGCTCATGGTCATCGAAGCGATGAAAATGGAACACACCATCACCGCCCCGTACGCCGGTACGGTTGCAACCATTCATTTCGCCCAGGGCGCCCGCGTGCCCGAGGGAAGCGCGCTGCTGGAGCTCACCCCGCAGTGAGCCCCCGTACCTATCGCATGGCGCCGAGCCGCCGGCTCGGGCGCTGCGGCACGCTCACCTGGCTTTTTTCTGGCCGCGCACCATGGCGATGACCTTGTCGGCGTTGGCGAGCATCTGCTCGTGGCTGTCGCCGAGCACCAGGTAGCGGCCGTCGATGACGAGCGCCGGGATCCCCTCCAGGGTGTACGCCTCGGCCATGGTGTCGGCCTGCACGGTGTGATTGTTGACGCCGAAGGAGGTATAGGCTTTGGTGAACTTGTCGGCATCGCCGCCGTGTTTGCCCACCCAGTCCGCGAGGCTCTGCTCATCGGTGAGCGGCAGTTGTTCCTCATGCAGCGCGTGAAACAGCGCGCCGTCGAGCTTCGCCAGATCCCCGGTCGCCTGCAGGGCGTAGAAGGCGCGTGCCAGGTTGACCCACAGCGGACGGCCGAAGCCGACCGCCTCACGGCGGAACACCACGTCCTTAGGCAGTTTCGCCTGCCAGGCGGTAACCAGCGGATAGAACTCATTGCAATGCGGGCAGCCGTACGAGAAAAACTCCAGCACCTCGATCTTGCCGGGGCTGTTGGTGGGCTGCGGTGCGGCGAGTGTGCGGTAATCCTTACCCTCCAGCGGCTGCGAGGCCTGTGCACCGAAGGCTGCGCTGGCCACAAGCACGGAGGCGGCAAGCAGGCACAGGAGTCGTGCGGCGCGGGTACGAAGGAACATTCAGCTCTCCTTATGGTTGGCTGGACGCGAAATGAAATCCGAATCGCGGTCGAAGAAACGCCACGGGCGCTGTGCCCATTCGCCGGCATAGTCGACCCCGATCCGCGGGCTGCGGCCAATGCGCAGGGGGCGCGCCGGCGCGCCGCCCGGGGAGAGCCACAACACGTCTCCCGACAGCGCGATGCCGTTGAGGCGCCCGTCGATGCGCAGTGCGCGACACAGCAGTCCCGGTCCGCAGGTGCGTGCGGAGATTCCCGCCACCGGCTCGAGCGCGCGCAGCAACACCGCGTGCGGCGTACCGGCGCGGGCGGTGACCACGTTCAGGCAATGCCACATCCCATATATAAAGTATACGTAGGCGTGAGCCGGCGGGCCGAACATCACCTCGGTGCGCGCGGTGCGCCCGCGACTGGAGTGCGCGGCGCGATCGTGCGGCCCCAGGTACGCCTCGGTCTCCACGATGCGCCCGACGCGCAGCCTGCCGCGGTAGCGGTGCACCAGGTGGGTGCCGATCAGGGCCCGCGCCACACTCAGGGTGCCGCGGGCGAAGAACGACGGCGGGAGTCTTCGTGCAAAGGAATCCACTACAATGCACTCAGGGCGACATCAGCGCCGAATGGATAGTTCCTTACAAAGTACATGAAGTACCGATCCTGCCCCGCGTTGGTCCTGTCAGCACTGCTGTCGAGCGCGCTTGCCGCGCTCAGCGCGCCCGCCGCGTGGGCCAGCGTGTATGAGTTGCCCGCCGACGGTTCCCCGGTCGTCGGCGCCGATTCGAGCGTGAAGAGCGCGTACGAGGACACTCTCACCGACATCGCGCACCGTTACAGCCTCGGCTACTACGAGATCATTCGTGCCAACCCCACCGTCGATGTCTGGTTGCCCGGGGCGGGCAAGGACATCGTGCTGCCTGGACGGCGCATTCTGCCGCCCGGTCCGCGCACCGGCATTGTCGTCAATCTGCCTGAACACCGCCTCTACTACTATCCGAAACCCCACGGGCGGGAAAAGCCGGTAGTCATTACCTACCCGATCAGCGTCGGCAAGATGGACTGGCGGACACCGCTCGGCGTCACCGAGGTGATCGCGAAGATCAGACACCCCGCCTGGTACCCTCCCGAATCGATTCGCAAGGAGCACGCTGAACGCGGCGATCCGCTGCCGAAGGTCGTGCCCGCGGGCCCCGAGAATCCGCTCGGTGACTTCGCCCTGCGGCTGGGAACCGGCCATGGCGAATACATGATTCACGGCACCAACAACCCCACGGCTGTGGGCATGTCAGTGACCCACGGCTGTATCCGCATGTATCCGGAGGATGTCGCGGCGCTGTTTGCGATCGTTCCCGTGGGCACCAAGGTACGGCTGATCAACGAGCCGGTGAAGGTGGCCTGGGTGGGCGGGCAGTTGCTGCTCGAGGCGCATCCGCCGGTGGACGAGGAGGGGCAGACCGTGGAGCCGGATCTGCAGCTCCTGTCGGCTAAGCTGGATCAGGCGCTGGGCGAGAACTCGGCGGCGATTCATTGGGACCTGGCGCGCGCAACGCTGCAGGCGGCAAACGGCATTCCTACGGTGGTGGGTATCGCGGCGGACAATCCCGATGCGCCAGCGCCTGCACCGCAGGCCTCCACGGCCAGCCCGGTGGCGCGCAGCCGGTAGCGACTTAAGGCGCTCGCGGCGCGTGGCGCCGCGAAAATAACCGCAGCACGTGCAACGCGTGTGCGATGAGCGCGAGCAGCGCACGGAATCGCAGCGCCAGCGCCAGGAATTCTCGCGAACCGCCCAGAAGCAGCAGGCCCACCAGCGCTGCGATCCAGGCGAGCGGGCGCTGCCGGCCCCCGGACCCGGCGTCCGTCGTCCGCGTGCTCAGCGACGTGGCCCCGGCAGGTGCTATCCAGCCGTCCACGTTGCCGGAAACGGCGTCCACGGAATCAGCGGGTCGCGCGCGCAGCGTGCGCGCCGCGACGATTCCAAAGACCATGGCGAGCACGGCGAAGCCGAGCGCCGGCGCGATGAGCCTCATGAGGTGCTGCGTGTCCCACAGCGACACGATCAGTGCCGTCACGCCAAGAACACTCGCAAGCATCGCGCACACCAGCGTCACGATGACCCACACGAGCGTACGGCCAGCAGTCCCAAGCCGGGACATGACCGTATCAATCAAGGTGCCGAGGTTGTCGATCGCTTCCAAGACACTGATTTACGCATATTCACCCCAAAACCGCGAGACTGCCGCGGCGACCTGCGCTACTCTCGGCCCGCAGCACTGCCACATGACAACCCCCGCGCCCAATCCACTGCTGGAACTGCGCAAGCTCGGCGAGAGCGTGTGGCTCGACGACATCAGCCGCGGCATGCTCGAGGACGGCAGCCTCGCGCGCCTCATTGACGATGATGGCGTGGCGGGTCTCACGTCGAATCCGGCGATCTTCGCCAACTCCATCATGAGCGACCCGAAGTACGCGCAGCCGATCGCGAAGCTGTTGCCGAGCGTGAGCTCGAGCATGGCGTTGTACGAGGAGCTCGCGCTTGAGGATCTGCACGCGGCTGCGCAGCTGCTGCGCCCGCTGTACGACTCGAGCGCCGGCGGCGACGGCTACATCAGCATGGAGGTCTCCCCGCATCTCGCCTACGACACTCCCGGGAGCCTGGCGGAAGGCAAGCGGCTGTGGCAGCGCCTGAAACTTGCCAACGCCCTGATCAAGATCCCCGGAACCGAAGCCGGGCTGCCGGTCATCCGCGATCTCATCGCCGCGGGCATCAACGTCAACGTGACACTGTTGTTCTCCCCGGAACGCTACCGCTCGGTGGCGCGCGCCTACATGGACGGACTCGCGGTGCGCGCCGCTGCGGGGGCGCCACTGGCGGCGGTGGCCTCGGTCGCGAGCTTTTTCCTCAGCCGCATCGACACCGCGGTCGACAAGCTGCTCGATGGCCTGAGTGTCCGCGGCCAGCCTGCGGCGCGTGCCATGCGCGGCAAGGCGGCGATCGCCAGCGCCTGCCGGGCCTATGAAATTCATGAAGAGCTGCTCGCAACACCGCAGTGGCAGGCACTGGCGGCCAAGGGCGCGAAACCCCAGCGGCTCCTGTGGGCCTCCACCTCCACCAAGGACCCGACCTTCAGCCCTATCAAGTACGTCGAGGAGCTGGTCGTGTCCGGCACGGTCAACACCATGCCGCTGGAAACGCTCAACGCCTATCGGCGCCTGGGAAGACCCGAGCAGCGGCTCGAGCGGCACATTGCTGAGGGTTCGGACGCGCGCGAGAGTCTGGAACGGCTGGATGTCGATCTGGATGCCGTCGCCGTCCAGCTCGAGCAGGAAGGTGTCGCGAAGTTCATCGAGCCGTTCGACAAGCTGCAGAAGTGGCTCGAGCAGCGGCGCCACGGACAAGCCGTGACGTGAGGCCGCGCGCGGCGGAAAATGAACGTGGACACCGAGGCGGTACGTCAGCGATTGCTCAAACGCCGGGAGGAGCTGCGCCAGCGCGCCACTGACGCCAGCGCCGACCTGCGGCACGAGGCGGATCCTTTGTCGGCGGACTTCGCCGAGCAGGTCACACAACGCGAGAACGACGATGTACTCGGAGCGATCTCGCAGTCCGCCCAGACCGAACTGCAGCAGGTCGAAGGGGCGCTGCGGCGTCTGGCCGCCGGGCGTTACGCGAGCTGCGTGGGCTGCGGCGAGGACATCGAGCCGGAGCGGCTCGCGGCAGTGCCTTACACGGATCGCTGTCGCACCTGCGCTGAAGCGAGCCAGTATGTGCGTGGCCGCGGCGCCCGCGGTTGAGCACCAACCGCGCACGCCCCAGCGGCGTGGTTACCATCACTACTGATTTCGGCCACCAGGGCCCGTTTGTTGGCGTGATGAAGGGCGTCATCCTGACGCGCTTCCCCGCCGCGCGGATCATCGACCTCACGCACGAGATCGTGGTGCATTGGCCGGCGGAGGCGGGATTCTGGCTGTCCCGTGCCTACGGTTATTTTCCCGCCGGCACCGTACATGCCGCCGTCATCGATCCGGGCGTGGGCACTTCCCGGGACATCATCGCCGTAACGGCGGGTGGGCATTTTTTCCTGGCACCAGACAACGGCCTGCTGGCGCCGGTTGTGAGCCGCACGCCTGGCGCCAGCATCGTGCGTCTTACGGCGGCGCAGCTTGCCCGTATCGGGGTGAGCCGTCCGAGCGCCACCTTCCACGGCAGGGACATTCTCGCCCCGGTGGCGGCGGAACTTGCCGCCGGGCGCTGCGCACCCGAGGATCTGGGGGAGCCCGTGGAATCCGCATCGCTCGTGCCCTCCTGGGTGGACGAACCGGCGATCGAGGCCCACAGCGTCACGGGCATGGTGATCACCATTGATCACTTCGGCAACCTGATCACCAATATCGATGCACTCCTGCTGGAGCGCTTTCGCCTGCCTATCGTGCACGCCGGCAACCACGCGTTCCCCCTGCTGCGCACCTACGGGGATACGCGTCCCGGGGAATATCTGGCGCTCATCAATTCATTTGGCGTCCTGGAGATTGCCCGCGCCGAACAAAGCGCCGCCGAGGGCCTGGGGCTAAGCCGTGGGGCCCCGGTAGGGGTCCGCAGCCGCACCGATCAGCCCTGATTTTGGCCAAAATCACTTCGAAGCGATTTTGGCGGACAGCAGCTTCGTTTCCGCCGGCAAAAGCGTGGGTTTTGCCGGCTGCTCCGACCGGCACCAACTGCGTTTTCGGCCCCGCCAGGTAAAAGTTGATCGGCGGCGCGAATCCGCTATAGTTCGCGCCTTGCCCGGTGCCATATTGGCCCGTTAGCCTTTGAATTAATTCAGGATTTCTGCATCGATGCCGGAACGAGACAACAACGAGAGATTCGATCTCGAAGATGAATTCCTGAGCCAGCCCACCGAGGACGGCACCGATTACGACCGGCTGCTCGACCGGGTGGATAAGCGGGTGCGCAACCAGGGTAAGAAAGGCAAGGCTGCCTGGAGCAAGCTCGAGGAAGTCCTCGCCGACAAGAAACTGGAGAAGGATCTCAAGGACTTCGACGACGAGCTGTAGAACGGCTCGCGCGCGGCCCAGTCCAACCTCAGACACGGGCGTGGCGATAAGCTGCGCGCTGCCGTGCCATCGGAGCGCTTTCCTCACGTGACCCGCACGCCTTCCTCCTGGATCGTCCTGAAGTTCGGCGGCACGAGCGTCGCCACGCTCGCCAACTGGAAAAACATCGCCCGTATCGCGGCCGAACGCCGTGCAGCCGGCGCGCGCGTACTGATTGTGCACTCGGCAATCGCCGGCATCACCGATCGCCTGGAGAGACTTCTCGATGCGGCCATCGGACAGGCGCAGGACGAGGAGTTGAAGGGCATCGAGGAGCGCCATCGGCAGCTCGCCGCGGAGCTGGGGATTGCGCCGGGCGAGGAGGTGGAACGCTACTTCGCGGAACTGCGCGAGATTGCCGCCGGAGTCGCGCTGGTGCGCGAGGTCAGCGAGCGTACCCGTGCGCGCGTCATGGCGAGCGGCGAACTCATGGCCACCCAGCTGGGCGCGCGCTTCCTGCGCACGCAGGGGCTGGACGCCGCCTGGATGGACGCCCGCACGCTGTTGCGAGCTGAAGCCGGCAACATCCCCGGACGCACGGAGGTGCTGTCGGCGACCTGCAGTTTCGCGCCTGACAGCGTGCTCGAGGAGCAGCTCGAGGCGCTGTCCGCGCTGGTCATCACCCAGGGATTCATCGCCAGCGACGAGGGTGGCAACACCGTGCTCCTCGGCCGCGGCGGTTCTGACACCTCCGCCTCGTATCTGGCGGCCAAGCTGCGTGCCCAGCGCATCGAGATCTGGACCGACGTGCCGGGCATGTTCAGCGCCAACCCGCGCTCCACGCCGACGGCGCGCCTGCTGCGCGCACTGCATTACGACGAGGCCCAGGAGATCGCCACCAGTGGCGCGAAGGTGCTGCATCCGCGCTGCATCCTGCCGGCGCGCCAGTACCGCATCCCCCTGCATGTGTATGCGACGCAGGCCCCGGAGCTGGAGGGGACGGTCCTGAGCGCGGAAGGGCTCGACGGCGCCGCGCAGGTCAAGGCCGTGTGCACCAAGCGGGGCATCACGCTGGTCGCGCTCGAGAGTCCGGGCATGTGGCATCAGGTGGGATTTCTTGCCGATGCCTTCCTGGTGTTCAAGCAGCACGGGATGTCGGTGGACCTGGTGTCTACCTCCGAAACCAACGTCACCGTGTCGCTCGATCCGGCCGCCAACACCCTGGATAACACCCGCGTGGCGGAGCTGGTCGCGGATCTGTCGCGCTTGTGCCGGGTGCAGGTGATCGGGCCGTGCGCCTCGGTGAGCCTGGTGGGCCGCAACATCCGCGCAATCCTCCACCAGCTGGGTGGCGCCTTTGAGTTCTTCGAGGAGCAGAAAATCTACCTCGTGAGCCAGGCCGCCAACGACCTGAACTTCACCTTCGTGGTGGATGAGAACCAGGGCGATCGGCTGGTGGAACAGCTCCACGAGTTGCTCATCCGGCCGGTGCCGGGGGATCGCATCCTCGGTCCCACCTGGCAGCAGCTGTTCGCCCCGCCGGCGCCAACCGATACCCGCGTGCCGCCGTGGTGGCGGGTGCAGCGCTCGCGCCTGCTGGCGCAGCTGGCGGGGCACGACGCAGCCTTCGTCTACGACCTCGACAGCGTGCGCACCGCGGCGCGGTCGCTGCGCGCCATGGGGTCTCTCGGCCGCGTGCACTATTCCATGAAGGCCAACCCGCACCGGGAGCTGCTGCGCACGCTGCGCGCGGAGGGCATTGAATTCGAGTGCGTGTCGCAGGGCGAAATCGCGCGGCTGCTGGAGTTATTTCCGGACCTGGACCCGCAGCGCATCCTCTACACGCCAAACTTCGCGCCGCGCGCTGAATACCAGTGGGCGCTCGAACGGGGCGTGCGGGTGACCATCGACAACCCCTATGCGCTCAGCGCCTGGCCGGAACTGTTTCGCGACCAGGAGGTTTTCGTGCGGGTGGACACCGGGGTCGGCCGCGGCCACCACGCGCACGTGCGCACCGCCGGCACACGCTCGAAGTTCGGGGTGCCGATCGAGGACCTCAAGGAGTTTGCGCGCCAGGCGCGCGAAGCGCGCGTGCGCGTCACCGGCCTGCAGGCGCACGTGGGCAGCGGTGTGTTCGATGTCACGAGCTGGGAACACACGGCGCGCCTGCTGGGTGGCGCGGCGCAGTCCTTCGAGGAAGTGCGGGTCATCGATGTGGGCGGCGGCCTGGGCGTCCCGGAACGCGCCGATCAACCGGGCGTGAACCTCGGACAGCTCGATACGCTTCTCATGGCGGTGCGCGCCGAGCATCCACACCTCGAGGTGTGGCTCGAGCCGGGGCGTTACCTGGTGGCGGCGGCCGGCGTGCTGCTGGCGCGCGTGACGCAGCTTAAGTCCAAGGGCTCCGTGCGCTTCGTGGGTGTGGCCACCGGCATGAATTCCTTTATCCGCCCGGTGCTCTACGGGGCATATCACGAGATCGTGAACCTGAGCCGCGCCGATGAGCCGGCCACCGAGCTCGTCAGCATCGTGGGTCCGATCTGCGAGAGCGCCGATGTACTCGGGCACGACCGGCTCCTGCCGGTAACGCGCGAAGGCGACATCCTCCTGATCGCCAACGCCGGCGCCTACGGGTCGGTCATGAGTTCGCAGTACAACCTGCGCCCATCCGCCCCGGAGGTTTTCCTCTGAGGCGCCTGGCTCTGGGAGTATTGGCCGGCGCCCTGGTTCTCGGCGCGCTGTATGTCGTGTACCTCGATGAGCTGGTCGTGCACCAGTTCGAGGGGCGCCGCTGGACGCTGCCGGCGCAGGTGTACGCTGCGCCGCTGGAGCTGTACGCGGGACTTGCGCTCTCGGGCACTGAGCTCGAGCGCGAGTTGCAGCGACTGCACTACCGGCGCGCCGACGACACCACTCAGCCCGGTACCTATCGCATCGCCGGCGAGCGTGTCGAGGTGGCGCTGCGCGCGGCGCGCTTTGCCGACGAGACCCGCCCCGCCTCGCTCCTGAGCATCACCATGGGCGCGGGCGGCCTGCAGAGTCTGCGCGATAGCGCCGGGCGCGAAGTGCCGGTGCTGCGGCTTGAGCCCTTGCTGATTGGCAGCATCTTTCCGATCCACGGCGAGGACCGGATCATCGTCACCCCGCAGGAAGTGCCGCCGATGCTGCCCGCGGCACTCAAGGCCGTCGAGGACCGCAAGTTCGACACCCATCATGGCGTCGACCCGCTCGCCATGCTGCGCGCACTGTGGGTCAATGTGCGCGCGCGCCAGATCGAGCAGGGCGGCAGCACGCTCACCCAGCAGCTGGTGCGCAGTTATTTCCTGAGTTCGCGCCAGACGCTGTCGCGCAAGCTGAAAGAGGCCGTGATGGCGATTGCGCTCGACGCGCATTTCACCAAGGCCGATCTCATGAATGCCTACATCAATGAGATCTTCCTCGGCCAGGACGGCACGCGCGCCATTCACGGCTTCGGTCTTGCGAGCCAGTTTTATTTCGGCAAGCCGCTCGCGGAGCTGGACCTCTCCGAGGTGGCGCTGCTGGTCGCCATCGTGCGCGGTCCCTCGTACTACGACCCGCGGCGCCATCCGGACCGCGTGCGGCTGCGGCGCGACCTGGTGCTCAAGGTGATGGCTGACCAGGGAATCATCAGCGCGCCGCAGGCGAGTGCCGCCGCGCAGCGCCCGCTCGGGGTGACCAGCCGGCCGGCGGGCGCCTATTACCCGGCGTACCTGGATTTCGTGCGTCGCACGCTGCGGCGCGACTATCGGGACGAGGATCTGACCGAGGCCGGGCTGCGCATTTACACCAGTCTCGAGCCACGCGTGCAGGAGGAGGCGGAGCGCTCCCTCGAACGCGAGCTCGGGCGGCTCGACCGCGTGCACAAGGAGCCTCACGGGCGCCTCGAAGGCGCGGTGGTCGTGACCGCACCGCAAAGCGGAGATGTGATTGCGATTGTCGGCGGGCGCGACGTCGGTTATGACGGCTTCAACCGGGCCCTGGACGCCAGGCGCTCCATGGGATCGCTCGTCAAGCCCTTCATCTACCTTACCGCACTGGAGAGCGGGCACTACAACGCCGCGACCGTCGTGCAGGACGCGCCGCTCGACGTGAAGCTCGTCAACGGTACGCACTGGCGGCCGGAGAACTTCACCCACCAGGTGTACGGACCGGTGCCGGTGGTGCGCGCGCTGAGCGAGTCGCTGAATCTCGCCACGGTCGGTATTGGCCTGAGTGTCGGCGTCGGCAAGGTCGCGCAGACGCTGCAGCGCTTCGGACTGCCGCAGCCCCCGGCGCCGGTGCCGGCCATCCTGCTCGGCGCCGTGGACGTGGCGCCGATCGAGGCCGCGCAACTCTTCAACGGACTGGCGAACGGCGGCTTCAGGAATCCGCTGCGCGCCGTGCGTGCGGTCATCAGCCAGGATGGCAAGACCGTCAAGGCGTTCCCGCTGCAGGTGACGCAGGTGGCGTCCCCGGAGGTCGTTTATCAGATCGATCGTATGCTGGTGCACGTCATGGATCACGGCACCGGACGGCCGGCACGAGCACTGCTGCCGCCCGGGCTGGTGGTCGCGGGCAAGTCAGGAACCTCCTCCGACTACCGCGACAGCTGGTTCGCAGGGTTCTCGGGGAGTCATGTTGCCGTGGTATGGGTCGGCTATGACAATGATCAGCCCACCGGCTTCACCGGTTCGGCGGGCGCGCTGCCGGTGTGGGCGCACCTGATGGCGAGCCTCGGCACGACCTCGTGGAACGCGCCGATGCCCGAGTCGCTCGCGGAGGTGCAGATCGAGTATCCGACGGGGCTGCGCGTCGTGCCGGGTTGCGCCGAGGACATCGTTGCCGTCGCCGTGCCGGCTGGTACCGAGTTGCCGGCAAAGCCTGGCTGCGGATTCCCGGCGGCGCAGACGCAGGTGACTGATCCGGTGAACACGCTCATCGACAGCGCCAGAAAATTACTGCACAGCCTGACGCACTGAAGCGGGCAGCGAATCACTGTGTCCGCGCAGTTATGATGTCCAGGATGTCCGAAAAGCTGTTTCCCATGCGGTTGCCGTCGAAGTGTCTGGCTTTCAGCCTGGCTGTGGCGGGCGTCCTGGTGAGCGGCTGCGTCATGCGCGGCGGGGAACAGGGCCCCGCGGTGCCGGCTCCTCCACCCGGACAGGCGATCGGCAGCGTGCGCCCGGCACCTGCTGTGCCGGTGCAGCCCCCTCCGGCACCACCGGAGGCCCCGTCCACACCCGCTCCCAGGCAATTTCATCTCGGAGCCGCAGCGCGCGCGCTGGTCACGCAGGCCCAGGGTCAGGCCAAGGGCGGAGACTTCGGGCAGGCGAGCGCGACCATTGAGCGCGCGCTGCGGATCGAACCGGAAAATCCACTGCTGTGGATCGAGCTTGGACGCATGCGGCTTGGCGGCGGCGACGCGGAGCAGGCCGACGCCATGGGCCACAAGGCGCTGTCTTTGGCTACCGGTGATCCATCCGCACAGTCCAGCGCCTGGCGTCTCGTCGCCGATTCCCTGCAGGCGCGCGGGCGTAACAGTCAGGCTGAGGAAGCCGCCCGCCGTGCGGCGGGGTTGGCACCGCGCTAGACATTGGCGAAAATCGCTTCGGAAGCGATTTTCGCGGACATCAGCCAGGTACAGGGCGCGCAGCACGTACAGGCGAAACAGCGAGACTTCGTTCATCGGCAGACTCCCTTCGGGACGCACTCTTAATACGCTCGTGGAGGTTATTTCCCCTTGCGCGGGCCGGCGCCGGCAACATAAACTCGCCCCACTCATCGAGACCGGCTGAGGGATAAGGCCCTTAGACGCCGGGGCAACCGCCAGGATTAACCACCCTGGAAAGGTGCCAACTCCTGCAACCCTTCGGGGTAGACAGATGAGCGGTTCGCGTGGCCCTTAGGGGATGGACGCGACAAGCTTGGCCCTTTGGGCCAGGCGCGCTCCGCAGGAGGCCGGTGAGAGACCGTGCCACAACCTAAAGGCGGAGCGATCTCATGAGCAAATCGGCAGCCAAAGACGGCGCCAGCCAGATCACGCAGACCGTGCGTGCCGGCATCGAATGCGGCGATCCCACCGGATGCGTCGTGCCACCCCTGCATCTGTCGGCGACGTTCGCGTTCCGCGGCTTCGCCGACAAGCGCGCCTATGACTACACGCGCTCGGGTAACCCGACGCGGGATCTGCTGGCCGAGGCCTTAAGCGAGCTGGAAGAGGGTGCCGGCGGGGTCGTCACGGCGAGCGGCATGGCGGCGGTGACGGTCGTGGGTTACCTCGTGCCCGTGGGTGGACGCATCATCGCTCCCCACGATTGCTACGGCGGCACTTACCGGCTGTTCGATGCCTGGCGGCAACGCGGCGAACGCCGGGTCGAATTCGTCGACTTCGGCGATGACGCGGCAGTGCGCGCGGCGCTCGCGCGCCCCGCCGCGCTGGTGTGGATCGAGACGCCGAGCAACCCGCTGTTGCGGATCACCGATATCGCTGCGGTTACCGCGCTCGCCCACGCGAGCGGCGCGCTGGTGGCGGTCGACAACACCTTCCTTTCACCTGCGTGGCAGCAGCCGCTCACGCTCGGCGCGGACCTCGTCGTGCACTCCACCACCAAGTACCTGAACGGTCACAGCGATGTGGTCGGGGGAGCCGTGGTGGCGCGCGACGCCGCCGTGCACGAGCAGATCGCCTGGTGGGCCAACTGCCTGGGGCTGACCGGCGCACCCTTCGACGCCTACCTGACTCTGCGGGGGCTTCGCACCCTGCACGCGCGTCTGGAGCACCACGCGCGCAATGCCCAGGCACTGGCCGAGTGGTTGCAGGCGCAGGAGCACGTGCGGCATGTCTGGTACCCCGGCTTGAGCACCCACCCCGGCCACGAGCTTGCCCGGCGCCAGCAGCGCGGCTTCGGCGCGGTGGTGACGCTGGAACTCGAGGGCGGACACGACGCGGTGCGCGAGTTTGTCGCGGATCTCACGTGCTTCTCGCTGGCGGAATCCCTAGGGGGCGTCGAGAGCCTCGTCGCGCATCCTGCGACCATGACGCACTCGGCCATGGAGCCGGCGGCGCGCGCCCGCGCCGGCCTCGCCGATGGGTTGATTCGCCTCTCGGTAGGGATCGAGGCGCTCGAGGATCTGCGGGCCGACCTGGCACGCGCGCTCACGCGCGCGGCGGGCACGCTGCCGCGCCCGGCACTCAGACGCGCCGTGGGAGCCTGCTGAGCACCGCGTCGCCTGCCTCGCAGGTACTGAGGGCAGGGCGGTTCGCGCTCGCCAGGTCCACCGTCAGCGCGCCGTCGGTGATGGCATCCGCCACCGCGTGTTCAAGCGCCGCGGCCTCGGTCGCGAGGTGCAGCGAATGGCGCAGCAGCAGCGCGGCGCTCAGGATCGCGCCGTAGGGGTTGGCGCGGTTGCGTCCGGCGATGTCGGGCGCCGAGCCATGGATGGGTTCATAAACCCCGCGCGCGCCCTCACCCAGGGATGCCGATGGCAAGAGACCCAGCGAGCCCGCCAGCATCGAGGCCTCATCCGTGAGGATGTCGCCGAACATGTTCTCGGTCACCAGCACGTCAAAGTCGCGCGGCCGGTGGATGAGATGCATCGCGGCCGCATCCACCAGCATGTGCTCCAGGTGCACGGCGGGAAATTCGCGCGCCATGAGGCGCTGCGTCACCGCGCGCCACAGTCGCGAGGTTTCCAGCACGTTGGCCTTGTCGATGGAGGTCAGGTGCCCGCGTCGCGCCTGCGCGAGGCGTGCGGCCACGCGCACGATGCGCTCGATCTCGGTGACTTCGTAGACACACACATCGCGCGCGCTGTGTGCGTCGCGGTGCTTGTCGCCAAAATAAATTCCGCCCGTCAGCTCGCGGACGAACATGAGATCCACGCCCCGTACCACCTCGGCCTTGAGAGTCGACGCCTCGACGAGGGCGGGGTGCACGCTGACCGGTCGCAGGTTCGCGAACACGCCCAGTTCCTTGCGCAGCCGCAGCAACCCCTGTTCGGGCCGCAGCGGCGCGTCCGGCGCCGACCACCGCGGGCCGCCGATTGCGCCCAGCAGTATCGCGTCGGCGCCACGGCAGGCCGCGAGCGTGCGCTCGGGGAGCGGATCCGCGTGCGCGTCGATGGCCGCGCCACCAAAGGGCAGATCAAGAAATTCGAACTCATGGTGAAAAAGCCGCGCCACCGCCGCAAGGCAGCGCCGGCTCTCGGTGGTGACCTCCGGCCCGATGCCATCGCCGGCCAACACCGCAATGCTGGCCTTCACGCGCGCGCCTCGTAGGCCGCGATCTCGTCCGCACGCGTGAGCAGGTAGCCCAGTTCATCCACACCGTGGAGCAGACAGTGCCGCGCGAATGCTTCCAGCGGGAACTGCGCGGTGACTCCTGCGGGGAGGCTGAGCGTGCCGGCCGCCACGTCGAGCGTGATCTCGGCCCCGGGGTTGGCGATGAGCCAGTTACTCGTGGACTCATCGACCACCACCGGCAAGAGACCGTTCTTCAACGCGTTGCTGCGGAAGATGTCCGCAATCTGCGTGCTCACGACCGCGCGCAGACCGTAATCCAGCAGTGCCCAGGGCGCATGTTCGCGCGAGGATCCGCAGCCGAAGTTGCGCCCGGCCACGAGGATCTGGCACGCGCGTGCCGCCGGCCGATTCAGCGCAAAATCCGCCCGCGGGGCGCCGCTCGCCTCGTAGCGCCAGTCCGCAAACAGATTCTTGCCCAGGCCGGTGCGCGTGGTGGTCGTGAGGAAGCGCGCCGGAATGATCTGGTCAGTGTCGATGTTGGCCGCCGGCAGCACCACGGTGCGCGAGCGCAGAGTCGTGAAGGGCTCCATCAGGTGAATTCGCGCGGATCGGTGACGCGGCCACGCACCGCGCTTGCCGCGGCGGTCACGGGACTCGCCAGCAGCGTGCGCGCGCCCTTGCCCTGCCGGCCTTCAAAGTTGCGGTTGCTGGTGCTGATGGCGTACTGGCCGGCGCCGACCAGATCGCCGTTCATGCCTAAGCACATGGAGCATCCGGACTCGCGCCACTGCGCGCCGGCGTCCAGGAACACCTGGTGCAGGCCTTCGGCTTCCGCCTGGCGCTTCACGTCCTGGGATCCGGGTACGACCAGCATGGTGATCCCTGGGGCCACGTGCCGGCCGCGCAGCACGGCGGCGGCGCTGCGCAGGTCCGACAGGCGCGCGTTGGTGCAGCTGCCGACGAACACCACGTTCACCGGCTGATCCTTGATGGGCGCTCCGGGCGTAAGCCCCATGTAGGTGAGGGCCTGGCTGAAGGCCGTATCGTCGGCGCGCTCGGGGATTAAGCCGCCGATCGGGATGACCATGCCGGGGTTGGTGCCGTAGGTGATCATCGGCTCGATGGCCGCCGCGTCGAAGCCCACTTCGCGATCAAAGCGGGCGCCGGCATCGCTCGGCAACCGCCGCCAGCCATCCACGGCGCGCTCGAATGCGGCTCCCTGCGGCGCACGCGCACGCCCGGCGAGGTAGGCGAAAGTGGTTTCGTCAGGCGCGATCATGCCGGCACGCGCGCCGGCCTCGATGGACATGTTGCACACCGTCAGGCGCTCATCCATGTCGAGCGCGCGAATCGTCTCGCCGCGGTACTCGATGACATGCCCCGTGCCGCCGGCGATGCCCAGCCGCCCGATGATCGCGAGGATCAGGTCCTTGGCGGTGACGCCGGGGCGTAAGCGGCCGTGCACGTTCACCGCGAGCGTGCCTGGCTTTCTTTGCAGCAGACACTGGGTGGCGAGCACGTGCGCGACCTCGGTGGTACCGATGCCGAAGGCGAGCGCGCCGAGTGCGCCGTGCGTGCTCGTGTGACTGTCGCCGCACACGATGGTCTTGCCGGGCTGCGTGAGCCCGAGCTCGGGACCTATGACGTGCACGATGCCGCGCTGCGCGTGGGTCAGGCCGAGCAACTCGACGCCGAACTCGCGGCAGTTCGCCTCCAGGGTGCGCACCTGCCGGGCGGCGGAATCAATGGCGATCGGCGCGCCGCCGAATACCTGCGCGGTGAGCGTCGGGATCGAATGATCCATGGTGGCGAGCGCACGAGCGGGGCGTCGCACCGGCAGCCCGCGCTCGCGCAGCAGCGCGAATGCCTGCGGCGAGGTGACCTCGTGGATCAGATGCAGGTCGATGTAGAGCACCGCGGGCGTCGCGGCGCTCTCGGGGCTCACCTCGTGAGCCTGCCAGACCTTCTCGAACAGGGTCTGCGGTGTGCGCGCCATTCAGCCCGCAGCCGCCGCACGCGGCGCCGCCATATCCACGTAGTCGAGCCAGCCCCACTTGTCGGCGGTCTTGCCGCAGAACAGCCCGAAGAACGCTTCCTGCAGCAGCTGCGTGACCGGACCGCGCTTGCCGGCGCCTACGGCCAGGCGATCCACCGAGCGGATGGGAGTGACTTCCACCGCGGTGCCGGTGAAGAACGCCTCGTCGCACAGGTACAGCATCTCGCGCGGCAGCGCGCATTCCTTCACCTCGATGCCGCGTTCGCGCGCGAGCCGCATGATGGTGTCGCGGGTGAGACCGGCGAGCGCCGAGTGTGCAAGCGCGGGCGTGAGCAGCACCCCGTCCTTGACCAGAAACAGGTTCTCGCCGGAGCCCTCGCTCAACGTGCCGTCGGTTGACAGACCGATGCCTTCGGCAAATCCGAGCCGGCGCGCCTCGGCGCCAATGAGCTGACTCGACAGATAGTTGCCGCCGGCCTTGGCGAGTGCCGGCAGCGTGTTGGGCGCCATGCGCTGCCAGGAGGACACGCAGGCGTCCACGCCGGCATCCTCGGCCTCCGCGCCCAGGTACTTGGCCCATTCCCAGGCGGCGATCGCGACATCCGTCGGTGGCTCGATCTTGGGCGTCACGCCGATCTCGCCATAACCGCGAAACACGACCGGTCGCAGATACGCTCCCCGTGTGAGCCCGTTGGAAGAGATCACCTGCCGGCAGGCGTCGTTCACCTGCTCGGGAGTGAACGGAATGTTGATGCGATAGATCTTCGCCGAGTCGTACAGCCGCCGGGTGTGATCCTTGAGACGAAAAATCGCCACCCCGCGCGGCGTCTCATAAGCCCGTACGCCTTCGAATACCGAGGAGCCGTAGTGCAGGGCGTGCGCGAGCACGTGCACCGTGGCCTTCTCCCAGGGCACCAGCTTGCCGTTGAACCAGATGAACTTCGTGGCAGGAATGGGCATGGAGACTCCTTAAGCCGGGGTCGCGGCCGCGCGTTCCTGGCGGGAACGCCCGCGCTCGTGCGCCTGCTCGATACGATTGATCACCTCGAGGAACGCGCGCGTGCCGGACTCGACGATATTGGTGCTCACGCTCGCGCCCCGATAGATTTTCTGATTGTACTCCACGTACACGCGCGCCTCGCCCTGCGCGTCCTCGCCCTCGGAAACCGCGTGGACTTCGAACTTGCGCAGCGCCACGCCGATACCGGTCGCAGCCTCGATCGCCTTGAAGGCCGCATCCACCGGGCCGTCGCCACTGGCGGCATGTTCGACCGCGCGTCCATCGGCATGCCCGAGGCGTACCACCGCCCGTGCGGGTCCGCGGCTGTTCGCCTCGGTAGTGAGGTCCACGAGACTCCAGGGTCCGGCGGCCGCTCCTTCCGCGCGCAGCACCAGCGCCTCGATGTCACCGTCGAAGAGCTCTTTTTTCTTGTCGGCGAGCGCCTTGAACTCCTCGAACACGCGGTTGAACTCCAGTTCCTCCAGCTCGAAGCCCAGCTCGCGCACGCGCTCCCGGAAGGCGTGCCGGCCGCTGTGCTTGCCGAGCACCAGGTGACTGCGCGTGAGTCCCACATCCTCAGGTCGCATGATCTCGTAGGTGGAGTGGTGCCTGAGCATTCCATGCTGGTGGATGCCGCTCTCGTGCGCGAAGGCGTTTTCGCCGACCACCGCCTTGTTGCGCGGGATAGGCATGCCGGTGATGCTGGAGATCAGTCGCGAGGTGGGGTAGAGGCGGGTGGTGTCAATGCCGGTGCTGACATTGAAGAACGCCGCGCGCGTCTTAAGCGCCATGACCACTTCTTCCAGCGAACAGTTTCCCGCCCGCTCGCCGATGCCATTGATGGTGCACTCGATCTGCCGCGCGCCGGCGACCACCGCCGTGAGGCTGTTGGCCACCGCCATGCCGAGGTCATCGTGGCAGTGCACCGACAGCCGTACGTTCTCGATGCCACGCACGTTCTTGCGCAGGTAACGAAACAGTTCCGCGAACTCATCCGGCACGGTGTAGCCCACCGTGTCGGGGATGTTCACCGTGGTCGCACCCGCCTCGATCGCCACCTCCAGCACCTGCGCGAGAAATTCCAGCTCGGTGCGCGAGGCGTCCTCGGCGGAGAACTCCACGTCCTCACACAGGGCGCGCGCGCGGGCGACCCCGGCGCCAGCCAGCCGCAGGATCTCTTCCTGCGCCATGTTGAGCTTGTACTGGCGGTGGATGGCACTGGTGGCGAGAAACACATGGATGCGCTGGCGGGGAGCCGCAGACAGCGCGCGGGCGGCGGCCTCAATATCTTCGGACGTGCAGCGCGCGAGTCCGCAGATGATCGGACCGGGCACCTCGCGCGCCACGGCCGCCACGCTGTCGAAGTCCCCACGCGAGGCAGCCGGGAAGCCCGCCTCGATGACATCCACCCCAAGTTCGGCGAGTGCGCGGGCCACCCGCAGCTTCTCCGCGGCCGTCATGCTGCAGCCGGGGGACTGCTCCCCGTCGCGCAGGGTGGTGTCGAAGATCAGGACCCGATCCGGAGTGGTGCTCATGGCCGGGCCGCCTTGCGTGAGCCTTCCTGCAGCCACGGCATGCGCGCGCGCAAGGTGGCGCCGACCCTTTCGATCTGCCGGTTGGTGTCCTCATCGAGGAGCTTCTGGTAGGTGCCGCGGCCCTGCGCGTTCTCGCGGATCCACTGCCGTGCGAAGCGGCCGCTCTGCACTTCCTTCAGCACCCGGCGCATCTCGTTCTTGACGCGCTCGTTCACGATGCGCGGCCCGCGCGTCAGATCCCCGTACTTGGCGGTCTCACTGATGAACTGGTGCATCTTGGCAAGTCCGCCCTCGTGCAGCAGGTCGACGATGAGCTTCAGCTCGTGCAGGCACTCGTAGTAGGCGACCTCGGGCTGATAGCCGGCCTCGACCAGGGTCTCAAAGCCCTTCACCACCAGTTCGGTCGTGCCACCGCACAGCACCGCCTGTTCACCGAACAGATCCGTCTCGGTTTCCTCCGCGAAGGTGGTTTCCAGCACCCCGCCGCGCGTGCCGCCGATGCCGTGCGCGTAGGCGAGGGCGCGCGCGTGCGCCTTGCCGCTCGCGTCCTGGTGAACCGCCAGCAGGCACGGCACACCGCGCCCCTGCGCATACTGGCGCCGGACCAGATCCCCGGGCCCCTTGGGCGCGATGAGCACCACGTCCAGGTCTTTGGAGGGCTTGATCTGGCGAAAATGGATATTGAAGCCATGCGCGAACAGCAGCGCGGCGCCGGGCTTCAGGCTCTTGCGGATGCCCTTGTAGAACTCCTTTTGCGCGGTATCCGGCACGAGGATGGCCACCAGGTCCGCGCCGGCAACCGCGGCGGCGGGCTCGGCCACCCTGAGGCCGTCCTTTTTCGCCTTCTTCCAGCTCGCGCCGCCCTTGCGCACGCCCACGACGACGTCGTGGCCGCTGTCCTTGAGGTTCAGCGCATGGGCACGCCCCTGGCTGCCGTAGCCGAGGATGGCGACGCGCGCGCCCTTCAAAGCCCGGCGATCGACGTCTTTCTGCGAATACAGCTTCATCTCAAGGTACTCCTCGTGACCGGCCGCCAAAGCCGGATGGCATGCATAAAAAACCCCGCAGCGGCTCAGGGCCGGTGCGGGGGTTTCTGGTGTCTTCTTTCGCTCGTGTCTGGTTTCTTAGCAGACGTTCGCGATTGCCCCGCACCGTGCTTCTGTAATAAGAAGCAGCAGGGTGGGCAGTGCCAGCAGCAGCGACGGCCGCGCGGCGCCGGGAAGCGCAGCGAAAACAGGGGCCGTGGAAGCGTTGGACATCATGGATGCGAACCAGATCTGATGTGCCTGATGTCAGCACACCCCCGCCCGCATTGTCAAACGAGCTAAAGTCGGTGCCGGGGAAGGGGGATGAACATGCTGCGCGCAAGCCTGGGTGCGGAACTGCTCGCCCCGGAGAAGCACTTCAGATGGCGCGGGGGCCGGATCACGCGCCTCGAGGGCTTCACCGATGCCGTATTCGCCTTTGCGGTGACGCTGCTGGTGGTGTCGCTGGAGGTACCGCGCAACTTCGCCGATCTCATGACCGTGATGAAGGGGTTCGTCGCTTTCGGCATCTGTTTCATCATGCTGACCTGGGTCTGGTATCACCATTACCTGTTCTCGCGCCGCTACGGCCTGCAGACCCCGTATGTGATCGTGCTGAACCTGTTGCTGCTTTTCGTAGTGCTGTTCTACGTCTATCCGCTGAAATTCCTGTTCACGCTGCTGGTCGGCGGGCTGGGTGGCAGCAGCATCATGCCGCAGGCGGCGGTTGCGGCCATGATTTTGCCGGCGCAGAGCGTCACGCTGATGCTGGTCTTCTGTGCGGGCTACACGGCGGTGTTTGTGATTTTTGGCTTGCTCTACCAGCACGCCTGGCAGGTGCGCACCGCGCTGCAACTGGATGCAATTGAGATCGTGCGCACGGCGCAGGCGCGCACCCAGCACTTCGGTTTTGCGGCAGTAGGGGTGTTGGTGGCGCTCGCCGCGGTGTTGCTGCCGACACGTTTTGCCGGGACTTCCGGACTATTGTTCTTTCTGAACGCCGCGGTGGGCAGCTTCGTCGGCCGGTGGTACGGCAGACAGACGCGCGCCCTGCTGGCAGCGCCGGCCGCACCCGCCGATACGGCAACCGCCGCCGGCGAGCCGCCATCGCCCGCAGGCCGACAGGGGGCGGGGTGAAAAAACCTGTTGATCCGCGCCGCCACTCGCGCCTGGTGCTGGATGGCGCGCAGCAGGCGCCGGCGCGCGCCATGCTGCGTGCGACCGGCTTCAGCGATGCAGACTTCGCCCGACCGCAGATTGGCGTGGCCTCCACCTGGGCGAATGTCACGCCGTGCAACATGCACATCGGCGAGCTGGCGCGCGAGGCGTGCGGCGGGATCGACGCCGCCGGCGGCAAGAGCGTGCTCTTCAACACCATCACCGTATCCGACGGCATTTCGATGGGCACCGCGGGCATGCGCTATTCGCTGGTGTCGCGCGAAATCATCGCCGACTCGATCGAGGCGGTGGCCGGTGCAGCCGGTTTCGACGGGCTGATCGCGGTCGGCGGCTGCGACAAGAACATGCCCGGTTGCGCCATGGCGATCGCGCGCCTGAACCGCCCGGCCGTCTTTGTCTACGGCGGTACGATCCGCCCGGGCATCGCCCGCCGCGACATCATCTCGGTGTTCGAAGCGGTCGGGGCGCACGCGGCCGGCAAGCTCTCGGACGGCGGCCTGCTGGAGATCGAGCGCACGGCCATTCCGGGTCCGGGGAGCTGCGGCGGCATGTACACCGCCAATACCATGGCCTCGGCTATCGAGGCCTTGGGCTTGTCTTTACCGGGAAGCTCGGCCCAGGAGGCAGTGGGCGAGGACAAGCGCGCTGACTGCCGCAGGGCAGGCGCGGCCGTGGTGAGGATGGTGGAGGAGGGGTTACGGCCGCGGGACATCCTTACACGGCGCGCGTTCGAAAACGCCATCACGGTCGTGATAGCGCTCGGGGGCTCGACCAACGCCGTGCTGCACCTGCTGGCGATCGCCCACGATGCACAGGTGCGGCTCACCCTCGATGACTTCACGCGTATCGGCAGGCGCGTTCCGGTGCTCGCGGACTTAAAGCCCAGCGGGCGGTACCTCATGTCCGAGCTGGTGGCGATCGGTGGCATTCAGCCGCTCATGAAAATGCTGCTCGATGCGGGGCTTCTGCATGGCGGTTGCCGGACGGTCACTGGTCGCACGCTGCGGGAGAATCTGGAAAACACTCCCATGTACATGAACGGGCAAGACATTGTGCGCCCGCTCTCGAACCCCCTGAAGAAAGACAGTCATCTGGTGGTCCTATATGGAAATCTCGCACCCGAGGGTGCTGTGGCGAAGATCACCGGCAACGAGGGGCTTGGGTTTAAGGGCCGCGCGCGTGTATTCGAGGGCGAAGAACGCGCGACCCGGGCGATCCTCGCCGGGCGCGTGAAGCGCGGCGAAGTGGTCGTAATCCGCGGCGAAGGGCCCCGCGGCGGCCCCGGAATGCGCGAAATGCTCAGCCCCACGAGCGCCATTGCCGGGATGGGCCTGGGTTCGCAGGTCGCCCTGATCACTGACGGGCGCTTCTCAGGGGGCAGTCACGGGTTCGTCGTCGGACATATTTCTCCGGAAGCCGCCGTCGGCGGCCCGATCGGCCTGGTGCGCAACGGTGATCGCATCAGCATCGATGCAGGGGCGCGCACGATTTACCTGGATGTACCCGGTGCGCAATTGCGCGCCCGGCGCGCGGCCGCCAACCCCGCAAGGCCCTACACGCTTACCGGCGCGCTTGCAAAGTACGCGCAGCTCGTGGGCAGCGCCTCGCGCGGAGCGGTGACTGAGGCGATACAGGCACGTCGGCGCAACTCTTGAGGCCGCGCCGGAGTTGTCAGTGCCAAGTTCAGCGGTTACAGTTCGCCGCGGCATGCTCACATCGCCTCTGCGGTGAGTGGCATCCCGGGGGGATTCTTACAAATCACGCGCCCGCCCGGGGGCGCATGCTGGAAAATGAGTGGGCTGCTTGGTGTGCTTAAGGAGTCCGGCAGCAATTGCGCCGGCACGGGGTCCGGTCCCTGCGGGTAGAGGGCAACGAATAAGACTGTTGGTTCGCTGCCGCCTCGCCGGGAGCCGGTGTGTAGAGACAACTCATCGCTAACAACTCATGGCCGCCTACGTACAAGATTCAACGTTCCTGACGCGCCGCGGTGCGGTGCTCGCGGCCATTATTGCGCTGCATGTGTTCGTCATCTGGGCGCTGGCCTCGGGCCTTGCGCGCCGGGCGATGGAACTGGTGGCGCCACCGATCTCCGCCGACATCGTCGAGGAGGTCAAGAAGCAGGACCTGCCGCCGCCGCCACCCCCCCCGGAGATCGAGCGCCCACCGGTTGAAGTACCGCCGCCGGATGTGACCATCAACGTGCCGACGGAGTCGACCAACGCCATCCAGGACGTCACCGACAAGCCGGTGGCGCGACCGCCGCCGGTGGTCCACGCCGCGGTTGCGTCGACCGGCATTGCGCTCACCAAGGGTTTAAACGTGGATGACTACTACCCCCAGAGCGCAAGGCGTATGGGTCAGCAGGGTACCGCCCTGGTGACCATATGCGTGGGAGCGGACGGCAAGTTTTCGAAACAACCGACGATCGAAAAGTCCTCCGGCACCGCCAGCCTTGATGAAGCAGCCATCAGGGTCGCGAACTCGGGCAAGTTCAAGGCGGCCACCCAGGAAGGCAAGCCGGTCGAGGCGTGCACCAAGCTGCCGGTCAAGTTCAAACTGAATTAATGCAGACGCCGCACACCGTGCGGTCTAATTTTTCTGATTCGAGGAAAACATGGATACCCAACCCACCGCAAACGTCGATAACCCTTATGGCCTGGCCGCACTCTGGGCAGGCGGCGACATCATCGCCCGCTCCGTGCTCGTTCTGCTGGCGATCATGTCGCTGGCATCCTGGTACGTCATGCTCACCAAGCTCTGGGACCAGGCGAAGCTCAAGAAATCAGCCAGGGTCGTGGAGAAGCAGTTCTGGACTGCGCCCTCGATCAAGGACGGCGTCGACCGTCTGAAGAAGGGTGATGACTTCCGCGGCATCGCCGAGGATGGCCTGCGCGCCGCCTCGCACCACGACGGACGGCTGACGGATCGTATCGATCTGAACGAGTGGATCACCATGTCGCTGCAACGCGCGGTCGAGCAGGTGAACAGCAAACTGCACAACGGGTTGGGACTGCTGGGCACGGTAGGTTCGGTGGCGCCGTTCGTGGGTCTGTTCGGCACGGTGTGGGGCATCCTGAATGCGCTCGTAGGTATCGGCATCGCCGGCCAGGCGAGCATCGACAAGGTCGCGGGCCCCGTCGGCGAGGCCCTCATCATGACGGCCATCGGCCTGTTCGTCGCGGTGCCGGCGGTCATGGGATACAACTGGCTGCTTGGCCGCAACAAGGTCCTGCAGGACGCCCTGCGGAACTTCGCGGCCGACCTGCATGCCTACCTTGTCGGCGGAGTGCGCATGGACAGCGGTGCCGCGGCGGCAGCAGGCGGCGCGCGTCCGGCGGCGGCCAAGGCGTCCGCGGAGTAAGCAACCATGTCAATGAGCATGCCGGGCGGCGGTGGTGGGGGCGGTCTACCGGTGATGTCCAACATCAACACGACGCCGCTCGTGGACGTCATGCTGGTGCTGCTCATCATCTTCCTGATCACCATTCCGGTCATCAACAAGACCGTGAAGGTGGATCTGCCGAAGGCGGTGAATATCCCCACTCAGACCAAACCCGAGAACATCAGCATTGCGGTGGACAAGGAAGGGCAGGTGTACTGGAACGACAAGGCCGTGCCGAGCATGCAGGCGCTGCTCGATCAGATCAAGACGGCGGCCGTGAAGAAGCCGCAGCCCGAGATCCACATCCGGGGCGACAAGGACACCCGCTTTGCTGACATCGGCAAGGTCATGTACATGATCCAGCGCGGCGGCATCGTGAAGGTGGGCTTTCTCACCGAGCCGGATCACGGTGTGCGCGGCTACCGCCTGAACTAGGAGTTCAAGTCATGGCTATGAGTATTGGCGATACCGGCGATGTCATGTGCGACATCAACACGACGCCGCTCATCGACGTCATGCTGGTGCTGCTGGTCACGCTGATTGTGTCGCTGCCGATCATGACCCACGCGGTGAAACTCGACATGCCGCAGGCCAACAATCCGCCGCCGCCGGATCAGCGCCCGGAAGTGATCGACCTGGAGATCGATTTCGACGGCACGGTGGTGTGGAACGGCACGCCAATCCCGAACGTGGACACGCTCGAAGGATACTTCCGCGTCGAGGCAGCCAAGGATCCGCAGCCGGAAATTCACCTGCGGCCCGATGCGCGCGCGAAATACGACGTCGTGGCCAAGGTACTGGCGGCCGCGCAGCGCAACCGCATGAAGAAGATCGGCTTCGTTAACGTGTCGGAGTTCAAGGAATAGTTCGGCCCGTGCGCAGCAACACCGTGAGTTTCAAGGCAGCCGGCGGGCAGCGCGGCACACACGCCGCATTCCTCGCGGTGCTGGTGGCAGCGGCCGGCACGGCGCTTGGCGCGGACCAGCCCAAGGCGCCCACTCTGAGCGCGGCGCTGCAGAAGCCGCTGGCTGAGATCCAGGGACTGCTCAAGGACAAGAAGTTCCCGGAGGCGCTCGACAAGCTGCACGCCGCGGACGCACTGCCTGGCAAGACGCCCTACGATCAGCACGTGATCTACCAGATGACGGCCTTTGTCTGTGCCCAGACCAATGACGCTCCGTGCGTCGACAAGGCACTGCAGGGGGAGGTCGATGACGGCTTCACCGCGCCCGAGGATAACCAGAAGTTCACCCGGCTGCTGACGCAGTTGCGCTACCAGGCCAAGGACTACGACAAGGCAATCGATTTCGGCAACCGCGCCATCAAGGGCGGCTTCGCGACGGATGAGACCTACGGGATTGTCGGCGCCGCCTACTACTTCAAGGATGACTTCAAGGGCGCGGTCCAGTTCGAAGAGGCCCGCATCGCCGATGTTATTAAGAAGGGCCAGACTCCCAAGTCGGACGAGCTGACCATTTATCAGAACTCCTGTGTCCAGACCAAGGACGATGCCTGCATCGCCAGGGCGCTCGAATACCAGGTGACCTATTACCCGAAGCCGAAGGCCTGGGAAGAGGTTCTCAGCCTGGTGCACCCCAAAGGGGACGTCGAAACCCTGCAGACGTACCGGCTCATTGCCGATGTGGGCGCGATGAACAACGCCGACGACTATCTCGACATGGCCCACACGGCCCTGGCGCGCGGTTCTGCGGGCGATGCCGAGCACGCGCTGCAAATGGGCACCGACGCGGGCGCTTTTAAGGGAAGCAGGGCCGGGGAGGCGCAAGGGCTCATGGCGACCGCCAAGAAGGCCGCGGCGATCGATCAGGCCTCACTTTCCAAAGGCGAGCAGGAGGCGGACGCCTCCGCCAACGGCCTGAAGAATGCGAGCACGGGGCTCGCTTACCTCGGTTACCAGCAGTACGACAAAGCGGTGGACCAGCTCTCCAAGGCGCTCAGCAAGGGCGGGCTGAAGAACGAAGCCGACACGCGCCTGGATCTCGGCATTGCGCAGCTGAGGTCTGGCCACAAGGATGACGCGGTGAAGACGTTCCAAAGCGTGCATGGTTCGCCGGTGCTGGAGCGCCTGGCGGCACTGTGGGCGATTCACGCGAAAGCGACGTAAGCGAGGCGCGCACGGCGCAGGCCGTGCAGCCGCAGACCCGCCCGGCACAACTTACAGCAGTTACGAAGGAGCATAGCCATGGCAATCAAGGCAGGGGACAAAATGCCCGCGGGCAAGTTCAAGCGCATGACCAAGGAGGGGCCGAAGGACCTCACGACCGATGAGCTCTTCAGCGGCAAGCGCGTGCTGCTGTTCTCGGTGCCCGGGGCCTTCACCCCGACCTGCGATGCCAAGCATCTGCCGGGGTTCGTGCAGCTTGCGGACCAGATTCTCGCCAAGGGTGTGAGCACCATCGCCTGCATGGCGGTGAACGATGTCTTCGTGATGAACGCCTGGGGGAAGGCCTCGGGTGTCGGCGACAAGATCCTCATGCTCGCCGACGGCAATGGCGAGTACGCCAGGGCACTGGGCCTGGAACTCGATGGCAAGGCGCACGGGCTCGGCACCCGTGGCCAGCGCTTTGCGGTGATCGTGAAGGACGGCGTCGCCACCGACGTGCAGATCGAGGCTCCCGGGCAGTTCAAGGTTTCTTCGGCCGAACACATGCTGGCGCTTCTGTGAAAGAGCGATCCCGAGCCAGACGCACAAAGTGAGCACCTAATGAATTCGAAAGCACTATTCGCGCGCCCGTTCCTGGTGAGCACCGCCCTGGCAGGGTTACTGGCCTTTGCCAGCGGGCATGTTCTCGCGCAGGCCACCAACAGCAAGGCGTTGGCGAAGCCGCTGCAATCGGCGCAGGAGAGCATCAAGGCGAAGAAGTTTCCCGAGGCGATCCAGAAGCTGCGCGTGGCCGAGGGCACGCCGGGCAAGACCCCTTACGATCAGCACCTCATCAACGAGATGATGGCGTACGCCTGCGCGCGCACCAACGACTACGCCTGCGTCGAGAAGACCTACGAGGCCCAACTCACAGATGGTTTCACTTCCCCGGCGCAGATCCAGAGCAAGGTGCGTGAGCTGGTCAAAATCAATACGAACCTGAAGGCCTACGACAAGGCGATCGAGTACGGCAACCGCGCCATCAAGGAGGGCTTCGTGGATGAGGAGACGCGCGTGCTCGTCGGCCAGGCCTATTACCTCAAGGGCGACTACAGGGGCGCGGTGAGGTTTGAGGAGAGCCACATCGACTCCCTCATCAAGGCCGGCCAGGTGCCGAAGCTCGACCTCCTCAGCATCACCCGCAGCGCCTGCGGCAGGCTCGATGACAAGCCCTGCGAGACGCGCCAGCTCGAACGGCTGGTGACCTACTATCCAAAGCCCGAGTACTGGCAGGGCCTGCTGGCTTCGCTGGAGCGCTCGGCCACCGGCGACGCCAACAAGATGCAGGCCTACCGTCTCATGAACGACGTCGGCGTGCTCACGCAGCCTGATGCCTACGGTGAGATGGGGTCGATTGCCATGGACCAGGGCGCGCCGGCTGAGGCGCAGCACGCCCTGGAGAACGGGCTGCAGCGGGGCGTGTTCGCGAACGACGCCCACGCGCTGGCTCGCACGCAGCGCACGCTCGCGAGCGCCAAGAAGGCGGCAGCGGATGCTCTGGCCAACCTGCCCAACGCGGAGAAGGCCGCCGATGCCGCCACCGACGGGCAGGCGGCGGCGAGCGTTGGGCAGGCGTACTTCGGCTACCAGCAGTACGACAAGGCCGCCGCCGAGTTATCCAGGGCGCTCACCAAAGGTGGGCTGAAGAACTCCGCCGATACGCGACTGCTGCTTGGCATCGCGCAGCTGAAGGGGGGCCACAAGGATGACGCGGTGAAGACCTTCAGGCAGGTCAAGGGAGATCCGACGCTCGAGCGCCTTGCGAACCTCTGGGTCATCCACGCGCGGCAGGTCTAGCGCCCGCCAGATTAACCAAGCAACCGTTCGATCTCCGGGACGATCTGGAACAGATCCCCGACGAGCCCGATATCCGCGACCTCGAAAATCGGCGCCTCGCCGTCCTTGTTGATGGCGACAATGGTGCGTGCGTCCTTGATCCCGGTTAGATGCTGAATGGCGCCCGAGATGCCGATCGCGACATACAGCTGCGGCGCGATGATCTTGCCGGTCTGTCCGACCTGCATTTCGTTCGGCGCGTAACCGGCGTCCACCGCGGCGCGCGACGCGCCGACCGCCGCGCCGAGCTTGTCGGCCAGCGCGTAGAGGATTTTGAAACCCTCGGCGCTGCCTAAGGCACGTCCGCCGGAAATCACCCGCGCGGCGCTCTGCAGGTCCGGACGGTCGCTGCGGGCCGCCGAGATGGACACGAAGCGCGTGTGCTTCGGCAACTCCACGTTCACCGCAGCCTTCTCGATCGGCGCCGGGGCAGCAGCAGCGGCCGCCGCGAACGAAGCCGTACGCACCGTGCCGACAACCTTGGAGCCGGCCGCGACCTCGACGGTGAGAATCGCGTTGCCGGCGTAGACGGGCCGCCGGAAGCGCGTGGGGCTGTCGACCGCCATGATGTCGCTGACCTGTGGTGCATCCAGAAGGCCCGAGATGCGCGCCATCAGATCCTTGCCAAACGTGGTCGAGGGGCCGAACACGTGGGAGTAGGGCCCCGCGAGCGCCGCGATCTGCGGCGCGAGTACCGCGGCGAGCGCGTGCTCGTTGGCGGGGTTCTCAACCGTGAGCACGCGGCTGACGCCGGCGAGCTTCGCGGCCTCGGCCGCCACCGCCGCCGCGTCCAGCGCGCACACCACCAGGGTGATATCGGCGTCGTCGATGGCACGGGCGCAGGTCACGCACTTCGCGGTGCTCGGATTGAGTTTCGCGCCATCGTGTTCGGCGACGATGAGGACTTGGTTGCTCACAGCAGTCCCCTCTGCTTCAGCGCCGCGACCAGTTCAGCCGCATCCTTCACCAGCACGCCTTTTTGTCTTTGCGCCGGTGGTGACCAGCTCACCGCCTTGAGCTGCACCCGCGGCTCCACGCCCAGGGCGCTCAGGGTGAGGGTGTCGAGCGGCTTTTTCTTGGCCTTCATGATGTCAGGGAGTTTCACGTAGCGCGGTTCGTTCAGGCGCAGGTCGGTCGTGATCACCGCCGGCAGATCCACCTCGAGCGTCTCCAGTCCCGCGTCCACCTCGCGGGTCACCCGTGCCGCGCCGTCGTGCAGCTCGACCCTGGAGGCGTAGGTCGCCTGCGGCCGGTTCCACAGCGCCGCCAGCAGCTGGCCGGTCTGGCCGTTGTCATCATCGATGGCCTGTTTGCCGAGAATCACCAGCAGCGGTTGCTCGCGCTCGACGAGTTTCAACAGCAGCCGCGCCGTGACGAGCGGCTCGATGACCCCGTCCGCCTGCACGTGCAGCGCGCGGTCCGCCCCCATCGCCAGGGCGGTACGCAGTTGCTGCTGGCAGTCAGCGGGACCGACGGTGGCCACCACCACTTCCTCCGCGCCACCGCGCTCCCTGATGCGCAGCGCTTCCTCCAGAGCGATCTCGTCGAAGGGGTTGATGCTCATCTTCACCCCGTCGGTGACCACCCCGCTGCCATCGGGCTTCACCCGGATGCGCACGTTGTAGTCCACGACGCGCTTGATGCCGACCAGGATGCGTTTCATAGGAGTCGCAGTATAGCGGCTGGGGTCGCGCGGTTGCGGCGAAAGCGTTGACGCCGCACACGCGCCTTCCCTAAAGTCGCGCATGCTGCGCTACGCGCTCCGCCGCATCGGCGGCCTCATCCCGACACTGCTGGTCATCGTCACCGTTTCGTTTTGCATCGTGCGGCTGGCGCCCGGCGGCCCCTTCGACCAGGAACAGACACTCACCCCGGCGGTGCGGGCCAACCTCGATCACCTCTACGGTCTCGACCAGCCGCTCACGACTCAGTACGCGCACTACCTCGGCGGGCTGCTGCACGGGGACTTTGGGCCTTCCCTGAGCCAGCGCGATTTCACCGTCACCGAGCTCATCGCCCAGGGTCTGCCGGTCAGCGTCACGGTGGGGCTGTTCGCGGTCCTGCTCGCGCTGGTCATCGGTATCCCTGCTGGCATGGCCGCTGCGATCTGGCGCGACCGGGGAGCCGACCATGGGGTGACGCTGTTGGCGGCGCTCGCGGTGGCGCTGCCGAGTTTCGTCACCGGGCCGCTGCTCGCACTGGTGTTCGGGCTCGCCCTGCATTGGTTACCGGTGGCGGGCTGGGAGCGCGGCGCGCCGCGCTACCTGGTGTTGCCGGTACTCACGCTGGCGCTGCCGGTGGCGGCGTATCTGGCGCGCCTCACGCGCGCGAGCCTGCTCGAGGTACTGGGCAGTCCCTGGATCCGCAGTGCCCGCGCGCGCGGCCTGGGGGGCACGCGGGTGCTGTGGCGCCACGCGCTGCGGCCGGCATTGCTGCCCGCGGTGAGTTACCTGGGTCCCGCCCTGGCATACGTGGTCACCGGATCCCTGGTCGTCGAAACGGTCTTCGGGCTCCCCGGCACCGGGCGCTACCTGGTGCAGGGCGCGATCGACCGCGACTATCCGCTGGTCATGGGCATGATCGTGGTCTACGGCACGCTGCTGCTGGTTTTCAATCTTCTCGCCGACCTGCTCTATGGCTGGCTCGACCCGCGCGTGCGGCATGAGTAAAACGCGCCGCATCCGGCCTGCGCTCGCGGTGCTCGGCATCATCACGCTCCTGGCCGTGGCGGGGCCCTGGTTCAGTCCCTGGGCATTCGATCAGCTCGACTGGCAGCACCTGGCGCTGCCGCCGGGACACATCGCGGCACATTGGTTCGGCACCGACCGCCTTGGCCGGGATCTGTTCGTGCGCACCCTGTGCGGTGTGCGCCTGTCTCTCCTCATCAGCGTTCTCGCCAGCCTCGTCAGCGTAGGGGTAGGGGTTGCCTGGGGTGCGGTGGCGGGATTTGCCGGCGCCCGCACGGATGAGTGGATGATGCGTTTCGTCGACGTGTTGTATTCACTGCCATACCTCTTCATCGTCATTATTCTCACCACGCTTTTCCAGCGCGGCAGCATCGGTGTGCTGCTGCTGGCGATCGGCGCCGTCGGCTGGCTCACGACCGCACGCATTGTGCGTGGCGAGACCCTGGCGCTGAAGCGGCGCGAGTTCATCGAGGCGGCGCGCGCTACCGGACTTGCGCCGGCGGCGATCCTGGTGCGGCACATCGTGCCGAACCTCATGGGTGCGGTGGCGGTCTACGCGACGCTCACCATTCCGCAGATGATCATCTTCGAGAGCTTCCTGAGTTTTCTCGGCCTGGGGGTGCAGGAGCCGCAGGCGAGCCTCGGCAATCTCATCAACGTCGGTGCGCAGGAAATGCAGTCGGCGCCGTGGATGCTGCTCGTGCCCACGCTGTTCCTGGTGACTCTGCTTATCTGCCTCAACGTGCTCGGCGACGGCCTGCGCGATGCGCTGGATCCCAAGTGAGCGCTGAGATTACCCCGGCGGATGCCGGGCTGGTGCTGCGCCTCAGCGGCCTGTCGGTTTCGTTCGCCACCGCCGCGGGCCTCGTGAGTGCAGCGTCGGACGTGAATCTTGAGGTCGCGCGCGGGGAATGCCTCGGGGTGGTCGGGGAATCCGGCGCCGGCAAGAGCGTCTCGTTCCAGGCGCTCCTCGGACTTTTACCGCCCAACGCCCGGGTGCGCGGCCAGGCGCAGTTTCGCGGCACGCAGCTGCTCACCGCGGGTCCGCGTGCGCTGGAGCGGGTGCGGGGCGCCGCCATCGGCATGGTGTTCCAGGATCCGATGACCGCGCTCACGCCGCACCTGCGGGTTGGCGAGCAGATTGCCGAAGTGCTGGTGCGTCACCGCGGACTCTCGTGGGCTGCCGCGCGCGCGCGCGCGCAGCAGCTGCTGACGCGCGTGCAGGTGAGCGACCCGGCGCGCCGCATGGGCCAGTACCCACACGAGCTCTCCGGCGGCATGCGCCAGCGCGTCATGATCGCCATCGCGCTCGCCTGTGAGCCGCAGCTGCTCATTGCCGATGAGCCGACGACCTCCCTCGACGTCACGATCCAGGCGCAGATCCTGGCGCTGCTGGCGCAATTGAAGCGCGAGCAGGGCATGGCCATGGTGCTCATCACGCATGACCTGGGTGCGGTGGCGGGGGTTGCGGACCGGGTCGTCGTGATGCGCGCCGGCCGGGTGATCGAAACCGGCCCGGTGGCCGCGGTTCTCAAGGCGCCACGTGATCCCTACACCCAGGCACTGGTGCGCAACGCCCCGCGGCTGGAGCAATCCGCATCGGCAGCGGTGGTGCACCCGGCCCGCGGGCAGCAGCCGGCGGCGCTCACCCTCACGGACGTGAGCGTGGGATTTAGTGTCCGGGCGCGATGGTTTGGCCGGGCGACCCCTCTGGCCGCGGTGAACGGCGTCAGCTTCGGACTGCGAGCCGGTGAATCCTTAGGTGTAGTGGGGGAGTCAGGCGCCGGCAAGTCAACGCTCGCCCGCGCCGCGCTGCAGCTCCTGAAGCCATCCTCCGGGCGCGTGGTATGGATGGGAACTGCGCTCGGTGAGGTGCCGGCGCGGGAACTGCGGGCGCTGCGGCGGGACCTGCAGATCATCTTCCAGGATCCGCTCGGCAGCCTCGACCCGCGACGCACGGTTGGGCAGATTGTTGCCGAGCCCCTGCAGGTACATGTGAGGGAGCTTGATGTGCGCGCCCGCGAACGCGAAGTGGCCGCCACGCTCCTGCGCGTGGGCTTGCCGGCGAACCTCACGCTCCGCTATCCCCACGAACTCAGTGGCGGGGAGTGCCAGCGTGTTGGCATCGCGCGCGCGATGATCCTCAAGCCGCGACTGCTGGTGTGCGATGAGCCGGTGAGTGCGCTCGATACTCCCACCCAACAGCAGATCGTGAGCCTGCTGGCGCAGCTGCGGCACGAATCGGGTCTGTCGCTGGTGTTTGTCAGCCACAATCTCGCGCTGGTGCAGCGCCTGTGCGAGCGCGTGCTGGTGCTGTATCTGGGGCGCATGATGGAACTCGCCCCGGCGCACCTGCTGTACGCGCGGCCCCTGCATCCCTACACCCGCGAGCTCATCTCGGCCGTGCCCATTCCCGACCCGCAGCTGCAGCCCGCGCGGCTTGCCCGGGTGCTGCCCGGGGAGCCGCCCTCGCCGCTCAATCCGCCGAGCGGCTGCGTCTACCGCACGCGCTGCCCGCACGCCGTCGCGCTCTGCCAGGAGCGCCTGCCCGCATGGGAAGAGACCAATGGCGAGCGTCACGTGGCCTGCCACCGCTGGCGCGAGCTTTAGCCGATCGGGCTGCTATCCTTGGCTCCAATGAAGACCGCAGAAAGCATCCGCCCCAGTGAGGGGCTGAAGCACGTACGTTATGAGATCCGCGGGCGCCTGGCGCGGCGGGCCCACGAACTCGAGCGCCAGGGCTACGAGATCGTGTCGCTGAACATCGGCAATCCGCGCGCCTTCGGCTTGCGCACGCCTGAGACCATGCGGCTGGCCATGATCGAGAATCTCGCCGAGGCGGAAGGCTATTGCCACCAGAAAGGCATCTTCCCGGCGCGCGAAGCGGTGGTCATGCAACAGCAGGCCCGGGGAGTCACCGGCGTCACGGCCGAGGAAGTGTTCATCGGCAACGGGGTGAGCGAGCTCATTGACCTGGTGTTACGGGCGCTGCTCAACGACGGTGATGAAGTGCTGGTGCCGAGTCCGGACTACCCGCTGTGGACGGCGGCGGTCACCTTGAATCGCGGTCGCGCGGTGCACTATCCGTGCCTTCCTAAGAACGGTTTTGTGCCCGACCCGCAGGAGCTGGCGCGACTGGTGACGCCGCGCACCCGCGCCCTGGTCGTCATCAATCCCAACAATCCCACCGGGGCGGTGTATCCGCGCCGCGTGCTGGAGGCCCTCGCGCGCTTGGCGGAGAGCCGCGGCCTGGTCGTGTTCAGCGACGAGATCTACGACCAGATGACCTATGACGGCGCCGAGTTCGTGCCCATGGCGACGCTGGTGCACGACACACTGTGTGCAACCCTGTCAGGGCTCTCCAAGGTCTACCGGGCCTGCGGGTACCGCGTGGGCTGGGTGGCGTTTTCCGGCCGCACCCACACCGCCACCGAATATCTGAACGGGCTCGAGCTGCTGTCGTCCCTGCGACTGTGCAGCAACGTCATGGCGCAGTGGGCGGTGCAGACCGCGCTCGGCGGCCATCAGAGCATCAGGGAATTGGTGTCACCGGGCGGACGGCTGCACGAATCGCGCGCCGCGATTCTCGAGGCCACGGCCCACAGCCGCTACCTGACTCTCACGCCACCCGGTGGGGCGATGTACGCCTTTGTGGGCGTAGATCCGCAGGTGCTGCCGGATTTCGACGATCAGCAGTTCACGCTTGATCTGCTCGAGCAGAAGCACGTGCTGGTCGCCCCCGGCGTGAGCTTCAACGTCCCGTACCGCAATCATTTCCGCATCACCAACCTGCCGGATGCCGTGACCTTGAAGGATGTGTTCGCGCGCATCGAGGACCTGCTCGCCGCCTATGCGGCGCTGCCACGCAGCTCCCCGCGTACCGCGGGCAACGTGGTGAGTGTCGCTTCCGGATCAAAGTAACTTCTTAGGAAGTATTCTTAACAGCCTCATTTGTTTAGGCTTTCACCCGACATAACTGACCTCCTGGAGCGCGGCGATACGCTCATCGTGCCGACGCCTCAGCGTGCGCATGCGGTAAGGCTTGCGCACGCGGCGGCACAGCTGGCAACAGGCGCGCGTGTGTGGGCCAGCGCGGATGTGCTGGCCGCGGGCGGCTGGCTGCGCCGCGAAGCCGAGCGTGTGGCAGCGCAGGGGCCGCCCGTGAGCGGCCCGCGGGTGCTCAGTGCCGCCGAGGAGTGGTACCTGTGGCGTGAGTGTGCCGCGGACATCACCGCAACGCTGCCGCTGTTGAATGGCGCGACGCTCGGGGAGTCCCTGCAGCGTGCCAGTGCGCTCGCTCGCGAATACAACATCGGACTGCGCGCGGGTCCGTCCGGCAGCGAGGCGCAGCTGTTGTTTCAGGCGCGGCGGGCGTTCGATGAGCGCTGCCGCACACTCGGGGCGCTGAACGTCGACGGCTTCCTTGCGACCCCGCGCGCCCCGGGCGCGGCGCGGCCCGCGCCCGCCCTGTGCGGTTTCGATGCGCTGCCACCGCGGCTCGCGTCCCTGGTGGGGCGCATCGCGGGGGCGGTGCCAGGTGAAGCCTCACACACGGGCGCGCGGGAGCTGTTGCTGTGCGCAGATGGTCGCGAGGAGCTCGAGCGCATCGCCGCCTGGTGCCGCGAGCGGGTACTGCGCCAACCCGACGCGCGACTGCTGGTGCTGTTGCCGGGTGCGCCCGGCCCACGCGAGCGGCTCGCGACGCTCATCCGCCAGGCTCTCGACCCGCGCGGCATTCTTGAGACGACCAGCGGGTGGCAGGGGCTGGTGGGTATCGAAGGGGGTCAGCCGCTCGCCGACGTGCCGGTGATTGCGCATGCCCTGACGACACTCGAATTGCTGTGCGGCGGGGAACTGGATGGCGCACGCCTGAGCGCCTGGCTGCGCGCTCCCCACTGGAGCGCGCCCACCGCGGCGGTGAGGGCACGGCTGGACCTGAAGCTGCGCGACAGCAAGTTCGTAACCGTGCGCCTGCGGGAACTCTCCGGAGCGCTCGGCCTCATGAAGGCGGACCTGCAGCTCAGCGCGCGTGAATGCGACGCGCAACTCACGCGCGCGCTCGCACAGCTGGGTGACGGCAGCGGCGCGCGCGTGACCCCGCGCACCTGGTCAGAGCGTTTTCGCGCGGCTCTCAGGGCCGCCGGCTGGCCGGCGGCATCGGCCGCGGACAGTGGCGCACAACAGACGCTGCTGCGCTGGCACGAACTGCTCGAGGAATTCGGCGCACTGACGTCCGGTACCGGCCCCCTGGGACGCGATGAGGCGCTGCGGCTTCTGCAGGCCCTCGCCACGCGCAGCGCCTTCCGGCCTGCGGACGAGGACGTCACCGTGACGATCTCCGCCATGCTCGCCGACCCGATCGTGCGCTACGACGGCATCTGGGTCGGGCAGATGCATGCGGAAGTTTTCCCGCAGGCGCTGGCGCCTGATCCCTTTGTGCCGGCGGCCGCACAGCGCGCGGCGGGCGTGCCGGCGGCCAGTCCTGCGGTCCGGCTCGCACAGGCGCGCACGCTGCTGGCCGCGTGGCGTGCAGCAAGTGAGGAACTCATATTCTCGGCGCCCGAACATGTCGAGGACATGGCGCTGACGCCAAGCCCGTTGTTCACCGTGGCGGCGCCGCGGCCGCACGCGCCCGCAGCGGCGTGGTTACCGGCGAACCTGCACCGCGACCGCTGCACCGAATCGCTCGAGGATGGCACCGGGCTTCCCTGGAACGCTGCCATTGCGCTGCCGCGCGGTACGCGGTCACTCGACCTGCAAAACATCTGCCCATTCCGCGCCTACGCGGAACTGCGCCTCGGGAGCCTGCGCCCGGAGATTGCCGAGCCGGGAATTGCCGCGCTCGATCGCGGCACGCTGCTGCACGGGGCGCTGGAGAAACTGTGGGGTCGGCTGCGCGATTCGGATTCGCTTGCTGCCTTGAGCGAGGCGGACCTCGGGAAGCTGATCGCGCAGAGCGTGGAGGCGGCCGCGGGGGCGCTCCTGGCGCGCGGCACGAGCCGCCGGCGCCGCCGTCAGGCCGAGCAGGGGCAGATCGACATGTTCGCAGCAATTCCCCAGGCGCTGGCGCGCGAGTGTCGGCGCGCGGCGCGCCTCATCGGCGCCTTGTGCGCACTCGACCGTGAACGCTCGGCCTTCCGGGTACAGAGTACCGAGCATCCGCTTGAGCTCGTACTCGGCGGAGCGACAGTTTCGATGGTGATCGACCGCGTCGATGTATTCGCCGGCGGCGGCCGCGCGGTCCTGGACTACAAGACCGGTGGCCACATCAGCGGCCACTGGTACGACGAACGTCCGACGTACCCGCAACTGCTCGCGTACCTCACCGCGCTGGGTGCCGACGTGGTGGCGCTTGCCACCGTGTGGGTCAACGCGCGCACGCTGCGCTTTGACGGTGTGGCGCGCAATTCCGGACTCCTGCCGGGAGTAAAGCCCGTGCAGGCCGCCGCGGGCGCCGCACCCGCGGACGCCTGGGTGGCACAGCAGCAGGCCTGGCGCGCGCTGCTCGAGCGACTGATCCGCGGTTTTCTCGCCGGCGATGCCAGCGTCGATCCGAAGCCCGGCGCCTGCAGAATCTGCCACGTCATCAACATCTGCAGGATTGCCGAGCGCGAGGGCGAAAGCCCCGGCAGCGAGCCGGAGAGCGTGAATGAGTGAGGCGCAACGGCGTGCGGATGACGCGGCGCGCGCCGGCGCGACCGACCCATCCCGCTCGATCCTGCTGCAGGCGCCGGCGGGATCCGGCAAGACGGCGGTGCTCACGCAGCGCTTCCTGCGCCTCCTGTGCACGGTGGATGAATCGCAGGCGATCCTCGCCATCACCTTCACGCGCAAGGCCGCAGGCGAGATGCGTGCGCGGGTGATGCGCGCGCTGCGTGGCGAAGTGGCCGATACCGACCCGTGCGCACGGCAGCTGCGGGAGCTCGCAGCGAAGGTCCTGCGGCACGCCGCGGCGCGTGGCTGGAAGCTGCTCGAGGACCCCGGGGCGCTGCGCATCCAGACCATCGATTCCTTCGAGTACTGGCTGGCGAGCCAGTTGCCGGTGGCGGCGCGCGCCGGCGGCACGCTGACCGTGACCGATACGCCACGGGAGCTTTATCGCCGCGCAGCGCGCCGCACCCTTGTGGATGGTGAGAACGATACGCAGCTCGCCGGCGACATCGAGCTGCTGTTCGAGCGGTTCGACAACACCTGGAGCGTGGTGGAGCGGCTGCTGGCCCAGATGCTGGAGCAGCGCGGCCACTGGTTGCGCTTTGTCGTTGAGCACGACCCGCAGGTGCTGTGCGATCGCATCAACTCAAGTCTCGCCGACATCATCCGCACGCGCCTTACGGCGACGCTGCGTCTCGTGCCGCAGGCACTGCTGCGCAGCGCCGCAGCGCTGCCCGGTGTGGGTAACCTGGACGCGGATCCTGCGAGGCTTGCCGGCTGGCAGCGCCTGGGCTTGCTGGCGCTCAGCGAGCGCGGCTGCTGGCGCAAGGTCCTGAGCGCACGATATCTGGGAGCCGGGTACGAGGAACCCGCGGCGCGCGCTGCGCTGCGCGACTGCATTTCCCATCTATCGGGCATCACCGGTCTTGAGGCGGCGCTGCGGGAACTGCTGCCCCTGCCGCCGGCCGCGCTGAGCGCCGCGGAAACGCAGGCAATCGCGGCGCTGTCGCGCGTGCTCGCACGCGCGGCCGCCGAACTGCAGTTGCAGTTCGCCTCCAGCGGCCTGGTCGACTACGCCTACATCTCGGGCGCTGCCCGCGAGGCGCTGAGCGCGGCGTCCGAGCCGACGGAGCTGGCGTTGCGCACCGGGTTGTCGCTGCGGCATATCCTCGTGGACGAGTTCCAGGACACCTCGCTGGCGCAATTCCAGCTGCTCGAAAAGCTCACCGCCGGATGGGAGGAGGGGGATGGCCGCACTCTCTTTGTGGTCGGTGACCCGATGCAATCGATCTATCGTTTTCGCGACGCGGAGGTAGGGCTCTTCATTGCCGCGCGCGAGCGTGGCGTCGGTAACGTGCCGCTGACGCCGCTGCGCCTCACGCGCAATTTCCGCGCCACGCCAGCGCTGGTGAGCTGGACCAACACGGTGTTCGCACAGGTACTCGCGCCAGCCGACGACCTGCGTTCTGGAGCCGTGACCTTCGCGCCGAGCGTGGCGGCGCGCGCACCGCCTGCAACCCACGGCGCCGCGCGGCTGCGGCTCTTTCCTGATGATCGTCGTGGCGAGGCCTACAGCGTGGCCGCCGAGATCGTGCGTCTGAAGGCCGCGGATCCGCAGGCTGACGTCGCGGTGTTGGTCGCGGTGCGCTCGCATGCGCACGCAATCGTCAGCGCGCTCAAGGCGGGCGGGCTCGAGGCGCTCGGGGTGGACCTGGTGCCGCTGGCGGAGCGGCCGATCGTGCGCGACCTGGTGCAGCTCACCTGCGCCCTGCACGATCTTGCCGATCGCAGTGCGTGGCTGGCGGTGCTGCGTGCGCCCTGGTGCGGAGTGCGGCTGGCAACACTGACGGCCCTGTCCGGCCCAAAGGAACCGCAGCTCATCTGGGAGGCGCTGTTCGAGGCCGCGCGGCTGGCGCACTGCCTGCCGGAAGACCGGCCGCGCCTGCAGCGGCTGCGGGAGGTGCTGGCCGGGGCACTCGAGCGGCGCGATAGCGAGCCACCTGCGGATTGGCTCGAGGCCACCTGGGTGCGGCTCGGCGCCCCGGATGCCTACCGCCGGCAGGACCTTGAGGACGCGCACGCGTTCTTCAGCGCGCTCGCCGCGCGTTCCGCGGTGTTTGCATGGCGCGGGCCTGCGGATTTTCCGGCGCTGCTTGCGGATCTGTACAGCTCCCCGCGCGCGGCTTCCGGCAAGCCGGTGCAGATCATGACCATTCACCGCGCCAAGGGGCTCGAGTTCGATCACGTGTTCATACCCGGGCTCGAGCGTGTTCCGGACTCGGGCGACACCGCGTTGCTCGAGTGGATCGATCTGCCGCGCGGCGGCGATGAGAGTGATCTGCTCATGGCGGTGGCGCCCGCCACCGACGACAAGCGCGCCAGGCGCGAGCCCTTGAGCGCGCTCATCCGCTCCCTGCAGAAAACCCGCTCTGCAAACGAGCGCACGCGTCTCATATACGTGGCCGCAACGCGGGCGCGCCAGACGCTGCATCTGTCCGCCGCGCCGGACACCAGGAAGGACGGGGGCATCAGCCCCGACCCGCGCAGCCTTCTTGCCTGCCTGTGGCCGGCGCTCTGCGACTCGTTTGCAAGCGACACGGCAGCCGCACCCGCATCCGGCAAGCCGGCGCCGCTACTGCTGCGGCGCCTGGTGCCAGCCTGGAGTCCCCCGGAGCTTCCCGCGGCGCCGCAACTCGTACACCTGCCGCTCGCGCGCGCCGCTCTCGAGGTGCAGGAGTTCAGCTGGGTCGGCGAAACCCAGCGGCACATCGGCACCATCGTGCATGCGTGGCTCGCACGGGCTGCGGACTCGGGGGAACTCCTCAGCGCACTGCAGATCGACGCGCAGCACGAGAGGCTCGAAGGGGAGCTGCGGCGCCAGGGTGTCGCGGCTGCCGAGCGGCCCGAGGCCGCACGCATCATCGCCGCGGCGCTGCAACGCACCTTCGCGGATGAGCGCGGCCGCTGGATCCTCGCGCGCCATCGCGAGGCATACAGCGAGCTGCCGCTGACGGGCTTAAGCGAGGGGCGGCTGCGCAGCGTGGTGATCGATCGCTGCTTCGTCGACGAGACCGGCACGCGCTGGGTAATCGACTACAAGACCAGCCGCCACGAGGGCGGGGGGCTGGATGCGTTTCTCGAGCAGGAAATGCAGCGCTATACCGCGCAGCTGAGCGTCTACGCGGCGCTGGCTCGGGCCCTGGGGCCCGAGCCGGTGCGGGTGGCGCTGTACTTTCCGCTGCTGGGCGTGATGCGCGAACTTACAGCGTCCCGCTGACCCCGAAGGGCCGCCGCCCGAGCGCATCCGGTGAACCCAGGAAGCGGATGTTGTTGATGAGTTCCGGTGGCGCGCCGGGCCGGGCGGTGACCTCGCCCTGCAGATCAAATCCGGGTTGCGGTGTCAGGCGCATCGTTCCTTCGACGGCGAGCGGGCCGTCGAGGTCGTGGAGCTTGCCGACCGGGTCGCCGGTGGCGCCGGCGGGGAACTCGATGGCGTAACTGCCGAGCGGGGTCGCCCGGCCGCTGAGATCTTCCAGATCGTGCACCTCGATGCGGCCCTGCAGCTGCCTGATCACCCCGCGCTCCATGCGGGCGAACGGCAGGTCAAAGTGCGCGCGGCCCTTGAGCGTGGCTGGCAGCCCGGGAATGATGGCGGGATCGAGCGGCAGATCGCCCACGAGGTTGTGCGCCGTGATGCGCTGCCCGAAGGACAGCGCCACGTCTGCGCTCGCCTGCGCCGCCCCATGAACCGCGGTGGCATGAGCGGCAAGCTCGCCTGCGAACAGGCGCAGCGGATGCAGTTCCCAGGTGACATCACCGATCGGGTTGTGCGCGATGCTCATGCCGCTGCACGAGCCGCTCCACAGGGAACCCTCGACGCTCGCGCACAACGCGTTCGCGCCGCCCGTCGGGATCAGCCAGCTTGCCGGGATGCGCGCCACGAACACGACCACGAACACGGCCGCCGCGGCCACACCGATCCAGGTTCCGCGCTTCACTTCAGCTCGAACGCAGTACGACCGCGGCGTTCACCAGCCCCGGTGCGCCGGCGCTGTCGATGGTGGCGGAATCCACGACGATGCCGTTTTGCTGCGCGAGCCGCGCGAGCCAGGCGACGAGGGTATCGAACGGCGCTTTCTGCAGCCGCACCGCGAGGCTGCCGCCGGTGCCCGGCTCGCTGCCGGTGAGCGCCGAGGAGAGTCCCGATTCACGCGCCGAACGATCGATGATGACCAGCAGCGACTCGCCGCTCGCCGAGGGCGGCGCCGGGGCGGTCGCCAGTTCCGGCGCCACGCCCTGCATCCACACGAGGTCCGCGCGTTTTTTCGCCAGCCGCTGCCGGGCGCTGGAAACGCTGTGGTCCAGGGGCAGCAGAACCGCAACGATCAGCAGCACGATGGCCACCGCGATACCGCCGACCACCAGGCGCTGCTGGCGCGCGGGCAGGGCGGCGAAGGATTCCAGCGACAGGGAGTTGCGTTCGGTTTTCATACGCTTCAGGTTCCTCCGGCCCGCACCTGGATGCGTCCCTCGTAGGCGTTGCCGGCATTGCTGCCGCCGGTGAGACTCGCCTGCCAGCCGTTGTTGTGCAGCGACTGGCTGACACGGTCAAGACTCGCCGCATCCCGTACCGAGAGTTTCAGATCCAGCGTGCCGTCGCGGAACGTGAGTCCCTGGACGCTGGTGCCCGGGGCCGTATCGCGTGCCTGGGCGAGCGCCTGCAGTGCCGCCAGCAGCCCCTGGCCTGCTCCGCGTGCGCTCTGCAGGCGCTGTTCCATGCGATGGCGTGCATCGGCGGTGCTCTGCACACCGGGCATCGCCAGGTGAAAGGTATCGCGGATCGAAGCATCGACCTGGTGTTCCTTGCTGTGCAGCGAGTGCAGCTGCCAGGCTTTGCCGGCCACGTGCAGTGCAATCAGGCCCGCGAGCAGCATCGCGGCGACGCGCCACGCGCGCAGCCCGGCTGCCTGCGAGCTCGTTGGCTCATAGCTGCCCTGCAGGAGGTTGATGGGAGCCGCGGAGGGGAGCTGCTGTGCGAACAACGCCAGTGGTCCGCCGGTCAGCAGCTGCACCTTGATGCCGTCGAAGTTCGCACGCGCCGCCTCGACCTGCGCCGAGTGCAGCTGCCACTCGGCGGCACCGGTGTAGAGGATGAGGCCGCGGCCGCCACCCTCCGCGCCAGCCAGGGCGATATCGAGTGCTTCACCGAGCGCCGCCGCGGGCAGCGTCACCGGTGCGCCACCGGGCGGGCGCACCACCACCGCGTCCTCTTCAAGGAGCGCCACCGCCTGGCCGGGATTTTCCGGCAGCAGGTCGCTGTCCGCATAGATCACTGCCGGCTCGATCCCGGCGGCGCGCAGCGTCGTCAGCCACTCCTGCAGCAGCGAGCGGGCGACCACGGCAACCGGCGCGGGGGAGGAGTCCGCGGCGCGCCTGCCGATGGCAAAGTGCAGTTTCTCGATGTCATCCGCCAGCTGCTCTTCGAGTGCGTAGGGCACCAGCTGCGCCAGGCGGGCGCCGGCCTTTGCCGGCACCTCGGTCTCGGTGAGAAGAACATCCGTGCCGGGAACCAGCACGCACACCCGCCGTCCCGCCGCGCGCGGCGCGGCGAGAGATAACGGGCCCTCCTGCGGGGCGCTGGTGGCCGCACCGCGCGAATCGGCGGTCAGCCACGCGGCGTTGCCGCCGGGCGCGCGCGCTAGGCGAATGAGCAACCAGTCAGCCATGGGTGAGTCTCGTCATGATCAGTCGGCAGTGTAGCTGCGCAGGATGGGCCGCACCGCGCCGCCGTTCTGACCATCCTGGTACAGAAGACTGTACAAGTTGAATTCACTACTGCCAATAGTGATGTAACTGGTCAGCCGGAAGTAGTGCGAGTTGATCTGGATCTCTTTCTGCGTGTTGCTCCAGGCGGCCGGGTTGGTGTTGTTGAACGCCGACTGGTAGTCGCTCACCTTCGGAAAACATCCGGGGGCGGCTTCACGGTTGCGCTCCAGCCCCTGTGGGTCGGAACTGAAGTCACCGTGGCCGAGGAACGCATCGAGCAGCACACCCGAGGCGGTACAGATGTTCAGATGCTGACCCCACGGCAGCGCCGTGACATAGGGTGCGAGCCGCAGGTAGCGATCGCGGCCGAAGCCCGGCAAGGCCATGAGCTCGCTGGGGCTGGTGATGTAGCGGTTGGGAGTACGGTACGGCGGGTTCTGTCCCATGTACACGCTGTCCTCGGCCCCGTCGGGAATGGAGGGGACGATGTCGCGGTCGATCCAGTCGACCATGTAACCGGCCCATTTGGGTTCCAGCCCCAGCATCGCCAGCAGCTGTTGAAACGCCTGGACCTGGGTGGCATCCGGCGTACCGTCCTCGTTCACGAGGTTGTTGAGATTGAAGCGACCCTGCAGGTCCTCGAGCTGCGCCTCGAGCATCACACCCGGCACGACTTCGATGGGACCCAGGGGCTTCGCCCAGCCCTGGTTGGCGTAGGTGTATTGCTGATTCGAACGCCACACCTCGCGCAGGCCGTAGGCGGCGAGCGCTTCGGCGCCTTCCTGCACCAGCAGCGACTGATCGAATGCGTAGGTGGCCGCGCCGCGTCTCGCGGTCATGGCGTTCTCGTAGGCAATCGCCGCCGCCAGCATGGTGCCGAGCGCCACCAGCAGGATCGCCACCAGCAGCGCAATGCCGCGCTGTGCATGGCGCGGCGGCGCGGGACGCTCACGCTGCGCGCGGCCGCGGGTGCTCATCCGGCGATCTCGATGACGCGCACGATGGTGCCCCAGTCGTCGGTGTCGAGTGTGACCTCCACGGCGATCGGGCGCAGGCGCAGGTTGCTCTCCTGGGCGATAACACCGGCCACCGTCGGCGGCGGCCACTGCGGCTGCCACACCCGGTTGACGTCCATGTAGCGCAGGCTGAAATTCTTCACGTGCGTGAGCAGGTCACGCTTGACCGTGGTGCTCGCGAGCGTCGGGTCAAGCACGTTCCAGTGCTCGCGCTTGAGCGTGTTGTCTTCGAGCACATAGGCGACGCGCTCCAGCCCGGTGCGCTGCAGGCCCGCCGGGTTCGACCAGCCGCCACGCGTGAATGCCACGATCGGCGGGGTGCCGGCGCTGCCGGATTGCAGCGCCGGCTGTGCGGGCTCGTCCCCGACCGCCTGGCGCACTGGCCGCGGCGTCAGTTGCACGAAGTCCTGCTCGAGGAGGCGGATAGTGGTCTGCAGCGCCAGCAGGCGTGCCTGCTGATCCTTCAGCGTTTCGTGATTCTTCAGCCCCTGGCTCAAGGCGCCGTAGCCCATCGCAAACATGAGTGCGGCGATGAACAGCGCCACCAGCAGTTCGATCAGCGTGAAGCCGTGAGTGCGCGCTCTCATTGTCTGGGATCGGGTGAGCCGAGCGTGCCCGTGGAACCGCTGGTGCCCTGCGAACCGATCGTGCCCTGGATCGTGCCGGGGGTCCCGGTCGCAGTCCCGCCGCCGGGGGCGGGGGCGAGCAGTTGCGAGCCCCAGTCGGGCGTATCGCCGCGCGGCGCCGCAACCGCATCGCCGTAAATTCCGCTCACCGTCGTGTACCAGCCGCTGTCCTCGTCCTCGACCTTAAGATCCGTCGGCCGCACCTTCACGTCGATGCGCTCGACGCCCGGAACTTCGCTCGCGACCACTTCCTGGCGCCAGTGCCATTTGCGGCCGGCGTAGTCGAGATCACCGTCGCTGTTGCCGACCGCCGGCGTTTGGCCGCTCAGGCGCAGGTTCGCGATCTGATTCAGCGCCACCCATTGCGCGAAGGTCTTGTCGCGCAGGTAGAAGACCGTATCGGCAGAGGAAGTCAGCGCGCGCATCACCGCCGCCATGCCAACCGCCACAATGGCGAGCGCCACCAGCACCTCGATCAGCGTGAAGCCGCGCCCGTGCCTCATGGCTTGGCCTCCACCATGGGCTGCAGCACCACGACGCCTTTGTCGTCCTGCGCGAGAGTGACGCTGCGCACGCCGCTGTCACGCTCCAGCGTTGCGGCGAAATTCGTCAGGTCACCATTGGAAAAAATCATGACCTGTGGCGTCTTGTCCTTGGCATCGGCGGGGCGGGTGAGCACCACCGGGCGCGCATCGACGGTGAGCTTCACGCCGAGCCCGTCGGGGAGCTTGCGCGGTTCGAGGGCGTCATCATCGGTGATGCCGCGCCATGCAGCCCGGCGCACGTCATAGGTCAGAAACTCGTAGCCATCGTCCTTGAACATCACGCCGTACTCGCGGCTCTGCAGCTCCGCCTGCTCGCGCGTGTAGTCGAAGAGTGCGGACAGGCGATTGCTCTCGCGTTCGAGGTCGCGGTCCCGCCCCGTCAGGCTCACCGACAGCACCATGCCGGCGGCGATCACACCGATGATGACCACCACCACCAGGATTTCGATGAGGGTGAAACCGCCGGTGCGCCGCAGGCGACTTTTTCCCATCGACTAGTCGCCGAGATTCCAGTTGCCGATGTCTGCATCGAGGCCTTCACCGCCCGGCTGCCCATCCGCGCCCATGCTGAAGAGGTCGTAGTCCTTGCCGTGTGTGCCGGGATACGCGTACTGGTAGTCGTTGCCCCACGGGTCCTTGCTGATGCGGTCCAGGTAGCCGCCGGGCTTCCAGTTCTTGATCGCCGGATCGTTCGGCTTCTGCACCAGCGCGGTGAGGCCCTGATCGGTGGTCGGGAAGCGCGAGTTATCGATGCGGTACATGGTGAGCGCGGCCTCGAGCGACTGGATGTCGGCCTTGGTCTTGCTGACCTTGGCCTGGTCGACCTGGCCGATGACCTTCGGCACGATGAAAGCTGCCAGCAGGCCGATGATGATCACGACCACCATGATCTCGATGAGGGTAAAGCCGCGCGCGTTCCGCGCACCCCGGTGTCTGCTAACCTCGCGGGCGATGTAACTCATGCGATGTATTCCGTAGGCGGCACGGCCGCCGTTGAGGCCATAAAACGGGTCGGGATCATAACAAATGGGGTCCGTTTACCCTGTGAACCACGTGCACAGGGCGCTCAAGTCTCTCAATTGCGACGGCGCCCGGGGACTTATCCTCCTGGCGGGCTGTGCGGCGCTGCTGCTGCTGGGGCTGGCGGGCGAAAGCGCGCGCACGCTGCTGCGCTACGACCGCACGGCGCTTGCCGGCGGGGAAGCCTGGCGGCTGCTGACGGGGCACCTGGTTCACCTGGACCTGCGGCACGCGCTGCTGAACTGTTGTGGGCTGGCTCTCATGTGGGCGCTGTTCGCCCGCGACTACTCCGCGCGTCAGTGGCTCCTCGTGGTGCTGGGGGCGATCGCTGCCATCGATGCGGGACTGTGGCTGTGCGCTTCGACCGTGCAGTGGTACGTGGGTTCCTCGGGAGCGTTGCACGGCGTCATGGCAGCGGGAGCCCTGGCGCATATCCGCCGCCGCGAGCGCGATGGGTGGGTACTGGCGGGGTTTCTCGCGCTGAAGCTCAGCTGGGAGCACTGGGTCGGCCCGCTGCCGCTCGCCGGCGGGTCGGTGGTGACCCAGGCGCACCTTTACGGGGTGATCGGGGGCGCGGCGGTGGCGGCGTTTCTTAGGCCGGCGGCGTGAGCCGCTATACTCGCTGCGGTTTTTGAAGGGGGCTCATGTCGTTTGCCTTTGTGTTCCCGGGCCAGGGCTCGCAGTCGGTTGGCATGCTCGGCGCGCTGGGTGGCGCGTATGAGGCGGTGCGCGAGACCTTCGGGGAGGCCTCGGCCGTGCTGGGTTACGATCTGTGGACGCTCGCAAGCGAGGGGCCGCCGGAGGCACTCAACGCCACCGAACGCACCCAGCCGGCGATGCTCGCGGCCGGCGTGGCAACCTGGCGCGCCTGGCGCGCGCAGGGCGGCGGCGATCCTGCGGTGGTTTCCGGACACAGCCTCGGGGAGTTCACGGCGCTGGTGTGCGCCGGGTCACTGGACTTCCGTGCCGCGGTCGAGCTGGTACGCCTGCGCGGTGAGTTCATGCAGGCGGCCGTCCCGGCCGGCACCGGCGCCATGGCGGCGATCCTCGGGCTTGAGGACGAGGCGGTTGAGGCGGCTTGCCGCGAGGCCGCCCAGGGCGCGGTGGTTGAGCCAGCCAATTTCAATTCACCTTCCCAGGTGGTGATCGCCGGGGAGCGTGCCGCCGTGGAGCGCGCCATCGAACTGGCGAAGGCGCGTGGTGCCAAGCGTGCCGTGGTGTTGCCGGTGAGCGTGCCCTCGCACACCAGCCTCATGCGCGGCGCGGGTGAGCGCCTGGGCGAACGCCTGCGGGCGCTCGCAGTGCGCACGCCGCGTATCCGCTACGTGAGCGCGGTGGATGCCGGGGCGCACAGTGAGCCGGATGAGATCCGCCAGGTGCTGGTGCGGCAGATCTCAAGCCCGGTGCGCTGGCCGCAGACGCTGCGCGCGGTGAGCGCGGGCGCCATCGCGCAGGTGATCGAGTGCGGTCCGGGCAAGGTGCTCACCGGGCTCAATCGCCGCATCGAACGCCGCGCGGATCTGAGTTTTCTCGCGCTCGAGGATCCGGCTTCCATTGCAAGCGCGCTGACGGCGACGATGGGCTAAGGGGGATGTTCATGCTTGAAAACGACGTCGCACTCATCACCGGTGCTTCGCGCGGCATAGGCCATGCCATCGCGCTCGCCCTGGGCGGCGCCGGCGCGCATCTCATCGGCACCTCGACCACCGGCGCCGGCGCAGAAAAACTCACGGCCGAGTTTGCGGCGCGCGGGATCAGGGGGCGAGGAGCGGTGCTCGATGCCAGTAGCCCCGCCTCCATCGACGCGCTGGTCAACGAGCTGGAGAGCGCCGACGAGATGCCGACCATCCTCGTCAACAACGCCGCAATCACCCGCGACATGCTGCTGCTGCGCATGAAGCAGGAGGACTGGGACACCGTGATTGCGACCAATCTCACGGCCGTGTTTCGCCTTTCCAAGGCGTGTCTGCGGCGCATGATGAAGGATCGCCACGGACGCATCGTGAACCTGACATCCATCGTCGGGGTGACGGGCAATGCCGGGCAGGCCAACTACGCGGCTGCCAAGGCGGGCCTGCTGGGATTCACCAAGTCCCTCGCCAAGGAGCTCGCAACCCGCGGCATCACCGTGAACGCGGTGGCCCCGGGATTCATCGACACCGACATGACGCGGGCGCTGAATGAACCCCAGCGCGCGACGCTCCTGCAGCAAATTCCGATGGCCCGCCTGGGGACGCCCGCCGACATCGCCGCGGCCGTGCTGTTCCTCGTGTCCCCGCACGCCGCCTATATCACCGGGGAGACCCTGCACGTCAATGGCGGCATGTACATGCCCTGAGCGCCGGGCGTCCGGGGCGTGCGGCCGTTGCTATACGCCACTTTCGTCAGTAAAAACAACCACTCGCAGGAACGGCGGGCGAGTGGCACCCCGGGGGGTGTTCCCCTACAATACCGCGCCCGCTGTCGCCCTCGGTCGGCGACGGGGAAACTAATTTTCAAGCCTACACAAGGACCAACCGCTAATGAGCACTGTTGAGCAGCAGGTCAAGGCCATCGTGGCCGAACAGCTGGGCGTCAAACAGGAGCAGGTCACGAACGATGCTTCGTTCGTTGACGACCTGGGAGCCGATTCACTCGACACGGTCGAGCTGGTCATGGCCCTCGAAGAGGAGTTCGAGATCGAAATCCCGGACGAGGACGCTGAGAAGATCACGACCGTCCACCAGGCCATCGACTACATCAACGAGCGCCGCAGCAAGTCCTGAAGTCGCTGCAGGCGCCACAGGAAAGCGTGTGAGCAAGCGCCGCGTCGTCGTTACGGGGCTCGGGATGGTGTCTCCGGTCGGGAGCACCGTCCAATCGGCATGGGACGCGGTGCTGCGCGGGGAGAGCGGTATCGCCCCGGTGACGCGCTTTGACGTGTCCGCGTTTCCGGTGCGCTTCGGCGGCGCGGTGCGCGACTTCGATGTCGCCCAGTACATTCCGCCCAAGGAAGCGCGCCGCATGGACGACTTCATGCACTACGGCGTGGCCGCCGGGGTGCAGGCCGTCACCGATTCGGGGCTGGATTTCTCCAGGGCGGATCCCACCCGCTGCGGAGCGGTGTGCGGTGCCGGCATCGGCGGACTCGGAACCATCGAGGCCGAGTACGGTGAGTACCTGAAGGCGAATAACCCGCGCAGGATCTCGCCGTTCTTCGTCCCCGCGACCATTATCAATATGATCGCCGGGCACCTCTCTATCCGTTACGGACTGAAGGGCCCAAACCTGGGGGTCGTCACCGCCTGTACGACCTCGACGCATGCAATCGGACTCGGGATGCGCACCATCCAGTACGGGGATGCGGATGTGATCATCGCCGGCGGCGGCGAGATGGCCACCACGCGCTGTGGGCTGGGCAGCTTTGGGCAGGCCAAGGCGCTGTCCACGCGCAACGATGCGCCCACCGAGGCAAGTCGTCCCTGGGACAAGGACCGCGATGGGTTCGTGCTGAGCGATGGCGGCGGCGCGATGGTACTCGAGGAACTCGAGCACGCCCGCGCGCGCGGCGCGCGCATCCAGGCGGAGCTCGTGGGTTTTGGCATGAGCGGGGATGCGTACCACATCACCGCGCCGCCCGAGGACGGCGAGGGTGCGCGGCTCGCCATGGTGAATGCGCTCAGGGACGCGAGTCTGAACCCAGGCGACGTGCAGTACATCAATGCCCACGCGACCTCGACGCCGCTCGGCGACAAGGCCGAGACGGTGGCCATGAAGCGCGCCTTCGGGGACCACGCCAGGCGTGTCGCGGTGAGTTCCACCAAGTCGATGACCGGACATCTGTTGGGGGCCGCCGGGGTTGTCGAGGCGATCTTCTCGGTGCTCGCGATCCGCGACGGTGTGGCGCCGCCGACCATCAACTACCGCACCCCGGATCCGGAGTGCGACCTCGACTACGTGCCGAACACCGCGCGTCGCATGAAGATCGACGTGACGCTCTCGAACTCCTTCGGCTTCGGCGGCACCAACGGGTCGCTGATTTTCCGGCGCTTCAGCGCCTAGCGCGTTTCTCAAGCAGGCTTACCGCCACGCGCGCACCCCTCGTCCGCGAGCTCGACGCACCCCCGGCGCTCCTGCGGCAGCTCGCCTCGCGCGCACCCGAGCGCTACCCGCTGCTGCTCGACAGCGCCGCGAGCGGCTCGCTTGGCACACAAAGCGTGCTGTTTGCCGCGCCGCGCGCCGCGCTGGTCCTGCACGGCGACGGGCGTCTGCAGGCGGACGGGTTCACGGCGGACGGCACGAGCTTCCTTGCCGCGCTGGATCACTGGTGGCGCGCGGAACGCGCGCCCGCCACGCACGACGGCGCGCTGCGCTTCGCCGGCGCCTGGGCGCTCTATCTTGGTTATGAGCTCGCCGGGGAGATCGAACCGCGACTGCAGCTGCCGCGCACACCGCTGCCGTGGGTGGCCTTCGCGGTGCGCACGCAGGCGGCGCTGGTTTACGACTTCCCGAGTGGACGCGGGTTCGCGGTTGCGGAGCAGGGGGCGGAGGATGCCCTGGAAGAGTTGCTGGCCGAGGCGACCGCGGCGGCCCGCGAGGGGACGGGGACGATCGCGGCCGCTACGCGGGGCAGCGGCGGATCGCTTCTGGGAGCGGTGCACGAAGAGGACCCGCGGGCGTATCTGGAGCGCGTGCGCCGCGCCAAGGAATACATTCGCGCCGGGGATATCTACCAGGCGAACCTGTCGCGGCCGTGGGAGGTCGCGATCCGTGACGCGCGCGCCGCGGCCTGGTACGAGCGGCTGTGCGCGGCCAATCCCGCGCCCTTCGCCGCGCTCGCGCAGCGGGAGGGGGTTGCGATCCTCAGTTCCTCGCCAGAGCGGCTCGTGCGGGTGAGCGGACGGCGCATCGACACGCGCCCCATCGCCGGTACCCGTCCGCGCACGGGCACGCCCGGACTGGAGTTGCGCGAGATGACCGAGCTCGCGGCGCATCCCAAGGAGCGCGCCGAGCACATCATGCTCATTGATCTCGAGCGCAACGATCTCGGGCGGGTGTGCGAGGCCGGCACGGTGCGCGTCGATGAACTCATGACCATCGAGTCCTATACCCACGTGCACCACATCGTATCCAACGTCAGCGGCGTGCTGCGCGAGGACGTGACGCCCATCGGGGCGCTGCGCGCGGTGTTTCCGGGCGGGACCATTACCGGCTGCCCGAAGTTTCGCTGCATGCAGATCATCGCCGAACTCGAAGGGGCAGGGCGCGGCGCCTACACCGGCTCGCTCGGCTACCTCACGCGCGCCGGGGACCTGGATCTGAATATCCTCATCCGCACCATGACCCTGAGCGGGCGGCAGTTAAGCTTTCGCGCCGGCGCGGGCATCGTCGCCGACTCCGACCCGCAGCGCGAGCTCGAAGAAACACGCGCCAAGGCGCGGGGTCTCCTGGCAGCCCTGGGAGCGGTGTAGATGCAGGAGCTGGATGGCATCACGGTGGTCAGGGTAAACGGGCGGGCGGTCACGCAGGTGTCGGCTCTGGATCGCGGCCTGCACTACGGCGATGGACTTTTTGAGACCATCGCGTGCACCGGCGGACAGGCGCGACTCCTGCCGCTGCACCTGCGCCGCCTCAGCGAGGGCTGCCGGCGCCTCGGCATCGCAGTGGCGGACACCCAGGAGATCGCGCGCGAGATCGCCGAGCTCGCCGCGCCAGTGCCGCGCGCCGTGATCAAGCTGCTCGTGACCCGGGGCGCCGCCGCCGCGCGCGGCTACGCGGTGGCGGGTACCGGGACAGCGACCCGCGTCACACTGCGGTATCCCTGGCCGGTGGAAGATCCGCACCTCGCGCTTCACGGAGTCCGGGTGCGCACGGCCACGACCTGCCTGGGCGAGAATCCGGCGCTCGCGGGACTCAAGCACTGCAATCGCCTGGAGCAGGTGCTCGCGCGGCGCGAGTGGACCGATCCCTCGATTACCGAGGCGCTCATGTACAGCAGCTCCGGGGCGCTGGTTTCGGGCACCATGACGAATGTGTTCGTGGTGCAGGATTCGCGGCTGCAGACCCCACGCCTCGAGCGCTGCGGCGTCGCCGGGGTGATGCGCAGTACGGTGCTGCACGCGGCCGGCACTGCGGGCATCGCGGTTGAAGAATGCACCTTGCAGGCGGCGGACGTGAACCATGCGGAGGAGCTCTTTCTGACCAACGCACTGATCGGCATACATCCCGTGCGGGAACTGGATGGCCGCTCGTTGGTACCCGGACCTGTGACCCGTCGCCTGCAGCATGAGCTCGCGCGCCTGCTGGCCGGAGGTTCCGCTTGAATCACGCTGGCCGCATTCTGCCTGCGCTCGCGGTGCTGCTCGCGCTCAGCCTCGCGGCCGCGGGCGGCTATGTCTGGCTGCAGCGGGAGTTTCACGCTCCGGGTCCTGCCGCGACACTCACGCGCGTCGAAGTCGTCCCGGGTGCGACCGTGCGCGGGGTGCTCAGCCGGCTCGAGAGGGTGGGTGCCCTGCACAGCTGCCGCGCGGTGGTGTGGTATCTGCGGCTGCGGGGCGCTCACCCGCGCATGCAGGCCGGCGTCTACGAAATTCCCCCGCATGCCAGCCCCGAACAGATCATCGCGCTGTTCGAAGAGGGCAAGGTGGTTCTGGACGAGATCACGGTGATCGAAGGCGCGACTTTCGCCGAGTTCCTCGAAGCGCTCGACCAGCACCCGCACGTCACCCATACCCTCAAGGGCAAAACGCCCGCCCAGATCATGGGCGCACTCGGGCATCCGGGTGAACATGCCGAGGGCGAGTTCTTTCCCGACACCTACCGGTTCGCTGCCAACACCACCGATGTGGTCATCCTGGGACTGGCGTACGAGGGCATGCAACGCACGCTCGCCGCGGCGTGGGCGGCGCGCGCGGCGGATCTGCCCTTCGACACGCCATACCAGGGACTGATCCTCGCCTCCATGGTGGAGAAGGAGGCGGCACTCAAGAGCGAGCGGGCGATGATCGCCGGGGTATTCGTCAACCGCCTGCGCAAGGGCATGCGGCTGCAGTCCGATCCGACCGTCATCTACGGCCTGGGCGACAAGTACGACGGCTCCATCCACAGCCGCGATCTCACCGCCGACACCTCATATAACACCTACACGCGCGAGGGCCTGCCGCCGACTCCCATTGCACTGCCGGGACGCGAGTCGGTGCTGGCAGCAATGCATCCGGCGGCAACCGACGCGTTGTACTTCGTGGCTACGGGACTCGGCGACGGGGCGCATCATTTCTCCAGCACCCTGGAGGAGCATAATGCCGCGGTGCAGACGTACCTCGCGCGGCTGCGCCATCCGCAGCACCCCACACCCACCGCCGTGTCGCACGGCGCGGCGCAGCCATGACACGCGGGAAATTCATTACCCTCGAGGGCATCGAGGGTGCCGGCAAGTCCACCGCCACGAAGTTCGTGTGCGCGTGGCTGCAGGAGCGCGCCGTGGCGGTGCGCCTGACGCGCGAGCCGGGCGGCACACCGCTCGCCGAACGCCTACGTCAGATCGTGCTCGAGCGCGGCACGGAGACGCTGTCGCCGGTAACCGAGACGCTGCTGATGTTTGCGGCGCGCGCCCTGCACGTGCAGAACGTCATCCTGCCGGCGCTCGAGCGCGGCGAATGGGTGGTCTGCGACCGCTTTACGGACGCGACCTGGGCGTACCAGGGCAGCGGCCGCGGTGTCGATGCGGGACTGCTCGGCACCCTCGCCGCGGCGGTCCATGGCGGCCTCGAACCGGACTGCACGCTGCTCTTTGACCTGCCGGCCGCGACCGGGCTGGCGCGCGCGCACGCACGCCCGGGGTCGCAGTCCGATCGTTTCGAGGGCGAGACCGTGGCTTTTTTTGAGAAAGTCCGGGCGGGCTATCTCGCGCGTGCGCGCGCCGAGCCCCGGCGCTTCCGGGTGCTGGACGCCGGCGGCGCCGCTCGCGGAGGTGGAGCGCGCCATCGGCAGCGCCCTCGAGGGGCTGCTCAGCCAGGAAGTCACCGCATGAGCGCAACGCACCTGGTACCGGTTCCACCCTGGACTGCGCAGCAGACCGCGACGCTCGCGCAGGCCCTGAAGGTGGGACGCCTGCCGCACGCGCTGCTCATTCACGAGGCTCCCGGTGCCGGCGGGGAATGGCTCGCGGTGTGGGCCGCGCAGCTGGTGCTGTGCAGGGAGCCGCACGCCCCCTGTGGCCACTGCATGTCCTGCCGGCGGGTTGCGGCGCGCGCGCACCCTGACCTGCTGTGGCTGGGTCTGGAGGAGGAGTCGCGCGAGATCCGCATCGACCAGGTGCGCGATCTTTCCCAGGAGCTCTCCCTCAAGAGTCACGGCGGTGGATACAAGGTCGGCATCATCACGCCGGCGGACGCGCTCAATCGTTTTGCCGCGAACGCGCTGCTGAAGACCCTGGAGGAGCCCCCGGGGGCTACACTGCTGGTGCTGGTCGTGACCCAGCCCTCGCGTCTGCCGCCGACCATCCTCAGCCGCTGCCAGAGGCTGCGCGTGCGGGCACCGCTGCGTGCCGAGAGCCTGGCGTGGCTCAATGCGGCGAAGGGCGAGGGCGACTGGAATGCCGCCCTGGACGCACTGGGGGAGGCGCCGATGCTGCTCGCGCAGGGTGATCCCGCCGAGCTGGCGCAAATCGGTGCCGACAGCCGTCAGACTCTGGAGGCGCTGGCAGGCGGTGACGCGGATCCGGTGTCCACGGCCGAACGCTGGGCGCGCGCGCAGTTGCCGCTGCGCCTGGTGTGCTTTGAGAATTGGCTCACAGAACGCATCCGGCGCGCGCAGGCCGACGGAGGCTTTTTAACAGAAGTGCGGAGCGCCCCCTACTTGTCAGCGGGCGGTACGTTCTTGAATATACGGGAGCTGTTTGGGCTGATGGACGGGGTGCGGGATATGCGTGCCACGGTTGACGCATCCCTCAACCGGGGACTGGCGCTGGAGGTTCTTTTCAGACGGTTGACGCCGGCTCGCGCGGGCGGCCGCGAGGCTCAGGGATGAATACACGGCCGGTTATCGTGGGTGGGGACAGGAATTTGCGAACGGGTACGAACAAACCGGGTCTTCTGACCTTGACCATCAAGGACAAGAGCGCCTTGTATCTGGCCTACATGCCGTTCGTGAAGAACGGCGGCCTCTTCATCCCCACCAACAGTAACTACCGCCTCGGGGATGAGGTTTTCATGCTGCTGAACCTCATGGGCGAGGACGAGAAGCTGCCGGTCGCAGGACGCGTGATCTGGGTGACTCCTAAGGGCGCGCAGGGCAACCAGGGCAAGCGTACCGCCGGCATCGGTGTGCAGTTCAGCGAGCAGGACCGCGGCCAGACGCAAAAACGAATCGAGACGTACCTCGCCGGTGCGCTCTCGGGTGACAAGCCCACGCATACCATGTGACATGGCCGCCAACGCGGCGGCAGCGCGGTCGGCCGGCGCCATCGCATCACAGTGCGCGAACCGCGCTATCTCGCCGCGGCGAAGATCCCGAAATCCTCCCGAATGGTCGCCAGACAAGGTTGCTGGGCCGAGTCTACGGCGGCACGAAGCTTCGCGCCGTTGTCAGCGAGCAGTTCGCCGAGAGTCGGCGAAGTCGCAGTCTTGACGGGCTTGCGGGCGCACTTGGTCTGACGAATCGCGGAGCCTGTTCTGCCGTCTATCAGACGCGCTTTGGCGTAATACCAAACATCGTAGTGCTTGGAATCAAGAAAAAATGGCACCGGCGTCTATGGCTCGCCGAGCTGCCCTGAGGCGCGCACGGCAGCGACACGGATCCTCAGGGTTTTTCCGCGGCCCCGTTGCGCGTCAGCGGCAGGGCACCGCTGCTGACACCGCCCTTGAGCACGTAGGCGTCGAAGCCGCGCTCCACCAGGATGTAGGCCGCCGCGGAACTGCGCCGGCCGGTATCGCAGTAGACGACGTAGGGCTTGTTGCGATCGAGCGTCGAGAGCTTCAGCCGGATGAGGTACAGCGGCACGTTCAATGCGCCGTCGACCGCCAGGTTCTGGAACTCGCTCGGCAGCCGCACGTCGAGCCAGCGCCCGCCGCCCGCGGCGATCTCGGTGGCCCGCTCGGGCGTCACCCACTGCAGCAGCGGCTCATTCATGAGCTCGCGGAAATCCTGCTTGTTGAGCCGCATCAGCACCCCGTCGGTGAGCATGGTCACCGTGGCGTTGCGCTTGGCCTCGGCGATCAGCGCCTCCTCGCCGAAGGTGTCACCGACGCCCAGTTCCGCGAGCTTGATGCCCTCGCGGCTCATGGGCGTCTCGCGAGTCACCGTGCACTTGCCCTGCACGATGATGTAGAAGTAGTCGCCTTCCTCGCCCTGTTTGATCACCACCTCGCCCGCCTTGCACGGGAAGCGCTGCAGGCGCTGGAAGATCGCCTGGATGTTGGCGGGCGGGATGCGGTGGAAGGCATTGGTCTGCAGGAGCGTGGTCATCCAGTCCTCAGACCCGGCGTTCTGCAGTTGCGCCTGCAACTCCTCGACTTCGTAACTGCCGGTCTGATCCCAGGTGATCATCACGTCCAGCAGATCCGAGTCGATGGCGAGATAACTGACGTCATCGACCGCGCGCATGCTCATCCGCCGTGGCGTGTGCGGATCCAGCGCGTTCTTTGCTTCAGGCGTGCCGCCGCGCAATACCGCTACGTTGCGGTTGTTCTCATTCACTTCCAGGGTGCCGCTGATCAGCCACAGCGTGCGCTTGTCGGTATCGCCCTGCGAGAACAGCGCGCGACCGGCGGACAGCGTGCGCACGCTCACCTTGCGCACCAGCGCGGTGAGATTCTCGCGCTTCATGGCATTGAGCGGCGCGAACATCCGCAGCAATTGCACCGAGGCTGCCTGCTGCTCTTCGGATGTTGCTTGCTGTTGCATCGGGTTCATCAAGCCGGCGAAATAGGAACTGGTTCACATCGCGCACAACGGGTGCTGCAATGCGATACAACTCGATGGTAGCACAGGGGCCGGCGTGCTCCCGGGATGCGGTTCACGCTGCCTTGCGGCCGGTAAGGGCCTGCCAGCCCGCGTCCGGCTGGAAACGTGCGCCGTATCGCGTTGCCAGTTCCTGCAGTCGCGCAACCACGGCCTGCATACCGCGGGCGCGTGCGTAGCTGAGAGGACCGCCACGAAACGGCGGAAAGCCGGCGCCAAACAGCACCGCCGCATCGACCAGGTCGGGATCCTCCACCACGCCCTCGCGCAGACACGCGACGCATTCATTCACCAGCACCAGCACCAGGCGGTCGATGAGATCGGCGGCGGGCGGCGCCGCGGCCGCCGGTGCCTTCACGGCCTTGCCGTCCCGCCACACATAGAAACCCTCACCGCTCTTGCGGCCGAGTTTCCTGGCAGCCAGCAGCTCATTGAGACGGGCGATGGTGGTGACCGGCCGGGAGAGCTCCGCGGCGATGATCTCGCCGACGTGCGCGGCCACGTCCAGGCCGACGATGTCCACCAGTTCAATCGGTCCAACCGGCATGCCGAAATCCGTCGCCGCCTTGTCGATGACTTCAGGCGGCGTGCCCTCCTGCGCGAGCAGCATCGCCTCGTACATGTAGGGCGTCAGCACCCGGTTCACCATGAACCCGGGCGCGCTCTTGCACGGCAGCGGCAACTTGTCGAGGCGGCGTGCAAATCCAGTAGCGGTCTGAACCGCGGCCGGATCGGAATCGGCGGCGTGCACGATTTCAATCAGCGGCATCTGTGCCACGGGGTTGAAGAAATGCAGGCCCACGAGGCGCCCGGGACGGCTGAGCTTTGCCGCCAGCGGCTCGAGCATGATGCTGGAGGTATTGGTGGCGAGCAGCGCACCGGGCTTCATGCGCGCCTCGAGTCGCGCATACAGTTCCTGCTTGGCTTCGAGGTTCTCGTAGATCGCCTCGATCACGACGTCCGCCGCGGCGACGCCGGCGCCGTCGACATCGGCGGTGAGCCGGGCGCGGGTCGCGGCATTTTTCGCCGGCTCGCGCGCGCGCTTGTCAAACAGCGCCGCCGCCCGCGTGAGCGCCGGCTGGATGAGCTCGAGGGTGCGATCCTGCAAGGTGACGGTGAAGCCGCGCAGCGCCGCCCAGGCGCCGATATCGCCTCCCATGACACCCGCGCCCACCACGTGCACGTGCTTTACATCCGCGGCGCTCTTGGCGCCGCCGGCTTTCAGCCGGTCCTGCAGCAAAAAAACGCGCACGAGGTTGCGCGATGTCTCGGTGGTGAACAGGTGCGCGATCGAGTGCGCTTCGGCATCGAACGCCCGCACACCGTGGGCGCCAAAGCGCGACCACAGGTCGATGATGGCGTAGGGCGCCGGGTAGTGTGCACGTGGGGCACGCCGGGCAACCTGGGCGATGAGCGAACCGCGCACGAACGGGCGCACCGGGGCTGTGCTCAGCAGACGCTCGCCCAGGGGCGCGCGGCGCCGCGCGGGGGGGGTGAGTACCAGTTCGCGTGCCACGGCCCGCAGCTGCTCTTCCGGGACCAGCCGGTCGAGGAGGCCAATCTGCAACGCCTTCTCGCCCCGCACCGGCTTGCCGGTGAGCATCAGTTCCATCGCCGCACGCACGCCGGCCAGGCGCACGCTGCGCACCGTGCCGCCGAATCCGGGATGGATCCCCAGCAGCACCTCCGGCAGACCCAGGGACAGGCGCTCATCCGCAACGCCCACCCGATAGTGGCAGGCAAGCGCCAGCTCCAGCCCGCCGCCGAGCGCAAAGCCGTGAATGGCCGCCACGCTCGGACAGCGCAGGGCCTCCAGACGCTCGAACACCTGCTGACCGGGGCGGATGAGCTGGTAGCCGCTCGCCTCATCGGCCAGGCCCGTGAACTCCTTGATATCAGCCCCCGCCACAAAGCCGCTTTTCTTGGCTGAGACCACGATCACGCCGCGCGGCAGATCCTTCTCGAGCCCCGCGAGCACCGAGTCCAGTTCCATGAGCACGCTGGCCGAGAGCACGTTTGCCGATGTGCCGGGCTTATCGAAGGTCAGCCAGGCGATGCCCTGCGCATCACGTTCGGTCTTCCAGGAGCGGGGAGCCGCGTCAGTCATGTGCACACACCCGTTTTTTAAGACCAGGCTCAGGCCGCGGACGCGGCGCGTGCGCCAGCCTCGACGCGGAAGTCGCACACCAGCGGGCGGTGATCGGAGAAGCGCACGTCCGGCACACGAAAATCGGTGACCTCGATGCCTTCACTGACGAGGATGAAGTCCAGCTCGATGCGCGGCACGCGCGCAGGAAAAGAGGGGAGCCCCGCGGTATTGGCACTGCGCAGACCCGCCGCGCGCATGAAAAGGTAGATCTCATGCGTGCCCCAGAAGGTATTGAAGTCACCGGCAACGATGACCGGCTTGGCGGATTGCACGATCAGGTCATGGAGCGAGCGCAGCTGGTATTGCCGCTGGCGAAACTTCAGCGACAGGTGCACCAGGAACACGCATACCTCAGAAAGTTCGAGCTCGATGATGAGGCGCTTGATGCCGGTGTCGAAGTAGTGGAACCGCTCGCCGTGCACGTTGGGTGCCGACAGGAACGCGTTGCCCTGCTTGCGTACGATGGGCATGAGGTGATTAAGCGAACCCGCCCCGTACTTGCACTGGTACGTGGAGTAGTGCCCGAGCTCGCCGGCCATGTGCTCCGCCTGGTTCAGCATGCCGGTGCGGATCGAGCCACTGTCGACCTCGATGAGGCCCACGACATCCGGTTTCTCGGCACGGACAAACTCGGTGATGCTGCTCAGGATCTTGCGATTGCTGCGCAGGTAGCCGGCGCCCGGCAACGGCAGGTGAAATGCAGGCCCCGTGCCGGTGGCATAGCGGATGTTGTAGACGAGCAGGCGCACTTTGGGACCAGAACCTCGCGCAGGCATGGGGTGGCTTCATATTCTATACGTGCGGCACCGCAACCGCGCGTAAGAGGGGTGGCCGGCGGCGGGCACAGGCTGCGAGTTTCCCCGCCCGCGGGCTTGTGCGAGACTCCCGATGACGTGTCGCAAGCCAATCCAATCCGCCTGTTCGTCACCCACTCCTGGGAAGCCGCCGACGACTACCTGCGCGCCTTCGAGTACCTGGAGAGCGCACGCAATTTTTTCTACCGCAATTACAGCACCCCGGATAAACGCCCCGCCGGCGACAAGGAGGCGCTGCGTGAGGATCTGCGCAAGCAGATTGCCCCGGTCGAGGTGATCATTGCGCTCTCGAGCCTTTTCGATACGCAGCCGGATCTCTTGACGTTCCAGCTGCTGTACTCACAGGCCAACCACAAGCCGGTGGTGCTGCTGAAACCCTTCGGCGCGCGCAAGGAAGTGCCAAAGGCAATTCTGGATCTCGCCGACGAGGTGGTGGAGTGGGATGAGCGGGCGCTGGTGGATGCCGTTCGCCGCCAGGCGCGTCACGAGGAGACGACGCGCTGGGACACGATCGAGTTCAAACTCGACTGACGGCTCTCTCAGCTTCCGCGGCGTACAGCGAGATAATCTGCGGAACGCTCTTCGGACCCTTGCGCTTGCCCTTTAACGCCCCGTTCAGAGGGATCGCCCCGTTGACCATGCTGTTGTGCGCGCCGTTGACGGTGCTCACAACTTCGGGCGCAACGACTACAGCGGGCATCGCAGGCATCGCAGGCATCTCGGGCAGCGCGGGTATGGCGTCTGCGGCCGGCACTGCTTCGTGCTGCAACTCGTGGGTCATGGCCCCGAACAGGCGCACGACACGACACGCAACCTCGTCAGCCTCCTGGTTCGACATCTTGCGCACCGTGGCGCGCACGGCATCCTCGCCGCGCAGCGGCCGCTCGCGCGTCAGGGCATCGTGACAGGCCTGGAAGTCAGCGCGCAGTGCGTCAGGCAAGGCGTCGACGCTTAAGTGCGTGAGGTGATTGCGGAACGCGTCAGCGAGACGATCCTTGATCGTGCCGGATCGCGCCAGTGCCAGCACTGCGCTCTCAAGCTGTTCCCATGTGGTGCTCATCACAACCTCGATGGCACGCGTCCGCGGTGGTCTGTCCGAACTTAACCCAAGCGCGGAACGACGTCGGTTAATTCTTGTTGTAGGTCCCCGGAATCCAAGCGCAGTCAAACGGCTACGAGCGAAATATAGCTCAGACTCTAGGGAAAGAATATGCCGATGCGACGTGGGAATTGAAGGACAGCTGACTCGTAAGCGGGGCAAAAACGGCTGCCGCCGCAGCGGTTGGTGGCGCAATCAGCGAGGAATGATCGCCGGCTGCTCAGCCGTGTCCATCAATGAAGATAATCAAGAAGTTGTTATAACTAGTTGAGTTATATAGCTATAACTCTACTGCGAGGCCCAGCATAGCGCGCTGGTGCCGGTTCCGGTCGAGAAGCGGTTGCCGAGTGAGTCGACCGAGAAGGAGGTGCATTGTGCATCACCTGCCTGGCTGCTCCCGGCAACCGGGGTCGCGGTCAGGTAGTACGACGGGCCGGTCGGCGCGTTCACATTCGGGTCGCAGGCGGGAACCGCGCCGGCTGCAGCGACGCAGGCAGAGAGGCTGTAGTAGCCGTTGCCGATCGGCACGCCGAAGGCGGTGTAGCCGAGATTGGTGGCAGTAACTGTGTACAGATTCATGGTGCTGTTATAGCTCTCCTCTCTTCCTGCGAGGTCAAGCAGCGCGGTGCGCGCGTCCGTGCGGCGCGACTCGCGCACCTGGGTCATATAGGAGGGCACCGCGATCGCCAGCAGGAGGGTGGCGATGGCCACTACCACCATGAGCTCGACCAGAGTGAACCCGGCCGTACGGGGGGTTCGCGACATACTGTGCGCTTTCATGCCAACCTCTTTCAGCGACGCTGGATCCAGGTGAGACGCTTCGCGGTGGTATTGGCGCCCGGATTGAACTGCGTCGAAATGTGGTTATTGAGCACCGTCTGCGAGATGAGGTAGATCGTCCCGGTGGTAGTCGAGATCGGGAACGAGCCGCCGGTCGCATTGGTCTGCACGCCCGCGGCGTTGGCGTCGAGGTACTGCGGGAACGCGTTGTTGAGAGCGCCGCCGGTCAATGCCGACACGGCGTAGGTCCAGCCCTGATCGGAGGCGATGTTGCAGGCGGTCGGCGCGTTACTCGCCGGAAGGATGGAGTTGACGGTCACCGCAGGCCCGATCAGCTGCGGGTTGTAGATGATCTGCTCGTAGCTCGCCGTCGCGCCGCCGAGGGTGGTCGTCCCGGGCAGTGCCAGATACCAGCCGAACTGCACGTTATTGCCCGGGACGGCGCCGCAACTCGTCGTCCCCGCCCAGCAGATGGCCGCATTGCTGTTGATGTCACGGTCGCCCGCGTTCGCAGGAGCACCGGGCGCGCCCTGCGTGCCGGGCACGACCGTCATGGTCTGGCCGACCAGATTCTTATAGCTCAAGGGCGCAGTCACGCCGGCCGGCAGGGAGGCCAGGCTCGCGAACTGGGAACTCGAGACGCTGTTCCAGTTGCCGAGGTTCCAGTCCCACACCCCGTAGAGGTCCTGGCCGACGGCACTCGTCGAGTAGCTCACCGCGGTGGTATTGGTGGCCGGGGACTTCTGACCGGTGCCGACGATCACCATCAGCCGCTGCTGGATCGACCCGGCGAGTCCCGACGCGCCTACCACGGCGGTGGTGATCGGCTGACCGGTCTGTGTCTTGAACAGTGCGCCGCATGTCACGCCCCAGCGGGCGGGGTTCGCGCTCGTGATGTCAAAGCGCCACAGGTTGCCCTGCAGGTCGCCGGCATACACGAAGTCGCTGATGTGATCGCCGTCGAGATCGGCGGGGGAGGTGTAGGCGATGCCGTTGCCGCCCGCGGTGCTGCCGCTGACGGTGGAGGGGGCCCCCGTGGCGCCGTTGACGCACGGACTGCCGTTGGAGGTGCTGAGGTAGTAGAAAGTCGGGGCGCTGGTCAGGGGGCTCGCCTTGTCGACCAGCATGATATAGATGCCGGCATCCCCGGTGCTGCTGCCGAACCCGTTGCCGAAAATCACGCCCCACTGACCGTTGTGCAGCCGGCGGATCTGCGGAGTGCCGTAGGTGTTGCCCAGGTTCAGACCGCAGGTGGCGGTGCCGGCCGTGCCATTACCGGTACAGCTGATGTTGCTCGCCGTCCATTCGCCCATCACCAGGCTCGCGGCGCTGGTCTCAGTGAAGTTGGCCGGGTTGGTGATGTCGAGGGCGAAAAGCGCGTTGCCGCCCGTACCCTGCCCGGAGACCAGCCAGGTGTGCCACGTACCGCCGTAGAACAGATCGTTGGTACCGGGGCTCGCGTCCATCGAAAAATTGTGACCGTACGACGGATTGGTAAAGTCGAGCGTCGCGTCATAGGCGTTGGTGGCGGGGTTGATCGCGTCGTGGATGCTGTTCACGACTTGGTTGGGCATGTAAGCCAGTACCTCTATGCCGTCGTTGGGGGCGCTGGCGTTGTAGCTGCCGTCGGCGTTGAACCCGCCGGAGCGGAAGCCATGCATCATGCCGTCGTTCGCGCCGACGTACACCACGTTCTGCCGGGTCGCTGCGGCGGTCACGTATTGCGCGTAGGTCTGCGTGCCGGTGTTCTCCGGCACCGGAGCGGCAACATTGAGCCGATCAATCCAGGCGGCGGAGTAGGGTGACTCAGGCGGTCCCACCCACGCGGGGCTCGAGTTCTGGATGTCACCCAGGACACTGTCGCGCTTGCGCAGGAACTGCGTAGCGGTGGGGCCGCTCGTGGGGATCTCGGCGGTGCGCACACCGCGCAGGAAGTACAGGCGGTCCTGCCCATCGGTGGGGACGGGCAAGCCGGCGGCGGCATCACCGTACTCGAGCCCCGCCTGCTGCGTGGCTGTGGAGTTGCTCCACTGCAGCGGTATACCGCCGGCGAGCGCCTTGCCGCCGTTCTGCGTGAGGATGACGCGGGCCGGCGCGACGCCGCCCGTATCGCTGGCACTGAGCCCGGTCGCCTGGGCCGTCACGGGACCGGTGTAGGTCGTGGTCGTGCAACTCTTGGTGCCCGTCAGCACGCACGAGGCATCCCAGTTGGCCGTTGGACTGATGATGATCGCGCCGGCGGCATTGGTGCCAAGCCCGTACGCCGTAAGCTTACCGGTCGAGTCGTTCGGATTGTAGTAACCGAAGAACGCCTGGATACCGTTCTCGATCTTGGCCGACTGTTTCTCGTTGGCGCCGGCGCCGCTGGCCGACTGCACGAGGTTGGCCGCCCTGAAGCACAGGATCTCGTGGATGTTGTTGCTGCCGCCGGTCGAGCCGCCGAAGCCGAAAGCGAAGTTCGCTGGCAAGGCCCCGTTGGTCGGGACACCGGCGGCGTTGGGCGCGGTAATGTTCAGGCTCTTGATGACCGGCAGGAACACGCCCGCGGGGCCGCCCAGGCTGTACCAGAAGGACAAGAGGCCGTTTTGCGTGAGCTTCAGCTGGTAGAAGATCGGCTGGGCCTGCTGGCGGGTCTGCGCGGCCTCGTTGGCGATATGCACCGCATTTACGCCCGTTTCGGGCAGCTCCACGTACGCGTTCGGGATCGGGGTGTAGTCAGAGGCCGGAATGAAGTTCGAATACGTCGGCGCACCGTGTTTGGGGATCACTTCGGTTACCGCAGCCTCCAGCGGACTGCCGGGATTCGCGTAGTTCCACAGAAATCCCGTCGCACACGCTTGCTGCGTGGCCGTGATGGAATAGGGCGTGTTGGCGCCGCCCGCGTTCGTCGTGTTGCAGGTGGCACCGGACCCGGCCGGGCAAGTCGTGGCCAGCGTGGATGGATAGTAGGGCGGAACGGCACCGAGCGCGGCGTTTTGCGTCGCGTAGGTATTGGTCAGGTAAGTCCAGTTGACGTTGCCCTGGCCGCGGATACCGATGCGGTCGGGCCGCTCGCCGTAACCGAGCGCGCTGTTGTCGCCGCTGATGGTGTTGGGGTTGGGATTGACAATGCCGCCGACCCACGCCGACGCCGGCATGGCGGCACTGCCGTTCAGGAAGTTACCCCATTCGTCGAGGCCGACCCCCAGGTAGGCACCCGTCATGCCGTTATAAGGGGGGTTCGAATTCGAGCAGGAATAGCCGAGACTTCCACCCCAGGCGCCGGGCAGGAACGGCTGCGAGGCGTCCGTCAGGAAGAAACTCATGCCGTCGGCGCCGTCTCCCGGGTTGGTCGCGCTCTTGTAGTAACCGTTCGAATCACCCCGGTAGCTCACGGTCATGAACGTGATCTGTAATCCCTGCCCGGAGGGGAAGCTCCAGTTCGAGAGGATCTGGCCGTTCTGGGAGTAGCCTCCGGGCGACCCATTGGTGAAACGCAGCGCGCCCTCGCCGGGTCCGTTTGCGGGGTTGATGAGCGGATCGGGCAAAGTGCCGCTCCAGCCGCCGACCTGGGCCTGGTTGTAGTAGCTCTGCAGGCCGGGGGTCTCGCAACCGGGCATCTGTCCGGGCGTCCCAGGACCGGTCGGCTCGATGCCGTTGGCCGTGCCCGCAGTCAGGCAGGCGCCGTTATAGAAGAACCAACTGTTGGCGGTTGTGCCACGCGTGAAGTCCTCGCTGACGATGGTCTGCGCGTGTGCGCCCAGGGAGGTGGCGAGTGCGAGTAGCGTACTCGCGATGGTCAATCTGGTTTTCATCACAGGCACCCAATGTGGCAGGTAACACCTGATCCGACTTCAAACGTGCTCTCGACAACGGCAACGGTGTTGGTATTGCCGCCGTAACCCACCGCATCGACCTGGTACACCTCGCTGCCGGCGTCGGTGGCCGAGGCTCCCAGGTCGGTGATGTAAAATGCTGGAATCAGCGCGTAGCTGCCGCTGGCAGCGCCCGCGGCTTGAATGTTCATCGCAAGACCCGGGTTGTACTGCACGCCCACCTGATTTCCGCCCACGGTCCAGGGGACGGCGGTGACGCTCGCAAGGGGGTTCGAGCAGATCTGTCCCTGGCCGACGTTGGCGTTCAGCAGGTTGTTGGCGGTGGTGTCGCAAGCCGTCGGGCTCGAGGTGGCGGCGTTGCCGTTTGCCAGCCAGAACTCGGCGTATTGCTGGGCGGCTTCGGCCGCGTGCAGCGCCCGTTCCTTCTCGCGCGTGTTGCCGGCAATTCGGCCCTGCAGGCCGACACTGCGGAACATACTGAGCGCAAGAATAGTGATGATGAGCAGCAACAGCAGGGCCGTGATCAGCGCCATGCCGCGCACGCCCCTCGATGCGGCGCTTTTGCAGACCTTCATTCAGGTTTCCCCGGTTCGATTCATGATGTCGATCACGCGTGTGAAGTTGACGGTAGCCGGCTGCTTTACACCCTCGGAGGTCATCTGCCCCGCAAGGGGGTTGACGAAAGTCACGGTGACAGTGACGGAGGTCAGGTTCAGCCAGTCGGCCGCGGTCAATTGGTTCGCAGTCAGATAGGTGTCGACGTCGTTGCCGGTCACGGCGAAGTCGCGCTTGACGCCGTACGCGACCTGCAGGTTGGTCACTCCAGTGACGAGCGGCAGCGCACCCGTGCCATCGTTGGGATCGCAAACCAGCTGATTTAAGGCATTCACGCTGAAGGTGTTGGTGTAGACGACGTTCGCGCCGGTCGTGTTCGAGGTGCCGTGACAATTCAGGATGCCGTCGCCGCTCGCGGTCATGTAGCGGACCGAGAGCTGGTCGCCCGGCGAATTAGCGCCGTTGGCGTGTGTACCGCTGACCGCCTGGCTAACCGCGAACGCTCCGACCGCCGGCAGATCCGTGGCTGTGTTGGCTACGGGGTTGGGAAAGTAGCCGGCGCCCTGGGTCACGTCGGTCATCATGATCACCGCCAGCCGCTGCCCGTCCTGCAGCTGCGCCAGCAGCGCCTGGTTGGCGGAGGTCGAGCGGATGTTGCCCACAATCGTGGCCAGGCCAAACAGCAGGAACGTGGCGATCGCCACGGTCACCATCAATTCCACGAGCGTGAAGCCCTGCAGCCTGGGGCGGGCGCTCAGCGCGTGCTGTGCCGGGCGTTTCATGGCTCTACATCCAGCGTGTAGGTCGGATTGTTGAAGGTTCCCAGGGCGGCGACCGGGTTGGCCGCGGACTGGGCGGATTCCTGCGCGGTCAAGCCCACGACGTTTTCGACCCAGGTAATGGTGATCGTGCAATTGACCGGCGGGGCGCCGGGGGGACAGCTGATAGTCGCCGAGGCGCCTGGAAGCATCGCGGCGAGATTGTTTACCCAGTAGCCGACGTCATACCCGGCGATCTGCGTCGGGCTGCACTGATTACAGTTGGCACCCGCAGGATAGTTGGTGGCGATCCCCTGCAAGCCGTTAGCTGCGCTGTAGGTAATCGTAGCCGGAGGCGGGGTAGCGGCCGCGTTCGCTCCCCCCCAGAAACCGCGGTTCGCATGCATGGCCGCCGCGAGGCTCGCAGCCTCGAGCGCTGCGAGTGAGCGCATGCGTGCCTGGTTGGTGCTGGACATCGCCAGCGACTGCATCTTGGCAATCCCCAGGAGGCCCACGCAAATAACGACCATGGCAATCATGACTTCGACCAGGCTGAAGCCACGCGCCGCGCTCCCCCTGGTGTATACGAGCTGCCTCATGTGCACACCAGCGGCGCCGAAATGTGGTTTTGGACCGTCATGATTCCTACGGTCTGAACCTGCAGGCAGCGCGTCCACACCGAGTTGGCGGTCTGATCGTGGAGCGTAAGGATCGCCAGAGCGGGGAAGCCGACGGCGAAGCCCTCGCGGTTGAAAATGATTGCAGTGGCGCCGCTCACGGCGTCCGATACGAACGTGTCCTTGCCGGTGAAGGCCGCCTGCGCCCGCAGCACCGGCTCGCCCTTGTCGCAGGTGCCGTTGGCGTTGAGGTCGACGCACACGATCCACCCGACCTGCCAGGTCGTGACGTTCGCGCAGGTCACCGCGTCAATAGAGCTGCAGACTATGACCTGCTGGCCTTCCTTGATCGCCTCGGAGCGTGCGAACTGGGAATCTCCCAGCAGTCCGTTGACCTCCGAGGACACGCGGTAGGAGTTGGTGATGTACCTGAAGGAAGGCACGCCGATGCTGAGGAGGATGGCGACGATCGCAACCACGATCATCAGCTCGGTCAGGTTGAACCCGGATTGGTGCCGGTGCGTCTTCATGGAGCGGCAATGTAATGGAGGAGGGCCGCCCGCAAGGTGGTATTGCGTCACACTCGCCCGGCCACCTGACAGACGGACGTCCGGCGCCTACGGGCGGTCAGGCGGAGGGGCGTTACGTTACCTGCCCAGCAGTGCCGGCAGCTGCGCGAGCGAGCTGACGACGGCATCAGGGCTACCCGGCAGGCGCTCCGGCGGGTGCTCATATCTATTGCACCAGACGACACGCATGCCGAACGCCGACGCCGCGTAGGCATCCCAGCCGTTGGACGACTGAAAGGAGATCTCCCCGGGCGGCAGGCCCAGCCGGTCCACCGCCAGCTGATAGACCTTCGGATGCGGTTTGTAGACACCGACCTCATCCACGGAAAGCACCGCGTCGAAAAAGTGCGTGAGCCCGCAGTGCGCCACGGTGGCCGCGAGCATCGGCGGTGAGCCGTTGGATAGAATCGCGGTCCTGAGCCCCGCGGCTTTCAGCGTTGCCAGCATCGCGGGCACCTCCGGGAAGCACTCGAGCGTGCTGTAGAGGCCCATGAGCCGGGTGTGCAGTGCCGGGTCGCTCATGTGGAACGCCGCGAGAGCAAACTCCAGGGCCTCGGAGGTCAGCTGCGAGAACTCCACGTAGTGCCCCTGCAGCGACCTCAGCCACGTGTACTGCAGCTGCTTGTCACGCCAGAGGTTGGTCAGCGGCGCCACCTTGTCGCCGAGTACGTCGCTGCAGCGCGTGGCAGCCGAGGCGTAGTCGAACAGGGTCCCGTAGGCATCAAAGACGCAGGCGCGGATTGTGGCGAGGGATGCACCCATGGGTGGTTCCTTACAAGAGGAGGGCGGAGAGGCTGCGGTTCGCCATACGCATTTGTTAACAGCGCGAGGGCAACCGAAGTAGACCTGAATCTTAAGGGAACTTGCAAAGCCGCCCCGCGCTTTAAGTTCGATTCATCCGGATGCATAGTGTTCGCGGCCGTTGACGATGAAGTTCGCCATTGGAGATAGCCGATGAGTGCAAACAAAGCGCCGGGCGCAAAAGTGCAAGTCACCAAAAATGGTCCCTACGTGGTCACCGGCGGCTTGCCGCTGAGAAAACAAACCATAGGGACAAACGCCGCGGGCGAATCCGTCAGATGGATCGAAGGGCAGGCATATCCCGCAAAAGCTTCGTATTCACTGTGCCGCTGCGGACAGAGCGCGAACAAGCCGTTCTGCGATGGTTCGCACACCAAAGTGGGTTTTGACGGTACAGAAACCGCCAGCCGCGAACCTTATCGGAAACAGGCCCAGGTCACGCAAGGGCCCACCATGTCGCTGACGGACGCGGAGCACTTGTGCGCTTTCGCGCGCTTCTGCGACCCGAATGGACAGGTGTGGAATCTGGTGAATGAAACGGACGAGCCGGCAGCCCGGAAAAATTTCGTGCGCCAGGTTGGCGAGTGTCCGTCGGGGCGCCTGGCTGCCTGGGACAACTCGACCGGAGAGTCGATCGAACCGAAGTTCGAACTATCAATTGGACTCATCGAAGATCCCCCGAATGAGTGTGCGGGACCCTTGTGGCTGAGGGGTGGTGTTCAGGTGATCGGTGCGGATGGGTTTCACTACGAGGTGCGTAACCGTGTCACCCTGTGCCGCTGTGGCGCGTCCCAAAACAAGCCGTTTTGCGATGGCACGCATGCGTCGATCAAGTTCAAGGATGAAGCGTGAACCCGGGCTGGAGGACCAGTGGAACTCCCTGAAGCGCTTTGATTGTGGTCGCGGCTTTTGTGTTGATCGTGGTTGCTTTGGCAGTGGCTTTTCGGCTCGGACTCGGCAAGCAATTCCAGCAAGCCGCGGAACTTCGTGAGGAGCAGCTCTGTACGCGAGAGCCGAGGCATTGCTCGACAGGCTCGAGAAGCGCTGACGGCGCGCTTAGGCCTTAGCGTGTGTGCGAGTTGTGGATACCAGCCCTACTTCGCATAATGTATAGCAAGTGTCCATACCACCCGAGTGTCGAGGGCGCAATCGGGAGACGCCGAAGCTGGCGTAGCTAGAGACAATAGTTGCGGTACAAAGCTGCGAGATCGGTGATTTTGCTTCCTTGCTCAGACCACTCGACGTCCCACGTTTCGCGGCACACTAAAGACGGGATTTCATACCGAGCCCAGTGCTGATAGCGGCCGGACGGGTCGTGGGTATCGTCAACGACAAACCTTTCGGCCCGAAGCTCGGCTGCTAACCTCGCCGCGTCGGAACCGATCGGAAAGTGCTCCTTTACCCGCCCATAGAAGAGGGCGTCATCTATGACCGGCTTTGGCAGCCCCCGGGCTATTGGCGGATCTGCCCTAGAGCACAGTGTGAGGCACACAATCACGAACACCGCGAATGCTGCTCCCAACGTCCCCCACAACCACCGTGCGCGCTTCCGCAAGATTCAGCCTCCCTCGCGTAATGTATATCGGGGTCAAGCCGGTCCGCGGGCGCGCTGAAAGTCACTCAGCTGAGTCCACAGAGCCATATGGAACCCGCTGATCTGCTGCGACAGGGACTCCATCTCGGGCAGCTGCCGCTCGACCGTCTCGGGTCGCCGTCCCTTCGCTACGAGCTCGATAGCTCCGACTTGCCCCGGTCGAATCCGCAACCAATCGCGGTGGACAATTCTATTGCGCTCAAGTCTCAACTCATCAAAGCGTTTTCGGGCACCCGTCCAAGACTGATACGCGGCAGACTGCTGCTCTCCCGCCTCATCTGCATACAGCAGGGAAGCAACTAGCTCAAACAACTGGATACAGCCGAGTGGGCCAGTGACTTTTGCACACAGTCCAAAGTCCCATTGTGTAATGACCCGAACATAGTGGCGAAGGGTCCCTTCCACGTGTGCCCACTCACAGGCAACCTTCCCAATCGCGGCGTACTGCTTCTGTGATAGATCACTCGCCAAACTGCTCACGGCCCTCTCCAAGTCTCTGCGGAAGTAGAGTCTACCGCTGCCGCCGAGCGGGGCTTTATGGCACGCAAGATTCTGCGGCCAGTGGCCTCGTTTGGCGGCGTACCGGGGTTCCCCGGAGGTTTGGCGTGAGGGTTGCGCGGTGCCACTGAGCAGGGGCTGGTGGTGCGGGTACGTCCATCGTCGTCATCGGCGCTTGTGGGGCCGCGCCCCCGGCGCGGCGCGACAAGAGGCCGAACTCACGGTGACGCAACGTGCACGTTCAGGCCGCTTTAAGGATTTCCCAATATCGTTTGATGTGTTCGGGGTTCTTGGACTCCTGGGCGATGGTGTGCGCCCACTGCATCATCGAAGAAAAGCATCGCAGCTGTCGCATGTCAGTCTGATTGCCTTCCGGGTCGATGATCGCATCCCCCAAAAGGCGCCAATTTATAGGCAAAATGCGACCGTCGCGATGGAGCTCAAACAGCTCCAAAGCCAGCACACTGGGCTTCACCCGACCCGCCTTGTACGCGCAGGCGGTGGAGTACTTGACCTGACACCAGCGCGCGACCAGCTGAGCCGAGTACCCATAGAAGGGGTTGCGTACCTCGAAGCGAATCCGGGCGCGAGCTTTGGCGCTCAAGAGACGAGGCTTCGGGAATTTGCGCCAAGAGGAGGGGTCTTGCGTGTTAGGAAGTCGAGCGCTCACGGAACACCTACGTGCGTGAGGCTCTGCAATCTGCCGATGCGGCTGCAGCTAAGTCCCGAGGATTCGGGGCCGCGACTCGGAACATTCTATCAAAACCCCGGGCATACCTGTCCTATCAAGTACCGGGGTGAGTGCCCCCCTGAACCTCGATCTGCCAGCTACCGACCCGCGTGCTCACGCTCCGGCTTCCAGCCCATGCGGATTGCTCGCGCTACACCCACGCCTTGCGAGGGTTTCTTCGGCGGTTTCCCGCCTCGCCAAACTTCCTGATGTGCAGGAGAGTGCCGAACCTACGCGCCGGCTGACGGAGGTCGAGCTCACCACGCGGGGGCTCAGAGATAGGACGAAATCAGCCCGCCCGATGTGCCTCGGGCTCAAGTATGCTACTTCGCATAATGTATATTATGTTTAATTGCACAGGTACCTGGAATTGAATGCCCCCTGCGGGCTCGCGAGCGAAGTCTCCTCGCACCTTCCGGCAGCCTCACGGGGGCGGTGCTCCAACGACGCTCACCGGCGCCGCTGCACCGCCCCGCGAGGCAGTCACTAACGCGTGGTCGTGGTCGTGCTCTGCGCAGTTGTCGTGGCCGCCGCAGGTTTCGTGCTTGCGGGCTTCTTGGCCTGAGGGGTGGCTGAGCCAGCGGGCGATGCCGCCGGGGCTTTAACGGCGACTTTGGCCGCGGCCACCTGAGTTTTCGCGGCGGATGCCATATGGGTAACCGATGCCGTATGGGTACCCGCCGATGTCGATGTCACTGCGGAGCCGGGCCCCGGCGCAGTTGCGGCCGTAGTTGCGGGCACAGTTGCGGCAGCAGGTGCGACACACGGACTTGTGGTCCCGTTGGTCGCGGGCGCCGCCGGAGCGGCCTGGGTATTCCTGCCGAACATGCTGGCCAGTGAGGAGATAGAAGACATAACGGCTTGGGCACTTTGTGCCACGGGGGAATTGGTCACCGCGCTGCCCGCACCTGCCGGAGCACATGGGTCTGCCGTGCCGCTTGGCGCCATACCCGGGGCACTCGCTCCCGTGCTCGCCAGCAGCAGCCCCGATGACCCGCCCACCGAACCGCCCGTCCCGGCTGCCATACCCGACCCCGCCCCCTTGACCCCGTTCGCCAGACCTTGAAATTGCAGCGGGAATTCCCCGCCAAGGGAGTGCTGATTGCCCTCAAGGACATTGATTTCGCTTACCGTGATGTCGAGTTCGTAAGTGAGGCCGTAAACCTGCGCGCCGCCTCCCAGAAGCTCAAAGCGCACATCACCATAGCTTCCGGGCCGCAAGGAGAACTTCGGATCGACGCTTTGCCCGTTGACGAGCCCCATGCCGCGAAGCGCGTTGCCTCCCCCAACGCTGTAGCGAACGCCTTGATCATCCAGGGCGGCGCCAGAGCCGTTGTTGTAACCGAGCACCAGTTGATTAGGGGTTTTATTCTGGATGCGCACGGTTGCATCAATTATGTGATAACCCCCGGACACGCTGGTGCGAAAGTCGATGACGGTCGCCGCGAAGTCCGCCGTTTCGTAGCACAACGGCTGATTTGCGCAAACCGCAGAATTTTGGCCCTGAGCCGCAACCGCAGTGGTTTGCTGTGCGGCGCCGATTTGCGGGCCCGCCAACATCAGGAAAAAGAGAACAACTACTGGTTTCATGAGTCTTGCCCCCCGAAGAGTTGAATTCCCGCCGTTATTGGAAGTACGAGAGTCAGATGCACAAGCCGATGCTGGCCCGATGCTGGCGCGCGTCTGTGGCGTGCTTCATTCGACTCTACCCCCGCTCCCGGTCCGGCGCTCGGTATTCGCGCGCTCTTGGGAGAGACGTGCGGCGGGCCGACTTGTCAGGATCTCAGGGCAACGGGCGCAGATGATCGGGAACCCGAGTACCTGACGGATGCTCGGTAGGACCGTCTCTAAGGCACAGCCGGAGGGTTTGGCCCGGGTTCCCGCGATCTTACGGGGTGCTGGTGATGTATTTGAACGATCCGACCGGCCAACTGCGCCGGCAGGACCTCGGGAAAGGCAGGCCGGACGGTCCCGCCCAAGCTCCCGTCTGGGTACCTCAGGCAGGGGTAACGGGTTACGCTGTGAACCCCAGCCGGCCGGCAATAAAAACAGGGGCTTCCCGACGTTGGATAAGACGCTTTTCATGCGCGCCTGCCGCGAGGGCGGCGCGGCTATCGAGAGCGCGTTGCGTGAGCTCGATCGAAGGTTTTTTGCCGTCCTGTATCGGGATGGACTGCGCGCCTTGCGTGATCCGGACTCCGCACACGACCTGGTGCAGGACACTTTTATCAAGGTGTGGCGTCGCTGCGCGACGTTTCGTGGCGACTCGGAGTTGTTGCCCTGGGTCAAGAGCATCCTGCGTCACGCCGCTATCGAGCGCCTGCGTCGGCCGGCGCACGAGGAACCCATGGAAGATCACGAGGGAATGACGGCGGACGCAAGCCGCCACATCCTGGAGCTCTCGGCCGAACGCAACCCGACTCCGGAGCGCTTGGCCCAGCAGCGCGAGCAGGCGGCGAGCTTCCGTCAGGGCTGGCAGCGATTCCAGAAAGAGGACCCCCTCCACGCCAACGTCATGAGCTGGGTGGTGGAGGATGGCCTGACGACGGAGGACATTGCCGGTCTCCTCGACCGCACGCCCGGCGCCACCCGGGAGTTCGTGTCGCAATGCCGTAAGCGCGCCCGGCTGTATCTGGCGGACTGGTATGTGCTTGCGCATGAACTGGATGAAATCGGATGACCATGGACGACGACACCTCCTGGTTGGACGCACTTGCCGGCCGCTCCGGCGCGCCCTCCTCGCCCGCGCTGGCACTCGAGGCGCTCGCGCTGCGCGGCTTGATCCAGTCGCAGCAGCTTGACCCCGCCTCCACCGTGCCCAGCGTCGATGCCGCACGCGAGCGCGAATTGATCGAACGGGCGCGGGCCGAGGGGCTGTTGCCGCCGCAAGCCGCCGGGGCACCTGCAGTTGGTTCTGCGGCGCCGCGGCGCCGTTGGTATGCCGATAGCCGCATCAGCTTCGCTGCGGCCGCCGTGCTGCTGGTTGCAGTCGGCGTCGGCTTGTGGAGATCGACGCTGCCGCCGGTCGAGACGCTCCGCGGCGTCGCGAATGGCACTGTGCACCTGGAGGCGCGCGATCCGGGCGCGCTCAAGCACCAGCTGACCGAAGAACTGACTGCCGCGGGCGTGCGCGTGTCAGGTTATGAGCGGTTCGGACACACTGGCATCGACGCCGACCTGCCGCGGCCCATTTCAGCCCCCGTTGCCGCGATTCTCGAGCGGCATCACATACCCGTTCCAGCGGACGGAGTGCTTGTCGTCGAGATCGACGCCCCCAGCCAGCGATGATTCCCCGGCGCGCCGCGGCCCTGCTGTTTACCTGCGCGCTGGGTGTTCCGGTCGCGGCGGGTGCAGCGGGCTTCGTGCTGCCGTCCTCCTGCGCCAGCGTCACGGCCGCAGCCGATAACAAGACGCCGATCCAGGAATTACGCAAGCGCGTCGAGGCGGAAAACGATTCCGACCCCACGGCAGCCTTTGCCATTCTGTGCACGACCATCCCGCGGGTCGCCGCACAGTACGGCGAGCAGTCGGCGGAATTTGGCTGGTGGACCGCGTCCCTTGCCACTCCGCTGATCGCGTACATGGACAAGTTCGACGAAGCACTGCCGGTGCTGAAGTTCGCGCAGCCCATCCTGGAACGGCACTACGGTCGCTACGGCGAGCCTTTGGGCGATATTCACGTCGCCTACGCGTGGAGCTATTTTCGGCAGGGACGACTGATCGAGTCCGGCGCCGCGTGGTCCGAAGCGCTCAAGGTTCGGGAACGATTTCCGGGCAAGAAGAAAATCGAATTACAGAAGGTCCTGGTGGGGTTGGCGCAGGTGCAGTTGGCGCAGCGCGAATTTGCGCTCGCGGATCACAACCTCGAGCGCGCGCGTGCCATCCTGGTGCAGAACCACGATAGCGTGAGTGAGGCCGGGGCCGCGATCGAAGCGGCGCTCACGAATGTGGCATTCCACCAGGAGCGCTACCAGGTCGCGCGCCAACACGCGGAGGAGACGTTGCGGATCGAGGCACAGCTTCAAGGGGGTGCCGCGCAGCTGGTGCCTTCCTATGCCCTGCTCGGCCGCATTCTGGAACGCCTCAACGAGTACGAAAAGGCGGAAGCTGCCCTGCGGCGTGCGGTTGAGCTCGCCGAAGGCAAACAGGGCCCGCTGCAGAGGCATCATTTCTCCGCCTCCTATCAGTTGGCGGTGCTGCTCGATGAGCGCAATCGCGCTGCGGAGGCGCGCGATGAGGCGCGGCGCGCACTCGGATTAGGTGAGTCGACCCTGGGCGCGAAGGCACCACGGCTGGTACCGGTACTGCAGGTTCTGGGAGACGCCGAACACCAGCTGGGCCAGCTTCCCGAGGCACTGCATCAGTTCGAGCGCGCGGGCGCGATCATCGCCACCGATCGCGCGAACGTCGAGCGCTCCTGGCTGGTCGACTACTACCGGGATCTCGGCGCCCTGCAGGTGAGTCTCGGCGCGACCAGCGATGCCGAGCGCACATTTGCCGCAGGTCTCGATGCCGCGGGCGAGGATCCCACTCTGGCGATCGAACGCGCGCGACTGCACGTGGAGCACTCGCGCATCGCGGGCGATGTCGGCCGATCCGGTCGCGATGAATTGCTGCAGGCGGCGACGCTGCTGCGTACCAAGCTCCCCGAATCGCACCCGGCGATCCTGCGGGTGCTGAACGAGTTGTGTGAACTGGAGCTGTCGATTCCGGGCCAGGCACCCGCTTGCCTCGAGACCGCCAAGCGCCTGGAGCGCGCTCCGGACACCGCTCCCGATCTGCGCGCCGCTATCTACGTCAACCAAAGCCGGCTCGCGGCGGCGCGCTCGGATAGCGTGGCGGCGCGTAGTTTCGCCGTGCGCGGGGTAGCGGCCGCGGAGAGCGTAAGTACGCCGGAACCGCTGTGGCAGGCTTATTTTCAGCTGGCAACCATCCTGCGTGGCCGCGATGAGACGCCGCTCGCGGTCTTTTTTGGCAAGCAGGCGGTCGCGCAAATCGAAGGCGAGCGCAGTCATTTTGTGGGCGAGGATCAGCGCTTCGATGTCGGCTTTCTGCGCGACAAGGTCGCGGCGTATCGCAGCCTCGCCGACTGGCTGATGGAATTGGGTCGCATCGATGAGGGACTGGCGGTCCTGAAACTCATGAAGACCGAGGAACTCTCGGGTTTCGGCGTCCGCGACGCCGCCCTCCCCGCGGATCGCGCGGCCCTGCTTACCGACGAAGAGACCGTGCTCCAGGGTCGCTACGCCCGGGCTGTGCAGACCGCGCCGGACTCCGAGCTGTCTCGCCTGATCACGCTCGATGAGGCCGGCAAGATCAGCCTGGTCGAGCGCGAGCGGCTGCGAACGCTGTTGGCCGGCAAGGGCGAAACCGAGGCGGCGCGCGCTGCCCGCATCGAGCAGCTGTTGCAGGGAACCGCCGGTGCGGAGGCAGGCGAGCCGCTGCAGCGGCAAACGATCGCGGCGCCCGCGCTGGCCCGCGCGGCCCGCAGCTTCGGTCCGGACACCGCGTTCGCGGTTTATCTTTTAACCGACCAGCGGCTGCGAATCCTCATGACGGCGCGTGATGCCCAGGAGGAAATCAGTGTCCCCATTGATGGCCCGCAACTGCAACGGGATATCGGCCACTTCCTGGACGGCATCGTGCAGCGGCGCGATGTCAGCGCGCTGTCCGGAGAACTTTACGGGGTGATCGCCCGGGGAGTCGATGAGTTCGCGGCGCGCCACCGGGTCCATCGCCTGGTGCTGTGGCTCGACGGCTCCTTGCGTTACGTTCCGATCGCGGCACTTCGTGACGGACGGCAATACCTGCTCGATAAATATGTAATTCAGGTTTACACACCCGCCCCTGACACGACCGGCGCCCGAACGCCGGCGCGCACGTCGCAGTGGCAGGTTCGCGGTCTGGGTGTCACCCAGGCGCTGGACGGTTTCCCCGCGCTGCCGGCGGTGGCGGACGAGCTGTGTTACGTCGTACACGGTCCGATCGCCGGGCTCAACTCGCACAGCAGCGCGTGTGCGACCCCGTCCACGGGAAACGGCGCCCTGAGCGGTGAGGGTTTTGCCGACGCGGCGTTCACGGGGCAGCAATTCAGGCAGCTGCTGGCCGGCGCCGGGAATTTCTCGGTGCTGCACATTGGTACGCATTTCCGACTTCGGCCTGGCAGCGCGCTGCGTTCATTCCTGCTGCTGGGCGACGGCTCGAAGCTCACACTGGATGAAATCAGCAGTTTCGATTTCCGCGCCATTGATCTGGTGACCTTGTCGGCCTGCGAGACCGGCATGGGCGGGGCGCGCAGTGACGACGGCCGCGAGATCGAGGGACTGAGCGCACTGGTGCAGCGGCGCGGAGCGGGCCGGGTCATCGCCAGCCTTTGGCAGGTGGAGGATGCGAGCACCGCGCAACTGATGCGCAAGCTCTACTCTGCCTTCAGCGCCGCGCACGGGGATGCCGCGTTCGCGCTGCAGCAGGCACAGCGTGCGGTGCGCTCCATGAGCAGCCGCAACGGCGCCTCCTATGCCGACCCATATTATTGGGCCGGTTTTCTGGTGTCGGGCAGTCGTCCTTAAGAATTCACGCACCGGCCCTCAAAACGGCGGCCGCATGACCCACTTGCCGGAATCCTTGTCCAGGTAAAAGAACGCACTCGGGACATTGTTGTACATCGACGCGCCGATGTTCGCGGAGGCGACGATGACGGTGAATGAGCAGTTGTAACCCCTGGGGGTCGGGTTCTCGCAGCCTTCCTTCTTAAAGGTGGTGATCGTGATGGGGTCTGCATTGGTCACACCGGTCGGATGATTCATGGTGTACAGCATTGCGTCTTTCATCTGTGCCTCAGACGGTTCTGCGGCACCGCAACCCGAAGCCCCAAACGCCAGCACGGCACCCAGCGCACAGTGTCCCAATAGCACTCGCATGATCGATCTCCTGTAGTTATTCTCGGCGGTACGAGAAGAGAGACGGGCATGCCGACGCTTTGTCAGGCCCGCCATCCACAAGTGAATATCGGATCTGTCTGATTCATGGCACACACGGGCACTGCGGTGCCGTGCATCCCTGCGGAAGTTGTTGTACTGTGTGTCGCAGGGGAGCCCGGTAGCGTTCCGGTTGCCGACCGCGGACCAAGCCACGGCGAAAGACCGGCGCGGACGGGAGCTCTCCGGGAACATCCAGCCGGCAAACTGCCTGGGGAGCCTGTCATGCGCGACCAAAAGTCGGATTCTTCCGGAGTCAGCCGCCGCGACTTCGTGCGCACCGGACTCACCGTTGCCGGAAGCCTCGCGCTACCCGCGGGGTTCGTGACGCGAGCGCTCGCGGACGACCACCCGGCGGTCGGGACCTGGCCGGCGGGGGTGTCGGGCAGCAGCGTGTTCATCGGCATCACGGTGCCGCGCACCGGGACCTACGCGGTGCAGGGCGAGGACGAGCTCAAGGGCTATGAGCTCGCGGTCGAGCACATCAACGCCGGCCATCCGTTGATCCGCGCCATCTCGACGAAGACCAAGAAGGGTGTGCTCGGCAAGGAGGTCAAGTACGGCATCACCGACTCATCCGCCAAGCCGAACACCGCCGTGGAAGCGGCGCAGCGTTTCATCACCGAGAACAAGGCGATGCTCATTACCGGCTCGACTTCGAGCGCGGTCGCGGTCGCCCTTAACAAGGTGGCGCAGCGCGAGAAAGTGCTGTACGCCGCAGGCATCTCCGGTTCCAACGACACCACGGGCAAGGATTGCGTGCGCTACGGCGTGCGCCAGTGCTTCTACGGCCAGACGGCCGCGGCTGCCATCGGCCCGGTGCTCGTGAAGACCTTCGGCAAGAACCGCAAGACGGCTTATCTGACACCCGACTATACCTACGGCCATACGGTCACCAAGTCCATGCAGGACTACCTGGGCACGGCCGGATGGACCACGGCGACCGACCAGGTGGCGCCGCTCGGGGCTCCCGACTATTCCTCGTACCTGCTCAACGTCGCCAACTCCGGTGCCGAGGTGCTGCTCAACGTCAACTGGGGGCACGATGCGGTGCTCTCCACGCAGCAGGCGAAGCAATTCGGCATCCTCGACAAGATGAAGCTCGCCATCCCCTACCAGACGCCGTTCCTGGCGCGCGAGGTCGGCGGCGGACTGCTCGCCGGCGTGTACGCCGCGACCGATTTCTGGTGGACGCTCGAGGACCGCTACCCGCTCGCCAAGATGTTCGTCGAGGCGTTCGACAAGAAATACGGCTACAAGCCCGAATGGGGCGCCAATAACGCCTACATGGAATTCGCGCTGTGGGCGGACGCGGTCGAGCACGCCGGCACGTTCTATCCGCCGGACGTCATCAAGTCCTACGAAGCCGGCCGCAAGGTGAACTCCACCGTGGGCGAGGTCTGGTTCCGCAAGGAAGATCACCAGCTCGTGCGGCCGGTGATCATCGTCCGGGGCAAGCAGCCCGCCGCCATGAAGAGCCCGGACGACTTCTACGATGTCACGGAGGTCGTCCCTGGGCTGCCGCTCATGCAGAAGCCCGACGCCTTCGGCTGCAACCTCGGGGAATACACCTGAGCCACGGCGCAGCCACGGCGCTGCCGCGGGCGGCGTGCCTGCGCCGCGCCGTCCCGACCACGCCGCCCGGCCGACAGCGCCCGGGCGGCGCGACGGGGCGACATGTTCAGCTGGCCTAACTTCCTCTCGCAGCTGTTCAACGGCCTGGCGCTCGGCGCGCTGCTCGCGCTGATCAGCTCGGGACTCACCATCATCTATGGCACGCTCGGGGTGCTGAATCTCGCCCACGGCGCCATGTTCATGGTCGGCGGTTACGCGGGCTACGTGGCGTACCAGGCGACCGGCTCCTACCTCATCGCGGTGGCCGCAGGCACGCTGTTCCTGCTCGTGGTCGGCGTGCTGATGGAGCAGCTCATCATCCGCCACTTCTACCGCCGCCCGCCCGAGGATCAGCTCCTGGTTACCTACGGGCTGGGCATCTGCATGGTGGAGATCGTGCGCTTCTTCTTCTCGAGCCTGTCCAAGACCGTGCCCCCGCCTCCCCTGTTTTCCGGCATCACCTCGCTGGGCGTGATGTTCTATCCGACCTACCGCCTCGCGGTCGTGGGCATCGTGGTGGTGGCGCTCGCGGTGCTGTACATCGTGCTGTACCGCACGCGGCTCGGCACCATCGTGCGCGCAGGTATCGAGGATCCGGTCATGGTGGACTCCCTCGGCATCAACGTGTACCGCGTGTTCATGGTGGTGTTCGGCATCGGCGCGATGGCCGCCGGTTTCGCGGGCATCGTGAACGCGCCGGTCGTGTCCCTCTCGCCCGACATGGGCGAGGCCATCCTGGTGCAGACCTTTGTGGTGGTCGTGATCGGCGGCGTGGGTTCGTTCCCGGGCGCCGTGCTGGGTGGGCTCATTGCCGGGGAGATCATCAGCCTCACCTCGATGGTCAACCCCGGTTACGCCTACGTCATGCTGTTCGCCGCCATGACGCTCGTGTTGCTCATCCGGCCACACGGACTGCTCGGCACCCCCGGCCGCGAATGAAGGCGGCGGTGGCGAGCGTTCTGACGCGGCTGCGGGACCGCCATGTCCTGCTCGAGGCGCTGACTGCGCTCGCGCTGCTCGCGGTGCCGTTCGTGCTCCCCTGGTTCGACGCTGCGCCCAACACTGTCAATCGCATCCTGGTGTGGGGCCTGTTCGGCATCGGCTTCGACATCCTCTTCGGCTACACGGGGCTGCTCTCCTTCGGCCAGTCGGCGCTCTACGGCACCGGTGGCTTCGTGGCGGCCTACCTGCTCACACGCGCGGGTTTCCCCTACGTGGTGCTCGCGCTTCTTATCGGCACGGCCGCCGCCGCCGCGGTGGGCTACCTCGTGGGCCTGATCGCGCTGCGGCGCACGGGCATCCACTTCGCCATGATCACGGTGGCGATCGCCGAGGTGTTCTATTTCGTCGAGTTCAACCCGCTCGCGGACTGGACCGGCGGCGAGAACGGTCTGCCGGGGGTGCCGACCCCGAGCCTGTATCTGGGTTTCACCACGGTGCATTTCACTACCGGCTGGGCGCTGTACCCGTTTATCGCCTTCTGCTATTTCGTCGGCATCGTAATCGCGCTGCGCATCGTGCGCTCGCCGGTCGGGGCGATATTCAGGGCGATCCGCGACAACCCGCTGCGCGCGGCCGCCCTTGGCCACAACATCCACGGCTACAAGCTCGCGGCGTTCGTCATCGCCGCCGCCTACGCGGGACTCGCCGGCGGTTTGCTCGGGGTGCTGCAGGCCTTCATGCCGCCGGAAGCCTTCACCTTCGACACCTCGGGCCAACTCGTCATCCAGACGGCCATCGGCGGCACCGGCACGCTCTTCGGGCCGCTGCTGGGCGCGGCGGTATGGCTGTTCCTGGAGGACTTCCTGCAATCGACCCTGGGACTGGGCGCGGCGTGGAAGCTGGCCCTGGGGCTCGTGTTCGTCGTGCTGGTGTGCTTCCTGCGCCAGGGGATTGCCGGCGGGTTCCGGGATTTATATGGCCTGCTGGTGCGTGTCGTCGCGCCGCGGCCACGCCCAAGTGCGTCGCCGCCTGTTGCGCCCACCGGGACCGACGCCACCACAGCGCCTCGCGCCTCCCCCCTGCCGACCGTGCCCGCTACGGCGATCATGCCCGCGCGCCACCCGGTGCCGCGCAGCTTCACAGGCCCGATCCTCGAGGCGACCGGTCTCACCAAGCACTACGGCGGTGTGATCGCCAACACCGACATCAACTTCACGGTGAATCAGGGCGAGCTGCGCGGCATCATCGGCCCGAATGGCGCCGGCAAGAGCACCTTTTTCAAGATGCTGACCTGCGAGGTCCCGCCGACCTCGGGCCGCATCGTGTTCGAGGGACGCGACATCACCGGCATGAGCGTCACGGACGTGTGCCAGCTCGGCCTCACCAAGAGCTACCAGGTGAACCAGCTCTTCAACCGGCTGACGGTCCGCCAGAACCTGACCATTGCCGTGCTGGCCGAGTTGCGCGGGAAATTCCGGCTCGACCTGCTGCGCAGCCTGTCCCGCATCGCCGGCCTCCAGGAGCAGGTCGAGCGCACGCTCGAGCTCGTCAATCTCACCGCGCGCTGCGACACTCCGGTCTCCGGCCTTGCTTACGGCGAGAAGCGCCGGCTCGAAGTAGGGCTGGCGCTCGCCGCGGCCCCTGCCCTGCTGCTGCTCGATGAGCCGCTCGCCGGTATGAGTCCCGCCGAGCGGGTCGAAACGGTCCGGCTCCTCAAGTCGATCAGCCAGGGACGCACCCTGATCGTCATCGACCACGACATGGACTCGCTCTTCGAGCTCGCCGGGCGCATCACCGTACTGCAGGAGGGACGCGTGCTGGCCGAGGGCACACCCGAGCAGATCAAGGGCAACGCGCGGGTGCAGGAAGCCTACCTCGGCGGCGTGCACGGAGTACTGCACACGTGAGCCTGCTCGAGGTCAGCGGACTCAACAGCTACTACGGGGACTCGCACATCCTCTTCGACGTCGCGCTGCGCGTGGAGCGCAACGAGGTGGTCGCGCTCCTGGGGCGCAACGGGGCCGGCAAGAGCACCACCTTGAAAAGTCTCATGGGCGTGGTGACCCCGCGCAGCGGCTCGGTGAAGCTCGACGGTCAGGAACTCGCCGGCCGCAGGAGCCACGCGATCGCGCGTGCCGGCATGCAGCTCGTGCACGAAGAGCGCCGCATCTTCGGCAGCCTCGACGTCGAGGAGAACCTGGTTCTCGCGGGCTTAAGCGCCCCGGCGCGCTGGCCGCTCGCGCGCATTTACGAGATGTTTCCGCGCCTGAAGGAGCGGCGTGGCAGCCGCGGCACGGATCTGTCGGGCGGGGAGCAGCAGATGCTCGCGATCGGCCGGGCGCTGATCCGCAATCCCAGGATCATCCTGCTGGACGAGCCGTTCGAGGGACTCGCGCCGGTGATCGTGCGCGACCTGATGGCGGCCTGCCGCGAGCTGAGCGCCCTCGGGCTCACCATCGTGCTCGTGGAGCAGAATCTCGCGGCTACTCTGGCGCTCGCCCAGCGCATCTACATCATAAACAACGGCCACATTGCGCACGAGAGCCCGGCCGCGGAGCTGCAGGCGCAGCCGGAACTGCTGCAACGCTATCTGGGCGTGTGAGCGCGCCCGCGCGAGGGCGCCGCGCGGGTGGTTGTTGGGTTGCCGCGCCGGCTGGGCGTACACTTTGGGCTCGGAGGTCCGGACATGAACGGTACAAAAAAAAGCGCCTGGAGCTGGTGGTACCTGCTGTTCCTGGTGCAATTCGTGGCGGTGTTGTGGCCGCCGTTCTACAACAAGGCGGAGCCCTACTTCGTCGGTATACCCTTCTTCTACTGGTACCAGATGTTGTGGGTCATCATCGGCGCGGTGACCACGGCGCTGATTTACCTGATTACACAGCGAGACTGACATGCAGGGCATTAACTGGGTTGCGCTCAGCGTATTTGTCCTGCTGTTCGGGTTCATCACCTGGCTGGGGTTCACCGCCGCGCGCTGGCGCAAGGGCGATCTGGACCTGCTGCACGAATGGGGCCTCGGTGGCCGCCGCTTCGGCACCCTGATCACCTGGTTCCTGGTGGGCGGGGATCTCTACACCGCTTACACCTTCATCGCCGTGCCCGCGCTTGCCTTCGGCGCCGGCGCCGTGGCGTTTTTCGCCGTCCCGTACACCATCGTGGTGTACCCGCTGCTGTTCCTGGTGTTTCCACGACTGTGGAATGTGTGTGCCAGGCGCGGTTACATCACCGGCAGCGATTTCGTGCGCGGGCGCTTTGGTAACCGCTGGCTGGCGCTGGCGATCACCGTGACCGGCATTGCCGCGACCATGCCCTACATCGCGTTGCAACTGGTCGGTATCCAGGTCGTCATCGGCGCACTCGGGGTGTCCGGGACCGGCCTGATGGCGGATCTGCCGCTCATCGTGGCCTTCCTGGTGCTGGCAGCGTTCACCTATTCCAGTGGACTGCGCGCGCCGGCCTCCATCGCCATCGTCAAGGACATCCTCATCTACATCACCGCATTTGCGGTGGTGATCGCGATCCCGATCCAACTGGGTGGTTTTGGGAAGATCTTCGCCGCGGTGCCGGCGCAGAAGCTGCTGCTGGCGGTACCGGGTCCCAACACCACCGGCGCCTACGGCGCCTACGCCACGCTGGCACTCGGCTCGGCGTTCGCCCTGCTTCTGTATCCGCACTCCCTCACCGGGATATTGAGCGCCAACAGCGGGCGCGCCATCCGGCGCAATGCCGCCCTGCTCCCCGGCTACTCATTCGTACTGGGGCTGCTCGCGCTGATCGGCTTCTTTGCCATCGCCGCGGGCGTCAGCAAGCTGCCGGAGTTCGCCGCCGGCTTCAAGCAATTTGGCAACAACTACGCCGTGCCGGCGCTGCTGCTACACAGTTTTCCCGCCTGGTTCGTTGGCGTGGCCTTTGCGGCCATCGGCATTGGCGCCCTGGTGCCGGCGGCGATCATGTCGATCGCGGCGGCGAATCTCTACACCCGCAACATTCACCGCGAGTTCATTAACCAAAATCCCACCGACAAGGAGGAAGCGCAGATCGCCAAGTGGGTATCGCTGCTGGTGAAGCTCGGCGCGCTGGTATTCATCCTGTTCGTACCGACGCAATACGCCATCCAGCTGCAACTGCTCGGCGGCATCTGGATCATCCAGACGCTGCCCGCGGTGATGATCGGGGTGTACACGCGCTGGTTTAATTCCTGGGCACTGCTCGCCGGCTGGGCGGTCGGCATCTTTACCGGCACCCGTATGGCGGTGATCGCGAACCTGAAGCCCACGTACCCGGTGGCCTTCGCGGGCCACACATTTCCCGGCTATACCGCCTTCTACACGCTGCTCCTGAACCTCGTAATCGCGGTCGTGCTTACCGTGATTCTCAACGCCCTCAGCGGCCGGCAGGCTAAAGACGAAACGCTTGCGGCTGATTACCGCGCCTGAAACCCAGCGCCCGCCACCCGCGCGGGCGTGAGCCAGGAATTTGGCAATGCTGGTACCCGTCACCGCCCTGTACGCCGCCATCCTGACGCTGCTGCTGATGGTGCTCGCCATCAACGTGAGCGTGCACCGGCGCAGGCTCAGGGTCTCCCTGGGAGCGGGCACCGATCCGCTGATGATGCGCATCATTCGCATCCACGGAAATGCCGCCGAATACATCCCGATCGCCCTGCTGCTGATGCTGGTCTACGAGTTGAACGGCGGCTCGCACGCTGCCCTGCACGTGTGTGGCTGCGCCATGGTCCTCGGGCGCGTACTGCACGCCGCGGGTGTGTGGGGCAGCAACACGCCAAACAGCGGCCGCGTCATCGGTCAGGCGCTGACCTGGGCCACCATCCTCGCGCTGACGGCGATGAATCTCGTGAAGGTCCTGCGCGCAGTTAGCTGACTGGCGCGCTCTTCCTATATAGGGTAGGGGGTATCCTCGCCAACTCCTGGTTCTCAAACCAGGTGAACAAGCGCGCGCTGATCGAGAGCAACGGGCTCACGCTGCACGACGCCCACGCGCTCGGCCTGTTCAAGAACGAAGGACCGGCGCCGGATGCCGTGGCACGCGTAACGAAGTTTTTCAAAGACCGTAGGCCCGGCGGTTGAATCGACTCTCTGTCTAGACATTAGTCTGTTATTTATCAATATAGTATCAGTATTGTTTAATGTTGTTCCTGCATAGGCGGCGGCGCGCAAATCTGCGGCAAATCTAAAATCTCCCCGCCCCTTTGGAGGAATAGGCTCAGGTTGCGGCACTAAGTTAGGGTGCGAGCGGATGTGGATCGTCAAACTGGCGCTCAGGCGCCCCTATACCTTCATCGTACTCGCGATCGCGATCCTGCTGCTTGGCGGCTTCGCGATCCTGCGCACTCCCACCGACATTTTCCCGAACATCAAGATCCCCGTGGTCGCCACGGTGTGGCGCTATGCCGGGCTGTCGCCCGATGAGATGGCTACCCGCCTGATCCTGGGGTCCGAGCGCGGCGCGCAGACCACCGTCAACGACGTCGAACACACCGAGTCGCAATCGATCACCGGCGAGTCCATCGTCAAGTACTTCTTCCAGCCGAACGTCGACGAGGAGCTGTCGTTCGCGCAGATCACGGCCGTGTCGCAGACCCAGCTGCGATCCGCGCCGCCCGGCACCACCCCGCCCTACGTGCTGGCCTACAACGCCTCCTCGGTGCCGATCCTGCAACTCGCGCTGTCGAGCAATAACATCGGCGAAGCGCAGCTCTTCGACCTCGGCAACAACATCATCCGCACCGGGCTCGCCACCGTGCAGGGCGCCTCGATGCCCTACCCCTACGGCGGCTTGCTGCGCCAGGTGCAGGCGGATCTCGATCCGGATGCGCTGCGCGCCACCGGCCTGTCAGGCAACGACGTCACCAATGCAATCGCCGCGCAGAACTCGATCCTGCCCGCCGGCACGCAGAAGATCGGCGACCGCGAGTACTTCATCAACATCAACGCCAACCCGCGCACTATCGCCGAGCTCAACGATCTGCCGATTACCAACCGCAACGGCAGCGTGATCTACGTGCGCGACGTGGCGCACATCCGCGACGGCTACCCGCCGCAGACCAACATCGTGCGCCGCGACGGCCATCGCGGCGTGCTGATGAGCGTGCTCAAGACCGGCAGCACCTCGACCCTCGACATCATCAGGACCATCAAGCAGCGCCTGCCCGCAATTCGCGACCAGCTCCCCAAGGGGTTCAACATCGACCTGGTGGGCGACCAGTCGGTGTTCGTGCGCGCCGCCATCGACGGCGTGGTGCGTGAGGCGGTGATCGCTGCGTGCCTCACGGCGCTCATGATCCTGCTGTTTCTCGGCAGCTGGCGCAGCACCATCATCATCGCGGTGTCGATACCGCTGTCGATCCTCACCTCGATCATGTGCCTGTCGGCACTCGGGGAGACCATCAACATCATGACGCTGGGTGGTCTGGCACTCGCGGTCGGCATCCTGGTCGATGACGCCACGGTGACGATCGAGAACATCAACATGCATCTCGAGCAGGGCCAGGAAGTCGAGGCAGCGATCCTGAACGGCGCCCACGAGATCGCGGTGCCGGCCTTCGTATCGACGCTTGCGATCTGCATCGTGTTCGTGCCGATGTTCATGCTGGCCGGCATCGCCCGGTATCTGTTCATACCGATGGCCGAGGCGGTGGTGTTTGCGATGCTCGCCTCCTACGTGCTGTCGCGTACCCTGGTGCCGACACTGGCCAAGTACTGGCTGCAGAAGCACGAGTCGCACTCCGCGACCCAACCCTTAAGCTCTCTGCAGCGGCTGCAACGCGGCTTCGAGCAGTGGTTCGCCGTGAGCCGCGAACGCTATCGGGTGCTCCTCGGGCGCTCGCTCGCGGCCGGCCCGCGCTTCATCGTGCCGTTCCTCGCCGCGATGGCGGCCACGGCGCTGCTGGCGTTCCCGCTCGGGCGCTTGCTCCCCGGCCTCGGGCAGGACTTCTTCCCGGCGGTGGATGCCGGCCAGATCAAGCTGCACCTGCGCGCGGCGACGGGGCTGCGCATCGAGGAGACCGCGGCGCTATGCGATCGCGTCGAGGCCACGATCCGCGGCACCATTCCCGCGGCCGAGATCGACACGATCGTCGACAACATCGGCGTGCCTTACAGCGGCATCAACCTCACCTATTCGACCTCGGCGCCGGTCGGCCCGGGGGATGCCGATATCTTCGTGAACCTGAAGTCCAACCACCATCCGACCGAGCGCTACATTCGCGCGCTGCGCGGCAAGCTGAACCAGCTGTACCCATCCACCAGCTTCGCTTTCCAGCCGGCGGACATCGTCAGCCAGATCCTGAACTTCGGGCTGCCCTCCCCGGTGGACGTACAGGTGGCGGGTTTCGACATCGCCGCCGGGCGCAAGTACGCCTATGCACTGCTGGCGCGCATGCAGCAGATTCCCGGCCTCGTCGATGTGCACATCCAGCAGGCGTTCGACTATCCGACCATCAACGTCAACGTCGACCGCAACAAGGCGGCGCTGCTGGGACTCACCGAGACCGACGTCGCCTCGGACCTGCTGGTGTCGCTCTCGGGCAGCGGCCAGACGGTGCTGTCCTTCTGGATCGACCCCAATGGTACGCAGTACCCGGTGGTTGCCCAGACCCCGCAGTTCCGGCTGGCCTCCCTCACCGACCTCGCCACCACTCCGGTCACCGTCGGCGGGGGCGTTGGCGCAGCGGCGCCCGGCGGCTCCACGGCTGGGGCGGGCACTGCCGGCCCGCAGCTGCTCGCCAATCTTGCGAGCTTCAAGCGCGGCGTCTCCCCCGCGGTGGTGAGCCACTACGACGCCACGCCCGTGATCGACATCTACGCCGCGGTGGATGGCATCGACCTCGGCTTCATCGCCGCGCAGATCCGCCACATCGTGGCCGACACGCAGCATGAGCTGCCGCGCGGCTCGCACGTCACGGTGCGCGGCCAGGTGAAGACCATGACCGACTCCTTCAGCGGGCTGCTCATCGGGCTGGCTGGCGCGGTGGTTCTGGTCTACCTGCTGATCGTGGTCAACTTCCAGACCTGGCGCGATCCGTTCATCATCATCACCGCGCTGCCGGCGGCGCTCGCCGGTATCGTGTGGATGCTGTTTCTGACGCACACACCCGTGAGCGTGCCGGCACTCACCGGCGCCATCATGTGCATGGGAGTGGCGACGGCCAACAGCGTGCTGGTCATCAGTTTCGCGCGCGAGCGCATGAACGCCGGCGACGACGCGGCGCACGCCGCCCTGCAGGCCGGATTCACCCGCTTCCGCCCGGTGCTCATGACCGCGCTGGCGATGATCATCGGCATGGTGCCGATGGCGCTTGGGCTCGGCGAGGCCGGCGAGCAGAACGCGCCGCTCGGGCGGGCGGTCATCGGCGGGCTGATCTTCGCAACCATCGCGACGCTGTTTTTCGTGCCCGCGGTCTTCACTCTGATCCATGGACGCCGGAGTTCCGATGCCCGATCCCACGCCTGAAACTGCCCCGACCGGGCGCGATCCGCACACCCGCCGCCTGGTGCTGATCGCGGTCGGCGCAGCGGTGATTCTCGCCGTGTGGGGGATCGTCAGCCGCCTATACACCCGCGCCGCGCTCGCGCGCGAAGCAGCGGATGCCGCCGTCAATGTCGTGGTGACGACCCATGCTACCGCGGGTCCGGCCTCGGACCAGCTGGTGCTGCCCGGCAACGTACAGGCCTACTACGAGGCGCCGATCTATGCGCGCACCAACGGGTACCTGCAGGCGTGGTATACGGACATAGGCGCGAGCGTGAAAAAGGGCCAGCTGCTGGCGCAGATCGAGACCCCGGAAGTCGACCAGCAGCTGCGCCAGGCCGAGGCCGACCTCGGCACCGCCGAAGCCAACTACCAGCTCTCGCGTACCACCAACGAGCGCTGGAAGGGGCTGCTCGCGACCCAGTCGGTCTCCCAGCAGGACGCCGACGAGCGTGCCGGGGACGCCGCGGCCAAGGCCGCGGCGCGCGCCTCGGCGGGCGCCAACGTCGCGCGGCTCCGCGAGCTGGAGTCCTTCAAGCGCGTGCTCGCGCCGTTCGACGGCATCGTCACCCAGCGCAACACCGACGTCGGTGCGCTGATCAACGCCGGCCAAAGCCCCGGCAGCGCCCTGTTCCGGGTGGCCGATACGCATCGCCTGCGAATTTATGTGTTCGTGCCGCAGCCGTATGCGGCGCAGGTGCGCCCGGGACTGACTGCCGCGCTCGGGTTCACCGACCATCCGGGCAAGCGTTACGCGGCGACCGTCACCTCTACTGCGCACGCCCTCGACGCGACCTCACGCACCCTGCAAGTCGAGCTGCAGATCGACAACTCCGCGGGCGAGCTGCTCCCCGGCTCCTACGCGCAGGTGAGCTTCTCGCTGCCGGTGAACGTCAACACATTGCGGGTGCCGGTCAATGCCGTGATGTTCCGCGGCCAGAACGTCACGGTCGCGACCGTCGACGAGCATCACACGGTTCACCTCAGGACCATCACCGAGGGGCGCGACTTCGGCACCCAGATCGAAGTGCTCTCCGGCATCGGACCCGAAGATGTCCTGATTCTCAATCCTTCCGATTCGATCGGCGAAGGCCAGCAGGTGCAGGTGCGCGAACAGGGCAACGGCGCGGGGCACTCCTCGTGAGAGGTGTCCTGCGGCTCGGCGCGGCCGCGCTCGCGGGCGGCGCCGCGCTCGCAGGCTGTTCGCTCGCCCCGCGTTATCAGCGCCCCACCATGCCGACGCCACCCGCGGCCTACAAGGAGGCGGGTGAGTGGAAGGTGGCGGCCCCGGCCGATGCCGTCGCCCGCGGCCGCTGGTGGTCCATGTTTCACGACGCCGACCTCGATGGGCTCGAAGATCAGGTGACGCTCAGGAACCAGAGCCTGAAAGCGGCGCTCGCACGCCTCGAGGAAGCGCGCGCGCAGACGCGGCTGGCGCGCGCCTCCTGGTTCCCGACCATTACCGCTCAGGCGGACGCCACCCGCGGCGAGACCTCGGTGTACTCCTCGAGCTACGTGCCGGGTAAGTCGCGCACCGGCAACCTCTTCGTGCTGGGCGGCGACCTGTCGTACGAGCTCGACCTCTTCGGCCGCATCCGTAACACCGTCGCCGGTGCGCGCGCCAGCGAGCAGGCGAGCGCCGGGGATGCCGCGGCACTCGATCTGTCGCTGCACGCCGAGCTCGCGAACGACTATTTCACGCTGCGCGGCCTCGACATCGAGCAGCGCTTCCTCGATCACACGGTCGAGGACTACGCCCGGGCGCTGCAACTCACCGAGAATCTCTATCGCGGCGGTGCATCGCCGATCTCCGACCTGCAGCAGGCGCAGGCGCAGCTCGAGACGGCCCGCACCCAGGCCGAGGACACGCGCCTGCGCCGCGCCCAGACCGAGCACGCGATTGCGGTGCTCATCGGCCAGGAGGCCTCGAGCTTCACCCTCGCCCCGCGCCCCGACGAGGACTCCTGGAGCCTGCCGGCGGTGGACGCCGGCCTCCCCTCGCAGCTGCTCGAGCGGCGTCCGGACGTGGCCGCGGCCGAGCGGCGCGTGGCGGCCGCCAACGCCGGGATCGGCGTAGCACGGGCCGCGTACTTTCCGGTGTTCAGCCTCAACGGCGGCGCCGGCTGGCAGAACCTGCAGACCTCCGGTCTCCTGAGCGCCCCCGCCCAGTACTGGTCGGTCGGACCGCAGGCGCTATTGACCGTGTTCGACGCCGGTGCGCACGCCGCGCAATCGGCGGCGGCCCACGCCAGCTACGACGAGCAGGTGGCGAACTACCGCGGCACGGTGCTCACCGCGTTCCAGGACGTGGAGGACAATCTCGCGGCGCTGCGCCAGTTGCAAAAAGAGAGTGTCAGCGAGGCGGCCGCCGTGGCCGCGACCCAGGGTGCGCTCGATCAGGCGAACCTGCGCTACAAGGGCGGGATCGTCACCTATCTTGAGGTCGTGAGCACCGAAAACGCGGCGCTCGCCGCGCGCCTGGCGGCGGTCGACATCCAGACGCGACGCGTCAACGCCACGGTGCTGCTGGTCAGGGCCGTGGGTGGGGACTGGCGGGAAACCCCGCAATAAGTGCCCGGTTTCATCGTATGCTATACCCCCTACCCTATCCTAAGGGGGCTGCGGAGACCGCGCTGACATGGGCCATACAATTCAGGACAAGACCAAACTGCTGCAGCGTGTGCGACGCCTGCGAGGCCAGGTGAACGCGATCGAGCGTGCCCTGGAGAAGGATGCCGATTGCGCCAAGGTCATGCAGCTCACCGTTTCCGCGCGCGGCGCGGCCAACGGGCTGATGGCGGAGCTGCTGGAAGACCATATTCGCGTGCACGTCTCTGACCCGACGCACGACCGGGACCGTGACCGCGCCCGTGGAGCCAAGCACCTCATCGAGGTCGTGCACGCCTACCTGAAGTAGTGCGCGGCACCCGGTCATTCCTGAGTGCGGCCGGCCTGCTTGCTGCATGCGCAGCGCGGGCCGCCATGGCGGATGCGCCGGCGGCCGACCCGCCAGCCACTACCGCCGCACCGGCCACCGCTGTCGCACCGGCGCCCGCAAGCTACCTGCCGCTGCTGGTAGGCGCCCAGTACACGTTCATCGAACAGAAGCAGACCGCGCTGCTGTCTCCTTACCAGGGGCCGTTGAGCCTGCATCCGGACGGGGATCATCAGCGCACCCATACCATGGGTCTCTACAGCGGCTGGGCGCCGGTTGACTGGGGACAGCTGTACCTCGACACCGAGAAATTCATGGGCGCCGGAGTGAGCGGCGCCACCGGTCTGGGCGGCCTCACCAATGGCGATGTGATTCGCCAGGGCATCGCGGGACTGAAGAAGGAGTTCTACATCGCGCGCCTGTACGCGCGTTTCATGCTGCCGCTCGGCGCCGGCACCGCCGCCGTGGCGCGCGGCCAGGACCAGATACCCGGAGTCGAGGCGACCACGCGACTGGAACTGAAGGCCGGACGGTTCGCGGTGTCGGATGACTTTGACAAGAACCGCTATGCCGGCGCGGCGCGCACGGAATTCCTCAACTGGTCGTTGTGGAACAACACCGCCTGGGACTACGCCGCCAACACCCGCGGTTATACCGACGGCTTCACGGTGGGTTACATCAGCCCCGACTGGTCACTCAGATACGGCATGTTCCGCATGCCGCTGTACGCCAACGCGCAAACGCTGGAAACGCTCGACCGGGCGCGCAGCCAGAACCTCGAGCTCACCCTCTCACCCGCGGCGGTGAGCACCATCGTGCGGCTGCTGGCGTACTTCAATACTGCCCACATGGGCAGCTACGCGCAGGCGCTCGCCATCGCGGCCGCGACAGGCACCGTGCCCAACATCGCGGCCGACGATCAGCAGGGCCGGCACAAAGTCGGCTTTGGCTTCAATGCCGAGCAGCCACTCGCCGATGAGGGAGACAGCGGCATGTTCATGCGCCTCGGCTGGAATGACGGCAAGACCGAGGATTTCGTGTTCACCGAGGTCGACCGGCATGCGAGCGTCGGCGGACAGCTCTCCGGGATCCACTGGCAGCGCGGCGACGATCGGCTCGGAGTGGGCCTGGTCGTCGAAGGACTCTCCACCGGGCATCGCCAGTACCTCGGCGCCGGAGGGTCCGGGTTCCTGCTCGGGGACGGACGACTCGATTACGCCCCCGAGGAGATCTTCGAGAGCTACTACCGGGCGCAGTGGCTATGGTCGCACGGCGCCACCGCCATACGCGTGCAGCTGAGTCCGGATTTCCAATACATCCAGAACCCCGGATACAACCAGGATCGCGGGCCGGTGCGCTTCTACTCACTGCGGCTGCACCTCGAGTACTGAGGCCGGCGGCGACCGCCGGCGTACACCAGTCTGGTTATTTGTTGTTCTTGATGCGGGCAGCGCGGCTGCGCCCCCGACATGCCTGCAACGCTACAATCCCAAGATATGACCGACCAAGGCAGCCCCGGCCGCACGCTGCTCCTGCTCATCGCCAGCCTCGGATGGCTGGGACTTGCGCTGCAACTGGTGGTGTCTGCGCACGTCGCCGCGAGCGCCGGCCGCTCACCCTTCGCCGGAATGCTCGACGCGGTGTGTTATTTCACGGTTCTGACCAACTTGTTGGTGGCGATCGTCGCCACGGTCGGCCTCACCGGCGGGCGGGGCTTTTTTGCGGCTCGCGGCGTGCTGGCGGCGACCGCCCTGTATATTTTTGTCGTCGGGCTCATCTACTCGCTGCTGCTGCGAAGCCTGTGGGCGCCGAGCGGGCTGCACAAGATCGCCGACGCCCTCATCCATGACCTGGTGCCCGTCGCGTACGTGATCTGGTGGTCGGGCTACGCACCCAAGGGTGGCCTGCGCTGGTCGCAGACCATCGGCTGGCTGGGCTACCCACTCGCCTACTTCGTGTTCTCGATGGGGCTGGGAGCGTTCACCGGCCGCTATCTGTATCCATTCATGGACCTCAGCACGCTCGCAGTTGCGAGCGTAGTGCGCAATGTCGTGCTCCTGCTGGTGCTGTTCGAAGGTCTGGCACTGGCGGTCGTGGCGGTTGACCGCCTGAGGCCGCGGGCGCCAGGGAATCCCTCCCCCGCGCCCGCCGGCCGCGGTCCTCCCGTGGACCGCACCCAGAAACAGAGTTAGTTACGGTTCAGCTCTCAGCCTCGCGACCCGTGGAGGTCGCCCTGCGCCTGGCCCGCGGCTCTCTTCACTTCGGCGCGCGCGTTAGCTTCGGGTTTCAGGCTATGGATCGCAGCTCCGAGCCGCTGGCCGCCCGTTACCTTGCCTTTGAGGTCCGCGAACGGGATGTTGAGATTCTGCGAGGCGTGCAGCGCGGTGGCGCACTCCTTCACGCTCTTGAACCCTGTGCAGGCCTCCTGGGTGGTCATACCCGGGGGGACGAGTTCCGCAAGCTGCGTCCTGGATGCGGACGATTCCGCTGCGGCCGGCGAATCGGTCTGTGGCATTGCCCGCTGCTGCTGTGGCATCGTCTGTTCCGTTTGCTGCGGCATCGTCTGCTGCTGCGGACCCTGCGCGGCCTCTTCCCCGGGGCCTGCAGCCCAGGCGAGTGACACCAGCCCCAATGCGGCCGTGGCCGCCAATATGCTCGTAAAGCTCTTCATGACACACCTCCGTGCGTGAGCGAAGACCTGCTTAGGTTCACCACTACCCTTGTCCGTGGGCTTGCCCGCGCGGCAGCCGCAGACGTCCTTGTCCGTCGACGCACCGCGCGGGCAATCCGTACGGTCACCCGGTGAGGTGATATAAGTCGATTTGGGCCGGCACGGCAACGTGTCGGCATTACGCGTCGTCGGTGTTTTCCGACGTGCCGGGTCAGCGCGCGCGCGCGAAATCGATGAAACCGCGTTGTGCGTCGGTGTGCGTGAGCTGCACGTGCACCGCATCGCCGACGTCAAGCCCCTGGAACCCCTTGACGAGCCGCCCTTCCGCCAGCGGGTGACGGATCCGAACCCAGGTGCCCTTGTCGGACGCGCCGGTCACGACGCCGTCGAACTGCTGTCCAACGCGTGACTCGAGCAGCAGCGCCGCGGCGGACTTGGCGATCTGGCGTTCGACCTTCGCCGCATTACCTTCCTGTGCGGTGCAATGCGCCGCGAGCGTGCGCAGCTCGTCGTCCTTGTAGGGCGCGGGCTGTCCGGCGAGCGCCGCCTTGAGCAGCCGTTGGTTGAGTACGTCCGGAAAGCGGCGATTGGGCGCGGTCGCGTGTGTGTAATCATTCACGGCCAATCCGAAATGGCCTTCAGCCTTCTGACCCGGTTGCTTCAGCACGTACTCGCCGGCACCGAGGAGCTTCACGATGGAGAGCGACAGATCGGGAAACTGCGCCGGAGCGGCCTGCTGGCGTTTGATGAGGAACGCGCTCAAGGCGGGTGCGTCGGGTGTCGCGGGCAGTGACTCACCCAGTCCCCCGGCGATCTCCACAATCCGGCTCCAGCGCTCAGGCGCGCGCAACACCCGGCGCAGGGACGAGGATGCCTTGCTTTCCAGAAACCGCGCCACGACCCCGTTGGCCGCGATCATGAAGTATTCGATGAGTTCCTTGGCGCGATTGTCCTCGTCGGCCTGCAGGTCGATGAGGGTGGTATTTTCGAACACGGCCTGCGGTTCGAGCGTGGTCAGCTCGAGCGCGCCCTGCGCCCGCCGGACCCGCTTCAACACCTGCGCGACGCCGTCCTGGATGCGCAGCTGCTGATCCATGCCGGCGACGGCGCTGACCCGCTGCGGTGCCGGCGCCTTGCCGTCGAGCCAGGCGGCCACACCGTTGTAAGCGAGCTTGGCGCGATTTACCACCAGCGCGCGGTAGACACCGGATGCGGTGACGGAACCATCCGGCGCGATGGTCATCTCCACGACCATGCTCAGGCGCTCCTGGTTCTCGGCAAGGCAGGTGATGTCGGTGGACAGCCGCTCCGGCAGCATCGGGAAGATCTTCGCAGCGGTGTACACCGAGGTTGTATTGGTGCTCGCATGCGCGTCCAGCGGTGAACCCAGCGGGATGGTGACCTCGACGTCCGCGATTCCTACCAGGATCTTTACCGCGCCGCCGGCCAGCGGCTGCGCGACGGAGATCTGGTCCAGGTCACGCGAATCGTCATTGTCGATCGAACACCATAGCAACGCGCGCAGATCGCGGATTTGCGGGCCACTCTCGGTGGCGGGGCCGGTGATCGCCTGCAGCTGCGCGAGCGCGGCGGGCGAGAAGTCCGGCTCGAGCCCCTGCTCGAGCATCGCGCGCTGCGCGAGGCTCACCAGTTGGTTGGTTTTGTCCTGTGGCATGCGGGCATGATACCCGCAAAGCGAAGGGCGCCACGCTTCCTTCGTGGCGCCCCTCTCCCCAACGGCGTGGCATCCCTGCCGCGCCGCAAGTTGTCAACTGCTTGTCACAGAGCTCGGCATGAGACCGGTGTAGTACACGATCACGTAGGCCTTGAGAGAGCCGGCCTGCGGCACGCCGTAGACTTTGACGATCGCACCGGCGCTCAGGCCGCGGGTGATTGCGGCAAGCCCGCTGCTGCTGGTGATGTCAATCGGGCTCACCGTGATCACGCCATTGGTGCGATCGACCTGGTAGACCAGCGTGGCCGAGCCGCTCGCGGTGCTGACATCAACGGTCGCGGCAGTGGCGCCACCCGCCACCGACATCGCGAAGGAGTTGCCGGCAAACGCGGTGGTCACGGTGCCAAGCGGCAAGGGAGTGGGCATGAGGATGGCATCCGACAGCGACCAGCCGCTGGGATTGGCCATGTCGGCCCAGCGCGCACCGCTCACGCCCCAGGCGCTGATGTTGCCAACACTGCCGCCGAAGCTCACCCCGCCATTGGTCGCGGCGATGAAGTCCGTGATCGCAGCGCTGCCGCTCGTCAGCAGGGTCGGGTAGGTAAAGTCCCACCACTTGAAGCCCATGAGCGGATTGCCGTTGTCATCAAAGCCGTTGGCCGAGGCGGCGTTGATGTAGTCGAGGGTGACCGAATAGTCGTCCGTTGCGGTCGCGAACTCGCGCGTGTAAGTGAAGCCGGCGGCGTTGGCTGCCGAGATGCTGCCCGCGTAAGCCGCGGTCTCGATATCGATCGTCTGCGCCACCAGCGGCGTGGCGAGCGGGTCGACGACACTCACGTGCACCTTGAAGCCGCGCACCAGCTCCTCGGAAGTGAGGAACCCCGTGCCGGTGCCGATCGGCGTGGCATCGGCAACCGCGTTGGCCGGCGTGCGGAAGAAGAACTGCGTGTTGGCGTCCACGGTCACCGGCACGCCGACCCCGGATTCGTTGTCGATGGTGACGATGTCGGTGGTGGCGTTGACGTGCAGCACGTGGCCTTCGGGGCTCAGCCAGACGTTGTTGAACGTGCTGCTCGCCCACATGCGCACCGCAACCAGCGTGCCGTCTTCCTGGTAACGCGCGGCAATCCGCACGTACCTGCCGTCGAGGGTCTGTGCCACGCTCGAGAAGTCGCTGATCACGTTCCTGGTCTTCGCGTCGACGTCATAGAAGATCGTGCCGTTGGTGGCATCGGTGAGGATCTGCAGCGACAGGTCGCTCGTGATCGCGGTCTCAGGATCGGCGACCGGCAGGGCCGGGAAGTCCCTGGTAATGGTGATGGACGTGTTGTCCGAAGACACCGCGGTCACCGTGCCATAGGTGTGGCGCAGCACCAGGGTGCGCAGGTCGTGCACACGGTGCGGGCGTACCGGTCCGTTGAAATTGATCGCCCACAGCGTGTTGCCGTCCGCCGCCGGCGGGGTGTGACCGACGATAAACGCCGGGTGCGCGAGATCAAACTCCAGATCAAGCGCGTCGTTGGTGCCGGTGGTAACCGTCAGCGGGGAAGCGAAAGTGACCTGCAGCGGCACGGTCAGGCTGCCGGCGCCGCCGTGCTTGCCCTGGATCTGGATCAGGTCTGAGGCGATCGTGGTTCCGGCCGCCACGGGAAAGCCCGCTTCGGGATTCGCCGCGACCGTCAGCAACACGTCCCCGGGGTTGGCACTCAGGGTGAGAACCGCCGCGGTGTAGGTGCCGACCGGCACAGTCGCGTTGCCGAGAATTTCCGCGATCTGGTCGAGCTGCTCGAGGTTCACGTACGGCGCCTGACCGGGAGCGGTCCACACCGTCACGGCGCTGCCGCCGCCCTGGGGCACCAGGGCGATGCTCAGGACCCGCACTCCTATGGTGGCCCAGTCTTGCGATGAGGCATCGCTGACCAACATCGGCACCGAGCCGGTGCTGGCGCCGGTCATGCCGCTGGAGTCGGACCCCGCACCCCCGCCACCACACGCGGCCAGCGCCATGGTGATACCGGCGAGGAGTGTGCTGCTTATCGCCCGTCGCAACATAATGCGGTTCATACGTCAGTTCCCTTGCTCGCATGCCGCGGTGTGCGGCTTTGTGCTTACAGCGAGTGAGGCGGGAGTTGGTTGACGTGTGCGCAGTAGCTCGCGCGTACGCTGTCGCAGCGGGGCGACACCATTGCGGGCGTGTTGTTATTCGCGCTCGCGCAGCAGTTGGGTCACATGGCGCTTGCCCTGCTCACAGGCCTGAGCGAGCGCGAGTCCCTGCGCAAGTCCGGCCGCGATCGCGGATGCGAGCGCGCAGCCGGTGCCGCGCAGTGCCGCACGCACCCGCGGCGCCGCCAGCACCTGCGTCGGCCTGTTGGCAATCACGAGCACATCCGCGGACGTGTGACCGCCCGCGTGGCCGCCCTTCAGAAGCACCGCGGCAGGACCTAAGTCCAGCAATGCCCGCGCCTGGCGTTCAAGCTCATGCGGGATCGTCGCGGGCGCTGCACGCAGCAGCCGTGCCGCCTCCGGGATGTTGGGAGTGAGGAGCGTGGTGAGTGGCAGGAGTCGCGTGCGCAGCGCCTCAACGCCTGCGTCATCAAGCAGCGCGGCACCGGAGGAGGCAGCCAGAACCGGATCCAGCACCAGCGGCACGATGCCCCGCGGCGGAAGACTCTGGGCCACGGCCAGCACCGTGGCGGCGGTGCCCAGCATGCCGATTTTAATTGCGCCGACACGCCGCGCTGCAAACGCCGCGGCAATCTGCGCGGTAACCATGGGCGCCGGCACCAGGTGGATCGCGCCCAGCTCGGCATCCGTCTGCGCGGTCACGGCCGTCACCGCGCACAGCGCTTCACAACCAAAGTGAGCGAGGACCTGTACATCGCGCGTCAACCCCGCCCCACCGCTGGAGTCGCTGGCCGCGATGACCAGGACCGCGGTCACTCGCCCAGCGCGATCAGCGCAACGTTGTGGTGGCCCTGGGCGGTCAGCGCCCGCGCCGCGCGCCACGCGCGCACTCCGGTGCGACAACACACGACCACGCGCGGCGCGGCAGACATGTTCAAGCGCCCGCCCTCCACCGTCTCTACGTCCACGCGCAACGCCCCGGCAAACGGCGAGCGCGGCGCTTCCGCCAGGCTGCGCAGGTCAATGACGACGTCATTTGGCGCCACATCGGCGGGATCGATGAAGGCGAACGCAGCCCCTCCGGGCTCACTCGCCCCCTGGAAAGAGAAACCACCCACATGCAGGGTAAGAAAATCCACCGCCAACAGCCGCCCGAGCACCGGCGGCTGCAGTCCCAGCAATACCGCGAGCGAGAGATGCGCCTGCAAGGTTCCCATGACGCCCACCGCGGTGCCCAGGACCCCGGATTGCGTGCACGAGCCGGCCTGGCCCGGCAGGTCCGGAAACACGGCGCGGTAGCTCGGGCCCCCGCCGCAGAAGACACCCACGTAGCCCTTCAGCCCCAGTACCGAGGCGCTCACCAGCACGCGTCCCAGGCGCTGGCAGGCGTCGCTCAATATATAGGTGAGCGCGAAACTGTCGGCCGCATCCACCACCAGGTCGGCTTGCGCGACGAGCGGCGCGGCGTTGCCAGACCCGAGTCGCTGCGCCAGCGTCTCGATGCGCACCGCGGGATTGAGCTGCACGAGCGCCGCGCGCGCGGCCTCGACCTTGAGCTCACCGATGTTGGTCATGCGGTACAGCGGCTGGCGGTGCAGGTTGGATTCCTCAACGCGGTCGTGATCCACGATCGTGAGCCGTCCCACGCCTGCGGCGGTCAGGTATTCGAGCACCGCACACCCCAGGCCACCGGCGCCCACCACCAGCACGTGAGCGTTGGTGAGACGCGCCTGTCCCTGAGCCCCGATCTCGGGGAGGATCACCTGCCGTGAGTACCGCTCGCTCATGGTCACGCGGCCGCCGCGAGCCAGGCACGCGTGCGCGACTGCGGATCAGCAGCGCGCACGATATCGGTCACGACCGCCGCCACGTCGGCGCCGGCCGCGAACACGCCCGCGAGGCGCTCAAGTGTCAGGCCGCCAATTGCCACCAGCGGCGTGGCGCCCACACGGGCCTTCCACTGCGCGATGCGCGCCAGCCCCTGTGGCGCCCAGGGCATCACCTTCAGCAGCGTGGGGTAGATCGGACCGAGTGCCACGTAATCCGGTTGCAGGCGCAGCGCCCGTTCGAGCTCCGCATCATCATGGGTACTGACACCCAGGCGCACGCCGGCGCGACGCAGCGCGGGCACGTCAGCGCCATCGAGGTCGCCTTGTCCCAGGTGCACGAAGTCACATTCTTCATCCAGCGCGACCTGCCAGTGATCGTTCACGACCAGCTGCATGGCACTCGCCGCGCAGCACTCGCGCGCCGCGCGGATTTGCGCACGCAATTGCCCGTCCGGGACGTCCTTGACGCGCAGCTGCACCAGCTTCACGCCAGTAGGCACCAGGCGCCGGATCCACTCGGCGCTGTCCACGATCGGGTACACGCGCGGCAGGCTCATCGCAGGAATGCCGTCCCCACCACCGGAGTCGAGGGCGCTGCAAAGTCACGCGCCTCGATGGGCCCTGCCTCGTAGGCGGTGCGCCCGGCCTCCACGGCCTGCGCGAATGCCGCCGCCATGAGGGGCGGATTTGCGGCCTGCGCAACCGCGGTGTTGATGAGCACCGCGTCGCAGCCCGCCTCAAGTGCCTGCGCGGCGTGCGACGGCACCCCCAGGCCGGCGTCAACAATCAGCGGCACACCCGGGAAGTGAGCCCGCAGCGCGCGCAGGCCGAAGAGATTGTTGAGTCCGCGGCCGGAGCCGATGGGAGCGCCCCAGGGCATGAGCACGCCGCAACCGGCCGCAATCAGCCGCTCCGCCACCACCAGGTCCTCGGTCGTGTAGGGAAATACCTCGAAGCCTTCCCCGCACAGGATCCGTGCTGCCTCGGTCAGCCCGAATACGTCCGGCTGCAGGGTGTCGTCCTCGCCGATGACCTCGAGCTTGATCCACGGGGTTGCAAACACCTCGCGCGCCATGTGCGCGGTGGTGACCGCCTCCTTCACCGAATGGCAACCGGCGGTGTTGGGAAGCACGCGTACACCGAGCTCGCGGATCAATGACCAGAACGCCTGGCCGGAGCGCTCGCCCCCGGACTCGCGGCGCAACGACACGGTGACAATTTCCGCGCGTGCTGCGCGCACTGCCTCGGCGAGCACGGCGGGCGACGGGTAGCGGGCGGTACCCAGTAATAACCGTGAACGCACGCCGGTTCCATAGAGCTGCAACATCGTTGTCTCCGCTAGCCGCCCTGCATCGGCGCGACCACTTCGACGCGATCGCCCTCCGCGAGCGGCGTGTGGGCGCGCGCGCCGCTGGCGACGAACTGCCCGTTCACGGCGGTACTCACCACCGCACCCCGGTAGCCGAACTCCTCGAGCACCGCACCCAGCTGGGTGGCGCCGGACTCACGCCAGACGCCGTTGACGAGAATCCTCATCCGTCACCTCCGGAAAGTGCTGGCCGTTGAGCAGCATCTGCGCCGCGCGGCGCGCCAGCGCGGGCGCCAGCAAAAACCCGTGCCGATACAGCCCGTTGACATACAGCGCATCCCCGATGCGCCGGATACGCGGCAGATTGTCCGCAAACGCCGCGCGCACTCCGGTGCCGATCTCCAGCACCTGCGCTTCGCCAAACGCCGGATGCAGTGCATAGGCCGCCGACAGCAGCTCGAGCAGGGAGCGCGCACTGACGTGTGTGCCCTCATCGCTTTCGATCATGGAGGCGCCGACCATGTACACCCCGTGAGCGCGCGGCACCACATACACCGGCAATCGCGGATGCAGCACCCGCACCGGCCGCTTGAGCGACAGCTCCGGCAGTCCCAGGAGCAGCATCTCGCCCTTTACGCCGCGCAGATCCGCAAGCGCTCCGCGCGCTCCGAGCCCGGTGCAATCCACGACGGCACGCCCGGGGAGCAGCGCAGCCGAGGCTTCGACACCGAAGCGCAGGCTCACTCCGAGTTCCCCCAGTCTTTTCGCCAGCGCCACGAGCGCAGCGCGTGGATCGAGGTGACCTTCCGCGGCGAAGTACAGAGCGTGGCTGAAACGCCCGCGCAGTTCCGGCTCCAGCACTCCCAGTTGCTCGCGGTCGAGCTCCTCGAATTCCCCGGTGCGGCGCGCGAACTGCCGCAGCTCCGCGACGTCACGGCCATGGGCGACGACCAGCGTGCCGTGTGCCACGGTCCCGGGGAAGCGCTCGCGCCACCAGCCGATGCTCTCGGCACCCAACTGCAGCACCAGCGGTGGAGAACTCTCGAGCTCGCACCACGGCGCGAGCATGCCGCCCGCGAACCAGGAGCAGCCCGCCGCGGCGAGCTCACCGTGACGCTCCAGCACCTCGACGCTCGCGCCGCGCTCGGCGAGCTCGAGCGCGCAGGTCAGACCTGCGACGCCTGCGCCGATGACGGTGACGTGCATGTCAGGCGTCCTTGGCGCCCGCCGTCGCCGCGCGCGCCACCGTGTCCGCCGGTACGTACAACTCCCCGCCGGCGGCGCGAAACTTCTCCGACATGTCGCGCATCCCCTGGGCGCGGGCCTCGGCCCGCACTTCGTGCGAGATGCGCATGGAGCAGAACTTCGGTCCGCACATCGAACAGAAATGCGCGACCTTGTGCCCCTCCTTGGGCAGCGTGGCGTCGTGGAAGGCGCAGGCGGTATCCGGATCGAGCGACAGGTTGAACTGATCCTGCCAGCGGAAATCAAACCGCGCCCGCGACAGCGCATCGTCCCGCGCGCGCGCCCCCGGGTGACCCTTGGCAAGATCCGCGGCGTGGGCGGCGATCTTGTAGGTGATGACGCCGGTCTTGACGTCGTTGCGATCCGGAAGGCCCAGGTGCTCCTTCGGCGTGACGTAGCACAGCATGGCGGTGCCGAACCAGCCGATCATCGCCGCCCCGATGGCAGAGGTGATGTGGTCGTAGCCCGGGGCGATGTCAGTGGTCAGCGGTCCTAAGGTATAAAACGGCGCCTCGCCGCAGACCTGCAGCTGCTTGTCCATGTTCTCCTTGATCTTGTGCATCGGCACGTGTCCGGGGCCCTCGATCATCACCTGGCAGTCATGCCGCCAGGCGACCTGCGTCAGCTCCCCCAGGGTCTCGAGCTCGGCGAACTGCGCCGCGTCGTTGGCGTCCGCGATCGAGCCCGGCCGCAGCCCGTCGCCGAGCGAGAAACTCACGTCGTAGCTGCGGCAGATTTCGCAGATTTCCTCGAAGTGCTCATACAGAAAGCTCTCACGGTGATGCGCCAGACACCACTTCGCCATGATCGAGCCGCCACGCGACACGATGCCCGTGACCCGGTTCACGGTGAGCGGTACGTACGCCAGCCGCACGCCGGCGTGGATGGTGAAGTAGTCCACGCCCTGCTCGGCCTGCTCGATGAGCGTGTCGCGGAATATTTCCCAGGTCAGGTCCTCGGCCACACCGCCGACCTTCTCCAGCGCCTGGTAAATCGGCACCGTGCCGATCGGCACCGGGGCGTTGCGCAGGATCCATTCGCGGATGGTGTGGATGTTGCGGCCGGTGGACAGATCCATGACCGTGTCTGCGCCCCAGCGGATAGCCCACACCAGCTTGTCCACTTCCTCGGCCGTGGAGGAGGTCACCGCGGAGTTGCCAATGTTGGCGTTGATCTTCACCAGGAAATTGCGGCCGATGATCATCGGCTCGGATTCCGGGTGATTGATGTTGGCGGGCAGGATGGCGCGCCCGGCGGCAATTTCCGCGCGTACGAACTCCGCCGTCACGTACTCCGGGATGCTGGCACCCCAGGAGTTCCCATCGGCCACGCCGCCGCCCTCGCGTTGGGCGCGGCCGCTGTTCTCGCGGATCGCGGCGTACTCCATTTCCGGGGTAATGATGCCGGCGCGCGCATAGGCGAGCTGCGTCACCGCGCGCGCGCCGCGGGCCCGCAACGGGGAACCCTGCCGCGGGAATTCCGGTGCGGCCTTGCCGCCGGCGCCCAGCCCGTTGTCCACGGGCTCCACACGCCGCCCGGCATACTCCTCGACATCGCCGCGGGCGCGAATCCATGCGGAGCGCAGCGGCGCGAGACCCCGCTCGATGTCGATCGTGACCGCAGGATCGGTGTAGGGGCCGGAACAATCGTAGACCGCGAGCGGCGGCTCCCCGGCGGATGGGTGCAGCGCGATCTCGCGCATCGGTACGCGCAGGCCGCTGTGAATGCTGCCCTGCAGGTAGATCTTGCGCGAGGCCGGCAGGGATTCGTGGACAACTTTCAGCTGGGCATTCATCGGGATACTCCTAAGGCGCGGAAGATGCGCGGGAGATCTCAGAAAATGCCGCCGCGAAAACTTCCCTACGCCAGCATTAACTGGATCAGGTTCAAGGGTCGCCATGCCGCGCTCATGCTCAAGCGCCCGCTGGCCTCTCAGCCCCCTGCCGGGGCTCCCCTAGCTCGATTTGCGAAAGTAGTACGCGGACGGCCGGCGGTCAATACACCATGCGGCTGTCAGCTGCCTGTGTGACACTGCGGCGCGATGGCTTCCTGGCAGATCTGGGCGCTGATGTCCGCGGCATTCGCCGCGCTCACGGCCATCTTCGCCAAGGTCGGCGTTGAACACATGAACCCCGACGCCGCGACCCTGATCCGCACCGTCGTAATATTCATTGTGCTGACGGTCATCGTGGTGGCCACGCGGCAGCTACCCTCCCTCACGGCCGGATCAGCGCGTACCTACCTGTTCCTGGTGCTGTCGGGACTTGCGACCGGCGCTTCGTGGTGGTGCTACTTCCGGGCGCTGCACGCGGGCGATGCGGTGCGCGTTGCTCCGCTCGACAAGCTGAGCGTCGTGCTGGTGGCGCTGTTCGGCGTCGCCTTCCTCGGCGAGCGCCTGTCGCCGGTCAACTGGCTGGGCGTGGTCATGGTGGCCGCAGGCGCCTGGTTCGTGGCGCTGCGGGCATAGACCGCGTTGCTTTCAGCCCAGCGTCCCGCCCCCGTGGCTGGCGTGTCCGCCCTTACGGCCCGCTTCGGCTGCGAGGTCCGGATGCTGTGAGAAGCTGCGCTTCTCGTCGGGCACGCTCTGTCCGCCCTTGCGCCCGGCTTGCGCGGCGAGCGCGCGATTCTGCGAGAAGCTGCGCTTGGCGCCCGGCACGCTCTGCCCGCCCTTGCGCCCGGCCTCCGCCGCCAGTCGCCGGTTCTGCGAAAAGCTGCGCTTCTCGTCCGGCACCGACTTGCCGCCCATACTGGCAATCCGCCGCTGCCGCTCGGTGTCCATGGACGCGAAGCCGCGCTGCGACGTGCGCCCTACATGAGTGATGATGGCCATCGCTTGTCTCCTGTCGCACAGGTTCCTGCACAGCAGCATACCCCTCGGAGCAGGCAAGGCAAAACCCTCCGCAGCGTGTCGCTTCAGGGCATCACGCGGTCGATAACCAGACTCTTCCGTGCGTCCTGACCCACCCGGTAGGTGATTTGCCCGTATGGATCGCCGCTTGCCCCCACGGGGGTTCCGGAGCGCGCGATCCGCGCCACCACTTCGACGGTCGTTCCCGCCCCGATGACCCGCCCGGGGAGCATCGAGTCGGCTGCACTCAGGTCAACCTCCTGCGGAAAGCGGCTCTCGAGGCGTTTCACGGCGAGTGGCGGACCGGCCTGCTGGGGGTTGCGCACGAACACAAAGAGCGGGAAGTTGCCGGAGGCGGCGGCGAATTTGGGGTCGAGCGCGACCCGTACGCGAATGGATGCCTGCCCGTTCGTGCCCGCGCCGGCGGCTCCCGGCGCAGCAGCAGTTCCCTGAGCCCCCGGGCTCGCAAGTTGGGCATCAATGGCAGCAATCTGCTGCACCAGGATCGTGCGGATGTTATCCGGCGGATTGAGTGCGAGAATTTTGTTGAAGCGCTGCCGCGCGAGCTGCAGATCGCCGTGGCGCGCCGCCACCATGGCGCCAAGAAAAAGCGCCTTGCCTGACTCCGGCGCGACCGCCAACGCCCGTTCGATGAGGCGCGCGGCACGCCCGTCCAGTTCATCGCTATCGCTGAGCACCAGCGCCTCGGCTTCGCCGGTGAGTGCGTCGGCATTTTTTCCGTTGCTCAGGCGCTCGGCGCGTTCGAAGGCACGCAGCGCCAGTGGATATTCCTGCAGCACCGTGTAGGAACGCCCGAGCATGAGCCAGCCGCTGAGGTCCTGTGGATTTTTCTCCAGTTGGCGCGCCAGGCGCGCCACCATGGTCTGCGGCGAGTCAGCCGGTACAGCCGTGCGCCACGACCAGTTGCTCCACGTGACATACAACACCGCTGAACCGACCACCAGCACCCCTGCGGCACCCAGAGCGGTCCAGGGCGCCGGCGGCGCGGTCGCTCCCCGGCGCAGCAGCGGTACCACCACCACCAGTACCGCGGCCACCATGAGGGCCGCCGCCAGCAGGATAAAGCCCACCATCAGCCGTCGACCGGTTCGCTGTCGGCGTCCACGAGCGCCGAGCGTCTGCGCACGATGCGCCAGCACACCCCCGCCCCCAGGAGCAGTGCCACGCCCGGCGCGAGCCACAGCCACGCGGTGCGCAGTGAGAATCGTGGCCGGAACAGGATGAAATCTCCGTAGCGCGCCACCATCCAGGCGCGCACCTGGTCATCGGACTTGCCTTGCAGCAGCAGATCCCGCACCTCACGGCGCAGGTCCGCGGCGAGATCCACCGGCGAGTCGGCGAGCGTCTCGTTCTGACACTGCATGCAGCGCAGCTCGTGCGTGAGGGCGAGGTAGCGCGCCTGCAGGCGCGGGTCGGGAAGCTCGGTCGGATCGACCGCCCAGGCGCGCGCGGTGAGTAACGTGATGGCAATGGTTGTCGTCACCACCAGAGCCCGGAGCACGGTGCCGCGGGTCCTCATGAACTGCCTGCGGCGTGGCCTGGCAGGCGCGGCAGGATCTCATGCCTCCAGACGTCGCGCGTCAGCGGACCGACGTACTTGTAGACGATGATGCCCTGGGCGTTGATGAGAAAGGTTTCCGGTGCCCCGTAGACGCCGAAATCCACTGCGGTACGGCCTGAATGATCCAGCGCGATCGCCTCGTAGGGATTGCCCAGCTCGGTGAGCCACTGCCTGGCACGGGCGTCATCATCTTTCCAGTCGAGTCCGATCAGTGGCACCGCGTGCGCGTCACGCGCTTCGAGCAGCATCTGGTGCTCCGCGCGGCACTCGACACACCAGGTGCCCCATACATTCAGCAGGTACCACCGCCCCTTAAGATTCCCCGACACCACGGCGTGTGCGGGGTCGTCGAGACTCGGGAGCGAAAACAGCGGCGCGGGCTTGCCAATCAGGGGCGAGACAATGATTCCCTTCTGCGGGGAGTGCCTGATGCCGATGGCCAGCACCACCACCAGCGCCGCGAACACCGCCATCGGCACGGCAAACCGATTCAAGCCGCACTCCCCTCGGCCGCTGCCGGTACGGCCGCCTCGGTCACCCTTGAGTTGCGATAACGCCGGTCAGATGCGGCCACGGCTCCACCGATCGCCATGATGAGCGCCGCCAGCCAGATGAAGCTTACCAGCGGCCGGATCTGCACCCGCAGGCTCCAGCGTCCGGCGCCCAGATCCTCTCCCAGCGCGACGAGAATGTTATTGCCGTGATCCATGCGGATCGCCGTTTCGGTCGTGAGCTGATGCTGGACCCAGTACTGGCGCTTCTGCGGCTTGAATACGGCAACCGGTGCGCCGAAGCGGGTCACGGTGACGGTGGCGCCGGTACCGTCGTAATTGGGACCCTCTATCGGCTGCACGCCATCGAAGCGAAACAGGTAGCTGCCCACCGTGGTGGTGGCCCCAGGCGCGAGCGCCACATCGTGCTCGAGGGTGAAGGACTGCACCGTGGTGAGCGCAATCACCAGCACGCCCAATCCGGAGTGCGCGATGGTCATCCCGAGCATGCCCCGCGGGACGCGCAGGCCGCGTCGCCAGCGCGATAACGGCTCCACGAACGAGGACAGGATGATCCAGATGCCGAGCAGTGCGCCCACCGGCGTCAGCACCAGTCCATGTTGATAGATTCCGTACACCAGCGCACAGGCGAGCACCGCGGCGGCAAGCAGCGTGATGAGCAGCATGCGCTGGCTGTCCTTCAGGCGGCCGCGCTTCCAGCCCGAATGGATGCCGACTGACAACAGCGCCGCGAGCGGCAGCATCGACAGCAGAAACGTCGGATTGAAATACGGCGGTCCGACCGAGACCGTGCCGAGCCGGAGCGCATCGGAGATCAAGGGCGCCATGGTGCCGGCGAACACCGTGGTGGCGGCGGTGATCAGCAGCACGTTGTTGAAGAGCAGAAACGACTCGCGTGCGCCGAGCTCGAAGCCCGCGGATGATTTCAGCAGTGGCGCCCGCCAGGCGTACAGGGTCAGCGCACCGCCAATCATGATGACGAGGAAGGCGAGAATGAAAATGCCGCGTGTCGGATCGGCCGCGAAGGAATGCACCGACACCAGCACCCCGGAGCGCACCAGGAATGTGCCGAGCATGCTCAGGGAAAACGTCAGGATGGCGAGCAGCAGCGTCCAGCTCTTGAACAGGCCGCGCTTTTCGGTGACCGCGAGGGAATGCACGAGCGCGGTGCCGACCAGCCACGGCATGAATGAGGCGTTCTCCACCGGATCCCAGAACCAGAAGCCGCCCCAACCCAGCTCGTAGTAAGCCCAGAAGCTCCCGAGCGCGATGCCGCAGGTGAGGAAGGCCCAGGCCGCGGTCGTCCAGGGGCGCGTCCAGCGCGCCCAGGTCGCATCCAGGCGTCCCTCGAGCATGGCGGCGCAGGCGAAGGCGAACGCCACCGCAAAGCCGACGTAACCGGTGTACAGAATTGGTGGGTGGATGGCGAGCGCCGGGTCCTGGAGGATCGGGTTGAGGTCGCGCCCGTCCGGCATGGGCGGATCCAGGCGCACAAACGGGTTCGATGTCGCGAGCGTGAACAGCAGGAAGCCGAAGCTCACCACCCCGAGCACCCCGAGCACGCGCGCGGCAAAGCGCGGCGGCAGGCGCGCCGAGCCGATGGCTACCGCGACGGTCCAGGCGGCGAGCAGCAGGATCCACAGCAGCAGCGAGCCTTCGTGCGCGCCCCACAGCGCCGCCACGCGGTAGAACAACGGCAGCGCCGAGTTGGAATTCCCGGCGACGTAGCTCACCGAGAAGTCATTGCTGACGAAGGAGCCGATGAGACAGCCCACCGCGAGCGCGACCATGACGCTCTGGCCCGCGACCGCCGGCGTCACGGCGGCGATCCAGCGATCCCGGCCCAGTGCGGGGCCTGCGATGCCAAACAACGCCTGCATCCCCGCGAGCAGCAGCGCGAGAATCAGCGCAAATTGGCCAAGCTCGGGCAGCATGTGCTTCAGGATCCCGGGTCTGAACGCGCCTCGCCGTGGCGTCGTTTCAATGACTTGGCCACCGCCGGAGGCATGTACTTTTCGTCGTGCTTGGCGAGCACCTCGTCCGCCACGAAAGTCCCATCGCTGCGCAGCCGTCCCTGCGCCACGACCCCGGCGCCTTCGCGGAACAGATCCGGCAGGACGCCTGAGTAGCTGACCGGCACATCGTGAGCGAAGTCGGTCACCACGAAGTGCAGCTCCAGAGTTCCGGGCACGCGCTGCACGCTCCCCTTGGTCACCATACCGCCGAGGCGGAAGCGCTCCCCGGCGGGCACTTGTCCGGCCACCACCTGCGAGGGATCAAAGAAAAACGTCACGTTGTTGCGAAAGGCGCTCAGCGCCAGCGCGCCGGCGATACTCACGCCCACCACGATGCCGATAACCAGCCCGAGGCGACGCTGCCGCGGTGTCATGAGTCCTCTCCGGTGGCCGCGGTGCGCCGCCGCGCCGCCTGCAGCGCGCGCGCGAGGGATTTGCGCGCCCAGACGACATTCAGTCCCAGCACCGCGAGGGTCACCAGGTATGCCGGCCAGACGAACGCGGCGTAGCCGCCCATGTCGAGGAAGGTACTCATGCGCGCAGCGCCTCGCCAATCCACCTGGCGGTGCGCTCACGCTGGAGAATTTCCGCGCGCACCCGCACCAGTAGCACCGCTGCAAAGAACAGCGTGAAACCGAGCAGCAGAACCAGTAACGGCACCAGCATGGCGGGCGGCATGGCGGGCTTGCCGAACCGCAGCACGGATGGCGCCTGGTGCAGTGAGTTCCACCAGATCACCGAGAAATGAATGATCGGCACGTTGACCATACCTACGACCGCCAGCAGCGCGGCGCTGCGGTCCGCGCGTTGTGTGTCATCGAATCCCGCCCGCAGCCCCATGAATCCCAGATACAGGAAAAGCAGAATCAGTTCCGATGTCAGCCGCGGATCCCATTCCCACCACGTTCCCCACATGGGCTTGCCCCACAGCGACCCGGTCACCAGCGCCGCCACCGTGAACGAAGCACCGATGGGCGCGCAGCTGGCGGCCACCGCGTGCGCGATTTTCATCCGCCAGATGAGCCCGACCGCGGCCGCGACCCCCATGGTCACATACACCATGAGGGACATCCACGCACTCGGCACGTGCACGTAGATGATGCGGAAGCCCTCGCCCTGCTGATAGTCCGGGGGCGCGAGCACCAGCCCCGCATAAAGCCCGCCGAGAATAAGCAGCGCCGCGGGCCACGCGAACCACGGCGTGAGTCGCGCGGCCAGAGCGTACAGGTACGGCGGCGAGGCGAGTCGGTGAAACCAGGTCCAGCGCATGAGTGAGGCTACTCCAGACTGATGCGCACGGCGGCTGCGGCCGCGAGCGGCGCCAGAGTCACGGCCAGCACGGCGAGTGCGGCGAGTAATTCAAGCGGTGCGTTGAAGGAATTGCCGCCGATCGCCAGCTCGGTCGCACGCGCCCCGTATATCAACACCGGCAGCGATAACGGCAGCGTCAGCAGCGCCAGCAGCGCACCGCTGCGCTTCATGCCGAGCGTGAGCGCAGCCCCTATCGCCCCGATCAGACTCAAGGCGACCGTTCCCACCACCATCACCAGGACGATCCCGGGCACAGCGGCCGCTGCCACCCCGAGCGACATCGCTGCGAACGGCGCCATGAGCGCCAGCGGCAGTCCCGTGAGTAGCCAGTGCGCCGCCGTTTTGGCAAACAGCAGCCACGTGAGCGACTGCCCGGACAGCGCGTACTGCTCGAGCGTGCCGTCATAAGCATCGTCGCGGAACAGAAACTCAAGCGCGAGCAGCGAGGCCAGGAGCGCCGCGACCCACAGCACCCCGGGGGCGATGCTACGCAAGCGCGACAGCTCCGGAGACACCGCCAGCGGAAACAGCATCGTCACCAGGGCAAAGAATGCGAGCGGCTGGAGCAGCTGGCCGCGTTTGCGGAATGCGAGTGTCAGGTCGCGCGACAGCGCCAGGCGCGCCGCACCCAATACCGGGGACCGCTCCACGTTCTCGGCAGAAGACGCGCCGCTGGCGAGCTCCGCTGTGGCCCCCGCGCGCATACCTGCGCCAGTCACGGCGCCAACTCGAGCACACGCGCGGTGTGCACCGCGGCGGGCAGCTGCTGGTGGGTAGCGATCACGATTGCACCACCGCGCGCCAGTTGCTCGGCCATGAGCGCGCCGACCACCTGCTGGCCTTCGGCATCCAGGTTGGTCGCCGGTTCATCCAGCAGCCATAACGGCGCGAACATCAGGGCAAGTCCTGCCAGCGCCACCCGGCGCTTCTGCCCGGCAGACAATGTGCGCACGAGTCGCTCGCACCAGCCGCCCGCCCCAACGCGCGCGAGCGCCGCATCAAGTCCCGCCCGCGGCACCCGCCGCCTGACACCAATCCAGTAGTGCAGGTTCTCACGGGCGGTCAGGTCCGCCTTCAGCGGCGCCTCGTGCCCGAGATACATCAAAGAAGAGTGGAATGCGGGCAGGTCGGCGCGCACGTCGCGGCCGTTGCACAGCACGCGCCCTTCTTCGGGGACCATGAGTCCGCACAACGTGCGCAGCAGAGTCGTTTTCCCGGCGCCGTTGGTGCCGGTGACCTGCAGACACTCGCCGCGACTCAAGGCAAATCCAACGCCCTTGAGCACATGGCGGTCACCGCGCCATAACTGCAGGTTTTCGGCTTCGAGGTGGTTAGCGGACACGGCGCGGGAGTCTCGCAAATTCATCGGGTTAGCGCCATAACGGCGGTTACGGTTCGACGCCCTGCGCGCGGCGTTTCTGCGGAAATCGTGACGCTCTCCCCTAACGGGATGTCGCATTTGATAGACGCCAGGCATCGGCGACGGGTACCCCGACCAGCGCTCCACAGCGCTGATCTGCCTGGGGCCGGAATCGAACCGGCACGGGGTCACCCCCAAGGGATTTTCTTACCGCTACAGCTTTCGCTGCTGCGTGCATTCGCACGCATTTGTGGTCTGGACTTTACCTTTACCGTCCCGTAAATGCGCATGGTGCGCACACGGATTAGGCAGGGGCCGTCAAGTCTCTACACTTTCCCTGGCTGGGCATGAGACCAACACGCGCTTGCTCCGACGTATCGAAGCAGGCGCCGACCAGGGCTTAGCTCGGTATTGCAGCCACCCTGACGTGCTGCTGTTCCACCGACTTTGACCCCATTCACACCGGCGGTTTCCAAGCCGGGTGCTCAATTTTCTTAAGTCCCTTGCGTCTACCAATTTCGCCACCCAGGCACGGGTTGCGCCGCGATTGTACAGAAGGGCGCCCCCGGGGCGTATATTTGGGCCGGGGCAAGAAGAAGATGCGTCGCAAGACCCATATCCTGGTCGTCGACGATGAGGGCATCGTCCGCGACGGCCTGTGCGCCCTGCTCCAGCACGCCGAGGAACTGCACGTCGACGGCGCCTTCAGCAGCGGCCGGGAAGCAGTGCGGACCCGCGGCGACCTGCGACCGAACGTGGTCATCATGGACTTCCCGGTGGCGATGAAAACCGGCCCGCAAACCATCGCGCACGTGAAACGCCGCTGGCCCGAGGCGCGGGTGCTGGTCCTGTCCGCCAGCAGCGAAGGCCAGGTCATCGAGGCCGCACGGCGCGCCGGGGCCGACGGCTACGTGCTGCGCAATGACCGTCGCAGCGAACTATTCGATGCCATTCACACCCTCGCAGGCGGCAAGCACTACATCAGTAAGTCGGTGCTGGAGCTGCCGGCGCGCAGCAGTGAGCGGCCCGCGCCGCACGCACCGCGGCGCACGGCGAGCGCCGGCATGCTGACCAACCGCGAGCAGGAAGTGGTCGCGCTGATCGCCGAGGGTTATCGAACGCGCGAAATGGCGCAGTTGCTTTCAGTCAGCCACAAGACAGTGGAAAGGCACCGTACCAACCTCATGCGCAAGCTCGGCGTGCGCTCAGCCACGGGTGTTGTCGCCTACGCCATCACCCACGGCTACGTCGGTTTTTGAAACCATATGGCGGTGCTGATTCTCGGTCTGCTGCTGTTCCTCGGCGCGCACTGCCTGCGCATGTTCGGAACCCGCTGGCGTGAGCAACAGATCGCACGCCTCGGTGAGAAGCCCTGGAAGGGCCTGTTCGCGCTGATCTCGATCGTCGGCTTCGTGTTGATCGTGGTGGGCTTCGGCGCTGCCCGTCGGCATCCGCTGCTGTTGTACGTGCCGCCAATGTGGCTGCGGCATCTCAATGCGCTGTTCACGCTGGTCGCCTTCGTGCTGGTCACCGCGGCTTACGTGCCGCGCAACCGCATCAGGGCGAAGCTCGGCCATCCGATGCTGGCAGGAACCAAGTCGTGGGCGTTTGGCCATCTGCTCGCGACCGGGATGCTCCACGACGTCGTGCTCTTCGGTACGTTCCTGGTGTGGGCGACCGCTGATTTCAGCGTGTCGCGCCGGCGCGATCGGGCGATGCAAGTCGTCTATCCGCCCGGCACGACCCAGGGGGATGTGCTGACTCTGCTGATCGGCGTCGCCGCGTGGGCGGTGTTTGCATGGGTGCTGCACGCCTGGCTGATCGGCGTAAATCCAATGGGCTGAAGAGCGGAATCGCCGCGAAGCGACTGCGCCCTGCGCCCAGGGTTGCGGCCGCGTGCCAACGCAAACGTGATCGTGAACCTGAGTCCGCCGTCAATTCGGCGGCGTGCTGAGGTACCACGGTGGCTGGCTCAAATTGCCGCTCAATGGACCGCCGCTCCAGTCATTCCAGCCCCACCACAGATAGCCGATGCCATGCGCAGCGGCCCAGGTATAGCCGTCGGCATTCTTGCCACCGTCCAACGCGCTGTCGAAGCCGTAGGTCTCCGTGACGACTATCGGATAGCCGGCACTCAGCACGGCAAGTGGTGACGCCGTGCCCTTGGCGTATCCGTAGAGGTGCCAGGCAACGCCGAACTGGTGCAGCGGATCAGGATTTCCGCCGCCCGTGTAGGTACCCAGCCAGGTCTCGATCTCGCCGGCCCAGCCAATCGGGGAGCCGAGAACCACGTTGGTCGCACCCTCGCCGCGGATGGTTTTCAGCAACGTCACCATGCTTGCCGCGTTCCACGTGATGTTGGTCGTGAACATCGCGTTGCCGTTATGGTTGTTCTGGGCATCGAAGGGCGAGAAGTTGCCGCCGGTGAATAACATCAGCGCTTCCGGCCCGGCGGTGTAAGTATTGCCGTTCTGAGTCACCCATTTGCCGTAGGTGTTAGAGCCGAAGGGCTCGTTGAAAAGTTCGAACATCACCGCGGGATTACCTTTGAACGCATCGGCGATCTCTTTCCAGAAGGTGACCGAATGATCGTTATCGGCATAACCCGGCTGACCGATCGGGCAGAACGGCTGGCCGTTGGTGTTGTTGGGCGCACCCCAGTGCAGATCCAGAATTACGTATAGGCCGGCTGCGGTGGCATCGGCGACCGCCTGCTTCACAACCCCCTGGTAGATGGACTTCGGATCGGGCGTGTATCCGCCGCCGCTCGCGGGGGTGTAAAGACCGCCCGAGGCGCCGGAACCGGAGTCGTAACAGGTGTAGTTGAGCCACGAGGCTTCGTTGAGCGGCAGTCGCACGGCATTGAGCCCGGAGCCGCCCCAATTCACCAGCTGCGACCAGAAAGACGCCCCCGCCGTCTCGAACTGCGTCCACTGGTAACCGCTGCCGCCGTTTTCCAGCCCACTGATGTTGGTGCCGACAATCTGTACGGCGCTCCCGTTCAGCGTGCTGACAAATTTACTCCCGCTGACCTTGATGCCAAAAACACCGGCGGGTGGGGTCGTGGCGCTGCCGACAATCGCTACGCTGGCGCTGTCCGGGCTGCCCAGCGTGGCGTCAACGGCCTCCGAGAGAGCGACCTTAAACGTCCGGCTGCCAGAAAATGCGGTGGCGTTACTGATGGCGACCGCGAACGACTTGGCAGTCGCATCGCCATCCGCCCAGTGCAGCGTGCCGCTGGTGGCCGTGTAGTCCGTGCCCGCCACCGCGGTGCCGTTGCTGGTCGCATATGCAACGCTGACTGCACCGCTCGATCCGGTGCGGCTAACTGAGACCGACAGCGTGCCGGCGCTCTGAGCAACCGAGTCGCTCGCGGCCGAAAACTGCAACTTGCTCTCGGCCGGTGGCGCATCGCCGTCGACGGTCACCGTGGCGCTGCTCGGACTGCCGAGCGTCGCGCCGCCCTGAGGGCTGGACAATGCGACGGAGAATGAACGGCTGCCGGAGAACGGGCTCGCGTTGCTGACGGTCACCGCGAAGCTCTTCGGCGTCGCATCCCCGGACTTCCAGTTCAGAGTGCCGCTGGCGGCTGTGTAGTCCGTACCCGCCTTCGCCGTCCCATTGCTGGTGGCATAGTGCGCGGAGACCGCACCACTCGAGCTGCCGGTGCGGTTGACCTTCACCGTCAGCTCGCCGGCGCTCTGCGCGACCGTATATGCAGGGGCGGACAGCTGCAGGGCGATTGTGTGGGGCGCGCTGCTGCCGCCTGAAATCGCCACGGTGGCGACGTTGGGACTACCGACCGCGGCACCGGCACTCGGGTTTGAGAGCGCGACGCTGAATGTCCTGGTGCCAGAGAAACTCTGCGCGACGCTGAGCGGTACGGTGATGGTTTTCGGCGCGGAATCATCTGCGGCCCACTGCAGCGTGCCGCTGGTCGGCGTGAAGTCGCTGCCTGCCACCGCCGTGCCGGAGGCGGTCGCATAGGCCACGCTGAGGCCGGCACTGTTCGTGCCCGCGAGCGTGACAGTCAGGGTGGCGGCTCCTGAGCTCTGCGTCGCCGAGTAGTTCGCTGCGGAAAACGTCAGCGAATCGGTTGCTTCGGTTGGAGTTGCAACCGCTTCCGTTGCAGCTGCAAGCGGAGTGACTGACGAGCTGCCGCCGCAGGCGCAGAGGCCCACGGTCAATAGCAGCGCAGCTGCGGCATGCAGGGGGAATGCCGCGCGCATCATTCGCAACATGTTTGTACCTCAACCAACACAAGAGACCTTAAGTCAGACCGGCAAACAGCGAGCCGCTCGAGCGCGTAAACATGACCTTGCACGCAGGATTCCGGCTCAGCTGGGATATTAAGCCGTGCTGTGGCGCTGTCGTTCAAGGTGTCGCCAACTCCATACGTCGCCTGGTTCCGACAACAGTCGGATGCGCACTCAGACGCCGCGGCCCTTGGAAAGGACCTGGTTGGCATTCTCGAATCGAGGCACGGTGACGCGACGGTTGATCGTCGGCTCGATTCCAACCCGAGCCAACAAACAATCACTATCCGCGCGCGCTGCCTGATGCCCGAAGACCGCGGCGGCGGCTGGAGCGCGCGCGAAGTACGGTGTAAATCGAGGCTAGAGTCTGAATCAATTAATACGTGCAGGCCATTGAATACAGGCTGAAACTGGTCGGCCTACCAGCATTCTCGAGATGCAACGCCGTCATCGTCTGGAGCGGGGGAACTCACTCAGAAGCCCGGCTTCGCAATCATGAGCCAAAACACCAGTACGACGGCAGCGAACGCCGGCACGCCCAGCCAGAACCACAGGCGCGCGTACGCACGATAGTCTGCCCGCACGGGGAGCCCGTCTCGTTCAGATGTTCGAGCCAGATCGCGCATCCGAATCTGCAGCCAGACAACCGGGATCCAGCAGGCTCCTGCCAGACAAAACAACACAATTGACCAGGCCAGCCAGCCGTGCGACAGGGGATAACCCAACACCCTTGCGAGTGCCAACCCGGTTAACGCCTGAATGACGATCGCGGGGAGCGTAAACAGCCAGTCCGCCATAACAACCTTCTCGGACACGACACGGATCGCCGCTGCATTTCCGGTGCGGTCGGTCATCCACTTAAAGAAGGCAATTCCGAGTCCGGTGCCGAACAGCACCGCCGCGCTCGTGACGTGGATCGCCTTGAGAAGGAAGTAGGAGCTCACGTCACTTTCTCGCTGATTCTGAGATCGCGCAGGGGCGCAAGAAACTCCTCGACGGTCAATAGCCCAACGCAGGGCATCGCACCGGTCGGAAGCGATGCCCCGGAGCCGAGCCTCCTTGCCAGAGCGATGGCCGCGCCGCACGGGATGTACGGACCGTGATTCTTCTCGGCAATGAGATTCCAGTCGATTCGCAGTGGCGCGCCGTCTTTCCCCTCGCCCTCGAGCGTCACGAACATTCCTCCCTTGTCGCTCACAACGGGCTCCATCCAGCGGCTCAGGCGATTGAGTGGGCTCGCGAACATACTCATGTTGCTCAGAATCCCCGCCTTCACGAACCCGGCCAGACCCCAGACCACGAGATGGCCCAGGTCGCTCGCAAAACCCGCCTGAAACGACACGGTTCGGACTGTTGGATACCGCTGGGGGAAGAGCTCGAGGTCGGGAACCTCACAACTCCCCAGCCAGCGGCTGCCGAGCGGAGGCGGGAATCGATGTCTGCGGAGATTCAACCAACCATAAGCGTTGACCCATACCCCGTTCTCCCAAACCCGGATTCGTTTGCCACCGTAGCTGAACACTCCCCTCACGGTGGCTAATCCGGGGGCCCGGGCGCCTGAGCTTATTCCGATCCGAATCGACTCAAGTCGCTCAAATCTCGGCAAGTACCGGTCTATGACCGACGACGAGAGACCCGGAACCGAACTCGCACCGCTGATGACCGTCACCCCAGCCGCTGACGCCAAGGTGCTGAGCGAGCCGACGCCAGCAACGAACTGCCGACCGTCCGCCAGGTCGATGTAATGACACCCCGCTTCGATGGCCGCGCGTGCCACGGAGTAATCCTGGCCCTGGAACGGGCCCGCCGTGTGAATCAGGACGTCCACATGCAGACGTCGAAGGACGTCGGCCAGATTCCTGTCGTGAGCGTCGAGTGCTACCGCGTGTTCAGCCTGCAGACCCATGGCGAGCGCAGCGACACTCGCCCGCCCAAGATCCCGGCCACCAACCAGCACTCGCAGGGACGCGCTCGAGGCAAGTGCGGCGCAGATACGTTGACCAAAGAATCCGTAGCCGCCCAGCACAAGGACTGTCCGTAACATGCGTGCGTGTTTAGCCGAACACGATGTGGCCGGCCTCGGCGACCATAATGGTCCCCGGCGCGTCTGGATTCCCCGGTCCACCTTGCGGCGCGAGTGCGACCCAGGCGAGTAACATCGACTGTCCGGAGAACATCTGCTCAAACAGGCGTTGAAAAAAACAACGCCAGCGTGTCGTCCTTTCGGTCGAGTGTCAGCGCGACATTCGCGTACCAGTCCCTGCGCGGTCCCAACACATTGCGGTAGTGCTCGGGGGGATTCGCAGAAGCCACCACAGCCACATAGGCCCCGGCAGCCTTCAACAGATTACGCAGCCCTTGCGGGTATGCGGGGAGCCGACCGGATGAATCGACATCGCAGTAGACGAAGAGAACCTCGCATTTCGGAATGGCCGAACTACTCGCGAACGACTCTTTGAAGAGAGGCGATAACACGCGTTGATCAATTACCGCCAATGCTTCGCCCACTGGTCCCTTCAGGTTGAGAAAGCCTATCTTCGGGTCGCGAATGCGAAATGGGCTCTTGGCCGTGGTCCTGACCGTGACTGGCCTTTTTTTCCATGGAAGAAACCCTGACATTCGGCATCCTCCCGGTGGGGCGAGAGCGGAACGATGTGGAGCTCTCCTATTTTCATGCGCGCCCCGGAAATGCGCTATTCCGGAAGTGCGCTGCGCCTCCCAAGCGAGAAGGCCGTTGACCTTTCCGGTCGGGTGAGGACGAGAGAAATCGCACTGGCTGAGATCGCGACAGTCCAGGAGAAACGAGGAGGTGCAAAATCCTTCTCCCTGCACCTTTCTCTATAGAGAGTTCCCCGCTAAGAGAAACGGCACGGACTTGGCAAGAGACCATACCGGTCAAAGACTTAGAAAGCTTCAAGGTCCAATTTGCATCGCTTTTTAGACTACAACTGGCGCGTAGCTATGAATACGATGCTGGCGCTACTTCGTCTTGGCGTTCGGATCTGCTCGGCCGACCGCGGCTGCGTCGAGCGCCTCTAACAGTCTCCAGCGAGCAATGCCGAATCCAGGCGGATCCCGCGAGGCGGCGTTGACCGCAATCACCACGTCGTCCTTGGGATAAATGGTGACTGACTGGCCATAGGCGCCCACGGCCTCGTAACCGCCGTCCTGACGCACCCACCAGCCCCAGCCATAACCAGACCCATTGTCGGTGGCGGGCCAGACGGGCTTGCGGGCGCTATCGATCCAGCCAGCCGGGAGCACGGTGCCCGCCGGCCCGGCATCGCCTTTCGCGATGAACAGGCCAAAACGCGCGTAATCGCGCAGGGTCGCTGAGATGCAGCAGCCGCCGCGTTCGATTCCCGCTTTGTCGAGCACCCAGTTTGCATCAGCCTCCATGCCGGCGGGCCGCCAGATCTTCTCGGAGAGATAGTCAGAGACTGTCCTCCCCTTGAGCACGCGAGAGAGCGCGATACCCATCAGGTCGGTGTCTATGGTCTGGTATTCCTCAACCGCGCCGGGCGGATGCGCTCGCTTGAGTTTCATAGCGTAGCTGACGATCGGCGGACGGCCATCAATCACCCCACCGCCGTCGGTCAATGCCATGTCCGAGGTCGGGTCGGTGGTGTTTTCGTTAAACCGGAGGCCGGAGCTCATGGTAATCAGGTGGCGCAGGGTAACGCCGTCGAACGCTGCCACGGACTTGAGTTCGGGAATGTAGCGAGTGATGGGATCGTCAAGCGAGCCGATCAGCCCGTCCCTGATGGCCGCGCCGATCAGCGTCGAGGTGATCGACTTGGCGGCCGACGCGGAGAACCAGCGGTCTTGTGCCGTGCGGCCATGGGCGTAACGCTCAAGGACGATACGGCCATGATGCAGGGCAATGACGCCCGTGACGCGATATTCATCCATGAGTTGGTCGACCGTGAGTCTGCGGTGCTCGAGCGGCACGATCGGATCGATGGGCTCGCCGTTGGGCAGGTCGAGCACTGAAGAGCCGTGCAATACGGTGCGAACCGGGAACAGCCGATCGAGATGCTTGAAGTTCGTGATGGTCTGGTCAGGCGTCCAGCCGAGCATGATGCCAATCGGGTCCTTCGGCGCCTCGGGCGAGACGCCGCTGGCTTGCGGCCCTTTCATCTGCGCCTGGTGCATCGGCGGCGTGCAGCTTGTGAGGGCGACCAGCGCGACAAGGGCTTGTACGAAGCGCGTCATGGCTGAACCCTGCGTGTGCGCTCTAACTGCGAGTAGGCGCTCCAATTGTCGCCCCGCAATACCCAATTCTGTCGCATAACGTCCTTGGCTCTCACCTCCGAAGCAACCAATCTGCCTGCTCACGGCGCCTCCGATGCTGCGTTCAGGATTGAAATGGCAAATGCGGCTACGCGCTGTCCGAGTTCTTCTGCCGATTCTGGTGTGGTTTCAAGCCGACGGCCGGAAGTCGATCTTTCATGACGGCTAATTGCGATCAGACGGTCCAAAATGCTGTCTTGAGCATTCGTTAGTCGTGACGGTGAACCGTACCCCGAGAGAATCCATCAATTTTCGCACCGTGTCGTAGGGAATCTTGGCGCCCGGCGCGAGGGCCTTGTACAGGCTTTCTCTTCCCAAGCCGGCGTTCTTCGCAACCTTGGAGATTCCTCGTGCCTTGGCGACATCCCCCACGGCGTGTAGGAACACGTCGGGATTTGGATCCTCCAGCGCCGCCGCGAGGTACTCGGCGATGACTTCCTCGTTGTCGAGGTAGTCCGCGGCGGCAAACGGCGCAACCTTCACTCGCTTCTTTCGCTTCGCCATTTTTCGCTCCTAGTGCGCCTCGGTCTCCCTGAGTTCACGCGCCATACTCTTTGTCCGCCGTATGTCCCGTGTCTGCGTCGACTTATCGCCGCCGGCCAACAGCAGGTACACGGCCCAGTGAGCGAAACGCACCCCTGTGACGTACCCATGGTCCAATCGCGGCGCCGCCAGACACGCTCAGACACCGCTGTACGCGGAAACCCTGTTATTCAGTCATTTCGAGACTTATTTGGACACAGAACGACGCCCTGGGACGGGCGAATTGGATTCCGGAAAAGGCTAGGGTCGGAATCGAACCGGCGTAGACGGCTTTGCAGGCCGCTGCATGACCACTCTGCCACCTAGCCATTTGAGGTGAGGCGAATCGGCTGAGCGCGGGCCCCAAACCATGAAACCCCGCGAGGCTCAGGCGCCTGCGGGGGGTTCGCTTCGATTGCAGTGGCGCGCAGCGTAACAAATGCGAAAGAATGCGTCGATTGCCTGCGGGGTGCCGCCTCGTTCGCAGGGCCTGATCGACCGAATAATAAAGGAGCGCGCCATGTCCGCTGCAAACGCCACCGCCCAGCCGGGATTCCTCGATCGCGAGCGCATCGTCGCAGGACCCGGCTACAGCCGCTGGCTGGTGCCCCCCTGCGCCCTCGCGGTACATCTGTGTATCGGCATGGCCTACGGCTTCTCGGTGTTCTGGCTGCCGCTGCACCGGGCCATCGGGCTCACCAAGCCCATCGCGTGTCCGAAGGACCTCGGCTTCTTCGCCGCCCTCACCACCACCACCTGCGACTGGCAGATTTCCCTGATGGGGTGGATGTTCACCCTCTTCTTCGTGTTCCTCGGCACGGCCTCGGCGCTGTGGGGTGGGTGGCTCGAGCGCGTCGGCCCACGCAAGGCCGGACTCGTGGCCGCGGTGTGCTGGTGCGGAGGGCTGGTGATTTCCAGCTTCGCCGTCGTCGGGCACCAGTTGTGGCTGATGTGGCTCGGCTCGGGAATCATCGGCGGCTTAGGGCTCGGCCTGGCGTATATCTCCCCGGTTTCAACACTCATCAAGTGGTTCCCGGACCGCCGCGGTATGGCGACCGGCATGGCCATCATGGGCTTCGGCGGCGGCGCGATGATTGGGGCGCCGCTCGCGGATCTTCTGATGAAGCACTTCGCCACCCCAACCTCGGTCGGTGTGTGGCAGACCTTCCTGGTGCTCGCCGCCGGGTACTTCGTTTTCATGGTTGCAGGCTCGCTTGGCTATCGCGTGCCCGCCGAGGACTGGAAGCCCGCGGGGTGGCAACCGCCTGCCGCCGGCAAGGCAAAGGCGCTGGTGACGGATCGCCAGGTGCACCTGAACGTCGCCTCCCGCACGCCGCAGTTCTGGCTGTTGTGGGCCGTGCTGGCACTTAATGTGACCGCCGGCATCGGCATCATCGGCATGGCCTCCCCGCTGCTGCAGGAGGTTTTTGCCGGTAAGCTCATCGGCGTTAAGGCCGCGTTCGATCAACTTACCCCGCAACAGCACGGCGCAATCGCCGCCATCGCAGCGGGGTTCACCGGCCTTTTATCGCTGTTCAATATCGCGGGCCGTTTTTTCTGGGCATCGGCGTCGGACTACATGGGCCGCAAGGCCACCTACATGGTGTTCGTGCTGCTGGGGCTGGTGCTGTACGCGTCCATTCCGTCGATTGCGGCCGCAGGATACCTCGCGATATTTGTGGGCTTCTTCTGCATCATCCTGTCCATGTACGGCGGCGGTTTTTCCACCGTCCCGGCATACCTCGCGGACCTGTTTGGCACCAAGATGGTCGGCGCCATCCACGGGCGCCTGCTGACGGCGTGGTCAGCCGCCGGCGTCTTCGGCCCGGTGTTGGTGAACTACATCCGGGAATACCAGTTGAGCCATGGGGTGCCGCGGGCGCAGGCCTACAGCATCACCATGTATATCCTGGCGGGCCTGCTGGCAGTGGCCTTCGTGTGCAATCTCATGATCCGGCCCGTGGCCGAGAAGAACTACATGACGCCTGCGCAGATTGCGGAGCTGGATGCGGCGGGCAGGAGCGCCGCCGCCGCGACGGCCGCCAAGGCCGGGGACTGGATCCCGAAGGTCACGACGCGAACGCCCGCCTGGCAGCTCACGGCGGCATGGCTCGGCGTCGGCATTCCTCTCGCCTGGGGCGTGTGGGTGACGCTGCAGAAGGCGGCGATTCTGTTCGGAATCTGAACCGCGCCGTGAGCGCCACGGCATGAGTGCGCCGCCCGCGATCCGCAGGCAGGTCGGCACTTTCGCCCTGATGCTCACCGGCCTGGGCTCGATCATCGGATCGGGCTGGCTGTTCGGCGCGTGGCGTGCGGCCGGACTCGCAGGTCCCGCCGCGGTCTGGGCCTGGGTGCTGGGGGCGGCGATCGTCACCACGGTGGCGCTCACCTACTCGGAACTCGGCGCCATGTTTCCGGAGTCCGGCGGCATGGTCCGCTACGGCCACTACTCCCACGGCATGCTGGTCGGGTTCATCGCCGCCTGGTCGAACTGGATCGCGGTGGTCTCGGTGCTGCCGGTTGAGGCTGAAGCCTCGGTCCAGTACATGGCGTCGTGGCCCTATCAGTGGGCGCACGACCTGTACGTTCATCTTCCCGACGGTCACGGGGAACTCACGCCCGCCGGCCTGCTCATCGCGGCGGCGCTGGTAATCGTCTACTTCCTGCTGAACTTCTGGAGTGTGCGGCTGTTCGCGCGGTCCAACACCACCATCACGGTGTTCAAACTGGTGGTGCCCGCCGCCACCGGGCTTGCGTTGATCGCCAGCGGCTTCCATGCGCAGAATTTCTCCGTCGGTATCCACGGCAACGCCGACGTCATCGACTTTGCGGCGGTCCTCACCGCCGTGGCCACCGCCGGGATCGTCTTCAGCTTCAATGGCTTCCAAAGCCCGGTAAACCTCGCGGGTGAAGCCCGCAACCCGGCGCGCAGCATCCCCATCGCCGTGCTGGGTTCGATCGCACTCGCGACGGTGATTTACGTGATCCTGCAGGTGGCGTACCTCGGCACCGTGCCGCCGGCGCTGCTCGCCAGGGCGGGCTGGCAGGGCATCGACTTCCGCTCCCCGTTCGCCGAACTTGCGCTCATCGTGAACCTGCAATGGCTGGCGATGCTCCTGTACGCGGATGCCTTCGTGAGTCCGAGCGGGACCGGCATCACCTACACGGCGACCACGGCGCGGATGATCTACGGCATGGAGCGCAATGGCGTGCTGCCGAAGGTGTTTGGCAAGCTCCATCCTGTGTATGCCATTCCCAGGAACGCGATGTGGCTCAACCTCGCGGTCTCTTTTCTGTTCCTGTTCTTCTTCCGCGGCTGGGGGACTCTGGCTGCGGTCATTTCAGTAGCTACGATCATTGCGTACCTGACCGGCCCGGTGAGTGCGATGACGCTGCGCCGCACGGCCGCCACGATGTATCGGCCGTTGCGGGTGCGGGGATTGGCGGTCATCGCCACGCTGGCATTCGTTCTGGCGACGGAGCTCTTGTATTGGGCGAAGTGGCCGTTAACGGGGGAAGTCCTGCTCCTGATGGCGGTCGCACTGCCGATTTACCTGTACTACCAGGCGAAGAGCGGCTGGCAGGACTTCGCCCGGCAGCTGCGCGCGTCGTGGTGGCTGATTGTCTATCTGCCGAGCATGGCGGCGATTTCCTGGGCCGGCAGCGCCAGGTTTGGAGGACACGACTATCTGCGCTGGGGTTGGGATCTGCCGGTGGTCGCCGCCGTCGGGTTTGTCTTTTTCCAGTGGGGTGTCAGGTCCGGCTGGAGCACCCCGGCCGTACAACAGGCCCAGCTCGACCACGCGCCACCTGCGTAGCGCTACACCTTAAAGCGAAGAGAGATTGGAGCGGGAAACGAGACTCGAACTCGCGACCCCGACCTTGGCAAGGTCGTGCTCTACCAACTGAGCTATTCCCGCATCCGAACGAGGAGCGCGGATTCTATGTACACCCCCTGAGAAGTCAAGGCGAGAGCTAGTCGGCCTCGACGTTCTTGCAAGACAAGGACTCCGCCCGAGTTCGAATTAATATCTACTGATAATACAGTATCTTAATAAGGCCTCTTAACGTTTAAGCTCAGGCCACGCCGCGCGCAGATACGCGACCATCGACACCAGCGTCGCCGCCGCAGCGACTACGGTCAGCCACACACCGAGGTTGTAAGTCGGCAGCACGCCCAGCAGCCGCCCGTGGAACAGCATCAGCGACAGTCCGGTGATCTGCAGGATGGTCTTGTATTTTCCCAGCAGCGACACGGCCACCTTGCGCCGCGCACCGATCTCCGCCATCCATTCGCGCAGCGCCGAAATCGTGATCTCTCGGCCGATGATGACGGCGGCGGTCAGCACGATGAACGCGCGTGGGTCCTTGCTGACCAGCAGCACCAGCGCGACCGCGACGATGAGTTTGTCGGCGACCGGATCAAGGAAGGCGCCAAGACGCGAGGTCTGGCCGAGACGCCGTGCGAAGTAACCGTCCAGAGAATCGGTTATGCCGGCCGCCGCAAACAGCAGGCCCGCGGCCGGATCGGCCCACGGGTATGGCATGTAGAACAGCAGCACGATGAGCGGGATCGCCGCGATGCGCAGCCACGTCAGGGTGTTGGGCACATTCCAGGGCATCAGCGGCCTTCAGGAACCCGGGTGCAGGTGATCATAAAGACTTCGCGCGAGAGCCGCGCCGATTCCCTTCACTTGAGTAAGGTCGGCAACACCGGCGCGCATGATTTCCGGCAGTCCGCCAAAGTGCCGAAGCAGCTCGCGGCGCTTGGCGGGCCCCAGGCCCGGGACCACCTCCAGCACCGACTCCTGGTAGCGGCGTGCACGCCTTTTGCGATGCCCGGTGATGGCAAAGCGGTGGGCCTCGTCGCGAATCCTCTGCACCAGGCGCAGCGCCGGGGAGCGCGACTCGAGAATCACCGCGGTCGGTGAGCCAAATACGAACAGCCGCTCCTGGCCGGGGCGCCGGTCCGGCCCCTTGGCGACACCCACGAGTTCCAGATCGCCAAATCCCAACCCCTCAAGAACCTCGTGCACCTGGCCGATCTGCCCCACCCCGCCGTCTATCAGCAGCAGGTCCGGAGCCGGCACTTCGCCCTCGCCCACACGGCGGTAGCGCCGCTCGAGCGCCTGGCGCAGCGCGCCGTAGTCATCCCCGGGAGTAATGCCAGTGATATTGAACCGGCGGTATTCCTTCTTGAGCGGCCCTTCCGGCCCGAACACCACGCAGGAGGCGACCGTGCCCTCCCCGCCACTGTGGCTGATATCGAAGCACTCCATGCGCGCTGGCGGCTCCGGCATATCCAGTGCGCGCGCCAGGTCAGCCAGCATCTCCTCCATGCCGGCGCGCTGCGTGAAGCGCATGCGCAATCCCTGCAGGGCGTTGTCACGCGTGAGTTCCACCCACCTCACCCCCATGCCGCGCACCGGGGCTCGCACCTGCACGGCGCGCCCGGCCCGGCCGCCGAGCGCTTCGGCGAGCGCGGAGGCGTCCTCCAGCCGCCGGTCGGTCAGCACCTCCGCGGGCAGCTCGTTGTCCGCGTAGTACTGCATGATGAAAGAGGTCAGGGCATCAGCGGCTTCGGCGAGCACCGCGCGCGGGAAGTAACTGCTGGTGCCGAGATTGCGGCCGCCCCGGATCAGCATCACACCGAGCGCGTATTCGCCGCCCTCTGCGACCAGTGCAAACACGTCCACGTCGCGTTCGGCCTCCGCGGTCACTACCTGCTGCGCCTGGATGCGCTTCAGGGCGGCGAGCTGATCGCGAACCTGCGCGGCGCGTTCGAACTGCAGGCGGTTGCCCGCCTCGGCCATGCGCGCCTGCAGCTGCGCGTTGACTTCGTCGCTGTGTCCATCGAGCACCTTCACGGCCGCGGCAATGTCCTCGGCGTAGTCCCCGCGGCTGATGAGTCCGACGCACGGCGCCGAACAGCGGCCGATCTGGTGCTGCAGACAAGGCCGGCTGCGGTTGGCGAAAAAGCTGTCACGGCAGTTGCGGATACCGAAGAGCTTCTGCAGCTGGTTGAGCGTGTCACGCAACGCGCCCGCGTTCGGGAAGGGGCCGAAGTAGCGCCCCGGGGCGCTGCGCGAGCCGCGGTAGAACACCAGGCGCGGAAACTCGTGCGCGGTGTCGAGGTGGATATAGGGATAGGTCTTGTCATCGCGCAGCACGATGTTGAAGCGCGGCTTGTGTGCCTTGATGAGATTGTATTCGAGCAGCAGCGCTTCGGTTTCGGAGTTGGTGACCGTGACCTCGATGGCGGTGATCTGGCGCACCAGCGCCTGCACCTTCGGTTGCACGTTGCCGGCAACGAAATAGCTGCCGACCCGGTCCTTGAGGCTCCTGGCCTTGCCGACGTACAGCAGTTCATGGTCCGCGCCGAACATGCGGTACACCCCCGGCCGACGCGGGAGTGAGGCGATGTAGTGCTTGTGGTCGAACACGGAAGCTCTCTGTCTACGAAGGCGCGGGCCGTGCCAGGTCGCAGGCGCGGCGCACAACCTGCCGGAACATCTGCGTCGTCAGACGCCGGGTCGAGGTGTTGTAGCGACTGCAATGATAAGAGTCGAGGAGCCAGCTGTCCGCCCCGAGCCGGTATTCGCGGGCGTGGCCGAAGGGATAGTCCCCGCGCCTGAGTGCCTTCGCCATCAGCACTGCCTCGTGCGCCACTCTTCCCAGGGCCAGGTACACACGCACTGTCGGCAGAAGACCAAGCTCGTTCGCAAGATACGCGTTGCAGCAACGGATCTCCTGCGGCAGGGGTTTGTTCTCGGGCGGCACGCATTTGACTGCGTTCGCGATGCGGGTGTTCAGCAACTGAAGTCCGTCGCCGGCGGCAGTCGCCACCGCCGCGCTCGCCAGGCCAAATTCATGCAGCGTCTGGTACAGCAGGATCCCCGCGTGGTCGCCGGTGAAGGGCCGGCCGGTGCGGTTGGCGCCGTGCATGCCGGGGGCAAGTCCCACGATGAGGATCACCGGCGCGGCGGCGCCGAACGAGGGTACGGGTCGCGCCCAGTAGTCCGGATGATGCTCGCGGGTGTCGCGCAGAAACTGCGCCAGCCGCGGGCAACGCACGCACTCGCGGTCGTAGACGGCGGGCGTCGCCGGTCGCGCCCCTGTCGGCCGCTCAGTCATCCATGTGGCGGATGATCGCGGTCGCAAATCCCGAGCAGCTCATGAGCGTCGCGCCCGGAATCAGCCGCTGCAGGTCCTCCTCCACGTTCTTGCGCGCCGCCAGCTCACGCTTGGGCGCCTTGATCGCCTCGCGCAGCCGCGCGAGATCGTAGGTGAGTTCCTTGTTGGCGATGGTGTGCGTCACGCCCTTGATAATGAGATCGGCCGCTTCGCCCCACTTCATGTACCTGAGCATCATCTCGGCCGAGAGGATGAGCGAGCCGGGATTCACCCGGTCCTTGCCGGCGAACCCCGGCGCGGTGCCATGTGTCGCCTCGAAAACCGCCAGCCCATCCCCGATGTTGCCTCCCGGGGCGATGCCGATGCCGCCGACCTGGGCGGCGAGCGCATCGGAGACGTAGTCGCCGTTGAGGTTGAGCGTCGCGATGACGTCGTATTCCTCGGGACGCAGCAGCACCTGCTGCAGGAAGTTATCGGCGATCACATCCTTCACCACGATGTCCCGGCCGGTGAGCGGGCTGGCGAACGACAGCCACGGCCCCGCCCCGAGCGGGCGCGCACCGAACTCATCGCGCGCCAGCTCGTAGCCCCAGTTACGGAACGCGCCTTCCGTGAACTTCATGATGTTGCCCTTGTGCACCAGCGTCACCGACACGCGATCATTCTCGATGGCGTACTGGATCGCTTTTCTGATCAGCCGCTGGCTGCCCTCCCTGGAGACCGGCTTGATGCCGATGCCGGAGCTGTCGGGGAAGCGGATTGCGGTGACATCCAGGCTCTGCTGCAGAAACGCGATCAGCCTGTGCACCTGCGCCGAGCCGGCCGGCCATTCGATGCCGGCGTAGATGTCCTCGGTGTTTTCGCGGAACACGATCATGTCGGTAAGGCTCGCGTCCTGCATCGGGCTCGAGACGCCCGGGAAGTAACGGATCGGCCGCACGCAGGCGTAGAGATCGAGGTTCTGGCGCATGGCGACATTGAGCGAGCGCATGCCGCCGCCGATCGGCGTACCGAGCGGCCCCTTGATGGAGACCACGAACTCGCGCAGCGCCTCGAGCGTTTCATCCGGCAGCCACTGGTCGTAGAGCGCGCTGGCCTTCTCGCCGGAGAAAACCTCCATCCAGCGGATCCGGCGCCTGGCTCCATAAGCGCGCTCGACCGCGGCCTCGACAACGCGCTGCATCGCCGGCGTCACGTCGACGCCGATGCCGTCACCCTCGATGAACGGAATGATGGGCTCGGAGGGCACGCTGAGTGAGAAATCCGCATTGATGCGGATCCTCTGCCCATCTGCCGGAACGGTGATGTGCTTATAGGCCATGCCGGGAAGCGCCTGCTAGGTGCGCCGTTCGGCGCGCCGGCTCTGACTGCGCTCGGCGATCAGCATCGCCAGCTCCAGCGCCTGCTCGTGATTCAGGCGCGGATCCACGCTCGAGCGGTAGGCGCGCTGCAGATCATGATCGGTGAGTCCGCGCGCCCCGCCGGTGCACTCGGTCACATCCTCGCCGGTGAGCTCGATGTGTACCCCGCCCAGGTACGATCCTAAGTCGGCGTGAATGCGGAAGGCGAGATCCAGCTCTTTAAGGATGTTCTCGAAGCGGCGGGTCTTGATGCCGCCGGTGGTGGTCTCGGTGTTGCCGTGCATCGGGTCGCAGACCCACAGCACCGTCTGCCCGGTCTGGCGCACGGCCTCGATGGCCTTAGGCAGCGCGGCGGCAATGTCCTTGGCGCCAAAGCGGTGGATGAACGTCAGCCGCCCGGGCTGGTTCTGTGGGTTCAGCGTCGTGACCAGGCCCTGCAGCCACGCCGCGTCCATAGCCGAGCCGACCTTTACCCCGATGGGGTTGGAGATTCCGCGGAAGTACTCCAGGTGTGCGCCCTCGAGTCCCGCGGTGCGCATACCAATCCATGGCATGTGCGTCGACAGGTTGTACCAGCGGTTCTGGCGCGGGATGAAGCGGGTCTGCGCCTGCTCGTAGTGCAGGTGCAGGCCTTCGTGGCTGGCGTAGAAATCCACCAGCGTCGCCTCGTGAATCTGCCGGCCGCTGATGCCTTCGAAGAAATCCAGGGCGTCACCGATCGAGCCCACGATGCGCTGATAGGCTTCCTTGAGCGGCGCGTGCTGCACAAAGCCCAGGTCCCAGTACTCCGGGTGGTGCAGATCGGCGAAGCCGCCCTCCACCAGCGCGCGCACGAAGTTCAGCGTCAGCGCCGCGCGCTCGTAGCCGCGCAGCAGCAGCTCCGGGTCCGGGGTGCGTGCACTTAAGGTGAATTCCGGGCGATTCACCAGGTCGCCGCGATAGCTCGGCAGCGTCACCCCGTCGCGCGTCTCGGTATCCAGCGAGCGCGGCTTGGCATACTGGCCCGCCATGCGCCCGACCCGCACGATGGGCTTCTTCAGCCCGTGCAGCAGCACGAGACTCATCTGCAGCAGGATCTTCAGCTTCTTGGTGATGGTGTCGGACTCGCAGTCGGCAAACACCTCGGCACAGTCCCCACCCTGCAGCAGGAACGCCTCGCCGCGCTGCGCCCTGGCAAGCCGCTCACGCAGTGCCTCGATCTCCCAGGACACGACAATCGGCGGCAGGCGCGAGATATGCGCCACGGCCCGCTCGAGCGCCGCAGCGTCTACATAGGTCGGCTGCTGCTGGGCGGGGCGGGCCTGCCAGCTGGCGGCGTGCCAGGAGCCGGTTTCGGGGGATCGCATGCTATTGATGCTAGCACGCTAAGCCCCTGATTCAGGCCGCTCCCGGGGTCGCTGGCGCGCCGGCCCCATCGAGGGCAGAATGCGCCCCTTTTCAAGGGGCACGTATGCACCGCGTACTCATTCTCGGCGCCGGCAAGATCGGCGCATTGGTCTCGGGTCTCCTGGCTGAATCCGGCTCTTACCAGGTGCAGCTGACCGACGTGGACGGCGCGGCCGCGGACGCGGTGGTGCGGGCCCACAGCGCCGGGAACCTGTCCGCCTTCGCGGTGGACGCCACGGATACCGCAGCATTGGCGGCGCACCTGAAAGCCCACCCGGTGGATGCGGTGATCTCGAGCCTGCCGTACTACTGCAACGTGGGGGTCGCGCAGGCGGCCCGCCAGGCGCGCGCCCACTACTTCGACCTCACCGAGGACGTCGAGGTCACCCGCGCGGTGCGGGCCGTGGCCAGTGGCGCCACCCAGGCGTTCGTGCCCCAGTGCGGCCTTGCCCCGGGATTCATCAGCATCGCGGCGGCCGAACTCATCACGCATTTCGATGAGCTGCGCGCGGTGAAGCTGCGCGTCGGCGCCCTGCCCCAGCATCCGAACAATGTCCTGAAGTACTCCCTCACCTGGTCCACGGAAGGCCTCATCAACGAGTACGGCAATCCCTGCCAGGCGGTCAGCGATGGGCGCCTGCGCGAGGTCGCCCCGCTCGAGGGACTCGAAGAGATCGAAATCGACGGCACGCTCTACGAGGCGTTCAACACCTCGGGAGGCTTAGGCTCGCTCGCCGAGACGCATGGCGCGCACTGCGAGACCATGAACTACAAGACCATGCGCTACCCCGGACACTGCGAGCAGATGCGGCTGCTCATGAACGACCTGAAACTCAACCACGACCGCCTCACGCTCAAGCAAATCCTGGAAAACGCGGTACCGCAGACGCTGCAGGATGTGGTCATCGTGTATGCGGCCGTGACCGGCAAGCAGGACGGGCAGCTGCGCGAGGAAAGCTACGTCAACAAGATCTACCCGCAGGTCATCGCCGGGCGGTTGTGGTCGGCCATCCAGGTGAGCACCGCCTCCGGGATCACCGCGGTCGTGGACCTCGTGCTCGAGCACCCCGGGCGCTATCACGGCTTCGTGGCGCAGGAGCAGTTTCGCCTCACCGAGATACTCGCCAACCGCTTCGGCCGCTATTACGCTCCGGGTGGCACCAAGCATGTCTCCGGTGAGGTGGTCGTATCGGGCAAGGCCGGGCGGCAGCGCCGCCAGAAGGCGGCGAACGCATGAGCACCACGGATCTGAACGCGCTGCTTTCCCACTTAGGCCTGGATGCGGTGAACCCGGGCTCCTGGTCCGGAAAGTCCGGCTTCTCGCGCGGCGCGCCCGGGACGCTGCTCAACGTACGCAATCCCGCCAACGGCACGCTCATCGCCCAGGTACGCCCGGCGGGCCTGCTGGAGTACGAGGACGTGATCAGCTCGGCCACACAGGCCGCGGCGGCCTGGCGTGAGGTGCCGGCACCCAAGCGGGGTGAAGCGGTGCGCCTGCTCGGCGAGGAACTGCGGCGCCACAAGCAGGACTTGGGAACACTGGTGTCGCTCGAAAACGGCAAGATCCTCGCGGAAGGCCTGGGCGAAGTCCAGGAGATGATCGACATCGCCGACTTTGCGGTCGGCCAGTCACGCATGCTTTACGGCCTCAGCATGCACTCCGAGCGTCCTCAGCACCGCATGTCCGAGCAGTGGCATCCACTCGGTGTAGTGGGAATCATTTCGGCCTTCAACTTCCCGGTCGCGGTGTGGGCCTGGAATGCCTTCCTCGGCGCCATCTGCGGCAACGCCTGCGTGTGGAAGCCCTCCCCGAAGACTCCGCTCACCGCGCTTGCGGTACAGCAGCTGTGCGTCAAGGTGATGGAGGCGAATAAACTGCCGCCGATTTTCCAGCTGTTCATCGATGGCGGCACCGAGCTGGCGACCCGCTTTGTCGAAGACCGGCGCGTGGCGCTGGTTTCCTTTACAGGTTCCACCGAGGTCGGCCGCAAGGTGGGTGAACGCGTGGCCGCGCGCCTCGGCAAGAGCCTGCTGGAACTCGGCGGCAACAATGCCGTGATCGTGGATGAGACGGCGAACCTGGATCTGGCCACCGCGGCGATCGTGTTCGGCGCCGTCGGCACCGCCGGTCAGCGCTGTACCAGCACGCGGCGGGTGTTCGTGCACAAGGCCATTGCCGCGCAGCTCGAGGAGCGCCTCATCCACGCCTACAAGCAGGTACGCATCGGCGACCCGCTCGAGAACGGCACCCTCATGGGGCCACTCATCGATGCGGGCGCCGTGCAGCGCTACCTTACGGCCATCCAGGCCGTGCGCGCAGCGGGCGGGGAGCTTCTGTACGGCGGCAACGCCCTCAAGGGCGCCGGCAACTTTGTCGAGCCGGCAATTGTCCGCGCCAGCAACGACTGGCCGATCGTGCAGTCCGAAACCTTCGCGCCTATTCTGTATGTGATCCCCGTGGACTCCCTCGCCGCGGCCATCGAGGCGCAGAACGCCTCCGCCCACGGTCTGTCCTCGGCCCTGTTCACCGACCGGCTGCAGAACGCCGAGGCCTTTCTCTCGGCGGCCGGCAGTGATTGCGGCATCGCCAACATCAACCTCGGCACTTCCGGAGCCGAGATTGGCGGCGCGTTCGGCGGTGAGAAGGATACCGGCGGCGGACGGGAGTCAGGCTCGGACGCCTGGAAAGCCTACATGCGCCGCCAGACCAACACCGTCAACTGGAGCCGCGAGCTGCCGCTCGCGCAGGGCATCGAGTTCAAGACCTAGAGCGTCGGTGCCCTTAGCGATCTGCCGCCAGCGTCAGCATGAACCGCCGGCGCTGTTCGGACAGCACTGCATCGAGGGCCGACAGGTGCAGGCCGCGGGCATCGGTCAGGTTGAACGCGTCGAGCCGGACCGCCCACGGGTGAGAGCGGAATGACCCCTGGTACCGCACACCCGCCGCGAGGGTCGCCAGTGCCGGCAGATACACTGTGTTGTCGGCCGTCGCGACCCGCGGCGCAAGCCGATTCCATTGCACCGATGCCGCCCATGGCCCCCATTGCGCTGGCGCGTAGTCTGCATTGAAGGACAATGTCAGCGGCACGGGTCCCAGCGGGATGCTGCCGGTCGCCCCCGGTTCGGGGAGCGCCCGGTCAACCCGCGGCGTGATGAGCACTCCCCCGAGGAGCAGCGTCAGTCCCCTGTCGTTGTATGACAGTGAAGTCTCCAGGCCGCTGTATCGCAGGCGGCCGAGTTGCGCATAGACATTGTCGGCGCCGACGTTGAAGTACGGCTTTTGGATCTCGAAGCCCCCAACGATCAGCTGCAGGGTTGTGGCGGGCGCCCAGCGCACCCCGCCGTCGACCTGCCAGGTGCGCGTCGCCGGTGGGGGCTCGAAGCGGTTGTCCGCCGACACGGGCGCTGCCGCCGAGTCCTCCAGTCCCTGGATGAAGCTGCCGTAGAAAATAACATCGCGGTGCGGATCACTCGCCAGGCGCAGATTCAGCAGCCGCGGGCTCGTCCGGTTGGTGTCAACGGTGCCGGATGGCAGCACGACTGTGCGGCGGTAGTGGTCGTTCAGCACCCCGATCGAAAACGAGCCCACACCCACCCAGCGTTCCTCGTAGGCAAGGCCGAGATCGCGCTGTCGCGTGGTGTCTTGCCCCAGGGGCCCGAATGCCAGCGGCGGCGGCGCAAAGGGCATCGGGCTGGTCAGCGCAATCGTACCGAAGTCGGTGAGCGAATCGCCGCCAAACTGCCGTTCGACGTCCCGGCCCCGAACCATCACCTGCAGCTGTCGCCGGTGGGCGCCGTTGCCGAACACCCGCGACAGCCGCAATTCCCCGGATGTTGAGTCCGCCGCAAAGGGCGGCGCGACGTCCATGACCGAATCCGCCGTCGCATTCGGGCCCAGGTTCAGGTACGGCTCATAACCGAGCGGATCGCGCTCCCGGGAATGAAACAGGCCGGCGGCGAGTGCCCAGTGATCACCGAACGCGCTCTTGAGGACCGCGCCGAAGGTGTTCATGTGCCACCCCTGGGTCGTCCAGTCCTGGGTGCCAAGATCCTGGGTGAGAAAATTCGGAAGCGGGAGGGTGCCGTCCGTGTAGAGGATCGGGACGATCTGCCGCGCCCCGCCCACCTCGGTCGCCCAGAACGGGATAATTTCGGTGTTCGGCGTCGGCTGCCATCGCAAGGTTGTCCCGAAGTGCGCCCCGTGCATCTGGCGAAACAGGTCCGGGATGACGTTCTCGGCGTAGCCGGCGCACAGGTCAACGCCGAGCGTGTGCTCGGTCAGCGGGATCTGTGCCTCAAGATCCGCGGTTGCGGAGTCGAAGGGTCCACGGGTGAGAACCGCGCTGAAGAGGGTCTTCTCCCCGGGCGTACGCAGGCTGAAGTCCGCAATACCGGTCGGCGCCGGAAAAGCGTAGGACTGCGCGGCAATCCCCACGCGCATGGTGGTCTCGCGGACCATGCAGTCGCTGGTCACCCAGGTCTGCCGGTCGAAGTAGAGACCCTCGATCCGCAGGTTTCCAGCATCCTGCGGACTGAAACCACGCGCATCGCTCTGCGAGTACAGTCCCACGTTCTGCTGGCCGATCGAGGTGCCGAACGCATCCTGTGCCGAGGTAACAACGTTCTCATCGGCGCGCTGCGCGAAGCTCTCGCCGGGAATCGCAAGACAGGTGATTGTCGCCAGGACCCGGAAGCGACTCATCTGAAGAATGCTAACAGACCTCTGGTCCATCTGCCGAAATCGCAAGGAAGCGATTTCGGCGGACAACAGTTGCGTTTCCGCGGCGATGCGACATTGGCTGGTTGCGCAGACGCCCTACCGCCCCGGCAGCCGCAGTGTGAAACGCGCGCCGCCTAACGGCGAGACGCCGATGCTCATGCTGCCGCCATAGAGGTCCACGGTGTCGCGCACCATCGCGAGTCCCAGCCCGTGGCCGGGGACACTTTCGTCGGTCCGCACGCCGCGCTGCAGTACGCGCTCGCGATCCTGCGCCGAGATCCCCGGACCGTCGTCTTCGACCTCGAGCAACAGACGCTCACGCGGGCCGGCGCCTTGCTCAGCCGCGGCCGTGAGACGCACGCGCCCGTGACACCACTTGCAGGCGTTATCCAGAAGGTTCCCCAGTAACTCGGTGAGGTCGCCGCGGTCGCCGATGAACTGACACGCCGCCGGAACCGCCAGCTCCAGCACCAGATCCTTGTCCGCATATACGTGCAGCAGCGCCGCGCGCAGGGGAGCTGCGACCTGCGCCACGTCGACCGGGGCTTGCCCGAGGAGCGCGCCGCCGGCCGCGGCGCGCTTCAGCTGGTGTTCGATAATGTCCGTCATGCGATCAATCTCAGCGCCCATGGGACCGGCGGGCGCGTTACGCGGCAGGCTGGAGCGCATGACGGCGAGCGGGGTTTTCAGGCCATGCGCGAGATTACCCAGCGTGTCGCGGTAGCGGGCGACGCGCCTGCGTTCCCCCACGAGCAGGGTGTTGAGGTTGCTCGCCACGCCCGACAGTTCACGCGGGTAGCCGCCGCCCAGCGCCTCGCTGCGCCCCTCCTCCACTTCGTGGATCTCGCGTTCCATGCGCCGCAGCGGCGCCAGCACCCACTGCATGAGCGCGGCGAGGGTGAGCAGCAGCAGCAGCATCAGGCCAATGAACCAGCCCACCAGCTCCTGACGGAAGCGCCACAACTGCTCCTCATAGGGGGAGAGACTCACCGCGACGCTGAATGTGAGCGTGCGCTGGCCCTTCGGATCGTCCTCGAACTGGATGGCGCGGCTCTCGATCGCCACCCGATCGTGCCCGAAGCTGGCATAGGTCGTGTTGCGCTCGCCGTGATCCAGCAGCGGCCCGAAATCCACGTCGGCCTTGGCGTTGGAAGGTGACTGCCATTCGTGCAGCTGCGAGCGGATCTGTGCGTACAGGCCCGAGTGTGGCGTGGTGAGGCGCTGATCGAGCGCGTGGGGCGCGGGCGCGTAGCCTCCGTCCGGCTGCGGCTCGGCCGCCGCGATCAGGCCAACCATCTGCGAGTCGAGCAGTTCCTGCATCGAGCGCTCCGAGAGCGCGCGGAACCCGGTGTCGAGCACCAGCATCATCACACCGAAGAACAGCGCCAGCGGCACCGACACCGAGACAAGCAGCCGCCGGCTGAGCGAATGCACGGGTGGCGTCGGCGAGAAGAGTGTTATGAACTCGCGTCGCGTGGCAACGCGAACCGGTAGCCGCGACCGCGCAGGGTTTCGATGGGCCGCAGCGTATCTTGCGGATCGAGTTTTCTGCGCAGCCGCCCGACCAGCACCTCGATGACGTTGCTGTCGCGCTCGAAGTCCTGATCGTAGAGCCGCTCGGTCAGCTCGGTCTTGGAGATCACGTCCCCGGCGCGCAGCATCAGGTGCTCGAGAATCCGGTACTCAAAGGTGGTGAGTTCGAGCGCCGCGCCGTGCACGTGCACCGCCTGGGCACGCGTGTCGAGCACCACCGGGCCGCAGGTGAGCTGCGGGGTCGCCCAACCCCCGGCGCGCCGCAACAAGGCCTGCAGCCGCGCCAGCACTTCCTCGAACTGAAAGGGCTTCGCGACGTAATCATCCGCGCCCGCCTGCAGGCCCTCGACCTTGTCCTGCCAGTTGTCGCGCGCGGTGAGGATCAGAATGGGATAGCTCTTGCGCGCAGCACGCACCCGGCGGATGACTTCGAGACCCGGCACGTTCGGTAACCCCAGGTCGATGATGGCGACATCCAGCGGATATTCGAGCGCCGCAAACAGCCCCTCTTCGCCATCGCGCGCCACGTCGACGGTGAAACCCGCGTCGGTCAGGCGTTCCTTGAGAATGTCGCGCAGCGCCGCTTCGTCTTCGACTACCAGAACGCGCATACGCTGTGTCCGCCCGCGCGCCTATTTCGCGGCGCCGGTTGCGGCATCCACGTGCACGGTCCACACGTGGCCGGTCTTGTTCAGGAGCTGCAACACGTAGATGGTTTTGCCGCCCTCCTTCTGCGCCTGGGCCTTTATGACCTGCGCGTGGAATTTCTGCTCGGCCATTTTCACGGCCTGATCCATGCTCATGAGGCCGGCGGCCGGCGCGCCCGCGGCAAGCGCCGCTGCGGGTGCGGCGCTCAGCACACACAGGGACCCGAGTGCGAACACGAGTGGCAGCAAAACCAGCAGGGAAAAGTGGCGTCGGGTCATGGTGGGCGGCTCATCAGTCATGCAAGGGTAACGCATTGGCGCGCCGAGCCGCGACTGCCTTCGCGCCGGTAACTATTTTCAGCCGGCGTTCAGTTTCGCGGCTCGCCATAACGTGTCCCAGTCGGCGGCTGACAACTTCTCCAGGTCCAGACCGCGCTCGCGTGCCGCCTCCTCCATATGAGCGAAACGGCGCTCGAACTTGCTGTTCGCGGCGCGCAGCGCTTCTTCGGCGTCCACCTTGAGGTGCCGGCTCCAGCTGACCACCGCGAACAGCAGGTCGCCGATTTCCTCGGCGACGGCGGTGCCGTCGACGCCGGCGCTAATCGCCGCGTCAACCTCGCCGAGTTCCTCCAGCACCTTGCCCCGCACCTGCGCCGCGGCGGGCCAATCAAATCCCACGCGCCCGGCGCGGCGCGAGAGCTTCGCCGCGCGGGTCAGTGCGGGCAGCGCCCTGGGGACCCCGCCAAGGACCGTGGTGCCATCGGCCGAGGCGGCCGCGGCGCGTTCTTCGGCCTTGTGTTTCTCCCAGGTGCGTTCGAGCTCCGCGGGCGTGGGCTGCGTTCCCGCGAACACATGCGGGTGGCGCCGCACGAGCTTGTCGTGAATAGCGATGGCGATGGCGGCGAAATCGAACCAGCCGCGTTCCTCCCCCATACGCGCGTGAAACACCACCTGGAACAACAGGTCGCCGAGCTCATCGCGCAGGTGCTCGCGGTCATCACGCTCAATGGCATCGGCTACTTCGTAGGCTTCCTCGATGGTGTACGGCGCAATGCTCGCGAAGCTCTGCTGCAGGTCCCAGGGGCAGCCACGCTGCGGGTCGCGCAGGCGCGCCATGAGCGCCAGCAGATTGCACAGTGCGCGCTGCGCGTCGTGCGTGGAATCTGCGGGTTCAGTCATGGCGCCGGCGGCGTCGTGCACAGCCTGTAGAGGGTCATGAGCATCCCGGACGTGGCGCCCCAGACGTTGCGTTCGCCATAAGGGATATCGATAAACTCGACTTCCTCGCCAGTGAAGTTCGAGCGGCGTCGCTGCGGCCGATGATTCGCGGGATCGAAAATATGCTTGAGCGGCACTTCGAACGTGTCCTTCACTTCACGCGGGTCGGGCTTAAGGGTGAAGCCCGGCCGCACGAACGCCACCACCGGGGTCACGCGAAAGCCCGTGATCACCAGGTGATCAGGCAGATAGCCGATCACCGCTACGAAGCGCTCCTCGAGCCCGATCTCCTCGCGCGCTTCACGCAGCGCGGCAGCTGCCGGACCGGCATCGCCAGGCTCGATGCGCCCGCCCGGAAAGCTCACCTGGCCGGCGTGATTGCGCAGCTGCGTCGAGCGTTGTGTGAGGAGCACGGTCAACTCTTCACGCTCGATGAGCGGCATGAGCACTGCGGCCGGCGTGGGCTGCTCGGGAAACAAGTGCCGGGAGGTCGCGGCCGCCCGGTCCCAGGCCCCCGGCACCAGCCAGTCGGGGTCTTCGTGCCGCGGCTGCGAGCCGGCCAGGCGCGCGCGAATGATCTGCGCCCAGTCGATTTTTTCGCCCGCCTTCAGCCCCCGCTCCCGCCACCGCCCTTGATGCCGCCGGTGGTGAGCTCCGCGGGATCCAGCAGCTTCGAGAGCTCATCGCGCGACAGCGTGGTGTTTTCCAGCGCGACGTCGCGAATCGGCCGGCCCTGCGCGTAGGCCTTCTTGGCGATGGCGGCACCCTTTTCGTAGCCGATCACCGGGTTCAGCGCCGTCACCAGGATGGGATTGCGCTCGAGCGCCTCCGCGAGGCGCGCCGTGTTCACCCTGAAGCCGGCGATCGTGCTGTCGGCGAGCGCGCGCGCGACATTCGCCAGCAGATGGATACTCTGCAGCAGGTTCTGCACGATCACCGGCAACATCACATTCAACTGGAAGTTGCCCGACTGCCCCGCCACGGTGATGGTCGTGTCGTTGCCGATCACCTGGGCGGCCACCATGGTCGTGGCCTCGGGAATCACCGGATTCACCTTGCCCGGCATGATGCTGCTGCCAGGCTGCAGCGCCGGCAGCGCGATCTCGGCAAGGCCGGCGAGCGGCCCGCTGTTCATCCAGCGCAGGTCGTTGGCGATCTTCATGAGACTCACGGCGATCACTTTGAGCTGACCGGAGAGCTCGACGGCGGTGTCCTGCGCCGACAGCGCCTCAAAATAGTTGCGCGCCGGGACGAACGGCACGCCGGTGAGACCCGCCAGTTCTTCGCTGAAGCGCCGCCCGAAATCCGGATGGGCGTTGATACCGGTGCCGACCGCCGTTCCGCCCTGGGCGAGTTGCAGCAGGCGCGGCTCCACCGCGGCCAGGCGTTGCAGCCCGTTCTCGATCTGGGTACGCCACCCGGACAGCTCCTGCGCCAGCGTCAGCGGCATCGCATCCATCAGGTGCGTGCGGCCGGTCTTGACGACAGCGCCGACCTCGCGCTCCTTCGCCTGCAGTACTTCGGCCAGATGCGTGAGCGCCGGCACCAGCTCACGCCTCACCATGAGCACGGCGCTGATATGAATGGCGGTCGGGATCGAATCGTTGCTGCTCTGCCCCATATTGACGTGATCGTTGGGATGCACCGGGCTGCCGGCGCGGCGGCTGGCAAGCGCTGCGATCACCTCATTGGCGTTCATGTTGGAACTGGTTCCCGAGCCGGTCTGAAACACGTCGATCGGAAACTGCGCGTCGTGCCTGCCGGCGGCCACTTCCGCCGCCGCCAGCTCCACCGCCTGGGCGAGCTTCGGATCGAGCAGGTTCAGACCGGCGTTGGCGCGCGCGGCGGCCTGCTTCACCAGCGCGAGCGCGGCGATGAAAGCCGACGGCATCGTAAGGCCGCTCCTGGGGAAGTTATCAACCGCGCGCTGGGTCTGCGCGCCCCACAAGGCGTCGGCGGGCACCTTCAGCTCGCCCATGCTGTCATGTTCGATGCGGAAGGAAGTCGTCATGCATGCACTCCGCGGTTATGATGTGAATTCTAGCACTTCGAGGTCTTCGAAAACGCATGTCCGCGAGCCCGCGCGACGCCCCGCCAGAAAGCGATTTGCTCGCCGCAGTCGACGCACTGTCGCCGCTTGACGGCCGTTATCGCGCCGCGACCGCAACGCTGCGCGGCCTGCTCTCCGAGGGCGGGCTCATCCGCGAACGCATCGGCATCGAGGCGCGCTGGCTGCTGCATCTCGCCGCCGCTGCGCCGCAACTGCCGGGGGCACGATTGAGCGCCGCGGTGCGCGCACGTGCCCAACACCTGGCGGAGGCGCCCGACGCGGGTGCCGCCGCCGCCGTCAAAGTCATCGAGGCGCGCATCAACCATGACGTCAAGGCGGTTGAATATTATGTCCGCGAGCAGCTCACGGCCGCCGGTGCGGGCGCCGCGACACTCGAGCTGGTGCATTTCGGCTGCACCTCCGAGGACATCAACAATCTAAGCTACGCCTGCCTCCTGAAGGCGGCGCGCGGCGAGCTGCTCACGGTGCTCGGCCAGCGCATCAGCGAGCTCACCGGGCTCGCGCATCGCTACGCGGACACCGCCATGCTGGCACGCACCCACGGCCAGGCGGCGAGCCCCACCACGCTCGGCAAGGAGATCGGCAACTTCGCGGCGCGGCTGACACGCGCGCAGCAGCGCCTGAGCGCGGTGCGCATCCTCGGCAAATGGAACGGCGCGGTCGGCAACTTCAACGCCCACGTGGCGGCGATCCCCACGCTCGACTGGCCGACGGTGAGCGCGGCGTTCGTCACCGCGCTGTCGCTCGAGTACAACCCGTTCACGACGCAGATCGAGCCGCACGACTGGATCGCCGAGTACTGCGACGCCATCGCGGCCACCAACATCATCTTCATCGACCTGTGCCGTGACTTCTGGGGCTATATCTCGCTCGGCTACCTGCGGCAGCGGGCGGTTGCCGGCGAAGTCGGCTCCTCGACCATGCCGCACAAGATAAATCCAATCGACTTCGAGAATGCGGAAGGCAACCTCGGGGTCGCCAACGCGCTGCTGCGGCATTTCGCCGACAAGCTGCCGCTGTCGCGCTGGCAGCGCGACCTCACCGACTCGACCGTGCTGCGCAACGTGGGAGTGGCGCTCGGCCATACGCTCATCGCGTGGCAGGCGCTGGCGCGCGGACTCACGCGCGTCGAGGCGGACGCGTCGCGCATGCAGTCCGATCTTGCCGGCGCCTGGGAGGTACTGGGCGAGGCGGTGCAGACCGTGCTGCGCGCCGCCGGTGTTGCCGGCGGTTACGAGCGGCTGAAGGATTTCACGCGCGGCCGGGCCATCGATGCGGCGACGCTGGCGCAGTTCATTGACTCGCTGCCACTCGCGGCGGCGGATAAGACACGCCTCAAGGCCATGAGGCCGCAGGACTACCTCGGCCTCGCCGCCCAGCTCGCCCGGCGCGTCTGAGGAGCGCGCGGCGCCAGCCTGCGGCCAAAGCCGCGCTGCCGGCCAAGCCCGACAAGGACTTGCCCGTGGCAGCTAAAGTGGCCCTGAAGTGCGAACTGCGTTCGCATTTCGGGCCTCCGGGACGCTCCGCAGCGGTCAAACCGTGACCGGTTCGGCAACGTATTGCCACAGTGCATCGCTAACATCGCTCGTAGCCTGCCTTTTTAGCGGGCATGGGCGGACGCCACTCGTGGCAATGACCGGGGAACTGGACCTCACTGGCGCACTGGCGCAGCTCGCGAAGGCGCGCTACGCACCCGAATCCGTCGGCACGGCCCGTGGCCCAGGATCAGGCCGCCAGGGTGCCGAGACCCTCACCGTTCTCACCTCGCTCGCCGAAGTACGCGGCGCGGTCAACGAAATCGCGGCCACTGCCCAGCGCCTCATCTCCATCTTTACGCCCGACCTCGAGCCGGATCTGTACGAGCAGACCGCGTTCCTCGACGTCATCAAGCATTTTGTGCTGACCCGCAGCTTCGCCAAGGTGCGCGTGCTGCTGGCCGAGCCGACGCGCGTCATGCGCGACAGCAACAGCTTCGTCGCCATGGGGCGGCGCCTCTCCAGCTGCATCGATATCCGCTACGTCGCCGCGCAGTCCCCACAGCGTGCCTCTGCCTACCTGATCGCCGACGACCGGGCAATTGTCTACCGGCTGCGAGCCGACACCTGGGATGGCGTCTCCGACATCAACAATCCGGTAGCCGCACGGCTGTATCTGCAGGAATTCGACGAGGTGTGGAACGCCAGCTCGGCCGAACACGGTCTGCGCGCCGCCCGCCGCGGCTGATACTCCCTGGAGTTGCTGCAAACCGCTGCCTGCTCCCGGCGGCGGCGATTACAATTCCTGCATGCCCCGGACACCCGCTGTCACCGTCGCGGCCGTCACCGAAACCGACGGCCGCTTCCTCGTGGTCGAGGAACGCATCAACCGGCGCCTGGTATTCAACCAGCCTGCCGGACATGTCGAGCGCGGCGAGACCCTGCTCGCTGCGGTGGTACGTGAAGTCCACGAGGAGACTGCCTGGCAGTTTGAACCGCAGGCGCTCGTAGGGGTGTACGCGTGGCGCAATCCGCAAAACGGCCGCTCATTCATGCGCTTTGCGTTCACGGGCACGGTTACCGCGCACGATCCGCACGCGCGGCTTGATCGCGGCATCGTCGCCACTCACTGGCTGTCGCACAGCGAACTGCAGGCGCGCGCGACGCATCTGCGCAGCCCCCTCGTCCTGCGCTGCGTCGAGGACTACCTCGCCGGGGTGCGCCGCCAGCTCATCCCGGTCGCACAGCTGGATCTCCTCGCCGCCCTCGGGGTTCCGGCGCTCAGTATCTGAAGCGCACGCGCAGCCCTTCGGTAGAATTGGCGCACATGAGCACCTGCGCAGCTGCGCCCACCTCCTCCGCTCGGGTCATCGTCGGCCTCTCCGGCGGCGTCGACTCCGCCGTCGCGGCACTGCTCCTGAGGCAGGCGGGGTGGGACGTCCAGGGACTCTATATGAGTAACTGGGATGACGAGGACGGCTACTGCACGGCGGCGCAGGACTTCCAGGACGCGCGCGCGGTCGCCTCCGAGCTCGCCATCCCGCTGCACCGGGTGAGTTTTGCCGCGCAGTATCGCGAGCGCGTCTTCGGATATTTCCTGAACGAACACCGCGCCGGCCGCACCCCTAATCCGGATGTGTTGTGCAACCGGGAGATCAAGTTTGGTGAGGCACTGCGTTACGCGCAGCGCCTCGGCGCGACGCATTTTGCAACCGGGCACTACGCCCGCCTGCTGACCGGCGCCGCGGGGTCCGGGCTGCACAAGGCGCATGATGCCGCCAAGGACCAGAGTTACTTCCTGCACTCGGTGCCGCCCGGTGAGTTCGCACGCGTGCTCATGCCCCTGGGGGAGCTGCCGAAGTCCGAGGTGCGCGTGCGTGCGCGGCGCGCGGGACTGCCGGTGTTCGACAAGCCCGACAGCACCGGCATCTGTTTCATCGGCGAGCGGCCGTTTCGCGAGTTTCTCGGCCGCTACCTCGCGCGCAGCCCCGGGCCCATCGAGTCCCCTGAAGGCGAGCGCCTCGGCACCCACGAGGGTCTGGCGTTCTATACGCTCGGCCAGCGCGGCGGTCTTGGCATCGGTGGCCGCCCGGGCCACGCCGAGCAGCCCTGGTATGTCGCCGCCAAGGACGTGGCGCGCAACACGCTCGTCATCGTGCAGGGGCATGATCACCCCCTGCTGTCGAGCAGCTCACTGACGACGGAGAACTGGCATTGGCTGGTGCCCGCGCGCAGCGCCGCATTTCGCTGCAGCGTGAAAGTGCGCTATCGCCAGGCCGATCAGCCGGCCCTTCTCGAGCCGCATGCCGACGGCGGCGTGCTGATCCGTTTCGATCACCCGCAGCGCGCAGTCACGCCCGGTCAGTACGCGGTCGCCTACGAGGGTGATCACTGCCTCGGCGGTGGCGTGATCGGTTCAACCACGCCGGCGGTGCTGGCGGCAGCGGCCTAAAGGTATCCAGCGCGCCGCGCCCCCGCCCGATATAATTACCGGCTCACAGCGGAGGCACGCATGACGAACAGTTTCCGGGCGCGCTCAACCCTCAAGGTCGCTGATCGCTCCTACGAGATCTGGAGTCTCTCGGCGCTGCCGCAGGACAAAGTCGCGCGCCTGCCCTACTCGCTGAAGGTCCTGCTCGAGAATCTGCTGCGCTCGGAAGACGACGTGAGCGTGACGCGGGCCGACATCGAGGCGCTGCTCGAGTGGGACCCGGCGGCCACCCCGTCGCACGAGATCGCCTTCACGCCCGCGCGCGTCATCCTGCAGGACTTCACCGGCGTGCCCTGCGTCGTGGATCTCGCGGCGATGCGCGATGCCATCGTGCGCTTAGGCGGGGATGCCGAGCGCGTCAACCCGCTCAGCCCCGCGGAACTGGTCATCGATCACTCAGTGCAGGTGGACGAGTACGGCACCGCCGGCGCACTGGCCGCGAACACGGCCATCGAATTCGGACGCAACAAGGAGCGCTACGCCTTCCTGCGCTGGGGCCAGACCGCCTTCCGCAATTTCTCGGTCGTGCCGCCCAACACCGGCATCGTCCACCAGGTGAATCTTGAGTATCTCGCCCGGGTGATTTTCGACACCGAGAACAATGGCGTGCGCCGTGCCTACCCGGACACGCTCGTGGGCACCGATTCGCATACCACCATGATCAATGGCCTGGGGGTGCTGGGCTGGGGCGTCGGCGGCATCGAGGCCGAGGCCGCCATGCTCGGGCAGCCGGTGACCATGCTGATCCCGCAGGTCATCGGGTTTCGTTTCGACGGCCGCCTGCAGCCGGGCGCCACCGCCACGGACCTGGTGCTCACCGTCACCGAAATGCTGCGCAAGAAGGGCGTGGTCGACAAGTTCGTGGAGTTCCACGGCGACGGACTGGCCAACCTGCCGCTCGCCGACCGCGCCACCATTGCCAACATGGCGCCCGAATACGGCAGCACCTGCGGCATCTTCCCGATCGATACCGAAACGGTGCGCTACCTCGAGCTCTCCGGCCGTGCGCGCGAGCGCATTGATCTCGTCAGCACCTACGCCAAGGCGCAGGGCATGTGGCGCAACCAGGGCGCAACCGTGGCGCGCTATAGCGATGAGCTGGAACTGGATCTGGGGAGCGTGGAGCCGAGTCTCGCCGGTCCGCGCCGCCCGCAGGATCGCGTGCCGCTGAAGATCGCGAAACAGGTCTACGAAACGAACGCCAGGAAAGCCGACGCGGAGCGCGGCGCGCGCAAGTCCGCCGGCCACGGCGTCGCTGCCGCCTCCCTTGACGGAAAAAACGTGGAGCTCAAGGACGGCGCGGTGCTCATCGCCGCCATTACCAGCTGCACCAACACCTCCAACCCCGTGGTGATGCTGGGAGCCGGCCTCCTCGCCCGCAAGGCGCGCGCCCGCGGCCTCACCGCCAAACCGTGGGTGAAGACCAGTCTCGCGCCGGGCTCGCGCGTGGTCACCGACTACTTCACCAAGGCGGGCGTGCTGGATGATCTGGCCGCGATCGGCTTCGACCTCGTCGGCTACGGATGTACCACCTGCCTCGCCGCCGGCACGCCGGTGCTCATGACCAATGGCACCGCGCGCCGGATCGAGCAGCTGCCCCAGGGCGGCGGCGCTTCGGTCTATGCGCCCGATGCCGAGCGGCGCCTCGCCCGCGCCCTGCAGACCGAAATGATGGTGAAGGGCGAGCGCGAGTGCGTCACCCTGGTGCTGCAGGACGGGCGCACGCTCGTGTGCACGCCGGAACACGAGATCCTGCGCGCCGATGGACGCTGGGTGCGCGCCGATGCGCTCAACACCGGACAGGATCGCGTCGTCATGGGGCTCGAAGCGCCTCTTGATGAGGTGGCCGCGGATGAGCGCGGTTACCAGCTGCGTACCGGGAAGTTTGAATTCACGCTCGAGGACAACGAGTCGCGCCAGCGGGCGCTCGCCTTTGCGCGCCTGTTGGGGCACCTGCTGAGTGATGGGTCTATCAGCCGCGCCGGGCAGGGGCGCATGAACCTCGGCCAGGCGCTCGACCGCGAAGCGGCCCTGAACGATATCGAGCTACTCACCGGCAAGCGCCCGATCGCCAATGCCTACGATGCACGTAAGTGGTCGATCGCGCTGCCGCTGGAACTCACCTCCGCCATCATTGCACTTCCCGGTGTGCGCACCGGCCGCCGGATCGATCAGGCACCTGCGCTGCCGCAGTTCGTGCTCGCGGATGAGTGTCCGATAGCGATGGTGCGCGAGTTCCTGGGCGGCCTGTTCGGTGGCGACGGCCACGCCCCCCATCTGCGTCGCTATGGCCGTGAGTTATCCGAGGCGACCCTTGCACGGCCTGCCTATGCGCAGAGCGCGAAGCCTGAGTTCGTTGAAGCCACCAAGGCCCTGATGCGCGATATCGTGCGGCTGCTGGTGCGCTGTGGCGTGAAGGCCCGCGGTGCCATCGTGCGCGAGTACGCCACGCGGCATTCCGCCTCGTCCTACCCTCTCGCCCAGGATGGCGTGCCGCGCCAGGAGATCCGGCTGGAACTGCCCGAGGGGCTATCGTTCATAGAACGAGTGGGCTTCCGCTACTCCACCGACAAGATGCTGCGCGCCAGTGCCGCTGCCGTTTACTGGCGCTTGGTGGACAGCATCAACCGGCAGCGCCTGTGGATGGCTGACCGGCTCGAGGAACTGCATCAGGCGGATGGCTCGCTGTCTTTCTCCCGGGCGCGCGCGCTTGCGGCTGTCAAACTGACCGATCGCGAGCCTGCGGCATTCGCGCACTACTCACTGTTCGAGGGTCATGACCGCTTCTCGCGCCTGTGGGACGCCAAAGCGCGTCCTTTCCGGCCGTTGCACCGCCACAGCTGTGCCTTCCCCTCGCCGGCGGAGTTATTCGAACAAATGGGGGTCGGCGCGTGGTTTACCGCTCCCGACTCCGTCGATGCGGTGGAGGACCCGAAGCGCTATTGCACCGCGAAGGACGCGATGGTGCTGCCCACTTTCACGCTCGCCGTCACGGAGCGGCGTGCGGCCGGCAAGCGCGCGGTGTTCGACCTCTCGGTGAGCGAGCTGCATGCCTTCGTGGCCGCCGGTGTGGCTGTGCATAACTGCATCGGGAATTCCGGTCCACTCAAGCCCGAAATCTCCGCCGCGATCAAGGCCGGCGATCTCACCGCCTGCGCGGTGCTCTCGGGCAACCGCAACTTCGAGGGCCGCGTGCATCCGGAAGTGCGCATGAATTTTCTGGCCTCCCCGCCACTGGTGGTCGCGTACGCGCTCGCCGGCACGCTCGACATCGATCTGACGAAGGAGCCACTCGGCACCGACCGGGACGGCAAGGGCGTGTTCCTCGCCGACATCTGGCCGAGCGACATCGAGGTGCAGGATCTCCTCAAGAACTCCATCGATGCACAGATGTTCCGCGACAGCTACGCCAGCGTGTTCAAGGGCGATGACAACTGGGCCAGCATCAAGGTGCCCGCTGGCCAGCGCTACACCTGGGACGCGGCCTCCACCTACGTCAAGAACCCGCCCTACTTTGAGGGCATGACCATGACGCCGCCGCCACTGGCGGACGTGCGCGGCGCGCGCGCGCTGGCCATGGTCGGGGACTCGGTGACGACCGATCACATCTCCCCGGCGGGCAACATCGCCCGGAGCAGCCCGGCGGCGCGCTATCTCGTCGAGCAGGGCGTGCAACCCAAGGACTTCAATTCCTACGGCTCACGGCGCGGCAATCACGAGGTGATGATGCGCGGTACGTTTGCCAACATCCGGCTGCGCAACCTCATGGTGCCGGGCGTGGAAGGTGGCGTCACGGTGCACCTCCCCGATGGCGAACAGTCCTCCATCTATGACGCCGCCATGCGCTACAAGAAAGAGGCTACGCCGCTCATCGTGCTGGCCGGGCGCGAATACGGCACCGGCTCCTCGCGCGACTGGGCGGCCAAAGGCACGCTGCTGCTGGGTGTGCGGGCGGTCATCGCCGAGAGCTACGAGCGCATCCACCGTTCCAACCTCATCGGCATGGGCGTGGCCCCGCTGCAGTTTTTTCCCGGGCAGAACGCGGCTGCTCTTAAGCTCACGGGCCGCGAGGTGTTCGATATCGCGGGCTTGAGTTCCGGGGATGCCCGCGAGGTCACGGTCACTGCGACGCCTGAGAAGGGCGCGCCGATCACGTTCAAGGCGCGCCTGCGCATTGATACCCCCAAGGAGCGCGAGTACTACCGGCACGGCGGCATCCTGCAGTACGTACTGCGGCAGCTCGCCACCGCGGGCAACGCCGCCTGACCGACCCGGGCGCGCACATCCAGGTGGGGGGCGGGTCCGGCACGCCCGCGCCGCTGCTGGCTCTCTTTGATCTCGACGGCACCATCACGCGCCGCAACACCCTCGCGCCCTACGCGATCGGGCTGCTGCTGCGCCATCCGCTGCGCCTGCCGCGCGTTGTATGCGTGCTGCCTGCGCTCGCGCGCTTCGTGCTCGGGCGATGCGATCACGGTGAGCTCAAGGCCGCCTTCCTCCACAAGACATTCGGCGGACTTGAGCGCCGCGACCTGGATGCCTGGACTGCGCGGTTCGTGCCGCGGCTGCTGAGGAACGGTCTGTTCGCGGACGCGCGCGCCGCGATCGAGCGGCACCGCCTCCACGGCGATACCCTCGCGCTCTTAAGTGCCAGCACCGATCTGTACGTCCCCGCCATCGGCAAGGCGCTCGGCTTTGCAGATGTCGAGTGCACCGGCGTCGCCTGGGACGACACGCGTCTCATCGGCACGCTCAGCACCGCGAACCGCCGCGGCGAGGAGAAGGTGCGCTGCCTTGAAGCGCTACGCGCACGGCATCCGGGGCTGGCCGTCGTCGCTTACGGCAACGCGGCGGGTGACCTTGCACACCTGCGACTCGCCGAGCATGGCGTGCTGGTCAACGGCAGCCGCAGCGCAAGACGCGCGGCGGCGCACACGCCCGTGGCGTGCGTCACCTGGCGCTGAGACCTTTGGATTTCGTACTCGCGGCGCGCAATAAAACCGCCTCCACCTGGGTCTATTTGTGTGTCGCAATCTCTTGCGACGCGCGCCATGCCGCCGCGTGGCCTGCCCATGACGGAGTGTGAATGATCGTCGCGGTATTGGCATTTCTCGGTGGCGCGCTCACGATTCTCAGCCCGTGCATTCTGCCGGTGCTGCCGTTTGTATTCGCTCGCACTGAACAGCCTTTCACCCGCAGTACCCTGCCGTTGCTGATCGGTATGGCGGGGACCTTCGCCGCGATTTCGACGCTGGCGGCGGTTGGCGGCGCCTGGGCCGTGCACCTGAATGACTACGGCCGCGTGGTCGCCATGGCACTGCTGGCGGTGAGCGCGCTGGCACTGCTGTCGCGGCGCTTTGCCGCCTGGGCTACACGTCCTTTCGTGGCACTCGGTGCCCGCCTCGCTGCCGACACCGGCGGCGCGTCCGGTGTGACTGCATCGCTGCTGCTCGGGGTCGCAACCGGTTTCCTGTGGGCGCCCTGCGCCGGGCCGATCCTGGGTCTGATTCTGACCGGCGCGGCCCTGCGCGGCCCGAGCGTGGCAACCAGCGTGCTGCTCCTGGCCTACGCGCTCGGCGCCGCGACTTCGTTGGGCATTGCAGCCGCCGCCAGCACCCGCGTCATCGCCGCCATGAAACGCTCCTTCGCGGCGGGCGAGTGGCTGCGGCGCTTCCTTGGGGTTGCGGTACTGGTGGCCGTAGCGGCCATCGCACTGGGTTGGGACACCGGCACGCTGACGCGTCTGTCCGTTGCCAACACGACGCGAATTGAGCAGGCGCTGATCGAGCACGTGGCACCGCAGGAGACCGGCGGCGGCGCAGTTGCGGTTGCGTCCGCAGGGACGCTGCCGATCGAGGGGCAGTTGCCGGCACTAAGCGGCGCGGTCGCATGGCTGAATTCGCCGCCACTCACGGCGCAGGATCTGCGCGGCAAAGTCGTACTCATCGATTTCTGGACCTACTCGTGCATCAACTGCCTGCGCTCGCTGCCGTATGTGAAGAGCTGGTATGAGCGCTACCGCGCGCAGGGGCTGGTGGTTATCGGCGTGCACGCGCCGGAGTTCGCCTTTGAGAAGGATGTGGGGAACGTAACGCGTGCGGTGCACGATCTGGGCATCACCTATCCGGTGGCGCTGGACAACGACTACGCCATCTGGAAGGCATTTAACAACCACTACTGGCCGGCGCATTACTTTATCGACGCGCAGGGACGGATCCGCGGCCATCACTTCGGCGAGGGCGACTATGCGGGGTCCGAGCAGCTCATACGCCGCCTGCTGCGCGAAGCGGGGACGACGCATCTGACTGCGGCTGCAGCGGCGATTCGGGGCACCGGGGTGGAGGCGGCATCCAGCGCGCCGGACCTCGACTCCCCTGAAACCTACCTTGGATACGCGCGCGCCGCGAACTTTGCCTCCGCCGGCGGCCTGGTGCGCGATGAGCCGCACTCCTACGTCGCGCCGCGTGCACTGCAGCTGAACCAATGGGCGTTGTCCGGTGTCTGGCGGGTGGACGGTGAAAAGGCCGTGGCTACGGCGGCCGGTGCGCTGATTGTGTTTCGCTTCCATGCGCGCGATCTGCACCTGGTCCTGGGTCCGGGCGACGCGCGCCATCCGGTTCGCTTCCGCGTCAGCATCGACGGGCGCGCGCCGGGCGCGGATCGTGGCGCCGATGTCGAGCCTGACGGCAGCGGTACCGTGAGTGAGCAACGGTTGTATCAGCTGCTGCGCCAGTCCGACCCCATCGCGGACCACACGTTCGCGATTCAGTTCCTCGACGCGGGGGTGCAGGCGTATTCCTTTACCTTTGGCTGAACGGAGACGGAGCCATGAGCCACTACGTGTCGCGCAGAATCCTCCTCAGATACGCTGCCTGCTGCGCCATCGCCGCGACCGGCTACCGGTTCGCCCGGGCGGCGCCGCTGCCGGCGGCCATCCCCGATGACGGCGTGACCATCGAGGCCTTCGGCGCGGACGGCAAGAGCCGTGGCACGCAGCGCGTGCCGCGCGTCGTCAGGACGCAAGCGCAGTGGCGCCAACAGTTGTCGCCGCTGGCGTTTACCGTCACCCGCCAGGAAGGAACTGAACGCGCCTTCAGTGGCGCATACGACAGCAACCACGCCGATGGCCTGTATGGCTGCATCTGCTGCGCCACGTCGCTGTTCGATTCACGGACGAAATTCGATTCCGGCACCGGTTGGCCGAGCTTCTGGCAACCGATCTCGCGTTTCAACGTCGTGGAACGCCCGGACAGCAGTCTTATGATGCAGCGGGTCGCGGTGTCCTGCCGGCGCTGCGACGCGCACCTGGGTCACGTCTTTGACGACGGCCCGCGGCCGACCGGCCTGCGCTATTGCATGAACTCGGTGGCTCTTAACTTCGTGGCACGCCGCTGAGACCAGCCAGTCAACACCATGGGAACTGATATGTCCGTCAACAAACTGTTCATCGCATCCGTCGCCGCGCTGGCGCTGGCTATTGGGGTCGGTTGGGTTAGCGCGACTCGGGGAGCCGCGTCACCGGTGGCGGTGCCCCCAGCGGCGCTCGACAACCCCAGGGAGGGCAGTGCCCTGCAGACCGCGGTGCTTGCCGGTGGCTGCTTCTGGGGTGTGCAGGGGGTTTTCGAGCACGTGCGCGGAGTCCATGAGGTATTGGCCGGGTATGCCGGCGGCGCAGGACCAACGGCCCAGTACGAGGAGGTGAGTACCGGCCGCACCGGCCACGCCGAGTCGGTACAGATTACCTTCGATCCGCGCCAGGTGACTTACGGGGAGCTGCTGCGGATATATTTCTCAGTGGCGCACGATCCGACCCAGCTCGACCGCCAGGGACCCGACAGTGGCTCGCAGTACCGCTCGGCGGTGTTTTACGCCGATGCCACGCAGCGGCGCATTGCCGAGAGCTACATCGCCCAGCTGAACCAGGGCCAAAACGTTCGCCGCTCCGGTCGTGACGCGCGTCGATGCACTCAACGGTTTCTATCCGGCCGAAGCGTATCACCAGGACTTTTACCTGAAGAACCCGCAGTACCCGTACATCGTGATAAACGATCTGCCCAAGATCCGGAACCTCAAGGTGCTGTTCCCGCAATACTATCGTGACTCCCCGGTAACGACCGGCATCAGATAGCCGCTCACATCGAGGTCCGGACCTGCCACAGCTCCGGAAAGAACTTAAGCTCGAGCGCCTTGGCGAGGTAGGACACCCCACCCGTACCGCCCGTGCCGGGCTTGTAGCCGATGATGCGCTCCACGGTCTTCAGGTGATGGAAGCGCCACAGCTGGAAGTTGTGGTCGAGATCGACGAGGCGCTCCGCGAGCTCATACAGATCCCAGCCCTTCTCCGCGTTGTGATACACGCCGAGCCAGGCGCCGGCGACCTGCTTACTCGCCTTGTACGGTTCGCTGAAGTCGCGCGTCAGGTAGTCCTCAGGGATGCCGTAGCCGCGGCGGCTCAGGAGGCGCAGTACCTCGTCGTACAGCGACGGTGCCGCAAGCGCGCGCGCGAGCGTGTCGTGATCGGCCGGGTCGCGCTCATGGACGGCGAGCATCTGCGCGTTCTTGTTGCCGAACAGGAACTCGAGCAGGCGGTATTGCGCCGACTGGAACCCCGAGGAGCGCCCGAGGGCGCTGCGGAACGCCGAATACTCAAACGGCGTCATCGTGGACAGCACGTCCCATACCGACAGCAGCTGTGTCTGGGTGCGCGAGATGCGCGCCAGCATCTTCAGCGCCGGGCCGATGTCGTCCCGCCGTATGCACAGCAGCGCCGCCGTCAGCTCATGCAGCATCAGCCGCATCCACAGCTCCGACACCTGGTGCACGATGATGAACAGCATCTCGTTGTGTTCACTTGACAGTGGCTGCTGAGCCGTGAGCAGCTTTTCCAGGTGCAGATACTCGCCGTAGGAGACCGAGGACCCCAGATCCCAGTGCACCGCCTCGTCGGCGAGTTCCACGCGCTCGGACCTGTCGTATTCACGGGTGCTCATGACCGCGATGTTACACGCTTCGGGCGCGTTAACACTGCGGAGCCAACCGGCTGGTGGCGGCCGCAGCCGGCAAAAGCCCGTGCGCCAGCCTTGCTGTGAAGTGCTCGGCTACTGAGGTGATCGTGGCAGTGTGCATCGAGCCCCGCCTTTGCCGGCGGAAACGCGGCTGATGTCCGGCGAGATCGCCGCAGGCGATTTCGCCCCATGGACCAGAGGCAGACGTCAGCACGCTAAACCGGTTAGCATCGCGGTGCTTGAGCACTCCCATCCTCGAAGTCCGCGATCTCGTCAAACAGTACCCCGCCACGACCGCCGTGGCGGGCGTGTCGTTCAGTGTGCCGCCGGGCATGTGCTTCGGGCTGCTGGGTCCCAACGGCGCCGGCAAGACCACCACCATTGAAATCATGGAGGGGATCCTGCCCGCGACCTCGGGCGAAGTCCGCTACCGCGGTGAGGTCCAGGATGCGCGCTTTCGCGAGGAGGCCGGCATTCTCTTTCAGAAGACCGCGCTGCAGGACTTTCTCACGGTGCGCCAGAGCATCGCCCTGTTCCGCGGCCTGTACAGCTCGGGCCTGTCGGTCGATGAGGTGCTCAAGGTCTGCGCCCTGGAGGCACTCGCCGGGCGCGACAGCCGCAAGCTCTCCGGCGGCCAGCAGCAGCGGCTGCTGCTGGCGATCGCACTCGTCAATGATCCTGCGGTGTTGTTTCTGGATGAACCCACGACCGGCCTTGATCCGCAGGCGCGGCGCAATTTCTGGGAGCTGGTGCAGTCCATCAAGGCCCGCCACAAGACCATCATTCTCACCACGCACTACATGGAGGAAGCCGAACTGCTGTGCGATGAGGTGGCAATCATGGATCGCGGCCGCATCGTCGCCCAGGGTCCGCCACAGCGCCTGCTGCGCGAGCACTTCGCGGACGTTCTGCTGGAGTTGCCACGGCAGGACTTCCCGCCAGCCGCGCGCGCCCTGCCGTTGAAACTCCTCGAGGCGAGCGATCGCATCGAGATCACGACCCAGGACCTCGAGGGCACCCTGCGCACGCTGCTGGCGGCGCACGTGCCACTGAGCAACCTGCGCATCCGGCCGGCGAATCTTGAGGACCTGTTCCTGGAGCTCACCGGCAAGGAGCTGCGACCGTGATCCGCCGCATGCTGTCGGTCTGGCACGCGCGCAATCTGGAATTCCTGCGCGACCGCGGCACGCTGCTGTTCACGCTGTTCCTGCCCATCGCGCTGGTAGTCGGCATGGGGTTCGTGTTCGGCGGCCCGCCGCGGCCCCTGTTCAAGGTCGGCGTGCTCGCCGCACATATCGACAAGGCCTCGAATCCTTTCCTGCGTGAGCAGTACGTGGAGTTCGTCGCTACCCCGGATGAGCCGGCTGCCTTGCATAAGCTCACCCACCAGACGCTCGATCTGGTGGTCGACCTCGGGGCGAATGCGCGCTACTGGGTCAATACCGATTCCCCCAAGGGCTATATCGTCGAGAAGCTGCTGCTCGCCGCGGTCCCCGGCGCACAGCGCCAGCCCGTGACCGGGGTGGCAGTGCGCTACGTCGACTGGCTGTTCCCGGGCATCCTCGGCATGAACCTGATGTTCAGCTGCCTCTTTGGCGTGGGCTACGTGGTGGTGCGCTATCGCAAGAGCGGCTTCCTCAAACGCCTGCACGCGACCCCGCTGAGCGCCTTCGAATTCCTCGGCGCCCAGGTGCTGTCACGCCTGGCGATCATTCTCACCGTGACAACGATCCTCTACGTCGGCATCGGCACCATCATCGGCTTTCATTCCGCCGGCAACGTCGCGCTGCTGGCGCTGCTGCTGATCCTGGGCGCCCTGTCATTGATCGCGCTGGGGCTCACGGTCGCGGCGCGCTTTTCCAGCGAGGAGCTCGTCGGCGGGGTCCTGAATCTGCTCACCTGGCCCATGATGCTGCTGTCGGGCGTATGGTTCTCGCTCGAGGATTCGCCGCGCTGGGTGCAGTGGGTGGCGGGCATGTTTCCGCTCACCCACGTGCTCGATGCCGCGCGCGCAGTGATGATCGACGGGGCCGGACTTGCGCAGATCGCCCCACACCTCCTGTACCTCGCGGCCACTACACTCGCGTTCCTCGCCTTCGGCGCCTGGTCGTTCCACTGGCGCATTGACTAAAAGCCGTACACTTACGCCATGGTGCGTTTCTTCAGCGACAACACCGCCAGTGCCTGCCCCGAGATCCTGGCCGCCCTCGCCACCGCCAATCGCGGGCTCGCCCGCGCCTACGGCGACGACGAATGGACCGCGCGCCTGGACGAGGCCTTCAGCAGTTTCTTCGGCACACGGGTGCGTGCCTTCGCGGTCGCCACCGGGACGGCGGCGAACTCGCTCGCCCTTGCGACCCTGAGTCCGCCGTACGGTGCCATCTTCGCGCACGCCGAGGCCCACATCGCGGTCGACGAGTGCGGCGCACCCGGGTTTTTCAGCGGCGGCGCCCAGCTCGCGCTGCTCGAGGGCGCACACGGCCGGCTGCAACCGGACGCCGTAGCGAGCGCCCTCGCCGCCCACCCCCGACACGTGCACTCGGTGCAGCCGGCGGCGCTCTCTGTCACCCAGGCCACCGAGCTCGGCACGGTGTACCGGATGCATGAACTGACTTCCCTGTCAGAGTCAGCACACCGCAACGGGCTGAAGGTGCACATGGACGGCGCACGCTTTGCCAACGCGGTCGCCTTTCTTGACTGCCATCCCGGGGATCTCAGCTGGCGGGCGGGCGTCGACGTGCTGTCCTTCGGAGCCACCAAGAACGGCGCCCTGGCCGCCGAGGCGGTGGTGTTCTTCGACCTGAGCCTGGTGCGGGACTTTGAACTGCGGCGCAAGCGCGCGGGCCACCTCCTGTCCAAGTCCCGTTACGTGTCAGCGCAGCTGCTCGCGTACATCGAAACCGACCTGTGGAGGCGCAATGCGCAGCGCACCAACACCCTGGCGCAGCGCATCGGGCTTGCCGCCGGCGCGCGGCTGCTGCACCCGGTGGAGGCCAACGAGGTATTCGTGCAGCTCGGCGCCGCCGGCAAGGATGCGCTGCGTAGCAGTGGCTTCGAGTTCTACGACTGGGGCACGCAAGACTGCGGCGAGGCGCGCTTCGTCGTCTCGTGGGATCAGCCCGAAGCGGATGTGGCGGCGCTGTGCGAGGGGCTCGGGCGCCTTTGACGGCGCCTTCATCGGCGGCTCGCGCGCTGCCGTGCCCCGCTCACTGCTCGCGCAGGCTGGTCGTGATCGGCAGGCGTGCGGCGCGCAGCGCCGGCAGGAGCCCGCCGATCATGCCGATCACAACCGCGATAACCAGACCGCGCGCTACGAGTGCGGGTGTGACCTTGAAGTTGAACACCACCTGGGTGAAGTTCTGCCCAAGGGTCGACACCGACAGGTTGTTGAATAACAGATAAGCGAGCAGTGCACCGAGTATTCCCCCGGCCACGGCCAGCAACAGCGCCTCGATCATCACCGAGAGCACGACCGGCAGGCCGCCGAAGCCGATTGCCCGCAGGGTCGCGATCTCCTTGCCGCGCGCGGCGACGGCGGCATACATGCTGTTGAGGGCGGCAAACACCGCGCCCAGCGCCATGATGATGGTCACCACACCTGCGAGGAAGCCGATCGTCTGCCGGAACTGCTTGGTCTGGCCGTTGAAGTAGTCCTGCTGACTGAGGACATCCACGGTGAGACGCGGGTCGGCGGCCAGGGCGCGCTTGAGCTTCGCCAGAGCGCCCGGGCCATCAAGCGCCGCCAGCACCGAGCTTGAACCGTTGCGGCCGAAGGTGCTGCGCGCCACGTTGACGTCGGTCCACAGCTCGCTGTCGTAAGCATCGCCGGATTCGAATTCTCCCACCACGGTCCAGTTCGAGCCGCGCATGCGCACGACCTTGCCGATTTCCGCCCCCTGGAACTGGCGCAGGACGCCGCGACCGACGATCAGCTCCCGCAGGCCGGGAGTGAAGGCGCGGCCGGCGACGATCTTCAGCTGCGGGCGCAGGGCAAAGCCTGCCGGCTCCACCCCGCGCACGGTGATGTTGGCGCCGTTCTTGACGTCATCCTTGCGGATGAGCTCCGCGATCACCATGATCTCTGCCGAGGCCAGCGGCTTGCCATTCGCGCCGCTGCGGATGCCCGGCCCCTGCTCGATCAGATCGCTCTGCTCACGGTCCAGCGCGGAGTTGAGCTCCACGTCCGAGCCGCCACGCAGCATGATCACCTCATCGCTGCGGCCGGTAGCCTTGAGCGTGCTTTCGAAGCCGGCCGCCATGGCCAGCAGGGCGGTGAACACCGCCACCACGCCCGCAAGTCCGATGACGATGACCAGCGAGGGCGCCCAGCGCTCGGGAATGCTCTGGATGCTGATACGGGTGATGGCGAGAGCCTGGCTCAACAAGATGCTTCTCCTTGACTGTGCTGTCAGCTGCTTCTAGCGCCCGGCCAGCGCGTCGACAATTTTCAGGCGCCGCGCACGCAGCGCCGGCAGCAGGCCCACGGCCGCGCTCATCAGCAGGATCGCTACCACGCCGATAATCCACACCGAGACATCAAGCTGCAGCTGGAACTGACCGCCGGTGCCCTTGGCGATCATCGCCCCACCCATGGTGGCGAGCGCAAGTCCGATCAGGCCGCCGACGAGGCACAGCGCCAGCGCTTCGGCGAGCACGAAGCCAAGCACGCTGCCGTCAGTGAACCCCAGGGTCTTGAGCACCGCGAGCTCCGGCACCCGCTCGCGCACGCTTTGCGCCATGGTGTTGCCGACCACCAGCAGCAGGGTGAAGAACACCGCGAACAGGATCCAGCGCACGATCAGACCGATGTCGCCGATCTGCTTGACGAAGCCGAGATTGAAGTCCTTCTCCGTCTGAGTCTTGGTCTCATCGGGGGAGTTCTCGAACATCGCATCGACGGTCTTGCTGACGGCCTGCGCCTGGTTGCCATCGGTGAGCTTGAGGATAAAGAAATTGGTGCGTCCCTTGATGCCGAACTGGTTGGCTTCGTCGAAATAGTCGCGATTGATGAAGACCACGTTGGTCTGCTTCCTCCACGCCTCATCCTTGCCATCGAAAATCCCGACCAGGTCAAAGGCCCACGCCTTGTTGCCGTTCTTCTGCGGATAGATGTTGGAAGAGATCGGTATTTTCTGTCCGATCTTCCAGCCGTACTGGTCGGCGACCAGCTTGCCGGCGATCATGGCGGTGCGGGTGTTGGCGAATGCCTGCCACTGCGCATCCGGCATCACGTATTCCGGATAGACGTCGCGATAGCGCAGTGGATCGATTGCAAACACGAACAGCGGCGTGTTTTCCTGCCATACGCCACCGAACCATTGCGAGAACGCCACCCGCGCCACCCCGGGAACGGCTTCGAGCTTGGGCACCATGCTGATCGGCAACGGCTGCGTGAACGACACCCGCGCCTGCACCATGAGGCGGGTGGCACCGACGAAGTCGGCGCCGGCATTGAAGATGTGGTTAACCGATTGCAGCAGACCAAACAGCAGGAACGCCATGATCACCGACAAGAGAGTCAGGATCGTGCGCGTGCGCTTGCGGAACAGGTTGGCGACGACAAAGCCAGTCTTGGTCATGAGCGTCTCCAGGCAGTGATTTGCGGCGCAAGCGCCGCAGGCGACTTTCGCCCGCTCATATCAGGCCGCCTGCTCGAGCAGCTGACCCTTCTCCAGATGCAGGGTGCGGCGCGCAAACCCGGCGGCCTTGGGGTCGTGGGTCACCACCACTATGGTCTTGCCGTGTTCGCGGTTCAGCACCTGCAGGAGGCCGAGGATCTCGTCAGCTGTCTTGCGATCAAGATCCCCCGTGGGTTCATCGCACACCAGCAGCTGCGGGTCGGAGACCAGCGCACGGGCGATGGCGACGCGTTGTTCCTGGCCGCCGGACAATTCCTTCGGCTTGTGCCTGGCGCGATCGGAAAGCCCGACGACCTCGAGGGCGACGGCGACATTCCTTTTGCGCTGCGCGGCGGAGAGCTTCGTCAGCAGCAGCGGCAGCTCGACGTTGCTCGCGGCGCTCAGCACCGGCATGAGGTTGTAGAACTGGAACACGAAGCCGACGTTGTGGGCGCGCCAGTTGGCGAGCGCGCCGCTGCCAAGCTGATCGATGCGGCTGCCACCAACCACAACCTCCCCGGAGGTTGGCTGATCGAGTCCGCCGATGAGATTCAACAGCGTGGTCTTGCCGGAGCCCGACGGCCCCATGAGTGCGACGAAGTCGCCCTGGGGTATGTCCAGTGTGAGTCCGTGCAGGACTTCGATCTTCTGCCTGCCGCGCTCGTAGACCTTGGTGACGTTGCGGACCTGGACCATTGACTCGGACATAGTTGCCTCGATCTCCAATCAGATGGGTTAGCAGAAGCTGTCGCGTCGGCCAGCGCTCACGATCTGGCCTGTTTCACGCCCGCGGCGTCCTTAAGACCGGCGGGCGCATCGACGATCACCGCCTCCCCGGGACTCACGCCGCTGAGCACCTGGCGCGAGTCACCACTCGTGCCGCCGAGCTTCACGGCGCGACGCTGCGCCTTGTTGTCCTTGAACACGAACACCACGTCCTCGCCGCCGTCCTTGCGCAGCGCGGCGCGGGGCACCAGCACGCCGTGGGATGGCTGCTGGTCCGGCGCGGCCGGCTGCTTCTCCTCGAGGAACGAAACGCGCACGCCCATGTCCGGCACGATGCGGGTGTCCTTCACGTCCAGTCCAACGCGTACCTTCACGGTCGCCTTGGCGCGATCGGCGGTCGGAATGATCGCGATGACATGCGAAGGAATCCGCCAGTCCGGATAGGCGTTCAACACCGATTCCACCGGCTGCCCGGGTTGCACGCGGTTGATGTACGCCTCGTTGACGTCGACCTCGATTTCCAGCGAATCCATGTCGACCAGGGTACCGACACCGGTGCGCGTGAAACCCCCGCCCGCCGAGAACGGTGAGATGATCTCGCCGACCTGGGCGGCTTTGGCGATTACCACTCCGGTGAACGGCGCCCGCACGGTGCAGTAATCCAGTTGCACCTGTGCCGCGCGCACGTTGGCCTGGGCCAGATCGATCTGTTTGCGTTGCGACTGCGTCCCCGCGGCGCCGGTTTCGACCTGGGTACGCGCCTGCTCCACGGCCTGCTGTGAGACCAGGTGGCGCGTGACGAGGTCCTCGTCGCGCTTCACATCGCGTGTGCTCTGTGCGAGCTGCGCCTGGTCCTGTACCAGCAGCGCCTGCGCCGAATGCAACTGCGCCAGCGCCTGGGAGAGCGCCGCTTTCTGCGCAGTGTCATCCAGACGCGCCAGCACCTGCCCCTCCTTGACGTGATCACCTTCCTCGATCAGCAGCTGCGTGACCGTGCCGGTAATCTGCGCCGATACCGTGGCTTCGCGGCGCGCGGTAACGTACCCGGTCGCATCGAGCACTGAAGCGCTGGCGCCGCCCGCCGCGATGGGCTGGGCCATCACCGTGTGCACCGGCAGCGCCGCATGGCCCGACAGGGCAAACCACAGCGCAGCAACGATGAGCGCGGCAAGCACCACCACGCCGCCGGGAATCCAGCGGCGCAGGCCGGCACGGCCCGCCGCTTCACCCGCAGTGCGGTCGATGCGCAGCTGTCCCAACAGGGCGTTTTTATTACTCTCCGACGACATCCGCTTCATATCCCCAGCAAAACGCGCGCAACAATATCACCCGGCGGAAATTGCTTCACGCCCCTGCAGATATACAGGCCGGAACGCCCGTCGCGCCTGTAGCAGACGCCACTGACCGCTGTATGACAGATGTCAGGAACGGACCCGCACGGGTATTCCCACGCAGCTTCAGCCGGAGGTGATTTTCCCCATGAGCCGGCGCGCCTGGGCGAATTCCGGGGCGTTCACCAGCGCCTGCTCGAGGACGTCGCGCGCGGCGACCGGGTCGCCATGATCCAGCAGGTCACGCGCCAGAAACACACAGGCCTCCGCCGCACCCCAGCCGGGTACGCGCTGGGTGTCGCGCCGCTCCGCCTCGAACGCCGCCATGGCCTGCCGCAACTTCACCAGCGCGCGTTCCTTGTTGCCGCCCGAGGACGGCGGCAGCTGGTAGTCGCTCACCGCATCGATGAGCAGCACGCGCGGGTCTCCCGGCGCAAGCTGCAGCGCCCGGCTGATGTCCTTGTGGGCACGGTGGGCAGCGAGGGTCGAGCCCTCGCCGCTGGCTAGCGGCGCCAGCCGGCAGGCCGCGCGCAGCGCTAACCCTTCGGCGAAGTCCTCGCGGCCGGCAAGAGCAGCATCCAGATGCGCCACACACTGAGCGGCGAACTGTCCCGCCCTGCCGGCCCCGGGTGCCGCGACACCCTGGACCGCGAGCAGCGCCTGCCGAAAGTACAGGAATCCCAGGTAGTAGTCGTGCAGCGGCGCATGCTCATCAGTGCCGGCGACCGTGTCTTCGAGCGCCATCAGCGCGCGCGCATCCTCGGTGTAGTAGTCGTACTGGATGCGGCTCTCGATATCGCGCCAGCCGCTGTCGTCCGCACGCGCGCCGAATGCGCAGGCGATGAGGGCGGCGCTAACTGCCGCCACGCCGCCGCGCCGGGATCGCATATTCAGCGCGCGACCTTCAGTAGAATAACCCGCGAGCATGCCCGACCATAGCACAGGCCCAACGACTGCCGCCGCCGCGACCGGCCACGCCGCCGCGCAGCCGGCACGCGCGCCGCTCATCGACATCGGTATCAACCTCGCTCATGAGAGCTACGAGGAGGACCGCGACGCGGTGATCGCGCGCGCCGGCGCGGTTGGCGTCACCCAGATGCTGGTCACCGGGTCGTCGCTCGCGAGCACGCAGGCTGCCATCGCACTGGCGCGCGCGCGGCCGCGGTTGTTGTTCGCCACCGCCGGGGTCCACCCGCACCACGCTACCGAGCTCACGCCGGAACGCCACAGCGAGTTGCTGGAGCACGCGCGGCACCCCGCGGTAGTCGCCGTGGGCGAATGCGGGCTCGACTATTTCAGGAACTTTTCGCCGCCGGCGCAGCAGCAGCGTGTCTTCCATGCGCAGCTGCAACTCGCCGCGCAGCTCGGCAAGCCGGTGTTCCTGCATCAGCGCGACGCGCACGCGGACTTCCTCGCCATTCTGCGCGAGCACGCCGCGCAGTGGCGCGGCGTGGCGCATTGCTTTACCGGCACCGCAGAGGAGCTCGACGCCTACCTGGAACTGGGGCTTGCGATCGGCATCACCGGCTGGATCTGTGATGAACGGCGTGGCGCGCACCTGGCCGCGCTCATGCCACGGATTCCCGCGCAGCGCCTGCTGCTGGAAACCGATGGCCCTTACCTTCTGCCGCGCGACCTGAAACCAAAACCTGCAGCCCGCCGCAACGAGCCGGCGTATCTTCCGCACATCGCCGCGGCCGTGGCACGGGCCCGGGGTGAGTCGCTGCCGGCACTCGCGGCGGCCAGTACCGCGGCCACGCGTGCGCTGTTTGATCTGCCGGAGGCCTGAGCGCAAGCGCCGCGACGTGCCGTGCCGTGCCGGTCATTCATATAAAGTACCTTTACTTCACTCTTTAACTTATTGTTATTTATCACTATAAGGCCTGAACATGGACCTTGAGCAGCTCACCGCCTCGATCAACAGGACCTGGGACGACTCGATTGTCGAGCGCCTCACCACCTACGTGCGCATTCCGAACAAGTCACCAATGTTCGACCCGCAATGGGAAGCCAACGGGCACATGGAGAAGGCCGTGCAGCTCATGGCCGGGTGGTGCCGCGCGCAGCCCCTGCCCGGCGCACGCACCGACATCCGCCGCCTGCCCGGCCGGACGCCGCTGCTGCTCGTAGACATTCCAGGAGAGCTGCCAGGCTGCGTGCTGCTGTATGGCCACCTGGACAAGCAGCCGGAGTTCACCGGCTGGCTGCCCGGCCTGGGACCCTGGGAGCCGGTTATCCGCGAGGGCAAGCTCTACGGCCGCGGTGCGGCCGACGATGGCTACGCGGTATTCAGCTCCCTCACGGCGATCGCGGCCCTGAAGGCACAGAAGGTGCCCCTGCCGCGCTGCGTGGTCCTGATCGAGGCGTGCGAGGAAAGCGGCAGTTTCGACCTGCCCGCCCACCTGGCCGCGCTCGGCGATGTCATTGGCGAGCCCTCGCTCGTGGTATGTCTGGATGCCGAATGCGGCAACTACGAGCAGGTGTGGTGCACGACCTCGCTGCGCGGCAACCTCGTCGGCACGCTGCGCGTGCAGGTGCTCACCGAGGGCGTGCACTCGGGGATGGCGACCGGCATTGCGCCCACCCCCTTTCGGATTCTCGAACAACTGCTCGCGCGCCTGGAAAATCCGGTCACCGGCGATCTGCTGCCCGATGAGTTGCACGTCACTCTGCCGGCCGACCGGCGCGCGCAGGCGGGCGCCGCGGCGCTGGTGTTAGGGGCAACGGTTGCCGGCAAGCTCCCGTGGGCAAAAGGAGTGCAGCCGCTTTGCAATGATCCGACCGAGCTCATCATCAACAACAGCTGGCGAGGCTCGCTCGCCGTGACCGGCGCGGAGGGCCTGCCGGCACTCGGATCGGCGGGCAATGTGCTGTTGCCGGAGCTGGCGGTGAAGCTGTCACTGCGGCTGCCGCCGACCTGCGACGCGGCGCGCGCCACCCAGGCGGTGCGCGAGGCCTTGCTGCGCGATCCGCCCTACGGTGCACAGGTGAGCTTTGACGCCGGCTCCGCCACCGGCGGCTGGAATGCGCCGGCACTTGCGCCGTGGCTCGAAGAGTCGATCGCGCGCGCCTCGCGTGCGGTCTACGGCAAGGATGCGGTGCACGTCGGCTGCGGCGGCACGATTCCGTTCATGGGCATGCTGGGTACGCGCTTCCCCAGGACCCAGTTTTTCATCACCGGAGTGCTCGGACCGCACGCCAACGCGCACGGCCCGAACGAGTTCCTGCACATCGACTATGCGAAGAAACTCACGGCGTGCGTGTCGCTGGTGCTGGCCGATCACGCGCGGACCGTGCCCCAGGGGTGAGACGCTGCGTGGCGCGGCTAGCGCATGTCGACCATGTAGCTGGGCTTCACGGCTGACTTGAGGCGCCCCCAGGGCTCCCCAAAGCGCGCCGCGCCCGCCGCGGACTGCGGCTCGGCCGCGGGAAATTCCCCGCGCAATGCGTCGAGCATCAGCGTCCACTTGGGCAGGCCCTTGGGAAACTTGCCGCGGCGGGTAAACACAATGCGGCCTTCCACCGGCGCATCTCCCGCCACCGCCTTGACGGCGGCGATGCGGTCGTAGAGCGTGCTTTGCGGGTTGGTGAAGGTGAAGCGGTGCGCGCCATCCATGACGGTCCACTCGGCCATCTGGTCGCCGCCGAAGATGTTGCCCTTGACGTCGCGCAGATCGATAACCACGACGCCCTGCGCGGTCAGCAGCAGGAAGTCGATGTGGAAGCCTCCGCCCATGCCATCCGGCACCAGGCAGTCGGCAATGTGGTCGGCCGCGCCGGCAGTGACCGCGGTGCGCAACGCTTTGCGCGCGCGGTACCGGCGGTACCAGCGCCACCCCCACGAAACGCCGAAGCCCAGCACGGCTGCGCACGCGATCAGGGCCCACGCGGTCGGCGACAGTTTGGCGAGCTCGTCCAAGTCTTCCCTCCTCTACAAAGCGGCGCGCAGCGCGCCTAAGTCCGCCTCAATTTCAACACACGATGTGGCGCGCGCGAAGAGTCCGGCGAGGGCTTGTGGCACCGGCACGGCGTGCCCGATGAGCGGCTCGACGATCTCGGGAAACTTCGCCGGGTGAGCCGTGGACACGATCACCCAGCGGTGGGCGGCCTGCAGCGTCGCCGGCAGCTGCGCGTAGGCTTCGGCAGCGGTCGCGGTGTGCGGGCACCAGATCTGGCCGCGGCTGTGGTAGTCCGCGCGGATGCGCGCACGAATCTCATCGTCGCTCACGCTGCAGGCGCTCACCGCCGCACGCAGCTCATCCAGTTGCGGATACAGCGCCGGCAGCCGCTCGGCGTTGCTTGGGTCGCCGACGTCCATCGCCGAGGCGAGCGTGGCGATGCTCGGCCGCGGACGCCATGCACCGCTGTGCAGATAATCCGGCACCGTGCGGTTGGCGTTGTGCGCCAAGACAACCTGTGCGATGGGCAGCCCCGCGGCGCGCGCCCACAGGCAGGCGAGCGCATTACCGAGGTTGCCGCTCGGCACGATGAACGACGCCGCTTCGCCGTGCCGGCGCCACACCGCAAGGCTGGCGGCAGCAAAGTACGCCATCTGTGGCAGCAGGCGCCCGAGATTGATGCTGTTGGCGGAGGACATCACCGTGCGGCTTTTGAGCTGCGTGTCGGCGAAAGCGTCCTTGACCATGCGCTGGCAGTCATCAAAGGAGCCGCGCACCGCCAGCGAGTGCACGTTGCCGCCCCAGCAGGTCAGCTGCTGCTCCTGGGTCGGCGACACCCGCCCCTTGGGAAACAGTACCGCCACCTCGATGCCCGGCCGCCCGTGGAACGCCGAGGCTACCGCGGCTCCCGTATCCCCCGAGGTGGCGACCAGAATGGTGATGAGGCGCGCTCCCGGCGTGCGCAGCCCCTCGAAGCAGGCCGCGAGAAACCGTGCGCCGAAATCCTTGAAGGCAGCCGTCGGGCCGTGGAACAGCTCCAGCACGAAGAGGCGTCCGTGCTCATCGAGCCCCTGGAGCGGCGCGGGCGCATTGAACGCCTCTGCGCTGAGGGCCGGGAGGCTCGCGGTGAGCGGATCGATGCCGACGAAGGGCCTAAGCAGGCGCTCTGCAATGGCGGCGAGCGACTGCGCGCCGGCGAAATCCTGCGGCGTCAGCCGCGGCGGGACCGCCGGCACGAACAGTCCGCCGTCCGGGGCCAGTCCCTGCATCAGCGCTACGCTGAACCCGACGGCGACCGAGGAATTGCGCGTGCTCGCGAACAGCGTCATCGGACCCGCCTAGAGCAGATGCGCGCCGGCGCACGGCAGCTCTACCAGCCACTCGTCCACGGCAAGACCCAGGGCTGAGAACTCCCCGCGCATGGCGGCGAGTACCCGCTCGTCCGCTCCCGGCGCCGCCCACGCGAACATCGCAGGTCCCGCTCCGGAAATCGAGCAGCCCAGCGCGCCGGCGCGCATCGCGGCGCTGCGTATCTGCTGAAAGCCCGGGATCAGTGCCTGGCGCTGCGGCTCGATCACCACATCCTCGAAAGAGGCACGGATCATGTCCAGGTCATCGGTATAGCAACCGGAGATGAATCCTGCGAGGTTCGCCGTCTGCCAGACGAAATCGGCAAGCTCAACCGTGCCTTTGAGCATGGCGCGCGCCGCGCTGGTGGCGACGAACAGGTGCGGATGCACGATCACGGCGCGGATACCCCGCGGTACGGGAATCTGTTTGACGCGCGGCTGGTCGATGCCCACCGTGAGCACCAGGCCACCGAAGAGCGAGGGCGCAACGTTGTCCACGTGCCGGTCGCCGCTCGCCGTCGCCTCGCCCGCCAGCGCGAATTTCAGCAGTTCGAGCGGCGCACAGGGGTTCACCAGCAGGGCGTTCGCCGCCACCACCGCCGCCACCGCCGAGGCCGCCGAGCCGCCGAGGCCCGAGCCCAGCGGTATGCCCTTGTCGATCTCGACGCTGAAGCCAAAGCCGGGACTCAAGGCCTCCTGCATGGCCAGCAGCGCCCTGCCGGCGGTGTTCTCGCGTGGTGTATGCGGCAACTCACCCGCAACGCCGCGCACGGCGTTGATTTCAACTCCCGGGGCGCTGCGTCGTGTGACCGTCACGCGATCGCCGAGACCTTCGATGGCAAAGCCGAGAATGTCGAAGCCAATGGCGACATTGCCGACCGAGCCCGGGGCAAAGGCGCGCGCCCGCTGCAACGCGCCACTGGTCACAGCCGTGCCCCGAGATATGCGGCGAGCCGCAGCAGGTCGGCAAACACACCCCCGGCGGTCACTTCCGGTCCGGCGCCGGGTCCCTGGATGATGAGCGGATTGTTGCAATAGCGGCGGGTGGCGAAGCGCACTACATTGTCGGTGAGCGCGATGTTGGCAAACACGTGTCTGGCATCGAACTCCTGCAACCCCACCGCCGCCTCCCCGGCTGCATTGAGCCTGCCGGTGTAGCGCAGCACCTTGCCGCGTGCGCGTGCCGCAGCCAGACGGTCGGCGAGCAGCCGGTCGTGCTGCGGCAATTGCGCCATGAACTCGGCAATCGAGCCGGCCGCCAGATCCGCCGGCACCAGGCTCTCCACCCTGACGCCTTTGAGTTCCAGCGGCAGCCCCATCTCGCGCCCCAGAATAATGAGCTTGCGCGCCACGTCCGTGCCTGACAGGTCATCGCGTGGATCCGGTTCGGTAAAGCCGCGCTGGCGGGCCTCCTGCACGATCTGCGAAAAACTCACGCGGCCGTCGTAGGCGTTGAACAGATACGCGAGCGTGCCGGAGAAGATCCCCTCGATGCTGTCGATCTCATCGCCGGTCGCGAGCAGGTCCCGCAGCGTCGTGACCACCGGCAGTCCCGCGCCGACGGTGGCCTGGTAAAGATAGTGTGCAGCGCCCGCGCGGCGCGCCTCCTGGACACGCTGGTAGTAGTTCAGATCGCCGCTGCTGGCTTTCTTGTTCGGCGTCACCACGTGGATGCCGGCGGCCAGCCACTCGGCGTAGCGCGCGGCGATCGCATCGCTGGCCGTGCAATCAACCAGCACCGTATGCGGCAGGTAATCAACCCGCAGGTGCTCGACGAAGCGCGTCACCTCCGCCGCCACGCCACTCTTCTTGTACTGCTCGCGCCAGTCACCCAGCGCCGCGCCCGAATCCGACAGCAGCATGCGTTGCCGGCCGAGCACCCCGCGCACGCGCAGGTCGAGCTTGAACTGCTCGCGCAGGCGCGCGCTTTGCGAGGCGAGCTGATCGAGCAATACGCGCCCGACCGTGCCCGGTCCGATCACCCCGACCGAAATCGTGTGCGGCGACAGGTACAGGCCCGCATGCACGGCGCGCAGCGCGCGGGTGGCGCTGCGCCCCTCGATCACCGCGGAAATGTTGCGCTCCGAGGCCCCCTGCGCGATGGCGCGCACGTTGACCCCGGTGGCCCCGAGGGCCGCGAATACCTTGGCGGCAATGCCGGGCGTGCCGGCCATGCCATCGCCCACCACCGCGAGAATCGCCAGATCCGGATCGACGTCGACGCTTTGGATCTGGCCCTCCTGCAATTCGCGCTCGAAAGCGCGCCGTACTACGCTCGCGGCGCGCTCGGCCTGCTCCTGCGGGATCGCGCAGCAGATCGAGTGCTCGGAGCTGCCCTGCGAAATCAGGATGACCGAAATCGCCTCTTCGCGCAGCGCGCCGAACAGCCGATGCGCGGTGCCGGGCACACCGATCATGCCGGTGCCCTCGATGTTCACCAGCGCCACCCGCTCGATGCTGGTGATGCCCTTTACCGGCAGGAGCGAGGTCGGCTGGGCGCAGATCAGCGTTCCGACTTTCTCGGGCGCGAAGGTGTTGCGGATCCAGATCGGGATGCCGCCCTTCACCGCCGGCGCCATGGTCTGGGGGTGAATGACCTTGGCGCCGAAGTACGCCAGCTCCATCGCTTCGTTGTAGGAAAGCGAGTCGATCACCGTCGCATCCGGCACGCGGCGCGGGTCGGCCGACAGCACCCCGTCCACGTCGGTCCAGATCTGGATTTCCGCGGCGCCTAACAGCGCCCCGAAAATGGACGCGGAGAAATCGCTGCCGTTGCGGCCGAGGGTCGTCGGCACGCCGCGCCTGTCCGCGGCGATGAAGCCGGTGATTACCAGTGTGCCGTGGAAATCGGCCGGGACCTGGGCCGCGAGCCGCGCACGCGCCTCTGGCCATTGAATCGCCGGCCCCAGCGGGTCCCACTCCACCACCAGCACGCGCCGCGCATCGAGCCACTGCACCGGACCTGAGCGCTGGGCGCGCTCGGCAAAGAAGCGCTGAAACAGCCGGCTCGACCACAGCTCCCCGTAGCCGGCGATGAGATCACTCACGTTGCGCGCGGCGGCCCGGGTCAGCTTCACCGCGTGCAGGATTCCCTCCAGATCAAGGCAGTCCTGGTCAAAGCCCGCCAGATACTGCTGGGCTGCGGCCGGCGTGAGCACCGCGGCCGCAATCGCCGCGTGCCGCGCCCGCAGCTGCTTGATTTCGCCGTGGTACCCCTCATCCTGGCGCTCGGCGAGCGCGACCAGGCGCAGCAGCGCATCGGTCACGCCCTTGCAGGCGGATACCACGACGCCCAGCCGCCCGGGTGGGGCGGCTTCCAGAATGGCCGCCACTCGACGGAAGCAGTCGGCGTCGGCGACGCTCGACCCCCCGAACTTGTGCACGACCCAAGGATCGGGTTTGTCCATCGCGGCGGGATTTCTTGGTAGGGGATGAGGCCCGTGGGCGGTGCGACTCTAGCGACGCCGGCAGGCCCGCGCAATGGCGGCGGTCGAGGCTGGCATAATTACCGCACATGGAAGCATTCTTAGGTCCCCTGTTGCCGCTCTATGAGCGCGAACATGCCGCCGGCCGGCCCATGGCGCTCGCCGTGCTCGCACACACCGCGGGTTCCACCTACAGCAAGCCCGGCGCGCTGATGCTGATTGCTGCCAACGGCGACTACGCCGGCTTGCTGTCTGGCGGGTGCCTCGAGGGCGATCTGCGCGAGCACGCGCTAACCGTCATCGCCACCGGCATCTGCTGTCCGGTGCGCTATGACATGCGCGGACCGGAAGATCAGCTTTGGGGCCTGGGAATGGGTTGCGAAGGCGCCATGCAGATTCTGCTGCTGCGGGTGGGTCCCGATAACGACTGGCAGCCCGTCGCGGAGCTTGCCCGCTCGCTGTCAACCCACACCGCTACGGCAATCGGCGTGGTGGTCGAATCGCGCAGCGCGGATGTTCCCCTGGGAAGTCTGGTCCTGCCGGGCAGGACCGCGGGTGCGACGGTGCCGGCTCTGCGCACCCCGGCGGTGGCCGGGGCGCTGATGCGCGTCGCCGCGAACGGTCAACCCGAGTGGCTCACGGGGCAATCCCCGTCCTGGAAGCTGTTCGTGCTGCCGCTCGCGCTACCGCCGCGGATTCTCATCCTGGGAGCCGGTCCCGATGCCGCCCCGCTGGTGGAGTTTGCCGGCATGCTCAACTGGAAAGTGACCGTGGTGGATCATCGCTCGGCTTACGCGGCCGCCGCGCACTTTCCCGCCGCCGAACGGGTGCTGCTGGCGCGTCCCGAGGAGCTCGGCTCGGCACTCGAGCTCGCGGGGTACTGCGCGGCCGTGGTCATGAGTCACCACCTGACCGCGGACCTGGGGTACCTGCGGATCCTGGCCGCTTCGAACATCCCCTATGTCGGCTTGCTGGGTCCGGCGGTCAGACGCGAAAAGCTGCTCGCGGAGTTAGGTCCCGATGCGCTGGCACTGCGTGCGCGTCTGCGTGCACCCGTCGGGCTGCCCCTGGGCGGCCGCACGGCGCAATCCGTTGCGCTCGCCATCATCGCCGAGCTGCACGCGTTCGTGCACGCGCCGGCCGCGCCGCGCGCAGCGGGCCCGTGAACGAGATCGAGCTTATCCGGGCGCAGCTCGACACGGAGCGGCGGCACGTTAACGCCGTGGCGCAGGCCTGCACGGCGCCCGACACCGCGCCGATGGAACTGCGCGCGGCGGCCGCGGACTACCTGCTGTGTGTTTTAGGCTGGTTCGAAGCGCGCGATCAGCGCCTGCTCGAACTGCTCGACCGCCGCAGTGACGATGCGCGCGCGCACCACGCCCTGCACGCCGCGCTCGCCCAACCGGGCGCCAGCCGCGAGGCTCTCGCGCTGCACACCGACGCGGCCGGCGTGCCGGTCAGCTGGCCGGCGTGGGCGCAATTCATCCAAACGCGCTGGCACCCGCGCCGCGCGGCCATCGATGCGCTCATGGCCGAAATCACCCGCCCGGCCGACTGGCGCACCATCGCCGCAATCGATGCGGACTCGATCCTCGAGGAGCGGCGGCGCTTCGAGCGCGTGCGCGCGGCCTGCGCGCCGCACGCCTGTTCGAGTGCGTGATGCTGACCGCGGAAGGCAGCCGCAGGAGCGGTGGCGCCCTGCACGCCATCGTGCTGGCCGCCGGTGCTTCCACGCGCTTTGGCAGTCCAAAACAGCTGGTGCGGCTTGCCGGGCGTCCATTGCTGCACACCGTGGTCACGCGGGCCGCGGAAGTCACGGGCAACGCGCTCATCGTGGTGCTCGGTTCGCAGGCGGCGCAACTCGCGTCACTGCTGAAACATTCGGCCGGTACGATCGTCGTCAACCACGAGTGGCGCGAGGGGCTCGCGAGTTCCATCCGCGCCGGCGTCGCGCACCTGCCCGCGGCCTGCAGCGCAGCCATGCTGCTGCTGGCGGACCAGGCGGCGGTCAGCGCCGATGACCTGAAGCGCCTCGCGGGCGCCTGGCGCAGGCAACCGCAGTGCATTGCCGCGGCGATGTATGCCGGCACGATAGGAGTGCCGGCGATATTCCCGCGCACGAGTTTCCGCGAGCTCGGGGAGCTGCGCGGCGACAGTGGCGCGCGCGCGCTGTTGCGGCGCAATTCCGACCGCCTGGTGCGCGTGCCGATGGAGAGCGCGGCCATCGACCTGGATACGCCGGAGGACCTGCTGGCGCTGCAGGCGCCGAGATAACATCATGCGGCGGGCGCGTCGCGCGCGGCGGCCGCCAGCAGCCGCTGCGCCTGCACGAGGTGCGGGCGATCGATCATCTGGCCGTCGAGACTCGCCACTCCGGCACCCCCCGCGGACGCGAACGCCGCCACGATCCGGCGAGCATGGGCGCACTCGGCCTCGGTAGGTGTGAAGGCCGCATTGATGGCCGCCACCTGGTCGGGGTGGATGGCGAGCTTGCCGCCGAACCCATCACGGCGCGCGTCGTCGAGTTCGCGCTTGAGGCCCTGCGCGTCCCGAAAATCAACGTGCACTCCGTCGATCGCTGACACGCCGAGGGCCGCGGCCGCCAGCAGGCACGAGGAGCGCGCCAGTTGGAATGTGAACGTCAGGGCACCGCGCGAATCGCGCTTGCCCAGCACCCCGAGGGCGGCCCCCAGATCTTCGACACCCCAGGTGAGTCCTGCCAGGCGCGCGGCCGCAAGCGGTGCCGCGCCGAGCACCAGCGGATACTGCGGCAGCGCCAGGAGGCCCTGCGGCGTCTCGGTCGCAATCACCAGCAGCCGCGTGTCCCCGGCGCGGGTGGCGCTGCGCGCCTCGAGCTGTGTGAGGCAATCCGCCAGCGCCGCAATCTGCACCGGCGAGGACACCTTGGGGACCACGATACCGTCCGGCGTGCGGCCGGCTGCATCAGCAGTGAACAGCGCCTCGAGATCATCGCGCCATAAGGGACCGGCTGGCGGATTGATCCGCACCCACACCTGCATTGCCCCGGCTTCGCGCGCGCGCAGCAGTTCGCGGACCCGGTCGCGCGCGCCAGGCAGTTGCTGCGGATCGACCGAATCCTCGAGGTCGAGAATGAGCGCATCGGCGGCGGTGGCAAGCGCCTTCGCCTGCTTGCGCTCACTGTCCCCCGGCACAAACAGCCACGAGCGCGGCGCAGGCGCAACCATGCTCACGCGGCGGGCCTTTTCATCATCAGCGCCGTGCGCCGGCAGGAGGCAACTTCCTCGTCGCGCTGGTTAAAGGCGCGATGCTCGAACACCACGATCCCGGAATCCTTGCGCGACTGGCTCTCGCGCTTGGACACCACGGTGGTGGCGGCGTGCACGGTGTCGCCGATCAGCACCGGCTTGGGAAAGCGCACGTCCTCGAAGCCGAGATTACCGATGGTGGTGCCGAAGGTCGTGTCGTACACCGACAGGCCGACGAGCAGCCCGAGGGTGAAGATACTGTTGACGAGGCGCTCCTTGAAGGGCGTGCCCTTGCAGTATTCGGCGTCGAGGTGAATGGCCGCCGGATTCATGGTGAGCGTGCTGAAGAGCAGGTTGTCGGTCTCGGTGACCGTGCGCCGCACCAGGTGCTCGAAACGCTGCCCCACATCGAACTGCTCGAAATAAAGTCCGGCCACGTCCGCCCTCCCGAAAATCGCGTCGCTAGTGTTGCACACGCTCATAACCTCAGAAAGAGGCCCATCCAACCACTCGGTATTTCGAGCCGCGCCGGTACAGCTCCTATAGTCTGCTGGCATGTACCAGTACGACGAGCTCGACCAGGCGTTTGTCGAGGAGCGCGTGGCGGAGTTCCGCGACCAGACGCGCCGCCACCTTGCGGGGGAGCTCTCCGAGGATGAGTTCCGGCCGCTGCGGCTGCGCAACGGCCTGTACCTGCAGCGGCACGCCCCCATGCTGCGCATCGCCATCCCCTATGGCCTGCTCGCCGCGCGGCAATTGACCCGGCTGGCCGCCATCACGCGCCGTTACGACCGCGGCTACGGACACTTCACCACCCGCCAGAATCTGCAGCTCAACTGGCCGCGCCTCGCAGACGTGCCGGACATCCTGGCGGAGCTCGCCGGCGTGCAGATGCACGCCATCCAGACCAGCGGCAACTGCGTGCGCAACGTTACCGCCGACCACCTCGCGGGCATCAACCCTGAGGAGGTCGATGACCCCCGCCCCTACTGCGAAATCATCCGCCAGTGGGCGACGCTGCACCCGGAGTTCACCTACCTGCCGCGCAAGTTCAAGATCGCAGTGACGGGCGCGCAGGAGGACCGCGCCGCCTCCGAAGTGCATGACATCGGTTTGCACCTGAAGCGCGACGCCGGCGGCGCTCTGGGTTTCGCCGTGCTGGTCGGTGGGGGCCTCGGGCGTGCACCCATGATCGGGCACCTGATCCGCGAGTTTCTCCCGCTCGCACAGCTGCTGGCGTATCTCGAGGCGATCCTGCGCGTGTACAACCGCCACGGGCGGCGCGACAACATCCACAAGGCGCGCATCAAGGTGCTGGTCAAGACCCTGGGTCCCGCGCGCTTCCGTGAGCAGGTTGAAGCGGAGTGGCGCGCGGGACTCGGGCACGCGACACGCCTGCTGCCTGAGCAGGTTGAGCGGGTACGCGCCTTCTTCCAGCCGCAGCCCTACGAATCACTCCCCGACGTGGACGTGACGGCGGGCCGGGAGCCGGCCTTCCTCGCCTGGTATCGATATAACACCCGCGCGCACCGCGTGCCGGGGTACCGCGCGGTGTTCGTTTCCCTGAAGGCGCACGGCAAGGTGCCGGGGGACATGACGGCGCAGCAGATGGAGTCCGTGGCCGCGCTCGCCGAGCGCGTGAGCTTCGGCCTGATCCGCGCCACGCACAACCAGAACCTGCTGCTCGCCGACGTGCCGCAGCGCGAGCTTTACGAGGTGTGGCGCGAGCTTGGCGAGTGGGGCCTCGCCATGCCCAACATCGGCACACTTACCGACATCATCGCCTGCCCGGGACTGGACTTCTGCTCCCTCGCCAACGCCGGCACCCTGGGGCTCGTGAAGCAGATCCAGGAGCGTTTTGACGATCTGGACTACCTGTACGATCTGGGCGATATCGAGATCAAGATGTCCGGTTGCATGAATGGCTGCGGCCATCATCACGTCGGCCATATCGGCATCCTGGGGGTCGAGAAGCGCGGCGAGGAGTGGTATCAGCTCACCCTCGGCGGCTCGGCCAACGGCTTCACCGCCCTCGGCGAGGTCATCGGGCCGTCACTGCCGAAGGATGAGGTGGCGGGTGCCATTGAACGCATCGTCGAAGCCTATCGGGCGCTGCGCGCCGACGGCGAGCGCTTCATCGACACACTGCGCCGTGTGGGCCTTGAGCCCTTCAGGGAGCGCGCCTATGCGATACGTCCTGCGGCGGCGTGAAATCGTCGTCGATGACTGGCGGGACTTCGGTGAGCCCTCACCGCCTGGCTGCCCGCTCATCGTGCCGCTTGCGCAGTTACGCCGCGACCCGGTGCGCTGGCACCAGCGGCGCGGCGCGCTCGGCGTGCGCCTGGCGCCCGACGACGCGCCTGAGGGGCTGACCGGCGAGCTGCCGGGGCTCGACCTGGTGGCGGTGGAATTTCCCAACCCGGGCGACGGCCGCGGTTATTCCCTCGGGCGGGTACTGCGCGAGCGCCTGGGGTTCCGCGGCGAGTTGCGCGCAGTCGGCGCGGGCGTGCGCCAGGACCAGGTGTTTCTCATGAGCCGCTGCGGATTTGATTCCATGGAGCTCGCGCCGGGCGAAGATCTCGAGGCGGCGCGCCGGGCGTTGCAACGCTACGACGTCGCCTACCAGGGCGCCGCAGCGGTTGCCGACGCTGCTGCAACCATCAGGGCGCAGCGTTTCTTTGCCTAGCAGTCACGCTGCTCAGCGCTCCGGGAGTGTCAGGTCGGCGAACATGCGTGCGACTTCCTCCGCGGTGCCCGCCCGGTGCGCGCGCTCGATGAGCCGCCGGTCGAGGTGCGGCGCCAGCAGCTGCGCAAATTCATACATGTACTTGCGCAGCAGCGTGCCGCGCCGAAATCCGATCCAGGTGGTGTGCGCGGGAAAGAGGTGCGTCGCATCGATCGCCGCCAGATCGGCATCGTCGCCGTCGAGCGCCATATGCGCGACGATGCCGACGCCGAGTCCCAGGCGCACGTAGGTCTTGATCACATCGGCATCGCGCGCGGTGATGGCGATATTCGGCACCAGCCCGGACCTCGAAAACGCGTCGTGCAGCGATGAGGGGCCGCTGAAGCTGAACGTGTAGGTGATGAGCGGATGGGCCGCGAGCGCTTTGAGCGTCAGCCGTCCGCCGCGGGTCAGCGCGTGGCCCTGCGGCACGATGACCGTGCGATGCCAGCGATAGCACGGCAGCAGCGTCAGCTCGGCAAACAGCGCCTCCGAGCCGGTGGCGATGGCGCAGTCGATGCGATCGTCCGCCACCATCTCGGCGATGTGTTCGGAGGTTCCCTGGTGCAGATTGAGCCGCACCTGCGGGTAGCGACCGCGGAACACGCGGATGACCTCCGGCAGCACGTAGCGCGCCTGGGTGTGGGTGGTGCCAATCGACAGGCTCCCCCGGCCCTCATCGCGCAGCTCCGTCGACAGATCGCGGATGCTCTGCGCCTCCTGCAGGATCTTGATGCCCCGTTCAATGACCTGCTGCCCCGCCGGGGTGATGCGCGCGAGATTGCGCCCCTCGCGTACGAAGATCTGGAAGCCGAGCTCGTCCTCGAGCAGCTTGATCTGCTTGCTCACGCCCGGCTGCGAGGTGTGCAGCTTCTGCGCCGCAGCGGTGATATTGAGACCGTTCTGGGCGACCGCGGCCAGATAACGCAACTGATGCAACTTCATTCACGAGCCTTCAAAGGGAACCGCCTGCAGGCTACCGCCTAAGTGACCCGCCTGTCACCGCTCTATAACCACCGCGCACCCCTAAAGAAGCAATCCTTCGTTCAGTCCGCGCTGCCCTCGTGCCTATAGTCGCGGCCATTATGGCGGCACTGCTTTCACGGGAACTGGAGCAAAAAGCCGGCACGGTACGTGCCGGGCTTGCCGCGGCGCTGCGTCAGTACGGCCGGCTCATCTATTCAAACAGCCTCGGCGCCGAGGCGATGGTGCTGACGGACATCATCTGGTCACACCTGCCGCGGATTGAAGTCTTCAGCATCGACACCGGTCGCCTGCACGAGGAAACCTACGCCCTGCTGGAGAAGCTGCAGCGGCGTTACCAGCGGCAGCTGCGGCTGGTGTATCCGGATGCGCAGGCGCTCGAGGCGCTGGTCGCCGCACAGGGTGTAAACGGGTTCTACCACAGCCTCGAGGCACGCCTGGATTGCTGCCGGATCCGCAAGGTCGAGCCCTTCAAGCGCGCCATCGCGGGCTTCCCCGCCTGGGTGACCGGCGTGCGGCGCGAGCAGTCCGCGGGCCGCGCGCGCAGCGAGAGCATCGAATGGGACGCCGAATATGGCTTGTACAAGGTGAGTCCGCTGCTCGACTGGAGCGAGGCGGAGGTCTGGCAGTACATCCGCGCCTATGGCCTGCCGTACAATCCGCTGCACGATCGTCAGTTTCCCAGCATCGGATGCTCACCGTGCACCCGGGCGATCCAGCCCGGCGAGAGCCGCAGGGCCGGGCGCTGGTGGTGGGAACAACCGGAGTCCCGTGAATGCGGACTGCATCCCAGGGTCAGCCCGGCGGCGCTGCCGGCCTGAGCGGCGGAACCGGGCGCATGGACTACCTGCCGGTATTTCTGCGACTTGACGCGCAGCCCGCCCTCATCGTGGGCGGCGGCCGCGTGGCAGCCCGCAAGGTTGAATGGCTGGTGCGGGCCGGCGCGCGCGTCACCGTGGTCGCACCCGCGCTGCACGCGGAGCTTACCGCGTGTATCAACCGCGCTGGGTGCGTGCATCTGCAGCGCGACTTCGAACCCGCACAGCTCACCGGCATGTCACTCGTGGTCGCTGCGACGGATGATCGCGCCATCAACGCGGCCGTATCGCACGCGGCGCGCAAGCGCAATGTCCCGGTCAACGTCGTCGACTCGCCGGACCTGTCGACGTTTATCTTCCCCGCCATCATCGATCGCTCACCGATCCTCGTCGCCGTGAGCTCCTCCGGTGCCTCCCCGGTGCTCGCGCGCCGCGTGCGCGAGCAGATCGAGGCACTGCTGCCGGCGCGTCTGGGCAGGCTCGCGCGCTTCATGGGGGAGCGGCGCCGGGAGGTGCAGAGGGCCCTGGGCTTGCTGGCGCGGCGTGCCTTCTGGGAGCGCATCGTCACCGGCGTTACCGCAACCCGCCTCCTGTCCGGCGACGATGCGGGTGCCGACAACGCCTTTGCCAACGAGCTGCGCACCTCGCTGCTCACCAGCTCCGCCACGGGCGCAGGCGGCACGGGTGAGGTCTATCTCATTGGCGCAGGTCCCGGGGACCCGGATCTGCTGACCCTGCGCGCCTTGCAGCTCCTGCAGCAGGCGGACGTCATCCTCTATGACCGGCTGGTCCCGCAGGCGATCCTCGAGCGCGCCCGGCGCGACGCGCAGCGCGTCGCCGTCGGCAAGGAGGTCGGCGATCACACGCAGCAGCAGCGCATAAATGAACTGCTGCTGCAGTTCGCCGCCGCCGGTAAGCGCATCGCGCGGTTGAAGGGCGGTGACCCGTTTGTCTTCGGGCGTGGCGGTGAGGAGATCGAGCTGCTGGCCGCGCACAACATTCCGTACCTGGTGGTGCCGGGCATCACCGCGGCGCTCGCCGCCGCGGCCGCCGCGGAAATCCCCCTCACCCATCGCCGCCTGGCACACAGCGTAACCTTAGTCACCGGTCATGCCGTCGAGGAAGCGTACCTCGACTGGCGCTCGTTCGCGGCACCGCGTCACACCGTGGTGTTTTACATGGCTCTTGCGCAATTGCCGGCGATCGTCGCCAAGCTGCGCGCCGCCGGCGCGCACGCTGATCATCCCGCGGCCATTATCGAACGCGCGGCGCTGCCGGGTGAGCGGATACTGCGTGCCGATCTGCAACACATCGCAGCCCTGGCAGCCGATGAACAGGTGACGCCACCGGCACTCCTTATCATCGGCGCGGTCGCGGCCTTCGGCGCGCCGCCACAGTCCCCTGCCGCGACACACAGCCCGGCTGTGGCGGCCCTGGCATGAGTGTCGTCGACGGCTTTGCCGGCTCGGTCGGCAATACCCCGCTCGTGCGCTTACGTGGCGTGAGCGAGGAAACCGGCTGCGAGATTCTCGGCAAGGCCGAGTTCATGAATCCGGGAGGCTCGGTCAAGGACCGCGCCGCACTTGCCATCATTCTGGACGCCGAGCGACGCGGCGCCCTGAGCCCCGGCGGCACGGTGGTCGAGGGCACGGCCGGCAACACCGGTGTTGGCCTGGCGCACGTGTGCAACGCGCGCGGCTACCGCTGCGTGATCGTCATGCCGGACAACCAGTCCGCCGAGAAGTACCAGCTGTTGGAGGCGCTCGGCGCCGAAGTGCACCCGGTGCCCGCGGTGCCCTACAGCAACCCCAACCAGTACCAGAAGGTGGCACAGCGCCTGGCGGCATCGCTGCCGAATGCCATCTGGTCCAACCAGTTCGACAACACGGCCAACCGTGACACCCACTCGCGCACCACCGGGCCTGAGATCTGGGCGCAGACCCAGGGCCGCGTGGATGCCTTCGTGGCGGCGACCGGCACCGGCGGCACGCTCGCCGGCGTCGCCACGTATCTGAAAACACGGCGGCGGGAAATACGCTGTGTGCTGGCGGACCCGCCCGGCAGCAGCCTGTACGAGTACATCCGCAGTGGCACGCTCAAGGCGACGGGCAGCGGCTCCATCACCGAAGGCATCGGCATCGGGCGCGTGACGGCGAACCTCGCCGGCGCGCCCATCGACGAGGCGGTGCACATCGAGGACGCCGAGACCGTCGCCTGCGTGTACCGGTTGCTGCGCGAAGAGGGCCTGTTCCTCGGCAGCACCAGCGGCATCAATGTCGCAGCCGCGGTGCAGGTGGCGCGGCAACTCGGGCCCGGGCACACCGTGGTGACGGTGTTGTGTGACGGCGGAGCGAAGTACCAGTCGCGCCTCTTCAACCACGAGTGGCTGCAAAGCAAGGGCCTCGCGGGCCACACCGGCTTGCCCCCCGGCCGCAACCCCGTGTCGCTCGCACGGGCCCTCGTCGCCTGACACCGGACCAAAGGCCCGCGCTGGCCTGCGTCGCGCCTCTCGTGAGACAGTGCGCGCCGTCCATGAACGGTCTGCTGAACTCCGCCGAGCTCGACGCCTTGCGGCTCAGCCTGGAAGTAGCCGCGCGCAGCGTCGCATTCAGTCTGCCCCTCGCCATCCTGGCCGCGTGGGTGCTGACCCGTACCCGCTTTTTCGGACGCATGCTGTTCGATGCGTTTGTGCATCTGCCGCTGGTCCTGCCGCCGGTGGCCGTGGGCTATGTGCTGTTGTTGCTGTTTGGAACGCGCGGCCCCATCGGAGGCTGGCTGCGTGCGCACTTCGGCATCGAGCTCGCCTTCACCACTGCCGGGGCGGCGCTCGCCACCGCGGTCATGAGCTTCCCTTTGCTGGTGCGCGCCATCCGCCTGTCGCTCGATAACGTCGATCCGGGACTCGAGGCTGCCGCACGCACGCTGGGCGCAGGAGCGGTGGACCGGTTTTTTTCCGTCACCCTGCCGCTGATGCTCCCGGGAGTACTCGCCGGCGCGGTCACCGCGTTCGCGGCCGGGTTGGGGGAATTCGGCGCGGTAATCACCTTCGCCGCCAACGTGCCCGGCGTGACGCGCACCCTGCCGTTGGCGCTGTACACGGCCATGCAGTCACCGGACGGCGACGCCCTGGCGCTGCATCTCGCCGGCTTATCTTTCCTCCTTGGGTTCGCCGGCCTGCTCGCGGCGGAGCTGTTGGTGCGCCGCGTACGGCGTTTCGTGGGCCGCTGACATGCTGCGCCTCTCGGTTCTCAAGCGGCGCGGCGATTTCACCCTGCAGGCGGCCTTTGCCGCGCCCACACCGGGTGTCACCGCCCTGTTCGGGCGCTCCGGCAGCGGCAAGACCACGCTCGTTGACATCATCTCCGGGCTCCTGGCCCCGGATGAAGGTGAAGTGCGGTTGGGCGAGACGGTTCTCACCGACACCAGGCGGGCAGTAAGCGTCCCTGTCGAACGACGGCGCATCGGCTATGTGTTCCAGGATCCGCGTTTGTTTCCCCACCTGAGTGTCGAAGGAAACCTGCGCTACGGCGCGCGGCGTGCTGGTCCTGCGACACCGGTCATCGTGTTCGATGAGGTCGTGAGCCTCCTGGGTCTGGACGCGCACCTGCAGCGGCGGCCGCAGGGTCTCTCGGGCGGGGAAAAGCAGCGGGTCGCGCTTGGCCGGGCGCTTCTGTCCCAGCCGCAGCTGCTGCTCCTGGACGAACCCCTGGGATCGCTCGACGCCGCCCGGCGTCAGGAGGTTCTGCCGTACCTGGAAGCGCTGCGCGACCGGTTATCGATTCCTATGGTGTATGTCAGTCACGAGTTCGAGGAAGTGCTGCGCCTGGCAACACATCTGGTGCTGCTCGATGCGGGAGGCGTGGTCGCCGAGGGCACCGTCACCGCAATGAGCCTGCGACCGGAGCTGCGCGCGATCGTAGGTCCCGAACTCGCAGGCTCGGTAGTGGAAGGCGTCGTCACGGCCGTGAACGCGAGCGCGGGGGTTGCGGACGTCACGGTCGGATCGGGCACGTTGCGGGTTTCGCTGCGCGATGCCGTTCCCGGTACGCACCTGCGACTGCAGCTGCTGGCGCGTGATGTCATTCTCGCCACGCGTGCGATCGACGGCTTAAGCGTGCGCAACGCCGTATGCGGCGCGATCGCCGAAATCTCACCGGACGTGGAGGATACGGTGCTCGTCAGCGTGGACATCGGCGGAGCGATGGTGCTCTCGCGCATCACGCGCGCCGCACTCGCGGCGCTGCGTCTGCACACCGGCCAGCCGGTCTGGGCGCTCATGAAGGCGGTATCCATGCGCGGGCACGCCTTCCGTGCGCCGGCGGTTCCCCAGCCTATGCGTCCGGAACCGCCTTCTCACTCACCATCGTGAGCACGTCGTAGTTGGCAACCGCCTCGCCGTCCTGGTTGGTGATGGCCGTGTCCCAGCGCACCTCGCCGTAGCCTTGCGCGGGCCGTAACGACTTCTCCTTGCACGTCAGGCGCACCTTGATCCGGTCCCCGGGTTTCACCGGCTTCAGGAACCGCAGGCTGTCCAGCCCGTAGTTGGCCAGCACCGGGCCGTAGGGCGGGTCCACGAACAGTCCCGCCGCGGCCGATACCAGGAAGTAGCCGTGCGCGACGCGGCCACCGAAGAGCGGGTTACGCGCGGCCTGCGCTTCATCCATATGCGCGTAGAAGGTGTCGCCGGACAGGGCCGCGAAGCGCTCGATATCCGCCACCGTGACCTCACGCTCAGCGGAATTGAACGTATCGCCGATGGCAAGTGCGCCGAACGGCTTGCGGAACGGATGCACTCCGGGGTCAAGCTCGCGCGCACCGCGCACCCAGCGTCCGGTTACCGCGCTGATGACATCCGGTGTGCCCTGCACCGCCGTGCGCTGCATGTAGTGCATGACGCCGCGGATGCCACCCATTTCCTCGCCCCCGCCAGCCCGCCCCGGCCCGCCGTGGACCAGGTGCGGAAGCGGTGAACCGTGGCCGGTGGATTCCTTCGCGCAGGAGCGGTTCACCACCACGATACGGCCGTGGAACGGCGCGAGTCCCAGCAGCAGCTGCGCGGCAACCGCATCATCCGCGCTGAAAATGGAGCCCGCGAGACTGCCGCCGCCGCGGCGTGCCAGGGCAATGGCATCCCCGGGTGTTGCGTAGGGCATGAGCGTGCAGACCGGACCGAAGGCCTCCACGCAGTGGATTGCCGTGGCGCGTGAGGGATCACGGCAGTACAGCAGCGTCGGGCTCACGAAGGCGCCGCGATCGGCATCCGCGCCCACCAGGGCGGACTGGCCACCCTCGCCAATGAGAACTTCCGCTTCGCGCTTGAGGCGTCCAATCTGCTCGAGCACCTCGCGGCGCTGGCTTAAGGATGCCACCGGGCCCATGCGCACGTTCTCCAGGCGCGGATCGCCAACCACGATCTTGCCCAGCGCGGTGCGCAGGGCGGCGGTGACGTCGTCAACGCGCGCCGCGGGCACGATTGCCTTCCTGATGGCGGTGCACTTCTGTCCCGCCTTCACCGACATCTCGCGCGCCACCTCGCGCACGAACAGCTCCAGCTCCGGGGTTCCCGCGCCCGCATCAGGACCTAAGATCGAGGAGTTCAGCGAGTCGGTCTCGGAGGTAAAGCGCACCGAGTTGGCCATGACTACCGGGTGCTGGCGCAGTTTCGCCGCCGTGGCCGCGGATCCGGTGAATGACACCACGTCCTGGCAGGTCAGATGCTCGAACAGGTCGCCCACGCTGCCGCAAATCAGCTGTATAGCGCCCTCGGGGAGGATCCCGGACTCCACCATGATGCGGAACGCCCGCTCGGTGAGATAACTCGTCTGCGTCGCGGGCTTGACGATCGCCGGCACCCCGGCAAGCAGTGTCGGCGCCAGCTTCTCCAGCATGCCCCATACCGGGAAGTTGAAGGCGTTGATGTGCACCGCGGCGCCCTCGAGGGACACGCAGATGTGCTGGCCGACGAAAGTTCCGGTCCTGGATAAGGCTTCGAGGCCGCCATCCACATACACACGACTGTTGGGAAGTTCGCGCGTGCCTTTGCTGGCGTACACGAACAGAGTGCTGATGCCCCCGTCGATGTCAATCCAGGAGTCACCCTTGGTTGCGCCGGTGGCGTAGGAGAGCTGGTAGAGCTCGTCCTTGTGTTCACCGAGGAGCTTAGCCAGCGCCTTGATCAATGCCGCGCGTTCGTGGAACGTCAGGCGGCGCAGGTTCGGGCCGCCGACGTCGCGGGCGTGCGTGAGCATGGCGCTTGTGTCGAGACCGTCCGCCGTGGCATTGGCGACCACCATTCCGGTCGTGGCATCACGCAGCGCCACCCCGTCGCCTTCGCCGCTGACCCACTTTCCCGCCACGAAACTCTGCAATTGCATGCGCTTTGCTCCCTAACTCGTCACGCGTCAACTACTGAAGAGTCTACTATCAGCTGTGCCCGAACGGATCCGCCAAGCGCCATGCCAAAGTCGAGGGCTCCAGTCTCTGTCGGTGGCATCACCCGCGCCATCCTCGTACTGCGCGGCCAGCGCGTGATTCTGGACGCCGATCTGGCGACGATCTACGCAGTCAGCACTGGGCGGCTCAACGAGGCGGTCAAGCGCAACGCCGAGCGCTTCCCTGAAGACTTCATGTTTCGGCTGTCCGCGGCAGAGCACGCTACTTTGATATCGCAAATTGCGACATCAAAGCGCGGCCGCGGTGGTCGCCGCAAGCTGCCCTGGGCTTTCACCGAGCATGGCGCGATCCAGGCCGCCAACGTCCTGAACTCCTCACGCGCCGCCGCCATAGGCGTCTACGTGGTGCGCGCCTTCGTGCAGCTGCGCGAGCTGCTGAGCTCGAACCAGGAACTCACCCGGCAATTCGCCCAGCTCGAAGCCCGCCTCGGCAAAAGACTGACCGAGCACGATGTGGCCATCGCTGCGATCCTCTCTGCCATCCGTGAGCTCATGCATACACCGGCACCTGGACGCAGGCCTATCGGCTTCACCGCCGATCTTGGGGAGAAGTAACCTCGCTCACAATCTGCCCGTCTATGCGGTACGCGCGTCCGCGAAACAGCGCAATGCGCTCGCCGCGCTGATTGCTCACGACGATCTCGTAAAGGCCATTGCGGCGCGTGCGCCACAGCTCAGAGGCCTCGGCCGTCAGCTCGTCGCCTTCGCGGGCGGCGGCCAGAAAATCGATCGTGGCCGCGGCGGCCACCGTGCTGTCGTTGTACGAGTTACACGCGAACGCAAAAGCACTGTCGCCGAGCGCGAACACCAGACCCCCATGGCAGATTCCGTGGCCGTTGACCATGTCCGGGCGCACCTGCATGGCAACCCGCGCCCAGCCCGGGCGTACGCCAGTGATGCGCATACCGAGCGCCTGCGAGGCATGGTCGCGCGCGAACATTGCTGCGGCCACGCGCTCCGCCAGGCTCTGTGCGGCGGCGCTGATATCGGGCGCGTTAGTCACGGCTTCGCTGCACTCCTGACTGCGCCTCAGCGCCCGGTGAAATTCGGCGCGCGCTTGGCACCAAAGGCGGCCACCCCCTCGGCGTAGTCCGCCGTGCGGCCGAGTTCCCCCTGGTAGTCGCGTTCGATGTCGAGCTGCTCTGCGAGTGTGCGGCCCCAGCTCTCGTAGATGGCCTGCTTGGTGCGGGCGAACCCCCGGGTGGGTGCTGCCGCGAACTGCCGCGCGAGCCCCTCCACCACGCCGGTGAGCTCGGCGTCTTCCACGCAGCGCCAGATCAGTCCCCAGGACGCCGCCTGTTCGGCCGGCAGCTTGTCGCCGAGAAGCGTGAGCCCCAGCGCGCGCGCGGTACCCACCAGACGCGGCAGGAACCAGGTACCGCCCGAATCGGGCACCAGGCCCAGCTTCGAGAATGCCTGCACGAAGCTGGCCGAGCGCGCCGCGATCACCAGGTCACAGGCGAGCGCGATGTTGGCGCCGGCGCCGGCCGCCACGCCGTTGACCGCGGCAATCACCGGCATCGGCAGCGCGCGCAGCGCGAGCACCAGCGGTTTGTAGTACTTCTCGATCGACTCGGCCAGATCAGGCGCCGCGGCGCCCGGGGCGACCGCGCGATCGTTAAGGTCCTGACCGGCGCAGAAGCCGCGGCCGGCGCCACTGATGAGCAGCACGCGCGCGCCGCTGCCGGGGATGCCCGCGAGCGCCTCGCGCACTTCGCCATGCATCTGGGTGTTGAAACTGTTCAGCCGCTCCGGCCGGTTGAGCGTCAGGCGCGCGATACCGTCCCTATTGTCAAAGAGGATGCACTGGTAGCTCACGTTGAATGCTCCCGCGCGCGGCTATTTTTCGTCGTAGTCGAGCTCGAGCGTCGGCGTCTTGACGCGCGACTGGCAGGCAAGCACGTACCCCTGCCCGACCTCCCAGTCCTCGAGCGCATAGTTCTGTGCCATCTCGACCTCACCGCTCACCACCTTGGTGCGGCAGGTAGAACACACACCCGCCCGGCACGAGAACGGCAGTTCAATGCCGGCGCGCGCCGCCGCGTCGAGCACGGTCTCATCGTCCATTTTCATGGCAAAGGTACGTCGGCGACCGTCCATGAGTATGGTCACCTCAGCTGTGTCGGCGGCTCCGTGCGCCGCAAGGGGCGGTGCGACGGGCGCCGCAACGGCCGGTGCGACGGTCAGCGGCGCCACCGCCGCAACAGCCGCGCCGGCGGACTCACCGGCCGTGCTCACGGTGAAGTGCTCGGCGTGCACACGCGCACTGTCCACGCCGAGCTCGCGCAGCGCTCTTGAGACCTGCTCGATCATGTCGCCCGGACCGCAGACGAAGAACTCCGCCACCTGCGCCGGCGCAAACAGCGCCGCCGCGAGCTGCCGCACGCGCTGCGCGTCGATCCGGCCGTTGTAGAGTTCGGCCTCCTGGGGCTCGCGACTCATGACGAAATGCAGCGACAGCCGTCCGAGGTGGCGGTCCTTGAGCGCCAGCAGCTCCTCAAGACACATGGTGCGTGCCGTACCGGTGTTGCCGTAGAAAAGGATGACACGCGTGTGTTCGCGCGCCAGCAGCGAGCGCACGATGGACAACACCGGCGTGATGCCGCAGCCGGCGGCGAACGCCACGAAAGTCCCGCCAGCCCGGGTGCGGCGGGGCGTGAAGCTGCCGTTCGGCGGCAGTACCTCGACGCGCTCCCCGGCCCGCAGTACTTCGGCAAGGTAGCGGGACATTTTCCCGTCCGCGTGCACACGCGGCACGATGCGCAGCGGCCATTCGCCCGGCGCATTGACGAGTGAATAGGTGCGCCGGGTGTCTTCGCCATCGATCGGCAGCCGCACCACGACGTGCTGTCCGGGGCTGCCGCGATATTCCGCCTGCAGCTCCAGCGGCACTGCCAGCGCAACGCTCACCGCATCCTCGGCGTCCGGTGACACCTGCGCCACGGTGAGTTCATGGAACTTCAGCATCTCAAAGGCACTTGAAGTAGTCGAAGGGTTCCTGGCACGCGCGGCAGCGGTAGTGCGCCTTGCAGGGTGTGGAACCAAACTCGCTGACACGCTCGGTCGCGCGGCTCGCGCAGCGCGGGCACGTCACCACCGTCGCATGCCACAGTTGCTTCGGATTCGACACCGCACCTTCCGGAGGCGCGATGCCGAAGGCCGCAAGCTTGCGGCGCGCCGCGGGCGTCAGCCAGTCGCTGCTCCACGGCGGTGACAGCACCTCCTCGATCGCCGCCGCGGCGTGGCCGTGCGTGTCCAGCGCGGCGCGCACGCTGTCGCGGATCACCTGCGTCGCGGGGCACCCCGAATAGGTCGGCGTGAGTCCCACGCTCAGGCGCCCATCGGATCCGTGCCGCACGTGGCGCACGATCCCCAGATCCACGATCGAAAGCACCGGAATCTCCGGATCCGGCACCTCACTGAGGAGTTCCCACACCTCGCGCTCACGCGCCGCGGCGCCTGCGTCTGTGATTACCGCGGACATGCGCCTGCCCGTGCTTACCAGCGCGCGCCCGGATAGGTGCGCTGCAGGTGTTGCATCTCGGCGAGCACGTACCCTAAGTGTTCGGTGTGCACGCCGCGCTTGCCGTGCCAGGGGTAGGGCTGCGCGGCCGGGCGCCTGAGGCCCGCCGCGCGCAGGTCCTCGTCCACGCGCGCGCTCCAGTGCACCTCCGCCCTCCCCAGGGGCGGCGCGACGCCGGCGGCGGCCATGCGTTCATCCACTTCATCGGGCGCGAACAACTCACCCGTGAAGCGCCACAGTTCATCGACCGCGCCCTGCACGCGCGCGTGACTTTCCGCGGTGCCATCGCCCAGGCGCACGAGCCAGCCGCTGCTGAAGCGATAGTGGTAGCGGGTTTCCTTCAGCGCCTTGGCGGCAATGGCCGCCAGGCGGCTGTCGGTGGACTCCTGCAGCGCGCCGTAGATCTCCAGCTGCCACGCATCGAGCAGCCATTGCCGTACGATGGTGCAGCCAAAGTCGCCGTTGGGCTGCTCGGCAAGCGCGAGGTTAAAAAACTCCGGTGCATCGCGCAGGTAAGCGAGCGCATCCTCGTCGCGCTGCCGTCCTTCGATCTCCCCCGCGTAACTCAGGAGCAGCCGTGCCTGGCCGATCAGGTCGAGCGCGAGATTCGCCAGCCCCAGATCCTCTTCGAGCGTCGGCGCGTGCCCCACCCACTCACCGAGGCGTTGTCCGAGCACCAGACTCGTGTCCCCCAGGCGCAGGACGTAGCGCAGCAGCGCCTCATTCAGCCCGCGATCGGACCTCACCGCCGCTGCCACCGCCCGGCTCACAGGTTCTTCACCTCATCCGGAATGGCGTAGAAGGTCGGATGCCGGTAGACCTTGTCGCGTGCCGGTTCGAACAGCGCATCGGCTTCCTCCGGATCCGAAGCGATGATCTGCGCGGAGCGCACCACCCAGATGCTCACGCCTTCCTGGCGGCGCGTGTACACATCGCGGGCGTGTTCGATTGCCATGCGTGCGTCGGCCGCGTGCAGACTGCCAACGTGTTTGTGTTCAAGCCCCGCGCGCGAGCGGATGAAGACTTCGTAGAGCGGCCACTCAGGGCTGGCTGGTGCTGTGCCGGTGTCAGTCATACTCGCCTCGCCATGCCGCCTTCGGTCGTGCGCCCGGCCAACTTTTCCGCGTGGGCGCTGGCCGCCTCGCGGACCCAGCGGCCCGCCTCCCAGGCCGTGCGCCGCGCCTGCAGTCGCTCGCGGTTGCAGGGGCCGTTACCCTTGAGCACCGCATTGAACTCGCTCCAGTCGATCGGCCCGCCGATGTAGTGCTGCGTGGCCTCATCCCAGCGCAACTGCGTATCCGGAATGGTGAGCCCGAGAAAATGCGCCTGCGGCACCGTCACGTCGATGAACTTCTGGCGCAGCTCATCGTTGCTGAAGCGCTTGATCTTCCAGCGCATGGACTGTGCGGTGTGCCTGGAATCCGCATCGCTCGGCCCGAACATCATGACCGACGGCCACCACCAGCGATTGAGCGCCTCCTGCGCCATCAGGCGTTGCGCCGGTGCGCCGTGCGCGAGGGTGAGCATGATCTCGAAGCCCTGGCGCTGGTGAAAGCTCTCTTCCTTGCAGATGCGCACCATCGCGCGCGCGTACGGCCCGTACGAGCAGCGACAGATGGGAATCTGGTTCATGATCGCGGCGCCATCGACCAGCCAGCCGATGGCGCCGACGTCGGCCCAGGTGAGCGTCGGGTAGTTGAAAATGCTCGAGTACTTGGCGGCCCCCGACAGCAGCTGCTCGAACAGGTGGTCGCGCGTGACGCCCAGGGTTTCGGCCGCGCTGTAAAGATACATGCCGTGACCGCCCTCGTCCTGCACCTTGGCGATCAGCACTGCCTTCCTGCGCAGGCTCGGCGCACGCGTGATCCAGTTGCCCTCCGGCAGCATGCCAACGATTTCCGAATGTGCATGCTGGGAGATCTGGCGGATGAGCGTCTGGCGGTACGCATCCGGCATCCAGTCCTTGGGCTCGATTTTCTCGTCCGCGTCCACGCGGCTCTGAAAGCGCGCCGCGAGCGCCGCGGACTCGCCCGCGGCCGCGACCACCGGCTCTTTGCCATGAGTATCAAGCGCCTGCGTGTACATCGTGTCTCCTTGCAGTCAAGCCTAGCAGCTTCGCCCGCGTGCCGCTGCCGGCGGCGCTGCTAGTGACCGGCGCGCAGGTCCACGACCCGCCGCGCCTTGCCCGCGGAGCGCTCGATGCAGCCCGGGTCGCCCACCGCCACGCGCGTGGAAATGCCGATGGCCGCCTTGATGCGCTCCTGCAGGTCCTGTTGCAGGCGCGCGCGTGCGGCAGGATCGGCGGCGAGCTCCGGCTGACACTCGACCCGCACCGCGAGCTGATCGAGGTGCGCCGCGCGCGTGAGTTCCAGCTGGTAGTGGGGCGCAAGGCCTGCGATCTTGAGCAGCAGCTCCTCGATCTGGCTCGGAAACACGTTGACGCCACGGACGATGAGCATGTCATCCGAGCGCCCCGTGATGCGTGCCATGCGGCGCATGGTGCGCGCCGTGGGCGCCAGCAGTGCGGTCACATCGCGCGTACGGTAACGGATGACCGGCAATGCCTCCCTGGTGAGGGTGGTGAGCACCAGTTCCCCGCGCGCGCCGTCGGGCAACACCGTGCCCGTGGCCGCATCGATGATTTCGGGATAAAAGTGGTCCTCCCAGATCACCGGCCCGTCCTGGGTCTCCAGGCATTCACTCGCGACCCCCGGTCCCATCACTTCCGACAGACCGTAGATGTCGACCGCGCTTAAGTTCGCGCGCTGCTCGATTTCGCTGCGCATCGCATCCGTCCAGGCTTCAGCACCGAATACCCCGATGCGCAGCGAGCTGTCCGCCGGGTCGAGTCCCTGGCGCGCAAACTCCTCGATGATCGCCAGCATGTAGGACGGAGTGACCATGATGACGTCGGGCTTGAAATCACTGATGAGCTGCACCTGCCGGCTGGTCTGGCCTCCGGATATCGGCACCACCGTGCAACCCAGCAGCTCCGCTCCGTAGTGAGCACCCAGCCCACCGGTAAAAAGTCCGTAGCCGTAGGCGATGTGGACCATGTCCCCGGGGTGGGCGCCGGCGGCCCGCAGTGAGCGCGCCACCAGCCCCGCCCAGGTTTCAATATCGCGGCGCGTGTAAGCCACCACGGTCGGCTTGCCGGTCGTGCCACTGGAGGCGTGCACGCGCAGGATCTGTGCGCGCGCAACGGCGAGCAGCCCGAACGGGTAGTTGTCCCGCAAATCCGCCTTGGTAGTGAAGGGAAACTGCGCGAGGTTGGCGAGGGTCTTCAGATCGTCCGGGTGTACCCCCAGCGCCTCGCACTTGCGCCGATACGGCGCGACATGATCATAGGTGTGACGCACCGACCATTGCAGACGCCGCAGCTGCAGGGCGCGCAGCTCGTCCTCGCTGGCGCGCTCAATGGGTTCCAGCTCAGGACCTGGCGGCTGCGCGGACACGGCAGCCAATCATGGCACTAATCGAGCAGCCGAAATCGCAGGAAGTCGATTTCGGCGGACCCCACGCCGCAGGTCTGGCAGTGTTAGCGCGCACTACGCCGGCCAGTCGTTAAGCCGCTGCACCAGGACCCGCATGAAGTGATTGGCCTGGTCGCCGTCCATCACCCGATGATCGAGGGTGAGGGTCACGTAGCAGCGTGGCCGCACCACGATCTGCGCCTCGCCGCCCTCCTCCACCACCACGGCGCGCTTCTCGAGTTTGCCTACGCCGAGAATCGCCGCCTGCGGCTGGTTGATGATGATGGGAGCTGCGAGCAGGCTGCCGCTCACGCCATGGTTGGAAATGGTGAACGTGCCGCCACGCACGTCGGCGGGTACGAGCTTGCCGGCGCGCGCCCGGGTCACCAGATCCTCGAGCCCGCGCGCGGTCGCGAACAGATCCAGCGCCTGTGCGTCGCGCAACACCGGCGCCACGAGGCCCGATCCTTCGACCGCGGTGCCGACGCCGACGTGAATGGCGTCGTAGATTTCCAGCGCCGTGTCCGTCCAGCGGCTGTTGGCCTCTGGCACCGCCCGGATTGCCGCAACCGCAGCCTGCACGAAGTACGCCGTCAGCGTCAGCGACACTCCGCGGCGCGCGAACTCCTCGCGTTGCCGGGCGCGGTCCTGCAGCACCGCGCTCAAGTCAGCCTCGAACACCGCCGTGACGTGGGGGGCCGTGTGCAGCAGGCTCTGTACCATGTGCTCGGCGATGCGCTTGCGTACCGCGGTATGGGGCACGCGCCGCACCGCGCCCTGGTGCGCAGGCGCGCCCACAGCGTCCTGGTTGGCAGCCGGCGGCGTGGGGCGAGATGGCGCGGCCGCGGCGGCCAGGACATCCTCAACCGTAATGCGTCCTGCGGGTCCGGAGCCGCGGACCGTGCCGGGTTCAAGCCCGCGCTCCCCGAGGAGGCGCCGCACCGCGGGGCTGAGCCCGGATGCGCCGCGGCCTGCAGCACCCGCCGCAGCTGCGGCGGCGCCCGCGACGCCCGGCGCGCCCGCGCCAGGCGTGCTGTCCGGTGCGCGCGGCCGCACCGCCGCGGCGCCCGTAACTGCACCCGCAGCCTCGATGCGTCCGAGCAGTTCGCCCGGCGCGATCTCGTCCTGCTCGTGTTTGAGGATTTCACGCAGCACGCCGGTTGCCGGGGCGGCAACTTCGACCGTCACTTTGTCGGTCTCGATTTCGATCAGCGGCTCATTCTCGATGACCGCGTCGCCGGGCTGTTTCAGCCAGCGCAGCAGCTGCGAACGGGTCCCTTCGGTCTGCTCGGCCGGCGCTCTGACTTCAATGGCTGTACTCATAGGCGACCTATACGCTGGCCAGCTGCCGGATGACACGCGTGATGCGTGCCACGTCCGGGACCGCCGCCTCGAGCAGCAGCGGGCTGTGGGGACTGGGGATGTCGGGCATGGCGAGCCGTTCGATCGGCGCCTCGAGACTGAAAAAAATCTCCTGCGCGAGCGTCGCGGCGATCTCCGCGCCGAAGCCCGCCGTCAGGTTGTCTTCGTGAACGATCAGGCAACGGTGGGTCTTTTGCACCGAGGCCAGCACCGCGGCGCGATCCCACGGCGACAAGGTCCGCAAATCAATGACCTCCACGTCCACATGGGAGTGCGCGGCGGCGAGCTCACAGCGCTCGACCATGGCTCCCCAGGTCACGATCGTGAGTTCCGCGCCGGCGCGCACCACGCGCGCCGTGCCGAACGGCACGACAAACTCATTCCCGGGATACGGGCGCCGTGCCCAGGCACCATCGAGCATGGCGCGATGCTCGAAGAAAATCACCGGATCGTTGCCACGCAGTGCCGCGCGCAGCAGACCGACCGCATCCTCGGCGTTCGAGGGCACTGCAACGTGCCAGCCGATGCCGTGCACCCAGGCCACTTCATTTGTCTGGCTGTGCCACGGATCACCGCATTTGAAGAACCCGCCCGGCATGCGCACCACGATCGGGGCGGCAAAACGGTTGTGGGTGCGCCAGCGCAGCGTGCCGCAGTCGTTCAACTGCTCGGCCGCGCAATCCGCGTACTTGCGAAACTGGATCTCTGCCACCGGCAGGAGGCCCGCGAGCGCCATGCCAACCGCGCGCCCGACGATGCCTTCCTCGGAGAGGCTGGTATCGAATACCCGTGCGACGCCGTACTTGTCCTGCAGCCCAAGCGTCGCGCCATGCACACCACCCTTGGGACCCACGTCCTCACCGAACACCACCATGCGCGGGTTGGCGGCGAGTTCGACATCCAGCGTGCGCCGGATGGCGGTGAGCATGTTGATGCGCGTGGCTTCCGGCTGCGCACGGGGATCCGACCCCGCGAAGCGATGGCCCTCGGGCAGCAGCCCACCCTGCTCCTGCAACGCCTGGCTGCCATCGGCTTCCTGCCAGAAAACATGCCGGGTCAGCTCCTGAGGATCGGGCTGCGGGCGTGCGAGCGCGCCCGCCACGGCCGCCTCGACGTCGCGGCGTGCCGCGGCCGCCAGACCTGACCACTCGCTTGCCGGCAGCACGCGCGGCACCAGGAAGGCGTGCAGGCTGGTTAAGGGATCGCGCGCCGTTTCCTCCTGCACCGTCTCGCGCGACTTATAGGCCTGGGTATCCTGCCCCGAATGGCCGGAAAGGCGCGGCACCGTCAGCCGCAGCATCACCGGCGCGCGTTGCGTGCGTACCAGGGCGACGGCCCGCTGCGTCAGGTCTGCGGCCTGGGCCGGATTGCTGCCGTCCCCCTCCAGAATCGTGAGCCCGGTGAATGAGCGCAGGTTGGCAGCAATGTTGCCGCCGGGCGTCTGCAAGCGCCGACGGCACGGAAATGCCGAAGCCGTTGTCCTCGATGTAGAACAACATCGGCAGCTTTAACGTGGTGGCGATGTTGAGCGCCGACCAGAAACCATTGGTGGCCGTGGAGGCATCCCCGCCCAGCACCACCGCGATGCCGTGCGCGTACCCTTTGTCCTTGAGCACCTCGTGCCGGTAGCGGATCGCCTGCGCCCAGCCGGCAGCCGGCGTGTACTGCGCGCCGACGCCGCCGCACGCGGGCAGGACACTCGGGCCGCCTCGCCCGGGGAGATTGAAAACCACGCCGATGTCACGGCCGCCGCTGAAGGAGCCGGCGCGCGCGAGCGGGCCGGCGGCGGCATCCTCCAGACTCACCCCGAGTGCGAGCATCATGGGTCGCGAGCGGTAGTAGACCGTCACCGCGTCGTGCGCATCGGTGAGCTGCAGACCCAGGAGGAGCTGCGCAAAATCGTGACCGCGCGCCGAGAACTGGTAGAGCACCTTGCGCTCGGGCACCAGCCGCGTTTCCTCGATTTCATCGAGCGCCCGCGAGGCGTGCAGCAGTTGCACGATGCGCCGCCAGTCCGGACTCACGACAGGCTCACTGGCCATTGCTGCTCTTACGGTTCCTGCGGCTTGGGGCGGCGCAGCTTACCACCCGGTGGCGGCAGCGCCGCCGTCACATGCTGGCACTCGCAGGTGGTGGTATCGGGGCCCGCAAACCAGAATGCCGATCCTGGCAGGCGCACGTCGGCGGATTTCCACGCCGTGCGGAACAGCTCCGCCGTGTGTGCCGCGGCAGCGGTCCTGCCCTGCGCGGCGAGCGCCGCGGCGAGTCCACACAATGCCCAGCCATTACCGGGGTTATGTTGCAGGTCCTCGCGGTAGACGGCCGCCGCCTGCGCGCTGTCGCCCGCCTGCAGGAGTTCAGCGCCGAGGAGGTGGCGCGCGGGAAAAAACCAGTCCGGCGGTTCAGCTGCAACCAGGTGGTCCTGTGCATCGACGGCCTGACGCAGCAGCCTGATTGCCTGCGCCGGGTGACGCTCCGAGGAGGCGATGCGCGCTGCCACGATCGGCACGGCCACCTGCAGCACCGCCGCGAGGCTGTTAGCCCCGGCCTGCGTGTCCGGCGGCGCCGTCGCGGCGAGGTGTTGTAACGCCTGCAACACGCCGCGCGCCTCTTCGATGCGTCCGCGCGCCGCGAGTGCGACTCCGCGGGCATAGAGATAGCCGGCGGTAAGTCCCGGCGCGCGCGCAGCGGGCGCCGGGACGGCAATCATCTCGTCCCACAGGCCAAAACGCACCAGCACGGCGTATTGCGGCGTGAGTTGCCACCCCGGGGCGCCCGCGGCGCGCAGCTCCTGCACGGCCGCGAGCGCCTGCGCTTTGTGCCCCGCCATCGCCGCGGACCAGGCTCGCAGTGCGTCGTGTTGCGCCGGGGAATCGGCCGCGGCGGCGGCCGCCGCGCTGGCCAACACCAGCAGCGCCATCCCCGCCAGCTGCCGCATGCGTACGCCCGGGCTGTGCATCACTACCGGCGCTCAGGTTTTCCGCGAGTCGTTCCAGCCCTGCCCGCAAGCGGCGAGGCGCTCGAGCAGTGCCGCCGGCGCCCAGCGCGCGCCGTGCGTGAGCGTGAGCCGGCGCATGGTTTCGACCACGCGGCTCAGTCCCGCGTGCTCCGCCCAGTACATCGGTCCGCCGCGCCAGGCAGGGAACCCGTAGCCGTTGACATAGACGACGTCGATGTCGCTGGCGCGTGCCGCGATGCCCTCCTCCACAATGCGCGCGCCCTCATTGACCAGCGGGTGCAGCAGACGGTCGAGGATTTCCTGGTCCGCGATCTGGCGACGCTGGATCTTCAGCTCGCGCGAGACGCCCTCGATCAGGGTCGTCACCTCCGGATCAGGAATACGCGTACGGCCTTCATAGCGATAGAAGCCCTTGCCGGTCTTCTGACCCAGACGCCCTTGCGCGACCAGCCGCTCGAGGATTGGCGAGTAGCGCTCGTCGGCGGGCAGCTTGCGGCTCTTACGGATCATGAAGCCGACGTCGTTGCCGGCAAGATCGCGCACCGCGAGCGGCCCCATGGCAAATCCGAAGCCCTCGATCACCCGATCGATCTGTCCCGGGGTGGCGCCCTCCTCCAGCAGAAATTCCGCTTCCAGCCCATAAAACCCCAGCATGCGGTTGCCGATGAAGCCGTCGCAGTTGCCCGCCAGCACGGCCACCTTCCCGAGGGTCTTGCCAAGCCCCATGACCGTCGCGAGGGTTTGCGCGGAGCTGTTCGCGCCGCGCACGTTCTCCAGCAGCTTCATGACGTTCGCGGGACTGAAAAAATGCGTACCCACCACCTGCTGCGGCCGCGACGTGGCAGCGGCGATGGCATCGATGTCGAGGGTCGAGGTGTTGGTGGCGAGGATCGCGTGCGGCGCCGCGACTTGATCCAGGCGGGCGAAGACCTCCTGCTTCACTTTCAGGTCCTCGAAGACCGCCTCGATCACGATATCGGCAGCCTGCAGCGCCTCGTAACTCGTCACGCCGCGCACCAGCGACAGCGCGCGATCGGCGCGCTCCTGGGTGAAGCTGCCGCGCGCGACCGAGGTCGCGTAGTTGCTGCGCACCAGCGCGAGGCCACGCTCCAGCGCCTCGCCCGACAGTTCCAGCAGCGTCACCGGAATGCCGGCGTTCGCGAAGTTCATCGCGATGCCCCCGCCCATGGTGCCCGCGCCGATGACGGCGGCGCTGCGGATCGGCAGCGGCTTCACGTCGGCAGGGAGCCCGGGGATCCGGCGCGCCTCGCGCTCGGCGAAGAACACGTGTACCAGCGCCCGGCGCTGCGCGCTGTCGCGGCACTCCACGAAGTACTGCCGTTCAAGCCGCAGGGCGGCGGCCGCCGGCTCCACGCAGGCCGCCTCGATACTGTCCACGATGCGAAACGGGGCAAGCTGGCCGCGCGCCCGGCTCAGAAGCTTCTTGCGCGCTTCGGAAAAAACGGCCGGATTCACCTCACGGATGCGCTCCTGCAACTCGCTCGCAAGGCGCAGCGGTTGCTTTCCCGCGGCCAGGCGGTGCGCGAGTCCCACGGCGGCACCGAGTGCGTCCCCGGCGACCTCATCGACGAGACCGAGCTCACGGGCGCGCGCGGCGGGAATCTGCACGCCACTGGTGATGGCTTCCAGCGCCGCGACCGGTCCTGCGAGTCGGGTGAAGCGCACGGTGCCACCGGCGCCGGGAATCAGCCCCAGCTTCACTTCCGGAAGCCCGACCGTGGCCGAAGGCGCCATGGTGCGCGCGTGGCAGGTGAGTGCGATCTCAAAGCCGCCGCCCAGGGCGACACCGGTGATCGCGGCGACGATCGGCTTGGCACTTGCCTCGATCTGCGCCTGCACCTCGGCAATCATCGGCGACTTCAGCGCCGCGCCCGTGGCGATCTCGTTGATGTCCGCGCCGCCGCAGAATGTGCCGCCCGCGCCGCTCACCACCAGCGCTTCGATCTGCGCGTCCTGCGCACCGGCCACCAATGCCCTCAGCAGCCCTGTCCGCACGGCGAGGCTCAGCGCGTTGACCGGCGGGTTGTGCATTTCCACCACGAGCACCGCGCCCTCGCGGCGGGTGCTCACGGCCGCGGCGTCTGGCAAGGGCGTCAGTCGCCGCGCACAGCCTCTACCTGGATGGCAAGTTTCATCTCCATCCTGAAGCCATACTTGTCGCCGTAGCTGACGCCGTAGTCGGCGCGGTTGAAGCTGCCCGCGACGTCTGCGCCACAGTGTTGCTTCTTATCCGGATAGGTCATGCACTTGAACGTCCGGATGGTGAGGGTCAGCGGGCGGGTGACGCCGTGCAGGGTGAACTGCCCTTCGACCTGGGTCGGCGCACCGTCCTTGAAACCGACGAGGGTCCCCTTGTAGGTCGCGGTCGGATACTTGGCCACGTCGAGCATCTCGGCAGACTTCGTGTGCTCGTTGAGTTTCGGCATGCCGAAGTCGATCGAAGTCGCATCCACGGTCACGTCCACGGTGCCCGTGCCCTTGTCCTTGTCGAGGACGATGGTCCCGGAGGTGTGGTCGAACTTGCCGCGCCATACCGACATGCCCCCGAAATGATCGGTTTCAAAGCTCGGATAGGTGTGGGACGGGTCGATCTGGTAGGTCACCGGATTGGCGACTGCGTAACCTGCCACGAGGCCGAGCGTTACTGCCGCCAGCACAGGCTTCATCATGGGGGGCTCCTTGGAGTGTTTTTTCTAAGGAAGCGTAGCGTAGCGGCACCCGGGGGTCCTGAGCCACCCCCTTTTTGGGGAGCGCGCTACCAGCCGTTCCTGACGAGCGCCGCCTAACCTCGCTGCGCCGTGGCGGCCGCTGCGCGGCCCCGCTCCTGTGCCCTTCCCAGGGCCAACGCCAGCACCACCCACAGCGCCGAGATCAGCGCGCCGAACCAGCCGATGGCCGAGGGCCCGGCCCCGAGACCCGTCGTGAGCGCCTTGTAGACCGAGGCGCTGGTCGCATCGCCGCCGCGGTACACGAAGGTATCGATCAGGCTCTTCGCCTTGTATTTCTCCTCGCGCGTCACGACCGTGAACAGCGAGTCGCGACACGGCCGCGTGATCGCGTACTCGCCCACGCGCCGCACGGCGAGTACCCCGACCAGTACCGCGAACACGGGAACCAGGGCAAACAAGGCGTAGCCCGCCGTCATGAGGATGGGCACCGATACCAGCATCGCCCTGAACCCCACCCACTTGAACAAACGCGCGAATACAAACAGCTGTGCCACGAGCGACACCGCCTGCACCCAGAAGTCGACGCGCGCGAAGAAGCGTGTGCTCTGATCGCGGGTGGCGAAGATGCGCGCGACGTAGGCGAGCTGCTCGAGGTACAGGAACGTGGAAACCCAGGTCACGAGGAACACGAAGAGCGCGATCCCCAGCAGGTACGGCGAACGCGCCACTTGCTGAAACGCGGCAAACATACTGCCGCCGAGCGCACGATCGGTGTCCTCCGCACGCACCCCCGCAGCCACCCCCTGCGCGCGCTGCCAAAGAATGATCCGCCGCATGAACACCAGCGACAATGCCAGCAGCCCTGCCGAAATCGGCAGCAGGTTGATGGTGCCGAGGGGCACGGCGAGGTACTGCGCCACGGCGGGTCCGACAAGACCCCCGCCACTGGCCCCGGCGGCGATGAAGCCGAACATTCGTCCGGCCTGCTCGCGCGTAAACACATCCGCCATCAGGCTCCAGAAGGTCGCGACCACAAACAGATTGAAGACACTCACCCACACAAAGTAAATGCGCGCGATGAGCGTGTGGTTCGGCACGAGCAGGAACCAGAGGTAGAACGCGAGCAGGTTGGCGGTGAAAAAGCCGTAGACCCACGGCAGGAACACGGTGCGTGGGAAGCGCGAGGTCAGCCAGCCGTACACCGGCTGCAGTCCCAGCATGACAAAGAAGGTACCCCAGAACAGCAGCGGCACTTTGTCGAGCCCGGAGCTGATGCCCATGGTGTCGCGCACCGGGCGCAGCATCGTGTAGCTTGCGAACATGCAGAACAGAGTTGCGAAGGAGGCCAGCAGCGCCGGCGCTTCACCGGGCTGCAGGACGACCAGGCGCCGCAGGAATTGGTTCATGACATACCACTTCGATGTTGTGAGCGTCGCAATCGAGCCCGATGGGTGACAGCGCCTCAAGTCCGCGGCGGCGCGTTAGTGTGCCATAGCCGCGTTGCAGCAACCGTCGCCTTGACGATGCGCAGTTTGCGGGAGCAGCCTCGGTGGGCCAGTGGAGCGCATAAGATGCGGCGACGTTACAAAATTCTAGGCGCGCTCCTGGCGTTCGGGGTAGCAACCGGCTGCGCGCTCGCACTTTATGTCAGCCACGATTCCGTATGCGGCGCGCCGCCGGCACTTGCTGCCGGCGTGCAGCGGATGAAAGCGATCGTTTATCGCTGCTACGGCGGGCCCGAGGTGCTCAGCTTCGACGACATCGCAAAGCCGACGCTGGCGGACAATACAGTTCTGATCAAGGTGCATGCAGCGTCGGTGAACCCGCTCGACTGGCACTACATGCGAGGCCTGCCATACCTCGTGCGGATAGTGGCAGGCGTGGGCGCGCCCAAAGACATCAGCATGGGCGTCGACTTTTCCGGAATCGTCGAAGCGGTCGGTAAAAACGTCAAGCGGTTCAAGGCGGGCGACGCCGTCTTTGGCGCGCAACACGGCGCTTTCGGAGAATACGTAAGCATGCCCGAGGATGACTCGCTGACGCTCAATCCGCGTGGCATGACGTTTGAGCAGGCTGCGACCGTGCCCATTGCCGGCATCACCGCTCTGCAAGCACTACGCGATAAGGGAAAGATCCAGCGGGGGCAAAGCGTGTTGATCAATGGCGCATCGGGCGGCGTCGGCACGTTCGGGGTGCAAATCGCCAAGTCGTTTGGTGCCGACGTGACCGGTGTGTGCAGTACGCGAAATGTGCAGATGGTTCACTCCCTTGGCGCCGATCACGTCATCGACTACACGCGAGAAGATTTCACGCAAGGCCCACAACGCTACGACCTGATTGTCGACACCGTCGGCAACCACTCGTTGTCGCAGCTGCGGCACGTTCTGTCTCCCACGGGTACTGTCGTCATCGTTGGCGGACCCAGCGACGGAAAATGGCTCGAGCCGTTGCCGCGGCTGATCAAGGCGAAGCTGTATTCAATGTTCGTAACACAAAAATTTAACTTCTTCATAGCCGCTGTGACTCAGGAGGATCTGAATGTCCTGCGTGAGCTGCTGCAGTCCGGCAAGCTGACGCCGGTAATTGACAGGCGGTATCCGCTTGCTGAGGTGCCGGCCGCGATTGCCTACCTGGAAAAGGGGCACGCTCGAGGCAAGGTAGTCATAGATCTGGAATAGACGCCTCTCAGTAGCCGCGCTCGACGTCCACCACCGCGAGCAGCGGCTCACCTGCGGCATAGCGGCGCAGATTCTCCCGCAACAGCGCCGTGCGCTGTGCCGTCGTCACGGAGGTATCGGCAGAAACGTGCGGCGTGATCAGCACCCCCGGCAGGTGCCACAGCGGGCTGTCCGCGGGCAGCGGCTCCGGCTCCACCACATCAAGTCCGGCGCCGGCGATCCGGTGTTCTCTCAGCGCCGTGATCAGATCCGCGGTGACCACGCTCTTGCCGCGCCCGACGTTGAGAAAATAGGCGCTTGGCTTCAGCGTCGCAAAGAATTCCTGGTTGAATATGCCGGTCGTCTGCGGCGTGAGCGGCGTGCAATTCACGACGAAATCAGCCTCCCTGGAGAGTTTAAGCAGCTCGTCGGGCAGGCCGACGTAGCTCACGTAGTCAGGCCCGGTGCGCCCGCTGGCACGGGTGGCGATGACCTTCATGCCGAGCGCGTGCGCGCGCCTGGCCACCTCGGTGCCGATGCCGCCGAGCCCCACCACCAGCACGGTCTTGCCCTCAAGATCGGCGAGCTGCGGGCTCTCGGCCGCCCAGTGAGCCTGCGCCTGCTCCTTGAAGAAGTAGTCCAGGTGGCGGCTCAAGGCCAGCATCAGGCCGAGCACGTGCTCGGCCATGCTCGGGGCCGCCGTGCGCTGCATGTTGGTGAGGAGCACGTGCCGCTCGCGCACCAGTGGCTGCCGTACGCAGGATTCGACGCCGGCGGCCAGCCACTGAATCCACTGGACCCGGACAGCCTTGGTAAGAACCTCCGGCGCGCACACGCCCAGCGTGGCATCAGCGGCGGCGATGTCGCCCGCTGTGGCGCTCGTCGTTTCGATGAGTCTTACCCCCGGAACGGCATCCTGCAGCTGCGCCAGCTCATCGTGCAGATAAGGAGAGACCAGGATCAGCTTCGGTGCGCGCCAACCGGCGCGCTCGCGCACCGGCTGTGCGGCCGGCTGCAGGCCGAGTTTCTCCACGGTCTCGTGGTCCGAAGGCGGCGTAGCCCCGTGGGAGCCGCCGGCGGCGAAAACCATGAGGGCACCGCACGCGACGCGCCCCAGGACCGATGCAAACCTCGCCATGACGGCCCTCCTCAGTGTGTGCCTGGTACCCGCTTACTGCTGCGCCGGCGGCGCGCACGGCGCTTCAGCCGATGGTCGTCATTTCCGCTGGCGTCAGTTGCAGCTGTGCAGCGGCGACGTTTTCATTCAGATGCTCCACGGAGGAGGTGCCGGGAATCGGCAGCATCGCCGGCGATTTCGCCAGCAGCCACGCCAGCGCGAGCTGCAGCACGCTCACCCCGCGAACCTTCGCCAGCGCTTCAAGTCTCTCACCGCTTGCGTCGCGTTCGAGCCTGTCCGATGAGCCGCGTGCGATCGGCGCCCAGGGGATGAACGCCAGCCCGTCGCGCGCGCACACCCCAAGTACGTCCTCCGCGGCGCGGTCCGCGACGTTATAGCGGTTCTGCACCGAAACTACCGTCACGACTTTACGCGCTCGTGCGAGCTCCCCGACGTTGAAGTTCGACACCCCGACGTGACGGATTTTGCCTTCCTTCTGCAGTCGCGCGAACTCTCCGAGCGACTCCTCCAGCGGCACTTGCGGATCGATGCGGTGAAACTGGTAAAGGTCGATGCGCTCGAGCCGCAGACGCTTGAGGCTCGCCTCGCACGCTTCCCGCAGGTGCGCGGGTCGTCCGTCAGGGGTCCACTCGGAGGCGCTTGGCCGTACCTGGCCACCCTTGGTGGCGATCACCAGTCCGCGCGGATACGGATACAGCGTGTCGGCGATCAACAGTTCACTGACATTCGGACCGTAGGCATCCGCGGTGTCGATGAAGTTCACGCCCAGGTCAAGGGCGCGGTGCAGCACGCGGCGTGCTTCCACCGGATCCTTCGGCGCGCCCCAGATGTCAGGTCCGGTGATGCGCATCGCACCAAAGCCCAGCCGATTCACGCGAAGATCGCCGCCGATGCTGACCGTTCCGCAAGCGGACGCGGGCGTCGGGCTCGCCCCCGCGACTTCCCAGGGTGTCAGCAAGGCACTGACGCCGGCGACACCCCCCGCCAGTACCTGTCTGCGACTCAGGGGCGGAGTGCTCATCTCAACATGCTAGCGCCGCGCACGCATGAACACCATCAAGCCCCTCAGGCTGCGACCGGGTACGCCTTCAATCCCAACGCCTTCGCGACCACCTCGTGGGTGATCTGCCCGGCATGGACATTCAGTCCCGCCGCGAGCCCCGGATCGCGCTTGCACGCGCCCTGCCAGCCAAGATCAGCCAGCGCGCGCACGTACCGTAGCGTTGCGTTGGTGAGCGCCAGCGTGGAGGTACGCGGCACCGCACCGGGCATGTTGGCGACGCAATAGTGGATGACGCCATCGACGACGAACGTCGGCTCGGCGTGGGTCGTCGGGTGGCTGGTTTCGAAGCAGCCACCCTGGTCAATGGAGATGTCCACCAACACGGTACCGGGCTTCATGGTGGCAATGGTGGCGCGTGTCAGGAGCTTGGGCGCTGCGGCGCCGACCACGAGCACCGCGCCGATCACGAGGTCCGCATCCTTCACCAGCCGCTCGATGGTCTCGGTGGTCGAGTAAGCGGTGCGGATCGAAGAGCCGAAAATGGTGGACAGCTCGCGCAGCCGCTCCACGGAGCGATCAACTACGGTGACGTCGGCGCGCATCCCGACGGCCATCTCGGCCGCATGGGTCCCGGAGACTCCGCCGCCGAGAATAATCACCTTGGCCGGCGGCACACCCGGGACCCCGCCAAGAAGAATGCCGAAGCCACCGTTGGCCTTCTGCAGGCTGGCCGCCCCGACCTGGATCGACATGCGGCCGGCGACTTCGCTCATGGGCGTGAGCAGCGGCAGGGATCCGTTAGGCGCGGTCACGGTCTCGTAGGCGATGGCGGTCGCGCCGGATTTCATCAGGGCCTGCGCCTGCGCCGGGTCGGCCGCGAGGTGCAGGTAGGTGAAAAGCACCTGATCCTTGCGCAGCATCTGACACTCGACGGCCTGTGGCTCCTTGACCTTCACCACCATGTCGGCGCGCGCAAAGACATCGGCAGCGCGCGGCGCGATGCTGGCGCCCGCGGCGCGATACTGCGCATCGTCCACGCCGATGCCATTGCCGGCGCTGGTTTCCACCAGCACCTCGTGACCGGCCGCCACCAGCTCGCGCACCCCCGCCGGCACCATGCCGACGCGGTATTCATGAACCTTGATTTCCCGCGGAACGCCGATGCGCATACGAGATCCCTCCGGTAAGAAGTCCTCTTCTAGCGCGATCGGGCGTAGGCCGGCAAGCCCTGTGCGAATTCCCGCAATGCGCCGATGCCGCTCTGCTCCGCACGGCTGCACCATTCGCGCAGCTGCGCGAGCCCGCGCGCGGGGCTGGCGGCTGAGCCGTCCCACAGCTGCTGCAGGGTGTCGCGGTACTCCACCACGCGGCGCAGCACCTCGTACTCGGCCAGCAACTCGCGCAGCTTGCGGCGCGCTTCCTCCGCCAGCAGCGTCGGGTGGCGGATCAGCAGTTTCGGGGTGATCCCGGGCAACGCGCCCTGCGGCTCGTGGCGGGCGAGATCGCGGCACACGGGCAGCACCACGCGGCGCGCATAGGCGCGCAGCACGTGCATGCGGTTGGTGAACAGCGCCTTCACGGTGTCGTCATCCAGCTCGTGACGGCGGCGCTCCAGGTGGGGGCGCGGGGCGACCCAGCGCACCCTGGCAAGCCCGAGCGCGCTGAACAGGCGGATCCACAGCCAGCCGATGTCCAGCTCCCAACGCTGCACGGCGAAGCGTGCCGAACGTGGAAAGGCGTGATGGTTGTTGTGCAGCTCTTCACCGCCGAGCAACAACCCCCAGGGTACGAGGTTGGTAGCTGTCGAGGGCATCTCGAAGCTGCGATAACCGACCGCGTGCCCGAGACCATTGATGACACCGCCGGCAAAGAACGGCTGCGCCACCATGTGTACGGCGATCATGATGATGCCGACGGCACCGAACACTACGAGATGCGCCGCGATGAACAGCACAATCCCCAGATACGGATAGGCGCTGTACACGCGCCGCTCGACCCAGTCATCGGGTGTGCCGCGACCGTAATTGTTCAGCAGCTGCGGGTCGCGGGTGGCGTCCTGGTACAGCTCGAAGCCCTCGAACAGCACGCGCTTGAGTCCGAATATCACCGGGCTGTGGGGATCGCCCGCCTGGTCGGCATGCGCGTGGTGAGCGCGATGCACCGCGACCCATTCCCTGGTGATGGCCCCGGAACTGAACCACAGCCAGAACCGGAACACATGTCGCAGTGCCGGGTGCAGGATCAGGCCGCCGTGCGACTGATCGCGGTGCAGATACAACGTCACCCCGAGAAACATGGTCTCGACAGTGAGAAACGTCACCAGGACATAGCCCCACCAGGGCAATGCCACCAGCCCATATGCCGCAAGACTCATCCCGATGTCCCCCTCGGTTTATTGTGCGAGTCTGGCGCGGAAGGGTACGGCAAAACTGTGACGCCGGGGCGAATTTCCACCTGCCCGGACACCGGTTTCACACTTCTGCAATGCGGTCCGCCCGCGCCTGAGCGCGCGGCGCCTTACACCACCAGCACGATCTTGCCGATTTGGGCGCCGGACTCCATGAGCTTGTGCGCGCCGGCGGCGTCCGCCAGTGGAAAGCGCGCGTATATCACCGGCCTGAGGCCCCGCGACGCAAACAACGGCCACACCTTCTCGCGCAGCGCCGCGGCCAGCCTGCCCTTCATCTCCACCGACTGCGGCCGCAGGCTCGAGGCACTGAGCGTCAGGCGTTTGACCAGCAGCGCCCGCAGATCGATTTCCGCCTTGGTGCCACCCTGGGTGGCAATCACGGCAATACGGCCGTCGATCGCGGCCGCGGCGATGTTGCGCGCAACGTAATCGCCGCCGACCATGTCGAGAATGACATTCGCGCCCTTACCGTCCGTGGCCCGCAGCGTCGCCTCGACGAAGTCGCCCTCGCGGTAGTTGATCGCCAGATCCGCGCCCAGCTCGCGGCAGGCGGCGCATCGTTGCGCGCTGCCGGCCGTGACGATCACCCGTGCGCCGGAAGTCTTGCCGAGAAGAATCGCCGTGGTGCCGATGCCGCTCGCACCGCCATGCACCAGCAGCGTCTCGCCACTGCGCAGCCGCGCGCGCTCGAACACGTTCAGCCACACGGTGAAGTAGGTCTCCGGCAATGCTGCGGCTTCCTCGAGAGTCAGAGGCGCCGGTACGGCTAAACACTGCAACGCGGGCGCGGTGACGTACTGCGCGTAGCCGCCGCCGGCCACCAGGGCGCAGACCCTGGCGCCGAGCGCGGGTTCCCGCACGCCGGCGCCCAGCCGCACGACCTCGCCCGCCACTTCCAGTCCGGGAATGTCGGTGATGCCGGCGGGCGGAGGATAGAGGCCCTTGCGCTGCAGGATGTCCGGTCGATTCACACCGGCGGCCGCGACGCGAATCAACACTTCCCCGGCCGCGGGCTGCGGCTGCGGGCGCTGCACCGCGCGCAGTACCTGCGGCGGCCCAGGTTCGCGGATCTCAATTGCCGTCATGGTCGGGGACATAGGCAGCACGCAGTCTAGCGTCAGTGCGTCACGTGCGCGCGCGCGGGCGCCTGCACGGCGAGCATCCCCGAGCGCCCGGCCACCGTCGCGGACACGATGCGGCAGTGCGGCAGATTGCCGGTGAGCCGCGCGGCATAGCCCGCCAGATCCGTCAGCTGGTGGTCGCGCTGCCGCCAGGCACGCAGCAGCCTTTCGAAGCCGCCGAGGTACGAGCCGCCCTCGAGCTCGGCGTGCAGAGTGAACACCTCGTCGCGCGCCTGCTCCGCGGTAACTGCCAGCAGATGATCCACGGGATCGGCGGCGTGCAGGTCGGAGCGGCCGATGAGCTCATCCAGTGTTGGCAGCGTGGTGGGCAGCTGCGGGACCGTGCCCACTCCCGGATCGAGCACCGGCAGGAAGGGGCCGGTGCCGCGTGTATCCGAGGCGTAGCGAAAGCCAAGCTCCTGCTGCAGCGCCGGCACGTAGCGGTTCATCTGCCAGCCCGCCGCGCCGTGGACCAGCGGCGCCCGTCCAAAGACTGCGGTGAACTGCTCGCGGGCGAGTGTCAGCTCGCGGCGCGTCCAGGGCTCGCCCGCCTGCGCCACGCCGTCCTGCCAGCGCACGTGGTCCCAGGTGTGCACGCCGACCTCAAAGCCGCGGCCCGCGATGCTGCGCATGAACTCGCCGCAACGCCGCCCGATGTGCGGGCCCGGCAGGAGTACCCCGTACATGAGCGTCCTCACGCCGTAGTGCTTCACGACCGAGGTGCGCTTCACCTTGCCAAGAAAGCCGCGGCGCAAGGCGCGCTTGATCGCCCGCCCGGTGTGATCCGGACCCAGGCTGAAAAGAAACGTCGCCCGCACGTCGAGCCGTTCGAGCAGATCCGCCAGCCGCATCGCACCCTCGCGCGTGCCGCGGTAGGTGTCGACGTCTATCTTAAGTGCGATCAGCGACATGGGTGCGCGCCGCGCGCTTCACGCCAGCGGCAAGGGGCGCAGCTTGAGCGCGCCGGCGAGCCGCGCAAGGTTGATGGGTCCCTGGGAATTCACGGCCGCGAGCAGCCGCAACACGCCGCCGTCGCCGCAGGTGGCATAACAGCCACCGTCCGCCCCGAATAATTGCCGGCCCGGTGCGGGCGCGCGCTGTGTGGCAAGCCGGGTGCGATGGATTTCCCAGCGTTCGCTGCCAACCTGCGCAAACGCGCCCGGAAAAGGCGGCGCCACGGCCCGCACCAGGTTGTGGATCTCCCGCGCCGGCCGGGTCCAGTCGATCCGCCCGTCCTCGGGCCGGCGACGGCCGAAGTACTGCCCCGGTTCAATCGGCTGCGGCCTGCGCGGCGCGTTGCCGGCGATGAGCCCCGGCAGCGAGCGCGCGAGCACGCTCTCGGCGGCGACGGTGACCTTGCCGAATACCTCCCGGGCGTCATCGTCCTCAAGGATGGGAACGGCCTGGCTGTCCACGATATCGCCGGCATCCGCACGCTCCACCATGTAGTGCAGCGTCGCCCCGCTCTCGCGCGCGCCCTTGAGAATGGCCCAGTTCACCGGTGCCCGGCCGCGGAATTTCGGCAGCAGCGAGCCATGCATGTTGAGAGCGCCGCGCCGCGCGGCGCGCAGCAGCGGTGCGCCCAGCATGGAGCGGTAGTAAAAGGAAAAAAGGAAGTCGGGCTCAAGTGCCGCAACTCGCGCCTCGAGCTGCGGCGTGTTGGCCTCGGCCGGCGCAATCACGCTAAGGCCGTAGTCGGCGGCTGTCGCGGCGACGCTGGCATACCACTGCGCCTCGTTGGGATCGTCGCGGACCGTCACCACCAGCGGGATGTCGACCCCTGCTGAGATGAGGGCCTTGAGGCAGCGGACTCCGACATCGTGGTAGGCGAAGACGACGGCGCGCGCCGCGCTCACTTAAGGGGCTCCCGCACGATGCGTCCCGGCTGCGTGACGTCCAGCGCCGGCCCATCGGCTGCCTCGAGATGCCGCAGCCGCGCGGTACCGGACTCGTCCTCGAGGACGGCCGCGATGGTGTAACGCGGCCGCTGACGCACCTGCTCGTAGATGCGCCCGACGTACTCGCCCACGACTCCGAGTCCCAGCAAGGTCACCCCGATCAGCAGGAACGCAATGGCGAACAGAGTGAACAACCCCTGCGCTTCCGGACCCACGATCAGGCGGCGGATAAACAGATACACCACCAGCAGCAGCGAGATGAGCGCAATGGCGGCGCCGGTGACCGAGAAGAACTGCAGCGGCGCCACCGAGAATCCGGTCATCAGGTCAAAGTTCAGGCGCACCAGGCTGTAGAGCGAGTACTTGGACTGCCCCACGGTGCGCTCCGCGTGTGACACCTCGATCTCCACCGGGTGACGTGCGAACGTGTAAGCGAGTGCCGGAACGTAGGTGCTGACCTCGGTGCAGTGGTTCACCGCATCGATGACCGTGCGATGGTAGCCGCGCAGCATGCAGCCCTGGTCGGTGATGCGGATGGAGGTGGTGCCCTCGCGGACGCGATTCATGAGACGCGATGCATACCGGCGCCACATCCGGTCCTGGCGGCTGACGCGGATGGTGCCGACAAAATCCGCGCCCTGGTCCATGGCCGCCACCAGCCGCTGGATCTCCTCGGGTGGATTCTGCAGGTCGGCATCGAGGGTGATCACGTAGGTACCGCGGGTCTGGGCAAACGCCGCGAGAATCGCCAGGTGCTGGCCGGCGTTACGCGCCAGCACTACGACCCGCGTCACGTCGGGTCGGCGCTCGAACTGCTCGCGCAGCACCGCCACGGAGCGGTCGGCGCTGCCGTCGTCCACGAACACCACCTCGTACGAGCGGCCGAGGGCATCGAGCGCCGGATACAACCGCTCGAACAGCAGCGGCAGTCCCTCCTGCTCGTTGTAGACCGGGATCACGATCGAAATTACCGGGCTCACGGGCGCGCTCCACGCACGATGGCGCTCGCGGCGGCAACCACCCGCTCGACATCGGCCAGGTCCATGGCGGGAAACAGCGGCAGAGTCACCGTTTCGCGGCCGATGCGCTCGGCATTCGGGAACTGCCCCTCGCGGTAGCCGAGCGCGCGGTAGGCGCTGAACAGGTGAATCGCCGGGTAGTGCACACCAACACCAATGCCGCGCGCCTTCATGGCTTCGATGAATTGCGGGCGCGAAATGGACTGCGGCGGCAGTAGCGGCGTGAACACATGCCAGCTGTGCCCCGCATCGCCGCGCTCCGGGAGACGCAGCGGCGCATCCTTCTCCCACAGCTCAAAGTAGCGTGCCACCAGCGCGCGACGGCGGGCATTGAACTCCTCCAGGCGCTTCAGCTGCCCGAGACCCACGCAAGCGGCGACGTCCGAGAGATTGTACTTCCCGCCGGCGATGAGCGTGTCGAAGCCATCGACGCCGGATTTCACCTGGCCGTGCCAGCGATGCAGCTCGATGCTCCTGAGCTCCTCGGGGGTGCCGCCCGAGATCGCACCACCCTCGATGGTGGTGATGTTCTTGTTGGGGTGGAAACTGAAGCACACCAGGTCGCCGAAGCTGCCGATGCGGCGGCCGCGCCACACCGAACCGATCGCGTGGGCCGCGTCCTCGATGACGCGCAGCTTGTGCCTGCCGGCGATGGCGTAAAGGCGCTCCATGTCCACCGGCAGGCCGGCAAAGTGCACCGGCATGATGGCGCGGGTGCGCGGCGTGATCGCCGCCTCCACCTGCTCGAGATCGAGGTTGCGCGAATCGAGCCCGACGTCCACGAACACCGGCCGGGCGCCCACGCGCACGATGACGTTGGCGGTTGCCACGAAGCTTAAGGCCGGCGTGATGACTTCGTCCCCGGCGCCGATGCCGCAGGCCAGCAGCGCCATCTCCAGTCCCGCGGTGGCGGAGGTCTGGCTGCGCACCGGCCGGCCGCCAAGATATTGCGACAGCTGCTGCTCCAGCTCCGCGACCTTCGGTCCGCTGGCGAGCCACCCGGAGCGCAGCACCTCGCCGACGGCCGCGATGGTCTCCTCGTCAATGTTCGGCCGCGTGAACGGCAGGAACCTGACGGGCTGCTGGCTGGAATCGTTCATGAGCGCGTCACCAACACGACTCCCAGTACGATGACACCGATGCCTGCCACGCGCTGCGCATTTGGCACTTCGCCGAGGAGCCACCAGGCAAGTCCGATGTTGATGACGTAGCCCATCGACAGGAGCGGATAAGCCTGGCTCACCGGCACGCGCGACAGCCCCACCAGCCACACGATGACCGACAGGCCGTACGCGCACAGCGCATACCATAGCGAGGGCACCACCAGCAGGTCGAGCCCCCGCTTCCAGACACTGCCGTCCCCGGCGACCAGGGGACCTGAGACCTGGGTCGCGGCCTTCAGCCCCAGCTGCGCCAGGGCGTTGAGCAGCACTCCACATGAGAGGATGGCGAAATCGGCGAGCTTCACTTAGCGACTCACTGCGACGGTGTAGTTGTCGGCGGCCAGCACCCGTCCGGGAAGCCCGCGGCGCCGCGAGGAATCCCAGACTCCCGGATCGAAGAATGCCACGGCCGCGCCCCCCGCGCTCCAGCGCGCAGTGAATTCTTCCAGGCTCATGCGCGCCCGCGGCTCCTCGCTCAGGCCGAACTGCAGCTCGCCCTCGAACGCGACCAGCTGCAGCGTGCGGCCGAGGTACGGCGAGATGGTCTCGCGGTACTGTCCGACGCTGTAAAGCGGCGTAGCGGCGCTGATGTAAGGACGAACGGCGGCCACCAGATCGCGTGCCGAGCGCGCCGGCGGAATGGCGGTGAATTCGCTCAGCAGGCCCTGCCAGGCGAGGATCGCCCCGGCGGCGCTCACCAGGACGCGGGTCGCCAGTGTCAGCCGCGCGGCGCCCAAGGTAACCACCACCCCGAAGCAGCCGGTGATGACCGCGACCGCCGCCCAGACGATTGCCTGGTGCGGTACGAAGCCGTTGCGCCGCGCGCTATAGATAAGGAGCCCTGCGGCAAAAAACACCACCAGGCCGCCGGCCATCCGCGCCGCGCGCCGCGTAAAGCGCAGCTGGTCGGCAACAAACACGCCGGTGACCGCCGCCAGCACTGGAAACATCGGCAGGATGTAGGGCGCGAGTTTGGAGCCGGAGGCGGAGAAGAACACCAGCGTCACACCGGCGTAGAGAACCAGGAACTTCAGCGGTTTGAATCCGGCAGCTGTGCCGGTGCCGCCCGCCGACCACGCCGCGCGGCAGGCCCGCACCAGCGGCAGCGCCCACGGCAGTGCCCCGAGCAGCAGCAGCGCCAGGAAATACCACCACGGCTCGACCCGCTGGTGCACCGTGGTGAGAAAGCGCGTGAAATGCTCATGCACGAAGAAAAATCCGGGAAAACTGGGGTTGCGCAGCGACACCACGATGAACCACGGCGCGGCCAGCAACGCGAATACCGCGAGCCCCGGCAGCGGATGCAGTCGCCGCCAGGTGAGCGTGTCGCGCTCGAGCAGCGTGTAGACCACGAGCGCCGTTCCGGCGAGCACGCCGACGACGATTCCCTTGGACAGCACGGCCAGCGCGGCCGCGCCCCAGGCGACGAGCATCCAGCGCCGTTCGCGCGCGGATTTCACCGCGCTCGTCTGCGCAAGGGTGAACGCAAACACTGCGCAGCTCAGCCAGAACGTAAAGCCCGCGTCCAGCAGGTTCAGATGGCCGACGATCCCGAAGTACGGGCTCAGCGCGAGCGCCGTGAGGCTCGCGAGACCCGCCTCGAAGCCGTAGAGGCGTCCCGTCCAGGCAAACACCAGCGCCAGGCAGGCGAACGCGAGTCCCGCCGACCACAGGCGCGAACTCCATTCGTTCACGCCGGCAACCGCATAGACCGCCGCGGTTGCCCAGTACTGCAGCGGCGGCTTTTCGAAGTACTTGAGGCCGTCGAACCGCGGCGTAATCCAGTCGCCGCTCGCGAGCATCTCGCGCGGAATTTCTGCGTAACGGCCCTCGTCAGGATCGAGCATCGGGCGCAGCGGTACGGTGGCGAACCACGCCACGGCCAGCAGCGTCCACACCCGCCATCCGGGCCGCCGCGCGCGCAGCCCCTGCACCTCGCTGCCCATGCGTGCGGCAGCGTGCCGTCAGATACCCGCGGCCATTGCCGCCGCGCGGGTGCCGAAGCCTTCCTGCTTCACGTAGAAATCGATGGTGCGCCGGATCGCGGTGTCCATGTCGGTCGTGGGCTGCCAGTGCAGGTCGCGCTTCGCGGCTTCGACGTTCGGCACGCGCACCTGGATATCCTGGTAGTACTTGCCGTAGTAGTCCCCGGCGGAGATGTCGATGATCTGGGTCGCCTTGGCCGCGTCGCGCAGCACCGGGAATTCCTGCGCGATGCGGATGGTGCGTTGCGCGAGATCGCGGATCGAGATGCAGTTGGCCGGGTTGCCGATGTTGAAAATGCGCCGGCTGGCACAGCCGTCGTTATTCTCGAGGATGGTGAGCAACGCCTCGATGGCATCGTCGATGTAGGTGAAGGAGCGTTTCTGGCTGCCGCCGTCGACGAGCTTGATCGGGCGCTTGTACAGCACGTTGGAGAGGAACTGGGTGAACACCCGCGAGCTGCCCTCCTTGGGTTCCTCGACGTTATCCAGATTCGGGCCGATGAAATTGAAGGGCCGGAAGAGCGTGTAGTCGAGGTTGTCACGCACGCCATAGGCGTAAATCACCCGGTCGAGCAGCTGCTTGGAGGCGGCATATATCCAGCGCTGCTTGTTGATCGGGCCGTAGGTCAGGGGGCTGGTCTCCTCGTCGAGTACCGGATCCGGCGACATGCCGTAGATCTCGGAGGTGGACGGGAAGATCAGCCGCTTGTGGTACTTCACGCAGTGCCGCACGATGTCGATGTTGGCCTCGAAATCAAGCTCAAACACCCGCAGCGGATGCGTGACGTATTGCGCCGGATTGGCAATGGCCACCAGCGGTACCACCACGTCGCACTTCTTCACGTGGTACTCGACCCACTCCTTGTTGATGGTGATGTCACCTTCGACAAAATGGAACCGCGGGTTCCTGGGCGCGTCGCCGAGCTTGTTGTCCGCCAGGTCGATGCCGTAAACATCCCAGTCGCGGTTGCGCAGGATCGAGTTTGTGAGGGCGCTGCCGATGAAGCCGTTGGCGCCGAGAATCATTATTTTGAGTGCCATAAACCTACCTTTGCGCGCCACGCGTGCCGCCTGCCCTGGCTTCACGGCGCCTGAGAATTGAAGCGCGTAATGCTAGCATTTTCCGCAGGCGCGACCCGCTTCAGGCGAGCAGCCGCCGCAACGCCTGACCATAGCGCGCGGCGATGCCGTCACGATCGCGGTGCCGTCCGCCGCTGACGAGCTTGACCCCGGCCCGCCACACGCAGTCGATCAGCGGCTGGCCGCCGGCAAAAATCCAGCTGTCGAGGATCTCATCCTCGCGCCGTGCGATGAGCGCCGGGTGCGCGGCGTTGAGACTGAGCAGGTCCAGGGATGCCCCGGGGGCCAGGCCCGTCGCCCGCTCGCCGGGGTACAACGCCTGGGCGCCGCCGGACAGGGCGGCGTCAAAGAGACTCCTGCCGGTGGAAGCGCCGTGCCCCGCGGCGAGCACATTGCGGGCGCGCTGCACGAGACGCTGCGAGTACTCCAGCAGCCGCAATTCCTGCGCCGCATCCAGCAGGATGTTGCAGTCGCTGCCGATACCGATGCGACCGCGCTGGGCGAAAAACCGCGCCGCCGGGAAAATGCCGTCACCGAGGCTCGCCTCCGTCAATGGGCACAGGCCGATCACCGCGCCGCGCGCCGCCACCGCCTCGAGCTCCGCATCCGTCGCGTGCGTCGCATGCACCAGGCACCAGCGTTCATCGACGTCCTGATTGTCGAGCAGCCATTCCACGGGCCGCCGGCCGCTCCACGCGAGGCATTCTTCGACCTCCCGCAGCTGCTCGGCGATGTGGATATGGATCACCCCGCCGCCCGCCAGCCCGACCACCGTGGCGAGTTCCCCGGGCGTCACCGCCCGCAGGCTGTGCGGCGCGACGCCGACCCTGGCCCCGGGGAGCCCCTGCACTGCCTTGCGGCTCGCCTCGACGATGCGCGTGAAGCGCTCCGCATCGTTGCAGAAGCGCCGCTGCCTTGCTGTGGGTTCGGTACCGCCGAAACCGGCGTGCGCGTAGAACGTCGGCAGGAGCGTGAGGCCTATGCCGCTGTGGGCGGCGGCGGCGGCGATGCGGGCCGCAAGTTCGCCCGGATCGGCAAACGGCGCCCCATTGCGATCGTGGTGGAGGTAGTGAAATTCCCCGACGTGCGTGAACCCGCCCTCGAGCATCTGCGCGTAGGCGAGCGTGCTCAGGGCCTCAAACTCGTCCGGGTCCATGCGTTCCACGAACTGGTACATGAGTTCGCGCCAGCTCCAGAAACTGTCGTGCGCCGCTGCGCGCCGCTCGGTGAGTCCGGCAAGGCCGCGCTGGAAGGCGTGGCTGTGCAGGTTCGGAAGCCCCGGCACACCAATGGCGTGCGATTCATCCCCGGGTTGCGCGGGCACCCCCACCGCGACACGCTCGATGTGCCCCTCGGCCGCGGTAAGGCGCACCTGCGTCGCCCAACCCTGCGGCAACAGTGCCGATTCAAACCACAGGTTCGTCATGGCGTACATTATTGATGTATGGGCGATGAGAACCAAGCGTCGTGGCTGCAGGTGCAGCGCGGGGATGCGCCGCTGCTGCTGTGCATGCCGCACACCGGGACCGTTATCCCCTCGCGCATCGCCGCTCAGCTGCCCTCGCCATGGCTGGCGCGCAAGGACACGGACTGGTGGATCGAGCGCTTGTACGCGTTCGCCGCGGATCTCGGGGCAACTATCGTGCGCACCGGCGTGTCGCGCACTGTCATTGACGCCAACCGCGACCCATCCGGCATCTCCCTCTATCCCGGCCAGGCCACCACCGAGTTGTGTCCGACCACCACTTTCGATGGCGAGCCGCTATACGGCGCAGGCGCGGCGCCGGGTGCGGAGGAAATTGCCACCCGGCGCCGGGAGTATTTCGAGCCTTATCACCGCGTGATCGGCGATCAGATCGGGCGTCTGCACGCCGCACACCGTGTAGTCGTGCTCTACGACTGCCACTCGATCCGCTCGCGGGTCCCGCGACTGTTCCCCGGCACACTGGCGCACTTCAACATCGGTACCAACAGTGGGGCAAGTTGCGACGCGGCCCTTACGCGCTCCATCGAGACGCTGTGCGATGCCACCGGGCTTACGCGGGTGACCGACGGGCGCTTCCGCGGTGGCTACACCACCCGGCACTACGGGGCACCCCAGGACGGCGTGCATGCCGTGCAGATGGAACTGGCGTGCCGCGCCTACTTACGCGAACCAGCCGGCGAGGTAGACGCCGCCAGCTGGCCGTGTGCTTATGACGAGGATTTCGCCGCGCCGCTGCGCGCGGTGCTCGCGCGCGTACTCCAAGCCTGCCTGGATTTTGCCCGCTAGGCCCACCGAGGTAGCCGGCCAAACCCCATGCGCCCAACCTTGCCATGAAGTGCTCGGCTGCTGAGGTGATCGGGGCATTTGTGCATCAAGCCACGCGCTTGGCCGGCGGAAACGCAACTACCGTCCGCCGAAATCGCTGCGCGGCGATTTCGGCCAATTTATCAGAACCGCAGGCCCACCCGGATCGGGATGAACTGCGTCGGCTTCGCGGTTTCGATTTCCTCATAGCGCGCTTCGACAAACCACGCCTGGCCGCCGGGGAGCGCGAAGTCGATCCCTAAGCCGGCGTTCCAGGCAAAACGGGTGACATCGTTGCTGGCGACTATGTCATGCCCGCCACCCGGGCCGCAGAAGAACGCGTCGCAGAAGAAGCCGTTCTGAGTGAGCTCGATGCGGCGGTAGCCGAGCCCGACGCCGGCGAGCCCATAGACGTGCACGTAGGGATTGATGGGCGTGCGCAGCACTGCGTCGGCGAAGCCCGTGACGGTCTGCATCGAGCCATGGTCGATCGGCGTGCCGGTGGCCGTCTCGTTGGCGTTGATGAAGCTGCTGGTCGCGTCCGAACGGGCATAGTTCACCTCGAAGCGCAGCCCGAACGGCACCCCCGGCTGCGGCAGGATGTTCACTCCGCCGCCGAACGTGAAGCCGTTGTCGAAATCGGCCGCGGCGTCACCCTGGGTGATGCTGGCACCGCCGTCGATGAACCACCGCACCGGGCGCTCTGCGTAGTACCCCGGGTACTGCTGCGCGAATGCCGGTGCGGCGAAACCTGACAACACGGTCAGGACCAGGAGCATTACGGCCGAGCGGAGGTAGGCGTTCATGGGTTGCATCATCCTTTGCTGTAACTGAATCGCGACTGAATGTAGCGACCGAACCTGTGCTTCGGGCACCGTTGCGCCCGCTGGGGTCTTGGACAGCGGCGATGGTCAGGGGTTGCGCGCGCGCAGCCGGCGACGCAGTGCCTGCGTGAGCTCACGTACCTCGCCGATTCCCAGCGCGCTCGCAACCAGGAAGAACGCGGCAGCGGCAAGACCGATGACAAGCGTCAGGCTCGCAAGCTTCGGCCAGAAGGGCTGTATCGGCCAGCCGTCGAGGAGCAGCCACTTGCCGCCCCCGGCGATGGCGAGCAGGGCGAGCGAGGCGAGCGCCACGCGCGCGAGCAGCACGGCCATGGCGCGCGACTCGAGCCGGCCGAGGTGCGCGCGCATCAGGATATAGAGAATGAGGAAGTTGCTGGTGGCGACGCAGGCGGTGGAGAAGGCGAGGCCGCGGTGGCCCCAGCCCAGCCTGACGGTGAAGATCCAGCTCAGAACCAGGTTGACTCCCACCGCGACGAAGCTCACCACCATCGGCGTCTTGCGCCGGTCGATCGCATAGAAGGCGTTCACCAGCACCTTGAGCGCCGCGTAGCCGCACAGGCCGATGGCATAGAAACGCAGTGCGCCGGCGGATTCCGCGGTCTCGTGGGCGCCGAAGCGGCCGTGCTGGTAGAGCACCGAGATGATCGGCTCGGCGAGCACCATGAGACCGACGCTCGCCGGAATGGTCATGAGGAAGGCGAGGCGCATGCCGCGCGCCAGCTCACTGCGAAACCCGGCGGTATTGCCGCTGGCGGCCATGCGCGCCAGCAGCGGCAGCGCCACGGTGCCGAGCGCCACCCCGAAAATCCCCAGCGGCAACTGCATCAGCCGGAAGGCGACCGTGAGCCAGAAGGTCGGTCCGTCGCCCAGTTTGGATGCGAATACCGAGTTGACCAGCACATTCACCTGGGTGGTGCTGGCCGCGATCACCGACGGCCCCATCAGGCGCAGGATGGCGCGCACGCCCGGGTCACGCCAATGAAAATCCGCGCGCCAGGCGTAGCCCTGGGCATGCAGCGTCGGCAGCTGCACCAGCAGCTGCAGCGCGCCGCCGATGAGCGTGCCGATGGCAAGTCCCAGGATCGCGCGTTCGCCGAAATGCGGATCGAGCCACAGGCCGATGAGAACCCCGGCGATGATCGAGCCGAGATTGAAAAAACTCGAGGCCATCGCCGGCACGCCGAAGACGTTGCGCGCGTTGAGCATCCCCATGACGAGCGCCGCCAGCGACACCAGCAGGATGAACGGATACATCACGCGCGTGAGCGTGACGGTGAGCGCGGCCTTCTGCGGATCGAACCCCGGCGCCAGCAGGCCCACCAGCCACGGCGCCGTGAGTATGCCGAGCACGGTGATCGCGCTTAAGGTTACCGCCGCGAGTGTTGCGACCTTGTTGGCGAGGCGCCAGGCCGAGGCGTCGTCCTCAAGCACGCCGGTGCGGCTGAAGACGGTTACGAAGGCGGTGGACAGCGCGCCTTCGGCGAACAGGTCGCGCAACAGGTTGGGAATCCGGAACGCGATGGTGAAGGCATCCATCACGCGCCCGCCGCCGAACAGCGCCGCGAAGATCTGCTCGCGTGCCAGACCAAGCACGCGACTGCACAGCACCGCGAGTCCGACGACCGCGGCGCCGCGCGTGTTCAGTCGCTCAGCGCGCGGAACCGCTGCGGCCGCGGCCGCCGCGGCAGCGGGTGTGTCGCCTGTTGGCATGCTGTCGCCACGGTAGCATCCTCCGCGCGGGTTGGGCCAGCCGCTACAACACTAGCCGGTGATGGCCTTCAGCCGCTGCGTTCGCGAGGCGTCACCCAACTCGTTCACCCGCCGCAACAGCTCCCGCGCAGCGTCCGCCTGCAGCGGCCGGCTGAGGAGAAATCCCTGCGCATCCTGGCAGTGCTGCTCCTGCAGGAAGGCCAGTTGCGGGAAATTCTCCACGCCCTCGGCCGTGACGTTGATACGCAGCGAGCGCGACATGGCAATGATAGCCGCGGCGATCGCCCGATCGTCGCTGCATTCGGTGATGCTGGTGACGAAGGAGCGGTCGATCTTGAGCCGATCCACCGCAAAGTTCCGCAGACGGCCGAAGCTCGAGTAGCCGGTGCCAAAGTCGTCGATGGCAAGACAAATGCCGAGTTCTTTGAGCTGATTGATGGCCTTTTCGGCCCACGCCTCGTCAGCCATGACGACCGATTCGGTGATCTCAAGCTCCAGCACCCCCGGCTCGAGCCCGGTTTCCTTGAGGATCGTGGCGACCTCACGTGAATACTCGGCCAGCGCAAACTGCCGCCCGGAAACGTTCACCGCCATTCTTTGCAGTGGCAACCCCTCCGTGCGCCACGCCTGCGCCTGTTGGCAGGCCTGGCGCAACACCCAGGCGCCGATGGCGAGGATCAGCCCGGTTTCCTCGGCGACCGGGATGAACTCGGCGGGGCTCACGGCGCCAAGCTCCGCGTTGGTCCATCGCAGCAGCGCCTCCACCCCGGAAATCCCCCCGGTGCGGACGTCGAACTGCGGCTGGTACTGCAGGGAAAACTCGTTGCGTTCCAGCGCGCCGCGCAGCTGTTCCTCGATGGTGAAGCGCTGCAAGACAGTCGCGTTCATGGAAACATCAAAAAACGCGTGGGTGCCGGGGCTGCGGCGCTTGGCAAAATACATCGCGAGATCCGCATTGCGCAGCAGGGTTTCGGCGTCGCTGCCGTCCTGGGGATAGATCGCAATGCCCACGCTGGGCGTGACCACCAGTGAGTTCGACGCCAGCTGGATCGGTTCGCGCAGCGCCAGGATCAGCCGCTCGGCTACCCCGCTCGCGTCGACCGTGCTGCGCAGGTTCGGCAGCAGCACCAGGAACTCGTCACCCCCGAGGCGCGCGATGTCACCCGGGCGGGGGCTGTTGGCCGATCCGCGACCGTCGGCATCCGCGCCGTAGCGCAGCGAGCTGCGCAAGCGATCCGCCACCACACACAGCAGCGCATCGCCGGCCGCGTGACCCAGCGTGTCGTTGACGCGCTTGAAATTATCCAGATCCAGGTACAGCACCGCCATGCTGCGGGCATTTTCCTTCGCCGACTGCAGCGCCCCTACCAGGCGATTGCGGGACTGCTCGCGGTTCGGCAGGCCGGTGAGCGTATCGAAGTACGCCAGTTTCACGATGCGCCGCTCGGCGCGCCACTTGCTGGCGAGCGCGATGGTCATCTGGCGCACTTCGTGCGGGTGGAACGGCTTCTGCAGGTAGGAGAGTTTGTCCTCGGGCGGGACATAGCTGCCGATCTCGCACGGATCCGCATCCGAGTAGGCCGTGCAGATGACGATCTCAACCGCCGGATCGAGCTCGCGGATTTTGGTCGCCGCCCACACGCCGTCGTGGCCGGGAGGCATGCGCATATCGAGGAACACGACCGCGAAAGGCTGGTCGCGCGCCAGCCCGTCCTTCACCGCCGCGACTGCCTCCTGGGCCTGGTCGCAGAATACCGGCTCGAAGCTGGTTACGCCTGCTGCCCCCGAGGCCCGCAGCGCCTGCGTCGGGTTCTTCTTGAACAACCGGCTACGCAGCTCGTGGAAGCCGGTCATCTCCAGACTCGCCTCGCTGGTCGCGAGGATCTGCCGGTAGGAGTCGCGGATCTCCGGCTCGTCGTCGACGACGAGTACCCGGATGGGGGTGGGATTGTGCTCAGCCATAGGAACCTCAGGCAGCTCCGGCGAGGGAGGCAGTTTCACGGTCGGCGAGCGGTACGATCAGGTGTATCGACGCGCCGCGCCCCGGGCCGTCGCTGCTGGCCCAGATTCGCCCGCCCAGGGCGTTGATGGCATTGGCGCACCAGTGCAGGCCGATGCCGTGGTTGGTTTCCGGTGATTTCGTCGAGAAGCCTTTTTCGAACACCCGCGCGAGATTCTGCGCGGGGATGCCGACACCATCGTCCTTGCAATGCAGGTGCAGCTGCTGCTGTTGCGCCTCGTGGAGGATTTCGGCGCTGACACGCAGCACGCCGCGCTCCTTGCCGGCATCGCGCACCGCGTCCGCGGCGTTGATGATCAGGTTCTGCAGGATCAGGCGCAGCACCGTACGCGCGACGCGCACCACGCCCAGCCCGCGCAAGGTGTCGTCGGCGTCGATCTGCAGGCGCGCCCGACACGTGTCCGGGACAATCTCCAGCGACTGTGCCACGAGCTCTGTAAGGCGTACCGGCTCGATCACGTGCTGATTGCGCGCCGCGCGCAGCTGCTCGGTAAGCGCGGCCTGAATAATGCTCGCCTGACGAGTGACCACCGCCGCGTCGTCCTGCGCGAGGCTGAGCGTGCGCCCCAGATCCCGGCACGCCAGCCGCAGGAACTCCTTAAGATCGGCACTGCGCTGTGCATCCGCCGTCCCGGCACACAGCTCCCCGGCTGCCTCTTCGGCATCCACTACTGGCGCCGACCGCAGCCGCTCGTTCAGGCTCGCGAGCCGCACACCAATGGGCGTCATCGCGTTGCCGAGATTATGCAATACGCCGGCGGCAAGTTCCGCGAAGCCAGCCTGGTAGGACTGGTCAACCAGCTGGGTACGCGAGTGTGCGACCCGCTCCACCATGCGATCAAACTCCTGCGCCAGCACACCAATTTCGTCGTCGCGTTTCAGATCGAGCCGCGTCGTCAGGTCCTTGTCTTCCCCGAGCGCCACTGCGTGCCGCGTCACCAGCGCGAGCGGGCTGAGAATCATGCGACTCAGCACCACCAACAGCAGGATCAGCACGATCACGGCCGCGGCGATCATGCAGGCCGAGGCGTAGAGCACCGCCGTGCGGCCACGCATCGTGACCTCGCGCGGCACATCGACACGCAAACGCATGATCGGCCGGCCGTAGACGTCCTCGAACGAACGGTATACCTGCGTGACCGTGTCGGTCTCGATGAGGTCCGCGGCTGCCTGGTCCGCGGCCGGTGACAGCATCGCCAGTTGCGTCTGGGTCTGCGCGCCGATGTTGCGGATGGCCGCGGGCGAGAGCAGCCGTCCGAGGATCACCATGCCGCGGGTCGGCCCGCCACCGTTGCCGTCGAGCACCGGCGCGGCCGCCAGCATCAGGATGCCGCGGTTGGTTTGCAGCAGTCCCTTCGCCGCCCGACCGGCGCGCAGACTGGCGCGCCACGGGAAATCATCCGGCAGCGCCCTGCGAGCTGCGAGGTCGAGCCCCAGCGCACGGTCGGACGTAAGGTCCAGGTCTCTTGACAGCACGAACCTGCCGTCAAGGTCGACGACCAGCACTACATTGACGTTGAGCTGCCTGAGCGCAAGATCGGTGATGTTGGCCGCGATGTATTGCGGATTGTGATCCTGCACAAAGCGGTAAGTGTCGGCCCAGTTGCCCCAGTCGGTCGCAGACAGCGCGACGCGCTCGAGCGTCAGGTCAAGCGCATAGTCGATACGCCGCATCGTGGAACGTGCATCCGTGCGCTCCAGCTCCGCGAAACTGGGCATGACGACCTGCCGCTCAACCAGGATCTCCGCAAGGCTGAGAACGGCGAATATCACGGCGATCAGCGCAATCACCTTGAACCGTATGTTCACGGGATTAAGCTAAATCGAAACGTGCTTCGGTTAGCGTCCTCGCCTCTCAGAATCGGGCGGGACGGCCATAGCGACGCGCACGGGAAGTGACGCGCGTCACATTACCCGCTCGCCCGATGCTGCTAAAGGCCCGCGCTGCGCGGCGTCGCGTGAACTAGTGCCCGATCCTCCAGGTCGCGGTGATTCCCACGGTACGTGGCCGGTAGGTGAACTGGTTCTGCTGCGTCGTGGGCGGCGCAACCCCTAACCCCATTGCATAGCTGTCGCTCTGCCCCAGGGCATAGTTCAACACCGTATGCGAATCAAACACGTTGTCCATGAACGCCGACACCTGCCAGTCTCCCAGCACCAGCCCCGCTCGCAGTGAGGTGAAACTCGTCGCCGGCAACGAATAGCTCGCCGGCACCTGGGAGGGGATGAACTGCGAGGTGTTTGGATCCTGCAGCGCCGCCAGCCAGGGATTCCTGCTCTGGTACTCCCAGTCGACGCGCACGAACGCGTCGTGCTGCAGCGGGTGGAAGCGGTACTCGGCGCCGAGAGCTACCGTCCAGGGAGCATCGGTCCCGGGGGCAGAGTTGATGGCGGCCTGACCGGAGATGGCATCGCCTTCCCGCACCAGGGGCACACCCGCGGAATTTACGATCGACGAGTCCGCGGAAAAACGCGCCGACGTGTACCCCGCGGCGAGATCGAAGAACATCGGTCCGAGGGCCCATTGCGCCTGCAGGTCGAACCCCTTTGCGACCGCCGTGCCGACGTTGTCGATGAACTGCAGGCCGCAGCTGCCGGCGACGTAGATGCTCTGCTGTATGTTGTTCCACTTGATGTAGTAAACGCTGGTGGCGACGCGCAGGCTGCTGCCTATGGTGTTCTTTGAACCGATCTCATAGTTCTGCGTCGAATCCGACCCGTAGGTCGGCGGCGCCTGGCTGAAGCCGGTTTCACTCATAAGATCCGTGTTGCAGTACGACGGCAGCGGCGGGTTGCCGCCACCAGCGCGAAAACCCTTCGAGTAGGTCGCGTAGAAGAGGTCGGCCGGATCCATCTGGTAGGCGAGGCTCGCCTTGGGGGTATTCGGGGTCTCGCTGCTCGCTGCGGTTCGCGGTACACCGGCCTCACCGGGGATGATGGGACCGAAGTTCTCCAGCCCGTCCGCGTAGCTCGAGATATTGAACGTCATGTGCGCCACGCGCTCACCGAGGGTGAGCCGCCATTGATCGGAAAACGCGTAACTCAACTCGCCGTAGGCGGCGATCTGCTTATCAAACGTCGTGCTGTTGAGGTAGTAGATCGAACATGCCGGAACGTACGTATAGGCGGCGTTGGTCGGACAGGAGTAATAGTTACCAAAGAAAGCGGTGGCGGACTCACCGTAGAGTGTATTGAAGAAGGTGTTGATCTGGCCGGTGGGGTCCTCCAGGTTCTCGGTGCTGCCCTCCTTCGCCAGTTGCCAGAAAAGGCCCGCCGTCCAGTGCCACCGGGACGTCTCGTCGTTGGATTGCCAGCGCACTTCCTGCACGTAGCTGTCCTGCCGGTTGGTGATCACGTTGGGTGTCTGGAAGTTGCTCAACCCCGCCGGCAGGTGGATCCCATTGCCGTCGATCAGCGGATACCACGGGCAGGTGTTGGGTGGGGCGCTGGCGAGACATCCGAGCCCGCCCGACAAGGGGTTATTCGACCAGCCGAGCAGCTGGAAATAGCTCAGGTCATAGACCGTGCCCTGGTAGCCGGTGTACTCCGTGCGGTGATAGTAGGAGCTGTTGGAAATGATCTGGGTCTTGCCGACATCCCATTGCAGCTTCAGCGCCGACAAGTACCACTCGTCGTCAACCGGGATGCGCTCCGGGGTCGCGGTGTTGAACTCCCCGGCCGAGGGGTTGGAGTACGCCGGCCAGTAGGTCGAGTTGTCGTGCTTCTTCGAGTTCTGATAGACGACGCTGGGTGTGGCCGTAAAGGCGCCTGCCGGCTGCCAGACCGCCGCCAGGCGCAACATCACCGTCCCCGCATAATTGGCATTGGCCTCGGTCTGGGCGCCGGTCGTCGGGTCCACGCGGTTAACCCAGCCGCCGTCCTCGCGGTACCAGGCACTGGCGCGCCATCCGAGCGTGCCGTCGATGATCGGCTGGCCATGAGCGATGCCAAACTCGTAGCTCGGCTGGCCGTATTCGGTGTACGAGGTCTCGGCACGCGCGTAGCTGCTGGAAGAAGTGAGGCTCGGCTGCGTCAGGATGTAGCGCACGGTGCCGCCCTCGGAACCTGAGCCGAACAGCGTACCCTGGGGTCCGCGCAGTACCTCGACCCGTTCGAGGTCGAAGGTCTTGGGCAGCGTGTCGTCGGGGTTGAAGCCGACGTCACGCATCTGGATGGGCGTGTCATCGAGGTAAATCCCGGTCGTGCCCGCCCCGGCCGAGGAGGAAATTCCGCGGATGGAAATCGCGTTGGTTCCCGCGGTGTCGATGCTCACCCCTGGTGTGAAGCGCACGATGTCCTGGAAGTCCCGGATGCCCTTCATGTCCATGTCGTCCTGGGTAATTGCCGTCACGCTGATCGGCACTTTACTGAGCGACTCCTCGCGACGCGTCGCCGTGACGACGACTTCCTGCAGCGGCCCCTCGGCGCGCGTCGCAGTGTTGCTGCCCGTTGCCGGCGCCACGGCGGTGCCGGCCGGAACCACCGCCAGATCGTCGGCGCGCGCCGCCTGCGGTGCAGCCAGTGCAGCCAGCGCCGCCAGCGGCAGGCAAGTGCTGATCAGGATCGCGCGAGTCGATTTCATCATGTGCTTATCCTTCCCTTCCCCGAAGCGTCGTCAGGACTGCAACAGCACCGCCGCATCCGCACTCCAGCTCACGAACACCTCGTCGCTCCAGTCGATGGCCGCCTCCGAAGTGCGGCGCTCGTTCTGGGCGAAGACGGTGACCAGCTTGCCGGTCGCGGTTCTGATTCTGTAGGTCGAGCGGTTACCGAGGTAGCCGAGCTCCCAGACCGTACCGCGCAGCTGATTGACCCGCACGGCGCTCACCGGTTGCTTGCCGAGCCGCACCTTTTCCGGCCGCAACGCCACCCACACGCGCTGCCCGACCGTGAAACGCCCCTCGTCATCCACCAGCAGCTCGCCGCCTGCCTCGGCGCAATCCACCGTGATCAGGCCCGGTTCGCAGGCGCTCACCGTGCCCTCGAAAAGATTGGTGGTGCCGACGAAGTCGGCGACGAAGCGGCTGCACGGAAACTCGTAGATCTGCGCCGGCGTGCCGACCTGCACCACCTGGCCGCGGTCCATGACGGCGATACGGGTGGCAAGCGCCATCGCCTCATCCTGGTCATGGGTCACGACGATGAAGGTGATGCCGACCTTCTGCTGCAGATCCATGAGCTCAAACTGGGTCTGTTCGCGCAGCTTCTTGTCCAGCGCGGACAGCGGCTCATCGAGCAGCAGCACCTTCGGGCGGCGAATCAGGGCGCGCGCCAGCGCCACGCGCTGCCGCTGGCCGCCGGAGAGCTGGTGTGGCCGGCGTGCCGCGAGCGCGCCGAGCTGCACCATGTCGAGCGCCTCCTGGACCCGCTGGCGCTTCGCGGCCGCATCCAGCCGCAGCCGGCGCAGGCCATAGCCGACGTTGCTCTCCACCGTCATGTGCGGAAACAGTGCGTACGACTGAAACATCATGTTGACCGGCCGCTCGTGCGGCGGGATGGTGCTCATGTCGACGCCGTCGATGCAGATGCGGCCGCTGCTGGGATGGGTGAAGCCCGCGAGCATGCGCAGCAGCGTGGTCTTGCCGCAGCCCGAGGCGCCCACCAGCGCGAACATCTCACCCTTGAAGATGGTGAGATTGACGTTGTCGACCGCGGTTGCGGCACCGAAGGTCTTGCCGACGCCGTCGATCACGATCTGCGGCGTGGCGAGCGGGTCAAGCCACGGCCGCTCGGCGAGCGCTTTCGACTGCGTTGCTATCATGACTTCCCGGTTGCCTCGCCTTTAGAAATCCGCCGGCGGCGTCGCGCGACGGCGCGCCGGAGCGTAGAACGGCCGCTCCACGACCCGCGCCCGCGCCATGCGCCGCTGCCAGGTGAGCTCACGGTTCAGATAGATCTCGGCCCACACCGTCGCGCCCATGGCGAAGTGTGGTGCATCAACCATCGCGAGCGCGAGGTTGCGCTTGGTGGTGGGTGACCAGGTGGCCGACGTGACGCTGCCGACCTGCTTCTTGCCGGCGCGGTCCGCGTACAGGAGCGCATTGTGCGCGGGCTTATTGCCCTCGACGTCGAGTCCGACCAGCAGGCGCGCGGGTCCGTGCCGCTGCTCTTCGAGCAGGGCGCGCCGGCCGGTGAAATGCCCCTTGCCGAAGTCGACCAGCCAGCCGAGCCCGAGCTCCAGCGGCGAGCGCTCGGTGCCGATGCGCAACGTGTGCGCGGCAGAAATGAAGTCGAGGTTCGGCAGCAGGAACCCGGCCTCGATGCGGGCGATGTTCAGTGCGCGCGAGCCGATCGGCCGGATGCCGCGGGTGCGCCCGGCGTCCATGAGCGCATCCCACACGCCCTCCGCGTCTGCCGGCTGCATCCACAGCTCATACCCCAGGTCGCCGGTGAAACCGGTGCGCGACACCATGACGGGCTGCGCGGCCGGCGGCACTGCGAACTGGCCGAGCTCAAAGGGCTTCAGTCGCTCCACCCCGTCAAGCCCCAAGGCCCGCAGCAGCGCACAGGATGTGGGGCCCTGGAGGGCGAGTGCCGCGACCTCCTCGGTTACCTCGGCGATCTCCACGTCAAAGCCTATGCGCGATGCGCTCAGCCAATCCAGCTGCCGCTCCGCGGTGCACAGCCGATACTCGTTAGCGGCGAGGCAGAACACCGTGCCGTCATCAATGAGATGGCCGCTGTCGTTGCACCAGACGCTGTAGGCAACCCTGCCGGGCGCGAGCTTGCGCATGTCGCGCGTCATCAGACGATTCAGGAAGCGCAGCGCGCCGGCGCCGGCGATGCGGTACTTCACCATCGGGGTGAGGTCGTACACCGAGGTCGAGTTGCGGATGGCGAAGTATTCCTGCTCGACGGTCGTGAACACGTCGACCGTGGAGTAGCCGCTCCAGGCAACGAAGCTGTCCACCTGGCTCAAGGCCCGGGCACGCTCGTGGAACGGCGTCTTCAGCAGCGGCTGGCGAAAGTGTGGCTCGGTCTCGGTGAGCATCTCAGGCTGCCTGGCGCAGCACTTGCCGCGCGGCGTTGCGGCCGGCGACTCCCATCACCCCGCCGCCCGGATGGCAGCCCGCGCCGCACAGGTACAGGCCGGCCACCGGCGCCTGGTATTGCGCCGCTCCCGCGACCGGGCGCACCAGGAAGAACTGGTCGAGCGCGAGTTCGGCGTGATGCCAGTGCCCGCCGGCAATGCGAAACTCCCGTTCGATGTCCGCCGGCGTCAGCAGCTGCGCGCTGTGCAGGCAGTCGCGCAGGTCCGGCGCGAACGCGCCGATCGTGTCGATCGCCAGGTCGGTGAAGGGCTGGCGCTGCGCCTGCCAGCCGGACCGCAGCGCGTAAGGTGCGTATTGCACGATTGCCGAGAGCACGTGTTTGCCGGGCGGCGCGAGTGTCGGATCGGCGAGCGTCGGCACGGTGATCTCCAGCATCGGAGCCGCCGAGAACTCCCCGTACTTGGCATGATTGAAAGCACGCTCAATATAGTGCGGCGACGGCGCGATCAGCAGCCGGCCGCGCAGGGCCTGCCGGTCAAGGCCCGGAAACTGCGGCAGCCGCTCGAGCGCCAGGTGCAGCTTCGCCGCCAGTCCGCCGGTACGCAACTGTGCCACGCGGCGCGTGAAGCCCGCGTCCAGGTGCTCGCTGCCCAGAAGCCCGAGGAAAGTCGTCTTCGGATCGGCGCTCGATACCACCACGTCCGCGGCAATCTCCTCCCCGGACGCGAGCACCACCCCACTCGCGCGGTCCGCGCTCACCAGGATGCGTGCGACCGGCGCCTCGGTGCGAATCTGCGCACCGGCCGCGGTGGCCGCGGCTGCCAGTGCTGCCGACAGCGCACCGAGCCCGCCCGCGGGTTGCGCGAGCGCCTCCGCACCGCCGGCGGCCGCCATGCGGTACAGGAGCGTGAGCACGCTGCCGGGCGAGCGCGGACCTAAGTTCGTTCCCAGCACGGCATCCAGCGCCAGCGCGCCTTTCAGCAGCGGTGACGCGAAGCGTTCATCCAGCAGGTCCTGCACATTCATGCCACCGATGCGCAACAGCTCGCGCATGTCGCGCCGGCCAAGGCGGCGGATGCGCCAGCCCAGGCGCAGAAGCGACGCGCGCTCCCGCCACGACCCGGTACCCAGACGTGGCGGCGCCTCGGTGAGCACCGGGTGCAGTGCGGCTGCGAGGCGCAGAACCTGCGCCTGCCATTCCCCGTACGCCGCTGCGTCCGCCGGCAGCCGCTGCGCCACACCTTGGGGCGCCAGCGACAGATGCGCACCGTCGCCGGCCAGCGCCGTGGTGGGCAGGTGCTGCGCGGCGAGCTTCAGTCCCTGGGCGCTCAAGCCGAGCTCGCGCATCAGTGCCCCGGGCATCAGGTGCAACAGGTGCGCGCACGATGACACCTGAAAGCCGGGCGCAAACTCGCGCGTGACCGCAGCCCCACCCACCTGAGCGGCCGCCTCCAGCACCAGCACCGAACGCCCGCCGCGCGCCAGATACGCCGCGCACACCAGTCCGTTGTGGCCACCGCCCACCACGATGCAGTCGTAGCGCGGCCTGCCGGTCGCGCTCATGTTGATTGCGCCCGGCGCAGATCGCGCAGGATCGCGCCCGCGGCATTGGCGCCCGGCGCGCCCATCACGCCGCCGCCCGGATGGGTGCTCGCCCCGCACATGTACATGCCGCGCACCGGCGCGCGGTATTGCGCGTAACCGGGTATCGGCCGGTTGAAGAGCAGCTGATCGAAGGTCAGCTCGCCCTGGAAGATATTGCCCTCGGTGAGTCCGACCTCGGCCTCGATGTCATGCGGCGTGCGGATTTCCGCATGCAGGATCAGGTCCTTGAAGTCCGGACTGTGTCGCGCAATGGTGTCGATGACGGTGTCGCCGAATGCCTGGCGCTTCTGCGGGGTCCACGCGCCGTCGGCGAGTTCATAGGGGCAATACTGCACGAACACCGACATGTAGTGCTTGCCGTCGGGCGCCATGGTCGGGTCGATCTGCGAAGGAATCAGCATGTCGATGTAGGGGGCGCGCGACCAGCGCCCCTCTTTCCAGTCATCGTAGGCGCGCTCCAGCATGTCGATGGTATCGGTGACGTGCATGTCGCCGCGGGTGCACGGCGAGCCGTGCGGGATTGCCGGAAAGTGCGGCAGGCCGTCGAGCGCGATGTTGAGCTTGCCGGAGGAACCACGGATCTTGAAGCGCTGCACCTGTGCAAGGAACTCGGGCGGCAGGTGCTCTGGCGCCACCGTCTCGAGGAAGGTACGGCGCACATCGAGATTGGAAACCACCACGCCGGCGTGAATCTCCTCCCCGCCCGCGAGCCGCACGCCGGCGGCGCGCCCACCGCGCACCAGGATCTCATCGACCGGCGCACTGCTGCGCAGCGTGCCGCCGCTCGCCGCAAACGAGGCCGCCAGCGCCTGCGTCACCGCGCCCATGCCGCCGCGGGCGAACCCCCAGGCGCCGACCGCCCCGTCGATGCTGCCCATGTAGTGGTGCAACAGCACGTAGGCGGTGCCCGCCGAACGCGGACCGAGCGCGGTGCCGATGATGGAGCTGCCGGCCAGGTGCGCCTTGACGATATCGCTTTCGAAATACTCATCCAGCAGATCGGCGCAGCTTTGCGTCCAGAAGCGCAGCGTGTCGTACATGCGCGCCTCGCCGAGCTGGTGGAAATGCCGCCCGAGCCATAAGAGCTCGTGGATATCGCGCGGCCTGAAGGAGGTCGGATCGGGCGGCTCGCGCAGCAGCAGCGGCTTGATGAAGCGGCAGTGACGCAGCATGTCGCGTACGAAGCGGTCGTAGCTCTCCGCATCGCGGCGCGAATGGCGGGCGATCTCGCGCCGCAGGGCGTCGTGGTTGTCGTAGAGCGCCAGGTGTTCGCCGTTGCGCATCAGCGTGCAGCCGCCCTCGTAAGGGATGATCTGCAGGCCGTGGAGCGGCAGCTCGAGGCCGCGGATGATTTCCGTGCGCAGCAGGCTGCATACGTATGAACAGTTCGAATAGGTGAAGCCGTCGTACAGCCTGCGGCTGACCGCGGCGCCGCCGATGTAGGCGTTGCGCTCGAGCACCAGCACGTCAAGTCCCGCGCGCGCCAGGTAGCAGGCGGCCACCAGCCCATTGTGGCCGGCGCCCACCACGATGGCGTCATGTCGCCTGGCCGCGGGCGCGCTCACCTTCAGGCCGGCACGCGCCGCGTGCTGCCGAGCGCATTGAGTGTGCGGTCGATCGCCACCTCGAAGGCCGCCAGCGTGTCGGCGAGACACGAGTCATCATGCGCGGCGCACACGAACCACGGCTCGCGTGAGTCCGGCTCGCACAGGATGCGCTCATCGTGCAGCACCCTGGCCGCGGCGTCGTAAAAGGTGTAGTCGCTGCCCTTCCAGTCCCGGTAGGTCCGCGGCGGATCGTGGGCGAAGTACAGGCCGCTCATCGAGGGGTGGCCCACGAAGCTGTGGGCGATGCCGCGGGCCTTGAGGATCGTGCTCATGCCGACGCGCAACCGCGTTCCATAGGCGGCGACGCGCTCGAGCGCGTCGGTGTCGGCGAGAATCTCCAGGGTCTTTTCCGCCGCGGCGAGCGACACCGGGTGCGCCGTGTAGGTGCCGCCATGCGCGACCCCCTTGCCGAGCTTGCGCATGATGTCTTCGCGCCCCGCGAGCACCGAGATCGGGTAACCGTTGGCGAGTGCCTTGGCGAAGGTGCACAGGTCGGCGCGCACCCCGTACAGTTCCTGCGCGCCGCCCCGCGCGACGCGAAAGCCGGTCTTCACCTCGTCGATGAGCATCACGACGCCGTAGCGGTCACACAGCTCGCGCGCCGCGCGCAGGTAAGCCGGATCGGCGGCAATCCCTAAGCAATTGCCCATGATCGGCTCGATCAGCAGACACGCGATCGAGTGGCCGTGGCGCTTGAGTACGTCCTCGAGCTGATTGGCGTCGTTCGCCTGCACGAAGTGCGCGAACTGCCGCGTGCTCAACGGCACGCCCTCGCTGTAGGGGTAGACCTGCGGATCTCCCACCTGCTGCCACTTGTCCATCGGCGTGTACCACATGGCCGCGTCGAACAGGCCGTGGTAACTGCCTTCCAGGATGACGTAGTTGTCCCTGCCGGTGTAGGCACGCGCCAGACGCAGCGCCGCCATCACCGCCTCGGTCCCGGAGTTGGAGAACCGCACCAGTTCGGCCGCCGGCACCATCTGCGCGATGCGTTCGGCGACCCGGTACTCGCACTCGGTCGACAGCGCAAACACGCCGCCCACCTCCATGCCGGCGCGCGCGGCCGCGTCCACCCGCGGATCCGCGTAACCCAGGATCGCGGGCCCGTAACCCATGCGATAGTCGACGTACACGTTGTCGTCGATGTCGGTCACGCGTGCGCCGCGTCCGTGCTTCACGTAGATGGTGCGGTCCTCACCCCAGAAGCGAAAGTTGGACGCGACCCCCAGCGGCAACCGCTTGAGCGCGCGGCGGTAGTGTTCGTGATTCCTGGTCATGGTTCTGGCCATGGCGGCACCGCTAACTGGTTAGATTTCAAGGTATTACCGTGACGTACCATCCGGTCACGTCCGTCACCTATATGATCATATAGTTTTTTTCGGTAGAATTATATGGCCATATAAACCCACTCCCCCGACCGGTAGATCCCGCCATGAATTCCACAGCTGTCCGCCCGGTCGAACCCGCCGCCGCCACCGCGCACCGCGGGCTGCCGGCCTGGGTATACAACCACCCCGAGATGACGCGCCTGGAGTACGAACGGCTGCTGAAACCCAGCTGGCAGATCGCCTGCCACATCAGCCAGATCCCGCACGCCGGAGACTACGTCACCTTCCAGCTCGGCACGGACAGCGTGATCGTGCTGCGCGAACGGGGCGGCGGCATTCGGGCGCTACGCAACGTCTGCCGCCACCGCGGCACGCGGCTGCTCGAGGGCGCCGGCACGTGTCACGGTCGCATCACCTGCCCGTACCATGGCTGGAGTTACCGCTATGACGGGACGCTGCTCGCGACTCCGGCGAGGGAGAGCTTCCCCGGTCTGAACCTGCGCGAGCACGGGCTCGATCCGGTTCCCATGGAACGGACCCTGGGCTTCGTATTCGTCTGCCTCGCCGCGGAGCCGCCGCCGCCACCCTCGCAGATGTGGGCGCCGATCATCGATGAGCTGACGCCTTACCGGTTTGAGGAGCTCGTTCCCACGCAACCGGTGTATCTGGAGGAGTGGGAGGTCGACTGGAAGATCGCGATGGACAACTACCTGGAGTCCTATCACGTGCCGATCGGCCATCCGGGACTCAACCGCATGATGACACCCGACTACGAGGACCAGCGTGGGGTCCCCGGCATTGCACGCGGCATCAGCTGGATGCGCGAGGCGCCCTCGAGCCGTTGGAGCGAGCGCATCTATCAGAAGTACGTTGGACCTGTGACCGCGCCGCATCTGCCCGAGCCGCACCGCCGCAGCTGGCGATTCTACAGTTGCCTGCCTAATCTCGGCATCGACATCATGCCCGAGCAGGTGGACTTCTTTCAGGTGCTGCCGCGCGGGCCGGGCAAGTGCGTGATCCGCGGGGCCGCCTTCGGGCTGCCCGATGATCGGCGCGAGATGCGCCTCATCCGCTGGCTCGGTAACCGGATCAACATGCAGGTCAACAAGGAAGACCGCTCGCTGTGCGAGCGGTTGCAGCGTGGCCTCGCCGACAGCGCCTACCGGCCCGGGCCGCTGTCACAGCTGGAGACCTGGATGATCGAATTCCATGATCTGCTGCGCGCGCGCATCCCGGAGGTGAATCTGCCGGCGGCCCCGGCACGCTTCGCTTAGGGCGTGTTAACACTGCGGGACCACCCGTGGGGCACCGTCGCAGCCGGCCGAAGTCGCGCCTTTGGCCGGCGCAAACGCAGCTGCTGTCCGCCGAAATCGCTTCGAAGCGATTTCGGCCAATGGAGTTAGACGCGCTGCGCCGCAGGTACGCTGCGGGTGGCCGCGCTAAAGTGACCGGGAAACACCGAGTCCAGAAACTTAAGCGAGCGCTTCACGGCGTCGGCGCGGTCGATGTCGGCTTCGTTGTGGAAGGCGAACCCCTGCCACAACACCTCGAGCACGCCGATAAGACCCAGGGCGACCCCGTCCGCATCAAGGTGGTGCGCGCCGCTGACGCCGATCATCCGTTCGATGAGCTCGCGCACCAGCACCGCGAAGGCTTCATCCTTGCCGCCACAGATGTCGTAGTACTCCTGGCGCGAGCTGGCCTCGCCCCAGAACGCGTACCACACCGACACCTTGCGCGGACTGGCGATGTCCGCGTCGAGGTACAGCTCCACCAGCAGGCGCAGCGCCTCGACCGGGGAGTCCTTGAGTTTCGCCACCGGCACCATCACGCGCTCCTCGAACTCTGCGGCCAGGTGCTCGAGGGAGGCCACCAGCATCGCCGCCTTGGTATCAAAGTAGAAACGCACGATCCCCGGGGACAGGTCGGCAAGCGCCACGACCTTTTCCACCGTGGTGCGCGAGGGCCCGTAGAGGTGCAGTGCCGAAATGCAGGCATCGATGAGACGCAGCCGCTGGCGCTGACGGATGCGCGAGCCGCCGCGGTTGCCCGGGGGCTGGACGCTCGCCGTGGAGGCTCGTTGATTTGGCACCTTGCTCACCGCACCGGCATCCTGGGCCCGCGCCTGGCGGGCAATGGCTGTACTGACACGAAGCTTAGCGCGCACAATAGCCCAGCGGCACACTTACAACACGCATCATGAAACCAACCTGGCGTCCGGGCCGCTGGCTGATCATCCTGCCGCCGCTCATTTTCCTGACTATATTCTTTCTCATTCCGTTCGCCTTCGCCTTCAAAATCAGCTTCGCCGAGGCCGCGCCGCACGTCCCGCCCTTCACGGACGTCTTTTCCTTCACCCCCGATCACCACCTGCAACTGGCCCTGAGCCTGGGTAACTACCGCTATCTCATCACCGATGAGGTGTATGGGGTCGCCTACCTGTACTCGCTGCGCACCGCGTTTTTTTCGACCCTGATCTGCCTCGCCATCGGCTACCCGATGGCCTACGCCATCGCCCGCAGCCCCAAGTCCGCGCAGGGGCTGCTGCTGCTGATCATCATGTTGCCGTTCTGGACCTCCTTCCTGCTGCGCGTGTACGCACTCGAGGGGATCATCCGCGACAACGGCTTCCTCAACACCGCGCTGCTGCACCTGGGCCTCATCAGCCACCCGCTGCGCATCATGCGCACCAGCCTCGCGGTGTATATCGGCATCGTCTATTCCTATCTGCCCTTCATGGTGCTGCCGCTGTTTGCAACCCTGGAGAAGCTCGACCCGCTGCTGCTGGAAGCGGCGGCTGATCTGGGCAGCACCCCGCGGCGCGCGTTTGTGGACATCACGCTGCCCCTGTCGCTGCCGGGGGTGATTGCCGGCTCGATGCTGGTGTTCATACCCGCGGTCGGGGAGTTCGTGATCCCGTCGCTGCTCGGCGGGCCCAACCAGCTCATGATCGGCCGCGTGCTGTGGGATGAGTTCTTCGGCAATCACGACTGGCCGGTCGCCTCGGCCGTGGCGATCGCGTTCCTGCTGCTGCTCGCCGGTCCGATCGCGATCTACCAGTACTACAACGTGCGCCAGCTGGAGGCGTGAAAGGCCGCATGGAACGCCGTTCTTCCGCCGCCCTGCTCACGGTGCTGTTCCTCGGCATCGCGCTGCTGTACCTGCCGATCGTGGTACTGATCGGTTACTCGTTCAACGCCTCGCCGCTGGTCAACATCTGGGGCGGCTTCTCCACCACCTGGTACGGGCAGCTGCTGCACAACCGCCAGCTGCTGGAGGCGGCGCTGCTGTCGCTGCAGGTGGCGATTACGGCCTCCACGGGTGCCGTCGTGCTCGGGACCCTGGCGGCGGTTGCGCTGGTGCGCTTCGCGCGCTTTCCAGGGCGGCTGCTGCTCACCGGGATGGTAAACGCGCCGCTGGTGATGCCGGAGATCATCACCGGCATTACGCAGCTGCTGCTGTTCGTCTCCATGGTGCAGCTGTTTTCCTGGCCGCATCGCGGCTTCACGACCATCGTGCTGTCGCACATCACCTTCTGCACCGCTTACGTGACCATCACCGTGCAGTCGCGCCTGCAGTCCGCCGATCGCTCGCTGGAAGAGGCCGCCATGGATCTGGGCGCGAGCCCGGCGCGCGCTTTCCTCGAGATCACGCTGCCGATCATCGCGCCGGCGATCATTTCCAGCTGGCTGCTGTGCTTCACGCTGTCGCTGGATGACCTGGTGATCTCGAGCTTCGTCGCAGGTCCCGGCGCGAGCACCCTGCCGATGGTCATCTATTCAAAAGTGAAACTCGGCGTAAGTCCTGATATCAACGCACTCGCGAGTCTCATCGTGTGCGCGGTCGGGATCTGCATCATAGTCGCCGGCTACCTCATGACGCGCAGCGACCGTCGCCGCGCGCTGGAAGCGCAACTCGCCGGACGCTGATGCAGACACTGCCGCTCGCGGCGGCTAAAGATCGGTCTTGATGCGCGTCCAGGTGCGGGTGCGCAGCCGCTCGAGTGCCGGCCCGCTTTCCACGCTGTAATACAGCCGCGCCTCGACCGCCGGTGTCGGGTAGACCGCGGGGTCGCCGAGAATCTGCGGGTTGACGTAGGGGTTGGCGGCGAGGTTGTCGTTACCGTAATGGATATAGTTCGTGACGCCCGCGATCACCCGCGGCTCGAGCATGTAATTGAGGAACTGGTATGCCGCCTGCGGGTGTGGTGCGTCCGCGGGAATCAGCCAGGCGTCGAATGAAGCGTTGGCGCCCTCCTTCGGCACGGTGAATTCCAGGTGCACGTCGACGCCGGCCGCTTTGGCGCGGGCGCGCGAGGTCGCGTAGTCCCCCGACCAGGACATGGAGATGCAGAACTCGCCGTTGGCGAGTCCGTTCATGTATTCCGAGGAATCGAAAGCGCGGATGTAGGGACGCACGCTCAGCAGCAGTTCTTCCGCTCGTTTGTAGTCCTCGGGCCGCGCGCTGTTGGGGTCGAGGTGCAGGTAGTTGAGGGCGAGCTGCAGCACGTCCTCGGCCGAATCCAGGAAGGTCACACCGCAATCGGCAAAACGCCGGATGATCTGCGGCCTGAAGATCATGTCGAGACTGTCCAGCGGCGCGTCCGGCATGCGGGCACGGATCATGTCGACGTTGTAGGCGAAGCCATTGACGTGCCGCAGGTAGGGCACGGCATGGCGGTTACCCGGGTCGGCCTGTGCCTCGATCGCGAGCACGTGCGGGTCCAGGTTCTTCCAGTTCGGCAGCCGCGCGCGATCCAGCGGCCGATAGATACCCGCCTTGATCTGGCGGCTGAAATAGTCGGTCGACGTGCTCACGACGTCGTAACCCGCGTCCCCGGCCATCATCTTGGCTTCGAGCGTCTCGTCGGCGTCATAGGTGTCGTAGATGACCTTGATGCCGGTACGGGCCTCGAAGTTGGCGATGGTGTCCTTGCCGATGTAATCCGCCCAGTTATAGATGCGCAGCTCCGGGCCCTTGGAACCGCAGGCCGCGAGCAACCCCGCCGCGAGCAACCCGCCCGCGAGCACGGCAAGGGCGGCGCGGCGCCGCGCGGGCGCGCGGCCCGCAAATCGCGGGCCGCTTATAACTTCACCATGACGTGGCGTACCACCGTGTAGTCCTCGAGGGCGTAGACCGAGAGGTCCTTGCCGTAGCCGGAGCGCTTGAAGCCCCCGTGCGGCATCTCGCTCACCATCGCAAAGTGCGTGTTGACCCAGGTGCAGCCGTACTGCAGCCGGGCCGCCACCTGCATGGCCCGCGAAATATCGCGCGTCCACACCGAGGACGCCAGTCCATACTCCGAATCGTTGGCCCAGTTGATCGCTTCGTCCACAGCGCTGAAGGGCGTAATGGAAACCACCGGTCCGAACACCTCGCGTTGCACGACCTCATCTTCCTGCCGGGCGCCGGCGAGCACGGTGGGTTCGTAGAAAAACCCGGCCCCCTCGCCGGCCTTGCCGCCGGTGGTGAGTTCAATGTGCTTGAGCGCCGCGGCCCGAGCGACCATGGCGGCGACCCGCTCGCGCTGTGCCTGGGAGATGAGCGGCCCCATTTCGACCCCCGGCTCCTCCTGCAGGCCCACCCGGATGGTACGCACCGCCGCGGTGAGATCCGCCACCACCCGATCGTAGATGCGCTTACCCACGTACAGGCGGCAGGCGGCGGTGCAATCCTGACCAGCGTTGTAGAAGCCGAAGGTACGCACGCCGGCCACCAGCGCCTCGATATCCGCGTCATCGAACACGATCACCGGCGCCTTGCCGCCCAGTTCCAGGTGCGTGCGCTTCAGGTTACCCGCGGCCGCCGCCAGCACCTTCTGCCCGGTCGCCACCGAGCCGGTCAGCGAGACCATGCGCACCCGCGGATGCTCGGTGAGAAGACGGCCGACCGGCTCGCCGCGCCCGCACACGACGTTCACCACGCCCGGCGGCAGCAGCTCCGCAAGCAGCGCCGCCAGCTTCAGCGCCGTGAGCGGGGTCTGCTCGGAGGGCTTGAGAACCAGCGTATTGCCGGCGGCGATCGCGGGCGCAATCTTCCAGGCGGCCATCATCAGCGGGTAGTTCCACGGCGCGATCGAGGCCACCACCCCGAGCGGATCGCGGCGGATCATGCTGGTATGGCCGGGGAGGTACTCCCCGGCGGCAAGTCCCTGGGGCGCACGGCACACGCCCGCAAAGAAGCGAAATACGTCGGCGATCGCCGGCAACTCGTCGGCGAGTGCCGCCGCCAGCGGCTTGCCGGTATTGCGTGACTCGAGTGCCGCGTAGGCGGCAGCGTCGGCATCGATGCGCTCGGCGACCCGCAGCAACAGCGCCGCGCGCTCCCTGGGGGCGGTAGCCGACCAGCCCTGGAACGCGGCCTCGGCCGCCGCCACGGCAGCCGCCACCTGCGCCTCGGAGGCGCCCGGCACCGCCGCGATCTGCCCGCCGCTTGCGGCGTCCAGCACCGCCTCGCTCGCCCCTTCACCTGCGACCAGCCGGCCGCCGATCAGCAACTGCGTCTGCATACTCGTTTCCCCTGTCCCGTAGCGCCGCCACACCCTGCAACCGCGCCGGCTTGCCGTGCGCCATCGCCCCGTTATATTATTGTCGTCATAATATTACCATGTCACGCCATGGGCGAGGCCTGCCGATGAATCCCGACGTCATCATCACCTGCGCCATCACCGGCGACGACACCCGGGTCACCAAGAGCCCGCACTGCCCCATCACCCCGGAGCAGATTGCCGCCGCCGCCATCGAGGCGGCGCACGCCGGGGCGGCGATCGTGCATATCCACGTGCGTGATCCTGAGAGCGGCGCATTCAGCATGGCCACGCGCCACTACCGTGAGGTCGTCAAGCGCATCCGCGACAGCAAGGTCGACGTGCTGGTGAACCTCACCTGCGGCATGGGCGGCTACATCTGTGTCGGCCGGCACGGCCTCACCGATACGCCCGCCGCCGGCAGTGACTTTGTCAGCCAGGAAGATCGCATGCGCCACGTGATCGAGCTGTGCGCGGAGGGCTTGTACCGCCCGGACATCGCCACGCTCGACTGCGGCACGCTCAACTTCGGCGACGGCAATCGCGCCTATATTTCCACTCCCGATTACGTGCGTGAGGGCGCGGGCATTCTGCGCGATCTGGGCGTAAAGGCGGAACTGGAAGTGTTCGATACCGGGAACCTGTGGTTCGTGAAGCAGCTGATCAAGGAGGGACTGATTCCGGCCCCGGCGATGATCCAGCTGTGCACCGGCATCGCCTACGGGGTGCCCGCCGACACCGGCCACCTGCTTGCCATGGTGAACACGCTGCCGCCGGAATGCGTGTGGAGTTCGTTCGCCATCAGTCGCATGCAGATGCCGTGGGTGGCCCAGTCGGTACTGCTCGGGGGCAACGTGCGCGTGGGGCTCGAGGACAACCTGTACCTCAGTCGCGGGGTATACGCGAGCAACGCGCAGCTGGTTAGCAGGGCGCGCACCATCGTTGAAGCCATGGGAGCACGGATTGTGCCCGCGGCACAGGTGCGGGAGCGGCTGCAGCTGCACTGACGTGGCGGGCATACCCCTCTATCAGACCGCGATCCTGCCAGAGTGGATCGACTACAACGGTCACCTGCGGGATGCCTACTACGGGTTGATCGTGAGTCACGCCATCGATGCGCTCATGGAGCGCATCGGGGTGGACGCGGCTTACCGGCAGCGCAGCGGCTGCACGCTGTACACCCTGGAAACCCACCTGCACTACCTGCACGAGGTGAAGCAGGCCGACACGGCCATGGTCACGGTGCGCATCCCCGGCGCCGACGCCAAGCGCATCCATGCCGCCTTCGAATTGCTGCGCGCCGGCCACAGCGGCGTGGCAGCCGGCGCCGAAGCCATGCTGCTGCACGTGCGCCAGCACAATGAGTCGGTGCACGGCATGCCCTTTCCTCCTGCCATCGCCGCCGCCATCGGGCAACTGCAGGCGAGCAGTGCCGGCATGCAGCCGGAGGCCCCCGGCTCACGGCGGATGCAGCTGGCCGCGGCCGCGCCCGCACGGCCCGCATGAGTGCAGGGTCCCTGCAGCGCCTGCTCGCGCCGCGCAGCATCGCACTGATCGGCGGCGCCTGGGCGGACGCGGCGGCGACCGCGAGCCGCGTCATCGGCTACACCGGCCAGGTGTGGCACGTACATCCCAGCCGCCCGTCATCCCCGGACCAGCCGTATTTCCGATCGGTCGATGAGTTGCCGCAGGCGCCGGATGCGGCGTTCATCGCCGCCCCCAACCATGAAGTCCCGGCCATCGCGGCGGCGCTCGCGCGGCGCGGCGCGGGCGGTTTCGTGTGCTTTGCTGCCGGCTTTTCGGAAACCGCCTCGGCCGAAGGCGCGCGCCTCACGCGCGAGCTGCTCGCCAGCGCGGCCGACCTGCCGTTCTTCGGTCCCAACTGCTACGGCTTCGTCAATTTCTTTGACGGCGTGGCCCTATGGCCGGACCAGCTGGTCGGCGAGCGGCGCGAACGCGGCGTCGCCCTGATCTGCCAGAGCGGCACGCTGGCGCTCGACCTGCTGTTCAACCAGCGCTCGCTCCCCATCGGCTGCGTGCTGACGCTCGGCAATCAGACGCGGCTCGCGGCCGAGGACCTGATTGAACTGTTGTGCGACGATCCGCGGGTCACGGCCTTCGGGCTGTACCTGGAGGGGGTGCGGGACGCCACCCGGTTTGCACAAGCCGCCGCGCGGGCGCGCGCCGCCGGCAAACCCATCGCGCTCGTCAAGAGCGGGCGCACCGCGGCGGCTGCGCGCACCGTACACAGCCATACTGGCGCGCTCGCCGGTGCCGACGCGGCGTTCGATGCGTTTTGCGTACAGGCGGGTATCGCGCGTTGCGAGTCACTCGCAAGCCTGTGCGAGACGCTGAAGATCTTTCACCTCGGTGGTCCCCTGCCCGGCCGGCGCGTGCTGGCCATGGGCGCCTCGGGCGGGGACATGGCGATGAGCGCGGATGCCGCACGGCACCTGGGCCTTGATTTCGCGGCCATTCCCGCCGCCACCGCGGCGAGCCTGCGCGCGATCCTCTCCGAGCGCGTACACATCTCCAACCCTTTCGATTTTCACACTCACGTGTGGTTCGACTACCCGCGGCAGCGCGCCATGTTCGGCCTCGTGCAGCGCGCCGGGTTCGATGCGGTCGCGCTCATGCTCGACTGCCCCCCGGCGGGCGCGGATGGCAGCACCTATGTCCGGGTGATCGAGGAGTTCGCCGCGGCGCTGCCGGGAGCCGCCACGCGCGCGGCCGTGATTTCCTCACTCCCCGAGTCCCTGCCGCAGTCCACGCGCGAGAGCTGCCTCGCCGCGGGCATCGTGCCCCTGCAGGGCCAGCGTGAAGCACTCGAAGCGCTCGATCTGGCTGGCGCGGTTGGCGAGATCTGGCGGCACGCGGCGGCACCCGTGGAACTGCGTGTGCCGCGCGGCGTGCGCACCGCGGCGCGCACGCTGCCCGAACACGAAGGCAAGAACGCGCTCGCGGCATTTGGCGTGCCGGTGCCGCGCGGGCGACTCGTGAGTCCCCACGATGCCGCCGCCGCCGCCGGTGAGCTGGGCTTCCCGGTGGTGATCAAGGCGACCGGCGCCGCGCTGGCACACAAGTCCGAGCTCGGCGCAGTGGTTCTTAACGTCCGCAGCGCCGCCGAGGCCGCCGCCGCCGCGCAACGCCTTGCGAGCCTCTCGGCCAGGCTGCTGGTAGAAGAGATGGTGACCGACGGGGTTGCGGAGATCCTGGTTGGCATAACCGTCGATCCGCAGTTCGGCCAGCTGCTGGTGCTCGGCGCGGGCGGCGTGCTGACTGAGCTGCTGCACGACAGCGTGAGCCTGCTGCCACCCTTCGACGCCGGCTCGATCGAGGCGGCGCTGCGCCGCCTGCGTGTGGCGGCATTGCTCGCCGGTTACCGCGGCCGGCCTGCCGCGGATGTCACGGCGCTCATCCAGACCGTGCTCGCCTGCACGCGCTATGCTGCTGAGAACCTCGAGCGGCTCGTGGAACTCGACATGAATCCCGTCATCGTACGCCCGGCAGGAAGCGGCGCCGTGGCGGTCGACGCCTTGATCCGCCTGGTGGAGGAACCCTGACATGTCCGACGGCATCAACACCACAACCAACGGGGCGGTTCTCGAGGTGACCATCAATCGCCCCAAGGCGAATGCCATTGATCTGGCGGCCAGCCGGCGGCTGAACGACGTGTTCAGCGCATTCCGCGACGACCCGGCGCTGCGCGTGGCCATCGTGACGGGGGCCGGTGAGCGCTTTTTCAGCCCGGGCTGGGATCTGAAGGCGGCGGCCGCCGGCGAGGAGTCGGACGAGGATTGGGGGGCCGGTGGCTTCGGCGGCCTGAACCATCCGCGCAATCTCGACAAGCCCCTCATCGCCGCGGTTAACGGCATCGCCTGCGGTGGGGGCTTCGAGATGGTGCTGGGTACCGACATCATCGTCATGGAGGAGCACGCGAAATTCGCGCTCCCGGAGATCAACGTCGGGGTGCTCGCGGATGCCGGAACGATCAAGCTGCGGCGCCGCATCCCCTATCACATCGCCGTCGAGTTCCTGATGACCGGGCGCTGGATGGACGCGCAGGAAGCCAAGCACTGGGGCCTCGCCAACCACGTGGTGCCGAAGGGTCAGGGACTCGCGAAGGCGCGCGAGATCGCCGCCCAGCTCGCCGACGGTCCGCCACTGCTGTTCCCGGCGATCAAGCAGCTGCTGCGTCACACCGAGATGGTCGCCGAACACCCGGCGTTCGAACTGCATGACAGCCTGAGCGGCGTGCAGAAGGTGATTCGCTCCGAAGACCTCAAGGAGGGAGCGAGCGCCTTTGCCGCCAAGAGAAAGCCGGTGTGGAAGGGCAAGTGAGCGGCGCGGACGTGAGCGCGACCGTCAGCCGCCGAGCGGCCGCAGCAGCGCCCGCGAGATGATGTGCCGCTGCACCTCGCTGGTGCCATCCCAGATGCGCTCGATACGCGCGTCGCGCCAGATGCGCTCCAGCGGCATCTCGGTCATGAGGCCCATGCCGCCGTGAATCTGTAGCGCCTCGTCGGCGACCATCGCCAGCATCTCGGTCGCCTTGAGCTTGGCGATCGCCATATCCGCGTCGGTTGCGGTCTGGTGCTGCAGCTTCCACGCCGCCTCCAGTGTCAGCAGCTCCGCGGCGCGCAGCTCGACCGCCATGTCGGCGAGTTTGAAGGACACGCCCTGGAACTTGCCGATCTGCTGCCCGAACTGCTGGCGATCCACCGCCCACTGCTTGGCGCACTCAAACGCCCGCTCGGCACGGCCCAGGCAATTGGCCGCCACCTGCAGGCGCGTCGCCCCCAACCAGGTGTTGGCGACCTCAAATCCCTGGTGCACCTGCCCCAGCACCGCGGACTTTGGCAGACGGCAGTCGGTGAACTGCAGAATGCTGTTGGTGTAGCCGCGGTGCGAGACATTCTGATAACCGGGCCGCACCTCAAAGCCCGGGGTCCCCATGTCGACCAGGAACGCGCTGATCAGCCGGCGTTTGCCGCGCGGGGTGTCCTCCTCGCCCGTAGCGGCGAACAGGATCACAAAGTCGGCGTGTTCGGCATGGCTGATGAAGTGCTTGGTACCGTTGACCAGGAAATCACCGCCCACCTGCCGCGCGCTGGTCTTCATGCCGCGCACATCCGAGCCGGCCTGCGGTTCGCTCATGGCGAGGCATTCGCTGCGCTCACCGCGCACTGCCGGCAGCAGGTAGCGTTCACGTTGCGCACCCTCACAGGCGAGGAGGATGTTCGAGGGCCGCGCCACACAGGTGCTGTGCAGTACGTAGCTCGTATGCCCGAGTTCCTTCTCGTACAACATCCAGCTCACGGCATCCAGGCCCGCCCCGCCAACCTCGGCCGGCATGTTGGCGGCGTACAGGCCGGCGGCAATCGCTTTCGCCTTAAGCTCCCGCCGCAGCTCCTCGCGCAGCCTGCCGGTGTCCTCCACCTCGCGTTCGTGAGGCACGAGCTCCTGACGGACAAAGGCGCGCGTGGTGCTGATGATCAGCTGCTGTTCTTCGGTGAGCGCAAAGTCCATCAATTTCTCCTCATGCGGATGCGCGGCGGCCGGCGCGTAGCGCCGCAGGTCTGCCGCTGCGCATCGCCCAGTCATGCAACAGCTGCAGCTGCAGGCGCAGCTGTGCGATCTGGCGGCTGGCAGGCCAGTCAGCGCGGCTGGTCACGGTGCTGGCGGTGATACCGTTGATGAAGGTCATCACCGAGCGCAGCACCTGCTCGCGGGTAGCGGCGGGCCACTGCTGCCACTGGCTCCAGCCGCGCGCGAGGCACCGCTCGAACAGTCGCAGATACTCGCGATGCAACCAGCCATTGATGCGCTTCAGGCGCCTGTCGGCTGGCACCTGCCCCCAGAATGCAATCCAGAACGCGCACTCGATGTAACGCGTCTCGTCGACCGGGAGTGCCTCGGTGAGCACCGCGATGAGGTCCGCTTGCCCGTCGGCGCCCCCCGGAGTCAGGCGCTCCTCGATGCGCCGCAGAATGAGCCGCAGGGCGGCGATGACGATGTCCTGCTTGGTGTCGAAGTAATGGGCCACCATGCCGGTGGTGTAGCCCGCCTCGCGCGCAATGCGCACGATCGTCGCCTGCTCGAAGCCGTACTGCGCCACCACCCGGCAGGCAACCAGTGCAATCTCCTCGCGGCGCTGCTCATGATCGACGATCTTAGGCATGGTCCATCCTCGCCGGCTTGCCGGCGAGCCGCCCGGCCTCGGGCGGCAGCGGCAGATGTGCGTGCGCGGCCTGCAGATTCGCCAAGCGTGCGCGCACCTCGCCATCCATGGGCGAGGCTTTCCCCGGCGGCGCACTCACGTGCAGGTACAACTGCTCGGCGGTGGCGACCAGCGCGTCATCACGCCGCCGGTGCAGGGCGTGGAAGAGCCGCACGCGCTTGTCGGTGACTTCCAGCACCCGGGTCGTCACATACAGGGGCTCGAGCGCGAGCGCTTCGCAGCGGTGCGTGAGGTGTGCTTCGACGCTGTACAGTGCGCGCCCGGACTTGCGATAGGCGTCATCGATGCCAGCGGATCTGAAAACCACATCGGTCGCATCGCCAAACACCTGCAGGTAGCGCGAATCGGTCATGTGGCCGTTGTAGTCGATCCACTCCGGCCGTACGTGGGTCTCAAATGCCGCAGCCGCGGCCACGCGCGGCTGCGCACGGTTGCCGGCGGCGGCAGCAGCAGCGCTCTCGTAGAGGCGCTCCTCGAGCGCGCGCAGTGTGGCGCCCGCGCCGATGTTGAATTCCTTCAGCACCTGCTGGATCGCGACCAGGCAGTCATCGCGCAGGCGCTCCAGTTCCCGGATCGAGCGGCCGGCCGCCTGCGCCTGGGTGCCGGCGACCATCGCATCGATCAGTGCTTCGGTGAGCTCCGGGGCCTCAAGCCTGGTCCAGGGCCACTTCAGACACGGTCCGAACTGTCTGAGCATGTGCCGCATGCCCGGCTCACCGCCGGCCAGATGGTAGATCAGGTTAGTCCCCATGGCGGCCCAGCGCAGGCCCGGTCCGTACACGATGGCGTCATCCAGTTCCCCGGTGGTGGCGACGCCTTCATTGACCATGTGCAGGATCTCGCGCCAGATCGCCTCCTGCAGGCGATCGGTGAGGTGGCCGGGCACTTCACGGCGCACGCGCAGCGGGTGCATGCCGATGTAGGTCATGAAGGCACTGGCCGCGTCCAGGGCGGCCGCGGAGGTCTCTGTGCCGCCGACCAGCTCCACCAGCGGCAGCAGGTACACGGGATTGAAGGGATGGGCGACCAGGAAGCGCTCCGGCGCCTGCATGTCGCGCTGCAGGTCCGAGGGCAGCAGCCCCGAGGTGCTGGAGGCGATCACCACATCAGGCGGCGCGTGAGCGCTGACGGCGGCCAGCACGCGCTGCTTGAGCTCGAGCTGCTCGGGGATGTTTTCCTGGATGAAGTCCGCCTGCCGCGCCATCGCGTTCAGGTCGGTCGTGAAGGTCAGCGTCCCCTTGCGCGGCAGCGGTGCCAAGGTCAGCTTCGCCAGTGCCCCTTCGGCGTTGGCGACCGCGCCCCGGATCCACTGCTCCATCTGCGGATTCAGGTCCGCGGCGACCACGTCGATCCCGAAATGCAGCGCGCGTGCGGCCCAGCCACCGCCGATGACTCCGGTACCCAGAAGACCCAGCGTCCTGACCTGTCGCATGCTCGCGCACCATCCGTAATTACACGCACCGCGGCCGGCTGCGCGTTTTTAATGTCGTCGTAATAATATAATAAAACGCCACGGCGCGCACGCCCGCGGGCGGCGCCGCGCCGCAAGTTCACTGGCGGTTCAGCTCCCCCCAGGCATGCTGTGCCCGCCATGAATCACCCGGGCGCCAGCGCCCGGCCGCAACACCCCACCTGAAGGTAACAACTCATGTCGAAGTTAATCGGTATTGCCGCGCTCGGCGCGGCGCTCGCCCTGGCGAGTGTGAGCTTCGCTCAGGCCCCGGCCGGTGCGCCGGCCGGTTCCACCGGTCTGTGCAAGGACGGCAGCTACTACTCGGGCGCGAGCAAGAAAGGCGCGTGCGCCGGTCACAAGGGCGTCAAGCAATGGTACGGAGCCGCCGCGACGACGCCCGCCGCCGGCACGGCAGCTCCCGCTGCTGCAGCCGCCCCGGCCGCTGCTGCGGCCACCGCTCCCGCCGCGACCAAGAGCGCCAAGGCAGCCCCGGCACTGGCCGCGACTGCGGCTCCCGGTGGCGGCCCTGGCATGGTCTGGGTGAACAAGTCGAGCAAGGCGTACCACTGCCCGACTGACAAGTACTACGGCAAGACCAAGGACGGCGAGTACCTCTCCGAAGCCAACGCGAAGGCCCAGGGCTTCCACGCGGCTCACGGCAAGGCCTGCCAGTAACAGACTGTGTCGAGCGGAGCGGCGGGATGGACCCCGCCGTCTCCCTGAATGTGAATTCCCCGTGACGTCGGCGCCGTCGCTGCGCTGTGGCCCTTGAGCCGCGGCTTCGCTAGCAGGACAATGACTCGACGGATCCCAATCACGACCCGGAGAACAACATGGGTTTATTGGATGGATTGTTGGGTGGCGCGGTCGGCGCCGAAATGGTGACGGTGGTGAGTTCCCTCATTCAGCAGCACGGTGGCGTGCAGGGTGTGGTCTCCCAGCTCGAGAGCCAGGGACTCGGCGGGGTTGCGAAGTCCTGGATTTCAAACGCACCCAACCAGCCGATTTCCCCGGCGCAGGTGCACCAGGTGTTCGGCAGCGACATGATCAGCCAGCTGGCCGCGAAGGCGGGCATGAACCCGCAGGATCTGGCTGCCAAGCTGTCGCAGATGCTGCCGGCGGCGATCGACAAGCTGACGCCCGCGGGCAGTATGCCGACTCCGACCAAGCCCGCCTGAGTCCCAACCGGGTGCAGGTCTTCAGGCTGCCCTATTGCATGTGCTGGCCGCCGTTGATGGCGATGTTGGCACCGGTCACGAACGCGGCCTCTTCGCTGGCGAGATAAGCCACCAGCCCCGCCACCTCTTCGGGCTTACCGAGCCTCCCCATGGGGATCTGCGGAATGATCTTGGTGTCGAGCACCTCGCGGGGAATCGCCATGACCATCTTGGTGCCGATATAGCCCGGGGAGATGGTGTTGACGGTGACGCCCTTGCGCGCCACCTCCAGCGACAGCGCCTTGCTGAAGCCGTGCATGCCGGCCTTGGCGGCCGAGTAATTGGTCTGCCCGAAGGCGCCCTTCTGACCGTTGACCGAGGAAATGTTGATAATGCGGCCCCAGCCGCGCTCCAGCATGCCCTCGCACACCTGCTTGGTCATGTTGAAGCACGAGTCCAGGTTGGTATGCATGACCGTATCCCAGTTGATCCGGTCCATCTTGCGGAAAGTCATGTCGCGGGTGACGCCGGCGTTGTTCACCAGCACATCGATCGGGCCGACCTCGGCGGTCACGCGCGCGATGCAGGCGACGCAGGAATCCCACTCGGTGACGTCGCACGCAAAGGCATGAAAATTATAGCCGCGCTCGCGCATGTCCCCGAGCCACTGCTGCGACTTGGTGTTGGCCGGCGAGTAGGTCGTGACGACCGTGTCGCCGAGCATGGCGAGCTTGATACAGATCGCCTCACCCAGTCCGCCCATGCCCCCGGTGACCAGAGCAATACGTTTCTTAGATTCCATGCCGATCCCCTGTTATTTTGTCCCGGCGCCTAACGCTCTAGCGCCAGCGCCACTCCCATCCCGCCGCCGATGCACAGGCTCGCGAGCCCCTTCCTCGCATCCCGCCGCACCATCTCATGCAGCAGCGTCACCAGTATGCGGCAGCCGGAGGCGCCGATCGGATGACCGATGGCGATCGCTCCGCCATTGACGTTGATCCGGGAGGTGTCCCAGCCCATCTCGCGATTCACCCCGATGGCCTGCGCCGCGAAGGCTTCGTTGATCTCCATCAGATCCAGATCGTCAGCCTTCCAGCCCGCCTTGCGCAAGCACAGCTGGCTCGCCGGCACCGGGCCCATTCCCATGATGCTCGGGTCCACACCCGCCGAGGCGTAGGCGCGAACCCGCGCGAGCGGCTTTAACCCCAGCTCATCCGCCCTGGCGGCCGACATCATCATCACCGCCGCCGCGCCGTCGTTGATACCCGAGGCGTTGCCGGCCGTGACGGTGCCGTCCGGGCTGAACGCGGGCTTGAGGCTAGCGAGCGTGTCGGCAGTCACCCCGGGGCGGATAAACTCATCACTATCAAAACGGTTCGTGGTCTTGCCGCTGACCGACTCGATGGGGGTGATCTCGGCCGTGAACTTGCCGGCCTTCTGGGCCGCTGCCGCCTTAACCTGCGAGGCGGCGGCGAATTCATCCTGCTCGCGACGCGAGATACCGAACTTGCGGGCGACGTTCTCGGCGGTGACGCCCATGTGGTAGTGGTTATACGCATCCATGAGGCCGTCGTTGAGCATGCTGTCGATGAGCTTGCCGTCACCCATACGAATGCCGTCGCGCGAGCCGTTCAGCACATGGGGTGCGGCACTCATGTTTTCCTGGCCGCCGGCGATCACGATCTGTGCGTCGCCACAGCGGATCGCCTGGGCCGCCAGGTGCGTGGCCTTCAGTCCGCTGCCGCACACCTTGCCCACCGTCAGGCCCGGCACGGCGCTCGGGAGTCCGGCCCTGATCAGCGCCTGCCGCGCCGGGTTCTGGCCGCAGCCCGCGGTAAGCACCTGACCGAGAATAACCTCGGAGATCTGCTCGGGCTTCACGCCGCTCGCGCTGAGCAACGCCCTGAGGACCTGAGCCCCGAGCTCTGTGGCGGGCACCTTCGCGAGGGACCCGCCGAACTTGCCCACTGCGGTACGCAGTGCAGCTGTAATCACCACCTCTTCCATAGCGTCCCCGCTGATTCCGATGTCGTGACGATTAGCGCTCGCATCATGAACCCGCCGCGCGGCCGCTGCTACACCTGCGCCGGCTCGCCGATGAGCCGAACCTCACGGCGCGCAACCGGGCTGGCAATGCCGTGCGCACGGAATGCCTCGAGCGCCGCGGCGTAGACCTCGCCGCTCGCCGGTCCGTAATCCTGAACCAGCACCCAGGGCTTCACCGCGATGCTCACCGATGATTCGCCGAGCTGACTTGGCTGCACCACGGCCTGTGGGTCCTGCAGCACGCGCGGATCGGCGGCCAGCACCTCGCGCACCAGCTGTATCGGCACGCTCAGGTCGGTTCCCTGGGCCACGGTGATACTCACGTCGAGCTGCCGGATGCGGCCGTAGTTATGCAGAATCTCACCGACGATCTTGCGATTGGGAACAATCACCAGCGAGCGATCCACATGGGTAAGGGTCGTATTGAAAAGCGTGATGGTCTCGACCACGCCTTCTACCCCGGCGATCGCGATGTACTCGCCGACCCGGAAGGGCTTGGTGAAAATAATCGACAGCCCGGCCACGACGTTGCTCAGCACGCCCTGGGTCGCCAGTGCAACCCCGGCACCCGCCACGCCGAGGCCCGCGATCAGCGGCAGCAACTCCACGCCCAGATTCTGCAAAGCCATGATGGCAAAAAGCGCCATGCACGCCGCCCCGACGAGCCGCGTGATGAGCGAGCGGATCGGCGGCTCGAGGTCGCGGCGGCCGAGCGCGCCCGCCACCCAGCGGCTTACCCAGCGGCTGACGGCGACCCCGACAGCGAGGATCACGAGCGCCGTCAGCAGGCGCGGGCCAAAGCGGATTGCAAGGTCCACCAGCGTGTCGGTGGCGTGGCCGAGAGTCGCAGCCTGCTCATTCATTGCAAGACTCCTAAAGGTAACTGAGCCACCAGTCATGGCGGCGGCGTTTAAGTCCCGCATACCAGCGACACAACGGGAAAAGCGTCACGACCACGAAAATCCATACCAGGTAGACCATCGGCAGGCCGAGGCTCCACCCGGGCGGCGCACTGAAAGGAAAATGCCCGAGATCAGGCGACTGGAACACGTTTCGGACCGTGCCGAAGCGCACGTAGCTCGCCAGCACCGCGAGCCCGTGAATGAGGTAGAAATGCACCACGTAGAAGAACAGCGGCACCTTGCCGATGAGCAGCGCCGGACGCAGCAGCGCCGGCGTGCCGCCATCGAAGACGCGCAGCAGCAGGATCGCCGGTCCGAGCGTCATCAGCACAAACAGCAGCGACGGCGGGTACTTGTTGGTATTAAGAAACGACATCACCGTCCACAGCGATGACTTCCCCCAGGCCCAGGGCAGCGGATCGCCATAGACGTTGGCGAAGCGCAGGACGAGAAACCCGGCGACCAGCCCGATGCCAAGCCGTGACAGGAACCGCCGCCGTGACGCCGCGCTCCAGCGATACACACCCCCCAGCACAAAGCCAAGCGCCGTCACTCCCACCCACGGGATGAGCACATAGGACACCACCACGAGCGTGTGACCGCTGTTGAGAACGATTCCCGGTTGATGCAACACGATCCACAGCGGGCTGAAGCTTCCGAAGCGGCCCGCATCGATGTGATCGAGCGCGTTGTGACCCGCGACCAGCACCAGGCCGAATGCCGCGATGCTCCACGGCGGCAGCCAGATGAGCGCGGCCAGCGTGATCATGGCCCAGCCCAGACCCCACAGCACGGTGATCACCGTCACCTGGTAGTCGAGATTGAACTGCAGCGCGAAGCGCATCACCAGTAGTTCCAGAACCAGCAGCCACAGCCCGCGGGTGAGCAGAAAGCGCGACAGCGCCTTTCTTGAAACCCGCCCGAGCATCAGCCGGGCGCCCACGCCGGTCAGGAGGAAAAAGACCGGCGCGCAGATATGCGTGATCCAGCGGGTAAAGAACAGCGCCGGGGTGGTGGTGGACAAATCGGTCGGGCTGGCCGCGAAATCCCCGAAGAAATCGCGGCTATGGTCCAGCGCCATGACAATGATGATGAGGCCGCGCAGCAGATCGACCGGGTCGATGCGCGGCCGCCGGCTCAGGTCGGTGGACATCGGGGTCGCGCGGCTGGCCACCATGCGTGAAAGGTATGCTGACCTGCGTGCGCGTGGCAACTCGCCAGACGCAGCCTACAGCCACTGGCGGGGCGGTCCGACGTCATTGCGGGGCCCGCACGCGCATCATGCGGGCGGGCCCTACACCCCGACACCCATGGCTACCATGCTGCGCCCGCTATTGATCCTGTGCGCACTGGCGGCTGCCGGATGCGCGAATATGCCCGGCCGGGACTTTCCACGGCCCGCTCCCGTGGGCCTCGTCCACGGGCCCAGCACGGCGCTCACGCAGCCCTTCGCCGCCGCCGCCCAGGAACACAACGGCACCTCGGGATTTCGGATGTACTCAGCCGGGGTCGACGGGCTGCTGCTGCGTCTTGAACTCATCGCGCAGGCCACGAGCTCCCTGGACCTGCAGTACTACATTTTTCACGGCGATGAATCCGGGCGCCTGATCACGGAAGCCCTGCAGCACGCCGCGCAGCGCGGCGTGCGTGTGCGGATTCTCGTCGACGACGCGGAAAGTGTCGCCGGCGATGAGCAGTTGTTCGCGCTCGCGGGCCAGCCGCAGGTGCAGATCCGCGTCTTCAATCCCTGGCGTTATCGGGGCCATAGCCGCCTCGTTCGCGGCCTGGAGTTCGCATTCAGCAAGACGCGCCTTGACTATCGGATGCACAACAAGCTGTTTGTTGCCGACGGCGTGGTCGCGCTCATGGGCGGCCGCAACATTGGCGACCAGTATTTTCAGGTTGATGCGGACTCACAGTTCGCCGATGACGATGTGTTCGTCACCGGACCTGTGGTGTCCAGGCTTGCCGGCACGTTCGAGCAGTTCTGGGACAGCGAGTTTTCTATTCCTTCCCAGGCGCTGACGTCGCGTCCCAAGGGCGATAAGGCGCGCGCTGCGAAACTCGCCCGGCGCGTGACCCCGGCGCACAAGGCCAGCACCGCCGGCATGAATTACCAGGACAAGCTCGCGAGCGGCGAGCCGCTGGCGAGTCTGCTCAGCAACGCCGCGCCGCTGAGCTGGGCGGCCGCTGAACTGGCTTGCGACAGCCCGGACAAAAAGCGTGTCGCCGAAGGCGACCGCGCGGGCAGCCTGATGTTTGGGGCGGTGGCAAAGGCAATCCAGGCAACCCATACCGAGCTGCTGATGGTGACGCCGTACCTCGTCCCGAGTCCGGGAGAGCTGCGGTTGCTAAGCGACCGCAGCGCGCCGCAGCGGCGGGTGCGGATCCTGACGACCTCCCTTGAGGCCACCAACGACCCCCTGGCTGAGGCGGGTTATACCCGCCACCGCGTGGCGTTGCTCGAAGCCGGGGTGGAGCTCTTTGAGCTGCGTACGCACCCGCAGAGCCGGCATGGCACGGGCCAGTCCGCCAAGATGACTCGTAACGGTACCTACGGCCTGCACGCCAAGCTCCTGGTATTTGACCGCTCCGGCATCTTCGTGGGGTCGATGAACTATGACGAGCGCTCGCGCTGGCTCAACACCGAGCTGGGTCTGATCATTCACAGCCCCGAACTTGCCGCCCAGACCGCGCAGCGCTTCCAGGCCATGACCCAACCGGCCAGTGCCTACAGTGTCACCCTGCAACGCACCAGTCCGCAGGCAGCCCCACACCTGGTGTGGAGTACGACGGAGCAAGGCCAGCCCGTCAGCTTTCACACGGAGCCGGCACGCAACGCCTGGCAGAAGTTGGAAGTGCGCGCACTCGCGCTGTTGCCGGTGGATCGGGAGCTGTGAGCGTAAGACATGTCCTGCGGCGGTGGACTCATTTGCTGACACGCGTATCGGCGCTGTCCGATTGCCGCGCCGCCTGATACGCGCGCAAATACACCCGGCTTTAACGCCAGGCGTTTGTTATAGAGGTATACCCATGAAGATGAGAATTTTAGCCACCAGTCTGCTGCTGGCCGGCGTTATGGCCGGCCCACTTGCCATCGCCCAGGACGCCGATACCGATCGTGCGCACCCCAAGGCGTTTGTTAAGGACTCGGTCATCACCTCCAAAATCAAGTCCAAACTGGCTGCCCAACACATCACGAGTGTCGGACGCATCCACGTTGATACGGATCAAAATGGCGTGGTGTGGCTGAGCGGCAGCGCCCGAAGCCAGGAGGCGATCGACCGCGCCGTAGCCATCGCGCGCGAAACCGAAGGGGTGAAGGACGTGCAGAGCACGCTCAAGGTACGGAACGACGACTAGGATTTGAGCCCAGCTACCCCGGTGCGTGCGCCTCGTTGCCTGCGCCTCGCGGCACGCGCACCGGCTTCTGCCAATCAATCAGGGGAATCTTTCATGTCAATCATCGCCTGGATTGTGCTGGGTCTCATCGCTGGGTTCATCGCCAGCAAAATCGTTAACAAGCGCGGCGACGGCCTGATTCTCGACATCGTCCTGGGAGTCGTCGGCGCACTCATCGGTGGCTGGCTATTCAGTGTTTTCGGAATGTCCGGGGTCAGTGGGCTTAACATCTACAGCCTTATTGTCGCGGTGATTGGCGCCGTAGTGGTGCTGTTCATTTACCACGCGCTCATGGGACGAAAGTCACCAACCTGATCCCATTCGCCAGCGCGGCGCATGTCAGACGGGTCCTACGCGCATTTCAGGCCGGTGCCGCCTGACTCGTGCGCGCGCAACAGTCATGTTAGCCCGCACTATGGACACCGACCTTCGCCCGGGCGAGCACGCTGATGCGATCTCCTCGCTGTTCGAACCGGCGGTGCTGAGCTACACGCAGTTTCGCAATCGCGAATGTCTGCTGGCCTGGCGCCGGCGGCGGCATGAATATGAGATGCGCAATCGCAGCCGTGGCAGTCGAGCGGACGCGAACATGCCTGGCCAGTGAGATCTGACGCGGTGGCCGCGGGCTCAGGGACGAGCCCGCGGCCGGAGAGACCACAGCGGCCGCGCAGTTCGATTGCGCTGTTTTGCTCGTCTGCGGACTCGCCGGGGCGCTGCTCTACTACGCCCGCGGTGCTTTTATCCCGGTTGGCCTGGCGTTGCTGTTCGCACTGCTGCTTTCAAGCCCGGTTGAGGCCCTGCACCGCAGGGGGTTGCCGCGCAGTGTCAGCGCGCTGCTGATACTCGCGATTTTTCTTGGGCTGCTGGGCGGCACGGTCAACCTCCTGTGGGAGCCGGCCCAGAAGTGGCTGGCGGCTGCGCCGCACACGTCGCTGACCATTCAAAGAAAGCTCGGGCCGGTCGCCCGGGTGATGCACCGCATCGACAGCATCACCAACCGAGCCGGACACCTGACCGATGCGGGGCCGAGTCCAGGGTCTCCCGTGCTCAGCGTGGCGGCCGCACCGAGCGACTCCGACGGGCTGCTTGCCGAGACCCGCGCTGCTCTGCTCGCCGCGACCACTGTGGTCGTTCTGGCCCTGTTTTTGCTGGCTGCCGGCCCGCCGGTCCTGGCGCGAATGGCCGCCGCCTTCGCGAGCGACGCGCACGCGAGCCACGCGCTGCGAGTGATCGAGGCGGTACGCAGTGAAGTTGGCCGCTACTACGCCACGATCGCACTGATAAACCTCGGGCTGGGCGCGGCCACTTTCGGGGCAATGCTGGCCCTCGGCATGCCCAACCCACTCCTCTGGGGTGTCGTGGCGGGCATGCTGAACTTCATCCCCTACGTCGGATCTGCCACGACCCTGCTCATCCTGGCCATCGTCGCCCTGGTCTCCTTCGATGGCGTTGAGCGTGTCCTGGCCGTCACCGCCACCTACCTCGCACTTGCCACGATCGAGGGGCAGATCGTGCAACCCCTTTTCGTCGGTCAGCGACTCAAACTCAGCCCGATCATTGTCTTTCTGGCGCTGTGGTTTGGTGGCTGGTTCTGGGGCGTCGCCGGCATCGTGCTCGCAATTCCCAGCCTGGTCGCCCTGAAGGTCGCCGCTGAGCACAGCGCACACGGGGCGCCACTGGTTGCTTTCCTGAGCCCTGGTACGGCCAGACGCCTGCTGCTCGATGCCGCCGGACTCAAGGGCCGCCCGACCGTAAAGGTGGCATCGCAGCCGGTGCGTAGGACTTTGTAGGCGCACGCCTACGGCGAGTCAGCTGAAAGGCGTACGCTGGGCAACACGCGAAACCGCTACTGTCATAACTCAATCGCCGCCGGGCGCATGCGGAGGGCCGATGCCAAGCGTACTCATTGCAGACGATCACGCCATGGTACGCACGGGGCTCAGACACTACCTGGAGCAGGACCGTTCGATTGAAGCGATCGGCGAAACCGCTACCGGCGCCGAGACTCTGCAGCAGCTGCGCGAGGGCAATTGGGACCTGGTGATACTCGACATCAACATGCCTGATCGCAGCGGCATCGACATTCTGCGGCACATCCGCTCGGGGCACCCGAACACGCGGGTGCTGATGATGAGCGGATTTGCCGAGAAACAGTATGCGATCAACGTGCTGCGCGGCGGTGCCTCTGGCTTCCTGTCCAAGGACCAGGCGCCCGAGGAACTCATGCGTGCGGTCCACACGGTACTTGCGGGACGTCGCTTCATCAGCGCGGCCTTAAGCGAGATGCTGGTCAGCGCACTGGATGAGCCAACCGACCAGCCCCTGCATGCGGCCTTGTCGCAGCGCGAATTTCAGATCCTGTGCAAGCTGGCAGTCGGACGCTCGGTCTCGGAGATTGCCGCGGAACTGTTCATCAGCGTTAAGACCGTCAGTACCTACCGCGCCCGCGTGCTGGAGAAAATGAACCTCGACACCAATGCGGACCTTACGACCTACGCGCTGCGCAACGGCCTTGTCCAATAATTGTGATGCGCGTCGGTCAGCGGTCGCTGACAGGCCCAAAGGTTCAGGACCGACATTAACGGCCGGTCGGCCGGACTACACTGTGCGTGGCGGCGGGGCGACGTGAGGTGCCCCGGGATGTGCCATTTCATGGAGCGCATCCGCCCTATTGATTATGCTGAACAATCCGTCATTACGCGTTCTGCTGGTCGAGGATTCTTCGCTGCTTGCGGCACGGCTATCGGAACTGATCCGGCGTCTTCCCGACGTGGACCTGATCGATACCGTGGAGTCCGAGGACGATGCGGTCAATCAGATCGCCACCGCCCAGCCTGACGTACTGATACTCGACCTGCATCTGCGCAGCGGTTCGGGTTTCGGAGTGCTGCGCTCTTTGGCGCGCGCCAAAGCTCGCCCCGCGGCCCAAGATCGTCATCCTCACCAACTTCGGTCTGCCGGAATACCGCCGCGAGGCAGAGTCCTTCGGCGTCGAGGCGTTCCTCGATAAATCGCGCGATTATTTCCGCATACCGGCGCTGCTGCGCGATTTTGCGAAAGAGCGCCTCGCGAGCAACGCGCCCTGAGCGAACCTCAGAACCGCCCGCTGCCGGGCGGACCTGCCGAGATAATGCGCGCGAGCGCCAGACGCACCTCGATCTGCGTGCCGCCGCTCGCAGGGTGGCCGATGCGAAACTGGCCGCGGAGCGCGGTGGCACGATGGCGCATCGCGGCTAACCCGTGGGACATCAGTGCCTCGCGCCGGTCTTCCGGCAATCCAACGCCATCGTCCCGCACCGTGACCACCAGCCACTCCCCCTTGGCTTCAATCGACACCACAACGTTGTGAGCCTTCGCATGCTTGACGATGTTCGTCAGTGATTCCTGGACGATTCTGAATATCGCGATCGAGGCTTCCGGAACCAGGTTGAGTTCCTCTTGCGGGTAGCGCTCGACGCAGCTGAGCCCTGCCCGTCCGCACGAGTCCGCAACCTGCCAGCGCAGCGCCGGCACGAGCCCGAGGTTATCAAGCAGTGTCGGCCGAAGATTCTCGACAACGCGGCGCTTCAGGTCCACGCCCTCCAACAGGGCCTCCTGCAGGCGTTTGAAATGCGCCAGCAGTTCCGGGTCGCTTCCCCCTACGTGTTCCTCAATCCAGGACACATCCATCCGGGCGGCCACCAGCAGACCTCCGAGCTCGTCATGCAGCTCGCGCGACAGCGCCGAGCGTTCTTTTTCCGCCAGCGATTGCAGATGCGTCGAGAGCTCTGACAAATCCTCGGTGCGCCTCTTTACGAGTCGCTCCAGCTCCGCTTGCCGCTGCGCTGCGTGTTCGGCTTCGCGCTCTTGCGAGGAGATATAGCTAACCACCAGCCGACGCAGCAGCAGCACCAGGAACAAACTGGCCACCAGGGCTGAGGTGGTGACCGCAAGATTGAGCCAGCGATCGGAGCGCCAGGAGCGACTCGCTTCGAGCATATCAGCGGTCTCGGCCTCCTGAATCTGTCTGACGTGATCGGTGATCCTGCGCCATCGTCTGTTGACCGAAATCGGTACGAATCAGCTCGATGGCGGCACCGCGTCCACGCTGACGGTAAAGATCGAGGGTCTCGGCCATTTCGGTGAACTTCGCGCGGCTGAGGCGTCGCGATCTCCGCAATCTTCGCCCGCGTGTTGCAGATCAGCCGCGGCAAAGGCGGCCTGCAGGCCAGCCAGGTCGGACGGAAGCTTTGCCAGCGCCTCTTCATACGGAGCGAGGTACGCCGGGTCGCCGAGTAATATGTAGCCGCGCTGTCGCGCTCTCGGCCTGCCTTAAAATCTGCAACATCTCGCCAGCGCGCTCGTACGGCCGGCGGCTTGCGCGACGCGGTAGGCTCGCGGCTTCCAGTTGGCGCTGCCCTGACTCCGCGGCCACGAACAAGCCGATGACCGTGGCGAGCAGTAACCCTACCAACACCAGTTGGCGAGCGGCTGGGCTCATGAGTGATCAGTGGCAGTAGGTTTTCGATGGCGGGAAGGGCTACCATTCATTGGCACTAGCCCGATCCCCGCGCAGTCGTTGGCTTAGACGCCTGCTGCCGATATCCGCGGGCACCACCGCTGCATCTGCGAGCGGCCCGCCCTCATTTTCGCGCGTTGCGGCGCGGCGTTCGAGTACTCGCGAGCGCGGCTGACCCGGTTACGCTGCACACCGTACCAGACGGCGAATGCGGTCAGCAAAAGGCTCACTATCACCACGCGCATGGCGGCATCCCTGCAGCCCCCGGAAGAAAAGGCAGAAGCGTCACGGGCGCGATCGTGGGGGTGGTCTGCGCCTGGGTGGCAACGCGTCTGCTGGCGTCAGTTGCGCCAAAATCATTGCGAATATCCCTGCTGTTTCGTCACCGTGCCCGCCGTCCGGCCTGAGTCCGCGGCCGCACGCCAGCCAGCATGCTGGAAAGGTCCTCGGCGTGTTCCTCCTCCTTCGCCAGGATCTCCTCCAACATGCGCTTGGTGGTCGGATCGCGCGGGCCGATGTAGGTAATCATTTCCTTGTAGGAATCGATCGCCACCCGCTCGGCGACCAGGTCTTCACGAATCATGTCATCGAGCGAGTCCCCGGCGACGTACTCGGCATGGCTGCGCTCGGCCAGACCGCGGGGATCAAAGTTCGGCGCGCCCTCGAGCTGCACGATGCGTGCGGCGATCAGATCGGCGTGCCCCTGTTCCTCTTGCGCGTGAGTCAGAAATTCCGCCTTCACCGCCTCGGCCTGCACGCCGTCCGCCATGAAGTAGTGCCTGCGGTAGCGCAAGGTACAGACGATTTCGGTCGCCAGCGCCTCGTTCAGGAGCCGCAGCACCGTGTCACGATCGGCCGCGTACCCCTCGGTAACCGCTCCGCTTTCGATATGTTTGCGGGCACGCGCGCGCAATGCCGCAATGCTGCTGAGTTCCGCGCCGTTGTCGTTCTGCCTGTCTTTCATGAGCTATCTCCGGGTTCGGCTAAACACAATCCTGCCGAGCAACTGCAGTAACGGTGGCCGAAACAACGCGGCCATGAGTGCCGTCGAGGCCAGCGAGCGCGGGGTCACGTGCGCGATCAGCCAGCGAAAAGTCGCGCTGCGGGGAAAGCCGCCGGGTGCCGTTGCAGCGGTCGCGGCCAGCGCGGCCAGTAACTCCTCACGGTCACGCTGCAGCGTCAGCAAGGCCGCCTGCGCTCTTGGATCCGGGGATGGCGTACTCACGAGGCCTGCGTTCGTTCGCGCTCGAACAGCTCTTCGAGCAGCCGTCGATCTTTCGACCACTCACGGGCCGTCTGCGGCAGGACGCCCGGCGCGGTGGCGCTGAGCGCCCGCAGTCTCCAGAGCGCCGCTGCGGCGATGCCCAGGAACAGTGCAAACAGACCCCCGATCACCCAGTGGCGCGCCGCCGTGTCCCATGCGGCCGCGATCAGCCACACACACGCTATTGCGACGGCGAAAACACACGCGCACGCCATGACCGAGGCGGCGATTGCGCGACGACGAAGCGCGCCCGAAGCGACATCAAGGTCGCTCAGGATCAGCTCCGTGTACGCGCCCGCATGGCGCACGGCGATGGCAGCGACGGCAGAGAGGCGCTCGATCATGGCGGTCGGCGCTGTTGCTAGCGGCGCGCCACCAGAAATCCGACCGCCAGCCCGACCAGCGCGGCAATCCCGATGGCTTCCCAGGGTTGATTGCGTACGTACTGATCGCCGGCATCGATGGCCTGCCGGGCCTTTCCCTGCATCTGCTCGACGCCGTCGGCGATCGACTGTTTGGTCGTAGCGAGGGCGGCTGTGACCTTGGCGCGCAGGCGTCGTATCTCCGGGTCCGCGGCGTCGCCGACGCGAGCCATAAGATCCTCCACGTCCGCAATCAGGTTTTGCACCTCTTCGCTGGCGGCTGCGCCGGCCTGTTGTGCCGCCTCGCGACCCGCACGAGTGAATTCGTTCGCTGTGGTTTCCACGGCTCTGAGTCTCCTCATTGGTACAACGGGCTGTCCCGCGCGCGCCCAACTATGCTCCCGGGCAGCCGCCGGGTCGGTCGGGGACGGAGCCAAACAGACGTAGGACTTGGGCTACAAAGCCGCCCGCGCTGCCGGCGTAGTGAATTATGGGGCGTGACGGGATCGAACCGTCGACCAGCGGATTAAAAGTCCGATGCTCTACCGACTGAGCTAACGCCCCACCCAGATGCGATTGGCGGCGCGGCGGCCTTTGAAAACGGGCTGCCGGCGCGGGGGCGGCATGATACTACAGGCCCTGATAGCGGGTCGGATCGGGCACTCCGGCCGCCTCAAAGCCCGCGCGGCGCAGCCGGCATGAATCGCAGCGTCCACAAGCCCGCCCCTCGGTGTCGGCCTGGTAACACGACACGGTCTCGCCGTAGTCAACCTTAAGACGCGTGCCGGCGCTGATGATCTGTGCCTTGGTCAGGGCGATCAGGGGCGTGTGCACGCGGCACGGCGTCCCCTCGACACCCGCCCGGGTGGCAAGCTGCGCGAGCGCGGTAAAGGCCGCGATGAACTCCGGGCGGCAATCCGGATAGCCGCTCGAATCGAGTATGTTCACGCCGATGAATATGTCGCGCGCGCCGAGCACCTCGGCCCAGGCGAGCGCGAGTGACAGCATGATGGTGTTGCGTGCCGGGACATAAGTGACCGGAATACCGATCGTCGGCTCCTCGGGCACCGCGATCGCAGGATCCGTCAGCGCCGAGCCGCCGATACCGGCGAGGTCAACGCGCATGACCCGATGCTGATGGGCGCGTCCTGACTGGGCAACGCGCCGCGCCGCATCGAGCTCCGCGGCGTGACGCTGCCCGTAGTCAACCGACAAGGCAAAACAGGTAAACCCCTGCTCGCGCGCCAGCGCCAGGGCGGTCGCTGAATCCAGGCCCCCGGACAGCAGCACGACCGCCAGCCGCTCGCTCATTGCCAACCCGACACGCGTCTCATGTCATTTCCCCGCTACGTTGCCCCACAGGTACTTGTGCAGTTGCAGCTGGAAACGCACCGGCAGGCGGTCCGCGAGTATCCAGTCCGCAAGCTCACGGGCCGCGAGCTGCTCGTGGCTGGGCGAAAACAGCACGGTGCAGCCGGCCGGCAGTGACAGTTCCTGCAGCTTCGCACGGCTCCACTCGTAGTCGCCGCGGTCGCAGATCACGAACTTCACCAGGTCGTGGGCGTTGAGCCGCAGCAGCTCCTCGTACTTGTTGCGCCCTTCTTCCGCAGAGCCTGGCGTCTTGACGTCGACCACCTTGACCACCCGCGGGTCGACCTCCCCAAGGGCCATCGCGCCGCTGGTCTCGAGCGACACCCGCAGCCCCGCATCGCACAGACGCTCGAGCAGCTCCACACAGGCTTTCTGCGCCAGGGGTTCCCCGCCGGTGACGCACACGTAGCGGGTAGCAAACTCGCGCACCCGCGCGAGGATGGCATCCAGTTCCCACCACTCCCCGCCGTGGAACGCGTAGGCCGTGTCGCAGTACTGGCAGCGCAGCGGGCAGCCGGTGAGGCGCACGAACACGGTTGGAAACCCGGCCGTGTCCGCCTCGCCCTGCAGGGAATGAAAAATTTCCGTGAGCTTAAGGCGCGTCATGTCGACGCGGGCCGCGCGGGGCGGCGCGCCTACTGGGAAGGCTGTGCGGGGATCCGCCGCAAACGCTCCGCCGCCAGCTTCGCCGCATCGCTGCCGGGAAACCTGCGTGTCACATCGGTCAGCGTCGCGCGCGCCGCCGGGTACTGGGCCTGCTCGTATTGGGTGAAACCCAGCTTCAGCAGCGCGTCCGGGGCCTTGCGCGAGTTGGGCCATTTGCTGAGCACCGAGCGAAACGCGCCCGCGGCCGGGGTGTAGTCGTGATTCACGTAATAGGCTTCTCCCAGCCAGTACTGGGCGTTCTCGGCCAGCGGGCTCGCCGGATAGTGGGTCAGGAAGTCCTTGAAGCCGGTGATTGCGACCGAGTAGCTGCCGGCCTTCAAGGCATCGAACGCCTGGCTGTAGACCGCCTGTTCCACCGAGGACGGGGCGGCGCTGCCGGCCGCGCCGGCACCCGCGGGATTGTTGGCAGCCGCTGCGGCACCGCCGTTGGTCGCGTCCCCGCTCGCAGCCCCCGCCGCGGCACCGCCGGCGGCGGCGCCACTGGCCGCGAGACGCTTGTTCAGGTCCCCGTAGAGGTCGCGCTGCTGCTTGGCCAGCGCCTCATGCGCGTGCTCCAGCTGCTCGATGCGGCCGCGCAGCTCGCGCTCTTTGGCCTGTTCCTCATCGAGGCGCTGAGCCAGATCCACCTGGTTGGCGGTAATGCGGGTTTCACGCGCATCCAGATCCTTGAGTTTGATCTGTACCGGATCCTCCTCGGGGGTGGTCGCGCACGCGCCAAGCAGCGCGCTCAACAACACGATGATTGCGAATGCACGCATGCCTTAAGGCCCCCTAGCGCTGCGGTGCTTTGGCGGGCGCTGGCTGTGCGCCCCCCGCCAGGTACACGATCTCGACGCGGCGGTTCTTCGCCCACGCCTCCTCGTCGTGTCCGGGCGCGGCCGGGCGCTCCTCGCCGTAGCTCACCGTCGATAACTGCCCGTCGATCGCGCCTTGCAGCATCAACGCGCGGCGCACCGCCTGTGCGCGCCGCTCGCCCAGACCAATGTTGTATTCGCGCGAGCCGCGCTCGTCGGTGTGCCCCTCGAGCCGCACGCGCGTGCCCGGGTTGGCCGCCAGGTAGCGCGCGTGTGCAGCCACCACTTCGACGCCGGCGCCCTTGATGTCGCTGCTGTCGAAATCAAAATACACCACCCGGGTCGCGAGCAGCCCGCCCTGCGGGCCCGCGGCCGAGTCCTCGGCATTCGCCCCGGCCGCATTGGCGTCATTCGCCCCGGCGCCGGTGGCGCCGCTGGTTGCCGCGCTCGGTGCGGAGGGCACGGGTTTCGGCCGCTTGCTCGCGCAGCCCGCGAGGCTCAGTGACACGGCCATCAATGTGACGACGATCATTCGGTGCATACGACTTGTCTCCAACATGCTCACGGTCAGAACGGTCCCCAGGCCGGCTCACGGATCTCTCCCTGCGGGGCCTTCAGGCGCAGCCCCGTAAGGCCGTCCGTCGACACCGTTGCCAGCGTGCCGCGGCTGCCTTCGCGTTCAGAATAGATAAGTGTAGCGCCATTGGGCGCAAAGCTCGGTGATTCATCGAGGCGCCCGTGCGACAGCACCCGTACCGTACCGCTCGCCAGGTCCTGCACCGCAATGCGGTAACTGCCATTGTCGAGCGTGACCATCGCCAGCTGCGAGGCATCCGGGGATACCCGCGGGCGGGCGTTGTAGGTGCCGGTGAAGGTGATACGCCGCGGCCGCGCACCGGGCTGCACCGCGACCTTGTAGATCTGCGGCGAGCCGGCGCGGTCGGAGGTGAAGTACAGCGACTGCCCGTCGGGCGCCCACTCCGGCTCGGTATCAATGGCCGGATCGTCGGTGAGGCGTATCAGCCCCTGGGTCGCAAGGTCCAGAACGTAGATATCCGGGTTGCCGTTGCTGCCCCCGAGGGTGAGCGCCAGACGCCGCCCGTCGGGGGACCAGGCCGGGGCGCCATTCACGCCGGCGCGCGCTGACACCTGCCGCCGCTCGCCGCTGCGCACCCGTTGCACATACACGGCCGAGTGCCGGGTCTCGAAGGACACGTACGCGAGCCATTGCCCGTCGGGCGACCACGCCGGCGACATGAGCGGATAGCGCGACTCGAGGATCAGATGCTGATTCTCCCCGTCAGCGTCGGCGACGATCAGCTGGTAGCGCTGCGCCGGCGGCACACCGTCCACCCCGATGTAGGCGATGCGCGTCGCGAACGCCCCGCGTACGCCGAGAATCTTCTGGTACACCACGTCACTGACGCGATGGGCGGCGTTGCGCAGCGCACCCGGCTCGCCCACGAAGCGCTGGGTCGCAAGCCGCGCACCGGTGAGAGTGTTCACCAGGTCAAACTCGACGCCAACCTGCCCGGCGCCGGCATCGATGCCGCGTCCGACGACGACGTAGTCGCTCCCCAGCGCTTTCCAGACACCGGCGACGACACCCGCCGCATTGGTCGGGGTCGCCGGCATCTGTGAGCGCGGCAGGGCGCGAAATCGCCCACTGCCCTGCAGGTCGTGCTCGATCACCTGGGCAACGTCCAGGCCGCCGTCGGCAGGTGCGTTGGGCGCAAACGGCACGATGGCGATCGGCACCGGATCGCGCACCCCGGAGGTGATCTCGATATCCAGTGTCGCGTGCGCGGCCGGAGCCAGCCCCAGGGCGAGGGCCAACACCGCCCAGGTGCCGATGAACGTGCGGTTTTTCGGTATGACCATCAGTCCAGATCCGGCTTGAAGGTGATTTTCAGACTCCGGTCAAACAGCGCCGGATCCGGGGGCGGCGGCAGCGGCGAAGCGCGGTACACCGCCGCCTCGATCGACTCGCGCACGGCCTGGTCCCCGTTGCATTCCCCAAATCTGACTTCTGTCACTTCCCCTCCCGGAACCTGCGTCACGTACAGATTACATTCCAAACCCTGCCGTGCGGTAGGCGGACGCAGCCACGCGCGGGTGATCTTCGCGGTGATCTGCGATCGCCAGCTCGCCAGCGCGCTGCTCGACGCAGCCGTGTCCACCCGTTGCTCCGCCGCGAGACTGCGCTTCAGATCCGCCTCGCGTTCGCTCTTGTCCTGCGCCTCCGCCTGGCGTTGCGCCTCGGCCTTGCGTTTCTCCTCAGCCTGCTTAGCCTGCGCTGCCTTCGCCTGCGCCGCCTTCTCCTGCACCGCCTTCTCCTGCGCGGCGCGCTCCTGCGCCTGTTGCTCCTCCAGGCGCTGCTGCTCCGCCTGAACCTTTTGCGCCGCCGCCTGCGCCGCCGCTTTTTGCTGCGCTTCGCGCCGCGCCAGCTCCTCGGGTGTCGGCGGCGGCGGCCCGACCGCCTCCGGTGGCGGCGCTGGCGCCGGCGCGGGTGGCGGCGCCGGCACGGGCGGGGTGACCGGCTGCGGCCGTGTCATGCCGGCCACGGCGCGCGCGTCGACGACGGTCGCCTCGATCGCCAGTGTCGGTGCCGGGTGCGTCGGGCGGTGATACCGCCACCAGCCGTAGACCACCGCGGCCAGCAGCACCACGTGCAGCATGACCGCCAGCGCAATCGCCACCCATCGATCGCTGCGCCTCTGCATGGCGGGAGCTCAGCTCCCGCGCTGCACGGGCGGCGGCAGTGGATCGGTGATGAATCCGAGCTTGTGCGCCCCGGCGCGCTGCAGGATGACCATCGCCTGCACCACGCGGCCGTAGGGCACCGCCCGATCCGCCTTCACCAACACCGGCACGTCGGGGCTACGCCGCAGCACGGCCGTGGCGCGCAGCGCGATCGTCGCATCATCCACGGCAACGCCCGGATCGCCGCCCATGTTGAGATACAGGCGTCCCGCGCGATCAACTGACAACACCAGGGGTTGGAGCCGCTGCGCCTCCATTGGTTCCGCACCCGCGCGCGGCAGGTCCACTTTCACCCCCTGGGTCAGAAGCGGCGCCGTAATCATGAAAATGATGAGCAACACCAGCATCACATCGATGTAGGGCACGACGTTGATCTCGCCCATCAATCGCCGCCCGCGTGAGGTTTGTGCCATGGCTAGCGCACCGGGCCCGCGGCGGCCGTGCTGCCACGCGCCGCGTGCCGTTGCAGAATGGTGGAGAACTCCTCGGTGAAGGCGTCGAAGCGCATCTCCAGCCGGGTCACCTGGTCAGCGAAGCGGTTGTAGGCCACCACCGCCGGAATCGCCGCAAACAAGCCGAACGCGGTGGCCACCAGCGCCTCGGAAATCCCCGGCGCCACCATCGCCAGCGTCGCCTGCTGGACGTTTCCGAGCGATGAGAAAGCGCTCATGATTCCCCACACGGTGCCGAAGAGACCGACGTACGGACTGGTGCTGCCCACCGTCGCCAGCGTCGCCAGTCCCTGCTCGAGGCGATCGATTTCCTTGAGCTGCGCGACACGCATCGCGCGCCGCGAGCCCTCCAGCAACAGGTCCGCAGCGGTAACCCCCTGCTGGCGCAGGCGCGCGAACTCGCGGAAACCAAACTCGAAAATCCCGGCCATGCCGGTGGCGCCGCCCTGGGACTCGATGGCGCGGTACAGCTGCGCCAGGTCATCGCCCGACCAGAAGCGGCTTTCGAACCGGTCCGCCTCGCGGCGCACGCGGCCGATGACCCGGTTCTTGCCGAAAATGATGGCCCACGAGCTGATCGAGGCCAAGAGCAGAATGCCGATGACCAGCTGCACCGGCACGCTCGCCTGCACGATGAGCCCGAGGATCGAAAGGTGCTCACCCATGCGCGACGCCTTCTTCGGCGGCCAGCGCCGCCAGCAGGAACTCCGGCAGGCGCTTTGGCCGCAGGCTACGTGCGTCCAGGCACGCGACCCTCACGTTCGCCTCCACCAGGAGGTTGTGGCTGCGTGCCAGGGCCGCGCCCACACGATAGATGCGCTGCACGAAGCGCAGCGAGGCGGCCCCTTCCGCCTGCGGTTCGCAGGTGATCTGCAGCTCATCATCCAGGCGCGCCGGCGCGCGGTAGTCAACGCGGAGGCTCACGACGGTGAAGAGAATCCCCGCATCGCGCGCCAGTTCCCGCTGCGAATGGCCGCGGGCGCGCAGCCACTCGGTGCGCGCGCGCTCCAGGTACTTCAGGTAATTGGCGTAGTAGACGATGCCGCCGCCGTCGGTGTCCTCCCAGTAGACGCGCGCCGGCCAGAAAAAACCGTTCACCGCGGATCCTCGAACAGCTGCAGGGTGGGCGCCTGGCGGTCCGGCGCCTTCAGGCCGAAGTGCAGGTAGGATGCCCGCGTGGCCACGCGGCCACGGGCGGTGCGCACCAGAAATCCCTGCTGGATGAGGAATGGCTCGGTCACGTCTTCCAGCGTGCCGCGCTCCTCGCCGAGCGCGGCTGCCAGGCTGTCGATGCCGACCGGTCCGCCGTCGAAGCGCTCGATGATCGCCGTCAGGAGTTTGCGATCGAGAGTGTCGAACCCTAAGCGGTCCACCTCGAGCAGATCCAGTGCCGCGTCCGCCACGGCCTCGTCGATGCGCCCGTCGGCCCGCACCTGCGCATAGTCGCGCACGCGCCGCAGCAGCCGGTTGGTGATGCGCGGGGTGCCGCGCGAGCGCTGCGCGATGCGGCGCGCGCCGCCCTCATCGATCGCCACCCCGAGGATGCCGGCCGAGCGCTTGACGATGCGCTCAAGATCCGCGACCTCGTAGAACTCGAGCCGCTGCACGATGCCGAAGCGATCGCGCAGCGGCGAGGTGAGAAGCCCCGCGCGCGTCGTCGCCCCCACCAGCGTGAAGGGCGGCAGGTTCAGTTTGATGGAGCGTGCCGCCGGCCCCTCGCCGATCATGAGATCAAGCTGGAAATCCTCCAGCGCCGGGTACAGCACCTCCTCCACCACCGGCGCTGAGACGATGAATCTCATCGATGAAGAGCACATCGCGCGCCTGCAGGTTGGTGAGGAGTGCCGCCAGATCCCCGGGACGCTCGAGCACGGGACCTGAGGTCTGGCGCAGGTTCACGCCCAGTTCGGTCGCGATAATGTGCGCCAGGGTCGTCTTGCCGAGCCCGGGAGGGCCGAAGATCAGTACGTGATCGAGCGCCTCCCCGCGGGCGCTGGCGGCGCTGATGAAGATCTCCAGTTGAGTCTTGACGGGCGTCTGACCGACGTAGTCCTGGAGCCGCCGCGGGCGGATGGCACTCTCGACCGCCTCCTCCTCGACGCCGGCCGTGCCACTGATGATGCGTTCCGCTGTCACAGGTACGAGATCTACTCCCGCGCCGCGCCCTGCAGGGCGCGACGGATCAATTCCTCGGTAGAGTGTGTACCGGGACCGACCGCTTTGAGCAAGCGGTCGGCCTCCGCCGGACGATAGCCGAGCGCCACCAGTGCGCCATAGGCCTCGCCCTCGGGAGTCGTGGCAGCCGGTTCTGCCGCCGTGGCACCGGCACCTGGCGCCGGGGTGAGCCGGTCGCGCATTTCGACGATCAGCCGCTCGGCGGTCTTGCGCCCGACGCCCGGCACGCGCGTCAGGGCCGTGATGTCCTCGCTGCGCACGCACTGCGCAAATGCCGCCACGCTGATGCCCGACAGGAGCGCCAGGGCGATCTTCGGCCCCACTCCGGATACGCGGATGAGGCTGCGGAACAGGCGCCGTTCCTCCTCGGTGGCAAACCCATACAACACGTGTGCGTCCTCGCGCACCACCAGGTGGGTGAGCAGGCGCACATCCTCGCCTATGGCGGGCAGATGGAAGAAGGTGGACATCGGCGCTTCCAGCTCGTAACCGAGCCCGCCGACTTCCACGGTGAGCTGCGGCGGGCTTTTGGCGGCGATGCGGCCCCGCAGCGAGCCGATCATCGGCTCACCACCCGCACGCGCACCGTGTCGGCCTGCTGCGCGAGCAGCGCCAGGCGGCGCGCATGCGCATGGCACACCGCCACCGCGAGGGCATCGGCGGCGTCGGCCCCGGGGCGCTCGGTCAGGGCAAGCAGCGTGCGGATCATGTGGGCAACCTGGAATTTTTCCGCGCCCCCCGAGCCTACGACGGCGAGCTTGACCGCCCGGGGTGCGTACTCAAACACCGGCGTGCCGGCGGGCACCGCACACAGCGCCGCGCCGCGTGCCTGCCCGAGCTTAAGCGCGCTGTCGACGTTGCGGCTGACGAACACCCGCTCCACCGCCACTTCGCCCGGATGGTGTAGGGAAAAAAGCTCCTGCAGACCCTCGAGGATCAGCCGCAGGCGCGCCGTGGGGGCGGCGGCGGTGACGTTCAGACAGCCGTGCGCCACCGCGATGAGCTGGGTGCCGCGGCATTCGATCACCCCAAAGCCGGTGCGCCGCGAGCCCGGGTCGAGACCCAGAATGCGCACGCTGACGGCCGGCGTGAATGGGGCTGCGGCGGCAGCCGGATCAAAGGCGCGCCAGGACCTCGTGCGATATCTCGACATTCGAATAAACGTCCCGTACCTCGTCGAGCTCTTCCAGGGCCTCGAGCAGCTGAACCATCCGCTCCGCCGCCTCGCCGTTAAGCTCCATGCAGGTCGTCGCGCGCTGCGTCACTTCCGCGGTCGCCGGCGCAAACCCATGGTGGGTCAGCACCGCGCAGACCGTCGAAAACTCCAGCGGATCGGCCAGCACCTCCACCGACTGGTCGGCGTTGGGTACCACATCCTCGGCGCCGGCCTCGAGAGCCACCTGCATCAGCCGATCCTCGTCCGTGCCCGGCGGGTAAGTCATCAGCCCGACGATGTTGAACAGGTAACTGACCGAGCCGTCCGCACCGAGGCTGCCGCCATGCTCGAGAAACGCCTGGCGCACCTCGGCGCCCAGGCGCCCGCGGTCACCCGTCAGACACTCGACCATCACCGCCGAGCCACCCGGGCCGTAACCCTCGAAGCGCACCAGCTGCCGATCCGGGTCGGTCGCGCTCGCATGCGAGCGGTTGCGCCGGCGAGCCTGCACGGACTCGCGGCGCCGGATGTTGGCCCACTTGCTGTGTCCCGCCATAACTCACGGCACCCGCGCGTGGCGCCCAGCCGAAAAAACTGGCGGGTATGATAGCGGTTACCGTCGCGGACGGCACGTAAGCCGCGTTCACTGTCGCCGTTCGATAACGCCAAGCCCCACCCGTGGAAACCAGCCAGCTGTGCCCGCCCGAGGTTCGCGATGCGCTCGCCGCAGCGCGTGCCGCGCTCGAGCACGCGAGCACGCGCGCGGGCGTGGAGCAGGCGCTTGCCAACGAGGCGGCCGAAATCATGGGCGCGCTCACCGGCAGCACCGATCTGGCGCGCGCACTGCTGGCACGGCCGCTGATCGCGCGCGGCAGCCTCACCCCGGAAGCGGCCGCTGCCATCGTCGGTGAGGCGGCCACCGCCACGGCGCTCGCGCTGCAGCGGCTGGGCAACCTCGGCCTGCCGCGCGACTGGTCCCCGGCACAGGGGCTCGATACCCCGCAAACCGAGACGCTGCGCAAGATGCTCCTGGCCGTAGTCAGCGATCCGCGGCTGGTGTTGGCGCGGCTCGCGGAGGAACTGGTGGCGCTGCGCCATGCGCGGGAACTCCCGGCGGCGGACCGCGAGCGCCGGGCGCTGGAAGCGCGGGCGGTGTACGCGCCGCTCGCCAACCGCCTGGGCGTGTGGCAGCTGAAGTGGGAACTGGAGGACCTGGCCTTCCGCTACCTCGAACCCGGGGAGTACCGGCGCGTGGCGGCGGCCCTGAACGAGCGCCGCGCGAACCGCGAGCACTACATCGCGGCCCTGTGCGGGGAGCTGCAGAGCCAGCTCCACAGCGCCGGCATCGAGGCGGAAGTCTACGGGCGCCCGAAACATATCTACAGCATCTACCGCAAGATGCGGCAGAAGCAGCTCGCCTTCGAGCAGCTGTTCGATGTGCGCGCGGTGCGCATCGTCGTGCCGTCGATCCCGGCGTGCTATGCGGCACTGGGCATCGTGCACGGCCAGTGGCACTACATTCCGGGGGAGTTCGATGACTACATCGCGACCCCTAAAGGCAACGGCTACCGCTCGATCCACACCGCGGTGATCGGGCCGCAGACCTTAAGCGTAGAGGTGCAGATCCGCACCCGCGACATGCACGAGCACGCGGAGCTGGGCGTCGCCGCGCACTGGAGCTACAAGGAGGGTGGCCCGCGCGATGTCCAGTACCAGCGCAAGATCGAATGGGTGCGGCGGCTGCTGGAGCCCCAGGATGGTTCCAGCGCCGGCGCGGATGCCGATCGCGACCTGCTCGAGGGCATGCGCGCGGAGCTGTTCGGGGACCGGGTTTACGCGCTCACCCCCAAGGGCGAGGTGATCGACCTGCCGCGCGGGGCCACGCCCCTGGATTTTGCCTACAGCGTGCACACCTCGCTCGGGCACCGCTGCCGCGGCGCCAAGGTGAACGGGCGCATCGTGCCGCTCATCCACGCGCTCGCCAACGGCGAGATCGTTGAGATCATCACCGGCAAGCACGATGCGCCGAGCCGCGACTGGCTCGCTCCCGAGCAGGGCTATCTCGTCTCGGCGCGCAACCGCAGCAAGGTGCGCGCCTGGTTCAGGAAGCTCGACGTCGGCGACAACCGCATCGCCGGGCGCGACATCGCGGAGCGCGAACTCGCCCGCATCGGCGCGCGCCCCGAACAATTGAGTGCACTCGCGCAGGAGCTCAAAGCGCGCGATACCGAGCATCTGCACCAGCTGCTCGGCGAGGGCGAGGTCACGGTCACGCAGCTGATGCAGGCGGCGGCGCGCCTCTTCCAGCCGCCGCCTCGCCCGGTGGTGCGTCCGCCGCGGGCTGCGGCGGCGAGCCGGCGCTCCTCCCCGGTGCAGATCGAAGGTGTCGGGGATCTGCCGATGACCCTGGCGCGCTGCTGCGCGCCGCTGCGGCCCCAGCCGATCAGCGGCTACGTCACCCTCGGGCGTGGCGTGACCGTGCATCGCAGCGACTGCGCGAGTTTCAAGCGCATGAGTGCGCTCAAGTCCGGCCGCGTGCTGCAGGTGGAGTGGACCGCGGCCCACGACGAGGCGCTGGCGGTGGAGCTGTCGGTGCGCGCCTACGACCGGCGCGGGCTCCTGCGGGATCTGTCCGACGTGCTGGCGGTGGAGCGCCTGAACATTGACGCCGTCACCTCGAAGACCGACCGCGACACCGCGCTGGCGCACTTCGTGCTCACCGTAGCGGTCAACGATCTGGAGCAGCTCTCGCGCGTGCTGCGCCGGCTTTCCGGCGTGCCGAACGTCATCGAGGCGCGGCGACGTCTTTAGCGGTTGATCGAGTCGATCGCGCGCTTGTCGGCCGCCAGCGCCGCCTCGTGCAGCGCCTCGGACAGCGTCGGGTGGGCGTGGATGGTGCGCTGCAGATCCTCGCTGCTGGCCGAGTACTCCATGGCCAGCACCGCTTCGGCGATCAGCTCGCCCGCCATCGGACCGATGATGTGGACGCCAAGGATCTCATCGTCGTCGCGCGCGGCAATGACCTTGGCAAACCCGGCAGTCTGTTCCATGCCGCGGGCGCGGCCGCTGGCCAGAAACGGGAATACGCCGGTCTTGTACTCCCGTCCGCTCGCCTTGACCTGCTCCTCGGTGAGCCCCACCCAGGCGATCTCAGGGGCGGTGTAGATCACCGACGGGATCACCTTGTAGTTCACCTCACCGAAACGCCCGGCGATGAGATCGGCCACCGTCACGCCCTCTTCCTTGCCCTTGTGCGCCAGCATCGGCCCGCGTACGCAGTCCCCGATCGCCCAGACACCCTCGACGCCGGTCCGGCAGGAGTGATCCACCTTGATGAAGCCGCGCTCATCGAGCTCCACGCCGGTGTCCGCGGCAAAGAGGTCCTTGGTATAGGGGCGGCGGCCGATGGCAACCACCAGCCGGTCGACGGTGAGTCGCTGCTCGCCCTTGGCATCGGTGTAGGTGACCTGCACCGCCGCGTTGGCGACCACCGCGCCCGTGACCTTGGCGCCGAGGCGAATGTCGAGTCCTTGCTTCTTGAAGTGTCGCAGCGCTTCTTTGGCGAGCTGCTGGTCGGCGAATGAAAGGAAATCCGCCAGCGCCTCGAGCACCACCACTTCGGCGCCGAGCCGGCGCCAGACGCTGCCGAGCTCAAGACCAACGACGCCGGCGCCGATCACGCCCAGGCGTTTGGGCACGGCCTCGAAATCAAGCGCCCCCCAGGAGTCCACCACGTACGGCGCCTTGAAGGGCGCGGAGCGCAGCTCGATCGGCGTGGAGCCTGAGGCCAGCACCACGTTGCGGGCGCTGAGCGTGCGCCGCGTGCCATCGTGGGCAGTGAACTCGACCTTGCGTCCCGCGAGGAGTTTGCCGTGACCCTGCAGAGGGGTAACCCCGGCGGCCTTGAACAGCGCCAGGATCCCTTGCGTCATGCCCTTTAAGATGCCGCTCTTGCGCTTTTGCATCTGGGCCACGTCGAGCTCGGCGCCCGCGACCTTGATGCCATGCACCGCGAATTCCTCGCGCAGGCGGTGATACAGCTCGCTCGATTCGAGCAACGCCTTGGAGGGAATGCAGCCTGCGTTCAGGCAGGTACCGCCGAAAACGGCGCTGCCGTCGCGGTTCTTCCACTCATCGATGCAGGCGACGGAGAGCTTGTTCTGTGCCGCGCGGATGGCCGCGGGGTAGCCGGCCGGCCCACCGCCGATGACGATGACGTCGAAGGAGTCAGCCCCGGGGGGCGTTGCTTGGTCCGGCATTGCTCTTTTTGCGGTGCTGGGGAGCTAAGCAAATTAGCATAAAGCTGGGTCAGCTTCAGCGTCCGGCCGCCGCGGCAGCCTTGGGCGCGTTCTTATTGTAGAAGTAACACCGTCATGCTCCACGGCGGCAGCGTCACCGTCGTGCTGGTGCCCACACTCCCCAGGCTCGCCTGCACGGGTCCCGTCCAGACATTGTTCTTGGAGTTGTCGTACTGCGCCCTGCCGTAGGTGCTGGTGGTGGCCGTGAAGGAGTTGGCGGCGGCGCTGGTGATGTCCACCGTGACCGAGCTGGCCGAGGCGCTGTTGAGGTTGAACAGCATGACCGCATAGCCACCCGCCTGGGTCGCCGCGTACGCGCGCACGTCGGTCAGGCCCGAGTTGACGGTCGCGCTCAGCATGTGATTGCCGGCCACGGCGAATTGTGACACCAGCGCAAACGCGCGCCCGCTCGGGAAGACCGTGCTCTCCGGCACCACCGTACCATCACCGCAACCGGTCCAGGAGTTCCTGGTGTTGGCCGCGACCAGGTCGTAGGCACCGAAGTTCTGCCAGCCATAGAGGCTCGCGGAGTCGTTGGTATGGCACAGCTGCGTGGCGCCGGCCCCGAACCACCAGGTTGCGACCGCGACGTTGTTGTTCAGCACTTCGCCGAGCGCCATCCCGGTGAAGAGCGCGTTGACAATTGAAACGGTCTGCTTGCCCTGGTTGTAGGTAACCGAGTTGAACTCGCCGAGCATGATCGGCGTGCTGCCCTTGCCGATGGCGTTGAGTTCGGCGTGCAGTGCGGCGATCGCGCCGGCCAGTGCTGCCGGCTCCGAGAACAGCAGATTGTTGTCGGTCTCCGCTCCGGGCTGCTGCGCATACCAGTGCAGCTCAACGTAATCGTAGCTCGCGTTCTTCAACACGATGTTGTCCCAGCCACCACCGCCGGTGACGACCACGCCAATCTGCGCAGTCGGGTCCGCAGCCTTCATCAGCTGGTAGAACCCGCCGGCACCTGCCACTGCGTTGGCATAGGTCGTCGCGTCGTTTTTCACCGCGTGCAGATCGAATTCCCAGCCACCGTAAACCTCGTTGCCGACGGTCCAGTGGTGAACATGCGCGTTGTAGCCCTTGGACTTCGCGTACGCCACCCAGGCCGCTGCCTCAGTGGGATCAGCGCCCGCGGTGCACGCAATGTTGGAGCCGTAGTTCACCGTAATGGCGCCCTCGTAGCCACCGGGCGTGACGATGTGCGTCATGAAGTTGTCGAAGGTGCTGTTGGCGCTGTAGGCGCCCACGGAGGTGCCCTTCGCCGAACACTCGGTGTGGTTCTGCCAGTGATACGTGTCCGCCGTGGACCCCCCCGGCCAGCGCAGGATGTGCGGCTTGATCGAGGCCATCTGTGCGGCCAGATCGCTCGCAGTCACGTCGTACCACACCGCCAGATTGGTGCCGATCTCGTCCGCGGAGATGGGGGCGAGGTTCGAAGCACCATCGATGACGATCTGGCCATTTGGCGGATTGGAGCCGCCGGAGCCGCTACCGCCCGTGCTGCTGCCACCCGAGCTGCCGGTGCCAGCACCGCTGCTCCCACCGGGGGATGAATTCGAAGCAACGTCCATGCCGCCGCAGGCGCTGAGCCACGTGACGACGAGCAAGACCGACACAAAGACTCTTATATGACGCACGCGCAACCCTGCTGCGGAACGACTGGCAGTCTGAGTCGTAAGTGGCTGCCTGACAACCTTTCGCACTGGGGGTGACCCGGCTCGCTTAGCCTCCCGAACGCGCAAATCCGGTGCTTACCGCAGCGCAGCAGGAGTGTCCGCACCCCCGTAGGCTCTGTCACGAATCTGGCATATCCCGGTCATACGATTCCTGGCTTGGCTTCAAATCCACGGAACCCATCTAAATGAATAGCACCATTGCCGGCACCGCAGACACCCCGTCCGCGTCACGCCCCATGCTCGATCGCAAGCCGACCCGGACGGTGGCCATGCTGTTCATGTTCCTGCTGCTGGCAGGAATCGTTTACACCGGCTACAGCCTGGTGAGCGACATCAGCGGCGCGATGACCCAGAAGGTCGCCGTGCTGCCCTTCGTCCTCCTCGGCATCGCGCTGCTCATCGCCCTGGGGTTCGAATTCGTCAACGGCTTTCACGACACCGCCAATGCGGTCGCGACCGTGATCTACACGCATTCATTGCCGCCGCATTTCGCGGTGCTGTATTCGGGCACGCTGAACTTTCTCGGCGTGTTGTTTTCCAGCGGTGCGGTCGCCTTTGGCATCATCACGCTCCTGCCGGTGGAGCTCATTCTGCAGGTCGGCTCGGGTGCCGGCTTCGCGATGGTGTTTGCACTTCTCATCGCCGCCATCCTGTGGAACCTCGGCACCTGGTGGCTGGGACTCCCGGCCTCATCCTCCCACACCATGATCGGCTCGATCATCGGCGTCGGCGTCGCCAACGCGCTCATGCACGGGCGGGATGGAACGAGCGGCGTGGATTGGGGCCAGGCGGCGAAGATCGGCTGGTCGCTCCTCATCTCCCCGATCGTTGGCTTCGTCTTCGCGGCACTGCTGCTGCTGGTATTGAAGGCCCTGGTTCGCAACCAGGCCCTGTACCAGGAACCCAAGGGCAACAGCGCCCCTCCGGGGTGGATCCGCGGCCTGCTGATTCTCACCTGTGGCGGGGTGTCATTTGCCCACGGCTCCAACGACGGCCAGAAAGGCATGGGCCTCATCATGCTGATCCTCATCGGCACGGTGCCCATGGCGTACGCCCTGAATCGCGCCATGCCAACCCAGCAGATGGCGCCCTTCATTGCGGTGGCGACCACCACCTCCCAGTCGCTCACGAAATACGAAACCGGCCCGGCGCCGGCGGACCCGCGCGCCGCACTGTCCGACTACGTGCGCACGCGCACCTGGACGCCGCAGGTGCTCCCCGCCCTCGGCGCACTCACCGACAGCATCGTCGAGCAGGTGAAGGCCAGCGGTACTTTTGCCCACATGCCCGCCGCGACCGTCACCAACGTGCGCAATGACATGTACCTGACATCAGAGGCGGTGCGTTTCTTCGCCAAGGACCCGCACAGCAAGGCGCTCGATGCGCAAGCGCGGAGCAACCTGGATGCGTTCAAGAAGCAGATCGATCGGGCGACCAAGTTCATCCCGCTGTGGGTGAAAGTCGCCGTCGCGATCGCCCTGGGGCTCGGCACCATGGTCGGCTGGAAACGCATCGTCGTGACCATCGGGGAAAAGATCGGCAAGACCCATCTCACCTACGGGCAGGGCGCGGCCGCGGAACTGGTTGCCATGAGCACCATTGCCGCCGCGGACATGTTCGGGCTGCCGGTCTCGACCACGCATGTACTCGCTTCGGGAGTCGCCGGCACCATGGCGGCCAACAAGTCCGGCCTGCAGATGGCGACGCTGCGCAATCTCCTGATGGCGTGGGTGCTCACGCTCCCGGCTGCGATCCTGTTGTCAGGAACGCTGTACTGGGTCTTCCGGCACGTGTTCTAGGGTCCCCTGCGTGCCCTGAGTCATCCTCAGCGCGACGACTGCGAAGCCTGGGTGTTGGGCGTGCTCTGGGTCAGGCGTAACTCCCTGGAGAGCGGCTCCTTCTTCTGATCACGCTGATTCGCGGCAACCAGCGCAACGGCTGCCGTGCCGAATGCTTCAACCGGATGCGCGCCGCAATAGCTGTCAAGCCAGTACACCGCCTGGGTCAGCTCCGCATTGCCCAGTATGCTGTTCGTGCTCAGCGACATCGCATTCACTCCGGACAAATACCCACCTATCCAGTCTCTGAACTGCCCCCAGTCGACCATGTCCTCCTCAGTTCTGGCCGCAAGGTATGCCCCGCAGGTCTTGGCCTCGGAGCCATAGGTCGCGACTTCGATGGCGTGCGCGGGCCCGGGCTTGGCGGTGAATATCAACATCCCCGCAGCCTCGGCGAACGCCACGGTCGGACGCGCGCGGCAGTAGTCATCCAGTTTGAACATCGCGCCTTTGAGGCCCGACAGACCCAGAATGTTGTTGCGGTGGTTTGAGGTCTTGTTCACCCCGGAGAAATATCCGCCCAGCCAGTCCAGGAACGCCACCTGGTCCGAGTTGTTCCGGTCCCTCGCATCCAGGTAGGCGCCGCACGGCTGCAATCCGATTCCATAGGTAGTCACGCCGACCGCGTGCGCGGCTGGCGTCAAAGCCACGCCTGAAAGGAATATGCAGACAATCGCTGCGTGCCGATACATACGAGATGACCCCCTCAATTCATCGCCCAGGCATTAGGTGCCCGTGACGCTCGCTCTCTTTTCTACTGCTTCGTGTACGCCCCGGAAAGTACGTAAATCGCGCCGCTGTTTCCTCCCCCGATATAGGCAACGACGGGATTCACGGTCGTATCCAGTACTCCGAGACCGATTGCGGTCGTACCGTTCAGCGATGCGGCGTTACCCAGACAGCCGGAGAACGAGTATCGCAACTGGTAGGCGTCATACAGGCTATCAATGATTGAAACTTGCCCGCTGATCGCGCAGCCGGTGTTCGGGTCGTGCGCGGAGAGGGCACCGCTGCTACTGACGTCAACTGTGGCGTTGGTCGATGGATCCAGATAGCTCCCCGCGATTGCGGCCAGCGAGGAACCGGAAGCGTACAGGGCATTGAACGACACGCTGGTGGTACCAGAACTCAAAGTCCCACCAGCCGTCAGAAAACCAATCGTTGCAGCAATTGCCTGCCGGGGTTGTATTGTACCGGTGATCGTGCCGTTTCCGTGGTTGCTGCCATCCGCGAAGACGCCGCCCGTCCGTAAAACACCCTCGAAGCTGCCCGATATTGCATCGCCGGAGGTCGTGACAGCTCCTGAGTATTGAGCTCCGTCCGACCTGAAAAACTGCAGTTCACCGTTCTCTGCAATGACTCCAAATATCGCCAGACCTGAAATTGGATCCGTACCCTGCCAAATTCCACCTGGCGAAGCGTTTGCATTGCTAGGCTGCATCACCACGCCATTGGTGCGATCGGGGTTTAAGGCCATCACGTTCAGCACGCCGTCTTGCAGGTAGCTGAGGCCGGTAACCGTCTGGGTGCCGTTGAAACAGGCTCCGCCGCCATACGTTATCGATGTGTTGTAGGCGTTACCCTCCGCACGTGGCGCCGCGGTGCCGGTGTAAGTGCACCCTGAAGCGTTGCTGCCGATGATGGCGCCGGTGCCGGTAATTCTGATGGCGTCAATTTCGCGACCGCCTGGCGTAGCAGCCAGGCCAAAATACCTGCCGGCGATTATTGCGAGACTTGGTGTTTGCTCGTACGCGAAGTCGTAGGTGACGGTGAAGTTATCCGGGAGTTGCTGCCGAAAATTAATAGGGCCCGTCAGCTCGGCTTGTTCGGCATAGCCACCCCCCAAGAGGACACCATCCAGACTAACGCCGGATCCTTGGACGTTAACGTCAACACTGTTCCACGTGCTGAAGGTGCTGACACCGAAATGGCTACTGGCTTGAAAAAATCCTGCAATATCGGGGTTGGCAAAACCCGAATACATAAACCAGAACGTGCCATCCGCAAGGACAAGACCATTTAGCGACCGACCTGCAACTGTGGACCCGTGCCAGAGCCCTTCTGGCGTCCCGGTTGCATTCGGTTGACCGTCGCCACAGGACGATAGGGCAAACCCAAGCACGAGAAGCCCGCAAATCGCTCGAATACCAGACATGCCAACCCACCCCTTGTTATTGTTCTTCCATCTTTTGGCAGCGGCTGCCGGCTACTTCGACCCCTGCGAAAGCAATCCTCCGTGCCCTGGGGCTTTCCCAGCGTCCCGAAGGTGCGCGTCCACCAGGGCAAGATTTCTCTGCGCCTCCTCAAACCAGACAGGCGATGCGCTCACGGCCTTGGCGAAGTATTCGCGCGCGTCGCGATAGTTGTTTGCGTGCATCAGCAACAAGCCAATTTCGTTGTACGCGGGCGCTGCGTCCATAATCTTTAGCAGGCATTCAAGCGCCGCGGCGGTGTCGCCGCGCCGCACCTGCAGTTCCGCAAGATACCGCAGCGTGTCTTGCCGCGGAGCCACAACTAACGCCGCGCGTAGATCTGTCTCGGCATCTTGCAGATCATTGTTCAGCAGTTTCGCGTAACCCCGGTGAGTCAGCACAGCGGCCGTCTCGGCCTTCTCGCCTTGCAGTGCCCTGTCAAAGTAGCCGATAGACTGCGCGTACTCTGCGCGTGCGAGGCACACCTCGCCCATCCCGTCCAGCGCGCGACTGCGCTGCGGATTCAACGTCAGCACCTGCGCGTAGATCTCCCCAGCGCGATCAAACTTCAGGTCTCGCATGTACAGGTGCGCCAAGCGTTCAGCGATGCGCGGCTCCTGCGGGTCAGCGCTGTGGGCCAGTTCAAACGCTTTTTCAGCCTGTGCCGTATGCCCCCGACCCTCTTCGATCGCACCAATCTTTGCCAGCGTCGGTGCGTCGTGGGGTGATCGCTCCAGTGCCAGCACGTAGTAGTAGACCGCACGATCGAGTTCCCCGGACTGCCAGGCACCATCGCCGCGCTTGACCGCCTCGGCAAACGTCTTCGCATCCTGCGGCGTCAAGGGCGTTGATTTCGCCTCGTCGGGCTTTGCAACCGCGCCCGCCTGGCTACGATCAACCTGCGCAGACGTTGAAGCGCAAGCCACGAGCTGCATCATGAAAGGCAGCGCCACGATGATCGCCAATGCTTTACTTGGCACTGAACGCCTCGACCAGCCGAATGACCGCGGGTCCGATCGCCACCACGAAAAACGACGGGAACATGCACAGCACCAGCGGAAAAATCAGCTTGGTTCCGATCTTGGCCGCCGCTTCTTCAGCGCGTTGCATCCGTCGGTCGCGAAAATCCTCCGAATAGACGCGCAGCGCCTCTGAGATACCGGTGCCAAAACGCAGAGTCTGCGCAAGCAGGCTTACCAGACCGCGTACGTCGTCAAGGCCGGTGCGCGTTGCCAATCCGCGCAATGCCAGCTCGCGGTCAACCCCGGCACGTATCTGCGCGGTCACCTGTGAAATCTCAGCGGCGAGCTCCGGATGACTGACATCCAGTTCATCAGCGACCCGTCCCAGTGCCTGGGTGAGGCCGAGACCAGACTCCACGCATACCGTCAGCAGATCAAGTGCGTCTGGAAATCCATCGCGCAGCAACTTGTGACGCTTGTTGACTTTCCGATCAAGCCATATGCCCGGCACAAGCGTGCCGATGAAAGCCGCAACCACGGCGCCGAACATGATCCTGCCCAAGGTTAGGTGTGGCAGGAATCGTGCTGCCAGAAGCCAGCTTAACAACAGCGCCGCTGACAGAGCGAGCTTGACGCCGTAGAACGTGCTGACGGCAGACGCAGAAGGATATCCCGCAAACTGCAAACGTTGCTGTGTCCCCGTGCGCTCCGCGCCTTGCGGCAATACGAACCGCTCAACGGGACGCAGCGCTGCCGCGACCCGCGCCCCCAACCTGGGCCCCGGAGTGGCACCGCCAGCGGTGGCGATCTGATCTAGGCGCCGGCGTGCGGTATCCAGGCTTCGTCCGACCACGAGGGCCAGCCCCCAGAACAGCAGCAGCACCGATACCGCGAACGCCACCATGACAATGGTCGGCGTCCCGAAACTCATGTTGCTTCGCAGTTGCTCAAGCAAGCGCTAGACCTCAATCTGAATGATGCGCCGGACCCACAGAACGCCGAGTAGACCCAATGTTCCCGCGGCATAAAGGAATTTGTGACCGAGCGGGTTCTTAAGCAAAACCGGCAGATAATTTGGTGAGGCAATCGAAAGCATCACGACTAGTGCGAGGGGCACCAGCGCCAGCACCCAGGCGGACATGCGCCCTTCGGCCGAGAGGGTGCGGATCTTGCGCTGGAAGCGAAAGCGGCCGCGAACAACTTTGCCGATCTGATCAAGGATCTCCGCGAGGTTGCCGCCCGTCTCGCGCTGCACCAACACTGAGGTGACCACCGCCATCAGCGAGACGCTCGGCACGCGATTCAGCAGACCAAGCATCGCGCGGCGCACGTCGTTGCCGTAATTCAGATCTGAAAAGGTCAGCTCGAATTCTTTGGCGATCGGCGGATCCATATCCTCCGCCACCAGCTTGATTGCCGTATTGAACGGATGCCCGGCGCGCAGTGCTCTTTTAAGTACATCAATGGCATCGGGTATCTGTTCTTCAAACTTTTCCAGGCGGCGCCGGCGTTGCATCGACAGCTGCACGTATGGAGCCGCAAAACCTAATCCCGCCGCCATCAAGCCGGCAATGCCACTGCGTAGCAGCACCACGGCCAATATTCCTCCCACCAGTGACAGCAGCAGCGAAGTCGCAACCACGTGATACGCCGGCGTCGTACGGCCTGCCTGCTCGCACTGTTCAGCGAGCCCTTGCATGAACGGCAACTCTTCCAGCCGCCGCTCAAGCGGCGATAGCGACGTCAGATATTTCTCGCGCAGAATCGAGGCAACGTCTTGCTGCCCGTCGGCCTCAATTCGCTCAAGCCTTCGGCGCAGGGTACGCCGCATGCGGGAATCGCCGCTGGCCGACACCGTGAGTCCCAACATCAGCAGAAAGACTGCGGCGAACACCACGCCGATGAAGATGACTACCGCCGTGACACTCATACGCGGTTCACTTCCTAGCGTCGTCCGCCGGGCAGCGCGAAAACGCTGATGGGCAGATCAATGCCGCGCAACCCCACCCGTTGATGGAAAGCCGGCACCACACCGGTCGCCTCGAGTGAGCCGCTGATGTTGCCTTGAGCATCCTGGCCTGTGCGCCGGAAGGCGAAAATCTCCGACATGGTGATGAGTTCCCCCTCCATGCCGCTGATTTCCTGGATGCTGGTGACACGCCGGCGGCCATCGTCGCCGCGCTGCACCTGGATCACAATATTGACCGCCGAGGCGATCTGCGCGCGCAACGCGCGGATCGGAAATGAGATTCCAGTCATGGAAATCATGGTCTCTATGCGGCCGAGCGCGTCGCGCGGGGTGTTGGCGTGCACCGTGGTGAGTGAGCCATCGTGGCCGGTATTCATCGCCTGCAGCATGTCGAGCGCTTCAGCGCCGCGCACCTCACCGACGATGATGCGGTCTGGCCGCATGCGCAGGCTGTTGCGCACGAGCTCGCGCTGTGCGACCTCGCCTTTACCCTCGATGTTGGGCGGCCGAGTCTCAAGCCGCACGACGTGCGGTTGCTGTAGCTGCAGTTCTGCGGAATCTTCGATGGTGACAATGCGCTCAACGGCGGGGATAAAACCCGAAAGCACGTTGAGCATGGTCGTCTTGCCTGCACCCGTGCCCCCGGAAATGACCACGTTGAGCCGGCTGAGGACCACCGCGCGCAACACGTTGGCAACCGCCTCGGTCAGGGTGCCGAAACGCAGTAGTTCGGCCATGCCCAATCGTTCGACCGCAAAGCGCCTGATGGAGAGCATCGGCCCGTCGATTGCCAATGGCGGAATGATTGCATGCACGCGCGAACCATCGGCAAGGCGCGCGTCAACCATCGGGGAGGACTCATCCACACGCCGCCCGACGGCGGAGACGATGCGATCGATGATGTTCATCAAATGCGCGTCATCATGAAAGCTGATCGTAGTCGCCTCCAGCTTGCCGCGTCGCTCGACGTACACGGCGTTGGCGCCGTTCACGAGAATGTCAGACACCGTAGGATCAGCGAGCAGCGGCTCCAATGGACCAAGGCCGAGCACCTCATCTTCGATACGCCGCGCCAGGGCTTGACGCTGCGGCAGCGCCAACGGCGCCCCCTGCTCGGAAAACAGCCGCTGCGTAATTTCGCGAATCTGAGTGCGCGCTTTCTTCTTTTCCAGGGAAGCCAGGATGGTGAGGTCCGTGACCTCCAGCAGCCGATCATGGATGCGACGCTTCCACTCCAGTTCCAGCGCTGATAGCGGGCGTACGCGATCGATGCCGTCCTCCGCGTCGCGTTCAATGCCCAATCGGTCCTTCAGGGTCACACTCATGATCACGCTCAGTTGCGTAGGAAGGATGGCAGCGCGCGCTGCAACAGGCTCGGCCGCTCTACCTTGGTCCCGGTCATCTGCGCCACAATGTCAAGCAGCGAGCCGGTGATCGGCGAATTCCGGCTACCCTCATACAGCGGCACCCCGGTGTCGCTGCTCTCGAGCGCGCGCTGATAGTGATTCGGGATGGTTGCCGAGACTTCCATGTTCAGCGCGCGGCTGATGTCCTCGAGCTGCAGCAGCGAATTCTTGGCGTAACGATTAACAAGTATCCGTAACCGTTGCGGTGGGATCGCCAGCTCATCGCGCAGGATGCGGATAAGGCGCGTGGCGTTGCGCACGTGCAATGTCGATTGCTGCAACACCACGTAAATTTCCCCGGCAAGGCCAAACGTCGCCGCCGTCAGATTATCGATCGCATGAGGCATGTCCATGACGACGTGCTGATTGTGGCTCGCCAGAAGACCGATAAATGCCGACAGGCGATCAACCTGCACGTCCTTGCTGAGTACGGCGTGCTGCGTCGTCACTGAGTACAGGCGCAGCCCGCTCGTATGCCGCGCGCCGAAGCCGGCCAGAGCGTCCTCGTCCAGCGATCCCACCTCATCGAGGGCCTCGAGCAGGCCACGTTGTGAGGTCAGGTTCAAATGATGTGCCGTTGGCGCGAAGTTCAGGTCTAGATCGACCAGGGCCGTCTGTCGACGCGCATGCACAGCCAGTAAATGCGCGACGTTCGCGGCGATGAAGGAGCTGCCCGTACCGCCCGCGACACCGACGAAAGCGTGAACGACTCCGCGCCCAAGAGACGCCCGCGCGCGCAACTCCGCGCGGACCTGCTGAATCGATGCCACCAGGTCGGCTTTGCCGACCGGTTCAGGCAGAAAATCGCGTGCACCGCTGCGAATTGCCAGCCGCGTGGCGTCCGCGTGCCCCCCCGGACCGACAACAATCAGGGTCGGCCGGTCCTCCGGAGCTCGTGCAGCCCACGCCGCAAGCTCCGCCGTCTGCTTCGCCCCGAAGTGCAGCAGTACGATGTCCGGCTTAAAATCGACGCCCTCTAACGGATCCACGTGACCGTTGGTTATGAGGTGCACGTGTACCTCGATCCCCGGCGCCCCGTGCAGATAGCCCTTGAGCGCGTCGAGGACACCGCTGGTGCGACCGACGATGAGTACGCGCGTCAGCATGCCGTGGATACCGACCCTGTTCCCGAGACTGAGAGCCCCAGGCTCTCGGCCGGCAGCGTCACCGTGAATGACGGCGAGGTCAGTGTCTCACTCAGCGTTGGAATGGCCAGCGGCATGCTGTAACCGGTCACCCCGACCTGCACGTAGTACACACTGGAAAGTGCGGGCGTTGCACCCAACGACGCGCCGTTCGCACCCAGATAGCTCACACTGACATTGGAGTTGGTGAACCCGTACGCGCCCATGAAGTTGACCGCAGCGACGATCTTCGGATCGTTGAGTGGACAGACGGCGGCCAGGCGCGCGGCGCGGCGCGTGCCCTCGTTCAATGCCGCGAACGTATACGTCGCACGGCAGAATTCGATACAGGCGAACAGCACTATCAGCAGCAGGGAGCCAACAATCGCGAACTCGACCACAACCATCCCGCGCATTTTGTTCATAGCGCCCTCATGGAGGTGGCGATGGTCAATGTGAAGGTGGTTCCGATGGTCCCACCCATGAAATTCGGCATGCTTGCGCCGAACAGGGGTTGGTACGGGTAGGCGGCCGCCACGGTGATGTTGTTGTTCACAGTGTCCTCGGTCACCGTGATTTGTCCAACCTTCAGCGAGGGCAATAGCGCGGTGCCGGTGCCGGCCGCGTTACCGTAAACTGCCAGGTTCTGGCCCGCGGCGACGAGCGGGGTCCAGGCACCGCCTGTCACCAGCAGGCCATCGGTACCATCCAGGGCCGCGCCGGCAACGTAGCGCGCGGCGTCCCGCACCGAATCGTTGAGCGTGCTGTACTGGGTCATGAAATGGCCAAACTCAGCCGTGGCGAACAGTAACAACAGCAGCACCGGCAGCGAGACCGCAAACTCCACCATTGCCAGGCCACCCTGCCGTTGGCACGAAGCACGAGAACCACGCCGCGCACTCATGAATCCGGGCTCCCGGCGCTCTTGTATAACTCGATCACGTGTGGCCCGACCGAGCCGGATCCCGCGCCGGGCCGGCCGCCAGCATCACAGGTGCTGAGAATCTGCCCGTAGATTATGTCGTTTGAGCCGTTGCCCAGCGCCTGCAGCAGGAACACGCAGGCGAAGCCGCTCACGGTAACGCTGTTCTTGCCGTTTGCCGCCCCGGTGCAATCCCCGAGCGGCACCGCAACGACACGCCGGCCGAAAGCAGCCGTACCGGTTGGTAAGGGCTGCGTGTCGTAGCTCTTAGTCAGCAGCAGCGCGTTGTAATCGGCATAGTTAAAGGTCAGCTGACTTGCAGTCGTGACAATCGTGCCGCCTTGCGTGATGTTGCCATTCGAGTCCGTCGACAGCGACGTCTGGTGGGCGGCGCTGTTGATAACGTCCGGCGGATAGCTCCCGGCCGAAAGTCCGCCCTTGTATTGGCCGAATCGCGCGTCGATGCCCTGCGAAACAGGACCGGCGGCAACGCCCGGCTCCGTAGCCACGCTGGCGCCGATTGAAGAGCAACTGGCATAGTCGCCGGCAAGATTCTGGCGGACCAAGGCCGCGCCGTTACCGCCGAGCGCGAGCAGGCCGTAGTTACCAGGTCCGATAGCGCCATTACTCGCCAGCTGATTAAGGCCGACCACCTGGTTGGCGGTGTATCCGTAGAGCGGCGGCCCGACTGAATTAGTCCCGCACATGAACACAGGCACTACATTGCAGGCCGTCACCAGCGAGGGACTCGGGCCTGCGACCGCACTGCCGCCGACATTCATCGAGGTGATACCCAGCACTGAACTCAGACTCATCTGCGTCGCAAACCCCGTGATCGAGGTCTGAACAAACTTCGCCGGGGAGGTTCCAGCGTTAAACGGAATGAGTGTCGAGGAGTACTGCGTGGTCAACGTCAATCCATTGCCCACGGCCTTTTGTAACTCCGGATACTGGGCGAGATTCAGCGTGAACACACTGCCCGCCGCCGTGGTCGCCAGCGTGGTCGAAGCCGACTGATCCAGGACTTTGGCGGCCGCGAGCGCTGCGGCATCCAACGCACTCTGCAGGCGGGATTTATTCAGCACTACATGCGCTGTGTCGAGCGCCAGGCCGGCGACGGCAATCAGCGCCAGCAGCCCTACAACCACGAGTGGAATGACTGCTCCGCGTTCACGTTGAGTTTTCATGGCTATTGTCCGCTCTGGCCACCGATACTGATGACGAGAGGCTGTGAAACCTGCTTGCGATCAACCGCTTCGGTGCGTAGCGTCTTGACGGCCAGCATGAGTTGCTCGGGATCAGCGCCTTCGACGACGACCACGCTCGGCCTGGTAAGCGTGGCTCGATCGTAGACTTGATTTTCGCTCATCTGTTTGAACGATTGGCCGTAATCGGCTTCCAGCGGCGTCGCCCCGCAGCCGCTCAACAGGAGGCTACCGACTACCGCTAGCAGTGTAAGAACTTGCATGGCCGTGCCCTCTGTGAAGGTGTCATTACTTAGCACTCTGATCGACCCGCGGAGACGCAGGCTCTGTCGGTGTGTTGTGTTCCAGTTTTCCCCACAAGAAGAAATCCGAATCAGAAGGTTCGGTGTACGCATCCGTGGGCAGCCGAGTCCTGCCCGGTGGCAACGCCCGTGCCAAACGTGGCGTCACCAGAATTACCAGTTCGGTCTCGCCTTTCTGGTAGCTCTGACTCCGGAACAACGCACCGAGGATAGGCAGCGAGCCCAAGCCGGGGAACTTGGTCACGAGACTGGTCGTCGTTTCGTGCAACAGCCCGGCCAGACCCATGGTTTGGCCGTCACTTAGCTCCACGACACCGGTTGCGCTACGTTCCGTAAGTGAAGGAATCACGAATGTGGTGTTAGTGCCAGGCACAGAGATTGTCACTGTGTTACTACTCGCTAGATCACTAACGCTGACGTTCAGCTTAAGGTTGATGTGGCCGCTGTTAAGCACCACGGGCAGGAACTTGATGGCAACGCCGAATTGTTTGAACACTATTGAAATGGTGTTGTTGTTTTGCGGCACAGGTATCGGAAACTCACCGCCCGAAAGAAAATCCGCTTCCTGCCCGCTTAAGGTAGTCAAAGTCGGTTCGGCGAGGATCCGTGCGAGTCCGTTCTGCTTTGCGGCGTCCAGCGCCAGGTTGAAAAGAAAATTCTTGCTCAGAAAGCTCGCGAACAGCCCTTGGTTCGCGATCGACATTGCCGTCGGCGCGAACTCGTCGATCGCCGGGCCGTAAGGCGCCGGATTAGTAAACACGGGCACCTGTAGGTTCGACGTCCCAAATAACGCCGGCGGAAACGTCGCGCCACCATTTACCCCGCCAACGTTCCAGTGCCCGAGCCCTTGCGCTATGGAATTGAATTGAGCATCGAGCGACCTGACCTCCGTGCGCGCGATCTCCGCAACCTTTATTTCAAGCATTACCTGTTGCGCGCCGCCGACTTGCAGCAAGTTGATCACCTCGCCAACGGTCTTATCCTCACGGCGCGACTGATTTGCCTGCTGAAACTGTTCAGTCTGTTTGGCAGTCTGAATCTGTGCCAAAAAGGTGGAGGCAACCCGCACCGCCGCATCCATTGTCGCGGCGTCGGTGACGCGGCCCGACAGCACGATCGAGCGCTGCGCGGCGCGCACTTCAATCGGCTGCCCCGGAAGGAGCTCGGCAAGCTTGCGCTTGAGGCTGTCAAGATCGTGCTGCACTTCGACATTGATGGCGCCAATCAAATGGTTCTCACGATCCCATAGCAACACGTTGGTAGTGCCGAGATCCTTGCCGAGCACGTACAGTTCGCTCGGGGAAATCACCACGATGTCGGCAACATCGGGGTTCGCAACCGACACACGGAAGGCCGGTCTGCTGACCGTGACTACGCGCGACTGAAACAGCGGCACCGCGAGATCGATGCTCGCACCGCCATGCAGCAGCGGCGGTTGCGCGATGGCAGACTGCGAAGCGGGCAACGGAGTCAGCGTTTGCCCGACAGCTGCGGTACTGCAGATCGTCAGCGTCGATACGAGCAGAACGAGCCGCACCGCCCGCCCTAAGTCTTGTTGTCCGATCATAGGCGCGCTTCTTTCTCTTTGTTCTCTTTGTATTCTCATCATCGTCTGCTGTGGCTTGCGCGAGCCCTTAGTCGCGGGCCGGGTCGTGGCCGACCGTGGTGCCGCGGATGACAGTAATGGCGGGGTCCCTGGGTGGAACACGCACTTTGGCGAGCACCTTCACCGGAACAGGCGCGCGCCGCGCATCGCTCTCGTCAAGCGGGTTACGCAAGGCGAGTTGGATCGAACCTGCTGCTTTTCCCTTCAGCAGGACCTCGGCTTCGCTCGGCGTGACTTCGAGCGTTACGGCGCGCACTACCACCGGTTCATTTGAGTTGGTCGAGGTCGATTGATCCACGGCGAGCACTTTGACGTTACTGAGTATCGTCTCGGACGTGATGACGCTGGTTCGATCGTCCTTACGCGTTGCCACAACGTCAACACGGTTGCCTGGCAGCAGAAATCCTGCCACGCCAACGACATCATCAACCCGCACGGTGACGGCGCGCTTGTCCTTGGACACGACCGCCGCCAGCGCACTTTCCCCTTCTTTTGCGAACATCGGCGCCATCAGCATCTGACCGGCTGGGACGTTCACTGTGGTGACTCTGCCATCGAGTTCCTTGAAATCATGAAATGTGCCTGCGGGTTCCTGGCCGGGAATCATCTCGATGGTCGAGACATGCCGGGCCTCCATCTTGGTGCCCACCGGCAGATTCATTGCCGCAGTCAGAATGCGCGACGTGGCAGTGGGCATTACAGGCGCTGCACGAGCCGCCAGCCATTTATTTGCCATCCAGGCGGCTCCGCCCGCCAGCAGCAGCGAGGCCACGATAAGAACCGGTCCTCTCCCTCGAGCCAAGCATCACCTCGCTGTCGCGGTGCTGCCGCGATGGTCGTTCGGTAGAAAATAGTTGTCCCAGGCCCATCGCAGATCGTCGGCATCGAACCAGCCACCCCGCTCGTCGTAGGTAGCCTTATCGAGTGCCATGCAAATCAGATCGCGCGGATGACAGGCCAGTAACGGTTGACCGGAGGCGGGATACAGGTCGCCAAGCGCGTAGTTCAGTAGAGTTTGGTCGAACTTCACCTGCATCTCGTCGCAGACTGCGTTCCAGACACGGGTATACAAAGTGCACCGGAATGGCGCCCAGCTCGATTTTGTAGCCGAGACGCCTCATTACGGAGTCGTCCGCAAGCTCGCTGGGCTCCAGATTGGTCGAGAACACGATGATGGCGTCGCACGGGGTTGCAAAGAGCCCATCAGCGCCGGCGGCCAGATGGTCAACCTGCTGTTCGAGCGGCACAGTCCAGCGGTCGAATAGTCGCTGCGGGACGAAACGCTGTCGCCCCAGGTCATCGATCACAAGTACCCCGCCGTTCGCCTTCATCTGCAGCGGTGCGCCGTACTCGGCTGTGGCAGTGCTAAACTGCACCTCCAGCATCTCCATGGTCAGCTCACCACCCGCGATGACCAGCGGACGCTCGCACAGTGCAAAGCGGGCATCGAACCCTTGCGCCAATAGCAAGCGCCGGTTGCCTTCGAGCAGCTCAATCGGTTCGTGCACTGCCGCATCGAATACCCGAATAATCCTGCTCGTTGACCACAATTGCGCTCGGGATCAGCACTTCGCCGTGGAGAGCGGCTATCAGGCGCGAAGCGATGTATGTTTTGCCGCTACCGGCAGGTCCGTAGAGCAAAATGGCGCGCCCCGAGGCCATCGCGACCCCCAGGCGATCGCAAAGTTCAACCGCCATGATGATGTCGCGAAACGAGCGTACTGACGTTCTCGCGGGCAAGAGTGCGCCGGGGAATCGTCTGCGCGCGCACGACGCGCGTGTAGGTCTCCAGCGGCACCGGTGCTGGTCCAACGTAACCGCATCGTTGCAGAGCTTCTTGTGCGCCCGCACGCCCGCGCTCGGTCAGGGACAATCGCACTTCGCTGTCGAAGCTCGCGCGCGGCTGCAACTGCACCCGCGCCTCCTGGCGCAGAAACTGCACGACCGGCTCGAGTACGGGTCCGGCAAGACCCAGGCGTTCGCCGAGCGCGGCACTGGTTAGTGAACCGGCGCGCAGCAGATGCTTTGAGTACGAGATCTGCGAGCAGTTCCGGGCGCCAGCCCCGTGGCCTCAAGGCTAACCGGCCGCGGTGCAAGCGCAGCAAGCCGGCTCAACACCGGACCGATCAGGTCAGCGACGGCGCTACTGGGAGAGGAAGTAATGTGAGTGGGAGAGGAGTTATGTGAGTGCCCTCCCCATGCGGTGATGCCAATTGAACTGGCCAGGTACCAGCCAACGGTGATGCCACCAACGGCAATGGGCAGCGCAAAAGGTAAGCGATCGCGCCGCGCGAGACGCGCAGAACTGAATGCCGAAGCACTTGCAGTTCCTAAACCCTCGGCACGAAAATGTCCACGGAAAGGCGCACCCGCTCGCCATAACACGTAACCGATTGCGCCAAGTGCCCCTACGAGCAACGAAGCACAACGCCGCAACACTCCCTGACGGACCAAGAAAAGCTCCGACTGCGGTCAAGAAGCTTGACATCACCAGCTCCCATTCGCGCGCACCAGATAGAAAGGAGCGAAGCAAGCAACGCCAACTACGACCCGAGCAAGCCAGAAGCCAGACCCCTGAAGTCCACCCACCAGCAGTTTGCAGCGCGAGCCCCACTATAATGACCGAGCCGCGCAGAGCAATTCGGATATACGGTGGACCGTCGCAGATCGCTGTAAACGGCGCACGTCCAAGAATCGCTGCCAAGATAAGCAGATTGGACCTGGCCATGCATCAGGGGCGTAAGTCGCGGCTCGGAGCAGTCGCGTCCACCTTATGCCAACTAACCCTGGAGCGCCGTGATCGCGCGATGATATTTCCTCGGCCAATTCGCGCATTTTACGCCACAACAAACAGCGGCGACCAGCGAGCCTGCGATCGCGTACTCAACCATGTCGGACTCTCATCACGAAAGAGGACGCGGCTATGAGCTGATTCATATCTGATCTCCAATTATTTTTGGCAATAGCCCTCGCCGAGCGCGCACGCCCAGTTCGGCACGAACCTTTTTAGAGGGAGCCGCGAGTTAGGCGAAACGTAAGCGAGACCCTAACTTGCGGCTTCCCGCCGTCCCCCTTCAGCCTACAAATCCGCAAGCGCGGTGATCTTCGCGATGATATTTCCCCCCAACAAGGCCAAACGCTCCAACCGCGCGGCCGCGACCAGAGAGCCAGCGATCGCGTACTCAACCATCGTCAAGCCTTCCTGGTCCTGCAGAAATGCAACAATAAACTTCTTCATTTGAGATTCCTCGTGGATGGATATGAATGAATCCTGACAATCAGTCAGTGTTTTACTTGCGACCCCTGCTTCGCACGATCTCTAGCGGATCGCTTGATGCCCCCCAGGGTCAGGTTGCAGTGAATCATTTCTGGGGAAGAACAGTGAGCACAATTGTGCTCGACACCAGCATGTTTGTGCGCCTATCGTGCGACTTCCATGATCGCTGCTGCGACGCAGCGCCGTGTGCCGAAGGTGAAAGCGAGCGGATCCGCCCTGTAACTTGACTTTGCAGACGTATACCGCGACTGTCGATGCACAAAAGTGCTATCGCGAGACGTTGCGTGATTGAGGCACTGAGAGTTTTATGGATTTCGGGGGCTCTGGGCGGTTCCGCCGTGGAACTGCTCAATGAGTGCAAGCGCCTCTGCCGCGTAAGCACCTCGGAGGCGACTCGCGCCGTGGCTACGCTCGCCAAAGCACAACCTGACGTCGTGGTATTCGACTACGGGGACCCCATCGCCGCGGATTTGCAATTGCTGCAGAGCGTCAAGCGCCTCCACCCGAGCGTGCCGATTCTTATGGTTACAGAGACCCACAGCGAAGAGCTGGCGGTGTGGGCATTCCGTGCCCGCGTGTGGAATTACCTCGTGAAGCCAGTACCGCTGCGCGAGTTGAAGGCGAATCTGGAGAAACTCGCGCAGCTGTCGCGCCGGCGCGAACCCGGGTCCCGCCAGGTTGAACGCCCCGGCACCATGATGCCAGTCCCGACGGCACACAAGGCCGCCGACACGCAGGCGGCTGCGATGCAGCGGATTGTCGAGAACATACGGCGGGATCACACGACGCGGCATGATGTCGGGAAGCTCGCTCGCGCCTGCAACATGGATCGCTTCAGATTCAGCAGGCTCTTTCACAGCACCTTCGGCTGCAGTTATCGCAGTTACGTCATGCGGCTGCGCATCGAGACCGCATGCCGGCTGCTCGAGGTGCCCAATTCATCCGTCACCGACGCTGCGACCGCAGCCGGATTCACGGACGCCTCCTATTTCGCTCGCATGTTCCGCCGGCATATGCGGCAAAGCCCGAAGGAATATGCGCGAACAGTGTCGGAACGACGTCCGCGTAGGCGATAGTGCTCGTGGGAATGCGCAGCCACATCCGCGCGCGGGTGGTTAGGAATCAGTTATGGCTGGAAAGGTTGTCTCAAGCGCCCTGAGGATCATCGCCAACGTTGTGGTGGTCGTGGCGCTCGGGTTGCTGGCTTACGCGTGTTACGCGCAAGTACCGCGAAACCGGATCGATCAACTGGTTCGGCCTACTCATCGTGAATGCGCTGTTCGTCGCGATGTACGTTGCGAAGCGCGACGCCACTTCCATAACCTCTTCCCCTTGGTTGTGGCTGCTCGCATTCGTGGGGTCGTGCCTCCCTCTCATCATGCGACCAACCGCGCCAGCAGCTTCAGCCGTCACCGGGAACTGGCTACAGGTAGTAGGGCTTTGCTTTGTCGCGGCCTCGCTGCTGTCGCTGCGGCGTAGCTTTGGAATCGTGCCCGCGCACCGTGGCATCCGCACAGAGGGCCTCTACAGCTTCGTCCGCCATCCGCTCTACGCGTCCGAGATGTTCGCCGTATTCGGCTTCGTGGTCGCCAATCCGAGCGTCTGGAACATCAGCCTCTGGCTTGGCGATTGCTTACTGCAGTTCGCGCGCGCGCGCGCGGAAGAACATCTTCCTCGCTGCCGACCCTGTCTATTCGCAGTACCGGGACCGGGTGAGGTACCGGTTCGTACCGATGGTCATCTGATCGGCCGAGCCAGAGCCACGCGATGAACGATATTTGGCTGGCTCAGTGGGATTACTGGCAGCTCGCTCGTCAGATCCCGAGCAGCATCCGCCCCGGGTCTTCCAGCGCGTCCTTGATCGCGACCAGGAACTGCACCGCCTCGCGCCCGTCGATGATGCGGTGATCGTAGGTCACGGCGAGATACATCATCGGGCGCGCGACGACCGCCCCATTCACCACCATCGGCCGCTCCTGGATCTTGTGCATGCCGAGAATCGCGCTCTGCGGCGCGTTGACGATGGGTGTCGACATCAGTGAACCGAACACACCGCCGTTGGTAATGGTGAAGGTGCCGCCAGTGAGTTCCTCGATGGTGAGCGAGCCGTCGCGCGCCTTGCGAGCGTAATTGGCCACCTCCTGCTCGATCTGCGCGAAGCTCTTTGAGTCCGCATCGCGCACCACCGGCACGATGAGCCCGCGGTCGGTGGAAACCGCAACCCCGATGTCGTAGTACTCGTGGTAGATGATGTCCGTGCCGTCTACCGAGGCGTTCACGGCCGGGAATTTTTTCAGCGCCTCGATCGAGGCCTTCACGAAGAAGGACATGAAGCCGAGCTTCACGCCCTGCTCCTTCTCGAAGCGCTCCTTGTAACGCGCCCGCAGTTCCTGCGTGGCCGTCAGATCCACCTCGTTGAACGTCGTGAGCAGCGCCTGGGTCGACTGCGCCTCGACGAGGCGCTGCGCAATGCGCGCCCGCAGGCGCGTCATGGGCACGCGCTGCTCGGCGCGGCTGCCACTCGGCGCGCTGGGGCGCGCACTCGGCGCCCAGGCGGTGGGTGTAGGCGGGGGTGCCGTCGGCGCTGGCTGCACGGGCAGCGCGCTGGTGTTGGGAGCCGGCGCGGTGTCTGCGGGCTTCTTGCCGAGGAAACCGACCACGTCTGACTTCGTGATGCGTCCGTCGCGACCCGAGGCGGGGATCGTGGCGGGATTGAGGTGATTCTCCTCCACCATGCGCCGCGCCGAAGGGCTCAACTTGCCGCTCTCCTTACCGCCATCGGCAGCCGGAGCGGCATTCCTCGCGGCCGGCGCAGCGGCGGCCGGCCTGCTGCTGGTGGTCTCGGCGGGCTTGGCGGCGGCCGCGGTCGGCTTGGTAGCAGGGGCCGCGGCGCCCTCTTCAATCACGGCGAGCACCTGGCCGCTCGTCACCACGGTGCCGCTCTGCACACGGATCTCGCGCACCACGCCGTTGGCGGGCGCGGGAACCTCCAGCACCACCTTGTCGGTCTCAAGATCTGCGAGATTCTCGTCGCGGCGGATGGCATCCCCGGGCTGCTTGTGCCACGCGACGAGGGTGGCGTCCGCGACCGACTCGGGCAACTGCGGCACACGAATTTCAGTGCTCATGAACTCTTTCTCAATGGGGCCGTGTTCGCCGCCGGGGCGGCGGCCGTGAGACGCGTCGTCTCGCGCCCGGACTCCTCGGTGGTGGTCGAATGCAGCGCGGCGGCAACCAGGGCCTGCTGCTCCATCTCATGGATCTTGCCGATGCCGGTCGCCGGCGCCGCGGCGGGCGAGCGCCCGGCATACAGCACCACACGGCGCCCCAGCACCAGCTCCTGCAGGCGATGGCGGATCTGGTACCAGGCGCCCTGGTTCTGCGGCTCTTCCTGGCACCACACCACTTCGCGCACCTCGGGGTAACGGTTGAGGACCGCCTGGTATTCCTCGCTCGGAAACGGGTAGAGCTGCTCGATGCGCACCAGCGCCACCTCACGCAGCGCCTCCTTGCGGCGCGCCTTGAGCAGATCGTAGTAGACCTTGCCGCTGCAGAACACGACGCGCTGCACCTCTCGCGCGGGGATGTCGTCGATCTCCCCGATCACCCGCGCGAAGCTGCCGCGGGTGAGATCCTCGAGTGCGGAGACCGCGAGCTCATTGCGCAGCAGGCTCTTGGGCATCATGACGATCAGCGGCTTGCGGAACGACTGGCGCATCTGCCGGCGCACCATGTGGAACATCTGCGCCGGGGTTGAGGGCACGCACACCTGCATGTTGTTCTCGGCGCACAACTGCAGGAACCGCTCCAGGCGTGCCGAGGAATGCTCGGGACCGGCGCCTTCGTAGCCGTGCGGCAGCAACAACCCCAGCCCGCAGAAGCGCTCCCACTTGGCCTCGCCTGAGCTGATGAACTGATCGATGATGACCTGCGCGCCATTGGCGAAGTCCCCGTACTGTGCCTCCCACAGCACCAGGGAATTCGGCTCGGTGGTCGAGTAACCGTACTCGAAGCCCATGACGGCTTCCTCGGAGAGCACCGAGTCGATCACCTGCACGCGCGGCTGCGGCTCGGCAATGTGCTGCAGCGGGATCCAGGTTGCATCGGTGTTCTGGTCGTGCAGCACCGCGTGACGGTGGAAGAAGGTACCGCGCCCGGTGTCCTGCCCGCTCAGGCGGATGGGAAACCCATCCTCGATCAGCGACGCGTACGCGAGTGTCTCGGCGCAGCCCCAGTCGAGCGGCTGCGCGCCCTGCAGCATCTTGCGGCGGTTGGCGATCACCTGCGCCACGCGCGGATGCAGGACGAAGCCTTCCGGGTAGCTCGTGATGCGCTCGCCTAAGGACTTAAGGCGCGTAAGCGGCACGCCGGTTGGCACGCGCTCGGTCCAGTCGATCTGCGCGTAACTGGTCCAGTCCACCGTGTACTTGTTGCCGATCATGCCGAGCGAGGCGCGCGCCTGCGGCCGCCCCTCGTCGAGCCCGCTGCGGTACTGTTCGAACATCGCCTCGACGTCCGGCTCGGTGAGCACGCCGGCCGCGATCAGCTGGTCCGCGTACAGCCGCCGCGCGCTCGGATGCTGACGGATCACCCGATACATGCCCGGCTGGGTCGCGGCGGGTTCGTCCGCCTCGTTGTGACCGTGGCGGCGGTAGCACACAAGATCAACCACCACGTCCTTGGAGAAGCGCATGCGGTATTTCAGGGCGAGACGCGTTACAAACACCACCGCCTCGGGGTCATCGGCGTTGACGTGGAAAATCGGCACTTCCAGCATCTTGGCGACATCGCTGCAGTACATGGTCGAGCGCGCGTCCGCCGGCTCGGAAGTGGTGAAACCCACCTGGTTGTTGATGATCACGTGCACGGTGCCGCCGGTAAAAAAGCCGCGCGCCTGGGAGAGCTGCAGCGTCTCCATCACCACGCCCTGGCCGGCGAAGGCGGCATCCCCATGCACCAGCAGCGGCAGCACCCGCTCGCCGCGCGCATCGCCGCGCCGTTCCTGGCGGGCGCGCACCGAGCCTTCGACCACGGGGTTCACGACTTCAAGGTGCGAGGGGTTGAACGCCAGCACCGCGTGCACGTTGCCGCTCAGCGTTCGCAGATCCGCCGAAAATCCCTTGTGGTACTTCACATCCCCGGAACCCTTGAGGTGGCCCGGGTCGTAGGCCCCTTCGAACTCCGAGAACAGCGCCGCCGGGGACTTGCCGAGCAGGTTCACCAGCACGTTGAGCCGGCCGCGGTGGGCCATGCCGATGACGACCTCCTCCACACCGCCGGCGCCGGCGTTCTGGATGAGGTCATCGAGCAGCGGGATGAAGGCGTCGGCGCCCTCGAGCGAGAAGCGCTTCTGGCCCACGTACTTGGTGTGCAGGTAGCGCTCGAGGCCTTCGGCCGCCGTGAGCTGCCACAGGATATTGCGGCGCTCTTCGGTGGTGAATGAGCCGGTGAGCCGCCCCTGCTGGAACTCGTCCTGCAGCCACAGGCGCTCCTCGGACTCCGACACATGCGCGAACTCAGCTCCAATGTTGCCGCCGTAGATGTGTCGCAGCTGCGCCAGGATGTCGCGCAGCCTCATGCGCTTGGGCACCGCGGGGATGCGGCTGCCGGTGAAGAATTCGGTGTCCAGGTCCTGCGGTGTCAGCCCGAAGTAACCCAGCTCCAGGACCTTGGGACTCGGACGCGGCGTGAGCGCCAGCGGATCGATATTCGCCACCAGGTGCCCGCGGTTGATCCATACCTGCACCAGCCGCGACACGGCCGCCTGGCGTGCATTCGCGCCGCCGGCTGCGGGCGCGTTGGCACTTGCGGCGTGCCCTTCGAGCGCGCGCCGCGCGATATCTGCGCGGATCGGACCGTGCGCGCGTTCCGCGGCGGTCCCGCTGAGACGCCCGAAATAGCTGCGCCACTCCTCCCCGACGCTCGCCGGGTCACGCAGGTACTGCTCGTAGAGCGCGTCGAGGAAATCGGCGTTGCCGCCGTAGAGGGGTGTCGGTTCGAGCATGGGAAAAGGAGAAATGCCGGACCGACAGTTTAACTCAAAACCCCCTGCGGCCCGCCGCGGGGGTGCCGGGCCCGTCTACAGCGCGTCCAGCAGCTTGAGCTCGTAAATAATGAGTGCGCCATAGAGCGCGAGCACCCCATACAGCAGCACCCCCACCGGGATGCGCCCGAATGCCCGGATGCGCGCCAGGTGCGCCAGCAGTACGACACCGGTGGCGGTGAAGCCGATTTTCACCAGCGCGAAAGTCAGCGACGAGCCGCCGACCAGCGGCGCCATGAAGGGATTGACCTCATGGGCACCCTGCTCGAGCAGCGCGAGTGTCAGAAATGCATCGGCACAACAGCAAAGAAGAATCAGCGTGGAAATCGCCAGCCACTGGGGGTGATGCCAGTCGACCGCGGTCACGGTGTGCTCATCGCCGCGCCGCGGCGCGCGCCGCCGCGGCTTGAAGCTGCCGTGCAGCAGTGAGCGCACCACGTGCCGACGCCGATCGCTGCCGCGCCGCTCAGGTGCTTCGGGGTTTACGCCAGCGGGAGGTTGTTCCGTCAAGCCAGGCCCGTTCTTATTTGTTAACGGCCTCGGCAGCCGCGTTGCTGCCATTGTAACGGCCGGCAGGCGGCGCGGGGTTCCGACAAAGCGTGACGGCCTTCACACGAGGGACACGAGGCGCCGCGGGCAGCGCGGCACGTTATGACACCACGCACGGGGCGCCCTCTATTAATATGAGTGAACAGATGTCGAGTCCCGGTCACCCCGCGCCAGGCGCCGCACAGCACCCCGACGGCCTGCCGGTACCGCGGCGCTACTGGGCCATCGCGGCGATCCTGCTCGCGATCCTGATGTCGGTGCTCGACAGCACCATCACCAACGTCGCCTTGCCAACCATTGCGCGCGATTTCGGCGCCAGCGCCGCCGCCTCGATCTGGGTCATCAACGCCTACCAGCTCGCGATTCTCGTTCTGCTGCTGCCGCTGGCGTCACTGGGAGAAATCGTCGGCTACCGGCGCGTCTCCCAGCTGGGGCTCGCGGTGTTCACGCTGGCATCGCTCGCCTGCGCATGCGCGCCCTCGCTCCTCACCCTGAGTGTGGCGCGCGTCATCCAGGGACTTGGAGCGGCCGGCATCATGAGTGTCAACGCCGCGCTGGTGCGCTTCACCTATCCGCAGCGCCAACTCGGGCGTGCCATCGGCATCAACGCCTTCGTGGTCGGCACCTCCGCGGCCCTGGGTCCCACGATCGCCTCCGCCGTGCTGGCGGTGGCGCACTGGCGCTGGCTCTTCGGCATCAACATCCCGCTCGGCATCCTCACCATTGCCATCGCGAGTTACTCCCTGCCGGAAAGCGAGCGCACGCGGCGGCCGCTGAATTACGGCGGCGCGCTGTTGTATGCGGGTACGTTCGGCCTTTTGCTCTCCGGCCTCCAGTCCCTGGCGCATGACGCGGCCACCGGGTTTGCACTGCTGCAGATTGCCGCCGCCGGCGCACTCGCCTGGGTACTGCTGCGCCACGAGCTGCCGCGCGCGACGCCGCTCATCCCGTTTGATCTGCTGCGCAACCGGCAGTTCTTTCTGTCGATTGCGACCTCGATCTGCTCGTTCATGGCGCAGATGACGGCGCTGGTGTCGCTGCCGTTCGAAATTCAGCGCCTCGGACACAGTGCGGTAGAGACCGGTCTCTTCATGACGCCCTGGCCGGTGGGTGTGGCCGTGACGGCGCCGATCGCCGGCCGCCTCGCCGACCGCTACCCCGCCGGGGTGCTCGGCGGCCTGGGGCTGTTGTTGCTGGCCACGGGGCTGACGCTGCTCGCATTGTTTCCGGCGAGCGGCACCGCGACCGGTTTGGTGTGGCGCATGGCCCTGTGTGGCGTCGGCTTCGGCCTCTTCCAGTCGCCCAACAATCGCGCCCTGTTGTCCGCCGCCCCGCGCGCGCGCAGTGGCGCCGCGGGTGGCATGCTGGGCACGGCGCGCCTGCTGGGGCAGAGTCTGGGTGCTGCCGGGGTTGCGATCCTGTTTCGCGTTCACCCGCAGCTGGGCTCAAACTTCGCCCTGTACGCGGCGGCGCTGCTGGCTTTCGCCGCCGCGCTGGTGAGCATGACGCGCCAACGATGACGGAGCACGCGCATGAATGAAACCAAACCCCCGGGCGCGGCGCCGGCCGCCGCGCCAATCAAGCCACCCTTCACCCTGGCCAGCGCCATTGCCAAGGTGCGCATGGCGGAAGACGGCTGGAACAGCCGCGACCCGCAGCGGGTCGCGCTTGCCTACACGGAGGACTCCCAATGGCGCAACCGCGCGGAGTTCCTGCAGGGGCGCGCCGCGATCCAGGAGTTCCTGCGCCGCAAGTGGAGCCGCGAGCTCGACTATCGGCTCATCAAGGAAATCTGGGCCTTCGGCGAGGCGCGTATCGCGGTGCGCTTCGCTTACGAGTGGCATGACGACTCAGGCCACTGGTTCCGCTCCTACGGTAATGAGAACTGGGAGTTCGACGAGCGCGGACTGATGCGCCGGCGGATGGCCTCTATCAACGACCTGCCCATCACGGCCGCCGATCGCAAGTACCACTGGAGCGCGCCGGGCCCGAGGCCTGAGGATCACCCGGGACTGAGCGACCTCGGCTTCTAGAGTTAAGTCGATATTCAGCTCTTAAGTGACTGCTTTTACAGTCACTTATTACCTGCTGGTTCGGCTAGTGCCTCCGCGCGATCAGGTGTATCGTCGCGCACAGCGCACCCAAGGGGAGAACAAGAACATGCCTCACCAACACAGATCCTCAGCACTGTGGCTGAGCGGGCTTGCAACGATTGCCGCAGCTGTGAGCGGCGCGGCGCGCGCGGACGTGACCATCGAAAGTCAACAAACGTTCGACTTCACCATCATCAAGGCACACGGCACCTCGACCGAGTTCACCACCGCGGACAAGCAGCGCCGTGACAGTTCGTTCAGTTGCGAGGGGTTCATGTCGCTGCTGTGTGGCAACACGCAAAGTGGCGAGATAATCCGTCTGGACAAGGAGCTGACCTGGTCGCTGGAGCCGAAAAAGAAGGAATACCGCGAAAACCCCTTCATGACGGCGGCGCAGCGCCAGCAGGCCGAGCAGCAGGCGCAGGCCATGATGGAAAAGATGAAGCAGTGCCCGGCTGCCACGCAGAGCACCGCGCCCGCACCCAATACCTCGAAGTGCGAAATGACGCCGCCCAAATTCGAGGCCAAGCAGACGGACACGCACGCCAGCTTCGCGGGTCACGATGCCCGGCTCACGCAGATGGCGATGACCCAGAGCTGCAAGAACAATGAGACCGGCGATGTGTGCGACTTCGTAATCACCCTGGATGCGTGGCTCACGCAGGACCAGATCGCCGGCCTCGCCGATCGGCACGCGTTCGAGAGCGCCTATCTGCAGAAGCTCGGGCTGACCGACCACAACAACGCCCTGGTGGTGAAGCAGATGCGCCAGTTCATCGCCCCGTACGCGGACAGCCTGAAGCAGCTCGCGAGCAGGGCCGGTGACTTCCAGGGCTACCCGCTCAAGACGGCCGTGCGGATCACCTTCGGCGGGGAGCACTGCGCGTCGGCGAAGGGTCAGACTTCGGGCGCGGCAGGAACCGCGGGCAATGGCAGCGTGGTCGGGGATGCGAGCCAGGCCGCGGGCACCGCCGCTGCGGGCTCCGCCTCGGGAACCGCCGGTAACGCAGCGGGGACCGCCGCGAGCAATGCCGCTGGCAACGGCGTGGCAAGTTCCATCCTGGGGCCTGCCGCCAGCGCCTTTGGCAGCAAGCTCGTGAGCGGCCTGTTCAACAGGAAGAAACCGGACGCCGCGGCCGAGACTCCCGCCACGGCGGCGCCGGCCAGCGCCTTGCCCCCGGGCATGATTCAGGCGGCCCAGTTCACGGTGGAAACCAAGTCGATCACCGCGGCGCCCGTACCCGCCACGCAGTTCGACATTCCCGCGGGCTGGAAGCTGGATGTTCCACCGCCGGCGAAGGCGCAGAAGGAATTCAGCTGCCCGAAGAGCTAACCGCGCTTCAGCGCGCCCCGGAGCCCGGCGCCAGAATCTCCAGCACCACCTCTGACGGCCGGCACAACCTCGCGCCCCAGGGCGTCACGACCACCGGGCGGTTCATGAGTATCGGATGCGCGAGTATCTGATCGATGAGCTGCCCGTCGGTCCAGTGTCGCGCCGCCAGTCCCAGCTGCGCGTAGGGCGTTCCCTTTTCGCGCAGCAGCTCGCGCGGCAGCATCCCCAGCCGCTTCAACAGGTCAACCAGGGTCACCCGGTCGGGTGGGGTCTTCAGGTACTCGATGATCGTGGGCTCGATGCCGGCGCCACGAATCAGCGCCAGCGCATTCCTCGAGGTCCCGCACGCCGGGTTGTGATAGATCGTGACCGCCGGCGGCTGCACGTCAGTAACCGACGGCCCGACCGGCCGCGTTGCGCGAGTCACTGGCGCCCAGGCGCTCGCCGGTGGCAAGGTCAATTTCAATGCACTCCGCATCGCCGCTGTCGCCTGCTACCACCTCATTTCCCTGCGCCTCGAGCAACCGGACGGTATCCACCGAAAAGCGATCACGCTCCAGCTCGATGAGATCCGGGAGCCATTGGTTGTGGAACCTGGGTGCATTGACCGCCTGCTGGATATCCAGACCAAAGTCCGCTACCCCGATGAGGACATTCGCGACCGTGGTAATAATGGTCGGCCCGCCCTCGGCGCCCAGCACCAGCCACAGTTTCCCGCCCTTGAGCACCATGGTCGGCATCATTGACGACAGCGGACGCTTACCCGGGCCGACGGCGTTAGCCGTCCCCTGGATCAGCCCGTACATGTTGGGTACGCCAACCTTCGCGGCAAAGTCATCCATCTCATCGTTCAGCAGAAATCCGAGCGGACCCACCGTGACCTTCGAACCGAATGCCTCGTTCAGCGTGGTGGTGACGGCAACCGCGTTGCCGTCCGCATCGACCACCGAATAGTGGGTGGTCTGCATCGTTTCCCGGCCGGCGCGGCGAATCGGGTGCTGTGCCGCATAGCGGTCGAGTTGCGGGGATGTTGACGGGCGTTCGAGCGCCAGGCTGCGGCTCGCGTGCTGAGGATCCACCGAGGCGCGCCAGGCCACCGCATAGGCCTTGTCCAGCAGCTGCATGACCGGAGTGTCACCGAAATCCGGGTCTCCCATGAACTCGGCCCGGTCGTAAAAGGCGCGGCGATAGGCTTCGCTCACCAGGTGCACGGACTGCGCCGAATCAGCGCCCGCCCTGGTGAGATCGAAGCCTTCGAGAATATTCAGCGCCTCAACCAATGCAATGCCACCCGAAGACGGTGGCGGCGCACTGATGATCTGCAGCCCCCGATAGGTGCCGTGGACCGGCACGCGATCCTTCACCTCGTAGCTCGCCAGGTCCTGCAGCGTGACCATGCCGCCGCCGCGCTGCATGAACCCAACCAGCTCACGTGCGAGCTGGCCGTGATAGAAATCATCGGGGTCCGCGGCAATGCGCTCCAGGGTGCGGGCCAGTTGCGGCTGCTTGAAAATATCGCCCTGCCGCCAGCCCTTGCCGTCGTTCTGGAAGATGCGCCTGGAGTCCGGGTACCGCGCGAGACCGGTGTCATCGGTCATCTGCCGCGCATCACTCCAGTTCAACGCGTAGCCGGTGCGCGCGAGCCGGATGGCCGGCTGCATCACGCGTGCCAGCCCGAGCCTGCCGAAGTGCTGCTCGGCGTAAACCAACCCCTTGACCGAGCCGGGCACGCCCGTAGCCTTGTAGCCGATCACGCTCAGACCCGGGATGACCCTGCCCCGGCTGTCCTGGTACATGTCGGGGGTGGCGGTGGCGGGTGCCTTCTCGCGGAAATCGACAAAGTGTTCCGCGCCATCGCGCATGCGTACCAGCATGAAGCCGCCGCCACCAATGTTGCCGGCGGCAGGTTGCACCACGGCCAGGGCAAATCCGGTGGCCACCGCGGCATCCACCGCGTTGCCGCCGGCCTGCATCATCTCGACACCGGCCTGGGAGGCCAGTGCGTCGATGCTCACCACCATGCCGTGAGCCGCGTGCTCCGGATGCATGGCGCCGCCGGCTATGCACAGGCGTGCGGCACCGCTTGCAATCACAATCAGAAAAATGTCGCGGGGCTTCATCCGGACATTCTACCCCGTCACGCGCGCTGTCCGACCGCCACCCGCTGGCTTGACAACACACGCACGGCCCCCGGCTGCTCCCTTAGGTCAGGAGCAGCACGAGGTCGGTGGGGTCGCTATGAGGCTATGAGGTCTTGGGGTGGTAGCTGAATTTCTGGCCGGCGACGGTGGCCTGGTACATGGCGCCACCTTTCACGATGGTGAATACCGCCATGCCCTTGTAGTACTTGCCAACGGTCCTGGCATCCTTCTTCCCGCCGCTCGCCTCTGCGCTCGCACCGGTGGTGCCGACGCCGGCCCCGGCGGCGGCGGTGATGGCAACGGCGTTCACATCTGCGCCGAACTCGTAGTCGCCCTTGGTGAATTCGTCAAACGCCCGCTTGTCTTCAAAGAAGATGATCTGGCTGTAGGCCTGGCCACCAGCCTGGAAGCCGACGCTCACCTGGTTCATCGAGGTGTTGCCCACGTATTTGCCATGCACATACACGTGACCGCTGCCGTGCGCCCCGCCGACGACGAGGCCGCCCTTGCCGATGGTCGGAAACACGGCATAACCGTAGCTGCTCTGAAAGAACGCGGCGCTTTCACCGGCATTCCTGAAGAGCGCTTCCGTATCGCTGTATGAACCGGCCCAACCCGCGGCGCTTCCCAGCAGCAGCGCGGCACCGAACAGCAAGCCAATTGCGCGTTTCATCACGATCTCCTAACTGCGTGCCCGACCGAGAATGAGCGTGATTGCCGCCCCGATCAGGAACACTACAAAAAGTATCTTGGCGATCCCGGCCGCAGCGCCCGCCATGCCCCCAAACCCAAGGACTGCGGCGATGATGGCGATGACAAAAAACACGACCGCATAGTGAAGCATGATGCCCTCCTTCCATGAGCGCGCCGTCGTCCCTGACGGCGCTGCCATCCAATCTGGCAGTAGCTGCTCTCCTTATAACGGCGCGTCACCCGGCGCAGGTTCACCCGGACAGCGCCACCTGACTGATCGGTTCGTTCATGTCGCGGCGCGCACTGTCGAGCAGCTCGTCGATGCCCAGCGGACGCTCGGGATTGAAATGCGCAATCCCGACGCTGAGACTGAGCGCCGGCATATCGCTGCTTCTGGAGGGCCGGCGGACGCGCAGCATAATGGCGTGGCGTGAGGCGTATTGGTCGCTGGTAGTCAGCGCCGCAAACTCGTCGCGCCCCAATCGACCGAGTACTTCGTAGACGCCATAGCTCGGGAACAGATCCCGCAGCAGGTTGCCGGTCTGCCGCACCAGAATATCGCCCACTGTGCGCCCGAGTGACTCACTGATGCGCGTCAGCTGGTCGATGCCGAAGTAGATAAGGTGTGCCGGCTGCTCGTCGCGTGCGGCGAGGTCAAGAACCCGCGTCCCGACTTGCACAAAGCCGCGCCGGTTGTACAGGCCCGTCAGCCCATCGTTGAGCGCCGCGCAACGCAGCGACTGCACCAGGCTCAGCAACGCCCTTTGCTGCAGCGCAATCCGCTGCGCCCGGGTGAGCCCCTTGCAGCGCACCAGCTCCGCGACCAGCCGCTTGATGCGCGCCTCGTCGCCCTCCATCGCCGCGACACTCAGTTGGCGAGCCAGTTCGGCGTTGCGGGCGCGAGCCGCGCCCGCATCTGCCAGCCGTGAAACCGATGCGAGTTCTGACATGGTCGTTCCTCACTCAGCCAGTTGAACAAGCGTCCCAAGCATATGAGCGGCGCGCTGCCAATTGCGACAGGCAGACACCTGACGCGACGTCAGTTGTGTACCCGGAACTCTGTCGGGAAATTCCTACACGGCTCCCCGTGTCAGCCGAGGCTCACAGGAACTGGCGTAAAGCACGGACGGACCGTTGCCGCCTCAGCGCGCTAGCCTCCTGATCAGGCATCAGTGCGCAGGGGAATCAGATGACACATTTCAGACCGCTCATCCACACCACTCTGGTGTTATTGGGGCTGATGTTTCTTGTGCCGGGTTGCGTGGTTGAGCCGCGCGAAGGGTTTTTCGATCGTGACCACCACCGCTACTATCACGAACACGCCTGGCACTCGTGCGCCAACGAGCGGGACGAACACTGCCACTAGAAGAGTTCTGGCCGAACCGTTTTGGCGAGACCCGCAGGGATTCACACCCAGGTTGCTGCGTGGATTGTAGAAATCCATCGACGCTTGTGCTGCCACCGTTTTCCCTATCAGCGCATCTTCTACGCGCTCGGTCCGGGCATCACGACCGGTGCGGCGGATGACGATCCGTCTGGCGTAGCCACCTATTCCATCGTTGGCGCACAGTACGGGACCTCGTTCCTGTGGTCTGCGCTGCTGACCTGGCCGTTGATGGCCGGCGTGCAGATGATGTGCGCGCGAGTAGGAATGGTTACCGGCATGGGGTTGGCCGGAGCTCTGCGTGAGAAGTTTCCGCGCTGGATCGTAGGGCTCATTTCGCTGGCGCTACTCGGGGCCAATACAATCAACATTGCCTCCGATCTCGCCGGCATGGGCGACGCGGCGCAGATGCTGGGTGCCGGCCCAGCGGAAATTTACGTGTGGGTGTTCGGCTTAGGGATTTGCGGACTGACCGTAAGGCTGCGCTATCACCAGATTGCCAACGTGTTGAAATGGCTTGCCGTCGCGCTGTTTGCCTACGTCATCACCGCCTTTCTGGCGCGACCACACTGGGAAACAGTACTTCACAACACGCTGCTACCGAGCCTGCCTAAAGAGCCCGGGGCGCTGGCCGCACTGGTCGCCATCCTCGGCACCACCATCAGTCCGTACCTGCTCTTCTGGCAGGCTGGCCAGGAGGTGGAGGAAGAGAAGGCCAAGGGGCGTCGCCTTGTCAGCCATCGCCGCAGAGCGACGCGGCAGGACCTCAGCGATCGACGCTGGGATGTCGGCATCGGGACGTTCTTCTCAAACGTAGTGATGTTTTTCATCATCTTGACGACCGCGCTGACGCTGCATGCGCACGGCATTAGGGCTATCACCACCACCAGGGACGCGGCGGAGGCCTTACGACCGCTGGCGGGCGACTACGCCTATTTTCTCTACACCATCGGCATTCTCGGCACCGGACTGCTCGCGATCCCGACTCTGGCGGGTTCGGCAGCCTACGCGTTCGCTGAGACATTCGACTGGATCTATGGCCTTGACGAAAAGTTCCAAAACGCAATTTCCTTCTACGCCGTCTTTATCGCCGCAACCATCGGCGGCGGCGTGCTTGATCTGCTGCGGATCAGTCCGATCAAGGCGCTGTATTGGACCGCGATCGTCAACGGTATCCTTGCGCCGTTCCTGCTATTGGCTCTCCTGCTCGTGACCAACGATCGACGAGTGATGCGAAATCAGCCCAGCTCGCGGCTGGCGCGCACGGCCGTCAGCGTTACGACGGTCATCATGTTTGCCGCCGCGATCGGGATGTTCATCTTTTAAGGCGCCTTGTTAATCCGCGAACTGATACGCGTTCACTTAGAGCGCCATTCGCGGAAATACCCACGCAGGCGACGGTCGAAATCGCGCGGTCGCTGGGCGTAACAGCGGTCGCCGGCGGCCATGGCGTTGCGCTGCAATTTTTTCCGGCGCGCGACGATAAGGGATGTAAGCGCCCGCTGACTGACGGCATCGAGGCTCGAGTGCCGTGCACGTTCGCCCAGCAGCAGCAGGTCATGGTCCTCCCCAAGGTGGCCGCTGAGCTGGCATAGGTTGCGGTAGAGTTTAGCCAGCGACGCGTGCTCCAGCGGTGCCAGCAGCAACAGCTGGTCGCGCAGGTACTTGGGCCGCTTGCGCCACTCATGGAGCGCCGCGGCCGTGGGCCGCTGCGCAGTACCCCGGCCGCAACGGCGCGCGTGGCGATACGTGCGATGCAGGCCGGCCAGGAGCGCATGCTGCTCAGGGCGACACTCAATCTGGCCACCGCCCTGTCCCCGCGCAGTCGCTGCACGGTACGCCGCTGCCCTGCGGCGTAGCGCCGCAGTTGCCTATCGAAAGCTGCGAATCGGGCACAGACCTCCACCCCGGTTCCCGCCAGAACACCGGGTAGCGCCGCGGCGAGGATTGCGCATCGCGGGCGCAGCCAAGTTCGCGCGCGGCGTCGCGTAACAGGCGGTTCTGACGCTGAAAGAGCAGCGGCGGGAGCAACGGCCGTAACAGGCGCAGCGCGGCGCGCGCGGCCTTCATGGACTTGCGCGCCCTGTGGATGCGCGCATCACCGGGATGCCCGCGCAGAGCCGTCCGCGCGGCTCCAATCTGCGCGCACAGAATTCGCCGCACAGCCCGCGCGCCGTTTGTGCTCCGGCGCATCTCAACGGCTAAACTCACGACTGTTCCAGGCGCTCCGCCTCGGGAGCTACGTTTGCGACTTGCTGTCCGCTCCTGTCCTCGTCGACTTGTCGTCGCTGTCGGGCTCGCGCTGTTTGCCACAATTCACGTCAGCGCCCGATGTCGGATGCCGGTCAAGTCAACGGCGGCGCCTTGGCGCACGCGCACCGGCCTGCCGTGCTTCGGATAGGCCGATCGCAATCGCCTGCTTGCGACTGCGCACCGTCTTGCCCGAGCGGCCACTCTTGAGCTTGCCACGCTTCATCTCGTGCATAGCCCGACGCACCTTCCGCCCCGCGGCGCGACTATATTTTGCTGCCATGGCGTTCAACCTCCGCCAGGCAGGCTAGCGCCTGCGTAACCCCGGACGCTGTAAGCGCGGTGCTACAGAACTTGTAGGCCGGGCTCGGACGCGTGCATGCGCGCAGTGCGTCGCGTCTTCGTAGGACCCGCCGCACAAGGATGCGTGGACCACGCCTATAGCGTGGCGCCGCGATTTTTATCGATGATCAGCCTCGGAACAACTGCGGCCGAATTGCGGCCGGGAGACCAGTCATGCTCGAGGCAAGAAAGCTCATATTCGGCGCAGCAGGCGCCCTGACGCTGATCCTGTGCGGCTGCGTCGACGTGCGCGGCTCGCTCAGCAGCGCGACGGAGCGGCTGGAGCACAACGCCAACGCCTTGGCCGGCGATGCCGGTTACGCGCCGCCCGCAACTCAGGTGCCGGAGGAGGATGCGACGACGACGCGAGGCGCCCCCGCTACCGCGGACGCCTTTGCACGGGATGCACACGCGCTGGCGCAGGACGCCCGCGATCTGCGCCACACCGTCGAAGGGCGCTACAGTGACACGGACGTGAAGGTGGCTTTCGACCGGGTTTCGCGCAGCTACCACGCCGTGCGTGATGAAGTCGAGCACTCCGATAGCCGTACCGCGCGCGACGACATGCGTCCGGTCACGGACGCGTATGTGGACGTCGAGCATGCGCTCAATCGATATGACACGCCACCGACCGGTTAACCGGCTCGGCAGCCGGCGCGCGATGCGCGAGGTGAAACGCGGGGGGCTCAAGAGTGCGCATTCCGGCAAGACGGTGCGCACACCCGGCAAGAAAGGCCCGGGCAGCCGTGCCCCGGACGAGACCGAGGATGCACAGGGCGGCTTCGGCCCGGGCATAAAGTCGGTCCGTTAACATCCGAGACGCACCGCGCGCAACCTCGCTGATCGCAGCGAGGTCCACCGTGGCCTCGCGCTGCATTTTATGGCTGCCCCCGGTGTGGTCCATCGACGGCTATATCGACAGCTTATAATACTCGCTGCCCGACGCCGTATTGGCGCTGTGCTTTGCGGCTACCAGCCAGGCGAGGTCCTACGTCAATCACCCCCCAGATGGCTGAGCAGGCGATTGCGCAGCGCCTGACGCCCCTGCCGGCGCAGTTGCTGCCTCTTGAGCAATGTGTCGGCTACACGCTTCGCGAAAATGTCTACGCTGAACGGGAGAACCCGCCATTTGATCGGGTTTGCATGGATGGCATTGCCGTCGCCAGCGGGGGTTCCGGCGACAGCCTGCGCCGCTTCAGCATCGAGGCGCTGCAACCGGCCGGGGTACCCGCGCTCACGCTTTCGAGCACGCAGCACGCCATTGAGGTGATGACGGGCGCAGTGGTCCCGCGCGGGGCTGACTGCGTGATTCCGCTTGAAGAATATGACGTGGCTGCAGGCCTGGTCAGCTTGAAAGATCATGCCCGCGTTACGCCCTATCGCAACGTGCAGCGGCGTGGCTCCGACAGCCAGCCCGGTATTCCAATGCTCAAGTCTGGCATACGCCTGGGCGCGCCCGAGATCGCCGTGGTGGCCTCCGCGGGCCTCGCGCGTGTGAGCGTGAGCGGGCAGCCCTCCTTCGCGGTTATCTCCACCGGCGATGAGCTGGTGGAGCCTGGCGAGCCGATCGCAGCGCATCAGGTGCGCCGCTCCAACGCCTACGCCGTGTTCGCGGCGCTGCGCGATCACGGTTTTGTCAGTGTCAGCAACGACCACGTTCCAGACGACGAACCGATCCTGCGCGAGCGGCTGGCGGGGCACCTGGAAGCAGCGAAGGTGCTCGTTCTGAGCGGCGGAGTATCGAAGGGCAAGTTCGATTTTGTGCCCAGGGTACTCAAGCACCTGCATGTGCAGGAAGTGTTTTCCCAGGTCGCACAGCGACCCGGGGCGCCGATGTGGTTCGGCGTCGGTTCGCAGGGCCAGGCTGTCTTTGGGCTGCCAGGAAACCCGGTCTCAACGCTGATCTGCCTGGTCCGCTACGTCATTCCGGGAGTGCTCGCCGCCATGGGAGCCCCCCGCACATCACCCAGGCCAATCACCTTAGCGGCCCCGGTGAAACTCGGTCGTTCGTTTGCCTCTTTCGTGCCGGTGTCCGTGCGCTACGACGAACTCGGGCGCCCATCCGCGGTGCCGCGTATCCCCAACGGACCAGGCGATTTTTTGTCGCTGGCCGGAACCGACGGCTTCATCGAACTGCCGCCGCGAGCGGATGCGTTTCCGGAGGGCTTCGTCGCCGACCTTTATCGCTGGTGAAGGCGCTCTGCGGCGCGCGCCGGCACCTGCGTGCGTCTGCGCCGCCACCACGGCAGCGCGTCCTGGATCACCAGGAGGCTGCCGGCGGCTGCCGCCGGTTGGTAGCCGGGCAGATTCGCCAGTATGTCGCGCCACCCGGGCCCCGCCAGCACCTCGCGCAGACGCTGCACGGCGGTGTGATCGAGGTTCGAATTCAGACAGGCGAGGAAGTAGCTCTCCTCGACCAGCGGTACGAAATGCAATCCGAACTGCAGCGCCGCCGCCTCGACGCCGATTCCTGCGTCCACCACGCCGCTCGCGATGCACAGCGCGACCGCGACATGCGTATGCTCGATGTGCTCGAAATAACCGGTCAGGCTCGCGGGTGCGATCGAGTGCTCGTGCAGCAGATGATCGACGAGCATGCGCGTGCCCGAGCCCGCCTGGCGATTCGCGAAGCGCAGCCGCTGGCGCAGAACATCCGGAAAGGTCCGCACGCATGCCGCGTGCTCTTTCCTTACCATGAGGCCCTGCATGCGCTGCGAGCAGGCGATCAGCTTGTGCGCGCCCGGCTTCAGGAGCGGTTTCAGCGCGCGCGCGAACACCGGGGCGGCGCCACGCAGCGCCGGAACGTGGAACCCGGCGACCAGGCACTCGTGAGCATTCAAGGCACGCAGCGCATCCACGCTGCCCTGGAACCCGAGATCCAGGTGCAGGTTGGCGGTTTCAGCGAGGTGGCGCTGCAGAACCGGCAGCGCGAGATCGTGGCTGGCGCGCACGGTGAGCAGCTGGTGACGCTCGTCGCGGGCATCGGCCAGCACGCGTGCCAGGTCTGCGCGCAGCGCTTCGATGTGCGGCTGCATCCGGGTGCGAACGCGGCGCTCCGCCCACAGGAGCTTCAGGGCGTACTCGGTGGGGCGCGCCCGCCGCCCCTGCGACCAGCTGATCAGCGGCTCGCCGAGGGTCTTCTCCCACTTGCGCAGCGAGTCCCATATGTATCGATAGGAAGTGCCGAGCATCCGGGCGGCATGACGGATCGAGCCCGCCTCCGCCACCGCCGCCAGCATCTCGAACAGCGGGTTATCGAGCGCGGCTCCCCGCTGCTCTCCGGACTCGAATGCGTAGCGCAGATGCAGCCCGAGGCCGCCCGCCTCCCCCGTGGTGTGCCCGGTCTCGCGCTCGTTGGCTTCCCGTGTCGGCTGCACTGGCGCACTGTAGCCCTTTCCGGCCTGCGCCGCAGCAGGTCACAAGGCGAGGCTCGCCGAGGCAAGCACGGTCCGCGGCATGCCCAGGTGCCCGATCAGGCTGCCGGTGTTGGCACCCGTCAGGTTGCTCGGTGCGACCGTGGACCAGTAGAAGCGATCGGTCACGTTATCCACCGCCAGCCGCAGGGTGAGGTTGTTCCACAGGTAGCGGGCGCCGATATCGAAGAGGTTATATCCCGCAACGTAGAACGAGTTGCTGTCGTTGCCGGCACGGTCGGTGGAGAACTGGTAGTCGAAGGTGGCGGTCAGGCCCGCGACGCCGGGCACCTTGTACTCGAACAGCATGTTGCCCCTGACCTTGGGCGCACCCACGTACAGCTTGTCATTAGTCGTCGGCAGCGGTGTGTTCTGCAGCCGCGCATCGAGCAGCGTCACGCCGCCGAACAGCGTGAGATCCTCGGCGATCTCGCCGCTCGCCGTCAGCTCCAGGCCCTTGTTGACCTGCTGGCCGCTGATCTCGAAGACATTGTCAGCGGTATTGATGTTGGCGAACGGCCGCTCGATGCGAAACACGTCCGCGCCGAACTCGATCTTCGCCAGCGACGCCTTGTACCCCAGCTCGTACTCGGTGCTGCGATAGGGTGCGAGGCTCTGGCCGGCATTGACTGTGCCGGCGGGCGCCAGGTCCCCGGCCTGCAGGCTGCTCGCCCAGGTGAAGTAGGTCGTCATGTCAGCCTCCGGCTTGAACATGAGGCTGGCGGTGGGACTCAGGCCGTGATCGGAATACTCCGTGGTGGGCACGCGCTTGCTGTTGTAGTTGTCGGTGTGGAACCAGTCCTGGCTCACTGCGAGTCTCCCGAGCCACTGCGCGGTGAAGCGCAGCGTGTCGCCGAGGTTCACGCCCTGCTGATAGGCGTCGGAGGAGTCGAAGTTGGCCAGCGTGTCGGGAGGCCCGCCGGGCGGCTCAGGGAAGATCAGCGGGTCGGCGATGCTGGCCTTGCCGAGGAGCACGCTCGCCGGCTTTGCGGGGGTCAGCACCGAGAACGAACGTGCCTTGTAGCCAGCCGTTCCGAGCGTCATATCCTGGCCGACCCCGCCGAGCTCGAAGCTGTGGTCGAGGTAGGCGGTGTCGCTGGTGATGACGAACCGCGGCGCGAAGCCGTTTGCGAAGGATGAAGTGTAGCTGCCAGTGTCGCCGGTGAGGTTGTTCACCGGCGTGTTGATGTCACGCGAGGCGTCCTGGCTCAGGATGCCCGCGACCAGGTGCCAGTCGGAGGCGAAGTCCTGCTTGATGCGCGCGGTTGCGATCTGGGTCGTGAGATCCACTCCGGCGTACGACTGCCCATAACCGACGCGGGTGGGATCGGGCGCCGGCGGCAGCACCAGCTTCTCGCTGTAGGTGAACCAGCCGGGGAAGCCGGTGTCGTCGAGGGAATAAGAGCTGTAGTTGAGCTCCAGCACGCCGTGCTCCCAGGGGCGCACGTCGATGGCCAGATCCTCCAGTGCCCGCCTCTGGTGGCTGTGGTCGACGTAGCCGTCGCCTGACCCATAGAGCGCGTTCAACCGGTAGCCGAAGATGCCGCTGCTGTCGATGCGGCCGCTGAGATCGAGCTTCCCGGTGGCGATACCGTCGCTGTTGTAGCTCGCCGTGATCTCGCGCAGATCGTGGTCGGTTGGCCGCTTGGAGATGAAGTTGAACATCCCCGAAGGATTCGCCGGGCCGTAGAGCGAGGCCGACAGCCCATCGACGACCTCGATCTGCTGAAACTGCTCCATCGCGGTTGCGACGGTGATGAACATCGTCATGCCATCGATCCTGGTGTTCTGGAAGTTGCCACCCTGCATGCCGCGCGTCTGCGGGCGCAGGATGTCCGGCCCCTGCTGCTCCTGGTAGGCCACCAGCGGCAGGTATTTCGACACGTCCTTGAAATCCACGGCCTGCGAGTTCTCGATCATGTCGTGGGTGAGGATGCCCACGGTGTAGGGCGTATCCAGCACCGCAGTGGTTCCGAGCGGGCCGAGCGCATCGAGCGTCGGCGCGCGGTAGGTGTCCTCCTGCTCCCGCGAAGCGGTGATGAGGACATGCGGGCTGGCCTGCTCCGTCGGCGCAGGCGGCGCGGGGGGCGCCGCATCGTCCGCGTAGGCAAACGCGCTGCAGGTTGCAGACAGCGCCGCCAACAGCGCGCGCGCGCTCGCTCGGTTCGTCATGAAATCTCGCGTCGGTTGGCGGGCAATCACTATCGCCCGTGGACTGCCGCAAACTTAACATCCGCAAGCGGCGCTCACGATATGCACGCGAACGCATACGTGTAGCTCAGGTCAGGATGTAATGCGGCGGGCGCTCAGCGCCGGCCAGCCGGCTCGAGCCGCTCGGCGATGGCCGCAAGATCCGCGCGGGTGTTGAGATTCGCGAATGCCTCGGGGCGCTCGAAGCGCACCCGCCTGGCGCCGATGCTGTCCAACATGCGCCAGGTAGCCGGATGAGCGCCGTCGGCAAGCGCCTCGCTCAGCGCCGCCAGCGCGCTCACCGGCCACACGGCGCACAGCGGCTGGGGTCCGTCGGACGTCTCCGCCATGGCGGCCGCACCGCCCGCCACCGCGAGCAGTCGCGCGAACAGATCGTCCGGCAGCAACGGCGCATCGCACGGACTCACCGCCAGCATGCCGGCGCCCCGCTCCCTGGCCCATGCCAGCCCCACCCTGACACCTGCGAGCGGACCGGCGGCATCGCCGGCAAGATCATGCAGGACCGGCAGGCCGGCCGCGGCGGCCAGCCCCTCGGCCTCGCTGCCCGGCCGCGCGTTGATCGCCACGACCGTGCAGCTGCGCTGCAATCGATGCGCGGCCCACAGTAACAGCGGCTTACCGGCGAGCAGCGCCGCGGCCTTCTCACCGCCGAAGCGCACCGAGCGGCCTGCGGCGAGCACGACGCCGGCTGTGAGCTGCGGGGTCTGTGTCTGTGCGGTCATGCTGTCTGCCTGCGATGCGCCACTATATATTACGCAGCGCAATCCTCCCCCGGGAGAACCCAAGTGACCGCGACCCGCCTGAACCTCCTTTGTGCAGCGCTGCTGTTGGTGTCGGCTGCGTCGGCCGCGAGCGCCGCACCGCAGACGGTCGAGATCTTTTCCGCCGGAAGCCTGCGCGGCGTCGTGAACGATCTGGCCACCGACATCGCGCCGGCGCTCAACATCCAGGTGAAGGCAACCTTCGGCGGCTCGGGTCTGCTGCGCGAGCGGATAGAGAAGGGCGCGACGCCCGATCTTTTCCTGTCCGCCGACCTCGGCTCGCCGCGCAAGCTCGAAGCGCAGGGGCGGACCGTGGTGCCGGCGGTGGCGATCGCCCGCAACCGCATGTGCATCGTGTCGCGCCGCTCGGCAGGCGTGACTGCCGCCAACCTCATCGACCGGCTGCTCGCCAAGGAGGTACGGGTCAAGACCTCTACCCCGATCGCCGACCCTGCCGGCGACTACGCCTGGGCGATCTTCGAGCGCATCGAAGCCCTGCGTCCAGGATCCGGTGCGGTGCTTGAGGGCAAGGCCAGGGCGCTGATGGACGTGAAGGCACCGGCCACGAGCCCTGGTCAGCACCCGTACGCGGCCCTCTTCCAGTCCGGTCAGATCGACGACGCGATCACCTATTGCAGCGGCATCGCCGCGCTGCAGAAGGACGCTCCGGAGCTGGCGAGCTTTCCGGTGCCGGCGCAGCTCGACCCGCACCCGATCGACGGTCTCGCCGTGCTGTCGGACAAGTCCGCGGCGCTGAGGCTGGCGCTGTTCCTGCTCTCGGAGAAGGGCCAGGCGATCGTCGCCAAGGAAGGGCTGCTGCCCGTCAGCGACCTACCCATCAGCGCTCGTCCATGAGCGACGCGCGAGTTCTTGGAATCGTCGGCTGGAGTGGCTCCGGCAAGACGGTGTTGATCACCAGGGTGATGCCGTTGCTGATGCAACGCGGACTGAAGGTTGCGACGCTGAAGCACGCGCACCATGACTTCGACGTCGACAGGCAAGGGAAGGATTCCTACGAGCACCGCAAGGCGGGCGCGAGCGAAGTCATCGTCTCCTCCGCGCGGCGCTGGGTGCAGATGCACGAGCTCGCGGGCGAGGCCGAGGCCACCCTCGCGCAGCTGCTGCGGCGGGTCTCGCCCTGCGATCTGGTGCTGGTGGAGGGATTCAAGACACAGCGGCACCCCAAGATGGAGGTGTTCCGCAAGGCGCTCGGCATGACGCCGCTGTATCTGCGGGACGAGCGCATCGTCGCGGTTGCGGCCGATCAGCCCTTTCCCGACGCGCGCATCCCGGTTGTGAGTCTCGATGAGGTCGTCGCGATCGCAGACCTCGTGTGCGCGCGCGCCGAGCCCCTGGCGGCCGTGCTGGCCGCGCTCGAGTCTTGCGCCACTCGCTCCTGAAGCGCTGCTCAGCCCTCGACGTCGGCGAGCCGCTCGGCGGACCCGGACTTTCCGGCCGCCGCTTGCGGCAGCGGCGCGATCCGCGCGGCGCAGAACTTGAACTCGGGAATCTTGCCGTCCGGGTCGAGCGCCGGGTTGGTGAGCAGGTTGGCGGCGGCTTCCGCGTAACAGAACGGCAGGAACACCATACCGACCGGCACCTCGCTGTCGGCACGCACCCGCAGCTCAACCGCACCGCGGCGTGTCTCGAGCCGCAGCCTGTCGCCCGGCTCGATGTCGAGCCGCCGCAGCTCACGCGGCGACAGGAAAGCCATCGCCTCGGGCTCGAGCTGATCCAGCACGCCGGCACGCCGGGTCATCGCGCCCGTGTGCCAGTGCTCCAGCACGCGCCCGGTCGAGAGCACCATCGGGTACTCGGCATCGGGAATCTCGTCGGGCGGGCGGATGTGCGCGGGCACGATCATGCCGCGCTTGTTCGCGGTCGGAAAGCCGTCGCTGAAGATGATGTCGTTGCCGGGCTGATCGGGCCCGTCGACCGGGTAGGTCACCGAGCCCTCGCGCATCACGCGCTCCCAGGTGATGTTCTTCAGCGAGGGCATGGTGCTCGCCATCTCGGCGAAGATCTCCGCGGGGCCGCTGTAGTTCCAGTTGAGTCCCATGCCGCGGGCGAGCTGCTGAATGATCCACCAGTCCTGGCGCGCATCGCCGGGCGCGGCCACCACCGGCCGGGCCATCTGCACGCGCCGGTCGGTGTTGGTGAACGTGCCGGCCTTCTCCGCGAACGCCGAGGCCGGCAGCACCACGTCGGCGTAGAACGCCGTCTCGGTGAGAAACAGGTCCTGCACCACCAGGTGCTCGAGCTTCGCCAGCGCCTGGCGCGCGTGGTTGAGGTCGGGATCGGACATCGCCGGGTTCTCGCCCTCGATGTACATGCCGCGAATCTCCCCGGCATGGATCGCGTTCATGATCTCGACCACCGTCAGCCCCTTCTTCGGGTCGAGTTTCTGGCCCCAGAAGGTCTCGAACAGCTTGCGGACTTCCGCCTTTTCCACCGACTGGTAATCCGGATAGACCATGGGGATGAGCCCCGAATCCGAGGCGCCCTGCACGTTGTTCTGGCCCCGCAGCGGATGCAGCCCCGTGCCTTTGCGTCCTAGCTGACCGGTAATGAGCGCGAGCGCGATCAGGCAACGGGCATTGTCGGTGCCATGCACGTGCTGGCTGATCCCCATTCCCCAGAAAATGATCGAGGCACGCGCGCGCGCGTACAGACGCGCCACCTCGCGCAGCGTCTCGGCGTCCACGCCGCACACCTCCGCCATTCTCTCCGGAGTGAAGCCGCCGATGGTGGCCTTCAGCGCCGCGAAGTTCTCCGTGTAGGCGGCGATGTACTCCTCATCGCACAGCTTCTCGGTGATGATTACGTTCAGCATGGCATTCAGCAGCGCGACGTCCGTTCCGGGCTTGAACGAGAGGTGCCGATAGGCATGCCGCGACAGGCTTTGCCGCCGCGGGTCGATCACGATCAGCTTGGCGCCGTTCTGCTTGACGGCATTCTTGATGAAGGTCGCGGCCACCGGGTGGTTTACCGTCGGATTCGCGCCGATGACGATGATGACCTCGGCATCCAGCGCGGCTTCAAACGGCGCCGAGACCGCCCCGGAGTTCAATCCCTCCATCAGCGCCGCCACCGAGGAGGCGTGACACAGGCGGGTGCAGTGATCGACATTGTTCGAGCCGAAGCCGGTGCGCACCAGCTTCTGAAACAGATACGCTTCCTCGTTGGAGCCCTTGGCGGAGCCGAAGCCCGCGAGCGCCTTGTTGCCGTGCTCATCGCGGATCGCCTTGAGGCCGCCCGCCGCCCGCGCCAGCGCTTCCTCCCAGCTGGCCTCGCGGAAGTGCGTCCAGGGATTCGCGGGGTCGACCTCGTCGTTGGCCACCTTGCCCACGTGCTCGAGCCGCACCAGCGGCTTGGTGAGGCGGTCCGGGTGGTTCACGTAGTCGAAGCCGAAGCGGCCCTTCACGCACAGGCGGTTGTGGTTCGCCGGCCCGTCGCGTCCTTCGGCGTACACGATCTTCTCGTTCTTCACCTGGTAGGACACCTGACAGCCGACACCACAATACGGACACAACGAATCGACCGTGCGATCCGGGTAGACGACCCGCTCCTGGTTCTCATCGAGGTACGCCGCCGGCATCAGCGCGCCCGTCGGGCAGGCCTGCACGCACTCCCCGCACGCCACGCAGGTCGACTCTCCCATGGGATCGTCGAAATCGAACACGATCTTGGCGCCCGAGGAGCGGTAGGCCATGCCAATGACGTCATTCACCTGCACCTCGCGGCAGGCGCGCACGCACAGGTTGCACTGGATGCAGGCGTTGAGATTGACGCGCATGGCCGGGTGACTGCTGTCCGCCTGCCAGCGCTCGGATGCGGGGAAGCGGCTCGCCTTCACTGCCGTGAAATCGGCCTCACTCCAGAAGTGCGAGGTGGGATCGTGCGACGTCGCGCGCTCCGGCTGGTCCGCGACCAGCAACTCCAGCACCATGGAGCGCGCCCTGGAGGCCCGCTCGGTGGCCGTCCTCACCTTCATGCCGGCGACGGGCTCGCGCTTGCACGAGGCAGCCAGTACCCGTTCGCCCTCGACCTCGACCATGCAGGCGCGGCAATTGCCATCGGGCCGATAGCCGGGCGCGGGCTTGTGGCACAGGTGCGGGATGTGAGTGCCAAGACGCTGGGCCACCGCCCAGATGGTCTCGCCCGGCCGGGCCTGCACCTGCTGACCATCCAGCTCGAATCCGACCCCCGGCGTCGCCGCCGTGCCGGCCGCCGCGCCGTTGGAGCCCTTACCTGGGTTGTCGTTCATGCCTCATGCCTTTGGTGCTTTGAGCTGGTTCGGCGCCGCAGGTTGCGCGGCTCCGAACAGCTGCGGAAAAAACCGGATCACGCTGGTCAGGGGATTGGAGGCGGCCTGACCCAGGCCGCAGATCGACGCATCGCGCATGCACTCCGACAGCTCCCCGAGCAACGCGGTGTCCCACACTCCCCGCTCCATCAGCATGCGCGCCTTCTGCGTGCCGACGCGGCAGGGCGTGCACTGGCCGCAGGACTCGTCTTCGAAGAAGCGCATCAGATTGAGCGCCGCGCCGCGTACGTCGTCCTGGTCCGAGAGCACCACCACCGCCGCCGAGCCGATGAAACAGCCGTATTTCTCCAGCGTGCCGAAATCGAGCGGGATGTCGTTCATCGATGCCGGCAGGATGCCGCCCGAGGCGCCGCCCGGGAGATATGCCGCGAACCTGTGGCCGTCGCTCATGCCACCGCAGAACTCGTCGATCAGCTCCTGCACGGTCACCCCGGCGGGCGCGAGCTTCACGCCGGGCTCCTTCACGCGCCCCGAGACCGAGAACGAGCGCAGGCCTAGACGCCCGTTGCGCCCGTGGCTCTTCCACCAGTCCGCGCCGCGCTCGATGAGATCGCGTATCCACCACAAAGTCTCGACGTTGTTGATGAGCGTCGGCTTGCCGAACAGGCCGACCTGGAAGGGAAAGGGCGGCTTGTGGCGCGGCAGGCCGCGCTTGCCCTCGAGTGACTCGAGCATCGAGGACTCTTCGCCGCAGATATAAGCGCCCGCACCGCGCCGCAGATGAATCGCAGGCCCCCCGGGTGGGAGCTTGCCGATCTCGTTGAGCAGGATCTGCCGCGAGATCGGGTACTCGTCCCGCAGGTAGATATAGATGTCCGGCGCTGCCACGACCTGCGCACCGATCAGCGTGCCCTCGAGGAAGCGATGCGGATCGGTGTTGAGGTAGAACTGGTCCTTGAACGTCCCAGGCTCGCCCTCGTCGGCATTCACCGCCATGAGGCGCGGGCCAGGCATGCCCAGTACCGAGCGCCATTTGCGTCCCGTGGGGAAACCGGCGCCGCCCAGGCCGCGCAGCGCGCCGTCATCGAGCACCTTGAGTACGTCCTCCACGGACAAGGCTCCCGAACGCAGCCGCTCGAGCGTCCGATAACCGCCCGCGGCGCGGTAGGCGTCGTAGTCGAGGTAATCCGGGACGTGCGGATGGGTGTCGCGGTGGGCGACGACCGACTTGACGCTCGCGATGCTCGCGCGCTTGAGGAAGTTGTGTCCGACCTCGACCGCCGGCGCCTGGTCGCACAGACCGACGCACGGCGCGCGCACCACGCGCACGCCCGGCCCCAACTCCTGCTGCAGGGCGGCGAGCAGCCGCTCGGAACCGAACAGCGCGCAGGTCAGGCTGTCGCATACGCGCACGGTGAGCGATGGAATCGCACGACCGCCCTCCTTCACCACATCGAAATGGGCGTAGAAGGTCGCGGTCTCGAACACCTCGGCGAAGGCGAGTCGCATCTCCTCGGCGAGCGCGGCCAGGTGCGCCGCCGAGATCTGCCCGAAGCTGTCCTGGATGCGGTGCAGATACTCGATCAGCAGGTGCCGATCACGCGGCGCGTCTCCCAGCAGCGCCTTGATGGCGTCACTGGCGTCCGGATCGATCTGGCGGCCCTTGGGGCTCGGCCGCGCGCGGTCGCGTCCACGTCCGGGATGCTCGAACTTGCGCACCTTTGCCAGGCTCTCAGGGGACTCGTGCTTACTCATTCCTTACCGCTTCCACCGGGACGAGGTTACTTACCGGGCAGTGTAGCGCGCACGACAGCTCCGCCCCGCGAATCGCCCGCTGCGACCCATGCCCGATTGGACATTTGTAGCGTCTAAGCGACTGAATTTCAATGACTCTGTAAGCCGCCAGAGCTGCCGGCCGCATCGGCTATAGGCGTTACAGTAGGATATCTCCTGCGCCGCTCAGCTGCGTCCTTCGGCCCATCCTGCGGCTTGGCGGGTTTGCATTTTAGCGATGAACATGAACACAGCAGATCTCATCCCGCCCACGAGCGAAGAACGCCCCGTCGCGAGTGGCACGACCAAGGTGCGCATATTGCGTGTGACTCCTGAATCGCACGCTGGCAAGGATGATCGCGTCGCAGTGGAAGCACCACTTGAGTATCTGCTGCATCACCCGGCCCTCGGCCCTGAATCGGTGTCATTCGGGACGACGATGCGGACCCCGGGAGATGATGAAAGCCTGGCCGCCGGCTTGTTATACGGCGAGGGCATTGTCAACGCTGCGACCGATATAGCGGCCATTGAAACCAGCACGCGCCGCCCGAACGTGGTCAATGTTCGTCTGCAGTCGAGCGTGCAGTTGGATGTGCAGATGGCGACACGGCGATTCTCGGCCGGATCCAGCTGCGGTGTGTGCGGCACCACCGGCCTTGATGCCGCCATCGCGCGCGCGGCAGCCACGCGCATCCTGGACACCGGGGCAATCGAGCTTGACATGTTGCTGCACCTGCCCGAGCGGATGCGTGCGGCACAGTCCAGGTTCGGCGATACCGGCGGCATTCATGCCGCGGCGCTATTCGACTTTTCCGGGCAGCTATTGATGCTTGCGGAGGATGTGGGACGTCATAATGCGTTCGACAAGATGGTTGGCGAAAATCTGCTGGCCGGAAGGCTGCCACTGCGAGAACACATTATTCTGCTCAGCGGACGCGCGAGTTTCGAGCTCGTACAAAAGTCGTTGCGCACCGGGGCTGCGATTCTGGCGGCGATTGGCGCCCCGTCGAGTCTTGCGGTCAATCTTGCGGTCGCCTCGGGATTGACTCTGGTGGGTTTCCTGCGCGACAAGCACTGCAATGTGTACTCGGGTCCGCAGCGCTTTACCGCAGCGCACCTGTGGTTGAACAACGGCTAGAGTTCGCACGTCGCGGCTGGTGTCGGCTGTGACGCTCTGGTGGCGCCCCGTTCCCATCGACGCAAATGCGCCGCTAGACTTGCCTCCCAATGGCCCTTAACCGCTTCGATCGCATGGAATGGGCCGGGGCATTCGGCGACCTCGGGACGCTGATTCCCTTCGTGGTCGCCTACATCGCGGTTGTCAAAGTCGATCCCTTCGGCATCCTCTTCTCCTTCGGCGCTGCGATGCTCGCGTGTGGGCTCTACTACCGCACCCCCTTCCCGGTACAACCCATGAAAGCGATTGGCGCCGTCGCCACCACTCAGGCGGCTCAGACGGCAATCATCACGCCAGCCACGCTCTACGGCGCGAGCCTCGCGACGGGGCTGATCTGGCTCGCACTCGGACTCACAGGAACGGCCAAGTACGTTGCGGGGCTCGTCCCGCGGTTCGTGGTGGTCGGCATCGTGCTGGGTCTTGGCATGGGCTTCATGCTCCAGGGCGTCCGGACCATGAGTGACGGGTGGATCATCGCGGCTGTCGGACTTGTGGGGACCGTGGTCTTGCTAACCAACAAAGCCATCCCCGCGATGTTCCTTTTGCTCGTCTTCGGAGTGGCGTGCGGGGCCTGTAAGAACCCCGATCTCCTGCTAAACCTCCTGTCAGCGAGACCGGAACTGCACCTGCCGCGTTTCGCCCTCTCGGGTGTGAGCTGGCATGACCTCCTGATCGGCACGACCCTCCTCGCACTGCCACAGCTGCCCCTGACGCTCGGCAACGCCATCATCGCAATCCGCGAAGAGAACAACCGCCTCTTTGCCGACCGTGCCGTGGGCGAGAACACGATCGCCACCTCGACTGGAGTCATGAACCTCGCGAGCGCCGCCCTGGGCGGCGTACCGATGTGTCACGGAGCCGGCGGCATGGCCGGTCACGTCGCCTTCGGAGCACGCACCGGTGGCGCGCCCATTATCCTGGGGGGCATCCTCCTGTGCCTCGCCTTCTTTTTCAGTGACTCCATTGGCGCCATCTTCACCCTCTTCTCCCGGCCCGTACTCGGAGTGATCCTGTTCCTCACGGGAGCGCAGCTCGCGCTCGGTTCATGCGACTTCAGCAAGAACAAGGGCGAGCGGTTCATCACGATCGCCACCGCGGCGTTCTCGATGTGGAACGTGGGCCTCGCGTTCGTGGCCGGCATGACGTTCGCTTACATCCTGAAGCGCGGTTGGTTGCGGCTGTAGCAATGGGAGCAGCGAGCGTCTCGGCCTTGGCCCGGTGGGTGGCGCCCCCGGCCGGAGTTGAACCGACGACCTACCGCTTAGGAGGCGGTCGCTCTATCCACTGAGCTACGGGGGCGCACGCGCCGCAGTTTAACGGCTCCATCGCTCCCGGCCATCCCCTCTCCCGCGGGGCAGGCGTACCATGGGCCTAACGCCCGGCGACAGGGCGCAAGAGGCCCTTTGCCGGGAAGATGCCTATGACCGCCTCCGTCAGCATCGGGACACCGCAGGCGCGTGAGTTCGACGTGCGCCGCGTGCCGCTTCGCCAGCCGATCGAATGGCTCGATCGCGGCTGGGACGATCTGAAGAAAATCGGTATTCCGGGACTCGCGCACGGGGCGCTCATCGCGATTCTCGGCGGTGTGCTGCTCATGCTGGGCAGTACCCATCTGTATCTGACCGCGGCGGCGGTGACCGGGTACCTGCTCGTCGGGCCGATCATGACGACCGGTGCGTGCGAGCTGGCGCGACGGCTCGCGGCACACGAGCCGCTCGGGTTCGACGAGTCGTTGCAGGCCCTGACACGCAATCCTGATGGACTAACGCATTTCGGTGCGGTGCTCGCGGTCATCGCCGTCGGCTGGTTCGTGATCTCAGCGGTTCTGTGGCAGTCCCTGTTCGCCACCTCGGTGCCGAGTCTCGCCGTTGTCCTGTGGGGTGGGCCGGCCAGCGCGACTCCCGCGCAGATCCTCGGCTACCTGATCTGCGGGGGCGTGCTCGCCGCCGTTGTGTTTGCGTTATCGGTCGTGGCCGTGCCGCTCATTATCGACCGGCACGCGAGTGCCTCCGAGGCAATGCGCGCGAGTCTGCGCGCGGTGCTGGCTAACCTGCCGGCGATGCTGGTGTGGGCGTTCCTCATCGTGGGGCTCACGGTGATCGCCTTCGTCACCCTGCTGGTCGGCATGGTGGTCGTGGCACCGCTTCTGGGTTACGGGACCTGGCACGCCTATCGGGATCTCATCGGTCAGCAACAGGGGTTCGGACAGGCTTGACATCGATCGACAGCGACAACCTCGGAACGGGGACAGGCACAAACGGAAAAAACAGCCGGCGCCTGGTCGGTTGGAAAGCGATCGGCCAATTCCTCGGATGCACGGAACGCACGGCGAGACGCTGGGAGAGGCGCTCGATGCCGGTGCATCGGCTTCCAGGGGGGAGCCGCAGTTCCGTGTGGGCGGACCCGGATGAACTGACCACCTGGCTGCGCGCTCTGCCGAGCGAGCTGCAAGCCGATTTGCGCGCGGGAGCGCCGGCCGTGGCCGCCGACCCCGGCGCCCTCGCCGACCATTCCCCGGCCGACCCGCTGCATCCGCCGTCAGCGGGCGCGGCGCGAAGGCGTCGCTGGGTGTGGCCGGCCGCGGCGCTGCTGCTCACCTCGCTGGTGGTCACCGCGGTCACCATCCGCGAGCACTCGCAGCGGCCTGCTGCCCCGAGCGCGCCCGTCGCACATACCGCGTATGACGACAATCCGCAGGCGCGCGAAACCTACACGACCGCCCGCTTTGAGTTGTCGATGCGCTCGGCGCAGAGCCTGGGAGCGGCCGAAAAGGGCTTTCGGCAGCTCGTCGAGCGCTACCCGGAGCGGGCCGCGGGCTGGTCGGGCCTTGCCGACACGTACCTGTTGCTGCGTGAGTTCGGCTCGATGCGCGACGAGGTCGCCTACCCGCAGGCCGCACGCGCCGCGCGCACGGCGGTCGCGCTTGACCCGCAGCTCGCCGACGCGTGGCTCGACCAGGCATTCGTCGCCTTGTGGTGGCAGCAGGACAGCGCCGCGGCGTTCCGCGACTTCAATAATGCCCTGCGGCTTGAGCCAAACTCCGCCAAGGCCTTCCACTGGTATGCCACGGCGCTCGACGCGCACGGTGATTTCGCTGAGTCACTGCAGGCCATCACGCGTGCCCGTGCGCTGGACCCGGGCAATCGGGCCATCGCGGCGGACGAGGCCTGGATCCGCTTCGGCATCGGGCAGCGCGCCGAGGGCCTGGCGACGCTCGAGCACCTGGCCCAGCTCGATCCGAACTTCGTGTCATGGCACGCTTATCTCGCACACGCGTACCTGATCCTGTCGCGCGACCAGAACTTCCTGCGTGAAGCCCTGGCGGCGGCCGAACTGCGCGGCCAGCCGGAAGTCGTAGCAGGGCTGCATATTGCCGCGCAGCAACTCGCGACCGGCGGTCGTCAGGCGATGCTCGAGCAGTTAAGCGCAACCGAGGCTGCGGCCTGGGAGCGTGGAACCGGCTCTGCGCTGGTGGTCGCGCAGTACCGCGCGCTGGCCAATGACCGCGCCGGAATGCTCAAGTGGCTCGCGATTGCCGAAGCACACCATGACCACAGCCTCGCCGCAGCGCGTGGCTGTGCTGAGTTTTCAACATATCGTAACGACCCCGCCTTCCGTGAGATGGTCGCGCGGCTGCCATAGAAGGCCGGCAGCGGCCGTTGTCCGTATTTGTCCGTTGACTGCGGGAATGGTGGAGCGGAAGGGGATCGAACCCTCGACCTTCGCATTGCGAACGCGACGCTCTCCCAACTGAGCTACCGCCCCACCGCAAGGCGCGCGATTCTAGCATCGCGACCGGGGAGGTCAATTTGGGGTGCGGACAGGCCCCGAGGGGTTCCGCGGGCGCCGGATGCGGCTATTATCGGGACTATGGGGATCCAACTGGCACATGAGGAAGGAAACAGGCGGTGCTGGCAATAGGAGGACGGGCACCCGAATTCACCTTGCCGGATCAGGACGACCAGAGCCTCTCCCTGAGCACGCTGCTGCGCGCCGGACCCCTGATCCTTTATTTCTATCCCGCGGACTTCACCCCGGGATGCACGCGCGAGGCGTGCGCCATTCGCGATCTGCACGCCGACATCGCCCAGGCAGGACTCAACGTTGCCGGGGTGAGCCCGCAGTCCCCGCAGAGTCATCGCAAGTTCCGCGCCAAGTACCGCCTGCCGTACACGCTGCTCTCGGACGCCGACAAATTCGTCATCCGCATGTACGACGTGCAGGGACCGCTGGGGATCGCCGTGCGCCGCGGCACCTATCTCATCGACCAGGCCCGCTACATCCGCTCAGCGATACTCGCCGATTTCCGCATCAGTCAGCACGAAGATTTCATTCGCAAGGCGGTGGCGCTCAGCGCCGTCAGCGCCGCCAGAAAACCCGCGTAGTCTCAAGCGCGCGCCAGCGCGTTCAGTACTTCAGCCGCAGCACGTGGGTGTGGCCGAAGCTCGGGATGCTCACCAGGTAGAGTACGTCCGCCTCGCCGCCCGGCGCACTCGTGGCGTCCGCGACGCCCAGCTCGCGCGACACCTGCTGCAGCGTGGCTGCGCTGCCGATCACCAGCACCGTGCCGCCCGTGTGCTCGTGCAGCGCACTGGCGGCGGCGGCGCGCGCGTCCGCGGCCTTGAACACCTCGGGAGTGCGGTGCAGGCGTTCGGCGAGCGGCGCGGCGGTCTGCTGCGCCCGGCGCTCGTCGCTCACATACAGACCATCCAGAGGACCTGCGCTCAAGCTCGCTGCGAACATCTGCGCCAGGCGTTGCGCGCGCTCCTCACCTTCGGCAGACAGCGGCGGATCGTCAATCGTCCCGGGATCCTTTTCCACCGGTCGCGCGAGCACCACCACGGTGGTGGTGGCGCCGTGCCACAGCGCGAACAGCGCGCCGGCAGCGAGCGCTGCGACGAGAAAAGTAAACCACAGCGGCGCCAGAAACGGACGGCGGTAGCGAGTGATGCCAGGTGCCTCCATGGCGCAATCATAAGATGTCGCGGCGCGGAAAGGCGTGAATGCGCGTGCGGCTGTGGATGATTTTGTGCGCAGCTGGCGAAATCGCACTCACTTTGACGCAAACCATTGGCAGCGCTGCGCGTTTGTCGAGGCACGAGGGTTCTGTCCACATACTTATGCACAAATTCTGTGGATAAGTCCGGCGGCTGGAAACCCTCGGATTCTTGTGTGAGACTGGCCGCCTTTTCGCTCAATCGCAGGCGCACGGATGAAGAAGACCGGCAGCGAGCAGGCCCCACCGACGGAACCGCTCGAGCGCGCCAGGCTCCAGGCGGACGTCGCCAAGCAGCGCGTGCGCATCGCGAAAGAGGAGCTCAAGCGCGCACGCAGGCGCCTGAAGGAAGCCAAGCGCGAGGCCAGACGCGCGCGCAAGCAATCGGCCTCGGCCCGCAAGGCGTGGAAGCGCGTACGCCGCGCCCATAAGAAAGCCCCTGGCCGCAAAGCCACGGCAGCCGCGCGCAAGCGCGCCGCGAAGAGCGTCCGCAAGCCGCAGCCGCTCAGGACAGCCCCCCGACGCGCCATGGCACGCCCGGCCGCGAGCCCCAAGAAGCGTGCCCGCCCGGTTCGCCGCCAGCGCGCGGGGGCAGGCAAGCAAGTCTCCAGGGTCACTCGCGCGCCAGCACCCAGGCAAGGCAAGTCAGTCGCGCTTGCCGCCCCGCACGCTGCACCGGCGGCTGCCGCAGTCACAGTGCAAAGCACCCCGCCAGCCGGCACACCCCCCACCGAGCAGGCCGCCTGAGAGGATGAGCAGATGAATGAGCCGCACGTACACTCCAGCGCGCCCCGCCCCCCGGTATTGCCGCCTGCGGCCCCGCGACGCGGCACGCCCACGGCCTCGAGAATGTTCGCGAAATACCTGAACGATATCGGGCAGCTGCTTGACGAGCGGCGCCTGGAGGCGGCGGCACGCGAGGCGAACGATCTGCCGCGCATCGCGGTGGCGCTTGCCGATGCACAGCTGCGCTCCTCGGCAGCCGAGATCACGAACTGGTGCCAGCGGTGGATCCGTCCCCCGCGGGCCGAGGGCGACGCGCACGGACTCGAGCACGAGCGCATCTGCGCCGGCGTTTCCGAGCGCGTCACGCGGGGCGACGTCGCGGAATCCACCTCGCTCACCATGCGGGCGCTGCGGCGCCTGCGGCTGCGGCGTCATGTGCGCAATCCACCGCGCGGGTTCTCGCACTCGCGCGCCGACAATCTCGGCCCGCAGGATTGCGCGGCACTGCGCAGTTGCGAGGCGCTGCTGGAGGCCGCGCGGCGCTGGTACGCGTTCAGTGCGGTGCACGACCCGACGGTGCAGGCGAACCTCGCCAGGCTCGCCGTGCTGCGCTGATCCGGCGAGCGCTTCAGCTGCCGCGCGCGGCGCTCACGGCTGCGTGACCACCGGCATTTCCACAAAGCTCGCCGTGTCTCCCGCATGGAAGACTCGCTGCGTGGCTTTACGGTAGTCGCCGGGCCTGGCAAAGAAAATGTTGTCGACGTAGGTCTGGGGGTTGCGGTCGTAGAGCGGGAACCAGCTCGACTGCACCTGCACCATGATGCGATGACCGCTCAGGAACACGTGGTTCGCGTTGGGCAGCTCAAAGTGGTAGCGCTGCACCTTGCCGGCCGGAATCGCGCTCGGATGCGCGAGGCTGTCGCGATAGCGCCCGCGGAAAATGTCCATGCCGATCGGTAGCTGATAGCCGCCCATCGCAGGATCCGCCGGTACCTCATCGGGGTAGACGTCGATGAGCTTCACCACCCAGTCGCTGTCGGTGCCGCTGGTGGAGGCGAAGAGATTCACCACCGGCGCGCCGGCGATGTGCACCGCCGCAGTGAGCACACCGGACACGTACGTGAGTACATCGGTGCGATCGCTGACGGCGCGCTGATCCGTGAGCAGCCAGCGCGTCCACGCGGGGTGATCCTCGAAGCGCACCGGCCGCGGCTCGTACGGCACCGGTTTCGCCGGATCGGATACATATTCATCGAAGGGCGCCGCGCCCCGGGCCGGCGCGGTGAAGGAGAGTCCGAAGCCCGGCTGCAGGTACAGGCGCTGCGGGGTGGCATCGCAGCCCGACTCGCACGCCAACGGCCAGTGCGGCAGGCGCTGCCACAGGTTGGTGCCGGTCTCGAAAACCAGCACCGGCGGGGTGTTGGCGCGCGGGGCGCCGTCCTTCAGATACTGGTCGAGAAACGGCTGCATCACGTCGCGCCGGAACTGCAGCGCGGTGTCGCCCTCGAACTTCAGCGGCCCGAGCGTCGTGCCGTCGTAGTTCACGCCGCTGTGCCGCCAGGGGCCGAGCACCAGGAAGTTGCGGTCGTTCCCCGTGTCCTTCGGCTCGGTCGCCGCGTAGGTGTGCACGGCCCCGTACATGTCCTCCTGATCCCAGAGGCTCGCCACGTACATGGTCGGGGTCTTCAGCGGCTGGGCGGCGAGAATCTGGTCGAGCGCCTGGTACTTCCAGAAGTCATCGTACGCGGGGTGCTCGGAGAGCTTTTTGAAGGATGGCAGGGCGTCGAGCCCGAAGCGACGCGCAAAATCCCCCGCCGACCCGGTTTCCAGGAACAGCTGATAGTCGTCGTACACGCCGCGCGCGATGTGCTCGCCTTCGCCCCGGGCGGTCGTCTGACCGTAGATGTAGTCGAAATTCGTCTGCCGGAAGGCGCCGTTGTGGAACCAGTCGTCCCCCTTCCAGCCATCGACCATGGGACTCATCGGCACCGCCACCTTGAGCGCCGGGTGCGGGTTCACCAGTGCCATGAGCACCGTGAATCCTTCATAAGAGGAGCCGATCATGCCGACCTTGCCGTTGGACTCCGGCACGTTCTTCACCAGCCAGTCGATGGTGTCCCAGGCGTCGGTGGAATGATCCACGGCGGTGCCGTTGAGTGGCCCGCGCAGCGGCCGGGTCATCACGTAATCGCCTTCGGAACCGTACTTGCCGCGAATGTCCTGGAACACGCGGATGTAACCCTCGCCCACGAACGTGACATCCCCCGGCGGCAGGGTGGCGAGCATGTGCGGACTCACGCTGGCGCGGGCGCGGTGTGAGGCGTCGTAGGGCGTGCGCGTGAGAATGATGGGGGCGCCGCTCGCGCCCTTCGGGATCACAATCACGGTGTGCAGCTTCACCCCGTCGCGCATCGGGATCATGACCTCGCGCTTGACGTAGTCGAAGCCACCCTCCGGCACCGTAAACACTTGCGGGATATCCGCCTGCATGGGCGGGGTCTGCGCCGCGCCCAGGGCCGTCACCGCACCGAGGAGAAACCCGCACCCGCTCCAGGTTCCCTTGGCCCGATTCCGCATCGCACGCATCAGTGGTTACTCCCCCAGCGCATTCGCGCCGCGCAAGCCTAGCAGCGCGAGCGCGCTGCCGCACCTCGCGGCTGCGCTACGATGGCGGTATGAGTCACCCCGACCTTCTCGCCGCGCTGCGCGCCGAGCTGCCCGCCGACTGCGTGCTCTCCCGGGACGAGGAGCTGCGTCCCTACGAATGCGACGGACTGCCGGTGTTTCGTCAGCGTCCTGCGGTGGTGGTGCTGCCGCGCGACGCGCGGCAGGTGCGGCAGGTGCTCAGCACCTGTAACCGCCTCAAGGTCCCGGTGGTGGCGCGCGGTTCGGGTACCGGACTTTCAGGGGGCGCGACGCCGCATGCCCAGGGCGTGCTGCTGTCGTGCGCGCGGATGAACCGCATTCTTGAAATCGATCCGCTGGCACGCACGGCGCGGCTCGAGCCGGGAGTGCCGAACCTGCGCGTGTCCGAAGCCGCCGCCGCCTACGGGCTCTACTACGCGCCGGATCCCTCCTCGCAGGTCGCCTGCTCCATCGGCGGAAATGTCGCGGAAAACTCCGGCGGCGTGCATTGCCTCAAGTACGGGCTGACCGTGCACAACGTGCTCGGCGTGCGTGGCTTCACCATGGACGGCGAGCCGCTGGAACTCGGCGGGCGCGCGCTGGATGGTGCGGGGCTCGATCTGCTGGCGGTTGCGATCGGCTCCGAGGGCCTGCTCATGGTGGTCACGGAAGTCATCGTGAAGCTCATCCCGAGACCGCCGTGTGTACGGCTCGTCATGGCCTCGTTCGCGCAAGTGCACCGCGCCGGCGATGCGGTGGCCGCCGTGATCGCCGCGGGAATCATCCCCGCCGCCATGGAGATGATGGATCACAAGGCCGCCGCCGCGGTCGAGCCGTTCGTGCACGCCGGCTACGACCTCACGGCCGCCGCGATCCTGCTCGTCGAGGCGGATGGCACCGAAGAGGAAGTCGCCGGGCAGGTCGCGGAAATCGAGCAGGTGCTGCGTGCCGCCGGTGCGCGCACGCTGTGCGTCGCCTCTTCCGAGAGCGAGCGCGCACGCTTATGGTCGGGTCGCAAGAACGCGTTCCCGGCCGCCGGCCGCCTGGCGCCGGACTACTACTGCATGGACGGAACGATCCCGCGCCGCCACATCGGCAAGGTACTGGATGCGATCACCGCGATGGAAAGCCGCTACGACTTAAGTTGCATGAACGTCTTTCACGCCGGCGACGGCAACCTGCACCCGGTGATCCTGTTTGACGCCAATGAGAGTGGCTCCTGGGAGCGCGCTGAGCGCTTCGGTGCCGAGATCCTCGAACTGTGTGTGCAACTCGGCGGCACCATCACCGGCGAGCACGGCGTGGGTGTGGAAAAACTCAACTCCATGTGCGTGCAGTTCTCGCCCGCCGAGCGCGCCGCGTTTCTGGCCGTCAAGGAGGCTTTCGATCCGGCCGGACTCCTCAATCCCGGCAAGGTGATCCCGACGCTGGCGCGCTGTGCGGAGTACGGCCGCATGCGGGTGCACGGCGGCGCCCTGCCCCACGCGGATCTGCCGCGCTTCTGAACGGCATGTCCGCGCCTCCCGATGCGATCCTGGCAAGCCTGCGCGAGCAGGTCCTGGCCGCCCACGCCAGGCGGCGGCCGTTGCGCCTGCGGGGTGCGGGCACCAAGGACTTCTACGGCGAGAGCATGGATGGGGAGCTGCTCGATGTGTGCGCCTGGCGTGGCATCCTCGCCTACGATCCGTCCGAGCTCGTGATCAGCGCCCGCTGCGGTACGCGCCTGTCTGAGATTGACCGCGCGCTCACTCAGCACGGGCAGATGCTGGCCTTCGAACCGCCACGCTTTGGCGGCGATCCGACTGTGGGCGGAGTAATCGCCGCGGGGCTGTCCGGTCCCCGCCGCCCCTACGCCGGCGCGGCGCGCGATTTTGTGCTGGGGGCGACGCTGCTGAGCGCACCCGGAGAAGTGCTGCGCTTTGGCGGGCAGGTGATGAAGAACGTCGCCGGCTTCGACGTGTCGCGCCTGTTGTGTGGTTCGCTCGGCATTCTCGGTGTCATCACCGAGGTATCTGTGAAGGTGCTGCCGCTGCCGCGCGCGCAGATCACCGTGCGACTGGAGTTGCCCGCAGCCGCGGCAATCGAGGCGTTCAATCGCTGGGCCGGCGAGCCGTTGCCGCTCTCGGGGGCGGCGTGGTCGCACGGTTGCGCCTGGGTGCGGCTCGCGGGTGACGGCGCGGCGGTGCGCGCGGCGCGTGAGCGCCTCGGCGGTGAACTCATCGCTGACGCCGCCGCGCTTGATTTCTGGAGCGCAGTGCGGGACTGCCGCTTGCCGCTCTTCGCTCACGACGTGGTGTGGCGTCTGTCCGTCCCCAGCGCCACCCCGGCGCTCGAGCTGCCCGGCGAGCCGCTCATCGACTGGGGCGGAGCACTGCGCTGGTACGCCGATCCGCCGGCGCCGCTGGAGGTTCGCGCGCTCGCGGTGGCGGCGGGCGGCACCGCCCAATGCTGGCGCGGGCCTGCACCCGCGGGTCGCTTTCACCCCTTGTCACCCGCGGTCGCCACGGTGCACACGCGGCTGAAACAGCGTTTCGATCCGCATGGAATTTTCAATCCCGGGCGGCTCGCGGCCGGACTCTAGGTCGGTGTGCCGACGATATGGGCGCTGGCGGTCATTCCTTTGAAAAGTACGTCAGGGGGAGGAGTAGCATGACGGCCACGCGTCCGTTGCTTCACTCGTTTTTCTTTGGACTCGCCGCTGCTGCGACACTATGGGCAAGTGCGGCAAGCAGCCTCGCGGCCACCGCCGTCGCTCGCGGTGACGCGAGTCCGATCAAACACGTCTTTATCATCGTCCTCGAGAACGAAGCCTACGACACGGCATTCGGTCCGGCCTCCAAGGCCCCCTATCTCGCCCGGACGCTCACCGCGCAGGGGGTCCTGCTGACGCAGTATTTCGGCACGGGCCACTTCAGTGCCGACAACTACATCGCGATGATCAGCGGCCAGGCGGCGACGCCACAAACCAGCCTCGACTGTCCGGTGTATGCGGACTTCACCCTGACGGGCATTACTGCCGACGGCCAGGCGATCGGTAGCGGCTGCGTGTACCCGTCGTCGATCAGGACACTGCCCGATCAGCTGACCGCGAAGGGCAAGACCTGGCGCGGTTACATGGAAGACATGGGCAACGACCCGACTCGCGAGTCGGCCAGCTGCGCTCATCCGGCGCTGAATTCCCCTGATCTCACGCAGAGCGCCGAAGGGCCCTCGGCGGCCGTTCCGTCCGGTGACCAGTATGCGACGCGACACAACCCGTTCGTCTACTTCCATTCCATCATCGACTCGCCGATTTGCACGACCGGCGTGGTAAACCTCGATCAGCTGCCTCAGGATCTGCAGTCGCAGCGGAGCACGCCGGATTTTGTGTTCATCACGCCGAATCTCTGCAATGACGGTCACGACGCGCCATGCAAGAATGGCGAGCCTGGCGGACTTGAAGCGGCCAATGCCTTCCTGCTGAAGTGGGTACCACTCATTCTGGCCTCCCCCGCCTATCGGCACGACGGGTTGCTGATCGTCACGTTCGACGAGACAGAGGAGAGTGGTGTGCAGGTCAGTCCAACGGGGACGACCACCTATACCTACACCGGCCAGACCTGTTGCAGCGAGCAGCCCGGCCCGAACCTGGCGCCATTCCCCCAGTCAGTCGCGCTGGGCGCCGACACTTACAGTTTCCAGGGCTTCGGCGGCGATCGCACCGGCACGCTGCTGCTGTCGCCGTTTCTGAAGCCCGGCACGATTTCGAAAACTCCCTTCAACCACTATTCACTCCTCAAGTCGCTCGAGGACATCTTCGCCACCCATGAATACCTCGGCTATGCGGCCCAGCCGGGACTCGCTGGATTCTTCGACGGCGCGCACTCCGATATTTCACTGGCACGGGTTAAGCGGCCCGTGCCATCCGTGCCGCCGGTGCACTGAAACTCCGTGGGCAGATTGCGTGCACCTTGCGGCGACAGGCGGCCGGCGACGCGGTCGTGTGGACGGCAACTTCGATGAGCGGGACACTCCTATTCGTTGAACTCGCAGGTCATGTAGGCCTCCTTCTGTGGGGGACCCACATGGTGGGCACCGGCGTGCAACGCGGGTTCGGTAACGTCCTGCGGCGTTGGCTGGGCCGCAACCTCGGGGGTCGGTGGCGGGCGTTTTTCACCGGTCTTGGGGTTACGGCGCTCCTGCAGAGCAGCACGGCGACGGGCCTGCTCGCGACCTCGTTCACGGCGACCGGCGTCATGACGCTCGCCCCGGCGCTCGCCGTGATGCTCGGGGCCAATGTCGGCACCGCGCTCCTGACCCAGGTGCTGTCCTTCAACATGGGCTTGGTGGGGCCGCCCCTGGTACTCATCGGCGTGCTGGTCTTCCGCTGGGCTGCCGGCGGTCGCGCAAAGAACATCGGTCGGATCGGCATCGGCCTCGGGCTCATGCTGATGGCGCTCGCCGGCCTCCTGCACACGCTCGGACCCATCGAGAACACCCCGTTGCTGCGACCCGTTGTGGGCGCGCTCGCTCGCGACCCGCTGCTTGCGGCGTTGATTGCGGCCGCACTCACCTGGGCCTGCCACTCGAGCGTCGCCATCGTGCTGCTCGTGGCCTCCTTTGCGGCGACCCATGTCGTCGAACCCACCGGCGCGCTCGCGCTCGTGCTTGGCGCTAATCTGGGCGGCGCACTGCCGCCGCTCATGCACGCCTCGACCCCGGCTGCCCGGCGCCTGCCACTCGGAAACCTGCTGGTGCGCGCGGTCGGCGTGGCGCTCGCGTTGCCGTTCCTGCCCACGATTACCCACGCGCTGCAGCAGGCGGAACCTGCGCCCGGGCGACTCGTGGTCAACTTTCACCTGGCATTCAATCTCGCGCTCGCCGCGGTGTTCCTGGGGTGCGTCGGCGCGCTCGCGCGCCTCCTCACCCGCTGGCTGCCGGACCCGCCGGCCCCGGCCGATCCCGGCCGTCCCGTCCATCTCGATGTCGCGGCCCTCGATTCAGCGACGGTCGCATTGTCGAACGCCGCACGGGAAACGCTGCGTATTGCCGACATGGTTGAATCCATGCTGCGCGATGCGCTCGAGGTCCTCAAGCATAACGATCGCGCACGGGCCGCGGCGGTCGCCGCGCAGAACCGCTGCGTTGATCAACTGGGGGGCGCGATTCGCCGCTATCTTGCCGACGTGGGTGGCGAGCAGACTCTCGACAACCGGCGGGAGGGTGCGCGGGGCCAGGACATCCTGTCGGCGGTGATCAATCTCGAGCACATCGCCGACATCGTCGCCAATAGCTTAGTCGAGTTAGCGGTGCGCAGCGTCAAGCGCGGCTGGGTGCTTTCGCCAGAAGAGTTCGAAACTGTGGACGCAATGCACCGTGAACTACTCGAGAGTCTGAGGCTCGCGCTCGCCGTGTTCCTGCAGGCCGAGCCCCGTGACGCCAGGCGGCTGGCCGCCCGCAAGACACAGTTTCGCGAGTTCGAAGCGGCGGCGACCGCGTTGAGCGTGCGCCTGCTGCGCTCTGCGGCAGCTGCGAGCCGGCTTACGGAGGCCGACGGAGCCGAGCGTGTCGCAGAGGAGAGCGATCTGTTTCTGCGCACCGTGCGGGATCTCAGGCGTGTTCACTCGCACCTCGCAAGCTTCGCCTACCCGATCATCCATCGAGTGCGTGGCCGCGGCCATCGCGGTACCGCGGGCGGCACCGCCGAGGCCGCTGGCGTCAGTGCCGCCGCTGCGCCGCCTGTCGTGTCGCCAGCGAACCCTGGTGGAGGAGAAGAGGAAGATCTGGGATAGCCCGGTATCAACGCTTGACCCGCTCGCTCGCAGGGTCATAGAAGGGACGCAGCGAAACCCGCGCGGGAACCCGCTCCGCAGCGACCTCCACTTCGTATTGCCCGGCGGCGAGCCACTCGGTGCTCACCGGTGCGCCGCCGTTGGCGAGGTAACCCAGACCCAGCGCAGCACCGATAGTATGGCCGAACATCCCTGAGGAGATCCTGCCGACGAGCTCACCGTTTCGCCAGATCGGCTCGTTGTGATACAGCAGGCGCTCCGCGCCATCGAGGGCAATGGCCACGAGCCGGCGTCCGAGGCCGGCTTCGCGCTGAGCGATGAGCGCCTCGAGGCCGACGAAGCCACCGGACTTGTTCCAGGCGATGGCAAACTCAAGTCCCGCTTCGAGCGGCGTATCCGCGTCACCGATGTCGTGGCCCCAGTGCCGGTAGGCCTTTTCCATGCGCAGGCTGTTCAGGGCATGGTAGCCCGCGAGGCGCAGTCCGAACGGGCCGCCGGCGCTGACGATCACGTCGTACACGGACTGCGCGAACTCCGCGGGGACGTACAGCTCGTACCCCAGCTCCCCCACGTAAGTGATACGGCTCGCCCGCACACGCGCGTACCCGAGATCGATGGTCTGGGAGGTGGCGAACGGAAACGCCGCCGTCGACAGGTCCGCGTTGGTGAGTGTCGCGAGCAGCTCGCGACTGTGCGGCCCCATGAGACCGAGCACTGCGTACGCCGAGGACACGTCGACGGCGACCGCGTGGCTCTCGTGCGGAATGCTGCGGCAGAGCCAGGAGAAATCGCGCGTCTGCGTCGCGCATGAGGTAACAATGAGGTAGGCGTCCTCGGCCTCGCGCGTTACCGTGAGATCCGCCTCGATGCCGCCACGCTCGTTGAGCCACTGCGTATAGACGACCTTGCCGGGCGGCACCTCAATGTCATTGGCGCAGATTCGTCCGAGTACCCTGGCAGCATCGCGGCCCTTGAGCACAAACTTGGCGAACGAAGACTGGTCGAACAGCCCCACGCGTTCACGCACCGCCTGGTGCTCGGCGGCCGAGGACCCGAACCAGTTCTGGCGACCATAGCTGTACTCGTAGTGTGGCTGCGCGCCCGCGGACGCGAACCAGTTGGCGCGCTCGAAGCCGGCCACCTCGCCGAAGCACGCCCCGGCTGCTGCGAGGCGGTCGTGCAGCGCCGACTTGCGCACTCCGCGCGCGGTCTCGGCCTGGCGGAATGGCCAATGCATCGCATACAGCAGCCCCAGCGACTCGACCGTGCGGTCGCGCAGGTAGCGCTGGTTGCGCTGGAAGGGTGCGCAGCGGCGGATATCGACGTCCCACAGGTCAAAGGGCGGATGGCCGTCGATGATCCAGTCCGCGAGTACCTTGCCGGCCCCGCCAGCGGACTGGATGCCGATCGAGTTGAAGCCGGCCGCCACGTACATGCCGCGCATCTCGGGCGCCTCGCCCAGCAGATAACGGTCATCGGGAGTGAAGCTTTCCGGCCCGTTGAAGAACACCTGCACGCCGGCTGACTCGAGCACTGGCACCCGGCGCATGGCGCCCGCAAACAGCTCCTCGATGTTGCCGGGGTCCGCGGGCAGCTGATCGAAGGCGAAGTTCTCCGGGATCCCTGCCTCGCCCCAGGGCGTCGCCCGCGGCTCGAACCAGCCCACGAGAAGTTTGCCGGTGTCCTCCTTGAAGTATGAGCAGGCATCCGCGTCACGCAGGATCGGCAGCCCGGATGCCAGCCCCGGGATGGGCTGCGTCACGATGTAGGAGTGCTCGGCAGCGTGCAGTGGCACGGTGACGTTCGCCCAACCACCGACCTCGCGCGCCCACATGCCGGCGCAGTTCACGACAGCGTCGGCGCGCACCTCGCCCTGTTCGGTCGCTACGCCCGTCACCCGGCCGCGCGTGCTGCGGATCGCCGTAACCTTGAGGTTCTCGGCGATGCGAACGCCGCCGGCGCGCGCTCCCTTGGCGAGCGCCCGGGTCGTGTCGACCGGGTTGGTCTGGCCGTCCTGCGGCAGCAAGACCGCGCCCACCAGGTCAGCGGTCGAGAGCAGCGGCCAGCGCTCCCTGGCGGCATCAGGCGACAGGATCTGCACCTCGAGGCCAAAGCATCGCGCCATGGATGCGCCGCGTTTGAGTTCTTCGAAGCGCGCCTCACTCGCCGCTACCGCGATCGAGCCGACCTGTTTGAAGCCGGTCGCCTGGCCGGTCTCACGCTCGAGTCGCGCGTAGAGCTCGGTGGTGTACTGGGCGAGCCGGGTGAGGTTGTGGGTCGCGCGCAGCTGGCCGACCAGGCCCGCGGCATGCCAGGTGGTGCCGCACGTGAGCTGTCTGCGCTCGAGCAGCAGCACGTCGGTGCAGCCGCGCTTCGCCAGATGGTAGGCGACGCTGCAGCCGACAATGCCGCCGCCGATGATCACGACGCGTGCGTGGGACGGGAGACTCACCGCCATGATCAATTGCGCTTCGGCTGCAACGGCGCCGCCGCCGCGCGGTGCATGCGCGCGCGGCTGTCGGCGGCGTGGGCGCGCAGCACCTGGCCGGCGCGCTGCGGGTCGCGCGCGGCTATCGCCCGCACGATCGCCTTGTGCTCAGCGTTCGAGACGGCGAAGCCGCCGCCGTCCTGCAGGCCGCGCAGGCGGAACAGCAGCAGCTCCTTGGTCAGGCGGCGGTAGGTGTCCGCCAGGCGGGTGTTGCCGACGAAGTCGACCAGGGCGTCGTGGAATGCCAGGTTGAGCTTGTGGTAGCGCCGCACATCCTGCCTGGCGGTCGCGGCGTCCATGTCCGCCAGCAGCGCGCGCAGCGCGCCCAGCTGCTCGCGCGTGATGCGCTCGGCCAGGCGCCGCCCGATGAGCTCATCGAGCACCTCGCGGACATCGTAGGCCTCATCGGCCTCGGCCACGGTGACCTCGCGCACGAAGGCGCCGCGGTTACGCTCGGTGCGCACCAGCCCGCACTCGCTCAGCGCGCGCAGGGCCTCGCGTACCGGGCCGCGGCTGGTGCGGAAGTGCCCGGCGAGCTCCACCTCGTTGATGCGCTGGCCGGCCGACAGCTCCCCGCGCAGGATCATCTGCTCGATCTGCGCCTGCACCAGCGACGGCAGGGAATGGGCCTGCAGCAGCTGCAACGTGGTGCGCGCATTCACCACCGCATTACAGCGCACCTGCTCAACACTGTCTACTGTTGACACTTATGCGAGCGGGTTCTAGAGTGCCATTCTCGGCCCGAGCCCGTCTCTTCGCGAGCAGTGACATGAGCACCGAACCCGTTCTCCTCACCCCCGGTCCCCTCACCACCTCGCTGCGCACCCGGCAGGCGATGCTGCGCGACTGGGGCTCGTGGGACGTTGATTTCAACAGCATCACCGGGCGCATACGCGAGCGGCTGCTCAATGTCGTGCACGCTGAGGCTACCCATGAGTGCGTGCCGCTGCAGGGAAGCGGCACCTTCTCGGTCGAAGCGGCGCTCGGCACCCTGGTGCCGCGCTCCGGCGGACATGTGCTGGTGCCGCAGAACGGCGCTTACTGCCAGCGCATCGCCCGCATCTGCCGCTATCTCGGCCACCAGGTCACGAGCATCGACTACGCGCAGAACACCGCGATCGCGGCCGCGGACGTCGAGCGCGCGCTGGCGCAGGATCCTGCCATCACCCATGTCGCCCTGGTGCACTGCGAGACCAGTACCGGCATTCTCAATCCGCTCGATGAGATCGCGCAGGTTGTCGCCCGCTACGACCGGCGGCTGATCGTCGATGCCATGAGTTCCTTCGGCGCGCTCGAGATCGATGCGCGGCGCACGCCCTTCGATGCGGTGGTGGCGGCCTCCGGGAAGTGCCTCGAGGGGCCGCCCGGCATGGGCTTCGTGATCGTGCGGCGTGCGGCACTCGAGTGCTGCGAGGGCAACAGCCATTCCCTTGCCATGGACCTCTACGACCAGTGGACCTACATGCAGAAGACGACCCAGTGGCGCTACACACCGCCGACCCACGTGGTAGCGGCCTTTGACTGCGCGATCACACAGTACCTCGAGGAAGGCGGGCGCGCCGCGCGCGGCGCGCGCTATGCGCACAACTGCCGCACCCTCATCGAGGGGATGGCGGCGCTCGGGCTCAAGAGCTTCCTGCCCGCGGCGATCCAGGCGCCCATCATCGTCACCTTCCATGCTCCCGACAATCCGCACTATGAGTTCAAGAGCTTCTACAACGCCGTCAAGGGGTTCGGCTACATCCTGTATCCGGGCAAGCTGACGACGCTCGAGACCTTCCGCGTCGGCTGCATGGGGCAGCTCGGCGAGCGCGGCATCGCCGGCGCCGTGGAGGCGGTGGGCAAGGTGCTGGCGCAGCTGCGCGCCGCCGCCTGAGGAACCCGTGAGTTCCATCGAAGTCAACGGCCGAACCTATCGGCTCCCCGAGCAGCCTGCGGTGGTGGTGTGCGTCGACGGCTGGGATCCGGAGTACGTGTCCCAGGCCGTGGCCCAGGGCTGCATGCCGTGGATGAAACGCACCCTCGCCGCGGGCGCCGCCGTGGTCGCCGACTGCGTAATCCCGAGCTTCACCAATCCCAACAACCTCTCGATCGTCACGGGCGTGCCGCCTGCCGTCCACGGGATCTGCGGCAACTTCCTCTACGATCCGCACAGCGGCACCGAAGTCATGATGAACGATCCGAAGTGGCTGCGTGCCCCCACGATCCTCGCGGCGCTCGCCGACGCGGGTCGCAAGGTGGCGGTCGTGACCGCCAAGGACAAGCTGCGCCGCCTGCTCGGCCACAAGATGCGCGGCGTGTGCTTCTCCGCGGAAAAGGCCGACAGCGTTACGATGGCCGAGCACGGGATCGAAGGTGCGCTCGAGCTCGTCGGGTTGCCGCTGCCGGGCGTCTACAGCGCGGCGCTCTCGGAGTTCGTGTTCGCCGCCGGAGTGCGGCTCATGCAGACTCAGCGCCCCGACCTCATGTACCTCTCGACCACTGACTACGTGCAGCACAAGCACGCCCCGGGAGCGCCTGAGGCGAATGCATTCTGCCGCATGATGGACGGTTATCTCGAGAAGCTCGAGCGCTTAGGCTGCGCCATCGTGCTCACCGCGGATCACGGCATGAGCGCCAAGACCCGTCTCGATGCCAGCCCCGACGTCATCTATCTGCAGGACGTGCTCGATGGCTGGCTCGGCGCCGGCCGCACGCGCGTCATCCTGCCGATCACCGATCCCTACGTGGTGCACCACGGCGCGCTCGGCTCGTACGCGACCGTCTACCTCACGGACCCCGCGCAGACCGGGACGCTCGCGCAGCGCATCGCGGCGCTGCGCGGCATCGAGCTGGTACTGACGCGCGCCGAGGCCGCGCGCCGCTTCGAGTTGCCCTCCGACCGCATCGGCGATCTGGTCGTGATCTCGGTGCGCTCGGTGGCCCTGGGGTCGGCCGCGGCCAGGCACGACCTCTCCGGTCTCGATGCGCCGCTGCGCTCCCACGGCGGGCTGTCCGAGCAGGCGGTGCCACTCGTCATGAACCGCCGAATCGCAAACCTCGATACCAACCGCCGCTGGCGCAACTTCGATGCCTTCGACTGGGTGCTCAACCATGGCGGATAGCCCTTTGCAGCGCAGCGCGGCCGCTGCGCGTTCCGACGGCCTGCGGCGCGAGACCCTGCGCATCGCCGGCGCGCGCGTGGCGACCGAGCGCACCAGCGAGGTGTTCAATCCCTACACGGCTAAGCCCATCGGTACCGTGGCCATGGCGGGGCTCACCGAGGTACGCCGCGCGCTCGCAGTAGCCCGGGCGTTCCACTCCAGGCTCACGCGCTACGAGCGCTACCGCATCTGTTACCAGGCCGCCGAAGCGCTGCGCTCGCGCACCGAGGAGATTGCCAACCTCATCACCGCCGAGAGCGGTCTGTGCAAGAAGGACTCGACCTATGAGGTGGGCCGGGCGTGCGACGTGTTCATCTTCGCCGGCAACGCCGCGCTGCAGGACGATGGGCAGGTCTTCTCCTGCGATCTCACCGCCCACGGCAAGCGCCGCAAGGTCTACACCCTGCGCGAGCCGCTGCAGGGGGTGATAGCCGCGATCACGCCCTTCAACCATCCGTTGAACCAGGTAGCGCACAAGATCGCGCCCAGCATCGCCAGCAACAACCGCATGGTGCTCAAGCCCTCGGAGAAGACCCCGCTCACGGCGCTGCTGCTCGCCGACATCCTTTACGAGGCGGGTCTGCCGCCGCCGATGTTCAGCGTGCTCACCGGCGAGCCGAAGCAGATCGCCGACGAGCTCCTCACCCACCCGGACGTCGACCTCGTCACCTTCACCGGCGGGGTGGCGATCGGCAAGTACATCGCCGCCAAAGCGGTCTACAAGCGCCAGGTGCTCGAGCTCGGCGGCAACGATCCGCTCATCGTCATGGAAGACGCCGACCTCGAGGAGGCGGCGACGCTCGCCGCCGCCGGGTCTTACAAGAACTCCGGACAGCGCTGCACGGCGATCAAACGCATGCTGGTGCACGAATCGGTGGCGGCGCGCTTCACCGAGCTGCTCGTCGAGAAGTCACGCGCCCTCAAATACGGTGACCCCATGGACCCGGCCACGGACATGGGCACGGTGATCGACGAGGCCGCGGCGCGCTGCTTCGAGGAGCGGGTGAACGAGGCCGTGGCGGGCGGCGCGCGCCTGCTCTACGGCAACGCGCGCGACGGCGCGCTGTATTCACCGACCGTGCTGGATCGCGTGGACCCGGCGATGACGCTCGTCAGGCAGGAGACCTTCGGCCCGGTCTCCCCCGTCATGACCTTCCGCAACATCGAGGACGCCATCCGCGTCGCGAACTCGACCGCCTATGGACTCTCTTCGGCGGTGTGCACCAACCGGCTCGACTACATCACCCGCTGCGTGCAGGAGCTCAATGTCGGCAGCGTCAACGTGCGCGAGGTGCCCGGCTACCGCCTCGAACTCACACCCTTCGGCGGCATCAAGGACTCCGGCCTCGGCTACAAGGAGGGGGTGCAGGAAGCGCTCCGCAGCTTCACCAACACCAAGACCTACTCGCTGCCGTGGCTGCCGTAGAGGCGGCGGCCGCGGCCGCACCGCCGCACGCAGCGGGCCTGCGCGTTGCGCAGAGCCGCACCGTGCTGCTGCTGTTCCTCGGCTACGCGTCCTGCTATTTCTGCCGCGCGAATCTTCCGGTCGCGACCCCGCTGCTGATCGAGGAACTGCGCTCGCACGGGATGAGCCACGACGCTGCCATGTTGAGCATCGGCTGGATGGGCTCGGCCGGTGTGTTCGCTTACGCGCTCGGCAAGTGGTTCCTCACCAGCCTCGGCGACTACTGGGGTGGCAAGCGTAACCTGCTGATCGCGACCGGCGGTGCGACGCTCTTCACGCTGATGTTCGCCGCCAGCGGCACGCTGCCTGTGTTCACGCTCGCCTGGATCGCCAACCGCCTGTCGCAGTCGATCGGCTGGTCGGCGCTCATCAAGGTCTCCTCCCGGTGGTTCCACTACTCGCGCTACGGCGCGGTGGCGGCAGTCTTGAGCTGCAGCTACCTGATCGGCGATGCCATCGCACGGCCCAGCATGGGCCTGCTGCTCGCGCACGGCGTCCCGTGGCGCGGACTGTTCGTGTTCGGGGCGGCAGTGGCCGGCACGATGTTCCTGGCGAACCTGCTGTTGCTGCGCGAGTCGTGCACCGATGAGGGTTTCCCAGCGGCGATCGCCAACCCGGCGAACGTGTTCGCTCATGGCGGGCGCCCACAAAGCTACCTGACGCTGGTCCTGCCGCTGCTGCGCAGCCGTGCGTTCCTGACGGTCTGCCTGCTCGGCTTCGCCACCACCATGGTGCGCGAGACTTTCAACACCTGGACGCCCTCCTACCTTCACGACTTCCTCGGTCTGAAGGTCAGCGCGGCGGCGGTGATGTCCGCCGTGTTTCCGGGCGTCGGCGCGGCCTCGGCGATGCTCGCCGGCTGGGCGAGCGATCGGCTCGGGCACAACGGCCGGGCGCTGCTGCTGATCTTCGGGCTCGCCGGCACCGCGGCGGGCCTTCTCGTCCTCACGCGTCTGCACCCCGGCACTGCGGGCACGGTGCTGCCGGTGGTCATGATCGGTGTCGTCGCCTTCTGCCTGCTCGGACCCTATGTGTTCCTGCCCGGCGCGTTCGCGCTCGATTTCGGCGGCACGCAGGCCGGGGCGGTCGCCTCGGGCCTCGTGGACGGCACCGGCTACATCGGCGGCGTGGCAGCGGGCAGCATCATGGCGTGGCTCGCGGTGCGCTTCGGCTGGGGGGGCATGTTCCTGGCGCTCGCGGCGGTGAGTGCGTTCGCCGCACTCGGCGCCTGTTACCTGCACGTGCTGAACGCGCGGCGTGCGACGACCCCGCCGGGGTGACTGGCCGCGCGCAGGCTGCGTATCGGCGCAGCACCCTGTTAGGCTAACGGCCGGAAACCGGCTCCCGGTGACCGCCTTAGGAGTCAGCTTCATGCAACCAGAAGAGGTGCGCACGAGCGCACAGGCGCGGGCGATCGTCGAGGAGCGCGGCCTGACGCACGTCAGGGTGGGGGTGTTCGACAACGACGGCATCCTGCGCGGCAAGTACATCGATCGCCCGAAGTTCTTCTCGGCCCTCGACACGGGGCTGGGATTCTGCGATGTCGTGCTGGGCTGGGATTCCAACGACGCGCAATACGACAACATCACCTTCACCGGCTGGCACACCGCCTTTCCGGATGCCGCCGTGCGGCTGCTGCCCGAAACCTGCCGCGCCCTGCCCTTCGAGGGCAACATGCTGCTGTTCCTCGGCGAGTTTACCGGCCATGCCGAACCGGTGTGCCCGCGGGCGACGCTGCGCCGCGTACTCGAGCGGGCGGCGGCCATGGGCTACGGCGCTTCGGCTGCTGCCGAATATGAATTCTTTGTATTCAGCGAGACCCCGGCGAGCGTGCGCGAAAAAGGCTATCGCGGCCTGCAGAACCTGACCCCGGGAATGTTCGGCTATTCGGTGCTGCGCAGCTCGGTGCACGCCGAGCTTTACCAGGCGCTGCTGCAGCTGGGCGAGGACATGCGCATGCCGATCGAAGGCCTGCACACCGAAACCGGACCGGGTGTCATCGAGGCGGCGCTGCACTACACCGAGGCGCTCGAAGCGGCCGATCGCGCCGCGCTCTTCAAGACCTTCGTCAAGGTGCTCGCCCAGCGTCGCGGCCTGATGGCGACCTTCATGGCCAAATGGTCGCAGCACCTGCCGGGGCAGAGCGGGCATCTGCACGTGTCGCTCGCCCGCAAGGACGGCTCGTCCGCGTTCTACGACGAGGCGCGCCCCCATACCATGTCGCCGGAGATGCGCTGGTTCGTCGGTGGACAGCAGGCGCTGATGCCGGAACTGCTCGCGATGGTCGCCGCGACGGTCAACAGCTACACGCGCCTGGTACCGGGCTTCTGGGCGCCGACGAGCGCCACCTGGGGGGTGGAGAATCGCACCTGCGCATTGCGCGTGATCCAGGGCGGCCCCAAGGCCCAGCGCGTGGAGTACCGCATCGCCGCCGCGGACATCAACCCGTATCTCGCGCTCGCAGTGGCGATCGGTTCGGGCCTGTGGGGCATCGAGCACCGCATCGAACCCGATGAGCCGATCAGCGGCAATGCCTATGATCGCAAGCTCCCCGCCAGGCGCCAGCTGCCACGCACGCTCAGCGAGGCGGCCGAGCGGCTGGCGCACTCCAAGGCCGCGCAGGCGCTGTTCGGCGCGCCCTTCGTGGAGCACTTCGCAGCCACCCGCCAGTGGGAGGAGCGCGAATTCCGCCGCGCGGTCACGGACTGGGAGCTGGGACGGTATTTCGAGATCATCTGATGAGCCTCAAAACCATTTCCCCCGTCGATGGGCGCGTGTATGTGGAGCGCACGCCCGCCAGCGCCGCGCAGATCGATGCGACCCTGCAGCGTGCGCGCGTGGCGCAGCCGCCATGGCGCGACGTACCGCTGTCTGAGCGCGCGGCCATCATCGAGCGCTTCTGCACCCAGTTCGAGCGGCGCGGGCCACAGATCGCCACCGGCCTGAGCTGGCAGATGGGGCGGCCGATACGTTTCGCGCCGAGCGAAGTGCGCGGCACGCTCGAGCGCGCCCGTCACATGACGGCCATCGCCGCCACGGCGCTCGCCGACCTGGATGCGGGAGCGAAGCCGGGCTTTCGCCGCTTCGTGCGCCGCGAGCCGCTCGGCGTGGTGTTTACGGTGGCTGCCTGGAATTATCCGTACCTGATCGCGGTCAACAGCGTGGTGCCGGCATTGATGGCCGGCAACGCCGTGGTGCTGAAGCACTCGGCACAGACGCCCCTGTGCGCGGAGGTCTTCGCGGAATGCTTCGCCGCTGCCGGGCTCCCGGCCGGCCTGTTCCAGGTGCTGCACCTGAGGCACGCCGACACGGAAGGCGTGATCCGCGACCCGCGGGTGGACTTCGTGGCCTTTACCGGCTCGGTGGCCGGCGGGCGGGCCGTGCAGCGCGTCGCCGCCGAGCGCTTCATCGGTGTCGGTCTGGAACTGGGCGGCTGCGACCCGGTGTACGTGCGTCATGACGCCGACCTGCCCCATGCGATCGAAAACATCGTCGACGGCGCTTATTTCAACTCCGGCCAGTCCTGCTGCGGCCTGCAGCGCATCTACGTTCACGAGAGCGTCCATGAGCGTTTCACGCGCGGCTGCATCGAGCTGATTCGACAGTACCGGCTCGGCGACCCGCTGGACCCGCAGGTCACGCTCGGGCCGGTGGTGCGCACGGCCGCGGCGGACGCCATCCGCGCGCAGCTGAGCGCGGCCATTGCAGCCGGTGCGCGCGCGGCGATCGAGGAGCGCGACTTCCCGCGCAGCACGCCCGGTACGCCCTACCTTGCGCCGCAGCTGCTGCTCGATGCCCCGCCGGACTCCCCGGTCATGCGCGAGGAGATCTTCGGCCCGGTCGCAGGCCTCATGAAGGTGCACTCGGATGCCGAGGCTGTGACGCGGATGAACGACAGTCCCTTCGGCCTCACCGCGGCGGTCTGGACGCGCGATGCCGATGCCGCCGCAGCGCTCGGCGCCCAGGTCGAGACCGGCACCTGGTTCATGAACCGCTGCGACTACCTGGATCCGGCGCTCGCCTGGAGCGGCGTGAAGGATTCGGGGCGAGGCTGTACGCTCTCGGTTGTCGGCTACGAGCACCTGACACGGCCAAAATCATTCCACCTGCGGGTAACGACGTGAGCGTAGTTCTGAAAGCGAACTGGAACTATCCCACCACCATATGGGCAGGCCCGGGCCGCATCGCCGAGCTGCCCGCCGCGTGCGCCCTGCTCGGCATCAGGCGCCCGCTGCTGGTGACGGACGAGGGGCTGCGCGAGGCGCCGATGGTGCGGCAGGCGTGCGCGCTGGTGCCCGGCGGCGCATTGTTTGCCCGGGTGCGCGGCAACCCGGTCGCCGCCAACATCGAGGAGGGTCTGGCGGCTTACCGCGCCGGCGCTCACGATGGCGTCATCGCCTTCGGCGGCGGCTCGGCACTGGATGCGGGCAAGGTAATCGCCTTCATGTCCGGGCAGACACGGCCGCTGTGGGATTTCGAGGACGTCGGCGATTGGTGGACGCGCGCCGACCCGCGCGGCATCGCACCGATCATCGCCGTTCCCACCACGGCCGGCACGGGCTCGGAGGTGGGTCGCGCCGGGGTGGTCATCAACGAGGCCACGCACCAGAAGAAAATCATCTTTCATCCGCAGATGATGCCCGGGGTCGTGATCAGCGATCCGGAGCTCACGGTCGGCCTGCCGCCGGCGATCACCGCCGCCACCGGCATCGACGCCTTCGTGCACTGCTTCGAGGCATTCTGTGCGCCGGGCTTCCACCCGCTGGCCGACGGCATCGCGCTCGAGGGCATGCGGCTGATCCAGACCTATCTGCCGCGCGCCTGCGAGCACGGCACGGATCTTGAGGCCCGCTCGCGCATGCTGGCGGCAGCGAGCATGGGTGCAACGGCGTTCCAGAAGGGACTCGGTGCGGTCCACGCCATCGCGCACCCGGTCGGTGCGCATTTCAACACGCATCACGGCCTCACCAACGCGGTGCTCCTGCCGTACGTCATCGTCCACAACCGGCCGGCGATCCAGTCGCAGCTGCCGGTCATCGCGCGTACCCTGAATCTGCCCGGCGAACCGTTTGCGGCGCTGTTCAACTGGGTGCTCGGCTTTCGCGAGCGCCTGAATATTCCACACACCCTGGCGCAGATCGGCGTGCCGCTCAGCAACCCCGACGTCATCGGGCACGAGGCATCGCTTGATCCGTCGGCGGCCGGCAATCCGCTGCCGACGGATGCGGCAGGCTACGCGCGCATCTTCCGCTCGGCGGTCAAGGGGGACCTGGGCCTCGCGGGCTGACGGCTCACACGGCGGCCAGCTCTTTGATCGCCTGCCGCCACAGCGCCTCGGTCGCCGCCGCCACCACGCGCCCGTCGCTGGCGGTGCCGAGGGGCTGCCCGCGCCAATCGCTGATCCTGCCCCCGGCACCTTCCACGATCGGGACCGCAGCCATGAAATCGTGTGGCTTCAGCTGCACCTCGATCACCAGGTCGCAGTGACCCCCGGCGAGCATTCCGTAGAGGTAACAGTCGCCGCCAAAGCGCCGCAGCGCCGCGCGCGCGCTCAAGGCCTCGAAACGCTGCCGCTCCGCGCTGCTGAACGTCTCGGCCGTGGTCGTATAGACGACCGCCTGCCCGATCGTGTCGCAGGTGCTGGCCCGCGCCGGCCGGTCATTGAAGAGCGTGGCACGTCCCTCGCAACCCACCCAGCGCTCGGCCAGCACCGGCACCTCGATCACCCCGAGCACCGGCCGCTCATCCTGCAACAGCGCAATCAACGATCCGAACAGCGGATAGCCGGTGACGAAGCTCTTCGTGCCGTCGATCGGGTCGAGCACCCAGGTGAACTCACCGCTGCCTTCGGCCGCAAACTCCTCCCCGCGGATGGCGTGCGCGGGAAACGCCGCGCGAATCATGCTGCGCATGCGGGTCTCGATCTGCCGGTCCGCAACCGTGACCGGGCTGCCGTCGCCCTTGCGCTCCACCGCGAGCGGTGTGCGGAAATGCGTGAGCGCAATGCCGCGCGCGACATCGGCGAGCTGCCCGGCGAGTGACAGCGCCGCGGGAAGCTGCGGGTGCTCGCTGAAGTTCATCCGTGGTGTTGCTGCGCGTACGGCAGCACCTGCAGCTGCAGCCAGTTGCGCAGCTCCGCAAGCTTGCACGATTCATCCTGCAGCCCCGCGCCCAGGCCGTGTTTCCAGCCGAGGCGCCGGTCACGAGGATCGAGCATGAGCGTGCGCAGATCGGCAACGAACGCTTCCAGTTCCGCGCGGTCGGCGAACAGGTGCTCTTCGACCAGCACCGCCCCGTAGCGCAGCGCCGTTGCCGCAAGCTCGTTGAAGCTGAATTCCGGGTGGTACTGCACGCCCCAGAAGGTGCCGGCAGCGTGCCGCAGCTCGATGGCCTGCAGTCCCATGTCGTTGCTCGCCAGCGCCACCACGCCCTCGGGGAGTTGCTCGATGTCATCGCGGTGCACGGTGAGCGCCTCGAACACCGCCGGCTTGCCCCGGAACATCGGGTGCCGGCGACCCGCCGCCGCGAGCTCGATGCGGCGCGCGAAACCAAACTCCCGCCCGAGCGGATTGCGACGTACGCGGCCACCGGCCGCGCTCACCGCCACCTGCATGCCCCAGCAGCTGCCGAAGAACGGCACGCCCGCGGCAAACACGGCGCGCGCCAGCTCGATCTGCCGCTCGACGTGCGCGCCGCCGTCGTAAATGTTGAGGGCCGAGCCGGTGATCGCCGCGCCGTCATAGCTCGTGAGAGCGGTGCCGGGCGCGAACCGCACCTCGCCGTCAGCCGGCCGCACGATGTCGCAGCCGACGCCCGCCAGGCTCTGCAACACCTGCGCGTAGCCCTCGCCCGAGGGCTGGCCGCCGGCGGCGAGCTGCCGCTCGCGGGTCGCCGCCCGGTTGCCGTCGATCACCAGCACGCGCGGCCGGCTCATGTCACGAGTGCTCCTGCTGCCCGCTACGGGCGCTCCGGCGACAAGCGGATGGGGCGATGCTATCGTCCGGTTGTGATATAAAAATCAACATCGAGACTATCCCGCCAAAAACTTGCCTGTCAACGCGGCGGCAATCGGACCGCAAGGGGCGCTCGTCACATGATCTCAAGCTCCGCTCGCTGTGTACTGACCGTGTTCCTGGCACTGGGGCTCCTTGCGCACGCGCCGGCGCGCGCCGACGCTGCCAAGGTCCTGAGGATCATTACCTGGGCGGACTATGTACCGGCCGAGGTAGTCGCCCAGTTCCGCAAGGAGACCGGCATCCAGGTCGAAGTGACGCTCTCAAACAATGAGGAGATGATCTCGAAGCTGCGCGCCACCGGCGGCGCGGGCTTTGACCTGGCCCAGCCGTCGCAGGACCGCATCCTCGGCGCCCAGCAGGAGTTCGGCATTTACAAGCCGATCGATACGAGCAAGGTGCGGCTGGATGAATTTGTGCCCGAACTGCTCGCCACCGTGCGCCAGAACGCCACTATCGGCGGCCGCCTCTACGGCCTGCCCTACGTCTGGGGCACGGAGGGCCTGGTCTACAACTCCAGGCGCACCCGCATCAGCGACTACCTGGATTTGTGCAACCCGCAGCTCCGCGGCCGGACCGCGGTGCGCCTGAAGCGCCCGACCCTGATGGCCTTTGCCCTCGCCTCGGGCACGAATCCCTTCGCGCTCTACGGCGATACCAAGGCATACACGGCGCTCATGCAACGGGTCGGCAAGACACTCGCCGCCTGCAAGGCGAACTTCCGCTTCTTCTACGACAACAAGGACCAGCTGCTCAACGGCATGCGCAGCGGTGAAATCTACGCTGCGATGATGTGGGACTCCGGCGCCTGGGCGCTGAACCGGGAGAACCCGGATATCAAGTTCATCAACCCGCGCTCGGGTGCGATTGCCTGGATGGACACGTTCGCGCTGCCAGCACGCGGGCGCAACGACGCGGGCGCTTACGCCTGGATCAATTTCGTGATGCGCCCCGAGATTGCCGCCAGGGTTGCCCGCTCCATCGGCAATTTCACCGCCGCCAGGGGTGCCGATCAACTGATGGATCCGCGCATCCGCGCGCAGTTCGCCGCAACCTTCCCCGACGGCCTGAAGAACATCAAATGGTATCCGGCAATCCCGTCGGGGCTCGAGCAGATCGAGGGAGAGGTTCTCGACCGGGTGAAGGCGGCCGATTGAACGCGCCAACGGTGGCCGCGACGGGTGCGACACCCGACCTGGAAGTGCACTCCCTGAGCAAGCGCTTCGCAACGCACCTCGCGGTGGACGCCCTGTCCTTCAGCGTGGCGCGCGGCAGTTTCTTCTCGATCCTCGGCCCCTCCGGCTGCGGCAAGACGACGCTGCTGCGGATGATTGCCGGTTTCATCCAGCCCGACGGCGGCGATATCGCCATCGGCGGGCGCGCCATGGCGCAGGTCGCCCCCAACCGCCGCCCGGTCAACATGGTATTTCAGCATCTGGCGCTGTTTCCGATGATGTCGGTGGCGCAGAACGTGGCGTTCGGGCTCGCGCGTCGCGGCGTGGGCCGGGCCGAGCGCCTGCGGCGTGCCGAGGCCATGCTGGAGCGGGTTGGGCTGGCCGGTGCGGGCGGCAAGCGCACCGAGGAGCTGTCCGGCGGGCAACGGCAGCGGGTCGCGATTGCCCGCAGCCTGGTGCTCGAGCCCACGCTGCTCTTGCTCGATGAGCCGCTCGGGGCGCTCGATCTGAAGCTGCGCGAACACATGAAGATCGAGCTGAAGCAGCTGCAGAGCGCCTTCGGCACCACCTTCGTCTACATCACCCACGACCAGTCCGAGGCGCTGGTGCTGTCCGATCACGTCGGCGTGATGAATCACGGGCGCTTTGAGCAGCTCGGCACACCCCAGGAGCTCTACTACTCGCCGGCAACCTCGTTCGTCGCCGATTTTGTCGGCGCCAACAACCGCCTGGCTGGCAAGGCGTTGAGCGTCGCCGGTGCGCTCGTGGAAGTGGACACCAGCGGCGGCTGGGTGGTGCGCGCCCGCCGGCACGGCGCGATCGCGGCGGGCGCGGCGGTTGAGGCCTTCATCAGGCCCGAGGCCGCGACGCTCGGCCGCACGCCCGCGGAACTGCCGGCCGGCCAGACGGCGCACGGTGGCGAGGTGACGGGCATGCTGTTCGACGGCGCCAACTCGGTCGTGCTGCTGCGCGAATCCCGCAGTCATCTGCAACTGCGTATCGCGCTGCCGCAGACCGGCGCCTACTCGGATCTGCAGGTCGGCGCGCACGTCTGCTTCAGCTTCGATCCGGAGCGGGCGATCTGTTTCCCCGCCCGCGCTGCGCATGCCTGAGACCGCAGTCACAGCGGTGTGGTATCGCCGACTGGTGCTGGCTGCGCTGCTCGCCCCTGCGCTGCTGTGGCTGTTCGCACTGATCATCCTGCCGCACCTGGACCTGGCACTGCTGTCGTTTCGCGAGCGCGTCGCGCCGCGCCAGTACGTCGTCAGCCTGGCGCAGTACCGCACCTTCTTCGGCGAACCGCTGTACTGGCACGTGTTTGTCAGGACCGCGCTGCTGTCGGCGCTGGCGACCGCGCTCACCCTGCTGGTCGCGTTTCCGATCGCCTGGATCATCGCCAAGCTGGCGCGCGGGCGCATGAGCGCGCTGCTGTTTGTCGTGTGCCTGATTCCCTTCTGGGTGAGCGAAACGGTGCGTACGCTCGGCTGGATGATCCTGCTGCGCGAATCCGGCGTGCTGCCGGCGCTGCTGGTGCATCTTGGAATCACCCGCCAACCGGTCGAGCTGCTGTACCACGATGCCACCATCCTCGTGGGTCTGGTCTATACCTCGCTGCTGTTCATGGTGGTGCCGCTCGTGAGCAGCCTCGAGAGCCTCGATAACGCCCTCATCGAGGCCGCCTACGATCTTGGCGGCAAGGGCTGGTCGATCCTGCGCGAGATCATCATTCCACATGCCGCGCCGGGCATCACCGCCGGCTGCATCGTGGTGTTCATGCTGACGCTCGGCAATTACCTGACACCGACGCTGCTCGGCGGCAAGAACTCGCAGTGGTTCACCGAGCAGATCTACAACCAGTTCATCACGCGCTTCAACTGGGAACAGGGTGCCGCCTTCGGTTTCCTGCTGCTCGCCCTGTCCACCGCGATGGTGTGGCTGGGCCTGAAGATCAGCGGCCAGCGCTTCAGCGACGTGATGCGGCGCGCATGATCCCCACCCTGCCACGACCGGCCTGGCTGCGCGCCGCAACGCTGCTGTACGTCGCGGCGTTTCTCACGTTCCTGTTCCTGCCGCTGGGTGTAGTGGCGGTGTTTGCATTCAACGACGCGCCCTACCCGGCGCCCCCGTGGCACGGGTTCACCCTCGACTGGTTCCTCGGCAACGTTGCCGCCGGACGCGTCGGGCTGTTCCGCGATGACGAGCTGCTGGGCAGCATCTGGACGAGCTGCGTCGTAGCCGCGTGGGTAACCGGCCTGTCCGTGGCGCTCGGTACCGCCAACGCGTTTCTGATGGAGCGCACACGCTTTCCCGGCAAGGGCGCCTTGTCGATGCTCATGCTCACCCCGCTCGTCATTCCCGGCGTGATTCTCGGCATTTCGATCCTGGCGTTTGCGAGCCGCCTGGCGCAGCTGTGCAGCGACCTGTTCGGCATCGAGGCGGATTTTCTGCGGCCCGGCCTGCCGCTGGTGGTCCTGGGCCAGTTTTCCTACATCGCCGCGATTGCCACGCTCACCATCAGCGCGCGTCTTAAGCGCTTCGATCGTACCCTGGAGGATGCGGCCCTCAACCTGGGGGCCTCCGCGCCGGCGGTACTGTGGAACATCACGCTGCCTTACCTGCGTCCGGCGCTGATCGGCTCGGCGGCGATCGCCTTCCTGATGTCATTCGAGAACTTCAACACGACGCTGATGCTGGTCGGTGGCGACTCGCCCCTCACTATCATGATGTACGGGCGGATGCGCGAGGGCGCCACCCCGGTGCTGAACGCGGTCAGCCTTTTCCTGATGCTGGCTTCTGCCGCCATCGCGCTGACGCTCATCCGGGGCGGCCGCCGCGCCCAGAGCTGACGGGCACTCCGCCCTTCGGTGGGAGCCGCAAATGAGGCCGACCGCCATCGCACTTACCCTGCTCGCGGCGGTGTTGCACGCAACCTGGAACGCCTTATTGCGCAGCAGCCGCGACCGGCTGTGGTCCGTCACCATCATGAGTTTTGCCACGACGCTCGCGGCCGTGCCGTTCGTACTGCTCTTGCCCGTGCCGTTGAGGCCAAGCTGGACGTACTTAGGGTTCTCGGCAGTCCTGCAGGTCGCGTACATCATTCTTCTGGCGCAGGCCTACCGCTCGGGTGAATTAGTACAGGTCTACCCGGTCGTCAGGGGCAGCGTGCCGCTGCTGGTGACGATTGGCGGTTTCGTGCTTGCCGGTCAGCGCGTGGGCCTCGCCGGGTTGCTCGGCATCGCGCTGATTTCACTTGGGATCGTCAGCCTGGCTTTTGGCAGGGTGCGAGCGGAGGCGAAAACCCTCGCCCTCGGCCTGCTGACGGCCCTGCTGGTCGCGAGCTACGTGACGGCCGACGGCATCGGTGTGCGCCTGTCAGGAAATTCACAATCCTATGCCGCCTGGATATTCCTGATCTTTGGCGCTCTCCTGAGCGCAACGTTCCTGCTGCTGCGTGGAAAAATCACGGTGAAGCTGCGGGCACGTGAGACCGTCAAAGCCCTGAGCGGCGGATGCCTGTCATTCGTCAGCTACGGGGCAATCATGGCGGCTCTCGCCCTCAGCAAGCTCGGGCCCGTGTCAGCACTGCGCGAGACCAGCATCGTGTTTGCCGCCCTGATTGGCCATTTTGTCCTTGGAGAGCATCTCACGGGGCGCCGCATCCTGGTCTGCCTTGCAGTCACAGTGGGTGCCGTGTGCATCGCCTTCGCCGCGTGAGCCCCCGGTGTCAGTGCGGCGCGCCAGGATCCAGCAGCTGCCGCAGCGGCGCCAGGTGCTTCTCATAGTTGCGCCAGCGTCCGACCGAGCTACCGCGTGATCTTCTGCCGCACCTGCCACTTGCTGGCGGTGATGACGACGCGCTCGGTGCGCTCGAAATCCAGGCACCGCGGATCCCAGGGCAGACCGATGAACTCCAGCATCCGCCGCGTCCAGCCCTCCTGGTCGGCGACCAGCGCCTCATAAGGAATTTCCAGCAGGGTCGCCGCGGGAAGCACGTCACGCCAATGATCGAGTGATGCGCAGGTACTCGCCGTAGTAGTGCGCGAGATTGTCCAGATCGTGCGCGTACGGGCTCACATTGAAGAAATTCTGGAAGTAAACCGACAGGCAGGTATCGAGCGGGTGGCGTTGCATATGGATGATGCGCGCCCGCGGGAACGCGGCGTGCATCAGGCCGGCGTACAGGAAGTTCGCGGGCATCTTGTCCGTGATCCGCAGCGCTGCGCCCGCGCGTGCACCGACGCGATGCAGGTAATCGCGCGCCATGCCCGCCACCGCTTGCGGCGCGTCCTCGTTGCGCGCGCCCGGCTTCGCCAACGTGGCGAACGCCCGGTCCCAGAAGCGCACCTCGCCGGCGCCGAACACGCCCGGGTGCGAGGCGAGGATCTGCTCGGTGAGCGAAGTGCCTGATCGCGGCATGCCGATAATGAACACCGGCAGCTCGGAATCGCAGGACGCCGGGCGCGTCTCCCGCACGAATGCCGCGCTGCACACGCCGATGATCCGGTCGACCAGCTGCGTCAGCCGGGCACGGCTGTAACGCGCGCCGTAGCGCTTGGTGAGTTCGTTGGCCGCCTGATAACTGCTGAACGCCTCGTCGTACTCACCCACATCATCGAAGTATTTTCCGAGCGCGTAACGCAGGTGAATCTCCTCGCTCAGCGGCGGCGACCGGGCCAGCAACCTCTGCGTGCCTTCGTGCCAGGCGGTATCGCTGCGCCGCATGCGCCGGTGTGCCGCCATGCCGCCGTACGCGGGGGCAAACTCCGGGTCCACCAGGATGGCGCGCTCGAACAACTCCTGCGCTTCGGCAAACCGGCCGCGGTCGGCGCGCAGCTCGCCGAGCAGGCAAAGTGCCCCGGGATCGCGCGGCTGCGCCGCGAGCGCCGACTCGCAGCTCGCCTCCGCCTCGGTGGGCAGACCCTGCACCCGCAGCGCCGCCGCCAGCCCGAGATACGCGGGCACGCTGCCGGCCTGCAGGATGAGGGCGCTGCGGAAACTCGCGACGGCCTCTGTTATGCGGCGTGCATCGAGCAGGGCGTAGCCAAGATTGCAGTGGCTGTCGGCGCGCGAAGAGAGCTGCACGGCGCGCTGGTAAAGCGACAGGGCTTCCCGGCGGTCGCCCAGCTCGCGCAGCACGTTGCCGAGATTGTTCAGCGCTTCCACGTAACCCGGGCTGAGCCGCAGCGCCTCGCGGTAACTCGCGACCGCCGCCGTCCGCTGCGCGCGGGTGGCCAGCAGCAGTCCGAGGTTGTTGTGCGCCATGCTCAAGGCGGGCGCCAGCGCGATCGCGCGCCGCGTGCAGGTGATCGCCTCTTCGATCTCCCCCGTCTGGCGCAGCGCATTGCCCAGATTGCACAGCACCTGAGCGTCGTCGGGCTTCAGGGCGAGCGTGGCGCGGTAGCAGCCGGCGGCCTCGCCGGGCTGATGCAGATCGAGGCAGGCATTCCCCAGATTGTTGTGCGCTTCAGCGCGCCGCGGATCGAGCCGCAGCGCCTCCTGGTACAGGATGACAGCTTCCCGCGGGCTGCCGAGTGCCCGCTGCGCATCGCCGGCCTCCACCAAGGCCTCCGGGTTGCGCGGCTGCAGGGTGAGCGAGTGGCGCAGGCTCGCGAGGGCTGCGTCCCATTGTCCGCGGGCGCGCAACGCCGAGCCCAGATTCGCGTGAGCCTCGGCATCCCGCGGCAGAAGCACGGCGGCGCGGCGCAGCGCCGGTAGCGCGTCCTTTCCCTGGCGCATAAGAGCCACGCCCAGGATCTTCCACAGCACGCCCTCCCCCGGCTGCGTGCGCAACAAGGCACTTACCCGCTGCTCTGCCTCCTGCAGATGGCCCTGATTAACCAGGTTGACCAGCGCGCCTACCAGGCGCGGATCAGGCGCCTTCACAACCGGCATTGCGCCTGATGCCGCCGCTGACGTCGACACCGCGGCGGACGCCCCGGGGGCGGCAGCGCCCGGCCGCCCGCAGCAGTGCTTGAATCTCTTGCCGCTAGTGCACGGGCACGGATCGTTACGGCCCGGTCCCATGTTCATCCTGGTCCTCGCGGTAGCGGCTTAGCGCATCGCCGAGGGCGCTGCGCAGCGGCCCGAGCCCGGGTTCGAAGTTCCGCCACTGCGTAAGTCCGTCACGATTGATCGCCTGTCGCACCTGCTCCGAGCTCGCCGTGCGCACGCTGCGCGGGTTCTCATGGAAAGCGACGCACTGCGGCTCGAACTTAAGCCCGCAGAAATCCAGCAGGCGCCGCACGCTGCCTTCCAGGTCATCCACCACATCCTCGTGGTGCACGCGCAGCACGCGTCCGGGCAGCACCCGGTCCCAATGCCGCATCAGCTCCAGGTAAGTGCGGTAGTAACGGGCGATGTCCTCAAGGCTGTAGGTGAATTCCTGGCCGTTCGCGAACAGCTGCTTGAAGTTGCTGAAGCAGCAGGCCATCGGCTCGCGGCGCGCATCGATGATGCGCGCCTGCGGCAGCATGAGGTGAATGAGGCCCACGTGCCGGAAGTTGTTCGGCATCTTGTCGATGAAATGCGGTCGGTCGCGGCGATAGATGCGCGTGCCGGCGAGGTACTCCTCGCCGAGCTGGCGGAAATCCTCGGCGCTGAGAGTCGCGAGGATGCGCGGATAGCGCGGCTCCTGCGTCTCCGGACCGAAACCGCGCAGGCGGCTGACGATCTGCTGCACGTTGGGGAGTTCCTGCGTGCCTTCGACCTGCGAGTGCGAGGCCAGGATCTGTTCGAGCAGCGTCGAGCCGGAGCGCGGCAGGCCGATGATAAAGATGGGATCAGGGCTCACGCTTCCCCACCCGGCGCGTTCGGCAAAGAACTCCGCGGTGCAGACCTTGATCTGCTGCTGCGTGTTAGTTTCGATCAGCTCGGCACGATAGCGGCACTCAGGACGCTTGAGCGCGTTCCCGTGCTGGTAGTGTTGAAACGACCCGGCAAAATCACCCTGATCCTCGAGCGCCTTGCCGAGCGCGAAGCACAAATGGTAGCGATCAACCACTCCGGTCGTGGCCGCGCCCAGGGCGGCCTGCATCCGCGCCAGCTCATCCGCGGTGAAGCGGTAGGTTTTCAGGTTGGCGAGGCTCCAGTACGCATCGCCGAAGTCCGCGCGACCCTCGGCGGCACGCCGGTAGGCATCGATCGCGGGCTGAGTCTGCCCGAGTGTCTTCAGTGCGTGGCCGATGGACAGGTGCGCCTCGGAATCCCCAGGTCCCCCGGCCAGCAGGTCGCGATACAGGCCAATCGCCCGCTCGTGCTCACCGAGGCCTACGCTCGCCGCCGCCTCCAGAGTCTTCAGTTCCCGGCTTCCCGGTTCAGCCTGCATGAGCTCCCGGAGCTCGCGGCGTGCTTCCTGATAACGGTGCAGCTCGATGAGCACGAAGGCGTACTCCTGGCGCGCGGCACGATAGTCGGGTGCGCGCTCCAGTACCGCCGCGAGCAGCACCTGCGCATCGAAGTAGATCCTGTGTGCGATGCCGATGCGGGCCAGCAGCCGCATCGCCTCGATGTGATCGCCGTGCTTGAGCAGATACGCGCGCACCAGCTCCTCGGCCGCTTCCAGCTCGCCATCGGCAAACAGCCCGGTCGCAACCACGACTTCCTGTGGCAGGGCGCGCAGCGTCGCCACCTGGCCGGCCGCGGTGGCGGCGTTGTGCGGCTCGCCCTGCATGTGGTACAGGCTCTCGAGCATCCCCCAGGCTCCCTGGAGCGCGTGGTTGAGGTGGACGGCGTTGAGAAACGCCTCGATCGCAGGCTTCGCCTGCCGCAGCGCGACGTAGCAGCGGCCGCGCTCCTCATGCAAACGACTGAAGCGCGGATGATGTTGCTCCAGAGTCGCGAGTGTCTCGAAGGCCGCGGGGATCTGCCCCAGGAAACGCTGGGCAATCGCCATGCACAGCAGAGCGTCCCGCTGCCCGGGAGACTCGGCGAGCAGCGCCCTGGCGGCGGCCGGCACCTCGGCAAAACGGTGTTGCCGCAGCAGCTCGCGCAGCCGCGCGGCCTCGGCTGATGTTGCCGCCGTCGCTGGCTCGCTCGCTGGCAATGGGAAAGTGGTGGTGGCCGGGGCGGGTTGCATGTGCTCAAAATAAAGGGGCGGACCTTCCGGTCCGCCCCTCAAGCTTAACGCACACCGACCCGCCGGCGGTCGGCGCTGGCACTGCCGCCTAGAACTTCCATCCGAACTGTGCCATCAGGACGCGTGGCCGCAGCGGAATCTCCGACTTGATAAACTGCCCGGACGAGATATTGCTGGGACCGTACTCGTTGGACAGATTGCTGCCGGAGATCTGCGCCGTCCAGTTGTCCTTGGCGACGCCGATAGCCCCATCGTAGGTGGTGTACCCGGGGATCTCGTAGCGCAGCAGCGTCGTGGTCGGATTGGCCTGCGCTGGATCATTGCCGTCCGGGAAGCTCGCCGGCTCGTTGCTCTGTGCACTGACGTGGCTCGCGCCGATCCAGGCAAAGGGTTTGTAAGCCCCCTGCATGGTCCAGTCGTAGCGTGCCCTGAGGTTAAACATCCACGGCGGAGAGAACGGCGGCCGGGTGCCGTCCACGCCGTAGGGATTGGTATAGGTGGTCTCCCTCACGACCACGATGCACTGACCGATCGGGGTTGGGTTGCCTGCCGTTGCACGGTTGCTCGGCAGGCACGGACCGTTGGTCTGCTCGGCGCTGTTCACTGCGCTCGATCCCTCGAGCGTGAGCCCGTCAGTGATGCGGGCGGAGAACTGCACCTCGAAGCCCTTTACCTTGTACGTCGGACCATTGATGTCGAAGGTCGTATTGCCCAGGTGCACCGGGTCGAACAGCGGCAGCTGCACGTTCTCCCACTTCATGACGTAGGCGGACAGATTCAGCATCAGCCGGTGCTCGAAAAACTCGCTCTTGAACCCGATCTCGTTGTTGATCAGGTTGTCGGAGCTGTAGCCCGCCGGTTTGCTGAACTGGCTGGTGTTGAGACCGTTCAGGCTGCCGGGGGCACCGACGGGCAGCGAACATCTCGGGTCCACCTGGTTCTGCGGCACACCGGGGATCGCGGCGCCGCAATACTTCGCAACTCCCGACAACGAGGGCGGCTGGCCCGGCAGCGAGGAGGTACGGTTGAAGCCACCGGGCCGGAATCCTTCCGAGTAGGTGTAGTACGCCATCATGTCCGGGGTGATGTGGTAACTCAGGTTGCCGCGCAGGCGATGGCCGCTCTCGCTCTTGTCCAGGTTGATGGGAAAGCCGCACAGCCCCGCCGCGGTGCACGCGCCGTTGAGATGGTTCACCACCAGCCCGGTGCTCGTGCTCTCGCTGTAGTACTCCGAGCCGTGCTCGAATTCGTCATAGTTATAGAAGCGCACGCCACCGGTCACCGTCAGCACCTTGGGGATCAGATCAAAGTCGGCCGATGCGAACGCGGCCTTTTGCTTGTAGCCGCGCTGCTCGTCTTCGCCAAAGGCCGTGTTGGCGTTCTCGCGCAGCGAGGGGTCACTCGCAAAGGAGCCGGGGACCGGTCCGACGGCCGACAGACAGCTCGGCCCACCGGCCGCGGCAGCGGCAAGGTTGGCGGGGCTGCACTGCGGAATGCCCAGGTAGTTGAAGTTCTGGTTGTCGTTGATGACAAACTTTTCCCAGTAAGCCCCGACCAGGCCGCGCAGGCGGTAATCGGCGTTGGTGCTGAGCCGGAACTCGTGGCTCTGGTGGGTGTTACGGACCGTATCGTGCCAACTGCCGACCGCCGAGCTGCACTGCAGCGGCTTGCCGGCGAGCCCCGGGTATGGCCCGGGGAAATTCCCCGGGTTGAAATACCCGGCGCCGGTGCCGATGCAGGCGTAGTAAGTGCCGACGGCGCTGCGCATGTAATTGGAATAGTCCTGCTGCCCGTCGATGTTACGGACCATGTAGCTGCCGGTGTACACCATACTCAGCATATCGCTGAGCTTGCCGTTCAGTGTCCAGGATGTGCTCTCGTAGCGATCCTTGCTGTAAGCCGGCGCAAAGGCGTTGATCTGGTAGTTGCTCAGCGGGCTGCCGTCGGTACCCACCGGGTAGCTGTAGAAATACCCCTCCGCGTCCATGTCCTGGTAGTTCTGCTGCAGCAGCAGGTCCCAGTCGCTGCTGATTTTCCACAGCGCGGACAGGCGCGCGCCCTGGTAGTCGACGCTGTTGGTATGGCTTGCGGCCAGCGGGCCGTTGTTGGCGGTCGGATCGCCTCCCAGGTCGTGCGGCGCCGTGCCCGGCAGATAGCTGATCGTGCCGGCAACGTTATCGATGTAGCCGCCGCGGCGCTCGGAGAAGATCACGCCGCGCAGTGCGAAGGCGTCAGACAGTGGCAGGTTGAATACCGCATTGAGGGTGGTATTCGGGTCACCGTGAGCGGTAATGCCGTAGCCGGCGTTCACCTCGCCCGAAGTGGCGTCCAGCTTCGGCTTGTTCGTGATGTAACGAATCGCGCCCGCCTGCGCACCGCCCCCGAAGAGAGTGCCCTGCGGACCCTCGAGGATCTCGACGCGCTCCATATCGACCAGGTAGACGTCGTTATTGCGCGCCGGGAACTGCATCGACTGGTCATCCAGGTACAGCGCCACGTTTGGGAAAGGAGCCGTGGTCGACTGCGACTGGTTGCCGGAACCCACGAGTCCCAGTCCGCGCATGAAGATATTGCCGGTGCCCGGGCCGTTGCCGCTGAAGGTCACGTTGGGGGTGTACTTCATCAGGTCGTTGAAAGACACGACGTTCAGCTGGCTAAGCTGTTCGCCGCTGATCGCCTGAACCGTGATTGGCACGTCCTGCAGGTTCTCGGAGCGACGCTGCGAGGTGACGACCACCTCCGCCAGCTCGTTCCCCGTGGCGGCAGGGGCCGTAGTGGCCTGCTGCGCGTAGACAATCGCGGTGCTCGAGGCACTCAGTATGGCCGCCACGGCCGCAGCGATCTTCGGATTAGGCTTCATCGCGTTGACTCCCCACGAGGGTTGGTTGTGATTTTTCCACTCGAACGCATTTCCGCCCGCCAGGCGGCTCCCCATATGACTTTTATACCACTCGCCGCGCGCGCGCTTGAATAAAGGCGTCATCAGCGCAGGATTTAGCCGCCCGCGTGTCTGCGAACGCTGTAGCGCGCACGCATCATAGGCGCAACTGAATGGCGTGCGCCACGCCGGCAGCCAGTACACGCGGGTCCACGCCAGCCGGCGGATCCTGGCACACCGGTGTGAACCGATAATGACAGCGCGGCTTCCAGCCCTGCGGCTCAGCCCACAGCGCGGTGCGCGTCGGCCATTTCCCTGAGAGTCACGAAGCGAAAGTCGTAGGCGGGCCCGTCCGCCGGCGGCAGCGTCGCGCCCCACCCGGCACCGTTGTCCCGGCGATCAATCCACGCGGTCGCAAGACCCGCGGCCTTCGCCGGGGCGTGGTCGTGGTAGAGGCTCTGGGCGGTGTGCAGGATTTGTCCCCGCTCGATCCCGAGCTTCGCCAGCGCATCGATGAGGTAGCGGAAGTTGCGGGCATCGGGTTTGTATGAGCCTATGTCCTGCGCGGTGTAGATGGCGTCGAACTTGACCCCCAGCTTTTCATTGCTGCCGGCGAAGCTGTCGCGATCGACGTTCGAGAGAATCACGAGTTTGAAGTGACGCCCGAGGTACTGCAGCGCCGCCGGTGTGTCCGCAAACACCGGCCATTGGGGCACCGAAGCACCAAATGCCAGGTGCGAGGCTTCCGGCACGCTCACCTGCCACGCGCGCGCGAGCCGGCGGTGAACCTCGGCCAGGAGCTCGCGGTAAACCATGGCCGGTGTGGCCGACTCCTGTGCCGCTTCCTGCCGCGCAAATTCGGCGAGCACCGGCTCGCGCGCCAGCGTGACCTTGCCGGCAGCCAGCATCGGCTGCAGCGCGGCGAAGATGCCCGTCTCCCAATCGATGAGGGTCCCGTAACAATCGAATGTGAGGGCCCTGAAGTCGCGCAGCTGCAGCGCAGCCGCCCTCACAGGTTGATCGTCCCGCGGCCGATTTCGATGACCTCGCCGCTCACAAAGACCCGGCGCTCGGCATCAACCTGCAGGCGCAGCGATGACGGGCGCCCGGTGTACTCACCCTGCGAGAGATCTAATTCACACGGCAAGGTCCGCCCCGTCGCCAGCAGCCAGCCACCGAGATTTGCGGTCGCGGACCCGGTCGCCGGGTCCTCGCGCACCGAGTTACCCACGGGAAAGAAAAAACGCGCCAGGGTGCCGGCGTCCGCCGGGGCAAACACGTACACCATGCTCTGCCCGTCGCTGCTCTTGAGCTCCGCCAGCAGCCCCGCCTGCACGTTCACCCGCCGCACCGCCGCTTCGCTCGCCAGGGGCACGATGAGCTGCTCGCGCCCCGCGTTCACCCACAACGGGCGCTCCGCCAGGTCGCGTTCGGTCAGACCCAGCATCCCGGCCAGCAGCGCCCGCGGTTCGGCGACCTCGCGCCAGGTCGGCGCATTGGCCTGCAGGGTCCAGCGGTCATCGAGCGCGCGCACCGCGATCACGCCCGCCGGCATCTCCAGCGTGAGCCGCTCACCCCCGAGTCCAAGCGCCCTGCACACGTGCGCCGTGCCGAGCGTCGGGTGGCCGGCAAACGGCATTTCGTAGCGGGGGGTGAAAATCCGCACCCGCGCGCTGGCGCGCTCGGAGGGCAGAATGAAGGTCGTTTCGGAGAGGTTGAACTGCAGTGCCAGTGCCTGCATGGTCGGCTCATCGATAGTCTGGGCGCGCTCGAACACGCACAGGGGATTGCCGCTCAAGGCGCGGCGCCCCTGGGTGAACACGTTGAGGAGCCGATAGGCGTGGGCAGTCACGGCCTCACCGATAGCGGCTGACTTCGATGCCGTTGCCGATGGGGAGCAGCACCGAGGTCATCTCCGGCGCCACCCGCACCCGCTCGCGGTAGGCCTGCGCGTGCACCCGCGCGCGCTCGGGCTGCAGCATGTTGTCGGCGACCACGATCGCCCCCGCAGCGAGCTTCGGGTACAGCAGCTCAAACACCGGCAGGTAAAGATCCTTCCACAGATCGATCAACACCAGGTCAAACGGACCGGGCAAGGCCTTGAGGCTCGCCAGCGCATCGCCGATCACGAACTCGACGTGCCCGGCAAGACCCGCACGCGCCAGCTGCGCGCCTGCGTAGCGGGTTTTTTCCTCCCTGATCTCAAGGGATGTGACCTTGCCCCCGACCGCGCGCGCCGCTTCGGCAAGCCAGGTCGTGGAATAGCCGTAGGAGCTGCCGACTTCCAGGATCCGGCGCGCCTCACCCCCCTTTACCAGCAGATTCAGTACCGTGCCGGCCGCGCGGCCCACCGGCAGCAGCATCTCGTCGCGACGCCGTGCGGCCTCCTCGTTCGAGAGCGTGCTCCACAGCGCCTCCTCGCGCTGCGCCCGCACCTCGTAGTCATCGATCACCGCCCAGAACTCCTTGCCCATGGAGCTCGGATCGGTCATGAGAAGTACTCCTGCAGCGAGGCGACACCCAGGCGCTTCGCCTCGAACAGACTCTCCAGATGCTCGCGCGAGTTGACGAGTCCGCGGGCCCGGACTATGCCCTGTTCATCGAGCAGTGCCCCGAAGGGCAGGCGGCCCACCTGGTAAGCAAGGCCGAGCGCACCGGAGACGATATAGGGCACGACCTCCAGACGCTGACGGCGGACGAAGTCGCGCTGCTCGGTGAGGTCCCCGTCGCTGGCAAGGACAACGTCCAGCCAGCCGCGTTCGTCTTTCCGGCTCGACAGCACCGCGGGCAGGAGCGTCTTGCACACCGGGCAGGTCGGCGACACGAACAGCAGCAGCGTGCTGCGCCCGTCGCTGCGCGGCGCGCCGATCCGCAACGCCCGGCCCTCCAGATCCGTAACCTCGATCACCGGCGCGGGCTCACCGACGGCAAGTCCGCGATTGAGCATGAGCGCCCCCGCGGGGGCGATACGCTCGTGAAGAACGCCGAGTTGACGTGTGAGGGCGAGCACCACCGCCGCGAGCGCCACGACCAGCACCCACAGCACGACGTTGGAGACCGCGAGCGCGGTCACGATGAGCCCCGCAAGAGCTGCGCGCGCGGCAACACCTGCCCCAGCAGCCGGTCGAGACTCACGTAAAGCAACGCCGCCGTCGCAACCCCCGCCGCAACCGTGAGTGCATCGACGGCCACCATCGGCCGCTGGCCCCATTTCAGGGCCGCGCCGCACAGAAGCAGCGCCAGCCCGAGATTGCGCCAGGTCATCCAGGGGGCAATCGGGCGCCGCTCGTTCGGTCCGCCGCAACCGCAGGCCAGGTCAATGCGCCCGCGGCGAAGGTTTATCGCGATGGCCGCCGCATAAAGTGTCAGCAGCACCGCCCCGAGCAGCCCCGCCCACGGCCGCGTCACACCCGACAGCATGCCGGCGGCAACGGTGGACTCACTCAACGGCACGATCCAGGCAACCCGGGCGCTGCCGGGCAGCAGCGCGTAGGCAGCCAGCACTCCCGCAAAGCGCGGCAGATCGAGCAGCTTGTGAAGCGCGGCGCTCGCGAACAGCAGTGCATAACAGCCCGCGAGCAGCGCGCCGACGGCGGGGTCGAGCATATGGACGCAATGATAACGCCATCGCCCTGCTGCGATCGCCTGGCCGCGCAAATGCACGTAGCATCGGTGCCATGGGAAAGGCCAGGCTCGAAGCCTTCACTGACGGCGTCGTCGCGATCATTATCACCATCATGGTGCTGGAGATCCGGGTCCCGCAGGGGACCCACCTCGAAGCGCTGCGCGCGGAAGTGCCGATATTCCTTGCCTATGTGCTCAGTTATATCAACGTGGGCATCTTCTGGAACAACCACCACCACATGCTGCACGCCTCCGAACACGTGAACGGCAAGGTGCTGTGGGCGAACCTGGCGATGCTGTTCTGGCTGTCGCTGGTGCCATTCGTCATCCGCTGGATCGATGAGGCGGGAATGACCGCGCTGCCGGTGGCGTCGTATGGGATCGTTCTCACCGGGGCCGCCATTGCCTACAGCGTGCTCACGCATCAGCTCATCGCCGTCAACGGGCACGATTCACGTCTCGCGCACGCGGTTGGCAGCGATCGCAAAGGCAAGCTGTCGCTCGCCCTCTACATCCTCGGGAGTGGGCTCGCGCTGCTGTGGCCCTGGGCGGCGATTGCGCTGTACATCGTGGTGGCGCTGGTGTGGATCGTGCCCGACACGCGGATAGAATCGCTGCTGAAGAACAGGACACCGACCGTATGAACATACCGACCGTCGTGGCACTCAGTGGCGCCGCGCCCTATCTGGTGAGCATTACGGACGGCGCACACGAGTGGCGTGCGGATGAACCGGCCGCGCTGGGCGGAGCCGACCTTGGCCCGACACCACATCAGCTGCTGCTGTCATCCCTCGGGGCCTGCACCGCCGTGACGCTGCGCATGTACGCCGCGCGCAAGAGCTGGCCGTTGGAAGAAGTGCGGGTCGAGCTGCAGTTCAACCCCGATGGCACGCCCGCGGGCGGTGGCAACGACATCCGCCGGCGCATCACGGTGCGTGGCGCCCTGAGCGCCGAACAGCAGCAACGTCTGCTGCAGATCGCCAACTCCTGCCCCATCCATAAGGTCTTAAGCGGCGAAGTGCGCATCGCGACCACCCTCGCCTGAAGGAGTGCGCCGTGCCTGAACGCATCGAAGCGCGAGCCAACACCATCGGCGGCGGCCTTACCATCCGGCGCGCCCTGCCCAACACGCGGCGGCGCATGGTGGGCGCCTGGTGTTTTCTGGATCACGCCGGACCCCTGCAGTTTCCGCCCGGCGAGGGGCTGCGTGTCGGACCGCATCCGCACATCGGCCTGCAGACCTTCACCTGGCTGATCGACGGTGAGGTGGTTCACCGCGACAGTCTGGGCAACGAACAGGTCATCACACCCGGACAGGTGAACCTGATGACCGCCGGACACGGGATCTCGCATTCAGAAGACAGCGCCGCGCCACCGGCCGGCAGGCTCGCCGGCAGCCCGCAGCGCCTGCACGCGGTGCAGCTGTGGATCGCGCTCCCCGATGCGGAGCGTCACCGCGCGCCCTCCTTTCGCAACTACCCGCAGCTGCCGTTGATCGAGACCGGCGGCATCATGGTGCGCGTGCTGGCGGGCAGCGCTCTCGGGGCCAGCTCCCCCGCGCAGGTGTTCTCACCGCTTGTTGGACTCGACCTGACGGCGCCAGCGGCCGGCCGCCTGACTCTGCCGGTCACGTCCTCCTACGAGCACGCGGCACTGGTCCTCGAGGGCGAGGCGGAAGTGGCGGGAGAAAGGCTCGCGCCGGGGACGCTGCTCTACCTTGGCACCGGACGTGATTCGATCACCATCAGCTGCCGCGCCGCGGCGCGCCTGATCCTGATCGGCGGGACCCCCTTTCGCGAAGACGTTCTCCTGTGGTGGAACTTCGTGGCGCGCACACCCGAGGAAATGGATGAGGCGACGCGTGCGTGGAATACCGGACAGCGCTTCGGCAGCGTCCACGGCAGTCCCTCCCCGCCGCTCGCCGCGCCGGATCCGGCCGGTCTGCACTTACGCGCAGGCTCCGGGCGTGGGCAGCCGATGCCCTGAACGTTCATTCAATAGTCTCCGTTCGCTCAGATTGCTCTTGCGTACGATGCGAAACCGTCGTATCTGGTTGCTGCAATTATATTTTTTCAAACTCCTTCAGCCTTCTTGCGTCTCCTTGAGGCTTCATGGAATATAGCCGCGTCAGGGGAACAATAACCATTGAGTGCGCGTTCAATGCCTCACAACGGCTTGAATCCGGTTGCGCCCGGGGAGCGTGAAGCCCGCCCGCCGCTGCGCGTCGGCGTGATCCTGGCGCATCACTTCACGCTCTCCGCGTTTGCCGTCTTCATCGATCACCTGCGCCTCGCCGCCGATGAGGGCGACCGCAGCCGGCCCTTGCACGTGCAGTGGTCGATCATGGCAAGCCGTCCCGAGCCGATTGCCGCGAGCTGCGGGGTGCTGCTCGGACCCACCAGCGGGTTACTGGCACCGGATTGCCTCGACTATGTGGTGGTGGTGGGCGGCATCCTGCATGCCGGACCGCAACTCGATGATGCAACCACACGCTACCTGCGTGACGTCGGCGCGACCGACGTGCCGATGATCGGAATCTGCACCGGGAGTTTCATACTGTGCCGGGCCGGGCTGATGAAGGGCCGGCGCTCGTGCGTGAGCTGGTATCACTATCAGGATTTTCGTCGCGCGTTTCCCGGCCTGGAGGTTATTGCGGACCGGCTGTTCCTTGCCGACGGACCGCGGATCACCTGCGCCGGTGGTGCGGGCGCTGCGGCGCTGGCCACCTGCCTGATCGAGCAGCACTTAGGCACCGCGGCCGCGCGCAAGGCGAGCCAGGTGCTGTTGTTCGACCGCCCGCGCGCAGGTAACGAGGCTCAGCCCCACCCGCCGCTTTGCGAGACCGTGGCGGAACCGCGTGTGCGCCGGGCGCTACTGCTCATGGAGCAGAATCTGGCACGCCCGATCGCCGTTGCCGAAGTCGCCGCCGAACTCGGTGTGTCGGCGCGACAGCTGGAGCGCCTGTGTCGCAAGCACGCCGGCACGGGGCCCGCCTCGCTCTACCGCCAGCTGCGCATGCGCTACGCCAACTGGCTGATCGACAACACCGATCGCTCGGTCACGGACATCGCCAACGAGGCGGGCTTTGCGGACTGCGCGCATTTCTCACGCCAGTTCAAGGACACCTACGGTCTTTCGCCCTCGACGCACCGGCTGCGACCGCAACGACGAGCAAGCGGCGACGTCGCGGGTGCCCGCGTATTTGACTGAGTGACTAAAGGGATCAAGCAATGAACTCGAAGATCTCGCTTGCGGTGGCGGCCATCCTGGGAAGCGCGTCCTTCGCAGCCTTCGCCGCGGACGCTCCGGCCGGGCCGGCCGCGCCGGCCGCGCCAGCCACCGGTAGCAACGCCGATGCGAATAGCAGCGGCGATATGCTCGCCGAGATCACCGTCACCGCGCAGCGCCGCTCGCAGAACATGCAGGACGTGCCGATCGCCATGCAGGCTTTTACGGCCCAGTCGCTGCAGCAACTCAACGTCACCACGCTGGATGACTACCTCAAGTTTCTGCCGAACGTCACCACCGCCAACAACGGGCCCGGTCAGAACGAGGTTTTCATGCGCGGCCTGAGCGCCGGCTCGCAGCCAAGCCAGGGCAGCGGCTCGACCGGCCTGTGGCCGAACGTCGCCATCTACCTCGACAACCAGTCCGGCCAGCTGCCGGGACGCAACCTCGACGTCTACGCCGCGGACCTGAATCGCATCGAGGTGCTGGAAGGCCCGCAGGGCACCCTTTACGGCGCCGGCGCCGAGGCCGGCGTGATCCGCTACATCACCAACGAGCCCAGGCTTGATCGCACCGAGGCGAACGTCACCGCCAGTTACGGCGTCACCGCCCATGGCGATCCCAACACCGCAATCCAGGCCGTGCTGAACCTGCCGCTGATCGAAAACCGCGTGGCGATTCGCGGCGTCATCTACAACGACCAGCGCGGTGGCTACATCGACAACGTGCCGGCGACCTTCACGCGCCACAACACCGACATTGGCATGTACTACGCGCACTACCCTGCCAACGCCCAGGGTCAATGCCCCGACGGTCTGCCGAATAACGGCTATTGCGTGCCGCCGGGCAGTCCGGTGATCAGCAACGGCCCGGTGGTGGGCCGCGCCATCAACCCGGTCACGTATGAGGGCATGCGCGTTGAACTGCTCTACCAGGTCAACGACGACTGGAACGCACTCATTACGCAGTCCTACCAGGACATGGACTCGCGCGGCGTCTTCTACCAGCAACCAAACGCCTCGGACGGCGCAGCGCTGTCGCCGCTGGAAGTGACGCTGTTTAACCCGACCTACGACAAGGATCGCTTTGAGAGCACCGCCTGGACCATCAACGGCAAGTTGGGGCTGCTGAAGGCTGTCTACACCGGCGGCTACCTGGTGCGCAACGTCGAACAGGTCGGCGACTACACCAACTACGCACGCGGGGTGTACGCGGACTACTACCAGTGCTACGGCCCGGGCGCCTACACGCCGAACCTGCCCTCCAGGTGCTTCTCCCCAAGCGCCAACTGGCGCTCGGTCGAGCGCAACACGCATCAGCAGCACGAGTTGCGCCTGAGCACGCCGGATGAATGGCGCCTGCGCGCGATCGGTGGCGTCTTCTGGGAGAACAACACGCTGTACGACCAGACCGGCTGGAACTACAAGACGGTTCCGAGCTGCACCGCCGACAGCGGCCCCGGTAACACCGGCTGCTTCAGCAATATCGGCACCTTCCCTGGCACGACCGTCGCGAATCCGGGTGTCCAGGGAGACAACACCTCCTTCTACCAGGACACGGTCCGCACCACCAAGCAAACCGCGTTCTTCGCGTCGCTCGATTTCGATCTGATCCCGAAGGTGCTGACCCTCACGGCCGGCACACGTCACTTCAAGTTCGACAACTCCTCAGCCGGTAGCGTGCTGTCGAGTTTCCTTTGCTTCCAGGGCGGCATACCTGCGGGTGGCTGTCAGTCCGCTGACTCCTTCAACCTCAATACCCAGAACCTGAAGAACTCCGAATCGGGTTTCAAGAGCCGCGGCAACCTCACCTGGCACGTCACCCCGGACGCCATGGTGTATTACACGTTCTCGCAGGGCTTCCGTCCGGGTGGCTTCAACCAGAATGGCAATTCGAACCATGCCTTCACACCCGCCGGCACGCCGCAATACATCATCCCGAGCTCGTATAACTCGGACAAGCTGACCAATAACGAAATCGGCTGGAAAACCGAGTTCTTCGACCACCGCCTGCAGTGGAACGGCGCGCTGTACCGCGAGAACTGGGACAACGTGCAGGTGGCGTTCTTCGACCCGGGCGTGGTCGGCAACATCTTCTTCAACACCAACGGCCAGGACTTCCTTATCAAGGGCGTCGAGACCTCACTGATCGCACGCCTCATGACCGGCCTTACCCTCCAGGGTGGGGTGGCCTGGAACAGCAGCGAGCAGACCAACTCGCCGGTACTGTTCAACAACGTTCCGGGAAGTGCGGATTTCGGCAAGCAGATCACCAACGCCTGCAACGCCTTCGGCGCCAACTGCGCCGCGGTCACGAATCCCTTCGGCACCAGTGGCTCGCCGAGTGCCAACGCGCCACCGATCCAGTTCAGCCTGCGGGGGCGCTACGAGTGGAACGTCGGCTCCTACACGCCGTTCGTGCAGCTCGACGCGACGCACAGCGGCCATTCGTTCACGCAGGCGGGCTCCAACCCCACCTTCGGGGGCAGCACGATCAGCACCGGACGCCTGCGGTTCGAGAATCCCGCCTACACGACCTACGATGCCTCGGTCGGGGTGGCCAAGGATCCCTGGTACGTCAATCTGTACGGGGAGAACCTCAGCAACTCGAACGCCAGCGTATTCGTCAGCACCGATCAGTTCATCGTCGCGCAGACCCCGCTGCGGCCGCGGATCCTGGGCGTAGCCTTCGGGTACAAGTTCTAACGGCGCGCGCCGGGCGTTGCGGGGGCGGCACGATGCTATCGTGCGCGCTGCATGTGGACTTGCAAGACCCCATGAGCCCCACCTCGGCGGTCGAGCTTGAGGTCGGCCGCATCCGTGAGTTCGTGCGGCGGCACCGCTTTGCGGACAGCGTTGCAGCCTGCGACTTGCTGCTGGCCACGGTTCCGGAGAACCGCGACGTCCTGTACCTGAAGGCGCACGCGCAACGGCTCCTCGGGGACGTGCCAGCCGCCCTCGCGACGCTCGGGGAACTCGAGCGGCTGCACCGAGGCTTCAGCCGCCTCTACCAGGAGCGGGGTCAGTGCTACGTCGCGCTGCGCCAGGGCCCACAGGCGATCGAGGCGTTTCTGCGCGCGGTAAACATCAATCACGCGCTGCCGGCGAGCTGGGGCATGCTGGCAGGCCTGTACCGCATGACCGGCGACGCGACCAACGCCGCCACCGCGGCGGCCCAGGTCACCACCTTGAACGAGCTGCCCCCGCAGGTGGTGACCGCGACCGCGCTTTTTTTCGACGGCGAACTTGCGGTCGCGGAGCAGCTGATCCGCGCGTTCCTGCTTACGCAGGGCCACCACCTCGAGGCGATGCGCCTGCTGGCGCGCATCGGCGTGGAGCGCGACGTCCTGGACGACGCGCAGCTGCTGCTGGAGGGGGTGCTGGAGCTTGCGCCGGATTACCAGGCGGCGCGCTTCGAGTACGGGCAAGTGCTGGTCAAGCGCCACCTCTACAGCGAGGCGCGGCAGCAGGCGGAAGACTTGCTCGCCAGCGACCCGGCCAACCGCAACTACCGTGCGCTCCAGGCGATGAGCTATGTCGGTCTCGGCCAGCATGAGCGCGCCATCGGCATCTACCAGGGTCTGTTGGCCGGTGCCGCCCAGCCCGCCGACCTGCACCTCTCCATCGCACATTCCCTGAAGACGCTGGGCCGGCGCCATGCGGCCATCACCGAATATCGTGCCGCGGCGGCGGTGCGCACGGATTACGGCGATGTCTACTGGAGCCTGGCCAACCTCAAGACCTACCGCTTCCCGGACGCCGAACTTGAGCAGATGCGCGCGGCGCAGGCCGCGCCTGCCACGACGCCCATCGACCGCTACCACCTGTGTTTTGCACTGGGCAAGGCACTCGAGGACCGCCAGCAGTATGCGGAGTCATTCGGTTTCTATGACGCCGGCAACGCACTCAAGCGTGCGCAGAGCCGCTACCGCCCGGAGGTCTTCGAGCTCAACACCCGCGGGCAGATTGAGGTCTGCACGCCTGCGCTGTTTTCCCGGCACGCCGGCGACGGCGCGCCCGCGCCGGACCCGATCTTCGTGGTCGGCCTGCCCCGCTCCGGCTCGACGCTGCTCGAGCAGATTCTGGCATCACACTCGCAGGTTGAAGGTACGCAGGAACTCGCCGAGGTACCGCGCCTGGTGGCGCAGCTGCAGGGCCGCGACCGGGACCTGGACAAGCCGCGCTATCCGGGCGTGCTCGCCGACATGAATGGCGCGGAGTTCCGGCGCCTTGGTGAGAAGTACCTGAGCGATACCCGCGTGTACCGCAGCGGCAAAGCACACTTCATCGACAAGATGCCCAATAACTTCCGACACATCGGTCTTATTCACCTGATGTTGCCCAACGCGAAGATCATCGACGCCCGGCGCGAGCCGATGGCCTGTTGTTTCGGCAACTTCAAGCAGCTGTTTGCGAGCGGCCAGGAATTTGCCTACAGCATCGAAGACATCGCGCGCTATTACCGTACCTACCTGGAACTCATGCGGCACTGGAATACCGTGCTACCGGGGCGCGTGCTGCGGATACAGCACGAGGACCTGGTGGATGACCTCCCGGGGAACGTGCATCGCCTGCTCGACTACTGCGGGCTTGAATTTGAGCCGGCCTGCATCGAGTTCTACAAGACCGAGCGCAGCGTACGTACCGCCAGTTCCGAGCAGGTTCGTCAGCCGCTCTATCGCGAGGGCCTGGACCAGTGGCGGCACTATGAGCCGTGGCTCGGGCCGCTGCGCGAAGCGCTCGGGGATGCGCTGACGCGCTACCGGGAGTGATTAACGCTGCGCCCGTTCCCAGTCGGGCGCGACATAGTACGGGACGCTCGCGCGCGGCAGCGGCGCGGCGCCGCGGATGTGGTCGGCGGCCTTTTCCGCCAGCATGATGGTGGGCGCGTTGAGATTGCCGGTCGTGATCGAGGGCATGATAGAGGAGTCGACGACCCGCAGCGCTTCGACCCCGATGACGCGCGTCGACGGATCCACGACGCTAAGGCGCTCCGCGGGGTTGCCCATCCGGCACGAACAGGAAGGATGGAAGGCGCTCTCGACCTTGGCACGGATGAAGGCATCGATCTGTGCATCCGTCTGCACGGCATCCCCGGGCTGGATCTCCCGCGCCCGATAGCGATTGAAGGCCGGCTGCGCGAAGATCTCGCGCGTCAGCCGCACGCAGGCGCGCATCTCCTGCCAATCCTCGGGTTTCGACAGGTAGTTGAAGAATATCTGCGGCTTGTCGCGCGCCTCGGCGGATGCCAGACGCACCCAGCCGCGACTCTGCGAGCGCAAGGGTCCCACGTGCGCCTGGAAGCCGTGCTCGCGCGCCAGCGATGAACCGTCATAGCTCACCGCCATCGGCAGGAAATGGAACTGGATGTCCGGATAGCGCACACCGGCGCGACTGCGGATAAAGCCGCCGGTCTCGAAGTGATTGCTGGCGCCCAGGCCCTTGTGGGTGAGGAGCCACTTCACTCCGATCAGCGCCCGGCGCAGCGGCGACGTCTGCCCGTAGAGGGTCACGGGCTCCCGGCATGCCACCTGGAAATAGAACTCGAGGTGGTCCTGCAGGTTCTCACCGACTCCGGGCAGATCGTGCACCACCGGGATGCCGTGATCGGCCAGCTCCTGGGGCGGCCCCACTCCCGAGAGTTTCAACAACTGCGGGGAGTTGATTGGCCCGGCGCACAAGAGGACCTCGCGCCGCACCCGCACCTCGCGCAGCTCACCGCCACGCTGATAGCGAACCCCGACCGCGCGCCGGCCGTCGAACAGGATGCGCGAAGCCAGCGCGTGGGTGCGCACGGTGAGATTGCGCCGACCCAGGGCCGGCCGCAGGTAGGCGTTGGCGGCGCTGCAGCGGCGGCCGCCGCCCACCGTCATATCCATGTACCCGAAGCCTTCCTGCCGAAAACCGTTCATATCCGCCGTCTGCGGATAGCCCGCCTGCCGGCCCGCCTCGAGCCAGGCGGCGTGCAGCGGGTTGGTGAGCAGGCCGCGGCGCGTGTCGAGCGGGCCCGCGCCGCCGCGATAGTCATCGCCGCCTTCCGCGCGCCGTTCGGCGCGGCGAAAATACGGCAGCACGTCCTGATAGCCCCAGCCGCGCGCGCCCTGCGCTTCCCAGCGCTCAAAATCCAGCGGATTGCCGCGCACGTAGACCAGGCCGTTGATCGAGGAGGAGCCCCCGAGCACCTTGCCGCGTGGTGTGTGCAGGCGCCGGCCGTCCAGGTTCGGTTCGGCTTGCGTGAAATAGCGCCAGTCGTAGCGCGCCATATTCATCGGCACCGACAGCGCAGTCGGCATCTGGATCCACAGCGAGCGATCCGAGCCGCCGTACTCGAGCACCAGCACGCTGTCCCTGCCGTCCGCGCTCAGGCGATCCGCCAGCACGCAGCCCGCGGAGCCGGCTCCGACAATCACGTAGTCGACGGTTTCCTCGCTCACGTTGAGGCTGCTCGCCGCGGTGCCTTCAGTAAGGCGCCTCGACGTCACCCATGGCGACGTAGACGCTCTTGAGTTGCGTGTAGTGCTCGATCGCCGCCCGGCCGTTCTCGCGCCCGAGGCCCGAGAGCTTGACACCGCCAAACGGCAGCTCGACCGGCGTCATGTTGTAGTGGTTGATCCAGCAGGTGCCGGCCTGCAGCTGCGCGATCACGCGGTGCGCGCGCGTCAGGTCATTGGTGAACACGCCCGCCGCGAGCCCGAATTCGCTGGCGTTGGCACGCTCGATCACCTCGTCCTCGTCGTCGAATTCCAGCACCGACATCACCGGGCCGAAGATTTCCTGGCGCACGATATCCATGTCGTCGTGACAGGCGTCGAACACCGTGGGCGCGACGAAAAAGCCGTTCACCAGGTCACCACGGGTCACACGCTGGCCGCCGGTGAGCACGCGCGCCCCCTGCTCACGCCCGCGCGCGATAAACCTGAGCACCTTCTCCATGTGCGCTTCCGAGATCAGCGCCCCCACCTGGGTGGCAGGATCCAGCGGGTCGCCGATGCGCATCGCCGCGGTGCGCGCGCACAAGAGCTCGAGAAAGCGCGCACGGACGCTGCGGTGGACGAACACGCGTGTGCCGTTCGAGCACACTTCACCTGCTGAATAGAAATTCCCGAGCAGCGCGCCCGCCACCGCGTTGTCGAGCTTTGCATCCGCGAACACGATGAGCGGGGACTTGCCGCCGAGCTCCAGCGTCACTTGCTTCAGGGACGCCACGGCATCCGCCATCACGGCCTTGCCGGTCCCAACTTCCCCGGTGAGCGAGATCTTGCGGATCTGCGGATGGCGGGTCAGCAGCCGCCCGGTGTCAGCGCCGCCCTGCACAACCTGGAAGATCCCCTCGGGCAGTCCCGCGGCCGCAAACACCTCGGCCAGCTTCAGCGCCGTGAGCGGGGTCAGTTCCGCCGGCTTGAACAGCATGGCGTTGCCGCACGCGAGCGCAGGAGCTGCCTTCCAGCAGGCGATCTGCAGCGGGTAGTTCCAGGCGCCGATGCCGGCGACCACACCGAGTGGCTCGCGGCGCGTATAGCCGAACGCCTGCGCGCCGAGATTAAGGTGCTCGCCGGCGATGCCCGCCGCGAGCCCGCCGTAATATTCCAGGCAATCCGCACCCGACAGCACATCCACCGCGCGCGTCTCGCTGATCGGCTTGCCGGTGTTGCGTGTCTCGAGCTCCGCAAGCTCCGCGTTGCGCGAGCGCAGGAGCTGCGCGGCGCGCTGCAGCACCCGGCCGCGCTCCGTACCGCTGAGTTGGCCCCAGTTGTTCTGTGCCGCCACTGCGCGGGCCACTGCGCTATCCACCTGCTGCGGACCAGCGGCGGTGAGTTCCGCGAGCAGCTCCCCGCTGGCGGGATTCACGACCGCGAACCTGTCCCCCGTGCCCGGGGCCCGCTGCCGGCCTGCCTCGGGCGGCCGACTCGCGGGCGGCGGCGGTGACTGCGTGAAGTCCTTCAGCCGGCTGTCCACAAAAGCCGTCAACATCGCCTGGGCACTCTCACTGTCGGCTTCCTGCCATTCCGAAAGCGCGGCGCGCAACCACACCCCGTCGATCATCGCGGCGATCATGCCCGCAAGACCGTCCGCCTCCTCGTGCGGCACCATCCGCCGCAGATCGTTGCGCAGGTTGGAAAGCATGCGGCGCTGATATGCGTTCTGCACCCGCTTCAGACCGTGAACGTGCAACACCTGGCCCCAGAAGGCGAGCCACGCAGTTCCCGTGCGGCGGTCGAATTCCTCGGGCGCCAGGTTGATGTCGATGACCGCCTGCACACGCCCGCGCGGCGTGCGCGCCAGCCCGAGGCGCGTGCGTACGCGCACGGCGAGCGTGCGCGCCAGGGTGCGGAAGGCGGCTTCGAGCAGCCCGTCCTTGTCGCCGAAATAATGTGCGACCAGGCCTGGTGACACCCCGGCGCGCCGCGAGATCTGTACGAGAGTGGTGCCGACGTAGCCCACTTCGGCCAGACTGTCGATCGTGACCTCGACGAGCTGGATGCGACGAGCTTCCTCGAGCTGGTCGCGCGGACCGCTCGTCGAGGGGTGCACGAGGTCCCTCAAGGTCGTTGATCGCCTGTTCAATGCGGTGATCCGGGAGCGCGCCGCCGGGCTCGGAACGGGGGCCATGGAGAGCATCGGTTCATGGGTCGATACTTCTTGACTGCTCAGGGACTTGCCCGGCACTTTGCGTACTTGACAGCTCGTCTGTTAAACGGCTATTCAAGCCATGGGGGAAATGATGAGTCGGAGGGCCTTACCGGTCAAGTGCAGATAGCCCCTTTCGCGATCGATCCACTTTCAGCAAGAGGACAAAGGCGTGTTTAAGAACCACGCTGCCGGACCGACCGACAGCGGCATGGAGCACTTCGGCTACAAAGAATCGCTGGATCGCGGTATCGGGGCGTTCGGCAGTTTCGCTGCCGGCGTCAGCTATATCTCGATACTCACCGGTACCTTCCAGCTGTTCTACTTCGGCTTCGGCACTGCAGGTCCTGCCTACCTGTGGTCCTGGCCGCTGGTGCTCGTCGGTCAGCTGGCGGTCGCGCTGTGCTTCATGGAGCTGGCCGCAAAATACCCCATCGCCGGATCGGTCTATAACTGGTCGAAGCTCCTGGGCAGCCGCATCGTAGGTTGGTCTTCGGGCTGGCTGATGCTCACCGCGTCGATCGTCACCCTGTCGGCCGTGGTGCTGGCGCTGCAACTGAACCTGCCGCGGCTGTGGAGTGGCTTCCAGATCATCGGCGACGGCAGTGGTAGCTACGATTTCGCCACCAACGCGGTGATCCTCGGCACGGTCCTGATCCTGTTCACCACCGTCGTCAATGCGCTCGGCGTGCGCCTGATGGCGATGATCAACAGCGCCGGCGTCTTTGTCGAGCTGATCGCTGCCTGCCTCATAGCGATCTTCCTGGCGCTCAACCTCAAGCGCGGTCCGGAAGTCTTCTTCTCCGCCAACGGCTACGGTGCCGGCAAGAGCGGCGGCTTTCTCGGCGCTTTCCTGATCGCATCGCTCGCCTCCGGATACGTGATGTACGGCTTCGATACCGCCAGTTCACTGGGTGAGGAGACGCTGGAGCCGCGGCGCACCGCTCCCCGGGCCATTCTGCGGGCCATCCTGGCCTCGTTCGTGATCGGTGGTGCAATCCTGGTGTTCGCCGTCATGGCGGCACCCAACCTGGGAGATCCGCGGATCGGCGACAGCAGCGGCGGCCTGCAATACATCGTCGAACAGGTGATGTGGGGGCCGCTGGGCAAGATCTTCCTGGTGTGCATCGTGGTCGCGGTGACGGTGTGCTCGCTGGCCGTGCACACCGCGGCCATCCGCCTGAGCTTCGCCATGGCGCGCGACAACGCACTGCCGTTCGGGGAGAAGCTTGCGCGGGTGAATCCCACGACGCAGACGCCTATCGTTCCTGCCGTCGTGATCGGCGTGATCGCGGAAGCGATCCTGGTCATCAACATCGGCCAGCCGAAAATTTTTACGGTGCTGACCTCGATTGCGATCATCATGATCTACCTGGCGTACCTGATGGTGACGGGCCCACTGCTGATGAAGCGCCTGGCAGGGCAATGGCCCCCGGCGGATCTCGCGGCCGGTGGCTACTTCACCATGGGCAGGTGGGGAATGTTCGTCAACATCGTCGCGGTGCTGTGGGGCTTAGGCATGGCGATCAACCTGGCCTGGCCGCGTGAAGCCGTCTACGGCGCACCCTGGTACAACACCTGGGGTGCGTTCGTGTACATCGCCGTGATCCTCGGCGCGGGCCTCGGGTGGTACGCCCTCAAAGGCCGCTATCACATCGGCACGCTGGCCTCGCACACGCTCACGACGAATGCTGCTTCACTGGCGGCGGAAGCCTGACGTGGTATCTGGAGAACCGATGATCGATGTACCGGTGAGCGCTGCGGCGGACCAGAACGCGCTGAGCCGCTCGCTGCGGCCGCGCCACGTAGCGATGATCACCATCGGCGGCATCATCGGTGCGGGTCTGTTCGTCGGCAGCAGTGTGGCGATCGCCGCCGCGGGACCTGCAATTATCGTGAGCTATGCGCTCACGGGTCTGCTGATCCTGCTCATCATGCGCATGCTCGGGGAGATGGCGGTCGACAGTCCGCAGGTGCGCTCGTTTACGGAGTTCACCCGCGCGGCGCTCGGCAACTGGGCCGGATTCTCGGTCGGCTGGCTGTATTGGTACTTCTGGGTGGTGGTGATTCCGGTCGAGGCGATCGCCGGAGCGGGCATCATCCAGCGCTGGCTGCCGCTGCCGATGTGGGAGATTGGCGCTGCATTGATGCTGCTCATGACGTGCGTGAATCTCATGTCCGCGCGCGCCTACGGCGAGTTCGAGTTCTGGTTCTCATCGATCAAGGTCGCGGCGATTCTCGCCTTTATCATCGTGGTCGGCGCGCACGCCTGCGGCTATCGCTCCGCCACCGGGCCGACCTTCTCCACCCTCATTGATTACGGGGGTTTTGCGCCGCGGGGACCATTCGCAGTGCTGGCCGCCGTCACCACGGTCATCTGGTCCATGATGGGAGCTGAGGTGGTGACAATCGCCGCGGCGGAATCGCCGGAGCCGGCGCGGGCGGTGGCGCGGATGACCTCCACCATCATCACCCGCATTCTGCTCTTCTACGTCGGCTCGATCTTTGTGATCGTGAGCACGGTGCCCTGGAGGCATGTGGTCTCGGGTCAGTCACCCTTTACCCTCGCCCTGGACGGCATCCACTTTCCCTACGCGAGCGAATTCATGGCGGCGGTGATTCTCACCGCGGTGCTGTCGTGCCTGAATTCATCCTTCTATATCGCCTCACGCGTGCTGTTCGTCCTCGCCAGCCGCGGCGATGCGCCGCGCTGGCTGGTGCGGACCAACCGCCGCCACGTGCCGGCGCGCGCCGTGCTGCTCGCCAGCGTGGTGGGCTTCGCCGGCGTGATCGCCGCCATTCTCTCGCCGAGCGTCGTGTTTGCCTTTCTGGTGAACGCCTCCGGCGCCATCATCGCGGTGATTTATCTCGCCATCGCGGTGTCGCAGGTGCGCTCGCGACGGGCGCGCGAGCGCGCCGGCCAACCCCCGCCGACGCTGCCGATGTGGCTGTTCCCGTGGCTGAGCTACCTCGCGATCGCAGGGATGCTGCTGGTGCTGGTCGCAATGGCGCTGACGCCCGCGCACCGCGCCGAGTTCTGGACCAGCGCCATTTCCATCGGCTTGGCGTTGCTCGCCTACGTGGCTTTCCGGCGTGGCCGGGCGGTCGCACTCCCGACGGTGCAGGCTACGCGCTGACATCCGCTCCTTAGTGTCGCAAACGTTCAAGCCGGGGGGCGTATGCGTGCACGTCGCCGTTCGGCGTAGGGCGCATGCTGGGCGCGCCCTCGCGTCACAGCCTTCGAGCGCCCCTTAAGTCACGATGCAACCCTTTTCCGCACTTTCACTGCTGAAGCGCGGCCTGTCCGGCCAGCGTGGCTGGACGGCGCAGTGGCGCAGCCCGGAACCCAGGAGCGCTTATGACGCCATCATCGTCGGTGGCGGCGGGCATGGGCTGGGAGCCGCCTACTACCTCGCGAGCGAGCATCGTTTCGGCAGGGTCGCGGTGCTTGAAAAAGGCTGGATCGGCGGCGGCAATACCGGCCGCAACACCACCATCATCCGCTCCAACTACCTGTTCGATGAGAGCGCGGCGCTCTACGACCACGCGGTCAAGCTATGGGAGGGCCTGTCGCAGACTCTCAACTACAACGTGATGTTTTCGCAGCGCGGTGTGCTGATGCTGGCGCACTCCGTGCACGACATGCAGGTGTCCAGGCGCCACGTGCACGCCAACCGCGCGGCCGGCGTCGACAACGAGTGGCTCACGCCCGAGGAAGCCAGGGCCTTCTGCCCGCCGTTGAATATAGGCGCCATCCGCTATCCGGTGCTCGGCGCCGCCCTGCAGCGCCGCGGCGGCACCGCGCGCCATGACGCGGTGGCCTGGGGCTACGCGCGCGCCGCGGATGCACTGGGTGTGGACATCATCGAGAACTGCGCCGTGACCGGCATCGTGCGCAACGCCGACGGCAGTGTCGCGGGCGTGCAAACCACCCGTGGTCCGATCAGCGCACGGCGCGTCGGGGTGTCCGCGGCGGGTCACAGCAGCGTGGTCATGAAAATGGCTGGCGTCGAGCTGCCGCTCGAGAGCTATCCGCTGCAGGCACTGGTATCCGAGCCCGTCAAACCGGTATTTCCGTGCGTGGTCATGTCCAACACCATCCACGCCTACATCAGCCAGTCGGACAAGGGAGAACTGGTCATCGGCGCCGGCACCGACGCCTACACTTCCTACACTCAGCGCGGCGGCCTGCACATCAGCAGCCACGCGCTGGAAGCGGTTTGCGAGCTGTTCCCGATGTTCCGGCGACTGCGCATGCTGCGCAACTGGGGCGGCATCGTCGATGTGACTCCGGACCGCTCGCCGATCATCGCCAAAACACCCGTACCCGGCCTGTATGTGAACTGCGGCTGGGGAACGGGCGGCTTCAAGGCGACACCGGGCGCGGCGCACGTGTTTGCGTGGACCATTGCACGCGACGAGCCGCACCCGATCAACGCGCCCTTCACGCTCGAGCGTTTCCGCGACGGCAACCTCATCGACGAGGCCGCCGCGGCCGCGGTCGCGCACTAACGGCATAAGCGCGTGCTGCTGATTCAGTGCCCATACTGCGGCGAGCGTCCGGAAGCCGAGTTCGTCTACGGCGGCCAGGCGCACATCGCGCGGCCGCAACCCTCCGCAGAACTATCCGACCAGCAATGGACTGATTTCCTCTATCGTCGCGACAACACCCGCGGCCCGCATGCGGAGCGCTGGCGTCACACGCACGGCTGCGGTCGCTTTTTCAACGCGCTGCGCGATACCACCACCGATCACTTCCTCGCCACCTACCGCCTGGACGAGACCCCGCCCCGCTCGCCGGGTGAGTCCGTGAAATGAGCGCCGCTTTTCGCAGCGCAGGCGGCGGGCGCATCGAGCGCGCACGCGGGCTGAATTTCACTTTCGACGGCCGCGCCTATGCGGGTGTTGCGGGCGACACGCTCGCCTCGGCCCTGCTCGCCAACGGCGTGCACCTTCTCGGCCGCTCCTTCAAGTACCACCGTCCCCGCGGCGTGCTCGCCGCCGGCGCCGAGGAACCCAACGCACTGGTGGCGGTACGCCGCGATGCGGCGCGTTACACCCCGAACCTGCGCGCCACGCAGGTCGAGCTCTACGAGGGACTGGAAGCCGAAAGCCAGAATCGCTGGCCGAGCCTCGCGCTGGACTTCGGCGCCGTAAACGACCTGCTGTCGCCATTCATCCCGGCGGGCTTCTACTACAAGACCTTCATGTGGCCGCGCCGTGCGTGGCACGCGCTCTACGAGCCGTGGATCCGCGCGGCCGCGGGCCTGGGACGCGCGCCCACGCTACCCGATCCGGATCGCTACGCGAGCCGCTACGCCCACTGCGACGTGCTCGTCGTGGGCGCGGGCCCCGCCGGGCTCGCCGCGGCCGCCGCGGCCGCCGCAGCCGGCGCACGGGTCATGGTGTGCGATGAGCAGAGCGAGTTCGGCGGCTCACTCCTCACGGACAGTGCGCGCACTGCGCCCGCCATCGACGGCCGGCCTGCCGCGCGCTGGCTCACCGAAACCGTTGCCGGGCTGGCAGCGCGGCAGGTCACGCTGCTCCCGCGCACGACGGCGTTCGGCTACTTCCCGCACAACCTCGTGGCGCTGAACGAGCGCCTGACCGAGCATCTCGCCGCACCGGCGGCGCTGGCGCCCCGTGAGCGCCAGTGGCAGGTGCGCGCGCGCGAGGTGGTGCTCGCGACCGGCGCCATCGAGCGTCCGCTGGTGTTTCCCGGCAACGACCGCCCGGGAATCATGCTCTGCGGCGCGGCGCGCGCCTGGCTCAATCGCTACGGCGTACTGCCGGGCACTCGCGCGGTGGTGGTGACGGCCAGTGACGAGGCCTACGAGGCGGCGCTCGACCTGCACCACGCCGGGGTCACGGTCGCAATGATCGCGGAGGTGCGCGCGGCTGCTCCGGCGGGGCCTGCCGGGCAGGCCCGCGCCGCCGGGATTGCCGTCCTGACCGGCGCCACGGTGTTGGGAACCTCCGGACGCCGGCGCGTGCGGGCCATACGACTCGGGCGCATCTGGCAAGGTGAAGTGCGTGAGGCGCAGACGCAGCGCTGCGACCTGGTGCTCATGTCGGGGGGCTTCACCCCGAGCGTGCATTTGTTTTCCCAGTCCCGTGGCACGCTCGCCTGGAACGACGCGCTGCAGGCCTTCCTGCCCGGGATCTGCGCCGAACGTGCGCGCAGCGCCGGAGCGTGCCGCGCAGTGTTTGAACTCACCGGCGTGCTCGCGGATGGCGCCGCGGCGGGGGCCGCTGCCGCACGCGAGGCCACGGCGCCGGGACGCATCGGGGTGTGCCCGGCGGGTGCCCTGGGCCGCGCCGTTGACGCGGCGACGGGCGGGGCAGCTGACGAGCTCGCGGGTGCAAGCGGCTTCGCCGGCGCCCTGCCCCAGGCGCCCCAGGCCCGCGGCAAGGCCTTCGTCGACTGGCAGAACGATGTGACGACGAAGGATCTCCGGCTTGCGACCCGCGAGGGTTTCCGTTCCATCGAGCACGTCAAGCGCTACACGACCACCGGCATGGCGACCGACCAGGGCAAGACCTCCAACCTGAACGCGCTCGGCATCGTGTCGCGCGCGCTCGGCAAGGCGATTGCCGATATGGGGCTCACCACATTTCGCATGCCCTATACACCGGTGAGCTTCGGCGCGTTTGCGGGCAGCGCACGCGGGGAGCTGTTTGATCCGGTGCGCACGACGCCCATGCACGCATGGGCGCAGGCGAGCGGCGCGGTGTTCGAGGACGTGGGCCTGTGGAAGCGCGCGCGCCATTTCCCCCGCGCAGGCGAAGACATGCACGCGGCGGTGAATCGCGAGTGCCTGGCCGTGCGCGGCGCCTGCGGCATTTTCGACGCCTCCACGCTCGGGAAAATCGAGGTGGTCGGCAAGGACGCCGTGACGTTCATGAACCGCCTGTACGTCAATGCCTGGACGAGCCTCGCCGTCGGGCGTTGCCGTTACGGGGTCCTGCTGCGCGATGATGGCTTCGTGTACGACGACGGGGTGGTGGCGCGCCTCGCCGAGGACCGCTTCCACGTCACCACCACCACCGGCGGCGCCCCGCGGGTGCTGGCATTGATGGAGGACTACCTGCAGACCGAGTGGCCGGACTTAAGCGTGTGGCTCACGTCCACCACCGAACAATGGGCGGTCATCGCCGTGCAGGGTCCGAAGGCACGGCAGGTGCTCGAGAAACTCGTGGATGTCGACATGTCGGCGCAGGCCATGCCGCACATGAGCGTGGTTGCAGGCAGCATCTGCGGGGTGCCGATGCGTCTGTTCCGCGTGAGCTTCAGCGGCGAGCTCGGCTTCGAAGTCAACGTGCCGGCAGATTTTGGCACTGCGGTGTGGGAGGCGGTCTGGGAGTCAGGACAGGCGCACGGCATGACGCCCTACGGCACCGAGACCATGCACGTGCTGCGCGCGGAAAAGGGCTACGTCATCGTCGGCCAGGACACGGACGGCACGGTGACTGCGGATGACGCGGGCCTTGGCTGGGCGATCGGCAAGGGCAAGTCCGACTTCCTCGGCAAACGCTCGCTGCAGCGCCCGGCCATGAACTCGCCCGATCGCCGCCAGCTGGTCGGACTCCTCACGCAGGATCCGCGCACGGTGCTCGATGAGGGCGCGCAGCTCATGCTGCACACAGGCGCGCCGGTGCCGACCCGCCCCGTGGGCTTCGTGACCTCTTCCTACTACAGCGCGACGCTGGGACGTTCCATTGCGCTGGCGCTGGTCGCCGGCGGCCGCGCACGCTTGGGTGAGACCCTCTACGCACCCATGCCGGAGGGTGACGTGGCGGTGCAGGTGACCTCTCCGGTGTTCTATGACCCGAAAGGCGAGCGGCTGCATGCGTGATCTCACACAGGCGCGTCGTGCTCCGCCGCTCACTGCGAGCGCACTGGTGCAAGCCCTGCCGCCGGCGGCGCGCTGCATTCTGCGCGGCGGGCCTGCGGTTCGTGAGGCTGCCGGGGAGGCCCTTGGCCTCACGGTGCCGGCGAGCCCCTGTCGCGCTGGGCTCGCAGGTGAGTGCGCGGCGCTGTGGCTGGGGCCGGATGAGTGGTTGCTGATCGCGCCGGTGGAACGCACTGCGACGCTCTCCACTGACTTAAGCGAAACACTGCAGGCGTTGCCGCATTCGCTGGTCGACATCAGCCATCGCCAGGTCGCACTCACCGTGCAGGGGCCTGCGGCCGCGACGCTGCTGGCCGCGGGCTGCCCGCTGGATCTCGATGAGCGCGCCTTCCCCGTGAGCATGTGCACGCGCACCGTGCTCGCCAGGGCCGAAATCGTCCTGTGGCGCACCGGCGCGCAGGTGTTCCGCATTGAAGTCTGGCGTTCTTTTGCGGGCTACGTTTCCGCCTTCCTTGCCGAAGCCACCCTCGGGATCGGTTGAGGCATGGCACCGTCGCAAATGGAGTCCTGAGCGCGTGCCCTGCTCGCTACACTGCGGCGGCAGGCCGCCGTCGTTTTTCGCCCCGCCTGTGTGGAGAGTCATACCGTGAAGTCGCACGTTCGGGTCCTGGTCATCGGTGGTGGCGTCGTCGGCGTGAGCACCCTCTACCACCTGGCAAAGAAGGGCTGGACGGATGTGGCGCTGATCGAGCGCACCGAGCTGACCGCCGGCTCCACCTGGCACGCCGCCGGCCTCTTGCCGCTTTTCAACATGAGCTACACCGTCGGCCAGCTGCACAAGTACTCGGTGGATCTCTACAAGCGTCTGCCGGCGGAAACCGGCCAGGATGTGAGCTTTCACGTCACCGGCAACCTGCGCCTCGCCACCTGCAAAGAGCGCATGGACGAGTACCAGAAGTACTGCGGCACGGCCAACACCATCGGCGTGCCCTTCGAGGTCATCACACCCAAGCGCGTGAAGGAGCTGTGGCCGCTGGTGGAACTCGGCGGCAAACCCGACACACCGGCGATCGTGGGCGCGCTCTATCACCCGGACGACGGCCACATCGCGCCCGCGGATCTCACCATGGCGCTGCGTAAGGGTGCGCGCGCTGCAGGTGCTGAGATCTACGAGCAGACCGAGGCGCTGGGCATTGAACGCGCAACCTCGGGCGAGTGGAAAGTGCGCACCAGCAAGGGCGACATCACCGCCGAACACCTGGTGCTGGCAACCGGCAACTACGCGCGCCAGACCGGCCGCCTGCTTGGGTTAAATGTGCCCGCCATTCCGGTCGAGCACCAGTACATCGTTTATGAAGAGTCTCCTGAACTTAAGGCCTATCGCCAGGGCGGCGGACGCGAGCTTGCCGTGCTGCGCGAGTCCGATGAGTCCTACTACCTGCGCGAGGAGCGCATGGGCTGGATCCTAGGTCCCTACGAGAAGGGTGCGCCGGCGCGCTTTGCCGACGGGGTACCGGAATGGTTCGGCCGTGACCTGTTCCCGGGAGATCTGGATCGTCTCGTGCCGCACGTCGAGGCGGCCCAGCGCCGCGTGCCGGCGCTGGAGAACTGCGGCATCAAGGACATCGTCAACGGCCCGATTTCCTACACCCCGGACGGCAGTCCCCTCATCGGACCTGCCTGGGGTCTTGCCAACGTGTGGCTCAACGAGGGTCACAGCTTCGGCATCACCGCCGCGGGTGGCTCCGGCTGGCAGCTCGCCGAATGGATCGTGGAGCGCGAGCCCGGCATCGACATGCTGGCCGTGGATCCGCGGCGCTTCGGCGCCTATGCGGGCAAACGTTATGTAGTTAAGAAGAACGAGGAAACCTACCGCAGCGTCTTCACCATCCACTTCCCGGACGAGGAACGCCCGGACGCGCGTCCCGCGAAGACCAGCCCGGTGTACGACAAGGTCGACGCCAAAGGCGCGGTGTGGGGACAACGCTATGGCTGGGAGCGCGCCAACTGGTTCGCTCCGGCGGGTGTCGAACGCACCGACCGCTGGAGCTTCCGGCGCAGCAACTATTTCCAGCACGTGGGTAATGAGGCGCGCCTCATGCGCGAGCGCGTCGGGGTCATCGACCTGACGCCCTTCACCAAGCACGAGGTCACCGGACCCGGGGCGGAGGCCTGGCTCGACGGGCTGGTGGCCAACAAGGTCCCGGCGAAAATCGGGCGCATGGCGCTGTGCCATGCGCTCACGTTCCGCGGCGGCATCCGCTCGGAGTTCACGATCACGAAGATTGCCGATCAGCACTACTACGTCGTGAGCGCGGGAGCCGCGGAGCGCTACGACAGCGACTACCTCTTCAAGTCGCTGCCGGCCGACCGCTCCGTGGCGTTACGCAACATCACCAACACCCGCGGCTGTTTCGTGCTCGCCGGCCCGAACTCGCGCGCGGTCCTGGCGCAGCTCACCGACACGCCGCTCGACAACACCTCCTTCCCCTGGCTCACGGCGCAGACCATCGAGGCGGGGCTCGCGGTGGATGTCTACGCGCTGCGCGTAAATTTCGTCGGCGCCCTGGGATGGGAGCTGCACTTCCCGATCGAATACGCACATCATCTGTTCGACGCGCTGTTCGAGGCCGGCAAGGCTCACGGGATCGGCATGGTGGGCATGCGTGCCATGGAGTCGCTGCGCATGGAGAAGTCCTACCGCATGTGGGGCAGCGACATGACGCCCGACTACACTCCCTTCGAGGCCAGTCTCGACAGGTTCGTGCGCATGAAAAAAGAATCTTTCATCGGCAAGGCGGCGCTCGAGCGGCAGCTCGCCGCCGGCGTGCCGAATCGCTTCGTGACGCTCGAAGTCCACGGCGTCACGGATGCGGATCCACTCGGCAACGAGCCGCTGTTCGAGCAGAGCGGCCGCATGATCGGACGGGCGACCTCGGGCTACTACGGGCACTGCCTGAAGAAGAGCCTCGCCATCGGCTACACGCAGGCCGGGTTCCAGGCTCCCGGCACGCAGCTGCAGATCCAGATCCTCGGCGAGCGCAAGAACGCCACCGTGCTGCGCGAGTCCCCTTACGATCCGGAAAACAACGACTTACGCGCTTAACCTCAGGCGCGCATCACACCGCCAGAGGGATCGATCACCGCGGCATTCTCCCGGCGTGCGCGGCGCCGCTCGCCGATGATCTCGATCTCGAACCCGTCGCTCGCCTGCGCCAGTGCGAGCGGAATGTAACCGAGCGCCAGCGAGCGCTGCGCGCGGTGACCGTAGGCACCGGAGGTCACCCAGCCGACCACCCGGCCGTCGTGCCATATCGGCTCGTCGCCGATCGCATCCGCATCCGCTGCGTCCACCGTGAAGGTCGCCAGCCGCAGCCTGCCACCGCTTTGCTTCTCCTCGAGCGCGGCCGCGCGACCGACGAACTCGCCCTTGGCGAGATCCACAAAGCGCCCGAGCCCCGCCTCGTATGGGCCGTAGATGGGGCGGTACTCGCGCGCCCAGGTGCCGAAGCTCTTTTCTATGCGCATGGCGTTCAGCGCCCGGCCGCCGAAGAGCGCGAGCCCGTGGGCGCGGCCCGCCTCTCGCAGCAGGTCGTAGAGCGCGCGCTGGTACTCGCTGGTCACCCAGATCTCGTAGCCGAGTTCGCCGGTGAAACTGATGCGACCGACGAGCGCCGGGACCATTCCAACATCGATCTGGCGGAACGTCAGGAACGGATATGCCGCGCTCGACAGGTCGGCGCGCGTGAGGCTCTGCAGCAGCGCGCGCGAATGCGGTCCGGCTACCGACAGGCCCACGTACTGCATGGCGCACGGGCGCACCGTGACCCCGGCCGGCGGAGCGTAGCGCTCGAACCAGCGCCGGTAATAGTCTTCCGCGGCGTAGGTGCAGATCAGGAACACGCGCTCGCTTGCGAGGCGGCACATGGTGAAATCGCCGATCAGCTTGCCGCGCTCGTTCAGCATCGGCGTGAGGGCAATGCGCCCGACCCTGGGCACGCGGTTGGCCATGATGTGCGACAGCCAGTCTTGCGCGCCGGCGCCGGTGACCTCGAACTTGCCGTAGTTGGAAATCTCCAGGAGGCCTACTGCCTCGGCCACCGTGCGGCACTCCGTGCCGACGTGCGGGTGTGCATTGGAGCGGTGGAAAGTGATCTCTTCGGTAGCCTCAGCCGCCGAGGGGGCGAACCACAGCGGGTGCTCGAGCGCGCAGTAGTCGCCGAACACCGCGTGCGCCGCCGTGAGGCGCTCGTACACCGGCGTGGTGCGCAGTGGACGCGCCGCCGGCAATTCCTCGTTCGGAAAGCGGATGCGGAAGCGGCGCGAGTAGTTCTCGCGCACCTTGGCGTTGGTGTAGGCGAGCGTCGCCCAGTCCCCATAACGCGCCACGTCCATGGCCCACACGTCGGCGCCCGGATCGCCCTCGACCATCCACTGTGCGAGCGCCAGCCCCACGCCACCGCCCTGACTGAAGCCGGCCATGACCCCGCACGCCACCCAGAAGTTCTTAAGTCCGCGCACCGGCCCGATCAGCGGGTTGCCGTCGGGCGCGAAGGTGAACGGCCCGTTCACCACCTTGCGGATGCCGACCTCGCCGAGCGCCGGGAAGTGCTCGAAGCCGACCTCGAGGCTCGGGGCGATGCGCTCCAGGTCATTCGGCAGCAGGCTCTGCTCGAAGTCCCATGGGGTCGTCACGGGTGACCACGGCACGCCGCCACGCTCGTAGGTGCCGAGCAGCATGCCGCCACGCTCCTGGCGGGTGTAGATCTCGCCCTCGAAGTCGATGCAGTGCAGCTGCTCTTTCCGGCCCTTGAGGGCCGGAATGTCCTCGGTGATGAGGTACTGGTGCTCCATGGCAAGGATCGGCAGCTCGAGCCCGACCATGCGTCCGACCTCGCGCGCCCACAGGCCGCCGGCATTCACCACGTGCTCGGCGTGCACGTTGCCTGCTTCCGTGATGACATCCCACGAGCCGTCGCTGCGCGCCTTCAGATCCGTGACGCGGGTGTGCCGGATGACCTGCGCGCCGCCGAGCTGCGCCGCCCTGGCGTACGCCTGCGTCACGCCGTAAGGATCCACGTGACCTTCGATCGGATCGTAGAGCCCGCCGAGGAAGTGCTGCTTGTTCATCAGCGGGAAGAGTTTCGCCGCTTCGTCGACCGAGATGAGTTCGAGCTCCATACCGAGGTAGCGGCCGCGCGCCTTGGCCATCTTCAGCCAGTCGAGCCGCTCGCGCGTTCCGGCGAGCATGATCCCGCCGGTCAGGTGCATACCGCAGGACTGCCCGGTGATCCGTTCCAGCTCCTTATAGAGGTTGATGGTGTACTGCTGCAGCTTCGCAACATTCGGATCGCCGTTCACGGTGTGCATGCCGCCGGCCGCGTGCCAGGTCGAGCCGCAGGTGAGCTCACCGCGCTCGATCAGGAGCGCATCGTTCCAGCCGGCCTTTGTCAGGTGGTAGAGGACACTGGCACCCACGACTCCGCCGCCGATGACCACCACCTGCGCCGTGCTCTTCACGCCGCGCGCCCGCTCATTGGTTGGTCACCGCAACATCGGCGTAGCCGCAGGTCTTACGCCAGGCGAACCCGTACGCGCCGCATCAGGCCTTGTCCTGGTAGTCGGTCTGGATCTTGCGGATCTTCTTGTCAGTACCGAAATACGCGTGCCTGGACATGTCGACGCTGTAGCGGCTCGCCGGCGGGTGCCTTCCTAAGCTTTCGGCCAGGGCGCGGATGTGATGGGGACCCGCGCCGCAGCACACCCCGAGGTAGCGCATCCCGAGTCCGTAGGCCTCGCGACCGAAATCGAAGATCTCCGAGCGCGTGGCGAGGAACGGGTCGAGTCCGACGGGGAAGGCGCGGCGATCGCCGCAGCACGGATCGGTGAGCGCCATGAAGGACGGCTGGCCCGGGGTGGTGCGATATGGCACCGGCAGCGCGGCGACGTGACACTTCACGGCGGCGCGGATCTCCTTGAGGAGCGGCATCATGGTCGCAGGTCCGCGGTGACAGTTGAGCCCGACCACATCCGCGCCGGCGCCCTCGAGGCGCCGGCAGGCCTCGGCAGGGGTAAGGCCCTCGCGCGTCAGCCCCTCCTGGTGCATCGCCAGGGTTACCACGGCCGGCACCTTCGAGTACTTGCGGATCGCCGCGAGCGCCATCAGCGCCTCGCCGGCCCAGGCGATGGTCTCCGCGACGAAGTAATCGACGCCCGCCTCCACCGCCCAGCCCACCTGCTCGGCGAAAATCCGCTCCACCTCGCGCAGCGAGGCCTTGTCGGCCGGATCGTAGATGTTGGTGTTGCACAGGTCGCCGGCGAACAGCGTGCCGGTGCGCCGCGCGACGCGCCTGGCGATGTTGAGCGCGGCGCGATTCATCGGCACCAGGTCCTTCTCGCGCCCGATGACGCGCAGTTTTTCGCGGTGCACGTAGTAGGTGAGCGCCTGCGTGACATCAGAGCCCGCGCGCACGAAATCCAGGTGCAGCTGCTCGACCACCTCGGGGTGCTCGAACAGCACCTCGGGAACGAACGCGCCGGCCTGCAGGTAGCCGCGGCGCTCGAGCTCGAACACGTACCCTTCCGCACACACCACCGCCCCCTGGGCAAGGCGCGCCATGAGGTCACGCTCGGCGCCGGCACGGGCGGGCCTGGCGCGCGCGGCCGGGGCGCTCACTCGCCGGGCGTGACCGGACTTGCGCCCTCTGGCGGGACTGGCGGGCTTCGTTTTTTTCTTGGCGGTCGATGCCATCGGTGATTCTCCAGGTCGCATTTGGATTATGAGCGGCAGCCCAGGCGCGCTACATTCTAGCGAGAGCGCCCCGCAGTCTGATGCCTCTTTTGCGGACTTGACTCCCCCCATGCCATCGACAAGTACTGTGACCTGAAGACCATCTGGACGACGTACGCATGAACACCTCGCGCCCGGCGCCGCTCGGCAACACAGCGCACGCGCGCCAGGCGCCGGAGGGCCTGCGGCGCCACTTAGGCGCGCTGCTCGACACCTACCGGCCCGGGGTGGCGCTGCCCGGCCCGTTCTTCGCCGACGACACGCTGTACGCGGCCGAGATGGAATACCTGTTCGGCCGCCACTGGCTGTTCCTCGCCTCGGAGCCCGAGATCCCCGAGGGCGGTGACTACCGCACCTACCAGATCGGACCGTGGCCGATCTTCCTGCTGCGACGCGACGATGGCTCGATCGCGGCCTTCCACAACACCTGCCGGCACCGCGGCTCGCGCATTCTGCTTAAGGACAGCGGGATCGCCGGCGCCACGCTGCAGTGCCCGTATCACCGCTGGACCTACGACCTGACGGGCCGCGTGCTGCGCTGTGGGGCCACCGGCGAGTCCCCCGAGGCGCAGCGTCCGCTGGCGCGCGTGCACGTGAAGACCCTCGCCGGGCTCATCTTCGTGTGCCTCGCCGATGAGCCGCCGGATGACTTCGATGACATGGCGGCTCGCATGGCACCGTATCTGGCGCCGCACGGCCTGGCGCGCGCCAGGGTCGCAAGACAGGTCGACATCATCGAGGACGGCAACTGGAAGCTCACCATCGAGAACAACCGTGAGTGCTTCCACTGCGAGGGCCACCCGGAGCTGCTGTGCTCACTGTTTGATTTCTTCGGGGAGATCGACGAGGCGCGCATGCCAGCGGACGAGCGCGCCCACTACCAGCGCTTCCGCGCAGCGCAGCGCGAAGCCGAAGCCATCTGGACACGGGCCGCGCTCCCCTGGCAGGTGATCGAGGAGCTGGCCGGGCGGCCGACGGCCTTTCGCACCGAGCGGCTGGTGCTGGACGGCGCCGGTGAATCGATGACGCCGGACACGCGCGTCGCCTCGCGGCGCCTGCTCGGTGATCTCACCGAGCCGCGCCTCGGCACGCTGCACTACCACACCCAGCCGAACGCCTGGTTTCATTTTCTCTCGGATCACATCCTCACTTTCGCCACCCTGCCGCTGGAACGCGGGCGCACGCTGGTGCGCAGCACGTGGCTCGTGCACGCGGAGGCCGAAGAAGGACGCGACTACGAGTTGGAGAAGCTCACCAGCGTCTGGAACGCCACCAACCGCCAGGACGCCGAGTTCGTCGCCGAGACGCAGCGGGGCGTCGCGAGCCCGGCGTACCTGCCCGGACCGATCGCAGCCAGCGAGTACATGGTGGAGCTCTTCCACACCTGGTACGCGCAGCGCCTGCGCGCGGCGCTTGCGCTGTAGCGCCAGCCGTATGCCCACAGCCGCAGAGCCCATCGACTACAGCGGCTTGCCGGCCATCTCCAGGTGCAGCATGCGGCCGGTGTATGGGTGCTGCGCGATGACCGCCTCGTTGAGCTCGACCCCGAGCCCCGGCTCGGTCGGCGGGATCACGTACCCGGCCTCCCAGCGGATCGGCTTGACGAGCAGCTGCGCGTGAAAGCCCTGCCAGCGCTCGATGCCCTCGAGGATCAGGAAGTTCGGGCTGCAGGTGGCGAGCTGGATGTTGGCGGCGCCCACCACCGGACCGCAGTACAGGTGCGGTGCCAGCTGCACGTGCTGCACCTCGGCGAGCGCCGCGATCTTCTTGGCCTCCAGGATGCCGCCGACCCGCCCGAGATTCATCTGCAGAACGGCCGCGCCGCCGGCGCGCAAGAGGCGCGCGAAATCGTACTTGGTCGTGAGGCGCTCGCCGGCGGCGATCGGAATCGAGGTGGCGGCCGCCACGCGCGCCATTTCCTCGGGCGCGTCCGGCGGCACCGGCTCCTCGAACCACAACGGATCGTACGGCTCGAGGCGGCGCGCGAGTCGAATCGCGCCCGCCGCGGTCATCTGTCCGTGGGTGCCAAACAGCAGGTCCGCGCGCGTGCCCACGGCGGTACGCAGCTGCCGCATGAAGCGCTCGCACAGGTTGAGCGCCTCGAGCGACAGCTGTCGTCCGTCGAAGGCGCTATAGGGGCCCGCCGGATCAAACTTCAGCGCCGTGAACCCTTGCGCGACGTACTCCGCGGCACGTTCGGCCGCGAGGTCCGGATCCTGGTACACGTCGCTCCGGTCACCGGGGCGCGCGTAGATGTAGGTGTAGGAGCGCAGCCGCTCGTGCACCCGGCCGCCGAGCAGGTTGTAGACCGGCTGCCCGGCCTCCTTGCCGATGATGTCCCAGCAGGCCATCTCGAGCGCCGACAACACCGCCATGAGGGTGAGGTCCGGGTGCTGCGTGTAGCCGGCCGAGTACACTCGCCGCCACATGGTCTCGATGTTGTGCGGATCCTCGCCGGCGAGGTAGCGCCCGAAGACATCCTCGAGCATGCGCGTGACGATCTCGGGGTGAAACGGCACGCAGTAAGCCTCGCCGACACCGTGCACGTTGCCGTCGGTGGTGAGCTTCACGAACACGAAGTAACGCCCGCCGTTACCCGGCTGCGGGTTGCCCGCGATGTAGGTCCTGATATCCGTGAGCTTCATGGCGAGCCTACCTATCACAGATGAACGAGTATGACTACATCATCGTCGGGGCCGGCGCGGCGGGCTGCGTGCTCGCCAACCGCCTGACGGCCGACGGCCGTCTGCGCGTGCTGCTGCTCGAGGCTGGCGGCGCGGATCGCTCGCCGTGGCTGCGGGTGCCGATCGGCTACGCCCGCACCTTCAACGATCCGCGTTACAACTGGATGTATGAGGCGGACAGCGACCCCCGGCTCGACAACCGCCGCGCGTTCTGGCCGCGCGGCAAGGTGCTCGGCGGTTCCACCTCGATCAACGCCATGGTGTTCGTGCGCGGCCAGCCCGGTGACTTCGACGACTGGCGCGCCGCCGGCAACCCGGGCTGGTCGTATGCGGAGGTGCTGCCCTACTTCCGCAGGCTCGAGGACCACGTGCTCGGGGCCAGCGAGTTCCACGGTGCCGGCGGACCGCTGCACGTCAGCGACCCGGGCGCCGGCGTGCATCCGCTGTGCAACACGTTCATCGCCGCCTGCGGCACGCTCGGCATCGCGCACAACCGCGACTTCAACGGCGCGCACTCCGACGGCGCCGGCGTGTGGCAGGTGACCATCAAGGACGGCGTGCGGGTCTCGAGTGCCAGCGCCTACCTGCGGCCGGCGATGCGGCGCGCCAACCTGACGGTGCGCCTGCACGCACAGGCGACGCGCGTGCTGTTTGATGGCACGCGCGCCAGCGGCGTCGAGTACCTCCAGGACGGCGCCCGCCAGGCGGTGCAGGCGCGCCGCGAGGTGCTGCTCGCGGCCGGCGCCGTCAACTCCCCGCAGCTGCTCGAACTCTCCGGCATCGGCGACGGCGCGCTGCTGCGGCGCTTCGACATCCCGGTGCTGGTGGACAACCCGGCGGTCGGGCAGGGACTCCAGGATCACCTTGCGGTGTCGTATTTCTACCGCTCGCGCGTGCCGACACTGAACGATGAGCTGGCACCGTGGTACGGCAAGCTCAGGGCGGGGCTGCGCTACGCGTTCACGCGCGGCGGCCCGCTCGCCATGAGCGTCAACCAGGCCGGCGCATTCGTGCGTGGCCGCGCGCACCTCGAGCGTCCTAACCTGCATATCTATTTCAACCCGGCGAGCTACAGCACCACGACCGCAGGTCCCCGGCGGCGGCTCATGAACCCGGACCCCTGGCCCGGCTTCCTCATGTCGTTCAACACCTGCCGGCCCACGAGCCGCGGCAGCATCCACATCCGCTCGCCCGATCCCCTGCGCGCGCCGGCGATCGCGCCCAACTCGCTCTCGACTGCCGCAGACGTGCAGGACGTGTCCGACGGCGCGCGCATCCTGCGGCGCATCGCCGCGGCCGCGCCGCTCGCCGCGGTGATCGAAAGCGAGCGTGAGCCCGGCGCCGCGGTGACCTCGGACCAGGCGGTGCTCGAGGACTTCCGCGCGCGTGCCGGCCCGGTGTTCCACGCCAGCGGCACGTGCGCCATGGGCACCGGGGCCGGCAGCGCAGTGCTCGATGCCAAGCTGCGGGTGCGCGGCGTCCGCGGTCTGCGGGTCGCCGATGCCTCCGCCTTCCCCAACGTAACATCGGGAAACACCAACGCGGCCACCGTGATGCTCGGTGAGAAGGCGGCCGACCTCATTCTGCAAGACAGTGACACCGAAGCTGGCGTAGCCTGCGAGCAGCCATGAACGACCTGCAGTCACCGCTGGCGACCCCGGCGCTAGCGCCTCTGGCACCCGCCCAGAGCGCCTCGCTCGGCGAGCGCTGGTACGTCCTCATCATGATGTGCCTGGTGTACACGCTCAGTATCGCCGATCGCTACGTCGTGTCGACGGTGCTCGAGCCGATCCGCATCGATCTGCACCTCAGCAACTTCGGGGTCGCGCTGCTCACTGGCTTTGCGTTCGGCCTCTTCTATGTGGCGCTCGGTTTCCCGCTGTCGTGGCTCATCGACCGCAAGAGCCGCCGCACGATCGTGGCGCTGTGTCTGGTGGTATGGTCGGCGATGACCGCGGTATGCGGCCTGGCGCAGACCTCGCTGCAGTTCTTCCTGGCGCGCGTCGGCGTCACCGTCGGCGAGGCCGGCGGCACGCCGGGCGCCAACTCGCTGCTCTCGGACTACTTCCCGGCCACGCGCCGCGCCATGGCGCTCACGGTGTTCTCGCTCGGCGCGCCGCTCGGCGCCTGGGTCGGCTACAACGTGGCAGGCGGAATCGCCGATCAATACGGCTGGCGCACGGTGTTCTTCGCCCTCGGCGTCCCGGGAGTGATCGCGGGCATCATGGTGTGGCTGACGGTGCGCGAGCCGCGGCGTGGCTGCTTCGACAGCGACGAGGACAGCAAGGCGCCGTCCTTCACCGACACCATGCGCTTTCTGTGGCTGCAGCGCTCGGCGGTGCACCTGATGATGGGTACGGCGATATGTGCCTTGTGGGGTTGGGGACTCATGTTCTGGACACCCGCCTTCCTGCAGCGCACCTACAGCATGACGGTGGGCGAAGCGGCGGCGGTGACGCAGAACATGCACCTGTGGGGCGGCGGCATCGCCACCCTCGCGACCGGATTCCTCATGGCGCGCAGCAGCATGAGCGATGCGCGCCGCATCGTGTGGCTGCTCGCGGGCGGCATCGCGCTCGCGACCGTCGCCTCGGGGGTTGTGTACTACACGCGCAATCTCGCCCTCGCCAAGGCGATGCTGTGGATTTTCGTCCCCGCGATCTACTTCTATATCGGCCCGGGATTCGGACTGCTCAACAACCTGGCGCAGTGCCGCATGCGCGCGATGTTCTGCGCCATGGTGCTGTTCCTTGCGAACCTCGGCAATCTCGTCATCGCTCCGCCGCTGATCGGCGCCCTGAACGACTGGTTCGTGCGCCAGCACATGTCCAACACGGATGCGCTGCGGCTCGCCATGCTGTGCCTGGTGCCAACGGGGCTCTGGGCCGCGACCCACCTGTACCTTGCGGCGCGCGACATCATCCGCGACCAGGAGCGCGCGCGCAGCTTTCCTTTTTAACTCAGGGCGACCTCGATCGCACCGTCGAGGATGCGCACGGCGTGCGTGGTGAGTGGCCGCTCGGCCGGTGCTCCCAGCACGCGGCCGTCGCGCACGTCGAAGGATCCGCCGTGCAGCGGACAGACAATCCGCGTCGAGCGCAGCCGGCCCTCGCACAGCCGCGCCTCGGCGTGCGTACAGGTGTTGTCGAGCGCGAACACGCCCTCGCGCGTGTGACACAGGACGATCTCGCGCCCCGCAACCGTGCAGGCGCGCATGGCGCCCGCGGGCAGCTCGGCAAGCTGCATGACGGCGATGAATTCTGCCATGGCGGCCAATACTACCGGCTAACCACGCAGTCGCAGACCCTGCGGATCGTAGAGCGGCTCGAGGCGGATCGTCGCCGTACGCATCTCGCCGAGGATGTCGATCTCGAAGCGCGCGCCGTCGCGCGCCAGCGCCGTCGGCACGTAGCCGGCGGCGAGGCTCTTGCCCACGCAGTGGCCGAAGGCGCCGGAAGTCACGTAGCCCACCGCCTGCCCCGCGTGCAGGATCGACTCGAAGCCCACCACCTCGGCATCGAGCGCCTCGACCTCGAAGATGACGAAGCGGCGCCTGGCACCCGCCGCGCGCTCGGCGAGCGCGGCCGCCCGGCCGGTGAAGTCGTTCTTGCTGAAGTCGACGAACCGTTCGAGCCCGGTCTCCCCGGGCGTGTAGTCGGGGCGGAAGTCCTTGTTGAATGAGCCGTAGCCCTTCTCGAGCCGCAGCGATGAGAGCGCGCGGCCGCCGAAGTGCACGAGCCCGAGCTCGCGCCCGGCATCCCACAGATCATCGTAGAGCGTCGCCAGGTAATCGGGGGTAGTCCAGACCTCGAAGCCGAGCTCGCCGGTGAATCCGGCGCGCGTGAGGATCGCAGGCGCAAAGCCAACCGCGCTCTCGCAGACCCGAAAGAAGCGAAACGCCTCCGGCGACAGATCCGTGCGCGTCAGGCGCTGCAGCAGCGCGCGCGAGTTGGGGCCGGCGATGGAAAAGCCGGCGAGCGTCGAGGCCACCGAGCGCACCTGGACGTCCGGCGGCGGCTCCTGGGCGAAGAACCAGCGCAGGTGAAACTCCTCGGCAAATCCGGAGCCGACGATCAGGTAGCGATCCACAGCGAGGCATGCCATCGACAGGTCGCCGACGATGCGCCCGGCGGGATTGAGCATCGGCGCGAGTGCGAGCCTGCCCGGCTGCGGGATGCGGCAGGCAAACACCCGGTCGAGCCAGGCGCGCGCGCCGCGCCCGCAAACCTCGTACTTGCCATAGTTGGTGGTCTCGTAAAGGCCGACGGCCCGCCGCACCGCCTGACACTCCGCGCGCACGAACGGGAAGGCCTCCGAGCGCCGATAGGTCGGGGTCTCGGTCGCCGGCACACCTGGGGGCGCGAACCACAGCGCGTTCTCGAGCGCGAAGTTCGCGCCCATCACGGCGCCCGCCGCCTGGAGCTGTTCGTAGATCGGCGAGCGGCGCAGCGGGCGTGCGGCCGGCAGCTCCTCGTTCGGATAGGTGAGGCGGAAGCGCCGGGCGTAGTTCTCCGGCACCTTGATCGAGGTGTATTTGGGTGTCGCGAACGCGCCGAAGCGCGCCACATCCATGGAGATGATGTCCTGACCGGGATCACCTTCGGCCATCCAGCGCGACAGCACCAGGCCGATGCCGCCCCCCTGGCTGAAGCCGGCCATCACGGCGCACGCCACCCAGTAGTTGCGCACGCCACGCACCGGACCCACGAGTGGATTGCCGTCCGGTGCGAAGGTGAAGGGGCCGTTGATGGCCTTGCGGATGCCGACCCGCCCGAGGGCCGGGAAGTGCCGGAAGCCGACCTCGAAGTATGGCGCGAGCCGTTCGAAATCCTCCGGCAGAAGCTGCATCGCGAAGTCGTCCGGCGTCTTCACCGGCGCCCAGATCACGCCGTGCGGCTCGTAGGTGCCGATCAACACGCCGCGGCGCTCCTGGCGCAGATAGATCTCGCCGGCGTAGTCGGTGGTGTTGACGATTTCCTTATCGCGCCCGGCAAGCTCCGGCAGATCCTCGCTGATCAGGTAATGGTGCTCCATCGCCAGCACCGGCAGCTCGATGCCGACCATGTGACCGAGCTCGCGGGCCCACAGTCCCGCGCAGTTCACCACGTGCCCGGCGTGCACGGTCCCCTTGTCGGTCACGACGTCCCAGGAGCCGTCGGGCCGCGGGTTGAGGGACAGCACGCGCGTGAAGCGCTCCACCGCGGCGCCCAGCTGCCGCGCCGCCTTGACGTAGGCCTGGGTGGTGCCCGAAGGGTCGCAGTGGCCGCCGTCGGCCCGCCACAATGCGCCGATGAAGTAGCTCGGATCGATGAGGGGATTCAACTCGAGCGCCTCAGCGAGCGAGAGCATCCTGGTTTCCATGCCGAGGTAGCGCGCCCGCGAGCAGATCAGCTTCAGGCTGTCGAGCTCGCCTTCGGTGGCGGCGAGCATGAGACCCCCGTTCGGGTGCAGGCCGCACGACTGCCCGGAGAGCTGCTCGATCTCCCGGTACAGGTCGATGGTGTACTTCTGCAGGCGCGAGATGTTGGCTTCGCCGTTGAAGGTGTGCATGCCACCGGCGGCGTGCCAGGTGGATCCGGAGGTGAGCTCGCTCTTCTCCACGAGCAGCACGTCGCTCCAGCCGATTTTGGCGAGGTGGTACAACACGCTCGCGCCCACCACCCCGCCGCCGATGACCACGGCTCTTGCAGAAGCCTTCATGCGCTACTGATCTCCCGACAAGGCGGCAACAGTAACATTGCTCACGGCCGTGATCCCAAAGGGCTGTCCCGCCTGCATCAGCCACTCGCGCAAATGCCGCGCCGTGCTCGCGGGCGTCAGCAGCAGCAGGCCGCCCGGCAACGCCGCGAGAGTCACCGCTACCTGCGCCATCTGGGTCGCGGCCGCGCAGCCGTGTGCAAACACCCCGGGGTCCAGATCCAGGCGACAGCCGCGCTTCAGGATCTCCCTCGCGGGCGCGCCCGCGAGGAAGAAAGCGGCGAGTCCGGCGGACAGCTCCACCACCGCGCCACTCGTGCCCAGCAGCCCCTGCCAGAGCGTGGCACTCGTGCCCGGCGCCCGCGGCGCCAGCACGATCAGCCAGCGCTCCGGACGCACGGCGAGCGCCAGTCCCGCGGCACAGGCGGACACGCGTCCGAACGGCGGCAGTGCCCAGCCGGCCTCCCCGCCGCGCCGTACGAGCTCGGGGGCCGCGCCGCCAAACGCTGCGACCTCGAGGATGTCGGCGGGCGCTGCGGCGAGCGCCGGATCAGGCGCGGACACGTGTGTTCTCCGGATCGAGCATGTGCGGACTCACGATCTCGACCTCGAGCTGCTCGTCGTGCAGTGGCGAGACGCCCGTCAGGCGCGTGCCGATGCGCGCGCGCCCGCCGCACAGCAGGGCCAGACCCACCCAGCCCTCCAGCTCGACCGAAGGGCTCGATGAGGTGATGTAGCCGAGGCTCGCGGCTGGGGCCGCGGGTGCCACGAGCTGCATCCCGTTGCGCAGGCGGCGCGTGCGGACGGCGGGACGCACGCCCACCAGCTGCAGCCGGTCAGCCGCCTCGAGGGCGGGCCGCCGCGAGAGTACGCGACCGACGAAGTCGCCCTGCGCCTTCAGCATCCGCGCAAAACCCAGGTCGGCGGCGCTGGTGTTGCCGTTGAGCTCCGCGCCCGTGACGTGACCCTTCTCGATGCGCAGCGTGTTGAGGGCATCGAGTCCATAGGGCGCAATGCCGTAAGGCGTGCCGGCTTCGAGCACGGCCAACCAGACGCGCTGCGCCGCGCTTGCCGGCACCGCCAGCTCGTACGCGAGCTCGCCTGAGAAGGAGATGCGGAACAGGCGCCCAGGGACTCCGGCGATGGTGGCCTCACCGGCCGCCATGAAGGGAAAGGCCGCGTTCGACAGCTCGCGCCCGCCAACCACCGCGCTTAAGACCGCGCGCGCGCGCGGGCCAGCCACGGCGAACTGTGCCCATTGGTCGCACACGTCGGTGAGCAGCACGTCGAGCCCGCGGCAGTTCGCCTGCAGCTGAAACTCCAGGTGCTCGAGCACCGCGGTGCTGTTGGCCGTGGTGGTGGTGACGAGGAACTGCTCCGGCCCGAGCCGCGAGGTAGTGCCGTCATCGAATACCATGCCGTCCTCGCGCAGCATGATGCCGTAGCGCGCGCGCCCGATGGCCAGGCTCGAGAACGTGTTGGCGTAGATGAAGTCGAGGAAACGCGCCGCGTCCTTGCCGCGCACGTCGATCTTGCCGAGCGTCGAGACGTCGGTGATACCGACCGCGCGGCGCACGCCGCGCGCCTCTGCGAGCACCGCGTCCCAGCTGCTCGCGCGCGCGTACACGAGCGGCCGCAGCCACAGTCCCGTCGGCACGAAGCTGGCGCCGGCGCGCACGTGCCAGTCGTGCAGCGGCAGGCGCCGCCTGGGCTTGTAGTGCTCGCGCACCTCGGCGCCAGCGAGCGCCGCGAACGGCACCGGCTGCACATAGGGCCGCGCCTTCACCTGGCCAACCTGCGACAGCGGCACCCCGCGTGCCTCGGCGAGGACGGCGGAACCGAGCAGTCCGCCGATGCGACCCTGGTCGGTCGCCATGGTGTGAGTCGTGTAGCGCTTCATGTGCTCGACGTGCTCGTAGCCCTCGCGATGGGCGAGGCGCACATCGGCGCTGGTCACATCGTTCTGCAGATCGACGAAAGCCCGGCCGGGGCCGCCGACTTCCCACAGGGGGCTCATCGGTGTGGCCAGCGCATCGGCGGGCAGCTCCGCGTCCCCGACCTCGGCTGCCGCCACGGCTACCGCGGCGACCTCCTGGCCGCGCAGCTCGGCCGCGATCGCCTCCCCCGCCAGGGCGCCGTCGCGCGCCGCCGCGGCGAGGCCAAACACTCCGCGCGCCGCGCCGGCGACGCGCCCGGCAGCGCCCGGAAGTGCCGGCACGAAAGCGGCGATGGATTCCTGCCAGGCGAGCGGCGCCCCCAACTGGGTGGCGAGCGCGGCGGCGGGCGTGAAGCCGCCGGAAATCAGCAGGCAGTCGGCGGAGAACTCCCGCTGGCCGCCCTCGCCCGTGACGACCTGTACCGCGCGCAGCGCACCGCGTCCGCGCACACCCGCAACGCGAGCGCCGCACAGCACCTCCACTCCGAGCTCGCGCGCGCGCTGCGCCGCACGCGCGGCGGGACGCACGTCGGCGACACCCACGGTGGCGATGCCGGCCGCGGCGAGCGCAAACAGCGCTTCGTAGGCCTCGTCGTTATTAATAAAGAATACCGGGCGGCGCCCCACCGCCACGCCGTAGCGCCGCAGGTAGGCCAGCGCAGCACCGGCGAGCATTACTCCGGGGACGTCGTTTCCAGGGAAGGCGATCAGCCGCTCGGTCGCGCCCGTGGCCAGGAGCACGCGTTGCGCCCGGATCACCCGCAGTCGCTCGCGCAGCCCGCCAAACGTGGCGCGCTCGGCCGCGCCGAGCACCTCGAGCGCCGCGAACACGCCGTGCCCGTAGGCGCCCAGCACCGTGGTCCGCTCGAGGCAGCGCACTCCCGGGACCCGGACGAGCCCGGCGTGGCGGCGCTCGCGCCACGCCTGCCAGCGCGCATCGAGCAGCGTGCCGCCGCCGAGGGCCGCGTCCTGTTCGGCCAGCAGCACCCGCAGGCCACTGGCACCCAGCACTGCGGCGGCGGCGAGCCCCGCCGCTCCGGCACCCACGATGAGCACATCGGTATGCTCGTGCAGCGTTTCCGCAGCTTCCGCGTGCGCGCCGACGAGCGGTGCCAGCACGCCCAGACCCGCCGCGCGGCGGATGAGCGGCTCGTAGAGACGCTCCCACGCCCACCCGGGCGACATGAATGTTTTGTAGTAGAAGCCCGCGGGCACAAAGCGCCACAGCCGATCGAGCGCGGCTCTGACGTCGAATGCGAGCGACGGCCAGCGGTTCTGACTCAGCGCCTCGAGTCCCTCGTGCAGGAGCAGCGTGGTCGCGAGCCGGTTCGGCTCGCGACCCGAGGCCGTCATGAGGTCGACCAGTGCGCAGGGCTCCTCGGGGCCGGCGGTGAGGATGCCGCGCGGGCGGTGGTACTTGAAGCTGCGGCCGATCAGCCGCTCACCGCTCGCGAGCAGCGCCGAGGCAAGCGTGTCGCCCTCGAGTCCCTGGAAGGTGCGGCCATCGAAGCGGAACGTGAGCGCGCGCCCGCCCGCCGTCAGAAGCCCGGTGGCGACCCGTCCTGGAGCTGCGCTCATGGGGCGCAATCCTCGGGCAGCGGCGCCGCCTCTTCGGCCCGGCCTGCCCAGCGGATCTCGTGCGACTGGGTATGACGCAGGACCTTCAATAGCTGCCGGCAGCCACCCACGTGCAGCCACCACTCGAGGTGCCAGCCGCGCGGATTGGCGCGCTCGTAGACGTAGGCGTTGAAGGCCGCGAGTCCCGCCTCGTGCGCCGGGCGCACGCGGCCGGCATCACCGCGATAGCGAAACTCGCTTTCGTCGCGCGTGCCGCACCAGGGGCAGTCAATTCGCAGCATCCGGCGCCTCGACTCTAATGCAGGTACGGGTACGGGCCGATGCCGCGCTCGTCGCAGGTGCGCCCGGCGGCAAAGCGCGCCAGGTCCAGGTGCGTCGCGACCGGGTGCGCTTCGCCGCGCGCGATCAGATGCGCCGTGGTCATGCCGCCGGCCGGAATGGCCTTGAAGCCGCCGTAGCACCAGCCGCCGTTGAAAATGAGCCCCGCGAGCGGTGTCCTGGAAATGATCGGCGAGCCGTCCATGGTCATGTCCATCACACCGCCCCACTGCCTGAGGATCCTCAGGCGCGCCACTCCGGGCAGCAGCGTCACCGCGGACGCGGCGACCTCCTCCGCCATCGGCAGCGTGCCGCGCTGAGCGTAGGTGTTGTAGCCGTCGATGGCGCCGCCGAATACCAGGCCGCCCTTGTCAGACTGGCTGACATAGAAGTGTCCGGCACCGTAGGTGAGGACCACATCGAGCACCGGCTTGATCCCCTCGGTGACGAACGCCTGCAGCACGTGGCTCTCGATCGGCAGCGTGAGTCCCGCCATGGCCGCGAGCACCGAAGAGTGCCCGGCGACGGCCAGGCACACGATCTCGGCCGCGATCGGGCCGCGCGTGGTCTCGACCCCGGTGATGCGCGCCCCCTCGCGGCGCAACCCGGTCACCTCGCAGTGCTCGATGATGTCGACGCCTGCCTCGGAAGCGCCACGCGCATAGCCCCAGGCGACCGCATCGTGACGCACCGTCCCGCCGCGCGGCTGCAGGAAGCCTCCCAACACCGGGTAGCGGCCGTTGTCGAGGTCGACGAGGGGCACAAGTCCGTGCACCTCCTCGCGGCTCACGGCTTGCGCGTCCACCCCCAGCAGGCGCATCTGGTTCGCGCGCCGCGTCATGAGGTCGCGCTGCGCCTCGGTGTGAAACAGGTTGAGGGTGCCGCGCTGGCTCACCATGGCGTTGAAGTTCAGACGCCGCTCCAGCCCCTCCCACAGCTTGAGCGAGTACTCGTAAAAGCGGATGTTGTCGGGGAGAAAGTAGTTGGAGCGGATGATGGTGGTGTTGCGCCCGACGTTGCCGAGGCCGAGCGCACCACGCTCCACCACGGCGACGTCGCGGATGCCGTATTCGGTGGCCAGATAGTAGGCAGTGGCCAGCCCGTGACCGCCGCCGCCCACGATGACGACCCGGTAGCCGGCGCGCGGTTCGGCCTTCGCCCAGGCGCGCGACCAGCCACGCTGGCCGGTGACACCCTCGCGCAGCAGCCGCCAGAACGAGTAGCGGCCGCTCGAAGCGCGGGAACTGCGCGGGCGCGGCTCGCGGTCTGGCTGCGGCGGTGTCATCTTGGTATGGGCATCTTGACGGGCACGACGACAATCGACAACGTGTAATCGTGGGGGTCATTAAGTCACTGTGCCTGCTGCTGGCGCTCGCCCTGGGCGCGCTGCCGTCTGCGCGAGCGGCGGTGGTGGTTTCCTCCAAGCTCTCGAGCGAATCGGCCATGCTCGGGCAGATGATCCGCCTGCTCTTGAATGCGCACGACATCCCGACCGTGGACCGCACCAAGATCGGCGCGACGCCGGTCGTGCGCAAGGCGCTGCTGACCGGGGAGATCGACCTGTACGTGGAGTACACCGGCAACGCCGGCTTCTTCTTCAACGACGCCGCCAACCCCGCGTGGAAGGACCTCGCGCAGGGCTACGCGCTCGGCGCGCGGCTCGACTACGCCGCGAATCACATCGTCTGGCTGACGCCCGCGCGCGCCAGCAACGCCTGGGCGCTCGCCGTGCGCGAGGACGTAGCCGCGGCGAAGCGGCTGCGCACGCTGAGTGATTTCGGCCGCTGGGTGCGCGGCGGTGGAGCGGCGGTGCTCGCCTGCTCGGCGGAGTTCGCCAACGCCGGCGCGCTGCGCTCCCTGGAGCGAACCTACGACTTCACGCTGCGCTCCGAGCAGCTGATCGTGCTGGCGGGAGGCGAGACCGCGGCCACCATCGCCGCTGCCGCCGCCGGCACCAACGGCACCAACACCGCGATGGTGTACGGCACCGACGGCGGCATCGTGGCCGCGAAGCTGCGCATGCTCGAGGACGACCGCCACGATCAGCCGATCTACGCCCCGGTCCCCATCATCCGCGAGGTGGTGCTGAAGCAGTACCCGCAGATCGCGACCCTGGTGAAGCCGCTGATGGAGAGCTTCAGCCGCGAGATCCTGCAGCAGCTCAACGCGCGCGTGCAGATCGACGGCGAGGCCGAGGAGGCGGTGGCCGAGGACTACCTGCGCGCGCAGGGGTTTGTGCGGTGAGGGCCGATCGTCTCGGGGCGCTGCTGAGCGCGGCGGGAGCCGCGGCGCTCCTCACCCTGCCCTTCGTCGTCTTCAAGGCCAACCGCATCGTGCCGGGCACACCGCAGAACCTGGGCGATGTACTGCCCGCCTGGGCGGCCTTGAGTTGCTACGCGCTGCTGCTCGCTGTAGCGGCGGTGGCGCTGTGCGTGGCCAACCCGCGGCTGCGCCTGCTCGCCGCGCTCGCCGGCGTCGTGGCGGTCGCACTCGCCGTCGCCGCGGCCGGCAACGCGCTCACGCCGCCGGGCAACAGGGTCGTGCGGGTCGCGCCCGGGGCGGGCTGGTGGATTCTCATGATATGCCTGGGACTGCTCGCCACCGATGCCATCACGCGGCTGCGCCCGGGTCCGGGCCGGCGGGTGCTGCTGCTCGTGGCAGCCCTCGCACTCGCAGTGCTGGCGATCGCGCACGGCACCTTCGATCACCTGTCGATCATGCGCGAATACGCCGTCAATGCCACGCGCTTTGCGCACGAAGGCGCGCGGCACGTCGCACTCGCGGCGGGCTCGCTGGGCGCCGCGCTCATTGTCGGGCTGCCGCTCGGGATCCTGTGCTACCGGGTGCCGCGGCTGCGCGCCGCCGTCATCGGCGCGCTCAACCTCATCCAGACGATCCCGGGCATTGCGCTCTTTGGCATGCTCATGGCGCCGCTCGGGGCACTGGCCGCTGCCGTACCGCTCGCCGCGCAGCTCGGGATCCGCGGCATCGGCGCAGCGCCGGCCGTGGTGGCGCTGTTCCTGTACTCGCTGCTGCCGATCGTCGCCAACACGGTCGCGGGCCTCAGGCGCGTGCCGCGCGCCACCGTCGATGCGGCGCAGGGCATGGGGATGACCAGCGCCCAGGTGCTGACCCGGATCGAACTGCCGCTCGCGCTGCCGGTCATCCTCACCGGTGTGCGGATCGTGCTGGTGCAGAACATCGGCATGGTGACCGTGGCCGCGCTCATCGGCGGCGGTGGCCTCGGCACCTTTGTGTTCCAGGGCATCGGCCAGACGGCCATCGACCTGGTGCTGCTCGGGGCGATCCCGATCGTAGTGCTCGCGTTCAGCGCCGCGGTGGTGCTCGATGCGCTGGCCGAAGTCATGGAGCGCACGAGCGCATGATCACCATCGAGAATCTCACCAAGCGTTACGGCGCCGCCACCGTGGTTGACGGCGTGTCCATGCAGATCCCGCGCAACTCCCTCACCGTTATCGTCGGCACCTCGGGCTCGGGAAAGTCGACGCTGCTGCGCATGGTGAACCGCCTGGTGGAGCCGAGCGGCGGCCGCGTACTCCTCGATGGCAGCGACACGCGCGCCGAAGCCCCACATCTGCTGCGCCGGCGCATCGGCTACGCGATCCAGGGGCACGGCCTGTTTCCGCATCGCACGGTGGCCGAGAACATCGCCACCGTGCCGCGTCTCATGGGGTGGGACGCCGCGCGCATCGCGGCGCGGGTCAGCGAACTCCTCGAGGCATTTCAACTCGACCCCGCCGCCTTCGCCGGACAGTTTCCGCATCAGCTCTCCGGCGGTCAGCAGCAGCGTGTCGGCGTAGCGCGTGCACTCGCGGCCGAGCCGCAGCTGCTGCTCATGGACGAGCCCTTCGGTGCGCTCGACCCCATCATCCGTGCCAAGGCGCAGGACGACCTGCTCGAGATCCGCCGGCGCTTCGGCACCACTATCGTGCTGGTCACGCATGATATGGACGAGGCGTTCCGGCTCGGTGATCACGTCGCGGTGATGAGCTGCGGACGCATGCTGCAGTACGGGCCGCCGGCGGAGCTGCTCACCCGCCCGGCAGACCCGCTGGTGTCGCGCATGACCGGCCTCGCCGATCGCGCCATGCGCCTGCTGTCACTCTCCACCGCCGGCGAGGCGGCGCTGCCGGGGACGGTCGAGGGTCCGGAGGTTCCCGCGAGCGCCACTTTGCGCGATGTGCTGAGCGAGCTCGTGTGGCGCGGGGTCAACGCGGCGCGCGTGACCGCCGCGGATGGCACGGTGCGCGGACATCTCACGGTTGCTGCCATTCTGGCGCACGGGCGCCCGTGAGGATCCCCGGCGCCGCGGGCGTTCTGCGAGTCGCAGCCTTAGCTGTGCTGGCGGCGTTTCTCATCTGGCCACAGCGCTTCGCGCCCCTGTTCGCGCCGCTCACGCAATACGGTGCGCCGCCGATCTACGATCAGGGGAACCTCCTCGCGCTGGCGCTGGCGCAGCTCGGCACGGTGTGCTGCGCGGCGGTGGCGAGTACGGTGGTGGCGGTAGGTCTGGGCATCCTGGTGACGCGCCCGAGCGGCGCGCAGTTCCTGCCGCTGTCGCGCACGCTGGTCAACGTCGGTCAGACATTCCCGCCGGTCGCGGTGCTGGCCGTGGCAGTGCCGCTGGTCGGGTTCGGACTCAAGCCGACGCTGATCGCGCTGTTTGCCTACGGCCTGCTGCCGATATTCGAAAACACCCTGGTGGGCCTGAAGACCTGTCCGCCGGCGGTACTCGAGGCCGCCAGCGGCATGGGCATGAGCGCGCGCCAGCGCCTGTTATCCGTGGAGTTGCCGCTGGCCATGCCGCTCATCCTGGAGGGCATCCGCGTGTCGCTGGTCATCAGCGTGGGCACCGCAACCATCGGCTCCACCGTGGCCGCCAAGGGTCTCGGGGAAGTGATCATCGCCGGGCTTTTGTCCAACAACACCGCCTTCATCCTGCAGGGGGCGCTGGTCACGGGGCTCATGGCGGTGCTGCTCTATGACGCCTTGGCCGGGCTCGAGCGGCGCTTCAGCCGCACCGTACGCATCGACTGAGACGGATCTCCCGAAAAACACCGCCGTGACCGGCGCCGGGCGGCGACTTAGGACTAGAATCGGAGCCCTGACAGTTCCGCCGCCCGTGACGGGTGGGTAAGCCGCTCTCGATCTGCGTGCCGGCGGACGAGGGTATTGGCGCATGACGCCGCTTAAGTTCACTGCAACGACCCAGGACGCCGCCGCGCGCGACCGGCGCCGCGTTGCCGTGGAATTCCCCACCCTGCTCCTCATCGTCGCCACTTACGGGGCATGGTGCGCGCTGACGTTCAGCTACGGTCACTGGCCGCTGTGGGTCCTGGCCCCGGCACTGGCGCTGGTGGTGACGATGCACGGCTCGCTCCAGCACGAGATCGTGCACGGGCACCCGACGCGCTGGAAGGCACTGAACCGCCTGTTCGCCATCGTGCCCTTGTCGTTGTGGCTCCCCTACGAGCGCTACCGGCACACTCACCATGTGCACCACATCGACGCGCGGCTCACCGACCCGCTCGATGATCCCGAGTCCTTCTACTGGAGGGCGGAGGACTGGGCGCGGCTCGGGCCGGTAGCACGCCCGGCACACCGGCTGCAGCAGACGCTCGCCGGGCGGGTGCTGATCGGCTCCTTCTGGCGCATCGGCATGTTCCTGCGCGACGAGCTGCTGGCGCTGGCGCACACCGAGAAGCGCGCGCTGATTCGCAACGAACAGAACCTGCGCCGTGTGTGGCTCGAGCACCTCGCCTGGTGCGTGCCGGTCGTGCTGTGGCTGAAACTTGTGTGCGCGATGCCGCTGTGGATCTACTTCCTTGCGGTGGTCATCCCGGCGAACGGCATTGTGTTGATCCGCTCGTTCGCCGAGCATCGGGCCCGCCCGGACGTGCCCGAGCGCGTCGCGCTCGTCGAGGGCTCGTGGATCCTGGGGCCGCTGTTCCTGTTCAACAATCTGCACTCGCTGCATCACGAGAGCCCGGCCATTCCCTGGTACAGCCTGCCGCAGCGCTATCGGCTCGAGCGCGAGCGCCTGCTCGCGGCGAATGGCGGACTGGTGTATCGGAGCTACTTCGAGGTGGCGCGGCGCTACCTGTTCCGCGCTCACGACGTAACCGTGCACCCGACCGACCGCGTGCCAGCGCCCGCCGTCTGAGCCTCAGGCCGGCTGCTCATAGCCGGCCGCCCGCGCTTCGCGGTCCCACTCGAGCAGCACCCCGTAGGATGCGGCACTCGCGGCGGCAAAGCCGCGGATGAGCAGCGGCGCGGCGAGCGCGTCGAACCAGGGTTGCCGGGCGGCTGCGCCGAAGGCGCGCCGCATTTTCCCGATCATCTCGGACGGTGCGCCGGCGGCCGCGACGAAGCACGGCATGGGGGTCGTCGCAGTGGCGGCGAGTACGCGGATGCCCGCGGTCAGTTCGGGCGCGTGGCGGGCGATCAGCAGGTGCCAGTACGCATCGAGCGGGCCGACATCGATGCGACCCTCGCGCACGGCATCGAGCACGTTGCGCGCCGTCACCATGTTGGCCGTCATCTGCGCGTAAAGAGCCGGCCGCTCCGCACTGCGGTACGCGAGCAGGTGATGGCGCAATGCGTTGAACCCCGACTGTGAGTGCGCCACGGTCCAACCGGACCGATGGCCGAAGGTATCCTCGAGGGTGCGAAACGGCGCGTCTTTACGCACGATGAGATCGGTGCAGTAGACGGCCTGACCCGCGGCCCAGGGGGCGCGCGGGATGGGAGCGGCGAGCGGTACCACCGGCGCAAGCCCGAGGGCGACCGGGTAGCCGCACATCAACACCGCACCCAAGTCCGGCCGCGACCACAGATCCTCGAGCGGCTGCGGTGCAGGATAGGGCAGGTAGCGCAGCGCGACGCCCGCAGCGGCGGCCACGCGCGCGAGCAGCTCGCGCCACGCCTCCTCCACCGCAGGAGTCACCGCGTACATGCGCGCATTCGCGATCCACTCGCTCATGCACAACTACGCCGCGGCATCGAGCTCGCGTGTGCGCCGCGCCACGTAGGCCGCGATGGCCTCGCGCACCGCCGGATCAAGCGGTGGAGGCGTGTATTCGGCCAGCACCTTCTTCCAGATGCCGGTGGCGCGCTCGGTGGCGTTACGCGCGCCGGCATCGGTCCAGTTCTCGAAGTTCGACCAGTCCGAGAGCAGCGGCCGGTAGAACGCCGACTCGTAGCGCGCCAGGGTATGTGCGGCGCCGAAGAAATGCCCGCCGGCGGCGATCCCCTTGATGGCCTCGACCCCCAGATCGTCGTCACTGAAGTTTACCGGTTTGAGAATCTGCGCCCAGTTGCGCAGCAGCTCGGCATCCACCACGATCTTCTCGAGCGAGGCGGACAGCCCGCCCTCGAGCCAGCCCACGGCGTGATTGATCAGGTGGCTGTGCGAGAGAATCGCCGCCTGCAGCGAGAAGGCCGTCTCATAGGTCGACTGCGCATCCACCGTCGGCGAGGCGTTCACCGCGCTGGTGCGCACCGGCAGCTTCAGTCGCCTGGCGAGCTGCGCGCTGGCCAGCACCGCGTGCACGTACTCCGGGGTGCCGAAGGCGGGTGATCCGGTACGCATGTCGACGTTGGAGGTGAAGCCGCCCAGCACGCACGGCGAGCCCGGGCGCACCAGCTGACACAGCGCGATGATGCCCAGCGCCTCGGCGGTCTGCTGCGCCAGCGCCCCGGCCAGCGTCACCGGCGCCATCGCGCCCATGAGCGTAAACGGCGTGATGACCACGCACTGACCGTGGCGCGCCATCACCATGATGTTGTCGAGGATCTCCTCATCGACGCGGCGCGGGGAGTTGACGTTGGTCACGGTCATGAGCGTCGGCCGTGCCGCGAGCGCCTCGATACTGCAGCCGTGCTCGATGGCGGACATGGCGATGGCGTCCTGCGCCTGCACTCCGCCGATGCCGCGCGCCGCCCACACGATGTCCGAGCACTCGATGTGCGCCTGGTAGGTGAGCAGGTGGCGCGTGGCCACCGGTACATCGACCGGCTCGACGACGATGCCGCCCTGCCAGTGCAGCACCCCAAGGGCGTGGGTGAGCTTCAGGATGTTGCGGAACCCCTCGATATCCCCGTAGCGGCGGCCGCCCTCCAGATCGCGGATGTTGGGCGCTCCGGTTACGGGCCCGAAGTTGACGATGTTGTCACCAACGTGCAGGTGCCGCGCGGGGTTGCGGGCGTGCAGCACGAAGCGCTCGGGTGCGTGTGCGAGCTGGGCTGCGATGAGCTCGCGCCCGAGTCGCACCGTCTGCGTATCCTCGTCCACCAGCGCGCCGGCGCGCCGGAAGACCTCGCGTGCCGCCACGCTGCGGATTTCCAGCCCCGCCTCCTCGAGGATGCGCTGCGCTGCGAGCACGATGCGCTCCACCTGATCGCTGCTCAGGATCTCCAGCGGCGCGAAGGTGTTGGCGAGCCGCGGCATCGGTGCGAGCACGGGGCCGGTAGAGCGCACGGGACGTGCGCCGGGGCGGCGGCGGGACGGGGCCGGAGTCTCGGTCACCGGTGGATTCTACCCCCGGCGATACCGCCCGCTGTCGCAATCAGGCAAGAAGCGCGTAAAATCCGGCATGTGGCACTCCCCCGGATCAAGTTCGCATTCCTGACGCTGCCGCGGTACTCGATGATCGCGTTATCGAACGCGGTCGAGCCGTTGCGCATGGCGAACATCGTCACCGGCGAGCCGGTGTATGACTGGTCGATCGTGAGCCTTGACGGCCAGCCGACCCGCGCGAGCAACGGTCTGCAGCTCTCGCCGACAATTGCGCTCGAGCAGGCGGGCAAGCTCGACATCCTGTTTGTCTGCGGTGGGGTGGACGTGCAGGAGGTGGTCACGCCGAAAATCCTGGCGGCACTGCGCCGCCTCGCCGAGCGACGCGTGCCTCTGGGGGCGCTGTGCACCGGGGGCTTCGCGCTCGCGAAAGCGGGCCTCCTCGATCGCTACCGCGCCACCATTCACTGGGAGAATCTTTCCGCCTTGCGTGAGGATTTTCCGCGCATCAACCTGAGCGACCAGCTCTTCAGCATCGATCGGGATCGCTTCACCTGCTCGGGAGGTGTGGCGCCGCTGGATATGATGCTGCACCTGGTGGAAGAGAAGCTCGGCGCACGCGTTTCGCAGCTGATCTCCGAGCAGTTCATCATCGAGCGCGTGCGCAGCGGCCGCGACCGGCAGTACGTGCCGCTGCGGGCCCAGATCGGCGTCGGCCACGAAAGCCTCATCAAGGTGGCGCGTCTCATGGAGGAGAACATCGAGAAGCCGCTGTCGCTGGATGAAATTGCCGCCGCCACGGGACTCTCGCGACGCCAGATCGAGCGGCTGTTCAAACGCCACCTGGACTGCGTGCCGAAGCGCTACTACCTGCAGATGCGGCTGCGCCGCGCGCGCGAACTGCTGCTGCAGACCTCGATGCCCATCATCGACATCACCACCGCCTGCGGCTTCCAGTCGCCGCCGCATTTCTCACGCTGCTACCGTGCACAGTACGGCTGTCCCCCGAGCACCGAGCGGCAGCGCCACCAGGGCAAGCCCACCGCGACACCGCTCAGCACCGTGCCGGTGTGACGCGTGTCCGCCGGGCGCTTGCCTTAATGCGCTTATCTGTCGCTTGCAGGCACGCGCTGGTCGCGAAGTAGCCATTGAGGGGCGCGAGCCGCCCTTACCATGCCGTGTGGGCCACCGTGCGCGCCTAACCCTAAGTTGCGGCTGGAGATTTCGGCAATGACAGAGCAGGCGGAAGCTGAATTCAATCTACGGGATCTGAACGATGCGGAGCTCACCGAGCAGGTCCACGATGATCTCTACAACGGACTGAAGGCCGAGGTAGAAGAAGCCACCCACATTTTCCTCGAGCGCGGCTGGAACGCCGAGAGGGTCCTGAACGACGCGCTCGTCGAAGGCATGCGCATCGTCGGGGTCGACTTCCGCGATGGCATCCTTTTCGTGCCCGAGGTGCTGCTCGCCGCCAACTCCATGAAGGGCGGCATGGAGATCCTGCGGCCGCTGCTGGCTGAGACCGGTGTGCCGCCCATCGGCAAGATCGTGATCGGCACCGTCAAGGGCGACATCCACGACATCGGCAAGAACCTGGTGTCGATGATGCTCGAGGGTGCGGGCTTTGAGGTCATCGACCTCGGCATCAACAACCCGGTCGAGAAATACCTCGCGGCGCTGGAAGAGCACAAGCCGGACATCCTTGGCATGTCGGCACTGCTCACCACCACCATGCCGTACATGAAGGTCGTGATCGACAGGCTGAAGGAAACCGGCATTCGCAAGGACTACATCGTGCTGGTCGGCGGCGCGCCGCTGAATGAGGAATTCGGCAAGGCGGTGGGCGCGGACGCTTACTGCCGCGATGCCGCGATCGCAGTCGAGACCGCCAAGACTCTGCTCGCCGCACGGCGCGCGGGCGCCACCGCGGCGGCAGCCGCGAACGCTGCCTAGAGGCTGAAGAAATGGTGACGGAAAATGTCGGCCTGCCCGCAAGCGGTGCCTGCAATTCCGCGCGCACCCTGCTCATCGCCTGCGGCGCCCTCGCCCGCGAGGTCGCGGCACTCAAACGCACCAACGGCTGGACGAACCTGGATGTGCGCTGCCTGCCCGCACAGCTGCACAATCGCCCCGAGCGCATCGCGCCGGCGGTGCGCGCCGAGATCCAGGCGAACCGCGGGCGCTACGCGCATATGTTCGTCGTGTATGGAGAATGCGGGACGCGCGGCACCCTGGACGCGGTGCTGAAGGAGCAAGGCGTCGAGCGTCTCCCGGGGGCGCATTGTTACGAGTTCCTGGCAACTGCGCAGGTGTTTGCACAGTTGTCGGACGCCGAGCCCGGAACGTTTTACCTGACGGATTTTCTGCTGCGGCACTTCGAGCGCCTCGTCATCCGCCCGCTCGGCCTCGACCGCCATCCGGAGCTTGCGTCCGAGTACTTCCGCAATTACCGCAAGCTGGTGTATCTGGCGCAGGCGCAACGCGCCGGCGCCGTCGAGCAGGCGCGGCGCATCGCGGACTCTTTCGGCTTCGCCTTCGAGTATCGCTTCACCGGCTACGGCGAGCTGGGCACACGCCTGGCCGCCGTGGTCGCGAGCCAGGCCCCCCTGGCATGGCAAGCTTAAGCATAATTTCCTGGCGCGATATCCCCGCACAGGTGGTGGTGCGGCGCGGCCGCGAGACCGCCAAGGTGCAACTCTCCGCGCGCTTCCAGGAAGCGGTCGACCGTGCCGCGATGCGCGCCGGCCGCGGCACCTCGGATGCGTATCTCGCCGACTGGCGGCGCAGCGATGCACGACCCTGCGGCGAGGACATCCACGCGGAAGCGGCCGCGGAAGCTGCGCGGATCGAAGCGCTCTTTACCGACTCGCAGCTCGAGGAGTTGATCCGCGCCAAGGGTCTCGTGGCGAGTCCGTAGATGTACGCGCTCAGACAGTGGTCGGTGCGTCACGCCGGCGGAATGAATACCTTCTACCGGGCCTTCGAATCGGCGCTCGTCGCCTTGCATCCGCTGTGGCAGCGCATCGGTTACCCGCGCCTCGAGCGTCCGGTGGCGGCGGTGGAGAAGTCCGTTAAGGGACTGCTGTTCGACTGCCGCATGTGCGGGCAATGCATCTTGAGCTCCACCGGCATGTCATGCCCCATGAACTGCCCGAAGAATCTGCGTAACGGCCCCTGCGGCGGTGTGCGCGCCGACGGTCATTGCGAAGTGAAACCGGAAATGAAGTGCGTCTGGATCGAGGCGGTCGCCGGCAGCGCGCGCATCCCCGGCGGCACTGACGCCCTGGGGCTGGTGCAGCTCGCCGTGGACCGGCGGCTGCAGGGCAAGTCCTCCTGGCTGCGCGTGGTGCGCGAGCGAGTCGGAGTGACGCCGTGATCTTCGAGGACGAGCCGGTCCCCGGCTACCCGCTGCCGATCCTTGCCGGTCACACTTCCCCGGGACGCTTCGAGCGCGTGCTGCGCGCCGGGCAGTTCGCGGTCACGAGCGAGCTCGCCCCGCCCGACTCCGCCGATCCGGAAGAGGTCTACCGTCGCGCCCGCATCTTCGATGGCTACGTGGACGCCATCAACGCGACCGACGGCAGCGGTGCGAACTGTCACATGTCGAGTCTTGCGGTGTGCGCCCTCCTCACCCGTGTCGGCTACGCACCGGTCATGCAGATCTCCTGTCGCGACCGCAACCGCATCGCCATCCAGGGCGACATCCTCGGCGGGGCCGCGATGGGTGTGTGCAACCTGCTGTGCCTGACGGGCGATGGTGTGCAGGCCGGAGATCATCCGCAGGCCATGCCGGTGTTCGACCTCGATTCACTGACCCTGCTGGAGACGGCGCGCACCCTGCGCGATGAGCATCACTTCCTGTCCGGCCGCAAGATCAGCTGCGCGCCGCGCGTGCTGCTGGGCGCTGCAGAAAACCCGTTCGCACAGCCGACTGAGTTTCGCGCGCGCCGGCTGGCAAAAAAAGTCAGCGCCGGCGCGCAGTTCATCCAGACACAGTTCTGTTACGACGTGCCACTGCTCACGGCCTTCATGCGCCAGGTAGAGGACCTGGGTGTCCTGGAAAGCGTGTTCATCCTGGTGGGCTTAGGTCCCCTGCGCTCAGCCCGGACCGCCGAGTGGATCCGCACCCACGTACCCGGCGTGCACATTCCCGATGCGGTCATCAGGCGCCTGGCGGGCGCCGCCGACAGCGCACTCGAAGGCCGCAACCTGTGCATAGAAATGATCCAGGAAATCCGCGCGATCAGGGGCGTGCACGGCGTGCACCTCATGGCTTACCGCCAGGAAGAGGCGGTGGCCGACATCATCGCGCGCTCCGGAGTCCTCAACGGCCGCGTGCCGTGGTACCCGGGCCGCGCGCAGCCAATGAATTAACAGGATATCTCCATGACCGACACTGTGATCAGCTCTCAAACCCGCGAAGTGGTGCTCGGCCTCGAGCGTCCCTTCGTCATGATCGGCGAGCGCATCAACCCCACCGGGCGCAAGATCCTCGCCGCCGAAATGGCCGCCGGGGACTTCAGCCGTGTTGAGGCCGACGCGCGCGCGCAGCTCGCCGCCGGCGCGCACATGCTCGACGTGAATGCCGGCATTCCGCTCGCCGACGAGCCGGCGATCCTCGCCCGGGCGATACAGCTGGTGCAATCGATCACCGATGCGCCGCTGTCGATCGACTCCTCCATCGTCAAGGCGCTGGAGGCGGGGCTCGCGGTCTACAAGGGCAAGCCGCTGGTGAACTCCGTGACCGGCGAGGAAGAGCGGCTCGAGTCGGTGCTGCCTCTCATCAAGAAGTACGGCGCGGCGGTGGTGGCGATTTCCAACGACGAAACCGGGATCTCCGAGGATCCGGACGTGCGTTTCGAGGTTGCAAAGAAGATCGTCCACCGGGCAGCCGATTACGGCATCCCGGCGAGCGATATCGTGGTCGATCCGCTGGTGATGCCGATCGGCGCCATCAACCAGGCGGGCGTGCAGGTGATGCACCTGCTGCGGCGCCTGAAGAACGAGCTGAAGGTGAACACCACCTGCGGTGCCTCGAATGTGAGCTTCGGCCTGCCGGCCCGCGAGGGCATCAGCGCGACCTTCCTCACCATGGCGATCGGCGCCGGCCTCACCTCGGCAATCATGAACCCCATGCACCTGGAGATCGTCAAAGCCTGCATGGCGGCGGACGTCATGATGGGTCACGACCCGGACTGTGCGCGCTGGATCAAGCGCTTCCGCGAGGCGCCGCCGCTCATGGCCTCGGGCGGCGCGGCCGCGGCCACCGAAGGCGCCGCACGCGGCCGCCGCGAAGGCGGGCACCGCCGGCGCACCCAGGGACCCTCATGAGCGAGCCCGACGCGCTGGTCGTCTTCACGCCGTCCGGCAAGCGCGGCCGCTTTGCGCACGGCACGCTGTTGCTGCAGGCGGCGCGCACGCTCGGAGTTGACGTCGACTCGGTGTGCGGGGGACGCGCGCTGTGCGGGCGCTGCCAGGTGTTGGTGATGGAGGGGGATTTTCCCAAGCACGGCCTGCATTCGCGCGCCGCGAACCTGTCCGCCGTGAGCGCCGCGGAACAGGGTTACTCGCAGCGCCGCTCGCTCGCCGCCGGCCGGCGGCTGTCCTGCTCTGCCACCATCCAGGGAGACCTGGTAGTCGACGTGCCTCCCGACAGCCAGGTCCATCGCCAGATCGTGCGCAAAGCCGCCGACGCGCGTCCTATTACGCTTGATCCCGTCGTGCACCTGCACTACGTGGAGGTGCGCGAGCCGGATATGCATGACCCGGCGGGGGACCTGCAGCGGCTGCTCGAGGCACTGCACAGGGAGTGGGAGTTCGGGGCGCTGCGGTGCGACCTGGCGGTGCTGCAGGGCCTGCAGGCGGCACTTCGCAAGGGTGAGTGGAAAGTCACCGTCGCCGTGCACGCCGGCTCACAGCTCATCGGCGTCTGGCCGGGATTCCACGACCGCGTCTACGGTCTGGCGGTGGACGTGGGCTCCACTACCATCGCGGCCCACTTGTGCAATCTTGAAAGCGGCGAGGTGGTCGCCTCCAGCGGCGCGATGAATCCGCAGATCCGGTTCGGCGAAGATCTCATGAGCCGCGTGTCCTACTCGATGATGCATCCGGGCGGCGCCCAGCAGATGACCGCGGCGGTGCGCGGCGCACTCAACGCGCTCGCCGCCGAGGTGGCGCGCGAAGCGCAGGTGAGCGTAGCGGACATCCTCGAGATAACCGTGGTCGGCAACCCGATCATGCACCACCTGCTGCTGGGCATCGATCCGGTGGAGCTCGGCGGTGCGCCGTTTGCGCTCGCCACCGACTCCCCGCTGGGCCTGCGCGCCGCGGAGCTCGGACTCACCCTGCATCCGGGTGCCCGCGTCTACACCCTGCCGTGCATTGCCGGCCACGTGGGAGCGGATGCCGCCGGCATGATCCTGGCGGAACGCCCCGACACCCGCGACGAACTGACGCTGCTGGTCGATGTCGGCACCAACGCCGAGATCGTGCTCGGCAACCGGCAGCGCCTGCTCGCCTGCTCGAGTCCCACGGGCCCGGCCTTTGAGGGCGCGCAGATCAGCTGCGGGCAGCGCGCCGCGCCCGGTGCGATCGAGAGGGTGCGCATCGATCCGATCACGCTGGCGGCAAAATTCAAGGTCATCGGCTCGGACCTGTGGTCGGATGAACCGGGCTTCAGCGCCGCCATCGCGCGCAGCGGTGTCACCGGCATCTGCGGTTCCGGGATCATCGAGGTCGATCGCGGAAATGTACCTCGCCGGCATCATCAGCCAGGACGGGGTCATCGACGGAGAACTCGCCGCCCGCAGCGATCGCATCGTGGCGACCGGGCGCACGTTTGCCTACACCGTCCATCGGGGTGCCGTAGCGCTGCAGATCACGCAGAACGACGTGCGCGCGATACAGCTGGGAAAGGCCGCGCTGTACGCGGGGGTCCGACTGCTGATGGATCACCTGGGCATCGATCACGTGGACCGCATCCGCCTCGCCGGGGCGTTCGGCAGTCACATCGACGTCAAGTACGCGATGGTGCTTGGGATGATCCCGGACTGCGACCTGTCGCACGTGTCATCCGCTGGCAATGCCGCGGGCGCGGGCGCGCGCATCGCGCTGCTCGACAATGCCTCACGCAAGACCATCGAAGAGCTCGTCAGGCGGGTCGAGAAGATCGAGACCGCCATCCAGCCGAAATTCCAGGCGCATTTCGTGGCGGCGATGGGCATTCCGCACTCCACCGCGCCTTATCCGCAACTGCGCCAGGCGGTGCAGCTCCCCGCACCCAAAGCGGCGGCGCCGCGGGTTCGCACGCGGCGTCGGTAATTCCGCGCGTCGCCAGCCGGGCCGGCTTGGGTATGATGCCCGCCCATGCTGAACACCCTCAAAACCACCGGCGTCGATGCAGCCCGGCGTGACCGCCCCCTATGGGTCGACCTGCTCGATCCCACGGCGGATGAGATCGCCACGGTAGCGGCGCAGTGCGGCATCCAGGTGCCTTCGCGCGAAGCGCTGCAGGAAGTTGAGAGTTCCAGCCGCCTCAGATCAGCGGACGGGGTGTTGTATGTCAGCATGCCGCTGGCCGTGCAGGACGCCGCGGCTGGCTTCGCACCTGTGCCGCTGGGCTTCATCCTCTCGCCTGAGGTGCTGGTCACGCTGCGCTATTCGGAGGTGCACGCCTTCACCGCGATCCGGGCGCGCATCGCAGCGGACCCACGCATGAGCAGCGCCGGGGTATTTGTGGCGTTGATCGAGGGCATGGTGGACTTCTACGCCGACATGCTCGAGGGCGTGAGTCGCAGCCTGTCCGCGATCTCGGCGAGCGCCTTCGGACACGCAACCTCGCCGGGCGGCAAGCGCGTAACGCGCGACCTGCGTGAAAGCCTGCACGTGGTGGGAACCGCCGGCGATCAGGTCTCGCGGGTTCGCGAGAGTCTGCTCGGCGTGCAGCGGCTGGTCGGGTTTGTTGCCGAAATGGCCGCGGATTGGCTGGCGCCGGAATTACGAACCCGGCTGAAGACCGCGCAGCAGGACGTAAGCTCGCTGGTCGACTTCGAAGCGCACCTGTCCGACAAGACACAGTTTCTGCTCGACGCGATCCTCGGCTTCATCAACACCGAGCAGAATGAGATCTTCAAGGTGCTCACCATCGTATCCGTGGTCGGGATTCCTCCGACCCTGATCGCCAGCATGTATGGCATGAACTTCCACAACATGCCGGAGTACGCCTGGCGCTGGGGCTACCCCTACGGACTGACGCTCATCGCCGTGAGCATTCTGCTGCCGATTCTGTGGTTCAAGCGCCGCGGCTGGTGGTAAGGGGCTGGCGGGCGTCAGACGTTCGAGTCGGGGAACGACGCCTTGCGCTTGTTGATGTAGTCCAGCAGCGCTTCATCCACCGCCGGATCAAGCGGCGGGGCCTGGTACTCGGCGAGTTGCTTCTTCCACAGCGCATTGGCGCGCTGCGCCATGTCCCTGGAGCCTTCCGCCTGCCACTGTTCGACGCTGTTGTTGTCGGCCAGCGGTGAGCGGTAGAAGGCGGTCTGGAAGTTCGCCTGGGTGTGGGCGCAGCCGAGAAAGTGCTTCCCCGGGCCGACTTCGCGAATGGCATCGAGCGCCTGGCCGTTCTCGCTTAAGTCCACTCCGGCGAGCAGCGTGTGCATCATCCCCGCCTGGTCGGTGTCCATGACGAATTTCTCGTAACCCATGGACAAGCCACCTTCAAGCCAGCCCGCCGTGTGCAGCACGAAATTCACGCCGCCGAGACAGGTCGGCACCAGCGTATTCGCGGACTCGTAAGCCGCCTGGGCATCCGGAACCTTGGACGCACACAACGCGCCGCCGGAGCGGAACGGCACTCCGAGACGCCGCGCGAGCGCCGCCATGACGTACAGCACCAGCGCCGGCTCCGGCGTGCCGAAGGTGGGTGCGCCGGACTGCATCGACAAAGAGGATGCGAAGCTGCCCAGCACCACCGGCGCGCCCGGGTTTACCAGTTGCGCGAGTGTCATGCCGGCGAGCGCCTCGGCCAGGGTCTGCGCAACGGTACCGGCCACGGTCACCGGCGACATGGCGCCGGCGAGAATGAACGGCGTGACAATCGTCGCCTGGTTCGCCCGCGCGTAGGTCTTGAGCGCACCGAGCATGGTCGCGTCCCAGGTGAGGGGCGAGTTGGCGTTGATGAGACTCACGACGCAGGTGCGCGGCTTGCCGGTCGCAGGATCGGTAAAGTTCTCGCCGAAGAGGATCTTCGTCATCTCGACCGTATCGCGTGCCCGCTCCGGGTGGGTGACTGAACCCATGTAGGGCTTGTCGCTGTACTTCATATGGCTGTACACCATGTCGAAGTGCCGCTTGTTGACCGGCAGATCGACGGGCTCGCAGATGGTGCCGCCGGAGTGATGCAGCGAGGTCGCCGTGTAGGCGAGCTTCACGAAGTTGCGGAAGTCCTCGATGGTCGCGTAACGGCGGCCCTCATCGAGGTTACGCACGAACGGGGAGCCGTAGGCGGGCGCAAACACGGTGCGGTTGCCGCCGATCACGACGTTGTGCGCGGGGTTGCGCGCAAACTGGGTGAACTCCTGGGGCGCGGAGCGGCGCACGATCGTGCGGCACATGCCGCGCGGAAAGCGCACCCGTTCGCCCTGCACATCGGCGCCGGCAGCCTTGAGGATCTGCAGCGCCTCCGCATCCTCGCGGAAGTCGATGCCGGTTTCCTCGAGGATGGTGTCGGCATTGTGCTCGAGCAGTTCCAGCCCCTCGGCTCCCAGCACCTCGTAGTACGGGATCTTGCGGGTGATGAAGGGGACGAACGCGTGGCTGCGCGCCGTGCGCGCGGCAATCTTCGCGTCCCGTCCGCTCGGGCGGCGCGAGCGCGCCGGCTGACTTGGCTGGGGCTGCTGGTCCATGGGAATTTCCCCGCTGTTTGTGCGCGTTACGCACCTGGGACGACCGGTCATTATGGGCACCTGCGCACCGCCTGACCTAGTCGATTTGCGGCGCGCGTCTACCTGAAAACGACCGTCCGGTTGCCGTTGAGAAATACGCGGTGCTCGAGGTCATAACGCACCGCGGCGGACAGCGCCCGCCGCTCCGAGTCGCGGCCGGCCGCAACCAGCATGTCCGGAGTGTAGCCGTGATCGACGCGCTCGACGATCTGCTCGATGATCGGGCCTTCATCCAGGTCATGCGTGACGTAATGTGCGGTGGCGCCGATCACTTTCACGCCGCGGTCGTAGGCCTGGTGGTAGGGCTTTGCACCCTTGAATCCCGGCAGAAAGGAGTGGTGAATGTTGATGGCGCGGCCCTTGAGCCGGCCGCACAAGTCATCCGAGAGGATCTGCATGTAGCGGGCCAGTATCACCAGGCCGGTGCCTGTGGAGTCGACCAGTTGCATCAGGCGTTGCTCCTGCTGCGCCTTGGTTGCCGGGGTCACCGGCAGGTGAAAGAACGGCAGCTCGTGGCGCTCGGCAATTCCCTGCAGGGTCAGGTGGTTCGACACCACGGCGGTGACGTCCATCTTCAGCTCGCCGGTGCGATGACGGTACAGCAGATCCTCGAGGCAATGATCCAGGTTCGACACCATGATGAGCACCCGGGTGCGCTCGCGGCTGTCGTGGATTCGCCATTGCATCTCCTCGCGGCTCGCCACGGCCTGGAACTGGGCGCGCAGGTCCTTAAGGTCGAGCGTCTCCCCCTGCACGCCGCAGAAGGTGATGCGCACGAAGAAGCGTTGCGAGCTGGTATCGTCGAACTGGTGCATTTCCATGAGATAGAAACGGCGCGCGGCGAGAAAGCCGGTGATGGCCGCGGTTGTGCCCATGCGGCTCTGGCAGGTGGCAGTGAGCACATAGGGATGATCGGTCGCAAGCATCACGCGCAGCGTGACAGTGCGGCGCGCGGGACTCTGGCCTAAATGGGACGGCCGCTTGCTTTGGCGCCCCGCGTCCCTCAGGCACCCAGCGGCTGCAGCCGGACCACATAGAAGCGTGCCTGATTGGCGTGTGGCCGGATCTCGCACCGCGAGTCGCCTTCGATACGCACCGCATCCAGACGCGACAAGCGCCAGGTCGTGGCTTGCGCCTCGAGCACAAGATCCGTCAGCGCCACCACCAGTACGCGCGCCGCCTCGCTGGTAACGTCGGTAGCCTGTTGGGTTTGATGCAGCGCCAGGCTGGAGCTGAACTTCGCGCGCCGTGTCATGACGTTGAGGTCAGTCACCGGCCCGCCAACCGGCTGGGCGCGTACGGATTCCTCGCCGGCGAAATGCAGGGGTGCGGCCTCGGGAGAAAGCTGTGCCTCGCGCTGTCCGCCGATGACTATCGAAAGGGTCCCCTCGAGCACGGCCAGGCGGCGATCCACGCCGGGCAGGCAAGAAAACGGACCGGCGGTAGAAACACGCGCGATGCTCACGCGCCAGTCGAGCGTGTCGAAACCACTTCCCGCGGGGTGTACGGCGACTTCGCACGTAACTCCCCCGCCGTTCTTCCAGGGAACCGCCGCGCGCGCCGCCGCGCGCAGCACTTCGATGCTCATCGCTTCAATGCGAACCGTGCACCGCAGACTCCTGGGCACCGGTCAGCTTCTGCTTCAGGTACACGAAACTTAAGGCCCACATCTGCGCCGCCTGTTTGTGGTTGGCCGCGGCCGCGTGACCGCCATCGGTGTTCTCATGGAAAAGCACGTCGTGCCCCTGGGCTTCCATCAGCGCGGCCATCTTGCGCGCGTGCACCGGGGTGACGCGGTCATCGCTCGTCGCGGTGACAAAGAACACCGGCGGGTAGCGCGTGCCGGCACGGACATTCTGGTAGGGCGAGTACTTCATGATCCAGGCCCGGTCCGCAGGCTTCGCCGGGTCACCGTACTCGGCTTCCCAGGAAGCCCCCGCGCCAATCTGGGTATAGCGGATCATGTCTATCAGCGGCACCTGGCAGACCACCGCACCGAACAGCTCCGGCCGTTCCACCATGTTGGCACTCACCAGGAGGCCGCCGTTGGATCCGCCCATGATCCCGAGTTGCTTCGGCGTGGTGATGCCGCGGCGGATGATGTCCTGCGCCACGGCCTGGAAGTCGTCGTAGGCCCTCTGGCGGTTCTGCAGCAGCGCCGCCTGGTGCCAGGCCGGTCCGTATTCGCCGCCGCCGCGAATGTTGGCCACCACGTAAACTGCGCCGCGGGTGAGCCACAGCATGCCGAAGTTCGCCGAGTAGCTCGGCGTCTCGGAGATCTCGAAGCCGCCGTAGCCATACAACACCGTGGGCGCCGGCCCGGTGAGATTGTCGGCACGGGTTACAAAATACGGAATCCGCGTGCCATCCTTTGAAGTGGCAAAGAACTGCTGGGTCGACAACCGCGACGCATCGAAGCGCGCCGGGAGTGACTTGATCGCCACCGCCCTGCCATCCCCGGCGTCGGCGTACAGCGTCGTGGGCGTGACGTAGCTTTCGAAGCGAAACTGCACCTGGGGCCCCCAGGCATTCGCCGACACGATATGCGTCGAGCCGCCCGCAGGCAGCGGCACCTCGGTGTCGCTCCACTTGCCGTTGGCGCCCTCGCGGAATACATGGATGCTGCCGGTGACATCGCGGTAGATGGACGCGTACAGCGCATCGCGCCCCGGGGTCACCTCATCGATGGCGCTGTGCGCGTCGGGTGTAAAGAGCACCGCGACCGCCTCGCCCGCGCGCCACGCAATCAGTGATCCCTTGCGGATCGGCGCGCCGCCCGGCGGCGTCCAGTCATCGCGCAGCGTGAAAATGAGGTGCTTGCCCTGCGCGCCCTTCAGGTCCGCCCCCAGGGGCACCGGAATGTGCTGCGTCGAGCCGTCGGCGGCGAGCAGGTAGTACTCGGAAGTGAAGAAGCTCACGTCCCGCTGGATGAGTGCAATGCGCGCCTGCGGGCCGTGAAAGACAACGCCCGTAGCTGCGACGTCGCTGTCCTTTGCCTCGTAGATAGTCTTCGCCTTGTCCATCGGCTCGCCGCGCTTCCAGAGCTTCACCAGGCGCGGGTAGCCGGACGTGGTCAGGGAGCCCGGGCCAAAATCAGTGCCGAACAGCACCGTGTCCTCGTCGAGCCAGGTGATGGCGGACTTGGCCTCCTTCAGCGTGAAGCCGTCGGCGACAAATGCCCTGGCCGCCGGATCGAACTCGCGCATGACGACCGCATCGCCGCCGCCACGCGAGAGGTTCACGAGGCAGCGCTTGAGGGTGGGCGAGCAGTCCGCGCCCTTCCAGGTCCAGTTCTCGTGCTCCTCGGCGCTCAGTTTGTCCAGATCAAGCAGCGTCTCCCACTCGGGCGCCGGGCGCGCGTACTGCGCCGTGCCGGTACGCCGCCAGATTCCCTTGGAATGCTGCGCGTCCTGCCAGAAGTTGAACACGTACTGGTGCTCGAGTGTCCCGTAGGGAATGCGGTCGGTGGCATCCATCACCCGCAGGATCGCGTCATAGTCTTTCTGGTAGTCCGGGTCGGTTTCCAGAACCGCCATCGAGCGGGCGTTCTGGGTCCGCACCCACTCCATCGGCTTCTCGCCATGCACGTCCTCGAGCCACAGGTAGGGATCGGTGGCCCCGCCCGCCGCGGGAAGTTTGCTGCTCACGTCATCGGCTCCTGCGACCGCGCACGCCCCGGTGGCCAGGACGGCAAGTGCTCCGCACAGGAGCGTGGTGTTGATTTTCACTTATAAAAACTCCGCGTGACTGCTGCTCGCCGCCGGGGACCGGTTGCGCGGGAACGCCTGACCGGTGTTAACTTCGCGCCTGAAATAGCGGACTCCCCGGGTTTACGTCAAGATCCGCCGGATGAAAAAAACTCTCAGCGCCTTGCTGTGCGGCGCATTGATCGCCATCGCCTTCGGCGCCAGTTCCCCGTCCGGGCCGGTGTTTGGGCCCTGGGGCGTCACGCTCACCTATATGGATCCGTCGGTCAACCCGGGAACCGACTTCTTCCGTTATAGCAACGGCAGCTGGCTGAAATCAGCCGTCATCCCGGCCGATCGCACGGTCGCAGGCGTCAACCTCGAACTCGACAGGGGGAACGAGGCGCGCCTCAAGTCCATCGTTGCGGCCCTGACCGCCAGGCCCGACGGCGCGCTGAGCCCCGAGGAGCGCAAGCTGCGCGACCTTTACAATGCCTTCGAGGATACGCGCGCCATCGAGGCTGCCGGGCTTACGAGCGTGCAGGGCGAGCTCACGCGGATCGCGACGCTCAAGACACTGGCCGATGTCGCGGCATTCATGGGATCCCCGGCCACCCAGGTCGGCGGCCCATATGAAATCGACATAGACGTCAATGAGAAAAACCCCGACGCCTATGTCGTCCTGCTATTGCAATCCGGACTCGGTATGCCCGACCGCGACTACTACCTGCTGCAGGACAAGGACAGCGCTGCCACCCGGGACGCCTATAAGACCTACCTCGCCGCGATGCTGCGTATCGCCGGCGTACAGGATCCGGAGCGCAGTGCTGCGGTCTATGCGCTCGAGGAAAAGATTGCCGGAGTGCACTGGCCCGCGGAGGACCGCCGCGAAGCCGACAAGGTTTATAACCCGATGAGCACCACCGCGCTCGCGCAGTTCGCACCGCAGTTTCCATGGAATGAGTTCTTTGCCGCCGCCGGCGTCTCGCCAACCTCGCCCCAGGGCGAACGCAGCGTGATCGTGCGCGAGAAGTCTGCGTTTCCAAAGCTCGCGGCGGTGTTTGCCACAACGCCGGTTGCCGTGTGGCGCGACTACCTCACCGTGCGCTATCTGCACTCGCGTGCCGGCTATCTGCCGCGGCGGGTCGATGACACGGATTTCGCCTTCTACGGCATGGTGATCGGCGGACAGAAGCAGCAGCTGTCCCGCGAGCTGCGCGGCATCCATCTGCTCGATTCTCAGATGGGCGAGGCTCTCGGCAAACTCTATGTGGCGCGCTACTTCCCACCCGAGGCCAAGGCAAAAATCCAGCAACTGGTGGCGAATATCCTCAAGGCCTACGACGCCGACATCCAGACACTCACCTGGATGGGCCCGGCCACCCGGGCGAAGGCACTGGAAAAGATCCGGCGCTTTACCGTCAAAGTGGGTTATCCGGACAAGTGGCGCGACTACTCGACGCTCACCATCGTGCCCGGACGACTGGTCGAGGACGTCACCAACGCACAGGTGTTCGAATGGAACCGCCAACTCAAGCGCATCGATGGCCCGGTCGATCGCGGCGAGTGGGGCATGACGCCCGCAACCAACAATGCCTACAACAATCCGCCCCTGAACGAGATCGTTTTTCCGGCCGGCATCCTGCAGCCGCCCTACTTTGATCCGCACGCCGACGATGCGGTGAACTACGGCGAGATTGGCGCCACGATCGGGCACGAGATCAGCCACGGCTTCGACGATCAGGGCAGCAAGTACGATGCGTCCGGCCGCTTGAGCGACTGGTGGACCGCGGAGGATCGCAAGAACTTCGACGCGCGCACGGCGGCGCTCGCGAGGCAATACGATCAATACGAGCCGCTCCCGGGCCTGCACATAAACGGGCACCTGACACTGGGCGAAAACATTGCGGACCTGGCGGGACTCGAGATCGCCTACAAGGCCTACCACATCGCTCTGGGTGGCAAGCCCGCCCCGGTGCTTGACGGCTTCAGCGGTGAGCAGCGCTTCTATATTGCGTACGGCCAGAGCTGGCGCGAAGTGTGGACCGCCGGCCTCACGCATCGGGTCGTGCTCTCGGACCCCCACAGCCCATCAGCGTTCCGGGTGAACGGCGTGGTGCGCAACAGCGGCGGCTGGTACGAGGCGTTTCCGCAGGTTAAGCCCGGGGACGCGTTGTATCTGCCGCCGGCTGAACGGGTATCGCTGTGGTGATGACGCAGTGCTTAATGGGCTATGGCTGCGGCGTAGCGGGCGTGCGTTTCTTCGGCACACAATCCAGTGCGAGTTCCCGCGTTGCCGCCAGGGCGCTCGTTTCAAGCTGCTGACAGGTTGCCGCCCGGCTTGCCGGTTGCTGCTTGTCCGCGGTGGTTACCACCCAGCGGCTACTCACCCATAGCGGGCCGGTGTTGGCACCGCACGCCGTATTGTTGGCGACCTGCAGCAGGCTGCCGTTGAAACAGTCGACGATCTTCAGCGGCTGGTTGTTGGGACTCAGGGTGCTCCAGGACACGGAGCACGCCGGACGGAAACCGCGCGCGGCACTCCCCGTCGACAGCGGCAAGGGGCGCTCTTCGGAGCGCGGCCCGAGGATGCGCTGACCGAGCAGCGGGCACACGGCAGGCTTGTCCGCCGGGGCCGGCTCAGCGGCCCAAACGCCCGGTGAAGCCGCCGCGGTCGCGATCACAATGAGCAGCCATCGTTTCATCGCCTGCCTCCGCCGGTGGTACGTGCGATATACAACTCATCCACGCGCCGGCCAAACTCCAGGATCGCCGTGCGCGCGACGAAGAAGCCGAAGGCCACGAACGAGAAATAGCCAAGCCAGTCTCCTGGCGGCAGCCGCAGCCAGCGGTAACCCACCCAGATCGCCACGATGATCAGCACCAGCGACAGGCCCATGGTCGTGAGATACACCAGCAGACCCCGGACGCGCTCGCGAACCTCGACTGCGGGCGCGACACGCAGCTCGACCCCCACCAGAGTCGCCACCGTCACGGCCACGGCAATCAGCTGCAGTGATTTGTAGGTCGACAACAGCAACAGCAGCACCGCCGTCGCAATGATCCACAGCGGTGTCGGACAGCGTGCGATGAGCGGCGCGAGCCAGGCGCGCGCCGCAGCGGACAGCTCAAAGGGACTGTGTTCTCCGGGGTGCACGCGCTGCACCCACGCCTGGCGCCACTGGAAAATCGCCGCCAACGCCCACAGCACCAGCAGGTCGTAGGCGTAAAAGGCCATGCTCGGGGTGCGGAATTCCTTACGCACCTTGGGACGACCGTCGAATGCGAGCAGGTTCTCCAGCGCGGCCGCGTGATAGTAGACCCCGGGCAAGAGCGTGTGCATCGGCGTCGTGATGAGATCGCCGCTGCCGCGGAAATTTCCGCCCACCATGAGAAACGAGCCATCGGTAAGCCTGAACAGCTCCTGGTTGTCAGCACCGAGGGCGGAATCCGCCTGCGGGTCCAGCAGCGCCGCCGCGAACAGGGTTGCAACCGGCGGACATGGCGATTCGCGTGGCAAGGCCGGCTGGTTGAGAATTGCCCGCACCGGCGATGTGGTTTCGATACATGACGCGTGCGACCAGCGTTGGTTGAACGGATCACCCTCGGGCGACCAGGCCAGCTCGAACCCCGCGTCGGCGCTGCGCCCGCCGGTGAGTCGCGCGACACAGGCCGCGGGTGCGCTGACGGCGTCGCAGTACATGCGCACCGCCGCGCTCGCCACTCCGGCACCGGCGGCGGCCATATTGGCGCGCTGCTCGAATGGATAGCGGCGGCTCACGAAATCGCTGCCGTCGACCTGGCGTTGCACCGACACCGGCGTAAACACCTGTGCCGGATGGATGAGCGCCCCGCTGGCGTCACGGCAGGCGGCTGCGTCCATCGGCTCCAGGTCCTCGGGTGTGGTCACGGCCACGTACAAGGCAATGCCGTCGTGGCGCAGCCTGCTGCCGACCGTCAACAGGTCGCAGCTAGCCTGCCGCGCCGCCGGATCGATCAACAGAAAGTCGAGCAGGATGGCGCGCGGCCGCAGTACCTCGAGTTCCGCCAGGAACTGGGCATGAAACTCCACCGGCACCGGCCAGCGCGCCCCGCGCAGCGCCAGCGCCTGCTCATCGAGCATCACTACCACGACCCGCGGCGGCGCCGCCGGGCGCTGCGCTGCGCCGGGCGCGACAGGCGGCACGCGCGGGTACAGCCACGCCTCATTGCCGAACCACGCGTACACCAGGTCCTGGGAAAAGCGCTTGCTCGCGCTGGCGGTCCCAAAGAGATTGAAATTCAGGAAAAACAGCGCCACGGAGGCCAGCAGCAGGCTGTGTAATGCCGCCCGCAACAGGCTGCCGTGCGCAGCCGGCGGCTTGCCGGCGGCACTCGCAGCGCCGCCAGCGGTACCTCCCATTGACATGACTTGATGCTGTCGTATGCTGCCCTGCGAAATCAAGTACATCCGGCCGGGCCCGGGTGTCGGGCGGCACGCTAACGATAATTTCCGCCGGGGATCAGAAACGAGACGAACAACCTGGGGCGCGCCGCTGCCGGCGTGCCTTATGGCACCTGGAGTTCGCGTCATGGACAAAACTGCTCGCATGAGCCGCGCGCTGGCCGCGCTGCTCTTGCTGTCAAATGCATGTGCGGCTATCGCTGCCCCGCCGCCGAGGGTCGTCGACAGCGAGACCATCATCAATGCTCTGCAGCCGCACACCTCCGGCACGCGCAGCCTGGTCGTGGCGCCGCGGGCCGGCGGCGGTGGCCCAGCGGCGGGCAGCGCCGGCAAGATGATCCTCGATATCCGCTTTGCAAACGACAGTGCCCGGCTGACGCCGGACGCACACGCACAACTGGCGCAACTTGGCGGCGCGCTCAAATCCGAGCGGCTGTCCGGCGCGAGATTTCTGATCGCCGGCCACACCAGCTCCACGGGGTCGCCGGACCACAACCTGCGGCTTTCTGAATCGCGGGCACGCTCCGTGCGCAGTTACCTCCTCAAGCGCTTCAACATTGCGCCCGGGCGGATCGAGGCGAGCGGATTTGGCGCAACGCAGCCGCTGCCGGGAGTCGCCCCGGATGCGCTCGAGCAGCGGCGGGTTGAGATCAGCACCCTGCCGCGCGCTTAAGTGAAAGGCACGCGGGATATGCGGAGGTCGTTGCGGCTGCTCGGCGTGCTCGCGGCGGGCGCGCTCCTGGCCGCGCCCGTGCAGGCAAGCCCGCGGGCACTGCTGATCGGGGTTGGAGATATACCGAACAACTTTCTTCCGGGCGTTGAGCTCGATATCGACAACATGAAGAAAGTCGCCGCGATCATGGGGTTCAAACCGGGCGACATCAAGGTGCTCCTGAATGAGCAGGCGACCTACGCGAATGTCAGGCAGGCGCTGGCGACCTGGACCCGCAATGGCGTGGGCCCTGATGATCACGTACTCATCTACTTCAGCGGCCACGGCACGCGCGTCCCGGATGCGGGCAGCCCCGGCGGCGCTGACGATGCCCTGGTGATGCGGGACGTGCGGCGCGCTCAGATCCAGGGCCGCGCGAGTCTCAGGAATGTGCTGCTCGGGCATGAGCTGGGCGCGGCGCTCGCGGCGATCCCCAGCCACAACATACTGGTGCTGGTCGATGCCTGTCACAGCGGGACGGCAACTCGCAGCCTGAAGCTCACCAACCTCAGCCTCGGGTCCGGAGTGAGCAAGTTCTTTTCCTATCCGGGCATGCCGACTCAGTCCATGACGACGCGTGCCCTGCGGGTGCCCTCGGGGGCGGAGAACTACGCGGCGCTGTCAGCCGCGCGCGACGACGAATCCGCGGGGGACAGCGAACAGGGCGGCTACTTCACGCTGGGCGTCGTGGACGCGATTCAAGGCGCCGCGCGTGACGGCAAGCACCCGACGGTCGCCGAGGTGCGCACCTCAACGGCGGCGTTCATCGCTGTGCACCTGAACGATCAGCATCCGGTTGCCGATGGCAATGACCGCCTCATTCGCGGCGCGCTCGATCTGATCCCGTTGCGGGACGGTCAGGGTCCCACGTGGCAGGCGCTGGCGGCGCTGGCGGCGCACGGCGAACCGCTGGCAGTCTCTGCCAGCGGGCACCAGCTGCGGGTTGGACAAGAGATCGTGCTCGACGTGAGCTTGCCGCGCAGCGGCTTTCTGAACGTGGTCGCCGTCGACAGCCAGGATCGCACCACGGTCCTGTATCCGAACAAGTACACCCCGTCCAACGAGGTCAAGGCCGGCCCATTTCGCTTCCCGACCGCGGCCATGAATTTTGTGCTGCGCGCTGCAGAGCCCACCGGCCCCTCCCTGGTGGTGGCGTTCCTGACCGATCAGCGGGTCAACTTCCTGGAGCTCGGCATCGAGGGCCGCGACGCGGCGGGTCGGATGCAGGAGGCATTTACCGATGTGTCCGCACGCGCGACCCGCGCGATCAGCGTGGCCACCCGCGAGAGCGAGTTCGCGGCCGGGACACTGACTGTCAAGGTAAACAGCGCAGCGGCAAACTAGAAGGACACTCACGTATGTCATCAAAGCTCTTCCTGCTGGTGGGCGCGGGTCTCATGGTGGCCTCGCTCGCCAGCGCAGCTCCCCACGCTGGTTTCCAGCTGTTGTCGGCGCAGGAGTACCAGTCTGAGCTGGCGGCGCGCGCAACACCGGGGGCTACGATCACCCTGCGGGCCGCTGACTTCGACGCGCCCACCATCACCGTGATCAAGCCCGATCGCAGCGCGCCCATCCAGCCGCCGGTCGACATCGACGTGCACTTCAAGGCGGCGCAGGGCGCGAGCGTCAACATCGCATCGCTGAAGATCATGTACGGGTTCCTGAAGCTCGACATCACCAAGCGCATTCTCAATGCACCGGGAGTGCAGGTTTCGGCAGCCGGCCTGCAAGCGAGCGGCGCGCAGCTGCCGAGCGGCAGCCACAAACTCGCCATCGAGGTCGCAGACAACATCGGGCGCACCGGGCGGCAGCCACTTGAGTTCACGGTCAGATAGGGGCGGGCTGATGATTATCCGGCGAGGTTTCGCGGCGTGGACGCTGACGGCGATGGCGCTGGCAGCGCAATGTCCGGACGCGGTCGCGGCGGACCCGGCCGTGCGCGAGTCGGTCACGTTAGCGCCGACTCGCGCCGTTCTGGTGTTGATTCCCGGCAGCGCGGCCAAGCAGGCCCTGTCCGAGCACCGCCCACGGACGGTCGACCCGACGAGCCCGGCCGAGGCGGCCCTGGTTCGCGATTGCGCCAACGGCGAGAACCAGGGGCCGCAGGCCTCACGGGAGTTTCTGTGGAGCTTTGCCACCCAGGCGTGGCGGGTCGCGCTGCATCCGGTGGCCGTCGCTGTTCACGAGGAATTGCTGAAGTACGCCACGGTATCCGATGCCACCGCGAGCGGGGACTACTACCGGGGTGGCGACCTGTCAGGCAGCGCTGCGCCGCTGAACAACCGCATCAGCTGCATACGCTTTACGCGCTTCGCGGCCGTTGACCCGGACGCTGATGAGGTGGCACTCGATTTGGTCGCGAGCGTACAGCTTGACGCCGCGCACGATGCCATCCTGCTGCGCCCGCTACGGCTGTATATCGGCCAGAGTGGCGCCAAGAGCGTCGACGGGCACTACGCAGTGGCGGTGTCGGTGCGGGCCGACGCGGTGTGGCGCGAGGAGTTTTCCGGACATCACGCGCAGATCTTCGAGCAGACACTCATCACCCAGAGCGTGGACCTGAAGCCCGGCGCGTACCTGAAGTACTACGCCACGGACGCTGCCAGTGGTACACGTGTGCCGATCATACCCACCTCCTTCGGTGCAGATCGCACCCGGGATTTCGGACGCGCCGAGTTCGGAGTACAGGTAGCCGAACTCGGAACCCCGCCGCAGACACTGAAGCTGCTCGCCGCGATGTTGCCCGACCCGAACGAGAAGGTCGGTCAGTTGCTGATTGCCGCCGCCGCTGCCGGCGCGGGAGCCAAATGAGCCAGCAGTCGTGCCCCCTGCACTGGTTCGGGCGTACGCTCGCGGCACTGCTCTTGCTGGCCAGTGCCGTCCCGGTTGAGGCCGCACACCGGCTGGCGCTCGTCATCGGCAACGATAACTATCAGCACGCCGACGTGCTCCGCAACGCGCGTTCTGACGCCAGGGCGGTCGCCGCTACCCTGCAAAGCCTCGGGTTTGCCGTGACCCTCAAGCAAGACGTGACTCTGCAGCAGATGAAGGTCGCGTTGCGCACTTTCAAGGCGCAGATCGCCGGGGGCGACGAGGTGGTGTTCTACTTTTCGGGCCACGGCGTGCAGTTCGGAGGCACGAACTATCTGATACCCGTGGACCTCTTACCGCAGAACGAAGAAGAGGTTGCCGACGACTCGGTGGGGCTGCAGCGCGTCCTCGATGACATGAGTGAGCAAAAAGCACGCTTCTCGCTCGCGATCATCGATGCCTGCCGTGAAAACCCGTTCAAGAGCGCCGGCAGGTCAATTGGCAAGAAGGGCCTGGTGATGCAGGCCGCGACTGGCCAGATGGTGATGTATTCCGCCGGCAGCGGCCAGGAGGCGCTCGATCACGTCGGTGACCACGACACAGACCCGAATGGCCTGTTCACACGGATTCTTATCCGCGAGATCAAGAAGCCGGGTGTGACGGCAAATCAGCTGCTCAAGAACGTCTCGTACCAGGTTGTGCAGGTCGCCAGGACGGTCAACCACGAGCAGGTCCCTGCCCTGTACGACCAGACAATTGGCGACTACTACTTCGTGCCGCCAGGCCAGGTGGCTGTCGCCCGGCCGCAGCCCGCGGCGGCGGCCGCAGCCGGTGGGCTGCACGTGCAGACGGCGGGCGAGCTCGAGCAGGAATACTGGAATCGCATCAAGGACAGCACCGATCGGGCGGACTTCACGGACTACCAAAAGCAATTTCCCCAGGGACCCCATGCCGCCGAGGCAGCACTGGCACTGCGCAAGCTGAAGCAGCGCGCCGCGGCCGCGCATAAGGCCAGCGCCCCTGCCCCGGTAAGCACCGCGGATGCGGGAACGACCGTGGCGGCCCGCTCGGTGGCTATTCCCGCGGTGGACGCGCCGACGGCTCCCGCCCGCCAGACGCCCGCCGTCACCGTGAGCGCCGGAACTTATGGGGCGTATTCCACGAGCAGCCTGCTTCCTGGTCAGGTGCTTCGCGGTCGGATCGTCCTCGGCAGCGACGGCGGCTTCGAGTACACGGGAACCACCGGGGTTAAGGTTAGCGGGTCTTTGGATCTCACCAGGCCTCAGAACATCGAGGGAACCGGGACGGTCACGCAGCCGAAGAGATTCGGGATCCCGCTGGCCCGCTACCCGGATGGCAGCTCGAGCGCCCGCATGGCGATTCGCGCGCAGATCGTGGGGGCCGTGATACGCGGTCACTACTCGGATGCGTACGAAACCGGAGAGCTGGTGATTGATCTGAAAAATCCGCTGTGAAGTAGCTAAGCGCATCCGGCATCGCGCAGGCAGGGGGAGAGGGTATAGTCGTGACGGGGGAGTCCGTTCAACACCGTTGCAAAGAGCTGCGAGCGCGCGTGCATTCGCAGGCGGAAAAATATATGCCAATGGTCCACTACCGCAGCTCGAGGTTGTCTATGAGGCGCTTGACGTTAGTCCTGGCTGTCAGTGCGGCAGCGGGCGCGCCATTTGGTCTGGCGCACGCGCAATCGGCCACTCAGATTCTTACTGCCGGCTGCGCGGATGACGCGCGCAGATTCTGTTCTGACGTGCCCGCCGGAGGCGGCCGGGTCATCGCTTGCCTCAAGCAGCACAAAGACTCCCTGTCGGAACAGTGCAAACAGGCTGCCGCCCAGGCCTCGAGAATGAGCGCGGGCGGCGCGCAGAGTGCCGCCCCGTCAGCGCCACCGAGCGGGTCCGCCACCTCGTCCGCTGACGCGGCTGACGCGCTCATTGCATCTCCGGCCGCAACTCCCCAATCCGCCACACCGGCGCGCACCTCCAGCGCATCCGTCACCAGGAAGCCGGCGACTGCGGGCGCCGGCGGATCTTATCTGGTCATGAAGAAGGTACAGATAACGGGTAACACGATCGATACTGCCCATCCGACCCTGCCGGCCTACGACCTGCTGATTCCGTCGACCTGGAAGATGCAGGGAACGGTCCAATTCGGTACCGGCCCGAGCGGTTGTTTTGCGGACATCTGGGCCGTCAGCCTGAAGGCGAACAGCGCGGATGAATCCACCGTGTTTGCCGCTGGCCCCGACTCCAGCTGGCAATACGCAGATGACCCGTCGGTGCTGAAAAGCCTGAATGATCCAAAGCGACGTGCCCTCGGAGCCGGGGGTAAGCCCTGTCCGGTCGCCAAACCCATGAAGCCCGAGGACTACATCCGTCAGAGCGTCATCAAACTGTACCCGAGCGGCACGACGGTCGTGTCAGTGTCACCGTTTCCTGAACTCAACGAGATCGTGCGCAAGCGACGCGGATTGCCGCCGGGGAACGGCAACACGGGAACCACCCGCACCGACGCCGTTCGCGTCCGGTTGGCATACCAGAAAGATGGGAAGGATGTGGAGGCCTGGGTGGCCGTGGGTGTCGTGGTCAATATTTACCCTGCCGGCCGCGGCTCGTTCTACGATTCGCATGCGACGGCGCTGGTATCGTTTGCAGCGCCTAAAGGCCAGCTGGATGCGAACGACAAACTGTTTCAGGTGATCGTCAATTCCATGCAGCCCGAGCCGCAGTGGGTGACCTATTCCAACGGCGTCCTGGCGAAGCTGTACCAGGCGCAAGCGCAAAAGGTGGCGGCCATGGACCAGATATGGGCCCAGTTCTACCAGCACGCGGCGGACACCATCAATGGCGAGACCGCGAACGCGATGCGCGGCGCCGACGCCAGCGCTTTCCGCGCGGACCAGAATATCCGCGGTGTTCAGACTTTCCGCGACCCATCGACGGGGAAAACGCAGGAGTTGAGCAACCTATACGATCACGCCTGGCAGAACGGATCCAACGACTACATCATGAGCAACGATGCGAGCTTCAATCCAAACGAACATGTGTCCGGAAACTGGAGCCAGCTGCAGGCGGTGAATCCCTGACTGCGTCAGTCTCTGGCGGTCGCGGAGGGTTTAGCAGACAATTCATCATTCATCACTGCAGGCGAACAGGCGGCGCATGCCAGCATGGAACTGAAGCGTGGCACGGCGATTCTTACCCCCATATGATCCTGGTCTGTAAGCCGCGCGCTCCGCCCTTCATCGCGCCCCTGGCCGTATTGCTTGTTGCCGGTTGCGCTGTCGGGCCTGACTTCAAAAAACCTGCCGCTCCGCAGGTCAGCGACTACACAGCCACGGCCCTCTCCACCACGGTGAGCACCGCGAATGTCCCGGGCGGGGAAGCGCAGCGCTTCGCCCGGGGGAATGACCTCGCCGGGGACTGGTGGACCTTATTTCACTCCCGGCCGCTCAACGACCTGATCGAACAGTCGCTTACAAATAACCACGATCTGAAGGCGGCGCAGGCGGCATTGTCGGTTGCCAGAGAGGAGGTGCTCGCGCAACGCGGCACTTACTATCCGAGTGTCTCGGCCAGCTTCTCGGCCAGCCGCCAGCGGCAGGCAGGGACGATCTCACCCGCGCCCAGCTCAAACGCCTTTCTATACAATCTTTTCACGCCACAGGTCAGCGTTGCCTACGTCCCGGATGTTTTCGGCCTCAACCGCCGCACCGTGGAGTCGTTGCAGGCGCAGGAGCAAGCAGTACGTTTCCAGATGATCGCGACCTACACTACGCTCACCGCCAACGTGGTAGTCACCGCGGTTCAGCTCGGCTCGGTGCAGACGCAGATCGATGCGACCCGCGAACTCATCGACATCAACTCCCGCATGGTGCAGGTCCTGCGCTATCAGTTCGATAAGGGATACGTCAGCCGCCTCGACCTGGCTGCGCAGGAATCGCAACTCGCGCAAGTCGCCGCCACGCTCCCACCCCTTCTCAAGCAAGCCGCGCAGCTGCGCGACCTGCTGGCAGTCCTCGCCGGCCAGTTTCCCAACCAGGCAAGCCAGGAGAACTTCGCGCTTGCGAGTCTGCAGCTACCCCAGGAGCTGCCGGTGAGCCTGCCCTCGGCACTGGTAGCACAGCGTCCGGATGTGCTGCAGGCCGAGGCCAATCTGCACGCCGCCAGCGCCAGGATCGGCGTGGCCATCGCCAACCGCCTGCCGAACATTCAACTGACCGCCGATGCCGGCAGCACGGCTCTGGCCATGAGTCAGGTGTTCGCTTCGGGGACGGGGTTCTGGGGCCTGGGCGCCGCTGCGACTGCGCCCCTGTTCGAAGGCGGGACGCTGCTGCATCAGGAGCGGGCGGCGAAGGCTGCTTACGTACAGGCCGCGGAGCAATACCGCAGCACGGTTCTCACAGCTTTTCAGAACGTTGCCGACACCTTGACGGCGCTCGAGCAGGACGCCGAGGGTCTGAAGGCGGCGGCAGCCGCAGCCGCTGCCGCAAAGGTGACCCTGGACTTGTCACAACGACAACTTAAATCCGGCTACGCCAGTTCCCTGGCGTTGTTGAACGCCGAGCAGACCTATCAACAGGCTCTCATCAACCTGGTGCAGGCCCAGGCCAATCGTTTTGCCGACACCGCGGCCTTGTTTCAGGCCCTTGGCGGCGGCTGGTGGAACCGCGCCGACCTGGTAACTGATCAACATGGAAAATAAGTCCCGAGCGTGTGCGGTTGCCGTCCTGGCGGCGGCTGTCATGTCAGTCAGCAGCTGTTCATCGAAGACTGCCGGCAGCCCGCAGTCCGCAGGGTTGACGGCCAACAATGCCCGACTGACGCCGGCTCAGCGCCAGCATGTGCAGCTCTACAGCGTAGTGCCATCCAGATTTCACCGCACGGTTGAGACCACGGGGGTGGTCGATTTCGACAACGATCAGGCCACGAGCGTGCTGGCGCCGTTTTCCGGCCCGGTCTCGCAGCTGCTCGTCCCCCTGGGCGCACAGGTCCGGGAGGGCACTGCGCTCGCGAGCGTTGAATCGCCCGACTTTGCCACGGCCGTCAGCAGCTATCGCAAGGCACTCGCAACGGCGCAGACCGCCCGCCGGCTTGCCAACCTCGATAAGGATCTGCTCGAGCACAACGGAGTTTCGCAGCGCGAAGAGGACCAGGCGCAAACCGACGCCCTCAGCGCCGAGGCGGATCGCGATGCCGCGTTGCGGGGGCTGGTGTCGCTCAAGGTCGCTCCCCAGACTATCAAGGACATCCAGGAGGGCCGGCGCGTCCCGGACACTGCGGCGTTCATCCGCGCGCCCATCGCCGGAACGCTGGTCGAAAGGCTGATTACTCCCGGAGAACTCCTGCAGGCGGGTACCACGGCGTGTTTCACGGTTGCCAACCTTTCGCGTGTCTGGGTCCTGGCGCAGCTTTTCGGCTCGGACCTCGCCGCGGTGAACCTCGGGGATTCCGCGCAGGTGGAGACCGGGGTCGGCACCAACAGCTTTTCCGGAAAGGTGGACAACATCTCCGCCCTGGTGGATCCGGATACACGCGCGGTACAGGTGCGTGTGGTAGTCGAAAATCCGGGTAACTTCCTCAAGAAGCAGATGTATGTGCGCGTGTTGATCCATGCGCGCCAGGAGAGCAGCGGGCTGCTGATCCCCGTCTCCGCGGTGTTACGGGACGACGAGAACCTGCCCTTTGTCTACCTCGCTCAGGCCGACGGCAGCTTCGCGCGGCAGCACGTAACCCTCGGTTATCGCGCCGGGGACCAATACGACATTGACGCCGGTCTGCGAGCCGGCGATCAGATCGTGGTTGCCGGGGGCATCTTTGTTCAATTCATGCAGACGCAATGAGTTCACCCGCGTCGCCAAACGGATCTGCGCCGCGCAGCGCGTCGATCATGGACCGCATCGTGGCCTCCTCGGTGCGGCAGCCCCTGCTCGTGGGCCTCATGACGCTGGTACTGATCGGCCTGGGGTGGCACTCGCTGCGACGCCTGCCGGTCGACGCCTATCCGGACCTGGCGCCCCCCATGGTCGAAATCATCACGCAGTGGCCCGGGCACGCGGCCGAGGAAGTGGAGCGGCTGATCACCGTGCCGGTCGAACTGGCGATGAACGGCATCCCCAGGCTGGCAACAAGCCGCTCAATCTCGCTCTATGGCCTGTCGGATGTCATCCTCACCTTTGAGGTTGGCACTCCAGATTACTTCGCGCGCCAGCAGGCCATAAACCAACTCGGCGACGCCACTCTGCCGAGCGCTGTGACACCCACGCTGGCGCCGCTGTCCGCTCCCTCGGGCCTGATCTATCGCTACGTGCTGCAGAGCTCCGACCGCTCGCCGATGGAGCTCAAGACGTTCGAAGATTGGATCATCGAACCGCAATACAAAGCCGTTCCGGGCGTCGCGGATGATTCGGGCTTCGGCGGCGGGACGATGCAGTACCAGGTACTCCTCGATCCGGTCCGGGTTGCCTCGGTCGGGCTGTCGGTCCAGCAGGTGGAGAACTCGCTGACCGCCAACAACGCCAATGCCGGCGGCGGCTTCTATTCACAGGGCGGGCAGTTCTACTACGTGCGCGGCAACGGGCGTCTCAAAACCACGGAGGACATCGGCAATGTGGTGGTGGCGGTCAACAATGGCACACCGGTGCTGGTCAAGGACCTGGGCCGCGTCGTCATCGGCATCGCCCCCCGTCTTGGCGAGTTCGGCTACGAAAAACAGGACGACGCGGTGGAGGGCGTCATCCTGCTGAGAACCGGTGAAAAGACCCAGGACGTCCTGAAGCGGGTCGAGGCCAAGACCCGGGAACTCAACGACGCCATCCTGCCCAAGGACGTCAAAGTTGTTCCCTTCTACGATCGCACTGACCTGGTCGCGCTGACGACCGAGGTGGTGGAGCGCAACCTGCTGCGAGGCATGCTGCTGGTCGTCGTAGTTCTCATATTTTTCCTCTATGACTTTCGTGCCGGCCTGATTGTCGCCAGCACCATCCCGCTGGCGCTGCTGTTCGCGTTCGTTTGTCTTGATCTGCAAAACGCCTCCGCCAACCTGCTTTCCATAGGAGCGGTGGACTTTGGAATCCTGGTAGACGCTGCGGTGGTTATGGTGGAGAACATCTTCCGCCAGGTGGCGGCGCGCCGTGGCAGTCCCGTGGACATCGTGGACACCATCAAGAGCGCGGCCGCGCAGGTGGATCGTCCGCTTTTCTATGCGGTCGCCGTGATCGTCGTCGGCTTCCTGCCGATCTATGTCTTGTCCGGAGCCTCGGGGAAGCTCTTCAAGCCGATGGCGGACACGATGATCTTCGCCCTGGTCGGTTCACTGATCGTCACCCTGACGCTGCTGCCGGTGTTGTGTGCGTGGTTCATGCGCCGCGGCGTGCAGGAGCGACGCAATGCCGCCTTCGAATACATCAAGTCGGTCTACACCCGCGGACTTGATTTCTGTCTTGCGCATCCGTGGGGTACAACGTTCGCCTCGGTGCTGCTGCTGGCGGCTTCGCTGTTGCTAATCCCGCGCATCGGCGCCGAGTTCATGCCGCAACTGGACGAAGGCGCGCTGTGGGTGCGCGCCACGATGCCCTACACGATCTCCTTCGACGAGGCGGCGAAGATTGCTCCCAAAGTGCGCGACGTGCTGCACTCCTTTCCCGAGGTGACGACGGTCGCCTCGGAGCTGGGGCGGCCTGACGACGGTACCGACTCCACCGGTTTCTTCAACGTCGAGTTTTACGTCGGCCTTACCCCCTACGCGCACTGGCATGGCACCACTTACCACAACAAAGCCGGCCTGATCGCCGCGATCAACCGCAAGCTCGAGTCATTCCCCGGAATCATTTTCAACTATACCCAGCCGGCTGAAGATGCCGTGGATGAGGCGGAGACGGGCTTGAAAAGCGCGCTGGCGGTTAAGGTCTTCGGAGCCGACCTCAACACGCTGCAGCAAAAGGGCAAGGCAATCAAGCAGATCCTGGAGCGGGTGCGCGGCATCGCCGATGTAACCCTGGTGCAGGAGCTCGGACAACCCAGTCTGACCATCAAGATCGACCGTGCCAGGATCGCCCGCTACGGTTTGAATGTCGCCGACATCAATGCCCTGATTCAAACAGCGATCGGCGGGGACGTGGCCACCCAGGTGGTGCAGGAGGAAAAGCAGTTTGATCTCGTCGTGCGCCTGGAGCCCCAGTACCGGGATACTCCCGATGAAATAGCCAATATCCTGGTAGCCACGCCCGGCGGGCAGCAGATCCCGCTCAAGGAATTCGCGGACATCCAGGTAACCGACGGCGCCTCCTTCATCTACCGCCAGAACAACTCGCGCTACATCGGCGTGCAGTTCTCGGTGGAAGGTCGCGATCTGGCCGGCGCCGTGGAGGACGCCATACAACAGGTCAACAAGGGCGTCAGCTTGCCGCAGGGGTACCGCCTGGACTGGGGTGGTGAGTACACCGAGTATCTGGCTTCCCGCGGGCAGCTGCAGATCATCCTGCCGCTGACGTTGTTCCTGATATTCCTGCTGTTGTTTGCGCTCTACAGCAACTTCAAGTTCCCATTCATTACCGTCCTGGGCGTGGTGCTGTCGGCACCGGTGGGGGGTATCTTTGCGCTGTGGATCACCGGCACGCCGTTCTCGGTCTCTTCCGGCATCGGCTTTCTGGCTCTGTTCGGTGTCTCGGTGCAGACCGCGGTCGTCTACATCTCCTATGTCAATGAGCTGCGCCGCGGTGGCACCGCTGTGCCCGAAGCCATCCGACTCGGGGCGATCCTGCGCCTGCGTCCGATCATGATGACCGCGTTGGTGGCAGCGCTGGGACTGTTGCCGGCGGCGCTGGCCACTGGTGTTGGCACGGATTCCCAACGGCCATTTGCGCTGGTCATTGTCAGCGGCCTGTTCACACGGCTGTTGGTTAGTGTTTTTCTGATGCCGGTGCTCTATGCCCTGGTAGCCCGCCCCGGCGACCGGCTCGAAGTGTGATACCTCGTTAGGACTCGAAGGCTTCCTTGACGGTCTTGATCGCGCCGGCATCCCTGGCGGTGTAGCCCGGCAAGGCAGCGATGGCGGCGTTGAACTCCTCGGCCCTGAGGATCGACAGCACACGCTGCACCGGCGCGAGTTCAAGGATGCTCTTGCGGCAGACGAAGAAATAATCCTCAGTCACCAGACGGACGAAGTCGAGATCAAACTGCCGCGCCGCCGCTTCGACACCGAAGCCGACGTCAGCCATGCCGCTGGCGACGTAAGCGGCAACCGCTGCGTGGGTAAACTCCACGCGCTCATGGTCATTGATACGCGAACTGTCGAGATTGTGCTGTGCCAGCAGCTGCTCGAACAGCAGGCGCGTACCGGAGTCAGGATCGCGATTGACGAACCGTACGTTGGGATCCAACAGGCGCTCGAGTGATTCGATCTGCAGCGGGTTGCCGCGCTTCACCATCAGACCCATCTCGCGGGTTACGAAGCCGATGACCCGATGCACGCTCGGGATGAGCAGGTCCTTGGCAGCGGCAATACTGCGTTTGCGCAGCTCGCCCTGTGGTAAATGCAAGCCGGCAAGATCGCAGTCGTCGTGCGCCAGCGAAACCAGCGAATTCTGATTGCCGACGTATCTTAGATCGACACCGATATCCGGCTCACGGCTGAGCATCTCCCGCAGCTTCGACACGGCAAAGCCATGACTCGCGTGCACACGGATGATCGACGGCCCATGCGGCAGCAGCTGGTTGATCTGAGTTTCCAGCTCCTGCGACAGATTCTGCAATTGTGGCCCCAGGCGCGCCTCGAGTCGTTTGCCGGCCCAAACAAGCTTCTCGCCGAAGGCCGTCAGCCGGGTGCCCCGTCCCTGCTTGCGTTCAACCAGCGGCGAGGCGAAGAACGCCGACCATTTCTCGGTGAGATTCCAGGCGTGCCGATATGAAATCTGGGCATTCACTGCAGCCCGACTGATCTTGCCGGTGGCGCGGATCTCATCCAGGAAATCGAGCATCAGCAGCATCGACTGGGGCTCGCTGTCGCGCCTGAACCGCCACACCGGCTGAATTTCGATCCGAATCATCGCGTACCTCTTCCACTTCGCTCATATATGCACTGTACTGCATGACTTAGCAATCCAGTCGAGGACCCTGAATTCATATTGATTTCTGCACAGGCACTCCAATGATAGGTTCATAGCCTCATATTTCCAAGCATATTCAGGAGCTCTAAGCTTCTGGCCATGCCCTCCGAGGCTCCAGGATGGTTGTCACCTTAATATGACTGAGCTTGCATATCTACAGCCGGACATCGCCGGGAACGATCTGCCCCGCGGGAGCCAGGATCTCTTGATCCACGGCGAGCGCGTCCCCGCACGGGCCGGCCGCACCTTTGAGACCTTGAACCCCGCCACCGAAGAGCTGATCTGCACGGTCGCGGAGGCTGACGCCCGGGACATCGATGCCGCGGTGCGCTCGTCGCGGGCTGCCTTCCAGGGGCCGTGGGGACAGATGCGGGCTGCGGAGCGCGGTCATGCGCTGCTGCGGCTGGCGGATCTCATCCGCCAGCATCAGAACGAACTCATCGAACTGGAAACCCTGGATTCGGGAAAACCGGTGTCAGCGGTGCGACGCCAGGACCTTCCTGCGGTCCTTGATACTCTGAGCTACTACGCGGGTTGGGCCGATAAGATCAATGGTCAGGTGATCCCCGCGCGGCCGGACGCACTGACCTACACCGTGCGCGAGCCCCTGGGCGTCGTGGGCGCCATCATCCCGTGGAACTTCCCGCTCATGATCGGCATGTGGAAGCTCGCGCCCGCGCTGGCGTGCGGTTGCACCGTGGTCCTCAAACCGGCCGAGCTGACCCCGCTCACGGCGCTGCGCATCGGGGAGCTGGCTCTGGAGGCAGGCTTTCCACCCGGTGTGCTCAATGTGGTCCCGGGCTTTGGCAAGACAGCCGGCGCGGCACTCGTGGATCATCCGGACATCGACAAGGTGACCTTTACCGGTTCGCCGGCGGTGGGCCGACAGATCCTGCGTGGCGCGGCCGGCAATCTCAAGCGTGTCACGCTGGAACTCGGCGGCAAGTCGGCGAACATCATCTTCCCGAACGCCGATCTTGGCGCAGCAGTCAAGGCGGCTGCGTCCGGGATATTCTTCAACAGCGGACAGGTCTGTTCCGCCGGCTCACGAATCCTCGTACACGAGGCGGTGTACGCCGAGGTGCTCGAGCGCCTGGTTGAGCGCGCCCGCGCGCTGCGACTCGGGGATCCGCGGGAGAGCGCGACCTCGATGGGTCCACTGGTCTCGGCCGGTCAGATGCGGCGCGTGCTGGACTACATCGAAGTCGGAAAGCGCGAAGGCGCGCAACTTGCCTATGGTGGTACGCGCTACGGGTCGCGCGGATATTTCGTGAAGCCCACCGTATTCGCCGCTGTTGAACCTGACATGCGCATATCGCAGGAAGAGATTTTCGGCCCGGTTGCCGCCGTCATAAAATTCGAGGACGACGAGGAGGCTCTAAGGCTGGCTAACGGTACGAGCTACAGCCTGGCCGCCGGCGTGTGGAGCGCGGACATTGCGCGGGTGCACCGCTTCGCGAGACGCCTGAAGGCCGGGACCGTGTGGGTAAACACTTTCGGTCCAACCGACGTGCGCCTGCCCTGGGGCGGATCACGCGATTCCGGCCTCGGGCGCGAGCATGGTGACATGGCAATCGAGAACTTCACCGAGACCAAGGTGGCCCCACCGACGTGCGCCTTCCCTGGGGCGGATCACGCGATTCCGGCCTCGGCCGTGAGCACGGGGAGACGGCCATCGAAAACTTCACCGAGGCCAGCGTCTGGATTAATACCGGGTCCTGCACCCGGGTCGCCGCTTTAAGTGCGGGAGTGCTCACCCGCATTAGCACGCTCGCTCAGGGCCCACACAGAGTAGACTGTCCACGATGAATCGCCGTTTCGTCGCGTTACTGGTCATGCTCGCGATCGGTCTGCAAGGTCCGCTCCTTGCATACGCGGGCGTTGCCAACGCGAAGACGATGCCGGCAGCTTGCACGGGCCAGACGCTCGGCCAGAGCGACAATGTCGATTCATCCTGCTGCCCGCAAGGCATGGCGCCGGGGGTCTGCTGCGCCGGCGGCGTGGTGCTCACTGGTATCCCTTCTACGCCGCCCACGCCACCCACGGTGCCGTCACGCTTCGTACCCTGCGCTGCTGGCTCCGTCGCATTTGTGACGGAACGCCCAACACCGCTTCTCCGTCCTCCCATCCCCTGAGTCCGCACTCGATCGAGTGAATTGAGCGGCGTTCGCGCCGTTCGAAATCGTGCTTTGCGCGCCGCGCAATGCGCGCATTGAGGACTTAGGAGAAATTCCATGCCTCGTTGGTTTATTGGGCTTGCGGGCGCTGGTGCGCTCGCCGGGTCCATGAGTGTGATGGCCAAGCCCATCGCCTTCGCCGGCGGCTATACCGTGATGGCCGAATACGGCGCCGGGACCATGGAAGAGCTGCAGCTCTTCTATGCCCCGCGCTACGACTTTTCCTTCGGCGGCGGTCACCTCGAGCTCGACAGTGACGAGACGACAAAATCTCGCAGCATCAACTACGCGCGACTTAACTATCTGCTCCACCGCTGGAACCTCGATGACGCTCAGGCGAATGTCTTCGTCTGGGGAGGAGTGGGAAGCGCCACGGGCAACACATTCACCGGCAGTGTCCTCGCGGAAAATGCGGGAGCCCAGGCGGATTACGAGACCCGACGCGTTTACGCCTCGTTCAAGACGGACTGGCAGGGAAGCTCTGAGTTCTCGCATCGAATCGACACGCTGCAACTCGGGCTTGCGCCCTACAGGCACGAGTACGGAGGAATTGCGACGTGGTTTCTGCTCCAGGCCCGGAATTCCGGATGCCGAGCTGCGCCGCGCGCTAACTAACGCCGGATATACAGTCAAGACAATTCAGCGCACCCAGACGCCGATCGCTGAACTGCGCGAGCGTCTCAAACAGGGCAAGCCATGAAGCGGCTGGATCCTGCGCTCTCACGCAATGCCGGCCTCGCGGCCGGGGCGCTGCTCGCAAGCTCGGCGACCCTGGTGTGCTGCGTGCTGCCGGCGGTGCTTGTCGCGCTTGGGGCTGGCGCGGCCCTGGCAGGGTTGGTGACTGCAGTGCCGCAGCTTATCTGGTTGAGTGAGCACAAACCGCTCGTGTTCGGAAGCGCAGCGGCGATTCTGGCGGTGAGTGGCGCGGCGCTCTGGTACGGACGGAATCTTCCCTGTCCAACCGATCCTGGCGCAGCGCGAGCGTGCCGACGCCTGCGGCGCATCAGCGTGGTTCTTTACGGCCTCGCAGTGGCGAGCTTCGCGTCGGGCTTCGGATTTGCCTTTGTGCTCCCGGCACTAGCCCGCTAGCGCCGCTGTTCTCGCCAAATGCCTTATTCTCTACGTAGTGGAACAGACAGCCGACACTGGCTTCGGGTCCGCGCCTAGCGGGCCGCGCCCGCGACCGGCGCACGACACCGGCAGCCGATCGCCGTGGACGGATCGATCATGCCCTCGATGCAGAAGCCCGGAGGCAGGTTCGTCCGCCAGCTGCACACGCTTGCTCTGATCAATGCCCGTTTCCCGGAAATTCCTTTCTTACGTTACGATAAAGGCCATGCAATCTGAAACGGGCAGACAGGTCGCTGTCGCGCTTTACGTGGTGGCAATGGTAGCCGTCATAGTCGGCGTAGATTTCGCGTTCTTCAGAAACCGATTCTGGGAACGGCTGACAGCGAACATTGGCATTGTCCTGGTGTTCGCAGCTTTCTATCTGAGATTCTTCAGGCGCCCATGAACAAGGCGCGACAGCGCCTTTTTTTGCAGCGATTGTGCAGGCGCACTTCGCCATCCCTTGCCGCCCCGATAGCTGCCGCTCGCCAATGGCAGGAAGGGGGTCAAAAGCGGACATTCCTAAATCTCGACAAATCCATGTATGAGCGGCGTCGAGTGTAACTACAGGTGTAACTGCCCTCCTCCCGCGACCGATTGCAGCGGTGTTCCGGACCGGTATAAGAGAGCATGGGAAGACCGACGATAACGGCGTTGGTAACCCGCGCCCAACCCGTGCATTCTTGCTGCGCGGCCGTACTATGGAGCAAATAACCGAATCCGAGGAAGACCAATGAATCACAGAATATCGGTGCATCGCTGGATGATTGCCCTCGCGGTAACGGCGATCAGTCTGGTGTCTTGGCTTCCAGCCCAAGCGCAGGAGAGCCGCTGGGCCAAGGCGGATGAATTGACGGCGAGGTCTCTAATCAATTACGAACGGCTATGGGCTGAGTCGGGCTGTACTCATAACGGCATCGAAAAGACCATTCTGGCGGAAGATTTTCAAGGAACTGCCCCAGATGGGTCGCGTTACTCGAAGAAGGAGGCCATTGCCGAGTCCGCGAGCCAGACTCCCGAAGAAGCGTGCGAGATATACGAGGTTACCGTTCATTTCTTTGGCGACGCCATTGCGATCTTGTACGGCAGCGAAAGTGCGGTACACATAGGGGTCGGCGGGCGAAGGCACCGGGTAAAACTGACATGGACAGACACCTGGCTCAAACGCCACGGAATCTGGCAGATTGTGGCCGCACAAGATATGCCCACGGAGACAAAGTAGGCGCTTGATCGTCGCCGCGCCGCGAACATACCGATGCGTTCTGCTCGATAGCCTGCCTGAACTCCCTGCTCAGCCGAGGAGAGGGTGAGATTGACTCGGCCCATCCTAGCCCTCGCCCTGCGGGCGCACCGCGCACATCCAAAATCGCTCCGGGCGCCCGTCGATCACGCGGCATCAGATATCCCGATAGCGGACGTCGGAATGAGTGGCACGCTCGCCGAGCACTTCCGCCACGCCTATCGCTCGGGTGCTGCGCCGGTCGCCCGCCGCCTGAGAACAGCCTGCAGCACAATGGTCTGGGCGCCAGAGAACAGGTTCGTCGTCGTCCAATAGAGCGACAGTGCCGCGGAGAACTTCAGCGCTGCGACGATCGTGAAGATCGCCGGCAGAACAATGAGTATGAGCCGTAGGTGCTCTGGCATGTCGGGATTGGTCGCCATCAGTGCCATTGTCGCCGCACCGGCGATGACGGCTAACCAGAGGTCGGGGCGCGCGAGATCCGCGATCCAGAGAAAGCGGCCTGCACGCTGGATCTCGCGTAGAACCTGGAAGATCCCAAGGAATAGGGAAAATTGAATCAATGCCCCGAGAAAACTCGTTGGGTCGAGAAGGATCACTTCCTCGCGCTGGTAAAGCTTCATCATCTCCTGCGCGTAGCGCCGCTGCTCGCCAGCAAACTGTGCCTTCAGTCGTTCTAGCTGTGGCTTCAGCCGCTGGAGGCTAATGCGACGGCATTCTGCTCGGCGCGCGATTGTCCATGTCAGTGGGAGCAAAGCCGACCGCACCGCCAGCGTCATCAGAATGATGGCCAGCCCCATTCCCAGATGCAGATCGCCAGCGGCGAACGCAAGCGTGTGCTGGATGGTCGCGAGCCACTGTTGCCAAAGATCCATGCTCAGGTCTCCCCGATGATCGGCGGCGAGCTAGAGAGTACGCCAAGAACCGCTCAGGGCGCGAACTTCCTGTCCGCCGAAAGAAAAGGCGACTTGGTCCCCTCTGAGTACCCAACCGCCATTGGCTTGAGGGGTGGGAGAACTAGAGTACGCTGCATTCCCATTTACCCCGAAAAACATTGCGGTCTTGGCCTTGAAATCAATCTACAAAAAATCGCCGAGGCAACGATTTATGGCAAGGGTCAATTATTTCGTTTTAACCGCGGCAGCCGCACTCGTTTACACAGCCTGCACTAGCAATGCACTGGCGACCAATGCAAACACCGCTGAAAGGATCGCGCCGGACGGACCCACAAAGAATGCACTTGTAAGACTCGAAAAGAGCGCATACGCGGCTTGGAAGTCCAAAGACGCGAAGTTCTGGCACACGTTTCTTTCGGACAAGTTTGTCGGCTGGGGTTCCTCTGGCAAGCTTGATAAGGCATCAGCGACAAAGGAATACACCGGCGCGGATTGCGCGATCAAGAGCTACGCTCTGTCCGACGAGCAGACGAGCCCGCTCGGTAAGGGTGCAGCGCTGCTCACTTATAAGATAAGCGTTAACGGCATATGTGGCGGACAAGAGGTTCCGGCTAACAGTTGGGCGGCGAGCGTATACGTTCGCGACGCTGATAAATGGAAAGGAGCCTTCCACGCCGCGGCTCCAGTTGTCGATCCAAAAGCGGTACTCGCAAAGCCGGCTGACAAGAAGAAGGCCCCTCAAAAAGATCGAAGCTCAACCCGTCGCCCCGGACGCCAGCACCGATGCCATGCTCGCGGTCGAAAAGACTCGTCTGGGAAGCCTGGAGAGCACACGACGGCAAGAAAAATTGAGAACCTCACAGCCAAGGATATTTCATTTATCAATATTTTTGGCACCTACTTCGGAACCAAAGCCGATGCTTTGAAGGACTGGACTGGGACCGGATGCAACGTCAAGAGCGTTAGCGTCACCGACGCCGCGGGCACGATGCTCTCGCCGACAACCGGTATTTTGACATTTAAGGCTACCGCCGACGGAACCTGCTACGGCCAGGAAGTCGGTCCTGATTTGGGGCACGTCGGTCTACGTTAAGGACGGCGATGCTTGGAAATGGACCTTTGGCATAAATCTACCGGCACGCCAGGAAGGCACCTAGAGCCTGCGGGCGCATTCGACCTCCCGATAGCTGCGGGTGTTCACGGCCAGCTTCGGGTCAAAAGCGGGCGTTCCTAATTGGCGGAGAGGGTGAGATTCGAACTCACGAACGCCGTGAGGCGTCTCCGGTTTTCAAGACCGGTGCAATCAACCGCTCTGCCACCTCTCCATCCGAATCAACTCAACAACTTATGCGCATTCTATCAGGCCACGGAGGCCCTTTCGGGGGTCAATGTTTCCATTTTCTTTCCACTCTGCGCCAAAAGTCGCGCCAAAGCATTGCCCGCGCCTTGTCTCTCCCTCCGCATGTGGCAGTTTCTTCAGACAGTCGTCCCGCCGTCCGTCCTGATCCTCACAGTAGCGTGGCTCGTTAAGGCCCTGACGACTCACCGCCTCGGCCTCGATGCGGAGCGCTTTAAGGAAGGACTCCAGCGCTCGGCAGATGCATTCAGAAGCGAGTTAGCTATTCACGCACATCGCCGTAATACGATGTTCTCGCGCCTGGATGAGCGGCGAGCTGAGGTAATGACCGAGCTTTACGCAGTCATGGCTGACGCCGAGATAGCTACGCGGAACTATGTGATCCCGTTGGATGCGCCGGTGCCACCTGAAGGTAAGAGCTTGCAGGACGCAGCGGTCGAGTTCCTGCGAGCGCTGATGAGAAGCGCTGATGCGAACCGGATCTGGTTCAGTTCCGAGACTTGCAACAAGATCGATGGCATGGTCAGCAAGCTGCGATCCGCTTACAACCTGACGGCAATCAGCGGATTCGTGACGCAGAGGGCGAGAATGAAGGAACCGACAAAATGCTGCTTAATGCATGGGAATCCATGCATGAAAAAATCCCTGAGCTGAGGCTGGCTCTCGAAGCGGACTTCAGAGCGATACTCGGTGTCGAGATAGCAGACGCCGCTGCGCGCCCCGCCGGGAAGTCCTAGGAACTGGCCGAGTGGAAATGCGCGCAAGCTATGCAAGCCAGCGATCCCGCTGCGGTCCCGGCGGCCACAGCGCGCGCGAGCCGAGAACGGCGCTACGGTCTTTTCTGCGGAAAGAGGCCAAGATTGAGCGCGATAAAGCGCTCATCGAATTCTAACTCGCTGGCTTTCCGAGCGTCAGCGCTTTCTCGACAAGACTCCAATCGCCGGTATTGATCGCCTGCTCGATCTGTTGAGCCTGCGCATACGCGGTAGCGTACTTTTCGGGTCCTAAACTCTTTTGCATAAAGTAGGCGAAGTCAGCGTCCGCTGGACAACTGGCGGAGAGTTTACAAGTGGAAAACACGTTCTCCGGATTATCTGCCGAACAATCGTGCCCGAGGTCGCAGGCTGCGAGAGCAACGGCCAACCCTCCCAAAGGATCGGCGGCATAGCGGCCGTCGGCCGCAAGCATCCCCGCCGCGAACAGCGCATCAGGGTCTCCCGAACGCGCAGCCGCATTGAGGTCGTTCACAACCTGTTGAAGCTTATCTGCTTTGGTACTCGATGACAGAGACTGGTCCACGGAAACCTCAGCCAAGGTAGTCGTCGCTGCGTGGACCTGCGCAAGAGCATCATGCTCGTCCAGTGCTAACTCAAACCAATATGCCGAAGAGTGCGCACGCTCGCTTTCCGGAAGGCCAGCGAAAGGATCTTCGGACAAGAACCCGAAGCACTTCCGTGTCCGATCCGCGACGACATCCCGTGCCCACTGCGGCGCATTGGTCATATTGGCCAGCTCCTGACTGAGCTGCGCCTCTGGATTCGGGGTGTTACCGTAGATCTTCTTTACGCTCGCACAGGCGGCGACCGCTTGGCCAATATAATAGGCCGGCCGGCCGTCACCTTTTAACGCCGCGTCAAGACTGTCTTTCACGAAGCCTTCGAGATCGTGACTGGTCCGATATCTGGCCGCCCAGCTCGATGAACCGCCATCAGGTCGACTCGTACCGGTGTGAGCCGGACGCTGACTCGCTACTGCAGGAAAACCGACACTTGTCTTTGTGCCACTCTCGCTATTCCTCGGCGCGCCGTGCAAGCCCGCTGCTAATGGCGTTGACCTACTGAAGATGCTATGACCCGCGTTGGCAAAAAAGGCGGCCAAAGCAGTTGCGAGCACTACGCCAACGGCTATGGCCCAAAAGTTTTTAAATCTAGTGGACATGTGTTTTTAATTCCCATCGCACGGGAATGCATAACTCCCGTAACCAGTAATCGAAGTGCCGTCCAGTTCTACAGTGACACTGCTAATGCCGTAGCAGATCCAGCCGTTTACAAGTGAGGTGAGAGTAAGATTGCCATTAGTGCCTTGCCCCGACGCAGCACCGGGTATCGGGGTAGCCGGCGCCGTGCTAGGTGCAACTACCGGCACACCGTTTTTCATGAGGGTGTTTGGCACACGCTTCCATTGAATTGTGGTGTGAGCCCCAAGGAACTGCCATTTTTCACTGTATCCGCCAGGATAATTAACGGTGATGACATCACCGACATAGACTGTGTCAGTTTGTCCGGTTTGAATGTCCGTAATGGTGAACCATTCCACGGACGGCGCTCCCGTCAACAGGTGCCATGCGTTGATACCGAATTGACCAGTGGGCACCAACTGTGTCTGAAGGTATTGCACTATCGTTTCGTCAGGCTCGGTGTAAGGGATGTTTGTTGGGGTCTTCACCGCGGCAATCTTCGCTGCCCGCGAGTGAATCGCGTTATCTAGCGCCAGAGCGTTGGCGGTCACATTTCCGGTGGCGTACTGCGACGGGAGTAAGCCAACACAGGGATACATCAATCCATTAGGACAGTCTTTGTCGAAAAACATAGCAATCGGTTCGATCTCGCTAATCATGAAGACGATCGCGCCTTCCGATCCAGCGCCAGAACTAAAGAAGGCACCCGCTGCTGCCTGCAGGTCGGATACGGAAGCGCACGAGCTGCAGAGGGCGACAGCGGTTTGTGCGGCGTATGCATTCGCGTTGTGCAGCAGAGAAAATACGCTCGCGAGCAGTGATGCCACGATTCCCTGACGCAAGACACGCCCAGGAATTTTAAGTACTGACGCGAGCCTTGGTTGATTAATCACAGCAAGCTTCTCCCCTGATAACAGTTGGATCCTTCTTCGTTCTAAGTCTCCCTCACGGCACCTCAACTTAACTCCGCCACGTTCCGCTGCCCAGATTGCATTACTGGTGGATTCATATGGAAATGTCTGCCAAGACTCAGCTTCAGTCAGCTCGCGGGGAGGCGAAAGACGCGGGCTCGTAGCCCAATGCCTTGTCCGCTAATGAGGATTCTTCGGCATTCTGCGCGGCCTAGGCCTCGGTACCGCTACCACCTCGGCCGCCTTCTTCCCGCACTGCGCTAGCGGTAGGTGGGTTCCGGCTCATTTTACTGCCGGCGGGGCGGCGGGCCCGCATTCAACAGTCATCACGCGGCGGATTACGTAGCCCCCTACTCCCGTGGCGCCTTTCCCAACGGCCCGACCTGCGCCAGGATGTTGTACGGCTCCGCGCACATTTTTTGCGCGAGATTCCTACAGTCGCCCATATCGTGGTCCGTGCCACCGCAGTGCGCGGCATATCCGTGGCGGTTCGGGAGGTACACGGGATCGGAGCGTCGTTGACTAGGGCCTGTTAACACTAAGTGATATACTGTGGGTATGGAAATCACACCCGTACAGTACGCGCGCATCGAGGCGCACTTGCCGATTCAACGTGGCAACGTCTCGCACCAGAACCTTAACGTGATTAACGCGATTCTCTTTGTCGCTGAGAACGGCTGTAAGTGGCGCGCGTTGCCGAAGCGCTTTGGTAACTGGCATACGATCTACACCCGTATGAATCGCTGGGCGAAAGCCGGGGTGCTGGATCGTTTGTTTGCCGAATTGCAGCGTGAGCAGCTGATCCGCATCAAGATTGAAGCGGTGAGTCTGGACAGTACGATCGTGAAGGTTCATCCGGATGGCACCGGCGCTCTAAAAAAAACGGCCCCCAAGCCATCGGCAAATCCCGCGGCGGCTGGAGCACAAAAGTTCATATGGTTGCCGCGAGTGCTCGATGCGCCATAGGGTTCTCCCTTTCACCCGGGCAGGCCGGCGATGCACCCCAGGGTCGCGCGCTATTGCACTCAATCCAAGGCGCTCCGCAGCTGCCCCTCTCCTGCCACCTGTTGATGGACTGCGCATATGAAGGCAATGAGACGCGACAACTTGCCCTGGACCTGGGCTTCATCCCCGTGGTGCCGCCGCATCCGCGCCGCGTTGAACCCTGGAGGCTCAAAAAAGCCTTATATCGACGCCGCAACGAGATCGAGCGACTGTTCAGAAGACTCAAGGGCTTCCGCCGCATCTTCAGTCGCTTCGACAAGCTCGATCTGGTGTTCATCGCCTTCATCTACTTCGCTCTCATCGTCGAAGCACTACGTGAGTAGTGTTAACAGGCCCTAGCCCACCAGGCGTGCCAGGGCCTCGGGATCGATCTCACGCGAGGCGCCGCAGGCGCAGTGTAACCCCCTGACGAACAGGACCACTGAGGAGTAGAGTTTTCGACAGGGGAACTCTCGTGAAGAAGTCCCGATTCAGCGAAGAACAAATCATTGCGGTAGTAGATCGCTCCCATTTTCTTATTACGTTTGGCGTGACAGTTGCGCTCCAGGCTACGTAGTGTCCGCGCCGGAGTCTCATCTCATCTGGAATCTGTTTGCACTCTTGTTTCCAACCTGCCCTGAACGAGGCATAACTGAGCGTCACGTTCCGAAACGAGAACGGGCGCAAGTGTTTGCTTTCACTTGCGCCCGTTTATCTCAGCTGAGCCGGTGGAGTTTTTCAAGACCGGTGCAATCAACCGCTCTGCCACCTCTCCGAGCCCGCGGCCGGCATTCTATCAAGGCGTCGTCCGACTACCTCGAAATCGATAGCTGCCATTACCCCTAATACGAGCCACCCGCTGCCTCGCCCGAGGGCTGTGTGCAGGACTGCCGGGGACTAGCCTGCAGTGCGAAGGGATGGTGACTTATGGGCTTCTTTCTTCTTGATATCGGTATTTCCCTCGGCGCCGCGCTCGTCTACCTGGCCGTAGCCCTGTGGAGCAACGCGGCGCGCTCGGTGTAGCGCTTTGTCGGCCTGAGCGGCCGGTCACGGCTTGCGCCGCGCTGCAAGTGCGGGGAAATCCTCTTCCCAGAACTCCTGCGCACGGCGTGCGGCTCCTGCGGGGCGCAGCTGTTCCGCGGTGCGCAACTCGACGCGGCGGATCTTCCCGGAAATGGTCTTCGGCAGCGGCGCGAACTCGATGCGCCGGATGCGCTTGTACGCCGACACGCGACCGCCCACGTGCTCAAGGATCGAGCGCGCGGTGTCGCCGTCCGGCTGGCAACCGGCGACGAGCACCACGAAGGCTTTAGGGACCGACAGGCGCAGGGGTTCAGGGCTCGGTACCACGGCCGCCTCGGCAACCGCCGGGTGCTCGATCAGCACGCTCTCGAGTTCAAATGGGCTGATGCGGTAGTCCGCTGACTTGAATACATCGTCCATGCGGCCGACGTAGGTGAGGTAGCCCTCGGCATCGCGGCTCGCGACATCCCCCGTGTGATAGTAGCCGTCGCGCATGGCATCGGCGTTGCGGTCGGTGTCGCCCAGGTACTCACGCATGAGGCCCGCGGGGCGCCCGGCCAGCTCGATGCAGATCTCGCCCTCCTCGCTCAGCTTGCCGTCGGCATTGACGAGCACGATGGGGAAGCCCGGGAGCGCCCGGCCCATCGATCCCACCTTCAGCGTCTGGCCGGGTGGATTGCCCACCAGCGCGGAAGTCTCCGTCTGGCCGAAGCCGTCGCGAATGGTGATGCCCCAGGCAGCCCGCACGCGTTCGATGACTTCGGGGTTCAGCGGCTCGCCGGCACTCGCCGCCTCACGCAGCTGCACGCGCCAGGCGCCCAGATCCTGCTGGATAAGCATTCGCCATACCGTCGGTGGTGCACAGAAAGCAGTAACGCCGCGCTGCATGAGTTGGTCAAGGAGCTTGCGGGCATCGAAGCGTTCGTAGTTGTACGCACACACGCAGGCCTGCGCGTTCCACGGCGCAAACAGGCACGACCAGGCGTGCTTCGCCCAGCCCGGAGAACTCAGATTCAGATGCACGTCCCCGGGCTTAAGTCCCAGCCAATACATGGTGGACAGATGCCCAACCGGATAACTCACCTGCGTGTGCGCCACCAGCTTCGGCCGCGCGGTGGTACCGGAAGTGAAATACAAAAAGAGCAGGTCGTCCGCACGCGTCGTGGCAGTGGGCCGGAACTCCCGCGCTGCCTCGAACGAGCGCGCGTATGGAATCCACCCCGGCGCCGCACCGACCGCGATACGCACGGCGGCGCCGGCGACCTCGCTGAAGCGCGCGGTGAGCGCGGCGTCCGTGACGACGGCCTTTACGGCGCCGCGTTGCATGCGGTCGGCGAGATCGTCGCGTTCCAGGAGCGTGGTCGCCGGAATAATGACGGCTCCGAGCTTGATGGCCGCGAGCGTCGTCTCCCACAGCGGCACGACGTTGCCCAGCATGAGGAGGATGCGATCGCCGGCACCGACGCCCTCGCCCTTAAGGAAATTCGCCACCTGCGAAGAGCGCTGCGAGAGTTGCGCGAAGCTCAACGTCTCATCACCACCCGCATCATCGATCACCCGCAGCGCAGGGTGGTCGTTGCCCACGGCGATGACGTCGAAGTAATCGCGGGCCCAGTTGAAGGTTTCGAACCTCGGCCAGCGGAACTCGCGTTGCGCGCGGCTGAAGTCCTCGCGCAGCCGCAAGAGCTGGTCGCGCGCCTCGATGAATTGCCGGGTCGCGTCCATTTGGCTCACCGTTCAGGTCTTGCCAGCAGCACCCTTACCCGCGGCCGCAGCGCCCGGGGCGGCGCTCTTTGCTGGCGGATGATAGCCCGGCAGCCCCGCGGCCTCCTTGCAGCCGGCAAGCGGCAAGGCGCGCTGCACGGCATTGTTGAAGTCCGCGCGCGTCGGCCCGATGGTCACACGGGCGCGAAAGAAGTCCGCCCACACAAACTCGGCAAACGCAGTGGGTGTCTTGTCGTAACCGCCTGCATCGCGTACGTAACCGGCGAGCGAGCGGTACGGGTCGTCGCGCAGCTCGACCAGGTGATTCGGGATGGCCTCGAAGCCGCAGAGCTTGCCATTCTGGTCAATCGGGTGCACCCACTTGGCATCGTTCATCTTCGGCCAGAACTGCGCGATCGGCAGCTTGGTGAAATCCCCTTCGATGAAGAAAAACCCGGTGTCGACGTTGGCTTCGCAGGCCGCGCGCCCGAGGTGATGATGATCGGTGATATAGAGCTTGCCATCCGGCCCCCAAACGGCCGGAATCGGGTGTGCCTCCATGAAGTCCCGCTGCTCGTGCTTTTTCAGCGACTCGAGCTTGGCACGCTTGTCGCGCACCTCGATAATGCCCACCGTGATCTGGGTCGGCCGCAGCTTGTGAATCGCGACTTCGTGCAGGTTCGACATGCAGCAATCCTACACCGATCGCTCCACGAGAATCCTCACCCGGGGGCCGGCTGTGCCTGCGCGCGCGTGAGTCGCGCGGATCGCAACATGGTCAGTGCGGCGTAGGTAACCACCACGATCACGAGCCACCGCATGGCGGTGAGCGGCAGCTGCTTCACAATAAAGAACGCAACCAACACCCCGGCGGCGCCACCGATCACAAGCCCGAGTGACGGGCCGTTCGCGAAGCGTCCTGACCTGAAGAACCCCAGGCTCGCCACCGGCTGCAGGATCCCATCGCTGCCCATCATGATCGGAAAGGCGGCGATCGGGTGCATGCCCAGCAGTGCCAGCAGGATCATGCTCGGCGCGTAGTTACCGATGCCGATGCACATCAGCGCGCCGAGGAAAAAGTTGGCCGCGACGGCAACCCCGAAGCGCCAGCCCGCAAGGCCCATGGCCGTGCCTCCGGGTGGAAACGCGCCGAGATTCTTGAGCGCGAAAAAGAATGCCGCGATCAGCAGCGCCGCGCCCATGAACAGCTGGATCGTGCGGCGCGGCAGCCGGCTCACCACCCCGGCCCCAAGCCACGCACCGAGCGTGGCGCTGGCGATCATGCACGCGAGCAGCAGCGGCTGCACCGTGACGGCCGTTACGAACAGCAGCGTCTCGAGAAATGCAGCGGCGTTGTGCCCGACGTTGAGGGTTCCGGGAATGAGCTCGTCCGCCGGGCGGCCGCGGAATTTATACAGCGCCGTCGTGGGCGCGTAGGAGCCGATGCCCAGCGTGTCGAGAAAATCTGTGCCGAAGCCGATAGCGACGTCGCCGACGGTCGGCCGGTCGCGCAGTCGATGGCGCTTCACGGCCCAGATCCAGCCGGCCACGAAGGCAATGTTGCCGAGGACCAGCACGGTCAGGAGGCCCGCCTTGGTCGCGTTCATCTCACCCCCAGCCCGTCAGGGCGCCCGTGCAGCCCGTGCGCGGGTCCAGCCATCCAGGATGCGCAGGTACTGGATTGTCACCCGCGCCCCCAGCCCACTCAGGGCGTGCAGTCTGATCGGCCGCAACGGCGTCACCGGAAATCCAAGCGGTGCGTCCGGCGCGCCGAGTACGCGCTGCGCCAGCAACTTCCCCATCATCGTCGCCATGGCAACGCCGCGGCCATTGTAGCCCAGGCCCGCCAACACTCCGTCGGTGAGTTCGTGCAGGTGCGGCAGGTGATCGTGCGTGATCGCAACCCAACCACCCCAGTGGTACTCGAAAGGGACGCCTTTGAGCTGCGGATAGATCTCCTGCACGGCGCGATAGTGGTGGCGCACCGCCCTGAGGTCCGGTGCGGCGGCGAAGGTCCCGCGGGAACCGAGCACCAGGCGCCCGCTGGCGTCGGTGCGAAAATACCGCAACAGGTGCCAGGTATCGGACGCCGCCTGTCCTTGCGGCAGGATTTCCCTGAGCATCTGCGGCGGCAGCGGCTGTGTTGCGACCTGGAAGGACGGCACCCGGATGATCGTGCGGCGCAGCGCGCCCGCGAGGCCGTCGGTGTACGCATTGGTGGCGAGGATGACCGTCGGTGACGTGACGCTCCCCTGCGGGGTGTCGACGCGCCAGTCGCTACCCACGCGGATGAGGCGGATCGCCGGGCTGTAGGTGAACACCTGGCCCCCGGCGCTCAGTACCGCACGTGCAAGACCACGAACCAGCGCCAGCGGCTGCACCTTACCGCCGCGGCGATCCAGCAGGCCGCCGCAGTAGCGCGGCGAGCCGGTGAGGGCTGTCACGGCCTCGCGGGACAGCATTTCAACCGCGGCGCCGCGCCGCTGCCACTGCTGCGCGCGCGCAGCAAGTTGCGTCAATGCCTGTTGCGAGGTCGCCGGCTGGATCCAGCCGGTGCGGGTGCTTTCGCACTCGATGCCGTGCCGGGTGATCAGTTCGAATACCAGGTCGGCGGCCGTTGCCACGGTGCTCACCAGCCGCGCGCCGAGCTCAGGTCCGAACAGCTCCTCGAGCGTGTCAGGATCGTGCTTTACGCCCGGGATCACCTGGCCACCGTTCAACCCCGAGGCGCGCTCCCCCACCTCGCGTGCCTCCAGCACCACGACGTCGCGCCCGGCGATCGCCAGGTGCAGTGCTGCGGATAGTCCGGTGTAGCCGGCGCCGACGATGACGACCTGCGCACGCCGCGCGGCGCTCAGTGCGGTTAACGCGGGTCCCGCAGGCGCCGTCGCGGACCACAGGGATTGCAGCGGCACGGCGGGCATCGTGCGCAAGTATCGATTATCACCGGGCGATATGCGAGACTCCGTCCGTCAAGCCGCGCCAAGTAACCGAACGATTCCAAGGCTTGTTGCGAGGGTGGCCGATGCGATCCGCGCCTCTCCTGTCCGCTGTGGTGTTGAGTGTTGCCTTGAGCGCGCGGGCGTTCGCTGCGCCGGCTGCGCCCCCGCCCCTGCCCGCCGAGCATCTGACGGTGCAACGCCTGCCGGCGAAAACTGCCCACTGGGTCTACGTGTTTGACGAGGCGTTCATCAACGAGATCGACTCGCGTGTGCACCTGTTCGATGGAGACAGCTACCGGCGGCTCGGGCAGATCGATGCCGGCTTCGGCGGCTCGGTCAACGAGTCCCCGGATGGCACCAGCACCGTCGTCGCCACGACCTATTTCGCGCGCGGTAGTCGCGGCGCGCGCACCGATGTGGTCGAGTTCACCGATAACGCGACCCTCGCGCCGACCCATGAGATCGTGCTGCCGCCGAAGCGCGCGATGACCGTGCCGAACCTGTTCAACGTCGCCTACAGCGCCGACGGACACTTTGTGTATGTGGCCTATATAACCCCCGCCGCATCCTTCGGCGTGCTCGACCCGGCCGCTGGCACGGTGCTGGGCGAGATCGACACGGCCGGTTGCGTGCTGGTCATCCCTTCAGGACCGAACCGCGTGTCCTCGCTGTGTGAGAGCGGCCGGCTGCTGACGGTAACGCTCGATGCAACCGGGCACGAAGTTGCGCGCGCCATGTCGGCGCCGTTTTTCGATCCCGACGCGGATCCGGTGTTCGTGCAGGGAATCCCCACCACCCAGGGCTATGCGTTTCTGTCCTTCCTCGGCGAGGTGCACGAAATCGACTTCAGCGGTGCACAGCCGGTGTTTGCCCCGGCGTGGTCGCTGGTCGACGCAGCCGAGAAGGGCAAGTGGCGCCCCGGCGCGATGCAGGTGGGTGCCATTCACAAGCGCCTCAGGCGGCTGTATGTGCCGATGCACGTCGGCGGCGAAGGCACGCATAAGGATGGGGGCACGGAAATCTGGGTGTTTGATCTCACCACCCATCGGCGCCTGGCGCGCTGGCCAATGCACCTCGGCGGGTCGGCACGGATCATGGCAGTGCAGGTGTCGCAGGATGACGCGCCGCTGCTGTTCGCTGCTACCAGCTCCTCGGACGTCGCGGTGCTGGACGCCTTGAGCGGACACCTGCAGCACCTCGAGAAGCACCTCGGCCAGACCCCCTGGCTGATGTTGAATCCATAAGGTCTTACCCGATGCGCTCGCTGGATCACCTCTTCGAAGCTTCGTCCCGCTCGCTGGCGCGGCGCACCTCGCGGCGCAGTCTCCTGGCCACGCTCGGCCAGATCCTGACCGGTGCGGCGCTGCTGCCACTGCTGCCGGTGGATCGCGGCAGCCGCGCCTGGGCGGCAGATGCGAAGCCCCGGCCAGATGATCCGCAGAGCTGCGAGTACTGGCGCTACTGCGCGATCGATGGCTTCCTGTGCTCGTGCTGCGGCGGCACCTCGACCTCCTGCCCTCCCGGCACCGCCCCCTCACCCATCACCTGGATCGGGACCTGTCACAACCCGGGCGATGGCCGCGACTACATCGTCTCCTACAACGACTGTTGCGGTAAGACCAGCTGCGGTAACTGCGAGTGCAACCGCAACGAACGCGAGAAGCCGACCTACCGGCCCTCGCGCAACAACGACCTTAACTGGTGCATGGCGAACGCCGATGCCAACTACCACTGCTCGGTGTCGGTCATCCTCGGAGTCGCCGAAAAGAAATGAGCCTGCGTGCCGCATGGGCTCTCGCGCTGTCCGTGGGAGCCTGCGTGGGTCTGCTGACGCCGGCGCGGGCCGCCGATCCATCTACCCCCACCTACCCGCAGGGCGCCGCCACGTTCCAGGCGAACTGCGCGGTGTGTCACGGGCCTGCCGGGGCCGGCGTCCCCTCCCTGGCGCCACCGCTTGTCTCCTACCCGGCGCATTACGCCGCAACCCCCGAAGGCCGCCGCCAGTTGGCGATGACCGTGCTCTACGGTCTGTTCGGCGACATCGTGGTCGAGGACAAGCACTACGACTTCCGGATGCCGGATTTCGCGCGCCTGGATGACACGACACTCGCCGCGACGCTCAACTTCATCGTGTTTGATCTTGGGCACGCGCCGGCCAGCGTGAAGCCCGTGGAGCCTGGGGAAATCGCCGCCGAACGCAGCCACGCCGTCGATGGCGCGGCGGTGCGCGAGCATCGCAAGAGCGTCGTACCTTAGCCCGCAGGCACTTTCCGATGCGGCGTCCCACGCTCAGGTTCAAGGCACTGCCCGTAATCGCTGCGCTGGCAGCGCTGCTGGCCAACGCCGGCGCGAACGCGAGCCCCGCCGAGGACTACATGCTCTACTGCATGGGATGTCACGGCGCGGAGGCCCGCGGCGTGCCGGGCAAGGTGCCGCCGCTCGCCGGCTCGCTGGCGCTCTTCATGCGCTCGCCCGCGGGACGCGACTACGTGCTGCGTGTCCCGGGCGCCGCCAACTCGGCGCTCTCGGACGCGCAACTGTGCGCTGTGCTCAACTGGCTTGCCGAGCGCTATGCAGCCCCCGATGGAGGAGCCGCGCCTGCGGCCTTCACCCCATCCGAAGTCACCCGTGCCCGCCGTCTGCCGCTCGCGAGTGTGCAGGCGACGCGACGCGAGGTAGTCCGCCAGCTCGCCGCGGCCGGCACCGCGCCGCCGGCCGACTACTGAACGAGAGGCCGCAAGCTACTGACGGAATATCGCGGTGATGCCGATCGTCCGCGGCCGGAACGTGAAGTCCCGCTGCAGCCGGCTGACACCCGCCACCAGGGGATTGATCGTGGTGTTGTAGTCGGTCAGCGCGTGGGTGTTGGTCAGATTGTCGACGAAGGCCGCGAGCGACCAGGGGCCGAACTGCGCACCACCACGCATGCTGACGAAGCTCGTGCCCGGCAGCACGTAATTCGCCGCGTCAAATTGCGAGGTGCCTGGATCCTCGCCCGCCGTGGCCCACTTGGCGCGGGCCTGATACTCGTCATCGATGCGCACGAATGACTCATGGGTGAAGGCGCTGAATCGGTATTCCAGGCCGATGGCGGCCGTATAAGGCGCAGTGCCCTGACCACCGCCGGTCTCGCTGCTGGCACCCTCGATGGAATCCCCGTTGGCGACCAGCGGGCTGCTGTTGAGCCCGACGCTGCTGAAGCGGAAGTCCTCGGTGTAACGCGCATCGGTGTAACCGGCGGCAAGTTCCAGGCTCAGCGCGCTGGTCACCTGCACATCCGCCTGGATATCCGCGCCCTTCGCCACCGCCTGTCCGGTATTTGCTATGAAGGAAATCTGGCAAACCGGCGGGACGATCAGCTGCTGAATGTTGTTCCACCGGATGTAATAGATGCTGCTGGCTATGCGCACGCGGTTGTCGAAGTTGTTCTTCGCACCTATCTCAAAGCTGTTCACCGAGTCCGAGCTGAACTTGTCCACCACCTTGCTTCCCGGGTGGGCGGCGAGGTCGGAAGGATCGACCACCACGCCGAAGTTCGCAAAATCGGTCGGGCACGCGGCAAACGGAATGGGGTTGTTGGCGCCGCCCGGACGGAAGCCTTTCGCATAAGCCGCGTAGAAAAGATTGTCCTGATCCATCTGGAACTGCAGGGTTGCCTTGGGCGTGAAGGCGTTTTCGCTGATGTCGCCGCTACCGGTCCTCGTGGGAGCGTACAGCTGCGGTCCGCCGGTGAGCGTGTCGAAGCTGTACTTCATCCGCGAGTAACGCGCGCCGACCGTCGCCTTGAGCCGATCGGTAAGTCCGTAGGTCAGCTCGCCGAACAGGGCGACCTGCGTGTCCTTGGAGTTGGTCTTGAGGAAGTACGAGTCATTCGGAAACGCCGGATCGTAGGCGTCCGGACCCGTGCAGTTGCCGCTGTTGTCGAGGTAACAGAACACCTGGGTGTAGGGCACTCCCAACACCGCCATGGTGAGCTGGTTGAGCATCGGGTCGTGGATCTGTTCAAGGTACGTCTGACGGTTGTCGTTGGCGAACACGCCGGCCGTCCACAGGAGCCGCGCCGCCGGGTCGGTCGATTGCAGGCGGATTTCCTGGGTGAGGTTCTCCTGCCCGTTGTCGATGGTCGAGGGAGAGTGGTACTGCAGGCCGCCCGGGAGATGCAGCCCGCTGCCGTCGAGGAGCGGATAGGAGACACCGGGCGCCCAAGGGAGCAGGAATATTGGCGCCGCATTCTGCGTCTGGTAGTACCCGAGGTTATAGAGTGTGCCCTCGTAGCCGGTCTGGTTCTCACGGTGGTAGAACGAGGTGTTCGAAATCAGGCGCGCCGAGCCCAGGTCGCCTTCGACCTTGATCGAGGGCAGATAGAACTTGTCCGGGGAGTTGCGCGCGTCGGGATCGGCGTCTACGAAACGGTTGCTGCCCGGATCCGAATACAGCGGCCAATAGGTCGAGATGTCATGGCGCGTCCGGGACTGGTAGTAAATGGCGGGGGTAATCGCCCATTTTTCCGACACCGCCCACAGACCCGCGAGCCGCACCAGCACGTTGTCGTCGTGGTTGTCATTGCGGTCCACGGTCGCCAGCGTGTAAGGATCGATGCGGTCGATCCAGCCCCCGTCACGGCGATACCACACCGACAGCCGCGCGCCGAATGTGCCCTCCACCAGCGGGCCGCCGACGGCGGCCCCGGCCTCGTAGCTCAGGTCGCCGCCTTGTGTGGTGGACACTTCGGTGCGCGCGTAAACGCTCGTTTTGGTGAGGCTCGGCTGGGTCGTGATGTAGCGTACCGTGCCGCCCTCGGAGCCGGAACCGAAGAGGGTACCCTGCGGTCCGCGCAGCACTTCCACCCGGTCTATATCGAAGGACTTGGGCACCGCCTCGTCGGGACTGAATGCGAGCGCCCGCATCTGGATCGGCGTGTCGTCGAGATAGATGCCGGTGGTGCCGGCGCCGCCGGTGCCGGAGATACCGCGAATGGAGATGTTGTTGGTGCCGGAGTTATCGAAGTTCACGCCCGGGGTGAAGCGCGCGACCTCGGAGAAGTCTTTGATGCCGCGCTGATCGAGGCTCTCCTGGGTAAGTGCCGTGACGCTGATCGGTACCTTGCTCAGGGATTCCTCGCGGCGGGTGGCGGTCACCACCACTTCCTGCAGCGCACCCGTGGGGGCACTGGCCTCATCGCCCGGCGCCTGCTCGCCGGACGCCGCGTCCCCCCAGGCCGCGAGCGGTCCGCACGCAAGCAGCGCCAGACTCACCTGAAATGCGGCGCGGACGGCGCCATAGGGGATGCACCGGTCGTTCTTAAAGCGCCGCATCTCGCCTCCCGATTCCAAGCATTAGAATTATTCGAATCGCCGCAACACTGTAAACACAAGGCGCTGATAGCTCAACCATACCGCGCGAATGCACCGCCAGCGTGCAGGAGCGCGGCTCAACCGCCCAGGGCGCGGCTCACCGGCAGGGTACGTATGCGCTTGCCGCTGGCGGCGTAGATGGCATTGCACAGCGCCGCTGCCACGCACGCCGTGCCGGTCTCGCCCACCCCGCCCGGACTCTCGCCGCTTGCCACCAGGTGGGCCTCGACGCGCGGCGCGGCCGGCATGCGCAGGGAGGGGAAGTCATGGAAGTTACTCTGCTGCACGCGCCCGTTGGCGATGGTGATTTCGTTACCCAGGGCGGCGCTCAGGCCGAAGGTCACACCGCCCTCGAGCTGCGCGCGCACGGTGTCGGGATTGACCACCTGGCCACAATCCATGGCGCACACCACCCGCTCGACGCGTGGCTGCCCGTCAGGGTCCATGCTCACTTCGGCGACCTGGGCCAGATAGCTGCCGAAGGCGTACTGGATGGATACGCCGCGTCCGCTGCCTGCGGGTAACGGCGTACCCCAGCCGGCGCGGTCGGCGGCGAGATCGAGCACCGCACGCAGGCGCGGCTCGCGCAGCAGCGCGCGCCGGTATTGCACCGGATCCTGGCGCGCGGCGGCGGCCAGCTCGTCGATGAAACTCTCCACCACGAACACGCTGCGGGTCGGGCCGACACCGCGCCACCACCCCGTCGGCACCCCCTTGGGGTCGCGGCGCACGAAGCGCACTTCCATCTGCGCGAGCGGGTAGGCGAGATCGGAGGCGGATGTAACCGCGTCATAGTCAACGCCGTTCTTGACCGTTCCCTCGCCGTAGTACAGGGCCCACAGGCCCGCGCCGGCGATGCTGTGGCGCCAGCCAACCGGCAGGCCACGCGCGTCCAGTGACGCCGACAGATGATCTACGTAGTACGGCCGGTAGCGGTCGTGCTGGATATCCTCCTCGCGCGACCACAACACGCGCACGGGACCTGCGACGTGGCGCGCGATGCGTGCCGCCAGCACGATGCCGTCCACCTCCAGGCGCCGCCCGAAGCCGCCGCCGATGAGATGGTTGTGAATGCGGATCTGCTGCGGTTTCAGTCCGAGGGCGGCGAGTTTCGCGACCGCGCGATCCGGGGCCTGCGTGCCGACCCAGAACTCGCACTCCCCTGCGCGCCAATCCACGGTGCAGTTCATCGGCTCGAGCGTCGCGTGGGCGAGGAACGGCTGGTGATAGAGCGCCTCGTGCCGCCGCGTTGCATGGATCGCGGCCGCGGCCGGATCGCCCTTGCGGCTCGCCAGTGCGCCGTCCTCACGCACCGCGGCTTCAAGGTCCGCTACGATCGCGGCCTGCTGCACGGCGGCGTTCGCCCCATCCTGCCAGCGCGGCGCCAGAGCCTTCATGCCCTTCATCGCCGCCCATGTGTCATCCGCCACCACCGCGATCACGTCGTGTTCGTTCACCACTTGCCGCACGCCGCGCACCGCGAGAGCCGCATCGCTCGCGAGCGGCTCGAGCACGCTTCCGCCCTCCACCGGGGAGAGCGCGATGAGCGCCACTTTCGAGTTCGGCGGTCGTGCGTCGATACCGAACATGGCGCTGCCGTCCACTTTCGCGGGTGTGTCGCGCCGCGGTGTCGCGCGTCCGATCAGCCGGAAGTCCTTCGGGGCCTTCAGCGGCGGCGTCACCGGCAACGGCAGTGCGGCGGCGGCCGCTGCCAGTGCACCGTAAGTGAAGCGCCGGCCGGTGGCCGGGTGCGTCACTTCGCCGTGCTGCGCGTGGCACGCGCTGGCCGGCACGCGCCAGCGCTGCGCCGCTGCCTGCACCAGCATCACTCGCGCGCTGGCGCCCGCCTGTCGCAGCGGCGTCCAGCACTGGATGATGGACAACGAGGTACCGGTGGACTGGTCGCGCTCGATGCCCTCGGGCGCGGTCGGGTCCACTGGAAAACCGTAGGTTGCCGGATCGGCCGGTGCGGCCTCCACCGTCACGGCGGCGAGATCAACCTCCAGCTCCTCGGCGATCAGCATGGGAAGCGAGGTGTAGGTCCCCTGCCCCATCTCGACCTTCGGCATGACGAGGGTGATGGTGTTATCCGCTGCAATGCGCACGTAGGCGTTGAGCGCCCCGCTTGCGGCAGCGCCGCGCTGCGCCCGGTGCACGCGCTGCAGACTCACACCCAGTACCAGTGCTCCGCCGGCGGCTGCGCCCACCAGCACAAAGCGCCGCCGGGTGAGCGCGGCGGGCGTATCCATCAGTGACCCGCCTGCGAGCCGGCCGCAGCGGCTGCAAGGCCAAGGGCACGGCGCCGCGCGCGCACCGCGAGGTACGCCCCCACCGCCAGCGCCAGCGCCAGCACGCTCACGCGCAGCTCCTGTGCCAGCTCCCCGGGGGTGAACGCCATGGCGATGAGGATGGCGGCCATGCCGGCCACCGCGGCATAGCTCGCCCATGGGAAGAACCACATGGTAATCGCCGGGGCCGCAGCGCCGCTTGCCTCACGGGCGCGGCGCAGCCGGATCTGGGAAACCGCGACCATCATGTAGATGAATACCATCAGCGCTCCGGAGGCGTTCACGAGGAAGGCGAACACGGTCTGCGAGGAGGTGATGGCGGCGAGAATCCCCAGCACGCCGGCGAGACTCCCCATCAGGACCGAGCGTGTGGGCACGCGCCGTTCGTTGAGTTGCACCAGCCACTGGGGCGCGTCGCCGTGCTCCGCGAGCACGAACAGTACGCGCGAGCATACGTAGAAGGCGGAGTTGAGGCACGACAGGACCGCGGTGAGGATGATGGCGCTCATCGCGACGCTCGCCCACTTGAACTGCATGACGGTGAGCGCCAGGGTGAATGGGGACTCCCCCGGGTGAATGCGCACCCACGGCACCACCGCGAGAATGAGCAGCATCGAGCCGATGTAGAAGGTGAGAATGCGCACGATCACGGACGAGCTCAGCTGTGCCACCGCGCGCGCCGGTTCCTTGGACTCCGCTGCTGCCACCATGGTGATCTCCGCCCCGGTGAGCGAGAAGTACACCGTCACCGCGCCCGCCAGCACCGCCACCCAGCCGCGCGGCGCAAAGCCACCGTAACGGCTGAGATTGGAGAAAGTCGGTCCGGTACCGGAGGTGAAGCCACAGGCGAACGCCGCGGCGAGCGCGATGAACACCAGGATCGCCGCGACCTTGACCGAAGCAAACCAGAATTCGAACTCGCCGTAGGAGCGCGCCGACATGAGATTGACGCCGGTCATGACCCCCATGAGCATGATGCCCAGCAGCCAGGCCGGCAGCCCCAGCCAGCCGTGCAGGATGTTGGCACCGGCGATCGCCTCCACCGGCACCACGATCATCCAGAAGTACCAGTACAGCCAGCCGGCGACGAAGCCGGCCCAGGGACCCAGGCCGGCGCGCGCAAACTCGGTGAAGGAGCGTATCTGCGGATTGGCAACCGCCATCTCCCCGAGCATGCGCATGACCAACAGCACCAGCAGGCCGGTGATGAGATAACTCAGCACGATTGCAGGCCCGGTCGCGGCGATCGAGGCGCTGCTGCCGACAAACAGTCCCGCGCCAATGATCCCGCCGATGGAGATCATGGTGACGTGGCGCGGTTGCAGTGAGCGGCTTAGTTCAGTCTGCATGAATCCTCGCGCTAAGACTCTCAACCGGTGAGGCGTCCTGGCTGGGCCGGAATCAGCTGCCAACCAGCGCCACTATTTTTGCCCGCACACTCGCCAACTCAGCGGCAGTCGCTTTGCCTTTATACTTTGCCTTGCGCACTGTCCAGTCGAGACTCTTCACCTGATCGGCGAGCACTGCACTGGGACGGCTTCCTGCCATCGTTACCTCAAACGGATAACCTTTGATTTGCGTTGTCAAGGGACAACAAAGCATGAGACTTGTCTTGCCGTTGTATGCCGCGGGACTAATGACCAGGGCCGGCCTGTGGCCAGCCTGCTCGTGGCCGGCTTGAGGCGTGAAGCGTAACCATACAATGTCGCCCGCTTCGGGCACATAGCGATCCGCCACTAAAGCGCTTCCTTGCCAACGGGGCTGCCACAATCGACTCCGGCGTGTAAATTTTCTGAAGTGATGCCTGCCAGCAGTTGCGCCAAATTCACCCGCCGCGAGCGAACTGGCTTAATCACGATTTCACCGCCCCTTTCTCGCACATCGACGATCTCATCCAAGCCGACGTTGGCAGCTTGCATGATGCCGCGCGGAATCCGCACCGCCGCGCTATTGCCCCATTTCTTGACGATCGCACGCATTAAAAACCCGGCCTCCGCTGCCATCGATCTCGGCACTCTACACGCACCGTGCTCTGCGTGTCTACAATGTAGATACACCGACCGGGATGCGGAGCATGTTGTCACTCCGATCCTGAACGAGTCCTGCGATCTCCATTTTGCACGCTGGAACATGCTTCCTCAGGAAGCGCCGGCTGTTTCCTGCGGATCGCAACCACATGCTGAGCGTTCCAAGGCCACACATCGAAACGGTGTCCGGCTGGGTAGGAATCATGTAAGGCGCGTCAGGCCGTCCATGTAGGCCTGCAACGCCTGCGGCACCTCGACCGAGCCATCCTCGTTCTGATAGTTCTCCAGCACCGCCACCAGCGTACGCCCCACCGCCAGCCCCGAGCCATTGAGCGTATGCACGGGTTCCGGCTTGCCAGCCTCGGGGTTGCGCCAGCGCGCCAGCATGCGCCGCGCCTGGAAGGCTTCAAAATTACTGCAGGAGGAAATCTCGCGGTAGCGCTCCTGCGAGGGCAGCCACGCCTCGATGTCGTAGGTCTTGGCGGCGCCAAAGCCGATATCCCCGGCGCACAGCGCCACCGTGCGGTAGGGAATGCCCAACCGCCGCAGTACCTCTTCGGCGTGCGCGGTGAGCTGCTCGAGCGCTGTGTAGGAGTCGGCCGGGCGCACGATCTGCACCAGCTCCACCTTGTCGAACTGGTGATTGCGAATCATGCCGCGCGTGTCCTTGCCGGCCGCGCCCGCCTCGGAACGGAAGCAGGGTGTGTGGGCAACCCACTTCAGCGGCAGATCTTCGGCCGCCACGATCTGCCCGCGCACGAGGTTGGTCACCGGCACCTCGGCGGTCGGAATGAGGTAGAAGCCCTGCTCGCCCGTCACCGCAAACAGGTCCTGCTCGAACTTCGGCAGCTGCCCGGTGCCGGTGAGCGCCGGACGCTGCACGAGGTACGGCACGTACACCTCGGTGTAGCCGTGTTCGCGCGTGTGCAGGTCGAGCATGAACTGCGAGAGCGCCCGGTGCAGACGCGCCACCTGCGCACGCATCACCACGAAGCGGCTGCCCGCAATGCGCGCGGCGGCTTCGAAGTCGAGGCCCTGCAGATGCTCGCCGATCTCTACGTGATCGCGCGGCTTGAAACCGAAGTGCCGCGGCTCACCGGCGCGCCGCACTTCGAGGTTGGCGCTCTCGTCACGGCCGTCCGGAACGGACTCGTGCAGCAGGTTCGGAATGCCCAGTTGCCACTGCTCGAGCTCACCCTGCACGGCACTCAACTGCGCCTCGGCTGCGGTGAGCCCGACGGCCAGAGCCTCGCCGCGCGCAATCAGCGCGGAGGTATCCTCGCCGCGTCCCTTCGCCAGGCCGACGGCCCTGGCGCTGGCGTTACGCTCGGCGCGCAGGCGGTCCACCTCCACCTGCCAGGGCTTGCGCTTGTTTTCCAGGGCGCCGAGCGCCGCGACGTCAAGCTGGTAGCCACGGCGCGCCAGGTTGCGCGCGACGGCGTCCGGATCGGTGCGCAGCAGCTTCGGATCAATCACGCTTCAACCTTTCGGCGCCGGCCGCGCACGCAGCCGCGCGAGTGCCTCGCTGATCTTGATTTCCAGACCGCGGGAGACCGGGCGGTAGTATCGCCGATCCGGCATTCCCTCCGGCAGGTAGCGCTCCCCGGCCGCGTAGGCATCCGGCTCATCGTGCGCATAGCGGTAGTCGCGCCCGAATCCCAGGTTCTTCATCAGCCGCGTCGGCGCATTGCGCAACTGCAGCGGCACTTCCAGCGTACCGAATGCGGTGACGTCCTGCTGCGCCTCACCCATCGCAACGTACACCGCATTACTCTTCGGTGCGCAGGCGAGATACACCACCGCGGTCGCAATGGCGAGCTCGCCCTCGGGGCTGCCCATACGCTCGTACGCAGCCCAGGCATCGAGCGTGAGCGTGAAGGCGCGCGGATCGGCGAGCCCAACGTCCTCCACCGCCATGCGCGTCACCCGCCGGGCAACATATAAAGGGTCGCAACCGCCATCGAGCATGCGACACAGCCAGTAGAGTGCGCCATCCGGATCCGAGCCGCGCACCGCCTTGTGCAGTGCGGAAATCTGGTCGTAGAACTGGTCGCCGCCCTTGTCGAAGCGCCGCAGTCCCCCGCTCGCCACTTCCTGCGCGATCGCGGCTGTCAGCTCGCGCGCGGGGCCGGCAGCCTCGATGAGGCCCTGGGCAAGCTCGAGCATGTTGAGCGCCCGGCGTGCGTCCCCATCGGCGGCGCGGGCGATGAGCTCGAGCGCCTGCGGGTCGGCCACGAGGTGCTCGCCGCCCAGGCCCCGCTCCGCGTCGTGCAACGCCGACCGCAGCAACCCGCTGAGATCCTCCACCGACAGCGGCCGCAGCACATACACGCGCGCGCGCGACAACAGCGCGCTCACCACCTCGAAGGAGGGATTCTCGGTGGTCGCACCCACGAAAGTGAGCGTGCCGTCCTCCAGGTACGGCAGGAATGTGTCCTGCTGGGCCTTGTTGAAGCGGTGCACCTCATCGAGAAACAGCAGGGTCGGGCGCCCGTGCTGCGCCCGCGAGGCGCGCGCCGCCTCCACCGCGGCGCGGATGTCCTTCACTCCCGCCATGACCGCCGACAGCGCGATGAACTGCGCGTTGGAGGACTGCGCGATGAGCCGTGCCAGCGTGGTCTTGCCGGTGCCAGGCGGACCCCAGAGGATCAGGGAGTGCAGCTGACCGGCGGTGATGCTCGCCTGCAGCGGCTTGCCCGCTGCCAGGAGGTGCCTCTGACCGGTAAATTCAGCCAGCGACCGCGGCCGCATGCGGTCCGCGAGCGGCCGCAGCGGATCGCGCTCCACCGCCGCACTCACTTGCGCGGCGTGCCGATTACGTCGGCCCCGGCGGGCGGCGTGAAGCTCACCTCGCCTGGCCGCACTGGCCCGTTGCGCTCGATCTTCTCAAAGATGATCGTTGCCGTCTGACCGAGCTTGTCCTCGAGGATCATGCGCTTCAGATCATCGTGCGCGAAGCCGAACAGCGCGCTGCGGAAATCCGCTTCCGCCCCGCGCGGCTCGACCAGCACCCAGGTCAGGCCCATGCGCTCGCCGGCGGGCGTGACGCTGAAGCTCTTGCGCACGTCCACGGCGCCGGACAGCAGCATCGCCGGCGTCGCCGACAGCGCCGCGTCGACTGGCTTCACCGTCACCTGGTCCAGGTCGCGATCCAGGAACCACAGGTTCACCCCGTCGCACACCATCAGCTGGCCGCTGTTGGGGCTGCTCGCCGGGCTGCTCGCCTTACCCGCGCCGGTGCCGCCGTCCGCCACCTTCTGCGGATGGATCTCCCAGCTGAACTTCCCGGGGCGCGACACGATCAGGATTCCGGTCGCGCGATCGATCTCCCGGCCGTGCGGATCGGCGAGCGTCTGCAGGAAAGTGGCGCGCAGCGTCCTGAGGTTGTCGAGGTAGTTGTCGAGCGGCCTCGCCGCTGGCTTCGCTTCGGCTGCTGGCGGCGCCGCGGCGGTCGCACGCGCATCGGGTGCCGCCGCCGTCACAGCAGCAAGCAGAAAGACCAGCGCGGATGCCATTGCGCCTGCGTTTCGCACTTCAGTCCTCCGGCGGCGCCGGCGCGAGCACATCGCGCGCGCCGTTCGACTGCAGCGGCCCCACGAGCCCCGCCGTCTCCATCGCCTCGAGCAGCCGCGCGGCGCGGTTGTAGCCGATTTTCAGCCGCCGCTGCACGTACGAAATCGAGGGCTTGCGCTCGGTCGTCACGATGCGCACCGCCTCGTCATACAGGGGATCCGCCTCGGCGCTCTCGAGGCCGCCGACCTCGCCTTCCTCACCCGCGAGCCCCGGGATCGGCACCGACGGTCCCGACAGCACCTCCTCGAGATAGTCGGGCGGCGTGGAGGTCTTCAGCGCCTCCACCACGCGATGCACTTCCTGGTCCGAAACAAACGCGCCGTGCACGCGCGTCGGCATCGAAGTGCCCGGCGGCAGATACAGCATGTCGCCGTGTCCCAGGAGTGTTTCCGCACCCATCTGGTCGAGGATGGTGCGTGAGTCGACGCGCGCGGATACCTGAAAGGCGATGCGGCAGGGAATGTTCGCCTTGATGAGGCCGGTGATGACATCCACCGACGGGCGTTGCGTGGCCAGGATCAGGTGCAGTCCCGAGGCGCGTGCCTTTTGCGCCAGGCGTGTTATGAGTTCCTCGACCTTCTTGCCGACGATCATCATGAGATCGGCGAGCTCGTCCACCACCACCACCACGTACGGCAGGGGCGCGAGGTCCTGGATCTCACGCTGGTCGATGCTCGGGTCGTTCGCGGCCCGCATGGTCATCACCGGATCCCTGATCGGCTTGCCGGCCTCGATGGCGTCCTTCACGCGGCGATTGAAGCCGGCGATGTTGCGCACGCCGAGCGCGGCCATCAGCTGGTAACGGCGCTCCATTTCCGCCACGCACCAGCGCAGCGCGTTGGCGGCCTGCTTCATGTCGGTGACCACCGGGGCCAGCAGGTGCGGGATGCCTTCGTACACCGAGAGCTCCAGCATCTTCGGGTCGATCATGATGAGGCGTACGTGCTCGGCGGTGGACTTGTAGAGCAGCGACAGCACCATGGCGTTGAGGCCGACGGATTTGCCCGAACCGGTGGTGCCGGCGATGAGCAGATGCGGCATGCGCGTCAGATCCGCGACCATCGGCTGGCCGCCGATGTCCTTGCCGAGTGCGAGCGCGAGCGGCGAGTGCATCTCGTCGTAGGCCCTGGAGCGCAGGATCTCCCCGAGCGTGACGACCTCGCGCTTCTCGTTCGCGATCTCCAGTCCCATGACGCTCTTGCCCGGTATCACCTCCACCACGCGCACCGAGAGCACCGACAGCGCACGGGCCAGGTCCTTGGCGAGAGCGGTGATCTGGCTCGCCTTGACGCCCGGCGCCGGACGCAGTTCGAAGCGCGTCACCACCGGGCCGGGCTGCACGGCCACAACCTCCGCGTCGATGGCGAAGTCCTTGAGCTTCATTTCCACCAGGCGCGAGAGCGCCTCAAGCCCTTCCGCGGAATACAACGGCTCGCGTGGCGGCGGATCATCCAGCAGCTTCAGCGCCGGCAGCTCATTCGCCTTGGGGCGGTCGAACAGCGGCACCTGCCGCTCGCGCTCGACGCGCGCGCTCTTCTCGACGATCGGCTGCGGCGGTTCGATACGCGGGGGCGCGCGGGTGGCGGATTTCTTCTGCGCGGTCTCGACCGCGTCCTTGCGCGCCTGGCGCCGTTCGCGCCCCTCGGCCGCGTCGCGCCGCAGGACAAAGCGGCCGCGCACCCAGGCGACCCCCTCCCAGGTAGCCGTGCCCAGGCGATCCATGATCGTGAGCCAGGAGACCCCGAAGGCGAGCGAGAGGCCCGCCATCCAGGCGGCGATCATCAAGAGCGTCGCGCCCAGGAAATTCAGTCCGGCCGCGAGACTCTCGCCGACCTCCCTGCCGACGATACCGCCCGCGCTCTGGCGCAGGGCTCCCGGCTGCCAGTGCAGCGTAGTGAGCGCGCAGCTCGCGACCAGTACCAGCACAAACCCCGCGATGCGCACCAGCGTGTTGGCCCGCGAGGTGGGCTCAGCGTTCATCCGCCGTTGGAGCCCCCAGCAGGCCGCCCCCAGTACCAGCGGGAACAGGAACGCCGGGCGCCCGAACAGGGAGAACAGCATATCGGCGAGCCACGCGCCGATGAGCCCGATGCGGTTGTGGACCGCCGAGGAGCTGCCGGTGAAGAAATACCCCGGGTCGTCGGGACTGTAGCTGACGAGTGCCATGAACAGCACCAGCGCCACGATGACCATGGCAATGATGGCGCTCTCCCGCAGGCCGCGGGATACGGTGGAAGAAAAGCGGGGCGCGCCGCGCGCCTGTGCCGAGGATTCAGCCAATTACTTCAGTCTCCGTCTTTAAGATAGGCAGGCCGCCATTATAGTAGACACCCATGACGAGCATCCGGCACAGTCCCCTCATCATCTTAGGCTCCGGCCCCGCCGGCTACAGCGCCGCGGTGTACGCCGCGCGCGCCAACCGTGCGCCGCTGCTGATCACCGGCGTCGAGCAGGGCGGTCAGCTCATGACCACCACCGACGTGGACAACTGGCCCGGGGACGTGGAAGGGCTGCAGGGCCCGGCGCTCATGGAGCGCATGAAGCGCCATGCGGAGCGCTTCGCCACCACGATCGTGAACGATCACATCCACACTGTCGAGTTGAACGGGCGGCCGCTGCGCCTCCAGGGTGATGCCGCCGGCTACAGCTGCGATGCGCTGATCATTGCCACCGGAGCGGCGGCCAAGTACCTGGGCCTGCCTTCGGAGGAGCGCTTTCGCGGCCGCGGGGTGTCGGCGTGCGCGACCTGCGACGGCTTTTTCTTCCGCGGCCAGCGCGTCGCGGTGGTGGGTGGCGGCAACACCGCGGTTGAGGAAGCCCTGTACCTGTCTCACATCGCCCAGCACGTCACGCTCGTGCACCGTCGCGACAAGCTGCGCGCGGAGAAGATCCTGCAGGATCGGCTGTTCCGCGAGGTGAGCGCGGGGAAGATGACCGTCATCTGGAACCATACGGTTGACGAGGTACTCGGCACCGAGCACGGCGTGAGCGCCGTGCGGCTGCGTGGTCTGCCGGACGGCAAGACGCACACGCTTGAGGTCAGCGGTCTTTTCGTGGCCATCGGGCATACCCCCAACACGGCGCTGTTCGCCAATCAGCTGGCGATGCGCGAGGGCTACCTCACCATCAGGAGCGGCCTCGACGGCGATGCAACCGCCACCAGCGTCCCGGGGGTGTTTGCCGCCGGCGACGTCGCCGACCACGTCTACCGCCAGGCCGTCACCTCCGCAGGCGCCGGGTGCATGGCCGCGCTCGACGCGGACCGCTACCTCGAGGCCTTCGACGCCAAGCTGCGCCGGTAGCCGGCTTAAGGTCTGCCCGTGGACCAGACCGCAGTCAGCAACAGCATCGAGGCGTTTGGGTGCGCCGAGTGGAACGCACTCGGGGCGGATGCGTATCCGTTCGCGCGGCACGAGTTTCTTGCCGCCCTCGAGCGTACCCACTGTGTTGGCGCCGACAGCGGCTGGCAGCCTCGCTACCTCACGCTGCGGGATGACCGGGGGCTGGCCGCCGCGGTGCCCGCCTATCTCAAGAGCCACTCCTACGGTGAGTTCGTCTTCGATTTCGCGTGGGCGCAGGCGTACGAACGCGCAGGTCTGCGCTACTACCCGAAGCTGCTGCTCGCGGCGCCCTTCACGCCCGCCACCGGCCCGCGTCTGCTGCTGCGCGCGGATGTGGACCGCGTCGCAGCCATGCCGCGCCTGCTCGGCGAACTGGAGCGCTATGCCCAACATCACGATCTTTCGGGCGTGCATGCGCTGTTCCTCGACGCCGAGACCCGCGCGGCCTGCGCGGCCCGCGGCTGGCTGCTGCGGCGCGACTGCCAGTTCCACTGGACCAACCGCGGCTATGCCACGTTCGATGACTACCTCGGCACCTTCACCGCCGAGAAGCGCAAGAAGGCGCGCCGCGAGCGGCGGCGTGTGGCCGAGGCCGGAGTGCACTTTGAGACCCGCTTCGGCGGGGAGCTCGATGCGGCACTCCTCGATCATATCTACGCCCTGCACCGCGACACGTTCCTGCGTCACGGTCATGAGCCGTACCTGACGCGGGCCTTTTTCAGCGAAATTGCCCGCACTCTGCCCGAATCGTTCATGGTCAAGCTCGCCGTATACCAGCGGGCGGCGGTCGCCGTGGCGATCTTCTTCTGTTCCGCGCAGGCGCTCTTCGGGCGCTACTGGGGAGCGGCCGCCGACTACCACAGCCTGCACTTCGAAGCCTGCTATCACCAGGGAATCGAGTTCTGCATCGAACGGGGTCTCGCGCGCTTTGAACCGGGCACGCAGGGCGAGCACAAGGTGAGTCGCGGCTTCGAGCCCGTCCTGACCTGGTCGGGCCACTTCATAGCCGATCTGCAGTTCCGTGCCGCTATCGCCGATTATCTGCGGCGCGAGGCGGCGGCAGTTGACGCCTACGCGCTGGAGGTCCAGGGCCACGTCCCCTACCGCGGCCGCCGCACGCTGGAAATCACGCCGTGAAGAGCATCACCTGGCTCTCCGCCCTGGATGCGCCGGAGTGGTTTCCACCGCTCGAGCAGGCGCTGGAGGACCCGGCGGGACTGCTCGCCGCCGGCGGCGACCTGTCCCCCGCGCGCCTCGTCGCCGCCTACGCACGCGGGATCTTCCCGTGGTATTCGCCCGGACAGCCGGTGCTGTGGTGGTCGCCGAATCCACGCGCGGTGCTCTTCCCGGAGGAGTTTCACTGCAGCCGCAGCCTCGCACGCACCATTCGCAGCGGCGAGTTCAGCGTGACGGATGATCGTGACTTCGCCGCGGTCATCGATGGCTGCGCCGCGCCGCGAGCGGCAAGTCCCGGCACGTGGATCACCTCCGACATGCGCGCCGCTTACCTTGAACTGCACCGCATCGGCCACGCACACAGCGTCGAGGTCTGGCGTGGCGGTGAGCTCGCCGGGGGGCTCTACGGGGTGCGACTGGGCGAGGTGTTCTTCGGCGAGTCGATGTTCAGCCGTGGCCGCGACGCCTCCAAGGTTGCCCTCGCGCACCTGGTCTCGATGTGTCTGCGCAACAACGTGGCGGTGATCGACTGCCAGCTTCCCTCCCGCCACCTCGCGAGCCTCGGGGTGCGCTGCATTCCACGCTCGCAGTTCGAATCGCTGCTGCGTGCGCACGTAAATTGCCAGGGGAGCGCGGTTTGTGCTCCAATCCGCGCCCCGTAAGGCCGTTTAGGGCTGTATGTCCAAAGAAGATGCCATTCAGATGGAAGGCGAGGTCGTCGAGACCCTGCCCAACACGACGTTTCGGGTGAAGCTGAAGAATGGCCACATCGTGACCGCGCATATCTCCGGGAAGATGCGCAAAAACTACATCCGCATCCTGACCGGCGATGCCGTCACGGTGGAAATGACGCCCTACGACCTGACCAAGGGCCGCATCATCTATCGCGGCCGCTAGTTTATGGGGCGCCTGACGCTGCCTGATTACGCAGGTACCGCCGGCAGCTGTGACGGCTCGCACTCGAGCGCGAGCTGCGAGCCATCGGCGCTCACGGACACGCGCACCTGGCCGCCGCCCGCGAGCCGCCCGAACAGCAGCTCCTCCGCCAGCGGCCGCTTGATGTGTTCCTGGATCGTGCGCGCCATGGGCCGCGCGCCCATCTTCGGGTCATAGCCCTTCTGCGCGATCCAGCGCCGCGCCGCGTCATCCAGAGTGATGCTCACGCCCTTTTGTTCGAGCTGTGCCTCGACTTCCAGGATCAGCTTGTCGACCACGCGCTCGATAGTCACCGGGTCCAGCGCCGCGAACTGAATGACCGCGTCCAGACGGTTGCGGAATTCCGGCGTGAAAATCCTGCGAATCGCTTCCATACCATCACTGGTGTTGTCGGCGTGCGTGAAGCCGATGGCCGGGCGCGCCATTTCCTGCGCGCCGGCGTTGGTGGTCATCACAATGACGACATGGCGGAAGTCCGCCTTGCGGCCGTTGTTGTCGGTGAGCGTGCCGTGATCCATCACCTGCAGCAGCAGGTTGAACACGTCCGGGTGTGCCTTTTCGATCTCGTCCAGGAGCAGCACGCAGTGCGGGTGCTTGGTGATCGCTTCGGTGAGCAGCCCACCCTGGTCGAAGCCGACGTAGCCGGGGGGTGCACCGATCAGCCGCGACACCGTATGGCGCTCCATGTACTCCGACATGTCGAAGCGCAGGAACTCCACGCCCATGCAGATCGCCAGCTGGCGCGTGACCTCGGTCTTGCCGACGCCGGTGGGGCCGGCGAACAGGAAGTTGCCCACCGGTTTGCTCGCCTCACCGAGCCCGGAGCGCGCCATCTTGATGGCCGAGGCGAGCGCATCGATCGCCTTGTCCTGCCCGAAAATAACCAGCTTCAGGTTGCGTTCGAGGTTCTTGAGGATCTCGCGATCTGACAGCGAGACGCTCTTGGCGGGAATGCGCGCCATGCGCGCCACCACGTCCTCGATGTGGCGCACCTCGACCATCGGCTCGCGCTCGGCCATCGGCTTGAGGCGCGCGCGCGCGCCCGCCTCGTCCACCACGTCGATGGCCTTGTCGGGCAGATGGCGTTCGTTGATGTGCCGCGCGGCCAGTTCCGCCGCGGCGCGCAGCGCCTCGTCGGCATAGGTAATGCCGTGGTGCTCCTCGAAGCGCGGCTTGAGCCCGAACAGGATCTCGATGGTCTCCGCCACCGAAGGCTCGACCACGTCTATTTTCTGGAAGCGCCGCGCGAGCGCGTGGTCTTTCTCGAAAATTCCCCGGTATTCGTTGTAGGTCGTGGAACCGATGCAGCGGATCTCCCCGTTGGTGAGGACCGGCTTGATGAGGTTCGAGGCATCCATGACACCACCGGAAGCGGCACCCGCGCCGATAACCGTGTGAATCTCGTCTATGAAGAGGATCGCCCCTGGAAGCTTCTTCAGCTCCGTGATCACCCCCTTCAGGCGCTTCTCGAAATCGCCGCGGTACTTGGTGCCGGCGATGAGTGCGCCCATATCGAGCGCGAAGATACTGCAGTCGGAGAGCACCTCCGGCACCTTGCCCTCGACGATGAGGCGCGCGAGCCCTTCCGCGATCGCGGTCTTGCCAACGCCGGCTTCCCCGACGTAGAGGGGATTGTTCTTGCGGCGGCGGCACAGGATCTCGATGGTGCGCTCGACTTCGAGCTTGCGGCCGATCAGAGGATCGATGCGCCCGTCCTGCGCCAGACGGTTGAGGTTAGTAGTGTACTTCTCCAGCGCGCTGCCACCCTCGCCGTCGCGCTCGCCATCACCGGCCGCCTCCTCCTTGTCCTTGTCGGACTTGTCCTCGGTGCTGCGGGCGAGCCCGTGGGAGATGTAATTGACCACGTCGAGCCGCGTGACGTGCGTGCGGTTGAGCAGAAACACCGCGTGGCTTTGCTTCTCGCTGAAGATCGCGACCAGCACATTGGCGACGCCGACCTCTTTCTTGCCGCTCGATTGCACGTGGAACACCGCCCGCTGCAGTACGCGCTGAAAGCCGAGCGTCGGCTGCACTTCGCGCTCCTCGCCTTCGTCGAGCTTCGGGGTGGATTGCGCGATGTGGTTGCGCAGTTCCTGCTTGAGTTTGGCGAGATCCGCGCCGCAGCCGCGCAGCACCTCGCGCACCTTCGGGGTTTCGAGGATCGCGAGCAGCAGATGCTCGACCGTGAGGTACTCGTGGCGCGCTTCGCGAGCCTGGTGGAACGCGTCGTTGAGGCAGAATTCAAGCTCGTTGGATAGCATCAGGCCTCTTCCAGTGTGCACATCAGCGGATGCTGGTGATCGCGTGCGTAGGTTGTCACCTGCGCCACCTTAGTTTCAGCGATCTCGTATGTGAAGACCCCGCAGACACCCTTACCACGGGTATGAACCTCGAGCATGATGCGCGTGGCGTTCGGGCGGTCGAGGCTGAAGAACTTTTCCAGCACATCCACGACAAACTCCATGGGGGTGTAGTCATCGTTGATCAGAACCACACGATACAACGGTGGCTGCTTGACCTCCGGCCGCGCCTCTTCAACGACGACGCCACTATCGGGGCGGACCGGATGCGGATCGGGCATGAGAGTCTTTATATGGGTCGCGAAACGGCAACACAAGCCTGCCACAATGTGCGCTACTTACCCCTGCAGAAACAATCGCTTGAGAGCCCAAGCGGCGCACCCGTATGATTGCCCCGGCAAAAGCGGGTGCGAACCTTACACTCGCAGCCGCGCGCCTTATCCGCAGCCGCCCTGAGGACTTCATTAAAGCCATGCTTTCCGTCCCATGAACGCCGCTTCCTGGCTCGAGAGCCTGCCGGCTGCGCAGCAGTGGCGCGGCAGGCTGCTCAGCGACGGGCCGCGGATCGCCACGTGGATTCTGGCCCTTGCGATCGCAGTGCAGGCGGCGGTCATCGTCACCGACCTCGGCGGCGCCGGGAGCAAGGGTGCCGCGGGGCTGGCGGGCCGCCCGAGCGGCCGCTCGCACGCGCTGGACGTCGCGGCTATCACCAACGCGCACCTGTTCGGCGTCGCCCCGGTATCGCGGGAAAATGGCGCGAACGCGCCGCAGACGAACATGCCCCTGGTGCTGACGGGAATCATCGCCGGCAATGATCCACAAAACGGGCTCGCAATCCTCGGACAGACCGCACAGACCGCCAAGGTGTTCGCGGTCGGCGACACCGTTCCGGGGGGCGCGAAGCTGCACTCCGTCTACACCGACCGGGTCGTAATCGATCGTAACGGCGAGCTCGAATCGCTGGTTCTGCCGCGCCAGGTCGCCGGCAGCGCCCCGCCCCCCTCGACCGCCGTGGTGGGCCGCAGCCAGCCCATCGAGCGCATGCGGCAGCTGATCACCGAACAGCCCGGACTCATCGGCGACGTCATGCGCCCGCAGGCCGTGACCGAGCACGGCAAGGTGACCGGCTTCCGGGTGTTCCCGGGACGCAATCGCATGGCGTTCATGCGCCTGGGGCTGCGCCCGGGGGACGAAGTGACGGCCATCAACGGCACCCCGCTCGACGACCAGGACCGGGGCGAGCAGATCATCCGCACCCTGGGATCCACGAGTGAGGCGCACGTCACGGTCATTCGCAACGGTCAGCAGCAGGATCTGACATTGAACATAGCCCAGGTGGAGCAGGAGGCCGAAGGCCTGGCCACGCCGACGCCGCAGGCGCCTGCGGGCGCACCGCAGGCCGGCGCGGTGCCGCCTGCACAGCCACCGGTGACAGCGGCGGAGCCGCCCGGGTCGGACGATTGATCAGCACGCGGGTTTTTGGGGGTATGCAGTGACACGTCTTCGTTCCTTCGCGGCTTGCACGCTTGCGGTGCTGTTGACCGCCTCGATCGCTTCCGCCCAGCAGCAGGCGCAGCGCATTACTCCCAACTTCAAGGACGCGGACATCACGCAGATCGCCGAAGCGGTGAGTGCCGCGACCGGCAAGAACTTCATCATCGATCCGCGGGTACGCGCGCAGGTCACCATGCTGTCCTCGACGCCGATGACGCCGGCGGCGTTCTACGAGGCGTTCCTGTCCATCCTGCAGGTGTATGGTTTCGTGGCGGTCCCGGCCGGGGACGTGGTGAAGATCGTGCCTGACGCCAACGCGCGCACGATGCCCGGCATTGACCTGCCCGACCATGTCAGCGCGAGCTCCGATGAGATGGTCACCCAGGTGATAGACGTCAAGAACCTCAACGCCCAGGTGCTGGTGCCAATCCTGCGACCGATGGTGCCGCAGTACGCGCACCTGGTCGCCTATCCCGCTTCCAACATCCTCATCATCTCCGACCGCGCCAGCAACGTGAACCGCATGATTCGCATCATCCGGCGCATCGACCAGGTCGGCGGCCAGGACGTGGAGATCGTGCCGCTCACCAACGCCTCGGCGGCCGAGATCGTACGGGTGGTCAATTCCCTCTACCAGGGCGCGGCTGCGAGCGAAGGCGCGAGCGTCAAGGTGGTGGCGGACGAGCGCTCCAACAGCGTGCTGCTCGGCGGCGACCAGACGCAGCGGCTGCGCGTGCGCGCGCTGATCGCGCACCTGGATACCCCGCTCGAGAGCGGTGGGGACACGCGCGTGCGTTACCTGCATTACGCGGATGCCGAGAAGATCGCACCGAAACTGAAGGAGCAGATCACCGGCATCGCACAGGCCTCGGGTGGCGGGGCTGTCGGGGCGGGCGCGCAGGCCTCACCCCTGGCGCAGGCCGAGAAAAACGCCATGATCTGGGCGGACCCCTCCAACAACGCGCTCGTCATCACCGCGCCGCCGAAAATCATGCGCGCGGTGATGGACATCATCGACAAGCTCGACATCCGCAAGCCCCAGGTGCTGGTCGAGGCGATCATCGCCGAAGTCGACGTTACCAAGGACGCCGAACTGGGCGTGAACTGGGCGGCGTTCTCCCAGGGTGGCACCGTGCCGGTCGGCAGCTTCGTCAGCCCCGTGGGCGGCACCAGCATCGTGGATCTCGCCAGTGCGGCGCAGAACCCGGCCAATCTTTCGACGACCCTGCTGCAGGGCACCACCCTCGGCATCGGCCGTATCGCCGGCACCGGGGTGAATTTCGCGGCCATGGTGCGCGCGATCCGCTCCGACAGCGATACCAACGTCATCGCCACACCCTCGGCGGTGACCATGGACAACCAGGAGGCGGAGCTGAAGGTGGCGCAGGAAGTGCCGTTCGTCACCGGTCAGTACACCAGCGGCACGGCGGTCACCGGTGGCACGGTCAATCCGTTCCAGACCATCCAGCGCGAGGAAGTCGGCACCATCCTCAAGGTGACGCCGACCATCTCCCCGGAGGGCGGCCAGGTGATGCTCAAGATCTCCATCGAGAGCTCGTCCATCGGCGCCAAACCCGCCGGGGCCGTGGACCTGGTGACCAACAAACGTACGATCACCACCACCGTGCTCATTGAGGACGGGGGCGTAGTGGCACTCGGCGGCCTGATCGAGGATGACAGCACCAAGAGCGAGGATCGCGTACCGTTCCTCGGTAACATTCCGATACTCGGTTACCTGTTCAAGAACCGCGCCGCGACCTCGACCAAGAACAACCTGATCATGTTCATCCGGCCGAAGATCCTGCGCGATCCGGCGCAGGCGGCATATGAAACCGACCTCAAGTACAACTACCTGCTCGACCAGCAAACGAGCCTGAAGACGCGTGAGGCCATACCGCTGCTGCCCGGCGTGTCGCGCGGCCGGATGCCGCCGACGAATCCAAACGCTCTGGCACTCCCTGGTGTCGCCCCCAACACCCCGGCGGCGCCGCAGACTCAGGGTGCCCCGAACACGCCGGCCCCGGCCACGCCGGCGCCAGGCCAGCCGACGACTCCCGCGCCCACCCCGGCGCCGCCCGCCGGCACCACGGTGGCCCCGGGTGTACCGGCCCCGAACAGCACCGCAACCCCGGCACCGGCCACGACGCCGCCCGGCACACCATGAGTGACGCGGTCCTCGCCGCCCCTGTCGCAGCCGCCGACGGCGCAAGCGACCGGCGCCTGTCCTTCGCCTTCGCCAAGCGCCACGGGGTACTGGTCAACCGGGTCGTGGATGGCGTCGCCGAGTGCACCTACCGCGATACCGCCTCGCCCCAGGCACTCGCCGAGGTGCGCCGTTACCTGCGCCGCTCACTGAAGCTCGAACGGGTGCCGGAGGCGCAGTTTGAGGCGCTGTTGCGCCAGTCTTACGAAGCCGGCTCCGATGCCATGGAGGCGATGGGCGGCCTGGATGACACCACCGATCTGGCGCACCTCGCGCAGGATCTGCCTGAACAGGCGGACCTCCTCGACAGCGAGGATGACGCGCCGATCATCCGCCTGATCAACGCGGTGCTCACCCAGGCGGTCAAGGAAAACGCCTCCGACATCCATGTCGAGCCGTTCGAGAACCGGCTCGTGATCCGCTTCCGGGTCGATGGCGTGCTGCGCGAGGTGCTGCAGTCCAAGCGCGCCGTGGCGCCGCTGGTGGTGTCACGCATCAAGGTCATGTCGCGCCTCGACATCGCCGAGAAGCGCCTGCCACAGGACGGGCGCATCAGCCTGAAGATCGCCGGCCGCGCGGTGGATGTGCGCGTGTCCACCATTCCTTCCGGCCACGGCGAGCGCGTGGTACTGCGTATCCTCGACAAGCAGGCCGGCAAGCTGGATCTGGACTCACTCGGCATGGATGCGCGCATCCAGCAGCTCATCGACGAACTGATCCACAAGCCGCACGGCATCCTGCTGGTCACCGGACCCACCGGCTCCGGTAAGACCACCACGCTGTACGCGGCGCTGGAACGCCTGAACGACAATACGCGCAACATCATGACCGTCGAGGACCCGATCGAGTACTACATCGACGGCATCGGCCAGACACAGGTGAACACCAAGGTCGAGATGACCTTCGCCCGCGGACTGCGGGCCATCCTGCGCCAGGACCCCGACGTGGTCCTGATCGGCGAAATCCGCGATCTGGAAACCGCGCAGATCGCGGTGCAGGCGAGCCTCACCGGGCACCTGGTGCTTTCCACCCTCCACACCAACACCGCGGCGGGCGCGATCACGCGCCTGCGCGATATGGGCATCGAGCCGTTCCTGTTGTCCTCGAGCCTGATCGGGGTGCTGGCGCAACGCCTGGTGCGGGTCCTGAGCCCCGACTCCAAGCAGCCCTTCCAGGCCGGGGAGTACGAGCGGCGTCTCCTGAATCTCAAACCCGACGAGCCCTCCCCGGTGCTCTACCGCCCCGGCCGCGACCCCACCGGCGGCTACCGCGGCCGCTCGGGCATCTACGAGCTGATCGTGGCGGATGACGCCATGCGCACCATGATCCATGACGGGGTCTCCGAGCAGGAGATCGATCGCCACGCGCGCCTCACGACCCCTTCGATCCGCGACGACGGCCGCGCCCGGGTACTGCGCGGCGAAACCACCATCGAGGAAGTGCTGCGTGTCACGCGTGAAGATTGAGGGAACGGGCCCTGGGCTCCGCCCACCGTGCAGCGGGCCAAAGCCACGCCTTTGGCACGCGGAAACGAAGCTGATGTCTGCCGAAATCGCTTCCTGCGATTTCGGCCAATAAGACCAGATGGGAGCGTTCGAGTACACCGCGCTCGACGCCGGCGGCAAGGAACGCACCGGCATCCTCGAAGGCGACACCCCGCGTCACATCCGCCAGCTGCTGCGCGAGCAGCAGCTCCTGCCGGTGGCCGTTACCGAGGTGGCGCAGAAAGAGGCCAAGCGCCAGCGCTCCTTCAGCCTCCTGCGGCGGGTATCGACCGCCGATCTCACCCTGTTCACGCGCCAGCTCGCCACCCTGGTGCGCGCCGGGCTGCCGCTGGAGGAGTCACTCCTCGCCGTCTCACAGCAGACCGAGAAGCCGCGCGTGCAGAGCATCGTGCTCGGGGTGCGCGCGCGGGTCATGGAGGGCCACACCCTCGCCGATGGCTTCGCGGAGTTCCCGCGGGTGTTCCCCGAGATCTACCGCGCCACGGTCGCCGCCGGCGAGCAGTCGGGGCATCTGGATGACGTGCTCGAGCGGCTGGCCGAATACACCGAGACCCGTGAGCAGATCCGCCAGAAGGTGCTGGCGGCGCTGCTCTACCCGATCGTCCTGACCGTGATGTGCTTTGGCATCGTTTCGCTGCTGCTGGTGTTCGTCGTGCCCAAGGTGGTCGCCGTGTTCGTGGCACAGAAGGCCCAGCTGCCCCTGATCACCCGCCTGCTGATCGCCGTCAGCGGCTTCCTGCGCTCCAACGGGATTTACCTGCTCATCGCGGCGGTCATCGCCTCGCTGCTGTTCCAGCGCTGGCAGCGCGATCCGGCCGCCAAGCGCCGCTTCCAGCGCCTGCAGCTGCGCACCCCGCTCGTCGGCAAGCTCACCCGCGGCTTCAACACGGCGCGTTTCACCCGCACCTTCAGCATCCTCGCGGCAAGCGCCGTGCCGGTACTGGAGGCCCTGCGTATCTCCGCGGAGGTGGTGACGAATCTGCCCATGCGCGATGCCGTAACCGATGCGGCCGCGCGGGTGCGCGAGGGCGCCCCCATCGGCCGCTCGCTCGCCGCCTCCCGGCAGTTCCCCCCCATGACCATCCACCTCATCTCCAGCGGCGAATCGAGCGGCCAGCTCGAACACATGCTGGAACGGGCCGCCATCAGCCAGGAGCGCGAGCTGGATGGACTCCTGTCCGCCCTGGTAGGGCTTCTGGGGCCCCTGCTGATCGTGGTGATGGGTCTTTTCGTGATGGGCATCGTCTTTGCAATGTTGTTACCCATCTTTGAGATCAACCAGCTGATCCATTGACCGCTCCGGGAGGGGGCGTGGCGGTACCGGGTCACAAAGAGTCGAACACGACGTTGCAGTTGTCACCGGATCTGATTTAAGTTCGCGCCGTCACGATTCCTGCCGGACTGGAAGATCCCGCGTGAGCGAGAAGCCGGAAGAAGAGTTTGAGGACGAAGAGGCCGACGAACCCATCATCGGGGATGGGGACGTCGATCTTGATCAGGTCACCAAGGACCTTGATCTCGCCAAACGCCGCGGCCAGAAGGCCGGCGATCCGGCGTGGCGCCGTCTTGAGCGCCTGCTCGAGGACAAGCACACCGCCGAACTCACCAGCGATTTCGAGGATTACCAGATCGGCGACAGCTCGCCGCGCAAGGCCCCGCGCAATCCGCGCGGCGGACCCTAGCCGCCCGCGCCGCGGTAACCCGCGGTCGGCTGCGGTTGCGCCCCGGCATCCGGGGCACGCAGCAGCGCCATGAAGGCATCCGCCGCGATCGCCTTGCTCATGAGAAATCCCTGCACCAGATCGCAGCCTTCGTGGCGCAGGAACGTCAGCTGCTCCTGGGTCTCCACGCCCTCGGCGACGAGCTTCAGATTGAGGTTGTGACCCAGGCCGATGATGGCGCGCACGATGGTGGCGTCATCCGCGTCCACGGTGATGTCGTTGACGAAGGCGCGATCGATCTTCAGCGTGTCCAGCGGAAAGCGCTTGAGGTAATTGAGCGAGCAGTAGCCGGTGCCAAAATCATCCACCGCCAGCGCAAAACCGAACTCCTTGAGCGCCTGCAGCGAACGCTGCCCGCCTTCGACGTCCTGCATGAGGACCCCCTCGGTGAGCTCGAGCTCGAACAGCGATGCCGGCAGATGCGCTTCTTCCACCACCTTGGAGATGCGCAGCAACACATCCTGACGCGTGAAGTCCCGCCCGGACACATTGACGGCGATCGACGGCACCGCGAGGCCCGCCTCGCGCCAGCGATGCAGGTCACGGCACGCCCGCTGCAGCGTCCAGCGGCCGATGTCGCCGATCAGCCCGGTCTCCTCGGCCACGGCGACGAAGTCCCCGGTGGGTATCTGTCCGCGCTGCGGGTGGAACCAGCGCAGCAGCGCCTCGGCGCCGGCGAGCTTCAGGCTGTGGGAGTCGTACTGCGGCTGGTAGTACAGCTCCAGGTGTTCATTCTCAAAGGCGCGGCGTAACTCCATCTCCAGCGACAGGCGCTTGACCGCGCGCGCATTGACCGCGCTGGTGTAGACGCGGAACTGGTTGCGGCCGCTCGCCTTGGATTCGTACATCGCGCCATCGGCGTTCTTGAGCAGTGTCTGCGCATCGGTGCCGTGCTCAGGAAACAGCGCAATGCCGATACTCGGGGTCACCACCAGCTCGTAACCGCCCTGCACGAATGGCGTCACCAGCGCGGCCTGGATGCGCGCCGCCACGTCCTCGGCATCCGCGACCGTTGGATGGCCGGTGAGCACCACTATGAATTCATCGCCGCCGACCCGCGCCAGCTGTCCGCGGCCGCGCGCGACCTGTCCGCCGCCCTCGCCGCCGCCGGCGAGGGCCGCCGTCAGGCGCTCCCCCACCTGGCGCAACAGCGCATCCCCGGTCTCGTGACCGAGCGTGTCGTTGATGCGCTTGAACTGGTCGAGGTCGATGAACAACAGCGCGACACTGCGCTTGCGCTCCGCCGCCTCCCTGAGCGAGTGCGCGAGGTAATCCCCGATCCACTCGCGGTTGGGCAATCCGGTAAGGGGGTCGAAGTACGCCAGGCGGTGAATGTGCGCCTCGGTCTGTTTGCGCTGCGTGATATCGCGCACGATGGCGAGTACCTGGCCGGTGGCATTCGGCAGATAACGGCATTCGAAGTGCCGCGCCGCCGCGCCTTCGGCCAGGGAAAACTCGAACGCCGACGGAGTGCCGCGCAGCGTCGCGTCCAGGCACTGCATGGCCGATGCCAGCGCCGTGTGCGGCAGCAGCTCGCTTAAGTGCAGCGCGCCGGCGGCATGCGCCTGGGTGGCCGCCAGACCCGGGATCGGGCTGAAACAGTGACTGATGGAGCCGGCGGCGTTCACCAGCAGAATGCCATCGGGTATGGCCTTCAGGAGCGCGGAATTCTTCTGCTCGGAAAGGCGCAGCGCTTCGATGGTGCGCGCGCCGCGCAGCACATAGCGGATGCGGTGCACCAGCAGCGCCCAGTTGATGGGCTTGACGACGAAGTCCGTGGCGCCGGCGTCGTAGGCGAAATTGATGGACAGCGGGTCATCCAGTCCGGTGACCATGACGACCGGTACGTCGAACCCCCCCGGCAGCGCCCGGATGTTCGCGCAGGCCTGGTAGCCATCGCCTTGCGGCATCTCGACGTCGAGCAGCACGATGTCCGGCATCGCCCGCGCACACGCGGCCACCGCGGCATCCCCGCTCGCTACCGCTTCGACCCTGAAGCCCGCGCCCTCCAGCGTGGCCGCGGCGATGTCGCGCAACAGGCGGTCATCGTCGGCCACCAGCACACGCACTGTCAGTTCACGGGTCATGCGGATTTCCTTATCTCTTCGCCCAATTGCTCGCGCACCCGTGGGTACAGTGCGCGCAGCTGCGCGAGCAGTTCGGGCGCGCCGGCAAGCTCCCCTGCCCGGCCGCACTTTTCCAGTTCGCGACACAGGCGCACCAGCCCCACCGCCCCGACGTGGCCACTACAGGATCGCCACGCATGCGCGGCGCGCGCCAGACCGGCGGCGTCGCGCTCGTGCACCGCGCGCTCGATCCGGGCCATCATGTCCTGCGAGTCGGCAAGGTACCCGCTCGCAATGTGACTGAGCATGTCGAGTGAGCCGCGCGCCGGCAGGGCGCGCAGTGCGGCCAGCGTGGCGCGATCCAGCAGCAGTTCGGCGGCCGGATCCGCGACCGGGTCGGGTGCAGGCGCTGCGATCGCGACTGCGGCGGCGGCCGCCGGCGCCGCGGGCAGCCAGCGCGCGAGCGCCGCGTGTAAGGCCTCGCGCGTAAAGGGCTTGGTCAGGTAATCGTCCATGCCGGCGCCCATGCACGCGGCGCGCGCTTCGGGGGTGGCATCCGCGGTCGATGCAATCACGGGCAGGCGCGGTGCGCCGGCGCCGCCGCGCCGCAACTCCCGCGTGGCCGCGAGTCCATCCATGACAGGCATTTCGCAATCCATGAGCACAGCGTCGTAGTGCCCGTGCGCGAGTCTCGCGAGCGCCTCGCGCCCGTCATTGGCGGTGTCGGCGGTAACTCCCAGCGCCGCCAGCATGCCGAGCGCCACTTCACGATTGAGCGGCTGGTCCTCGGCCACCAGCACGTGGCCCCGCAGCTGCGCAGGCCCCGGGACCCGCGGCCCTGGGCCCTCGCCCGCAGCGTGGGTACCCTGGCTGGTGAGCGCCTGCCGCAACTCCTGCAGCCGCAATGGCTTGGTCACTTCGGCATCGAAGCCGCGATCCGCTTTCCCCAGCACCGGCGTGAGGTTCGCGAAGCTAACCAGGCGGATGACGCGCGGTCTGACGGTTCTGGCCGCCTGCAGTTCCTGCAGCAACGTCAGTGCCGCACCATCGGGCAGCGGATCATCCACGATCAGTGCCTCGTAGGCGGCGCTGCGCAACTCAACGCGCGCCGCCTCGAGCGAGGCGACCTGGGTCGGGCGGGCACCCCAGGCACGCAGCGCGTTCACCATGAGCACCCGCGCCGCCGCGTTATCGTCGGCCACCAGGACCCGCACGCCATCGAGCCGCGCCAGCGGCGCTGCCACGGCGCGAGTGTGCGTCGCCAGCGGCAGCGTTACCTCAAACGAGAACGTCGACCCGGCTCCCGGGGTGCTGACGAGCGACAGCTCCCCGCCCATGAGCCCGACAATCTCGCGCGCTATTGCAAGACCGAGGCCCGTGCCGCCAAAGCGACGCGTCGTGGAGGCATCCTCCTGGGCGAATTGCTCGAATACCTTGCCGTGATTCTCCGGCGCGATGCCGATGCCGGTGTCCGCGACCTCAAAACGCAGCCGCAGCGCGGCGTCCGTCCCCAGGGCGGCAAGCGGCACCACGCGGAAAGTTACTTCGCCGGCTTCCGTGAACTTCACGGCGTTGCCGCCGAGGTTGATGAGTACCTGCCGCAGCCGCGCAGCGTCCACCTGCACGCGCGGCAGCGGGGTGAGGGGTTCGTCAAACAGCAGTTCGATGCCCTTGCCCGTGGCCCGCGCCGCCAGCACCTCCACCGTGTGGGCGACGACTTCGAGCGCATCGGTGTCGACCGGGTCCAGTGTGAGCTTGCGTGCTTCGATCTTCGCCAGGTCGAGGACGTCGTTCACGATCGCCAGCAGCGAATCCGCGGAGCGGTGAATGCCTTCGGCGAAGCGCCGCTGGGGCGCATCCAGATGCGTATCCAGCAGCAGGCTCGTAAGGCCGAGCACGCCATTCATGGGGGTGCGCAGTTCATGGCTCATGCGCGCGACGAAATCGCTCTTGGCGCGCGTCAGCACCTGCAGTTCGACATTGCGCTCCTGCAACTGCTGGGTGCGCTCCTGCACGGTCTGCTCGAGTTTGCGGCTGTAACTCAGCGCCCGCTCGCGGCGCCTGATCCACGAGCGCCACAGCAGAGCCAGCAGGCCGAGCGCGGCGAGCACATACGCAGTGCGGGCCGCCAGCGTGTTCCACGGCGCGGGCGCGACCTGCACGGGAATGCTGAGCTCGTCGGTGCTCCAGGAACCGTCAGCGTTCGCGGCGCGTGCCCGGAACACATAGTTGCCGGCCGCCAGGTTGGTATAGGTCGCACGGTGCAGCGGCCCGGCATCCACCCAGCCGGAGTCAAAGCCGTCCAGTCGGTAGGAATAGTGATTGTTGGCCGGAGAGGTGAAGTCGAGCGCGGCGAATTCGAAGCTCACGAGCCGGTCGTCATAGGCGAGCTGCAACGCTCGCGATGCTCCCGGCAGGTCCTCTTCCGCGAGAGGTTTGTTGAGACGGGCGGCCGAGGTCAGCACCACCTGCGGTGCTGGCGCGCTGAAGTCCGCCGCCGCGGGTGCAAACGCGTTGAAGCCGTTGTTGCCGCCAAAAAACAGGATGCCGTCGCGGTCCTTGTAGTGGGCGTTGAAGTTGAAGTCCTCGCCCTGCAGCCCGTGCCACTCGTGGAACACCCTGACCGCCTGGGTTTGCGGATCGAATCGCACCAGGCCGTTGGTGGTGGAGAGCCACAGCCGGTCGGCGCCGTCCGACTCGATGCCGTACACCACGCGGCTGGGCGACAGACCCGCGTAGTTGTGGAAATGGATGTTCTGTGGGGCCGCCGAGCTGCCGAGGACATGATCAAGACCGCCACCGGCGGTACCCACCCATACTTCGCCGCGCGCGTCGACGTGTATCGCGTACACGGTATTGTCGGCGAGGCTCGCATCATCGCGGTCATCGCGCTGATAGTGATAGAAGCGCCCGCTCGAGCGGTCCAGGAGATTGAGGCCGCCGCCGGCGGTGCCGATCCACAGGTTCCCCAGCGCATCCTCGGCGATGGCGCTGGCACGCGCGTCGCTGAGTGAGGTCGGCGCGTTGCCGCCGTACGGATAGCGCCTCAGCCGCCCGCTCGCGGGCTCGATGCTGGCGAGACCTCCACCGAAAGTGCCCACCCAGATGTTGCCCGCACGGTCCTGGTAGAGCGCCATCACCCCGTCCGCAGGCAGTGTTGCCGGATCAGTGGCGGAGCTGCGCCAGACCGATACTTTCCCGGTCGCCAGGTCGAGCCGGTCGAGTCCTCCGGACATGGTGCCGGCCCACAGGCTGCCTTTGTGATCGTAGAGCAGCGCCATGACCCGATCGTCGCTAAGACGTATGCCTGGGGTGTCGCGCCCATAGTGCCGTTCCTTGCCGTTGCGCGCGTCAATCTCCACCAGACCCGCGCCGTTGGTGCCCACCCATACGCGGCCCGCGCCGTCGTCGGCGAAACTCATCACCGGCGCGTCGCGGAACACCGCGCTGCGATAGTGCCCGAGCAGCCAGCCCGTGGGATTCCAATGGCTCGCTCCGCCATTGCGCGTGCCGACCCATAGCACGCCGCCGCGATCCTGATAGAGCGCCATGATGTTGTTGTCGCGCAGGCTCTGCGGGTTGTCGGCGTCGTTGCCGTAGCGCACGAAGGTCTGCGCAGCGCGGTCGAAGAGATTCAGACCGTCCACGGTCGCCACCCATAGCCGCTGCGCATGGTCCTCGAGAATTGCGGTTACTCGATCATGACTCAGGGAATGCGGGTTGGCCGGATCGTGGCGGAACGCGGTTACCCGCCCGGTGTCAGGTTCCAGGCGATCAAGCCCGCCGTGCAGCGTGCCAATCCACAGTGCCCCGCTGTGGTCCTCACTGATGACGCGCACCTGCAGGTCGGACAGGCCCGCGCCATCGGCGGACTTGCCGTAGTTGATGAAGCTGCCGGAAGCGGGCTGATAGCGGCTCAGGCCCCCGTCGGTGCCGACCCAGATGCCGCCGGCGTGGTCCATGTGCAGGGCAAATACGCCGTCGGCCGCGAGTGAGTGCGGATCCGCGTCGCTGTGCCGGAAGTGGTGTGCGGCGCCGGTGCGCGGGTCGAGCACGTCGAGGCCGCGATCCAGTGTGCCCGCCCAGATGCGCCCGTCATGATCGATGAGGAGAGTGCGCACCGCGTCGCTGGCCAGGGTTGCGGGGTCGGCCGGATTGTGGCGGAACTGCTGAAAGCGGTCGCTGCTGCGCTGCCAGCGCTCCACGCCCCCGCCGATGGTCGCGAGCCACAGGTCCCCGTGCGCATCCTCGGCCATGGTCCAGATGTAGTCGCTGGCGAGGGCCTGCGGGTTACCACGCTCGCGCCGATAGACGCGGATCGAGTTGCCGTCGTAGCGATCCAGGCCGCTCTCGGTCGCCATCCACAGGTAGCCGCGCGAATCCTGCAGGATCCCTTCGACCGTGCTCTGCGACAGCCCGTCGCGCATGGTCAGGTGCTCGAAATACATCGGCCGCACCGCCGGCAGCGGTGCGGCCGCGTGTACGAGCCCTGTCGGGCTGCACACCCAGACGCAGGTTACGAGGGTGCCGAGGAGGCTGCGGGTGCGCACGGCGCCCCCTGAAATTGCCCGCGCATGGTTACTGCTGGGCGGGGATGTTGTTGATACCCGAGGCGTCGGAGCCGGATGTCGTGCCGCTGCTCCACTGGTAGCCACTGCTCCACGGGTAACCGCTGCTCCACTGGTAGCCACTGCTCCACTGGTAACCGCTGCTCCACTGGTAACCGCTGCTCCACTGATAGCCGCTGCTCCACTGGTAACCGCTGCCGGCGGTGTAGCTGCCGTTCCACAGGAGTCCGTCGCCGAGCTGCGCGACGCCCCACAGGAGTTGCCCGAGGACGGGTCCAACGAGCGGCACGCGGGAGACGAGCGTCGCCAGGCCGCCGAGTAAACCGCCCGAGGCGCTGCTGCTGCCCTGGGTCGTCGCCATGATGTAGTACTCACCCGTCGCGGGGTTGTAGTTGGCACGCCCGCCGTAGTGCTGCAGTCCGGCGAGGTCCAGCGCGACATTCAGCCCCTGGTTGGCGCAACCGCTCGCGGTGCTGTAGGCCGCGTCGTGCGCGTTCACGAGTCCGGAGCCCTGCTGGAATACGGTGTAGGCGAGCTCGCCGTTGGCGTTGACCGCCGGGTGAGCGCCGGACATCAGCCGGCACTTGACCTCATCGGGCGTAAGCCGCGGGCTGACCTCGAGCATCTGCGCCACCACACCACTCGTCACCGCGGTCGCCATCGAGGTGCCCGACATGGTGAAGTCGTCGTACGGCAGGTGCACCCACTGCGGGAATTCCTCCGCCAGCGTGCCGTTGTCGGGCGCGTAGGCGAGGATGTGTCCGCCCATCGCGACCACCTCAGGCTTCACGAACCCCTCATAGGTGGGACCGGTGGAGGAGAATGAGGCGAGCGTGTACTGGCTCGGCTGCAGCGGGTGGTAGTTGTCGGTTACCGCACCGACCGTGATCACGTACGGCACGTTGCCCGGCACGCCGACCGTCATCGGGTTGGGTCCGTTGTTGCCGGCCGCCACCACCACCACGATACCGGCGTTCCACGCCGCCATCACGGCCTGGTTGAGCGGGTCCTGCCAGTAGAAGGAGTGCACCGGGGCATCGAGCGACAGGTTCATCACCCGGATGTTGTAGCGGGCCTTCTGGTTCATGACCCACTGGATGCCGGCGATCACGTTCGAGTAGCTGCCCTCGCCGTTCTGATCCAGCACGCGCACCGCCGCGAGATTCACCCCGGGCGCCACGCCCTGGAAGTTGCCGGTGGTCGCCACACCGCTGCTGGCGATGATCGAGGACACGAGGGTACCGTGCCCGTAGGGATCGTTGATGTTGGCGCTGTAGGGTGCGACCGCGGAGCTCGCCGCATTGACGATCTGCCCGGTCGCGCTCTGCTGGCTCGCGGCGAGCACGTCGTACTGCGCAACGATGCGGCTGGCGGTGCGGCCCGGGGCGCTCTGGTCGGGTCCGTGCTGATTCCACAGCCCCGAGTCGACCACCGCCACCGTCACCCCGGTTCCGGTGATACCACCGACTTGCAGCTCCTGGGCGGCGACTTCGCTCGGGTAGTAAGTTTCGGGCAGCGCGCCGGCAGCGGAGCTGGCGGTGACCTTGGTGTCCGCGAACACGTTCAGACCCGGCACGTTCGCCGCCTGCAGCGCTGCGAGCTCGCGCGCAGCGAGCAGCACGCTCACGGCGCGGATCACCGACAGGTCGCCGGTCACCCTGCCGCCGGCGCGCACCACGGCGCTGGCCGCCTCACCGGCGCTCGCCGCCTGCACGATATAGCTCTCGCGCACCGGGTCCGCGGCGATCCGCGGTGCCGGCGCGGCGGCGACGCTCAGCGCCGGTGCGCTGCGCGCCACGAGGCGCTGCCCGCTGCGCACGACCTGCGTCAACTGCTTCGCGGGTGCGCTGCGGTCAAGGTAGAAGAGAATTGCCAGCAGTGAGCCTGCAATGCCCACCGCAAACACCCAACGCCTGGTCTGTGCCTTCATCGCCATGGGTCCATTCCAATCTTGGTGTTGGAGCCGTTCTTGTGCCGGTGTCTATTTGAACCGAAACGACTGTCGCCAGACAGTGACGAAGCGTGTGCAACCGGGTCTGTAAATGCGACCTGCGTCTCAGGATTTATCTCGCCACGGCTTATGTCGCGCGTGCTTGCGGTTGCTCGTAGGTGACGCTGGACATAAAGCAGCGAGCAATACCTGAAACCACTTCACAGACAAAGCGCAGTGCAGTGAGACGCGGGACCCTCCGCGCAAGCGCTCGCCTGCATCACCATGCGATGCGGGCTGCACCGAGTGGCAGCCCTCGAGGCAGGAATGAACGACCTTCTCGACTCACTGGCTGAGCGGCTGCAGTGCGCGCACCTGGCGGTGCAGGCGCCGGTGTGGAACGCCGACCTGCTCGCGCCCGCGCCACCCCAGGATGTTGCGCAGGACATCCGCGCCCTCACGCGCGAGCTGTTGTGGTGGATGGCACGCGAGCGCGCCGATGCGCGCATGCTGAACCGCATGCGCCTGAAATCCGGCGGCCCGATCGTGCCGTTTCGGGTGCTGCTGTGCCCCCTGCGCGAGGAGGGCAGCACCGTTGGCCTGCTGGCCGCCCTGCGCACGCGCGAGCAGCCGCCCTTCGAGACCGCCGATCTCGGCGTGCTCAGCGACGCTGCACCCGCGTTGCAGGAGCAGTTGCGCGCCCGCGTCCTGACCCCGACCCGGATCGCACGCTGGTCGGTCCTCGACCTTGAGGTCGCACAGCGCTTCCGCGACGGCGAGCCCGCGTGCGTCGTCTACGCCGATCTTGATCATATGCATGCCGTCAACGAAGTCGCGGGCCTCATGGCTGGCGACACCATGCTGCGGGAAATTGCCCGTTTGTGGCAGACACGGCTGTTGCCCGAGGGCTGCATCGCCAGCCACCTGGGTGGGGATCGCTTTGTCGCCGTGCTGTTCGGTCACACCATAAACCAGGCGCGCACCTGGGGCGATCGCGTCCGCAAGGCGCTCGCGGCCGTGAGCCTCGCGGGCGCCAACGGCCACATCACCGCCAGTGTGGGACTCGCCGCGTTGAGCGAGCGCGACTCGCTGGGTACGTCACTCGCCGCCGCGGAAACTGCCTGTCGCGTTGCCAAGGAGCGCGGGCGCGACCGTGTCGAAACCTACACGGCGGGCGACACCACCATCATGCGACGCAGCGCGGAAGTCGGCGAGTCACGCGTCATGATGGATGCCCTCGACGAAGGACGCCTGCTGTTGTTTGCGCAGCCGATCGTCGCCCTCGCGGCGCCCGCGCAGCCGACACGCTTCGAGATTCTGCTGCGTGTCAAGGACCACGACGGCAAACTGGTAAGCATCAGTGAATACCTGGGTGCCGCCGACCGCTACCAGTTGCTGGAACGACTGGACCGCTGGGTGGTCGAGCGGGTACTGAAGCTGATCAAGCCGCATGCGCAGCAGCTGCTTGCCCAGGCCGTGCGCTTCTCTGTCAATCTGACTGGGCATTCGCTCGCCGAGCGAACCTTCGCGGATTTCGTCCGCACCGCCGTCAAGCAGCAGGCGGTACCTGCGGATCTGCTGGTCTTCGAGATCACCGAGGGCGCGGCGCTGCGCGACCTCGCGGCCACGCAGCGCTTCATCGATCGGGTGACCGAGCTCGGCGCAAGCGTGGCGCTCGATGATTTCGGCACCGGTGTTTCTTCACTGCTGCACCTGAAGGAACTGGCGGTCCAGCAGATCAAGATCGACGGCCGGTTCGTGCGCGACATCCTGAGCAATCCGCGCTCCGACGCCCTGGTACGCGCCCTGATTCTGATCGCCGAGCGACTCGGTTTGCAGATCGTCGCCGAGCATGTCGAAAACGAGGCCGTGGCCGAGCACCTGCGCGGCATCGGCGTGCGCTACGCGCAGGGGTATCTGTACGGTGAGCCGCAGCCGCTGAGCGACACGCTGGCGACGTTGCTGCACGATGCAGGTGCGCTGCCCCGCCGCGCACAGGCCTGATCGGCCGGCAGCGAACGCTCGCTATCAGTGAAAATCCCGTGAGCGCGTCAGCAGCTCCCCGAGCAGCTGCGAGCGATCGACCAGCTGCTGCGCGATGAGGTGCGTGACGCCGTCCTGCTGCTGCAGTTCCCCGTGCACCTCCAGGAGACGCGATTCGATGAGGGCGCGGCGCTGCCGCGCACCCACCCGCTCCCACACGATGACATTCACCTGGCCGCTCTCGTCCTCGAGGGTGAGGAAGGTGACGCCGCTGGCGGTCGCCGGCCGCTGCCGCATGAGCACGATGCCCGCGGTGCGTACCCGCGCGCCGTTCCCCGCCCGCAAGAGTTCGCTCGCCGACAGGATGGCTGCCGCCTGCAAGCGCGATCGCAGCAGCGCCAGCGGGTGCCTTCCTAAGGTCAGTCCCAGGGCAGCGTAGTCCGCGGCGATCCCCTGCCCCTCGCTCGGCGCTGCGAGCAGCGGGCGGCCCTCTGTAAGGCAAGCGCCGCGCGCGGCGGCCGGCGCGAGCGGCAAGGCGCGCTCGCTACCGGCAACTTCCCAGAACGCGAAGTGCCGGTTGCCGCTCAGGGAAGCAAACGCCCCGGCCGCGGCGAGCGCTTCGAGGTCGGCGCGATCGAGCGCTGCGCGGGCCGCGATATCCTGCACGCTGGTAAAAGCCTGCGCGGTGCGCGCGCCGATCAGGCGCGCCGCTGCGGCCTGCGACAGGGATTTCACCAGCCGTAAGCCCAGCCGCAACGCCGGCTCGGCGTCCGCGCCTCGTTCGAGCGTTGCATCCCAGGAACTCACGCGCGCGTCCACCGCGCGCACCTCGACGCCATGGGCACGTGCATCACGTACCAGTTGCGCCGGGGCGTAGAACCCCATGGGCTGACTGTTGAGGAGTGCGCAGGCGAAAGCCGCCGGCTCATAACATTTCAGCCAGGCGGAGTCATACACCAGCAGCGCGAAGCTCATGGCATGCGCCTGGGGAAAGCCGTATTCGCCGAAACCGAGCATCTGCCGGTAGATGCGCTGCGCGAACTCGGCCGGGTAGCCCTTGTCGCGCATGCCCTGAAGCAGCCGGTCGCGAAACGGATCCAGCCCCCCGGTACGCTTCCAGGCGCCCATCGCACGGCGCAGCGCGTCCGCCTCGCCGGCAGTAAACCCCGCAGCGACGATTGCGATCTGCATCACCTGTTCCTGGAAGATCGGCACACCGAGCGTGCGGTGCAGCACCTCGCGCACCTCCTCGCCCGGATACTCCACCGCCTCGGCGCCGCTGCGGCGTCGCAGGTACGGATGCACCATGTCGCCCTGGATCGGGCCCGGGCGCACGATCGCGACTTCGATGACCAGATCGTAGTAACAGCGCGGCTTCAGCCGCGGCAGCATCGCCATCTGCGCGCGCGATTCGATCTGGAACACACCGATGGTGTCGGCACGGCAGATCATGTCGTAAACCCGCGGATCCTCGGCGGGCAGCTCGCCGAGCGCGTGGCGCGTGCCGCGGTAGTCATTCACCAGCGTGAAGGCGCGCTGCAGCGCCGTCAGCATGCCCAGCGCCAGCAGATCCACTTTCAGGAGCCCTAAGTCATTCAGATCGTCCTTGTCCCACTGCACCACGGTGCGCTCGGGCATGGCGGCGTTCTCGATCGGCACCAGTTCCTCGAGCAGCCCTGCGGCGATCACGAAGCCCCCGACATGCTGCGACAGGTGCCGGGGGAAACCCGGCATGGCGATGAGCTCGTTCGCCAGCGGCAGCAGCCGTGACAACCAGGGACTTTGCAGATCAAACCCCGCCTCGCGCACCCGCGACGCAATCTGCGTGCTCCCGTCCCACCACTGCATGACCTTGGCGAGGCGCGCACTCTCCGCGGGTGTCAGTCCAAACACCTTGCCCAGGTCGCGCAACGCGCTGCGTGGCCGGTACATGATGACCGTCGCGGCGAGCGCGGCGCGTTCACGTCCGTACTTCCCGTAGACGTACTGCAGCACCTCCTCGCGCCGCTCGTGTTCGAAGTCGATATCGATGTCGGGCGGCTCATTGCGCTCGCGCGAGATGAAGCGTTCGAAGAGCATCGCCGCGCCGCGCTGCGGGTCGACCGAAGTGACACCCAGGCAGTAGCACACGCGCGAGTTGGCCGCAGAACCGCGGCCCTGGCACAGGATCCCCCGGCTGCGCGCCCAGGCGACGATGTCATGCACGGTAAGAAAATAGGACTCGTAGCCGAGCTCGGAAATGAGCGCCAGCTCATGCTCGATGGCGGTTTGTTCACCCTGCGGCACGCCATTGGGCCAGCGCCAGCGCGCACCTTGCTGTGTCAGGCGGCGCAGGTGGCTGGCCGCGGTCTCACCGGCCGGCACCAGCTCACGCGGGTATTCGTAGCGCAGTTCAGCGAGTGAGAAGTGGCACGCGGCGGCAAGCTCCACCGTCGCCGCGAGCAGCTCCTGCGGGTACAGCCGCTTAAGACGCGCGGGCTCGCGCAGGTAGCGCTCGCCGTTGGCGTACAGCCGCGAGCCCACTTGCGTGATCGGCACGCTCAGGCGGATCGCCGTCAGCGCGTCCTGCAGGCGCGCCCGCGCCCGCACGTGCATATGCACGTCGCCGCTGGCGATGAGCGGTACGCCGCACTGCGCGCCGATTCCCGTGAGCGCCGCGAGCCGCTCGCCATCGCGCCCGTCGCGCAGCAGCTCAACCGCGATCCGCGTTTTCCCGGGGAAATGCTGCGCGAGCCAGGACAGCTCTGCAGACAGCGGCCGTGCCGCCGGCAGCCACAGGATGAAGCACCCTGCCATGTCGGCGGCCTCAAGATCGGCGCGCGTGAGGGCGTACCGCCCTTTGTCGGCCGCGCGCCGGCCGCGGGTGATGAGACGGCACAGCCGCCCGTAGCCACCCCGGTCGCTGGCGAGCGCGACGAATTTCAGTCCGCAGACCAGCCGGAACTCCGCGCCGACGATGAGCTTGATGCGCCGGTTCTTCGCCGCCATGTGCGCCCGCACGGCTCCGGCCAGCGAGCACTCATCGGTGATCGCGAGCGCGCTGTAGCCGAGTGCATCCGCCCGCTCCACCAGCTCATGCGGATGCGAGGCGCCGCGCAGGAAGGTGAAATTCGACAGACAGTGCAGCTCCGCGTACACGGCGCACTGTCACGAACGCAGACGTGAGCGCAGAATCGCGGATGCGTTGGGTCCGTTCATCCGAACACGCCGTGTAAGTACCATCCGTGCGGCGCCGCGCGTTCACGAAATACCCACAGCCGCACGCCATGGATGTCGAGTGCGGTGTAGTAGTCGCGCGCGATTTCACCGCCGTCCCACCAGCCGGTCTCGATGCGCTCCGGCTCACTCACCAGGCGCAGCGGTCCGCGCCGTCGGGGTATTCCGTCCCGCACGGCCAGCCGCTGCGGCATCGGCAGCAGCCACAGGGGACGACGCAGCGCCGCGGCGGGAAATTCCGGGACCAGCCCGGGTGCTGCGCGCCGCTCGGGCGCCACCGGCGGCGGCCCGGTAACCGCCCAGGCGCTTTCCGGCCGATGCCCATCGAGAAGCGTGAGTCCCTGCACGGCCTCAGGACCTGAACGGGCGCGCAGCCGCTCGATGAGTCCGTACGTTTCCCTGCCCGCATCGCCGCCGTGCTCGCCGGGTTGCCACAGCGCGGCCGGGCCCGGCACGTACGGCACCAGGGTCGAGGCACGCAGCTCGCAGGCACGCACCGGTTCCGGCAGCTGCAGCGCGCACAGCTGCGCGCCGAGGAGCTCACTCAGGCGCGGCATATCGGTGAACGGTGAGGCGAGCCGTAGCACGCAGCAGGTCACCGGCGTCTGGCGGTGTAGCAGCCGGCATTCCAGCTCCAGCACACCGCATTGGCGCGATCGCAGAAATGCCCCCAGTTCAGCGAACAGCGGGGCGAGCGCGACCAGCAGCCGCTCATGGCTTTGCAGCTCGCAGTCCAGCTCCCGGCGGCGGCGAAAACGCGCCCGTGTCTGATGCGCGGCGCGCACATCCGGCGTACGCCCCGTGAGCGCGTCGAGCATGGCGAGTTGGGCCGCGCCGAAGCGGCGCGCGAAACCGGCGCGCGGCAGACGCAACACGGCGCCAATGGTGCGCACGCCCATGCGCTGCAGGCGCGCCAGCGTATCGTTCGGCCAGCGCAGCGCACTTAAAGGGATAGGCGCCAGCTGCCCGGTGAGTTGTGCCGGATCCAGGACTTCGAGCGGCTTGCCGGCGCGGCCCGCGATGAGCGCCGCCAACGGCGTGGGCGCGAACGCGAGCACTGGCTGAATCTTAAGATGCAGACACTCCTGCATAAGAGCCGCGCGCAGGCCCGCCACACCCGCGAACAGGTGCAGACTCCCCCGCACTTCCAGCAGCAGACCATCCGGCGGTGCCAGACTCACCCGCGGCGTGAACCGCTGGGCGCGTTCGGCGAGACGGCTGAGTCTTTGCTCATCAATCCCGGCAAGGAACGCACCCGCCCACAGCTCGTGTGCCTGCGCCGGGATAAAAGGTGAGCGGGTCACCTCGTGCAGCGATGGGCGTGTGACTGCGGTACGCTCGCGAGCCGGCGCGGGCAACCCTGCAGATGGCGGCGTGAGTGAGCGCATGACTTACGCCAACAGGTTCAGATCGACAACGCCGCGAGCACCCCGGCCCTTCAGCAGCGTAATGCGCACGCCCGCAGGGGCAGGCTCGAGACTTAAGCGCAAAACCGCAGCGCTTGGCTCCCGCACCGCGCGCCGGGGACGAAACAACACGCCCAGAGTGCGGCCGCGCTCGGCGGCCAGCTGCAGACGACGAATTTCGCGCGGCTGCGGCTGGCGCGCCCAGCCAAGCGCCGCGTCACAGGCACCCGAGCCGAGCGCCTGCTCGAGAGCCCACAACGGACGCGCGCCGTTCACCACCGCCACGCGATCGAGTGCGACTCCCCGGGACACGAGTGCCGGTGCAAAGGGCATGAGGGGAGGCGCGACCCATACGCACCAGCGCGCTGCCACGGCGTGCGTCAGCGCGGCCAGCGCCGGCAACAGCAGATCGAGCTCACCACTACCGAAACGGGCGAGGAGGATCTCGATCAGGCCGGTGCGTGGCCAGCCTTTCCCGGGCAGCTGCCCATCCAGGGCCGCAAAGCCAGTGGGCAGCACCTGCAGCGGGGCGGCGCTGCGGCCGCGCCAGACGGCCGGGTGCTCGAGCAGGCGAGCCAGTTTCGGATCGATGCCCATGACAGCTCATGAGAAAATTCACATCAAACCGCTGGCGCGGCCCCGGCGCACGACGCCCACTACAATGCCCTCGATGAGCAGCGGCTCCTTTTTCAGATCCACCTTGATCGGCTCGAAAGCGCTGTTCTCGGGCAGCAGCCACACCACCGAGCCTTCCTGGCGGTAGCGTTTTACGGTGACCTCATTCTCCAGGCGCGCCACCACGATCTGGCGGCTGCGAACTTCGGAAGTGCGGTGCACCGCAACCAGGTCCCCGTCGAGGATGCCGGCATCCTTCATGCTCATGCCGGTCACCTTCAGCAGGTAGTGCGGCCGGGGCTGAAACAACTCCGGGTCGATCGCGAGGCGCGCCTCGAAATTCTCTTCGGCGAAAATCGGTTTGCCGGCAGCCACCCGCCCGATGAGTGGCAGGCCTATCTGCTCACGGATGGTGTCCTTCAGCTGGATCCCCCGCGAGGTGCCGGGCACCAGTGCAATCACGCCCTTGCGGGCCAGGGCACGTAAATGCTCCTCGGAGGCATTGGCCGAACGAAAACCCAGCTCGTGAGCGATCTCGGCCCGCGTCGGCGGCATGCCGGTATCGGAAATGAATCGCTGGATGAGGCGCAGGATCTGAGTCTGGCGGGGGGTAAGGTCGGACATTTCGTCACCTGGCTGTTTATTTATACAGTTACTGTGATTATATCCAGTTTGTGGCCTGCGGCAAGAGGACTCTCAGCCAGGTACACCGCGCCCCGACCAGCCCACGCCCTGACAGCGATCAAGGCAACTTGCCGTGGACGCAATGCCACGCCTGACACTGACCTGAAGAGCGATTAAAAAAACTTAAGGAACGTGCCGGCGCAGGGTTGGTGCACCCTTCGCGCCACCCACAGGCATTCGCCAGCGACGATACACACCGGAAAATCCCTGTCTCAAACGCCACCACCCGCTTTCAAACACCCGTTGCGACATGTGCGCTCTGAGCTGCTGCCACTGTCGCGTTCAGAAGACAAGTCATGTGTTTGTAGTTGCATTCAGGCGGTAAATTTGGTGCAGTTGCGCGCGGCGAATCGGCGGGTCGTAGCTTGCACGCCGGAGTCGCATCGGTTATTAGGACATCCCGAATCAACAACCCAGAAGGGGACGTGTATGAAGTTCGCGAGCGTTGTGAAGATAGCTGCTGCGGCAGCGGTGATTGGACTTGCTGGTTGTACGGATCTGAAGCCTCTTCAGGCAGAAGTGGCTGATCTGAAGGCCCAGCTGGCCAAGGCCCAGGGCGACGCGTCGGCGGCCAAGAGCGAGGCCGACCAGGCGAACGCTGCGGCTGCTTCGGCCAGCCAGTCGGCCAGCGGCGCGCAGAGCACCGCCAACCAGGCGTTGGCTGCTTCTCATGCCAGCCAGTCATGCTGCGACGCGACCAACGAGAAGATCGACCGGATGTTCAAGCGGTCGGTCTCCAAGTAAGTCTTAGTCTTACGTGACGTCAAACGCCGCGCATCTGCGCGGCGTTTTTTTTGGTACGCAGGCAAGTTATGCGCCGCAGGCGCCGCCGGCGACTTGCGGCCAATTCAATAGCGCACCAGCGCCGAGCCCCAGGTAAAGCCACCGCCGAAAGCCTCCAGCAGCAGCAGCTCGCCGCGCTTGATGCGTCCGTCGCGCACCGCGACGTCGAGCGCCAGCGGTACCGAGGCCGCGGAGGTGTTGCCATGCTCCTGCACGGTCAGGATCACTTTTTCCATCGGCATATCCAGCCGGCGCGCCATCGCCTGGATGATGCGGATGTTCGCCTGGTGCGGGACCAGCCAGTCGAGCGCCTCCTTATTAAGCCCGTTCGCGGCGAGGGCCTCATCCACCGCCTGGCCGAGCTTCGTCACGGCGAGCTTGAACACCTCGTTGCCCGACATGGTGATGGCCAGCTTGGGTGCAAAGCCCTTCGACACACCGCTGCTGCAGTACAGCATGTCCCAGTAATGGCCATCGGCATGCAGATGGGTCGACAGTACCCCGGGCGACTCACTCGGCTCGAGTACTACGGCGCCGGCCCCATCGGCGAATAACACTGCGGTGCCGCGATCACTCCAGTCGGTGATGCGTGAGAGAGTTTCCGAGCCGATGACCAGCGCGCGCCGGGCTTCGCCGCAGCGCACGTACTTGTCCGCGATCGACAGCGCGTACATGAATCCCGCGCAGGCAGTCTCGACACTGAAGGCCGGCACGCCCCGGCACCCGAGGCGCTGCTGCAACAGCACTCCGCAGTTGGGAAACACCAGGTCGGGGGTGGTCGTGCCGAAGGCGATGAAGTCGACATCAGTGGGCGCGATGCCAGCGGCATCCAGCGCCCGGCGCGCGGCTTCTTCGGCGAGGTCAACCGTAGTCTGTCCGTCGGCCGCAATGTGCCGGCGTTCGATTCCGGTACGGGTGCGAATCCACTCGTCGGTGGTGTCGACCATCTTCTCCAGATCAAAGTTGGTGATGACCTTCTCGGGCAGATAGGAGCCCGTGCCGGCGATACGCGAATGAATCAACTGGCCGCTCCTTGCGCCTGCAGCGCGTGCGCAATGTGTTCGGTGAGTCCGCGGCGCGCCGCAAGAGTCGCGGTGCCGATCGCGCGCGAGAAGGCAACACTGTCGGCACGACCGTGGCTTTTTACCACGATCCCGGCGAGTCCCACCATGCAGGCGCCGTTGTAGCGGCGCGGATCAAGCCCCGCGGCGGCGCGCCGCAGCACCGGGCGCGCAATGAGACCGGCCAGCCGGTCGGCCCACGAGGCCTGAAATTCCTGCCGCATGCGGTCGGCGATCAGGCCGGCGACGCCTTCCATGGTCTTGAGCGCGACATTGCCCGTGAACCCGTCGGTCACGACGACATCGACGGCGCCCGAGAAGATATCGTCACCCTCCACAAAGCCAACGTAGTTGAGCCCGGCCTGCAGCAGCAGCGCGTGCGCAGACTGCACCACCTCGTGGCCCTTCATGTCCTCCTCGCCGATATTCAGCAAGCCAATGCGCGGTGCGGGGAGGCCGTAGACGTCGCGCGCGATAATGGTTCCCATGGCGGCGAACTGCCGCAGCTGCTCGGGTGTCGCCTTGGTGTTGGCGCCCAGGTCAAGCATGTGCGTGTGGCCGTGGGCTGCGGGGATCGGTGAAATGATCGCCGCGCGTTCCACCCCGGGCAGCGTCCCGAGCACGAAGTGCGCGATGGCGGTGAGCGCGCCGGTGTTGCCGGCACTCACCGCCGCGCAGGCGCGTCCCTCATGCACCAGGTCGATCGCGACCCGCATCGAGGAGTCTTTCTTGCGTCGTATGGCCTCGCGCGGCTTGTCCTCCATCGCCACCACCTGCGAGGCGGGAACCGCGATCGCCCGCTCCCGGGTTGCCGCGGGGAGCGACGCCAGCGTCGCGCTGAGCAGCTGCGCATCCCCCACGAGCAGCACGCGCACTTGCGGGTCGTCGGCCAGCGCACGCAATGCGCCGGCAACGTACTCGTGCGGCTCGCAGTCGCCGCTCATCACATCGATTGCGATCGGCAGCACGCAGGCCCTTCTTAGGTCCGGCGCAGGACTTGCGGGGCTATTCCTTGTCCTCGGTTCCGGCGGGCTTTTCGATCACGCGTTTGCCGCGGTAGAAACCGTCCGGCGTAATGCGATGCCGCAGATGCGTCTCACCGGACTGCGGGTCGACAGACAGCGCCGGCTTCGCCAGCGAGTCGTGCGAGCGGCGCATGCCGCGGGTCGAGGGCGTCTTGCGGCTTTTTTGAACGGGCATATATCAGCTCCTCAGATCGAACTTATAAGCACTCTAACGTTTCAACATTTCGCCAAGTCGCGCAAACGGCTTGTGGGTCTCGCCTGCGTGCCCGCTCTTCGCGGCAGGCGGCGCCGCCGCCACCGCACAATCGTCGCCCTCCTCGTGCAGCGGCACGATGGGCAGACTCAGCAGCAACTCCTCCGTGACGATCTCGCCAATCCCGATCCGGCCTCCCGGAGCCAGCATCGTCTCGAGGTCAGCCGGCACCTCGCCGGCCTGCGCCTCTGATCCCACCAGTCCCACCCGCACGCGGGTATCGATCGGGATCTGCAGTGGTCGCATGCACCGCTGGCATTCCAGTATCGCCGTGCCCCGCATCGTGAGCTCGGCCACGGCGACACCCTGCTGGCGCGCGAAATGCGCACGCCCGCCTACCTGGCCGCCAACGCCCGCGGGTAGCGTGCGCAGGCCGGTCAGTTCGGCGAGCGGGACAGCAAAGTCGACGTCGGCTCCGCCATCGGCCAGCCGGTCGACTTCAAGCGGACTCGACCAGGGCGACGACATGGGGCGCGTATAATAGGTAGCGACCCGTTCCAAGTCAAAGTCGGATTTGGGGCTAAGCCATTGTTTTCCCGCGTGCAACCGCCCCTCATCCTCGCGTCGACGTCCGCGTACCGGCGCGAGCTTCTCGCGCGGCTGCGGCTGCCCTTTGATGCACTGCCTCCGGGGGTCGCCGAAGTGCGGCTGGCTGGTGAGTTCCCCGCGGATCGGGCGCTGCGCCTCGCATATGAAAAGGCCCAGGCGATCGCGCGTACCCACCCTGATGCGATCGTCATCGGCAGTGACCAGGTGGCACAGGCCGGCGAGCGGCAGCTCGACAAGCCCGGCGATGCGCAGCGCTGCAGCGAGCAGCTCGCACTCCTGAGTGGCGGCACGGCGCACTTCTACACCGCGTGCGCCGTGGTGGGCGTCAACGCCGGGGTGCGCCTGGCACATGTCGACACGACCACGGTGCTGCTGCGCACGCTCGGCGCCGATGAGATCGCGCGCTACGTCGCCAGCGAACACCCGTTCGACTGTGCCGGAGGCTTCAAGGCTGAAGGCGCCGGCATCGCGCTGTTTGAACGCATCGAGAGTCAGGATCCGACCGCGCTCATCGGCCTGCCGCTCATCTGGCTCGCAGGCGCGCTGCGCGCCGCAGGCCTGCCGGTGCCTTAACGCCGGAGCGACCGCCGCCTGCGGTGGCGCGAGGCCTCGTGCCTGAGCGCCGCCTGGCGGTGTCGAGTTCATCGAGCACGGCGGCGAGATCCGGCGGCAAGGGCGTGTTGACGCTGAACTCGCCGCCCTGCGGCCAGGTGAAACTCACGCTGTGCGCGTGCAGAAACATGCGCTTCAGCCCGAGCGCGCGCATGGTCTCGTTAAAGGCCGGGTCGCCGTACTTTTCATCGCCCGCCACCGGATGGCCGGCGTGCTGCGCGTGCACCCGGATCTGGTGCGTGCGGCCGGTCTCGAGCATGACCTCGATGAGTGTCGCCTTGTTGCCGAAGAACTGCACCGGGCGGAAGGCACTCACCGACGCCTTACCGCCGGCGGCAACGCGCACGGTGCGTTCGCCGCCGACGCGCGTATCGGTACGCAGCGGCGCATCGATGCGCTTGGCGCCCAGGTCCCACGGTCCCTTGAGCAGCGCGAGGTAGCGCTTCTCGAAGCCGTCCTCGCGCAGGAGCGCATGCAGGCTGCGCAGCGTGCTGCCGCGGCGTGCGATCAGCAGGCAGCCACTGGTATCCCGGTCGAGGCGATGTACCAGCTCGAGGGACTCATCGGGCCGCAGCGCCCGCAATGCTTCGATCACCCCGAAGCTGATGCCGCTGCCGCCATGCACGGCGATTCCGGCGGGCTTGTCGATGACCAGGAGTTTGTCGTCTTCGTAAATGATGGCCTTGCCGATTCTCTCGGCGAGGCCCGCGGCAGGCCGGCCGACCTGCGCCGGTGGCATGACCCTGACGGGCGGAATGCGGATCTTGTCGTTCAGCGCGACGCGGGTTTCGGGGCCCGCGCGCTTGCCGTTTACGCGCACCTCGCCCTTGCGGATAACCCGGTAGATGCGGCTGCGCGGCACGCTGCCCAGGCGCTTCTGAACGTAGTTATCCAGGCGCTGGCCGGCCTCGTCCTCGCTCACCTCGAAGTGCTGCACTCCGGTGCGCATACCGGGGTTTTCCACAGGGTGCAAATCAGGCGGTAAATCGATTTTCACGTAAGACATTGTTTCTACAGTGGTCTGTCGAGTATACTCTGTCGGTCGTCCGTGAATCGGACGCGCCACTGGTCGGCGGCCTTGAGCCGCCGCCTGCTTAGTTGGACCTCCTTAAAACGAGGCCATCGCATTGGGCCGACAAGATCGCGCCACCTGCGTCGAAGTTCGCACCGCGAGACTTCCGCAGTCGGTGCCGTCGGTTGAGTTCACCGAAGGTTTCCTATCCTCACCGCCGCACCTGTGGCGGTCAGCAACGTGAAAATCGAGACTCGCTCTCCTTCGTCAGGTTCCAGGAATCTTCGCTGCCGCGGACGTACGGTCCTGCGGTCTCCCGCCGCATGCTTGTCGGCCCCTCACCGCATGGTAGGGGCAAATGAAGAGAATGTTAGTGAATGCAACTCAGGAAGAAGAGTTGCGCGTCGCTCTGGTTGATGGACAAAAACTTTTTGACCTGAGCATCGATTTACCTTCCCGCGAACAGAAAAAAGCCAACGTCTATAAGGCTCGTATCTCGCGCGTCGAGCCCTCGCTCGAAGCCTGTTTCGTCGACTACGGCGCCCAGCGCCACGGCTTTCTGCCGCTGAAGGAAGTCTCGCGGGAGTTTTTCCGCCAGCAGCCGCAGGGCGGCCGCATGAACATCCGCGAGCTGCTCGCGGAAGGCCAGGAAATCATCGTCCAGGTCGAAAAAGAGGAGCGCGGCACCAAGGGTGCGGCGCTCACCACCTTCATCAGCCTCGCGGGGCGCTTCCTGGTTCTCATGCCGAACAATCCGCGCGCCGGCGGCGTCTCGCGCCGCATCGAGGGCGAGGATCGCGACCAGATGCGCGAGGTGATGAACCAGCTGAAAATCCCGGACGGCATGGGCGCGATCGTGCGCACCGCCGGCGTCGGGCGCTCGGTCGAGGAGCTGCAGTGGGACCTGGATAACCTCAAGGTTCAATGGGACCAGATCGACGCGGCCTCCAAGGACCGCCCGGCCCCGTTCCTGGTGTTTCGCGAAAGCGACGCCGTCACGCGCTCCATGCGCGACTACCTCTCCGACGATGTCGGGGAAGTGCTGGTGGACAGCCCGGCGGCCTTCCAGAAAGCCCAGGAGTACATGCAGCGCTTCATGCCCGCCGATGCGCAGCGGCGTCTGAAGCTCTACACCGACGACATCGCGCTGTTCACGCGCTTCCAGATCGAGAGCCAGATCGAGTCGGCCTACGCGCACAAGGTGTCGCTGCCCTCCGGCGGCAGCATCGTCATCGATTACACCGAAGCGCTGGTGTCGATCGACATCAACTCCGCGCGTGCCACGCGCGGCAGCGATATCGAAACCACCGCGACCAACACCAACCTGGAAGCCGCGGACGAGATCGCCCGGCAGCTGCGTATCCGTGACATCGGCGGGCTCATCGTCATCGACTTCATCGACATGGAGTCGGCGAAGAATCAGCGTGAGGTCGAGGATCGGCTCCGCGATGCCATGAAAATGGATCGCGCCCGCATCCAGATCGGTCGCCTGTCACGCTTTGGCCTGCTCGAGATGTCGCGCCAGCGCCTGCGCCCCTCGCTCGGGGAGACCAGCCACATGGTCTGCCCGCGGTGTGTCGGCATCGGCAGCATCAGGAGCGTCGAGTCGATGACGCTCGCGGTGCTGCGCCTGATCGGTGAGGAACTGCGCAAGGACCGCACGGTGCGCGTCATTGCGCAGGTGCCGGTGGCCGTGGCGACCTACCTGATCAACGAAAAGCGCGAATGGCTGCGCACGCTTGAGGACAAGAGCGAGGCGGAGCTCATCATCGTTCCAAACGAGAACATGCAGACCCCGGACTACTCGATCAAGCGCGTACGCGCTGACGAGATGGACCTGCCCGAGCACAAGCAGGCGACCTACCTCATGCCCGCGGCGGCCGAGGTGATCGAACCTGGCTCGGCGCAGGACAACAAACCTCAAGTGGAGCCCGCCGCGGTGGCGACGCTCCTGCCGACGACCACTGCCCCGGCCACCCGCGCACCCGCCACGGCACGTGCGCCGCTTGCCGCCACACCAACCCCGGCAGCGCCGCCGGGCGGGTTCTGGAGCCGCTTCAAGCGCCTCCTGGCCGGTGAGCCGGCAGCGGCTGCCAACCCGGCGGCACAGCCCGCCACGGCCGCCGCGCCCGCGCGCTCCGAGCACAGCCGTGACGGCAGCCGCCAGCGCGATAGCCGCCGTGAGCCCTCGCGCAATTCACGTTATGCGGATGGCGCGCGGCGCGATCGCGGCGACGCTCGCCGCGGTGAAAACCGTGACCGTGACCGCCATCGCGATCACGGCCGGGATCGGGATCGTGGGCGCGACCAGGGCCGCGGCAACCGCGATCGTGGCGCGGAGCGCAGCGCCGAGCGCGCTCCCGCCAGCCATCGCAGCGACGTGCAGCCAGCAAATGAGGTCGTGCTTCGCAGTGAGCCCGCCGCGGGTGCGGCGGGACCGGGCCAGCCGGTAGCCGCGGGCGATACGCATGGCGAGCGCCCCGAGCGTGGCGAGCGGCGTGGTCGGCGCCGCGGACGGCGCGGTGGCCGGCGTGGCGGAGGCGGTGCACGTGAGGCCGGCGCACCCGGTTCGCAGACCGGCATGGCTTTCGAGCAGGGAAATCCCGGCGGCGAAGGTACCCCGGGAACCGCTCCGGAGCCCTCAGGCCCGGCTGCGGCGAACAATGGCAACGGTTTCCACGATACGCCGCACGTCGAGCGCGAGCGGCCTGCCGCGCAGGCACCCGCGGAACGCGAGTACCACTCCGAGCCGCGCGAGCCGGCCGCGCGGCCCGAGCCGACGACGCCGCTCGCACATTTCGAGCCGCCAGCACCGGTGCAACCGGGTAAGCCGCACGTAGTGTGGTCGTCGGCGCCCGAGAAGGACGGCGGTCGCGGAACCGAGGAGTAGAGAACGGCGCGGCCTGACCGCGCGGTCAGGCCGCGCGCTCGCGCTGGCGCAGATGCGCGAGCAGTCCGCGCGTCGCGGCTTCCACCAGGTCGAGCACTTCTTCGAAACCGTTTGGACCCCCGTAGTACGGGTCCGGAACCTCACGCGAACCTGACTCGGGAGCAAACTCGAGCAGCAGACGCAACCGCTCGTGGGAATGGGTGGGCGCCCGGCGCCGCAGCACCCGCAGATTTTCCTCGTCCATGCCGAGGATCAGGTCGAAACGCTCAAAGTCCGCGGCCTCGACGACACGGGCCCGCAATGCAGTGAGATTGTAGCCGCGGCGCGCGGCCGCTTGCTGTGTACGGGGGTCGGGCGGCTCCCCCACGTGATAGTCCGCGGTTCCGGCCGAGTCCACCTCGAGCGGCAACTCGGGGGCTTCGCGCGCCGCGAGTGTGCGCAGAACGCCTTCCGCGGTAGGCGAGCGGCAGATGTTCCCCAGG
>CAVRAE010000002.1:0-1044555 GCA_963718865.1 uncultured Gammaproteobacteria bacterium | reverse complement strand
TGCCGGGATTCTGCATCGTCGGACTTGCCGCGACGGTGGTGAGGGAAAGCAAGGAGCGCGTGCGCGCCGCGCTCATCCATTCCGGTTTCGAATTCCCGGCGGGCCGCATCACCGTCAGTCTTTCGCCCGCGGACCTGCCCAAGGAGGGCGGCCGTTTTGACCTGCCCATCGCGCTTGGAATTCTGCTGGCGTCCGGGCAGCTGCGTGCACCGGCGGGCAACGCCCCCGGGGCGTGGATGCGCCACGAGTACTACGGGGAACTCGGCCTTACGGGTGAGTTGAATCCCGTGCCGGGTATCCTGCCCGCGGCGGCGCAGGCGCAGCGCCAGGGAGTTGAACTCATCGTGCCGCACGCCAACGCGGCGGAGGCCTGTGCTGCTGCCCCTGCGCTGGCGCACGCGGCCGCGCATCTGCTCGAGGTGTGCGCGCATCTGCGGGGTAGCGCGCCGCTGCCGTTATGCGCGCACGCGCGCACTGGCGCACCTGACCGCGGTGCGCCGCCACGGGCAAACGCCCGCCTGGACCTCACGGATGTGCGCGGCCAGTCGCTCGCGAAACGTGCGCTCATCATCGCCGCCGCGGGTGCTCACAGTCTGCTCATGATCGGTCCGCCCGGTGCGGGCAAGAGCATGCTCGCGCAGCGTCTGCCGGATCTGCTGCCGGGGTTGTCGCACGACGAAGCGCTCGAAGTCGCAGCCATCGCCGCGGTAAGCGCGGCGGGCTTCGACCCGACGCGGCTCGGTGAGCGGCCGTTCCGCACTCCGCATCACACCGCTTCTGCCGCGGCACTGGTTGGTGGCGGCGCCCGTGCGCGGCCCGGGGAAGTGAGTCTTGCGCATCACGGGGTGCTGTTTCTCGACGAGCTGCCGGAATTTGCGCGCGCCGTGCTCGAGGCGCTGCGCGAACCACTCGAGGCCGGCGTCGTGTCGGTGGCGCGCTCGGCTCTGCAGGTGCAGTACCCGGCCGCGTTTCAGCTCATCGCCGCCATGAACCCCTGTCCGTGCGGACGCCTGGGTGACCATGCCGGCGGCTGCAAGTGCTCGGGCCCGGTGGTGCAGCGTTATCGCGGACGCGTCTCCGGACCGCTCCTTGACCGGCTGGACCTGCACGTGGAAATGCCGCGGGTGCCGGCCGCGCAGCTCGATGCGCCGGCGCGCGCAGAGACCTCGAGCCGCACTGCGGCGGCCGCGGTGAGCGCGGCGCGCGGCATCCAGTGCGCCCGGCAGGGTGCCTGCAACGCGCGGCTCGCGGATGCTGAGGTAGCGCGCTGGTGCACGCCCGATGCCGCCGGACGGCGGCTGCTCGATACGGCGGTGGAACGCTTCGGGCTCTCTGCGCGCTCACGAACCCGGTTGCTGAAAGTTGCCCGCACGATTGCCGACCTTGAGGGCCTGCCGCACGTGGGCGCCGCGCAGGTTAGCGAGGCGATGATGTTGCGATGTCTGGATCGCGCCGGGCGTGAGCCGGCGCTGCGCGCGGTTACTGCGCCATCTGCACCATGTGATCGACGGCCTCTTTGATCACGGCGTCCGGTACGTCCATGCGCCCGCCCTTGGGTGGCATGACGCCTGACTTGCCCTGGAAGCCTTTCAGGGCGTGCTCATAAAGTACGGCCTTGCCTTCGGCAATGCGCGGCGCCCAGGCCGCCTTGTCTCCGGCCTTGGGGGCGCCCGCGATTCCCTGTCCGTGGCAGGCGCTGCAGACCTGCTCGAACATCTCGGTGCCGTTCTTCGGCATGGCGGCGATAGCGGCGGAACCGGCCGCGGCAGTCCCCTCCGCCTTGATCGCGAGCGCCGAGTTGTCCTGGCCCGCGACGGCCTCGTGTGACAGCGGCGTAAGGCGCGCGTCGACGTTCTTGCTGTAGTCGGGCTCACTGAGCACCTGCAGGTCCTGGGTGTGGCTGGCGACGATCCGCGCGAGCGCAAAAATGCCCACGGCGATCGCTAACAACAGCGCGATCACCATGCTGAAAACGTTGAAGAAATGGGTATCCTGTTTGCTCATGTTGTTATCCGTCGCCGCGCGGTGCGATTTAGCCGCGAAGTATAGCCGCTCCGCTCCCGGCTTCGTAGATCGAGCCGCGGCGTGTGGTTGGACGGCTTTTCGGGCCGCGCGTATCATCGCCCGCCCCAACGCGCCCGTAGCTCAGCTGGATAGAGTACTGCCCTCCGAAGGCAGGGGTCACTGGTTCGAATCCAGTCGGGCGCGCCAATCCCTATCGCGCGCCATAGCGGCGCAGCGCCGCGACGATCGTCGGGTGATTGCCCGTCATGGCCGCCTGCAGCGGCGTGGTGCCGTCCGCATCGGCGGCGTTCGGATCGGCGCCATGGGCCAACAGCGCGGTCACCGCGTCCGCTTGACCGTGCAGGGTCGCCAGCATCAGGGCGGTGCGGCCCCCGGTATCGCGTGAATCAATGTCCGTCGCTTTTTCAAGCAGTGCCTCCAGTGACGCCAGGTCGCCGGCCTCGGCTGCGCGTCGCAGCGCGGCCGCGGGGCTCGTGCCGATGCGCGACCCTGCAGCGAGCGAGCTCATCGCGGCGGGACTGCCGGACACGCGCGGCTCTCTTGCAGCGGCGCCGCCCGCAACCACAGCGCCAGTCCCCGCCGACTCCGACCCGGCAGACGGGGCGGCCGATGTGGCTTGCGCCGCAAGCGCTGCCATCGCCGCTTGCGCTTCTGGCCGCGCGCGCGCGGCGCGCGACGGCAGGCTCGGGCTTCGCGCGGGCACCGGCGGCGTGGCTGTGACTTTCGGGACTTCCGCTGGCGGGGACGTCGCCCGTTCAGCAGCCCGGCCGGCAACAGTCTGCGCGGTCGCGGACGGCTCGACCACAGGCGGGGCTCGCGGAGCAAGAAATTGCGGCGCGATCAGCAGACCCGCAAGGCCGGCCGCTGCGAGCGTTCCCAAAATCGCAGGCCGCCACCAGGTGTGACTCGCCGTGCGCCGCGACTTGAGGCCGTGGCCTGCGTTTGCAGCCGCGCGCTGCGCCGCCAGCCGGGCGGCATAAGCGAGCACCGTGCGACGCACTGCCTCGTCCGGCCGGCTGGAGTCCAGAGCCGATGCCCGCCGATACTGATCATCGACATCATCGGGTGGTTCCGGGGTTGGCGGCAGCTTGTTCATGCGTACTCGCTGAGTAGCTCGCGCAGCCTGTTGCGCGCGTACCGCAGACGGCTCTTGGTCGTCTCGAAGCTGCTGCGCGTAATCGTCGCGACCTCCTCGATGCTGAGGTCACCTTCGATCTGGAGCAGGAACGCATCGCGTTGCTCGCGCGGGAGTTGCCCGATAGCTCTCGTCAGCGCCGCTGCCTGGTCCCTCCCCACCGCCGCCGCGAGCGGACCGACACTCGGCTCAGTGGTCAGCTGAGTCACGACCGATTCGGCTTCGTAGCCGACCGCTTCGAGGCTCACTTGCCGCCGGCTGATTCGATTGGAGTCGATCATCCGGTTGCGGGCGATGGTAAAGAGCCAGCTCGTGAATCTCGCGGTGGGTTCGTAGCGCACGGCATCGCGCGCGACTGCGAACCACACTTCCTGCATCAATTCGTCCGCCGTCGCCCGGTTGCCGACGTTGCGTTCGAGGTAACGCCAGATGCGCATTTCGTGCCGCCGATAAAGTGCTTCGAACGCCGCAGCATTGCCGCGCGCATAGTGCCCGATCAGCGCCTCGTCACTCTCGCCCGCGTCCGTCATTCATTGCATCGTGGCAGGTGTGTGCGTCATCCCGGCGGGTCGGGCACGTAATTGCGCTCCCGCGAACCGGGAAATGGGTTCGGTACCGTCGGCGTGGGGCGAGGTCGTCCGACGATGCCCATGGCCATAAGGTTATCCAGACTATCGTAGCGAATGCGGATGACCTCGTCAGGTTCGGGCTGCATCCTGCGAAACTCGGTGTGCCCGACGTAGGAGTATTCGCGCTCGCCGTGGCCGGTGCCGAGCTTGGGGACCGGCATGAGTGCCCGCCATGCCAGTGATGACTCCGTCGGCGCGTTCACAGCATCAGCCGCTGCCACGCCCGCTATGGTCGTCGATGGACTCGCCGCCGCCCGGTCGGCTTGCGCCGCCACGGGCGCCTGCCGCTCGCGCGGCGAGTCGGCGATTCGTGGGGGCATGTAACTCATCGGCGGCGGACGCTCGCGAAAGACCGCCACCCCGATGACGCCGACGTTCGCCGGCCGCCCGGTGCGTTCGGCATAGGAGTTCGGTGCCGCGGTGAACGTAAAAGCCGCCACTTCTGCGTCGCTCTTGCGCCATCCGGTGATCTGGTAGCGCTCGCCAGGGTCGAACACGTAGCCACCCTGATTCCAACCCGCGGTCGCCCCCGAGAGCACGTTCACGCCATCGACTGACGTCACGGCCAGCAGGCGTGCCCCGATGCCGTTGCGGATTTCGATTGCGTACCTTGCGCCGGGCGTGCCCGCTACCCAGTACTCGCCATGGAAATAGTGTGTGTCCAGTGTGGCGCCGCTGTCGCGGTCGATGATCGTCACGTTGGCGATGGCGCCCACCGCCAGCGCATCACAACTCGTCGCCAGGGCGGCAAGTGCCGCGCAGTACATAATGAGTTTCACGTCGGCTCCTTGGTTCATGCGGACTCATGAACTTAAGCGACCCAGGTGCCGAAACGGGGTCAATTCGCCTGCAAATACCCCTGTACGATCTCGCGCCAGCCATCCGGTACCCGGCGCGGCCCGCGGGAGAGAACTACTGGTGGTGCTCGGTCGCAGCCAGATCGCTGATGAGCGCCATCAGTTGCTCCTCGCCCCCGGCTCCGCTGACATCGGTAGTGTATTTGCCGTTGATGACGACGAACGGGACGTGGTCCACGTGATAGCGCTGGGTGATCTCCGCGGCGCGCGCGAGGTTCGAGTTCACCGAAAACGAGTTGTAGGCTTTGGCGAAATCATCGGCGCGCACGCCGTTTTGCACCGCGAACGCCTGCTGCAGGCGCAGGGTCTGTTCGTCGCTGTCGCCAACCAGGGGTGAGCCCGGCTGCTGCACCGTGGCGAAGGCCTTCTCGAACAGATCGTCGCGACCGAGCGCTTCGAGCGTGTAGTAGAGCCTGGCGTGCGCCTGCTTGACGCTGTCCCAGATGACCGGAACGCGCACGAACTCCACGTAGGCGGGCTTTTTCTTCAGCCAGCCGAGCAGGTACGGCTCGAGGTCGAAGCAATGCGGGCAGCCGAGCCAGAAAACCTCCATCACCTCGACCTTGCCTGGGGAAGCCATGGTCGATTGCGCGGGCACCACCGGCTGGTAATTCGTCCCCGCCTTCCAGCGCCCGTCGGGAAGCTGCGCATCGGCGGGCAGCGTCGCCATGTGCTCCAGCGACAGGTCACTGCCGGCCGGATGATCGTTGTCAGCGCCCGTTTCCTGGGAAGCGCGTGCCTGTTCGGTCTCGGTCTGGCCGGAGGGGCTGGGCGCGGGCGCCGCGCTGGCCTGCGGCGCAGTGACGGGAGGGGGTGCGACGGCCGCCGGGCTCGGTGCGCCCGACTGCTGGCCGCAGGCTCCCACACTGAGAACCACCGCGATGAGCAGCGGACGCAGCATCCGTGTCGGCCGCATCTTCAGCGCATGCCCTGCACGTAGGACGCCACGTCGCGAATCTGTTCGGGTGTCAGTTGCCTGGCGATGGTCAGCATCATGATGCCGTTGCGACTTGCCTGCGCCGGATTCGGTCCGGTGTAGCGCGCGCCACTCGCGTAGTCGTTCAGCTGCTTCACCACGTATACGGACTGCTGGGCGCGCAGCGCCGGGTAGCCCGCCGCGAGATTGCCGCGCCCGACCGGCCCGTGACACGCGACGCAGGCCGGGACTTCGTGCGCGCGATCGCCCCGCAGGTACAGCGCTTCGCCGGCCTGCCAGTAAGAGGGATCCGCCTCCAGACCCGTCGGGGTCTGCGCCTCGTAGTACACCGCCAGATCACTGATGTCCTGATCGCTCAGGGTTGCGGCCAGCGGCTTCATGATCGGGTTGTTGCGCACCCCGGAGCGGAACAGCCGCAGCTGCTCGGCGATGTAGACGGCGCTCTGGCCGGCCAGTCGCGGCCACTCAGGGTTGACGCTGTTGCCATTCGGGCCGTGGCAGGACGAGCAGACCGCCGATTTGGTGGCACCATCGGCCGCCTTGCCGCTGGTGAAAGGGAACGTGGACACGGCGGTCGGTGCGGCAGCCGCTGCTGGTGCCGCCGGGGCCGGTGTTGCTGCTGCCGCGGCCGCTGCCGGTGCTGATGCCGCGGGGCTTTTCGGGGCCGCGGTGCCCGCGGTGGGCGACTGCGCGCGGGCGTAAGCCGGCGCCATTCCGAGCGCGAACATCGCGGTGACGGTGAGTCCCATCCAACCGACTCTCAGGGTCCGCGGCATTGTTTTCTTTCCCGTTTGTGCCCGTGACAGAAGGCCGCGAATTGTACACTACCGAGGTGTTCAAGCTTTTTGCCCACCCGCCCCCATGAGTCGTTTTTCCGCCGCGCGGTTCCTGATCAGCGCGGCCGCGCCGGCCCAGTTTCCGCCCGACATCGGCGCCGAAGTTGCGTTCGTCGGGCGCTCCAACGCGGGCAAGTCGAGCGCCATCAACGCCATCACGCACCGCCAGGGACTTGCGCGCACCAGCAAGACCCCCGGGCGCACGCGCCTGCTGAACTTTTTCGAGCTGGCGCCGGACAAGCGGCTCGTCGATCTGCCCGGCTATGGCTATGCAAGCGGACCTGCAACAGAGCGCCGCACCTGGAAGCCGCTCATCGACGCACTGCACACGCGCGTGAGCCTGCATGGGCTGTTCGTGATCGTGGATGCGCGGCGCGGGCTGACTGCCGGCGACGAGGGGCTGCTGGAATGGGCCGCGCCCCAGCAGCAGGTGCATGTGCTGTTGTCCAAGGCCGACAAGCTCAATCGCAGCGAGGCGAACCAGGCGCTGCGGCACGCGACGAGTCTGCTGGGAGCGCGCGGCAGCGTGCAGCTGTTCTCGGCGCTGAAAGGTACGGGCGTCCCGGAGGCTGAGGACACCCTCGCCGGCTGGCTGGGCTAATCCATCGGCCATAAAAAACCCCGGCGGTTTCTTTCGAATCCGCCGGGGTCAGACTAACCCGGCACAGGTCTCATGAACCGGGTCTACCCGCTCAGGGAGGGAAGCGGGGAGTGCTAGGCACTCGTTAGGTTCGAGTGCGGCAACGTCCCCCGAGTTCCAATTCTTCTGAGAAAAAATATCGTTACAGATCATGAATTTGGGAGAGCACGTGTGGTGAAGAGGCAACAAACCGCCGCTGTTTAGAGCAGGTTGAGAATGACCGCGAGCGTAAAAACCTTCGCCCCGCTGGTGTTCGGGATATTGAAGTCCTCGTACTCGAGCCGCCCGCCGATGTTGCCGATATGCGCCTGGGCTCCAAGACCCCAGGCGAATTCGGTGCCCTGATTCGAAAAAGCGAAGAAGCTTCCGGGTATTGCCGTGGAACCGGAGGTGCCGTTGAGCTTCCAGCGGGCAAGTCCCGCTTTGCCATAGACGTCAAGGAACGGGACCGGGATCGGCAGGAACCCGACGGCGTAGCCGGCGAAGGCCTTGGCGTCAGAGTGTGAGGTGCCGGCGCCCCCCAGGAACGTGTTGGTCTGGCTGCCCAGATCCATGTAGTCGGCTTCCACCGCGAACAGGCTGATCGGACGGAACCCGGCAAGCACCTTCCAGGAGGTGTTGTCGAGATCCGAAAAGCTCGCGCCCTGGTTGGTGATGTCACTCACCTTGTCCCGCGAGATGCCGGCCCCGAGGTAAAAGAAACCGTTGTCGGCATGAGCAGCGCCGGCGCCGAGCGTCAGCGCGGCCAGCAGCAGTAGTCTTCGCATGATTGAACCCTTGCGTGAGTGTTCCGTTGCAGGATCTTGCGTTACAACGTGCCGGCGGGGCAGCTGTAGCCCGGTGGCGACATACGCGCACGCCAGAGTCCGCGGTCACAGCCGCAGCCGGCCAAAGTCCCTGCGCCAGCCTCGCTTTGAAGTGCTCGGCTGCCGAGGTGATTGGAACAGATGCGTATCGAGCCCCGCCTTTGGCCGGCGGAAACGCAACCGCTGTCCGCCGAAATCGCTTCCAAGCGATTTCGGCCAATAAACTAGTGCGCCTCGTCCCAGTTGGCGCCGGAACCGATGTCAACACGCAGAGGCACGCTCAGGGAGGCGGCCTTGACCATGTGCTCGCGAACCGCCGTGGTGACCGTGGCGAGTGCCTCGACGGGGACCTCGAACACCAGCTCATCGTGCACCTGCATGATGAGCCGCGCCGGCGCGCGCTCCGCGCGGCACCAGGCATCCACGGTGATCATCGCGCGTTTGATGATGTCCGCCGCCGTGCCCTGCATGGGCGCGTTGATGGCACTGCGCTCCGCGTACTGACGCATCTGCGCGTTGCCCGAGCGGATGTCGGGCAGGTACAGGCGTCGCCCGAACACTGTCTCGACGTAACCCATCTCGCGCGCCTGGGCGCGCGTGTTATCCATGAAGCGCTTCACGCCCGGGTAGCGCTGGAAGTAGCGCTCGACGTACGCCTGCGCCGCGCCGCGATCGATACCGAGATTGCGGGCGAGTCCGAACGGCGACATGCCGTAGATGAGGCCGAAGTTGATGACCTTGGCGGTGCGGCGCTGATCCGCGGTGACCGCGGTGAGCTCGACGCCAAAGACCTCCGCGGCGGTTGCCTGGTGCACATCCGTGTCGGCGGCGAACGCGGCTCGCAGGCTCTCGTCCCCGGACAGGTGCGCCATGATCCGCAGCTCGATCTGCGAGTAGTCCGCCGCCAGCAGCAGGTGTCCGGGTGGGGCGATGAACGCCTGGCGGATGCGGCGCCCTTCCGGGCGGCGTACCGGGATGTTCTGCAGGTTCGGGTCCACGGAGGACAGCCGGCCGGTGGCCGCGACCGCCTGCGCGTAGTTGGTATGGATGCGCCCGCTGTGCTCATTGACCAGCTCCGGGAGCTTGTCGGTGTAGGTGGACTTGAGCTTGGCGAGCGCGCGGTACTCCAGAACAATGCGCGGCAGCGCGTAGTTTTCCGCCAGCTCCTCCAGCACATCCTCGGCCGTGGAAGGCTGGCCGGTCGGGGTCTTGCGCCGTACCGGCAGCTGCAGCCGCTCGAACAGGATCTGTTGCAGCTGCTTCGGGGACTCGATGTTGAATTCGTGGCCGGCTTCGCGGTGCGCCTGCGCCAGCAGCTCCTGCAGCTGGTGCGCGAATTCGCGGCTCTGGGCCCGCAGCCGCTCGCGGTCCACGAGCACGCCGTGATGCTCCATGGCGAGCAGCACCGGCACCAGTGGCTGCTCGCACTCCTCGTAGAGCTGGCGCAGCGCCGGCACCGCGGTGAGTTGCGGCCACAGCGCCTGATGCAGACGCAGCGTGACGTCCGCGTCTTCGGCGGCGTACTGCGCGGCCTTTTCCACCGGTACCTGGTCGAATGAGATCTGCCTGGCGCCCTTGCCGGCCACCTCCTCGTAAGTGATGGTGCGAACGCCCAGGTAACGCTGCGCGTCGGAGTCCATGTCGTGATTGGTCGCGACGCTGTTCCACAGGTAGGACTCGAGCATGGTGTCGAAGCGCATCCCGGCAAGCGCGATGCCCGCATTCAGGAGCACGTGGGCGTCGTACTTGAGGTTGTGACCGAGCTTGGCGCGGCGCCCATCTTCGAGAATCGGCTGCAGCGCCGCCAGCACGCGGGCGCGGTCGAGCTGCTCCGGCGCGCCGGCGTATACGTGGCGCAGCGGCACGTAGGCAGCCGTGCCCGCAACGATGCAGAACGACACGCCGACGATCTCGGCGCGCATGTAGTCGAGGCTCGTGGTCTCGGTGTCGAAGGCGAACAGCTGCGCCGCGCGCAGTGCGGCGAGCCAGCGCTCGAGATCCTCCCAGCGAGTGAGGGTCTCGTAGTGGCGCTCGATGGGCGCTGCGGCCGGCAGGGCGCCCCCGGCGCCAGTGCCGGCAACGCTTGCGGCGGTGGCTGACGCGCTTGCCGGCGAGTCCGACACGCGGGCCGTGTCGGCCGGAGCATTGCCGGCGGCGGCACCCGCTTCACCGCCATCCAGCGCCCGCAGGAGCCCGCGCAGCTCGTAGCGCGTGTACAGCTCGCGCAGGGTCGCCGTGTCGGGGGCGCCCGGGATCAGCTGCTCCATGGACAGGGGCAACTGCAGATCGGTGCGGATGGTCGCGAGTTTGCGTGACAGCTCGAGCGTCGTGAGTCCGGCGCGCAGGTTCTCGCCCACCTTGCCCGGGACTTCCGCCACGTGGGCGATGAGGTTGTCGACACTGGTGTACTGCTGCAGCAGCTTCGCGCCGGTCTTGGGTCCCACTTTGTCGATGCCCGGAATGTTGTCGGAGCTGTCACCGACGAGCGCCAGGTAGTCGATGATCTGCTCCGGGTAGACATCGAACTTGGCCTTCACGCCGTCGCGATCCAGCATCGCGTTGTTCATGGTGTTGATGAGGGTGACCGAGCCGTCGACCAGCTGCGCCATGTCCTTGTCGCCGGTGGAAATGAGCACCGTCTCACCGGCGAGTGCGGCGCGGCGCGCAAGGGTGCCGATGACATCATCAGCCTCCACGCCCGGGATGCGCAGCAGCGGCAGACCCTGTGCGGTGATGATCTTCAGCAGCGGCTCGATCTGCGCCCGCAGATCATCGGGCATCGCCGGCCGGTGCGCCTTGTACTCGGCGAACAACTCATCGCGGAAGGTCTTGCCGGGCGCATCGAAGACCACGGCCATGCGGCGCGGCTGAAAATCCTTCACGAACTTCAGCAGCATGTTGAGAACACCGAGCACCGCCCCGGTCGGCTCGCCGCGCGAGTTGGACAGGGGCGGCAGGGCATGAAACGCCCGGTAGACATAAGAAGAGCCGTCGACGAGGACCAGATCGGGCGAGGGCATCGTTAGCTTGGCCGGTGAGCGGGCGGGGGCGCGAGTATAGCGGACGGGTAGCCCGTCACAGTCCAACCCGGCCGGTCAACCGCCAGTCCCCGTGCCGCGCTATACAGGCATCGCGCCAGCAAAGGCACTGAGGATGCTGCAGCCGTTCAACCCCGCCATCGCCGCCAACCGTTTTGGGCTGGGCGCGCGCCCGCGCGAGCTCACCGTCATTGGCGCCGATGGCCGCGACTGGCTGCGTGCGCAGCTCACCACGGCGCCGCTGCTCGTCGACGCCGCGCTGCGTCCCTCCGCGGACATCCTCGCGCAGGGTCTGGCGCTGCAGCGGCAGATCCAGGCGGCGCGGCGCAACGGCTTGCGGGCCAATGTAACCGCGAGCGACGCCGCGACCGCGGCGGTACTACAGAAGCTGCCGCAGTATCTGCAGCCTATCTACGTGAGTGAAGTGACCGCGCGCCTGGGCGCAGCGGCATCCAGCGAGCGTCCGTTCGCGGAGCGCCTGGTGCAGTTCTGGAGCAATCACTTCGCGGTGTCGGTGGACAAGCGGTACCTCGCCGGCCTCGCCGGCAGTTTCGAGCGCGAAGCGATCCGCCCGCACGTGTTCGGCAGCTTCAACGACCTGCTGCTTGGCGTCGAGACGCATCCGGCGATGCTGTTGTATCTGGATAACCAGCAGTCGGTGGGGGCGCACTCGGAGGTGGCGTTACGGGTGCAGCGCCGCGGCGGCTTGCGCAGGCTCGGCATCAACGAGAACCTCGCCCGCGAGATTCTGGAGCTGCATACCCTCGGAGTGGGCGGCGGCTATACCCAGGCCGACGTCACCACCTTCGCGCAGGTGATCACCGGCTGGTCGATCGGCGGCACCGGCGGGCGCAGCGCGGGTGGTGCGGACGGCAGATTTGAATTCCGCGCCGACGTGCACGAGCCGGGCGCCAAGGTCGTTCTGGGCAGGCGTTATCCGGACGCCGGCTTCGGACAGGGCGTCACGGTGCTGCGCGATCTTGCACACCACCGTTCCACCGCGCACTTCATCGCCACCAAGCTCACGCGGCACTTCATTGCCGATGAGCCACCCGCCCCGGCCGTCGAGCGACTCGCCCGTGTCTTCATGCAGACCGGCGGCGATCTGCCGAGCGTGTATCGCGCGCTCATTGATTCGCGCGAGGCATGGGAGCAGTCGCTCGCGAAGTACAAAAGCCCCGTCGACTACATCATCTCCGCATATCGCGGGCTCGCCCTGCCGGTGGACGCGGGCCGTGCGCCGCTCGCGCCGTTTGAGCTTCTGGGGCAAAGAACCTGGCAACCCGGGTCGCCGGCGGGCTGGCCGGACCGCAGCGCCGACTGGGACGGCGCGTCGGCGCTCATGAAGCGTATCGAATGGGCGGACGCCGTCGGCCAGCGCCTCGGCAACCGCCGGGACGCACAGCAACTGGCGCCGCAGCTGCTCGGCGCGAACCTCACCGACACGACCAGAACCGCCATCGCGCACGCCGCCACGGCCTCACAGGCGGTGACGCTGCTGCTGTCGGCGCCCGAGTTCATGCGGCGCTGACCTTTCTGGAGAACCCCATGTCACGCATGCGCCGACGCGAGTTCCTCAATCTGAGCGCCCTGGCCGCCGGCGGCGCCCTGCTGACTCCGGGACTGACCTTCGCCAACGCGACACACGGCAAGTCACGCCTGGTGGTGGTGATTCTGCGCGGCGCACTCGATGGGCTCGCCGCGGTGCCGCCCTGCGGGGATCCGGACTACGCACGCCTGCGTGGCGATCTGGCGTTGCGTGCGGGCGGGGGAACTGGCGCGGCGCTGCCGCTGGACGGGTATTTCGGCCTGCACCCTGCGCTCAGCTTCCTGCACGATTCCTTCACGGCGCGCGAGCTCATCGTGTTTCACGCGGTCGCCAGCCCCTACCGCGAGCGCTCGCATTTTGACGGCCAGGACCTGCTGGAGAACGGCACGCCCCGCGCCCACGCCGTGCAGACCGGCTGGCTCAATCGCGCTCTTGAGGCGATGCCAGGCAGCACGCAACGCGAGGCCGGTGTGGCGCTCGGACAGAACGTGCCGCTGGTCATGCGCGGACCTGCCGCGGTGACCTCGTGGTCGCCGTCGAAGCTGACGGCACTGGATGAGGACACACTGGCGCGCATCACCGACCTGTACGCCTCCGACAAGCTGCTGTCGGTACGGCTCGCGGCTGCGCTGGCGGCTGATGCCATCGCCGCCGAGGATAAAAGTGCTGCGGCGATGATGGGCAACGCGCCGATGCACTCGCCCGCTCAGCCGCTGCCGGCCGTCCAGGGCGGCGCGGCGCGTTATGCGGAAGTGGTACACGCGGCCGCTGGATTCCTGCGCCAGGAAAATGGACCACAGGTCGCGGTGTTCGATACCACGGGCTGGGACACGCATGCCAACGAGGGCGGCGCGCAGGGACAGCTCGCCGGCCGGCTCGGGCAACTCGACGCCGGGCTTGCGGCACTCAAACAGCAACTCGGGCCGGTGTGGAACGACACCGCTGTGCTCATGATCACCGAATTTGGGCGCACCGCGGCCATCAACGGCACGCGCGGCACCGATCACGGCACGGCCACGGTCGCGTTTCTCGTCGGTGGTGCGGTCGCCGGCGGGCGTGTAGTCACCCGCTGGCCGGGTCTCTCGCAGCAGGCGCTGTACCAGGGCCGGGATCTCGCGCCCACGCTCGATCTGCGCTGCGTGTTGAAGGGCCTGCTGGCGGATCAGCTGCACGTGCCGTCACGCGCCCTCGAGAAGACGGTGTTCCCGGACAGCCAGAGCGCGCGGCCCCTGGAGGGTCTGCTGCGCGGTTGAGGGTGCGTGGGTTGCCCCGCCACGCCGCGCGGCTGGCGAAAGGTCCATAACCTGAATGGTTGCGTTGATATAACCACTTTGGTTATGATGTCGGCCTGTGATCAAGAGCTTCAGGCACAAGGGGCTGGCTGAGTACTTCAACACTGGAAGTCACCGCAAGATCCAGGCCAAGCACGCTGCGCGGCTGAAGCTGATCCTGGGTTTGCTGAACGGCGCCGCGCACGCCGGCGCGATGAACGCTCCCGGGCTGGGACTCCACCCGCTCAGGGGGAAACCGAAGCGCTGGGCGGTCCGCGTGGATGAGAACTTTCGCGTGATCTTCCGCTTCGAGGACGGACACGCGCTGGAGGTTGACTATGACGACTACCATTAAGGCGGCGCCGATGATGCACAGCCCGCCGCACCCGGGTGAGATCTTGCGTGAGCTTTACCTGAAGCCTATGCGCATCACGATCGTCGAGGCGGCGAACGGCCTCGGCGTCACGGCCAAGCATGTTTCCGGGATTGTTAACGGTCGCGCGCGCATCACCGCGGATATGGCCATTCGGCTCGCGGCAGCACTCGGCACTGACCCCCAGACTTGGGTAAACCTGCAAGCGCAGCACGACCTGTGGGTGGCGAGTCAGAAAAAACCGCCCAGCGTGAAGCCACTTCGGCAGGCGGCTTGATGTCCTGCAACAGGCGCCTCGGCTTCGCCGCTACTGCGGCGGTTGGGAGTTGCCGCTTTTTTCTTTGTCTTTGGACTTGTCGGTCGGCGCGGGCGCCGGTGTTGGCGCAGCCACCGGTGATACCGCGGGCGTCGCCGGTGTGGTCACCACAGTGGCACGCTTATCGGGCAGCGTGAGCGGGCCCTTCTGCCCGCAGGCCGTCAGCGCGACGGTGGTGCAGGCGGCAAGCAGAAGGCTTGCGGCAGCGCGGCGCACAGGTCACACGTACATGGGACGGCGGTCCCTGAGCGCCAGCCAGCCGCGGATGACGCGGTACGCGATCCAGATGCCGAGCGCCACCAGTCCCACCCAGGCAAACGCAAAGCCAATCAGGATGAGCATGAACGGCGCCGACACCAGCACGATCACCACGCTCCACAACAACGCGAACCAGAAGGTGCGGATCTGCCAGCGGAAGTGCGACTCGAGGAACGTGCCGCGGGTGGCCGAGCGGCGCACGTAGTTCATGATTACCGCGACGATCGACGGCAGGCCACCGACGAAGCTGCCGACGATGGTGTGGGCGGTGGACAGACCAATGATCACGGCCAGCGCATGCAGCGCGTAGATGATGTTGGTGTAGGTGATGAGGGATGCATCGACCGGCTGCACGTCAGCCATCATCGGCGGGTTGGGGGTGTTCATAAACTTATCCCTTAAGCTGTTTTCTGGTCGCGGCGTTCGACCACCGCAATCGTCAGGCGCGACACGCACACCAGTTTAGCGTCTTCGTCGCGCAGCTCGATGTGCCAGACATGACTGGTGCGGCCGAGGTGCCAGGGCCGTGCGGTGGCGGTGACCAGTCCGGAGGCCTTGCCGCGGATATGGTTGGCGTTGATTTCCTGCCCCACCGCCATGAACTTCTCGCTATCGATGCACATGATCGAGCCGATGCTGCCGAGCGTCTCGGCGAGCGCCACCGAGGCGCCGCCGTGCAGCAGACCGAAGGGCTGATGGGTATGCGCATTCACCGGCATGGTGGCGCGCAGGAAATCCTCGCCCATCTCGGTAATGACAATGCCGAGATAGCCCGGCAGGGACTTGCTGCCGACCGCGGTCAGCTCCGCAGGCGTGGCGGTACGCTTCCAGATGCTCATCGGCGCTAGTCTAGCGGTTTGCGCAGTGGCAATCTGCCTCGCATACGCCAGGAAGTGGAGTTCAGGCCATGAGCCGATTCGTCTTTGCACCACCGGCCCCGCCGGGCGTTGCCATCGCCGGCAGCAGTGAGCACTTTCCGGTGCATCGCATCTACTGCGTAGGCCTTAACTACGCCGATCACATCCGCGAGATGGGTTCCGCACCCACTCCGCCGGTTTTCTTCATGAAGCCGGCGGATGCGGTGGTCGCCAATGGCGCGGCGGTTCCCTATCCGCCGGCGACCGCCAACTTCCACTATGAAATCGAGCTGGTGGTGGCGATTGCGCGCGCCGGGCGTGACATTGCGCCGGCGCGCGCGCTCGAACACGTGTTTGGTTACGCAGTGGGCAATGACCTTACGCGCCGCGATCTGCAGGCCGCCGCCAAGGAACGCGGCCAGCCGTGGGATGTTGCCAAGGGATTTGATTATTCCGCGCCGGTCGCGGCGCTGCGCCCCGCCGGTGCGGGCCATGTGTCGCGCGGCCGCATCTGGCTGAAGGTTAACGGCGAGCTGCGCCAGGACTCTGATGTGAGCCATATGTTGTGGGACGTGCCACATATCATCGCGGCGCTCTCGGGGTTTTACGAACTCGTGCCCGGCGATCTTATTTTTTCCGGCACGCCTTCCGGTGTCGGGGCGGTGAAGCCCGGCGATGCCCTCGAGGGCGGGATCGATGGACTCGAGGTGCTGCGCAACACCATCGCGCCGCGCGCGGCGGCCGCACTCTGAGGGACCCATGAAACTTTACGACTACTTTCGCAGCTCGGCCGCCTACCGCGTGCGCATCGCGCTGAACGTCAAAGGCATTTCTTACGAGACGCTGGCGGTGGACCTGCGTGCGCCGGCGAGCGCGCAGCGCACGCCCGAGTTCCTGGCGGTGAACCCGGAAGGGCTCGTGCCGGTGCTGGTGGACGGCGAGCGTACTTTTACCCAGTCGCTCGCCATCATCGAATACCTCGAGGAAACCCGTCCGCAGCCGCCACTGCTGCCGCACGTGCCGCGTGAACGCGCGCAGGTGCGGGCGCTGGCGCTGGCGGTGGCCTGCGACATTCACCCGCTCAACAATCTGCGGGTGCTCAACTACCTGCGCGAGTCACTGCACGCGGACGAGGCGGCCGTAAACAGCTGGTACGCCTACTGGATCGCGCAGGGGTTTGCGGCGCTGGAGGCGCAGGTGCAGAACACCAGCGGCGACGGCCGTTGCATGTTCGGCAGGTCGGTGACGCTTGCGGACGTGTGCCTCGTGCCGCAGATGGCCAACGCGCACCGTATGAAGTGCGATGTCGGACCTTATCCGACCCTGCGCGGGATCTGCGCGCATCTGGAGGCTCTGCCGGCGTTTGCGAAGGCGGCGCCGCAGGCGCAGCGGCCCCCGCATCAGCTCGTGTGACGCGCGCGCTGCACGAAGCCGACGTAACCGGCGAGAAACTGCTTCAGTTGTTCCTCGATGGTCGCGTCCTTGAGCGCGCCGGCTTCATCGAACACGCTGCCGGCGCGCGCCACCAGCAGGCGCCCGCCGAACCAGGCATGGGTGCCGAGGGTGCGCAGTACCGGCAGCCACGCGACCTGGCTCAGAGTCGTGCCGAAGGCCCCCGGGGAGGTGCCGATGAGGGCGAATGGTTTGCCCGCGAACACGCGCCGCGCGTCCGCGGGTGGACGCGACAGCCAGTCGATGGCGTTCTTGAATACTCCGGGAATGCTGTTGTTGTATTCAGGGGTGACCAGCAGCACCCCGTCCGCCGCCACGATCGCCTCCTTGAGCTGGGTCACCGTCGCGGGAATTCCCTGCGCCTCGACGTCGCCGTCGTAGAGCGGAATGCCGCGGATACTGCCGACCTCGAGTGTGGTGTCCGGCGGCATGAGTTTCGTCGCCGCACGCAGCAGTGCCGTGTTATATGAGGCGCGGCGCAGGCTCCCCGAAATCCCTAGGATCTTGGTCATGCGGTAACACTAGGCCGCTGCGGTGTTGGCTGCAACGCTCAGGCGCTTCAGTTGCGCTCAGCCCTTTAGCCTGGCCGCCACCCGCCGGTACGCCTCGCGGAACGGGATGCCCTCGGTGACCACCAGGCGGTTGGCTTCTTCGGCGGCGTGGATCGCGGGATCCAGTCGCACCGCCGCGGGCCGGAACTGCAGTGAGCCGATGGCGGCCGGGAGAATGGCGAGCGTCTCGAGCGCCAGATCAATGCCGCGGAACAGCGGGAACTTCAGCAGCTGCAGGTCGCGGTGGTAGCCGGAAGGCAGCTTCGCGCACAGGGCGAGTGCTTCCAGGAGGCACGCCTGCGCGGTGGCCGAACGGCCGCGCACCAGCTCGAACAAATCCGCGTTACGCTTCTGCGGCATGATCGATGAGCCGGTGGTGAACGCTTCGCCCACTGTCAGGAAACCAAACTCGTACGTTCCGTACAGCACGACGTCGGCGGCAAAGCGCCCGAGGTCCTGCATGAGCAGCGTGATTTCAAACAACAACTGGGCCTCGGCCTTGCCGCGCGAGAGCTGCACCGCGGTGACCGGCTCCTGCACGGCCGCAAAGCCGAGCTTCGCGCGGGTCGCTTCGCGATCGATGGGCAGTCCGGGCGTGCCGTAGCCGGCTGCCGAGCCTAAGGGGTTCTTGTCCACACGGCGCAGCACTTGTGTCAGGCCCTGGGCGTCGTCGCGGATTTCCGCGGCAAAGCCGCCGGCCCACAGCGCCACCGAACTCGGCATCGCCTGCTGCAGGTGGGTGTAGCCGGGCAGCACCGTGCCGCCCTCACGTGCACCGAGTGTATCGAGCGCGCTCGCCACGGCGTGCGCGCCACGGCTTAAGGCCTCGACCACCTCGCGCAGGTACAGGCGCACCGCGGCGAGCACCTGGTCATTGCGTGAGCGGCCGAGGTGTATGCGCGCACCGGCCGCGCCGAGTCGCGCAGTCAGGCGCCGCTCGAGCGCCGTGTGGCCGTCCTCATCCGCAAGCTCGATGCGCCACTCGCCGCGCGCGTGTTCGGCGCCGAGCGCGGTGAGCCCCTCGCGGATGGCTGCAAGATCCGCGCTCGCCAGCAGCCGCCGCGCGTGCAGCATTTCTGCGTGCGCGATGGAGGCGCGCACGTCATGGGCGACCAGCCGCTCATCGAGCGCGTAGTCCTCGCCGGCGGTGTACTCGAGCACGCGCGCATCCAGCGGCACGCCCTTGTCCCAGAGTCGTGTCATGGCGGGGCCTGCTGCTCCGCCGGCGTCAGCGCGTTGATGTCTGCAACGATGAGCGTACCGGTTCCCTCATTCGTGAACACCTCACCGAGGATCCCTTCCGGGGCCTGGTACGACACCACGTGCACACGCCGGACACCGCCGCGGATCGCGTCCTCGATCGCCTTGGCCTTCGGCAGCATGCCGTCGGCGATGTAGCCCTCGTCGCGCAGCTTCTTCAGCCCGCGCAGGTCGGTGTAGGAAACCAGTGAGCCCGGATCGGCAGGGTCGCCGAGGATGCCGGGCGCCCCGGTGCACAGGATGAGCTTCTCCGCCGCGAGCGCCGCACCGATGGCCGCGGCGACGGTGTCGGCGTTGATGTTGAGCAGCGTCCCGGACGCATCCGCCGACAGCGGGCTCACCACCGGCATGAGGCCGTTGTCGAGCAGCTTTTTTAAGACCGTGGGGTCCACCGCGTCGATGTCGCCGACGAAGCCGTAATCGATCAGCTCGCCATTGGAGGCGAGCTTTACCGGCGGGCGCTTGTGGGCCCGCACCAGGCCGGCGTCCACGCCGCTGATGCCGACCGCATCTATATTGAGGTCGCGGCAGATGCCGAGCACGCGGGTGTTGATGAGTCCGTTCAACACCATCGCGGTGGCATCGATGGACTTCTGGTCGGTGACGCGCCGGCCCTCCACCATGCGGGTGGGCACGCCGAGGGCTGCCGACAGTTCGGTGAGCTGCGGGCCGCCGCCGTGCACCAGCACCACGCGCACACCGAAGAAATGCAGGATCGCGATCTGCTCGACCAGCACCCGCGTGGCGTTCTCGTCGGCGAACACCCCGCCGCCGACCTTCACGACGAAGGTCTTGCCCTTGTACATGCGGATGTAGGGCGCGGCGCTTTTCAGCGCGTGGATGGCGAGGGCCTGGTCGCTGCGATGCATGATCATGAGGGAGCCTTAAGTAACTGATGGAGTACCGCCATCTGCGTCGGCAGACGGTTGCGGGCCTCGAGCTGCACGGCGCTGCGCGGCCCGTCGAGCACCGCAGCGGCGATAGCGGTATTGCGCCGTACCGGCAGGCAATGCATGACGCGGCAGCCGGGTGTGGCGGCGGCGAACCAGTCCTCGCGCACGCACCAGTCGGTCAGTGCCGCGCGCAGCCGTGCATCCGCGGCCTGGTCGCCGTAGCAGCCGGTCGCGCCCCACTCCTTTACATACAGGACGTCCGCGCCCTCCATGGCTGCAGCGCGCTCGCTCGTCTCGCGGATCGAGCCGCCGGCGGCGGCCGCGGCCTGGCGCGCGCGCTCCATGATGGCGGGGGGCAGTGCGAAGCCCTCCGGGCGCAGCACGATCACCTCCATGCCGCGCAGCGCCGCCATGTGCAGCGTCGCGGCCGGCACCGCCAGCGGCAGTGCGCGCGGGTGCCAGGCCCACGAGAGCACGAAGCGGGCGGTGCGCGGTACCGCGAGATCGTCGAGCGTCTTCCAGTCCGCCAGTGCCTGGCAGGGGTGATTGGCGGCGGATTCGAGATTGATGAGCGGCTTGTCGATGAGGGCCGCCATCGCCCCGAAAGTGCTTTCGGCGAGATCGTGCGTGAGGTCCTTTCCTTCTGCGAACGCGCGGATTCCAAGTGCGTCGCAATACGAGGCGAGCACCGGCAGGGCCTCGCGCACGTGCTCCGCCGCCGCGCCGTTCATGACCACCCCGTCGCGGGTTTCGAGCTGCCAGCTGCCCTGGCCCGGGTTGATGACAAAGGAGCCACCGCCCAGGCGCAGCATCGCCGCCTGGCAGGAGGCGAGCGTGCGCAGCGACGGGTTGAAGAACACCAGTCCCAGGATCTTGCCGGCGAGTGCCTGCGGCTCCGGGTGCGACTCCAGGCGCCGCGCCAGCTCCAGCAGCGCCAGCACTTCAGCGCGCGGCACTTGCGCGAGATCGACAAAGCGCTTCACGCCAGATCCTTGAGCGCACCGCTGAGCATGTCCACGTGTTCCTCCTCGAGGATGAACGCTGGCAGCAGCCGCAGGATGTTCGGATCACTGGCGGTGCCGGCGAGGATGCCGCATTCGAGGAGTTCGGCCTGAATTTCGCCGGCCGGCCTCGTGGTGCGTAGTCCCACCAGCAGGCCCGCCCCCTGGTGAGCGGTGACCGGGCCGACGATGCAGGTACGGCGGATATAGGCCCCGATGCGCCGCACGCGCTCGAGCAGCCGTTGCTCCTTAATGGCGGCGAGGACTGCCAGCATCGCCGCGCACGCCATCGGACCGCCGCCGAAGGTGGTGCCGAGGGATGCGGGCTTGAGCGAGGCGGCCACCTGTGGGGACATCATGAGTGCCGCGCACGGGAAGCCGTTGCCGAGCGCCTTGGCCGTGGTGAGCATGTCCGGCCGCACTCCGTAGAGATTGGCGGCGAACGGCTCCCCGGTGCGCCCCATGCCACACTGCACCTCGTCGAATATGAGGAGCGCCCCGACCTCGTCGCAGCGCGCGCGCAGTGCGCCGAGGAACGGCGCCCCCAGATCGATCGCGCCGGCCAGGCCCTGCACCGGCTCGACGATCACGGCGGCGGTATCGCGCGTCACCTGCGCCGCGATGGCGGCCTGGTCGGCGCGCGCAATGAAGCTCACCTCGAAGGGAGTGCGCGGAAAGCCGTACCACTTCTCCCGCGCCCCCCAGGTCACCGCACCAGCCGCGGCAGTGCGTCCGTGAAAGGCCCCCTCGATGGCCGCGACGTGCGGCCGGCCGGTTATGCGCAGCGCGACCTTGAGCGCGTTCTCGTTGGCCTCGGCGCCACTGTTGACGAAGAACACGCTCGCAAACGGCAGCCGCGAGAAGCGCACCAGGCGCCGCGCCGCCGCCGCGCGCACTTTCATCGCGACGGCGTTGCTCTGGAACTGACAGCTCGCGGCCTGACTGGCGAGCGCCGCCGTCCAGGCCGGATGCGCATAACCCAATGCCGCCACGGCATGTCCGCCATACAGATCCAGCACGCGCTCGCCGCGGCCGTTGGTGAGCCACACGCCCTGCGCGGCGGCAACTTCCAACGGACAGTGTGCGAACACCGGGGCGAGGAAGTCGTGCTGGCGCGCCAGCGCCTGGATCGCGCTCGTGGAGGCTGTGCCTTCTTTCTTTTTTGGCATGCTGTGCCTTACGTCTAAGCGGCCGTCAGGTCCAGCCCGGTGCGGGGGCCGTGAGCCCGGTGGTTTCCGGCAGTGCGAACAGGCGGTTCATCCACTGCACGGCGCCCCCGGCCGCGCCCTTGGTGAGATTGTCGATGGCGCACAGCACCGCCACCGTGCCGTCCCTGGCGACCGCGGACAGGTGCGCGTAGTTGCTGGCCACCACGTCCTTGATTCGTGGCGCCTCTGCCGTGACGCGTACGAACGGGGCGTGGGCATAAAAATCCCGAAGCGCCGCCAGCACGTCCGCCGTCTCCAGGGCGCGGCTCGCCGCCGCCTGCACCGTGACGTGGATGCCGCGCGCAAAGGGACCGGAGTGGGGCACGAAGGCGAACTGCGCCGCCACGCCCGCTGCGGCGCGCGCGCACGCCGCGACCTCCGGCACATGACGGTGGCCGAGCGCGCCATAGCTGTAAAGATCACCGTGGCGCAGCGGGTGATGCGTGCCCTCCACCGGCTTGCGCCCGGAACCGGTGCTGCCGGTGACTCCGCTGACGAACAGGGGTTGTGTTACGAGCCCGGCCTTGAGCAGCGGCACACTCGCGAGCAGGATCGCAGTGGCGAAACATCCCGGGTGCGCGATGTGCGCCGTGGGCGCCTCGTTGAGATGCTCCGGCAGCGCACAGGTGAACTCGCACATCCGCCCGGGCGCGCCATGCGCGTGCGCATAAACCTGTGCATAGGCCTGCGGTGAGGCGTAGCGGAAATCCGCCGAAATATCCACCACCCGCGGCCGCGTGCCGGCGCGCTGCGCGCCACTGAGCAGGGTGTCGATCAGGGAGGCCGAGACACCATGTGGGGCCGCGGAAAATACCGCCGACTCAGGCGTTGCAGCGATGAGCTGTGCAACTTCGGCCTGGGACCTGAAGCGCTCCCCGGGGTATGCGGACGCGAGGTGCGGGAAGGCGCGGGCGATGCTCTCGCCGGGTTTACTGTCAGACATCACCGCCGCCAGCGCGAAGTTCGGGTGCGCGGCGATCAGACGCAGCAGTTCGCCGGCGACGTAGCCGCTGCCGCCGAGCACCACTGCCGGGATCCGCGGGCTCATTGCACGGCCGCGGCTTTCAGCCCCAGCGCTTCGATCACGCAATCGCCGAGCGCCGCGCCGTTGCTCAGGGCGTTGAATGCCGGCACGTTCATCTGCGTGGTGATGATCTCTACGCCCACCTGGTTGTCGGTGGCCGGCCCGGTCACGACGCACGGCTCGATCGCGAAGCGCTCGCGCAGCAGCTTCACGCCTCCCCAGGCGGCCACCGGATCGTTGGCTGACAGGATCACGCCACTCAGGGCGGCGCGGATGTCGGGACATTCGAGGATGGCATCGACGCCGTAGGTGCCGAGGATGCCGTCGCCGAGCTCGAACACCACCACGTCGGGCTTGCCCGCCGCAAGTGCGCTCAACATGGTGCGCGTGAGCGCCGGACCGTTGACGCGCGTGGTGGTGACGATGCCCAGATCGGTGAATATGGCGCAGCGCCGCGCGCCCGCGTCCTCCATGGCGAGCACGTCGCGGCGCAGGGAGACGCCGGTCGCCTTGAAGGCATCCACGGTGAGTCCGCGGTGGCGCATGCGGGCGATGACCGCGCAGGCGGCCGCGGTCTTGCCGGCCTCCATGCAGGTGCCGGCGAGCGCCACCACCGGCACGCCACGGGTGTCGAGAGCCGCGTTGAGGTCGAGCGCCTTCGCGCCCACGCGCGCGGGCACCCCGATTCGCTCCCCGAGGTAAGGGAAATTCAGCGCCACACCCAGCACGCGGCAATCAAAAGGCCGCCCCTTGTCGGGATTGATGGAATCGCAGATCCCGAGCACGCCGCCGATGTTGAGCATCTGGATGATGTCGCCCGGCTGGATGGCTGCCGGCACGTGGCCGGAGTAGCCAAAGAGCGCGTGGCGGTGACCCAGGGCACCGGCGACCACGTCGCCCTTGCCCACCTTGGCCATGCGACCGCTGGTGAGCTCGAGGGTGTTGTAGGTCGACTTGTTGGTGAGCACTTCGACCACCACCACCACGCCTTCTTCGGCCGGGATATCCGCGGCGATGCGTACCTCGTGCGAGAGGCCGCAGGCCTGGGTCACGGAGGCGAGCTTGTCGACGACGACGCTGCGCATGTTGGCGACCATGGCTATGCTTCCCTGGCCGCGCGCTCGCCGGCGCGGGTGTAGAAGACCCCCGGCAGCGAGACGATGCGCGAGAACCCGAGCGCGTCGCTCGCCGACCATTCGCCCGCCGCCTCGCCGTACACGCCCCTGGATGCCGCCATGAGCGAGTAGGGCGAATCCACGCCCTCGATGAACAGACTCCCGGTGCGCAGCAGCAGGTGCACCTCACCGGTGACGCGCGCCTGCGACGACACGAACAGCGCCTCGATGTCCCGGCACACCGGATCGAGCAACTGCCCCTCGTGCACGAGGTCCCCGTAGGTCTGGGCCACCAGCTCCTTGATGCGCTGCTGGCGGCCGGTGAGTACCAGCTTCTCCAGCTCCCGGTGCGCGGTCAGCAGTACCTCCGCCGCCGGCGCCTCGAAGGCCACGCGGCCCTTGGTGCCGATGATGGTGTCGCCGAGATGAATGCCGCGGCCGATGCCGAAGGGCGCGGCGAGCGTCTCGAGCGCCTCGATGATGGCCACGGGCGCAAGCGCCTTGCCGTCGAGCGCCAGCGGACGGCCCTGGTGGAAAGCCAGCACGTGGCGTTCTTGCGCGCGCGGCTGGGCGAAGGCGTCGCGGGTGAGGAGCCAGGCGTCCTCGGGAAGGCTGCCGGTGGAAGAGAGTGTTTCCTTGCCGCCGATGGTCACGCCCCACAGGCCGCGGTTGACCGAGTATTTCGCGCCCGTGGCAGGCACCGGCAGGCCGCGCTGCTGCAGATAGTCGAGTTCGTCCTGGCGCTTGAACGCCTCATCCCGCACCGGCGCCAGCACTTTCAGGTCAGGTGCCAGCGTGCGCAACGCCACCTCGAAGCGCACCTGGTCGTTGCCGGCCGCGGTGCAGCCGTGCGCGATCGTGTCTGACCCGAGCCGCTGTGCCATGCGGGCGATGGTCTGCGCCTGCATGACGCGCTCGGCGCCGACACACAGGGGATAAAGCCCGCCGCGCCGCACGTTGCCCATGATGAGAAACCGCAGCACCTGTTCGAAATAATCGGCGCGCGCATCGAGCTGGTGATGCTCGATGGCGCCGAGCGCGTGCGCGCGTGCGGCGAGCGCCGCCGCCGCGGCCGCATCGATTCCGCCGGTGTCGACCGTGACGGTGATCACCGGGCGCTGCTGGTTCTCCTTGATCCACGGCACCAGAAACGAAGTGTCGAGACCGCCGGAATAGGCAAGAACGATCGGCGTGGCGCCGGTGCGCGGCAGGATGCTGGACATGGTGCTCAGACCCGAAAGAGCGCGCGCAGGCGGCTGACGAGCTCTTCCTGGGCGCGCGCGTTGGCGGTGGCAATGAATATGGTGTCGTCGCCGGAGATGGTGCCGGCGACTTCCGGCCATTCGGCCTTGTCGATCGCGACGGCGACGCTTTGCGCCGCGCCGATGGTGGTGCGCAGCACGGCGATCGAGGGTCCGGCACGGTGCAGCGCCCGCACGAACTGCGCCAGGGTGCCGAAGTCGCCATTGGCGCGCGTCACCTCCTCGCCCGGCAGCACGTAGCGGCCGCGCGCCTTGAGTACGCCGAGATCGCGCAGATCGCGGCTGACCGAGGACTGGTTGACGTCGTGACCTTGCTTCTTGAGAAGCCGCACGAGGTCCTGCTGCTTGCCGACCCGGCCGGCGCGCAGGATGCGCACGATGGCGTCGCGGCGCTCGAGCTGCTGCGCGTCGTTCAGCATGACCTGGGAATCATAAGCATAAACATGCGTACATTGTGCATTTTAATGCACAGGGATGCAAGGCGCACCCGCACGGGCTTGAGCTCACCGCCCGACTGTGGGGATGATCACATGAGGACGCTTGCCCTGCGGAGCTGACAAGTTCTCGTAAAGTGCGCGCGGGCCAGATTCTTCTGGAGAAGGTACCTTGAGCCCCGAAACCACGGTTCAGCGGCGGGACCTCGTTGCGCAACACGCGCGCCTGACTTGATCCCGTTAACTCCTTACGGCGGGATTGCTGTGGCGCGATATCGCATTTCTGCACGAAGCGGTGCCAAATGCCGCTTGCATATCGGCGTACGTTCTTTGCGTGTTGAATTAACACCGCAACGACCCTGTGCGGCGGGATAACAACACGGTGACCTACACCGAAGACGCAACGAACTATACCGTTCACCTATGCGTTACAACAACCAGGGTACGGTTGATATGCTAGACCTATCCGGTGAGCACGTCTGGCTACCGTTTTTAGTCTAGTGCCGTTTATGACGCCTACGGATACCTGAACGGGGTCAAGGACAACGCCTGACGGCACTGTGTTCTGGGCTCTGAACTCTGCCAATGATTCGAACCTGCCGCCGCCTGATACCCTCGGCAACGGCGCGCAGGTTGCCACCGAGCTATACCCCCTTGACCACGAGATTATTATCCGCTCCCAGGGAGCCTGGCGGCTTGAACTACCAATCTTCAAAGCCTGGCCTACAACTGGGATTCTGGCGGGGAACCTCCATCAGCGCATCGACAGCGGACAAGGGATAACCGAGCAGTTCGCCTACGACTCGATGAATCGACTGCTGAACTCGACGCGCAACAGCACGAGCAACTTGACGGTTACCTACGACGCGTCCGGCAACATCAACTCCAAGAGCGATGTCAGCGCTTCCCCGTACGTCTACGACACCACGCACAAGCACGCAGTGGCGACCGCGGGCAGCTGGTCCATGACCTACGATGCGGACGGCAACATGATCACCCGCGCCGGCGGGTCGCTTCACCTGGTACTCCTACAACCTGCCCAACATCGATCAGCTACGGCAGCAACTCCACGCAGTTCTTCTACAACTCAAGCCATCAGCGCTGGAAACAGGTCGCCAACTACGCAGGAACCACCGAGACCACGCACTACATCGGTGGGCTGCTCGAGGTCATGACGCGGGGCTCCGGACCCACCGAATACCGGCACCAGATTCCCGCCGGGTCCGGCACGCACGGTTTATACGCGGCGCACGGATGGGACGTACTGGAACGTACTACGCGACATCGGATCACCTCGGTCAGTGCTGATCTCGTCATGGACAGCGCGGCCAACGTGCTCGCTCGGTAGAGAGCTTTACGCCCTTTGGCGCGAGGAGAGGAAGCAATTGGACCGGCACTCCGACGGTGGCCGACTACACGGCCTTCGGCAATACGACGCGCAAGGGATTCACCGGGCACGAGATGCTCGACTCGGTCAGCCTCGTGCACATGAATGGGCGGGTGTATGACCCGTACCTGGGGAGATTCCTGTCCGCTGATAGTGTTATTCAGAGCCTAGGGGCAACTCAGTCTATCATCCCATATGCCTATGCCTGGAATGATCCGCTGAGATACATCGATCCGAGTGGTCACGACCTGCTAGGCGACATTATCGGAGCCATTTTTGGGGCGATCCTTGCGTACTTTACGTTCGGAATCGCGAATGCCTTCCTAGCAAGCGAGTTCGTGATCGGCTCAAGCGTTTATGCAGGGGCTATAGCCGGAATCGTTGGCGGTTTCATTGGAGCTGCCATTGCCACTGAGCAACATTGTCGGCTGCATTGAGTGCCGGATTGATTGCCGCTGTGTCAGGCGGGCTATTTGCGCGCGACGGGCTCTACGCGGACGACCCGCATGCGGATTGGGGAATCGGCGAGAAGGTTCTGGCCCATGCCTTTGTGGGCTGTGTGTCCGGCGAACTGAGCAGTGCAAATTGCGGAAAGGGTGCGCTCAGTGCCGCTGCCTCAGAATACATCGGCGAGCAGGTAGGCCACGTCGCTGATCCCAACTCCCTCAGCAACTGGGCGTGGCCGGGAAACGCGAAGGGTGCTCTGATCGGGACGGTTGATGCCCTGGTCTCGGCTGGAAACTTTGCGGACGGGACTCCGTCGCACGACGCGCCATGTTTTTGGATTCACTTGGCGCGTTAAAGGGCGTAAGTCGTGCCAATCTAGTAGGTGCGCTGGGCACTCCAACATGGTGCTACGGCCCCACGCTTGTCGATGCTGCTACGGACGGCTCCCTTGGGTTGGGACCCGTCCTGGGTGTTTTTTCCACATCGGCCGAACTGTTGGTTGGTGGGCGTCCCTAATTTCAGTATCGCGTATATCGGGGTGCGGAGCAGAGTTTCGTCAGAGGAGTTGCGAAATCGATTCCGACAGCGTCGCATTGGGATTGGTGCGCTCTGATGCCAATCCAACTGCCCCACGTTCACAGCTATTACGTGACGATCGATCGTTTGGTCATGACAGTTAACTTGCCCCCCGTGGCTTTTGCACCACCTTGGGCTGACGTTGGGAGCCTCGTTTACAGTCCGGGTACCGGGCTGCTCGACCTGGGAGAACTCCGGAATGGAAATGAGCGAAAGAGGCATCTTGGCTTTGTCACACGTTCATGCTGGGATGCCTCACAATAGTGCGAGCATCTAAGAAATTACGATGCGGTTCGAGGAAGCAGCGGGTGAGTGAACCATCCGGTGGTTCCGGAGCCTTGCCTGCTGTTCATCGTTCGATCGAGTAGACCAGGTCCGCGCCGCGTGCCTGCCCGGCCTCGATCTTCACCGCCCAGTGGTCGCCCAAGGAATAGCGCAGTTTTACGACGTTGAGCGACTCGGTGAGGCTGATGCCGTAGCTCACGTACAGCCTGGGGGACAGGTAGCGCCCGAGCACCAGCGAGGTCTCATTGGTGATGTCCGATTCGACGCTCACGTCCTCGATACCCACGAGCGAACCGTACTGCTGCCCGAGGATCGCGGCGGCCTGCCCGGCCGCCAGGTTGGCGCCGCTGCCCTGGGTGCTGCCCGGAGCGCTGCTGAGCGACCCGCCGGCGAGGATCAGCGACTGGACCTGCGACTGCGGCAGCGGCGGGTCGGAGAAGAACGACAGCCGCGGCGCCTGCAGAGTGCCGCGTACGTCGACACCCGCAACCACGTCCGGGAATTCCTTTTGGGCGCGCAGGTCGATCACCGGGTTGTCGACCGGGCCGCCAGTGAAGATCAACCGGCCACGCTTGATGTCGAGCTTGCGGCCATAGGCGCTGTACTTGCCGTCCGCCACGGACAACTCGCCGGTGCCGCGGGTGATGGCGTCATAGCCGCTCCTGATGGTGATGGCGCCAACGATACGGGCCGTAAGCCCCGAGGCATCGATGTTGACACGATCGCCGAGGCTGAGCGTGATGTTGCTCAGCACCTCGAAGCGCTTGGTGGGGTCGTCCACTTCGCTCCCCACGATCACCTCATCGGGCGAGGCGCGTACCGCGTTGGTGATGTCGCGCGGGGCGATTCTTGCGAACGGCACCGTGACCTGGCCGGTGACTTCGATTTTGCGCCCGGTGATGTTGAAGTCGAGGTTCGGGGAGGCGTCGATCTGCGCTTCCGGAACATCGGCAACCCGCAGGTTGGTGCCCTGCAGATGGAACTTTCCGTAGGGCAGCAGGTTTTTCCACTCGAGGTGTCCGCTGGTTGCGACCGTGCCGGCGCCGACATGCGCGCTGCCGTCGAAATCCAGGCCGGCGTCGCTCAGGCGCGCGTCAAAGGCAACCTGGTGCAGGCTGAGGTTGACCTGGTAGTTGTTGATCTCGCCGTCGGTCAGCTTCAGCTCACCCCTGAGCAGCGGGGTGCCGAGCGTGCCGGACGCCGTCAGGTTCGCATCCAGGTGTCCCGCGGCGCGGTCGACGTCCGGAAAATACAGCGAGATGAGGCCGAGTTCGGCGGTGTGCGCGTGCAGCTCGCCGCTGAGCGGCATGTCTTCCCAGCGCGCGGTAGTGCGCCGGGCCTCGAACGCGCCCGCGAGCGTCCCGACCTGGCTCTCGGTGAGCGCGGTCTCGGCGGTGATGCTGGCCGGCGTGGCGGCTACCGTTACGGTGCCCGAGCCGATGTTCGTATGTTCGAGCTTGCGGCTGGCGAGCTTGTGGATGAGTTCGGCGTTGGCGAGGTCCGCGCGCAGGGTGCCGGTCACGGGGATCTGCGCGCCACCGGCGAGGTGGGCGAGGGCGTTGACCATGCCCCGGTACTCCACCGCGGGAGTCATGCCGGCGGTGAGGGTGTTGAGCGGCAGCTGGTTGGCCATGACGGTGCCGGTCCAGTGCGCCGGAGGTCCAGTCGCCGTCGGCGCAGACGCTGCCGGGCGCGCCGGTGAGACACAGCCATTCCACACTCGCATGATCCATGGACGCGGTGAGTTGCACCGGCCGCTCGAGCGCGAGGTGCAGCGACTCGTTCCCCTTGATCGCCAGCGCGTCGAGCCGGCCTTGAAAAAGTCCGTGCGCATACGAACCGCTCGCCGCGGCATGCGCCGCAAGGCCGGTCGCCGTCGCTGCCAGCTGCACGTGGTAGTTGACGGGGGGGCCGCTGAGTGTGAATGCCACGGTGTCGGCGGTGCGGCCGTCGAATGTCAGCTTGCGCAGCCGTGCCTCGATCTTCGATTCCTGCAGCGTCGCGGCCGGATCGAAGTTGATGTCCGCGTCGAAGCCTTCGACCTTGATTCCCTGATAGTCGATACCCCCGCCGTGGGCGGTGGCCACGATCACAGGATCCGCGAGCGTGCCGTGCAGGCTGCCCGAGGATTTGAGCACCCCGCGGCTGCCCGGGGCGAGCAGGCTCAGGTCCTGGGTGGATACCGCGAAGCGCAGATCCACCCGCTCGTTGACGCGTCCGTCAAGCGCGAGGCTGGCGGTACCCAGGCCCACGTGCACATTATCGAAACCCCAGGTGACACCGGCGTGCGTCACCGTGCCACTGCCGCTAGCCGCGACACCACGCACCTTGCCGGTGAGGCCGCTGAAACTCGTGGTCAGCGTGCCCCGGGGGTCGAAGCCGCGGCCGCTGGCGGTAAATGTGAAGTTGACGCTGCCAGGCAGATCCGGGCGCACCCGGGCCGGGTTGATGCCGGTCGCGCGGCCAGCCGCCGACCAGGTTTGCGCCGGCGACCACCGCAGCTCGCCGTTGACGCTCGCGTGGCCGTCAAACAGATCCACCTCGGCAGGCTCAAAGGCGAAGCTGTCCTTGCCGAGCGACCCGGTAAGTTCCACCGGCATTTCCGCCAGGTCCGCGGCCCGTCCGCGGCCGCTCAGGTGCACCTTGTAGGGAAGGACTCCCTGCAGGGTGAACTCGCCCGCGGCGCTGCGTATGGCCACGTCACGGCCGACCAGTGGCCAGCGGAAATTGTCCCAGCTGCCGGTGAGATTAAGCCGCGGTCCCTTGTCGACGATGGCGAACGTGCCGGAGGCAATGGCGTGCGCGCCGGAGGCGTTGTGGCGGACCTCCATGCGGGTCGCGGTCAGCACCTTGTCGGCGTAGTGACCGGCAAACTGCGCGGCGAACTCCCCTGCGCGCAGCCCGGCCGGTTTCACCGGGCCGTGGCCTTCGAAGCCGCTGGCGTCGCCCGACACGGCGAGGTGTCCGGTGATGTTGCCCAGCAGCGGGGCGTTGATTCCCCAGGGAGCCAGATCGAACTCGCGCACGACGGCATCGCCCACCCAGTGCCAGTGGTTGGTCATCTCGAGCATCTGGCCCGAGAAATCGGCGGTGAAGGGACTGACGCTGTGAGCGACGATGTTGAGCGCGTTCAGATCGCCGCGGCCGCTGCCCGAGAGCGTGTAGGCCGGCTGGCCCGGTGGCTGCCAGTTGATGCGCCCCTTGAGGTCCATCCCCAGAGGATCCTGCGCCCGCAACTCGCCGCTGGCGCTGATGTGTGCGTCCTCGAGCCACCCGTCGGCCTGGAAGAAGCGGATGACACTGTGACGCAGAACTGCGGCGCCGCTCAGCCTGCTCGCCTGCAGGCGCACGCCGTTGAAGACCGTGAGCAGCACATGGTCGACCTGTGCCTGCTCAACGCTTATCAGGAGCCAGCGCGGCAGGAACAGGGGCGGCGAGGGTGTCGCCGGATGGACGCGGCGCTTCACCTGGATTATGGCGTTGCCGACGTGGCCGTCGTGGACGCGGATGGTCTGCAGTACGAGCGGCGCGAGCGTGAGGTGTCCCCCGATGTCCGTGAATGTCAGGTGCACCAGCTCCTGATCGATCTCGACCCGCTCGACGTGCACGCCGGAGTCGAGGGTGCCGGTGACGCCGCTGATGTCGAGCCGCACACCGCCGAGATGGTGCGGGACGTGACGCGCGACGAACTTAAGGCCGCTCTCGGTGTACACCGCCGACCAGATGAGCACCGCCGGCACGGCGATGACCAGGAACACCAGGACGCAGGCGAGGATGAGGAGCAGGCGGCGCATGGGGCTTGGAGTGCTTACAACTTCGGCGAGAAGTTGATGTGCAGGCGCGGCCCCGCGCCCGGCATGTTGAGCGGCTGCGCCACGTCGATGCCGACTGTCATTACCGGCAGGCGCACGCGCAGGCCGACGCCGAATGAGTAGAACAGCTGCGTGCCGAAGTGATCGAAGGCGTTGCCATAATCGAAGAAGGTCGCGATCCCTAAGTTCTTCGGCAGATCACGCACCACCTCCACGGTGCCGGTGATCAGATCCTTGCCGCCAACCTTGATGAAGGCATTTGGGATTGTCTGACAGGTGCCGTTGGTGGTGAGGATGATCGTGCCGGTGGTGGCATTGCGCGCACACACTGCCTCCGTGGGCGATAACTCGTTGTAGTAGAAGCCGCGCACGCTGTTGTCGCCGCCGGCGAAAAAGCGGTAGATCGCCGGCAGGCTGCTGAAGCCCGACACGAGACTCGCGCCGACCTCGTCGCGCAGCAACAGGTGCCAGGCCGGGGCGATCTGGAACACGTGTTCGGCCTGGGCGTGCAGCTGGATGAAGCTGGAATTCGACCCGAGGGCCGCATCCGAGCCGCGCACCTCCATGAAGAACGGATGCTCAAACAGTGCTTCGCCGTAATAGCCCTTGGGCACCGAGGCGAGGTCGATCTCCGGTACCAGCAGGCTGTCGGTCTGCGTGTTGTTGACGGTTTCGCTGGTGGTGTGCACGGCGTTGATCGCCGCCACGTACTGCCAGCCGCCTCTGACCGTGGTGACGCTCGGGCCGACGGACTGGGTATAGGCGGTGACGTCGGCGAGGGTCTGCTGCTCGATCTGGGTGCGCAGGGCGAAACTCTCGACCGCCGGATCACCGATCGGTATGGCGTAACGGGCCTGCACGTTGTAACGGGTGACCTGCGCGAACTGCAGCTGCAGGCTGAAACTATGGCCGCTGGTGTTGAGCAGGGGATCGGTGAACCCGAGGGTGACACGCGCGCCGGTATCGGTGGCATAGCCGGGCGCGAACGAATAGTTGTTCTTGTGGTGTGGGTCGCCATGGATGTCCACGGGCACAGTGTGCGCCTGGCGGTCCGGATCTCCGGGCTGCACCTCGAGGTTGATGAAGAACCGCGCGTCGTCGAGCGCGAACTGGGTGTGCAACACCTGCGTCAGATCGAAGAGTTCGCCCTCGTGGTAGCGCAGGTAGCGGCGCACCAGCGAATCCTTGATGGCTGCCTGCTTGATGGTGGTCTTGCCGAACCGGTAGCGTTCGCCGCTCTCCAGCTCCAGCGCGATGTTCGCCTTGTGGTTCGGCGGGTCGACGACCAGCTCGTTGCGCACCATCTTGGCGTCGAAGTAGCCGTAGGTCGCCGCGGTGCGCTGCAGATCGGTCTTGATGGCCTCATAGTCGGCATGGTTCAGCCGATCGCCGACGTGCGGCACGTGCCGCAGGATGCGCGTGAACAAAGGATCGGTTTCGCCCGGACCATCGACGCGCACGTCGATGTGCTCGATGAGCACCGGGGGTCCGGGGGTGATGTTGACCACCACCCGCCAGTCGTCGTGGCCGAGGTCGGTGACCGTCGAGTCCACCGTGGGCTCGTAGTAGCCGAAGGGCCGCAAGGCCGCCTGCACCTCGCGCTCGACGCGCTCATGCAGCCGCTCGACCGTATCGGCGGTGAGCTCCTGGCCGCCCTTGCGGTAGCGCTCGAAGCTCAGGTAGGCAAGTACGTTGGCGCGCAGCAGCTCGTCGACGCCGTGCACCTCGACGTTGACGCCGGCCGCACACGCCAGGCGGCACAGCATCAGACACAGCGCCACCGCCGGGGCCCGTCGGTGCCATCGACAAGCCCGGGGTAAGGGATTGTGCTGCGCCATCTCGCGAGGTTTGGATAACAGACGAAAGGGGATTCTAGAGCCTGACCGGCGCCCCTGCTCGCCGCCGTTGTTATTTCAGAGTCGCGTGTGCTGGCCGAGGTTCCGCGCCGCCTGGCTCGGCGCGTCGTCCCTCGCCCTGCGGTCTCCACCGATGGACTACGGCCAGTCGCCCGCGTTCAGCCTGAATTCAGTTTCGCCGGCCGGCTCGCCGCACGCATCGAAGCGCCGCTCCCCGATATAGATTCCGCCGTCATTTTGCATCAGCAGGACGGTCGAACAGCGGGTTCCGTAGGTCGGGTGCATGACGAACGGCGCGGACAGGACTTGTTCCAGTTCGCGTGGCAGCCCGGACTCATGCAGCCTCACGTCCCCGGCAGACTGCGTCCGGTCGCGCAGCAGTTCGAACAGCGGCGCGGCGGCTTGCGCGGCGGGGTCTGCCAGCCAGGCCTCGAATCCGCGGCGTACCCGCAGCAGTTTCGGCCACGGCGTGTCGAGCAATTCGTTCGAGAGCCCATAAACGCCCGCGTCCAGGGCCCGGGCGAATGGCGCGGCCCGGTTCGAGCCGTACCACAGCGAGTCCTCATCAGCGAGCAGCAGGTTGAAGCCGGAGTAACCGGGGGCCTCAGGCTCGAGTCCGGCAAAGAACTCCCGGCCGTCCTGCGTGCCGGCGAGAAAGCGCGGGATCAGGCCGCCGCGCGAGGGTGCGCCGGCCCGCGGGCGTTGCAGTTCGCGAAAGTTCGTCACCACGCCGAAACGCCGTGCCCGGTCGAGCCCGAGCCAGGCGCCGCCGGCGAGCAGATCGCGGCCCGCAAGCACCGCGCCGGCCGGGGGCCAGGGCGCGAGCGGCGCCGCCGGCCGCGCGTGAAACTCGTCGCGATTAGCGGCGACCACCAGGCGGTAACGCGGATGGGTTCGCCACGCGAGCACCAGCAGGCACATGCGCCGTTACGCCTTGGTGCCGTCCAGCCAACCGCAGATCAGCCGCCAGGAAATTGACTGCGTGGGCGGCGCCAGCACCTCGCCTGAGCGGACCTGTTCGCGCGTAACCCAGCGTACCTCCTCCAGTTCAGCGCCGACGCGCACCGCGGCCCCGGCGCTGGCGCTGGCGTAGAAGCCGAGCATGATGGAGGAGGGGAACGGCCAGGGCTGCGAGGAGTCGTAGCGCATGCTGGTGACGGTGACGCCGGTCTCTTCGAGTACCTCGCGCGCGAGGGCGTCTTCGAGGCTCTCGCCGGGCTCGACGAAGCCGGCGATGGTCGAGTAGCGCCGCGCCGGCCAGCTTGCCTGCCGGCCGAGCAGCGCCCGCTCACCATCACTCACGAGCACAATGATGGCCGGGTCCAGTCGTGGGAAGTAATCCTGCCCACACGCTTCGTTGGTGCAGCGCAGGCAATGGCCGGCGCTCACCGGGAGCGTGGCGGACGCACATACACCGCAATAGACGTGGCGGGCGTGCCAGATCGACAGGGCGCGTGCGTAGGCGAGCAGTCCCGCTTCATCGGCCGGCAGCTGCGCGGTCAGCGGTCGCAGCTCCTGGAAACTTGCCTCTGGCGGCGCGCTCGCCGTCGCCGGCAGCTCGACGAGCACGCAGCGCGCGCCGTGAAACCAGCCCAGGAGCGTCGCGCGGGATGCGGCCGCCGATTTCACCAGCGGCGCATCGCCGCTGAGGAACGCGATTCGCGGCGCCGCGCCCGCCTTGAGCAGCTGCGCGGTACCGTGTGCGATGAGGTACAGCGTCGCCGCGTCGGCGTGCGCTGCGGCCAGCCAGTGCGGATCCTCGCGGGCTTCCGCGCGCCGCTCGAGGTAGGGACCGGCGAAGAAGTTAGGTCGGGCAGGATCCATACGGCGCCGTTTCACGAGGACCAGACGGCGCATTCTAGCAGCGCGGCTGTGAGCGGCCTGGCCGCAGCCGGCCAAAGTCACGCCTTTGGCCGGCGGAAACGAAGCTGATGTCCGCGAAAATCGCTTCCTGCGATTTTCGCCAATGGGCTAATGCGCCTGCAGCGGGCTCGCACAGTGGTGGCAGCGCTGGGCGCGCAGCGTGAAGCGCTCGGTCACCATGAGGCCGCCGCAGCCGCCGCAGCCCCCGAGGCGCAGCTGATCCCCGCGCGCCAGCGCGGTGGCGAGAAACACCGCGTGCTCGAAAGTGATCTGCGCGGAGGGCAGCAGCATGCGGTAAGCCTCGAAGGCCTGGCACAGCTGCTCACCGCGCGCGAGCGCCGGTGCCCCCGCCGCCGCGTCCGGCGCCGCCGGCACCGCGCCGAGCAGCGACAGCACGCTGGCGAGCACCGCGGTCTCGTGTTGCGAGCGTTGCGAGCGCGTGAAGTAACCGACCTGGTGCGGTGACTTGCCGCGATGCCGCGGCAGAAAGCGGCTCGCCTGGCTCATGTAGGTACGGTAGAGCTTGCGGATGCGGTCATCCGACAGGCCGGTCCAGGTGCGAATGGTCTGGGTGCGCGCTTCGTGGCGCAGAAAGCGCAGGGCGAGCTCCATCCGCAGCCGCTCGCCGTTGTAACGGTCGTCCGAGATGCGCATATCTGCTCCTTGCCGTTGGCTTACCGACATTTTGGTAAAAAATTCCCAAAACACAAGCAGAGAAATTTGGTAAAAAATTACCAAACTCATAAACGGCACTGCTGGTCGGATTCACCTGGGTTGAGGTTGCGGGAGGAGCTGCCATGTTGTTGCGCTGCGGTATCGATGGGGCGGAGCCAGGCGAAAGCGCGCTGTTGGCGCCCGGGTGGTTGCGGCCGGAGACGCTCGAATCGCTGTTGGAACTGAACGAGATGGCGTTCGCGCTGCTGGCTGCGCAGGCCGCCGAGCGCGGCACGCCCGCCACCACGCTGCTCACTGCGGTCACGAGCGTGTGGCGCCGGCTGGACGCGGTGGCTCGACGTCGCGCCGCCGCCTGCCCGTACCTGCTGCTGGACGCCGGCTTCGCCGACACCCAGCGCTGGAGCGTGGCAACAGCGCAGGTCAGTGATGTGCGCGAGTATCCGCCGCCATTCTTCACCGTGCCGGCGGCGCTCGAAGCCTCGCGTCTGGTGTTCACCTACGCCTGGCACCTGGCGCGCACCCAGCCGGCCGCCGCGCAGCTGCTGCTCGGCATGCGCGCGCCGTGCGCCGCGGCGATCAGCCGCTGCAGCCTGCGCCAGGCATTCGCGCTCGGCGAGCGCCATGCCGGGTGGCTGCGCCCGCGGTGGAGCGCGCGCCCGGAGGTGTGGCAGGAACTGCTGGTCGCCGCCGCCGCCGGCGAGGACACGGCGCTGGAGCGCGCCCGGCTGCATGGCCTGACGCTATTGGCCGCCGAATCACGCGCCACCGCGTCGCAGCACACCCAGCGGCTCGCAGTTCCTGGCTGACCGACCCGCTGCGATAACAGCTGCGTTCACGCTCACGCTTGTGCCCCCGGTAGCTGGCCACCGGCAACGGCCAGGCACAGCCGGCCAATATGCATCTGGCTACCGCGACACCGCCGGCTGCGACGACGCAGGCGAACGGTTGCAACACGCCACAGATGGCCAACACCTCGGCGCGCAAACTGAGCGCCAGGACCACCGGCGCCGAGACCAGCGCCAACAGCGCCGCCAGCGCGGCCGCGGCGCCCGTCAACGCGGTCAGGCAGCTCGGCGACACTTTCAGCGGCTTGTTCAGGAAGGCCGCGCCGGCCAGTGCGGCTGGCCCGGCATCGCAACCGGCGCAGCAGTAAAACGTTCCTCCGGCCACTGTCCATGCGGTGGCCGGATTTGATCGCTACGCGTCCCCTATAGCGCTGGCGCAAGCGTATGCAGTGCCGCAGCATATGAGGAAGTTCCATGCGATAAGGATTTCGGTCATGCAGCAGGCGCTCATCGTCATCGACGTGCAGGAGTCATTCCGCCACCGGCCATATTTCCGTGCCGAGGAACTGCCGGCGTTCCTGCGCAACGTGCAGGCGCTCGTCGACGGCTGCCAGGCGCGGGGCATTCCGGTAGTGCAGGTGTTTCACCGCGAGCGCACGACCGACGCCAGTGATCCCTTCTCGGCGGCGTCGGGTCACGTGCGTACCATGCCGGAACTGAAGCTTCACACCGACGCCGTGTTCCACAAGCACGTGCACTCGGCCATGTTCGCCACCGCCGCCGACGGCACCACACTCGAGTCATGGCTGCGCGCCCGCGGCATCGGCGAATTGCTGATCACCGGAATCCGCACCGAGCAGTGCTGCGAGACCACCACCCGACACGCCTCGGACTTGGGCTTCGGGGTGCGCTACGTCACCGATGCCACGCTCACTTTCCCGATGCACACGCGTGGCGGACGTGAAGTGTCCGCCGCGGAAATCCGCGAGCGCACCGAGATGGTGCTCGAGGGGCGCTTCGCACGCGTGGTGTCGGCCGCGGACGCCCTCAGCCCGCACACTGCCTGAGGCGCCGGCGCCTTCAGTGCGCGCCGGCCCTGGCGACCAGGTAGCGTACCAGCTCGATCAGCCGCTGGGGGTCGCGCACCGCGTCGTTGTTCACGCGGTAACGGCCGGCGACCACGATGCAGGGCGTGCCCGGCACGTGCATGGCAAGAATCTGCGCGTCCGCCGCGCGGATCTTCATGTCGACGCTGAAGGAGTGCGCCGCCGCCAGGAAGTCCTGCGTCTTGATCCCGGACCAGTGCGCATACATGCGTGCCGCGTCCTCGATCGACGGCAGCGAGCTCTTCAGTCGGTTCGTCCCCGGGACGAACGTGGCGAGCTCGCCCGTCTGCCACACCGCGTCGTACATGTGCTGGTGCGTGCGCTCGGCGATGCCGAGCGCCTGCGCGGTGAACCAGGCGCGCTGGAACATCGGCCAGTCTTCGGAGGCGCTGAACGCCGCCGGCAGGAACGCCAGCTGCGCATCCGGCGGCAGGCTCTTCTTCAGCAGCTGCAGCGTCGGCTGGAAGGCGTTGCACGCCGGGCAGCCGTAGGAGAACACCTCCAGCACCTCGATCTTGCCGGCGGGCACGCTGGTGTCCTGCGCCGGCGTGATGAGGTAGTAGTCCTGGCCCTCGGTCCAGCTCGCCGCGCGCGCTTCGACCACGAACAGGACCAGGAGCGCGAACAGCAGGGTGCGGCGGTTTTTCATGGCGCGAATCCTAGCGAAGCGCCAAGTGCGGAACCAGCCCACTGCCGCGGAAACGGAACTACTGTCCGCCGAAATCGCTTCCTGCAATTTCGGCCGACTAGTAGATCGCGATCTCGCGCCGGCCTCCGGAGTCGCGCGCCCCGCGAAACATGCCTTCGCTGCTGAAATCCATCACCAGCTGCCCGTCATGGCCCACGGCGATGAGGCCGCCGTCGCCGCCCATGCCGGCCAGGATCTCGTGCAGCATTTCGCGCACCGCCTGCTGCAGCGTCAAGCCGCGGTACTGCACGGCGGCGCACACGTGGTGGGCCGCCACGGCGCGAATGAAGTACTCGCCGTGCCCGGTGGCGGACACCGCGCACACCCCGTTCCGGGCGTAAGTGCCGGCGCCGATGATGGGGGAATCCCCGACCCGCCCGGGGCGCTTGTTGGTCATGCCGCCGGTGGAGGTGGCGGCGGCGAGATTGCCGGCGGCATCGAGGGCGACCGCGCCCACCGTACCTCTGGAGGTGGGCAGCAGCTCCGACATGCGCTCGCCGCGCTGCTCGGCATCCAGCTGCGCCAGCCGCTCGGCGGTGCGGAAGTAGTGGTTGGGAACGAGCGTGAACGCCTCTTCGAGCGCGAATTCCTCGGCGCCCGCGCCGACCAGCAGCACGTGGCGCGACTTCTCCATCACGCGCCGCGCGAGGTCGATGGGATTTTTCACGTGACGCACGGAAGCGACCGCGCCGGCGCGCAGCTGCCGACCGTCCATGATGGCCGCATCGAGCTCGGCCGCGCCGTCGCGTGTGAGCGCGGCTCCATGGCCGGCGTTGAACAAGGGGTCGTCCTCGAGGACGCGCACCGCCGCCGCCACGGCGTCCAGGCTGCTGCCGTCGCCCGCCAGCACCGCGAAGCCCCCGTCGAGTGCGGCCGCAAGACCGGTACGGTAGAGCTGCTCACGCGCGGCGGACAGCGCGGCGCGCGGCATCGCCCCGGCGCCGCCATGGATGGCGATGGCATACATAGGTTTTGCTCCTGCAGGACTCATGGCGAGTCGCGGAAGATGGCGATTTCCTGGTGACCGTGGATGTCGCGCGAGGCGCGGAACATGCCCGGAGTGTTGAAATCCATGACGATGTCGCCCTGGGGGTCGATCGCGATCACCCCGCCGGTGTCGGGCGCCGCGCGCGCCAGCTTCTCGTCGATGACCTCGTGCGCGGCCTGCGCAAGCGTCAGGTGCCGGTAGTGCACCAGCGTGCAGATGTCGTAGGCCACCAGCTCGCGCATGAAGTACTCGCCCCAGCCGGTGCCCGAGACGGCGCATGACTCGTTGCTGGCATAGGTGCCGGCGCCGATGATGGGCGAGTCCCCCACGCGCCCGACGTGCTTGTTGGTGAGTCCGCCGGTGGAGGTGGCGGCGGCGAGGTTGCCGGCACGGTCCAGCGCCACGGCCCCCACCGTGCCCTTGGGTAGCGCGTTCGCCGGTGCGGCGGCACGCTCGCGGGCCGCGCGCTGTACCTCCTGCAGTTCGTGCTCACGCTGCGGGGTGCGGAAGTATTCCGGCGCCACCAGCACGACGCCCTGTTCCAGGGCGAACTCCTCGGCCCCCTCGGCCACCAGCAGCACGTGCGGGCTCTTATCCATCACCAGGCGCGCCAGATCGATCGGGTTCTTGACGTGGCGTACGGCGGCCACCGCCCCCGCACGCGGCCCGTTGCCGTCCATGATGGCGGCATCGAGCTCCGCATCGCCGCGCGCGTCGAGCACCGCGCCGCGGCCGGCATTGAACTGCGGGTCATCCTCCATGGTGCGCACCGCGGCCGCCACGGCATCCAGGCTCGTGCCGCCGCGCTCGAGGATCGCGTAGCCGGCAGTGAGCGCCGCCTCGAGTCCCGCCCGGTAAGAGGCTTGGAGTGCGGGAGTCATTTTCGCGCGGTCCATGACCCCGGCGCCGCCGTGGATGGCGATCGCCACCGGGTGCGGCTCGGCAGCCAGGGCCGGCACGGCGAGCAGCGACCAACACAGGAGCGCGAAGATTTTCAGGCGCGACATGGTTTCCCCTCTGCGGCTATGATCGAAGCCAACCCGCACGGGCGCTCAAAAAGCACTTCGCGGGCTCCCCAGACACACGTGCGGTAAATACTAAGGTGAAACCCGCCAGCTCGCAGCGGATCCGCAGCGTTCTCGTCGCCAACCGCGGCGAAATCTCCATTCGTGTCATGCGGGCGGCGGCCGAGCTGGGCCTGCGCACGGTGGCGATCTATTCGCAGGAGGACCGTTTCTCGCTGCACCGGACCAAGGCCGACGAAGCCTACCTCGTGGGCGCCGGCCGCGCGCCCGTCGAGGCCTACCTCGACATCGCCGACATTGTGCGCATCGCGCGCGAGGCACAGGTGGACGCGATCCATCCGGGTTACGGCTTCCTGGCGGAAAACCCCGATTTCGCGCGCGCCTGCGCCGCGGCCGGCATGCTGTTCGTGGGACCGGAACCGGCGACCATGGGGCTGCTCGGCAACAAGATCGCGGCGCGCAATCTGGCAGTCACGGCTGGGGTGGCGGTCATGCCCGCAACCCCGCCGCTGCCGCGCGAGTTTGCCGCCTGCGCCGCGCTGGCGGCCGGCATCGGCTACCCGCTGATGCTGAAGGCGAGCTGGGGCGGGGGCGGGCGCGGCATGCGGGTGATCGAGAGCGAGGCGCAGCTCGCGGAAGCATTGCCGGTGGCGCGCCGCGAAGCACAGAGCGCCTTCGGCAATGACGAGGTGTACCTGGAGAAGCTGGTGCGCCGCGCGCGTCACGTCGAGGTACAGATTCTCGGCGACCACCACGGCACGCTGGTGCACCTGTACGAACGTGACTGCACGGTGCAGCGGCGCAACCAGAAGGTAGTGGAGCGCGCGCCGGCGGTCTTTCTCACGGAAGCGCAGCGCCAGGAGCTGTGCGCGGCGGCGCTCTCGATCGGCCGCGCCGCCAACTACCGCAACGCCGGCACGGTGGAGTTTCTGCAGGACGCCGACAGCGGCCATTGCTATTTCATCGAGGTGAACCCGCGCATCCAGGTCGAGCACACGGTCACCGAAGCGGTCACCGGCATCGACCTGGTGAAGGCGCAGATCCGCATCGCCCAGGGTGAGCGCATCGGCAGCGCGGCAAGCGGCGTGCCGGCGCAGGGCGACATCCGCATCAGCGCCCATGCCCTGCAATGCCGCATCACCAGCGAGGATCCGGAAAACAACTTCATCCCCGACTACGGCAAGATCGCCGCCTACCGCAGTCCTGCCGGTTTCGGCATCCGCCTCGACGCCGGCACCGCCTACACCGGCGCCATCATCACGCGCTCCTACGATTCGCTGCTCGTCAAGGTGACCGCCTGGGCGCCGACGCCGCAGGAGACGATCGCGCGCATGCACCGGGCGCTGTGGGAGTTCCGCATCCGCGGCGTGGTCACCAACCTGCGCTTTCTCGATCAGCTCATCACCCATCCGCGCTTTGCGGCCGGCGACTACACCACCCGCTTCATCGACGACACGCCGGAGCTGTTCCGCTGGCCGCGCAAGCGCGATCGCGCCACGCGCATCCTGCAGTTCCTCGGCACCACCATCGTCAATGGCAACGCTGAAACCCGCGGCCGCGCGCGCCCGGCGCATTTCACGGCGGCGCAACTGCCGCCGGGTCCGCTGCCGGCCCCCGCGTCCGGCACCAGGCAGAAGCTGGATGAGCTCGGACCCGAGCGCTTCGCGAAATGGATGCTGGCGCAGGAGCGCGTGCTGGTCACCGACACCGCGATGCGCGACGCGCACCAGTCGCTGCTGGCGACGCGGGTGCGCACCATCGACATGGCGGCGATTGCCCCCTGCTACGCGAGCCTCCTGCCGCAACTGTTCTCGGTGGAGTGCTGGGGCGGGGCGACTTTCGACGTGGCCATGCGGTTTCTGCGCGAGGACCCGTGGCAGCGCCTGGCGCTGCTGCGCGAGCGCATGCCGAACCTGCTGCTGCAGATGCTGCTGCGTTCGGCCAACGCCGTCGGTTACGCGAACTACCCGGACAACGTGGTGCGTTTCTTCGTGGCGCGCGCCGCGGCGGGCGGCGTCGACGTGTTCCGCATTTTCGACTCGCTCAACTGGGTCGAGAACATGCGCGTCGCCATCGACGCGGTGCTGGCCACGGGCAAGTTGTGCGAGGCGTCGCTGTGTTACACCGGCAACCTCAGCAACCCGCACGAGAAAAAATACACGCTGGACTATTACCTGAAGCTGGCGCGCGAGTTGCAGTCCGCGGGCACGCACGTGCTGGGCGTCAAGGACATGGCCGGGCTGTGCCGGCCGCGCGCCGCCTACGCGCTGGTGAAGGCCCTTAAAGAGGAGACCGGCCTGCCGGTGCACTTCCACACTCACGACACCAGCGGCATCGCGGCGGCGAGCGTGCTGGCCGCGGTGGATGCGGGTGCCGATGCCATCGATGGCGCGGTCGATGCGCTGAGCGGACTCACCTCGCAGCCTAATCTCGGTTCCATCGTCGAGGCTCTGCGTTACGGGCCACGGGATACGGGCATCGATCCGGATCACCTGCGCAGCATCTCGGCATACTGGGAGCAGGTGCGTCGCCACTACGCCGCCTTCGAAAGCGATCTGCGCGCCGGGGCCTCCGAGGTGTACGTGCACGGTATGCCGGGCGGCCAGTACACCAATCTGCGTGGCCAGGCGCGCGCGCTTGGCATCGACGATGCACGCTGGCCCGCAGTGGCGCGCGCCTACGCCGACGTCAACGACATGTTCGGCGACATCATCAAGGTTACGCCTACCTCCAAAGTGGTCGGTGACCTGGCGCTGTTCATGGTCACCGCGGGGTTGAGCCGTCAGCAGGTGGAAGACCCCGACACCGAAGTCGCGTTTCCGGAGTCGGTCGTGCAGTTGCTGCGTGGCGAGCTCGGCCAGCCCTACGGCGGCTTCCCGGCGGCGCTGCAGAAAAAGGTGCTCAAGGGCGTGCAGCCGCTCACCGTGCGCCCCGGCGCGGCGCTGCCGGCGGTGGACCTCGATGCCGAGCGAGCGCGCATCCAGCAGCAGCTGCCGCGTCCGGTGACCGACGAGGACCTGGCGTCGTATCTGATGTACCCGCGCGTGTGGCAGGACTACGCGCGTGAGCGCGCGCAGTACGGGGATCCTGAGGTCCTGCCGACGCCGGTGTTTTTCTATGGCATGGAGCCGGGGCAGGAAATCAGCGTCGATCTGGAGCGCGGCAAGACCCTGATCGTTCGCTATGTTGCCAGCAGCGAGCCGCACGAGGATGGCACGCGCACGGTATTCTTCGAGTTAAACGGACAGCCGCGCTCGGTGCGGGTGCCTGACAGGGCCCAGGTTGCGCAGCGTCCGCCGGCGCGCCAGGCCGAGGCGGGCAACCCGCGCCACGTGGGCGCACCCATGCCGGGGACCGTGGCCACCGTCACGACGGTGGCCGGCGCGCAAGTGGCGCGCGGCGATGTTCTGCTGACACTCGAGGCGATGAAAATGCAGACCGCCGTGCGCGCCGACAGCGCGGGCGAAGTCGCGGAGGTGCTGGCGAAGCCCGGCCAGACGGTGGACGTGAAGGATCTGCTGGTGGTGCTGCGATGAAGGCGCCAACCACATGAAACTCCACGCAGCCGGTCCGCTCATCGCTCTCTTCCTGGCACTCACGGGGCTCCCCGCCTGTCGCGCCGTTGCTCAAGGGCCGGCGATTCAGGGTGACTACCTCGGGACCCTCGGCACGCTGCATCTGAAGCTGCACGTCAGCGCCGCGGCGGACGGGACACTCGGCTGCGCGCTCGACAGTCCGGACCAGGGGGCGGCCGGGATTCCCTGCGCGGATTTTCACCTGCAGGGCAATACGCTCAGCTTCGCCGTGCCGGCGGTCCACGGCAGCTGGCAGGGCACCGTCGGCGGCGACGGCAGCACGTTGTCGGGGACCTGGAACCAGGGCACTCCCATGCCCCTCACGTTCACCCGCGATGCGTTCGTCGCCGCGAGCAAGCCCTCGCCGGTTGATGGGTTCTGGCTCGGGACGCTGCGGGCGCGCGGTCAGTCACTGCGCATCCAGCTCACGGTGAAGAGCGACCGCGCCGGGCAGGAGTTCTGCGCGCTCGACAGCCTGGACCAGGGCGCGTACGGCCTCACCTGTGCGCAGGTAGCCTGGGTGGGCAGCGATCTGTCGTTCGACATCCCGCCGGTTCAGGGCCACTGGCGCGGCAAGTTGTCCGGCGACGGCCAGACACTGTCCGGCACCTGGACTCAGACCGTACCGCTGCCGCTGACTTTGCAGCGGCAGCCGAAGCCGCAGCTGCCGCCGCCGCCGGCGAAGATCTCCTATGACCCGGCCATCGCGCCGGTGCAGGCCGCGGCGATGCAGGCCGTGCTCGCCCAGGATTTCGCGCCGGCGCTCAAGGGCGGCGCACTGTCTGCCGCAACTTCAGCCGGGGTCGCGATCGGCGTGGTACGCAACGGCGTGCCGCGCGTGTTCGCCTGGGGAAGTGCCACACCGGACTCCATTTTCGAAATCGGCTCCATCACCAAGACCTTCACCGGTCTGGTGCTCGCGCAGCTGGTGGCGCAGGGCACGGTGCGACTCGATGAACCGGTCCGCGAGCTGCTGCCGCCCGGAACGGTCGCCAGGCCGAAAGGAATGGAGATCACGCTTCTGGATCTGGTGACGCAGCACTCGGGCCTGCCGCGGTTGCCCGACAATCTCGCTCCCGCTGACCCGGACAATCCCTACAGCGACTATCGGGCGTTGAATCTGTACCAGTTCCTCGCCGGGCACGGCGTGGGAAAGCCCGCCGACGCGCCATTTCTCTACAGCAACCTGGGGCTGGGCCTGCTCGGCCAGGCGCTCGCCGATCGCGCCGGCGGCAGCTATGCGAAGCTGGTGAGCGAAGAAGTCACCGTGCCACTGCAACTATCCGACACCACCGTGTCGCTGTCGGCCGGCCAGCAGGCGCGATTCATCCAGGGCCATACATTCGACCACCGGCCGGCACCCGCCTGGGATATGGACGCTCTCGCCGGCGCGGGCGCGCTGCACTCGACGGCGGCCGACATGCTCACGTACCTGGAAGCTAACCTGCATCCGGAAGCCTTCGCGGCCCACGGCGCGGGTGCCACGCGCACCCTGGCGGCCGCCCTCGCCCAGTCCCACCAGCTGCGCGCCGACGCCGGCAACATGAAGATCGCCTTCGCGTGGTTCTACAACCCGCAGACGAAGGACTACTGGCACAACGGTGCCACCGGTGGCTACAGCAGCTATGCGTTCTTCAATCCCCAGGGTGACTACGCGGGCGTGGTGCTCATGAACCGCACGGTCGGCACGCAGGGAAGCCTCGCGGATCTGCTCGGCCAGCACATCAGCGAGCGCTTCGCCGGTGAGCCTGCGATTGCGTTCTCGGACTAGAGCGTGTCTTTCAGCGCGACCGCCGGATCGGCGAGCTTGGCGGGGTCCGGCCGCGCGCGTGCCGCGATGAGCTTGCGGGCCGCCATCTGATCCCTGGGACAGTTGACACTGTCGATGGCGATGAGTTCGCCGGCACGCAGATAGCAGACGCTGAAGGCGCGCGCCGCCGGCGCACCGCGCAGGATCACGCTGTCATAGCCGGCCGAGATACCGACGATGATGAGCTTCAGATCGTATTGATCCGACCAGAACCACGGGAGCTTGTCGTGCAGCGTCGGGGTGCCGCTCAGATTCAGGGCGGCGCTCGAGCCCTGTTCGAACGCGTTGTCGACGGACTCCAGTCGCAGACGGCGGCCGTAGCGGGGACTCGGATGATTGGCGCAGTCGCCGGCGGCGTAGATGGCCGGATCGGACGTGCGGCAGTGCTCATCGACGCGAATGCCGTTGTCGCACTCAAGTCCTGCGGCCACGGCGAGTTCATCCGTCGCCGTCACCCCCACGGCGATAATTACTACGTCGGCGGGATGCTCGGCGCCATCCTCGGTGAGCACCGCGCGCACGCGGCCGCTGTCGGCATCACCGCCCAGAGCGCGCACGCGTGCATTCAGCAGCACGCGCACGCCATGGCGGGCGTGTTCCGCCTCGTAGAAGGCGGAGAGCTCGGCGCACACCACGCGGTTCATGACCCGCTCGGCCATCTCGATCACGGTCACGTCCATGCCGAGCTCGCGCGCGGTGGCCGCGACCTCCAGCCCGATATAGCCGCCGCCGATCACCACCAGGCGCCCACCGGCCGCACACTCCGCTCGTATGTGGTCGGCATCGGCGATGCCGCGCAGGTAGTGCACGCCGCCTAAGGCAGCGCCGGGCACGGACAGCCGGCGCGGGTGGCTGCCGGTCGCGAGCAGCAGCGCGTCATAGGGCAGAGTCCGGCCGTCATCGAGCCGCACGCGTTGCTCGCGCCGCTCGATACCGGCAACCCGGCACCCGAGGTGAGTCTGCACGCTGTGCTCGGTGAAGAACTTTTCGGGACGAATGGCGAGACGCTCGCGCTCGAGCGCGCCGGCCAGGTACTTCTTGGACAGTGGCGGACGCTGGTAGGGCAGCCAGGGTTCTTCGCCCACCAGGGTCACGCGTCCCGTATAACCCTTGCGCCGCAGGGTATCCGCCGCCTGCACGGCGGCCTGGCCACCCCCGGCGATGACGATTTGTTGGTACATTGGCACGCGATGCTACCTTACGCGCGCGCGTTCACCGCCGCACCAAACGGGGGCGTGGTCGCTGCACGCGGCGCCAGCCTGGTGCACGCGAGCGCGCCAGCGCAGCGCACGCAGACTGACGGGCGCGATCTTTGCGCACTTCAATGCATGGCATGAAAACTGCAAAATCCATCGCGCCGCAGACTTAAGCAAGACGGAGTCCGCTCATGAAACTGGTCACCGCGATCATCAAGCCGTTCAAGCTGGACGACGTGCGCGCCGCGCTCGCGGATATTGGTGTGTCGGGCATGACCGTCACCGAAGTGAAGGGCTTCGGCCGCCAGCGCGGCCATACCGAGTTGTATCGCGGTGCCGAGTACGTGGTCGACTTCGTACCCAAGACACGCATCGAGGTCGCCGTGCGCGCCGAGCTTGCCGAGCAGGTCATTGACGCCATCCTCAAGGCCGCCAAGACCGGCAAGGTCGGGGACGGCAAGATCTTCACGACCGAGATCGAGCGCGTCATCCGCATCCGCACCGGCGAAACGGACGACGCCGCGCTGTAGGTGCTGCCCGGCGACGTAGTTGCGGCTAAGTGCTACATGTAGCACAATCCGCTCATGAAGGAAGCAGGAATCCGGGAGGCCCGGCAGAACCTGTCCGCGCTGATCGCGGAGGTGCGCAAGGGACATGAGGTCACCATTACGGATCGCGGCAAGGCGGTCGCGAGGCTGGTGGCGCCCCGTCCCGCAAGCGCCAGGCCTTTCCGCGGCCGGGCAGCATTTCGGCGGCGGATGCCGCAGCTGACGAACCCGCTCTCGTCGGCCGTCGTCGATGGCAGAGCCGAACGAAGCTGACGCGCCCGCGGCCGTGCCGGGCGCCGAGGCGGCGCTGTATATCGACGCCAGCGCATTGGCGAAGCTCTACGTTCCCGAAGCCGAAAGCGACAGACTCGACGCGTTTCTGCGCGGCCGACTCGGCTTGATGATCTCGGAGCTGGCGATCACGGAGGTGCTCTCGGCGGTCGCACGCAAGAAGCGCGAGGGAGAATTGCGTCCGCAAACGGCCAATCAGATCCGCGACGCGCTGCTGGCGGATGCCGATTCGGGCTCGCTGTTGCGCTTGCACCTGGACCCACAGGTGCACCGCGAGGCGGAGCGGCTGCTGCTCGGCACGGTCTCACTGCCCTTACGTACCCTCGACGCTTTGCACATCGCGCTGGCACTTGCTGGCGGCGCGACTCATTTGCTTACGTTCGACCGCCGCATGCGGGAAGCGGCCGTGCACGCCGGGTTGAACGCAATCGACGTTTAGCAGGAGCTTGATCGTGACGCTCGAACAGATCTTCTACCTGAGTCAGTCGGTTGCCTCGGTCGCCGTGGTGGGCACCCTGATCTACCTCGGCCTGCAGGTGCGCAGCGCCGAACGCAGTCAGCGCGCCATCATGCAGCAGGGCCGGGCTGATCGTGCTTCTCACGGTGCCCTCGGTCTGGCTGACCCCGAGCTGGCGCGGGTATTCGGCAAAGCCACGGCGGGCCAGACGAGCCTGACGCACGACGAGTTCACGCAGTGGATGATGATGTGTCGCGCCCTGTTCCTGAGCGGCGAGGATTCGTACCTGCAGCACAAAGCCGGGCAGCTCGACCAACCGGCTTTCGACAGCTATGCAGCGGGGGTGCGCTACTACATGAGATCCCCCGGGATGCGCGCCGCATGGCGGGTGTCACGCGGCCAGTTCGGCAGCGATTTCGGTAATTTCGTCGACGCGATCCTGCGTGAGCCGCCATTGGCTCGCGGCGGCGATGCGTATGCCGAATGGCACAAGCTCGTTGAATCGGAGCGGACAGCGCCGGCAGCCTGAAGGCTGGTGCGCGCCAGGAGCTGGCGACTGCGGCCGCACCGCCTCAGCCCTTCGCGAACCGCCCCTTCACTTCTTCCATCATGGCCTTGAACCGGGGCTCCTCGCGGATCGAATCGAAGTCGGTGTCGGCTTCCATCCAGCTCATTATTGCCGGCGTAAATCTTGCGGCGATCCCGGCGAAGATCTCCAGCACCTGATCAATTTCCCCAAGCGAGGACATCGCGCAGGCGAGATTGTAGTGCAGGTTGACGTTTTCGGGATCGACGAGACGGGCCCTGGTTGCCCATTCTCTGGCCCGTTCCTTCTCGTCCAGCTCTGCCAGCAGGGCAACCCCCATGCCGATCGCGCGGCTATGGCCGGGATCGGCCGCGACAATCTTTTCAATGCGATCGAGGGCCCGGCGCGCGGCGCTCCTGGTGCGCTCCGCATCGCCCTTGGCCTTGTAGCACTGCGATATGAAAGTCGAGGCCGTGAAATCCGACTCCACCGCGGCGGCCGCGAGCTCAAAATGGCCGATCGCTTCGTCGTAGCGCCGCAGACCGTAGCAGCACAGGCCGGCGATTCTGTTGCCGACGTAGGAATCAGGCTCCAGGCGCAGCGCGTTCTGACAGGAGGCCAGCCCCTCACGGTAGCGCCCCTTGCTGCGGTGTGCCGCGCCCATGGCGGCATGCGCGTCGGCGAGATTGGGATCGAGCCGCACCGCCGTTGCGGCGGCGCGTTCGCCATCATCGCCCGAGTCGCCGAGCCAGAGGCTGTTCCACCGTACGATCCCGATCATCGCCCAGGCCTGCGCGTAGTTCGGATCGATCTCGATGACGCGATTGCATATGCGTACCACAATCTGGTTGTTTCGTTCGCTATCCAGCAGCCAGAATTGCCGCGCCATCAGGTAGAGCTTGTAGGCGACAGCATTGCTGGTGCCGCGCTGCTCAAGAGCCTGCTTTTCTCCGGGGAGCAGCGTCAGTTTCAGTGCCGCGACGATCGCCTTGGAGATCTCGTCCTGCAGCGCGAAAATGTCGTTCAGGTCGCGGTCGTAACGCTCACCCCACACCTGTGAGTCGTTGGCCGCGCCGATGAGCTGGGCGGTGATGCGCACCCGGGCGCCGGCTTTGCGCACGCTGCCGACCAGGACGTAGGCGGCCTTGGTCTGGCGTGCGATCTGCGCCACGTCGGCGGCCGCCCCCTTGAACGAAAAAGCGGTGTTGCGCGAGACGATTGACAGCGCCGAGACCTTGCCGAGGTCGGTGATGATGTCCTCGGTGATGCCGTCGCTGAAATATTCCTGCTCCGGGTCACCGCTCATGTTGGCGAACGGCAGCACGCAGATCGCGACGGCGGGACGCTTGTCCTTCGGAGCCTGCGCCGCCGTTTTTCCCGCCGACAGCTTCAGCTTCGTTTCGAGCGCCGCGCACAGCGCCTTGAAGGGTGCGCTGTCGCGTTTTCCGGCCCAGCCATCGAGGTCGATGGTGTGGATTGCCCGCACGTCGATCGGCAAGCGCGCATTATCAACGCGCACCGGCACCAGCACGCCGCGATCGGCGGCGTCGCGCGCTTCGCCCTTCACCCAGCGCGAGTCCACCGAGGCGGGGCTCCAGACGACGACGACTGCGCGGGCGCTCTCCAGTTCGGCGCCGATCAGCTTGTCGAATTCATCGCCCGGCGTGATTTCCGGATCCCACCAGACCGACCAGCCCTGCGCCTCGAGCGCCGTTACCAGGGGCACAACGGCAGCCTTGTCGGTCCGGGAATAGGAAACGAAAATATCCGCCATTTGGCTGGTAGCACCCGCGCTCTTTAACCCAACAAGCTATCACAGTTGCGATGCGGCTTGCTTCAGGGCTGGGTTCGCCGCCCACCCCCGGGTCGTGCGTCGCCATGCGGCCGGCGCTATCCTTCACTCATGCCAGCCGCTATCCGCTTCCATAGCTTCGGGGGACCTGAGGTCCTGCGTAACGAGCAACTCGAGCCCGGCAAGCCGGCCGCCCACGAAGTTCAGATCCGCCACACCGCCATTGGCGTGAACTATATCGACGTGTACGAGCGCACCGGCCTGTACCCGGGAGAGCTGCCGCGCGGACTTGGGCGCGAGGCCGCGGGGGTCATTACCGTCCTCGGACGCGGCGTGCGCGGGTTTCGGGTCGGTGAGCGGGTCGCCTACGTGTATTCCAAGTCGGGCGCGTACAGCGAGCTGCGCAACGTGCCGGCGGAGCGGCTGGTCAAGGTACCGAAGGGCATATCGGACGAGCAGGCGGCCGCCCTCATGCTCAAAGGGCTTACCGCGCACTTCCTGATTCGCCGCACCTACAAGGTGGCGCGCGGCGACACGATCCTGGTACACGCTGCCGCCGGCGGCGTCGGCCTCATCCTGTGCCAGTGGGCGCGGGCGCTCGGCGCCACGGTTATCGGCGTGGTCGGCAACGAAGCCAAGGCGGAGCTCGCGCGCAAGCACGGCTGCCGGCACGTGTTGATTTCAGGGCGGGATGCGCTGGTCGAGAGCGTCAAGGAGATCACCCGCGGTGTGGGTGTCGCCGTGGTCTACGACGCGGTGGGTAAGGACACCTTCATGGACTCACTCGATTGCCTGCGGCGCTTAGGGATGATGGTGAGCTTCGGCAACGCCTCGGGACCTGCGCCCGCCATCAGCCCGCTCGAACTCACCAAGCGCGGCTCGCTGTTCCTCACGCGCCCCACGCTCTTTGACTACATCGCCACCCGCGAGGAACTCACCAAAGGCGCGCGGGAGCTGTTCGCCGCGGTGCGCGCCCGCAAGGTGCGCATCGTAATCGGCCAGCGATACGCGCTCGCCCGCGCCGCCGATGCGCATCGGGATCTTGAAGGCCGGCGCACCACCGGCTCGACGGTGCTGGTGCCCTGAATGTAGCGCGGGCGGTGCCCGCTCACGGCTTGCTGGCTGGCGCCGCCGCCGGCAGCCCGAGCTGCTGCGCGAAGAACGCCAGCATCACACCGTTGTTGCCCACGCGCTGACTGAACGACGAGGTCACGCCGTGCCCTTCGTTGCGGCGGGTGAGCAGCAGGATGGGCCGCGGCGAGCCGCTCGCCTGCAGCGCCGCGGCGAACTTGCGTGACTGCCAGGGCGCGACGCGCGGATCGTTCTCGCCGGTAATCAGCAGCACGGCGGGGTAAGCGGCGCCCTGCCTGACGCGCAGCAGCGGCGAATACGCCGACAGCCAGGCGAAGTCGGCTGGCTTCTTCACCGTGCCGTACTCGCTGATGTTGTATTCCCCGTTGGGCCACAGCTGCGCCCGCAGCATGTCGTAGATGCCGACGAAGCTCACCACGGCGCGGTAATCCTGCGGGTGTTGCGTCAGGGCCGCGCCCATCAGCAGTCCGCCGTTGGAGCCGCCCTCGATGCCAAGGTGCGCGCTGTCCGTCCAGTGCGCGCTGATGAGCGCGTGCGCCGCGGCGTGGAAGTCGTCGAACACGTGCTGCTTGTTGCCGAGCATGCCGCCCTCATGCCAGCCCTCGCCGTACTCGCTGCCGCCGCGGATGTTAGCGAGCGCGAACACGCCGCCGCGTTCCAGCCAGGCGAGCCAGGTGCCGAGGAAGCGCGGCGCTTCCGACAGGTCGAAGCCGCCGTAGGCGCTCAGGATCGCCGGGCGGCCGCCGTCGGGCGTCACGCCGGCGAGCGCGAGCACCGTCACCGGCACGCTGGTGCCGTCGGCCGAGTGCGCGTTGAGGCGGTAGCTGCGCACCCGTGAGTAGTCCGTCGCCGCCTTGGTCTCGAACTGCGTGGTGACCGCGCCGCTCGCGCCATCGTAGCGAGCCCAGCGCGGCGGAATCGACCAGCCGGAATAGCCGATCAGCGCCTGGGGCGATGCGCCGCTGCTCGCCAGCGAGTAGATGCCGATGCCGGCAGGCAGCGGCACGGTGCGCAGCGCGTGCCCGTCGACGCCGTAGTGGCGCACGCGCCAGTCGGGGCCGGACACTTCCGCGACCAGGTAACCACCCTTGATCGGCGCCACCCCGTTCATCGCCCAGTCCTGCTGTGGCACGAGCACGCGGCTCCTGCCGGCGGCGTCGATGCCGAGCAGCTTGCCGCGCGGGGCGTCCTGGTGGGACACGACGAGCAGCTGCTCGCCATCCCAGGCGGCCTCCTCGCGTTCCGTCATTACCTTGGCTTTTGTGCCGAGCACCGCCTTCCACTCGCCGCCGACACGCAGGTACACGTGCTCCGGGCTGCCGTCGCCGTAGTGGACCAGCGCCGCGGCGAGCACGCCGCTCTGCGAGGCGAGCAATGTGTACTCGGCGACTGGCGAGAAGTCCTTGCCCAGCACCAGGGTGTCGGCGCTCGCGGGCGTGCCGAACACGTGGTGGTAGAGCGCGACGTTGAACTGCAGCCGGTCGGCGGGCACGCTGCCCGGCAGCGGCAGGCGCGTATAGGTCACCCCCTTGCCGTCGGCGTCCCAGACGAGTGCCGCCGGGGTGGTGCCGCCGCCGGTGTTGGTGAGCGCGTCGCTTGCCACCCTGGCGCTCGCGACATCGACGAAATGGATCGTGGCGTTCTCATCGCCGCCTTGCGCGATGCCGTAAGCAAGCTGGCGGCCGTCGGCGGCTGGCCAGTAATCGGTGATGGCCGCATCGCCGTTGGCGGCGTTCGGGTCGATCAGCACCCTGGCCGTGCCCGTGGGCCAGCCCTCCGCCACCAGCACCGGCTGCGGTTGCGGCGGGGTCTGGCGCAGGTAGAAGAGCGTGTCGCCTGCGATCACCGGGTCGCTGCGGTGGGTCGAGGTCAGGGCCAGCTCGCCGACGCGCTGCGCGATTCCGGCGCGCCCGGGATAGGCCGACAGCACCGCTTCGGTGTAGTCGTTCTGCGCGTCGATCCAGGTCTTCACCGCCGGGGCGTCGGCCTGCTCCAGCCAGCGGTAGGGATCGTGGATCACCGTGCCGTGGTAGGTGTCGGTCACGTCATGGGTGGCGGTCGCCGGTGCTGCGGTGGCGGCCGGCGCGGCGAACGCGGACAGCAGCCACACAGGAGCGGCGACGAACACTGTTGTTGTTTTCATGGAGGCTCCGGCGGGTGCGAGGTCTATGCTGAACCCCGGCGGCCGCCAAGTCCACGCACCGCGCGATCAGCTGACCGGGACGGGGCGGGTCCGCAGCGCCCGCGCGCTGCGACTGATGCCGAGTGCGCCGCTGCGCACCACTTCCAGGAGCTGCCCGCGCTGGCCGAGGTCGGCGACGAAGGTGTTGACCTCCGCCTCGCTCGCCGTCAGTTCGACGACGAAACCCTCGGTCGCCGGATCCAGCACGCGGCCGCCGCTGCGCACCACGTGCCCGCGCACCGCGTCGGCCTGGCCCGCCGCCACCTTGAGCTTCAGCAACAGCAGCTCCCGCTCCAGGTGCGCACCAAGCGTCATGTCCAGGACGTCGACCACATCGACCAGCTTGTTGAGCTGATTGACGATCTGCTGGATCACCGGGTTGGAGCCGGTCGTGACCAGGGTGAGGCGCGAGACCGTCGGATCCTCGGTCGGCGCGACCGACAGCGACTCGATGTTGTAGCCGCGCGTGGAGAACAGGCCCGCCACCCGGGTGAGGGCGCCGGCCTCGTTCTGCAGCAGGATGGCGATGATGTGGCGCACGTTCGTGAGCGAGAATAAAGGATCACCGCGAGTTTGCAGCACAAACCCAAGCTGCTAGGCTGATCGGCCGCTTCGGCTTCCCGCTGAGAAACTTAGCCAAGAACGCGTCCATGAGCGACACGGTAATCCAGCCGCGCCCGGTCGGGCACCCGCTCGCCGGCCAGACCATGAGTGGCGCCCGCATGATCATGCAGGTGCTCGCGGACGAAGGCGTCAGCGCGATTTTCGGCTACAGCGGCGGGGCGATCCTGCCGACCTACGATGCGGTGTTTCTCTACAACGCGGAATGCACCCGCACCGGGGCGCCGCAGATCCCCCTGGTGGTGCCGGCGAACGAGCAGGGCGCGGGTTTCATGGCGGCCGGCTACGCCCGCGCGAGCGGCCGTGTGGGCGTCTGCCTGGTCACCTCGGGTCCCGGCGCCACCAACACTGTTACACCAGTGCGCGATTGCATGGCAGATTCAGTACCGATTGTAGTGATATGTGGCCAAGTCTCCCGCGCTGCCATAGGAACCGACGCCTTCCAGGAGGCCCCCGTGCCCACCATGATGGGTGCGGTCGCCAAGCATATTTTCCTGGTGACCGACCCCTTGCGCCTGGAGCGCACGGTCCGCACCGCCTTCGAAATTGCCCGCACCGGGCGGCCCGGTCCGGTGGTTGTGGATATCCCCAAGGACGTGCAGACCTGGGAAGGTGCATTTCAGGGCGAGGGGCTGCTGCCCATGCCCGGTTACCGGCGCCGCATGCGCGAGCTCAACGACGCCGCGCTTGATGCGAACACGGCGGCGCAGTTTTTCGCCATGCTCGGGGAGTCGAGCCGTCCCCTGATCTACGCCGGTGGCGGGGTGATCAACGGCAACGCCGCGGCGGCCCTTACCGAGTTTGCCGCCGCCTACGGTGTGCCGGTGGTGACCACGCTCATGGGCATCGGGTCGCTCGACACCACCCATCCGCTGGCGATGCGCATGCTCGGCATGCACGGCGCGGCGTTTGCCAACTACGCAGTGGAAGACTGCGATCTGCTCATCGCGGTCGGCGCGCGTTTCGATGATCGCGTGGCCGGCGTGCCGGAGAAATTCGCCCGCGGCGCGCGCATCGCGCACCTGGACGTCGACCAGGCCGAGATCAACAAGGTGAAACGCGTGCAATGGAGTCATGTGGGACTCATACCCGAGGCGCTGCGCGCGCTGACGGTGCACGGGCGGCAGAGCAATTTCCAGCGTGATTTTGGCCCCTGGACGGCACACCTGGCCGAGCTCAAACGTGTCCATGCCATGAACTACGATCGCGCGAGTCCCTTGATCCAGCCGTACTACGTGCTCGAGGAGCTCAACCGCCACACCCGCGGCGCGGCGATCATCACCACCGGCGTCGGCCAGCACCAGATGTGGGCCGCCCAGTACTGCGACTTCACCGGTGCGCGGCAATGGCTGACTTCCGGCAGCATGGGCACCATGGGATTCGGCCTGCCGGCGGCGATCGGCGCGCAGATCGCCTGCCCCAGCCGGCTGGTCATCGACGTCGACGGCGATTCGAGTATCCGCATGAATATCGGCGAGCTGGAGACCGTCACGACCTACGAGCTGCCGGTGAAGGTCGTGGTGCTCAACAACTTCGGCGACGGCATGGTGAAGCAGTGGCAGAAACTGTTCTTCAAGGGCCGGCTGTCGGCGAGCGATCGCTCGCTGCATAAGAAGGACTTCGTCAAGGCCGCGCAGGCCGACGGTTTCCCCTACGCGGTGCGCCTGGACCGCAAGGACGATGTGCCGCGCGTCATCGCGGAATTCGTCGCCTTCAAGGGGCCGGCATTCCTGGAAGTGATGATCGATCCGGACGCCGGGGTCTATCCCATGGTGGGACCCGGACAGGGTTACGATGCGATGATTACCGGAGACTTCATTGCGGCGCGCCACGAGGTGCAGATCGAGCCTCCCGGACCGTCGGAGATGTTTTAGAACCTTAAGGCGCGAGCGATGAAGTACCTGCACACCATGGTCCGCGTCACCGACATCGAGGCATCGCTCAGCTTCTACCGCGACGCGCTCGGACTTAGCGAGCTGTCGCGCAGGGACTACCCGCAGGGACGCTTCACGCTGGTGTTCCTGGCGGCGCCGGGCGACCCCGACGCCCAGGTCGAGCTCACCCACAACTGGGATCCGGAAAAATACAGCGGCGGCCGCAATTTCGGGCACCTCGCCTACGCCGTCGATGACATTTACGCCACCTGCCAGCGCCTCGCCGATCACGGCGTGACCATCCTCAGGCCGCCGCGCGACGGCCACATGGCGTTCGTGCGCTCGCCGGATAACATTTCCATTGAGCTGCTGCAGAAGGGCGCGGCGCTCGCGCCCGCCGAGCCATGGAAATCCATGCCTAACACCGGCAGCTGGTAGGCCCGCACACCAGGTATGAAAGCGATCCCGAGCCTGCTGATCGCGGCGCTGTTCGCGACGCTTACGTTCGCGGTGTGGGCGCTGCTCAACCGGCCGACGAGCGAGCCGCCCTGGCCGGCGGTCATCCAGGGCTTCGCCTTCTCGCCGTTTCGCGCCAACGAAGACCCGACACACTTCCAGATGCCCACTGACGAGGAGATCGACTCGGATCTCACGCTGTTGCAGGGCAAGGTCAACGCGGTGCGCACCTACAGCGTCGCCGACACGCTCGCCGACGTACCCGCGCTCGCCGAGAAGCATGGTCTGAACGTCGCCCTGGGGGCCTGGCTCGACAGCCACCGCGATAAGAACGAGGAGCAGCTGCAGGGGGCGATCCAGCTCGCCAACTCGCACATCAACGTGGTGCGCGTGCTCATCGGCAACGAAGTCCTGCTGCGCGGCGACCTTACCGTCGAGGAGCTGGAGAAGTACCTCGACCGCGCGCGCGCCGCCATCGGCCAGCCGGTCGGCACCGCCGAGACCTGGGACACCTGGCTGGCGCATCCGGAGCTCGCACAGCACGTCGACTTCGTCGGTGTGCACCTGCTGCCGTACTGGGAAGGCGTGCCGGTCGATGAGGCGGTCGACTATTCAGTGACCCAGTACAAGCGCCTGCAGAAGAGGTTCCCGCATAAGTCCATCCTGATCGCGGAGATCGGCTGGCCGAGCCGCGGCCGCACCCACGAGTCGGCGGTGGCCTCGGATGCCAACGAGGCGCTGTTCCTGCGCCGCTTCCTGCATCGCGCCGAAAAGGAACAGCTGGTCTACTACGTGATGGAGGCCTTCGATCAGCCGTGGAAGGCCTACCAGGAGGGTGCCGTCGGCTCGTACTGGGGCGTCTACGACGTCAACCGCAGGCCGAAGTTCGCTTTCACCGCACCCATCGTGCGGCTGCCTGAGTGGCACATTCTCGCCGCCGTCTCGGTCGCGGTGTCGCTGCTGGTGCTGGGGCTTCTGTATCTGAACAGCGGCACGCTGCGTAACCGCGGCCGCAGCTTTCTCGCCATCGTGGTGTACGCCGCCGCCACCATCGCGGTGTGGGTGTTCTACGACTTCACGCAGCAGTACATGACGGTCTCGAGCGTCATATCCGGGGTGCTGCTGCTGCTCGGGATGCTGGGCGTGATGCTGGTGCTGCTCGCCGAGGCGCACGAGTGGGCCGAGGCGCACTGGGTGAGCTACCGGCGCCGCGGCGACGCGCCGCAACTCACTCACAGCGCGCAGCCGCCGAAGGTCTCGATTCATGTGCCGGCCTACAACGAGCCGGCGGCGATGCTCATCGAGACCCTCGACGCGCTCGCGCGCCTGGATTATCCGGACTACGAAGTGCTGGTGATCGACAACAACACACCCGAGGAGAGTGTCTGGCGTCCGGTCGAGGCGCATTGCGCGCGGCTCGGGTCGCGGTTCCGCTTCTTCCACGTCGCGCCGCTCGCGGGCTTCAAGGCGGGCGCGCTCAACTACGCGCTCGAGCGCACCGTTGCCGACGCCGTGATCGTCGCGGTGATCGACAGCGACTACGTGGTGGAGCCGCGCTGGCTGCGCGACCTGACCTCCGTGTTCGAGGATCAGCGCGTCGCCATCATGCAGGGGCCACAGGACTACCGCGACGCGGGCCAGAGCGCCTTCAAGGCCATGTGTTACGCCGAGTACCGCGGCTTCTTCCACATCGGCATGATCACCCGCAACGAGCGCAACGCCATCATCCAGCACGGCACCATGACCATGGTGCGGCGCGCGCAGCTGGATGCCGCCCGCTGGGCCGAATGGTGCATCACCGAGGATGCCGAGCTCGGCCTGCGCATCTTCGAGAGTGGCTTCGACGCCAGTTACGTCTGCACGAGCTACGGACGAGGGTTGATGCCGGATACTTTTATCGACTTCAAGAAGCAGCGCTTCCGCTGGGCCTACGGCGCCATGCAGATCATGAAGGCGCACGCGCGCGCGCTGTTCCTCGAGGGCGGTCCGCTGTCGGCCGGCCAGCGCTACCACTTCGTCGCCGGCTGGCTGCCGTGGGTGGCCGACGGGGTCAACCTGCTGTTCAACCTCGCCGCCCTCGGCTGGTCGGCCGCCATGGTATGGGCGCCGGGGCTGGTGGACGCGCCGCTGGTGATGTACTCGGTGCTGCCGCTGTCGCTGTTCACCTTCAAGCTCGCGAAGCTCGCGCACCTGTACCGGGTGCGGGTGGGCGCCGGTTACCGGCAGACGCTGGCGGCGGCGATCGCGGGACTGGCCCTCACGCATACCATCGGCACGGCGGCGGTGAAGGGCCTCGCTACCAGGAGCGAGCCGTTCTTCCGCACGCCCAAGGGCGGCAGTTCCTCGGGCCTGCTGCGTGCACTCGCGGCCGCGCGCGAGGAGACGCTCATGATGGCCGCGCTCATCCTGGCGGCGTGGGCGGTATCGCATACCGCCCTGCCGCAGAACGCCGGGCCCGACCATCTCGCATGGATCGTGGTGCTGCTCGTGCAGTCGGTTCCCTACGCCTCCTCGCTGGTGGTATCGCTGATGAGTGCGTTCCCGCTGCCGGCACGCCTTCTCGGCACCAGCTACCGCGACCCGCCGCACGCTGCCAAGCGCGTCGAAGCGGATTCCGTTTAAAGACCATGCGCCAGGCGCGCCTGCGCGCGATCGCGTTCATGATCGCGGCGGTGGCGGTGTTCTCGTGCATGGACGCGCTGCTGAAGCTGCTGTCCGCGTACTACCCGCCGCTGCAGGTCGCCGTGCTGCGCGGCGCCGCCTCGCTGCCGTTCACGCTGCTGCCGCTGGCCGCTTCCGGACGGCTGGGGGAGCTGCGCCCGCGACGCTGGCCCATGCATCTGCTGCGCGGCGTTCTGACGGTGGTGCTGCTGGGGAGTTTCATCTACGCCGTGCGCGAGCTGTCACTCGCCAATGCGTACGCCGTGTTCCTGTCGGCGCCGCTCATCGTGGCGGCGCTCTCGGTGCCGCTGCTGGGGGAGCGCGCCAATGCGCGCACCTGGATCGCCATCCTCGCCGGACTCGCGGGCGTCATCATCATGCTGCGGCCGACCTCCTCGGGACTGGCTTCCTGGGGCGCACTCGCGGCGCTGGTGGCAGCTACGGCCTATGCGCTGAGCGCCATCGCGGTGCGGGTACTGACGCGCACGGAATCCACCGCCAGCGTGGTTTTCTGGACGATCGGACTGATGACCCTGATTTCCGCGGTGCTGGCGGCCCCCGCCTGGGTGGCGATCGCCGCCCCGCACTGGCCCTGGATCATCGCCCTGGGCGGGGTTGCCGCCGTCGGCCAGCACCTTCTTACCCACGCGTTTCGGCTCGCGCCGCCCTCGCTGGTGGCACCGTTCGAATACACCGCGCTCCTGTGGGGGATCGCCATCGACCGGGTCGTCTGGCACGTGCTGCCTTCGGCGCGGGTGGTCGTGGGCGGCGGCGTGGTGATCCTCAGCGGCCTGTACCTCATCTGGCGCGAGCGGGCGCAGGCGCAGCAGCTGCCATCCCAACAAGCATGACAGTGGGCGGTGGAGCAGGGCAGAATGTCGCGCCCCTCGTCGACAGTGGAAGAGCTGCGCGCCACCAAGAGGAAGACTCGCCATGAGCAACGCCGAGATCCGTGGACGATTCATCTGGCACGAATTGCTGACGACCGATACCGCCGCTTCTGCCGCGTTCTATCAGAAAGTGCTGCCGTGGCGGACCCAGCCTTCGAGCATGCCCGGCTACACCATCTGGATGGCGGGACAGACGCAGATCGGCGGCCTGATGGCGCTGCCTGCGGAAGCCCCGGGCGCACCGCCGCACTGGTTACTGTACTTAGGCACGCCGAACGTGGATGCCACCTGTGCGCAGGCGCAGGCGCTCGGGGCGAAAGTGCACAAACCCGCGACAGATATCCCGAATGTCGGGCGCTTCGCAGTGCTGGCTGACCCGCAGGGCGCGACGTTCGCCGTCTTTACGCCGGGTGCGGGACCCCCTCCGGGAGCCGCGCCCTCGCAAGGCGGGTTTTCGTGGCACGAACTCGCCACCACCGACGTTGCTGCCGCGTTGCGCTTCTACGCGGAACTGTTCGGCTGGACCCGGGGACCCGGACACGACATGGGCGGCAACATGGGCGTCTATCAGCTCTTTGAGCACGCCGGCAGCCAGGTGGGCGGCATGTGCAACGTCCAGGGCCCCTCCACGCCACCCTCGTGGTTAAGCTACGTCCACGTCGGCGATTCCAACCGTGCGGTCGCTGCCGTGAAGGCCGCGGGCGGACGGCTGCTGCACGGCCCGATGGAAGTTCCGGGCGGCAGCTGGGTCGCGCTCTTCATGGATCCGCAGGGCGGCGCGTTCGCGGTGCAGGAAATGCCGCGCACCGTGAGCCAGTCCAAGCCGGCTGTCGCTGCGCCGAAGGCTGCTGTCGCGCCGCCGAAAGCCGCAGCGCCCGCAAAGCCCGCCGCCGCACCGGCGGCCAGACCGGCTGCGGCGGCCCCGAGACCGCCGGCCAGGCCTGCGGCGAAGAAAGCGACGCCGAAGAAAAGAGCACCGAAGAAGAAGAAGGCGGCCAAGAAAAAGCTCGCGAGCAAGAAGACCGCAAGGAAGGTCGTGCGCAAGGCGCCGCCGCGGAAGAAGGCGGCACGGCGCGCCGCGCCGAAGAAACGCCGCGCCACGCGCGCGCGCCGCAAGCGCTGACAGGCGGGCGGCGCCGGAACGCGGCGCCGCCCGTCAGTGCGCCGGTAACGGGCCCCCGCCGCCCTTGCCGGGCTTCACCAGCAACAGCAGCGGCACCAGCACGGCGAACAGGATCGCCAGGACCTTGAAGTCATCGAGGTACGAGAGCAGCGTCGCCTGCTGGACGGCCGCCTGGTAGATGCCGGCGAGTGTCGTGCTGCTGTCAGGCGCGCTGCCCAGGAGGCTGCCGACGCTGTGCGCGTAGTCCGGGTAGGACGGGTTGAGCGGCTGCAGCTGCTCGACCAGGCGGCTCTGGTGGAACTGCTCACGCCGCGTGAGGAGGGTGGACGCGAAGGCGATGCCGATGCTGCCGCCGAAGTTGCGCGCCAGGTTGATGAGCGCCGAGGCATTGTTGGTCTTCTCGGGCGGCACGCCGCGGAACGCCATGGCGTTGATGGGCACGAACAGGAACGGCAACGCCGCCGATTGCAGCATGCGCAGCATCATGAGCTCCCGGAACGAGCTGCCGAGATAAAGCCTCGTCATGAGCGCGAGGCTGACAGCGCCGATGACCAGTCCTATGCCGGTGAGGATGCGCAGATCCACCTTGTTGATGGAGCGACCCACGAACGGCAGCAGCAGGATGGTGACGATGCCGCCCGGGGTGAGCACCATGCCCGCGTCGATGGCGCGGTAGCCCATGAGCTGCTGGGCGTAGGCCGGGATGAGGAACGTGCTGCCGAAGAGCATGAACCCCAGCATCAGCATCAGAACGAACGTCACCGCGAAGTCCGGGTTCTTCATGAGCCTGAGGTCCACCATCGGATTGCGATGATGCGTCTCGCGCCAGGCGAGCAGCACGAAGGCACTCGCCGAGGTGATGGTGAGGAGGGTGATGAGCGTCGAGCCGAACCAGTCGGCGTCCTGGCCGCGGTCGAGCACCACCTGCAGACATCCCAGCGACAGTGCCACGAAACCGAAGCCCAGCCAGTCGACCGACAGCGGGCCCCGGACGCGCTGCACCTTGTCGCGGATGAGGGACTGCACCAGCAGGATCAGCACGATGCCGACCGGCACGTTGATGAGGAAGATCCAGCGCCAGTCGTAGTTGTCGGTGATCCAGCCACCGAGCGTCGGGCCCACGGTCGGCGCCACCACCGCGGCCACGCCGTAGATGGCTGAGGCCATGCCGCGTTTCTCCGGCGGGAAGCTGTCGGCGAGGATCGCCTGGCCGACCGGCTGCAGGCCGCCGCCGGTCGCGCCCTGCAGCGCGCGCAGCAGGATGAGCGTCGGCAGGTTGGGCGCGAGCCCGCACAGCAGCGAGCTGGCGGTGAAGCCGGCGATGCAGGTGAGGAACAGGCGCTTCCTGCCGAAGGTGTTCGCGAGCCACCCCGAAATCGGCATGATGATGGCGTTGGTGACGAGGTAGCTCGTGAGCACCCAGGTCGACTCGTTCTGGCTGGAAGACAGCGCACCGGCGATGTGCGGCAGCGCCACGTTGGCGATGGAGATGTCCATGATCTCCATGAAGGCGGCGAGTGCCACCACCGGCGCGACCACCCACTGGATCGCGCCGCCCGGCGCACCGGGCGCGGCCGTGGTCACGGGTGTCCCCGCTGCGCGATCGCCGGCGCCGCCGCCGCGTGTCCGAGGTTCGCGGCCACGATCTCGTTGATTGCCGCATCCGCGCCCGCGTCCTGGTCGGCATACACGTTGGTATCGAGCGTCGCCGGCCAGGCGGGGGTCTGCGACAGCGCCGCGCCGCCCTGATCATGCACGTCCACCGATACCGTGGTGGACAGACCGAGGAACAGCGGGTGTTTCGTAAGTTCCTGCGGATCCAGGCCGATGCGCACCGGCAGCCGCTGCACGATCTTGATCCAGTTACCGGAAGCATTCTGCGCCGGCAGCACCGCGAGCGCGCTGCCGGTCCCGGGGGTGAGACCGAGTACCTTGCCCCGGTAGCGCACCTTCGAGCCGTACATGTCGGCGGTGACCGTGGCGCTCTGGCCGATGCGCAGCCCGGAGAGTTCGTTCTCCTTGAAGTTGGCGTCGACCCACACGGAGTCGATCGGCAGGATGGCGAGCATCTCGGTCGTGGGGCTCACCTGCTGGCCCAGCTGCACCGCGCGCCGCACCACGTAGCCGGACACGGGCGCCACTACCTTGGTGCGCGCCGCGGCGAGCCACGCCGCGCGCAGCGCCGCTTCCGCCTGCAGCACGCGCGGATGTGTCGCCGGCGTGGTGCCACTGATGGCGGCACGCGTGCTGGCGAGCGACGCCTCGGCCTGCGCCAGTCCCGCGTGCGCCGCGTGCACCGCGTTCTCTTCGTGCTGCACCGTCTCCTGCGAGACGCCGTGCAGCGCGATCAGCGGGTGATCGCGCGCCACATCCTGGGTGGCCTGATCGAGCTGCACTTGCTGCGTGCGCACCAGCGCCGTATCACGCTGCGCCTCGGCGAACAGCTGCGCCACGTCGCGCACCGTCTGCGCGAGATTGGCCTTGGCCTGGGCGAGCGCCACCTGCGCATCGCGCGGGTCGAGCTGCACCAGCAGCGCGCCACGCTGCACGAACTGCGTCTCATCGGTGTTGATGGCGATCACCGTGCCGGTCACCTGCGGGGTGAGCCGCACCAGGTTGCCGTTGACGTAGGCGTCGTCGGTGCTGACGTGGCCGCGTGCGAACGCGAAGTAGTAAATGGCCCAGGCGGCGAGTGCCAGCACCGCCACCCCGAGGAGTATCAGCGGGCGGCGGCTGGGACCGCCGTTCGCGCCCGGCGTGGCGGCGGGCGGGGCGGTGGCAGCGGCTGCGGCGCCGGGGGTTTTGCTGTCCTCTGCACTCATTTCTTCTCTCCTGTAACAGCGGCCAGCGCTGCCGGGTCGCGTGGTGCGTTCCACCAGCCGCCACCGAGCGCCCGGAAAAGCGCCGCGGTGTCGGTGAAACGCTGAACGTCGGCCTGCACCTGGGTGAGGGCGGCCTGCTGGTATTGCTGCTCGGCGGTCAGTACCTGCAGCTGCGTGTACTTGCCGGCCTGGTACTGCTCGAGCGCGAGATCGCGGTCGTCGCGCGCCGCCCCGAGCGCCACCAGGTGGGCGCTGTAGCTGGCGGCATCGTGCCGCAGTGCCTGCAGCGCGTCGGCGACCTCCACGAAGGCGCCGATCACGGTGGCGCGGTAACTCGCCTGCGCCTGGTTGTAGCGCTCCTCGGCTTCCTGCTGGCGCGCCTTGAGCGCGCCGCCGTGAAACAGCGGCTGCGTGAGGCCAACACCCGCTTCCCAGATGGCGCCGGGCCTGGTGAGGAAGTCACTCATCTCGCTGGTCTGCTGTGCGTACTGGCCGGAGAGGGTGAGGTTGGGGAAGCGCGCCGCTGCGGCGACGCCCACCGCGGCGCTCGCCTGGTGCAGCGCGTCCTCCGCCGCCAGGATGTCCGGGCGCTGGCGCACCAGCGCCGAGGGCAGGGACAGCGGCAGCTGCGGCGGCAGCGTGAAATCCTTGAGCGCCAGCGCGGGCATCACGAAATCATCGGGCGTCGTGCCGGTGAGCTGTGCCAGCGCGTTGCGGTAAGTGTCGCGCTGCTGCTCGAGCGCCGGCAGCGTGGCGCGCAGGTTCTCCAGCTGCGCCTGCGCCTGCAGGGTATCGCTGCGGATGATCTTGCCGGCGTTCTCGAGCGTGTGCGTCAGCTCGTACTGGGACTGCAGCTCCCCGACCAGCGACTGCGTCACTTCGATCTGCGCCTGGGTGGCGGCGTAGTCGAAAGCGGTGATCACGGTCTGATCCACCAGCGTTACGTAGGTGTTGAGCACCTGGTCGCGCGCCACCGCCGCCGCCGCGCGCTGCCCCTCGATGCCGCGGCGCGTGCCGCCGAACAGGTCGAGGTTGTAGGCGAACTGCGCTCCGAGCTCGAACTGGTTGCCGGTCTGATCGACCGTCGGCGTCGGCGCATACAGGTAGCTGCCGTTGATGTGGGCGCGGGCGATGCCGGCGGTGGCGTTGAACTGCGGCAGCTCACTCCCCTGCACTGCGCGCAGTTCGTACTGCGCGGCGGCGAGTCCGTGGCGCGCCGCCCCGAGCGTCGGGTTGCCGGCGAGCGCCTGGCTCACCAGCTGCGCGAGCGCCGGCGAGTGGAACACCTGGTACCAGTCCGCAGCCACATCGGCGCCGGAGTCGAAGCGGCGCTGCGCGGTCGCCGGCGCTGCCGCGTGCTGATAGCCGCCGCCGGGCGCGTCCGGGCGGGTGAAGTCCGGTCCGACGGTGCAGCCGGCGGCGAGGCTAAGCGCGGCGAGCGCCGCGAGCATGCGGGTGCGGCTGTTCATGCCTTGCCTCCGCGCCGGCGTGCCGGGCGGCGCGCGCGGTGCGCGGCGGCCACGGCGGGCCCGGCGCTCTGCAGGTGCCCGAGCATGCGCTGCAGCAGCGCGATGAAGGTGTCGAGCTCCTGCTCGCTGAAGGGCTGCACTACCTCGTTGAGGAGCTCGACTACTTCGCGCTTGCCGCTCTCGGCCTGGCGGCGGCCGGCGGCGGTGATCGCGATCTCGACCGCGCGCCGATCGCGCGCGCTGCGCTCGCGCCGCAGCAGGCCACGCCGCTGCAGCGTATCCACGACGCGGGTGAGGGCGCCCATGTCGTGACCGAGCTCCTCGCTCAGTTGCGTCGCTGACATATGCGCCTGAGTGCCGACCCGCATCAGCACCATCCACTGCGTGAAAGTGATCGGCTGGGCCTCGAAGGCCTGTTCCGCCACCTGGGTCATGAGTACCCCGCAGCGCTTGATGAGAAAGCCGACGCTCTTGCCGGCCTCGAGCGAGGCGAGTGTGTAGTAGGGTGTGCGCATGGTTGCTCCGGCAAATTTTGCCGAGCACATTATTTGCTGAGGCAAATAATGTCAAGCGCGACGTTGAGCGCGGCGGCGGCCGCGTCCGTCTGCCGTTCCCTTAAGGTCTAGACCCGCACCAGTGGCCGGCCGAAGTTTCCGCCCTGCATCGCCAGCAGCAGGTGCGCGGGGGCGTTGGCCAGGCCTTCGACGATGTGCTCTTTGGCCGCGATGCGTCCGGCGCCGTGCCAGGCGATGGCTTCACGCAGAAACTCGGCGCGCCGGTGTTCGTAATCGCGCGCGTTGGCGCGCAGCACCTGCACGCCGGGCAGCGCCTGCGGATCCGCAGGCTGCAGGTTGTGCTGCACCAGGCGCGCGCCAGGGGCGAAATGGCCGCCGGCGATGATAGCGGCGAGCAGACTCCCTCCCACGTTGTCGAAATACACGTCCACGCCGTGCGGCGCGAGTTGTTTGAGCCGCGCGCTCAGGTTCTCGGTGGCGTGATTGATGCAGGCCGAGAGGCGTGCATGGCGGGTCACCCAGTCGCATTTTTCCCGCGAGCCGGCAATGCCGATGGCGCGTGCGCCCTTGAGCATGGCGATCTGGCCGGCCATCGCGCCCGCGGCGTTCGCGGCCGCGGAAACCAGCACCGTCTCCCCGGGACGCAGCCGTGCGGCATCGAGCAGGCCGAAATAAGCCGCCATGCCCGGGGCCCCCAACACACCCAGGGCGGTCGAGGCGGGTGTCTGGCCCGGATGCAGCAGCCGCGCGTGCTGGCCGTTGGAGACACACAGCTGCTGCAGGCCGCAGTCCAGTTCCACCAGGCTGCCGACGCCGAAGACCTCATGGCGCGAGTCGACTACCTGGGCGACGCCGCGCGCCGGTACCAGATCGCCGGGCCGCGCTGCCGCACCCGAGCCGCCGTTGGGCGCGCACAGGAATGGATCCAGTGCCAGCCACATCGCCCGCGCGAGGAATGAGCCGTTGGTAAGGGTGGGACGTGGCGCCTCGATCAGCTCCAGGTCCGCCGGCTGGGAAGGCGGCCGCCTGATACGAATCTGCAGGTTGGAGGTCAGTGGCGCCACCCTACTGCCCCTGCGCTTCCGCGGCCTGCCGCTGTTGTTCCGCGAGCCGGTTGGCCGCGTCGAGTTGTTCGCGCACATGCTGCTCGGTCTGTCGCGCCTGGGCGGCCTGCTGCGCTTCGGCGCCGGCCGCGCCCGCCGCGGCCGTCCCGGTACCGGCCAGGCCGCAGCCGCTCAGGGCGGCAAGCAGCAGCAGGGATGCAAGCGCGTAACGCATGGTTCCGCCCAATTTACGCGCCCGGACCGGTTACGCAAGTGTGGCCGCGAGTGGCACTATTGTTCACATGCCAAGAGGACCCATCCGCCGCGACAGCGACAGCATTGAACCGCGGGTGCGCCGCGGCTACTTCGAATGCCGCTTCGGCCAGCTGCATGTTCACAACGTGATGCCCGGCGGTGGCGGTTTCGAGGAGGGCACGTCCCTCTTGTGTCTGCACGATGCGGCGGGCTCAGCGCGCGCGTTGCGTCGATTTCTGACGCTGATCGGCCAGGATCGCTCAGCGTATGCACCGGATCTTCCCGGGTGCGGCGAGTCCGATGCGCCGCCCCAGCCGGCGCGTATCGAGGACTACGTCGCGGCGCTGGGCGACTTCCTCGACAGCATGCGGTTTCGGCACATCGATGTGCTTGGGCATCGCAGCGGCGCCCTGCTTGCAACCGAGCTTGCCGCCACGCGCGCGGCGCAGATCAGACGCGTGGTGCTGGTGTCAGTGCCAGCCGGCGATGCCGCGGCGCACTATCCGCTGCGCGAGCGTCTCGGCAGCCTGCGGCAGCCAGTACTGGTCCTGCGCGTGCACGACGAGTTCTGGGATCTCACCGCGCGGGCGCGCGAAGTGCTGCCCGCCGCGCGCCTCCTGGAGGTCCGCGACCCTGGCGCCGACCCGTTCACGAGCGCCCCCGCCGAGCTGGCCGGGGCGGTGCTGGATTTCGTGCGCAATTGAGACTAGCGGGCAAAAGCCACGCCTTTTGCCCGCGGGCTGAAAGGGCCGCGGGCCGCTTTCAGCAATGGGTAGCGGGCAAAAGCCACGCCTTTTGCCCGCGGGCTGAAAGGGCCGCGGGCCGCTTTCAGCAATGGGTAGCGGGCAAAAGCCACGCCTTTTGCCCGCGGGCTGAAAGGGCCGCGGGCCGCTTTCAGCAATGGGTAGCGGGCAAAAGCCACGCCTTTTGCCCGCGGGCTGAAAGGGCCGCAGGCCGCTTTCAGCAATGGATAAGGCTTTCCGGGACTCCTCTCACAAATTTTTTCGGGGGCACGCGGCTGACCTGCCCGCGGCGCTAGACTCCCGCAATCGTGTCTTCCCCTCCTGCGCCAATAGCCGCTGACCTGGACAGTACCGCAGAGCTGCCGGTGCTCGACCCCGCGGGCGAGGCACCCGAGCCCGACGCGGACGCCGACGCGTACCACGCGGAAACCTGGGTCATGCCGCACGCATCGCGTGCCGGGGTACCCGCTGCGGGTGCCGACGAGGCGCGTGTGCAACTGGAGACGAGCCTGCAGAACGTGTACGCGCGTCTGCGCGACACGCAGGACCTGCTCGCCGCGAAGCACGAGCGCGAGCAGCAGCTGGAGGACACGCTGCAGGAAACGCGCGCGCTGCTGGCGTCAGCCGAGGAGCGCGGCGCTCGCGATGCGAGCGAGATCATGCAGCTGCGCCGCGGCCACGAGGAACTCATGGCCGCAGCCGCACAGCGGCGCGCCGAGCTCCACACACAGCACCAGGCCGCTCTCAGCGCCGCCGGGCAGCGCGCGACCGAGCTCGAGGGTGAGCTCGCACAGGCGCGCGCACTGCTGGACGCCGCGGCCGTGCGCGCCACGCAGCTGCAGCAGACGCTCGATACACGCGATGCCGCCGCGCGCGCGCGCGACAACGCCGCCCTCGAACGTCGCCAGGCGCTGGTGGCGAGTGAACGCGCTCACGCTGCCGCGATGCGCGATCTCAACGCCGAGCGCGAGCGCAACGCGCTGTGCCTGGAGGCACTGCACCGCGCCGAAAGCCGCCGCCTGATATTCCAGAGCGTGGTGTCGGACCTGGAACACGAGCTCGACGCGCGTGACGCGTCGCTGACACGCCTCGGGCACGAACTGGCATCCCGCGATGCCCGCGCACACGCGCTGGACGCGCAGCTCAAACTGCGCGCGGCGGCGGTGCCGGCGCGTGCCGCGACGCCGGACGTGTCGTCGTCGCCTACGGACCTTGAACGGCTGCGGGTTGAGCACGCCGGGCTTGCGGCTGCGCTGGAAGCCGCGCATAGCGAATCGGCGGCGGCCCTCACAGCGGAACGCAAGCGTGCCGGAGAGCTCGAGAGCGAGCTCGCAGGCGTGCGGCAGGAAATGGAGGATTGGGGTGGTGTGTTGCAGGCGGCGCAGCGCGAGCGTGGCGAGCACAGCAGCAGCGCCGCCGCCGGCGATGCGCGCGTGCGGGACCTGGAGCAGCAGCTGGCGCAACACCAGGAAGCGCAGCGCGCGCTCCAGACCGAGAGCGACGCCGCCGTCGCGCGCACGCGGGAGCTGGAGGCGGACCTGCGGGCGGCCGAAGACACCATCAATCGACTCGAATCGCAGGCGCGTGGCAGCGGCGCGCGCCTGCAGGAACTGGAGAAGGCCAACCGTCAGTGGCGGCTCACCGTCGAGGAGGCCCGCGCGACCGGTACCGACAGCTCGGCAGGCAACGGCGAGCCGCGCGCGGCCGCGGCGCTTGCCGGCGAGTCGCGCGCGGTTGTTGACGACACTCACGATGTGCAGCCAACGCACGACGCCCAGGATCGTCAGGTGGCCGCCGCTCGTGACCCGATACCCGAAGGCGCGACGCGCCTGTTGATTTCAAGGGAAGCGGGGCGCGAGATCGTTCACGTGCTCGGTCGCAAGACCAGCGTGGGACGCACGCCGGACAACGACCTGCAGATCGACGCCAAGTTCATCAGCCGCCACCACGCGGTCATCCTCGCCGGCCCGGTGCATACGGTGATCGAGGATCTCAACAGCACCAACGGGGTGCTCGTCAACGGCCAGCGCGTCACGCGCCAGGTGCTCAACGATGGCGACGAAGTGGTCATCGGCCGGGCCCAGTACCGCTTTGCGGTGCGGCGCGCGGGCGAGAAGCGCTTAGCGACAACCGCAGTGTGACCTGAGTCGCAGATTATGTTCAGCCACGGCTGGCTCTGAGTCCCGGCAGCGCTACACTTTTCACTCACAAGAAGAACGAGTGGGGAAACATCGATGAGCCCGCACCGCGTGTCACCGTCGCCCCTGCCGGCGCCCACCGCGGCCGACCTCGAGATTACTGCCGAGCTGCCGGTACTCGACGACGCCGATTACACGACCGACCCCTGGTCGACAGCCGAGACTGAGCACGCGGCCCCGCTCGCCGCCGCCGATGCTGAGGCCGCCCAGCAGTTCGCTGCCGAATCGCAGGCCGTGTCGGCGCAGGTGCGCGAAATCCAGGCGCGGCTCGCGAACAAGAACGAGCGGCTAAGACAGCTCGAGGACGCCCACGACGAGGAGCGCGTGGGTCGCGCCGCAGTCGAGCAACGTGCCGCAGAGCTGAACGCGCAGCTCGAGCAGTTGCAGGCTGCCGCCGCGCAGTCCGCGGCACAGCTCGCCGAGCTGACGCAGGCACGTGCCGTAGCCGACGAGCGTGCCACGCAGCTCGCGGACGAACTCGCGCGCGCGCGCCGCGCCGCCGAACAACGCGCCGCGCAGTTGAGCGAGGAACTCGGCCAGGCTCTGTTCCTGGCGAGTAGCGCGAGCACCCGCGCGACCCAGCTTGAGCAGGCGCACGAGGCGCAGCAGCGTGCGAGCCTCGAACAGCAGGCGCGCGAACTGGCAGCGCGGCAGACGCTCGCCGCGCGCGAGCGCGCGAGCAGCGAGCGCATCACGGGTGAGCTGCGCTCGGAACGCGCGCGCTCCGCGACCTACTTCGAGGCGCTGCGAACCGCAGAGGGCCGGCGGTCGATCTGCGAGGAGCTGGTGGTTGACCTGCAGCGCGAAGCGCAGGCGCGCGCCGCTGAGCTGACGGGCTTGCAGCGCAAACTGGCCGCTCAACACGCCCAGGTACGCGACCTGGAGGCGGCACTCGCGCGGCGTGCGGCGGACAAGAGCGGGCTCGAACAGCAGCTGAGTTCATTCGCCACGACGCTGGAGCAGCGCGCCACGCAGCTGCGCGAAGCGCGGCAAGAGTCACAAGAGCTGCAGCAGGGGTGCAGCCGCCTGCAGACCGAGCTCGCGGCCAGCAGCGGGCGCGAGCGCGCGTCCGCGGCACTCGCCGAGGAGCAGCAGAGCGCTGTCGCGCATCAGCAAGGCGAGTTGCAACGCCTGGAGGCAGAGCGCGCCGAGCTCAAGGTTGCACTCGAGTCGGCGCGTACGGTTGCCGCCGCCTCGACGGCGCAGCTGGCGGCACAGCAAGCCGCGTCGGTCAGCGCGCGCGAGCGAACTTCGCAACTTGAAGCCGCGCTCGCCACCGGGCGCGAGCGCAATGGTCAGCTCGAGAGTGAGCTGACCCGCGTGCGCGGGGAGATGGAAGACTGGGGCAGCGCGCTCGGGAGCGCGCAGCGGGAGCGCGACGGGCATCTGGCAGCCATTGCCGCCGGCGAGGCGCGCGTACGCGAGCTCGAGCAGCAAGCGACGCGGCAGACGGCCGCGATGTGCGCACTGCGCACGCAGGCGGATGCCGGTACGGCACGTGTGGCTGAGCTTGAGGGCGACCTGCGCGCGTCCGCGGAGGCCGTTAACCGCCTCGCGTCTGAGGCGCGCAGCCGTGAGGCGCGCATCGCGGAACTCGAGAAGGCCACGCAGATGTGGCGCGGTGCACTTGAGCAGATGCGGCTCAATTCGACCGACAGTCGGCCACGACCGGTCCTGCGCAATACCGTCCCGCGCGGCGGCGACGAACAGCCGCTCCCGCACGCTGAGGCGGCGTTCGACGATGCGGTGCACCTGCTGATTCAAACCACAGACGGGCGCGAAATCGTCCACGTGCTCGGTCGCACGACCTGCATCGGGCGGACGCCAGAAAACGATATACGGATCGATGCCACCTGCGTCAGCCGCCGCCACGCCGTCATCCTCGCAGGGTCGCGGCAGGCGGTCATCGAGGATCTCAACAGTACCAACGGCGTGCTCGTCAATGGCAAGCGCGTCACGCGGCGGATACTCAAGGACGGGGACGACGTGGTCTTCGGCCGCTCGCATTACCGCTTTGCGGTGCGCCGCGCGGGCGAGAAGCGCTGAACGTTTGGCAACGCGGATGTCCTGAGCTCGCGGCGCCAGCGGGCTACTTCGCCGGGGCTTTGTTTTCCAGCAGCCATTCGCGCCAGATGGCGAGCAGTACCGCGAGGATCACCGGCCCCACGAACAGTCCCACCAGGCCGAACGCGGCGAGGCCGCCGAGCACGCCGAATATCACGACGATGAAGGGGATCTCCGCCTCGCGGCTGATGAGGAACGGCCTCACGATGTGATCTGTCCAGCCGACGACCAGCGCGCCCCACACCAGAAGTCCAATGGCGGCCACCGTCTTGCCCGCCACCAGCAGCCACAGAATCACCCCGCCCAGCAGCGCCGGCACGGCGAACGGGATCAGGCCGCACACGGTGGTCAGTGCCGCGAGGAAAACCGGTGCGCCGGCACCGGCGACCCAGTAGCCGATGCCTACCAGCACGCCCTGTACGGTCGCCGCCAGCACCAGCCCGTAGACCACCGCCTTGACGGTCTGGCCGATCGCCTGCAGGTAGCTGTGCACGCGCGGCCCGAGTACCTGCTCGAGCGCCCGCGCCACCTGCCCCGAAAAACGCTGGCCGCCCCGGTAGACAAAGAACAGACACAGCACGGCCAGCATCAGCTTCACCGCATTGCGGCTGACGCCGCCGATGATCCTGGCGATCTGGTCGAAGGAGCGGTCGGTGACCTTGCGCAATTCCAGGCCAAGCGTGTGCGGATCCTGCGCGGCGCGCGTCGCCAGATCCTGCAGCTGCTCGCCGATCCAGGGCAGCTTGAGCACCGCTGGGGGGAGTTTCAGGCCGCCGGCGAGCAGCGCCTGGGACTCGTGGTAGGCGTGCACCAGCTCGATGCGCAGCACCAGCGCCAGCCACGCGAGCGGCGCGACGACCGCGATCGACACGGCCGTCGTCATGATGAGGGCGGCGAGGACGCCGCGCCCGCCCAGCCGCCGCAGCACCCATTCGTACGCCGGCCAGCTCACGAAGGCGAGAATGCCCGCCCACACGAGCGGCACGATGAACGGCTCCATGACGCGAAAGCCCAGCAGCACCAGGCCCGCGAGCACCACCACCGTGATGAGGCGGCGCAGCCAGGGAGCGGATACGAAATCCTCTTCGACCATGCTCTGGAGCGCTTCAGTCCAGGCCGGCCGTTTCGGAGGCGAACATGACGAGGGCCAGCAACATGCAACTTGCGAGCGTCAGATTGCGCCGCAGGCTGAGCCACACCGGCGGCAGCGCCGCGCCCAGCACCCGGTGCTCGTACAGCCAGAAGCCGCCGAGTCCCGCGACCAGTATGGCGAGCCCGCGCTGTCCTGCTACCACCACCGCGGCGGCGCCGCACAACACCGGCAGCAATGCCGCGACGATGCGTGTGGCTTTCCACGGCAGGCGTCCGGCGAGGGCGAGTCCCCAGTGCACCCCGCCGCAGCCCGCCAGCAGCACCGCACCCCAGGCGATGGCGAGGCGCTGCGCAAGCTCACGGCCCGGCAACTGCGGCAGCAGGCCGACCCCGAGCAGACCCAACACCAGCGGCGCCACCCCCAGATAGCTGGCAAGTTCGGCCGAACCGCTGAGACCGGGATCCCCCGAGCTGTCTTGAGTCGCGCGCACGGCCGCGATCATGCCACGCACACCGCGGCAATGGGCGCTTGACGCCGCACCCGCAGCGCAGGCAGGCTGCCCGCGACGTAAGGTGCCCGTGCCAGCGCGCAAGCGGCTTTAGGTGACCGCGCGCGGTGACATGGGTGAAACGGGAAGTCCGGTGTGGATTCGTCCAAAGCCGGCGCTGCCCCCGCAACGGTAATCGAGACCAGGCGGATCACACGTGCCACTGCTCCCTCACGGGCGCGGGAAGGCGATCCGCCGGAGAGTGATCTCCAGCTCGAGAGCCCGGAGACCGGCCTTACGAGTCACCGGTGGGTGTCGCGGCGGGCGATGCTGGCTTGCGGTGCCGCAGCCGCGGCGCCGGCCAGCTTCTGAAAGCCACGCTCTCCCCCGGGCACGGGTGGTGCGTCTTTCAGGAGCTTTATCATGTCTACAGGTCTCATCGCGAGTCGCGCGCGCTCAGGCGCGCTGTTGGTTTTTCTTTTCACAGCCGCGGGTAGCGCGTCTGCGCAGACGCAGGCCGACCAGAGTCAGGGCCCGGGGAACCAGGCGGCGGGCCTCTCGCAGGTGATCGTCACCGCCTCGCGCGTGCCGGAGCCGGTGACCGCCTCGTTCTTTTCCACCACGGTCCTGACGCGCGCCGACATCGACGCGAGCCAGGTGCAGTCGCTGCAGGATCTGCTCGCCACGGTGGCCGGCATCAACATCGACAACGCCGGCGGCCTGGGTCAGCAAAGCTCGGTGTTCATCCGCGGCACCGACTCCGACCACACGCTGCTGCTGATCGATGGCGTGCGCGTCGGCTCCGCGACGCTCGGCAGCGCACCCTGGGAGATCATCCCGCTCGAGCAGATCGACCACATCGAGGTGGTGCGCGGTCCGCTGTCCACGCTGTATGGGTCCGATGCGGTCGGTGGCGTGATCCAGATTTTCACGCGCCAGGCGGCTGAACCGGGCGTCACGTTCGGTGGCAGCGCCACGGCCGGCAGTTTCGACACCCACGAGTTCTCGGGGTATCTCGCGGCGCGCGGTTCGCAGGCCTGGGGCAGCCTGTCGGGCGATATTCTCACCACCCGCGGCATCACCTCCTGTCTGCCATCGGGGCTCGCGGGCTGCTTCGACAGCAATCCGCCCCAGTTTCCCGACGGCTTTGCCAACCGCTCCGCCTCGGCGAGCGCTGGCGTGCGCCTGAGCGATGCGCTGACCGCCGGCGCCAATGTGCTCTACACGCACGGCTGGACGGCGTTCGACGGCGACGGCTTCGACGACCGCCTGCAATTCCAGGAGAAGATCTTCGGGGCGCACCTTGACGCGGCACTCAGCGACGCCTGGCACCTGCGGCTTATGGCCGGGCGCGACGTGGATGACGAACGCGATTTCCTCGACCCGATTCCGGTCGGCACCTTCGACAGCACGCGCGACAGCGCCAGCCTGCAGCTCGACGGCAAACTGACATCGGCGCTGCGCCTCGTCAGCGGCGTTGACTACGAGGACGTCTACGCCGACAGCGACACGCCGTTCGCGGTCACCGCGCGCACCACCCGCGCGGTGTTTGCCGATCTGCACGCAGATCTCGGGCAATGGTCGGCGCTCGCCGGCGCGCGCTTCGAGGACAACGAGCAGTTCGGTGGCCACTGGACCGAAAATCTGGGTCTCAACCGCAACCTCGGCGGCGGCGTGCGTTTCACCGCCACCTGGGGCAGCGCGTTCCGCGCCCCGACATTCGATGAGCTGTATTTCCCCGGCTTCGGCAATCCCTTGCTGAAGCCGGAGACCTCGCAGTCCTACGAAGCCGGACTCGACGGCGATGCCGGCGCCCTGAAGTGGTCACTGCACGCCTACCAGACCACGGTAGACAATCTGATCGCGGTGGACCCGCAGACCTTCTTGCCGTCCAACATCAACAGATCGCGCATCCGCGGCGTGGAACTGCAGGCCGACTGGCATGACAGCAACTGGGCGATCGGTGGCCAGATCAGCCCCATGGAGCCGTTGAATCTCTCGCCCGGGCCCGAATACGACGATCTGCTTCCGAGGCGCTCGCAGCAAAACGCCTCACTGAGCGTGCGCCGCCTGCTGCAGGTACCGGCCGCGGATGGCACCGCGGGCTCGCTCGGCGTGGTGACTCGCTGGCAGGGGCGCCGCTACGACGATCTCGCCAACACGCTTCCCCTGGGCGGCTATCTGAGCGTTGATCTGCTCACGCAGTGGGCCCTGGGGAGCGGTTGGACCGTGGAGGCGCGGGCGGCGAACCTGTTCGATCGCAGTTATCAGACCGCGGCCTTCTACGCACAGCCGGGCCGCAACTACAGCTTCACGATCCGTTATCGCTCGCCGGCGAAGTGAGCTACGCTTTGCCGACGATGAGCGACCCCAGATCGAACACCGCGCCCGCGGCGGCGCCGACGGAAACCGAGCGCACCTGGGGGATGCTCGCACACCTGGCCGCCCTTAGCGGCCTCGTCCTGCCTCTGATCGGCAATGTGCTGGGTCCACTGGTGGTGTGGCTCGCCAAGCGCGACAGCTCCGCGTTCGTCGCCGCGCACGCGAAGGAAGCACTCAACTTCAATATCACCGTGGCGCTGGCGGGCGTGGTGTGCGGGCTTCTGGCGCTGATCTTCATCGGCTTTCTGCTCGGCACGGCATTGTTTATCGCCTGGCTCGTGATGACCCTCATCGCGGCGATCCGCGCCAGCGAGGGCGTGCCATATCATTACCCCGTGTCGCTGCGCTTGGTGACCTAGGGTCCTGAAGCCCCCATTTTGATGGTCTTTACGGGTGTACTGTATGGACGTACAGTATGCGGTATGAGGCGCTCCATCACCGGCAAGCAGCACTTCAAGGGCAGGGGAGCGCTGTCAAATCCGCCCGGGCGCTTCGATCTGCACAGTCTCGCGCCAGTTGCTGACGGGTGGTACCTCGACGAGACCCCCGACAGTATCCCGACGACGCTCGAGCCCGAGCGAGCCCGCTCGGTCATCAGCAGCAACGACTCGCCTGACATCCCCTTCGAGCGTTCGATCAATCCGTACAGAGGATGCGCCAACGGTTGTGTCTACTGCCTGTCCGGTAACACGCCGGTTCTCATGGCTGACGGGCGAACGCGCTCCCTGTCAGAGTTGCGAGTTGGAGACGAGATCTATGGGACCCGCCGCAGCGGATGGTATCGGCGGTACGTGAAGTCCCGCGTGCTTGCTCGCTGGAGCACCATCAAGCCTGCATTCCGGACAACGCTGCAGGACGGCACTACGCTCGTGTCCGGCGGGGACCACCGTTTTCTGACAGCTCGCGGCTGGAAGTTCGTGACAGGCACCGAATGTGGCGACACCCGCAGGCCACACCTCACAACTTCAAACAAGCTCATGGGAACCGGCGCGCTTGCCGACGGTGTGATTCAGAACGCCGACTATCGCCGCGGCTACCTTTGCGGTGTGATTCGTGGCGACGCTCATCTGGGCAAGGGCGCCTGCGAACGCCAGGATGGCAGTGTGGGCGCCACGCAGCAATTTCGTCTCGCCCTTCGCGATCTGGAAGCGCTCGTAAGGGCGCGCAACTATCTTCTCGAGTTTGAGATTGCCACAAACGGATCTCTCTTCCAGGCGGCGGCCGGAAACCGCAGGGCAATGCACGCCATCGCAGCCTGTTCCACGCGCGTGCAATCGATTCGCGAGCTCATAGCGTGGCCGACTTCGCCAACGCGCGCCTGGCGGGGTGGCTTCCTGGCCGGGATATTCGACGCCGCAGACAACTTCAGCCAAACGGTTCTGCGCATTTCCAATACAGACCCGGAAATCATCGCCTGGATTCGCCGCTGCCTGGTTGAATTCAGCTTCAGTTGTGTCGTTGAGCATACTGACTACGACGACCGCAAACCGATGGATGTTGTGAGGCTCAAGGGAGGCCTCCGGGAGCATCTGCGATTCTTTCACACCTTTTGCCCAGCCATCTCGCGCAAGCTCGATATCGAGGGCCACGCCGTCAGGAGCGATGCTCGCCTGGGTGTCATGAGTATCGAGCCGCTGAAAACCATGCGGCTCTACGACATCACGACCGGAACTGGGGATTTCATTGCCAACGGCGTCGTCAGCCACAATTGCTACGCCCGCCCCAGCCACGCCTACATGGGACTCTCGCCGGGCCTGGATTTCGAGACGCGCCTCTTCTACAAGGCGGATGCAGCAGGTGTGTTGGAAGGGGAGCTGTCGCGTCCGGGTTATGTCTGCAAGCCCATCATGCTCGGCGCCAACACCGACCCCTACCAGCCGGTCGAGAAGAAAATGCGCGTGACGCGTTCCATCCTCGAGGTGTTGGCGCACACGCGCCACCCGGTGACCGTCATCACCAAGAGCGCGCTCGTGCTGAGGGATCTGGATCTGCTCTCCGACCTGGCGCGCGATGGCCTGACGAGCGTCGCGGTGAGCGTCACCTCCCTGGACGCGAATCTGAAGCGCACGCTCGAGCCGCGGGCCGCATCGCCACAGGCGCGGCTGCGCACGCTCGCCGCGCTGCACGCCGCCGGTGTGCCGACGGGGGTCCTGGTCGCTCCCGTGATCCCTGCGCTCACCGATCACGAGCTGGAGGACATCCTCACCGCGGCGGCGGCGGCTGGCGTCGGCTGGGCGGGTTACGTGCTGCTGCGGCTGCCGTACGAGATCAAGGACCTGTTCACCGAATGGCTCCAGGAGCACTACCCGCAGCGCGCGGCCCACGTGATGTCGCTGGTGCGCGCCATGCGCGCTGGCCGTGACAACGACCCGAACTTCGGTTCACGGATGCGCGGCACCGGTCCGTATGCCTTGCTGCTGCGCAACCGCTTCCGCGTCGCCTGCGCTCGCCTGAACCTCGTGTCATCGGCGCGCGACACGCTGTGCACGACGCTGTTTCGAGCCCCCGGCCCCCGGCAGGCGCAGATGAATCTGGGTCTCTGACCGGGTTGCTGCCAACCGCTGTGGCCCCAGCGGTTACAATGTGAGCTTGAACGACGTAGCCGCAAGTCCCGGACGAGTGCTGAACGTGCGTTACACGCTGCACGAGCGGTTGGGTGCGGGCGGCCAGGGCGAAGTCTGGCGCGCGCGCGATCCGCAGCGTGACAGCGACATCGCACTGAAGGTGTTGCACCCGGTCGAGGCGCGCATTGCGCCGGCGTGGGAGGCGCTGCAGCGCGAGTACGCGATCAATAGCCGCCTCGACCACCCGCACATCCTCAAAGTGTTTCCGCCCGAGGCCACGGAGGAAGCCCTGCTGTTGCCCATGGAACTCGCCGCGGGCGGCGATCTGCGCCGGCTGCGCGGCGCTGACTATCTCGCCATCGTGCCGGTGTTGCTGGAAGTGGCGCAGGCACTTGAGCACGCGCACGGGCGCGGCGTGATTCACCGCGATCTGAAGCCCGGCAACGTGCTGCTCGACGCGCGTGGCGCCGTCAAGCTTGCGGATTTTGGTATTGCCGGCACGGTGCTCGCCGCAGGGCCCGATACGGCGCGCGGGCTGTCGCCCTTCACCGCGAGCCCGCAGCAACTGCGCGGCGAAACCCCGACGCCGGCCGACGACATCTACGGCCTGGGCGCGCTTGCCTACGAGTTGCTGTCGGGTTATCCACCACACTATCCGCACTTCGACGCGCACAAGGTACAGCGCGAGGCGGTGCCGGAACTGACCCCGGCCGCGCAGATGCCGCCGCAGCTCGGTGTGCTCATCGCCCGCATGCTGCAGAAAGACGCGGCGGCCCGGCCGGCCTCCATGCGCGAGGTCATCGAGGGGCTCGACTCGGCGCTCAACGACACGCTTACCTTTGAGTTCGAGACGGCTGAGCCGCCGCGCGAAGTCCCGCCGGCGGAGCGCACCGGCAGGCACGCGGCCCTGTCCGCGAGTCTGCCCGCGACGCCCCCGACCATACCCGGCGGGCTCCCCGCGCCTGGCGTCGTGGATGGCCAGGCGTTGTGGGAGGAAATGCGCCTGAGCCCAACCCCGGCATTGGGCAGGCTCGAGCCCATGCGCAGCGGCCGGCCCGGCGCGCTCATTGTCATCGTGGTGCTGGCGGCAGCCGCCCTGGCCGCTTTTTACTGGATGCCGCGCCATGCAGGGTGGCCGCTGTCCTCCTGGGCGCGTGCTGACCGCGCGTCGCCCGCCGCAGCCGCCGCGGACACGGCAGCCAGCACGGCGGCGGCCAGTGCCGCGGATGAGGAGGCGCTGCGGGCGCAACGCGCCGAGTACGACCGCAGACAGGCGGCTCTCCAGGCGCGCGGAGCCGAGAGCTGGGGCGGAGCCGACTTTGCCACGGCCGCGGGCCGCGCTGCCGAGTCAGTCGGTGCCCGTGATGCCGGCAATCTCGCGCTCGCGCGTCAGCGGCTCACCGAGGCCTCGCAACTTCTCGATGCGGTCGAACGGGCCGCGCCGGCGGCGTTTGCGGCGCAGCTCGACGCCGGCAACCGGGCGCTCAACGCGGGGCAGCAGGACCTGGCGGCGCAGGCGTTTGATCTGGCGCACCGCATCGATCCGCAGGATGCGCGCGCGACCACCGGCCTGGCCCGCTCCCAGCGCCTCACCGGCGTGCTTCCCCTGATCGCGGATGCACACAGCGCGCAGGCCGCGCACCAATACTCGCGCGCCGCCCAGGACTACACGCAGGCGCTGGCGCTTGATCCGAAGAACGCCCAGGCGCGTAACGGCCTCGCGCAGGCACAGGCCGCGCTGGGCGATGACAACTACGCGCGCGCGGCGGGCGAGGGCTTCGCGGCTCTTGGCGCCGGCCGTCTCGCGGAGGCACGCGCTGCTTTTGAACGCGCGCGCAGCATCCGTCCCAATGGTCCGGAGGCGCTCGACGGTCTTAAGCGCGTAAATGCCGCGGATGGCGGCCGCAGTTCCGCCAGCCACCCGGTCACCACGGCTGCCGGGAGTCCCGTCGTCCATGCCGGCACCGCTGCCGCCGGCACTTCGGTCGACAGCATAGCCAGCATGCGCACGCATGCCGAGCAGCTCGAAGCGCAGGAACGCTGGGACGAAGCCGCGGCGCTTTACGCGGCCGCATTGCGCGAGGACGGCTCGCTGGCGTTCGCTCAGGGCGGCAGGGCGCGGGCCGCCGGGCGCGCGCGACTGGACCACGCACTGCAGGCGCTGCTTGATCATCCGGACCGGCTGGCAACACCCGAGGTGCGCGATCAGGCGAGCGGGCTGCTCGCCACCGCGCAGGCGACCACCCCATCCGGCCCGGTGCTGCGTTCGCAGATCGCGCGTCTGCAGATTCTCCTGCCGGACTACAACAAGCCGGTGCAGGTGTTCCTGGTTTCCGATGGCGTCACGCAGGTAGCAATCCTGAGCGTCGGCAGCTTCGGCAGCTTTGAGCGGCGTGACATCGAGCTCAAACCCGGCACTTACACCGTGCTCGGCTCGCGCGTCGGCTACCGTGACGTGCGCCGTGAAATCACCATAACTCCGGGGGAGCCCCAGACCGTGAGTGTCAGCTGTTACGAGCCGATCTGATGGCTGAGCCAGAGGTGCGGACGGTGCTGCTGGCCGGAGCGAGCGGACTCAGCGGCGGACAAACGCTCGACGCCTTGCTCGGCGCGCCGGACGTCAGCCGTGTGGTGGCGGTGTCGCGGCGCCCGCTCGGGCGCGACCATCCGCGTCTCGCCAACCGCATCGTGCAGTTTGAACGCCTCGAGTCGCAGTTACAGGGCGTGACCTGCGACCTCGCCTTTTGCTGCCTCGGTACCACGCTGCGCCAGGCCGGCTCGCAGCAGCGCTTCCGCGCCGTCGATCTTGACTGCGTGCTGGCGTTCGCGCGCGCCGCCAGGGCGGCAAATGCGCAGCGCTTCGTCGTGATATCGAGCGTCGGTGCGGATCCGCAGTCGCGCAATTTCTATCTGCGCACCAAGGGAGAGATGGAAGAGCAGCTCGCCGCAGTGGGTTTCGCCTCGCTCGACATCCTGCAACCTTCGGTATTGCTTGCCTGGCGCGCCGAGATGCGTCCGCTGGAGCTTGGTGCGCGGCTGTTCATGCCGCTGCTGAATCCGCTGCTCATGGGGCGCTATGTCGCCTGGCGCGGTGTTGCGGTGAGCACCGTGGCCGCCGCCATGCTGGGTGCGATGCGTTCCGGCCGGCGCGGGGTACAGCGCTACACCTGGAGCGGAATCGAGGCGCTGGCGCGGGTTTCCGCCCGGGCGCGCGTGCCCGCGTCTCCGGCCCCCTCGGCGCGCGCCCGCTAGTTTTCAAAAAGCCGCGCAGCCATGCGCCCGCGCACCGTGTTCGTGGCAGCCGTGACGGTGCTCGTCGCGGCCTGTGGCACCCTCCCGCCGCGCCCGCTCGCCGTACCGGCGGCGAGCAGCACCCAGCCGGGCGTGCAGCCCGGTGCGGGTACCGCCATCGTGCGCGTCGCGGCGTCGCTCATCGGCACGCGCTACCAGTTCGGCGGCGCGGATGAGGCCGGCTTTGATTGCAGCGGGCTGGTGCTCTACGTGCACGAGCGGGTGGGGCTGCACATTCCGCGCACCGCCGCCGCCCAGCAACAGGCGGCGCTGCCCGTGCCGCTGACGCGCCTCGCGCCCGGTGACCTGGTTTTCTTCAGCAGCGGCGGGCAGCGCGTCGACCACGTGGGGATTTATGCCGGCTTTGGCCGCTTTATCCACGCGCCGCACGCGGGAGTCGCGGTGTCGTACGCGGAACTCACCAGCGGCTACTACGCGACTCACCTGGTGAGCGCGGGGCGCTTCTGGTGAGACATAAGGCGCCACGCACCGTCCTGTCGCCGATTGCGCACACCTTCTGAGAGCCGGGGCACATTTCCGGGCTTGACGGCGATTCGCGACGCTTTGACACTAGCCGCTGTGATAAGGGCAAACCCGTCGAAAGACGGGGACGCAAAGTCACCGGTCTAAAGGACAGGGTCCTATGACGGCGGGGCTGCCACGATCGCGCTTTTCTTATGCGCGAGCGCTCGCACTCCCTTCCCCGTCGCGCGAATCCGCCTTAAGTCTGGTGGCGTGTTGGTTTCGCTCGGGGAAGTTATGACTGCATTACCCAACATCGCGCCCGACGCTCGCTCGGGTGCCGAAGCTACGCCGGCGGCGGCCGCGCCGAACAGCGGACCGTTTGTTCTGAATCTGTGCTCTTCCAGTACGCCCATGGCGCTCGCGCAGACCGATCTGCCCGACCTCAAGCGTTTTACCTTCTTTGTCAGCCGTCGCTTCGAGGAAGGCCGCGAACGCTTCCGGCTGCACATGGGCTACTTCGCGACGCTCGCCGAGGCCGAAGAATGGCTCGTGGTGGTGCGGGAGATTTATCCGGGCGCCTGGGCTGGCGAGGCGCCGGGCCGCAAGCTGCGGGAGCGCGCCGCCGCAGCCGCGGCCGCGCAGGCCCAGCACGCGGCGGGACCGCAGCCGCGCGAAGCGCCGCCGGTCGCACGAGCGCCGGCCAGCGCGCCGCGTTCCGTTGCGATCCCCGCCAATGTGCCGGTCGTACATGCGCCGGTAGTGCGGGCCGCGCCGGCGCCAGCACCGCGCACGGCGCCGCCCGCGGCTGCGACGCCCGCACGCGCCGCACCGCCCAACGCGGCGCCCAGCGCGCCGCGGCCCGCGGCCCCAATACCCGCACCGCGAACCGCGGCATCCGTCGCGGCAGCGACACCGCCGGTACGCACTGCCCCGGCTCGCACCGCGCCGGCCAACACGCAGCCTGCACCGCGGGCCGCGGTCGCGGCGAGCCGTGCGGCGCCTCCGCCGGGCCGCAAGGGCGTGTTTGAAGATTCCAACGTGCGCGAGGTGCTGGCCGCGCTCGGCGACGCGAGTGCGACCGGTGAAACGCGCCTCATGCGTGCCCCGCCACCGCCGCGCGTTGCAGCGCCGCAACCCAGGGCCGAGGGCTCGCTTACTGACACCCAGGTACTGAAGCTGCTGGAAACCCGCGGCGCGGAGGCCGGGCAACAGACCGATGCATCGGGTGGCGGGATTCCGTTCCTGAAGCCGGACGACACCGCGACGCGGCGCGCTCTGCAGGAGGCGGTCGCCAACAACGCGCCGGTGGCGTTTGCCGTGCAGCTGCAGTGGTCGGTACAGCCCGCGGAACTCAACAAGGTGCCGCCGCTGGCGATCTTCAGCGCCTACACCTTGTATACAGTCGAGGGCAGCCGCGAAGGCCGCAAGTGGTACGGGCTGCGGCTTGGCTTTTTCAGCGACGCCATTTCCGCCAAGCAGGTGGCGTACTACGTGCGTTCCGAGTTCACGTCCGTCGCAGTGGTTCCGGTCAGCCCGGAGGAGCGCGCCCGCGCCACCGAGCAGGACAAGAAGGCCGCCGCGAACGTCGCGGCACCCGGTCACGCCCGCGCCGATGCCTCAGATGAGTTCAAGTTGATCGACGATGACGCCTCGCGTGCCTTACCGCCGGCGGGCCCGCCACCGATGCTTGCCGCGGATCGGGCGGCGGCGAAGTCGGCCAGAACCGCGGCGCAGCCGCAACCCAAAGTCGCGGTCGGGGGCGTGGTGCGCCAGACTGCGGCAGCAGCGGTTCGCGCCAAGGGCGGTGGCCGGGTCGGCGCCCGCGACCGCCGCGGCGCACAGACCCTCGAAGAGACCCTCGAGATCCTGGGTGCGAGCGCACTGACCATCGACAGGGGCAACGGCGAGACCCTCAATGACACGGGTGTTCGCCACCTGCAAATCCAGGAACAGAAAAACTCCCCGTTCGCGCGCCTGCTCGAGCGTTTGAGCGAGCGGGTAAAGAAGTCCTAGGGCCGGGGGCCGCACTGCGCCGGCATCCCCGCCTCTAGCGCTTGCCGAACAACCTGTCCAGCTGCGCTTTCGCCTGATCCACCTCGGCGGTATTGGGAGGCGTGTAGGCCGCGGCCCGCGGCTTGAAATGATCGCAGAAGTTCGCGTGGATCTTATCGCTGACTTCTTCCGCGGTCGGTTCGCGGCAGTGCTTGGCGACGCGGGTGTCGTAGTCGACGCACATGCGGCACACGTGCAGCTCGGCGTGACATCGCGGGCATTCATCGAGCCGTCGTAGCGGCAGGCTCAATTCCGCCAGCGACGCGCCGCATTTCCAGCACACCAGATCATGCGCCATGAAGGAAGCCTACCTGATGTCGGCCGAAATCGCTGCCGAGGGTTGGCATGGCGCAGCGGGCCAAAGTCACGCCTTTGGCCCGCGCAAACGCAGCTGATGTCCGCCGAAATCGCTTCCTGCGATTTCGGCCAATGGAACAGTTCGCTCGCGCAGGAACTCCTGCAGCACGCGTCCGGTGTGCGATTGCCTGGCGCGGCGTGCAATCTGCGCCGGCGGTCCCTGCGCGACAATGCGGCCGCCCGCATCGCCGGCTTCCGGCCCCATGTCGAGGATCCAGTCCGCTTCGGCCATGATGTCGAGGTTGTGCTCGACCACCACCGCGGTGTTGCCGGCGGCGACCAGACGGTGCAGCACGTGGATCAGCTTTTCAACGTCCGCCATGTGCAGGCCAACGGTCGGCTCGTCCAGTACATAAAGAGTGTGCTTGGCCTGCTGGCGTGGTCCGCGCGCTTGCGTCTCGCGCACCTTGGACAGCTCGGTGACGAGTTTGATGCGCTGTGCCTCGCCGCCGGAGAGCGTCGGGCTGGGCTGCCCGAGGGTGAGGTAGCCGAGGCCGACGTCCTGCAGCAGCTTCAGGGCATGATGCACCCGCGGGTGGGCCGCGAAGAATCCGACCGCATCGTCGACGTCCATTGCCAGCACGTCGCCGATGCTCTTGTCGCGCCACAACACCGCCAGCGTCTCGGAATTGAAGCGTCGCCCGCCGCACACGTCGCACAGCACCTTCACGTCCGGCAGGAAGCTCATCTCGATGGTCTTCACACCCTGGCCCTCGCACGCTTCACAGCGTCCGCCGGCGGTGTTGAACGAGAAGCGGCTGTTGGTGTAGCCGCGGATGCGCGCTTCGGTGGTGCCGGCATAGATGCGCCGGATCTCGTCCCAGAAGCCGATGTAGGTCGCAGGACACGAGCGCGGCGTTTTGCCGATCGGTGCCTGGTCCACCTCCAGCACCCGGTCGATGTGGGCCAGTCCGCGCACCGCGTCGCAGCCGAGCAGCTGCACGCCGGCGGCGCGCTTAGCGCCCGCGGCGCGCCGGCGGTGCTTGCCCATCGGGGTGTTCTCGCCCAAGAGGCGGCGCAGGTTCGCATACAGCACATCGCGCGCCACGGTTGACTTACCCGAGCCGGAGACGCCGGTGATGACTACCAGCCGCCCGAGCGGGATGCGCACATCGCTGCCCTTGATGTTGTGCAGCGCCACGTGCTCGAGCGTCAGGGACGGCGTCGCACCGTTCACGGCGCGCAGCGGCTGCGCCGGGTGCAGCAGCGGCTCGCGCAGGAAGCGGCCGGTGACCGAGCGCGGGTTGCGCATCAGATCCTGCACCGTGCCGGCCGCGACCAGCTCCCCGCCGCGCACCCCGGCCTGTGGTCCCAGGTCCAGCACGTGATCCGCGCGGCGGATGGTTTCCTCGTCGTGCTCGACAACCACCAGCGTGTTGCGGTTGCCGGCCAGCTCGCTGAGCGCGGCGAGCAGAATCTCATTGTCGCGCGGATGCAGCCCGATGGTGGGCTCATCGAGCACGTAGCACACCCCCTGCAGGTTTGAGCCCAATTGCGCCGCGAGCCGGATGCGCTGCGCCTCGCCGCCCGAGAGCGTCGGGGCCGCCCGATCCAGTTGCAGGTACGAAAGGCCCACACGCTCGAGAAATTTCAGGCGCGCGCGGATCTCCGCCAGCAGGTCGCGCGCGATCGCCCGTTCGCGCGTGCCGAGCCTGAGCGCGGCGAAGAACTGCGCGCAGGCCGCGACCGGTTCCCCGGCGAGCGCGGCGATTGAGCGCTCACGGAAGCGTACGTTGAGCGCGGTCGGGTTGAGGCGTTGCCCGTGACAGGCGCCGCACGCCTGCGGCGTGTGTGCGTACCAGTCGTTCCACCAGCGCTCCTCACCGCTTTGCTGCGCGTCGAACCCCGGCATCTCGAAGCCGGTGCCGTAGCAACTCTCGCACCAGCCGTGCCGGGAGTTGAACGAGAACAGGCGCGGATCGAGTTCGGCGAAACTGCGGCCACAGGACGGGCAGGCGCGCTTGGTGGAGAACACCGTGATCCGCGCGGATTTCGGCGCCAGCACGTGCACCAGCCCTTTGCCGAAATCCAGCGCGCGGGCGAGTCCGGCGCGCAGCGCGCCCTCGCTCTTCACGCCGACGTCGATCTCGGCCACCGGCAACTCGATGGTGTGTTCCTTGAAGCGCGACAGGCGTGGCCACGGTGAGGTTGGCAGCGACTCGCCGTCGACGCGCAACGTCCGGAAGCCCTTCTTTGCGGCCCACCTGGCGAGATCGGTGTAATACCCCTTGCGGGCGATCACGAGCGGCGCGAGCAGTGCGAGCGACAAGCCCTTGTAGTTGCGTAACAGGCGCGCGGCGATCGAGTCTGCGCTCTGCGGCTCGATCGCAAGGTTGCAGTCGGGGCAGTACTGCGTGCCGAGTTTCACGTACAGCAGGCGCATGAAATGATAGATCTCGGTGAGCGTCGCCACCGTGCTCTTGCGGCCGCCGCGGCTGGTGCGCTGCTCGATGGCCACCGTGGGCGGAATGCCGAAGATCGCATCCACGTCGGGCCGCGCGGCCGGCTGCACGAACTGCCGCGCGTAGGCGTTGAGCGACTCCAGGTAGCGGCGCTGGCCCTCGTTGAAAAGAATATCGAAGGCGAGCGTCGACTTGCCGGAGCCGGACACCCCGGTGATAACCGTAAAGCGATCGCGCGGGATCTCGACGTCGATGTTCTTGAGGTTGTGCTCGCGCGCCTTGTGGATGATCACCGCGTTAGCGTCGCGGCCGTTGCCGGCCTGATAGCGCGTGCGCGCTTCGGCCACCACGGCGCCGGGCGATACGGCCTGCTCGTAGGCGCTAAGCGCCTGGCCGGTAAGGGAATGCGCGTGGGCGCGCACCTGCGCCGGCGTGCCGCTGCAGACGATGTGACCGCCGCGCTCACCGCCCTCGGGACCCAGGTCGATGACCCAGTCGGCGGCGCGGATCACGTCCAGGTTGTGTTCGATCACCAGCAGCGAGTGTCCGGCGATCAAGAGCTTGCGGAACGCCTGCAGCAGCTTCGCCACGTCCTCGAAATGCAGCCCGGTGGTCGGTTCGTCGAACAGAAACAGCTTGCCGCGATGGGTGGTGCTGGAAAGCACCGAGCCGGCCTGCGCGAGGTGCCCGGCGAGCTTCAGTCGTTGCGCCTCCCCGCCGGAGAGTGTTGGCACCGGCTGGCCGAGTTTCAGATACTCCAGTCCCACGTCCGCGAGCGGCGCGAGGCGTGCCGCCACCTCGGCGCTGTCGGCAAAGAACGCCCGCGCTTCCGTCACGGTCAGGTTCAGCACCTCGGCGATGCTCAGACGGCGCCCGTCCGCGCCTTCGCGCCGGATGTCGAGCACTTCATCCCGGTAGCGGCGGCCGTCGCAGTCCGGACAGCGCAGGTACACGTCCGAGAGGAACTGCATTTCAACATGCTCGAAGCCGTTGCCGCTGCAGCCGGGGCAGCGCCCGTTGCCGGAATTGAAACTGAAAGTGCCGGGGGTGTATTTGCGCTCCTGCGCCGCGGGCTCGGCCGCGAACAGCGCGCGGATGGCATCGAACGCGCCGACGTAACTGGCGGGATTGGAGCGCGTGGTACGGCCGATTGCATTCTGATCGACCATCACCACGTCATCGATCAGCTCCGCCCCGGTGAGACCTGCGAACTGCCCCGGGGCTTCGGTGGGCTTGCCGCGGTACCTGAGGAGCGCCGGGTACAGCACGTCCTCCACCAGCGTCGATTTGCCGGATCCGGACACACCGGTGACGCACACCAGGCGCTTGAGCGGAATGCGCACGTCGAGATTCTTCAGGTTGTGCTCGGTCGCCCCTTTGAGTTCGAGCCAGCGGTTGGAGCGCGCCTCGGCAACCACGCCGCCATCCGCCTGGCGCTCAACCGGCGGCTTGAGCGCACGCGCGCCGTAAGCTTTTGCAGCCGCAGCAACGCGCTTGTGTCCGCCAAGGTACTCCCCGGTGAGGGACCCGGGAGCGCCGCGAATCGCCGCCGGGCTGCCGAAGAAGACGATCTCCCCGCCGCGCTCGCCGGCGCCGGGACCCAAGTCGAGGATGCGGTCGGCCTCGAGCATGATCTGCGGATCATGTTCGACCACGACCAGGGAGTTGCCGGCATCGCGCAGACGTTTCATGACGCCGATGACGCGCTGCATGTCGCGCGGATGCAGACCGATGGAGGGCTCATCGAGCACGAACAGGGTGTTGACGAGCGAGGTGCCGAGTGCGGTGGTGAGGTTGATGCGCTGCACCTCCCCGCCCGAAAGCGTGCGCGACTGCCGGTCGAGCGTCAGATACCCGAGACCCACATCGGCGACGTAGCGGAAGCGTCCGCGGATCTCACCGAGCAGCAGATCGGTGGCCTCATCGAGCGGTTGCGGCAGGGTGAGGCCGCGAAAAAACTCGTGGCTGCGTTCCACCGGCAGCAACATCAGGTCGTGAATGGACAGTCCAGGCAGCGCCGCCAGCGTCGCGGCGCTCCACTCGACGCCGTGTGGGCGAAAGCGCGGCGCCGTGCCCAACGCGCTGTCTGCCAGCTCGCGGCTGCCGATACGCCACAGCAACCCTTGGGTCTTCAGGCGCGCGCCGTCGCAGGCGTTGCAGGGCGTGTAGGCGCGATAGCGCGACAGCAGCACCCGCACGTGCATCTTGTAGGCGCGCGTCTCCAGCCAGGCAAAAAACCGCCGCGTGCCGTACCAGACCTTCTTCGTCCATGCGCCTTCACCCTCCATCACCCACTTGCGTGCCTCGGCGGGCAGGTCGCGCCACGGGGTATCGAGGGGAATGCCGCGCAGCTTCGCGAACTTCTCCAGGTCCTGCTGGCACTCGGCATAGGACTTGGTCTGCCAGGGCTTGATCGCCCCGCCGCGCAGCGACCTGGTCTCGTCGGGGATCACCAGCCCGTAGTCGATGCCGATGGTGCGACCGAAGCCGCGGCAGGTTTCACACGCGCCCAGTGGCGAATTGAAGGAGAACAGGCTTGGCGTCGGCGCCTGGTAAGCCAGATCGCACTGCGCGCAATGCAGCTCACTCGAGAAACGCCAGCTGTCGAGCAGCCCGGGCGTCTCGGCGTCATCCACCACCTGCAGGTTGACGCGCCCCCGGCCCACGCGTAGCGCCGCTTCCAGCGACTCCAGTACCCGCCCGCGCGCAGCAACGCCCGCACGCAGCCGGTCCTGGACCACTTCGAGCGTGATCGTCGGGGTGGCCTTCGCCTTCGCTTTGCGGCGGCGGCCGGATGCGGGCGCGGGTGCGGCGCTCGCGGCGGGCGCCTCGGACGCCGCACCGGGGGCCTCGAAGAACCGCGTGTAGCCTTGCCGCGCGAGAAGTTCACGCACCTCGGCAACGCTGAAATTCTGGGGCACTGGCACCGGAAAAGTCACGAGCAGGCGCGGATCCCCGGCGTGCCGGGCGCGGGCGCGCAGTTCGGCGTAGATGCTCTCGGCGGAGTCGCGGCGCACGGGGTTGCCGCAGCGCTGGCAATGCAGCACGGCCGCCCGGGCGAACAACAGCTTCAGGTGATCGTTGAGCTCGGTCATCGTTCCCACGGTGGAACGCGAGGTGCGCACCGGGTTGGTCTGATCGATGGCGATCGCCGGCGGGATGCCACGGATCGAATCGACCTGCGGCTTGTCCATGCGGTCCAGAAACTGCCGCGCGTACGGGGAGAATGTCTCGACGTAGCGGCGCTGGCCTTCCGCGTAGAGCGTGTCGAACACCAGCGACGACTTGCCCGAGCCCGACACCCCGGTCACAACGATGAGCTCGTTGAGCGGGATATCGAGATCCAGCGCTTTCAGGTTGTTCTGGCGCGCACCACGCACAAGGATGGCGTCGCGGGAGGCGTCGGTCATTCCGTCACTATCAGCCTGGTGTGTGGAAGGAGGGGCTCGCCTGCGGCACCCGGGCGCAGGCTTTGTAATTGTAGTGGATTCGCGCCGCATGCAATCCAGCATCGGGCGGCCCGGTCTACTGTATGAAGCGGATTTGCGTTTGCCGCTAAGCACTTACGTCGCGCATCATTAGGAAACCATGCTGACCCGCCCCTCGCTTGGCTTTGGTCTCGGACTGCGCGTCGATCACTACGACGCAATCCTCGCCGAACGCCCGGCGGTCGACTGGTTCGAGGTACTCACCGAGAACTATCTGGTGCCGGGCGGCAAGCCGCTGGATTACCTCATGCGCTTTCGCGAGCGCTACCCGCTTGCCATGCACGGGGTGTCCATGTCGATCGGCAGCACGGCGCCGCTTGATCGCGACTACCTGCGCCAGGTGAAGTCGCTGGCGGCACGCGTCGAGCCGGTATGGATCTCGGACCACCTGTGCTGGACCGGAATCGCGGGCCGCAATACCCATGATCTCTTGCCGCTGCCCTACACCGAGGAGGCGCTCGCGCACGTGGTGGAGCGCGTGCGCACGGTGCAGGACATTCTTGGCCGTCGCATCCTGCTGGAAAACGTTTCCAGCTACGTCGCGTTCCGTGATTCAAACCTCAGCGAGTGGCAGTTCCTGAGCGAGATCGCCGTGCGCGCCGACTGCCTGATCCTGCTCGACGTCAACAATATCTATGTGAGTGCCGTCAACCACGAATTCAAGGCGCTCGAATACCTCAACGCCATTCCCCCCGACCGCGTGCAGCAGATCCATCTCGCCGGTCACGAGAATCGCGGCGCTTACCTCATCGACACGCACGACCATCCGGTGCCCGACCCGGTATGGGAGCTGTACGCCGCCGCCGTGCGCCGCTTTGGGGCCGTGTCGACCATGATCGAGCGCGACGATCACATTCCGCCACTGGCGGAATTGTGTGCGGAACTGGACCACGCCCGCGCACTGTGCGCGCGCACCCTGGCGGACGAGGGTGCGCGGCGCGCACCGCTCGCAACTGCGGTTGCGGCGAGGGCTTCGTGAGCGAGCTGGCGGGCGTGCAGGGCGACTTTCAGGATTACCTGCTGCGCGGCGGTGAGGCGATCGAGGCTCATGTCCTCGGCACCGCGCGTGTGCCGGTCGCCACGCGCTTAGGGGTCTACGGCGGCGCCTACCGCGCGCGCCTCACCGAGGCGCTGCAGGCGAATTTCCCGGCGCTGGCGCGGCTTCTGGACAGCGAGGACTTCGGCACGCTCGCGTCGCATTACGTGAGCGCGCATGACTCGTCGTTCTTTTCCATCCGTTACTACGGCCACGAGCTGCCGCAGTTCCTGAGCACCCACCCGGACTACGCCGACGCGCCGGTACTGGCGGAGCTGGCGCGCTGGGAATGGACCATGACGGGCGCCTTCGATGCCGCCGACGCCACCGCGCTCACCCATGCGGCGCTCGCAGGGTTTTCGCCGCAGCAATGGGCGCAACTGCGTTTCTCGTGGCATCCCAGCGTTGCGCGCCTCGGGCTTGGCTGGAATGTGCCGCAGCTGTGGCAGGCGCTCACGGCAGACACCGAGCGGCCGGTGGCGAGTGTGAATCGCGAGCCGGTGCCGTGGCTCTTGTGGCGCCAGGAGCTCACGACTTACTTTCGCTCGCTGTCCGCCACCGAAGCCCGGGCGCTCGATGCCGCGCGCGACGGCTGGCCCTTTGGCGAGCTGTGCGCGCTGCTGTGTGATGAGGTGGGCGAGGCGCAGGCGCCGCTACAGGCCGCGACACTGCTGCGCGGCTGGATTGATGCCGGGCTCATCACCGGCGCCGCCTGAAGCACCCGGACGCCATGGCGTACAATCGCGGTCCTTGTTTGCGCAGGACCGTGCATGACGCTCTCGACCTTCGGCAACGTGCTGGAGATGATCGGCAACACGCCGCTGATGGCGGTGCGGCGCCTCGATACCGGGCCGTGCGAGCTGTTTCTTAAGCTGGAGAACCAGAATCCGGGCGGCTCGATCAAGGACCGAGTGGGCCTGTATCTCATCCAGGCCGCGGAAGCCTCCGGCGCCATCAGGCCCGGCACCACGCTGATCGAGGCCACGGCCGGCAACACCGGCCTGGGGCTGGCGCTGGTGGCGGCGCAGAAGGGTTATCGGCTGCTGCTGGTCATCCCGGACAAGATGAGCCAGGAGAAGATTTTTCACCTGCGGGCCATGGGCGCCGAGGTCATGATGACCCGCTCGGACGTGAGCAAGGGGCACCCGGAGTACTACCGCGACACTGCCGAACGCCTGGCGCGCGAGATGCCCGACTCGTATTTCGTCAACCAGTTCGGCAACCCCGCGAACGCCCAGGCACACGAGGAAACCACCGCGCCCGAGATCTGGGAGCAGATGGGTCATAAGCTCGACGCGGTGGTGTGCGGGGCGGGCACCGGCGGCACGCTCGCAGGCCTTACGCATTATTTCGCGCGCACCGCACCACAGGTGGAGCTGGTGCTGGCTGATCCGGCAGGCTCAGGTCTCGCAGCCTACGCCACTACCGGCAAGCTGCCCGAGAAAATGACTCCGTGGCTGGTCGAGGGGATCGGTGGTGATTCGGTGCCACCGGTGGGGGACTTCTCGCGCGTCAAACAGACCTACAGCATTGCCGACGCGGAAGCCTTCCGCACCTGTCGCGAGCTGCTCGCGCGCGAGGGCATCATCGCCGGCACCTCCACCGGCACGCTGCTCGCCGCGGCGCTGCGCTACTGCCGCGCGCAGCGGCAACCCCGGCGCGTCGTGACCTTCGTCTGCGACAGCGGCAACAAGTACCTTTCCAAGGTCTACAACGATTACTGGATGCTCGACCAGGGGTTCATCGAGCGTGAGCACCTGGGCGATCTGCGCGACCTGATCGCGCGGCGCCATTCCGAGCGCGCCGCGGTGACCGTGAATTCCACCGAAACCGTGATGGCGGCGTACCGGCGCATGAAGCTCTACGACGTGTCGCAGGTGCCGGTGCTGCAGGACGGCAGGATCGTCGGCATCGTGGACGAGGAGGACATTCTCCTGGAGGTGGTCGCTAACCCGGCGCACTTCAACGAGCCGGTGAGCCGCGCCATGGCGAGCCACCTGGTGACCGTGCCGGTGGACGCGCCGATGACTCAGCTCATGGAGATATTCAAGCGCGGCATGGTGGCGATCGTGGTGCACGACCACGAGTTCCAGGGACTCATCACGCGCATTGACCTGCTCAACTGGCTGCGCCGCCGCATGTAACGTGCGCCACCGCCCCGATATGGCTTAAGGTAACTTTTGAATGAACGACGAATCCCGGGACCAACGCTTCGCGACGCGCGTGATTCACGGCGGCCAGCACCCCGATCCGCTCACCGGCGCGGTGACCACACCGATCTACGCGACTTCCACCTACGTGCAGTCCAGTCCCGGCGTGCACCAGGGCTACGAGTACTCGCGCAGCAGTAATCCAACACGCGATGCGCTGCAGGCGGCGGTGGCGAATCTGGAAGGCGGCGCGGCGGGATTCGCGTTCGCTTCGGGAATGGCCGCGACCGCCACGATCCTGGAACTGCTCGACAGCGGTTCGCACATCATCGCGATGAATGACCTGTACGGCGGGACCTACCGGCTGCTGGAGAATGTGCGTAAGCGCTCGGCCGGACACGCTGTTTCATTCGTGGACTTGTCGGACTCCAGGGCGCTGGAGGCTGCGATCCGTCCCGACACGCGCCTGCTGTGGGTGGAGACGCCGACCAACCCGCTGCTGAAGCTCGTGGACTTAAGCGCGGTGGCGGCGATCGCCAGGCGCCGCGGCCTCATCTCGGTGTGCGACAACACCTTCGCGACGCCCTTCATCCAGCGCCCGCTCGAGCACGGCTTCGATATCGTCGTGCATTCGACTACCAAGTACCTGAACGGGCACTCGGATGCGATCGGCGGAGCTGCCATCGTGCGCGAGGATGCCGATCTGCAGGAGCGCATCAGTTACCTGCAGAACGCCGCGGGCGGGGTGTCGGGACCCTTCGATTCGTTCCTGACACTGCGCGGAATCAAGACCCTCGCGCTGCGCATGGAGCGCCACTGCGCCAACGCACTGCAGATCGCCGCCTTCCTCGAGCAGCATCCCCGGGTCGAGCGGGTTTACTACCCGGGACTCGCGAGCCATCCGCAGCACGCGCTCGCCCAGCGGCAGATGTCGGGGGGCTACGGTGGCATTGTCACGGCCGTACTGCGCGGCGGGCTCGAGGCGGCGCGCCGCACGCTCGAGCGCTGCCACCTGTTCGCGCTCGCCGAGAGTCTCGGCGGAGTCGAGAGTCTCATCGAGCATCCGGCGATCATGACCCATGCCTCCCTGCCGGCCGCGCTGCGCGCGTCGCTGGGGATCGGCGATGGACTCATCCGTCTGTCGGTTGGCGTCGAGGACGTGAGCGACCTGGTCGCGGAACTTAAGGCAGCGCTCGCGTGAGTGAACCCGTTCCCGTCGTGCTGGTCCCGGGCCTCCTGTGCTCGGCGCGATTGTACGCGGCGCAGATTCCCCACTTGTGGACCCGCGGCCCGGTGCTGATCGCCGACCACACCCGCGATGACACCATGACGGCGATTGCGCGCCGCATTCTAGCCGCCGCACCCTCGCGCTTCGCGCTCGTGGGCCTGTCGATGGGCGGCTACCTGGCGTTCGAAATCCTGCGCCAGGCGAGCGCGCGGGTCACGAAGCTCGCGCTGCTGGACACCTCGGCGCGCGCTGACACGCCGGAGGCGATTGCCGCGCGCCGCGCACAGATCGAGCTCGCCTCTGCTGGCCGCCTCGCGGAAGTTGCCGATGCGCAGTTTGCACGTTTGGTCCATCCGGCGCGGCACGCGGATGCGAGCCTGCGGGAGATCAACCGCCTGATGTCCCAGGAGGTGGGAGCGCAGGGATTCGTGCGGCAACAGACAGCGATCGTAGGACGGGCGGACTCGCGGCCGATGCTCAAAGAGATCCGCTGTCCCACACTGGTGCTGGTAGGGGAGGCCGATACGCTCACGCCTCCCGAGCGGGCCGTGGAGATGGCGAGCGGCATCGCCGGAGCGAAGCTGGTGAGGGTGCCGGACTGCGGCCATCTGTCCACGCTCGAGCGGCCCGAGGCGGTGACCCACGCGCTGCTCGAGTGGCTGCAGGCCTGACGGGCACTGTCGCCAAGCTGGCCGGCATGCAGCGCGCGGCGCTCATGTTTCATCCTGACACCCCGGGCGAGGCGGTGTGGCGCATTGCTGTCGAGGTGAGCCTCGTGGCCGGCCTGAGCCTCAACTGCCAGTATTCGCTGCACGGCGATCTGGCGCACCTGCGGGTACCCGGCGCGCGCGCCGGCCGCCGCGCCGATGGCTTGTGGCAGCACACCTGTTTTGAGGTATTTGTTGCCGCTGACGGCGATCCTGGCTACTTCGAATTCAACTTCTCTCCCGGCCTCGACTGGGCGGCGTACCGCTTCGCCGCTTATCGGGACGGTATGACGCCGGCGAATCTCGCGCAGGCGCCGGGGTTGAACGTGCGGCGCAGCGCCGATCGCCTCGAGTTGTCGGCGACCGTGCACCTGGCGGGCCTGGCGGCAGTTTCCCAGGCGCGGCGGCTGCGCGTCGCACTCGCGGCGGTGGTCGAGGAGGACAGTGGTAGGCTTTCGTACTGGGCGCTGCAACACGGGCCCGGCAACCCCGACTTTCATCACGCGGATGGTTTCGCACTCGAGCTGAGCAACGCATGAAGTCTGGCAGCGCATGAAGTTTGGAATCGACCGGTTCCTGGAAGAACCGCAGTTGCGTAAACCGCTCGCCGGCAGGCGCGTGGCGCTGCTGGCGCATCCGGCGTCCGTGACCCGTAATCTTACGCATTCGCTCGACGCGTTGGCGGCCCTGGGTGATCTGCGCCTGAGCGCGGCCTTCGGACCGCAGCACGGTCTGCGCGGCGACAAACAGGACAACATGGTCGAGTCGCCGGAGTACGCTGATCCGCTGCATCACATCCCGGTGTTCAGTCTCTACGGCGCCGTGCGCCGCCCGACCGCGGCGATGCTGGACAGCTGCGACGTGCTGCTCGTTGACCTGCAGGATCTGGGCTGCCGGATTTACACCTTCATCACCACGCTGCGCTACGTGCTCGAGGCGGCGGCGCAGCACCACAAGGAAGTGTGGGTGCTGGATCGGCCAAATCCCGTCGGCCGTCCCACGGAGGGACTGTCGCTGCGCCCCGGCTGGGAGAGTTTCGTGGGAGCCGGTGCGCTGCCGATGCGACACGGGCTCACCATGGGGGAACTCGCGCGCTGGTTCGTGGCCACCCTGCGCCTCGACGTGAAATGTCAGGTCGTGACCATGGATGGCTGGCAACCCCGGGCGGCACCCGGTTGCGGTTGGCCGCTGGGCGAGCGCACCTGGGTGAACCCAAGCCCCAATGCGCCGAACCTGTGGATGGCGCGCTGCTACGCCGGCTCCGTAATGCTCGAGGGCACGACCTTGTCGGAAGGCCGTGGCACGACGCGGCCGCTGGAGCTCATGGGTGCGCCGGACCTGGACGTGCCGGCACTGCTGGGCGAGATGCACGCGCTCGCGCCCGCATGGCTGCGAGGCTGCCGTTTGCGCCCGTGTTGGTTCGAGCCCACGTTCCACAAGCACGCGGGCAAGCTGTGCGCGGGATTGCAGGTCCACGTGGAAGATGCGGCGTACTACGACCACGAAGCGTTCCGTCCGTGGCGGCTGTTTGCACTGGCGTTCAAGGCGCTGCGACGCCTGCGGCCCGACTACCCGCTGTGGCGGGACTTCCCTTACGAATACGAGCAGGGAAAGCTCGCCATCGACGTGATCAACGGCAGCGAGCTGCTGCGCCGCTGGGTGGATGATCCGGCGGCGACCCCGGCGGACCTGGAGAAGCTCGCGGCGGTCGATGAGGCAGACTGGCTGGCACAGCGCCACAGCGCAATGCTGTACTGAGTCCCCCCTCAGGGTTGGCACTCAGGTTGCAGCCCCGGGGGCTGCGAAATCAGCGTCGCAACAAGCGGGCTTGTCACGTGCTGCGCGTCAGTGCAGAGTGACACGCGAAAAGATGCGTGCCGCATATAACAAATAAGAACCTCAGGGATAGGGTCATATGGCTGTGCAAAACCTCTGGTGCAGGCGCGCCCCGGTGCTGGCACTTCTGGCGTCGATGTTGCCGGCAGCGGCATTCGCGGCCGTGCCTGTGTATATTGTCAAAACCGACCTCAAGCCCCTCATCCGCGCCGGCATGGATTCGCCGGTGCAGTTTGCGGTGCTGGTGCCACACGCCGTATCAGTAACGAGCAGCGGGAACTGGTCGACGGCGAACGGGCGGGCGACCTGGAGCTACGCCGTTGACGTGCCGACGGCGGTGTCGCTCTCGTTTCACGCGATCAATTCATCGCTCCCTGCGAGCGCGACGCTTGAGGTGCGCGGCGCGAAGACCACGACCAGCTATCGTGCTCGCGACTTGCACCGTGGCGAGCTGTGGAGTCGCATCCAGCCCGGCGAAGCGCTGCAATTTACGCTGACCGTCGCCGCCGAGGATCGGGGCAAGATCGCGTTCAACATCGCTAGCCTGCAGGCTGGCTATCGCTCGCTGGGGCCCGGAGTCAAGGACCACCCTTACTACCTCAAGCTGAAGGCGCGACAGGCCGCGGCGTCGGGCAACGCCGCCTGTGTCACCAACTACAGGTGCGAGATTACGGCCGCCAACACGCCGCCGGGAGCGGCCACCATGGCTCTGACCATTGGGAATATGTACCAATGCAGCGGCTCGCTGATCAACGACGTGCCGGGCGACAACACGCCCTACGTTCTCACGGCGAGGCATTGTGAAACCGGTCATCTGGGCGGCGGCAATCCGGGTGCGGCGTCAACAGTCACCGTCTATTGGGACGCCACGACGCCCTGCGGTCCGGCGCTGGGCTCGATCTACGATCCTGGCATCCCGATTCAGACCGGCGCGCAGACAATCGTTGAACAGCAGGATGCCTGGCTCATCGAGCTGGACGTCAACCCGGTTGTGTCGGATGCGCAGTTCGCCGGCTTCGACGCGTCCGGCGGTGCTGTGCAGGGCGGCTATACCATCCACCACGCGGAAGGCTACGACAAGCAGTTTGCGGAGTGGTACGGGCAGGCGTTTGCGGCACAGGCAAGTGGTGTCGACGGCGTCACCTACGTCTCCAACTTCTGGGAGACAGTGAACCAGCTCGGCAATGTTGGACCGGGCGCCTCCGGCAGCGGGCTGTTCGATCAGAACAACCGCCTGGTCGGTTCGCTGACTGGGGGCCCCGCCACGACAGATCCTTCCGGTTACGGAGCCTGTCCGATCTCGCCTCCCACGGCTCCGAACGGCACCAACGGAGTGGCGGACTTTACCGCGTTTGCATCTGTTTGGAACTCGACTGCCGACAGCACCAGCAGCACCGGCGCCGCCACCCTGAGATCGTTCCTGGATCCTGCCAACTCCGGCACTTTGGTGGTCTCCAGTAGGCCGGCAGCATCGATTAACTTCAGTGCCTCGTCGTCCAGTCTCCAGACTGGTTCTTCCGCGCAGTTGTCCTGGAGCGTTCCCAACGGGACGCAGTGTACCGCGAGTGGAGGCCTCCCTGGCGACGGCTGGACCGGAACGCTCCCGGCGGCTGGCACGCAATCAGTGACCGAACAGACGGGCGGCAACGTCACGTACAAGCTTGTCTGCAGACTCACCGGGGGTGGCAGTGTCAGTTCCTCAGTCGACATAGCGTGGAACGGATCTATCCCCTTCGTGCAGGTCTACCTTCCGCGGCCGACTGTCTGGACTACACGGCCCGCGCAGATCACGTGGACATCGAATGTCGCGCCGTGTGCGGTGAGCGGCGGAGGCTTATCCCTCAACGGCCAGCCCAGCACGGGATCGACCACAGCAACGCAGGCTTCCCCAGGTGATGTCACCTACACGGTCTCCTGCGGCGCGGGTCCTGTGGCGGCCTCGAGCTATTCGACCGAGTCGTATGTCACGCCAAGCCTCGTGCTCGCAGCGAACAGCACGAACATCCTGCTGGGACAGCTCCTTCAGCTGGGTTGGCTCACGTCCGCGGACACGTGCATACCCTCGGGTGGCGCGCCCAACGATGGGTGGGCAGGCAACTCTTTTGGCTGGACGACAGAGATGTTCTTTCCGCGCGTCGCGAGCGTCGGGAGCTATACATACACCCTGAGCTGTTCAGCAGGTCCGCTGTCGGTTCAGCAAAGCGTCACCGTGATTTTTGACAACGGCGGCTCGTTCGTGACCGCGACCGCTACCCCGCTTACAACGACGTGGGCGGACTCCCCGGCCGATTACATTACGATCAATTGGAGCAGCAACCTGACAAGCTGCGATGTCAACTCGACGCCTGTTCTGGGCACGTTAATAGGTCCACCGCCGGTAGCCACCGTCAATCTCCCGGAGGCGATCATCGCTCCCAACGCTCCCGGAACCTATACGTTGTCGGTTACCTGCAGCGGGGTGGGCGCGACGACCGTCACTTCGGCTCCGATGACGGTGACCCTTCAGCCGGCGCCTCCGCCCACGGCATCGATTTCCATCAGTCCGTCGACGGTCGGTCTCGGTGAGAACTACACCGTCTCGTGGTCTTCAACCAATGCGCAAGCTTGTGCGGAAACCGGCGGCTCGCCCGGTGGAACCTGGGGGGCAGGCGGATCGGGGGATTTCGGTTCCCCTGGCAGTGGCACGTTCGTCAACTATTCCAATGAGCTAGGGCAGTTCACCTTGGGAATCGTTTGTCAGAGTATCAATTCGACTCAGCAAACCGCGTCGGCGCAAACGACGGTTACGGTGCAGAAGCTGAGCGCGACGCTTACGGCAAATGCGGCTTCGATCACTCAGGGCGGTCCGCTGAGCCTGACATGGTCCTCGATCGGTACTACCAGCTGCACGGCCAGCGGAGGCGGCGCCAACGGCAGTGCCTGGTCCGGCACCCTCGCCACGTCGGGCAGCGTCACTCAGACCACGAACACCACCGGTACCTTTACTTACGTCATAACGTGTGGCGACGGTGCCGAAACGACGAGCGCTCAGACGATCGTGACCGTATCCGCATCAAGCTCCACGGGAGGTGGCGGAGGCGGCGGAGGTGGCGCCATAGGCCTGCTTGAGCTTGCACTCCTGGGGGCTCTCCGGGCGTTACGTCGACGTCCGCAGTTGGAGGTGGGGGCAGGACAAAGACGCGCCGCGTAAGTTCTGCCGAGAGTTGCTCGCGCGGATACCAGCGCGCCAGCGCGTCCTTGTCGAATAGCCCGGGGTTATCACGCGCGAAGGTGATGAAATCAGCCGGCCGGGTTTGCTCCATGCGCTCGGCGATCAGGGAAAGAAACGCGATCGTAACCGTCTGATTGAAGGCCTGCGGCTTGCCGGCCCGCGTCGCCATCGCGCGCAGCGTGCGTGAGAAAAGCCATACGGTTTCCGCGAAATCATGGCGCCGCAGCATCTCGAACGCCATGCGCACATGCTCGCGATGCGGGAAGTTCGCCGCGTCGATCTCGCCGCGCTCGAAGCGCGCCAGCTGCGGGCACTCAGGGAGCATCAGCGCCGCCCTCGCGCAGCTGATGCGAATCGCGCGCCGCGAGGTCGAGCCCATAGACCGACTTCAGCGCTTTTACTTTCCTGAGGGTCGCGGCGGAGAAGGGCGCCTTGCCTTCGAAGACGTGCAGGACGATACCTTCCAGAAGATCCCCGAGTGACAGGTCGAGCTCCGTCGCCAGGGCCTTCAGCACCTTCAGCAGCCGGCTCTCGAGGCGCACGCCGGTCTGGGTGCGGGTGATTTCTCTCATGGATCAAATGTTACCGTGGTAACACGGTAACATCAAGGCGCTGATGGCTTCGTCATGCGATAATTAGCGGTTCCATGCAGACCGCACGCGACATTTCCGGCTACCGCAAGCACTGGGCTGAACGCTTCGGCACGGCCCCGTTCCTGCCCATGTCGCGCGCCGAGATGGACCTCTTGGGCTGGGACAGCTGCGACGTCATCATCGTGACCGGGGATGCCTACGTCGATCACCCGAGTTTCGGCATGGCGATCGTCGGACGGGTGCTGGAGGCGCAGGGTTTTCGCGTCGGCATCATCGCGCAGCCGGACTGGCACAGCGCGCAAGCCTTCACGGCGCTTGGGGCCCCGAACCTGTTCTTCGGCATCACCGCCGGCAACATGGATTCGATGGTGAACCGCTACACCGCGGAGCGCCGCATTCGCAGCGACGATGCCTACACCCCAGGAGGCGAGGGCGGCAAGCGGCCCGACCGCTCGGTGATCGTGTACGCGCAGCGCGCCCGCGAAGCCTATCGCGACGTGCCGATCGTCATCGGCGGTATCGAGGCATCGCTGCGGCGCATCGCGCATTTTGACTACTGGTCGGAGAAAGTGCGGCGCTCGGTGCTGCTCGACGCCAAGGCCGACATGCTGGTTTATGGCAATGGCGAGAGGCAGATCTGCGAACTCGCGCACCGTGTGGCGGCGGGCGAGGCGATCCACGACATAACCGATATGCGCGGCACGGTTTTTGTCCGCAAGGGGACTCCGGCGGACTGGATTGAAATCGACTCCACGCACCTGGACGCGCCTGGAGCCTTGAATCCGCCGCTTGATCCTTACGCCATGGCGGCCGCGGCACCTGACGCGGCAGTAACCGGGCCCAACGCTGCAGCGGCAGCACCCGCCTGCGCCAGCACTTCGCCGGTGCCGAGCGCCGAGAAGGTCGTGCGCTTCGTGCGCCGGGTGAAGAACGTGGATCGTGAGCGCAGCGTGATCCGCATGCCCTCGCACGAGGCGGTCGGCGCCGACCCGGTGCTGTACGCGCACGCCAGCAGAATCCTCCACCTGGAATCAAATCCCGGTAACGCGCGCGCGCTGGTGCAGCGGCACGGCGATACCGACGTGTGGCTGAATCCGCCGCCGATCCCGCTCACCATGAAGGAAATGGACTGGGTATACGAGCGGGCATACGCGCGCGCGCCGCACCCGTTCTACGGGGATGCCAACATCCCGGCGTACAAGATGATCCGCTTTTCGGTCGCCATCCAGCGCGGCTGCTTCGGTGGCTGTACCTTCTGCTCCATCACCGAGCACGAGGGCCGCATCATCCAGAGCCGCTCGGAAGATTCGGTGCTGCGTGAGATCGGGGAGGTGCGCGACAAGGTGCCGGGATTTACCGGCGTTATTTCCGATCTCGGCGGGCCGACCGCCAACATGTATCGGCTCGCCTGCAAGAGCCGCGAGATCGAGAGCGCCTGCCGCCGGCCCTCGTGCGTATATCCGGGAGTGTGCCCGAACCTCAATACCGACCACGCACCGCTCATCCGTCTCTACCGGCGCGCCCGCGCCCTGCCGGGAATCAAGAAAGTCCTCATCGCCTCCGGGGTGCGCTACGACCTGGCGATCGAGTCTCCCGAGTACGTGAAGGAACTCGCGCAGCATCACACCGGCGGCTACCTGAAGATTGCCCCGGAGGCGCTCGCGGAAGGGCCGTTGTCGAAAATGATGAAGCCCGGGGTGGGCGCCTACGATCGCTTCAAGGAGTTGTTCGATCGTTATTCGAAGGAAGCGGGCAAGGAGCAGTACCTGATCCCGTACTTCATCGCCGCGCATCCGGGTACCTCGGACCAGGACATGCTGGAACTCGCGCTGTGGCTGAAGAGGAACAGTTTGCGCGCCGACCAGGTGCAGGCGTTCCTGCCCGGCCCGATGGCGACCGCGACCGCCATGTATCACTCGGGAAAGAATCCGCTGAAGCGCATCACGCGCAGCAGCGAGGAAGTGCTGATTCCCAAGGGGCTGAAAATACGCCGCCTGCACAAGGCGTTCCTGCGCTACCACGACGCCAACAACTGGCCGCTGCTGCGCGAGGCGCTGCGGCGCATGGGCCGCGCCGAGCTCATCGGCAACGGCCGCCAGCAGCTCATCCCGGCCTACCAGCCGGCGGGCACCGGCGGAGCACCGCAAGGCAGGCGTGCCGCGCCGGCGCGGCCCTTCCGCACCCAGCACACCGGACTGCCGCAGGTGCCGCGCCCACCACGCGCGCGGCGTGCCAAACCGGCCTGAAAGTCGCCGGCGCCGTCCGTAAACGGCTGCGGTATACTATACCCCCTACGGTATACGTATCCCCGCAGCGGTCCGGCGATGACCAACTTCACCACCCTGCTGCAACAGGGCAATTCCTGGCTGTTCGTGCCGAGCGCGATTCTCCTCGGCGCGCTGCACGGGCTCGAGCCCGGGCACTCCAAGACCATGATGGCGGCCTTCATTGTCGCGATCCGCGGCACGCTTGGGCAGGCGGTACTGCTCGGGCTTAGCGCCACGGTATCGCACACCGCGGTGGTGTGGGCGATCGCGCTCGGCGGCCTGTATTTCGGCAAGCAGTGGAACACCGAGACCACCGAGCCGTACTTCCAGGTTGTCTCCGCGCTCCTCATCATCGGCGTGGCGTTATGGATGGTGTGGCGTACCTGGCGGCATCGGGCGGCGTTTGACGGCCACGCAGACCACCACGACCACGACCATGGTCGCGGGCACGATGACGTGCGGCGCGTCGACACCGGCCACGGCGTCGTACGGCTGGCGATCTTCGGGCAGGAAGTGCCGCCGCGATTCCGCCTGTCTTCCGAGAGCGGCGTCGACTGGCCGGCCGAACAGGTGCAGATCGAGACCGAGCGCCGCGACGGCACCCGGGAGATCTTCACGTTCCGGCGGCGCGGTGGCTATCTTGAGTCGCTGCAGGAAATTCCCGAGCCGCATGAGTTCGTGGCGCGCTTGCGCCTTGGGGAGCCTCAGCACAGTCACGACTACGATCTGGAGTTCGTCGAACACGAGCACCGGCACGCCGTCGAGGCTTATAAGCAGCTCGATGTCAGCGCGCCCGGTTACCAGGACCCACATGAGCTCGCGCATGCCAACGACATCCGCCGCCGCTTTGCCAACCGCGAGGTCACGACCGGCCAGATCGTGATGTTCGGACTCACCGGCGGTCTCATTCCCTGCCCGGCTTCGATCACCGTGCTGCTGCTGTGCCTGCAGCTGAAGAAGTTCGCACTTGGCGCCACGCTGGTGCTGTGCTTCAGCATCGGCCTGGCGCTCACGATGGTGACCTCCGGCGCCATCGCCGCGCTCGGCGTCAAACACGCTGCCGGACGCTTCAGTGGCTTCGGTGAACTCGCCCGCAGGGCACCGTACTTTTCCGCAGCCGTGATCGTGCTGGTGGGGTGCTACGTCGGCTACCAGGGGTTGCGGGCCCTGGCCTGAGCCGCGATTGCGGACGCGGCCAGCGCGAGAGTAGGGTGCCGATGTGACACTTCTTCCGCAGCGCATCGCACGTTCCCGCTTCGCCGCGTTCCTGGTGCTGGCGCTCACCGCGGCCCCCGGCTACCCCGCGGGGGGTGAGAGCCGCGCCGCCGGCCTCCCGGCAGCCGGCGCCACGGCCACTGCCACAGCGGGCGTTGCCGCGCTGCTCGAGATCAACGGCGCGATCGGACCGGCGACCTCGCACTATGTAGTGCGCGGGCTGCAGGCGGCCCGCGACAGCGGCGCGCGCCTGGTGATCCTCGAGATCGACACCCCCGGGGGTCTCGACAGCTCCATGCGCGACATCATTCGCGCGATCCTCGCTTCCCCGGTTCCGGTGGTTGGTTACGTGAGTCCACCGGGTGCGCGCGCGGCGAGCGCCGGCACTTATATTCTTTACGCCTGTCACATCGCCGCCATGGCGCCGGCCACCAACCTTGGAGCCGCGACGCCGGTTTCCATCGGCGGGGAGTCGCCGTCAGCCCCGGTGCCCGCGCCGCTCGGCAAGCCCGAGGCCAGTCCGAACGGCACGACACCCGCCGCGCCGGCAAACGCGCCACCGGCAGGGGAGCCCACCACCGCAATGGAGCGCAAGGTGGTCAATGATGCCGTGGCCTATATCCGCGGGCTCGCGGAACTGCGGGGTCGTAATGCCGACTGGGCGGAAGCTGCGGTGCGCGGCGCGGCGAGCCTGTCTGCAAACGCCGCCCTGCATGAAAAGGTAATCGACCTCGTCGCCCGCGATCTGCCGGACCTGCTCGCGCGTATCGACGGCCGCGAGGTGCACATCGACAATCGCGCCGTGCAACTCGCCACGCGCAACCTCGTCGTGGTGCGCGAAAAGCCGGACTGGCGCACGCAACTGCTGGCCGTCATTGCCAATCCGACCGTGGCCTACGGGCTCATGCTGATCGGTATCTGGGGCCTGCTGCTCGAGGGCTACAATCCGGGTGCGGTGTTGCCGGGTGTGGTCGGCTCGATCTGTCTGCTGGTCGCCCTGTTCGCGTTCCAGATCCTGTCGGTCAACTACGCGGGACTCGCGCTGGTCGCCGTCGGCACGGCCATGATCATCGCCGAGTTCTTCTTTCCGGCCTACGGTTCTTTGGGCATAGGGGGCCTCATCGCATTCGTGGTCGGCTCGCTTATCCTGTTCGACACCGACGTGCCGGGCATGAATGTCGCGCGCTCGCTGATCGCAGGACTCGCAACCGCGGGCGGCCTCATGATCGCGGGCATTGTCTACGTGGCGAGCCGCTCGCGCCTGACGCCGGTGGCGACCGGGACGCAGGCCATGGTCGGCGCCAGCGCCGAGGTGCTTAACGACTTCACGGGTAAGGGCCGGGTGCGCTACGGCGGGGAGTTATGGAACGCGCGCAGTGATGTGCCGCTGCACGCCGGTGAAGCAGCGCGCATTGTGAGGGTGGAAGGTCTAACATTATGGGTCGAGCCGTCGCGCTGAGCGCGGTCTGACACCGGAGAAATCGCATGCCGTTCGGGATTGCCATCCTCGTCATCATCGTCGTGCTCATTTTCAGCTCCATCAGGGTGCTGAACGAGTACGAGCGCGGCGTCATGTTCACACTCGGACGGTTTACCGGCATCAAGGGACCGGGACTGATACTCGTGTGGCCCATCGTGCAGCAGATGCGCAAGGTGGACCTGCGCGTCATCGTGCTCAACGTGCCGAAGCAGGACGTGATAACGCGCGACAACGTCTCGGTGAAAGTGAATGCGGTCGTCTACTTCCGCATCGTCGATCCGGGCAAGGCCATCATCCAGGTGGCGAACGCCTTCGATGCCACCAGCCAGGTCGCACAGACGACGCTGCGTTCGGTGGTCGGCCAGCACGAAATGGACGATCTGCTGGCACAGCGTGACAAGCTCAATGTCGACCTGCAGCGGATTCTCGACCAGGCCACCGAGACCTGGGGCATCAAGGTATCGACGGTCGAGATCAAGGACGTCGATCTCGATGAGACCATGATCCGCGCCATGGCCAAGCAGGCGGAAGCCGAACGCACGCGCCGCGCCAAGATCATTCACGCCGAGGGCGAGGCCCAGGCCGCCGAGCAGCTGGTGGAGGCCGCCGCGGAGCTCTCGAAGCAGCCGGCCGCGCTGCAACTGCGTTACCTGCAGACCCTCGCCGACATTGCCCACGAAAAGACCCAGATCGTCGTCTTCCCGCTGCCGATCGATCTGATCAAGCCCTTCCTCGGGCAGAAGGGTGAGTAGCCGCCAGGCCCTGACGCTCGCGGGCGTGCTGCTCGCACTCGGCGTCGTCATGGGGGCGCTCGGCGTGCACCTCTTCAGCGGGCGCTTCACTGCCGACAATTACCTGGTCTACCAGGTCGCCGAGCGGTATCAATTCTACGGGGCCCTGGGGCTGCTCGGCGCGGGTCTGCTGACGCGCAGCGTGGACTCGCGGGTGCTGCGTCTGGCGGCCGCGCTGATCGCTCTTGGCACGATCCTCTTCTGCGGCTGCATCTACGCGCTCGCCCTCGGCGCGCCGGCCGTGCTCGGCAGCGTGCCACCGGTCGCCGCGCCGCTCATGATCGCCGGGTGGCTGCTGTTCGCGTGGGGTGTCTGGCGGCACTGAGCACGCGTCTTCCCGAGGGACTTGTACACATGTTGAATCGCACTTATGTACGGATGACTCTGGCGGCCGCTGCGGTGCTCGCGGTGTTTGCGGTTGGCTTGCAGGCGATGCCGCCCGCGCTCGCGGCAGTCACCGCACCGGCCGCGCGCGCCTTGATCGGAGAATGGGGCGTCGACCTTTCCTCCCGCGATCTGACGGTGAAGCCCGGTGATGACTTCTTTCGCTACGCCAACGGTCATTGGCTGGACAGCAGTCACATTCCGCCCGACCGCGCGCGCTGGGGCTCCTTCGACGAACTGCAGGAGCGCTCACTGCAGCAATTGCGCGGCCTGCTTGACTCGCTCCCCAGTGACGCGGCCTCCGGCAGCAACGAACGCAAGCTGCGCGATTTCTATCGAGCCTACCTCGACACCGACGCCATCGACCGCGCCGGACTGGCGCCCGCGCGGGCGGGTCTGGACGCGATCGCCGCCGCGAGTACCCACGAGGATCTCGCCCGGCTCATGAGTCGTCCCGACGCGCGGACCATTGCGCCGCTCGAATTGCGCACCACTCCGGACGAGAAAGACCCAGACCGCTACATGGTGACGATTGCTCAGAGCGGTCTGGGGCTACCCGACCGCGACTATTATCTGAAAGACGAGCCTGTCTACAAGGCGCTGCGTGAAAAGTACGCGGCACACATCGATCGGCTGCTGACACTGGCCGGCGTGGTTGACGCTGCGCAGGCGGCCAGGTCCATCGTCGAGCTTGAAACCCAGATCGCCACCGCGCACTGGCCGCGCGCCAAGCGTCGCGAGCGTGATCTTACGTACAACCCGCACACGCGTGAGGAGCTGCCCGGCTTCGCACCCGGGTTCCCCTGGCCGGCGCTGCTTGCCGGTGCGGGACTTGAGGCCCAGCCGCGTTTCATCGTGCGCGAGTCCGATGCGGTGCAGGCGCTTGGCGCGCTGTTCCAGAAGGTATCCGTACAGCGCTGGCAGGCGTACCTCACCTACCACTACCTCGCGGGCAATGCGGACGTGCTGCCCAAGGCCTTCGATGATGAAGTGTTCGATTTTTACGGCCGCACCCTGCACGGCCAGCCCGAGCAGCGTGCCCGCTGGAAGCGCGCCGTGGGCGCGGTCGACCAGGGATTAGGAGAGGCCGCCGGCGAGCTCTATGTGCAACGTTACTTTCCGCCGGATTCGAAGCGACAGATGCTGGAGCTGGTCGAAAATCTGCGCGCTGCCTACCGGCAACGCATCGAGCAGCTGCCGTGGATGAGTCCGGCGACCAGGAAGGCGGCGCTGGAAAAGCTCGCGGCGTTCCGTCCCAAGATCGGTTACCCGGACAAGTGGCGGGACTACTCGGCACTGGAGGTCAGGCCAGGTGATGCATTCGGCAATGCGGCGCGCGCGGCCGCCTTTGACTGGCAGCGCCAGCTAAAGCGCCTCGGCGGACCAACCGACCGCGGTGAATGGGGCATGACGCCCCAGACCATCAATGCTTACTACAACCCGACGTTCAACGAAGTGGTCTTTCCGGCGGCCATCCTGCAGCCGCCATTCTTTGATCCCAACGCGGATGCAGCGGTCAATTACGGCGGGGTAGGCGGTGTCATTGGACACGAGATGGGTCATGGCTTCGACGACCAGGGTGCCAAGTCGGACGCGCACGGCGTGCTGCGCAACTGGTGGCTGCCGGCGGACGAGCAGGCGTTCCATCAGCGCGTCGATCGGCTCGACGGGCAGTACTCGTCCTTTGAAGCGCTGCCGGCGCTCAAGCTCAACGGCCGCCTGACACTCGGTGAGAACATTGGTGACCTGGGGGGGCTGGCGGTGTCCAATGCGGCGTATCACCGCTCCTTGCACGGCAGGCCAGCGCCGGTGCTGGACGGCCTGACCGGTGACCAGCGCTTCTTCCTTTCCTGGGCGCAGGTGTGGCGCTCAAAACAACGCGATGAAGATCTGCGCTCGCAGGTCACGAGCAACCCCCACAGTCCGGCGCAGTTCAGGGTCAACGGCGTGGTGCGCAACGTCGATGCCTGGTACCCGGCCTTCAACGTGCAGCCGGGCGAGAAACTGTATCTGCCGCCGGACGAGCGCGTGCATATCTGGTGACGTCCGGGCTGCCGATCGATGCAGTGCTGCCGGCGCTGCGCCAGGCACTTGCCACCCACACATCCGCCGTACTGCAGGCGCCACCGGGCGCCGGCAAGAGCACGGTCGTGCCGCTGGCGCTGCTTGGTGAACCATGGCTCGCCGGCAAGCGGCTCCTCATGCTCGAGCCGCGGCGCCTGGCCGCGCGGGCGGTCGCGCAGCGCATGGCGCAGACACTCGGCGAGAGTGTCGGGCGCACGGTCGGCTACCGCATGCGCCAGGACACCAGGGTGTCGGCCGCGACCCGCATCGAGGTGCTCACCGAGGGCGTGCTGACGCGCATGCTGCAGAACGACCCCGGGCTGGAAGGCGTCGGTGCGGTCATTTTCGATGAGTTCCACGAGCGCAGCCTGCAGGCGGACCTGGGACTCGCGCTGACTCTCGATGCGCGGGTCAATCTTGCCCCGCAACTGCGGGTGCTCGTCATGTCGGCAACGCTGGACGGCGCTGCCGTGGCGCGCCTGCTGGATGATGCGCCGGTGATCGCGGCGGCGGGGCGCATGTTCCCGGTGGCGACCCGTTACGCGGGCCGGGGGCTGCCGCTCCTGCCGGCGGCCGGCACCGGCGGGCCACGCCAACACGATTCGCCGGAGCGGCTCGCCGTACAGCTGACACAGCGCGCCCTGCGCGAGGAGCACGGTGACATCCTGGTGTTTCTGCCCGGCGCGCGGGAGATCCGCCGCGTGCAGGCGGCCCTTGCCGCGGGCGCAGGCGTCAGCGTGCTGCCGCTATACGGCGATCTGACGGCCGCACAGCAGGATGCCGCACTCGCACCGCTGAGCGGCGCACGCAAGGTGGTGCTGGCTACCAACATTGCCGAAACCAGCCTCACCATTCCGGGGGTGCGCGTGGTAGTGGATTGCGGTCTGGTGAGGCGCGCGCGCTTTGACCCGGTGACCGGTATGAGCCGGCTTGCAACCGAGCGCATCTCGCGCGCGTCGGCCGATCAGCGCCAGGGGCGCGCCGGACGCCTGCAGGCCGGCGTGTGTTATCGCGCCTGGAGCGAGGGTGCCCAGCCGACTCTCGCGGCGTTCACGCCGCCCGAGATTCTGGACGCGGACCTTGCGCCGCTGGCTCTGGAGTTGGCCACCTGGGGCGCGCGTGATGCGCACCAGCTGCGCTGGCTCGATGCGCCGCCGCCGGCCATGCTCGCGAGTGCGCGCGATCTGCTGTCGCGGCTGGGCGCGCTCGGCGCGCACGGCACGATCACGGCCCACGGACGGCAGATCGCCGCGGTTGCCGTGCATCCGCGGTTGGCGCACATGCTGCTGCGCGCGCGCGAACTCGGCGAACTGCGGCTGGCCGCTGAGCTCGCCGCGCTCTTGTCGGAGCGTGATCTGTTGCGCGGCGGCGCCGGGGCGCGCGATGCGGACGTACGTGCCCGCCTTGAGATCCTGCGCGGCGCGCAAACTCCTGGCGGGCTGGATCGCGGGGCCTTGCAGCGCAGCCGTCGCATGGCGGGCGAGCTGGTGCGGCAGCTGGATGCCGCGGCGCCCGCTGCCGGTGCCGATGGCAACGCCGGTGTGCTGCTGGCGTTCGCCTATCCGGACCGCATCGGCCGCCGGCGTGAAGCGGGCGAGGGCAGGTTCACGCTCGCCAACGGACGCGGCGCGCAGTTTGCCGAACCGCAGGGGCTGGCCCGACAGGAGCTGATCGTCGCCGTAGACCTGGATGATCGCGAACGCGACGCGCGCATCCTGCTGGCGGCAGCGCTCGGGCGCCGCGAGTTGCTCGAACACTTCGCCGACCACATCCGGAGCCGCGAACTGGTGGAATGGAATTCGCGCGAGCAGGCGGTCATCGCCCGCCGCCGCGTGATGCTCGACGCCATCGTGCTGGAAGACAAGCCGCTCGTGCCGGTTCCCGCGGATGCGGCGCGCGAGGCGCTGCTCACGGGCGTGCGCGAGCTTGGAATTGCAGCCCTGCCATGGGAGCGGGGCGCGCGTGACCTGCAGGCGCGGATCGAGTTTGTACGCACCGCGATGGGGGACGCAGCTGCTGCACGTGCGGACGCCGGCGTGGCGTGGCCGGCGGTGTCGGATGCGGCGCTCGAGCAGACGCTGCCTGCGTGGCTGGCACCGTGGCTCGACGGCATGACACGCCGCGAGCACCTGGCGCGCGTGCCGCTCACCGAGGCCTTGCTGGCGCTTCTGACATGGGAGCAGCGACGCGCTCTGGATGAATGGGCGCCGACCCATCTCGGCATGCCGAGCGGTTCGCGCGCGCGCGTCGACTACCTCGACCCCGGCGCGCCGGCGGTAGCGGTGCGGCTGCAGGAAGTGTTCGGACTCGCCACCACCCCACGCCTGGGGTCCGGGCGCGTGCCGGTGACGTTCAAACTACTGTCTCCCGCGCAGCGTCCGGTGCAGGTGACGCGCGATCTCGCGAGCTTCTGGCGGGGCGCCTACGCCGAAGTGCGCAAGGACCTGCGGGGCCGTTACCCGCGGCACTACTGGCCGGAGGACCCGTTGCAGGCGGAGCCGGTGCGCGGCGTGCGCCGCAAGCGCTGAGGCTTTTTCCGGGTATATTCGCACCATGATTTCGGCACGAGCGGCATTCGAGGCACTGCGCGAGGGTAACCGGCGCTTCGTCAGCAAGCTGGGAACCACCGGCGCGGGCCACGCGGGTCGGCGCGAGCTGCCGGTGGGGCAGGAGCCGCTGGCGATCATCCTGGGTTGTTCCGACGCGCGCGTACCGGCCGAGATCGTGTTCGATCAGGGGCTCGGGGACCTGTTCGTCATTCGGGTGGCGGGCAACATCGTCGCGCCCTCACAGGTCGGCAGCGTCGAGTTTGCCGCCGAGGCGTTTCATACCCGTCTGGTGGTGGTGCTGGGTCACTCCAACTGCGGGGCGGTGCACGCGACGCTGCAACAGCTGGCGCGGCCGTGGCAGGAGCAGTCGCGCAACCTCAGTTCGATTGTCGACCGTATCCGCCCGGCGGTGGTGGGTTTGCTTGAGGGGCCGCCGCGTGATCCGCAGACACTCGAGCATCTGGCGGTACGCGCCAATATCCGCATGGCGGCTGATCATCTGCGCCATGGATCGGCGGTGCTCGAACACCTGATCCAACAGGATGGACTGCTCGTGGTCGGCGCGGAGTATTCGCTCGAGACCGGCGTCGTGGATTTCTTCGACGGTATTCCCACGCCGGCCTGAGGCGGCGGACGCAGCCGCTCGATAACCGGCAACCGGTGCGACGGCCGTTCGGCCGCCGCACCAGCTGCCTGTTCTAAGGGACGACCCCTTACTTCGCCGCTTCGCTCTTCATCTTGGCGGTCGCGTCCTTGCACTCGGCCTTGCTCATTTCCAGGAAGCCCTTGCCCTTGCAGGAGTTCTGGCCTTTACACGCATTGGCAGCGCTCTTGCACGCCGACTGGCCCTTGCAGGCATTCACGCCTGCGCAGTGGACCTTGGCATCGGTGCCGGCCACGGCGATGCTGGTGATGCCCGTGCCAAAGAGCAGCGCGGCGGCAGTTGCGACGGCTATGCCGGAGGTGTTTTTCAAACGCATGGATGCATCCTCGTTGGTGTGAAGTTCTGACCGGGTAAAGCCTGGTCAGGGTAGGAGACCGGTGGCTGGCGCCATTTGTTACGCGCGCAGCTTACTCAGGCTGGCAGCCGGCGTCACGTCGGCGCCGTTCCCGCCACGGGACCAGCGCTCGAGCCAGTGGTCGACCGACAGCGCGCCCGCGCCCGCGATCGCCAGCCACAGAAACAGCGCCAGGTACTCGAATTCATCGAACCCCAGCAGGGTCTCGAGCGAATCGACGTCCGCCCATTTGGCGGCACGGATGGCCACAATCATGGTGATGCCGAGGGCGCCGGCGGAAATGCGCGTCAGCACTCCCACCAGCAGGAACAGGCCGCCGAAGAATTCAACTCCTGACACAAAGGGCGTCAGAATATGCGGGAACGGCACCCCCCAGCTGACGAAGTTGTCGGTGATTTGCGGCAGGCTGTGAAGCTTGCCCCAGCCGCTCCACAGAAACACCCAGCCCACAGTAACGCGCGCGAACAGTGGCGCGAGCCATGTCAGGTACCCGGCTATCTGCCGGGGCCAATCGATCAGCCACTGCACGAGAGATTTCACACGCACGCTCCTGCCTGTTGATGGGTTCAGCGATAAGACCGGGCGGGTCGCCGCAGTATTGCCCGCAGGATACCCCGTGCGCACAGGTATAATCGCGCGCTCTCCAAGAAGCGGACAGATGCGCAATTCCGAGCCTCAATCCCCGGTCTCCTCAATCAGCGGACGGCTGCGCGCACCGGACCCGCGTGACCCGGTCACGCAGCTGTTCGAGTCGCTACGGCCGGACTTGCTGCGCTTTGCCCAATGGCTGGCGCGTGACAGGGCGATTGCGGAGGACATCGTGCAGGAGGCGTTGCTGCGAGCCTGGCGGTCCCGCGACACGCTGAAGGATCAGGCCGCGGCGCGTCCGTGGTTGCTGACCATCGTGCGGCGCGAACATGCACGGCTGTACGAGCGCAAGCGCCTGGAGCTGGTGTCGCTCGATGACGCCGCCGAGATCGCGCCGGGTCCCGGAGCCGCGCAGTCCGAGGATCAGTTATTTGCCCTGCGCCATGCCATCATGAAACTGCCGATTCAATACCGCGAGCCGCTGGTCCTGCAGGTGCTGGGCGGATTTTCCACCGAGGAAATCGCCCACGAGCTGGCGCTGTCTTCCACCGCGGTGCTGACGCGCCTGTTCCGGGCGCGCAACAAGCTGCGCACTCTGTGCGGCATGACGCCCGTCGGCGACGTGTTGGCGGGCGAGGAGCCGGCATGACCTGCAATGACGCACGTCTGCTGATCGGGGCCGATCCTGGCTCCTCGACACCCGAGCTCGAGGAACACGTGCGCGGCTGCGCGGCTTGTGCGCAGTTGCGTCGCGAGATGCGGGCCCTCGATGCCGACATCCTGCGTGCACTGCAGCAGCCTCCGGAGATGGCGCGTTCCAGCCCGGCACTCCAGGCACCCGGTTGGCGCCGGTGGGCACTGGCGGCCAGCGCGGTACTGGCAACCTTCCTGGTGTTTGCACTGTGGCTCCTGCGGCCGAGCGACACGCTGGCTCACGACGTCGTACGACACGTGCAGGGGGAGCCGGACAGCTGGCTCGCCACGCAACAGGTCAGCGCCGATGAGCTCAACCACGCGCTGAACGGCGCCGGCGTTGCGTTCCATATCACGTCCGACAAGATCGTCTACGCGCAAAGCTGCTGGTTCCACGGTCATTACGTGCCGCACCTGGTGGTACAGACCGCACGCGGTCCGGCGACCGTCATGATCCTGCGTCACGAGCAGGTGAGCCGGCGCCGCTCCTTTCACGAGGCGGGTATGAGCGGCGTGATCGTTCCCGTTGAACACGGCAGCATTGCCGTGGTGGAGCGCGGCGCTGATGACCTCGGCGAGGTCCCGGGGCAGCTGGGCCAGGATGTGCAGTGGATGCCGGAGCCCGCGCCGCAGCCGCCACCGGCGCGCTGACGAGCGGACTCAAGGCTTACTTCGCAGCTGGAGGATTTGCTGTCTCGCTGGGCGCCGGTGCCGTGGGGGGCGCCGCTACAGGTTGCGGGCGCGCGGCCAGCTCATTGGCAATGACAAAGACCGGGCCACCGAGGTAGGTGAAATACATCTTCCTCTGGCCTCTGGCCAGGTAGACACGGTGGGATCTGAAGAAGTCCATGCCGATGAGCATCTGCGGCTGACCTTCCGGGCTCGACGCAATCATCGATCCCAGCTTGACCTCCTTGTCCCTGGCGAAGATGTCCGCCACCTCCAGCCTTGGGTTCCGGATGGTCTCCTGTCCGATGGTGATGGTCGGGAATACCGCCGTGTCCACCGCGTAGTGCCCGCCGCCCAGCCCGCCACCCTGGCGACCCGTCGCGGTTTCAATGGTTGGTTGCAGCTCAGGGGTCTTCGCCACGTTGGTCGTGACGATCGAGTATGGGGCTCCGGTGTCGAACAGTGCGAGCACATCGTGGCCGTTCAGTTGCACGTTAGCCAACAACAGATGTGACCAGTCCGCATCCCGGCTCATCACTGAAACGAGCTTCACTACGGAGTACTGCGGGGCCCAGTACACCACCTGGTCGCCGGTGCAGTCCCTGGGCACCATGAGACGCAGCACGCCTGCGGCGGGATCGAACTCCTCGTCCCAGTGGGACAGGAAATCCTGTCCCAGCACGCCCGCGCCGGCGTGCATGTTGCTGTGACCCGCCGCGCTCAGGATGAGGTTGTGAACCACGAACCCGGCGATATCGAAGTCGCGCACTTCGACCCTTCCTGGCTGTTCGATTCCGCCCGCGGTGTAGCTCTTGGCGCCGCCGCCTTCCATGACGTGCAGGCCGAAGCTGGCCGCCGCGCTGCGGAATATCAGGCTCGTGCCCGATCCGGTATCGATGAGCATCTGCGAAGGATGGCCGTCGATCCTCGCGGCTACCATGAGCCTGAGGCCCTTGATGTCGACCGGAACCTGCGCCACGGCGGCGAGCCTGCACTTCGAGGGCGCGGGCGGCGCCGCGCTGGCGAGCAGGGGACTCACCAGCATTGCCAACAGCACTGCACGCTGCAGGGTCCTGGTCCGCTGGGATTGCGTGGGATGCCTCATCGGGTTGCCCCTTGCCTGCATATCGGCCGCTGCGCGCCGGCACTGTGGCGCATTCTGGACCGCCTGGGCCCGAGCCGTCCAAGTGACGGGGCAGCGCGAGGTTTCCGGGTTGGAGAGTGTTACCTGATGAAACGCAAGGCGAGCCACGCAGCGATGAAGGCAAGGGCCCCGGCGGCGAGGATCCACAACAGCTGTCTGAACCCCTGGGACTGATCAACCGGCATGCCGATCTCGGCCATGCCGTCGACCGGCTTCGTGACCACCTTGGCCGGAGCGTCTGCGCGGCGCCGTAATAGTCGCAGCAGCGCGATGGCAAGCGCGGCAATGGCGGGGATCAATGGTGCCAGGGGCAGCCCGCGGATGCGCTCCGTGAATCGCTGTGCGCCAAAGGACTTGTTGCGAAACGCCCAGTCATCGCAATCGCGCTGCTTCTGTGGCGTGTCGAACCACGCCACCGATGGGGCGGTCCCGGTGACGCGCTGCGTGATCGTTTTGTAGTCCTCTTTCTGGCCGGCAAGGCAGGCCATCGCGCGCAACGCTCCCAGGTTGTAGGGATCCGGGTAGGCGTGCAGGATTTCCTCGTAACTCGCCTTGAACAACTCCCATTTCGCATCGATTTCGGCGAGCTCCTCGCTCGGCCGGTTTGAATCCCTGGCAAGGTTGAACAGCACGCGTCCGTAGATCTGGGTGCCTTCGGCCGCGCGCGTCCGCTCCAGCGCCACCGCCAGGTACTGCTGCATGAGCGCCCCGCTGCCGCCCCACTTCGGCAGCAGCGCTCGGGCCGTGCGGTAGTGAATCGGGTAATACTCAGGATGCCGTTGCAGCGCTGTGCGCGTGAACGCGAGGATCTGCTCCTTCGGGGCGTCGCGCAGATTCATTGCCCACACGCGAATCGCATACCACTCCGGATCGGCGGACCCGATCTCACGGTGGCTCTCGAGCACCTGCGTGCATGCGTCGACATGTGAATAGAACGGAGTCCACCGCGACTGGGGGACGTGCGACGCGTAGCCGCCCCCACGATAGACGGCCGCATGCTCGATGAGCACTTTGGCGTCCAGTACGACCGCCGTCGGGGAGTCGGGATGTTCGCGCAGATATTGATCGCTGCCCGTCTCCAGGCGCGCCCAGGCCGCAGCCTGCGGGTCATTGCTGCCGGCGCGCGCCACACCGCTGTAGAACATGGATAGCTTCCAGGTGCCGGCGGGTGTGCGTGCAGAGGTGTCGCGCAGTTGCGCCGCCATCCGGTCGAACCCGGCAAAGTCGCCGGCGCGCAGCAGTGCCGCTGCCTGATTCCTCAGCGACTCTTCAAGTTCCAGCTCGGCCGCGCTGACCGGCATGCCGAGCGTGAGAGTGACAATCCCCAGCGCGGCGACGCGCAACGCCCAGGGCGCAGTACGGCAGATCGTCATGGCCTCGACTCGGGCCCGGGGATGGCAAGACCTCTGAGCACGGCGGGACGGACCAGGAACCTGTCGAGCGCGCGCGTGACGTTGGGGAAATCCGTGATTCCGACCAGATCTGCGGCCGCGTAGTAACCGATCAGATTGCGTACCCACGGGAAGATCGCCATGTCGGCGATGGTGTACTGGCCGCCGCTGATCCACGCGCGGTCGGCGAGCCGCGCATCAAGCACGCCGAGCAGACGCCTGGATTCGGCGACGTAGCGGTCGCGCGGCCGCTTGTCTGCGTAATCCCGGCCCGCGAATTTATGGAAGAAGCCGACCTGGCCGAACATCGGGCCCACGCCGCCCACCTGGAACATGAGCCACTGCATGGTCTCGTAGCGCGCGGCAGGTTCCTCCGGCAGAAACTGTCCGGTCTTGTCGGCGAGATAGACCAGGATCGCACCCGACTCGAACAACGGCAGTGGCTTCCCGCCCGGCCCGTTGGGATCGAGGATCGCGGGGATCTTGCCGTAGGGATTCAGGGAGCGGAACTCGGCCGACAGCTGCTCGTTGGTATCGAAACTGACCAGATGCGGTTCGTAGGGCAGGCCGGTTTCCTCCAGCATCACCGAGATCTTGACGCCATTCGGAGTCGGTAACGAGTACAGCTGCAGGCGTTGCGGGTGCTGCGCCGGCCATTTCCCGGTAATAGGGAACATTGCGGGATCTTTCATAGGCCTCATGATCCGGGCCCGGCGGCCCAAGTCACGCCGGCGCTGGCGTGGTTCATACAGCGGGCCTTGCGGCCAGCCCGGGCGCGCGGCGCGGCGCGACCTTAAGTCGCGAATGTTCATGGGCCCGGTAGGATTCGAACCTACGACCAAGGGATTCACTCAACCCCGGTGTTTCCGCCGGGAGTGGACTATCTCTTCACCCGTGCATGAATGCATGCGTGTGGGTGCGGGATGCTCTAAAGCCTGTCATCAAGGGCGCTCAAGCCCTCAGGTAGTCTCTGCACCTTCCGCCGGTGTACCGGCGGCTCGGCTCAGGATTGCCATGGGATGTTAGTCCCGAAGGTTTCCCTGAATTCATCCCGTCCACTTCGCGCGTTTCCACGCGAAGGCACCATTTCGATGAGTCCCCTGCACTAACCGCTGTGCTACAGGCCCAACCGCGCGCGATTGTAGCAGCGCCGCGCCGGCTGCTCAGAAATGGAACAACGGCCGGTGATCGGCGTGGGTATGGCGCGTGAAGGCCTCTTCCAGCGTTCCCTGGAACCAGGAGATGTCGCTGACGGCGTGCTTGCGGGCAGCGCCGTCCCGCTGCGACTGATCGTCGCACGTGGCCTGCGCCCGGTTCGCTGCTGGCCCGGCCACGGCCACCTCCGGCCCGGCAACAACCGCCTGGCGCGTCGCGCCCGGGCTTGCAAGCAGTGCCACCGCGGCGGCCGCGACCGCGGCGCTAAAGGTGAGCGACCTCATGGCACGAACCCTCTTGCCATCGCTGTGGGCAACGTTAGCATGGCCGTCCCACGACGGACATCCGCGGGCTGCGAAGCTTGCGTTACACCTTGGTAAGGAGGAATGCCATGAAGCTCTATTATCGGCCAGGCACCTGCTCGTTGGCCTCGTGCATCGCGCTGTACGAAGCGGGATTGAAGTTTGAGCTGGTCAAGGTGGATCGGCGGACAAACCAGGCCAGCGACGGGCTGGATTTCAACGAGGTGAATCCCAAGGGCTACGTGCCGGCACTCACCCTGGACAACGGCGAGACGCTGACCGAGAACGTGGCGGTGTTGCAGTACATCGCCGACCGCAACCCGGCTGCGAAGCTCGCGCCGCCCGCGGGCACCATGGAGCGCTACCGCCTCATCGAGTGGCTGGGCTTCATCAACTCCGAGATCCACAAGAGCTTTAGTCCCCTGTTCCGCAAGGATGCACCCGACGACACCAAGACCTACGCACGCAACAACATCACGAGGCGCGCCGGCTGGCTCAACAGCACCTTAGGCTCGCGCAGCTATCTCTTGGGTGAGCAGTTTACGGTTGCCGACGCGTACCTCTTTGTTGTGTTGGGTTGGGGGGCACACGTGGGCGTCGACATCGCCCAGTGGCCGAAGGTACAGGGCCTGGTCGCACGGGTCGGCGCCCGGCCGCACGCAATCGAGGCACTAAAGGCCGAGGGTCTCGCCAAGTAAGTTTACTGTTACCATCGACGCAGTCCGGTTTGGCACGTAAGAGGATGCAATGGCTACCAAACTCAACAAGGTCCTGAAGCGCGAGATCGAGGTGGATGGCAAACCGTACATGGTTGCGCTGTCGCCCGAGGGAGTGAAGCTCACCGAGAAGGGCAAGCGCCTGGGGCGCGAGCTTACCTGGAAGGAACTCGTGGGCGCACCGGGCGGCGCGGGCGCTGGCGCTGCAAGCCCGTACGCCGGCGGGACCTGAGGGGTCCGCAGGCGCGTGAACCAGGAGAGTCTGCGGGAGCTGCTCGCGCGGTTGCACGAGCGGCTGAGCGCGAACAGCTCCGTCGACGGCGAATCACGCGAGCTGCTCGCTACGCTCATGCGTGACATCGAGCGCGCACTCGGCAGTGGCTCACGCACGGCGGTGCCAGCGCAGGCGGTGGCGCAGGCGGCGGCGCACGTCTCACGCCTGGAAGGACTTGCGGTCGACTTTCAGGCAGGTCATCCGCAACTGGCTGAGCTTTTGCGGCAGCTCGTCGACGCGCTCGGCAAGGCCGGGATCTAGAGCATTGGTCTATTGGCTGAAATCGCCGCAGGCGATTTCAGCAAGCGCGCCCAGGGCTGTGCGGGCCGCCGGCAGGGCCGGCGTTCTAAAACCGCTTCCGCGGTTTTAGTCATCCATCAGGAAGCTGCGCAGCTGCTCGGAGCGCGAAGGGTGCCGTAGCTTGCGCAGCGCCTTGGCTTCGATCTGGCGGATACGCTCGCGCGTCACGTCGAACTGCTTGCCGACCTCCTCGAGAGTATGGTCGGTGTTCATGTCGATGCCGAAGCGCATGCGCAGTACCTTGGCCTCGCGCGGCGTGAGCTGCGCCAGCACCGAGTGTGTCGTTTCGCGCAGCGACTCCATGGTCGCCTGATCGATCGGGGATGCCACCGAGGTGTCCTCGATGAAATCGCCCAGGTGTGAGTCCTCATCATCGCCGATGGGCGTCTCCATGGAGATCGGCTCCTTGGCGATCTTCAGCACCTTGCGCACCTTGTCTTCGGGCATTTCCATGCGCACGGCCAGTTCTTCCGGCGTCGGCTCCCGGCCCATCTCCTGCAGCATCTGCCGCGAGATGCGGTTGAGCTTGTTGATGGTCTCGATCATGTGCACCGGGATGCGGATGGTGCGCGCCTGGTCGGCAATCGAGCGCGTGATGGCCTGACGAATCCACCAGGTCGCATAGGTGCTGAACTTGTAGCCGCGGCGGTATTCGAACTTGTCCACCGCCTTCATGAGGCCGATGTTGCCTTCCTGGATGAGATCCAGGAACTGCAGACCGCGGTTGGTGTACTTCTTGGCGATGGAAATGACCAGCCGCAGGTTGGCCTCGACCATTTCCTTCTTGGCGCGGCGCGCCTTGGCCTCGCCGATCGACACCTCGCGGTTGACTTCCTTGATGTCGTTGATCGTCAGGTGATAAACGACCTCGAGCTGCTCGAGCTTTTTCTGCCGACGCTCGATCTCGTCCTTGAACTTCGCCAGTGGCGCGGAGTACTTCTTGCCGCTCTTGGCGTGCTTGCTCAGCCAGCGCGGGTTGGTTTCGTTCTTGGGGAACGAGGCGATGAAGTCCTTGCGCGGCATGCCGGCGTCGCGCACCGCGATGATCATGATTTCCTTCTCGAGCTGGCGCACCTCGGACACGTGGGTGCGCAGGTTCTGAATCAGCGCTTCGAACATGCGCGGCGCCAGCCGCAGCTCCATGAACTCATCGGCGAGCTTCTTGCGCTGGCGCAGGGTCTTCGGATCCTTGGCGCCGAGTTTGGCGATCGAGCCGAGCACCTGGTTATGAATCTTCGCGATGGAGGCGAAGCGCGCAGCGGCCTCGAGCGGATCCGGACCGGTGTCGACCACTTCCTCTTCGGCGTCGGCCGCCGTCTCGTCGCCTTCCTCCTCGTCGTCGGCTTTCGCCGGCGCCGCCACCACTTCGACCACCTTGGTGGGATTCTGCGGCTGGGCGATGACATCCGGCGCGTTCGGGTCGATGAAGCCGACGATCACATCCGCAAGACGCCCCTGGCCTGCCTTCACCGGCTCGTAAGCCCGCAGCAGGAAATCGTAGGTGGGCGGGTAGAGGGCGAGCGCGCTGCGTACCGCGTCCAGGCCTTCTTCGATGCGCTTGGCGATGCGGATCTCGCCCTCGCGCGTCAGCAGTTCCACCGTGCCCATCTCGCGCATGTACATGCGCACCGGATCGGTCGTGCGTCCAAGCTCGGCATCGAGCGCCGCGAGCGCCGCGGCCGCCTCTTCGATAGCCTCTTCGTCGGCCGGAGCGGTCGGCTCGGCGAGCAGTGACTCGGCGTCCGGTGCCTTCTCGTACACCGGGATGCCCATGTCGTTAATGGTGTTGACGATGTCTTCGATCTGCTCCGGATCGACGATCTCGGAGGGCAGGTGATCGTTGACCTGCGCATAGGTGAGGTAGCCCTGGCCTTTGCCGCGCGCGATCAGCAGCTTCAGCTGTGACTGGCGATCCTCGGGCATGACCGGGGCACGCCCGATACCAAGCGGCCGCTTGTCGGCGGCGTGCTTGGCGGCCCTGGCGTCGGCGGCCCGCGTGCTCTCCGACGCCTTGCCGTGCGCCGCGCCGCGCGCGCTGGGCGGCGCCTTCTTCGCGGCCGCGCTCTTCAGGCGCTCCCTGTCACGCGGGCTGGCGGTGCCGGCGGCCGCCGCTTTCACCGCCTTGCTGGCGTGAGCTGCGGGGCGCTTTTTATGCGTCGTCGGGGGCTTGTGCTTACGTGTCATGTTTTGCGGCGCGCTCGGAGGGTGATGCTCCCTATGTGATGCCCAGATGGGGTTCACTCAAGGGTGCCGAAGGCAAAGCGCGCAATTCTATTTGAGAGGGGCCAAAACGCCAAACCGAACTTAACCGCTGCGCGCGTCGCGGGAGCCCAGTTTCACGATAAGTTGTTGAAATTCAACAAGTTCATTGGGTTCAAGGCGTCCCGAGCGGCTCTTGGCCTCGAGCGCCTCGAGGCGCTTGCCCGCAGCCTGGTCCGAGAGTTTCACCAGCGCCGCCCGAAGCTCACCGGCCGCCGCCGTGCCATCCGTCATGACCTCCTCGCGCTCCAGAAGTTTCGGCAGCGACTCGGCACCCTCGCGTCCGGTCCAGCGCTGGATGACCTGGGCCGGAATCTGCGCCGGTCGCTCCCGCAGCTCATCGAGCAGTTCACGCAGCAGCGCCACACCCGGTTCCTCGCTGGCATCAAGACCCGCGCGCTCCGCGGGCGTGACCTGCGCGGCGATGGCGGGGTAGCGCAACAGGCGCGCGATTGCCTGGCGCACCAGCCCGCCGCGGCCGGTGCTGATGCGGGTACGCGCGGGCGCGCGCGGCGCGGGTGTCGCCGCGGCTGGCGCGGCGGGCGTGCGCACTGCCGCCCACAGTTCTTCGAGGCGTGATGCACTCAAGCCCACGACCTGTGCGAGACGCTCCAGCAACAACTCGCGGTAAACCCCCTCGGGCACCTTGGCGAACAGCGGCCGGGCGCTTTCCGCGAAGCGCGCGCGGCCGTCGGCGTGGGTGAGATCTGACTGCTGCGACAGCTCCTGCACCAGGTATTCAGACAGCGGCAGGGCGCCTGCGAGGCGCGCCTCGAAGGCCTCGGGGCCTTCCTGCGCCACCAGCGTATCCGGGTCGTGCCCCTCCGGCAGGAACAGAAAGCGGATCTCACGTCCCTCGCGCGTCTCGGGAAGCGCCTGCTGCAGGGCGCGCCAGGCCGCGGCGCGACCGGCACGATCGCCGTCGAAGGCAAACACCACGTCGCTGACCAGCCGGAAAATCCGTCGCAGATGCTCCGGCGTCGTCGCGGTACCGAGCGTCGCCACGGCATAGTCGATACCGGCCTGGTGCAGGCGCACGGCGTCCATATAGCCTTCGACGACCGCCAGGCGCTTCAGGTTGGAGCGGGCGCGGCGCGTTTCGTACAGGCCGTAGAGCTCGCGGCCCTTGTGAAACAGCACCGTTTCCGGGGAGTTCAGGTACTTGGGCTCACCGGCATCGATGATCCGGCCGCCGAAGGCGATTACGCGTCCGCGGTTGTCCCGGATGGGAAACATGATGCGATCGCGAAACCGGTCGTAGTGGCGCTCGCCGTCGCGGATCTGACCGCGCTCGCGTTCGACGATGAGCCCCGCTTCGGCGAGGCGCTTGCGGTCGGCGTCCTGGGCGCCGAACCGCCGCAGCAGGTCGTTCCAGGAGTTCGCCGCGTAGCCGAGGCTGAAACGCTCGATGGTCTCGCGGGTGAGGCCGCGCTGCGTGAGGTAGTCGCGCGCGCGCGCGTCGCCGGCAAGCGAGGTGGCGTAATACGCCGCGACGCGACTCATGAGTTCATACAGGGGTTCATCGGCGCGCCGTGCGCTGGTGTCGACGCCGGCTTCCTGTGGTACTTCCAGCCCGAGGCGCGCCGCGAGTTCCTCGACCGCCTCCGGAAAAGCCAGGTGATCGTGATCCATGAGAAAGCCGAGCACCGTGCCGTGCTTGCCGCAGCCAAAACAGTGATAGAACTGCTTGTCAGGGCTCACCCAGAAGGAGGGGGTCTTCTCGTTGTGGAACGGGCAGCAGGCCTTGTACTCGCGGCCGGCTTTTTTCAGCTGCACACGAGCGCCAATGACCTCCACGATATCCGCGCGGGCGATCAGTTCGTCGATGAAGTTCTTTGGAATGCGTCCCACGGTGCGCACCAGTACACGCAGAATCGCTCACGGCGTCACAGGCGCCGCCCGCTAAGGTAAAGGATTCAGCCCAGCTTCTGCTTGATCCGCGCACTCACCGCGCCCATGTCGGCGCGGCCCTGGGCCTTTGGCTTCACCGCCGCCATCACTTTGCCCATGTCCTTGATGGAAGACGCGCCGGTTGCCGCGATCGCCTCGGTGATGAGCGCCTCGAGTTCGGCGGGGCTCATCTGCGCGGGCAGATAACCCTGCAGGACCTCGATCTCGGCGGTTTCCTTCGCCACCAGGTCGGCGCGGCCGCCGCTTGCAAACTGGGTGATGGCTTCGCGGCGCTGCTTGACCATCTTCTCAAGAACGCCGAGCACCTGCGGGTCGTCGAGCGTGATGCGCTCATCCACTTCGCGCTGCTTGATGGCGGCGAGGATGAGACGGATGGTTGCGAGCCGCTCTTTCTCGCCGGCCCGCATCGCGCTCTTCATGTCTTCGGTGATGCGGTCCCTGAGCGCCATTACGCGCGGGCGCTCCTTAACGGGGGGTGCGCATGCCGTCGCGGGACACGCGCTTCATGTGCCGCTTGATGGCGGCCGCCTTCTTGCGCTTGCGCTCCTGCGTGGGCTTTTCGTAGAACTCGCGCCGGCGCAGCTCGGTGAGAATGCCCGCCTTCTCGCAGGCACGCTTGAAACGCCGCAGGGCGGCGTCAAAGTACTCGTTCTCGCGAATGCGAACGCTCGGCATCGAAACCTCAAATCATTGACCGGTAAGGAAATCTCGTCCCGCGTCACGTACCTTGCGCGCGGGCAGGCCGATCGGGGGCGGGGGATTCTAAAGGAGCGTCGTGGCAAAGGCAAAAACCACTACAATTTTCTCCCATGCGTGTCCTGGCCCTGGAATCCTCCTGTGATGAGAGTGCGGCGGCGGTGCTGGATGCCGACGCGGGCCTGCTCGCGCATGAGCTCTTCAGCCAGGTGGAACTGCACCGTTTATATGGGGGCGTGGTCCCGGAGCTGGCCTCGCGCGACCACGTCCAGCGCCTGCTGCCGCTGGTGAACAGCGCCCTCGCGCGCGCGCGCACCGCGCCTGCCGATCTGCACGGAGTTGCCTATACGGCAGGCCCCGGGCTGATCGGGGCGCTTCTGACCGGGGCTGCCCTGGCGCGCAGCCTCGCCTATGCCTGGGGGATCCCTGCGATCGGCGTACACCACCTCGAGGGGCATCTGCTGGCGCCGCTCCTGGAAAAGGACGCGCCGCCCTTCCCGCACGTGGCGCTGCTGGTGTCAGGCGGACATACGCTCCTCATCGAGGTCGCCGCGATCGGACGCTACCGGGTACTCGGCGCGAGCCGGGATGACGCGGCGGGAGAGGCGTTCGATAAAACCGCCAAGCTCCTCGGCCTGCCCTATCCGGGAGGACCGCAGCTGGCGCAACTGGCGGTCCACGGCGCCGCGGGCGCTTGCACCTTCCCGCGACCGATGCTGGACCGCGCCGGCCTCGAATTCAGCTTCTCGGGTCTGAAGACCGCGGTGCTGCACGCGGTGCGCGGCCGGGTGCTGACAGACGCGCTGCGCGCCGACCTCGCCCGCGGCGTCGAGGAGGCGATCGTCGCGACCCTCACCGCCAAGGCGCTGCGCGCGCTCGAATTCACCGGGCTGAACGTGCTGGTGGTGTCCGGGGGCGTAAGTGCCAATCGCGCGCTGCGCGAGCGGCTGGCGGCAGCCCTTGCGGCGCACGGCGGCCGCGCCTGGTTTCCGCGTCTGGAGTTCTGCACCGACAATGCGGCGATGATTGCGGTCGCCGGCCTCAAGCGTCTGCAGGCCGGCCAGCACGATGGGCTCGCCATCCAGGCGCGCGCGCAATGGCCGCTGGAATCCCTGCCGCCGGTGGCGGCCTGACCGCGTCTAAACCCACAAAGAGACTTTATGACTCAGGCAAGTTCCAGCGGCGACCGCATCTTTCTGCACGGACTCGCGATTGAGTGCGTCATCGGCTTCATCGACTGGGAGCGGCGGGTCAAGCAGACCGTGGTCGTGGATCTGGAGATGCCGGTCGATTGCCGGCGCGCCGCGCGCTCCGACGCGGTGGCCGACACGCTCGACTATAAAAAGGTGTCCAAGCGCGTGCTGGCATTCGTGTCGGCTTCCGAGTTCCATCTCGTCGAGACGCTCGCGCAGCGCCTGGCGCTCGTCATTCTCGAGGAGTTCGGCATCGAGTGGGTGCGGGTTACCCTCAACAAGCCTGGCGCGATCCGCAACTCCCGCGACGTCGGGGTGGTGATCGAGCGCTCGCGGGCTGACCTTGAGCCCGGCACCGCGGCCACCGCACCACCGCGGACCTGACACGTGAGCGAGGTTTACGTCGCCGCCGGCAGCAATATCGAGCCCGAACGCAACGTCGCGCTGGCGGTGGCGGCGCTGGCGCGGGAGTTTCCCGACAGCCGATTTTCGCCCTGGTATCGCAACCGTGCGGTCGGATTCGCGGGCGATGATTTCATCAACCTGGTGGTCGGCTTTCATACCGCGCTCGATCCGGACGCGCTCCTCGAGCGCTTGCACGTGATCGAAGCGCAATGCGGGCGCCTGCGCGATGCGCCACGCTGGGCGCCGCGCTCGATGGACCTGGACGTGCTTCTGTACGGGGACCTGGTGTGCGTCGCGCCGCCGTTGAACCTGCCGCGCCCGGACCTGCTGAAGCGCGCCTACATGCTCGGTCCGCTCGCGGATCTGGCGCCGGATCTGCAGCACCCGACCGCGGGTAAGACCATCGGCGAGTTGTGGCGCGCGTTCGACCAGGGTGCGCATCCGCTCGAGCGCCTCAGGCGCTGACGGCCGGTGGCTCCCCGCGATGCTACCAGCCGATGCTGCGCCCGCCATCCACGGCGAGAATCTGCCCGGTGACGTAGGGCGCGCCGGTGGCGAAGAACAGGCAGACCCGCGCCACGTCCTCGGGCGAGCCCGGGCGTTTCAACGCCGTGCGCTGCGTGATCTTCATCTGCAGCGCCTCATCCAGCCCATCCTCGGGCCACATCACCGGCCCCGGCGCCACCGCGTTCACCCGCACGTGCGGGCCGAGCTCGCGGGCGAGCGCGCGGGTCAGCATGATGAGTCCCGCCTTGGCGATGCTGTACACGGGGTAACGCCGCAGTGGCCGCAGGCCGTGTATGTCGGCGACGTTGATGATGAGTCCCGCTCGCTCGTGCAGCAGGGCAGCTGCGGCCTGCGCGAGGAACAGCGGCGCGCGCAGATTCGTGCCGATGAGATCGTCCCAGTCGATTTCGGTGATGTCCCCGAGCGGCGTCGGATAAAAGGTGGAGGCGTTGTTGACCAGGATGTCCAGTCCCCCGAAGGCCTGCTGCGCACTTGCCGGGAGCTTTTTCACCTCAGCGACATCCAGCAGATCGCATTCGGCGAGGACCGCAGAGTGGGGCCGCGCGGCATTCAACTCCGCGGCGAGCCGCGTGGCGTCTTCCGCGGAGCTGCGGTAATGCAGCACGACATTCGCGCCGGCACCATGCAGCACGCGCGCAATCTGCGCACCCACGCGGCGTGCCGCGCCGGTAATGAGCGCGGTCTTGCCGTGCAGGGTGTTGCCACCGGGGGTGGCCGGGGTTGGGGCTGCGGACGTGGCTTGCATCATGGTGGGCGATTATGACCGCATCGGGCGCACGCTCAATGCTGCCGTCGCTCAGCGTCGCGGAGGCAGAGCACTCCGCGGCCGTTACTGAGCTGATTCGCGGGCACATCGCGGCCGCTGGCGGCTGGCTGTCATTCGAGCGCTTCATGGAGCTGGCGCTGTATGCGCCGGGGCTGGGTTACTACAGCGCCGGCAGCGCAAAAATCGGTGCGGCCGGGGATTTCGTCACCGCCCCGGAAGTTTCCGATCTCTTCAGCCGGTGTCTGGCCCGGCAGTGTGCCGAGGTGCTGCGCGTCTGCGGCCGCGGCGAGATCCTCGAGCTGGGCGCCGGCACCGGGCGCATGGCGGCGACGCTGCTTACTGCCCTTGGCGAGCGTGACGCGCTGCCCGAGCGCTACGCCATCCTCGAAGTGAGCGCGGACCTCGCCGCGCGCCAGCGTGAGCGGCTCGCACAACTGCCGGCGGCGCTGCGCGCGCGCGTGGTGTGGCTCACGCAATTGCCCGCACGCCCGCTGGCAGGCCTGATACTCGCCAATGAGGTCGCCGACGCGCTGCCGTGCCGGCGCTTTACCACGGTTGCCGATGGCATCGAGGAACTGGGCGTCGTGGCCGCCGCGGGCGCGGCCGGTGAATCAGCCGCCTTCCACGAACGCAGCGCCTCCCCCGATGCCTTGCTGACACAGGCGTATGCCGGGATCCTTGCCGGGCTGCCCGCGCCACTGCCACCAGGCTACAGCTCGGAGGTGTGCCTGAGCGTCGCGCCGTGGATTGCCTCCCTGAGCGAGTGCCTCGGGCGCGGCGCGTTGCTGGTGTGCGATTACGGCTTGCCGCGCCGGCATTACTACCACCCACAGCGCACGAGTGGCACCCTGCGCTGCCACTTCAAACAGCGTGTGCACGCTGATCCCTACATCAACGTGGGCGTGCAGGACATCACCGCGTGGGTCGACTTTACGAGTGTCGCCGACGCCGCGCTCGGCGCTGATCTCACGGTTGCCGGCTTCGCGACCCAGGCGGCGTTCCTGCTCGCCACCGGCATTGAGGAGCTGGTGACGCGCGCGCCGGAGGGCAGCGCGCGGGCGCGGCTTGCCGGCGAGGCGCGGCGTTTGCTCATGCCGGGGGAAATGGGCGAGGCGTTCAAGGTCATGGCGCTGACCCGCGCCTGCGATGCGCCGCTGCAGGGCTTTGCCGTGCAGGACCTGCGCCACTCGCTGTGAGGCGCGCCTGCGGGCCGCGGGCGGTTAAGATGGCGCCCTTTTTCGGGTTCGACGAGGCAGGGTAAGCGCGCATGTCACTGTTGAAAATCATCATCCTGGCGATCGTGCAGGGTCTGGCGGAACTGCTGCCGGTGTCGAGCTCCGCGCACGTAGTCGTGGCCGAGAAACTGCTGGGTCTGGATCCGTCCTCGCCGCCCATGACGCTGCTGTTGGTCATGCTGCACACGGGCACCATGTTCGCGGTGATCGTGTATTTCTGGCAGCGGTGGCGCAGCAGCTATTTCACGAGCGCGCCGGCATTGCGGAACTTTGCCGTGCTGCTCGTCGTCGCCACGGCGCTCACCGCGGTGGTTGGCGGAGCCATCAAGATAGTCATCGAAAAGACGGCCTTCCGTAACCTGCCGCACGCGCAGATCGAGGACCTTTTCAGTCACCTGGAGCTGATCGCCCCGGCGCTGGCGGCGGCCGGCATCCTGATCCTGATCGCGGGGCTCTTCGAGAAACGCGCCAGTGCGCCCGGCGCTTCGGCTTCGGGCGATCTGCACCTGAAGCAGGCGGGTGTCATCGGCGCCGTCCAGGGACTGTGCCTGCCATTTCGCGGCTTCTCACGTTCGGGTGCAACCATCTCAACCGGAATTTTGCTGGGGGTGAGCAAGGCGCGAGCTGAGGATTTCAGTTTCGCCCTCGCCGTGATCCTGACTCCGCCCGTGGTGGCGCGCGAGGTGCTGCGGCTGGTGCAGTCGGCCCGCATCCACGGCACCGCGGATCTGGCCGCGGTTGGTCTTTACAGTGTCTTTGGCGCGCTAGTGGCCTTTCTCGCCGGGTTACTGGCGCTGAAGTGGCTGAGTCGCTGGCTCGAGGGCGGCCGCTGGTACCTGTTCGGGATCTATTGCCTGGTCGCGGCCGCTGCCGTGACGGCCCTGCACCGCGCAGGATATTGAGCCGCTGCAGCGGCTGTGCGCCGCCTAGGGAACCGGCGCCGCGTTCGCCTTTACGGCGATGAGTGCGGCGAGGCGCCGCTGGCGCAGCTGCGCGCCGATCGCAGGTCCCGCGAGTCCCTGCCGATCCTGCTCGGTGAGCGCTACCGCCGCGGCGGCTGCGAACGCCGCCTTGAGATAGTCAGCCTGCGGGTAGGGTTCGGTCTGCCTCCCGGTGCGGCCACGCGCATCCGCTTCGCACGCCCGCAGGAGTTGCGCGAAGCGTTCCGGCCGGCGAAATGCGTCGCTGGCGTCGAGGAGCTTCAGCACCGTCTCGGGCTTCAGCTCACCCGCGCGGTGTACCAGCGTGTGCTGCCGCGCCGTGAGCACCGCAAGCTCGCGGTACGCGGTGGGGACCTTGAGCCGATCGCACAGCGCGTCGATCAAAGGCACGCCGGCATCCTCGTGACCATGGTGACTCGGCCAGCGCTCGCGCGGCGTAAGCGCCTTGCCGAGGTCATGAACCACGGCCGCGAAGCGCACGGGACCTGCGGCGCCGCTGTCCGCCGCGTAGCGCAGCGCCAGCATCGCATGCACGCCGGTGTCGATCTCCGGGTGCCAGCGTGGCGGCTGCGGCACACCGTATAGCGCGTCGATCTCGGGAAAAATGACCGCCAGCGCGCCGCAGGCGCGCAGCGTTTCGAAAAACACCTCGGGGCGCGTCTCCCCGAGCGCGCGTTCAGCTTCGGTCCAGACCCGCTCGGGAACCAGCGCCTCGACTTCCCCCGAAGCCACCATGCGTCGCATGAGGGCCAGGGTCTCGGGGGCGACGCTGAATCCCAGCTGCGCATAACGCGCCGCGAAGCGCGCGACGCGCAGGATGCGCACCGGGTCCTCGATGAAACTCTCCGCCACATGCCGCAGCACGCGCGCGCCGAGATCCGCCTCGCCGCCGTAGGGATCGATGAGCTCGCCGCCGGCGCCCTCGGCCATGGCGTTGATTGTCAGATCGCGGCGCCGCAGATCCTCCTCCAGCGTGACATCCGGTGAGAACTGCGTCGTGAAGCCGCGGTAGCCGGGCGCTACCTTGCGCTCCAGTCGCGCGAGCGCGTATTCCTCGCGCGTCTGCGGATGCAGGAATACGGGGAACTCACGCCCGACCGGCAGGTAGCCGGCCGCGACCAGCTCCTCGGGCGTCGCGCCGACGACCACCCAGTCGCGCTCGCTCACCGCACGGCCGAGGAGGCGGTCCCGAACCGCGCCGCCAACCAAGTAGACTCGCATGATGCGCATGGTAACCGAGACCCCACTGCGCCGCGTGTTGCTGTACGCCGGCTGCGTGTTGTTGTCGGGCTGCGGCACCACCTATCTGCTGCAGGCCGCCAACGGCGAGTTGCAGGTGCTGCACGCGCGCGTGCCTATCGACAGCCTCATCGCCGACCCGCGCACCGCCGCGCCGCTCAAGGCGCGTCTCACGGAGGTGCGTGCGGCGCGCGCCTTCGCTGCCGCCGAACTGCACCTGCCGGACAACAGGAGCTACACGACCTACGCCGACATCGGCCGGCCATACGTGGTGTGGAACGTGGTGGCGACGGCGGAGTTCTCGGTCAAGCCCCGGGTGTGGTGTTTCCCGGTCGCCGGCTGCGTCGCCTATCGCGGCTATTTCAGTGAACGGCGCGCGCGCGAGTTTGCGGCGGCCCTCGCGGTACGCGGCTTCGACGTGGTGGTAGATGGCGTGCCCGCCTACTCGACCCTCGGCAGGTTTTCCGACCCGGTGCTGTCTTCCATGCTGCGCTACGACGACGACGAACTGGCCGCCACCATCTTTCACGAACTCGCGCACCAGCTGCTGTACGTGCGCAACGATTCGCAATTCAACGAGGCGTTCGCCACCACGGTGGAAGACGTGGGCCTGGAGCGCTGGCTTATCCACCAGGGCCAACCCGGCCGCATCCGCCAGTTCCGCCAGCACCATGCGCAGGAGCGTGAGTTCCTTGACCTGCTGGCCGCCACCCGCGCGCAGCTCGCACGGCTGTACGCCACGGGTGCGCCGCGCGATGAGCTGCGCGCCGGCAAGGTGCGCATCCTCGCCGCGCTGACCGCTGACATCCGTGCGCTCGAGAAACGCCTGGGGGTGCATTACCCGCTGTACGACCAATGGATCGGCGCCGGACTCAACAACGCGCGCCTGGCCTCGGTGGCGACCTATTTTGATTGCGTGCCGGGCTTCGAGCGGCTGCTGGCGGCAAACGACGACGACCTGCCGCGCTTCTACGCCGCGGTGCGAGAGCTCGCGCAGCAGTCGCGCGCCACGCGGCATGCGCGCCTGTGCACGCCTGCAGCGTCGGCGGACGCCCCCATAGGACGCTAGTGCGGTGGGCTCTGGTGGCTCGCGGTTGGCGCGAAGGCGGCGTTGTCGGCGGTATCCGCGATCACCGCGGTCACATGCAGCGGCTTGCCGTCGCGCACCAGACCGACTTGAAGCGTGTCGCCGACGCGCAGCAGGCCGACCGTGTTGCGCAGCTCGCTGTTGGATTTGATCGCCTGGCCGTTGACCGTCGTGATGACATCGCCGGCGCGGATGCCCGCATGCTCGGCGGCCGAGCCCTCGATAACCTGTGCGACCAGCGCTCCGGCCACATTGCTCAGGCCCAGGGAGTGAGCAATGTCCGGGGTGACGGTGTACATGCTTACGCCAAGCTCGCCGCGCTTCACCGCGCCATAGCGCAGCAGCTGCTGCATGACGTTGCGCGCCATGTTCACCGGGATCGCGAAACCGATTCCCATGTTGCCGCCGGTGCGGGAGAGGATGGCGGTGTTGATCCCGATCAGCTCACCGCGCAGGTTGACGAGCGCCCCGCCGGAGTTGCCCGGATTGATCGAGGCGTCGGTCTGGATGAAGTCCTCGTAGCCATCGGGGGTGATCCCGGAGCGCGACAGGCCGCTGATAATCCCCGAAGTAACCGTATGCTGCAGCCCGAAGGGGTTGCCGATTGCCACCACGAAATCGCCGACTTCGGATTTCGCGGAATCACCCAGCGCGATCTGCGCCAGGCCCTCGGCCGGCACTTTCAGCACCGCCACGTCCGAAGGCGCGTCGCTGCCGACGACCGTGGCCTTGAGGTCGCGTCCATCCTGCAGCGTCACCGTGATCTCGCTGGCGTTTTCCACCACGTGCGCGTTGGTGACGATATAACCCTTGCGGGCGTCGAATATGACGCCCGAGCCGGCGCTCTGAAACGGCCGCTCGTGAGCCGGTGAGTTGGGCGGCACATCAAGGAAGTGCCGGAAGAACGGATCATCGAGCAGCGGGTTCTGCGAGCCGCTCTCGCGTACGGTGCCGCGTGTGGCGATGTTGACTACCGCCGGGGAGACCTTCCTGATCATGGGCGCGAGCGTGGGAAGCGGCGTATCTCCCACTGCCGGGGGTATACCGGCGAGGGACGCTGCCGCCGCCAGCCCGGCGATCAGGCACAAGGCGGAAATTCGGACTCTCATGGCCTGATGAATTCTAGCCCCGCGGGCAGCTCATGGGGCCACAGACACCCCGGCGGGGCTTAGGAACGCACCGCCGGGGTGTCCGGGGTCAGTGACGACTTCAGGCAGCCTGGACGTTAATGCGTCGCGGCTGTTCCTGGGGGCGCTTCGGGATGCTCAGCTCGAGCACGCCGTTGACGTGAGTCGCCTTGATGGCCTCCGCGTCGGCGCTCTCCGGGAGGGTGAAGCGGCGCAGGAACGTACCCGTGGCGCGCTCGGTACGCTCGTAGCCGTCCACGGCCGCTTTCTTCTCCACGCGGCGCTCGCCGCGCACCGTCAGCACGCCCTTGTCGGCGGTGATTTCGATGTCCTTGGGCTCGACGCCCGGCACATCGGCCACCACCACGAAGCGCTCGGCTTCCTCGCGGATGTCGACGTGCGGAATCCAGCTGACGCTGGCGCTAGCGGCGCCGTCAGCCAGGCCCTGGGTCTCGCCGAGCGCGCGATCGAGCTGCCGCTGCAAGCGGCCCACGAACGCCCACGGCTCATAACGAACGATGGTCATAGTGATCTCCTGTTGGAAAGGCAATTTGAAAAGCTAAGCGCAGTCGATGCGCGTCTTGCACACGATGTGCGGTTTGCTGGTGGTGGTTTCAAGAGCGCAGGTCGTGCAGCGCCGGGTAAGCGCAACCGCCCGGGCGCCGGATGGTCAAAAAGTAGCCAGGGTGGAGTTCGCAAGCTCGCGGACTGGCGGCAACCGGGGTCCTGGCAGTGCCTGCCTGTGGGCAGCTTGTGCAAAACCTGTGACTGGCCTGGGCACAAGATATTGGGGTGGCGGGTCTGGGCTCCGGCGACCGCAGTTTTGGTAAAAAATATCTCGCATCCTGTGGCTACGAACGACGTAATACATTGAAATAAATGATCTAAATCGGTACGAAAAAACACATTATGGAATCTTGACGCACCCCGAGGTCGTCATTAGGCTTTCGACCCCGACACACAAGATCTTGTGTTCGCGCAAGGCGATCAGGGTCACGCGGTCGGGGGGAGGTTGCAGGGGCCTGACTGTTCTGACAGGCAGCAGGTTACCGGTAGGGCTCGCGGCTCACTACAGATCGTGTCGCGGCACCGCCGGTATTCCCTTCATCCGATGAGAAAAGGCGTCAAGAACGTGGAGCGCCGCGGATTTCATGAACACCGTCGTCAAGATAGAACCCAAAGATATTGATGCGATTCCCTTCCAGGAAGCGTCGCTCGACATCTGGGATAAAAAGTATCGCCTGACCGCCAAGGACGGCACGCCCATCGACAAGTCGATGGACGAGACCTATCAGCGCGTGGCGCGCGCGCTCGCCAATATTGAGCGAGCCGAGGCGCGCGAGCACTGGTACGAGCGCTTCCTGTGGGCGTTGCGCCGGGGCGCGATTCCCGCCGGCCGCGTCACCTCCAACGCCGGAGCGCTGGAGCACAAACCCGCCACCTCGACCATCAACTGCACGGTCTCGGGCACGATTCATGATTCGATGGACGACATCCTGAAGAAGGTCCACGAGGCAGGGCTGACGCTCAAGTCGGGAGCGGGAATCGGCTATGAGCACTCGACGCTGCGCCCGCGTGGCGCTTACGTGTCGGGCGCGGGCGCCTATACATCCGGCCCCCTGTCCTTCATGGATATCTTCGACAAGATGTGTTTCACCGTCTCCTCCGCCGGCGGCCGCCGCGGCGCGCAGATGGGCACGTTTGATATCGGGCACCCGGACGTCATGGAGTTCATCCGCGCCAAGCGCGAGAACGGGCGCCTGCGGCAATTCAACCTGTCGCTGCTGATCACCGATGAGTTCATGCAGGCGGTGCGCGAGGATACTGAGTGGAAGCTCGCCTTCCCCCTGACGCAGCGCGAATACGAGGCGGATAAGCCCGATCTCACTGATGCGGCGAAGTTCGTGTGGCGCGAATGGCCGGTGCACGAGGGCTATGTCGCCAACGACGAGGGCCTGGTCGCCTGCAAGATCTACAAGACCCTGCCGGCGCGTCGCATGTGGGACGTGATCATGACGTCCACGTATGACTTTGCCGAGCCGGGCTTCATTCTCATCGACCGCGTCAACGAGATGAACAACAACTGGTGGTGCGAGAACATCCGCGCCACCAACCCGTGCGTCACCGCCGATACGCGCCTCGCGACGCGCTATGGACTGGTACGCATTGGCGACCTGTACGACGCTGGAGTGGAGATCCAGGCCACCGTCGACAAGCGCGCGCTTGGTGAGGGCATGGGTGTGACCGTGCGCGAGGCGGTCCCTGCGTTTATGACGTCACCGTCCGCAGATGTGTATCGCGTCGTGACGGAGGATGGTTACGAAATCAAGGCCACCGAGTGGCATGATTTCTATACCGCACGCGGCAAGATCAAGCTGAAGGATCTGAAGCTCGGCGATGCGTTGCTGGTGCAGTCTGGCAAGGGCCAGTTCGGCGGGTGCGGCAGTGAAGAACTCGGTGCGTTGATTGGACTTCTCACCGGCGACGGACACTTAACCAACCGCGGCCACGGCAAGAATGCGGCCGTGGTGAACCTCTGGGGAGAGGATCGCGACTACGCGCAGGAAGTGGTTACTTACGTCAACTCACTGATAGCTGGTTGGGCGAACACCAGGCGCGAGTACAGCGTCAGCGCTGTGGCAGTTCCGGAACGCAATCTGATCATGATCCGCTCGGTGATCCTGGCGCGGGTCCTTGAGCACTACGGTTTCACGGCCAAAGCGAAAACGCAGGTACCGGAAATTGTCTGGCGCGGCAACGAGGACTGCGTGCGCGGCTACCTGCGCGGGCTGTTCCAGTCTGATGGCACGGTGCAGCGTGATGACAAGAATGCGTATTGCACCATCCGCCTGGCATCCAGCCAGTTGTCCCTGCTCAAGGACGTGCAGATGCTGCTGTCGAATTTCGGCATTTTCGGCCGCACTCTGAAGCGCCGCGAGGCGGGTCAGCGCCCGCTTCCGGACGGTAAGGGCGGCAAGAAGCTATACGCCTGCCAGGCAGACTACGAGCTGATCATCGGTTCCGGATCACGCGATCGCTTCATGGAGGAGATCGGTTTCATCACGGAAGCGAAGAATCGCAAGTACCAGGAGTGGAAGGAGCAGCATCCGACCGCTTACCAGGAACAGTTCACCAGCGCGATCACCAGCATCGGATTTGTTGGCCGCGAAGCGGTGTTCGATACGACGCAACCCGATAAGAATAATCTGATCTTCAATGGGCTTGTGACAGGCAATTGTGGTGAGCAGCCATTACCGCCCTACGGTTCGTGCCTGTTGGGTTCGGTGAACCTCACGCGTTTCGTGAAGCATCCGTTCGGGGATTTCGCGGAGTTCAACTGGAACGAGTATCGCGAAGTCGTGAAGGTGTTCACGCGCATGCTCGACAACGTCGTCGAAGTCAACGGCCTGCCGCTCGAGCAGCAGCGCGGGGAAATCCTGCGCAAGCGCCGACACGGCATGGGCTTCCTGGGACTCGGCAGCACCGTGGCGCTGCTGAAGATGAAGTACGGCTCCCCTGAAGCCCTGAAGTTCACCGAGGACGTGACGCGCGAAATGGCAGTCGCCGGCTGGGAAGCCGCGCTCGAGCTCGCGCGCGAGAAGGGTCCGGCGCCGATCATGAACGAAGAGTTCACGGTCACCAAGGAGATGCTGCGCAAGCGCCCGGAGATGGTGAAGGACGGCTGGAAGCCCGGCTCGAAGATCGCCGGGCGTCTGCTGCACGCGAAATACAGCCGCTACATGCAGCGCGTGGCGCAGGTCGCCCCGCAGCTGGTGCACGAACTGGCCGAGAGCGGCGCGCGCTTCACGCACCACACCTCGATCGCGCCCACCGGCACGATCTCGCTGTCGCTCGCCAACAATGCGTCGAATGGCATCGAGCCGTCGTTTGCGCATCACTACTTCAGAAACGTGATCCGCGAAGGCAAGAAATCCAAGGAAAAGGTCGACGTTTATTCCTTCGAGCTGCTGGCGTATCGCGAGCTCGTCAATTCGAATGCCAAACCTGGAGCGACCAACGATGGCGAAAGACTGCCGGACTATTTCATCGCCTCGGACGAGGTCACTCCCAAGGAGCATGTCGAGGTGCAGGCTGCGGCCCAGAAGTGGGTCGATTCATCGATTTCTAAGACGGCGAACGTGCCTACGGATTTCCCCTACGCGAAATTCAAAGACATCTATCTGTATGCACACGAGCAGGGCCTGAAGGGCTGCACGACCTTCCGCTTCAATCCGGAGGCGTTCCAGGGCGTGCTGGTGAAGGAGCAGGACCTCAAGAACACCCTTTACAAGTTCACGCTCGAGGACGGCTCGGTGGTGGAGGTGCGTGGCGACGAGGAAATCGACTACGACGGTGAGATTCACACCGCCGCGAATTTGTTTGACGCCATGAAAGACGGGTACTACGGGCGCTACTGAACGCGCCTGAGCGGGCAGGAATATCCATGACCATCAAGATCGATCGCAAAATCGTCAAGTACGCGGTGCAGAAGCCCGAGGACAAGGCTGACAGCAAGCCGCCACTCGACAAGGCGGCGCAGGCGCGGCTGCCCGCGCAGGCGGCGGACGAGTTCGTGCGCGACAAGAACGGCCACACCGCCAAAGTCATCCGCATGCACGAGAAGCTCGAGCGTCCGGAGATGCTCATCGGCTCGACCTACAAGATCAAGACCCCGATCTCCGATCACGCGATGTACGTGACCATCAACGACATCGTGCTGAACGAGGGCACCGAGTATGAGCAGCGCCGGCCATTCGAGATCTTCATCAATTCCAAGAACCTCGATCACTTCCAGTGGATCGTGGCGCTCACGCGCATCATCTCGGCGGTGTTCAGAAAGGGCGGCGACGTCACCTTCCTGGTGGACGAGCTGAAGGCGGTGTTCGATCCGCGCGGTGGCTATTGGCAGCCAGGCGGCAAGTTCATGCCCTCGATCATCGCCGAGCTCGGCCACGTGATCGAGAAGCACCTGCAGACCATTGGACTCATCCGCAAGACGCAGCTGGACGTGCACCAGCAGAAGCTGGTCGACGAGAAGCGCGCGGAGTTCGAGGCGCGCGCCAAGCAGGCCGACGCTTTCGCCAAGTCGCATTTCCCGGAAGGCGCCCAGCTGTGCAGCCGCTGCAGCACCGCCGCCGTGGTGATGATGGACGGCTGCATGACGTGCCTGAATTGTGGCGATTCCAAGTGCGGGTGAGTTGCTGGTTTCCGACGACCAACGCGAACTGACAGATCGATCCGGATTCAGGAGGCAGCCTCAGGCTGCCTCTTTTTTTGCCGCCAAAAAAAACCCCGCCGGAAGGCGGGGTGTCGGTCGCTTGCTTGTGTGGAGGAGTGTCTTCTCGTTGTTATTCAGGTAGTGACGTGGTGGCCGGCGAGCTGTCAGTCGTCTTCGGACCCACGCTTTCTTCGGTTATCCCGTTGGCTCTTCCTTCCCGGAATTCTTTCCTGGTACGGATATAAGCAACACGCGTGCCAGCCGTGCCGTCACCCGGGGCGATGTGACAAGTTGTCCCCGGGCCGGTCCCTTTGTGTGACGCAGTGCGCAAAAGCGCCGTGAGTTGCGCATCGCGGACTGCCGCCCGGACGCGTGGCGGGGCCGCCCCAGCGGCGCCAAACCCGCGTCAGTGTCAAAATGCTCGACGTCCTGGGCGCGGCGATGCGTGAACCAGGTCGCCCGCTGGTCTTACAACTTGTTGAATATATTGATAAAATGAGATTCCTCAGGAGTGTAAATGAAGTCGACAGCGGGTGAGGAATCAAGCGGTGGGTAAGCGGCTGCGTGGCCCCGGGACCGTTTGCCTGGCTGCCGGTCTTTGCCTGCTGACGATGGCGCGCGCATTTGCTGCCGACAACCCGATGCCGCGCCCGCCGCAGCTCGAGCGGGATGTGCAGTTCTGGATCCATGTCTACACGCAGATCGACACCAACTCCGGCTTCCTGCATGACCAGTACAACCTCGGCGTTGTCTACGACACGCTGCATTTTCCACCCGACACCCCGCCCGCCGAGCGCGAGAAGCTGGTGGACGCGGCGCGCGATCGCTACGGCGCGGCGCTCAAGCGCATCGCCGACGCCGACGCCGGCGGTGCTGCACTGGCTGCCGACGACCAGCGCATCAAGGCCCTGTGGGGTGCTGAAGGCACACCCGAGCGGCTGCGGGCGGCCGTCGATGACATCCGTTTTCAGCTCGGGCAGTCGGATCGCTTCCGTGCGGGCCTGATCCGCTCGGGCGCCTGGGAGTCACACATTGCCGGGACGCTCGCCAGCCTCGGCCTGCCGCCAGAACTCGCGGTGCTGCCGCACGTCGAATCCTCCTTTAACCCGTCCGCGTACTCGAAGGTGGGCGCGGCGGGACTGTGGCAGTTCATGCGCTCGACCGGGCGGCGCTACATGCGCATCGACGGCGCGGTGGACGATCGGCTGGACCCATTTCGTTCCACCGAGGCTGCCGCGCAGCTGCTCGCCTACAACTACAGCGTGCTCGGGACCTGGCCGCTCGCGCTCACGGCCTACAACCACGGCACCGCCGGGGTGCGGCATGCCAAGGAAACCCTGGGCACCGAGGACATCGTCACCATCGTGCGCAACTACCACAGCCGTACCTTCGGCTTCGCGTCGCGCAACTTCTACGTGTCCTTCCTGGCCGCCCAGCAGATCGACCACGACCCGTCGAAGTACTTCGGTGACTTGCAGAGGGAACCCGAGGCGCACTTCCAGGAAGTGCAGGTGCCTGCCTATGTGACCGCGACGGCGCTCGAGCACGCGCTGAAGATCGAAGGCGGCAAGCTGCGCGCACTGAACCCGGCGCTGCTGGAAACGGTGTGGGAGGGCAGACAGCGGATCCCGCGCGACTACCGCCTGCGGCTGCCGGCGGACGGTCAGCACTGGAGCAGCGAGCTGCTGGCGCAGCGGCTGGGTCCGCACGAGCTGTATGCCGGCCAGCGGGCGCCACCGCGCTATCGCGTGCAACGCGGCGATACGCTGGCGAACGTCGCGGACCGCTTCGGCGTGTCGGTCCACGCGCTGGCGCAGCTGAATCGTCTGCGCACCAGCGCACGGCTGCACGCGGGCCGCGTGCTGGCGCTGCCTGAGTCGCCGGCGGTGCCGGTGGCAGGTGTCACGGGGCTCGTTGCCGAGGCCAGCACGCCCGCCAATGCCGCGCCGTCTGCGGAGCACCCGGTCAAACCAGCCGCGCGGCTGGCGAGCGCCGCGGCCGCCTCACCTGGAGGCGCCGTGCCGGAGGAGGTCGCGCAGCGCGAGAGCGCGGAGGATGCCGAGGCGCAACTGGCGACCATCACGGTTCATGGGCATGCGGGGCCACAACCGGTGTCAGCCGCACAGGCGGAAGCGATCGGCCCGGCGCTCGGGCCCGCGGCCGAGGTGCAGCAAAGCGCCGATCCCATCGACTACTCGGTCGCCAGGGACGGCACTATCCGTGTCACCGCCGATGAGACACTGGGGCACTACGCCGACTGGCTCGGGGTGCCCACGGACAACCTGCGTACGCTCAATCACCTCAAGGCACGCCGGCCGGTGCTCATCGGCCAGCGTATCCGGCTGAACTTTCGCAAGGTCGCACGCGAGGGGTTTGAGCAACGGCGGCGTGAGTATCACCGGGCGCTGCAGGCGAGCTACTTCGCATCCCACCGTATCGTGGGCACCGAGGTCTACGTCGCGCGTCCCGGCGACTCCCTGTGGACACTCACGCAGCACGGCGCACAGCTGCCGATGTGGTTGCTGCAGCAGTACAACCCGGACGTCGATCTCGCTGAGCTGCATGCCGGGGTGAAACTCGCCATGCCGCGCGTTGAGCTGATCGGCAGCGGGGGCTGACCGACGGGGTGTGACGGAGGTTCATGCCCGTGAAAGGCCCCAGCGTTTATAATCCTCCCAGAATGGACATAGGCTACCGGAAACGCATGAATTTCAGGATCTTAGCCGCTCTTGCGCTGCTGTTGCCCATGGGCGCGGGCCTGGCGGACGACCTGCCGGGGACGCAGGCCGTGATGCTGCACTCGAGTGAGGCGAGTCTGCCGGTGGTCGACCGGGTGGTCGTGCACAAGGCACAGCGGCGCCTGGATCTCATGCACGGCGGCAATGTGGTGCGCAGCTATCACGTTGCGCTCGGATTGAATCCCACCGGGCAAAAGCAACGCTCGGGAGACTTCCGCACGCCCGAGGGCGACTACCGCCTCTCGCGGCGCAACTCCCGCAGCGACTATTTTCTGTCGATCGAGGTTTCCTACCCGAACGAAACGGACCTCAGGCGCGCGCGCGCGCGCCACTGGCAGACGGGCGGCTCGATCATGATTCACGGCCTGCCGAACCTCATGAAGCACGACGTGGACTACTACCAGCGCACCGACTGGACCGATGGCTGCATCGCCGTGTCCGACGCCGACATGGTCGAGATCTGGATGCTCACGCCGGACAACGCGCCCATCGACATTCTTCCGTAGATGTGAGCGCCAGCGAGTCGCCAGAGTTTGTCGACGCGCGGGTGGGTCCGCGCGGCAGTCTCGAGAATCTTTCGCAGACCGAGATCGACAAGCTCCTCGACACCGGCCAGGGAGGGCTGTACCCGCTGTTCCGGCGCTGCGCGCTCGCGGTACTGAACTCCGGCGCGCGCACCGACAACGCCAAGGAAATCTTCGACCACTACCGCGCCTTCGACATCCGCATCGTGCGCCACGCCTGGGGCGTGAAGCTCGAGATGCGCAATGCGCCGGCGGCGGCTTTCGTCGACGGGCAGATGATCCGCGGCATCAAGGAGCACTTGTTTGCGGTGCTGCGCGACGTCGTCTACATCGCCGGCGAGATCGTCGCGAGCGGGCGTTTCGATCTCACCAACTCCGCCTCGATCACCAATGCGGTGTTTCACGTGCTGCGCAACGCGCGGCTGCTCGACCACAAGGCGCGGCCGAATCTCGTCGTGTGCTGGGGCGGACACTCGATCGCCGACGAGGAGTACGAGTACACCAAGGAGGTCGGCTACCAGCTCGGCCTGCGCGGCCTGGACGTGTGTACCGGCTGCGGACCGGGCGCCATGAAGGGGCCCATGAAGGGCGCCACCATCGGTCACGCCAAGCAGCGTATCGAACACGGCCGTTACATCGGCATTACCGAGCCGGGAATCATCGCCGCCGAGTCGCCGAATCCCATCGTCAGCCAGCTGGTGATCCTGCCGGACATCGAAAAGCGCCTCGAGGCCTTCGTGCGCATGGCGCACGGCATTGTGGTGTTTCCGGGGGGCGCCGGCACCGCCGAAGAGATCCTGTACCTGACCGGAATCCTCCTCGATCCCGCCAACCAGCACCAGCCGTTCCCCATCGTGCTCACCGGACCTGCGGCCAGCGCGGGCTACTTCGAGCACATCTGCCGCTTCATCGAGGCGACCCTCGGCGCCGAGGCGGTGCGTCGTCTGGCGGTAGTGGTGGATGATCCGGCGGAGGTTGCGCGGCGCATGGTCCGCGGCATGGATGCGGTGCGCGAGTTCCGCCGTCGCCAGAGCGACTCCTATAACTTCAACTGGTTGCTGTCGATTCGGCCGCAATTCCAGCAGCCCTTCGAGGTCACGCACGAATCGATGCGGGCGCTGCAGCTTAAGCGCGGCCAGCCCCCGCACGAACTCGCCGCCAACCTGCGGCGCGCGTTTTCCGGCATCGTCACCGGCAACGTCAAGGAATACGGCATCAAGGCCATTGAGCGTCTGGGTCCCTACGAGCTCGCCGGCGACCCGACCATCATGCGTTTGCTGGATGAGCTGCTGGCGGCGTTCGTCGCGCAGAAGCGCATGCGCCTGCCTGGCAGCCTCTACCAGCCGGTGTACCGGCTGGTCGCCTGACATAACGCACGCGCGCGCCGCACACTTTTTTTTCATCCCGCGAGAGCTGTGTCCCAGCGTATGCGGGTGGCGACATGCTTGTGAACCAGTTCCTGCGGTGCGCGTTGTTAACCCGTACGCTGCAAGCAACCTTTCAGGAGCTTCCATGAGCTCATCCGACAAGGGGCGAGACGAAGCGCCCGGTACGCATCGCGACGCGGTACCCAGCAACCCCACCGGGGGGCCGGACGCTTACGCCAACTGGCTTGATCGCATGCAGCGCGCCCGCGCCCGTCAGGCTGCGATTACCCGCAACCTCTACACCTGGTCGAACTACAAGAATTGGGCTGACCAGGTGCGCGGCTCCTGGGCGGTCCCCGACAGCCCGACCGGCGGCGCGAACAGCGCCACCAAGAACCCCAAGCGCTGAGCAGCGCACGGCGCGCCCCTGAGGCGTGCCCTCCCTTCAGGCGTTAGCCACGGCCGGCGGCACCGCAGAGGCGTCCGGCGCCGGTTTTACCTCCGCAGCGACGATCGTGGTCGCTCCCGTCTCCCCGGTCTCGCCCGCGCCTCCCGAGGACTGCGCGGGCGGCGACCCGGCCTCCGGCACCGTGCCGGCCAGCCACCGCACCAGCGGTGCCCACTGCGCCACGTCGTCCTGGGCTACGTAGCTCTTCATCTCGTGCACGCCGACCCCCAGTTCCGCGGCGCGCACGTAGTTCTGCGAGTCACGGATGGTGGCCACGATCGGGATGCCGAGCGTGTGCAGAAAGCGGATCAGTGACTGGTAGGTGAGGGTATTGCGGCGAATGCGATTGGCGATGACCCCGATGCGGTTGTCCTCACGGCGGATCTTGGCCACCAGCAACAGGTCGCGGATGCACTTGGAGCAGGCATGGATGTCGATATCCGATGGCAGCACCGGCACGATGATCTTGTCGGCATCGCGGGTCATTTCCGGCAGCTGTCCGGGCTCGAGCGCAGCCGGGGTGTCGACGACGATGTGGCTGGTGTCGTCGGGGACGCGCAGCTGGAACGCACGGGTGGTGCGCGTGTCCTTCTCAAAGGCCGCGATGACCTGGATCTGCGCCTGCGAGGGCTTGCGCTTGCGGACCCAGCGGACCGTGGAACCCTGCGGGTCGAAGTCCATCAGTACCGGCCTCGCCCCTTGCGAGGCGAGGTAACTCGCCAGGTTGATCGCGATGGTCGTCTTGCCGGACCCGCCTTTGGGGTTCAGGACGACGATGCGCTGCATGATGACCTGATTTAAGTCACGTCCGGGTGTTCACGGGGCGCGCTCAAGCCTACGCATGCCCGCCAGCTGCTGCAAGCGAGGTGCCGGCGCGCGCACGACTGTGAGCGCGCGCACGCCGCGCGTCCCCGCGGCCACGTAAAGTACGCCCACACATGGAATTCCTCGCTTATCTCTGGGACGATCTGGATGATGTCGCCGGCGCCTTGCGCCACCTCGCGGCCGCGGCAATAACCGAGACTCTCGCGACCGCCGTGCCCTTCATCGCCGCGGCTTCCGCCATGTTGTTGGCCTGTGCGGCGGCACTGCTGCTCGCGCGCGAGCACCTGCCGCACCTGATGGGCTGAAGCACCCTCAGGCCGTCTCCAGGGGCTGCGCACGCACGCGGCGCTTGAAAAATCCGCGCCGATTCCCAAGATCGCTGGTTTACGCAAGCGCGTTTGCGCACGGGAAGACCAGCATGACAGCCCAGAACACCCCTGAAGCGAACGCCGCACAGGCGGGCGACCGCCAGACCCTCGGTTTCCAGGCCGAGGTCCGCGAGCTCCTGCAGCTCATGATCCATTCCCTGTACAGCCACAGGGAGATCTTCCTGCGCGAACTCATTTCCAACGCCTCGGATGCCTGCGACCGGCTGCGCTTCGCTGCCATCGCCGACAGCGCGCTGCTGGCTGCGGACCCGGAACTCGGCATCCGTGTCGACGCCGACGCGGCCGCCGGCACGGTGACCATTACGGACAACGGCATCGGCATGACGCGCGAGGAGGCGATCGCGAACCTCGGCACCATCGCGCGCTCGGGTACCCGCGAGTTCTTCCGCTCGCTCTCGGGCGATGCGCAGCAAGCTTCGGCGCTGATCGGCCAGTTCGGCGTCGGATTCTATTCCGCGTTCATCGTCGCCGAGCGGGTCGAGGTGCGTTCACGCAAGGCAGGAGCTGTCCCCGAGGCCGGCGTGCGCTGGGAGTCCGGCGCTGACGGGGATTTCACGGTCGAGACCGTTACCCTTGCCAACCGCGGCACGGCGGTCACCCTGCACCTGAAGGCCGATGCCCGCGAGTTCGCCGATCCCATGCGCCTGCGCGCTCTCATCCGCCGCTATTCGGACCACATCGGTTTTGCGGTGCGCATGCGCAAAGAAGGCGAGGCTTCGCTCGAGTATGAGGTGGTGAACCAGGCGAAAGCGCTGTGGACACTGCCGCGCGCGGAAATCAAGGACGAGGAGTACCGGGAGTTCTACCAGTACCTCGCGCATGACTTCACCGACCCGCTCGCCTGGAGCCACAACAAGGTGGAAGGCAAGCGCGAGTACACCAGCCTGCTGTACATCCCGGCGCGCGCGCCGTTCGACCTGTGGCAACGCGACGCGCTGCGGGGACTGAAGCTGTACGTGCGGCGGGTGTTCATCATGGACGACGCGGAGCAGTTCCTGCCGCTGTACCTGCGCTTCGTCAAGGGCGTGGTGGACTCCTCCGACCTGCCGCTGAACGTGTCGCGCGAGCTGCTGCAGCAGGAACCGGAGGTCGAGGCCATCAGGAGCGGACTCACCCGGCGGGTGCTGGAAGTGCTGGCTCGGCTTGCCAAGGACGAGCCGGACAAATACGCCACCTGCTGGAAGGAATTCGGCGCGGTGCTGAAGGAGGGCATCGCCCAGGACCACGCCAACCAGGCCGTGATCCTGCCGCTACTGCGCTTTGCCAGCACGCACGCCGCGGACAACGCTCCCACGGTGAGTCTCGCCGACTACGTGGCGCGCATGCAGACCGGCCAGGACCGCATCTATTACGTCATCGCGGAGAGTCTGGAGGCGGCCCGCGGCAGCCCCGCCATCGAGCGCCTGAAGGAGCGCGGACTTGAAGTGCTGCTGCTCGCCGAGCGCATCGATGAGTGGGTGATGGGGCAGATCGAGACCTTCGAGGGCAAGCGCTTCAAGGATGCTGCGCGCGGGGATCTGGGCCTCGGAGGGCTGGCGAGCGCCGCTGACCGTGCGCAGCACGATGCCGATCTCAAGGAGAGCAAGGGGCTGCTGAAGCGCATCAAGGACGCTCTCGGCGAGCGCGTCACGGAAGTGCGCGTGAGCGAACGCCTCAAGGAGTCCCCGGCATGCCTGGTGCTCGGGGAGCACGATCTGTCCGAGCAGATGCGGCGCATCCTCGCCGCCGCCGGCCAGAAGACACCCGACGCCCGCCCGTTGCTGGAGGTCAACGTCGGGCATCCGCTGGTGAAGTACCTGGATGGCGTCGCGGACGCGAGCCAGTTTGCGGAACTGGCGCAGCTGCTCTTCGATCAGGCGGCGCTTGCCGAAGGCGTGTCGCTCGCCAATCCGCCTGAGTACGTGCAGCGCCTGAATCGCCTGCTGGTGCGGCTCGCCGCTCCCGTGGGCAGCGGCGCCGCCGCCACATGATCCTGCGGGCGCCACGCGCCGAACGGCTGAGCCTCGCGGGTCCTGCAGGAGGTCTCGAAGCCCTGGTCGAGACCCCGCTCGTCGGCGAGGGCGATGCGCCCGTGCCCGTCAGCGCCTTCGCGGTTGTCTGCCACCCACACCCCCTATTCGGCGGAACGCTGGACAACAAGGTGGTGCACACCCTGGCGCGTGCCTTCAACCAGCTCGCAGCACCCACGGTGCGTTTCAACTTCCGCGGCGTCGGTACGAGCGCGGGGAGTTATGACGACGGCCGCGGCGAGATAAAGGACGCACTCGCCGTCATCGCCTTCGGGCGCAAGCGCTGGCCGGGCGCTTCGCTGTGGCTCGGAGGATTTTCCTTCGGCGGTGCGGTGGCGGTATGGGCTGCGGGTGAGGCCGCGCCCGCACGCCTGGTGGCGGTCGCACCGGGGATCACCAAGGTCGGGGTGACGGGAGCTGCGCCGCCGGCGTGCCCGTGGCTCATCGTGCAGGGGGATGCGGACGATGTGGTGCCACCGGACGTCGTACTCGCGTGGGCACGCACCCTGGCGCCCGCGCCCGAGGTCGCCGTGCTGCCCGGTGCCGGGCATTTCTTTCACGGCCGCATCAATGACTTGCGCGAGACGGTGCTCGGCTTCATGGGGCGCGCGGCGGAGGCCCGCGGGGCGATGTAAAAAAGCAAAAAGCCCGGGAGAAGTTCTCCTCCCGGGCCTGGTTCCGCAGTCAAAGCGGAAAGCGTGAACTCTTAGGAGTTCACCATGCCCTTCAAGCTCTTCAGCGGCATCACGCGAACCTTCTTGCTCGCCGGCTTGGCCTTGAACATCATCTTTTCGCCGGTGAACGGATTGACGCCTTCACGAGCCTTGGTGGCCGGCTTCTTGACGACCTTCATCTTCAAAAGGCCCGGCATCGTGAACAAGCCGTTGCCGCGCAGGCTCTTCTTGATCACACCGCTCAGCGAATCGAATACGCCTCCGATCTGCTTGCGGGAGAGCCCCGTGTCTTTGGAGATGTGTGTCAGGACTTCCGACTTCGTCGGTGCGCCACCCTTTTTCGCCATGTTGCCCTACTCCTGGAATTAAATTTAGTGATTGCGGAACGCGGTGCAATGCTGCCGCTTATTGAGAATCGGCGCGAAAAATAGCACATGCGCGCGCTTACGCAAGCGGTTTTTTCCCGCCCGTGTTGCGGAAATGCCTTTTTTCTCAGGGTTTGCGCAGTGCGCGGAGCCGTCCTGGGGCGCTTGACATGCCCGCAGAGGCTGCGCGGATGCTGTGATTCCCGGTGCGAAGTCGCGCTTAAGCACGTGTTCCGTCAGCCAAGAGCGCTCGCGGCACGCCGCACCTCAGCGTTGAAACCAGGGCAGGATCAGTAACGCCTGGATGAGGATGATTGCCCACAGCGGCGAGAGGTCGAGTCCGGCCACCGCAGGAATCAGCCGGCGGATCGGGCGCAACACCGGCTCGCACAGCGCCGCGAGCACCGACTGCAGGGGCGAGTAGCCCCCGGGCGCGATGAGACTCAGGAGCGCGTAGAGGAAGATCGCGTAGAAGTAGGTCCACAGGAGGGTGCGGACGATTTCGATCAGCATCGAGCGCGCCCAGTCGAGCGGACCGGGTAAGCCAGTGCTGTGCAGCGCGGACAGGCAGGCGACCTCGACCGCGGCCACGAGCAGCACCGCAACCACCGACGCCGTGTCCAGCTTGCCGATCGGGGGCAGCACGCGCCGCAGCGGCAGGATCACAGGGTTCGTCAGTCGCACCACCGCCTGCGAAATGGGATTGCGGAAGTCGGCGCGGGTCAGTTGCAGCAGCAGCCGCGCCAGGAACACGAACAGCGCCAGCGACAGCAGCGTCTCGACGATGAAATAGATCGCGTTCATGAATTTCCCGCGCCCGTTGCCGTGACCGCAGCGGCGGCCAGTTCGCGGCTGCGCTGCGCCGCCGCAGCCAGCGCCTGCGCTACCGTGGCGCGCAGGTCAGCGCCCTCGAGGATGCGCACGGCCGCCTCCGTCGTGCCCCCCGCGGAGGTGACCTCGGCCCGCAGGCGCCTCAGGTCGCAATCCGCGGCCTGAGCCAGGAGACCCGAGCCGTACAGCGTCGCGCGCGCCAGGCGCCGCGCGACCGGTGCTTCCAGGCCGAGCCGCTCACCCGCCTCGGCCATGAGCTGCGCCAGAAGAAAGAAGTAGGCCGGCCCGCTCCCGGAGAGCGCCGTCACCGCGTCCAGCGCCTCCTCGCTCGGCACCCATACGGTTTCCCCCACGGAGCCAAGTACGCGCTCGGCCGCTGCGCGCTGTGCCGGGGAGACCTCGGCCGCGGCGTACAGTCCGGTGATTCCGGCGCCGACCAGGGCGGGGCGGTTGGGCATCGCGCGCACCACACCGATCCCGGCTCCACAGGCCCGCTGCAAAGCGGCCATGCGCACACCGGCAGCCACCGAAACCACCAGCGGGCGCTGCCTCGCGAACAGCTCCGCGAGCCCGGCGAGGGTCGCCACGGCGTCCTGCGGCTTCACGGCGAGCACCACCACGGCGGCGTCCGCGGCCGCCGGCTGGTTGTCGGCGGACGCGCTCACACCGAAATCGCGCGCCAGCGTCTCGCGCACTGCAACACTTTTCTCGCCGACGGTGAGTTGTTCGGGGCGCGTGCCGGAGCGCAGCAGCCCACCCACAAGCGCACGCCCCATGTTGCCGGCGCCGAGTATGCAGACGCTCCTGTTCATGCTGGCGCATTGTACTTGTTGATTGGCCGAAAGGGCCGGTGGCCCTTGCGGCAGGCCAACCCGCCAGCGGCGTCAGCGACGCCGGCAAAGGGCGCGGCTTTTGCCGGCGAACAATTGGCTGATCACGGCAGTCAGGGTCGGGCGCCGAAGAGCGCGGTCCCGAGACGCACGATGGTGGAGCCTTCCATGATGGCCGCCTGGAAGTCTGCGCTCATGCCCATCGACAGGGTGTCGAGGGCCAGTCCGCCGGCGTTGAGCTCATCCCGCAGAACCCGCAGCTGCGCGAACCAGGCGCGCTGGCGCGCAACTTGCGCTTCTTCGGGCGGGATGCACATGAGTCCCCGCAGCTTCAGGCGCGGCAGTTGCGCCACCGCGGCCGCCAGCGCCGGGAGTTGCGCGGCGGCGACGCCGCCCTTGGTGGCTTCGGCGGCGAGGTTTACCTGCAGACAGATATTCAGGGGCGGCGCATGAAAGGGACGCTGGGCCGCGAGGCGCTCGGCGATTTTGAGCCGGTCCACGGCGTGCACCCAGGCGAACTGCTCCGCCAGCACGCGTGTTTTATTGGTCTGCACGCGCCCTACGAAGTGCCACGTCAGCGGCAATTCCCGCAGCGCCGCCTGTTTTTCGAGCGCTTCCTGCAGGTAGCTCTCGCCAAACTGAGTCAGGCCGCAGCGCGCGGCCTCGGCCAGCGTTTGCGGGGGCTGGCCCTTGCCTATGCCTAAGACTGTGACCGACTGCGCACTCCGTCCGGCCGTCGCGACTGCCTGCCGCACCTGTTCGAGCACTGCATTGATGCGCTCGGGCAAATTCTGCGGACTCATTAACATATTGGACCTGTTACCCCTCCGTTATACTGCAGCGCGCCCGAAGTGCAGGCCCGCATGCGCTTTTCTGCAGCTTCGTACGCGCCGTTCCAGGGAGCTTCAATGGCTGTCGATATCGCGCAACTCCTGGCATTCGCCGTCAAGAACAATGCCTCGGACCTGCATCTGTCTTCGGGTGTGCCGCCGATGATTCGTGTCGACGGCGACATGAAGCGCATCAACATGCCGCCGCTGTCGCACAAGGAAGTGCATTCCATGGTGTACGACATCATGAATGACAAGCAGCGCAAGGCCTACGAAGAGTTTTTCGAAACCGATTTCTCGTTCGAGATTCCAAAGCTGGCGCGCTTCCGCGTCAATGCCTTCAACCAGAACCGCGGCGCGGGCGCCGTGTTCCGCAACATCCCGTCCGCGATCCTGTCACTCGATGACCTGGCGGCGCCGAAGATCTTCCGCGACCTGTGCATGCTGCCGCGCGGACTGGTGCTGGTGACCGGGCCCACCGGTTCGGGCAAGTCCACGACGCTCGCCGGTATGGTCAATCACTGCAATGACAACCGGCCCGACCACATCATCACCATCGAGGATCCGATCGAGTTCGTACACGAGTCCAAGCGCTGCCTGGTCAACCAGCGCGAAGTACATCGCGACACGCTCGGCTTCAGTGAAGCCTTGCGCTCGGCGCTGCGCGAAGACCCGGACGTCATCCTGGTCGGCGAAATGCGCGACCTCGAGACCATCCGGCTGGCGCTCACGGCCGCCGAAACCGGCCACCTGGTGTTCGGCACTCTGCACACCAGCTCCGCCGCCAAGACCATCGACCGCATCGTCGACGTCTTCCCGGGCGAGGAGAAGGACATGGTGCGCTCGATGTTGTCCGAGTCACTGCGCGCGGTGGTTTCGCAGACGCTCATGAAGAAAAACAGCGGTGGTCGCGTGGCGGCCCACGAAATCATGATCGGCACCCCCGCGATCCGCAACCTCATCCGCGAGGGCAAGATCGCGCAAATGTACTCTTCCATCCAGACCGGCGGCGCGCAGGGCATGCAGACGCTCGATCAATGCCTCACCGAGCTGGTCGCCAAGGGCGTTGTCAGCAAGGAAGAGGCGCGTTACAAGGCACAGAACAAGGACGCCTTGTGATGCACGCTATGGTGCACTGTTACATGAACACGGTTCGTGCCTTGGCGAACCGTGCTGAATCCTGCGCGCAGCGCATGGAAGAGTAGGCAACTATGGATCGCGACCAGGCCATCAAGCTGATGCAGGACCTGCTGCGGCGGGTAACCGAGAAGAAGGCCTCCGACCTGTTCATCACCGCGGGCTTCCCACCGGCGATCAAGGTGGACGGTGAGATCCGTCCGCAGAGCGAGCGGGCGCTCAGCGTCGAGCAGGCTGCGACGCTGGTGCGCGCCATCATGAACGACCGGCAGACCAAGGAATTCGACGCCACCAAGGAGTGCAACTTCGCGATCGCGCCGCCGGGCATCGGGCGCTTTCGCGTCAGCGCCTTCGTGCAGCAGGGCGCCACCGGCTGCGTCATCCGCCTCATCAACGCCAAGATCCCCACCTTCGAGGAACTCGACCTGCCGCCGATCATGAAAGAGGTCGTGCTGTCCAAGCGCGGGCTGGTGCTGCTCGTCGGTGGCACCGGCTCGGGTAAGTCCACGACGCTGGCCGCGATGGTCGGTTACCGCAATGAGAAGACCCGCGGCCACATCGTGACCATCGAGGACCCGGTCGAGTACGTGCACACCCACAAGGGCTGTGTGATCACCCACCGTGAAGTGGGCGTGGACACCGACTCCTGGCAGGCGGCGCTCAAGAACACCCTGCGCCAGGCGCCGGACGTGATTCTCATCGGTGAGATTCGCGACCGCGAGACCATGGAGTACGGCATCCAGTTCTCCGAGACCGGCCACCTGGTGCTGGCGACGCTGCATGCCAACAGCGCCAACCAGGCGCTCGACCGCGTCATCAACTTCTTCCCCGACGAGCGTCGCGAGCAGCTGCTCATGGACCTGTCGTTGAACATCCGCGCGCTGATCTCGCAGCGGCTGATCCCGCGCGAGTCTGGTGCCGGGCGCATCGCGGCGATGGAAATCATGTTGAATTCGCCGCTGATCCAGGACCTGATATTCAAGGGCAAGGTGGCCGAGATCAAGGAAGTGATGTCGCGCTCGACGCGTCTTGGCATGAAGACCTTTGACCAGGCGCTGTTCGAGCTCTACGAGACCGGCTACATCTCCTACGAAGATGCCTTGCGCAATGCGGACTCGAAGAATGAGCTGCGCCTGCGCATCAAGCTCGAGAGCAAGCGTGAAGTCAAGAACGTCGACGACGGTGGCGCACTGAAGATCGTCGAGGAAGAACAGGGACGCAATCTGTGAAGGCAGCCAAGGACGTCGACGCCGCACTTGCCGAAACCACACCGCAGCAGCCGATCAGCAGCGCCGACGCGGTCACCGCGGCGGTGACCGGGCGCTACGCCACCCTCAATACCAAGCCGCTTTTCAAGCTGATGGTGGAGAAGAAGGCCTCGGACCTGTTTTTCACCTCCAACGCGCCGATCAAGATCAAGATCGAGGGGCAGATCATGCCCGTCAACAAGCAGGTGCTGGCGCCGGAGACCGTACGCCAGACGGCGTTCGCGCTCATGTCGCCCGAGCAGCGCGAGCACTTCCAGAGTGAATGGGAGCTGGACTTCGCCGTGTCGGAGCCCGGACTCGGGCGCTTCCGCATCAACGTCTTCATGCAGCGCGGCTACCCGGCGATGGTGTTGCGTTACATCACGGCCGACATGCCGCGGCTGGACTCGCTGGGGCTACCGGATATCGTCACCGAGCTGACGCTGCTGAAGCGCGGCCTCATCCTGATGGTCGGCGCCACCGGCTCGGGCAAGTCGACCACGCTGGCGGCGATGATCAACTACCGCAACGAGAACGCTTCCGATCACATCGTCACCATCGAAGACCCGATTGAGTTTCTGCACACCAACAAGCGCTCGATCGTCAATCAGCGCGAGGTGGGACTCGATACCAAGAGCTACACGCGGGCGCTGCGCGGTGTGGTGCGCGCGGCTCCCGACGTGATTCTCATCGGCGAAATTCGCGACAAGGAGGGCATGGAGGCGGCCATCAACCTCGCCGGCACCGGCCACCTGGTGCTCGCCACCATGCACGCCAACAATTGCGCCGAGTCGCTCGATCGCATCATCAACATGTTTCCGCGCGAGCAGCACAACCAGATCTTCCTCGACCTCTCGCAGTACCTGCGCGCCATCATGGCGCAGCGCCTGGTGATGGGTAAGGGGAACCGGCGCGTGGCCGCGGTGGAAATCATGATCAACACGCCGCATATCAGCACCCTCGTGAAGAAGGGTGACGTGGTGGCCATCAAGGAAGCCATCAACGCCAGCAGCGAGCGCGCCATCCAGAGTTTCGATGTCGCCCTGCACGAACTGCACAAGCAGGGCAGGATCGGGCTGGAAGAAGCGCTCACCAACGCCGACTCGCGCGCCAACCTGGAGGCCAAGATCAACTTCGGCTGAGCCCGCGCCGCGCGGGCGCGCATACAGCTGGGGCTGCGCATACTTACGGTGCGCTACGTTCCGTGAGCGGGCACGGGCCGCTCGGCCTGTGCCACGTTCCAATCCTCGATGAATTTGCGGATCTGCGCATCAATCTCGCGCCAGCGGGGCAGGTTCTTCGCGTCCGTGCGCCAGGCGATCCGCACGCCGCCGTAGCGTTTCGAGAAGTACCTGGCCTGCATCTCGGGCACGGAGACCCCCAGCGTCAGCATTATGTCCTCCCCGCCCCCCGGATCGCGCTGGCCATAACAGGTGATCCGGTCGGCGAAGACCCGACTCCGGTAGCACCTGAGGCCATACCGGTCCTGGAAAGGTTTGGGGTCCAGGAGACCCTGCTTGAGCGAACGCTGCAGCATGTTGGGTGGATATTCACCGGGGGCGTCCGGGTCGGCTTCATGCGGGTTGCCGGCGTGCACGTAGAGGACCTCGACCTTGTTAGCGTCGGAGCGGTTGCGATAGTTCTGCAGCGTGTAGCCGCTGAAGCCTGGCAGGAAGAAATCGAAATGAGCCTCACGGCGCTCCCCGGCCGAGGGCGCGGCCGCGGTGACGGGCGCGCCCGCGCCCGTCAGCGTATCGACCGCCGAGCGCACGTACTGCAGCGGGATCGCTAGGGACAGCTCATCGTTGATCCTCACCGGCGCCGCGCGCCCCTGGGGCCACTCGTGCAGCTGCACGCGAGGGCGCTCGGTGGGTGCAGGTGCCGGCTTGTTGCGGCCGCAGCCGGCGAGGGCAAGGACGCAGACGCTCAATACGGCAGCCAGCAACAGCTTCACGGCGCTGCCGCTACTTGCGCCTCGGCTTGAGACTCAGCCGGCCGTGCCGCGCCTCGTAAGCCCGCCTCGAATCCCTGAGTATCTTGCGGCGCAGCGCCCCGATGGCCTGCTGGTATGCGTCCCCATCCTTCAGCGCAGCCGGCGTGTAGGTGATCAGGATGGCCACGGCGGTCTGGAGCGAGGCCACGCTGTCGGACCATCGCGCGGGCGCCATGTACTCCCCGAGGTGCCGTCCCGCCGTTTCCTGTGTGAGTTTCTGCCAGTTCCGCAGATGCCGCGGCGGAATATCGGCAAGGCTCTTTTTCCTGCAGTGCTGCTTCGTGAAGGCGGCCAGTTGCACGTTCGGTGGGTCAAACAGCATGGGGGAGCTCCTCGATCTTCAGAACACCGCGTACGCATCGAACACCGGCCCGTCCACGCACACGCGTTTCATGGCAGGACCCTCCGGCGTGCGCACTTCGACCGTACAGCCCGCGCAGCCGCCCACCGCGCAGGCCATGAACTCCTCCAGCGACACCTGGCACGGCAGCTGGTACTTGCGGGCGAGCGCGGCGACCACTTTCAGCATGGCCGTCGGTCCGCAGGCGAAGATCCCGATGTCGGCGAGCTCGGCGGCCGTTAACGTGCCGAGCCAGGCATCCGCAAGCTCGGTGACGAACCCCGGGTAGCAGCCGGGGAAGTCCGAGCGGCTCGCGAGGCGGCTTGCGATGTTCCATTCCTCCAGCAGCGGCATGCAGGCGATAGTGCCGACCGGCATGCCGGGCACGATGATGGTCGAGGGCCTAGGTCGAAACGGAAACGGCACTTCCGATCCCATGAGAACCACCGGTCGCCACGCCGCGCGCGTATCGGCGCGCAATGCCTCCGCCAGGAACACCATGGGCGGAATACCGACACCGCCGCCGACCAGCAGCGGCCGCGGGCGCTGCGGGTGCGGCGTAAAAGGACGTCCGATCGGCCCGAGTACGCTCACCTCGTCACCCGCCTTGCGGGCAGCGAGGGCATGCAGGCCGGGACCCACGACCTTGTAGAGCATCTCGATCCATCCGGCGCCCGGGTTCGCACGCATGATGGACAGCGGGCGGCGCATGGGGATGGTCGCGTCACAGGTGAGATGCGCGAAGCTACCCGGCTGGGCGTGCGCGGCGCACCTGGGCGCCGCCACGCGCAACACGAATTGCTCCGCGTCATACGCCAGCTGCGAGATGACGCGGGCGTTTTCCAGGAAAATAGTGCCGCGCTGGGCCTGACTCACTTAGCGCCACCGCGTGTGCCGAGCACCGCCTCGAGTACCGCCATGCGCACGGCGACGCCGTTGCGCACCTGGTCGCGGATGACGGATTGCGGGCCGTCGGCGACCTCGGAGGCGATCTCGATACCGCGATTCATGGGCTGCGGATGCATCACGATGGCGTCGGGGCGCGCCAGCGCCAGGCGCTCGCGCGTGAGTCCCCAGGCGGCGAAGTACTGCCTGCCGTCGGGCAGGTCCGCTTCGCCCATGCGCTCCTTCTGGATGCGCAGCATCACGATGACATCGGCGTCCCTGAGTCCGTCTTCGAGCCGGGTGTGACGCGCTGCGCCTGCGAACTCGCCCGCAGCGGGCATGAGCGCGGGCGGCGCCACGAGGCGCAGCTGCGTGACCCCGAGGGTGCGCAGCGCGTGCCAGTCCGAACGCGCGACACGCGAGTGGCGGATGTCGCCGACGATGGCCACCGTGAGCTGCGCGAAGCGCGGCTTGTTTTGCCGGATGGTGAGCGCATCGAGCAGACCCTGCGTCGGGTGTGACAGGTGCGCTTCACCGGCGGACAGCACGCTCACGTGCGGCGCGACGTGCGCCGCCACCAGCTGCGGCACGCCGGCTTCGGCGTCGCGGATGACGAACGCGTCCACCTGCATGGACTGCAGCGTGAACACGGTGTCGAGCATGCTCTCGCCCTTGACGCGCGATGACAGCTGCATTTCGAGGTTCACGACCGCGGCACCCAGGCGCTTGGCGGCGAGCTCGAAACTCACGCGCGTGCGTGTCGAGGGTTCGGTGAAGAGATTCGCAACCGTGGTGCCGTGGAGCGCCGGGCTCATGGCGGGCCTCACCCCCAGGGGCCGTACGAATCCCTGGGCGCGCTCGAGCAGCCGCTCGAGCTGGGCGCGCGACAGGCCTTCGAGCGTCAGGAGGTGACGCAGCGAGCCGTCGGGCCGCAGCTGCTGAGTCGTCAGGTCCGGCATTGCATCCCCTTAACTCTTTTCGCCCGCGAACCAGCGCCCGAGAATGACCGCCGCGGCCGCACTGTCGATGTCGGCGCGCTGCACGCGCCGGCGCCGTTTACCGCTCGCGCGGCGCGCCTTCAGCGCCGCGTTCGCCTCGAGCGAGGAGAAGCGCTCATCGACCAGGTGTACGGGCAGGGCGAAGCGGCGTTCGAGCTCGGCGGCAAAACGCCGGGCGGCAGCGCTCATACTCCCCTCGCTGCCGTCGACATTATACGGGGCTCCGACAATGAGGACCTGGGGCGCGAGTGCGCGCACCTCACGCGTAATCGCATCCCAGTCGGGGCCGGAGTTGCCCGAACTCGCCGCCGGGCGCGGCGCGGGCACGCGCGTCAGGGTGTCGCCGGAGGCGATACCAATACGTTTCAGTCCGAAGTCGAAGGCGAGAACGGCGTGGGCGGTCATGCCCTACGCATGACCGGCGTCGGGGCTCAAGCGCTCGACATCCACGCCCAGCAGGCGCCACGCCCCGGCCCAGCGCTCCTGAAACGGCAGCTCGAACACCACGCGGGCATCAACCGGCATCGATGCCCAGGCGTTGTCCTTCATTTCCTTCTCGAGCTGCCCGGATTCCCAGCCCGCATAGCCGAGGGCGATGAAGGCGTCCGAGGGGCCCTCGCCACGCGCCATGGCGGCGAGCACATCGCGCGAGGTGGTCACCTGGATGGTGTCGGACACCATGTGGGTGTGGTCCCACTGCCCGCCCGGGCGATGCAGCACGAACCCACGGTCGGTGTGCACCGGGCCGCCGCGCAGCACCGGTTGCTCCGCGATGTGCTCGGTGGAGGGTTCGAGCTTCATCTGCGAGAGCACGTCGGAGAGTTTCATCGGCAGGGGCTTGTTCAGCACGATGCCGAGCGCACCCTTGTCGGTGTGCTCGCAGATGAGCGCCACGGTCTGGGCGAAATTCGGATCGGAGAGCTGCGGCATGGCGATCAGCAGGTGATTCGTCAGGCTGCCGGGCGTGTCTTCAGCGATTGTGGAGTCAGCCTCCAGGCTCTCGTCCGCGGGGGCCTCGCTCGCCGTCGGCCTGTGGTTGCCGGCCATGCCTTTAGTATGGGCATGGAGCGGTGCACTCTCAAGGCACGCTCTAATCGACGTTGGTAGTCACCTTGCCGCGCCCGACGCGACCACCCTCGAATTGCCATTCGTAGGAGAATCGCAATCCCCGGTACTGCGCCGCGACCTCGGGCGGGAAGGGTTCGAAGGGGCTGGCGAGTTTCAGGATCGCGAGGGCCGCCTGGTCGAGTTCCGGGTTGCCGCTGGAGCTGGTGATGACGGCCCGCTCGAGCGTGCCCTGCGCCGTGACCTCCACTTCGAGCACCGGGTTCGCCGCGGCGTTGGCGGTGCGGGCCACGGTCGGGTAATTGATATCGCCGATGCGCTCCACCTTGCGACGCCAGGCATCCAGGTAGGGCGCCACGATGGAGGCGCGCGTGTCGGGCGTGACCCACAGCTCGTCACGCTTCGGTCCGCGCAGCTGCGCCGGTCCCTGTTCGTCCTGCGGCCCGGGCTGCACCGTGGGGGGTTCATCCACCAGCAGCGGCCGATCCCGTATCGTGCCGGTGGTGCCCGTGTCGGCGAGATAGCGCACGTCAGTGGTCCAGGCGGTGGTGGTCAGCACGCGCTCGTCGGGGCTGCCGGCCAGATCGCCCGCCTCGGCGAGCGAGGTGCCCTCGGCCGTACCTGCGTGCGCCAGCAGCGCAACCGTGGAGGAGCGGTTGTGCGGGTCTACCGCGTCGCGGGTGTTTCCCGAGCCGATCTGGGTGCGCTGGGCGAGGTAGGTCGCGCCCGGGTTCTTGTCGGCCTCCGGGAGCTCGTCGGATACCAGCAGCACCTCGAGCCCAGGAGCCCCGCCCTTGGTGCTTGCCGCGGCGTTGAAGGTGACGCCGAGAATGATCAAGCCGTGCAGCAGCGCCGCGAGGAACAGCATGGTGAGCAGGCGATCCCAGACGGGTGCCTTCCCCTCGCGCAGCATGAGCGCCCGGCGTGGCATGGTCTATTGGCGGCCGCTGCTCAGCAGGTGCTTCTCAACGGCGGCGATGAGCAGGTCGCCGATGCTGATCCCAAACTGCTTATCGAGCTCGCGAATGCCGGTGGGACTGGTGACGTTGATCTCGGTGACGAAGCCGCCGATGACATCCAGACCCACGAACAGCATGCCCTTGGCGGCAAGCGCCGGACCGATCTCGCGGGCGAGCCACCGATCGCGGTCATTCAGCGGCCGGCCCACGCCACGGGCTCCGGCGGCGAGGTTGCCGCGATGATCGGCCGGTGAGGGGATGCGGGCGAGGGCGTAGGGAACCGGTTCGCCATCTATGAGGAGTACGCGTGCATCACCGCTGACCGCGATGTCGGGAATGTAGCGTTGTGCGATCGCGAAGCGCCGCCCGTAGTCGGTGAGCGTTTCAAACACCACGCGCGCGTTCAGGTCTGCCTGCGCCAGCACGAAGATCGAGCGCCCGCCCATGCCGTCCAGCGGCTTGACGACGATCCGGCCGTGCTCGGCCAGGAAGGCGGCCATCGCCTCCATGTCGCGCGTGATGAGCGTCGGGGCGCAGCACTGCGGGAACCAGGCCGTGTAGACCTTTTCGTTCACGTCGCGCAGGCCCTGCGGCCGGTTGACGATCAGCACGCCCGCGTTCTCGGCGCGCTCCAGCACATAGGTGCTGTAGATGTATTCGGTGTCGAAAGGCGGGTCCTTGCGCATGAGGATCGCCGCGAGGCTGGACAGGGGTGCCGGTTGCGGCTCCCCCAGGGTGAACCAGCTGTGCGGGTCGGCTCGCACGGTCAGCGGCCGCAGCTGTCCGAACGCCACGCCGTCGCGCAACCACAGGTCGCGCGGCTCGAGGTAGCTCAGGGCGAAGCCGCGCGCCTGGGCGGCCAGCAGCATGGCGAGTGTCGAGTCTTTCGCGTAGGTGATGGCCCCGATCGGATCCATTACCACTCCCAGTCGCTTCGCTGCGCTCATGAGCGGATTATGCTCAGTGGCCACCGGATATGTCTTCCCCGGCGGCGAACTACCCGCGCCGGCCCCGCGCGACCTTCAAAAAACGTGACGCGCACGGCATAGCAGGGGGTGCACCGATATGTTAAAACCGCGCTGCGCTTGCCCCTTCGCGAGGGGCCCACGAATGCGCGCGGCCTGACGGCCAGCAAGGCCGTTCCGGTCCCGTGGTCTCTTTTAAAGGAAGGAGTTCTCTCCGCGTGACCGGCAGCAACACCAAGCTCCAGGGTCTTAAGGTACTCGTAATCGATGACAGCAAGACGATCCGCCGCACGGCCGAGACGCTGCTGGCGAAAGAGGGTTGTGAGGTATTCACGGCGATCGATGGTTTCGACGCGCTCGCCAAGATCGCCGACCACCAGCCGGACATTGTGTTCGTCGACATCATGATGCCGCGCCTCGACGGTTATCAGACCTGCTCGCTCATCAAACACAACAAGGTGTTCCGCGCCATCCCGGTGATCATGTTGTCTTCCAAGGATGGCCTGTTTGATCGCGCCCGCGGCCGCATCGTCGGCTCAGAGCACTACCTCACCAAGCCATTCACCAAGGATGAGCTTCTTTCAGCGATCGAGACCCACATCGGGAGATGATGGCATGCCCCTGATCCTGATCGTCGACGACTCGCCTACCGAGCTGCACGTGATGCAGAAGGCGCTCGAGAAGCACGGCTATCGCACCGCGGCTGCGGCCGACGGCGCCGAGGGGGTGCGCCTGGCGCGCGAGATGACGCCGGACCTGATTTTCATGGACATCGTCATGCCGGGGATGAACGGCTACCAGGCGACACGCGCGCTGGCCAACGATCCGCGCACGCAACGCATTCCCATCATCATGGTCACCTCCAAGGGCCAGGAAACCGATCGCATCTGGGGCCTGCGCCAGGGGGCCGTGGATTACATGGTCAAGCCGGTGTCGCCCGATCAGCTGGTCGCCAAGGCACAGGCGACCCTGTCCGCGTGAGCGGCCGAAGCATGAGCGAAGTCCCGAGCCCACCAGAAGTTCAGCTGAAGTCCCTGCGGGACCGGCCGTTCGAGCTGCTCGCGGAACTCGAGCGGCGCGGGCGCGCGGTATCCGCGACCTCCGACCAGCAGGCCAGCACCGGGCGCGAATGGGTCGGCGTGGCCCTGCGCATGGCAGGGGACCTGTACCTGGTGGCGCGCGAGGAGACTCGCGAGGTGCTCGGTGTGCCGGCGAGCACTACCCGGGTACCGGGCGCGAAAGCCTGGATCCGCGGACTCGCCAACGTACGCGGCCAGCTCCTGCCGATCGTTGATCTGCGCCAGTTTCTCGGCAGCGGAGTGACCCCGATCACGCGCAACACGCGCGTGGTGGTGGTGAACCATCGCGAAATTCCGGCGGGCCTGCTGGTCGACGAGGTTCTCGGCTTCCGCCGCTTCGCGGAAGGGGAGTTCACCGGCGACGCGCCGCCCACCGTGGCGCGCTGCGAGCGCTATCTTGCCGGCGCGTTTCGCCGCGCACACGAACAATGGCCGGTCCTTAACCTGCGCGCGGTCCTCGAGAGCCCGGCATTCGCGGAGGCCGCGGCATGAGCGCGCCAGCGCCGGCGCGGCAGGCCAACGGACTGGCGCTGCTGCTGGGTCTGGCGGCGCTGCTGGTGGCCGCCAGTGGGGTGGTGTACTACCTGCTGCAGACGCGCACCGCGGCGGCCGGCGCGCTGCCGGCTGATGCGCTGGTGGGGCTGGCGCTGGACGCCAACGGCGCGGTCGCGGGCGACACGGCGGCGCTGGCCGGCTTGCAGCAGCGCCAGAAACAACTCGCGGACGCCGTCGCGCACGACCCGGCGGCGCCTTTTACTTCGGACGCGCGCTTCACCCGTCTCATGAGCAACGCCGCGGCGGTGCTGGGAGCGCGCGGCGCGCTCACCGACGCCGGTAACGCTGCGCGCGAGACCGGGACCCTGGTGCCGCGCCTGATCAGCGAAGCCGGGGCACTCGCCGGCAGCCTGCCGCCCGGCTCAGCCGCCGCGACCGGCGCGCTCGAGCGCTTCCAGGCGCGTGCCCAGCGCCTGCAACTGGACGTTACGGCACTGAACCAGGGGGCCGCTCCCGGGCAGGCCGCGCAGCGCATTGCCGAGAGCACGGACTACCTGGGCCAGGTGATCTCGGGGCTCGCCGGCGGCAACTCCAGTCTGGAGCTGCCGCACGTGACGACGCCCGAAGCCGCCAGGCACCTCAAAACCCTCGACGCGATTTACACCGACCTGAGCACCAGCGTGCGCCGCGCCGTGGCGGCCGCTCCCGCCCTGCCGGCGGCACAGAGCGCCGCGCGCGCGATCGGTGCGGACGCGGGTGACCTGGCGGCGGACGCCGGCGGCGCCGGCGGCCCGGCGCGCGGTACGTTACTCGGTTGGGTGCCGCTGGCGCTGCTGGTACTGGGGCTGGGGCTGCTGCTCGCGGCGCTGGTCGCGGCGTTGCGGATGCATCGCACGCTCGAGCGGCAGCGGCTGTCGGCAGACTCGCAGCGCAAGGAGGCCGATCGCAACCAGCAGGCGATCCTGCGCCTGCTCGATGAGCTCTCGAGCCTCGCCGACGGCGACCTGACGGTGCAGGCAACCGTCACCGAGGACATCACCGGCGCCATCGCGGACTCCATCAACTACGCGGTGGACGCGCTGCGCGGGCTCGTCACCACCATCAACGGCTCGGCGATCCAGCTCGATTCTGCGACGCGCCAGACGCAATCGCTGTCGGGCCACCTCGCCAAGGCGAGCGGCGCGCAATCCAAGCAGATTGCCTCGGCGACCGAGTCGGCCGCGAGCATGGCCGGCTCGGTGGAGGAAGTCTCCGGCAACGCCGAGCGCGCCGCGGACGTGGCGCGTCATTCGGTGGAGGTGGCGCATAAGGGTGGCGATGCCGTGCGGCGCACCATCGACGGCATGAACACCATCCGCGAAACCATCCAGGAAACCTCCAAGCGCATCAAGCGCCTCGGCGAGAGCTCCCAGGAAATCGGCAACATCGTCGAGCTCATCAACGACATCGCCGAGCAAACCAACATCCTGGCATTGAACGCCTCGATCCAGTCTTCCATGGCCGGTGAGGCCGGTCGCGGCTTTGCGGTGGTGGCGGATGAGGTACAGCGGCTGGCGGAGCGCGCGGCGAACGCCACCAAGCAGATCGAAGTGCTGGTGCGCACCATCCAGACTGATACCAACGAGGCGGTGGTGTCGATGGAACGCAGCACCACGGACGTGGTCGGCGGGGCGCTGCTGGCGGAAAACGCCGGCGCCGCGCTGGAAGAAATCGAACAGGTGTCCAACCAGATCGCGAGCCTGGTGCAGAACATCTCCGGCAGCGCGCGCCAGCAGACCGGCGCCGCACAGAACATCGCACGCAACATGCAGGTCTTGAAGGACATCAGCGCCCAGACCGCCGAATCGACCAACGCAACCTCGGTGGCGATCGCCAAGCTCGCGGAATTGTCCGCGGGCCTGCGCAAGTCCGCCTCCGGTTTCCGCCTGCCCGGCAGCCCGGCAACGCCGACCGATCGCGGCTCCTCGAGCGGCATCGTGCGCCGTCTCGAGGATGCGCCGCTCAGCACTGCCAAGGTGCGGCAGATCTCGATGCTGGGCGGCAGTTAAGTCTCCCGCCGCGAAAGCCACTGCATGCCTGAAGTCGCTTCCCAGACACTGGATCTCGTTGGCCGTGAGGTGAACGCGACGCTCGCGGACGCGCGCAGCGCGCTCGAGAGCTATGTCGAGCAGCCCGACAACGTGTCGCTGCTGGAACGTTGCCGCGAGGATCTGCACCAGGTGCAGGGCGTGCTGCGCCTGCTCGAGATCTACGGCGCGGCGCTGCTGGCCGAAGAAATGGAGCACGTCGCGCAGTACCTGCTGGATACGGCGAGCGAGCGCAAGGGCCAGGCCGAGAGCCTCGATGCCCTGATGCGCGCCATGGTGCAGCTGCCAAGTTATCTGGAACGGGTGCTGGCCGGCGGCCGCGATCTCGCGCTGGTACTGCTGCCGCTGCTGAACGACCTGCGGGCAGTGCGCGGCAGCGCGCTGTTGTCCGAGGGCACGCTGCTGCTGTTGAATCTTAAGTCCGACAAGCAGGCTGCGCCCACCAGCATCGCCGGCGAAGCACCGATGACTGTAGAGCAGTGGGCGCGGCGCCTGCGGGCGCGCTACCAGGTGGGGCTCATCGGCTGGATTCGCGGCGAACGCACCGAGCAGAACCTCGAGGTGCTCGCCGCGGTGGCGCGCAAGCTCGAGCAGATCGCGACCCGCCAGCCGGTGTTCCAGCTGTGGTGGGTGATCGGGGCGGTCATCGAGGCGCTGCAGGAGAATGGCCTGGAGGCCGGCGTGTCGGTGAAACGTCTGCTCGGCGTCGGGGACCGTGAGATCCGCCGACTGTACGAGCAGGGTGAAGCGCGCTATTCGCAGCATCCGCCCGTCGAGCTGCTCAACAATCTTCTGTACTACGTCGGGCGCGCGGAATCCTCCGGCGGGCGGGTGAGCGCGGTACGCGCCTCGTTCCGCCTGGCGGAGCTGCTGCCCGTTGACGAGAGCATCGAGCAGGAGCGCGAGAATCTGTCGGCCCCGAGCGTGAAGCTCATGCAGACGGTCGCGGCAGCGATCCGCGAGGACCTCTCCAAGGTAAAGGACGCGCTCGATATCTTCGTGCGCCGCGGTGGCGGCCAGCCGCAGGAACTCGCCCCGCAGGTCGAGCTGCTGCGCAAGATCGGCGACACCCTGGGCGTGCTGGGTCTGGGCGAGCTGCGCAGCAAAGTGCAGACCGAGACCGAACGCCTGACGAAGATCGTCAATGGCACGCTCAAGCCCGATGAATCCACGCTGGTTGACGTCGCGGCCACCCTGATCGGCGTCGAGGACCAGCTCGATGATCGCCTGGTCGGCATGATTCTGCCGAAGGACAAGGATCTGCCGCGGCCCGCCGGCGACGGCGAGTTCCAGCAGGTGCAGTCGGCGGTGCTGCGCGAGTGCATCGTGAATCTCGCGCGCATCAAGGAAGCGGTCACCCAGAGTGTCGGCGGCACGCTCGACGCGGCCGGTCTCGACAGCTGGCAGGACCTGATGCGCGGCATCAAGGCGGGCCTGCTGATGCTCGGCAAGTCGCGCGCGGTCGAGGTCATCGACGGCATCACCGCGCAATTGAAGCGCGTGATGCAGCCGGGCGTGCACGTACTGCCACCGGGGTTCGTGGACCGCCTTGCCGATGCGATCGTCAGCGTCGAGTACTACATGGAGACGCTGCAGGCCGGTCGCGCCGACCCCTGGTACATGCTCGACAACGCGCAAGGTTGTGTGCAGGCGCTCGAGCAGGAACCGACACCCTCGGTACCGACGGTGGCGGCGGCCACCGCGACGGGTTTGGCGCGCGCTGTGCCGGAGGCGGGCGTCGCCACCGTCGCCGCCGCGGCCACGATGGTGCTGCCGGCGCAGAATGCCGCCGCCGCGCCGACGCTCGCTGCGTCCTCGACCGCGCGCCTTGCGGCGCTCGCCGAGAATGCCGACCCGGAACTGGTGAAGCTCTTCATCGAGGAAGCGCGCGAGGAACTCGCGCGGATCCAGCACTTCTTCCCCGAATGGGACCAGAACCCGCTCGAACGCGAGGCGCTGGTCACGGTGCGGCGCTCGTTCCACACGCTCAAGGGCAGCGGCCGCATGGTTGGGGCGCGTGAACTCGGCGAATTCGCCTGGTCGGTCGAGAATCTCGTCAACCGCGTGCTCGACAACACGCTCACCCGCTCGCCTGCCATTCTGGAGACCCTGCGCGCCGCCGTCGGCGCGCTGCCTGAACTCGTCGAGCACCTGGAGACCGGCGTCGCGCCGCGCGCGGACATTGCCGGCATCGTCTCACGGGCGCATGCGCTCGCCGTCGGGCGGCAGGCTGCAGTGCGCAGCACGCCGGAGCCGGCGGAGGAGGATGCCGCCGAGCCGCCCCGCGCGGGGACTGGGCCGGCGATGCCGCCGCCCCCGGCGCCGGCCGCGTATGACGCGCCGCAGGCGACCACGGTGCTTGCCCCGGCGGGTGCGCCGCTGGCAGCGGCGGCGCGTCCGGCACAGGCCCCCGCGCTCCAGGACGACACGCTGCGCGATATCTACGCGCGCGAGACCGGCACCCATGTGGCCGCGGTGCGGGCCTGGCTGGCGCGCGAAGCGCAGTTGCCCGAGCCGCACGCGCTGCCTGAAGAGGTCTACCGCGCCTGCCACACGCTCTCGGGCAGCTCGAAGATGGCCCAGGCCCGCCACGGCATCCGCCTCGCGGAGCCGCTCGATCACTGGCTGCGACGCGCGTTCAGCAGCGGCATGGGAGTGGGAACCGCGGACCTGGCGCTGCTCAACGACTGCATGAGTGCCATGGAAGCGGTGGCGTCGCACCTCGATGAGTCCACCGGATATTTCGTCAGCCACTGGCAATTGCTCGAGCGGATCACGCAGGCCGACAAGGCGCTCGACCAGCGCATCGCCGCGGCCGCGACTCCCGCAGCGACACCCGCCGGCGCGAACGCGCCCGCAACCGCGGGTGAGGCTGCCGAGGCAGCCGTCGACGAGCCTGCCGACTTCGATCCTGAAGTGGCGGCGATTTTCACCGATGAGGCCACCGAGCTCATCGACGCTTCCGAGCACGCCCTGAGTGACTGGCGCACGCAGCCGGGCAGCGCGGACTACCGTCTCGCGCTCAAGCGTCCGCTGCACACGCTCAAGGGCGGCGCCCGCATGGCGGGCATCACGGCGATGGGCGACCTCAGCCACGAATTGGAAAGCCTGGTGCTGCAGGTCGATAACGGCACGGTGCTGGCCAACGATGCCCTGTTCGACACCATCCAGGCGAGCCTCGACGAGCTGGCGCGCATGCGCGAGCAGGTGGCCAATGGCCGCCGGGTGGCGCCCGCGCGCGCCATCATCGGGCGCATCCAGGGTCTTTCACGGCCCGGGGATGCACCCGCACCAATCGCGCCGCCGCCACCACCACCGCCGCCCGCCGCCGCGTCGTTCGTGGCACCCGCCACCACCCCTGCAACGGCACCACCGGCAGACACCGACCTGCTCGCCCGCCTGAACGCGGAGCTGCTGCTCGCCAATGAGCCGCCGGCCGCCGAGTCGGCCCAGGCGGGGTCCGAGCCGGCGACGCCGGTAACCACCGCGCCGGCCGCGCCGGCCGCGCCCGCCGCGCCTGGATTGCCGTTGGCGATCGCCAGTGGTGGCGTCGCTGCCACCGTGGCGTTCACACGCTCGAAGAGCGGCGAGGCGCAGGCCGAGGAGGGTCTGCTGCCGCCGCAGCCGGTGCCGCCGGGGCGTGAGCCGGTCAGCGGCGAGCGCCAGGAAATGGCGCGCGTCGACGCCGACCTCCTCGATCAGCTGCTGAACATCTCCGGCGAAGCCAGCATTGCACGCGCGCGCCTCGAGCAGCAGCTCGGCTCGTTCGATTTCAACCTCGGCGAACTGTCGCGCACCGTCACCCGCCTGAAGGAGCAGCTGCGCAGCCTGGAGATCGAGACCGAGGCGCAGATCCTCCACAAGCACGAGGATGAAGGCCCGCATCGCAGCGAGTTCGATCCGCTGGAACTCGACCGCTACTCTTCCATCCAGCAGTACTCGCGCGCGCTCGCCGAGACGGCCAACGACGTGGCGAGCATCCAGCAGCTGCTGGCGAACCTCGCCAAGGACACCCAGACCCTGCTGCAGCAGCAGGCGCGGACGATCACCGAGTTGCAGAACGGCCTCATGCGCACGCGCATGGTGCCCTTCCAGCGCCACGTGCAGCGCCTCGCGCGCATCGTGCGCCAGGCGGCTTCCGACACCGGCAAGCGTGCCGAGCTCACCGTCGAGGGTGCCGCCGGGGAACTGGACCGCCAGGTGCTCGAGCGCATGCTGCCGCCGTTTGAACACATGCTGCGCAACGCCGTCGTGCACGGCATCGAGAAGCCCGAGGAGCGCGTGCAGCGTGGCAAGCCGGACACCGGGCGCATCCTGCTGGAGCTGCATCGCGAGGGCGCCGAGGTCATGGTGCGTCTCACCGATGACGGCGGTGGCATGAATCTCAAGGCGATCCGCGACAAAGGCCAGACGCTCGGGCTCATCGCGCCCGGGCAGACCCTGAGCGACGAGGATGCGATGCAGCTCATTCTCGAGCCGGGGTTCTCCACCGCTGGAGCGATCACCCAGCAGGCCGGCCGCGGCGTCGGCATGGACGTGGTCGCAACCGAGATCAAGCGCCTCGGCGGCGCGCTGCACATGGAGACCAAGGCGGGCGAGGGCACGGTGTTCACCGTGCGCCTGCCGCTGACCCTGGCGATCAGCCATGCGCTGGTCGTGCGCACCGACGAGGAGTACTACGCACTGCCCCTGCCGACGGTCGAAGGCGTGCTGCGCCTCTCGAAGGCCGAAGTCGGCGCGCATCTGGGGCGTGACGCGACGCTGTTTGAATACGGCGGCCAGAAGTACCGTTTCCAGCACCTCGCCACCTTCGTGGGGCTGACGCCCTCGGAGCTCACCGCTCAGGACGTCACCATTCCGGTGGTACTGGTGCGCGCCGGCGAGCACTCCACCGGGCTGGTCGCCGACGAACTGGTGGGCAGCCGCGAAATCGTCGTGAAATCCGTGGGGCCGCAGATCTCGGGGATTCGCGGTATCTCCGGGGCCACGATCCTCGGCGACGGCCGCATCGTCATCATCCTCGACATCAACACACTGGTGCGGGCAGAGTGGCGCGCGCGCAGCAGCGCGCCGCCGGCGCCCAAAGAACGCGGCGACCGGCGCACCTTCGCGATGGTGGTGGATGATTCCATCACCGTGCGGCGCGTGACCCAGCGGCTGCTGGAACGCAACGGCATGCGGGTGATCACGGCGCGCGATGGCATGGACGCGGTGGCGCTGCTGCAGGACAACGTGCCGGACGTGATCCTGCTCGACATCGAAATGCCGCGCATGGACGGCTACGAGGTCGCCGCGCACGTGCGCAACGATCCGCGCCTCAAGGACGTACCGATCATCATGGTTACCTCGCGCGTCGGCGAGAAGCACCGCGCCCGCGCCATCGAGCTCGGGGTTGATGACTACCTGGGCAAGCCCTACCAGGAGGCGCAGCTGCTCGATGCGATCGCGCCGCTGGTGGAGCGACGGCGCGCCGCGCTGCGCGCCCAGGCATAGGATCGAGGATCGCCCATGGCCGAACGGGTTAACGAGATCTACAGCCTGCTGGTGCCGCTGGTCGACGGGCGTCTCATCATTCCGCGTGCCTGCGTCGCGGAGGTGGTCGGCTTTCAGACCCCGGCGGAAATGACCGGCGCGCCGCCGTGGTACATCGGCACGGTGCCGTGGAACGGCAAGGCCGTGCCGCTGGTGTCGTTCGAAGGCGCCTGTGGCCAGATGATCCCGCCGGCGAGTGGCCGCACCCGTATCGTGATCCTGCATGCCCTCGGCACGCGGGTCGAAGGCGGCAACTTCGCGCTCGTTTCACAGGGCTTCCCGCAGCTGGTGCGCGTGAGCTCGGACGTCGTGCGCCCGGACAACTCGCGCGTGTTCCCGGAGCGTACCCCGGTCATCTGCCAGATCCGCATGGTGAATGAGACGCCGCTGGTTCCCGATCTTGAGCGCCTGGAAGAGATGATCGCCGAAGAGACCAGCATAAGCGCGTAACCTCCCGCACATGCGACCCGCGTCAGCCGCTCTTCTGACCGCACTCGCACCCGTCCTGTTGGGTGGTTGCGCGGTCAAGGACACCGGGCGGGAGGTCACCTTCGAGAACCGCGAGGCGCGCACCGGCGCCGCCCTCATCACAGCGGGGGATCCGGACTCGCTGCAGGCGGCGGCGCTCCTGGGCGTCGTAGCCGATGATCCGGCACAACGACTGCAATTGATTCAACGCGCCGCCGCGGCGGCACCTGCCCGCCCTGACATCGCCTGGTGGCACCTGCAGCTGTGCAGCCGCGTGGAGAGCTGCGACCCGCAGCCCATCGCGGCGCATCTGCGCGCCCTGGATCCGGGCAACGGCGCTGCCTGGTCGGCGGCGCTCGAACGCTCCGGCAAGCTCAAGGACGCGGCCGCACTGCACGCCGCTCTGGAGGCGATTTCCAACGCCGAACGCTTCGGCGTTTACTGGAACCAGACCATTGCGCGTGTTGCCAACGCCGTGATCAGGACGCGCGGCATGGAGCCAAAGGGCGCATTCATCGAGGCCGTCGCAGCCGCCAACTCACAGCTGACTCCGTACCAGCAGATTGCGGAGTACTGTCAGGGCCGCTTGCTGCTTGACAAGCTCGCAACCTGCCGCCGCTTGTCGGCGGTGCTGCGTCGCGGCGACACTTACCTTAGCGAGATCATCGGCCTTGCCGTGGCCGAACGCGTGTGGCCCAAGGGCAGTGCGGAGTACCAGGCGGCGGCGCAGGAGAGACGCGTTGCCGAGTATCGGACCGATACAGACGAACGACTCCTGACCCAAAAAAAAGAGCCGGATAACGCCTGGGCTCTGCACCGCCTGGAGTTGCTGGCGGCGCATGACACCCAGCAGCAAGTGGTACTCGCGGTGATCAGCAGCGCGGGGCTCAACCCGGATCCGCCGCCGGACTACAGGTTCTCGCGGTGGCGCAGGTAAAGATCACAGATCGCCGAAGTTTCTCTGCAGCAGCGCGAGCGCGGCGATCGCCGCCGTCTCGGTACGCAGCACGCGAGGACCCAGGCGCACCGGCGTGAATCCGGCCGCCCGGGCGAGATCCTCCTCTGACTCGCTCAGCCCCCCCTCCGGGCCGATGAGAACCGTGACCTCGGTAACGGATGGCTGGATATCGTCGAGTCGCAGTGCGGCGGCAGGGGAGAGCAGCAGCCGTGCGCCGGCATTCGCACTGCTCACGAACTCCCGCAACGCCAGCGGCGTCGCGACTCGCGGCACACGGTTGCGGCCGCTTTGCTCGCACGCGGCGACGGCAATACCGCGCCAGTGAGCGACCTTGCGGGCCGCCTGCTGCACATCCAGCCGCACGACACTGCGCTCGGTGAGCAACGGCAGGAGGCACGACACGCCGAGTTCGGTGGCTTTCTGCACCACCAGGTCCATGCGCTCGCCGCGTGACACGCCCTGCGCCAGTGTCAGGGCGAGCGGCGACTCGCGCTCCACGGGGCGTTGCTCACCGACCGCGACGATTACCTCGCCTGCGTGGGACTTGTCGATGCTGCCCGGGTACTCCCCACCCCGGCCGTTGAAGAGAGTGAGGGCATCCCCGGCCCGCAGCCGCAGCACCCGGGTAACGTGGCTCGCGGCGCTGCCCCGGAGCGTGACGCGGGTGCCAGGCTCGAGTACCGCGTCGAGGTACACGCGCGTCAGGCGCATGTTGCAAGCTCGATGCCCTCGCGCGCGACCTCGGCCAGCAGGTCGATTTCCGCGGGCGTGATGACGTATGGCGGCATGAAGTACACGACATTGCCTATCGGGCGCAGCAGCACGCCGCGCGTGAGTGCGTGGCGATAGATGATCAGTCCGCGGCGCTCCTGCCACGGGTAGGGCTCGCGGCTCGCCTTGTTGCGGACCAGCTCGATGGCAACGATCATGCCGCGCTGACGCACCTCCGCCACGTGCGCGTGATCCTCGAGCTCCCGGGCGCGCGCTCCCATGTGCGCCGCGAGCGCCCGGTTGGCTTCAAGCGTGCGGTCCTCGCGAAAGATCGCAAGGCTTGCAAGGGCTGCGGCACAGCCGAGCGGATTGCCGGTGAAACTGTGTGAGTGCAGGAACGCGCTGAGCGTGGTGTACTCATCGTAGAACGCGGCGTACACCTCATCCGTCGTCATCACGGTCGACAGCGGCAGGTAACCTCCCGTCAGTCCCTTGGACAGGCACAGGAAGTCGGGCCGGATGCCCGCCTGCTCACAGGCGAACAGGGTGCCCGTGCGCCCGAAGCCCACCGCGATTTCATCGGCGATCAGGTGCACCTGGTGGCGGTCGCAGGCCGCACGCAGCAGCGTCAGGTATACCGGGTCGTACATGCGCATGCCGCCCGCGCATTGCACCAGCGGCTCCACGATCACGGCGCAGGCCTCGTGCGCATGGGCGGCGAGGGCAGCCTCCATGGCGGCGAACTTGCGGCGCGAATGATCCGCGCAGCTCTCTGCGCCTGCGCGCTCGAAGCAATCCGGCGAGGGCACGGTGATGACATCCATCAGCAGCGGCTTGTAGATCTGCTTGTAGAGTTCGACGTTGCCGACCGCGAGTGCGCCGAGGGTTTCGCCGTGATAGCTGTTGGCGAGCGTGATGAAGCGGCGCTTTTGCGTGCGGCCGGCATTGCGCCAGTAGTGGAAGCTCATTTTCACGGCGACTTCGACCGCCGATGAGCCGTTATCGGCGTAGAAGCAGCGCGTCAGGCCCGGCGGAGCGACGGCGGTGAGCGCCTCTGAAAGGGCGATCACCGGCTCGTGGGTGAAGCCGGCGAGGATCACCTGCTCCAGGGCCTCCAGCTGCGCACGCACGGCGGCGTTGATGCGCGGGTTGGCGTGACCGAAAAGGTTCACCCACCAGGAGCTGATGGCGTCCAGGTAACGCTGGCCCGCGTAGTCCTCAAGCCACGCGCCCTGGCCGCGCCGGATGGGGATCATGGGCACGTGCTCGTGATCCTTCATCTGCGTGCACGGGTGCCAGACGTGGGCCAGATCGCGCGCGACGTAGGGAGCGTTCGCGGAAGTCATGGCCGTGATTGTGGCAGAATCGCGGCGGCGCGGAGCTTCGCGGCTGCGCGCGCCTGATATTGCCGCGATGCCAACAACCCCAGCAGCACAGCCGGTGAAAATCGACGCCACGACTGGCCTGGCTGCCGGCGTCCGGCAGGTGCTGTCGCCGCATTTTGATGCGCGGCCGCGGGGTGCTGCGCCGGAGCTTCTCATCGTGCACGGCATCAGTCTGCCGCCGGGGGAGTTCGGTGGACCGTGGATTGATCGACTTTTCACCGGCACGCTGCCCGCGGATGCCCATCCGTCATTTCGGGAGCGGGCCGGCCTGCGCGTGTCGGCCCACGTGCTTATCCGCCGCGACGGGCAGATCGTGCAATACGTACCCTTTGGCGAGCGCGCCTGGCACGCGGGAGAGTCCCAGTACCGTGGCCGCCCGGCCTGCAATGATTTTTCCATCGGCGTGGAACTGGAAGGCACCGACGACACGCCGTACACGGATTCCCAGTACACGCAGCTCGCCACGCTCGCGGCGGCGCTGCTTGCGACCTACACATCGCTCAAGCCCGAACACATCGTGGGCCATAGCGACGTGGCTCCCGGGCGCAAGACCGACCCGGGGGCGGCGTTTGACTGGCCGCGCTGGCGGGCGCTGCTGCAGCAACGTCTGGCGGCGCGTTAGCCGGCGCCGCGACCTGCTGTCAGCTCTTGGCCGGCTTGCTGCGCTCGTGCCGCCACAGCACCTCCGTGCCGCGCTGGTGACGTGCGAGCACGCGCGCGATCACGAATAACAGGTCCGACAGGCGATTCAGGTACTGCGCGACTTGCGGACTCACGGTCTCGGCGCGCGCCAGCGCCCACACCCGCCGCTCCGCACGTCGCCCGATGGTGCGGGCCAGGTGGCAGGCCGCCGCCGCCGGCCCCCCTCCGGGGAGAATGAACTCCTGCAGCGACGGCAGCGCGTCGTTGAACCCATCGAGTGAGCGCTCCAGGCCCGTGACGTGCTCCGCGGTGATGGCGCGGTGCCCCGGAATGCACAGTTCGCCGCCCATATCGAACAGTTGGTGCTGGATATCCGTGAGGCACTCGGTTACGGCGGCTGGCAGGTCAGGCACCGCGAGCAGAACCCCGATGGCGCTGTTGAGTTCGTCTACCGTACCGTACGCCTCGACGCGCGCGCCGTCCTTCGGCACCCGCGTGCCATCGCCCAGGCCGGTGGTGCCATCATCGCCGGTGCGGGTGTAGATCTTGCTCAGGCGGTTTCCCATGGTCGTTATATCCTAAGCCAATATGGCGTCGAAGGAACTCACGGTAGCGCTCGAAGCCGCGCGGGCGGCGGCCGATGTGATCCGCGCCTGCTACCAGCAGAACCTCGCGGTGCGCACCAAGGCCGACGCGTCTCCGGTGACCGAGGCGGACGTGCGTGCCGAGGAAGTCATCCGTGAGACGTTGAACCGGCACTTTCCGGGCTACGGCTTTTACGGCGAGGAAACCGGGCAGCACGCGATGAGTGCGCAGAACATCTGGCTGGTAGATCCGATCGACGGCACCAAGTCGTTTGTGCGCGAGACGCCGTTTTTTTCCACCCAGATCGCGCTGCTGCGTGCCGGGCGCCTGGTGCTCGGGGTCTCCAGCGCCCCGGTGTATGGCGAACTGGCGTGGGCCGAGGAGGGCGCCGGTGCCCGCCTCAACGATCGCCCCATCCGCGTCAGCCAGGTGACGGCGCTCGCGGATGCGGTGGTGTCGAGCGGCAATCTCAAGACCCTGGCAGCCGGAGCGCAGTGGCAGCGCTTTGGCGAACTCATCCGCCGTGTCAACCGCATCCGCGGCTACGGCGACTTCGCGCACTACCACCTGCTGGCGCGCGGCGCGCTCGATGTCGTCATCGAGTCCGACGTCAACATCCTCGACATCGCCGCGCTCACCGTCATCGTGCGGGAGGCCGGCGGGACGTTCACGGATCTTAAGGGGGGCGCTGTCGGCCTCGAGACCACGAGCGTACTCGCCACCAACGGCGCCCTGCACCCGAGCGTGCTGCAAGCGCTTTAGGGCCCGGCGCGCGTGCAGTGCGCACGCAGACGCGACTAATTGTCCAAACAGGTGACGAATAGCACCCGCGGTGCGCACTCTGCCTGCGCAAGTTTGACGCAAAATGTCCACATGCCGGGCCGTCGTGCATACAGTTTGCGTTACAACTTCGCGGCAGCACATGCTGCGGACCGCCTCCGCGCCGCGGGCATCGTGAGCTTTTTCCGCCCGCGGGAGCTTGCCCGCGCCGGACTGACCCGCGCTCAGCTTCCATCCCTGGCGGGCCACCGGGTTGTGGAGCGCGTGGCGCACGGCGTCTATCACATGGTTGACGCCGCGGCCAACCCGTACGTACCGCCCGACCCGCTGCCGATAACCTGCGCCCGCGTTCCCGGCGGCGTGATCTGCATGTTGTCTGCGCTGCATCTGCACCGCATCGCGCCCGTGGCGCCGCCGCAGGTCTGGCTGGCCATTGCGCACGGCGCCCGGCGCCCGCGCTTGCGCGACCTAAACGTCCACTTCGTTCGCTTCAGCGGCGCGGCGTGGGTTTACGACGTGGACCGCACCGAGATCGCCGGCGTACCCACGCGCATCACGAGTCCCGCCCGCACGATCGCGGACTGCTGTCGGCTCGCGTCCCTACTGGGCGTACAGGTCGCGGTCACGGCGTTTCGCGAAGCGCTCAGACTGCAGATCGTGAGTTACCCGGAACTTGTGCGGGCCCAGCAGGCACTGCCTTCGCGCCGGCTCGGTGCCCTGCTGGAGGGGCTTTAGACACTGACGAATACCCGGCGGCCGTCCTTTGCGAGCTCCATCATGGGAGCGACGTACAAGTCGCTGAGGGCTGCCGCGGTCAGCGTCGTCGCTACCGGTCCTGCGGTCCAGCCGCCATCCCCGCGCAAGAGCAGCACGCGATCGGCGAAGCGTGCGGCGAGCGTCGGATCATGCAGCGTCGTGACCACGGTGCGGCCACAGTCGGCGAGGGAACGGAACAGGCCCAGCACGGCAAGCTGGTGATGCGGGTCGAGGTGATTGGTCGGCTCATCGAGCAGAAAAATATCCGGTTGCTGCGCTAAGAGTGCGGCGACTGCGACCCGGCGCTGCTCACCACCGGAGAGGGTGTCGGTGCGGCGCTGGGCAAAGTCACCCATATCCACCGCCGCGAGCGCCGCGCGGGCAATTTCTTCGTCCGCGGCGGTCTCCCATTGCCACAGCGCCAGGTGCGGGTGGCGGCCGATCAGCACCGTCTCCATCGCGGTGGTCACGAACGCATCTTCCAGGTCCTGCGGAAGGAGTCCCAGGCGCACGGCGATCGCGCGGCGTTTCTGCCCTGCCAGCGGCGCACCATCGAGTGACACCGCGCCCGCGGCGGGCGCGCGCAGGCCGGCCAGCGTGTGCAGCGTCAGGGTCTTTCCCGAACCGTTGCGGCCGAGAATGGCCAGCACCTCGCCGGGGACAAAGTGCACGGACAGCTCGCGCACCAGTTCGCGTGTGCCGGCGCGTACACCGAGCTTCACGGCGGCCAGCCCGGTCGCATTGCCGCGGCTCGCGCCTGCTGGCGATGGTGCGCCGTCGCCGTTGGCCTGCGCGCCCTTCAATGCCGCGTCCACCGGATCTCGCTGGCGGTCGCGGGACCTACGACGACCCTGCGCAGGCTCTGCGGCATCTGTGCCTCCTGTGCCGACAACGGGCGGCGGCCGGCCATGAGTTCCGTGTTGTTCTGCGGGTAGAGCGGCTTTTGATCCGGGTCGGCGAAACCACTGGGGTAGAGCGGCATCCCGGTCATCAGATCGTACTTGTCGGTGGCGCCCACCGTGTGCAGCAGCTCGTGCGCGATGACGATGTTGTTGCTGCCTGCCATGGTGCTCTCGGCAAACGCGTGCACAATGCCAACGAGGCCCTTTTGCAGGCCGTGAGAGTCTGGCACGCGATCAAGCGTGGCCGGGTCATGGTAGAGGACGAACATGCGGATCCGCGGCGGTGCGCGTCCGGGCACCTGGCTCGCGTGGGCGGCAAACCAGCGCAGCTTCAGGCTCCACCAAGCGATACCCAGCGGGCCCGAACCCGGTGGCAGTGCCGGCGGCAGCTCAGTCCCTGCCGGGTAGAGTTCCACGTGTACCGGCTCCTCCACCGGCACCCCGTAGCGGTGAGCTTCGCGCGCGAAGAAATCCTCGATATCCGCAAAGTCCTTCACCGACAGCCCTTCAATGTAGTGCTGGGCCTGCGGCGTGCCGTCGGCATTCAACGGGAAGATGCCGACCCACAGCGTATCGTGCCAGCTCTGGGTCGACACGCGATCCAGCCACGCCTGGGTCGCCACAGCCGCGAGCACCAGGAGCAGGAGGCCAATGCGAATTGACTTCCACACACGGACTCTAGGGCTGCAGTCGCGTGACCGACCAGGGTCCGGCGTTGAAGGTTTCCCCACGGACGGCAAGCATCCGCGTCCAGCGGGCGCGATCGTGAATACGTGCGGCGCCCTCCGACCACAACTCCACCGCATCCGCCCACAGCCGGTAGCCGCCCCAGTGCGGTGGGCGGGGAATGTCGATCTTCAGGTTCGGATCCACGCCCGCGGATCCCGGAATCGGGGCGCCGAGCCGGCGCGCCTCATCCGCTACCGCGGCTTCGAGCGCGGCGCGTGACGCGATGGGCTCACTCTGGGCGCTGGCCCGCGCGCCGAGACGCTTGTCCCACGAGCGCGACGCAAAGTACGCGTCGCTGTCACTCGCCGGGGTGCGGGTGACCAGGCCCTCGATGCGCACCTGGCGATGCAGCGCATCCCAGTGCATGACCGCCGCCGCGCGCGGGTTGTCCCGCAGCTGCCGGCCTTTGCTCGAGAGGTAGTTGGTATAGAACACAATGTAGCCGGGCTGCGGCACGATGTCCTTGCACAGCACCACGCGAGCCGAGGGCTTGCCGTCGGCGGTACTCGTCGCCAGCACCATGCTGTTGGCGTTGGGTTGGCGGCGCGCCGCCCACGCGTCCGCGAGCCAGCGACTCACGATCAGGAGCGGCTCGGCGGGCAGGGGATCGGGCAGCAGTTCGGTGTGCTCGGGCATCGAGGGCCAATGTTAGAGGGTTTCGGGCGCCGCTGTCTTGGGCGCGACAGCCCTGTATGCTCTGAAGCCGTGACGTTCTTGTACCGAATCCTGAAGTGGCTGGGGATCGGGGTCGGCGCGCTGCTTACGGTGACCCTGCTGCTGTTCGCGGCGGCCTGGCTCATCAACCTGCACGACGAATCACTCACACCACAGGCGCAGGCGCTCCTGCAGATTCCGCCGAATCCGTATAAGCCAGAAGACAACATCTACCTGGCGCTGGTCGGATTTGACGCGCCGTCCGGACAGTCAGTCATTGCGGACGGACAGGCCCGGGTTGACTACTACGACCAGCACCTTGACGCGGTGCTGCGTGATCCGTCTGCCGACGCCATCGCCAGTCTGACGGTCAAGGATCCGCGCCGCTTGCAGTTCAAAGGAGATTGCAATTTTTTGCACCCTCTGGATTCGTCTGTCTGGAGCGAGGTGCCGCGGCATCGGGATGAGATTCAGAAGCTCATGGCAGATAACCGTGAGCTCTACCAGCGCTACCTCGGCCTGCATCCGTTGCGAGGCTACTTCGAGACCGCGCGTCCGAGTTATCTGACTCGCTACCCCGGGTGGGCCAGCGACTCGCGCAAGCTGTTTCTGGCCGATCTGGTGCTGCGCATGCGTTCCGAGGTTCCTGCAGCGCAGTCGCGCACCGCGCTCGCCGACCTGGAAAGCGACGTGCAGACGTGGCGGGCTGTACTGCACGGACAGGGCACCCTCATTTCCAAGATGATCGCGATCGCTAACCTGCAGGGCGACTACCTTGTGGTCGCGGACATGATCGCCGATCCACACCTTGCCCCGTCGCTGAGTGACCAGGATGCTGACGCCCTGGTCCCGCCGCCAGATCTCAAGGACTGGGATATTGGTAACGCACTGGCAGGGGAATTTCGCATGAGCTCATCCGTCCTGAGACAGACCGACGAGCTTGCCTCGACGGATTGGGTTTCCGAAGGTCAGGCCCGCAGCGGCGTGCGGGGATGGCTGAATCGCCTCGATAACCGGATCGGGGGGCACTTCTACAAGCTCAATGCGACCGAGAACCTGTTCGCGGCGCGGACTGCGTGGCAGATCCAGGCAGCCGCGGATCCGGTGCGGTCTTTCGGGACGCAGAATGAGTCCGTCAGTCCGTCACCTGCTGAGTACGGGGGCCTATGGAACCTGCGACTGATCTACAACCCGGTAGGCAAGATTCTGGCGGCAGTAGCGAACGGCGCCTATGACAACTACGCTTTGCGCGCCTGGGACGGTGCCGCGCTCCAGCGGCTCGTGAGGCTCGGTTACGAGATTCACAGGCAGCGCATCCAGTCCGCTGGTATTCCGGCCTTTCTTCAGCAGCATCCCGAGTGGTCGACTCACCCGGCCGATCACCGCCCGTTCGTTTGGGATCCGCAACGCGCCGAGATTCGCGTTCAAACCGTGGCGAAACAGCGGGCCGGACGGCGCTTTTCCATTCGAGTCTGGCAGCCAGCGCTTGCGGCCCCCGCCGCGCCCCGATAGAAAGGGACGCGGTTCCAGGAGGTTCCCTTCCCATGACAGGCGATAACGTGACGCTGGACGATTTACGCCAGCGCCTGACGGATCTTGACCGGGCGCTGATCGCGCTGGTGGCGCAGCGTAAGACCCTGAGCGAGGAGGTCGCGCGTGTGAAGCGCGCGACCGGCAGGCCGACGCGTGATTACGGGCGCGAACGCGAGGTGCTCCTGGGTGTGCGCGCCATGGCTGCCGAGCGCGGGGTTTCCCCGGCGCTGGCAGAACAACTGCTGCGGCTTCTCATTCGCTCCTCGCTCACCACCCAGGAGCAGGCGAGCGTCGTGGCCCGCGGCGCGGGCAGCGGGCGGCGGGCGCTGGTCATCGGTGGCGCGGGCAAAATGGGCGCCTGGTTCGTGAGTTTTCTCGCCTCGCAGGGATTTGCCGTCGAAGTTGCGGATCCGGCGGCCTCCGCCGGCGGTGTGGCGCAGGTCGCCGACTGGCGCAGCACGGATCTGAAGCATGACTACATCGTGCTGGCGACGCCGCTCGCAATCACCGACGCGATCCTGCGGGAACTCGCCCTGCGACGACCTGCGGGCGTGATCTTCGATGTCGGCTCGCTCAAGTCGCCGCTGCGCTCCGGACTTATGGCGCTTAAGTCCCACGGCTGCCAGGTGACTTCGGTGCATCCGATGTTTGGTCCGGACACGGAACTCCTGTCCGGGCGCCACGTGGTGTTCGTGGACTTGGGCAACGAGGCTGCACTGGCCGGCGCACGGGAACTGTTTGCCCCGACGATGGCCGAGCAGGTGGTCATGAGCCTCGACGATCACGACCGCCTGATAGCCTATGTCCTCGGCCTGTCGCACGCGCTGAACATCGCCTTCTTCACCGCGCTCGCCGAAAGCGGTGAGGCCGCGCCGAAGCTCGCGCGCATGTCGAGCACCACGTTCGATGCGCAGCTGGACGTGGCCAGTCGCGTCGCCCAGGAGAGTCCCGATCTGTATTATGAAATACAGAGCCTCAATGACTACGGTGCAGAGTCGCTGGAGGCCCTTTCCCAGGCGGTGGAACGCATTCGTACCGCGGTGTTGTCGCGCGACGACAAGGCGTTTGTTGCTTTGATGCGCCGCGGGCGCGATTATCTCGAGGATCGGCGCTCAGCTACCGAGCGCCGCGCCTGAAGGACCAGGGGGAGTCGGACGCATGACCCGATCGCAGCTGGGGTCGCTGGCCAGTGAGGCGCCGGGCGAGTCACTGCGCGCGCTGGAAGATGAGAACCACGCGCTGCATGGCAGGCTCGCGGCACTCACCGAGGAAGTCGGCCGCAACGACTCGCTGCTGCGCAAGACGCAGGAGCGGGAACTGGAGTTGCTGCGCGCCGGCTCCCTGGCCCAGCTCTTCGAGCGCTTGATCGGGGGCTTGCGGCTCTCCTATCAGCTCGATGGCGTGACGCTCCTGCTGCACGATCCGCAGCACGAAATCCGTCACCTGTTCGCCGGCGACGGACAGGTGCTGGAGCCGGTACAGGGCGTGTGCTTCGTCGATGCCCTGGTGACCATCGCCCCACAGCTTGCCAACCTCGATCGCCCGTGGCTCGGAGCGTTCTGCAAGGCCGATCACGAGTTGCTGCTGCCGGGAATCGCGCGCCCGGGCAGCATCGCTCTGATCCCGCTGCGCCGTCATGACGAGCTCGACGGTGTGCTGGTATTCGTGAGTGCCGATCCACAACGCTTCAAGCCGGAGCTGGCGAGCGACTTTCTCGCGCACCTGGGATTGGTGGCCGCGATCTGCATGGAGAACGCGGTCAATCGCGCGCGCCTGCTGCGCAGCGGACTGACGGACTTTCTTACCGGCTTTCACAACCGCCGCTATCTGCACGCGCGCCTGCGCGAGGAACTGGCACGCGCGCAGCGCGCCCACCAGTCCCTGGTGTGTCTGATGATCGACGTCGATCACTTCAAGCGCATCAACGACCAGTTCGGCCACCTGGCTGGCGATGCGGTGCTGCGTGAAGTGGCGCACCGTATCGACGCCGAGATGCGCATCAGCGACACCGGCGCGCGCTTCGGCGGCGATGAGTTCGCCATGGTGCTCTCACAGGCCACCCTCACCGACGGCGAGAGGGTCGCGGCGCGCGTGCTGCACGCCGTGCGCAATCTCCCGGTCGCCATCGGCAAGACCACCGCCGAGACGGTGACGCTCTCGATCGGCGTCGCGGTAGCCACGCCCGGCCCCGGGCTGCGCGACTACAAGGTGCTGGCGGAGCGGCTGATCGCGGAAGCCGACGCCGCGCTGTACCGCGCCAAGAGCGCCGGACGCAACCGCATTGCGACCTCGCCGAACGTGGTCGGTTAGCGCGCCCGCCCGCGCAGCAACATTATGAAAAGTGGTGCACCCACCAGCGCCATGATGGCGCCCACCGGCAACTGACGCGGAGCGGCGATGGTGCGCGCCACCAGGTCGGCGGCGGCCAGCAGCATGCCGCCGGCGAGCGCGGCGGCCGGCGCCACGATGCGGTGATCGCTGGTGCGGAAACCCAGGCGCACCGCGTGTGGGGTGATGAGCCCCACGAAACCAACCGTGCCGGCGCTCACCACCGCGATGGCGGTGAGGGCGGCGCAGGCGACGAACACGAGCGTGCGCCAGCGTTCGAGCGCCAGTCCCACCGCCCGTGCGCGCAGCTCCCCCGCGGCGAGCACGTTCAGTGGCCGCGCTACGAGGATCGCCAGCATCACCGCCAGGACCGCCGTCACCGCGCTCAGCCACGGGTTTACGGCCCACTCCAGATCCCCCGCCAGCCAGAACACCATGCCGCGCACGCGCGAGCTATCCGCGGTCGCCAGCAGCACGCTCACCAGCGCGCCGCAGGCGCTCGCCAGCACAATCCCCGTCAGCAACAGACGCGGCGTGCCGCCACCGCGCGCCAGCAGGTACACCGCGGCCACGGCGCACAAAGCGCCCGCAATCGCGGCCGACTGCACCAGCACCGCCGCCAGTCCCGCGATCATGGCGAGCAGCGCCCCGACCGCGGCACCGCCCGACACCCCGAGCACGTACGGGTCGGCGAGCGGATTTCTGAACAGTGCCTGCAGCAGGACTCCGGCCAGCGCCAGCAGGCTGCCGACACCGAAAGCCGCCAGCACCCGCGGCAGGCGCACGGCGAGCAGCACGCTGCGCGTCGCCTGATCGCCGGAGCCGGCGAGCGCGGCGAGCGCCTTGCTCACGGCGATGCCTGAACTGCCGATGAGCAGTGCCGCGACAAACACCAGCAGTGCGGCCAGGGCGAGGGCGGCGAGGCTCGTGAGTGGACTACGCATGGCGGTAGCCTTATCGAATTGCGTCCAAAAGGCCATACTCACGCGCACATGAGTGACGACATCGACGCGGATGGCTTTCGCACCAACGTGGGCATCGTGCTGATGCAGCGCGATGAAGTTTTCCTCGGTCGACGCACGGGCGGACGCGGCTGGCAGTTTCCCCAGGGCGGCGTGCGGGTCGGGGAAACGCTCGAACAGGCGCTGTACCGCGAACTTGACGAGGAAATTGGCCTTGGCGCGGACGCGGTCGAGCTCATCGGACAGACCTCGCGCTGGCTGCGCTACCGGTTGCCGAAACGTTACGTCCGCCGCCACCAACAGCCGCTGTGCGTCGGACAGAAACAACGCTGGTTCCTGCTGCGGCTCACCCGGCCCGACGTGCAGTTCGCTTTCAACCACACGGCCGAGCCGGAATTCGACGCGGGCCGCTGGGCGCCGTTCTGGGAACCGGTGAAGGAAGTCATCTACTTCAAGCGCCCGGTTTACGCGCAGGCGCTCGCCGAGCTCGCACCGCTCGCTTTTCCTCAGGGACAACCGGCGCTGCCCGCGTGGTGGTCCGAAGTCACGGCGCGCGGCGCTGACCGGGCAAGTCCGGCGTCCGTGTAGCACAGTGCGCCTGAGCCGCATCGCGTCCATGTTCTCAAGGACTGCCACGCCGCCGCTGGTGGTGCGGCAGTACGCGCCGGCGCTGCGTAAGCTCCTCTATGGCCTGGGCGCGCTGATTGCCCTGCTGGCGTTCTACATCGTCTACGAGCTCGGTCGCTACAACGCCGGTTACGACCGCCAGGCGGCGGCGCAGCAGCGCACGGAGCTGCAGGTGCAGATCGAGCACCTGGACAAAGCCAACCGCGAGATACGCACCAGGCTCGCGGAGCTCGACACCATTCGCGTCGGCCGCGCCCGCGAACAGGCGCAGGTGGCGCGCGACATGGGCGATCTGCAGGCGCAGGTCGACCGGCAGTCCCAGGAGCTGGCTTTCTACCGCGGCGTCGTGGCGCAGGGCGCCGCGGCCCTCGGCGTGCGCATCGAGCAACTGCGGATCTCCGCCGGAGCGCGGCCGAACGAATACACGGTGCATCTGGCGCTGCTGCGCTCAGGTCGTGCCGAGGCGGAAGCCTCCGGCACAATGCAGATGAGCCTGGATGGCACCGTGGCCGGCGTCGCCCGTACGCTCGATCTCGCGGCGCTGACCGGCGGCAGACAACACGATCTGCACTTCGGCTTCCGGTACTTCCAGGACTTCGACCAGGATCTGACACTCCCGGCGGCCTTCAGGCCAGAACATCTGGCGGTCGAGGTGCAGTCGAGCCGCAAGGGCGTGGCACCGCTGTCGCAGACTTTCCTGTGGACGGTCGAAACCAAGCCCTAGACAATCGGAGCGCTAGCAGCATGTTCACCCGCGATTCCAGGCAGCCCCCTATCGACACGCTGATCGGCAAGTCCGCGCGCGTGCATGGCAATATCGAGTTCCAGGGCGGACTGCACCTGGACGGGCATATCAGCGGCGATGTGCGCTCCGACGATTCACCCGCCGCCAGCCTGACGGTGAGCGAGAGCGGCTCGGTTGAGGGCACCGTGCAGGTGCCAAACGTGGTCCTCGACGGCAGCGTCAAGGGCGACATTCACGCCCGGGAACGTGTGGTCCTTGGGGCGACCGCGCGGGTGGAAGGCGATGTTTACTACGGTGTCATTGAAATGACGGTCGGCGCCCAGATCATGGGAAAGCTGGTGCGTATCGCCCCGCAGGCGGGCTCTGGCCGGCCGGAAGGCGTTCCAGGCCCTGAAAGCGGCAGTGGATCACGCTGAAAGGTCAGCCGCTTTGACCCGACGGCGGGCGGCTTCTAGACTCTGTACAGTGTCAACATGAGCACGACCGAAAACATGCAGGACGCACCTGCCCTGACTTTCACCGACGCGGCGGCCCGCAAGGTCGGGGATCTTATCCGCGGCGAGGGTAACCCCAAGCTTATGCTGCGCGTGTTCGTGCAGGGCGGCGGCTGCTCCGGGCTGCAGTACGGCTTCGAGTTTGACGAGCAGATCCAGGACGGCGACGCCTGCGTGGAGAACCAGGGCGTGAAGCTCATCGTGGACCCCATGAGCGTGCAGTACCTGGGCGGCGCTGAGATCGACTACCGCGAGGGTCTCGAGGGCGCGCAGTTCGTGATCCGTAATCCAAACGCAGCCACGACCTGTGGGTGCGGCTCCTCCTTCGCCGCGGCCTGAAGCGACCCCAAGCGTGCCGCCGGCGCAAGGTCGATCCCGAAAACGCCGTTCCGCCTCCCGCTCCGCCGCCCGCACCAACCACCGCGCGGTGCCGGACGTTCTCGCCGCCGTCGACTTAGGCTCCAACAGTTTCCACATGGTGGTCGCGCGCTACTCGCACGGCCAGCTCGTCATCATCGACCGGCTGCGCGAGATGGTGCGGCTCGCGGCCGGGGTCGCCGAAAACGGCCGTATCGACAAGGACGTGGCGGCGCGGGCACTGGCATGCCTTGAGCGCTTTGGCCAGCGCCTGCGCGACATGCGCGCCCGCAGCGTGCGCGTGGTGGGCACCAACGCGCTGCGCGTCGCGCATCGCAAGCAGGCCTTCCTCGAACGCGCACGCGCCGCCCTCGGACACCCGATAGAAATCATCGCCGGCATGGAAGAGGCGCGCCTCATTTACCTGGGCGTGGCGCACACCATGCCCGGGGAGCCCGGCAAGCGCCTGGTGGTCGACATCGGCGGCGGCAGCACGGAACTCGTCATCGGCGAGGGCCTGGCCCCGCTCGATCTGGAGAGCCTGCAGATGGGCTGCGTGTCCTCAAGCGAGCGCTTCTTCCGCGACGGCAAGATCTCGGCGCGGCGTTTCGAGCGTGCGCGGCTGGCGGCGCGACTGGAACTGGAGCCGGTGCAGGCAGCCTTCCGCCGCCGCGGCTGGGAGCGCGCGGCGGGCAGTTCCGGCACCGTGCGCGCCATCGGCGAGGTCATCAACGCGCTTGACCCGCAGGCGCATACCATCACGCCGGCCGGCATCAACCGTGCGATCGAGTACTGCGTGGATGCCGGCCACACACGCGAGCTGGCGCTCGAGCCCATCACCGAAGATCGCAGGCCCGTGTTTCCCGGGGGACTGGCGATCCTCGCGGAAGTGTTCAGCGTGCTGGGTGTGAAGGAGATGCGTATCGCGGATGGCGCGATGCGCGAGGGGCTCCTGTACGACATGCTCGGCCGCTTCCGGCACGAGGATGCGCGCGACCGCACGGTGCGCGCCATGCAGCAGCGTTACCACGTCGATGCCAGCCAGGCCGAGCGCGTCGAGGTGACGGTGCTCAAGTTCCTGTGGCAGACACGCGAGGTGTGGCGCCTCGAAGAGCCGCTGGCTGAGAAGTCCCTGAAGTGGGCGTCACGGCTGCACGAGATCGGGCTGGATGTTTCGCACAGCGGTTATCACCGCCACGGCGCCTACCTGCTCGAAAACGGCGACATGCCCGGCTTCCCGCGCGAGGAGCAGCGGCTGCTTGCACGCCTGGTCGGCGCACATCGCAGAAAACTCACGCTCGAGGGCGTCGAGGAGCTGGTGCCGCCCTGGGACCGCAGCGCCGTGCACCTGATCGTGTTGCTGCGCCTGGCGGTGCTGTTACATCGCGGCCGCAGCTCCACCGCGCTGCCGCCGATCGAGCTCTCCGCCACGCCGCGCTCGCTCGAAGTGCGCTTCCCCGCACGCTGGCTTAAGGACCATCCCCTGACGTCGACCGATCTGCAGCAGGAAGTGGTTTACCTGCGCGCCAGCGGCTTTCGGCTGCGGGTCTTGAGCCGCGCGCGGTAGGGTTCAAGGGTCTTACGCGTGCGGTATAACGCAACGCCTCGCGCTTGTTTCAAAGTCGTCGCAGCATCGCTGGCCGACGATGATGAGCTTCGGCGCAGGTTCGCGCAGCGCCTTGGGGAGCAATTTGAGCAGGCTACATCGAAATGACGAGTGGGTCCTGCTGCTCACCCCGGCGCCGTGAGTGCCCCGGCGGCATACACCCCCAGCAACTCCGACTGCGCGTTGAATGCCTTGTCCTTGCCCGGACTTAAGCGCTCGTAACGGCCATCCGGCAACAGCTTCCACGCCTGGCAGTTGTCCTTCAGGCACACGTCGAGGTCGCGCACGATCCGCTCCACGAGCTCCGGGGTGCGGATCGGAAAGGCCACTTCCACACGGCGGAAGAAGTTGCGCTCCATCCAGTCGGCGCTGGCGCAGAACAGTTCCGGCTCGCCGCCGTTCTCGAAATAAAACACGCGCGAGTGCTCGAGAAAGCGCCCGACGATCGAGCGCACCGCGATGTTCTCGGATACCCCCGGCACCCCGGGTCGCAGCGCGCACACCCCGCGAATGATGAGATCGATTTTCACTCCGGCGCAGGAGGCGCGGTACAGCGCCTCGATGGACTGCGGCTCCACCAGCGCGTTCATCTTGGCGATCATGCGCGCCGGCCGGCCGGCGCGGGCGTGCTCGGTTTCGCGCGCGATCCTGGCGAGCACCATCTCGTGCATACCGAACGGGGACTGGGTCAGGCGCGCGAGCTTCGGCGTCTGCGTGAGGCTCGTGAGTTGCAGGAACAGTTCATGCACGTCATGACCGATCTCGTCTTCGCACGTGAAGAGGCCGTAGTCGGTGTAGGCGCGCGCCGTGCGCGGATGGTAGTTGCCGGTGCCCAGGTGGCAGTAGCGGCGGATGCCGCTGGTCTCGCGGCGCACCACCAGGGTGAGCTTGGCGTGGGTCTTGTAGCCCACGACCCCATACATGACGTGGGCGCCAGCCTCCTGAAGGCGGTTGGAGAGCTCGATGTTGGCTTCCTCGTCGAAACGCGCGCGCAGCTCCACAATCACCGTGACGTCCTTGCCGGCGTGTGCCGCGGCGACCAGGGCATCCACCAGCGGGGAATCGTTACCAGCCCGGTACAGCGTCTGTTTGATCGCCAGGACCTGCGGGTCGGCAGCCGCCTGGCGCAGGAAATCCATCACCGGCGCGAAGCTCTGGTACGGGTGAAACAGCAGCACGTCCTGCTGGCGGATGGCGGCGAAGAGGTCGGTGCTGCCGACCAGGCGCTTGGGCAACCCGGGCGTGAAGATCGGGTACTTCAGATCCGGCCGCTGCACCAGGTCGTACACCGCCGAGAGGCGATTGAGATTGACGGGGCCTGAGACGTGATAGGTATCCAGCACGTTGGAGGAGAACTGCGCCTGCAGGAACTTCACCAGGTCATCCGGGCAGTCGCTGGAGGTCTCCAGGCGCACGGCCGAGCCATAGCGCCGGTGCGCGAGCTCGCCCTCCAGCGCTCGTCGCAGATCGTCGATTTCTTCCTCGTCGACGAACAGGTCGCTGTTGCGCGTGATGCGGAACTGGTAGCAGCCGATCACCTTGATGCCGGTGAAGAGCTTGTGGACGAACGCCTGCACGATCGTGGACAGCAGCACGCAGGCGCGTCCCGACCCCACCCCCGGCAACGGCACCACGCGCGGCAGCGAGCGTGGCGCCTGCACGATGGCGAGCTCGCTGTCGCGGTCGAAGGCGTCTTTGCCTTCCAGGCGCACGATGAAGTTAAGGCTCTTGTTCTGGATGCGCGGGAAGGGTCGGGCAGGATCCAGCCCCAGGGGACTCAATACCGGCTCCACCTCGCGCTCGAAGTACTGCTCGAGCCACTGCGCCGCCTGCGGCGTCCACTGCGCCCGCTCGAGCAGCGGCGCCCCTTCGTTGGCCAGCGCCGGCAGCAAGAGGTCATTGAGGCAGCGGTACTGCTCCGCCACCAGGCGTGTGGCGCGCTCGTGGATAGCGGTGAGCTGCTCGGGGATGGACATGGCATCGGCCGCGGGCGGGGCGCCGCCGAGCTCCTGTAACTGCTTCAGTCCCGCCACCCGGATCTCGAAAAACTCGTCCAGGTTGCTGCAGGAGATGCACAGGAACTTCAGGCGCTCCAGCAGCGGCACCGTGACGTCGAAAGCCTGGTCGAGCACGCGCTGGTTGAACTCGAGGAACGACAGTTCCCGGTTGATGTATTGCTGCGGCGCTTTGAGATCGGGGGTATCCATCGGCTTGCCTTTGACCCCCAAGGATACCAGCGCCAAACGACGCTTCGGTTAAGAACCCTCGCAGGCGCGCCGGTGGCGGGCTAGCGCGAAACCAGCTGCGGCCCCAGCGGCACTTCCAGCGAGGCCAGCAGCGGCGCCGAGTGGCTCAGGAAGTCGGCGCGCCAGCGGGCATCGATCGGCTCCGCCCCGGGCAGCACCACGGTCTGCGGGTTCTTGAACACCCCGTTCACGCGGTATTCGTAGTGCAGGTGCGGGCCCGTAGCAAGTCCCGTCATACCGACATAGGCGATGACCTCGCCCTGGGTGACGTGCGCGCCAACGCGCGTGCCACGTGCAAAGCGCGACAGGTGCCCATAGACCGTGACAATGGTCCTGGAATGTTCGATCTCGACCAGGTTGCCGTAGCCGCCCTTGACGCCGGCGAAGCGGATGCGCCCGTCGCCTGCGGCGCGCACTGGCGTGCCCGTGGGGGCCGCGTAGTCGACGCCCTGGTGGGCGCGGATGCGGTTGAGGATCGGATGAAAGCGCGCGGAGTTGAAGCGCGAACTCACGCGCGTGAACTGCACCGGCGCGCGCAGAAAGGCCTTGTGCAGGCTGCGCCCGTCGGGCGTGTAGTAGTGCGAACCGCCCTGCGGGTCGGTGTAGCGCACGGCCTGGAATTCCCTACCCTGGTTCACGAACGCGGCGGCGAGGATGGGACCGTCCTTCACGTACGCCCCGTCGCGCCACACTTCCGGGTAAGTGACCACGAACGAGTCCCCGGGGCGCACGTCGAGCACGAAGTCGATGTCCCAGCCGAAAATGTCCGCCAGTTGCACCGCGGTCTGGTCATGGGCGCCCGCGGCTCCGACCGCCTCGAACAGCGAGCTGCTGATGACGCCGCGCACGGTGCGCTGACGCATCTCAAGGGGGCTTTGCAGCACGTTCGCCTTGAGGCCGGAAGAGCCGCGCACCACCTGCAGAGTCTCGCTTTCGTTGAGGCGCCGCTCGAGTCCGAAGAGCTGGCCGTCCTTGTGCGTCAGGCGCAGCGATTCCCCGGGACGCAGGCTGTCCAGGCCGGCGCGCAGCCCCGGGAGACTCCGCAGGGAGGCGAGGTCGGCGAGATTGAGCTTCAGGCGCCTGAAAATCCGGTCCAGAGTGTCATTGTGGGTGACGATCACGTCGATGCGCGATAGCGCCAGGCCCAGGGAAGGCGCCGCGGCAAGCTGCGCGCCGTCGGTACGCGCCGGCGTGGCGGCGGGAGCTGCGGGGGCGCCCGTTGCGGCAGGCGCCGAACCCTCGGCCGGCGTGGCGCCCGCTGCCCCATCGACCGGGCCAACCGCGAGGGCTCCGTGCAGCAGTGACCAGGCCACAATCGCGCAAGCGGCGGTCTGTAACCAGAAGATCAGGGAGGGCATCCGGAGGGTTTTGAAGTGCAACGCCATCGACAACTCTTATCCGGATGATTTAAAAGGGCGAAACGTACCGGAGTTAGGACCTGCGGGTCAATCTATGTTAAACGCCGGTACGCGAACTAATGACAACTTACCTGCAGCGCCGGATCAGTTCTTAGGCGCGCTTCACGGGAATCAGATGAATTTCGAGGACCAGATCGCAGAGCTCGAGCGCGGTGCGCATGAGGTGCTCACCGTCGCGGACCTTAAGAGGAAGCTGACGCGCGGGGTGCCGCTGAAAATAAAGGCAGGCTTCGATCCGACCGCGCCGGATCTGCATCTCGGGCACACGGTGCTGCTCAACAAGATGCGCCAGTTCCAGCAGCTCGGTCACGAGGTGACCTTCCTGATCGGGGATTTCACCGGGCTCATCGGCGACCCCACCGGCCGCAATGCGACGCGCCCGCCGCTCACGCCCGAGGAGATCCAGGAGAACGCGCGCACCTACGAACGCCAGGTGTTCAAGGTGCTCGACGCCCAGCGCACCCACATCGATTTCAATTCGCGCTGGCTCTCCGGGCTCAAGGCGCCGGACGTCGTGAAGCTCGCGGCCCACTACACCGTGGCGCGCATGCTCGAGCGCGACGACTTCTCCAGGCGCTACAAGGCCGGGCAGCCTATTTCCATCCACGAATTCCTCTATCCGCTGGCGCAGGGCTACGACTCGGTCGCGATGCGCTCGGACGTGGAGCTCGGCGGCACCGACCAGAAATTCAACCTCCTGGTCGGGCGCACGCTGCAGGAAGCCTACGGGCAGGAAGCCCAGGTGGTGCTCACCATGCCGCTGCTGGAAGGCACCGACGGCGTCAACAAGATGTCGAAGTCCTTAGGCAACTACATCGGCATCGCCGAAGATCCCGACAGCATGTTCGGCAAGCTCATGTCGATCTCTGACACCCTCATGTGGCGCTACTTCGAGCTGCTGTCATTCCGGCCGCTGGGCGAAATCGCAGCGCTCAGGCGCGCGGCCGGCGAGGGCCGCAATCCGCGCGATATCAAGTTCGAGCTGGCGCTCGAGATCGTCACCCGCTTTCACGATGCGGACGCTGCCCGGCGCGCGCAGCAGAACTTCACCGCGCGCGTGAGTGACAAGGCGGTGCCGGAGGATCTGCCGGTGAAGGTGATTCACGTTGAGGCCGCCGGCGTGCGGGTCGCGAATCTGCTCAAGGAGGCAGGGCTTGCGGCCAGTACCTCCGAAGCCAACCGCAAGATCGAAGAGGGCGCGGTGCGCATCGATGGCGCGAAGGTCGCCGATCGGGGGCTCACCCTCAGGGCCGGCGCCGAACACGTGTTCCAGGTGGGTAGCCGGCGATTTGCCAGGCTTAAGCTCGAGCTGAAGCCGTAGGCCCGAGTCCGGCTCCCCGGGCCTTGGGCCACGGCGCTGCCGCCCCATATATAAGGGAGTGCGCGGGCGGGGTAAGAAGACCGCTCCGGAGCCCCCCAAAGCCATCATTACAATGCGTTGACAAGCCCCCAATCGGGGCTATACTGCGCGCCCCTTGCAGCCTAAGGCCGCCTTGCGGCGAGGGTGCAGGTGCGTGGGCGAGTCATTCAATTGACGGAAGACAGCGGATCGCTATGCTTCCCGGCCCTTTTTCCCCCAGCCAATAAGCGCTGCGGGGTGCTCTTTAAAAGTTTGGCAGGTAATTTGTGTGGGGACTCGCGTCTTTGGCCTTTAGTGCAAATGACCGAGTGACCAAATTGAAGTCCAGCAGTGAAGTTGGAGCCATTTTGATTACTCTTTTCGATTGTTGATGTTCAAAATCTTCAAGTGAAGAGTTTGATCCTGGCTCAGATTGAACGCTGGCGGCGTGCTTAACACATGCAAGTCGAGCGGTAACAGGTGTAGCAATACATGCTGACGAGCGGCGAACGGGTGAGTAATGCTTCGGAATCTACCCAATGGTGTGGAATAACCAGCCGAAAGGTTGGCTAATACCGCATGAGCCCTACGGGGGAAAGCAGGGGATCGCAAGACCTTGCGCCGATGGATGAGCCGAAGTCGGATTAGCTAGTTGGTAGGGTAACGGCCTACCAAGGCGACGATCCGTAGCTGGTCTGAGAGGACGACCAGCCACACTGGGACTGCGACACGGCCCAGACTCCTACGGGAGGCAGCAGTGGGGAATATTGGACAATGGGGGAAACCCTGATCCAGCGACGCCGCGTGTGTGAAGAAGGCCTGCGGGTTGTAAAGCACTTTTAGTGGGGATGAAAAATTCAGGGCTAATATCCCTGGGTCTTGACCTAACCCAAAGAAAAAGCACCGGCTAACTCTGTGCCAGCAGCCGCGGTAATACAGAGGGTGCAAGCGTTAATCGGAATTACTGGGCGTAAAGCGTGCGTAGACGGTTAGATAAGTCGGGTGTGAAAGCCCCGGGCTCAACCTGGGAATTGCATTCGAGACTGTTTAGCTAGGGTACGGAAGAGGGAAGCGGAATTTCAGGTGTAGCGGTGAAATGCGTAGATATCTGAAGGAACACCAGTGGCGAAAGCGGCTTCCTGGTCCAGTACCGACGTTCAGGCACGAAAGCGTGGGGAGCAAACAGGATTAGATACCCTGGTAGTCCACGCCATAAACGATGAGAACTAGACGTTGGGGGGGTAAGCCTCTCAGTGTCGCAGCTAACGCGCTAAGTTCTCCGCCTGGGGAGTACGGCCGCAAGGTTGAAACTCAAAGGAATTGACGGGGACCCGCACAAGCGGTGGAGCATGTGGTTTAATTCGATGCAACGCGAAGAACCTTACCTGGCCTTGACATCCCAGGAACCCTGAAGAGATTTAGGGGTGCCGTAAGGAGCCTGGAGACAGGTGCTGCATGGCTGTCGTCAGCTCGTGTCGTGAGATGTTGGGTTAAGTCCCGCAACGAGCGCAACCCTTGTCCTTAGTTGCCAGCATTAAGTTGGGCACTCTAAGGAGACCGCCGGTGACAAACCGGAGGAAGGTGGGGATGACGTCAAGTCATCATGGCCTTTATGGCCAGGGCTACACACGTGCTACAATGGTAGAAACAGAGGGAAGCCAACGCGCGAGCGGGAGCCAATCCCAGAAAATCTATCGTAGTCCGGATTGGAGTCTGCAACTCGACTCCATGAAGTCGGAATCGCTAGTAATCGCAGATCAGCATTGCTGCGGTGAATACGTTCCCGGGTCTTGTACACACCGCCCGTCACACCATGGAAGTTTACTGCACCAGAAGCAGGTAGCCTGACCGCAAGGGGGGCGCCTACCACGGTGTGGTCAATGACTGGGGTGAAGTCGTAACAAGGTAGCCGTACGGGAACGTGCGGCTGGATCACCTCCTTTCAAGAGAACCGCACCATTGTTCGAGGGCGCGAGTTCCCAGCACAAATTACCTGCCTGACACACACGGGGCGGCGGCCCATCGGCGCTACTAGCCAGCGGGCTGCAGAACTTTGGGTCTGTAGCTCAGTTAGTTAGAGCGCACCCCTGATAAGGGTGAGGTCGGGGGTGCAACTCCTCCCAGACCCACCAAAGTTTCGCTCCTGGTAAGAGGCGCGGGACGTTTTCAGGGAGGGGCCATAGCTCAGCTGGGAGAGCGCCTGGTTTGCAACCAGGAGGTCGCCGGTTCGATCCCGGCTGGCTCCACCAGCTTTTACCTGCCCCGTAACTGACGACGCGTGATGACGCGAGTTCATGCGAACCAATCCAAACGGTTCGAAACATGTGCTGGCGTGATCGCGCGATTCCTCGTGTGGTCAAAGGTGATGCCGAGCGCATCACTTGCTCTTTAACAATCTGGAAAGTTTTTGTTTTGACGCTAAGTTTTCAAGCGAAAGATGATTTGTTTTTGTTTTGTTTCTCAAGCTTGGAAATGTCGCGTTCGCAATGTGAATCAGCTAAAAATGTAACACCCAAACTTCTTGGGGTTATATGGTCAAGTGAATAAGCGCACATGGTGGATGCCTTGGCGGTAGAAGGCGATGAAGGACGTGGTAGCCTGCGATAAGTGTCGGCGAGCTGGCAAACAAGCTTTGACCCGGCAATTTCCGAATGGGGAAACCCACCTCGCAAGAGGTACCGTGCACTGAATAAATAGGTGTACGGAGCGAACCCGGTGAATTGAAACATCTCAGTAACCGGAGGAAAAGAAATCAACCGAGATTCCCTTAGTAGTGGCGAGCGAAAGGGGAACAGCCCAGTTGTGGTAATCAGGTAAGTGCTAGTGGAACAGTCTGGAAAGTCTGGCCATAGCAAGGTGATAGCCCTGTAGACGAAAGTACGAACCTGTGAGCAACAAAGAGTAGGACGAGACACGTGAAATCTTGTCTGAACATCGGGGGACCATCCTCGAAGGCTAAATACTCTCTACCGACCGATAGTGAACTAGTACCGTGAGGGAAAGGCGAAAAGAACCCCGGAGAGGGGAGTGAAATAGAACCTGAAACCGTGTGCGTACAAGCAGTCGGAGCCTGACGCAAGTTGGGTGACGGCGTACCTTTTGTATAATGGGTCAGCGAGTTATTTTCAGTGGCAAGGCTAACCGCATAGGGGAGCCGTAGGGAAACCGAGTCTTAAATGGGCGCCACAGTCGCTGGGAATAGACCCGAAGCCAGTCGATCTATCCATGACCAGGATGAAGACCAGGTAACACTGGTTGGAGGTCCGAACGAACCACTGTTGCAATAGTGCGTCGATGAGTTGTGGATAGGAGTGAAAGGCTAATCAAGGCTGGCGATAGCTGGTTCTCCCCGAAAGCTATTTAGGTAGTGCCTCGAGTGAACACTCAGGGGGGTAGAGCACTGTTTGGAGAAGGGGGCCATCTCGGCCTACCAACTCCATGCAAACTCCGAATACCCTGAAGTGATACTCGGGAGACACACAGCGGGTGCTAACGTCCGTTGTGAAAAGGGCAACAACCCAGACCATCAGCTAAGGTCCCAAAGTTTCGGCTAAGTGGTAAACGATGTGAGAAGGCATAGACAGCCAGGAGGTTGGCTTAGAAGCAGCCATCCTTTAAAGAAAGCGTAATAGCTCACTGGTCTAGTCGGCTCGCGCGGAAGATTTAACGGGGCTAAGCCGAGCACCGAAGCTATGGGTGTGAGTGACCTTCGGGTCGTTCACGCGGTAGGGGAGCGTTCTCTAAGCCTGCGAAGGTGTGCTGCGAGGCATGCTGGAGGTATGAGAAGTGCGAATGCTGACATGAGTAACGTTAAAGCGGGTGAAAAACCCGCTCGCCGAAAACCCAAGGTTTCCTGAGCCACGTTAATCGGCTGAGGGTGAGTCGGTTCCTAAGGCGAGACCGAAAGGTGTAGTCGATGGAAAGCAGGTTAACATTCCTGCACCGATTCCAACTGCGATGGGGTGACGGAGAAGGCTAGATCAGCGGCAGCAGTGCCGTTCAAGGCCGTAGGTGGATCTTCCTGGAAAATCCGGAAGGTTATTCCAAACACCGAGAACTGAGTACGAGGAGACTTCGGTCTCCGAAGTGATCGACGCCACGCTTCCGGGAAAAGCCTCTAAGCTTCAGGTTGGAATTGACCGTACCGTAAACCGACACTGGTGGGTGAGGAGATAATCTCCTAAGGCGCTTGAGAGAACTCGGGTTAAGGAACTCTGCAAGTTGATACCGTAACTTCGGGAGAAGGTATGCCTCCTGTTGTGAGTGGATTTACTCCACGAGCAATAAGAGGTCACAGGTAATCGGGGGCTGCGACTGTTTACCAAAAACACAGGACTCTGCTAACACGTAAGTGGATGTATAGGGTCTGACGCCTGCCCGGTGCCGGAAGGTTAATTGATGGGGTCAGCCGCAAGGCGAAGCTCCTGATCGAAGCCCCGGTAAACGGCGGCCGTAACTATAACGGTCCTAAGGTTGCAAACGCTGCCTTAGTAAAATTTGGCTATATGCTGGAATAACTGTGTATCCGGTGGTACCTGCATCTTGGAACGAGATGCCAGGTGACAACCCATCCGGTGCAGTCAATCAGCAGGAAAGGCCGGTCCAATCCTGGATCGGAATCCTCAGAGACTACACGCCAAACACTGACGACGAACTTGCAATCGTTGGTGAAGATATAGTCCGAACTGCATGGCGACATGCAGGGTGAGTTCTGAAAGGAACAGGCTCACCGCTTCGCGCAAGCGGAGTTAACACCGAGCGAAATTCCTTGTCGGGTAAGTTCCGACCTGCACGAAAGGCGTAACGCTGGCCCCACTGTCTCGACCCGAGACTCAGTGAAGTTGAAATCGCTGTGAAGATGCGGCGTAGCTGCGGAAAGACGGAAAGACCCCGTGAACCTTTACTACAGCTTTACACTGAACTTTGACCTTGTCTGTGTAGGATAGGTGGGAGCCTTTGAAGCAGGGGCGCTAGCTCTTGTGGAGGCAACCTTGAAATACCACCCTGATAATGTCGGAGTTCTAACCTTGGTCCGTTATCCGGATCGGGGACACTGTATGGTGGGTAGTTTGACTGGGGCGGTCTCCTCCTAAAGAGTAACGGAGGAGTGCAAAGGTACCCTCAGCGCGGTCGGTCATCGCGCATTAGAGTGCAATGGCATAAGGGTGCTTGACTGCGAGACTGACAAGTCGAGCAGGTGCGAAAGCAGGTCATAGTGATCCGGTGGTTCTGTATGGAAGGGCCATCGCTCAACGGATAAAAGGTACTCCGGGGATAACAGGCTTATTCCTCCCAAGAGTCCACATCGACGGAGGAGTTTGGCACCTCGATGTCGGCTCATCACATCCTGGGGCTGTAGCAGGTCCCAAGGGTTCGGCTGTTCGCCGATTAAAGTGGTACGCGAGCTGGGTTCAAAACGTCGTGAGACAGTTTGGTCCCTATCTTCCGTAGCCGTTGGAGATTTGAGGGTGAGCTGTCCTTAGTACGAGAGGACCGGGATGGACGCACCTCTGGTGTTCCGGTTGTCACGCCAGTGGCACTGCCGGGTAGCTATGTGCGGACGGGATAACCGCTGAAAGCATCTAAGCGGGAAGCCCCCCCCAAGATTAGATCTCCCTGGGAACTCGATTCCCCTGAAGGGCCCACGAAGACTACGTGGTTGATAGGCTGGGTGTGTAAGGCCAGTAATGGCTTCAGCTAACCAGTACTAATTGCCCGTGAGGCTTGACCATATAACCTCAAGTGGTTTGTTCCACGCGAGGCTTGATGCCGATGGTTGATTCCATCGTGAACGCGACAGGCGTCGAAACAGAAACTAACCGGATTGGAGACGCGTGGGGCCGCACCGCGAGGTGCGGCCCCATGAATCTCAAAAAGTTTGCCTGGCGGCCATAGCGAGTGGGAACCACCCGATCCCATTCCGAACTCGGAAGTGAAAACGCTCTGCGCCGATGGTAGTGTGCCTTTCAGGCATGCCAGAGTAGGTCACCGCCAGGCTTCCAACCAAAAGCCCCTGAGGTCGAATGACTTCAGGGGCTTTTTCTATTGCAGCGCTCGGCTGCCATCGGATTGCCAGAAAAGTACCAGCCCGCCGGCTAGGAATTCCCTGCCGCGCCGCAGGCAGCCTTGCGCCTGTCAGCGGACTGCGCGGGGTGCTCATCATGTGGGATTTCAGGACGGTGCATGCCGGGCACGCCCTCGCAGGCGCTCTCGCGGCGGCGCTCCTGGCTGCGGGGTGCGGGAAGCACCAGAGCGCCCCCGCCCCGGTCTCGCCGTCAGCTACCCTGCAGCCCGAGACTGCCCGCTCCGGCACGGACGAGTCCGCCGGTGATCGGTTCTTTGACCCGAAGCACAACCCAGGTGCGGTGGTCGGCGTGCCACTCGACCCGCACACGCTGACCCCCTCACAGCTGCAATTCGGCATCGCGCCCAAGCGCGACCCGCGTGTCACCTACGCGCCCGACGTGATCCTGATGGAGGAGGGCGACAAGGCTATCCGGATGGCCGCAAGCGACGGCATGACCTGGGTGTTCGACGCCTCGGCTCCGCACGTCAACGAGCTCCAGGAGGGCAAGATCGTGTTCGCCACCGGCCGCGCGGTCGGCCGCATCGGCCAGATCACGCGTGCAGGCGGCACGGTCACCGTGAAACTGGCACCGGTGCAGATCACCGAGGTGATCCATCAGGGTCACTTCCTCATCGACAGCAACTTCAATCCGCAGGACCTGATCGTCTATACCGCGCCGGACTTCCCGTCGGTCCTCGATCTGAGCGCCCCGCCCTCGGCCAGGCCCACGACGGCGTGGAGCGCTGAAGACGCGCTCCCCCATCCGGTGCGCACGCTGTTCGCGCCTGTGCCCGGCGCGGCTGCGCCCTCGCCTGCGACCGTGGCGAACGCAGCGGCGGCCGCGCCCGGTGCCCTGAAGTCTGCGCCGGCGCCCAGCATCGGCAACCCGCAGCCCTTCAATCTCAACGACGCCTTCAAGGTGTATCCGCTGGCCGGCTCCGACGGCTCCCTCGGCCTCGAATTCGACTACAACGCCAAGGGCCTGTTCGTGAAGTCGGAGGGCAGGCTGCGGCTCGGGCAGGCGAAGGTGCGCTTCGTGCTGGACATCGAGGATGCCGCGATCAAGAAGTTCGGCATGGACCTCTCGGGCGCGGCGGCCATGACGTTCGAGTTCACCTCCTCGGCCGCCAAGGAGGGCTTCGTCAACGCCCACCAGCTCGGCGAGCTGCCGATGGACCTCACGCTCCCCATTCCGATCGCGGGCGTGCCGCTCGCGCTCACCGTGCATACCAAGTTCGTGCTCAACACCGGCTTCAGCGCCAAGACCTCCACCCTGTCCGCCAGCGCCAAATACACCCTGACCGGGGAGCTGTTTATCGGCTGGGACGGCGGGCCCGCGGTCGAACCGAGCCTCAAGCCGAAAGCGGAGACGGATTTCGGCAATACGGCGGACGGGGTGTCGGTCGGCATCAACTCGATGGCGCTCGATTTCATGGTGCAGCCGATGGTCGGCATCGGCGCCTTCGGCTTCAACACCGGCATTTACGTCGGTCTCGACTTCGGCGGCAGCGTCGTGAAGCAGTCGAGCATCGCGTTGACGGCCTGCAAGGCCGGCTACATGAACGGTAAGGTGTTCTCGGGCGTCGGTTACCAGCTCGCTGGTCCGTTCGTTGCCGTCGTCAATGCCGTGCTGTCCGCGTTCACCAAGTACCGCATCGACCAGTCCGGGACTCTCATCAAAGGTCCCGAGGCCACGATCCTCGACGAGTCCACGCAAGCGCCACCCGGCTGCGCGTCAGCCGCCAAAACCTGAACCAGGAGGAACCCCATGAATCCCAGCAGCAAGATCCCGCACGCGCCCGCAAACGCCCGCGCGCCGGCACCGCGCGGCAGACCCATTCGCTGCGCAGTGCTGTGCGCCGCGCTGCTGATCGCCGCCGCTGCGGCCCAGGCCGCACAGCAAAGCAACACCGGCGGCGGCTCCGCCCCGGCCGCCGCTCCCAACCTCGGCGACGCGCTGGGCGGCTTTTTGAATTCCGTGGGCGCGTCGATGGGCGGCAGCCAGCCCGTGGCTCCGGTCGACTTCCATTCGTTGCAGGCGCTGCTGCCGGCGCAGCTCCCCGGCATGAAGCGCACCAACGGCGGCGGCTCCAATTCCCAGAGCATGGGAGTCAAGAGCGCCTCCGCGCACGCCGAGTATCACGGCGCGGGCAGCCACTCGATCAAGGTCAGCATCACCGACCTGACCGGCGTCGCCGGCATCATGGGCATGTCGGACATGATGCCCAAGGACACCGACTCGGAGAGCGATGAGGGCTACGAGAAGGACGTGACCCTTGGCGGGCGATCGATGCACGAGAAGTTCACCAAGGCGAGCCAGCAGGGCTCGCTGCAGGTGATCGTCGCCAGGCGCTTCGAGGTCGATGTCGACGGCACCGGCGTCAGCATGGACACGGTGCACGCGGCCATGGGGCAGGTGGACCTCGCCAAACTCGAGGCCATGAAGTCGCAGAGCGCCCCGGCGCAGGCGGCGCAGAAGTAGCGCCATGTCAGGCACCCCTGCAGTTGCGGGCGCGCCGCCTGCCGGCGCGGGAAACGGTATGAGCCGCCGTGAGCGGCGCCGCTGGATCGTGGCGCTCATCATTGCGTTCGTGCTGGGGTTCCTGCTCGCCTGGTACCTGCTGCACCAGCAGCCGCCGGGGTGCACGAAGCGGGCGGCGACGCAGGAGGGCGGACAGCAAGCCTCGCACGGGTCCTCGGGCAGTCGCGGCGCTCCCGATAAAGGCAGTCCGGTACATCTCGGCGCACCGGACTCGGGCACCTCCGACCGCAAGGGCTCCAGCAGCCCGAGCCCCGCAGAGGGCGGTGGTGGAGGCGGCGGCAAGGGTGCAGGCGGCGACGGGGATCTGGGAGGCGGCCACAAGTGGCACGCGCACGGGGATGACGAGACCTTCAGTGGCAAATCCGCGAGCAGTGCTGACAAGCCGGCGGACGGGAGCGACGCGACGGGGGATGCGCCCGACGGCAGCGGCAAGGACGACAAGCTGGCGCCTCCGGCCCAGGGGAAGCCACCCGAACAGCAGATGGGCACGGGGCTCGTCCCGCAGGGCCCCGGCGGCGAAGGCACCACAGGCGTCGCGCCGCCGGCGCTTGATCTGCCGAACGTGACCAAGCCCGGGGCGGACGGGGTGCAGGCGCTCGATTTCCGCTACGACAGCTCGGGGCTGCCGCGGTACGCGAACGCGGTGAGCAAGGTCGGCAGCGGCACGGCCCTGCTGCCAGGGACGAAGACGCCGGATCCGAATGCCAGCGTCTCGGAGATCCTGAGCACCGATCCGCCCCAGACCGTGGCCGCCTGGTATCACGAGCGGCTGCCGGCGAACTGGAGCGAGGTGAACGTCGGGCAGCTCATCATGTTCTGGCCGCCGGATCGCAAGGCCGACCCGCGCACCGTGTGGATTATCGTCGATCCCAAGACCAGCCAGACGGCGGTCGTCCTGTGGAAGACAAAGAAGGGGACGCCCTGAGCCCGCCACGCCATCCCAACCGGCTTATAGTCTGCCCAGCACCCGCGCGGTGATGCCATCGCAGTGGCTGCCGCCGAACTCAAACAGATCGCGCTCCGCGAGGTCCACATCCCGTGCAAGCGACTCGCGCAGGAGTCCCCTGGCGCGGAAATGGCGGGTACGAACCGTCTCTTCCCCGATGCCGAGAATCTGCGCGGTTTCCCCGACGCTGAGTTCCTCGACCGAACGCAGCACGAACGCAACGCGTAAGGCTTCCGGGAGCTCGCTGACTTTCTGCTCCAGTAACGCGCGCATCTGCTCGCGCCCCGCCGATCTGTCTGGCAGGTCCGACCCATCGGCAATGTTCGCTACCGCACTCATGGTGGATTCGAAGCTGACCATGGGGATGATGTTCTCGCGACGGTGGTTACGACGCTGCCGGGCGAGGCACTCATTGAGCACCAGCCGCGACAGCCAGGTAGACAGGGCGCAGTCGCCGCGGAACCCGGCGATTGAGCGAAAGGCATTGAGGTAAGCATCCTGAACCGCGTCCTCAGCCTCGGTGGCGTCACTCAGGGCGGCACGCGCTAAACGATAAAGCCGCCGGTTGTGGCGGCGCATGAGTACCGCAAACGCCTCGCGATCACCGCCCGCGATGCGGCGGACGAGCACGGTTTCGTCAGACGCTGCGGACGAGCTGCGGTGGGCATCAGCCTGCATGGTTAGCGAACGATCAGTTTGCCCTTCATGGTGGGATGAAGGCTGCAGCCGTAAGCATACTCGCCCGCTTTCCGCGCGATGTAGGTCCATGAGCCGTTGGCGGGGATTTCGTGTGAATCGAAAACCTTCGCAGTGGCAGTGGCGGTGTGGGGGAACAGGTCCTTGTTCACCCACACCACCCGATCACGGCGCTGCACGGTCAGGGTCGCAGGCGTGAACTGCATGTTCTCGATGGTGACCGTGTAGGTGCGTGGCGCCTGAGCATCCGCCAGTGCGACCGCGGCCGCCAGGCTCAGGGCCAGCGCCAGCCACGCTGCCTTGCGCACGCCTTTACTTGCCCAGAGTGCTCTGCAGGTGCTTGGCGTGCTCCAGGTGCGCGACAAAGGCCGGCCGCACCTTGACCAGCAATGCCTTGAGCTCGGGATTCTGAGCACTCGGGATCAGGGTCTTATCGAGCGCATCCAGCACCGCCTCGTGGTAAGCGACCTCATGGTCGATGTAGGCACGGTCGAAGGCCTTGTGGCTCAGGGTCTTCAGGTTGGCGAGGTTGTCATCGCCACCCTTCTGGAGGCTCTGGCTGGTCGCGTTACTCTCCGGCGTGACATGCAGCCTGGTCACGAGCTCGGTAGCAGACTTGTTCACACCGCTGTGGTCGGTGATCATGCGCTGCGCGAAGGCCTTGACCTCTTTGTCGTGGGATTTGGTCAGGGCAAGCTTGCCGGCATCGATGTCGACCTGGTTTGCGGTCACGACGATCGCCGCGATCTGTGGGTCGGTGGGTCCTGCGGGCTGCGCCAACGCGGTAGTGGCGGCCAGGGCAATTGCGGCTGTCCAGATGAGCTGGATTGTTTTCATAAGGATCTCCTGCAAGGGGTAAGCAGCCGATCGACGTGCTGACGCGCCGTCGGCACCGTGAGCGTCCGTCCACAGCATTAGATGTCACGTCGAGGCCATGCGTTTCCGGTGGACTTGCTGCGGCGCCACAGCAGCACGAACAGCAGCACGGCGAACGCGGCGTAGGCGTACTGGGTCCGGGAAACGCCGGTGCCAAACGGGAACCAGATGCCCGGCACGTTGAGACTGGAAAGCTCGCGCGCGTACACGCCAATGGACACCGACACCAGTGCACACAAGGACCACCAGCGATCGCGTGCGGCACTGCGCCTGGCCGCGTACACGATCACGATCGTCATGAGAAGAAAGAGCAGGCGATCCCACGTCACCGCCGTTTCCCATACGCCACCGGCCGAGGCGGCGAGCGATCCGTGCAGCCAGGGTCGGCTGGCAAATTCGCCCACGATGCACAGCGCGGCGGCCGGGGCCGCGAGGCGCGGAATCCACCGCAGCCGGGGAGCTGCGAACCACGCGTACCAGGTCATCGTCCAGCAGTACAGGCATAAAGGCACGAGCAGGACGAGGCTGATGAGCGTGAATTCCGGCACCGTCTCCAGGTGCGTCCAGGCAAACAGCGCCTGGTTGGCACGGTAGAGTCCCGTCAGCACGAGCGCCGCGGCGAGCCAGGTGTACGCAGGGTTGGTCCGCTCGCGGGCATACGCGCGCCCCGCCATCACCGCGAGCAGCGCAAAGGCGAGCGCTTCGATCACCTCGACGATGTAACCGCGGAAGGTCTGTCCCCATTGCTGCCGGTAGCGCGCCATGACCGCACGCTGCGCACCCATGACGGGCGCAATGCGGATGCCGCCGCCGGCCGGATCGTCCAGGTCCCACGGCGCCATCCACACCCTAAACGCAATCACCATGGGCGCAGGAGCGCCGGTGTCGTTGCCAGCGGAGCACGAGCCGAGCGAGTACAGATGCGGCCGGATGCTCGTCACCGCAGCAGGCACGCGTGAAAAATCGCCCTCGCCGCCGAGCAGCCGTCCGTTACAAAAGACCTGGTAGGCGCTGTCGACCGCTGGCGGTCCTGCCATCACAAGGTGCTCGCCCGGTGCAGCGCTGAGGGAGACGCGCAGGCGATACCACGCGAAGCCGTCGTAACCTGAGTGGCCCCGCGCGCCCCAGCCCGGCACAAAGCCGGTGAGGCCGACATCGCCATCGTGGGCTCCCGGGCTGGCTGTCAGATCCACGCTCTCCCACGCGGACGCGTCAAAGCCGGCACTCGACCACTCGAGATCGTCACCGACGTGAAAGCGCCAGGGTCCGACCAACTCCTGGTAGGCGCTTGCGCGCGAGGTACTTACGGTTGCCTCACTGGCCGCGAACGACACACCGGCGAGGGCGAGAGCGCACGCCGCACGAAGCGCCGCGCCGGTCACTCGAGCTGCGCAGCCTGCGGCGTCATGGGTGACTGCAGCGATTGGCGGCTCGCGAAATAAGCCACGATGACTCCAAAGAGCAGCATGGCGAGCAGGTTACCGACAAACTTCGCCACGGTGAAATGCGGCAGGGTGTGCCACGCCGAAAGCGGCACGACCAGGTAACTCATGACGGCGAAGATAACCACGCCGTAGGCCACGCCCGCCACGATCCAGCGGCGGCGCAACTGCGGCAATACCTGGGCAGCGCTGGCAAAGACCGCCGCGATGAGAATTCCCATCACTTCCTGCAGGGTGGCGCCTAAGAGCGCCGTGCGCGCCCCGCCAGCGAAGGCCCGTTCAGCCAGCAAGCCCCCCGCTATCGAATGCAATACATAGGGAACGCTCCGCCCGCTGATGAGGCAGGCCGCCCCGATGTCGATGGCGCCGGCGATGATTCCGCCCGCCAGGGCTGCGACGATGAGTTCGCGAGACTTTGCGCTCACGCTTCTTGTTCCTGAAGATTCGGGTACGGAATCTACTCAATATGGCTCACGACCTGTAAGGGGGAGTGGAGGCACGCCGCCGCTCGTGCCGCTAAAAGTCCCGCTGGCCCCGACCCAGTGGCCTTTTGCGCCATGCAGCACCTAGACTCATACGTGTATGCAGTTTGCACCTGTTCGCTATCCGCCTGCCACGCCACGCAACCCAAAGCCCGCGGCAATTGCGTCCCCTCACATTGAAGCCGAGCTGGCGCGCGCCGAGCGTGGCGTCTGGGGGGTGATCTGGATAGTTGGCGGACTGGTGTGGCTGGGTGAGACCGTCGGCGCGCTGTTCTGGCTGTTGCCGTGGGCCGGCACCCGGTTGAACGGGGATTATGAGGCCAGCACTGGCGCCACCGCCGTGCAGCACGCACTCGTGTTCCTGCTCGCCGCTGTCGCCTACCGCGCCGCCACCGCGCTCGGGTGGCCGGTGGCCCCGTGGGCGCGGCTCCGCGTAGTGGTGATCAATGCGCTGCTCGCTCTGGGTATCGTGATCTGGGCGATCGTGGCGCAGGGGCTGATGGTCGGGCTCGTGGATGGTCAGGTCGCCGACATGCACGCCATACTGCGCGAAGTACCCCGGATTTTTTGGCATCTTGACCATTGGGCGCAGCCGCTGCGGTTCCTACTGCCGCCCTACGTACTCGGCCTGTGCGCGATCGGGCTGGTGTTGGTGAACCACCGCCACCAGCGTGAAGCCCTGCGAACCGCCGAGCTCGGACGCGCCTACGCCGCGGCGCGCATGGCCATGCTGTCGGCGCAGCTGCAGCCGCATTTCCTCTTCAACTCGCTGCACGCAACCATGGGGCTGATCGACGAGAGTCCGCGCCAGGCCTCGGTCATGCTCGCGCGTCTGGGAGATTTTTTGCGTCATGCGCTGGAAACCAGTCACTTGCCCTGGGTCGATGTCGCAACCGAGCTGGCGGGACTGGAGTCGTACCTGGCCGTCCAGCAGACCCGCTTCTCGGATCGGCTCAACATCGCCATCGATGCGAGTTCCGAGGCGCGGAATGTGTACCTGCCCTCCATGCTGCTGCAACCCTTGGCTGAGAACGCGATCGAGCATGGACGCACTGACAGCGCCCCGACGCTGCAGGTGCGGGTGACGGTAGCGCTGGTTGGGGAGCGTCTGTGCATCGCCATCCACAACGGCCGCCCGCAACTGAAGGCCGACCTTACGCGCGCCGACTTCGGCCGCGGACTGGCGAATGTCAGCCTGCGTCTGCGCGCTGCCTACGGTGCCGACGCGCGTCTGACCATCGGGCCGGATCCGCACGGTGGCACGACAGCGACCCTGGACCTGCCGGCGCATCGCAGCGTTCCTGCTGGGGTACAGGCGTGAACAACGGCATCGCAACCCTGGTGGTGGACGATGAGCCACTGGCGCGCCGACGGCTGCTGCATCTGCTGCACAAGGTTCCCGACATCGAGCTGGTGGGGGACTTCGGCTCCGCCGCCGAGGCGGCGGCCCAGGCGCTCGAGGCGACGCCGCAGCTGCTGCTGCTGGATATCCGCATGCCCGAGCTCGACGGTTTCGAACTGGTGAGCACGCTGGCCGCCAAGGGGCTCAATCCTTACATCATTTTTGTGACCGCTCATTCGGATCGCTCGCTGGATGCCTTTGCGGTCGGCGCGATCGACTACCTGCTCAAGCCCTTTGACGATGAGCGCTTCGGGCGTGCGATCGAACGGGCGCGGACCCTGATCGTCTCCGGTGCGTGGCCAAAAACGCCACCGGCTGCGCAGCCGCCTTCGCTCACCAGCGACCGTACGCGCCTGCTCCTTTCCGAGCACGGCAAGGTCGTGGTGCTGGCGATGCGGGATATCGAGTTTGTGCAGGCGGCGGCGAAGCACGTGAAGATCTACGCCGGTGGCCGCTGCTATTCATTCCGCCAGTCGCTGCGCGAACTCGAAGGCCGCCTCGACGCGGCGTGCTTTGTACGGGTGCACCGTTCGGCGCTGGTCAACGTCGAGTACATCGCCGAGATGCACCCGATGTTTCACGGCGACTACGAGCTGATATTGAAGCGCGGCACGCGACTCACCCTGAGCCGGCGCTATCGTGAGCGGCTGGCACCGTTCCTGCTGGAGTAGCCGCATACCAACGCACGGCAGCGTGCGTTTTGCACCAATCGCCGTGACTGGCAGAGCCGCGCGCAGTACGTGGCGACCGGCCAACGCGCAATATCATGCGCGCGACCCGGTGCCTCTCGCGCGCGCTTTGCTCCGCTCGCGCCATCAGGCGCTCCGCTCACGCCTGTTGTGTTGCGGCTACTCACCTGCTGTCGCTACGTTTTCCGAACAGAAAACGGCGTGGGCCGCATGTTAATTGGGGAGAACATCAAATGATTCGATGCCAGAAACTCGCGCGCCTTGTCGGCCGTATGCTGACGTTGGGCGCGCTAACACTCGTCGCCACTGGCGTCGTGGCCGTGCACGCGCAGCAGAAGGCGGACGCAGCGGCCGCAGCCGAGGCTCCCGAGTTGCAGGAAGTCGTGGTCACCGGCTCGCTCATCAAGAGGGCCAACGCCGAAACCGCCGAGGCCATCACGATCATCAAGGCGGACAGCCTCAAGGACCAGGGCATCGTGAATGTGGAGCAGGCGCTGAACACGCTTACCTCCAACACTCCGAGCCTTAACATCGCCCAATCCGTAGGGACGTTTTCCGGCGGCGGTAGTTACGCCAACCTGCGTAACCTGGGCATTAGCCGCACCCTGGTGCTGCTTGATGGCCAACGGCTGGCCCCCAATGCCTTCAGCGGCCTTGCGGTCGACCTGAGCGGTATTCCGTTCTCGTCCATCGACAGCGTGCAGGTACTGCGGGAAGGCGCCTCGGCGCTGTACGGCTCGGACGCGATCGCGGGCGTGATCAACTTCATCACCAGGAAGAATTACCAGGGGCTGGAAGTCCAGGCCAATTTCGACCACCCGGAGAAAGCCGGCGGCAGCTCGGGCGAGGGGGATCTCACCTTCGGACACGGGGATCTCTCGAGCGACGGCTATAACTTCATGATCACCGGAAGTTACAGCAGGCAAGGGGAACTGCGCGCGACGCAGCGGCCGTTTTCCGCCCCCGGTTATTTTCCCGCGGGGGGCTATACCAGCACGAACAATCCGGGATCGTGGCCCGGGACCCTGGTGGATTCCAGCGGTAACGTGTGGCAGCCGGACTTTCCGGCCTGCCCGGGCAATCCGTTGCTGACGACGGATTTCGGCAACTGCGCATACCGGTATTCCGCCGCGACGGACCTGCTGCCGCAGTCCAGCGAGGGTTCCGGGATGGTGTCCTTCACCAAGGCGCTGCCAGCCAACAACACCCTGCAGGTGCAGTACTTCTATACCCAATCCAAAGTGGCCGGTTGGTCCGGTCCCGTGTTCTATGCACTCCCGATCAGCCCGTCGAACCCTTTCCTCCCGGCGGCGTCTCGGCTGACATGCTTATCGGCACCCTGTACCCCGCTGAACGAGACCGGTTTTAACGGCGTCTATCCACCCGGCACCATCCCTGCTTCACTGGTCGGTACGCCGATGCCGTCACCGATGACCGCGATCTGGAGCGACCCGCTGAACGACCGCTACACCGGCAACGTCAATACCGAGCAGCGGGCTCTGGTGACGTTCTCCGGCAGCAACGGCGGTTGGGACTACAGTACGGTACTTAACTACAGCCAGAACAAGGGCAATAACAACAACCTCGCGGGCTTTCCCAATGAGTTCACCTCGGGCGTTCCCGGTACGCCCGCGCTTGCGCCCGGCGGCGTCCTCAGCAATCTGGTCAACCCCTTCGGTCCGCAGACCGCGGCAGGACAGGCTTACATCACCTCCACGTATGTAAGCGGCACCTATTCGGCCGGCGAGGACCGACGCTGGAGCGTCGATGGCACTGCCAGCCACGCGCTGGGAGATGCTTTCAATGCGGGCACTCCGGCGACCGTGGCGCTCGGCTTCGATGTGAACGGCGAACGCTTCACGTACGCGACCACGCCGTATAACGACCTCGTGACCGCCTCAACCGGACTTACGGACAGTTCAGTCGAAGGCAGTCGCACGGTAGGGGCGGTTTACATGGAGGTGGACGTGCCGGTCTCCAGGAACTTCGATATCGATTTGTCGGATCGTGAGGACCGCTACAGCGATTTCGGCCGGACCAACAACGGCAAGCTCTCGCTGCGCTATCAGCCGGCCAGTTACCTGACCTTCAGGGGCACCGCCTCCACCGGCTTCCGGGCGCCCACGCTGTTCGACCTGTACGACCCGGTTAGCCTGTCAGCTTCGACGCCCGGCACCATGGGATCAGGGAACCCGGACTGCGCGAACGCCAACGGCAAACCGCCCTCCGCCATTGCGCCGTTTACTCCGGCAACCTGCAACACGCAGGGAATTGGGGCATTCGGCGGCAACAGAAGCCTGACGCCCGAAACATCGCAGAACTTTGATATCGGTGTCATCTTCCAGCCGATCGAGAATATGGGCGTTACGGTGGACTGGTTCAGAATCCTCCTCAAGAACACCATCGGAGGGGTTCCGGCAACGGCCATTTACGGTAACCCCAGCCAGTTCGCGAACTATTACGTATTGAACAGCGCTGGGGGGCTCACGCCGTCGATTGATGAGGCCACTCAGTGCAATCCTTACACGCAACCGACCTGCGGCTACATCCTGCAGACCAGACAGAATACGGGCAGGATCACGACCTCCGGATTTGACCTCAGCATCCAATACCTGCAGCACACCGGCGTTGGGACGTTCCACGAGGATCTGGAAGGCACCGCGGTCACGCAGTTTCTGGATCAGCAGTTCAACGGCGGCCCGCTGCTCAACCTGGTGGGCAATTACAATGAACTGCCGCCGGCGTACCGCTGGCAGCATAACCTGAGGGTCGACTGGTCGAGCCCGCAGGAGATGTTTGGTGCCGGCCTGGCCAACCGCTTCTACTCGACGTACATGGACGAATTCGGCTCTGGCCCCACTAACGCCGGCCCTCGGCTGAACGTGGGCAGTTATTCGCTCGTTGATGCTTATGTGAACTACAAGCCGGTCAAAAACCTGACCGTGTTGTTTGGAATCAAGAATCTGCTCGACAAGAATCCGCCGTTCACCAACGCATTTCAGGGCAACTTTGCGGCCGGGTACAACGCGCTCACTGCGGATCCCCTGTTGCGCAACTTCTATGTCAATCTGAAGTACACCTTCTTCTAAAATTCCTTTCGGGAAAAGCTGAATTAAAGCCCCGCCTCGTGCGGGGCTTTTTTTTGGTGTGCCCGGCATGGCCGCGATCCTTGGGCCCCAATCCGTGGCGGAGAGCCAACGCCTGACGAGAGTGCCCTGATCATGCGCCTTCGCGCCGCCGCTGCTCCGCTCACGCCACCGAACACTCGGCCCGCGCCTGTTGGGTTGCGGCGACCACGCCGCTCAGCTTCGCGGAGAATCTGGTGGCGACGGTGCTGTTCGAAAACGAGCATGACGCTTGAACGACGCATGCGCCGGAGACCCGCAGCCGTCAGTCGACGCCGCAGTGACGCGGCAACTGGCGGCCTTGTCAGCCTGGGGGCTGATTTTTTTACTTGCCGCCGGGCCTTTTAGGTTTTGTCTTCTGGTTGTAGGGGTCGCCGCCGCCACCCGCGCCGGCATCCGGCACGATGCGCAGCTCTTCGTCATGGGTCTGTTCGATCTTGAGTTCCGGCGCTTCGAGCTTCTTCAGCAGGCGTGAAGTGCTGTCGATGGCCTGCCGCCCGGTGTGCTTTACCCAGTCCCACACCGCATTGCCGCGGGAGTCATGGACGACCTTGCCCGTACGCCCGCCAGGGGTCGGGCCGCCCGACGGCGGCTGCGAGGCTGCCGGCATTCCGGTACGGATAGTCTGACTCACGCCAGGCGCCGTCCGCGGTGCTCCAATGGACGGTATGGCAGGGGTGCTGGCGGGCGGGAGCCCGGGTTTTGGGCGGATTGGGTTGACCATAGGGCGCTCTTACTCCTTACTTATAACGGAGCAGGCGGCCTGGCGACGACGCAAGCCTGCCGGAAGTGTGCGCGCGGTCACGTCCTGGGGAACCCCTGAGCCCGCGGACCGTCATATGGCGTGCGGAACGAGCTGGCAGGCAGGCTGCACGGGTCCATGCAGCTACCGGCGCTTCTATGGTCGTTCCGCCCGGTGCATGATTGGCGGGATGAGGAACGGGGAGATCGATATGAGCAGGCTGCTTGCAGTCGCGGTACTGGCGCTCGGCGCATGTACGGCCAACGCCGCCGAATGGCCGTACAACGAAAAAGCGGATGCGGTGGCCGATGTGCAGCACGCCCTTGGCGCGGCGCGGGCCGATCACAAGAACGTGCTCCTCGTTTTCGGCGCTAACTGGTGCAAGGACTGCCGTGACCTGGACAAGGCGCTGCACGGCAGCAGCGCCGCGCTCATCGACGGCAAGTTCCACGTGGTGAAAATCGACGTCGGCAACTTCGACAAGAACCTGGATCTCGCCAATCACTACGGCAATCCCATCAAGATGGGGATTCCGGCAGTGGTGGAACTCAGCGCCGATGACAAGGTGATCTACTCGACCAAGGGTGGCGAGCTTGCCGACGCGCGCAAAATGGGTGAGCAGGGGATCTACGACTTCCTCTCGGCCAGGCTCTCCCACCCGACCGCAACCGCTTCGGGCGGGCAGCATCTCATTCCCATGTCGAGGGCGAGGTTCTGGGGTTGGTAGGCTGATCGGTCCCGCGGGATCGGCGGCGAGTCCATCTGAATCCCGTCACACTTGTCACTCCCACTGTTCGATCGTCCGGTCCTAGTCTGTCTCGCGACCACCAGGAGGAGATCGACCATGCCGACAATGAACACCCCACAGATCGTGTCGACACAGGAGTGGGCGACTGCGCACCAGCAGCTCCTCATCAAGGAGAAGGCTCTGACCCGCGCCCGTGACGCGCTGGCCGCCGAGCGACGGCGGATGCCGTGGGTTGCCGTGGACAAGTCATATGTGTTTGACGGCGCCGAGGGCAAAACCAGCCTGCTCGAGCTGTTTGCCGGCCGCCGTCAGCTGATCGTCTACCGCGCCTTCTTCGAGCCTGGTGTGCACGGCTGGCCGGAGCATGCCTGCATTGGCTGTTCCCTCGGCGCCGACCAGGTCGGCCATCTCGCGCACCTGAACGCACGCGACACGACCCTGGTGTATGCCTCGCGCGCACCGCAGGCCGACATCGCGCGCCTGAAAGCGTTGATGGGCTGGGAAATCCCCTGGTACACCATTACCGACGGCTTCGACGCCGACTTTGGGGTGGACGAATGGCACGGCCACAACGCGTTCATCCGCGATGGCGAGCGCGTGTTTCGCACCTACTTCATCAACGGCCGCGGCGACGAGGCAATGGGCACCATCTGGAGCTACCTCGACATGACGGCACTCGGGCGTCAGGAGACGTGGGAGGATTCTCCGCAAGGCTATCCCCAGAGCCGGCCGTACAAGTGGTGGAACTGGCACGACACTTACGTCCCCGGCGCCGCGCCCGACCCGCAGTGGGTCAAAGTGTCGGACGCCGGAGAGGCCGCATCGGAAAGACGACCATGAATGACACCAGGAGACAGGAGCCTGCCAGGCTCAGAAGCTGAAGCGCGCACCGACCGTCGGAGCAAGGTTGTTGTTGTAGTAGTAGCGGACGCCGGGGCCGTGAGGAACGGCGGGAGGTAAGGCCGGAGGTGGGATGCTGGTCACTGAATTCGGCGACGCCCTGATTAAAAACTATCGCGAATTGGAGCGGGACTTTGCGCTGCTTGCGGAGCGGCGTCTCCACCCCATCATCGCGACGGTTGTCGGGAACTCGAGGTCCGGCGCCAGGGTGTCGGTACGCTCGCGCACCCGTTGATGCCTGGGAGGCATGAGTGGCAACGCTGAGCGGTCTTTTCGTCTATCCCGTGAAGTCCATGCGTGGCATCCCTTACCGGGAGGCGCGCGTGAGCGCTACAGGCCTGCAGTGGGACCGTCAGTGGATGGTGGTCGACGCCAAGGGGACTTTTCTCAGCCAGCGCACCCATCCGCGCCTGGCGCGCATCGTGCCCGAGATCACCGCGGATGCGCTGGTGCTGCGAACCGCCGAAGCGCCTCCCCTCAAAGTGCCGTTTACGACTACGGGCGAGCAGGTGCCGGTGCGCGTCTGGAAGGACAGCTGCTTAGGTATCGAGCAGGGGGCCGCCGCTCACGCGTGGGTGAGCCGCTGCCTGGGGCGGCCGGTACGACTGGTGCGGGTTGCCCCGGACATGGAGCGCAACGCCAGTCGCGAATTTGCGGGCACCATGCCGGCGCCGCTCGGCTTTCCGGACGGCTATCCCATGCTGGTGTGCAACGAGGCCTCTCTTGAGGACTTGAATCGCCGTCTGCCCGGGGCTCTGCCGATGGAACGCTTCCGGCCGAACATCGTGATCGCAGGGCTGCCCGCCTGGGCCGAGGACCATATCGACACGCTCACCGTGGGTGCGGTGACGCTGCGCCTGGTGAAACCCTGCACGCGCTGCGCCATTCCCTCGCTCGATCACCGCACGGGCGAGCCCGCCATCGACCCCTTGCCGGTGCTGCGAAAATTCCGTTTCAGCAAGGCCCTGCGCGGGATCATGTTCGGCGAGAATGCCGTGATCGTGGCCGGCGAGGGCGCCGCCATGGAGCGCGGCGCGCAATGTCACGTCACTTTCGAGGCGGGCTTCGGCACCGGAGCCGGGACCCCGACGTAGACCCTGGTGGCCCGCCCAAGCGTGCGCCACCGCAACAACTCAGGGCCTGAACTGTGCGCGGCGCACGACTGCGCGCGGGGGCTTTCCGCCACACTTCCGAAAGCTTCGGCCTAGGGAAAAGTGTGAACCAGTTGGCACTCGCTGTTGGCGCGCTGGGCGGCGCGCTGTGCGCAAGCATCGCGCTGGTGCTCGTGTGGCGCCTGCGGCCGAAGATGCGGCGCTGGCGCGAGCGCCATGCGACGCAGCAGGACGCCTTCGAGCAGTGGCCGACGAGCGCGCTGGTGGTCGACCTCACCACCCACCAGATCGTCTCGGGCAACCCGGCCATGATGCGCAGCGTCGGTTACAGCTTCGCGGAGTTATGCGCGCTGCAGCTGTCGGATGTGCTCACCTGTGAGGGTGTGGACGCGGGCGGCCTGCTTGAGCAGCTGCAGTCCGCGACGCTGCGCTCACCGGTGGAGATGCACCAGCACTGCAAGGACGGCTCGGTCCGCAACGTCGAGGGCACCTGCCACCGGATGACCCTCGGCACGCGCCAGGTGGTCGCGCTCGGCGTGCATGATGTCACCGTGCGGCGCCGGGCCGAGAGCAAGCTCCTCGAGAAGCAGCAGCAGCTCGATCACCTCGCGCACCACGATCATCTCACGGGACTTCCGAACCGCCTGCACCTGGCGGCCTCGCTCCCCGGGCTCATCGATGAGGCACAGGCCAGCGGCAGCATGCTGGCGGTCCTGTTCCTCGACCTCGACCGTTTCAAGCACATCAACGATTCGCGCGGCCACGACACCGGCGACAAGCTACTGAAGACCGTGGCGCAGCGGGTGCGCGCCACGGTGCGCTCCCATGACCTCGTGGTGCGCATGGGCGGCGATGAATTCGTAGTCATCCTGCGCGACGTCAACGGCACCGCGACCGTCAGCGATACCTCCGCCCGCATTACCCAGGCGCTGTCCGCGCCGATGGTCGTGGACGGACGCACGCTGGTCACCACCGTCAGTATCGGCGTAAGTCTCTACCCGCGCGACGGCACCGACATGGGCGAGCTGCTGCGGCACTCGGACACGGCGATGTACCAGGCCAAGGACAAGGGCCGCAACAACTTCCAGATGTTCAGTCCGGCGATGGACAAGCGCTTGAAGGAGCGTATCGCCATCGAGTCGAGCCTGCGCACAGCATTGCAAAGCCGTCAGCTCGAAGTGCATTACCAGCCGATCGTGGAAATCGAGACTCAGCAGGTGGTGGCGCTGGAGGCGCTGTTGCGCTGGAAGCACCCGAGCCACGGCTACGTGCGCCCGGAGCGCTTCGTGACCATCGCGGAAGAGGCCGGTCTCATCGTGCCGATCGGCGAGTTCGTGCTGCAGCGCACGCTCGAAGACATGACGCAATGGCGGCAGTCGGGGGGCCAGCTGGTGCCGGTCGCCATCAACGTTTCGGCGGTGCAGCTGCAACGCTCAAATCTCGCGGAGTCGATCTCGCGCCTGACCAAGCAGCATGGGCTTGAGCCTGCGATGCTGCAGGTCGAGCTGACCGAGAGCGCGGTGTTCGAACGGCGCGAGGCGCGGGCCCGGGAGGCGAGCCAGGACGCGGTCGGGAAGCTGCGCGAGCTCGGCGTGCACATCGCCATCGACGACTTCGGCACCGGCTATTCGAGTCTCTCGTATCTGAAGCGCTGGCGCGTGGACACGCTGAAGATCGACCGCAGCTTCGTGCGTGACCTGGTCACCGACATGAGCGATCTGGCGATCGTCAGTGCCATCATCGCCATGGCGCGGCACCTGCACATCAAGGTGGTCGCCGAGGGCATCGAGGGCTGGCCGCAGCTTGAAAAGGTGCGCCAGCTCGGCTGCACCTACGCCCAGGGGTTCCTCTTCGCCCGCCCGACGCCGGCCGAGAACTGCCTTACCTACCTGTCGGGCAACCCGCTGAATCTCACCGAACGCCTGCCCATACTCGATCTCGAATCCACCGGCAGCGGTGAGCGGCCGCGGGCGTTGCGCGCCTGATTCCTGCGGGCGCCGGGTGCGGCGCCGTGCCCGTTTCCGGCACGTGCCGCGGGAAATTTCCGCAACGTGCGAGAATGGGCCATGCCGGAGATTTCCGCCCACGCTCACGGGTCGCCTGCCGACGGCGCCGCGCAGCAGTGCGCGGAAGCGGTGCTCATGATTCGTCCCGCCGCCTTCGGCTTCAACACCGAAACGGCCGCAACCAACGCTTTCCAACAGCCGCACGGCGCCGACGCGGCAACCACCGCGCTTAAGGCGCGCGCCGAGTTCGAGCAGCTGGCGCGCGCGCTCACCAGCGAGGGGGTGCGGGTGATTACCGTCGACGACACCGCGGCGCCAGGGAAGCCCGACGCGGTGTTCCCCAACAACTGGGTGAGCTTTCACGAGTGCGGGACGCTCGTTCTCTACCCGATGCAAAGCGCCAGCCGCCGTCCGGAGCGCCGCCAGGATGTCATCGAGGCGGTGGTGCGGGAGAGCGGCTTCAAGGTGTCACACCTGCTGGATCTCACGCACTACGAGGCCGGGGGGAAGTTCCTGGAAGGCACCGGCAGTCTGGTGCTCGATCACACCTCCCGCGTGGCTTACGCCTGCGCCTCCGCGCGCACCCATCCGGACGTTGTGGCCGAGTGGGCGCGCGAGCTTGAATACGAGCCGGTGATTTTTCAGGCCGCGGACGCAAAGGGCATACCGCTTTATCACACCAACGTGCTGATGTGCATTGGCGCGCGCGCGGTCGTCATCGGCAGCGAGGCCATCGCGGTGCGCGATCGGGAGCGGGTGCTGGCGCACCTGGCGGCGAGCGGCCGGCAGATCATCGAGATCGGGCAGGCCGGGATCACCCGCTTTGCGGGCAACATGCTGGAGCTCGCCAGCTGGGACGAGGCGCTCGGCGACTGCCGCGTGCTGGTGATGTCAGAAAGCGCGCGCCGTGCGCTCGCGCCGGAAGTGTTCGCGCAGCTCTCCGGCTGCACGGACACGGTGCTCGCGGTTCCGGTTCCCACCATCGAAGCGGTGGGCGGCGGCAGCGTGCGCTGCATGATCGCCGAAGTGTTCGTGCCTTCGTGATCGAACTCATCTTAAAGGGGGCCGTGTCGTACCTGCTGGGCGCCATCATCGGCGGCCTGGTCGTCGGGCGCTTCAAGGGTGGCATCGACATCCGCCTGGCCGGCAGTGGCAACGCCGGCGGCACGAATGCGCTGCGTACCCAGGGTGCGGGCTTTGCGTTCTGGGTCATGCTCATCGACATTGGCAAGGGGTGGTGCGCCACTGCGGTGGTGGCGCGCGTCGCGTTGCCGGGCGCGCTGCAGGCCGAACCGCGCGTGCTCGCCTGGTGCGTTGCCGTGTGCGGTGTCGCGGTGCTGCTCGGGCACGTGTATCCCATCTGGTACGGTTTTCGGGGCGGTAAGGGTGTGGCGACGCTGCTGGGCGCGGTGGGCGGCATTGCGCCCTGGCTCCTGGTGCCGGTGCTCCTGACCTGGCTCCTCACCGCCGTGCTTTTTGGTTACGTGGGGCTCGCCTCCATGCTGGCCGCCTGCGCCGCAGCGCTAACCATCGCCATGAGCAGCTTGACGCCGCGCGCGCCGCTGCTCACCTTCGGGATAGTGACCGCGCTCCTCATCGTCTTTACCCACCGCGTGAACATCGCCCGCATGCGTTGTGGCACCGAACCGCGCGCCCAGCGGCTGTGGCTGCTGGGCGCCCGCAGGGGAGGCGTGACGTGAAGGCCGCAGCTGCGCCGCTCGTCGCCCGGGTGTTCACCGCGCTTTCTGGCGGACAATTCACCTCCGGCGAAGTGCTGGCGGAGCGTCTCGGGGTGAGCCGCAGCGCCGTGTGGAAGGCTGCCGGGGCGCTGAAGGACCTGGGCGCGACCCTGCACGCGGTGCGCAATCGCGGCTACCGCCTGGTGGCGGGTGCCGGGCCGCTGGAGGCGGCGAGTATTCGCGCCCGCCTGCCGCGCGAGGCTCAGCAGCGCGTGCAGCGACTCGATGTTGAATGGTCGGTGGGCTCCACCAACAGCGTACTTCTCGCGCGACCCAACCCGCCCGCGGGCCGCGCCGAGGTACTGCTTGCGGAATACCAGACGCAGGGTCGGGGGCGGCGCGGACGCGCCTGGCTCGCCCCACCAGGCGGGGCCGTCTGCCTGTCGTTGTCGTGGACGTTCCAGCAGGCGCCGCAGGACCTGGGTGCCCTGGGGCTTGCGATCGGCGTGTGCGCGCGGCGCGCACTCAATGAGTTTGATCTGCAGGACGTCACGCTCAAGTGGCCGAACGACATCCTGATCGATGAGCGCAAGCTCGGCGGCATCCTCATCGACCTGCGTGCGGAAGTCGCCGGATCCGCCTGCGTCGTGATCGGCTTAGGGATAAATGTCGCCCTGGGCTCGCCGCTGCTCTCCACTATCGCCGCGACCGGCCTGCCGGCCACTGACCTTGTGACGGCCGGGCTCGAGCAGCCGTGTCGCAATTCACTCGCCGCCGCCCTGATCGCGGCGCTGCTCAGTGGGCTGCTTGAATTCGAGCGGCAGGGGCTGCGAGCGTTCGTCGAAGAATGGCGCGCGGCAGATGTCCTGCGCGGGCGCGCGATCGAGGTAACCGCGGCGGAAGGCAGTGCGCGTGGCGTGGCGCGCGGCATCGACGTGCACGGTGCGCTCCTCCTCGAGACGCCGCAGGGCGTGCGGCGCTTCGTCTCAGGAGACGTGACGGTGAGGCCCGACTGATGGCGACGCTCCTTATCGACATCGGCAATACCCGTATCAAGTGGGCGCGCTTTGACAAGGGGCGCTTAGGAGTGCGTCGCGCCGCTGCGCACGCCGGCTGGCACGTGGACGACTACGCGCGCCGCGTGATCGGCGCCGCGCGGGGCATCGAGCGGGCGCTCGTGGCGAGCGTGGCGGGCGGGAAAGTGGACCGGGCGCTCGCTGCCGCGGCGCGCCGCGCCGGGCTCAAAGCGCTGTTCATATCCGTACCGCGACGCGGCGGCGGAGTCACGGTTGGATATCACGATCCCTGGCGGCTCGGCGTCGATCGCTACGTCGCGGCCGTGGGCGCGCATCATCTGTTCAGGGGCGTGCCGGTGTGGGCGGTGGGCGTGGGCACGGCCATGACGCTTGATCTCATCGGCGCGGACGGCAGGCACAAAGGCGGCGTGATCATTCCGGCGCCTGCGCTCATGGTGGACACGCTGCTGGACCGTACGTCCGGCATCCGCCGTCGCGCGCGCGGCGGCGTGTCACACGCGAAGGGACTCCTGGCGCGCTCCACCCGCGCTGCCATCCACCAGGGCGCCCGTTTCGCGGCGGCAGCGCTTATCGATCGCGCCGTGGCGGAGGCACAAGACCTCCTCGGCAGGCGGCCGCTGGTGGTAGTGACGGGTGGGGAATCCGCCGCGGTCCGATCGCTCCTGAAAAGCCCCGCGGCGGGCGTCCCGGATCTGATTCTCAAGGGGCTCGCGGTGTTGGCGCAGCAACACCCGCGGCTGCGCGCCCGCCGCCGCTGAACCGGAATCGTACTGTGAGATATGCGCGTCATGTCCTGTTCGGGTTGCTGGCGTTAAATCTCATCTATTTCGTGTGGGCGCACTGGGTCGATGCGCCACGACCGGTGGTGCCTGACGCCGCGTTTGCCAAGCTCCCCACTCTGAGAATGGTCAACGAGGTGGTGCAGCCCGCGGCGGCGCCGGTTGCAGGTTCCGCGCACAAGGTAGCGCTGAGCGCACCCGCGGCAGCCGGCAGCTGCGTGTCCATCGGGCCGTTCGCCGACATCGGCAGCAGTGCGCGCGCGGCAGCGGTGCTCAAGGACAAGGGCTTCGATCCCAGGCAGCGCGCCGTTGCCGGGGAGACATCTGACGGGTTCTGGGTGTACGTCGGGGGACTGAGCACCGACAACCAGGTTGAAACCGTGCGCAAGGACCTCGTCTTCCACGGCATCACGGATGCCCACGCCATGGCGGACGCCGGCGCCGCTGACCGCCGGGTTTCGGTCGGACTCTTCAGCGAACGCGATCGCGCCGAGAAGCGCGCGAAGCAGGTGCAGAAGCTCGGGCTCAAGGCTGAGGTCGCCGAACGCAAGCTCCAATCTTCCGTGTATTGGGTGGACGTGACCCCGCCGACGGAAAATACGAGCGTACCGATCGATGATCTGCTCGATGAGGGCGTTGCTCCCAGGATCGGGGTCCAGGCCTGTCCGTCGCCGGCCCCTCCGTCCGCCCAGGTCGTGCCGGCTGCGATCCACCCGCCAGTGGCGCCCCCGCCCGCAGTGGCCCGGCGGCCCGCGGCGACGGCGTCCACGACCGCATCCCCGCCCGCCACTGCTGCCGCGACACCGAAGCTGCCCTGAAGAAAACAGGGCAGGTACAATCTGCGCCCGCTCGATGCCGGCTTAGCTCAGTGGTAGAGCAGCGGTTTTGTAAACCGTTGGTCGGGAGTTCAAATCTCTCAGCCGGCAGATTCCTTAGTAACCTATGAGCCCGAAAGCTCACTTGGGTTTGGCGCAATAAGCTCCGATCCGAAGCGTTGGCAGCCGCGCCATCCATTAGTGGATCGCTGCAGAGTACCGATCCGCCACCTGCTGCATCTTGCCGTCTTGCGCGAGCAGACGGGCGAGGGTTGCGCGCCGGTAGCGCCAGCTTCTCCACGCGGAGTCCGGCCAGTCCTCGTCATGGGCGCGCTCGGCAGCCGCGGCGTAATATCCGAACGCGCTCAGCAGCTGCGCGTCTTGTTTCGGCCGGTCCTGCTCCGCGAGCGCGCGCTTCTCATCGCGCTCACCCAGACGCGCGAGTGAATAGGGTTCGCCTGCGGCCGCGCCTTTCTCGTACCAGTTCCAGGCCCTGACAGGATCCGGCGCGAGCTCACCGTGGGTACCGGCGCTGGAGCTTGAAGCACCCGTTTCGTAGAGCTGACCGAGTCTGAATGCCGCGATCCGCACGCCGGCTTTCCAGGCCCGCTCGTACAGCGCCACGGCGCGCCCCGAATCACGCCCCTGAGCGGAACCGCTCACGAGCAGATCAGCCAGATCAACCCCCGCGGCGCGATAGCCCTGCGAGACGGCTGATTCGAACTGGCGCCGAGCGCCGTTCGCATCCTGCTTCGCCAGCAATCCGCGCCCCAACTGATAGACGAACCGCATGGAATTCTTGGATCGGGCGAGTTCCTGGCTGCAGGCTGCAGTGGCGACATCGGCGGCAATGTCCGCTTGCCCCGATCCGGGCGCCAGCCGATCAGGGTCGTAGGGCGCGGCAGCGGCCGCATCGCACTTGGAGTCATCTGGCCGCCAGCTCCTGACACGCGGGTCCGGCGCCAAGCCGAGTCGCTCGCTCTCGCCGTTCGGCAAGGGATCAAATTGCGCGGCTTGCGACCACGCGATCTGGCCGGCGAGATCGGCCGGCACGGCCGCATCCCAGATGCGCGCCGTCTTGTCGGTGGAGGCGGTCAGAACATGGCGCCCGTCGGGTGAAAACACCACCGAGCCAATTTGACCCGGATGACCCGGCAGAACGGCGAGCTGCTGGCCGGTCTGCGCATCCCAGATGCGCGCGGTTCTGTCCGCGGATGCGGTGACGATGCGCCGCCCATCGGGCGAGAACTGAGCGGCGGAGAGAACGTCGGCGTGACCCAGGAGGACTAAAAGCGGCTGGCCAGCGTCGGCGTCCCAGACGCGCGCGGTCTTGTCATCGGATGCGGTAACCACGCGGCGCCCATCAGGCGAGAACGCCGCATCATCGACCCCGCCGCTGTGGCCGGACAGCACGACACCAGCCTGGCCATTTTCGCCACCCCAGATACGTGCTGTCGTGTCCAGGGATGCGGTGACAATGCGCTGCCCATCGGCCGAGAACACCGCGGTCGTGACAATACCGCTATGGCCCGAGAGCACCGCAAGCTGCTGGCCACTTGCCGCGTCCCAGGTGCGTGCCGTCTTGTCATCGGATGCCGTGACGATGCGCCGCCCATCCGGGGAGAACGCCGCACCGTTGATGGCGCCGGTATGGCCCGAGAGCAGGGCGAGCCGTGCGCCGCTGGTCGCGTCCCACACGCGCGCCGTCCCGGTTTTGTAAGCGGTGACCACGCGGCGCCCGTCGGGCGAGAAGTCCGCGAACAGCATCTCCACGTTATCGCCGGGCACCACCGTGAGCGGCCGGCCGGTCTGCGCGTCCCAGATACGCGCCGTCGTGTCGCTGGAGGCCGTGATAATACGCGTGCCGTCGGTTGAGAATTCAGCGGAGTTGACCCCGGCACTATGGCCGGATAACACCATGAGCTGCGGGCCCGCGCTCGCGTCCCAGATCTGCGCGGTGCGATCAGTGTATGCCGCAATGATGCGTTGCCCATCGGGTGAGAACTCAGCGGCGGAGGGGATGACCGCGTTGTGACCCCGGTACACGTGAAGCGCCGCACCGCTGCTCGCCTCCCACATGCGCACCGTGTGGTCCTGGGATGTGGTCACGATGCGCTCCCCATCGTTCGAGTAGGCGGCGGAGTAGACGGCATCTGCGTGACCGGAGAGCACGCGCAGTTGCGCGCCGCTCGTCGCGTCCCAGACGCGAGCGGTGTGGTCGCCGGATGCCGTAAGGATGCGCCGCCCGTCCGGGGAAAATACCGCTGACCACACGGCACCCTCGTGGCCGGCGAGTGTGACGATCTGTCTGCCGCTGCCGGCGTCCCAGATACGCACCGCCCGGTCGGATGCAGACAGCGGCGCCGTCACAATGCGCTGCCCGTCGGGCGAGAACACCGCGGAGTGAAATTTGGCGTCGGGGCCGCTCAGGACGGCGAGCTGCGCTCCGGTGCCAGCGTCCCAGATCCGCGCGGTACGATCTTTGGACGCGCTGACGACGCGCCGCCCATCGGGCGAGAACGCGGCTGTACCAACTATATCCCCGTGACCGGATAGCGTGACCAGCAGCTGGCCCGTCCCGGCATCCCAGATGCGCGCGGTCTTGTCATCCGAGGCGGTGACGATTCGCCGGCCGTCGGCGGAGAACTCTGCATCGGCGACGGCACCTCCATGGCCGGCGAGCACGATGAGCGGCGCTCCGGTGCGTGAATTCCACAGGCGCGCGGTCTTGTCACTGGATGCGGTGAGGATGCGCAGTCCGTCGGGTGAGAATACGGCGGACCGCACGGCAGCATCGTGTCCCAACAGCACCGCGAGCCTTTTATCCGCCGCGCGCGCTTCCTGAAACACGTTGATCGCGGCGGATGACGTCGCGTCCCGGGCAGCGCGGTTCGCGAGGACTGCGAAGATGATGCCTTGCGCGCCGGACACGTCGCCGTCCTTCAGGTAACCGCTGGCTGTTTGTGTCAGCAGTCGCGACTGCGCCTCAAGTGTCCGTTGCGTCTGCAATTGCGCCTCGTGCTCTTTGCGAACCGCGATCAATCCGGCCGCGGAAGCCAAAATGGCCAGCGCAGTCACGATGACGGTCACGGCCGTCAGCACCCTGACCGAGCGGCTGTGCAGACGCTTGTCGTCGGCTTCGGAGCGCTCGATGTAATCCACCAGGTGCGGCTCGGTGTCGGCGCGATGCTCGCGCAGCAGCCGTCGTCCGTCGGTGAGGTCGATCTCCGACAGGAGACCCGGCTCATGGCCGAAGTGGGCCCGCCACGTCGCCAGTCTGCCGCGCCAGGGCAGGGGCGTTTCCCGGCTGGCGGCGTCGCGGCTGGCTTCCCGGTGTGCGCGCCACAGCGCATAGCGCTCCTCGATGCGGCGGCGGATATTCAGTGCCTGCGCATTGCCGGAGATCAACTCGCGTGCCTGTGCCCAGCGGGTAATCAGCGCCTCGTGCGCGACGCGCACCGTCGGCTGACCGCCTTTCTCCGCGTCGCTGACCAGCAGTCGCGCATCCGGGTGCAACAAGGCATCGACCAGCCGGCGCGCGGGCGTGCCCGGCGGAAACGCTGCGAGCGGCACACGCCGCGAGACCACCCGCTCGATATCCCCCTCCGCGGTGCCCATCTGCACCAGCGAGAACAGCACCGAGCCGAGCGCCCGGCGATCCGCGGGCGCGCAGTTGCCCAGGACCGCTTCAGCCTTGGTGGCGATGGCGCCCTCCAGGCGGCCCAGCCGCTCGTAGGTCGCGAACGTCAGCGTACCGCCATGGGCTTCGAGCACATCGGCGCGATACAGCTGATCGAGCAGGTAGGAGAGCAGGGGCAGTGCGCCCGGCTCGCGGGCGACTTCCTCGCCGATGACTTCGTTTAAAGGTACATCGGTGACTGGATGATGTTCAAATTCGATGCCGGCGGCGGCCGCCGGGCGCCGCATCATCTGGCTGAGTTGCAATGGCGTCGGCGGCAGTAGCTCCAGCCGTCCGTTGCCTTCTGCCATGCGCGCCAGTTCCGGTGTGGCATCAGCGCGGTGCCAGAAATCCTTGCGCATGGTGGCGATGACGCACACCAGGCCCGAGCGTACGAGACCGGCCAGCAGCTCCACGAAGCGCTCACGCGCCGTGGGCGTCAGCCGCTCGTTTGTGAACAGCTCCTCGAGTTGATCAACGACGAGTACCAATCTGGCACCCTCGTAGTCGAGCATGGCGCCGTCGCGACGCGCGCCGGCCGCCAGCTGCCCGAGCGCCGTGCCGATCGGATAAGCCGGCGTGGTCGGAGAGTCACGCAAGTGAGCCGCAAGACTCGCCACCGACTGGCCGTCACCGATGAGCTCCGGCAGGCCTTCAAGTGGACCGGTGTGTGTCGACAGCCGCCGGGCGAGCGCGTCGTACAGGTCCTCGCCCTCGAGCGCATCGCTCGGCCGGAACACGACTCGGCGCAGAAAGGCGGCGCCGGGAACCCGCCGCTGGACAAACAGTTTCGGCACGATGCCGGCTTTCACCAGCGAGGACTTGCCCGAGCCACTCGCGCCCAGTACCAGGAGAAATGGCGAACCCGCCTCGGCGTTCGCCGTCAGCTGCATCATCGCCTTGGTCAGCGCTTCATCCTGGCCGAAGAAGATCGGTGCATGCTCGAAATCGTAGGACTCGAGCCCGCGAAACGGCGCCTGGAACCAGACTCTTGCGGACTGACCCGCGCGGCTCGCGCCCTGGGCAGTAACGTGGCTCTCGATGAGTTTGCGCAGATGCTTCTCCAGCGTCGCGGCAAACTCGACATCACTGGTGAACTCCGTGTAGGCGCCGAGAAACACGCCCTGATTGGTGAAATGACGGCCCCAGAACCCGTCGAGCGCCTGCAGTTGCTTCAGCTGCTGCTCGCGAATCAAGGGATCACGGATATCGACCGCCGAGGGCTTAAGACTCCGATAAATGAGCAGATCCGGAGCGCCGCGCGTCTGCGCGGCTTGCAGCGCTTCTTCGAACTCCCATTCTGTTCCAGTCACGGGAGCTCGGCCGTCGATGCCGCGATACTCGCGAACCGCGGTGCGCTCCGGTAGCACGGTCCCAAGCCGTGACCAGAGGATCAGCACGACGATGTCAAAGGCACTAGGCGGCTCGATCGAATCCTGGAAATGTCCCGAGGCGACCATCGCCTCGTACTCCCACAGATATGGCTCGATCTTGAAAAAGCGCGCGTAGTCCTGCGCCAGCCGCTCGATGGTCAGCGCGGCGATCTCCCGCGTTGCTTTCACATCGCCTGGTGAGGAAATGAATATGCGCAGCCGCTGGTCCACTGGCGCGAGTTCCTTGGTTTTCTCAGCGATTTGGAGCCGTGGGCGCAAACTATAAGCTGACTGGGCCCGGTTCGCTCATGCGTATCCCTTCAGCTCATAATCCATTGCGGATGGTGTCAGGAAGTCACTCCCATCGGGTTACCTTCTCCTGCACATCATTTACTCCTACAGCCGGCAAATTCGCCGAATGCTGCCAAATGCAGGAGAAGTCACGACTTCTTTGCGACACAGCGTGAGGTCCCGCACGGGTTTCTTGTGCCAGCGGCGGACAATATGACCCAGGTCTCGGAGACTGAATATGTCCAAGGCACCCAAAAAGCTGAAGGGCCGGCCAGCAACCGACGAACGCGGTAACTCCACCTGGAAATGGGTTGGGGAGAGCGGGACCGAGATTGCGACAGACCTTGTAAAAGCGCTCGGTGAGGGATTGTCGTTCGAACCTGTGCCTCAAAAGGTGGACCTCGATCCCTACAGTCAGACACCTTCGCAGGGCAAGGAAAAGACCAAGGGCCGCTCGCTCGATGACATGCGGCGCCTGAACGAGGACATGAAACGTGAGCATGACGATCTCGTCAAAAGCTTGCGCGAGCGCCCGGTCAGGAAAAGTGTTTCGCACCCGAAGCGCGCCCTCCGACTGCAGTTCGACACCCGCGAGTTGCTGGTGGATGAGCGTCACTCGAGCGTCACCATTGGCCGCGGCGAGGACAATCACGTCGTGGTCACGGGCGACGGCATCTCGCGCCTGCACGCCCGTATCGAGGTCAGTCGCAACAGGTTCGAATTGATCGATCAGAGCGCGAACGGCACCTACGTGCAGACCGCCGACGGAGTGGAATCGTTCATACGCCGCGATCGCCTGCAGCTCAGAGGGCAGGGCATGATCGGCCTCGGGCGCCGGCCCAGGCACGGCTCCCCGGGCATCGTCCGCTTCACCTGCGAAGAGGTGTGATTTCCCTCCCGGCGGTGCCCTGATCGTCCGCTCACGGTTTGCGAGCCGCCAGAATCTCATCAAGACGGGCTGGAACAGCGGCATCTCGCTCGAGATGCGGATAGCGCAACCCATCGTAGTACTCGAGACGCGTAACACGATACCGGTCACCCGTCTTGACGATCAGCTCGATGGGCGTTCGGGTCGCCTTTGCGGCGCGGATCGCATCGGTGAGCACATCCGCGTCATACGCAATGCCATTGACGGCGAGGATCTGGGTCGCCGGCGTGAGCCCGGCCTTGAAGCCGGGGCTTCCCCAGCTACTTACCAGGACGGATCCGTCCTTGTCGTTGATTGCGACGCCGATTGAGTGGCTGAGGTCTGTCTCCTTGAACTCGCCGTCGGCGTCTTTCTGGAAGTCGCTGGGCTTATCGGTGTACACGAGCCGGTAGCCGCCGCGCCGCAGCCCGTCCAGCGGCGCAGGAACACCCACCCCGTCAAGGCGCTGCCGCAAGAACGCCGCCCAATCGTATGGCTGGACGGCATTGAGCGCCTTCACGACGTCATCGAACGTATAGGTGACAACCGTCGTGCTGCCGTCGTCAATACCAAAGAAGGCTCTGGCGAAGTCATCCAATGAGCGCGTGCCATTGGAGCGCTCGCGTATCAAGGTGTCGGCGTCCAGCCAGATGAGTACGCCCTCGTCGTAATAGTCCTTGTTCCGCGTCCAGTCGCTCCATTGCCTGGGGCGATGGTGGTTGATGATCGGGTCGTTGGTCGTATCCTGCAGCGACCGCCACTGCCGCCCGGGCAGCATCTGGTACTCGGCGGCCACGAGTGCAAGATCGTCGAGCGCCTGTTGCCGGGACCACAAACCGGAACGGGCCGCCAGCACCTTGCCCCAGTACTCCGTCTGACCCTCATAAACCCACAGCAGGCTATCGCGCATGGGAACGTTGTAGTTCGGCGTCCACAGGTCCGCCGGGCGGCGGAACTTGCCGTTCCAGGAATGCGTGTATTCGTGCGGCAGCAGATCACGCTCGACCGCCGTCTTGTCCCAGTCCGTAAACGTCGTTGGCTCGTCGATGTCCTCACTCGACTGATGGTGCTCCAGGCCTTTTCCTGCAACCTGGTCACTCAGGGCATAGAGGAAGTCGTAATGCGCATAGTGGTGCGATGCAAACAACCGGTAAGCCTGCTGCACGAGGGCCCGGTGCGCTTCGAGCTGTCCGGGCTTGACCACCAGCAATTCGGGTCGGTCAGCGAACAGGTTCATCGTTACCGGCACCTTACCGCCGGGATCAAGATCGAGGCGTTGGTAGTAACGGCCCGCAAACACGGGGCTGTCGATCAGTGTCTCGACGTTGGTCTTGTTGAACACCGTGCCGGCAGTGCCGGAAGACCCGGCTTCGAGCGCGGTGCCAAGCTGCCACCCCTCAGGCACACGCAGGCTGACTACCACCGGAATTCGGCGGACGAAATAGCCGGCCGGATAGAGGAGCACGTTGTTCCAGTCCAGGACCATGAGGTCCCGACTCATCTCGAGCGGATCTATCTCGGAGCTGGTCGGCGACAGGTAGTCGAACGCCACATCGATCGCGCTCACGCCAGCAGGAACGTGCACGTGAAAGGCGTACATGTCGACGACGTCGCGCGCCCAGGAAACAGGCGCGCCATTTGCACTGATCTTCAGCCCGGCAAAACGTCCGATCGGCCCGGTCGCCGAATGATTGCCGGGCAGCCATTTCGGGAAGAGCAGGACGGTACCGGGACCGATGCCGCTGACATGCTCGATCACGTGAACCACGCGACGCTGCACATCAGATGCATCTACCTCGAGGCGGATCTCGCCCGGATACGCACGGTCTCGCGGCGTCACAACAGGTACCACGGGCGCGGTCTGGCCTGGGCCGGGCGGCGCTGCGTAACTCGCGCTCGCGAATGACGTACCGAGAATGGCTATCGCAATGGTTGGGAGTCTCACGGCTGGGTTGCAGCTCCTGTCGATGGCGACAATCACGCGCGATGATCCCCCCGCGTGAGTGCGCCGTCCAGCTCCAGCGCCTGCCGTCGAGCTTCGATGCGCTGTTGTTTTGCCTGCAGCGGCGACGGCAGTTTCTCGCTGCCTGATCAAGCTGCTTGCTGCTCTGAGGTCCGGCCCGGCATCATCTGCGTCAGGGCGGCTGTGACTGGCCGCCCAAGAAAAGCGCACACGGAAAGCCATGAGCAACCGGGACAGACTGTGAAGCGTCGTGAGTTTCTGCGATCAGCAGGTGCTGCCTCAGCAGCGCTTGCGTTGTCGCACAAGCTTGCATTGGCTGATGAATCAACAACTACCCCTTCTCAGGGGACGGATTGGGAAATGCTCGACCATCTGCGGCGCAGTACCATCGGTTATTGTCGTAATGAGTCCAACCCGCGCAACGGCCTGATCGCGGACCGAACCCAGCCTGGATCGCCTGCGAGCATCGCCGCTGTTGGCATGGGGCTCAGCGTCTATATCGTGGCTGCAGAACGCGGCATGCTGTCACGAGCGGATGCAGTCGACCGCACACTCACGCTTTTGCGCTTCCTGCATTCCAGCCACCAGGGTCCGGAACCGGATGCCACCGGATACAAAGGTTTCTACTACCATTTCCTGGACATGCACACTGGCCGCCGGGCCATCCACTGTGAATTATCCACCGTTGACACCGCCATATTGATGGCGGGCGTTCTTACGGCGGCCAGCCATTTCACCGCGAACAATCCTAAGGAAAGCGAGATACGCCAACTCGCTGAAATTCTTTACCGACGCGTTGACTGGCAATGGGCCCTCGATGGCGGGACGACGCTCTCTCACGGTTGGACGCCCGAGGCGCAGTTTCTTCCGTACCGGTGGGATACGGGTTACAGCGAAGCGGTGATCCTCTACGCGCTGGCCCTGGGATCGCCGACATTTCCCATCGATCCGCGAGGCTATAAGGACTGGACCTCGACTTTTGAATGGAAAAAGGTCTACGACATCGAATACCTGTACGCCGGTCCACTATTCATTCATCAGATGTCTCATCTGTGGGTGGATTTTCGCGGCATACAGGACGACTTCAACAGGAAGGTGGGGATCGACTACTTTGAGAACAGCCGGCGGGCCACCTATGTTCACAGGCAATACGGCATCGAAAATCCACGCGGCTTTGCCCATTACAATGAATACGTGTGGGGACTGACCGCGAGCGATGGACCCGGACCTGCGGTCCTTGAGGTCGACGGAGTCCAAAGGGTATTTTTCGGCTATGAGGCGCGCGGGGCTCCATTTGGCCCTGATGACGGCACCATTTCACCCTGGGCGGTGGCGACATCTCTGCCGTTCGCGCCCGAGATCGTCATCAAAACGATCCGTCACATCATCGAGCGTCTTAAAGTGTCAGGGGGCAGCCCGTATGGATTGGTGGCCAGTTACAATCCAACCTATCCTGACAGCAGCAATCTGCACGCCTGGGCGTCGCCGTGGATCTTCGGCTTGAATGAGGGTCCGATGCTGATGATGATTGAAAATTTCCACACCGGACTCATCTGGAAGACAGTGCGGCGATGTTCCTACATCGTGAAGGGCCTGCAACGCGCAGGCTTTCGCGGCGGTTGGCTTGACCGTTGACCGTTCTCAAGGCAACTCGCGCCGGTCTGCGACATAGGTCAGGGCGCCGCCTACCACCCGCGCCGGCGCCGTCATCGGATGCACCACGCTATGTTTGGCAGCAAGGATGTGCACGACCTCGATGCCGCGCACGCTGAGCGCGTCGGCGATCATCGAGCGATGGCAGCGCCACCAGAGCGCTTCCGCGCACATTATTGCGGTACGCCCCTGACTCGCCAGCTGTATCAGCTGGCCCAACCCCTGCGCGAATTGCGGGCTTGACATGTAATCGGCGTAGCCGCGAAAGGAGGTGTTGCGCCAGGCTGTGTTCGGTGAATCGGGCGCAACCCGGCGACGGCCGCCCAGCGCAGGCAACCAGTCATAGTCGATGCCGTGTGCAGCGAGGGTGGTCGCAAGTGCTTCCTTGCCGTATTGCGGATATTTCCGCGAACCGGGAAAGCTGCGCACGTCGGCGATTATGTCCATGCGGGCTGCGGAGAGCAGGCCGAGGAACTCCCCGATCGGATGCGTGGAGTGCCCGATCGTCCAGATTGTCGTCGGCGCTGCTAAAGCGGCTGAGGGTGACATCGGGTCAGATCTTCTTGTGCACCTTGACGATTTTGCCTGCGGGCGCGCCATCAGATCGGCACGCGGTAGCCGAAGAATTCGTGATCTTCGTTATAGCCCCCTTCACCGGCTCCAAGATCAGCGTAGTCATGCACGAACTCAATGGACGCGATCCATTTGACCATTTTGAACCCGACTTCGTTCTCGCAACGCAGCCGCAACGGCGCACCGTGCAGCACGCTGAGCGGCGCTCCGTTCATCTCGTAAGCAAGGATCGTCAATTCGTGACACATGTTGCGCAGGCTGTGGGTGTCGTAGTAGCGCCCGCCGTCACCGCCATCGGCCAGTGAGTAGAGCACCGCATAGCGAGCCTCGGCCGTCGGCTTCACCAGGTCAAGAATGTGACGCATCGGCACGCCGCCCCATTTAGCGACCCCTGACCACCCTTGAATGCAAAAATGAGTGGTGATCTGTTCCTGCTTCGGCATTGCCTTCAACGCCGCGTAGGAGAACTCCGCTGGATTTTCCACCAGGCCGCCTATGCGCAGCCGATAGTCGGCGAAGTCATTCTTGACCAGCAGGTCGAATTCCTGCGAGTTCGGCATCGTTCCATTCGGCCAAAAGTGCGGGGAGATATCTTTTTCAGTGAGCTGGCTCCTCGCGTCCCAGGATTGCGTCACGCTGCCGAATGGCCGCGACATCACCTCGCCGATCCTCTGAACCAGGCGCGCGTGACGCAGCGTGAATGGCGAGGCCCACCACCAGGCCACGCCCACCAGAATCATAGCGGGGAGGAAAACCGCAAAGCCGCTCCATGAGCTGTCGTGCACGCCCGCCCACATCATGTTCAAGTTAACCCGCGCGCCGGTAATAAACACCAGCGTCACGTGCACCAGGATAAATATCAGGAACCAACACAGCGCCAGGAAATGAATCGATCGCGCTCTTTGCCGATTCAGTGCACGGCCAAACCAGCCGAGCCGATTTGATATCGCCGGGCTCTGCATGAGACCGGTCAGAATAGAGGTCGGCGCGGCCAGGAAAATTGTGAAGAAATAAGCCAATTGCTGCAGGCTGTTGTAGCGCGTCCAGCTGTGATCGGCGGGAAACGTGAGCGACAGATATTGCAACGCCGTCGATAGTGCGTTGGGAAACACCTCCCAGGTGCTCGGCACCACTCTGCGCCACTGGTCCGCTCGCGAAGAGCAGAATGTAGAAGGCAATACCGTTAATCATCCACAGCAGAGTGATCGAAAAGTGCCACCATCTGGCAAGGCCGATGGAGTGACGGATACCGGGGATGCCCAGCCAGCCGGGCAGGGTTACTGAATCGTCTTTGGCGGTCCATATACGACCGGTCGGAACCGCGCTCTGGAAACGAAACCACTCGGTTCCCGGCGTGCAGTCGCGCTTCCAATACAGCCGCGGGTGATCGGCGAGGATCTGAACGCCGGCGCGCACGATGAATGCCATGAAGAATAGATTCAGAAAATGCAGCAGCCGCAGCCACGCCGGAAACCCTGACGTGACAGCGACGGCATTGACTGGCACGCCGGGGTAGCGAAGAAGAAAACTTTGAACTGCCGGGACTTCCCGCAACGCTTGGGCGACCGTCACTCCCATCACCAGGAGCAGGAAAATCAGCGGCAGCGCCCATAGCGCGTTGACCCACCGATGGCCGATTCGAATTCGCGGAACAACGCCTGCCTGGGGCGGCAGCCATTTGCTCAGTCGGACCCGGTCGTCGGCCGAACTCAGCTGCATCGCCAACGGATCGTGCTGCTGCGGCATGTCCTAAGGCCCCATCGGGTGCTTATTCACTAGCTTGAAACACAGGAGAATGCGAGTCTGTACGCTATCGCTCAAAGGGAGGTGCCGATGAGGCGGCGTTCGAGTATTGCAACCCCTTGACGGTATGCCCGGACACGCAGGCAATTTGCGCCGCTTCGGTTAACCCCGCAATCAGTCCGAACGATGCTCCCTGGAGTGCGTCGGGAGAGCCTTGCCATGATTCAGAAAAAGCCGGATGTCCTCGAGCCAGAGCAAATGCGTCTCAGGGCATTGTCGAGGTGGAATAACGAGGGCGGCGCAATTCCACGAGATATCGGGGCAGCCTCGATTCCCGGTGATGCGCCAGCCGAGGTTCCTGTGTTGGGCAATGCTGAGTTGGTGCAACTGCGAATTCGTGTCATCGCGCTGGAGAATGTGGTGATCGCGTTGCTCGCACAAGCGCCCGCTCGGCAGCTCGATCTTGTTCGCGAAATGGCAGGCTATATCTCTCCACGGCCAGGGTTCACCCAGCATCCGCTGACGCTCCGTGCGGCAGCCGAGATGATCCATCTCGTTGAACGAGCTCTTCATTTCCGGGGCTTGATGCTTCCATGAACGGCTTCCACGTGCGGCCAGCTCAAAGCACCGCGTAGCCGTTTAGAAGTGTGTGCCGATGCCGACGTAGATCCCGTGCGGCATGACCCGCAGGATGAAGGGTGAGTTCGGATTGCGGTGCATCAGCCACCCCGTTCCGGTGCCGAGCGCAAAGCCGGCGATCACGTCCGACTGCCAATGGGCCTGCACCTTCATGCGCGCGATGCCGTCATAGACTGGCAGTGCCTCGAGCGCATAGGTTAGCGGATGATCGGAGCCGTATTCGAGCACCAGCGGGGTTATGATCGAACTGACCTCGGTCACCTCACCACTGGGGAAGCTTTGGTTACCGTGCCCCTGGAACCACAGATTGGGATTGTTGTTGCTGTCGATCGGCCGCACCCGCGAGAAGGCGTACTTCATGGCGAAGGCCACGACACCAGAGGCAGCCGAGGCATCCACCGACTGCCACAGCGTGCGACCGAAGCGCGTCTCGCCGCCCTCCCACAGCGCCCCGACCACCTCGGCGCCAATCAGGCCGTACTCGAGGTCTTGCTGGTAGCTGCGCTTCCAGATGCCACTGTCGTCGTAGGCCAACTCGCGATCGAGGCCGAACAGACCCCCGCCGGCGAAACAGGCGCTCACAGGCGCGAGCAGGCACAGCAGCAAGCCCAGCTGTACAGCGAGCGGCGGGCCAAAGTGTGCCCCAGATCTCCATTCTGGTTCTCGAGCGGCCCGCCTCGCGGTGGTATCGTCTTGCAGGCATCCGTGGAGCGCGTCGCCAATCGTGAATGTTGAGGCCATAGACACGATGAGCGAGTTCTGGCCGCAGTGGCAGAACGAGGTCATTAACGGAGTCTATCCCTTGCGCCGCCTGCTGCACGGCTCAGACCACAGCGCGGTATTCCTCACGGAATGCAAGGCGCAGGACCTCCCCACGGCCGCGCTCAAGATCGTCCCGGCTGAGCGGGTCACGTTGGCACAGCTCACGCAGTGGAAGAGGGCGGCCGAGCTCTCCCACCCTCACCTGATTCGGCTTCTCGATGCAGGTCTGTGCCAGCTCGGAGGCCGCCAGTTTCTCTTCGTCGTAATGGAATATGCCGAGCAGACTCTCTCTGAGGTCCTTCTGCAGCGGGCCCTGACTGTCGACGAAGTGCGGGAGATGCTTCCTCCCGCCCTGGACGCGTTGGCCTTCCTGCACGCCAGGAACCTGGTGCAGGGCCAGCTGAAGCCGGCAAACGTTCTGGTGGTCAATGATCAACTGAAACTCGCGACTGATACCGTCCGCCCCGCCGGCGAACCCCGGGCAAGCACAGCTGAACCTTATTTGTACGATCCTCCGGAAGCAGAAAGCGGCAGACTCTCCCCGGCCGGCGATATCTGGGCGCTCGGTATGACCATGGTTGAGGCCCTCGCGCAGCGCTGTCCTGCGCGGCCTGATGAACAATCCGTAACTGCCTGCCTGCCCCCGACGCTTCCTCCCGCATTCGTGGCCACCGTACAGCGATGCCTGAGTCACAGCCCTGCCAGCCGTCCGACGGCAGGGGAGCTGGAAGCCCAGTTCAGGGGCGCGCCATCCCCGTCCGTGGTTGCGGTTGCTCAGCCTGTCGTCCCCGAAGCGCCGGCCCGGGTTGCCCGTCCACAGCAGTCGCCTAAGCAACGCGCGCTCGCGCCGGTCATCGCAATGGTCCTCACATTGTTGGCTGTCTGGGCTGGCGTGCGCCTGTTTCAGGGCCATCCCAGCTCACGGCAACCGGCTGCAAGTGCTGTGCGGGCGGCCTCGCAACCCGACGCCAGCGCGCCGGCAGCGGCAGCCGCGGCGCAGACTCCGAAGGTGCGCCCGTCGGCGCCCGTCGAGATCGCCGCGCCTTCCGCCAGCGCGAAGTCCCGGCACTCTAAACCGTCGCCCCTGGGCCTGGTTTCCCGTCCGATGGATCAACCCGCACAACCGCCGGCGGATGCCGCACCCGGGGTGGTCCATGAAGAGATTCCCGGCGTGCCGCGCAGCGCACGTGAGACGATTCACGGCCATGTTAAGGTCACGGTGCTCGTGATCGTGGAGCCCGCGGGCAATGTCATCGACGTGATCCTGGAAGACCCCGGCCCGAGCCGCTATTTCGCCCGCCTCGCAAGCGACGCCGCCAGAAAATGGCGGTTCGCTCCGGAAGCCAAGCAGGATTCCCGAGAGTGGCTGTGAGGTTCGCGTTCGGACGCGGCGACACGACCGCGCAGGCTACCGCACGGTAGAGGTGCGACGCGCGCCTCATCCGCCAGCCATGAACCTGAAGCGGCAGACGTGCCCGCCGCGCGCCATGCACTCGTGAAGCTCGACCTTGCTGCCGGTGAAACCTGACAGCAGCGCCAGATCGAATTGACAGATCTCCGGGTTCTTCGTGGCGAGTTCATGAAAGACCGTCCACGAAAAAAAGCCTGCACGGAACTTAAGGTTCCGTGCAGGCGGCGCAGGCTTAGCGTTACCGGACCGCAGTTACCACCACAAGTGGTACCACGGCTTGCGCGTGCTGTGCTCATCCGTCGCCTTCTTGTTGTTGGCGGCCGTGTTGCTGGCGAGGGTTGAGGCAGTCAGCGAGGTGCCTACGCGCTGCTGGCTGACCGACGCACCGCCGCGAACGGAAGCGCTGCCTGCCGCACTGGCGTTTCTCGCAGTGTAGGCGTCGTGCCGCAGGTCCTGCCGGTCTGCACGCAGGTCCTGCCGGTCAGCGCGGATGTGATTCGCATCCGTGTGGATGTCGCTGCGGTCCTGCCCGATGTCGCGACGATCCGTGCCGATGTCACCGCGGTCCGTGCGGATGTTGTTCGCGTCCGTGTGGATATCGCGGCTGTCCTGCGCAATGTCACGACGGTCAGCCTGGATGGTGCGCTCGTCGGTGCGGATGTTGCCAGCATCCGTGCGCATGTCACTGCGATCCTTGGCCAGGTCGTGGCGGTCGGTACGCATGGCAGTGCGCGCCTGATTGATCGCGCTCTGCTCATTCATACCCGCACGCTGCTCAGCGTAGTCATGCCGCAGATCGGCCCGTTCGGTGCGCATGTTCGCCTGGTCCTTGGCGATATCCTGCCGGTCGGCGCGGATGTCCGCCCGATTCTGACTCAAGTTGCTTTGTTCGGCGCGCAGGTTCGCCTGATCCTGGGTCACATCCTTGCGGTCGGCGTGGATGTCCGCCCGGTTCTGACTCAGGTTGCTTTGCTTGGCGCGCAGGTTCGCCTGATCCTGGGCGACGTCCTGGCGGTCCTTACCGATGTCAGCGCGGTTGTGCGCCACGTTGGCTTCATCCGCGCGGATGTCGTGCCTGTCGGCACGTATGTCGCCCCGATCCTGACCATTGCCGTGCGCATCGTCATCTCCATGCCCTCGGTCGGCATCCCGATGGCCGCGATCGGCATCCCGATGGCCGCGATCGGCATCCCGATGCCCGCGGTCGGCATCCCGATGCCCGCGGTCGCGCTGGTTGTCGTCATTGGCAGGTGCGGGACCGGGCTGGCCCACCAGTGGCGCAGTCGTTTGCGGCGTGCTGGGGCCCGCCTCGCCCACCAACGGCGGATTTGCCTGCGGCGTGGTCTGCGCGGGTTGTTGCGGAGCGTTGGGGTCGACGCCGGCAGATTGCGTCTGCGCGTATGCGCCAGGCAGCGCCGCCCCCATGATGGCTCCAACGGCAATTGCAATAAGCGTATTGCGCTTCATATAACTAACCTCCTTCGTCACCTGAAATCGTGTGGCCACGGTGGTGGCCCAGGCAAGCCCGGCCGCTCAGCGCACTTCGTGCGCCTACTGGTTCGAGCCTGCGGGTTGCGTGGCGCGCGGCAGCGGCGCGGCCGCTGGCTGGTTGTCCGGCGGCGGCACAGCGTTCGCAGTCGACGCGGTAGTCGCCTTGGCAGCCGCCGGCTGCGAAGCCTGTGCAAGGCGCTCCTGCTCCGCGTAGTGCTGCACCAGCGAAAAGAACTGGTTGTAGAAATCCGGCTCGGTGATGGTACGACGCGCCACCGTGCCCAGCACTTCCGCAGATCCGGACGGCATGGTCAGGGTCGCAGGTCCCACACCCATACTCGTCGTCTGCTTCATCTTCTGCAGCCGGTTCTCTTCGCGCGTTGCCGTCACGAATACGATGCTGGTGCCGTTGCGATTGTCGGCGCAGCTCGTCTGCAGCCTGATCGTAACGTCCAGCTTCGGCCGCGGCTGCTCGTCGCGCGAGCCGGTCAGCACGCCCGCATCGTTCGGCCTATCGAGCATGTAGCCCTGACTGAGCAGCGCGCGCTTCACACTCCAGCACACGGCGTCGCCCGAGCCGGAGAACGTACGACTGAAGGGCGCGTCCGCCGTGAACTGCGGCGCAGGCCGGTGCGTGGCGCAGCCCGCCAGCAGCGCGACCGCGGCAGTAGCAGCGAACGCTCGCGCGGCACGCGTCGATTTGGATTTGCGATTATGCATACCAGTTTCCACCATTGCCGTTACCCATTCCTTGTCACTGAGTATGAGTTTGCGCAAACCGACGTGGTTCCCGACGGCACCGTATGGGCCCGTCCGCGCCGTCCTATTTGAGTGTGAGACTGCACCGACGTCGCCGATCGCCAACAAACCCTGCGATGATTCGCGCGGCACGCTGCGGCTCGCAGCACGCGTCGCAGTGCGCTGCCAACCTGTTGATCACCGGCGACAGTCCTCTCGCGCCGTCGCTGCCGGCAAACGCCTGATGACCGCTCCGCTTGCGCACGATGGTCATGATCCGTGCAAGGGCAGATCGTCGGGCGCCGCGCTACAATCGAGCCCAGGCTCCGCAAAGAGAATGAATAAAGACAGGGAGAAACCGTGAGAGCTTTGACTTGCTTGAGCGTGCCGCATCACGCTGCGGGCGATGCCGATTTTCCCAGTTCCCTGAGAGTGGGGGTTCCCTCATGAAACTGATGTACTCGCCGACTTCTCCCTTCGTACGGCGCGTGCGCGCCGTGGCGCTCGAGCTCGGACTCGCCGATCGCATTAGCCTCGAAACGGTGCAGGTGGCTCCCGGGCGCGAGAACGAAGAGTTCGCCGCGAACGTGAACCCGCTGCGCAAGATTCCGGCGCTCATCCTCGACGACGGCAACGTGCTCATCGATTCGAGTGTCATCTGCGCCTGGCTCGACAGGCTCGCCGGCGGCGGCCGGTTGATCCCGACGGGCCCCGAGAAGTGGCAGGTACTGTCGCAGCAGGAGATTGCCGTCGGCATGACCGAGGCGCTGGTGCTGGCGCGCTACGAAGTTGCGCTCCGCCCGCAGGCACTTCGGTGGCCCGAGTGGCTCAAGGACCAGGAAGACCGCTTCTGGAGCGGACTGGCGTGGTTCGAGAGGCGCGCGGATGCGGCCCTTGAATCCCGCGGCGGCGTAACTGACGTGTCGCAGATCGCGCTCGCCTGCTGTCTGAGTTACGCCGACTTTCGCTTCCCGGAATTTGGCTGGCCGCCTCACGCACCGCGCGTGAGCGCCTGGTATCGGGAGTTCATGCAGCGGCCCTCGATGAGTTCCACCGCGCCGGCTTGACCCGGGGCGCAGCACCGACATCCGCAACGGGTCTCGCCGCCGCGCCATTGCGACGCAAAATGTCTACACGCCGGCCCGGGGTGTAGACATTTTGCGTGACTTTTGTGCGGATTGACCCTCCGCGGCGCGCGCCAGGTGCTCGCCTTTCTGGCGCGTTTGCTGGCTTTATTCGCGCCTGCGCCCGCCGCGGGTACTGCGCAATCAAGCGAAATACGCCGCGTACTCGACATCGGCGATCAGCCCAGGCTGCTGCGGCTTCCACTCGAGCTGAACTGCGTATGCGCTACCTGCGGCAGTCGGCACCCAGCCCGGGGGCGGCCCCCCCGGGCGCCCGGGTAGCCGGTCGATCGTTGCGGTGAAACGGGCCAGAAACTGGACGAAGCGGACCGCTAACCAGACCTTACGCGGTGCGCTAAACTGCTGTTTTCCACAATCTTGTGGCTATTCGCCGACGGGACGAACATCAACAACGCCAAACCGATCAGCCTCGCCTCGGGCAGGACCGTTTCCAAAGCGACGCTCTTTAACGTGCTCCACTGGGGGGGCTGGTTTGGCCTGGGCGCAACGTTTTGCCCGCTCAACGCTGCCCGGGAAGGTTGGTGGCCGGCAATTTTCGACGTCCTGCTGTGGGCCATAAGCGGAGGTACCGTCACCCTCGCGTTTCGCGTCGTCTTGCGGCGGGCGCGCTCGGCGCGCCTGTCGCTCAGGTCTTCGGCCGTTCTGGTGCTGGCGCTGAGCAGTGTTGGCGCCGTTATATGGTACGCGCTCAGTCACGCGCTCAATGCCGCAAGCCTCGTAGGCATCATGCGCATCCCGGGGCTCGCTGCGCCTTTTGGGAGATTTGCAGCCGATACGGCCGCGGAGCCGTGGCTGATTCCACCGCTCAACTACTGGTCCTTCTTCGCCTGCACGCTGCTGACGTGGTGTTCGGCGTACATCGGGATCAATTCCATGCTGGATCTGGAGATCGAACACGCCCGCGCAGTCCGTGCGCTGAAGCTTGCCGACAGCGCACGGCTGCGCGCACTGCAATCGCAGCTGAACCCGCATTTCCTGTTCAATGCCCTGAACGGCATCGCGACCCTGGTCCGGGAAGGCGAGCGCACCAAGGCCGCTGACATGGTCGATATGCTGGGTGACTTTCTCAGATTGACTCTGGAAAAGCTCGACTCACCGGAAATCACCGTCGGCGAGGAGCTCGCATTTGTCGAGCAATATCTGCGCATCCAGCGCTTGCGGTTTGGCAGCTACTTTAAGGCGCACGTGGATGCCGACCCGGAAACCCTCGATGCGCTTGTTCCGACACTGATTTTACAGCCACTGGTGGAAAACGCCGTGCGCCATGGAGTTCTGGCGCGCGAGCATGGCGGCGCGCTGAGCGTATCGATACGCCGGCACGACGAGGCGCTGCTTATAACAGTCGAAGACGATGGTCCGGGACTCGGGGACGACGGCGCGCACCCCTACGGTGTGGGATTGAAGAACTCGGCCGAACGGTTAGCTGCACTGTACGGCGATGACGCACACATGTCCGTCGGCCCACGGCCCTACGCACGAGGCTTCTCGGTGGTTGTCTTCCTGCCATTTCGCAAGGCGCCCGCGATGCCCGCGATGCCCGCCACCCCGGCACGCCTGGCGGTCGCGGTATGAGCATGCGCGCAATTATTGTCGACGACGAGGATCTTGCGCGTCGCGGGATTCGCGCCCTGCTGCAGCGTGCGGGAGATGTCGAGATCGTATCCGAGTGCGGGAACGGCGAGGAGGCTATCAGGGCGATCAACGCGACCGAGCCGGAACTCGTGTACCTGGACATCCAGATGCCCGGTAAAACAGGCTTCGATGTGATTGGGGCACTTCCTGAAACAAAATGCCCGCATGTGATCTTTGTTACGGCGTTTGACCGATTTGCGGTGCGGGCCTTTGAGATTCACGCGCTCGACTATCTGCTGAAACCCGTCAACGAAGCGCGATTCAACGAGTCGCTGGCGCGTGCACGCGCCGCCGTTGCGGGTATGCCTGACGGCTCCTTGCTCCGCCGCTTCTGGAAAATGGCGACGGAGTTGCGCGCGTCGCCGGCGCAGAACCCGCCGGCGTCGGTGGCGGATCGAATACCGGTAAAGACACACGGTCGCGTCGTCATCGTAAACGTCGCCGAGATCGACTGGGTCGAAGCCGATGGTGATTACGTGTCAGTACACGCCGGTGCGAAGAGCTGGCTGCTGCGCGAGACGATCGCAGCGGCGGAGGCGCGCCTGGCGCTTTCGGGCTTCGTGCGCATACATCGCTCGACGTTGGTCAACATCTATCGCGTGCGGGAACTGCTGCCGCTGTCGAAGGGCGAGTTTACCGTCGTGCTAGTCGATGGCACGGAACTGAAACTGAGTCGCAACTACAGATTCGCCCTCGAGCGCTTGCTGGGGAAAGCTCTCTAGCCGCGGGCGATTGCAGCGCTGGCGCGCCGCGTCCGTTCACGGCAACCGCATCCCACCTGAGCGTCGCATCGGTCCGCCACGCCGCAAAGCTGCGCGGCGCCTGCGATCGGCCTCTTAGACTCGCCACGACTTATCGATTGGCAGCCGTCAATCGAAGAGAGGCCAGCGAGGGGCGCGAGACCACAAGCCGGCGCGACCTATCGATTCCAAGAAAGGAAGACGGACATGATTCTCACCCACGCCCGCATCGCCAATAGGACGCTCCAGGGCGCGCGCGCCCTGGTCATGGCCGGTTTGCTTATCGCGCCCTTGGGCGTATCTGCTGCGCCACAGGGCTCAAGGTTCGCAGCCGGACCGACCACGGAAAGCGCACTGGCGACGGTTCAGGAAATGGCACGCGCGATGCGCGAAAACGATGCGGATGGAATTGCGCGCCTGCTGTCCGATGACTGGGCCGTCATTTCTGCGCGCGGCGACGTCGCCGAGGGCAAGTCAGTCTTTCCCGATGGAATAAAGTCGGGCTATTTGACCCGCAAGACATTTGAGCTTACGGAACCCAGAGTGCGTCTCTACGGCGACCTTGCTGTGGTGACCTCGAAGGTCAGGGTCGCCGGCATGTTTGCGGGCAAGCCCTTCGACGTCAGGGAGCGCGAAACCGACGTATTACATTGGAAAGATGGGAGCTGGAAAATCGTCTTGACCCACGAAACGTTCCAAGGGCCGTCATCTTCCGGACCGGGGGGCGGTGGCGCCCACAGTTAGTTTACGCGCCTGCTCGCCGCCAGCCCCGCGCACCGCACCGCGGCCCTGGGGTATCAGTTCTTCGCCGTGACTTCGAAGTGATCCGGCTCGCTCCAGGGATGACCGGTCTGATCGGCCACATCGAAGCGCACCATGGTGCCGGTCAAGCGCTCCGCCTGGAGGGTGAAACGCAGGTAGTGGAAATTCACCGAGGTCCGAAGCTGTGACAGCTCGCCGAACATTCGCAGCTCGGGCACCGGCTTCGCGCCGCCGCCGCCACTGACCAGGTACACGACTGCATCGCGACGGTGGCGTTCGTAGTTGTGCACGTGGCTGCCGATCACCACCACCTCAGGCGTGAGGAACTTCGCATGCTTTGAGAAGTAACGCGCGACCTCGGCCTCATCCTTGGCCCGGGGGAAGATGGGATCGCGCACCGGCGGGTAGTGCAGCAAGACGAGGATGAACTTCACTTCGGGGCCGGCGCCGGCGATCTCGCGTTCGAACCAGCTGCGCTGTGGACTTCCGACCTTGAGCGCGGAGTCCGAGTCCAGGACAATGGCGAGGATCTTCGGTCCGATCCTCACCGAGTACCAGCGGTACGGCTCCAGGTGCAGGCTCTCGAACGCGCCCCACCAGTTCGTAAGACACGGGCCCGGGTCATCCGCCTGGCAGCCCTTGAATTCGTGGTTGCCGAGCGCCGGGAAAAGCGGGAGCTTGCGCTCAGCCCACTGCGCCGTCTCCTTCTTATATGTCGCGTAGTCATCCGGATCGCTCCCCTGGTACACGAGGTCGCCGCCGATGAGGATCGCCGCCGGGTTTTCGCTCGCGATCTTCGCGACCAGCGCCCGTCGCGCCACGCCATTGGCGACCCTGTTGCGCTCCGTGAAGCGGGTGTCGCCGTAGGTGACGAAGGTGAGGGGCGCGTCCGGATCCGCCACCGGCACCTCGAAGCGCGGCGGTTCGTCCGGGGCCGCGGCCGTTGCGGCGGCGCCGCACAACGCCAGGCACAGCGCCAGCCATGAGGCGGCGAGCCGCGTTGGTCGTTCACCTTTAAGTCCAGGGTCCACGCGCGTCCTAGCCTACCCTTGGCGCCGCCCGTGTGTCCTGAGAGGGCCTGAGCTTCCCTCGTCGGGTTCGATGCCTTATCGTCTCGGGCATTAGTGGGGGAGTCCACTTGGCACCGAATCCTTCCGCAGCCCGGTGGGCGAGGCTGCCGCGCGCGCTCACCGTGGTGGCGGTGGGCATTCTCGCGGCCGGCGTTGCCGGCTGCTCGCTCATCTCGCTCAAGAGCCCCGAGAAGCCCTTGTCCACGCGCGACCTCAACGCGCGGATCCTGACGCACGAGTACTCGGCGCGCTTCATCACCGGCGTCGCGCAGCGGGCGGATGAGATCGCCGCCGCGAGCGATGCGACCGACGTGCGCTTGAACGCCCTGCGCTGGAAGATCGCGGCCGCGGGGGCGAGTGAGCACGCCGCCAGCCAGATGGCGCCCATGCTGAGCCTGCTGGACAGCTGGGCGCTGGCGGTGCAGATGCGCGATTTCCTCACCACCGGGGCGGGGCAGGCGCTCTTCGGAGCGCAGCAGCCGGCCGCGGTGAGTCTCGCCGTGACACTCGCGAGCGAGGCGCAGGACATGGCGCACACGCTCTCCACGCCCGAGGAGTTCGCCGCCGGGCAGCGCTTCATCGATGGCTACGTCACCCAACATCCGATCACGGGACTCGATTTCGCGCGCGCCTCGGTGTTGGACCTGTGGGCGCGCCAGTCGGGCACGCAGGTGAAGCTGGTGGACACCCTGGGGACTATTCCCGAGGCGATGTCCGAGACCGGCGACCTGGTGCGGATGTACGGCGACACCGTGCCGTCGCAGCTGCTGTGGCGGGCGCAGCTTGCCGCGCAGGAGTCTGGCGTCAGCAGCGCCGAGCTGCAGAGCGCACTGCACGAGCTGAACGAGCGCATCGCGAAGCTGTCGCAGATGGCGAACCAGGCGCCCGGGCGCTTCGAGGACATCACGCGCGAGACGCGCGAGAAGTTCGACGAGTCCTGGAGAGAGCTGCTCCACGCCATCGACAACACCGGCACGATGCTCTCGAGTTCCGCCAGTACCGAGCGCGGGGAGCTGGTAAAGGCGGTCGATGCCGAGCGTACCGCGGCGACTGCGGACGCGCAGCGCGTGGCGAGCGAGTTGATCAGGAACGCGGGCGAGGAGGCGCGGCGGCTGCTGCGTGAGGCGGTGCTGCTGGTCATCGTCCTGGCGCTGGTACTCTTCGGCCTGCCCTTTGCGGCCGGTTACTACGTCGGACAGGCGCGCGGGCGCAGGCACCCTTCGTCCACCAACGCATAGGCCTTAATCAATGAGTGAGGACCAGAATCTGACTCCGCCGCGCCGGCGGCTGCCGATGAAGGTTCCGTACCTATCGTGGCGGGACCTGGCGGTCGGGGTCTGGCCGCTCGTCATCCTCACCATCATCGCCTTCATCGTGGCACTGCGGTTCGTAAGTCCCGCTCCGCCGCATAAGCTCACGATGGTCACCGGACCCGCCGACAGCACGTTCGAGCATGTGGCCGCGCGCTACAAGAAAATCCTCGCCCGTGAGGGCATCACGCTCACGCTGCTGCCGTCTCAAGGTTCGGTCGACAACCTCAACCGCCTCAGCGATCCGAAGTCGAAGGTCGACATCGGGCTGGTGCAGGCGGGGCTTACGACCAGCGATACCAGCGACCTGGTTTCGCTCGGCAGCATGTTCTTCGAGCCGGTGGAGCTTTTCTACCGCGGCAGCACCGACATGCAGCGCATCTCCGAGCTCACTGGCAAGCGCATCGCGGTGGGTCCGGAGGGCAGCGGCGCGCGGGCGCTCGCGCTCGCGCTGCTGAAGGCGAACGGGATCGACGAGCACGGACCCACCCAGCTTTCGAGCCTGGAGGGGACGCCGGCGGCCAAGGCGCTGATCGATCACCAGCTGGATGCGATCTTTCTCACCGGGGACTCCGCCTCGCCCCAGGCCGCGAAGCAGTTGCTGCACACCGCGGGCGTGCGCATGTTCGCCTTCATGCGCGCGGATGCCTACCTGCGGCGCTTCCCCTACCTCAACAAGATCCCGATCCCGGCCGCCGCCTTCGATTTAGGCGAAGGCCTGCCCGCGACCGACATCAACATGCTGGCGCCGACGGTGGAGCTGGTGGCGCACTCGGGCCTTCACCCGGCGCTCGTCGACGTGCTCCTGTCCGCCGCTTACCAGGTACACGGCCGCGCCTCGCTCATGCAATCCGCCGGGCAGTTCCCGAACACAACCGCCTACCTCTTCCCGCTCGACCAGGAAGCCGAGCGCTACTACAAAACCGGCAGCAAGAGCGTCGTCTACCGCTACCTGCCGTTCTGGCTCGCAAGCCTGGTCAACCGCCTGCTGGTGGTGCTGCTGCCCATGATCGTGGTGGTGATCCCGGGGCTGCGCCTGTTGCCGCAGCTGTACCGCTGGCGTGTCAACCGCCGCATCCACAGCCGCTACAGCGAGCTCATGTCGCTGGAGAAGGAGACGCTCCGCCCCGACGTCACCGCACAGCGGCGCGGGGAGCTGCTGCAGCAGCTCGAGCACATCGAGCGGCGCGCGATCGGCGAACGCACGCCCGGCTCGCACGCCGATCAACTCTATGTGCTGCGCGAACACATCGAATTCGTGCGCGAGAACCTGGGGCGTGAGTTCGCGCTGAGTACGCGCCCGCACGATTGGATCAGCGTTGGTCAGTACTCCGACTACACGGCGGCTTCTATTGTCTCGCAGCGCCTGACCGAGGAGGGCGTGCCGAACCGCATATGGATGCTGCCGCGCGCCTCTGGTGAGGCCGACGTGTGGGTGCCGCCCGAATCCGCAGACGCGGCCAGGCGAATTCTTGCAAAACCCGCGGTTCCTGAGGAGGAGCTGACCGCTCTTGCCCTGAGAGATCCTCCGCCAGAGGACTTCGAGACGGTAGGGGCAGAACAAAGAAACAGCAACGGTCTCCAATCGCCGACGTCACACGCATTTTTGCTGGTCGTACTCCTGGTGAGTGCACTGGTAGCAGCGTTGCTCGTGCATGTGAAAAAGATTCCGAGTCACGAGATTGCCAGGCAACGCTCTCCCGATGGCAGAGCCGAGGCGGTCCTGATGGAGGTTCCCGAAGACGCAGCGGGTGCCCACAGTTACAAGGTTTGCTTGCAGCGGACCGGCGCGCTTCAGCTTTCAGCCCTCGGCTGCGGAGAAGTTGCGTATCTGAGCGGGGTAAACACTGACACGGCCTCTCAACCTGTAGCCCTGGTTTGGACAACGTCGTCGCAACTCGAAATCCGCTATCGAACTGCAACTTCAGTTCATATCTACAAGTCTGTCATTGACTGGCGGCCCACGCGTTTCTCCACCGGCGCTCCGATTGTCATACGGGTAGTCCGAGCACCCGGCCCGGCGCCATGAGCAGCAACGTTCGCGGCCCACGCTGTTCGTGGCACTGTCAGGGTCTCGTATACATACCGTAGGCGGTCGTATTGCCGGATTGGATAAGGACGATGATGCCATTACGGAAGCCGAGGTATCCGCCCGCCGGACCACCACCGGGTGGTGCATACGTCGGCTCGCCAAACCGTCGGATCAACTCCTCGCGCTTAACGCCCAGCAGATGCGGCAGCTCAGGCGGCGCGGCCTCATCCTTGCCGGAAAAGAGCACCGCACGCACTTCGTTGGCTTGGCCGCCCGCGCTATTGTCGAAGTAGACGTCGAGCAGCCCGTCCAGCGCCGGGTCGCTCGAGTAGTAGATCCAATGACCCGCATCCTCGCGCTTGACCGGTGTGCCTTTCGCCCTTACCAGCTGCTCCGCGTTCATGCCGAGAGTCACGCCGCCAAACGAGCGCATCGATGGGCCGGTTTGGGCGCGGGTCGCGCTGGATTTAACGGCCGCAGCGGTCGTGAAGCGCCTGTCACAGCTCTCGATGGAGAACTTGTCCGACCACGCTGATGCTGATTGTCTGGCGGTCAGGCGCGAGCGCAAGGCCTGGTACTCAACCTTGTCTCCCGCTCGACACGCGAAATTCGCATAGACGTTGAGGAGATAGTCACTTTGCGGGTAGTGTCGGATCATGTTGTCGAAGCCGCTTCGCATGGCCGGCCATTGGGCCTGCGCGTCGGAGAAGATATCGACGTCGTCGCCTTCGAGTGAAGCGTAGATCCAGTACAAACGGGCGTACATCTCAAAGCCCAGTTGTCGATGTGTCTTGACATCCACATCGTTGATCAATTGATCCACTGCCTCGTATGACCCACCCCACCGCGGCATCAGCGACCGCAGCATCTGGCTGTACAGCGGCAAGTATGTCAGGAAAGGCGGTGACGCCACTGATCGAAGATGTCGCGCAGCTTCTCGTGCATCCAATCGACTGGTCCAGGCCCGACGCTCAGGGACAGCTCGTACCACAGAGGGCTCGAGTTCGCGTGTGCCGCGGTCTCAGTCAAGGCCGCGTCGGCCATTTCCGTGCGGCGGTTGTAGAGTTCGCCAGGGCCTGCGCGGTGACCGCGTTCGACGTTGCCGTTGCCCGCGAGCGGTCCACGCCCACTCTCTGAACACCATTGCCTCGACGATGTCTGCCTCGAAAGGCTCGTGAACGTTGCGGCGCCACTCGGAGATTCTCCCCAGGGCCTCCCCAATACCCAAACTCCCAAACCTGAAAAGGTTGGATAGTCCGTGGGTGATGGCGCCGTAGCTCGAGCTGCCATCTACGAGGTCAGCCTGCTGCTTGCGCAGATCGCTTCATCAGTGCGTCCAGTGACGCGTAGTCACCGTTCATGAACAGACGCTGCGCCTGACAGGCGATCGTCTGCCGGCTGACCGGAGCATCGTCCCGCGCGTCATGAAGTGAGACAGCCGCAGGCGCGCCGAGATATGCCGGAGCCTCGACGCATGTTCGCCGGTCAAGAGACAGCATCTGGCGCAGCTGCACGACCAACGCGCTGTTTGCGAGTGCCCCGGGCCGATGGCTCATGGTGGACTGCAGCCACAACCGATCGAGCCGCGCCTGTACCAGATCGGTTTGCTGCGCCAGATTTCCGACATCGCTTGCGCGGTCTGAATCCCCATTCGCCGATGCGTCAATAATCGCTTGCGCCCACTTCAGCCGATCGCGGCAAACTCCTCCACCAGCAAGGCGATAGCGCTTTGCGAGCCCGGTGCGGTCCGATTCTCCTTCCGTAGCCGCTCGCTGGCACTCTGCCAGAAGGGCAGAATCTCCTGCTGAAATCGGCGAGCGAGCTCCGCATTGCTGATCGTTCCTGCTGCGGCCTGCTCTGCGAGCCGTTGCCACAGCCGCAGGTTGTTGCCTTCGCCGCTCACGTACCAGTCATGCGTGCGAATAGTATTGCACGGGCGCCGTTAACTGGCCGCGAGTTCCCGTGATTTGCCAAAGCCCCAAGCAATGCCGCCGCGAACAACGCCGCGGCAGAGGCTGCCTGTGGCAGAGCGAAACGGCGCTGCTCCTGAGCGAGGGGCCGCGCCAGGCCATAACCTAAGACCAGGCCGGCGATGAGACCGCCTACGTGCGCTGCGTGGTCGATACCGGGCTGCAGCGCGCCGCCGACCAGATTGAAAAGCACGAAGGCCAGCGTGCTGATCCAATGAACACGAATGATCGTATCGGGTAAGTCAGCGCCGGCCGCGAATCAGGAAAGCCAGAAAGGCACCCAGGATCCCGAAGATGGCGCCCGATGCGCCGACGCAGATATGAGTTGGGTCCCAGACGATGCTGCTGGGCTCGCGAGCCCCCCGGCGGCGAAATACACGAAGCAGAACACCCATCTGCCGAAGAGGCGCTCGGTCAGGCCGCCCATGCTCCACAGCACCCACATGTTAAACAGTAGGTGCAGCAGATTCAGGTGCAGGAAGAGCTCACTGATCAGTCGCCACCACTGACCACTGAGGGTCAGCGGCCCGTAATTGCACCCCAACTCAACAAAAGTTGTGGATCGAACGAACCCGGGCGGTGCGCCGCGACCGCCATCGCAAGGTAGATCGCGACGTTCAGCAACACGAGCGCAGGTGTCACCCACACGTGCGGGCACAGCGCCCGCAACCGCCCATAGAACTCGCTGATGTCCGCCCAGCGTTGATCGAACGTCAGCGCGTGGCTGGCGCTCAGCGCAGCGATCAGACGGGCGGCGTGTTCGGCGTCCGCCGCATCGAATTCGATCTGCCAGGCGCGCCGATTGGGGCTCTTGCAGGCCAGCCGGACCGTGACGCCGTCGCGTGTGGTGCTGCGAATGCTGCCCGCCGCAAAGGCGATCTCCGCTTGCACGGCCGCGCCGAGCCAGGTCCGTTGCCATCCTCGTAAGAGGACCTGCGAGGGCTGAACCTCGATAGATCCAGGGCCGTAGAGCGGCGATCGCGTCCGCTTTGCCTGCAGCCAGCCGCGCAGTCCGTCACGTCTGGTGAATCGTCCGGCGACGGCTGCGTCGTCCACCGCAGGTTGCTCGGGCTTGCTGCCGCGTCGCTCGATCTCCGCCAGAAGGTTCCGAAAGTTCTGCGGAAAGGCCTGCGCGTCGATCGTGTATTGCAATTCCCGTAATTGAGCGAGTGTGTAAGCGGAAAAATTGATGCCGCCATCCGCAACCCGCCCGCTTTGCCCCGCGGACGCCGCGCTGCGCGCGCCGTCACCTTCCCCCTCTTCACCCATATACGCATTGTCCCCCAATTCGACTCGACCGTCAGACTCGCGTTGACAGAACGGCGGTTCTGCGCACGACGCTCTTGCCGAATGCGGCGCCTGCCGATTTCCGTGATTCGCTGACGGAGTTGCCGACGCCTGAGTTCATTGCGCCGGCGCAACGATCCCACACCTCGCAACCTAAGTAGCGGAGAAATAGCGTGGATCGTGCGGTGGCCGCGCGAAGATGCGGCGCAGCAGCGGTTCGAAGGTGGCGAGACCCTCGGTCGGATAGTCCGGATCGAACGAACACTGATCCCAGGCTGCGCAAAAGTGCGCACAGGACTCGTACCAGGGATGATCCCGCAGGCGTTCGCGCGCGTTGCGATCACCGCCGAAGTGATGCACGTAGTAATAGTTCTGGAACAGTCCGTGCTGCGCAACGATCCAGGTGACTTCCGGACGTACGTACGGGCGCAGAATGCCTGCCGCGACCTCCGCATGGTTGTAGGGCGCGAGCTCATCGCCAATGTCATGGATCAACGCCGCGACGATCATTTCCTCGTCGGCGTTGTCGCGCAGCGCACGCGTCGCGGCCTGCAGTGAATGCCCCAGGCGACTGACCGGATAGCCCTCAAGGGAGTGATCCAGCTTGTGCAGACTCTCAAGCACACGCTGCCCCAGACCCGCGGCATACTTTTTCTCGGACTCATCGAGGAGCAGGTAGTCCTCTTTGGTGCCGTCCTTCATCTGCCGGAAGCTTACGATCCTGCTCATGCGCTGCGCCTCACCGCGGAGGTTTGCGCTCGGCGCCGCAGTACGCGATACAAACTCCGCGGCCCGTCGCTGTCGATGTAACACCCCTGCAGGTGCCGCAGGCCCTCGGCGGGATCGAAGCCGGTTCGGCCGTGCAGCAGTCGGCAGTTATCGAACATCACCAGGTCCCCGGACTTGAGAAGGAAGCGGATCTGAAAGTCCGGCGCGCGCAGACGGTGGTCAAAGAGCCGCCGTGCCCGAAAGTACGCCTCGAGCCGCTCCGCGGAAAAAAGCGGCACCAAATCCAGGCGCGGACTGAAATGCACCGCCCTCAAAGCGCCGGTGACATCAAGTTCAATCGGCGGCGCACTGGCGGTGAGCTCCGTATCGGCATCGGCGTACTTGAACCGCACCGGCGTGCGGGTGAGAACATCGAAGGCCTGCGGCTCTCCCGCACGCAGGGCCTCAGCTACGGCAAAGCCGTCCACCAGGGTCGACAGGCCGCCGCTGGTCTCGTTCACCAGGCAATGCAGCAGCTGAATTCCCGGGACCGGCGCACGATACGGATTGTCGGTGTGCGGATCTAGTGGCACCGAGGTGTACGCAAGATCGGTGGCACCGGGAGTGGAGCGAACATCAAACAGCGCGCCGAAATTCGTTTCGCGGGTAAAGCCGAACATCGAACCCACCCTGAGCACCGTGCCAGGAGCGCTGGGCACGGCCTCGAAAATCACGAACCCCAGGGTGAGGAAGGATTCGACCCAGGAGAACAGTTCCGCGTCGCTCGGCTCGGGACGCCAGTGAGCACGGGGAAGCGCGCCCAACGCGCCATTCCACAGGCGCGGCGCGGGACAATCGTGGCTGTTAGACGCGAGCGCCGCCTCCGCGATTATCTCCTCCGCACTGAAGCTCGCCGCGTGACCGTCGCTGAATTCGACTCGGTAAATGCCCGGCGAAGTCTGCGATAGCGCGAGGACCTTCAGCTCCGGATCAAAGTCGGAAGGATCCTGCAGACGCTGCCGGGTCTTAAGGTCGATGCTGGCGGGGTCCTGGCAGCGCTCGCGCAGCCATAGCGGGTGGATCGGCTGTTGCGAGCCATCCGCGCACTCGAGCACCAGCTGCGTAAGTGCGCCTATCTTGAGGCTTAACGATCGTTGCACGACAGCCACCCTGCGAGTCTAGCGTCGCATCTCGACCAGTGTCCACGGGGATATCCTGCGCCAAACGGGCGATGTCAGTGATGACGTTGGGCGATGGCTATCCTGCGCACGGTACTCCGGCGCAACGCCGAGGAACACGCGCCGCCCCTTGGACTGCAAGGCTCAGCGCTTGTAGCGACCAATGAGGCTACCGGTCGCAACGACGTGACCCTTCATCGCAGCCACGACAGCCGTGCGTGTTATTCCGCTTGGTAGATTCAGGGTGGTGTCCAGCGCGTACACTTTGAATTCATATCGATGCCAGGATCTTCCGGGGGGGCATGGCCCTGCAAACCCAACTTTCCCGAAGCCGTTGACACCCTGCCTGATGCCGTCGGCCAACTCCGGCTGCGGTGGCAGCGCGTGCGGCAGTTCGCGCGCGGCCGAAGGAATGTCATAGACGACCCAGTGCACAAACGGACCGAGCACGGATGACAATACGGAATCCAGGTCCCTGGCGATAATCGCAAAGCTCCTGGTGGTGGCTGGCGCCGCGGACCAGGCCAGTGGTAGACCGACACCTGCCTCATAGCATGCGTACCGCAACGGAATGGTACCGTCAGTTATGCTCGTACTGGTGAGCGCGATTCCCGGTCCAGGATTCGCGTCCTGCTCGTCATTCGAACTGCATGCGGCAACGCTGGCCATGGCCGCGACAGCGAGTATCAATGCCCGTTTGTGGATCATGGTGTGTGGTCATCGCACACTACGAGCGCACCACTGTCAACAGCCTTCCAACATTGAGCAGCGACCGGCGTCAAGTGGATTCAAGCCAACCCGCAGAAGACAGCCCGGACCACGAAAGAAGGGTCGGGTCATGGACAAGAGTCCGCCGATCCGCCCTCGGCTTGGCGCTCCTGGTTCGTCTTGCGCTGCATTTTGCGTAAGAATATCCATTGCTGCTGTCGAAGTGGCCATGTCTGGTTCGTCGTATCTGCGAACAAGCACATTCCTGGGGAGATCCATGAGCAATCATTCAGACCGTTTACCCCTCCGTCGGCGGGTCGCGCCCGCCACGGTCGCGATCCTCGCGCTGGCAAATGGCCTTGCCCTTGCGGCCGGGGCATCCGGCTCGCCGCCCGCGGCACCGCCGGCGCGGCCGCCTGCGGGTGAATACCAGCTCGACAAGGCCCACGCGAGTCTCGTGCTGCGCGCCAACCACATGGGATTTTCGACCTACACGACGCGCTTCAGTCGCTTCGATGCACAACTGACCTTCGACCCGAACAACATCGCCGCGTCCACAGTGGTGACCACCATAGAGGCGGCATCCTTCCAGATGGATGCGGCGCCGCAGATGTGTCTGGACATCATGAAGGGGCCGCAGATGCTCGACACCGGGAAATTCCCGCAGATCGTCTTCAGGTCACAGAAAGTACGGCTGACCGGCGCCAAGGCCATGGAGATCAGCGGTACGCTGACCCTTCACGGGGTCACTCGACCGATAGTGCTCGACGCCACCTACAACGGCGGTTACGCCGGCATGCCCAACATGGATCCGCACGCACGCGTGGGTTTCTCGGCGCACGGTGCGTTCAAGCGCTCCGATTTCGGCATCTCCTTCGGCGTCCCCGCGCCGGGCACCACCATCGGCGTCGGCGATGACATCGATTTTTCAATCGAAGCGGAATTCACCGGTCCACCTTTGCCCACGTCGCGTGATGCTGGCTGATTCTGGCGCGCGCTATGCGCCGCCCCGCAGTCGTTTTGGAAGCACTCCCCGTGGATGCCGCTGCGCGCTTTGCGTGCGGCCCCGGAGGCAGTCAGGGCTCGCGTGACTTTGGCTGGACCGTAGACACTGATTTCGCCCGGGTGAGGGCCTTGGTCCGATATAGCTCCCGATCTGCCGCGCTCAGGAGCGTCTGCGCCGTCGCTCCGTCGCGGGGAAAAACGGCGATGCCAATGCTGACGGAAAGCGGCGGCCCCTCGTCACCGGCCGCAAGCAACTCGGCGATTCGGTTCGCCAGTTGCCGGGCCCCCGCTTCCGAGGTTTCCGGAAGAACCAGGGCGAACTCGTCGCCGCCGAACCGCGCCACCGTGTCCGTGCCGCGGCATGAGGCCCGCAGGCACTCGGCGACCCGGCACAGCGCGCGGTTGCCGACCAAATGCCCAAAGCGGTCGTTGATCTGCTTGAGGCCGTCCATGTCCAGCAACAGGGTCGTGAAGGTCCGGCCCATGCGCTGCGCCCGTCTGACCTCTGCTTCCAGGTTGCTCATGAGCCAACGATAGTTGGCGAGCCCTGTCAGCTCATCGTTCACGGCCTGCCGGCGCGACTGCTCTTCGTCCTGCCGCCGCTCCCAGACGACGGCAGCCGCGGCCAACATGGTCACCGCCTGAACCGCCATGTACGCCTGCAGCAGCAGCAGCGATTCGTTCGGCGCCGCCCGGGCGAAGGGACCGAAGCCATGCAGCGTGCCGGCGATCGCGATCCAGGACAGCGCCAGCACGCAGGTGGCAACGCCGCGGCGTCCGAGGCGAAATGCCGCCCAAAACAGAAACGGAACGCAAAGAAATTCAAGCGGCAAGCGTTCGGCCCCGACAGCCGCAATGAGATCGTCGAATACAATCAGCGCAACCACCGACAGACCGGCAATGAGCGCGATAGCCTCCAATAGCCAGCGGCTGCTCCATTGCAGCCGTGGCGCCGTGCTCCACAAGACCAGCACCGGCGCCACCACAAGGTCACCCGCCGCATCCCCCGTCCACCAGGTCAACCAGATGTGCCCGAAGTCCGCCCAGCGGGCGTAACCGCCGAGCACGAGAGTCATCACTCCGACGGTGGCGCTGACCGTGGTGCTGAGAGCCGCCGCTAAGGCGGCAAACTTGACGATATCCCGCGGCCGCTCGAAGAACATGCGGCCGTGCGCGAAGCGGTTCACGAGAATCGCGCCGAGCAGGCCCTCGAGTGTGTTGCCCAAGGCGATGCCGACCGAGGTGGCAATGGAGCCTTGCGTGGTCAGGTTGGCGACGAACGCGCCGATGAGGATTGCCGGCCACACCTCCAGACCGAAGATGAGGAACGCAGCGAGCGTGATTCCGGTGGGCGGCCAGATGGCGGTCGCGCTCGGGTTCACGAGTGCGAACCCCAGACCGAGTTTGGCCGCGATGAAATACAGGCTCGCCAGAGCCGTGAGTGTTAGCAGATATCTGAGAGGCGGGAGTTTCATTCAGGGCGGCGAAACCCGACAGCTGTTGCCGCGCGGCTATTCCAGCGGCCCGCAGCCGACCGCACGTGCCAGCTTCACCGTGAGTCGATTGCGACCGTCCGCTGTCCGCGTGTAATCGAGCGAGCTCGCGGCGTGGCGCATCAGCCTCAGGCCGAACCCGCCGACCTTCGCTTCCTCCAGCGAGCGCGCTGGCGAGGGATCCGGGTGCCCGCGCGGGTCAAACTCCACGCCGTCATCCTCAAACGTGAGGAGCAGCGAATCAGGCCGAGGTTCCAGCGAAAAGCGCACGATCACCTCCCGCCCGTCAACCGCGCCGTGATTGACGATGTTGGCGACGATCTCCTCGAACACCAGCTCCGCGTTATAACGCGCGGCGCCGTCCAGCCGCTCCGCATCGAGGGTGCCGCGCAGGCGCGCGAACGCTTGCGCGAAGCCGTCATGGGTGCCGGGAAAACGGATCTCGAGGCGCTGGGTGCGCAGCATTCAGCCGCGTGCCACGGCAGCTGCGGCGGCCGCGTCCATCCTCACCGGCACGATGTCATTCAACGACGTGGTCAGTAGTACCTGCGCGACGAGCGGCGCGCGCCATAGAGGACCAGCTTGCCGCTCTTCCTGCCGAGTGCGCCGCGGGGCACGAGGTGCGCCGTGAGCAGCGTCTCGATGCTGTCGACGCCCGGGGTGTCCAGGCGCCCCGCCAGCGAGACGTTGAGTACGCCATCGCCCGCGTCCTTGACCTGCAATTCCATGGTAGACCTCGACTAGCGGCGATCGTGGAAAGCTCGATTCTAGGGGCGCACCCGAGCGGCGCGCAAACTGCTGCCGCCCGCCCGCCAGTGCGCCTGCTGCTGCGCTACTGCCGCAGCAGCGTCAGCTGCCAGATTTCCTTGCCGGTAGCCATCATCAGCGGCCGCAGCGCGAGCACGCCGGCCTTGCCCATGGCGCGCTCGAGCTGCGCGAGTTCCGCGAGTTTGTCCTTCGTCTCCACGTCGATCGGCGGCTCGGGCAGCCCGCTCTCGCGCAGCAGCAGTACGCCCTTGGCCCGCACCGCCAGTTCGCCGTGCACGCGCAGATAACACAACATGTCCGCCAGTTCCTCGCCGCGAAAACGGTCGCGCAGCGCCTGCAGGTAACGTCCGGAGTTGCTGCCGAGAAACTTGCCGGCGCTGATCGACTCCAGCAGCTGTACGTCGGACTCCAGATCCACTTCGATCCAGTTGCGCAGAATCCGCTCGCTGTGGTCGAACACCAGGTAGATCACGAGCGGCAGCACCAGCAGCGTCGCGAGCGTCGCCAGCGCCGGTCGCACCAGCAGGTAGTTGTAGCCGGTGTGCAGGGCGACCGCCGCCAGGAAGCCAGGCAGCAGCAGGTAGAGCCCGCCGCTCGGCCGGCGCTCGTAGAGTGTGTTGGAGATCATCGCCAGGACCGCCGCCGTGCCGCCGTGCATGATCGCCGTGCCAAACCCACGGATCACCGCCACCGGCAAGAGGGTGTGCGACCGCGAGGCGAGGTAATAGAGGTTCTCGACCAGCGCGAAACCGGTGCCGATAGCGAACCCGGCGATGGCGGCGTCCACCGGCAGCCCCACGCGGCGCGTGCGGATGAGGAAGACCAGCAGCGCCGCCTTCAGCGCCTCCTCGATCCAGGGCGATATGTAGCGCGAGTAGGCGGTAAAGTCGCCGCTGAAGTGCATATAGGCGGCGTTGTTGATCAGATAGCTGATGCCCGCCGCCACGGCGCCGGCCGCGACCAGCGCCAGCATCATCCGCAGCCGCACCAGCTTGTAGCCATCCAGCTGCACCAGCCCGATCAGGAACAGCAGCACCGGCAGTAACGCGAGCGGCGCACGCATCCAGATGTCGGCGCTCATCACAGCACCTGCAGCGAGAGCATGAATTCGGTCCGGCCGAAGCCGCCGCCTTCGAAGCCCCGCGCCACACCGACCGACAGCATCATCGGCAAGCGCTGCATCACGTGCAGCTCAAAGTCGAGCTGCCCGCCGACGTTGTAAGCCTGCTGGCGCAAGGCAGCGTCGTTGAAGTCGGTCTCGAGCGCGGTGGTGAACAGTTCCGGGCGCGCCCAAGTGACGTAGAAGCCGGGGGAGCCGAGCGCGTCGAAGCGCAGCGGCGGCAGGCACCATTCGAGCATGCCGCGCACCAGCGACTTGCCCTGCAGGGCATCAATTTCAAAGCCCGGCAGGCTCAGCAGCTCGCGGTAACGCTGGGCGTTGCCGTTGGCGCCGCTGTCGACATAGTTGTTGCCGAAGCCGCCCAGGTAGGCGTTGGCGAGCGGGTCGGCGCGCGCACCGGAGGAGACACTCACGCCGGTTCGCAGCCAGATTGACGAGTGGTCGAGCGGCAGCGGGAACCCCACATCGTAAGTGCCGCTGATGCGGGGCACGAATTCGCCCGGCGCGTCGTAGGCGTGCGCCTTGAGCGACCAGGTGTGACCGGTCTCGGCGTCCACCGCGCCCGGCGAGGTGCGCGTATCGATTGAGACGATGCCGACGTCGAGGGTCGCCAGGTTGCGGTACGGGGATAGTACGTCCTGGAAGCCGGGGAGCGTCACGAGATCACCGTAGTACGCGACCTTGGCGATCACGTCCATGGTCTGCGGCGGATCGTAGGTGAGGAAATGATCGTAGCTCAGGTAGCCGTTGTAACCGGCGAGGCTGCGCTTGGTCGGGCCAAACAGGTCGTAGAAGTCGTCGCGATTCCACGCGGCACCGGCCGTCCATTCCGGGATGTGCGCGGTGACCATGGCGTGCAGCCGTTGGTTGGACGGCAGGCTGTCGTCGGGGCTGTAGCCCGCATCCACGTTGACCCAGGCGAGCCCGACCGGATCGCTGAAACGCGCGTTGGCGCCCAGCGCGACGGCGTTGCTGAAGCGGACATTGCCGCCCTGCGCGGCGGTGCCCTGGTAGCCCGCGATGACCGGGATGAGCGAATCGAGCTCGAGCTCGCGCGCCGGACGGTAGGGACCCTGGCGTACGACCTGCGGTTCGTATGGGAGCGTCGACGGCACCTGGGTCACCCAGCCCTGCACCTCGGGGTACTTCTCCGCCACCTGTTCGCCCAGGAATGAGACCGCGCTCAGATCCTCGGTGGGCCGCGCCTCGATCTGCGTCGGCACGAAGCCCTTGGCGCTGTAGCGCAGCACAATGAGCCGGGCGTCATCGAGCGGCAACGGGCGGAAAAAGCCGAGCGCGGCATTACTCACCGCGTCGAGCTTTTCGGTCGCGAGTTCGTAGCGGTAGATGTTCGAGACGCCGGTGTAGTAGCTGCTGCCGTAGAGATAGCGGCCATCCGGCGAGAACACGAACCCCTCCGGCACCGCCGCGCCCATCGTGAACGTGTGCAGCGGTGCGGCGTCGCCGTGAAGTAGTGCCTCCGTGCGCATGACGCGCACCTGCGTCACGAGCGGCGCGCCAATGCGCGGACCGAGGCCGGAGACCGACACCGACGCGAGCGCACCGTCGGGAGACAGATCGAGATCGAAGGCCTCCTCGTCCGGCGCAAACGTATAGAGCCGGTGCCACTCGTTGTACGGCGGCGGGAGCCGCACCAGCACGTCGCGTCCGTTGGCCAACCTCAATCCCCACAGCGATCGGTCGGCCGGGTTGAAGACGATGTCGCCGATCCGCGCGGCCCGAAACAGCGTGCGCGTCTTGCCAGTGCGCAGGTCGAGCGCCTCGAGATTACGGTAGGTTCTGACGTTGTTGCTGGTGAAGAACAGCGTTTCTGTTTGCGGGTCAAAGGCGAGCGAGGTCACCGTGTAGCCTTTGGAGCCCCTGATCTCTGCGAGCTCGGTGACGCTGCCGTCGCGGCGTGAGAGCGACACGAGGTGCGCGACCTGGCCCGGGTACCTCACGGCCATGTACAGCTTTGTGCCGTCCTTCGACAGATAGCTGCGTGAGACCGCGCCGAGGTCCTTGTGGGTGAGGTCGTGGAACTCGCTGAGCGGATGCTCGTGCACCGACTGCAGGTTCTTACGCTGAAAATCGTGCTCGAAGTCGACCCAGCGGCGCCAGGAGTCGTTGAGTGGCAGGCCGAATACGTGCTGGAACTGATCGGCGTAATAGCGGCGACTGCCCGCATCGCGTCGCCACCAGGAGAGCAGGCGCTCCGGCCCGTAGGTGAAGGCCAGGTAGTCCATGAAGCGCGTGCCGTAGAGATAGGCGTTCGCCCCGGTCTGAAAGTCGATTGCGGTACCCTTCGAAACGAGTCCCAGCGGGTCATAGAACCTGGCGTCGTCCTGCACCATCGCCCGGAACACCATTTCGTCGTACCCGCCCTGTGCCCTGCCGACCCCGCCGGTCATCCACGTCTCCATGAACACCGCGCTGCCTTCGAGGTACCAGCGGGGCATCGTGGCGCGCGGCACGGTCAGGTAGTTATAGAGGATCGTCTCGGGGTGGGCGGAGTCTACCGCCACCTTGCCATGGAAGAAGTGCCGCCAGCGGTAATCTTCGGGGCTCGCGCGATCCGTGGTGGCGGTATGCGTGAGCTCGTGAACCGCCATACTTTCGAACCGCTCCGCAGAGGAGACCGTTTCGTAAGGGTCGTACGAAGGGGCGACGTCGACGCTGATGAGATTGTTGGGCGACCAGGACGTAGTTGCATTGCCACCGTCCTGCCAGTCCCTCAGGAAGACGGTGACACCGTCATTCGGAACGTAACCCCAGACGCGCTTGTGGTCGGCCAGTGCGCTCAGGAAGCTCTGGGTGACGTGCGGGACGAGTGAGAATTCGGACGGGTCGTAATAAACGATTCGGAGTTCCTCGGTCTCGAGGAATGCGCGATCGGCCGCGGAGGCAGACGCGGAAGCGATGGCGATAGTCGCGGCTGCAACCGCCAGTTGCAGCCGCCTGCGCGCGCCGTTTGTGTTGTTATTATTCAAAGCCAAAAACGAGCGGCCCGATGCCGATGCTTCGGGCCGCTCATTACTGCCGTCCTGCCGCCGCTCTGGTGGCCTGCTACGCGGGGACGGGCTAAAGGCTCGTGCTAGTTCTGGTTAGGACCACCCTGGTCATTGTGGCCACCTGCGTCATTGTGGCCACCTGCGTCATTGTGGCCACCTGCGTCATTGTGGCCACCTGCACGTCATTGTGGCCACCTGCGTCATTGTGGCCACCTGCGTCATTGTGGCCACCTACGTCATTGTGGCCACCCACGTCATTGTGGCCACCCACGTCATTATGGCCACCTACGTCATTGTGGCCACCCACGTCATTACGGCCACCCACATCATTGTGGCCACCTACGTCATTGTGGCCACCCACGATCATTACGGCCACCTACATCATTACGGCCACCTACGTCATTGCGGCCACCTACGTCATTGCGGCCACCTACGTCATTGTGGCCACCTACGTCATTGTGGCCACCTACGTCATTGTGGCCACCTACGTCATTGCGGCCACCTACGTCATTGCGGCCACCTACGTCATTGCGGCCACCTACGTCATTGCGGCCACCTACGTCATTGCGGCCACCCACGTCATTGCGGCCACCCACGTCATTGTGGCCCGCCTGGTCGCTACCGGCCCGGGTACCGGCATCCGCATTGCCGGACTGATCGCCCGTCGTGCCCGAGGTCGACGATGTACCACCGGTGGCAGACCCGCCGCCAGGGCCGTCTACGTAGGCTCGCTTCGCCTGCACGATGGTTCCGGCAGCGTCCTTACCGGCCGAACTGTCGTGGTAGCTCATATAGCCGACCGCAGCGATCGCCAGGACCAGTCCGCCGCCGACCCACACTGTCTTACTGGACATAGAGAAGTCTCCCCTGATTTCGGACAAACACTAATTCACGTTCTGACTACAACTACTATCAATCGGACCAGAAGTTGGCTGCCAATAAAAAGAAACCCGGTTCCTCAATGCCCTGCGGGCACCGTGAGGGTCGCGCGGCCGACCTCCCGTCCGGACATTAGAAAGGTCAGGCCCACCTCGGGTCCGACCGTCGACGGCGACCCAACCAGGGCCACTGTTCTTTGCACGGCGGCGCCGGTTCCGCCGAGGCCGTTTACCTCGAGCGTGCGGCCTCCGCTCGTGATGAGCACGTCCACGGGCCCGCTCGATATCAGCTCGAAAGCCACGCCGAGGCCGCCGGCGTCGCGGTACAGGCTCACCCGGCCTCCGACCGGTCCCGCACCGAGCCGGACCGTATCGAGCGTCACCGGCGCCCGCGCCGCCGCCATCGTGCCGGCCGTTTCGGTGGTCGCCGGTCGCGTGCCGTTGAGAGTCCCGAACACGACTGCGCCCGCGCCGAGTACGCCCGCGACGAGGGCGGCGTAGCGCCAGCGGGGAGCGGACCAACCGGACCGTGCCCGCGATACGGTTGACGGCGGCAGCGCCGCCAGAATGCCCGCCCGCAACTGCGCCGGGGGCTCAACATCCGGCAGCGCATCGAGCGCTGCACTCACCCGGCGAAGGTCTTCGCGCACCGCCCGCGTCTGCGGCTCGGCGAGCAGCAGCCTGGCGAGCTCGCTGCGTTCGCGCGCATCGAGCTCGCCGTCGATCTCGGCGTGAATCAGTGCAAGGTGCGGGGTGTCGGCCATGTCAGAGCGTTTCGCACCGCAGCAACTGCTCCCGCAGCAGCTGGCGGGCGCTGTAGAGCCGTGACTTCACGGTCTTTTGGGGGCAGCTGCAGGATATCGGCCATGTCCTGGTAGCCCAGATGCATGACGTGCCGAAGGATGACGACGGTCCGCAGCTCCGGAGTGATTCTCATCAGGGCATCCTCGAGCACCTGGCTGGCCTGCTCACCCTCGAGCTGCCGCTCAGGACCTGGGGCTTCGTCCGGCTCCTCGCCGTTGATCTGCGCGGCAGGCTTTCGCGAGCCGAGGGCATTGAGGGTTTCATTGACTGCAATCCGGTAAATCCAGCTGTAAAACCTATGACTCGGGTCGTAGCTCGCCAGGTGCTCAAATGCCTTCATGAACGTCGTCTGGGCCACATCCAGGGCGTCCTGCGGTTCGCGCAGCATCCGCAGCGCGGCGTTGTAGACGGGCCGCTGGTACCGCAGGACCAGCTCCTCGAAGGCATGGCGGTCCCCCGCGAGGCAGCGCCGCACCAACGTCCGATCATCGTCCTCTTTCACAAGTACTGTTCGGCAGGCAAAAGGTTGGTCGGGGGCGGCCCGCAGTCGCGGGTGCGGATCCTCAGGGCGCCGCCGCGGTGATGTCGATGATCCGGTCGAAGCCGGCATACCGGAAAATGTCGTGGATTTGGGGTTTGACGTTGATCAGCCTGAGGCCCGTCCCGGAGCCCATGGCGCGCTTCTGCGTCAGCAGAAACACCCGCAGTCCGGAGCTGGCGACGTATTCGAGCCGGGCAAGGTCGATGACGCGCGGCTCGGCCACCGCTTGCAGGAAGCGCAGCGCCGCGTCGCACTGGCCGGCATCGAGCCGGCCTGCCATCACGACCTCGCCAGAGGGACCAAGCTGGATCTCGAACATGTGCCTGCGTTTGTTATGTTTGGAGAGTTCCGGGCGCGATTCGCGGCAAGCCCCTATTACGCTACGTGAATTCGTCGCGCCTTGCCACGGCTGGCGACAAACCGGTGGCAGCGCGGTCAGTTGGCGATGTGTTTGGTCATCCGCAGCCGGTTGCGCGCCCCGACGCGGTGGTAGCTGACCGCATCCATCACCTGCCGCACCAGGAACACGCCCAGTCCACCGACCGGGCGCCCGGTGAGGCTCGCCGTGATGTCCGGCGGCGGCAGCGACAGCGGATCGAACTGCGGGCCGTCGTCCTCGACCGTCATCGTCAGGCCGTCCTCCGCCAGGACCAGCGACACCTCCACCCACGGCGCGCTGCCCGCCGGCGAGCCGTGCATGCAGACGTTCATGAAAACTTCCTCGAGGGCGAGCTCGAAGCTCGGCGCCTGAGCCGGCGGCAGCTCCGCGGCCGACCAGAACTCCTGCAGAAAGCGGGTCAGCACCGGCAGCTGTGCGGCATCGCTGCGCACCCCGGTGCGTTGCTCCTTCACGCCCGCCCTTGGGGTACCTGCGAGAGTGCGCGTTGCGCGGTCCGCATGCACCGTGATGATGCGGTTGAACCCGCTCAGATTGAACACTTCACCGACCGCGGGCTGCAGCGCGCACAGCGCGAAGTAAACGCCGGCACGCTGCGAGGTGCGCGCCGCCAGCAGAAAGACGCGCAGGCCGGCACTCGAGACGTACTCGAGCGCGCCGCAATCGATGATCACCGCCGCGGGCGCGGTGCCGGCACCCGCGAACACCAGCTCGAGCTGCTTTTCAAAACCATTGGCGCTGCTGAAATCAAGCCGGCCCGCGGGGATCACTACGGTGGTCGAGGCCGAACGTTTCGAGACGGACATTCACTGCAGAGCCGCCGGCGCGGTGTAGTTCCAGCTGAGCACGATGAGCGTGATGTCGTCGGACTGCGGGGCCGCCCCCGCAAACGCCGTGACACTGTGGCAGATGCGCTCGACCAGGCCCGCGGCGGGTCCGTCACCGTGCGCCTGGATCTCGGCGATCAGCCGCTCCTCGCCGTAGGCCTCGTAGGCCGCGTTGAAGGCCTCGGTCACCCCGTCGGTATAGAGCACGAGATGGTCCCCGATGCCCAGCCGCACCTCATGCTCCGGAAAATCAACGCCCGGCATGGCTCCCAGCACCAGTCCGCCCGCGCCGGTGAGGGCTTCGATTGACCCGTCGGCGCGTCGCAGGTAGGGCGGATTGTGGCCGCCGTTCGCGTAGCGCAGCACTCCGGTGAGCGGATCGAGCATGCAATAAAACACGGTCACGAACAGGTCGAGCGGATTCTGCGCGCACAATAACTCGTTAGCCTCGGCGAGGCACGCGCCGGGGGTGAGGTGCTCGGCCGCAACGCCACGCAGGCCGGTGCGTGCTACCGCCATGAAGAAGGCCGCCGGCACACCCTTGCCCGACACGTCCGCCATCACCAGCCCGATTTGCCCGTGCGGCAGCTCGATGAAATCATAGAAATCCCCACCCATGGTCGTCGCCGGCAGCATGCGCGCCGCACTGTCGCAGCCCGTTCTCAGAGGGAAGGTTGCTGGCAGGATCGCGATCTGCAGCGCCCGCGCCACCTCGAGCTCAGCCTTGATCTGCGCCTGCGCCTGTTCCAGCAAGGCATTTTTCTCGGCGAGTTCGCGGGTGCGCTCGGTGACGGTGGTTTCGAGAATGTGCGTCTGCAATTTCATCAGCCGCAGCAGCCGCAGCAGCCGCAGCGCACGCAGCCAGCGCGTGTCGAGACCCAGCAGAAACGCGGGCGCAATGGCCAGTAAGTCCACCAGGCTCTCGAAGCTGAAGATGAACGCGAACTTTCTCTGCGCCGCCACGATGCGCAGCAGGTACTCGAACGAGAACACGGCAACTACGATGACTTCTTCCACGCGCAGCGCAGGTGTCGTCCAGCCGGGCAGCGTGGGGAGCGCCGCCACGCCGATGGACGCGACGCTCAGCAGTATCAATCCAAGGATGAGATTCTCGAAGGCGCGGGCGTACGGACCCGGACCCACCAGCAGCAGCGCCGCCAGTCGCTGCACCGGCCCGGGCGCGTGTTGCGGCGGCTGTAGCGCACCCGCAAGCTGCTCATGGGGCCATTTCCGTACCGTCAGGCCCGGCCGGGCGGTTCGTGTTCGCGATGAAAGCGATGGATGGTCCACAGGTAGCTCTCCATCAGCGAGTCCTTGCCGAGCGCGGCGAGGATCTCGAGGCGGCGGCTCGCGGCAAACGTGCGCGCCAGCTGCGAACCCGCGCGGGAGAAGTGCTTGAGCTGATTGCGGTATTGCCACAGCAGCTCGCGGTTCGCCATCTTGTTCTGGTGCAGTTCCCAGGATGCGAGCGTGACGGCTGCCAGCCCCATGGCAAACGTCAGTTCATTTTCGAGCGATATGCCAAAGACCGTTCGCGCGCCCGCGGACTCGCCGAGCCACAACAGAGTCAGGACCACCAGGAGAATGAGGCCGAACAGGGCGCGCTTCAGCCACTTGGTACGCATCAGGCTGCGGTGCAGTTGCGCTACCTTCCTGATGAAGTATTGACGCTGATTTTCGATCCAGACCAGGTAGACCACATCTTCCGGCGCCGCGGCGCTGGCTCCGGGATAGACGCCGGTCGCGGGAGATTCAAGCGCAATCAGCACATGGCCGATCCAGCCAAAACCGTGGAAGCGGTTTACACCGGAGAGCGACAGCACCTCCTCGGCGTCCAGCAGGTGCTCGGCTCTCGCGAGCCGCAGGTAGAACTTCACGCGCAGTGTTTCCGCGAGTGCCCGACACATCAGGTGCTTTGCGAACCAATGGCGCGCGTGCAGTACGTAGTACAAGGCGGCGCTCGAACTGAGGATAAGCAGGTACACGAACAACAATGCGCGCGTGCTGAAGAGTTTCTCGTACACGAGATAGGCCAGGCCCATCGCAAAGGCGACGAGGTTGAAGAAGGTGAACAGCCGGTCGGAGTGCTTCTGGAAGTAGACCGCGAGCGCGTCGGCCTTGCCGTACTGGGCATCAATGCGCTCGAGCGTCGGGCGGTCGCAGTCGCTCAGCTCCGTCGTCGCCGGCAAGCCGCTCATGAGGCTGTCCGGAGCGGGGCTGCGCCAGCGATTCCTGTGGCGTTGGTACTCGCGGTTGTAGACGTTGAGCGACCACAGGTGCACCTTGAGCCGGTGGGGCATCGTGGGCAATCGCAGCAGGACGTTATCGCTGAACCCCGCGAGAAAGCAGGGCGAACCGTGATCCGGCACGGGACCCGCCTGCGCGCGGGCCGCGGGGATCCAATAGACGAGCCGGGCGGGCAGGTCGTGCTCGGCGGGCGCGTCCGTAATTTGCAGCCGGGGGTCGTCCTTGTTGCGGTCGGTGCGCACACCCAGATAGCGCAGCACCGTGTCGGCAGTGCCACCGGGCAGGAGCGAGGGCTCCCCGTCCCACAGCGCGATCAGCAGGCTGCAGCCGCGCGAGAGAGTCCGCGAGAGAGCCAGGTAGCGTGCGTCCCGGAGCGAGATGCCCGCAGCCGTCGCGCTCTCCTCGGCCGGTGCGCTCAGCGGGATGGCGAAGCTGCGGACCGCGGGGTGCGCCAGCAGCGTCTTGAGCAACGCGAACGAGTCAAGATCGAAGTCTGCGGCGTACTGCTCCAGCCGCATGGGCAGCATGGCATCCACGCCAAACCCAAGCTCGAGGGCGGTTTGCACTACCAGCAGGTCCGCGCCGGTGGCCATGCCCGCCATGATCCGCACCTCGGAGTCTGGCAGGCGCTCTTTGAGCTGCTGCAGGATCTCCCCGAGCGCCCGGCGCAAGTGTTGCAAGGTGTCCGGGTGCAGGTCCCGGTGCCCGGAAACGCCGACGACAAACGGCGACATGGTGTTGTGGGCCGGCCGGGGCGTCGCCGCTGGACTCAGGAGGGAGATCACCGTTGGATTGTGGGGCCTGCGGCGGTGCCGGACAACGCTCTGCGTGACAGCCAGCCAAGCGGGTGCAGGCATTGTGCGCCGGTGTGAGCCGCCGCGGACAACGGGGCCTGCGGTTTCGCAGTGCAGCGGGGATTGGATTACACTGCTGCGACGCCCTTTTTGTACCGGTAAATAACAAAGGGACCTACGGCCGGGTAGCATCTCCGGAGGAGGACATCACCTTTGGACGCCCCGAAGTACTGGGCGTTTCTCAGCTATAGCCACGCCGACACGAGATGGGCGTCCTGGCTGCACCGGGCACTGGAGTCCTACCGTCCCCCCAAACAACTGATCGGCGCTGCCACGGCACATGGGCCGGTGCCGAAGCGGCTGGCACCGGTGTTCCGCGACCGCGAGGAGCTCGCCTCCGCGACCGACCTCGGCGCCGTGATCAACGCCGCGCTGGAGAAGTCGGCCACCCAGGTGATTGTCTGCTCGCCGCGCGCGGCGAAGTCGCGTTGGGTGAACGAGGAGATCCTCGCCTTCAAGCGGCTCGGCCGAGAGCACCGCATCTTCTGTCTCATCGTCGACGGCGAGCCCAACGCCTCTGAAGACCCGGCGCGTGCAGATGAGGAGTGCTTCCCGCCCGCGCTGCGTTACCAGCTCGGTGCCGACGGCAACCTGAGCGACATCCGCACCGAGCCGATCGCCGCCGATGCGCGCGCCGGCAAGGACGGCCGCAGCAACGCCAAACTCAAGCTCATCGCCGGAATTCTCGGCGTGGGGTTCGACGCCCTGCGCCAGCGCGAGCAGGTGCGCCGGCAGCGGCGCCTGTTCGCCATCGCTGCAGCATCCATCGCCGGCATGGTACTGACCACGGGGCTGGCCACCGCCGCGCTCATCGCACGCGCAACCGCGCAGCGGCAGACCGTGATTGCGCGGCGTGAGGCCGAGACGGCGCGTCGCACCACGGAGTTTCTGGTCGACCTGTTCCGCATTTTCGATCCGAGCGAAGCGCGCGGCAACGCCCTGACCGCCCGGGAGGTGCTCGACAAGGGCGCCACACGGGCGCAGACGCAGCTCACTGAGCAGCCGGAGGTCCGGGCGACGCTCATGGACACCCTCGCGACCGTGTACATGGGACTGGGCCTGTACAACGAGGCAAAGCCGCTCCTCGAATCCGCGGTTGCGACGCGCCGGGCATTGGCGCCTGCGCAACCGGCGCGGGTGGCGGAGTCCCTGAGCCACACGGGCGATCTGCTGACCGACCTCGCCGACTATCCGAGCGCGGATACCGCGTACCGCCAGGCGATTGCCATGCAGTACGCGTTGCCGCTCGAGCGGCGCGACCAGGGCGCGCTCGGCAAGAGCCTCTACGGTCTCGGCAATGAGCTGGAGAACCGCGGGAAGTTCACCGAAGCCGAGGACACGTTGCGCAAGGCACTCGCGCTCCAGCAGCGGCTGAAACCGGGAGCGAACGAGGACACCGCCCGCACCCTCGGGGTACTCGCCTGGGCCGTCAGAGAGCGCGACCTGAACCAGGCCGTGCCGCTCATGCGCGATGCGGTGGCCATGCAGCGCACGTTGTGGGGAGCGCAGCCCTATCCCGATTACGCCGGCGCAGTGAATGACCTGGGGCTGATGTATCGCGACCAGGGCGACTACGGGCAGTCGGAGACACTGCTGCGCGAGTCGCTGAGCATGCTGCACCGCCTGGTCGGGGATAAGCATCCCGACGTTGCGCAGGCGCTCAACAATCTCGGGCTGGTGCAGCAGCGTAAGGGCGATCTGACCGGCGCCGAAACGACTTTCCGGCAGGCGCTCGCCATGCAGCGCGAGCTGCTGGGCGAAGTCCATCCGGATGTTGCCAATACACTCAACAACCTCGCCTTCGTAATCGACGCCAAGCACGACGTATACGGCGCGCTTGCCACCGAGACTGAGGCGCTGGACATCTATCGCAAGATCTTCCCCAACGACAATCCTGACGTCGCGCGCGTCATGAACCGCATCGGCTATTGGTACGTCCAGACGGGGGAGTACGCGAGCGCCGAGCGCTACCTCGAAGACGCGCTCGCGATGCGCCGGCGGCTCTTCGACAAGGATCACCCGGAGATCGCGAGCAGCCTCATGCATCTCGGCGTCCTGCAGGTTGCGACCCACAGGTATCAGGAGGCGCTGCAGTCCTCGCGCGCCGCCGCGCAGATCTACACGACCGCGATGTCGGCGACGAACTGGAGGACGGGGGTTGCGGAGTCCGTCAGCGGCGCGGCGCTCGCCGGCCTCGGGCAGTACCCGCAGGCCGAGCAGCAGCTGGTGCACGGCTACACAATTCTTAACAACGACGCCGGCGTGCTGCCGACGTATCGCGCTCTGGTGCGCCGCTACCTGCAGGATCTGTATCGGCGCTGGGGACGTCCGCAGGAGGCGCAGCGCTACGCGGCGCGCTGAGCTGGCACACGATGCCAGCTGGGAAATTCCCGGCGAAGTTATGAAGCGCGAGGGCATGCTGCGACGCACGAGGCTTAAGTAAACAGTGCGCGTGACAGTCTCGCAGCAGCGTGCTAGGTTCGACCGGCTCTCAGGAGCAGCGGATACAGCTGCCAGGCTTCAGAGGACACGAAGAATTAACGGCCGTCCTGCGGCCGCAACATCGCCGGGGGACTTTATGGGGATTGCCTACGTTCAGGGTCGCACTGCGGGCGCTGTTTGCGGGCATCGCGCTGCTCGCGGTGACTGCCGTTCACGCGCAGAACCTCAATGTTACTGCCGCGAACTCCACCAATGACCGTGTGTTCAGCCTGAACTTCTTCGGCGCGGGCGGACCGACCGCCACGCAGCAGAACACCGACGCTGTCACTCTTCGCGAGCCTCGAGTCGATGGCGTTCATCGTGAACGGGACGACCTCTGCGCTCGATCTCGTCGTTGCAGACAACAACGTCCGGGACGATCGCCGTCTATGCCGGCGACTTCAGCACAGGGCCCGCCGGCAGCACCCACGACCGCGACCGTCATCTGGAAGGCAGCGCAGGGCGGTCCTGGCTCGCCCAATGGCCTGTCGGTGGACGCCGCGGGTGACCTGTGGGTCGTCAACTCAGGCAACGCCGCAGCTGTGGGTGTTTCCTGCAGCAGGAACCGCTGGCTGCACGCCGCTGCCGCGTACGCAGCCTGTGCGCTCCGGTGCTCGTCGATAGCAACTTACGCCGAGCGGCCAACGCCTGGTGGAGACGACCAGCGTGCCACCCTCCGGCGGCCTGACCAACACCGGCGACCTGCTCGTGCTCACCATCAATCCCGCGACAGTGCTCGACTACGCATTCCACGACCCCCGGCAGCTTTGGCTTCAGTCGCAGCACGCTTATCACGCTGCCCGCCGGCACGACCACCGGCGGCCTGGCGTTCTGGCCGCTCGACAACAGTCTGCTGATCACCAACGAGACGGCAAACTCGATCCTGCGCTACAGCTGCTGCAGCGCGCCGGCCGCGATGGCCAACTTCGCCAATGCCCTCGGCGGCCCGGGCAGACTGCTGTACAAGATCAAGACCGGCTATCAGACAGGCGTGCCGTATGCCTTCGCGGCGCAGGCCGGAATCGTCGGCGACATGCTGCAGTTTGGCGAGGGCGCCACCGTGTCACGGCCCCGGCGTGCTGCTCAACACCGTTCCTTTCCCAGGGCATCAACGATCCGCGGGGTCTGGCCGTCAGCAACGCCGCATCCGCGGCGGCCAACGCCTGCACTGCCGCGAGCGGCGGCTGCAACCCGACCGGCCTGCTCTCTCACACTGTGCCGGGCTCAGCCTCACCCAACCTGGTCGAAAACGTTTGCGTGGTGCCGGTCGACCCGCGCGTGACGGTCAACGGGAACACCTGGAGTTGCAACGGCGAGCCTCTGCCCGTCAACAGCGTGTGTCCCGGTTTCGATACCACCGGCACGGGCATGTTCATTCCGGGCTACATGTGCGGCATGTCGGGCGATTCCGCGGCCTCGACCCCACGGGGCTTCACGCTGATCAAGACGCTGACCAACAACAACGCGTTCAATGGGACGATCATCGAGAACGTGACCGAAAACGTGACCAACGAGCCAGCCTGCCTTCCGGGCGGGACGCTTCTGTGGGCGCCGGTTGCCGGCGAGGGCACCTTTGTCGCCGACCGCAACACCAATGAGACACTGGAGTTGACGGACGGCTGCGGCACCATCCACGGCGGGAGCTCGGGTGGCTCGCTCTGGGGAGAAGGGCTGGCGCTCAACACCGCATTCTTCGCGGCCAGCACCCCGACGGCGCTGGCGATGCTCGCCGACGACAAGTACGTGGACCTTCAGACCACGATCCAGTCCGAGCTTGCTGCAAACATTACCTCCAATGTGGCCGGGCAGTTGGCATCGGCGGGCGGCACCGGGTGTGTGTCGCTCAGCAAGAGCTACTTCGACTTTGCGCAGTTCGAGACCGGCACGCAGCAGGGGCAGGATCTGACGATTGCTGCCGACCTGCTGTCGAACGCGGGCGCGAACACCTGCGACACCATCGTTACCACCAATATTCCGAACGGCTTCACGCAGACTCCCAGCAGCAGCCCGCCAGTCTTCAATCCCTCCGGTCAGGTACGTTCGCGACTGGCGAGCCTCTACTTCACGATCAATTCGCGCCTCCTCGGCAACCCGCCGAACGCGTCGGCGCCTTCCTGGCCGCCGAGCCCGCAGCTGGCGGCGCCGCCCGGCCCGTTCACCAACAACGCGTGCGTGGCGCCGAACCAGGCGAGCGAGTACCCGCCACCGGGCGGCTGCCCGACGATCAGCGTTAACCCGGCCAGCGTTCAGGCCGGCGGCAGCGTGACGGTCTCGTGGAGCCTGTCCGGCTCGACACCCTGCACGCTCAACAGCGGCGGCGGCGACAGTGTGTTTACCGGTGGCGTCGTGACTGGCACCAGCGGCAATCCGACCAATGCGGGCTCGCAGTCGGTCACGGCCACAGCGACAGCCGGGACCTACACCTACACGCTCGCCTGCTCGGGTCCCGAGGCGTCGTCGGTCACGGCCCAGCTGACCGTTACTGCGCCGCCACCAGTACCAGTCGCGGTGATCGTTTATCCAACCTCTGCGAACGATGACGGTGCTCGGGTGCAGATCAGCTGGACTGCGCCGAGCGGGGCCAGCGGGTGCACTTTGACGAAGGGCAATAATGGTGCCGGTGGGCTCGCAGGCACCACTACCGGCAACGGCGGCGCCACGCATGCGGCCTATTACCGCACCGCTGAATCTGATGATGGCAAGACGATCACGTTCACGGCGACGTGCGCTACAGGCGCATCGCCCGGTTCGGGCACTCTCAGTGTTCGTGGTTCGTGAACCATAGAATCTAGTTACGCCCGGCGGACGGCTGAATCGCGGCCCGCGTCCCGGCCAAGCTACTCGCCCGGGCAGGCCCCAGGCCCCAGCGGCTGCGGGTAGCTGGGTGGAATCCTGGAGAACTGCAGGTTCATGTCATAGAGCCGGGCCAACTCCACGTTGACCTCCAGCGCCGTACGCGTGGCATGCATCATTCGTCGAGTAATCGCAGCCCGATCAGCCACTTGCGCCGGCACACTCGTCTGCGTCGAGCGGGCGCACATAAGCCGCTGAATTTGTTCGGCCGGCGGCGCCCCAACGCAGCCGTGATAAGTTAAAAGTAAGCACCCCCGAGAGGTTGGCGTGGCCGAGCTGAATGCACTGCAGCGCGCGGGCTCATTTACCGCGAACACGAGCGGACCGCTCTCGCTTGTTGAGCACGCCGGCGTTGCCTCCTCGCCCGCACTGACAACCAACATCGTTACCGACGTCGAGGGCATTCGTGCACTCGGGCCGGACTACGAGCACCTTTATCGCGTCACCGGCAACACGCTGCCCTTCGCGCTGCAGGACTGGCACCTGACCTGGTGCGCGCATTTTCTCAACCGTAAGCCGCAGATCCACGACCAGCCGTTGTTTCACGTCCTGCGAGACGGCGCCGGTGAATGCGTCGCCATCGTACCGCTGATTTTTACCCGGCGACGTTTTGGGCCGCTCAAGCTGGCAACCGTGAATCTTCTCGGCACGGACCCGTGTCTGACCGAAATCCGTAACCCCCTGGTCAGGCCCGGCTACGAGCGGCCGACCGTGCGCGCGGTGCACGCGAGCCTCGCCACGCTTCCTGATTGGGACTGGATCCACTGGAGCGGGATCAGCGCCGCGCTGGCCGAGGCATTGAGTCGCGAAACAACGCCTCAATGGTGCGAGACCAGCAAGGATTACGTCCTGGATCTACCGGCGGATTGGGACAAGTTTCGCGCCGGCCTGAAGCGCAATGTGCGCGAATCGGTGCGCCACTGCTACAACTCGCTGCGGCGCGATCGCCACGCATTTGAGTTTGTCGTGGCGCGAGAACGCGCGGAAGTTCTGCAGGCGTTACCGCGATTTTTTGAATTGCATACCTTGCGTGCCAACATGCCCTGGGGCACGAAGCACCCCAACCGGTTTGCGGGCCACTCGTTGCAGGGGTTTCTCTACGACCTCTGCGCGAGCCTCGCGGCGCGCGACGTGGTAAGAGTTTTCCAACTGAAAATCGGCGGCGAAATCGTCGCAACGCGCATCGGTTTTGTCGTCGGCGACAGCCTCTATCTGTACTATTCAGGCTTCGATCCGGCCTGGGCGCGCTACAGCGTCATGACCACCACGGTGGCTGAGGCGCTGAAGTACGCGATAGCCAATGGCCTCACGACGGCCAATCTGTCGCTCACCAGTGAGCAGTCGAAACTGCGCTGGCGTCCGCGCCTGGTGGAGTTTCACTCCGCTCTGGTGCACCGCGAATTCCTGAGTTCGCGAATCGCTTGCCAGGCCTATCGTGTCGCCATGTCCGGCAACGGCGCGCCGGCGCGTCTGTTGAAGAGTCTCGTGTGGGCTCGTCGCGATTGGAATTGACTCGTCTGCCGCACCGCGTGCGCGTGATTTGAATTAGAATTCCTGCCCCGCGGGTCGTTGGGGCGAGCGCAGTGCAACTTCTTGAGCATTCCTGGGCTCGTGCTCGGTGGTCGGTTGCGCTCATCGCCTGCCTGCTGGTGCAGGACAAACTGCCGAACCTCTTTAAATGAGGCGTCGGCAGGCGATCCTTGCTGCGTCTGTTTGCGCGGCTGGCATCGGTTACGCCGCACAGGGCAGCGACGCTGCGGGCGTGTCGCAGGACACACCCGTCAGCGGGCCCCTGAGCACTATTGTCATTACCGCGACCCGCATTCCGGAAGCTGCCGACCGCGTGCCAGCTGCCATCTCGGTGGTTTCCGGGAGCGAACTGCGCGCCCGCGGCGCGTCTGACATGGCGACCGCGCTTAGTCTCGTGCCGGGAGTCGAGGCGCCGGCCGGCGGCGACGCGGGGCCCTCGAGCGCCGTGCCGTCCTTCTGGGGACTGCATGAATTCGACGCCTTCCTCCTCGTCGTGGACGGCGTGCCCTGGGGCGGTGCCTTCAATCCGGCGATCACGACCCTGGATTTCACCGATACCCAGCGCGTCGAGGTGCTGAAGGGCGCGGCTCCCGTGTTGTATGGGGCGACCTCGTTTGTCGGCGTCGTGAATGTCATGCACTACCCGGCGGGCGAGGCCACCGACGAAGCCGATCTCGCATACGGCACCTACGGCTCGCTGCGCGGATCTGCCGCACTGGCGCTGCCCGAGCTTGCTGGCTACCGGCAGTCACTCGCAATCGATGCACAGAATCTCGGCTTCGCTGACGGCCGTGAAAGCGTTTCCAACGGGCGCGTTTTCTATCGGGGTGCCCTGGATGTGGGCGCCGGCACCTGGCGCATCGATGCGGACGCGAATGTGGTGCGCGACACGCCGCCGAGCCCGGTGATCAGGAGTGGCGCTTTCCTGACCACACTCACCCCGCTCAACGCGAATTTCAATCCCGCCGATGCCCGCATCGACGAAGACAAGTACCACCTCGCTATCGGCTACTCGCAACCGACCCAATGGGGCGCATGGGACACGCTGGCATCCTATGCCACCTCCACGGTCACCGACATCCGCGCTTTCCTGCATGCGGATTTGAGCGGCACCGCCGACACCCAGAACCAACACCGTTACATCGGCGATGGCTACCTGGACAGCCACCTGACGAACACGCCGTATCGGGAGCTGACACTGGTGTACGGGGCGGATCTCCTCTACGGGCACGGGACCCAGACGACTCTCAACGGCAACAGCGCCTATACCGTGCCGCTGAACGGTTCGGTGCTGCCCCCGCCCACCTGGGCGTTGCCGGTCAACGAGATTGGCACGCTCGATGACAAGCGGCTGTTCACCGGTCAGTACGCACAGCTCGACTGGCAGCCCGATGCTCGCTGGGACCTCATCGCCGGCGTGCGCCTGAACGAGGCCTACGAGCACAAGGACTCGAGCGACCTGATTCTCCCGCCGCCCCAGCTCGCCTCCGAGGACACCAGCAAGACCATCACGCGGCTCACCGAAACCGTCGGCACGAGTTACAAACTCTCGGCGGCGGGCAAGGACGAGACCGTGGTTTACGCGGACTACCGCGACGCCTTCAAGCCCGCCGCCATCGACTTCGGACCCGACTACACCCCGGACCTGCTGCGCCCGGAACAAGCGCAGAGCTACGAGATGGGCCTGAAGGGCAGTGCCGACGATGCTCGCGTGAGCTACCAGGCGGAAGTGTTCCGCTTGAACTTCACCAACCTCGTGGTGGCCACCAGCTCCGGCGCACTGGCCAACGCCGCTGGAGAAAAGCTGTCCGGCATCGAAGCGGAGACGCGCTACGAGATGGCTTCCGACCTGGCCCTCGCAGCGAGCGCGGCCTGGCACGACGCGACCTACTCGAACTATCTGTTTTTCGACGGCACCTCGAACGTCGAGCTCGCCGGACGCCAACTGCCGTTGTCGCCCCGCGTGCTCGCTGCGGCGGGCATTCTCTACACGCCGCAACACGGCATCACCGCGACCGCTGTAGTCCGTTATGCCGGGCGCCGCTATCTCGATGAGCAGAACACCGCCCCGGTGGGTGGCTATGTTACCGAGGATGCGACTCTGGGTTACTCGTTCGGCGCAACCAGCGTGTCATTCGCAGGCACAAACCTCAGCAATCAACGGCCGCCGGTCACGGCGAGCGAGTTCGGCAGTCAGAGTTTCTATCTGCTGCCGGCACGGATGATCTGGCTGCGCGCTGCATATTCCTGGCGCTAGGGCCTGTTCATATTCCCGGCTCCAGGACAGTGATGCAGGTCGCAGCCCGGCGCGTCATCGGAAAGTCTGCGAATTGCATTGTCATGTCAGGTCGAGTTAATCGAGCGTTCAGGTCGTTGGCTGATAATCATGCGGACGTCGGCGCCAATCCCGCGATCCCGCGGGACGCGCTTGCCTACAGAGGGGTCAGTTTATGAAGAAGGCATTACTCGCAATCGCCGCCGGCTCAGTACTTGCTGCCGGAGTGGCTTTTGCCGCGCCGGTGCGCGACTGGCACGATCTTGACAAGGTTCACGCGCACGTTCAGGAAGCGATCCACGAGATGGAACACGCGCGCGCTGCAAACCATTACGACATGGCCGGCCACGGCGCCAAGGCCGAAGAGTTGCTCCGCCAGGCCGAAAAAGAGCTGCATGAGGCCGTGGAATCATCCAAGACAGCGAAGTAACGCGTTAAATCCCGTCCCGGGCGGTGCGGCTCTGCATGCTGCACCGCCCGGGCAGGTTCTCACTGGTACAGCGCGGCGTTGACCGTCGGCGCGATGCTCTGCGCATCAAACACCGGATTCGAACAGGTACTCTGCGTGCAGGCGAACGCCGCGGCGCGCGCAAGCTGTGGGTATTGAATCTGCGGGTTCGGAAGCGGGCCCTCCGCCCGGTCCCACCAGTCCACCTGCAGATAGCCCGCCGGAAACCCTAACGCGGCGGCGTGCAGCGCGCGCGCCGCCGGATCCGCCTTGCCGCCGACCACCGTGATGTGAATCGGCGCGGCGGCCAGTTCAGCATCCGCCAGCAGCACGTCCGTGTGCAGCGCTTCAGTCGCGGTCGCTGCCGCCGCGAGGAACTTCATCGCGTGCAGCGCCAGGTGGTGATAGCGCGCGTCCGCGGTGTAGCGGTTGAGCAGGTTCGCGAGGCGCGCCACGGCCGCGTTCTCCTCGATCGTGCGCACCGGATCGCGGAACACGCCCGTCGCGCCCGCAGGCGCCGGGGCGGCGGCGAAGCCGCCGCGGCGGTCGCTGAAGTCTTTGGCGATGAAGTCCATCGTGCCTCTGGCATCCTGCAGCCAGCGTCGCTCGCCGCTGGAGCGATACAAGGCGAGGAACGCCTGTCCCATGGAGAGGCTGTCGTCGAGGTAGGGTCCGCCGGCATCTTTGAGATCATGCCGGAAGCCCCCGCCGGCGCGCGCGCGCTGCGCGATCACCCAAGCGGCTGCGCGCACGGCGGCGGCCAGCGCGGTGGCGTCGCCGGTGACGTCGTAGAGTTTGCACAGTCCGCGGATCGCCCAGCCGTTCTCGCGCGCGTATTCGTGCCTGTCGACACGGGGGATGCCGAGCTGGCGCCGGGCGGTGGCGTCGCGCGGGTAGTAGTCATGACCGGTTACCGCGCTTGACAGGTCCGCATCCTGGCTCACGTAGAAGGCGCCCTCGGGAGCGGTGAGGAAGGACCCCACGTAATGTTGCAGTGCCTGCGCAGCCGCGAGGTAGCGTGCGTCATGCCAGCGCGCATACGCTTCGGCGTAGAGCCGCATATCATCGGCCTGGAATGCCAGCAGCTTCTCGAAGTGCGGTGATGCCCAATCGACACTTTCCGAATACTGGTAAACCCCACCCCATACCGGGTCGATGAGCCTGAGGTTCGCGTCGAACGTCTGCCGCGCGCGCCGTGCGGCGAGCGCATCGCGCTGGTTGACGACCAGCATGAGCGTGTACTCCATGGTCGGCGCATCGATGAACTTCTGGCCGCTGCCCCAGCCGCCATGCACGCTGTCGTAGGCGTCCTCGTAGGTTTTTCGCAATGCGCCACGTTGCGCCTGACTGAGCAGTGAGGGACCGGCGGCCGTCACCGCCACCGCCGCCCCGACCGACGGTCCGGGCGAGGGATCATCGATGATGGCCTGCAGGAGCGATGCCATCTGCTGCGGCGGTATGAATCCGCGGCGCTTCACGATTTCCGAGCCATCCGCCGCCAGCACGATCGTGGCGGGCCAGCCCCAGTCGCCGTAGCGGCTTGCAAGCGCCGGATCCGAGTCGGCGTCGATACTGACCGCGAGGTAGCGTTTTCCGATCAGCGCCCTGACCACGGGATCCGTGTAGGTTTTCTCATCCATGACATGGCACCAGTGGCACCACACGGCGTGCAGATCGAGCAGCACGAAGCGCTGCTCACGCGCGGCCTGCGTGAACAGCGCTTGATTCCACTGCGTGCGCCACTGAATGGGTGCCGAGGTCTGTGGCGCGCCCGCGGTTGCCGCGAGCGTGGACCCGATCCCGAGAGCGGCAATGAGGAGTGCGACCGATCGCAATGGTTTGTGCATCACCAGGCGTGCCATACCAGCCAGACGTATGAGACGACCGTTGGCAGCGCCGTGAGCACCATCCCGAATGCGCGTCCCATAGGGTCGATCAGGTACCCGATCCAGAAGGCGCCGCGGCCAAGGCCGAACAGCGTCGCCATTGCGGGAATTACCACCAGGTGCGCAATCGGCAGGCTCATTGCCAGGCCTGCCCAGGCGATGCAGGCAAGCACCGTCTGCTCAAGCGTGTTCTGGTTGTACCGTAAGTTGATCTCCAGGCTATGGCTGGCCGGCGTGCGTGTGCCATCGATGGCCTGGGCGACGAATCCTCGCCTGGCGGCCACCACCACGCCCAGCAGGAGACAGATTCCCGGCAGCAGCATCCATCGCAATGCAAACGCCAGCCGGCCGGATGATTCGTCTGCCGGCAGTGCAACGAACGCGAAGAGACTGCCGGCGTGGTCAAGAGTCAACACGACTGCCAGCACCGCCGGCAGTGCGCCGGCGAGTCCCAGCAATTGCCTGCGGCGAAATGGGGTCACGACACAGGCAGTTTACCGTGACGCGCGAACCGCGGCGGTCGACTTGTTGCGACGAGCTGACGCGCTTGACTCCATCGTGCCCGCCTGACAATCCATCATCGGACGGCTGCGCTGCGGTCCACGATTGCCGTTCCCGGCCAGAAAAATCCACAATGAGTGTCGATTACGGGGTGGCCCATTCGTCGTAGAGACATAGGACCCCGAAATTCAACGTTGCCGGAGACAAAGGAGCCCCACATGCGAGTCATGGTGATCGTGAAAGCCAATAAGGATTCGGAGCGTGGCGTACTGCCAAGCGAGGAAATCCTCACCGAGATGGGCAAGTTCAACGAGGAGCTGGTCAAGGCCGGGGTGCTGCTTGCCGCCGAAGGCCTGCACGCCAGCTCGAGCGGCGTGCGCGTGAAGTTCGGCGGCAGCGGCAAGAGCATCGTGACCGACGGGCCGTTCACCGAGACCAGGGAACTCATCGCCGGCTTCTGGCTGTGGCAGGTGAAGTCGCTCGCCGAGGCGGTCGAATGGATCCGGCGTTCACCCTTCAGCAAGGGCAACGAAGAAGTGGAAATCCGCCGCGTGTTCGAGGCCGAGGATTTCGGCGACAACGCGACGCCTGAGCTGCGGGCGCAGGAAGCGCGCATGCGCGAGCGCGTCGCCGCGAAGAACTGATCGCGCCCCCGCAACCCCCGACACCACTCCAGGAGCAGTTTACATGCAAACTTCCCCGCATCTGCACTTCAAAGGCAATTGTGCCGAAGCATTCAGGTTCTATGCCGATACCTTCGGCGGCAAGATCGTATTCGCGATGACCTACGGCGAGTCCCCCGCGGGTGCGCAGACGGCCGCGGATTTTCGCGACAAGATCATTCATAGCCGGCTGGATTTCGGCGGGCAGTTTCTGCTCGGCTGTGACGCGCCTCCCGATCGTTTCCAGGCGCCCCAGGGCTTCAACGTCATGGCGGCCATCGACAGGCCGGATGACGCCGAGCGCGCCTTCAAGGCGCTGAGCGACGGCGGCACCATCACCATGCCGTTCGGGGAGACCTTTTGGGCGCGGGGTTTCGGGATGTGCACCGATCGATTCGGCATTCCGTGGATGGTCAACTGCGAGAAGCCCCTCCAAAACGTGGCGCCACCGGCTCGCAAGAGCGCTTGAGCGTCCGCGCGCTCCAACCGTCGCCGCAGGGAAACACCTGGTCGCCCTTGGCTTGCGCGCCGCCTCTCCCGATGGTGTCATCCGTGGCCATGACGGCCACGGATACCCATCGCGCCATCGAGGCGGTCTGGCGGATCGAGTCCGCGAGACTCATCGCCGGCCTTGCCCGGGTGGTGCGCGATGTCGGACGCGCGGAGGAACTGGCACAGGACGCGCTCGTGATCGCGCTCGAGCAATGGCCGCGCACCGGGATTCCGGACAACCCCGGTGCCTGGCTCATGGCCACCGCGAAGCACCGCGCCATCGATCACCTGCGGCGCGAACAGATGCTCGTCCGCCAGCACGCGGTGCTGGCGCGTGAGCTCGAGACGGAGCAGGGCGTGAACGGCGCAGACCCCGAGGCCGGGGCCGACGACGAGATTGGCGATGACCTCCTGAAACTCATGTTCACCGCCTGCCACCCGGTGTTGTCACGCGAGGCGCGGGCGGCGCTCGCGCTCAAGATGCTCGCCGGGCTTACCACGCGGGAAATCGCCCGCGCGTTTCTCGTCCCCGAATCCACCATGGCGCAGCGCATTGTGCGCGCCAAGCGCACGCTGAGTGATGCGCGGGTGCCGTTCGAGATTCCGCGGCGCCAGGATCTAGCCGCGCGACTCGCGTCGGTGCTCGAAGTCATTTACCTGGTCTTCAATGAAGGCTATGCCGCGACCGCCGGAGATGACTGGATGCGGCCGGCACTGTGCGAGGAAGCGCTGCGCCTGGGCCGCATCCTCGCCGAGCTCGCCCCGCTCGAGGCCGAAGTTCACGGCCTCGTCGCCCTCATGGAAATCCAGGCGTCCCGCATCCGCACGCGCGTGAACGCGAGCGGTGAGCCGATCCTGCTGATGGAGCAGAACCGCGCCCGCTGGGACCGGCTCCTCATCCACCGCGGACTCATCGCGCTCGCGCGCGGCGAGGCGCAGACACTGGCGCGGGCGCAAGGCGCGCAGCGCGGCCCGTACCTGCTGCAGGCCGCTATAGCGGCCTGTCATGCACGCGCCCCCACGCCGGGACACACCGACTGGGTTTGCATTACCGCGCTTTACGATGAACTCGCCCGTATCGAGCCGACGCCGGTGGTGGAGTTGAACCGCGCAGTAGCCGTGGCCATGGCCTACGGCCCTGCCGCAGGCCTTGAACTCGCTGACAAACTCGCCGCCGATGGGGCGCTCGAGTCCTATCACCTGCTGCCGAGCGTGCGTGGTGATCTTCTCAGGAAACTCGGCCGCTACGAGGAAGCGCGCGGCGAGTTCGAGCGCGCCGCGCTCCTCACTCACAACGCGCGCGAGAGTCGCTTGCTGCGTGAGCGTGCCGCCGCCTGCGTGCCCCAGTCTTAAGGAGACCCGATGCCGTTCATGCTGTTAATTGTTGAAGCCAGGGGCCAGCGCCGCGCACGCACCCCCGAGGAAGGGCGTGCCGTCTACGCCCGGATGGTCGACTACAGCGCCAGGCTCAAAGACCGCGGAGTTCTGCTGTCGACCAACTCCCTGCGCGACGACGCCGTGCGACTGAACATCGAGGCCGGACAAAAGCGCGTGATTGATGGCCCCTTCGCCGAATCCAAGGAACTCATCGGCGGGTATTTTTTGCTCAAGTGCGATACGCGTGAGCAGGCCCTGGGCTTCGCCGGCGAGTGTCCCGCCGCCGAGTGGGCCAGCATCGAAGTGCGCGAGACCGGTCCGTGCTTCGACTGAGCTGCTGCGGCAGCCCACCACCACCGCTCAGTGGCCGCGCTGCCCCCCGGCAAGGGCAGCGCGCCTGAGTCCGGGGCCTTAGGTTCGGCCGCGGAGGTGCCGGCTCTGCATCAGCGCCGTTGTGTGCAGCATGAGGAAGAACGGCACGAGGAATGCCGGGATCAGCAAGAGCGGCAGTATCGCCATCGGAGCGGTGCTGATCTCTCCGGGGGCCCCGGTGGCCAGGAGGGCAGTCACGGCGGCAATGCTGAACGCGATGACGAGATCCAATATCCCAAGAATATTCCAACGGATGAATGCCGGGCGGGCGGCGAAGCCGGGCTGACGCACCAGGGCAAGAATGATCCACGGGGCCGTGACTCCGATGGCCATGTCTCCGAGTCCAGCTGTCAGGGCAAACACGCCCGGGAGCACCTTGTACGCATAAAGGTCGAGGAAGCCCAGACCGGCCCAACGCCAGGCCTGCATCCCCGCAATGAGCCGAAGATCCAGCGAGAGCACGAATTCGCGGAAAGGTTGTGAGAGCCGCAGCCAGACAAAAAAGAGCGCCAGGGGTGCTGCAACTCCAATCGCAATAGGCAGGGGGGGTGTCCCGGGAGGGCCGACGAACGCGCCGGCGGCACCAAGTGACAGAACGAGCAGCAGCCAGACCGACAGTGCGATCGCGACCGCAAGGCGAATACCGCCTCGCCCGCTGGGCTGAGTCTCGGCAGGCTGGGGAAGGACTATCGCCGACATGACGCTCTCCTTGTTGTAGCTTGCATTTTGCAAGTATGTAGGGACCGTAGCACAATGACTTGCACTGTGCAAGTCACTGGCTTTTCAAGCCCTGGAGCGCCGGACCAGAATGAACACTGCCAAGCACTTCGCGCGCTCCGCCTGTGCGGTTGCCAACTCGCTCGACATTCTGGGTGATAAGTGGTCGCTGCTGGTGGTGCGCGACCTGCTGCACGGCAAACGCACCTACGGCGAGTTCGCGGATTCGCCGGAGCGCATTCCAACCAACATTCTTGCCGAGCGCCTCAAGCGCCTGGAAAGTGCCGGCATTGTCACCCGCACCCCCTATCAGCAGCGTCCGGTCCGGTATGCCTACGCGCTGACGCCGAAGGGCAGCGCGCTGGGCGAGGTGTTGCTCGCGTTTGTGCGTTGGGGAAAACAGTACATACCCGGAACGGTCGTATTGAAACAGGGTCCGGCGGGCGGCGAGGCCGCCGCGCCGGCGACGAACTCACGCCGCCGGCGCACCAAGCGCGTGGGGTGAGGCGGCGGCGTTCATTGGCGTGGCTACGGCCCCATGCCGGGGTCGAACATCGGCCGCACCTCCGACTCACCGTCGAATTCGGGCCAGTACTTGCGATGCAACTCCATGAACTCGGTTGCCACGCGGACGGCTTCCGCCTTCGAGTCCGTTTTCAGGATCGCCCAGCCGCCGATCACTTCCTTGCTCTCCGTGAACGGTCCGTCCGTCACGGTGATCTTGCCGTTGGCGAGGCGTACACGAACGCCTTCCGCGCTCGGCAGCAGTCCGCCGGTATCAGCAAGGATTCCCTCCTTGAGGGACTTTTCGACGAACTTGCCCATCGCTTCCATGAGTGCAGCCGGCGGCCCGGACTTCCGATAGGACTCGGCATGGCGAATGAAGGTCAGGTATTTCATGGCTCCTCCTCGAGTTTCCAGCTATACGACGAGCGAACCCTGGCGGGATCGACATGTCGGCTGCCTTTTTCACCCGCCCGCGCGCCGCTACAGTTGCGCCGCCCACGATGAGCACCAGCCGGCAGCCTTGACCGCCTTGCCCGGGAACAGCTGACACGGGCCCTGCGTCGAGCCCTCCGCGCCCTGGTACAGGCCGCAGTTGGCGCAATTCGGCCCGGTACCTCATCCTTTGCCTGCGGCCGCATTTTCCACGTACTTGACCGCCTTCGCTTCCGGCGCATCGACGGACAGAAGTGGCAGCGCTGCGCCGTCCGCCGCCGCGGCTTGCCGCCACGCAGCCGCTGCGATCGGCGCCAAAGCCACGCCCAGTGCGAGGCGCTTGAGAATGCCGCGCCGCGTGATGGCCTGTGCTTCAGTCATGCCGGGCTCTCCTTGCCTGCTGAAGTACCGTACCTTAGCACTATCACCAGTCGGCGGCGCTGCAGCCCCGCGTCAGGTGCATTTTGGACCTGTCGAAAGTCTGTCGGACGCACAGGCTTCCGCCAGGGTTTTCAACGAACTACGCAAACACGAAACCGTAAGCATCTGCGCAGCGCCCGCTATTGCCGCGTGGCATGCCTGCGGGGGAAAAAACGCAACAAAACCAACGACCCGGGGGAAAGGAAAATGAATCTGACGTACCCGTTGACCGCCTGTCTCGCGTCTGCCGCTCGCGTTGCTCATGGGCCTTGCGGCCGTGAGCGTCGACGTCCCGGCGCTTGCTCAGGTCCTCGGGCCCAGGGTTTCCGCTGAGCCTGGATCAGCTCGGCGTGCTGGAGAGCGCCTCGACGAACAATTTCAATACCGGCACGACCGATGGCTTCTTTGCCAAACTCGGAACCAACGGCCGCACGTGTGGCACGTGCCATGTCGAAGCAGATGCCTGGACGTTCACTCCGCTGCATGCGCGACGGCTGGCCAACGATGATCCGCTGTTCGCCCCGGTCGACGGCTCGGACTGCCCGCCGCTGTCGGGTAATCAAGAGCCGAGCAGGGCGAATTCTTCGATGGTCCTCAAGTACGCGGTGCTGCGCATTCAGCTGGCAATCCCTGCTTCGGCAAATTTCACGCTGGCCTCGGCCACCAACCCCAAAGGGTGTGCCATACCGCCGGGCTCACCAGCCATCTCCGGGGATTTGTTCCTGTTCAGGCGGCCACTGCCCTCCACCAACCTGCAACTGCTGTCAGCGGTGATGTGGGACGGGCGCGAGACGCTGGAGAAGATCACGACCCAAGCCGGTGAGCAGAGCCCCGCTGCGCTGTTGTTCGATCTGGCCGACCAGGCCAATTCGGCCACGACCGGCCATGCGCAGGGCGCACCGATTGTCGGTACTCAGGCGCAGCAGGATATCGTCAACTTCGAGATGGGCCTGTCCACGGCGCAGGTTGTCCTGCTACCCCCAATCGGCATAGCACTGCTGGATCTCCAGGGAGCCAATGGCGGCGCCAACTACCTGCAGAACACGCTGACGCCGGCCTTCTCAATCGGTGTCAATAACCCACTGAGTCCGCCGTTCACCAACACGGTGTTCACGATCTACTCGGCCTGGGAGCCCACCAGCCCGGAGTACCCCCGCCTCGGATCGGTCCAGCAGGCCATCGGACGCGGCGAAGCGATCTTCAACAACACCACGTTCGTCGTCCACGACGTGCCGGGAATCAACAGCGTGCCGTCCGATCCGCTCTACAATCCGGCCGACCCGCTGGCCGGCCAGGATGTGGTGGCCGGATGCGGGTTGTGCCACAACAGCCCGAACGCCGGCAACCACTCGACATCGCTGGCCGATCAACATCGGCATCACGATGGCCCAGCCGGCCAACAACAACGGCAGCGCCAACACCTCGCTGGACCTGGCGAATCTGCCGATCTATACGCTCACCAACTCCACCACCGGCGCCACCGTGCAGGTGACCGATCCAGGCCGGGCGCTGATCAGCGGCAACTGGACGGACATCGGCAAGACCAAGGGCCCGATGCTGCGCGGTCTGGCGGCGCGCGCGCCTTACTTCCACAACGGCTCCGCCAAAGACCTGCCAACAGTGGTGAGCTTTTACAACCAGCGCTTCAATATCGGGCTGACTCCCCAGCAACAGTCCGATCTGGTGACATTCCTCGAGGCGCTCTAGCTGAGAACGCGGAAATTCAGCAACTCGGAGGCAATCGACCATGTTTAATTCAACTGCAAAACCAACCTGGCGTGCGCTTTTGGCCGTGACCGCGCTGGTACCCCTCGTGTGGCCCATGGCCGCCGCCGCGGATGACGAGGCCACGCCTCTCATCACCAAAGTGCGCAACGCGACCGCGCGCTACCTCGACATCAACGTCGCCTTCAACGAAAAATGGGTGACGGCCACCCCGTGCGTGAGCGGGCCGGACACCGGCGCCATGGGTGTGCACCTGGTTCTGCCCTCACGGCTCAGTTCGGTGCTTCTCGATCCGGCACAGCCGCAAGCCCTGATCTACGAGCCCATGGCGAACGGCGCAATGCGACTCGTTGGCGTCGAGTTCATCGTGCTGGAACCCATATGGCTGGCCAGCAATCCCCCGCCCAATGCCACGCCCGCCCTGGACGGAAACCTGATGAACTACATCGGCTTTCCCAATCGCTACGGCCTGCCGGCGTTCTACGAGATGCACGTTTGGGCGTGGGAGCGCAACCCCAAGGGAAGCTATGCGGACTGGAACACCCACGTCACGTGTGAATACCAACAGTGAACATCAAACCCCTGGAGATCAAACATGAAGACGGTAACGACCCTTTTCGGCTGCCTCATCCTCGGTGCCGCACTCGTGGCGCAGGCACAAGCCCCACCCGCCGCGACACCTGAGGCGAATGCCGGCATCCATCGCTACATCATCGAGCGCACCTTCAAGCCGCGGGCGCTCGATGGCCTGGATGCCACCCTCAAGGCCAAGGTCAACGCCAACAACAACCAGTACGGCGTGCATTGGCTGATGTCGTACGCCAACGCCGAAAAGACCAAGACCTACTGCGTGTACGAAGGGCCGAGCGAAGCCGCGATCCGCAAGGCGGCGGCTGCCAACGGCCTGCCGGTCGACTCCATCACGGAAGTGCCCGTTACCTTGCTACCGAAGTAATGGCGTCGGAAATCATGTGCCCCGTGTCTCGCTGAGCGCGCGAGGCACGGGCCAGAGGAGACACCCATGAGCAGAATCGCCGCATTTCTCTACGGGACTCTCGTCTACCTGCTGTTCCTCGTCACGTTCCTTTACGCCATCGGTTTTGTCGGCAACCTCGTGGTGCCCAAGTCGATCGATTCGGGCGTCGGGGTGCTGACGCTCCCGGCGCTCGTGATCGATGCGCTGCTCCTCGGCCTGTTCGCCATCCAGCACAGCGTGATGGCACGCCCATGGTTCAAGCGCGCCTGGACGCGCATCGTTCCGGAGCCCATCGAGCGCAGCACTTACGTGCTGTTGGCGAGCGCGTGCCTCATCGTGCTCTTCTGGCAGTGGCGGCCGATGACCGAGGTGCTCTGGGACGTGCGCAACGACACGGGATACCTGCTGTTGAGCGCGCTCTTCTGGCTCGGCTGGCTGACGGTGCTCGCGTGTACGTTCCTCATCAGTCACTTCGACCTGTTCGGGCTCAAGCAGGTAACGAACCACCTGCGCCGCAGGCGCTATGAGCCCGCGCCGTTCGCGACGCCGCTGCTCTACCGGCTGGTGCGGCATCCGCTTTATCTGGGCTTCCTGATCGCCTTCTGGGCGACGCCGCGCATGACGCGCGGGCACCTGCTGTTCGCGCTCGCGACCAGCGGCTACATCCTCATCGCCATCCAGTTCGAGGAGCACGACCTGATCGCATATTTCGGCGAGACCTACCGGCGCTATCGCGAGCGCACGCCGATGCTGATCCCGTTCACCAGGCGCGCGGGCGGCGCCGCGCGTCCACGATCTACTGCAAGCCCGCGCGGCGCATGAGGTCGATGAACCGCGGATCGTTGCGCAGGAAGTCGTACACCGGGTCGACCTTGAGGGTGGTGGCGAGGTTGCTGCGCTCGCTCCAGGCCGCTTCGAGCGTCGCCAGGAGCCTGTCGGTATCGGCGACGCCGGCGTAGGCGAGCGCCTGCATGGGCAGCGGGTCCGCCTTGGGCGCCCGATTGGCGTCATCCATTTTGCGGATCGCGGCCTCGGCGAGCGCCCGCTGACCCATGCGCCCGCGGATGTAGGCCTCGTTCGCCCAGATCCACGGTCCGGGCTGCGATGCACGCCAGGTCACAAGAGAACCCAGGGCGTCCGTGGTACGGCCGGCTGCGACGTAGGACTGAATGATCAGGCGTCCGCGCGCGAGCCCTGGATCCATCGCTTGCACCGCCTGGAAGGCCTGGATGGCGCGCGCGTACTGCCGCGCGTACTCGAGAATCACGGCGTGGTCTGCCGCCACGATCGGCGACAGTGGATCGAGCGCGCGCGCGTGTTCGCTCTCGGTGAGCGCCTGCGGGAAGCGACCCTGGTAGGCGAGGCAGTCGGCGTACCACTGGTGCGCAGTCGCGTAGTTGGGGTTGAGCTCGATGGCGCGCTGAAATTCCTTCTCGGCCGTGCGCCAGTCGTAGTCGTAGTCCTCGGCGATCACGGCGAGCGCGTTGTGGGCGGCGGCGAGATGCGAGTCGAGTTCCAGGGCGCGCACCGCCGCCGCCCTGGCCTTCGGCATGGTCTGCGTCGGCACCGCGAGCCCGTAATTGCTCAGCATGGAGTAGGTGTCGGCAAGCCCCGCGTAGGCTGGCGCGTAGCGCGGATCCTGCGCGATCGACTGCTGGAAGAGCTCGAGCGCTTTCGAGAAGCCCGCGGGCGAACGCTGGTTCCAGTAGTAGCGGCCCTGCAGGTACAGGTCGTAGGCCGCGTAGCTCCCGGACGGCGGCGCGGGTTCCGCGGCCACCGCCGCAGGCGCGGTGTGCACGCCGAGCATGCTGTGGATCTCGTCAGCGATCGCCGCCGCGATCTCGCCCTGCAGCGCGAGCACCGAGGCGAGCTTGCGATCGTACTGCCGCGCCCACACGTGCGCCTGGTCCGAGGCCCGTACCAGCTGCGCCGTGATGCGCACGTTGTCGGCGTCGCGACGCACGCTGCCCTCGAGGATGTACTGCGCGCCGAGCGCGCGCCCGATCTCGTCCACCGGCGTGTGCGTGTGTTTGTAGCGCATCACCGAGGTGCGGGCGATGACGCTCAGGCCCTTCGGGTCGACATCGCCAAGCTGCGCGATCAGCTCCTCCGTCAATCCGTCGCTGAAGTACTCCTGGTGTGCATCCCCCGTGAGGTTCTCCAGCGGCAGCACTGCGATCATGGTCACGGGCGCAGGCGCGGGGGTGGCCGCAGCCGCGGCCATGTGGCGCGTGTGCTCGCGCTGCCACAGCACGATAGCCGCGATGATCGCGAGCACCACGATCGCAACCGCCCACGGGATCCATCGCGGGCCGACTGCCGCCGCGCCGCCTGCGCCGCCGCGATGCCGATGCCGACGCCGATACCGCCGCCGCCCGCGTCTCGGCGGCAGCCGGTGCGGGCTGCGCCATGAACCGATAGCCGAGTCCGGTAACGGTCTGGATGAAGTGCGGATTCTCCGGATTGTCGTCGAGCGCGTGGCGGATCTTGCGCATCGCACCGTTGATGCTGTTGTCGGTGTCGAGGAACACCCGCTTGCCCCAGATCTTCTCGACGATCTGCTCGCGGCTCACCAGCTGGCCGGGCTGCTGCGCGAGGAACAGGAGGATCTCCATCGGAATGCGCTCGAGCCGCACCGCACGGCCGGCCCGGCGCAGCTCCCAGGCGCGCGGATCGAGCTCGAAATCCGCACCGAAGCGGATCGTCGAATCGGGTGCCTCCGGATCCAACGGACGCGCTCCCCCGTATGCCCCCGGACGGATTCTATACGCTCGGGGGCGAGGCGGCCCGTTGTGCGGCGCAGGGCGGAGCGCACCTAGCGCAGGCCGACGCGGCGCATCAGATCCTGGAAGCGCGGGTCATCGCGCAGAAAATCGTACATCGCATCCACCTTGATGGTGGTCAGGAAGCTCGCGCGCTCCTTGTAACCGGCCTCCAGGTTCGCCAGCACCTGCTGCTTGTCCTGCACCCCGGCGTACGCCGTAACCCGTATCGGGAACGGGTCCACATGCTCGCGCAGGATCCCTTCGTCCATTTTCGCGATGGCGTCCTCGGCCTTTGAGCGTTCCCCCGTGCGCCCGTAGACATACGCTCGAAGTGCCCAACCCCAGGGTCCGCTGGCCCCGCGGCGTTAGGTAGGCGAGTGCCTCCGCAACACGTCCCGTCTGCATCATGGCGGGCATCAGCGGCACGCGGCCGAAGCCGGGCTCCATCGCCAGCACGGCGTGCGATGCGTCGATAGCGCGCGCGTATTGCCGGGCGAAATAGAGGATTACCGAGTGATCCGCGACGACGATCGTGGAGAGGGGATCGAGCGCCCTGGCGCGCTCGCTGTGGGCGAGGGCCTCGGCAAAGCGTCCCTGAAGCGCAAGACACTGTGCGTACCACTGATGAGCGGTCGCATAGTTCGGGTTGAGCTCGATGGCCCTCTGAAATTCCTTCTCGGCCGTGTGCCAGTCGTAGTCATAGTCCTCGGCGATCACCGCCAGCGCGTTGTGCGCCTCAGCGAGGTTCGCATCCAGTTCGATCGCGCGCACGGCGGCGGCCCGCGCGTTCACCATGGCCTCGGTATGCGGGGCGAGGCCATAGTTGCTCATCATCGCGTAGGTGTCGGCAACACCTGCATGGGCTGGGGCATAGCCCGGATCCTTCGCGATTGACTGCTGAAAATAGTCGAGCGCCTGAGAGAAACCCGCGGGGGTGCGCCTGTTCCAGAAGTAACGCCCGCGCAGGTAAAGATCGAATGCCTGGTACTGCTGCGGCGCCCGCGCCACGCGTGCCGGCCCGCCAACGGCCCGCTGCCCAAGCGTGCTGCGAATTTCATCCGCAATCTCCTCCGCAATCTCCCCTTGCAGCGCCAGCACCGAGGTGAGCTTGCGGTCGTACTGCCGCGACCAGACGTGGGCCTGGTCTGACGCACGCACCAACTGGGCCGTAATGCGCACGTTCTCGGAATCCCGCCGCACGCTGCCTTCGAGTACGTACTGCGCGCCGAGTGCGTGTGCGATCTCGTCCAACGGCTCATGGGTGTTCTTGTAGCGCATCACCGAGGTACGCGCGATCACGCTCAGGTGTTGCGGATCCACATTACCAAGCTGCGCGATCAGCTCCTCCGTCAGCCCATCGCTGAAGTACTCCTGCGCCGGATCACCCGTGAGGTTGGCGAGCGGCAACACCGCCAGCATCGTACCGTGTGTGGGCAGGCTGCTGCTTCCTCGCGGGTGCGCGCGCGCAGCATCCACAGCAACGCGGCGCACAGCACCACGATGAGTGCCGCGCTCACCCACCACAGCGTCGCCGGTAACTTGCGTGTCGGTGGCGCCGCCGGTGAGTACACAGTGGCGCGCGGCGGCGCTCCACGAACTGCCCTGCGCCAGCCAGCGCGGCCGCCGGCGCGGTCAGCGGCACCGCGCTCATGATTGTCGTGTCCGCCGGTCCGATGCGGGCTCGGCGCCCGTTGCACCGGCGCCGCAGTCGGGCCATGGGCCCCGTTGTGCGATGAATCGGTAGCCCAGCCCGGTGACGGTCTGTACGTAGCGCGGTTCCCCGGAATCATCCCCAAGCGCCTGGCGGATCTTGCGCATCGCGCCATTGATGCTGTTGTCGGTGTCGAGGTACACGCCCTTGCCCCAGACCTTCTCGACAATCTGCTCACGTCCAACCAGCTTTCCGTGCTGCTGGGCGAGCAACAGCAGGATCTCCATCGGAATGCGCTCGAGCCGCACCGCACGGCCGGCCCGGCGCAGCTCCCAGGCGCGCGGATCGAGCTCGAAACCAGCGCCGAATCGGATGGTCGGGCTGCCGGATCCAAGGACCCAAGTCTTCCCCCGATGATCGAGGACGATTCTATAGGTTCGGCGGCGAGGCCTGGCCACGCTCTCCATGATGAGACCCCTGACGCGCACGTTGTCGGTGTCGCGGCGCCCGCTGCCCTCGAAGCGGTAAAGCGCGCCGCGCGCGCGCCCGACCTCGTCGACCGGCGCGTGCGTATGCTTAGCGCATCACCAAGGTTGTCGGATAATTTTACAGTCGTGAGATCCGCCATCAGCCAGTCTGTTGATTGTCAACGGCAACAGGCCGTGGCCCGATCCTTGCTGATGCCCTGGAGAAATCCTGTTTCACAGGGTCCCGGCCACCGAGGAGCAACCTCATGAGATCCCGAATCCTGCGCATCGCGGCCACGGTGGCCGTGCTGCTTGGCGCCGCCGGCGCGCATGCAGGCAGCCTGATCGCGAATGGTAACTTCGATACCCCGGTCGTCACCCCCGGGGACCTTCACTAACTTCACCGTCGGATCCGCGGCGCTGACTGGCTGGAGCGTTACCGGACCTGACTCCGGGGCCAACGTATCGATCGTCAGTGGCACCTTCGCGCAGAGTGGCGTGACATTCGAAGCCGCGCCCGGCAACACCCAATGGCTGGACCTGACCGGAGATGGCAGTAACTCCACTGAGGGGGTGTCGCAGGTGGTCAGCACCACGCCTTGGACGAAGTACTCGGTGTCCTTTTACATCGGCAACACGACCGGCGGCGGCATTTTCGGGACGACGAGTACGGTCGAGCTGTTTGTAAACGGCTCAGAGACCGCGTTTACCAACAGCCAGGTAAACGCCACTGGCCTGACCTGGCAGCAGTTCACCGACACCTTCCTCGCGACGGGTACCTCGACGACGCTGCTTTTTCAGAACGGCGATTCCGGCGCCGACAACAGTAACGGCCTGGACAACATCGTAGTGACACGGGTTCCCGAGCCGGCGACGCTGTCGCTGTTCTGCCTTGGTCTCGCCGGCATTTTCATGAGGCGCCGCAAGGCCACCTGAGCGACGCGCTCTGTGCACCAGGCAACCCCGGCCACGCGCCGGGGTTGTTGTTTCAGGCGGCCGCGGAGCGGCGCGGCGCGCGTGCCGCAGCCGTCAGTTCGATGCCTGCGCGAAACTCTCCATCATGAGCCCCGTACCGCCGCGCGAGACGTGCGCGACCACGGCAGTGCGCCGATGCAGCTTGGTGATGACGCCGAGATTAATGGCGAACGAGAGCACGACCTGCTGACCCTTGCGCAGTCCCAGGTTGGTCGTCTCGATGAACACCCCGGTGGCGGACAGGTTCATCGCCTTGCAAAGCTTCCTGCGGCCGCCCGGCACGTTGATATAGACGATCGTGCGTGCGCGATGCCTTGTATGCAGTCGGCGTTCCACTGCTGACCCTTGCGGCTTTCGTTATTGTACTGGCGAACTGCGCCATTATGCCTCGCCCGCGGGGGGCCGCCGTGGCCAGTGAACTTATTTCCCGAGGAATGCGCCGATCTCGGCGCCAAAGGTCTTAAGGTCAACCAGAAACGCATCGTGGCCCTCGATGCATGACAGCGGCGCGAAGCGCGTCGCCACCCCGGCGGTCCTGAGCGCATCCGCAATCGCCTGCTGCTCATGCACCGAGAAAAGCAGGTCCGTCTGCACACCGATGACCAGCGCCTGCATAAGTCGCGCGGCGCGAAACAGCGCCACCGGCTCGCCATGCGCCGCGAGGTCAAAGCGGTCCATGGCGCGCGACAGGTACAGGTAGCAGTTCGCATCGAAGGCACTGACGAAGCGCTGCGCGAGGGATTCCATGTAGCCCTGAACGGCGAACTCGGACCTGAACGGACCGCCGCGTTTCATATCCGCGCGAATGGGCTCGCGGCCGAAGCGCAGCTGCCACTCGGCGGCGGAACGGTAGGTGATGGTGCCGAGCTTTCGCGCCAGGCCCTGGCCGGTGGCAGGCGGGTGGCGGGCGTCGTAGTTGCCGTCCGCCCACGCCGGATCGTTGGTGATTGCCTCGCGCTGGATGGAGCGCAGCGCAATGGTGAAGGGCGCCGCCGCCATCGTGCCCGAGATGCACAGCAGCCGCCGCGCGCTGCCCGGAAACATGGCCGCATAGGCGAGCACCACCATGCCGCCCAGCGACGGACCCATGACGGTATCCAGACGCGTAATGCCGAGCGAGCGCACGGTCTCGAACCCCGCACGCGCGATGTCCTCGATGGAGAGGTCGGGGAAGCTGAGCCGGTAGGGCTTGCCCGTGGCCGGATCGCTGGAGGCGGGTCCCGTAGAGCCGAAGCAGCTGCCGAGCGAGTTCACACAGATCACGAAGAAGCGCTCGGTATCAATGGCGAGCCTGGGGCCAACCATGCCCTGCCACCAGCCATCGTCCGGATCCTGCCCGCAAGAGGCGGCGTGTGCCGACGGGGAGAGGCCGGTGAACAGCAGCACGGCGTTGTCGCGTGCCGCGTTCAGCTTCCCCCAGGTCTCGTACGCAATGCGCGCCTCATGCAGCACGCCGCCGCGCCACATGGGGAACGGGTTGGGGAGCGATGCGTACTGGCGCGCATCCATGGCAGCGGCGATCTTGTTGGGCTTGGGCTGGCGGTGAACCTTGAGCGCAGCTTAACGCAACCGCTTAGGGTTCCGCGTCGCTGCCTTCGGGAATGCCCTCGAAGAGTATCGTTGAGACATAGCGCTCGCCCGTGTCCGGCAGCATGGCAAGCAGCACCGAGCCCTGCGGCGCCTCGGCGGCTACTTTCAGCGCCGCGGCGAACGTGCCGCCCGAGGAGATACCGCAGAAAATACCCTCGCTGCGCGCCAGCAGGCGCGCGGTCTCGATGGCCTCGGTATCCGCCACCGGCACGATCCGGTGCGCCACCTCGCGCTTGAGCACCGCCGGCACGAAGTCCGGCGTCCAGCCCTGGATCTTGTGCGGTGCCCAGGGTTTGCCCGCGAGCAGCGATGCGCCGGCGGGTTCGGTAGCGATGATCTGCACGTCCGGGCGTGCCAGCCGGATCATCTCCCCGGCGCCCGTGAGCGTGCCGCCCGTGCCCCAGCCGGTGACGAAGAAATCCAGCCGCCTGCCCACGAAGTCCTGGATGATTTCAGGCCCCGTGGTGTTGCGGTGATAAGCGGGGTTGGCCTCGTTGTCGAACTGCCGTGCCAGGAACCAGCCGTTTTTTTGCGCCAGTTCCGCGGCCTTTTTCACCATGCCGGTGCCGCGTTCGCCGGCGGCAGTGAGGATCACCTTCGCCCCCAGCATGCGCATGATCTTGCGGCGCTCGATCGAGAAGGTTTCCGTCATGATGGCGACGAATGGGTAGCCCTTGGCTGCGCACACCATGGCGAGCGCGATGCCGGTGTTGCCGGAGGTCGCCTCCACAACCGTCTGACCGGGCTTGAGCGCGCCGCTGCGCTCGGCATCTTCGATGATGCCGATGGCAAGCCGGTCCTTGACCGAGGAGAGCGGGTTGAAGAACTCGCACTTTACGTACATGGTGACGTGCCTGGGTGCGAGGCGCTGGATGCGCACCACGGGGGTCTTGCCGATGGTGCCGAGAATGCTGTCGTAGATCATGGCTTCCTTCTACGCCGCCGGCTCAGCGTCACACAAGCATCGCCGGGGTATCTGCTTAACACGCATCGTTATATTCGCATGATCAGATTGCAGAAGCTGCTGGCCGGGGCGGGCCTGGGTTCCCGCCGCACCGTCGAGGAGTGGATTCGCGCCGGCCGCGTAAGCGTAGCGGGACGCGTGGCCCAGCTCGGGGACCGCGCCGGTCCCGAGGACGACGTGCGCCTTGACGGACGCCGCCTGAGCTTAAGTCCGCTCGATCTGAACACGCGGGAAGTGCTTCTTTACTACAAGCCGGTGGGCGAAGTGACGACGCGCAGCGATCCGCAGCGGCGACCGACGGTATTCGAGCGGCTGCCAGAGCCTGCGAACGGCCGCTGGATCACTGTCGGTCGCCTCGACGTCAACACCGCGGGGTTGCTGCTTCTGACCACTGACGGGGAACTGGCTCACCGCCTCATGCATCCCTCGGGCGAGGTGGAGCGTGAGTACCTGGTGCGCCTGCGCGGGCAGCCCGGTCCGCAGGTGCTCCGGCAACTGCTGCGCGGCGTGACACTCGAAGACGGCCCGGCGCGTTTCGATCGCATCGTTGCGGAGGCCGGCGAAAACCACGCCGAAGACCTGGGTCACAGCACCTTCCGGGTGGTGCTGCACGAGGGGCGCAATCGAGAGGTGCGCAGGCTGTGGAATGCCGTGGGCTTTGAGGTAAGCCGCCTGCTGCGGATTCGCTATGGCCCGGTCGAGCTGCCGCGTGACATGCGTCCCGGGAACGCGCGCCGGGCAGAACCGGCAGTGCTCGAGGCTTTGCGGGCGGCGGTGCCTGGGTCCTGACGGATCGGGCCAATGCCGCGGCCGGGGTGCTGTATTCATCCGCCGGGGGCAGGGAGGGGGTCGGCGGGGCAGGCGGGGATGACCCCATCGTCGGGAACTCGTTCCCGCCGGAACCGCCGGCCTGGGCTAGGCAAGCTCGGGGCGGGCTCCTATGTCGGCTCCCATATTCGGCTCCTATATAAGGAGTGATCCTTGCGGGAGAGGCCGCCCTTAGCAAATAACGGGCCAAAGACGCATTGACACTCTGTCACCCCGAAATCACAATACGCGGCTCGTTTTGCGGAGGGGTACCCAAGCGGCCAACGGGAGCAGACTGTAAATCTGCCGGCTTACGCCTTCGAAGGTTCGAATCCTTCCCCCTCCACCATTGAGTGGCGGGATGGACTCGCAACTTCGAAGGAAGCGGCCGGCAGGTGTGGGCGTCATTGGCGGGTGTAGTTCAATGGTAGAACCTCAGCCTTCCAAGCTGATGACGTGGGTTCGATTCCCACTACCCGCTCCAATGTTGGTCCGTTGCGGATCTGAACCGACGTAGAGCCCATGTAGCTCAGTTGGTAGAGCACGTCCTTGGTAAGGACGAGGTCACCGGTTCAATCCCGGTCGTGGGCTCCAGTCGACCGGGTAGGCCGGTGACGAGTTGAAAGTCAGGTTTGAGGAATTTTCGGCGCCGCGCCGCTGATGAGCGCGGTCACTTCGAGGAACACGCCATGTCCAAAGAGAAGTTTGAGCGCAGTAAGCCGCACATTAACGTGGGGACGATTGGTCACGTGGATCACGGTAAGACGACGTTGACGGCGGCGTTGACGAAGGTGATGGCCGAGACCTACGGCGGGACGTTTGTGGCGTACGACCAGATTGACAAGGCGCCCGAAGAGAAGGCGCGCGGGATCACGATCTCGACTGCGCACGTGGAGTATCAGTCCAAGAACCGTCACTACGCGCACGTGGACTGTCCGGGACACGCTGATTACGTGAAGAACATGATCACGGGAGCGGCGCAGATGGACGGGGCGATTCTGGTGGTGTCGGCGGCGGATGGGCCGATGCCGCAGACGCGCGAGCACATTCTGCTCGCCCGCCAGGTGGGCGTGCCGTACATGGTGGTGTACATGAACAAGGCGGACATGGTGGACGACAAGGAGCTTTTGGAGCTCGTTGAGATGGAAGTGCGGGAGCTTCTGACCACCTACAAGTTTCCAGGCGAGAAGACTCCGATTGTGATTGGTTCGGCGCTGAAGGCGCTCGAAGGGGACAAGAGCGAGATCGGGGTGCCCTCGGTGGTGAAGCTGGTGGAGGAGATGGACAAGTACATCCCGATCCCCAAGCGCGAAGTGGACAAGCCGTTTCTGATGCCTGTTGAGGACGTATTTTCGATCTCCGGGCGTGGCACGGTGGTGACCGGACGTATCGAGCGCGGCATCGTGAAGGTGAACGATGAGGTGGAGATCGTGGGGCTGAAGGCCACGGTGAAGACCACCTGCACCGGGGTGGAGATGTTCAGGAAGCTCTTGGATGAGGGGCAGGCCGGGGACAACGTCGGGGTGCTGCTGCGTGGCACCAAGCGCGAGGAAGTGGAGCGTGGCCAGGTGCTGGCGAAGCCTGGCAGCATTACCCCGCACACGCACTTTGAGTGCGAGGTGTACGTGCTGTCCAAGGAAGAGGGCGGGCGGCACACGCCGTTTTTCAAAGGCTATCGGCCGCAGTTTTACTTCCGCACCACGGATGTGACGGGGTTGATCGAGTTGCCTGCCGGGGTGGAGATGGTGATGCCCGGGGACAACATCAAGATGACGGTGGATCTGATCAGTCCGATCGCGATGGAAGACGGACTGCGCTTTGCGATCCGCGAAGGCGGCAAGACCGTCGGCGCCGGCGTCGTAACCAAGATCCTGAAGTAGTTGATGAGTGTAGTTCTGCTGAACTCGCCGCAGGCGGTTTCAGCCGATCAAAGTAGGCCAGTAGCTCAATTGGCAGAGCGGCGGTCTCCAAAACCGCAGGTTGGGGGTTCGATTCCCTCCTGGCCTGCCATCGGTTGATATGACAGACGTAATCAAAGTTCAGGACGCGGGCACCGCGGACCAGGCAAAGCTCGTCGCCGCGATCCTGATCGTGATCGCAGGCGTGGCGGCTTACTACCTGCTGCCCAACGAGTCGAGCTGGCTGCGCTGGCTCCCCGTGGTCGTGAGCCTCGCGCTCGCGGCACTGGTCGTGTGGTTCTCGTGGTACGGCACGCATCTCAAGCAGTTCGTGGAACTGGCGCGCGTCGAGCTGCGCAAGGTCGTGTGGCCCAACAGGCAGGAAACCGGCACGACGACGCTGGTGGTGTTCGTATTTGTCGTCGTGGCGGGATTGTTTTTCTGGCTGCTGGATTTCGTGCTCGCCTGGGCGACCCGCGCAATCACAGGGCAGGGGGGTTGAACGTGGCGTTGAGATGGTACGTGGTGCACGCCTACTCGAACTTTGAGCACCGCGTGGCGGAATCCCTCAAGGAGCGCATCGCCCGCGCCGGGCTCGAGACGCGCTTCGGCGAGATCCTGGTGCCGACCGAAGAGGTGGTCGAAATGCGCGACGGCCAGAAGCGCAAGAGCGAGCGCAAGTTCTACCCCGGCTACGTGCTGGTGCAGATGGAAATGGACGAGGAGACCTGGCACCTGGTGCGCGATGTGCCCAAGGTGCTCGGCTTCATCGGCGGCACTTCCGAGAAGCCGGCGGCGATCACCGACAAGGAAGCCAACCAGATCCTGCGGCGGGTCGAAGAGGGCGTCGACAAGCCGCGGCCGAAGGTGCTGTTTGAGCCGGGCGAAGTGGTGCGGGTTGTCCATGGACCGTTCAACGATTTCAACGGCGTGGTCGAGAGCGTCAACTATGAAAAGAACCGCCTGCAGGTGGCGGTGCAGATCCTCGGGCGCTCGACGCCGGTGGAGCTGGATTTCTCACAGGTCGAAAAGGCCTGACTGAATTGCAGCGCAGCGGGCAAAAGTCGCGCCTTTTGCCCGCGGGCTACGAAGTGATGTCCGCTGAAAGCGCCGCAGGCGACTTTCAGCCAAATTTTTAAGGGAGCCGTCAAGGCGCTGGAACCTTAAGGAGAGGTATCGATGGCTAAGAAAGTATCGGGCTACATCAAGCTGCAGGTGCCTGCAGGCGCCGCCAACCCCTCGCCCCCGATCGGGCCGGCGCTGGGCCAGCAGGGCGTGAACATCATGGAGTTCTGCAAGCAGTTCAATGCCCAGACCCAGAAGCTGGAAAAGGGCCTGCCGATCCCGGTGATCATCACCGTGTACAGCGACCGCAGCTTCACTTTCGTGATGAAGACCCCGCCCGCCGCGGTGCTGATCCGCAAGGCCATCGGCATTGAAAAGGGCAGTGGCACCCCCAATACCGCCAAGGTGGGCAAGATCTCCCGCAAGCAGCTGGAGGAGATCGCCAGGATGAAGCAGCCCGACCTCACCGCCGCAGACCTTGACGCCGCGGTCCGCACCATTGCGGGCAGCGCGCGCAGCATGGGCGTCGACGTGGAAGGAGTCTGATCATGGCTACGCCTAAGCGAATCAAGGCCTGGAAAGACAAGATCACCCCAGGCAAGCAGTACCCGGTCGAGGAAGCCCTGAAGCTGGTGAAGGAATTTGCGACCGCGAAGTTCGCGGAAGCCGTGGATGCCTCCGTGAACCTGGGGATCGACGCCAGCAAGTCCGACCAGCAGGTGCGCGGCTCGACCGTGATGCCGCACGGCACCGGCAAGACCGTGCGCGTGGCGGTGTTCACCTCCGGCAAGAACCTGGAGCTGGCCAAGGCCGCGGGCGCCGACATCGTCGGACTCGAGGATCTCGCCGCCCAGGTGAAGGCGGGGGAGATCAACTTCGACCGCGTGATCGCCAGCCCCGATGCCATGCGCGTCGTGGGTCAGCTGGGCCAGATCCTCGGTCCCCGCGGTCTCATGCCGAACCCCAAGGTCGGCACGGTTACCCCGGACGTCGCGACCGCGGTGAAGAATGCCAAGTCCGGCCAGGTCACCTACCGGGTCGACAAGGCCGGCATCGTGCATTGCACGATCGGCAAGGCGAATTTCGAAGTGAACGCGCTGAAGGAAAACCTCCATGCGCTGATCGCGGATCTGCAGAAGGCGAAACCCGCCACTTCGAAGGGTGTGTATTTGAAGCGCGTCACGCTGTCCTCGACCATGGGGCCGGGCGTGATGGTCGATCAGACGACTCTGAGTTAAATGGACTTCGGTTGCGCGTAAGCGCAACCGCAGTAAGTCCCGCGCGACCGCGCGTGGGCAATTTTGATGCGGGCCGGGGTGCTTTGACCCAGGCCATCGTCGAAGACCGCAGGCGAGGGAAGGGACAGGCCGCAAGGCCGCAACCGGCCCTCTTAATGGACCGCCTGCGCAGATGGTGAACCGCTTTTCGCATCGAGGAACTCCTCGAGGCGTGGAGGTCACCGTCGAAGAGGGGAAGCGCGCGTAGCGACGCACGCTTCATGGGTGATCTTCGCAGCGAGAGGAGAGATGAATGGCACTCAAACTCGAAGACAAGAAGGCGCTCGTAGCGGAAGTGGCCGAGGTGGCAGCACATGCCCACTCGGTTGTGGCCGCCGAGTACCGCGGGCTTTCGGTCGGACAGATGACCGAGCTGCGTGCCAGGGCGAGAAAGCAGGGCGTGTACGTGCGTGTTGTGAAGAACACGCTGGCCCGCAAGGCGCTCGCCGGCACGTCGTTCGAATCGGTGGGACCGAAGCTCAAAGGGCCTCTGGTACTCGCTTTCTCGAAGGACGATCCGGGCGCGGCGGCGCGCGTGGTGAAGGACTTCGCCAAGGCGAACGAGAAGCTCGTGGCGACACTCGTGTCCCTGGGCGGGCAGGTAATGCCCGGCGCGGAGCTCGAGAAAGTGGCGAGTCTGCCGACTCGCGAGCAGGCGTTGTCGATGCTGCTCGGTGTGCTCAAGGCGCCGATCCAGAAGTTCGTCCGCACGCTCGCCGAGCCGCCGGCGAAACTCGCACGCACTGTTGCCGCCGTACGCGATCAGAAACAGGCCGCGGCTGCTTAACTGTCTTAAGTAATTTTTTGGAGACTCAAATGGCTGTTAACAAAGACGAAATCCTCGATGCAATTTCCAAGATGACTTTGATGGAAGTCGTCGAGCTGATCTCCGACATGGAGAAGAAGTTCGGTGTCACCGCCGCCGCCCCGGTGGCGATGGCTGCCGGCGCCGGCGCCGGCGCTGCCGCCGCCGCTCCCGCTGAAGAGCAGACGGAATTCACCGTCACTCTCAAGGAGTACCCGGCGGACAAGAAGGTAACGGTGATCAAGGTGATCCGCGAGCTCACCGGTCTCGGACTCAAGGAAGCGAAGGACCTGGTCGAGGGTGCACCCTCGACGGTCAAGGAAGCCGTTTCCAAGGGCGACTCCGAGACCATGAAGAAGAAGCTCGAGGAAGCCGGCGCGAAGGTGGAGGTCAAGTAGCACCTCCTGCGCCGGCAGCCCTCTCCCTCCGGCGCGCCGCTTTGGGCGCTGCGTTGCGGGCGGAGAGGGCATGGTTTGCGACTGATTTGATGACGCGCGTGATTTTTTTGCTGATCCCGCCCGCTAAGGCGGGGTCGAACCTGAGGTGACCACTCGATGGCTTATTCCTTCACCGAGAAAAAGCGCATCCGCAAGAATTTCGGCAAGCAGGCGAGCATTCTCGACACGCCTTACCTGCTGGCCATTCAGCTCGATTCGTATCGCAAGTTCCTGCAGGTCGACAAGCCTGAAGAGACGCGCGAGCGCATCGGACTGCACGCCGCCTTCAAGAGCGTGTTCCCGATTTCCAGCTACAGCGGCAACGCATCGTTAGAGTACGTGAGCTACCGGCTCGGCGAGCCGGTGTTCGACGTCAAGGAGTGCCAGCTGCGCGGCCTCACCTACGCCGCCCCCTTGCGCGTCAAGGTGCGCCTCATTGTCCTCGACAAGGAAGCTCCCGGCGCCAAGAAGCCGGTCAAGGACGTGCGCGAGCAGGAGGTGTACCTGGGTGAGCTGCCGCTCATGACCGACAACGGCACCTTCGTCATCAACGGCACCGAGCGCGTCATCGTGTCGCAGCTGCACCGCTCACCGGGGGTGTTCTTCGATCACGACCGCGGCAAGACGCATTCCTCCGGCAAGCTGCTGTTCTCGGCACGCATCATTCCTTACCGCGGCTCGTGGCTGGATTTCGAGTTCGACCCCAAGGACTGCGTGTTCGCGCGCATCGACCGCCGGCGCAAGCTCCCGGTCACCATCATCCTGCGCGCGCTCGGCATGACCGAGGCGGAGGTGCTGGCGACCTTCTTCGAGACCAACACATTCTTCGTCAGCGCCGATGAAGTGGCGCTGCAGCTGGTGCCGCAGCGCCTGCGCGGCGAGACCGCAACCTTCGAGATCCGCATCGGCGATCAGGTGATCGTCGAAGAAGGCCGCCGCATCACGGCGCGGCACGTGCGCCAGCTCGAAGACGCCAAGGTCACGCGCCTGCGCGTGCCGCGCGAGTACGTTTACGGCAAGGTGCTGGCCCACGACGTGGTCAACACCGACACCGGCGAGATCCTCGCCAAGGCCAACGAGGTGCTGACCGCGGCTTCGGTCGAGAAGCTGATCGAAACCGGCATCACCCAGGTCAACACGCTGTACGTCAATGATCTTGACCGCGGCGCCTACATATCCGACACGCTGCGGATCGATCCCACCAAGACGCGCCTGGAGGCGCTGGTGGAGATCTACCGCATGATGCGTCCCGGTGAGCCGCCCACCAAGGACGCCGCCGAGAACCTGTTCGGCAACCTGTTCTTCAATCCCGAGCGCTACGACCTCTCGGCCGTCGGCCGCATGAAGTTCAACCGCCGCGTGGGCCGCAAGGAGATCCTCGGTCCCGGTATTCTGTACGACCAGAAATACGCCAGCACCCGCACCGACGAGCTCTCCAAGCGCCTGGTCGCGCAGTACGGCGATATGTCCGACATCATCGACGTGCTGAAGGTGCTTATCGACATCCGCAACGGCAACGGCCAGGTGGACGATATCGATCACCTGGGGAACCGCCGCGTCAGATCGGTCGGCGAGATGGCGGAGAACGCCTTCCGCGTGGGTCTGGTGCGGGTTGAGCGCGCCGTCAAGGAGCGCCTGACGATCGCCGAGACTGAGCCGTTGATGCCGCAGGAGATGATCAACGCCAAACCGGTGGCGGCCGCGGTCAAGGAGTTCTTCGGCTCCTCGCAGCTGTCGCAGTTCATGGACCAGAACAACCCGCTGTCGGAAGTGACTCACAAGCGCCGCGTTTCGGCACTCGGCCCGGGCGGACTGACGCGCGAGCGCGCGGGGTTCGAAGTGCGCGACGTGCACCCGACCCACTACGGCCGCGTCTGCCCGATCGAGACCCCGGAAGGTCCGAATATCGGCCTCATCAACTCGCTGTCCGTGTACGCGCGCACCAACAACTACGGCTTCCTCGAGACGCCGTACCGGCGCGTGGAGAACGGCCGCGTGACCGATCGCATCGATTACCTGTCGGCGATCGAGGAAGGCGAATTCGCGATCGCGCAGGCGAACGCGGTGCTGGGATCCAGGGGCGAGCTCACCGATGAACTCGTGTCCTGCCGCTTCCAGAACGAGTTCACGCTCATGCCGCGCGAGCGCATCAACTACATGGACGTCTCGCCGAAGCAGATCGTGTCGGTGGCGGCCTCGCTCATCCCGTTCCTCGAGCACGACGATGCCAACCGCGCCCTCATGGGCTCGAACATGCAGCGCCAGGCGGTGCCGACGCTGCGCTCGGAGACCCCGCTGGTGGGCACGGGCATGGAGCGCCCGGTGGCGATCGATTCGGGCGTGGTGGTGATCGCCAAGCGCGGTGGCGCGGTCGACTCGGTCGATGCGTCACGCATCGTGGTGCGGGTGAACGATGATGAAACCCTCGCCGGCGAGCCGGGCGTGGACATCTACAACCTCACCAAGTACACCCGTTCCAACCAGAACACCTGCATCAACCAGCGCCCGCTGGTGAATGCCGGGGATGTGATCGCGCGCGGCGATGTGCTGGCCGATGGCCCGTCGACGCATCTGGGAGAACTGGCACTGGGCCAGAACCTCTTGGTCGCGTTCATGCCCTGGAACGGCTACAACTTCGAAGACTCGATCCTGATTTCCGAGCGCGTGGTGGAGGAAGACCGCTTCACCACCATCCATATCGAGGAACTCACCTGCGTCGCGCGCGACACCAAGCTCGGACCCGAGGAAATCACCGCCGACATCCCCAATGTGGGTGACACCGCGCTCGCCAAGCTCGATGAAGCGGGTATCGCCTTCATCGGCGCTGAAGTGAAGGCCGGCGACATCCTGGTCGGCAAAGTGACCCCCAAGGGCGAGACGCAGCTGACCCCCGAAGAGAAGCTGCTGCGGGCAATCTTCGGCGAGAAGGCCTCCGACGTGAAGGACACGGGCCTGCGCGTGCCGCCCGGCATGGACGGCACCGTGATCGACGTGCGCGTGTTCACCCGCGACGGCGTGGACAAGGACAGCCGCGCGCTGTCCATCGAGAAGGCCGAGATCGAGCGGGTCCGCAAGGACTTCCTGGATCAGCAGCGCATTCTCGAGGATGACCTGTTCCAGCGGGTGCGCGACATGCTGCTGGACCAGGCTGCTGCCGGCGGGCCGCGCAAGCTCAAGAGCGGCGCGAAGATCACCGCTGAGTACCTGGATGAGGTGCCGCGCGAGGAGTGGTTCGAAATTCGCCTCGAGGGCGAGGATGCGAACTTGCAGCTCGAGCAGGCCTCCGAGCGCCTGAAACTGCAGCGCAAGGCGTTCGAGAAGCGTCTCGACGACAAGAAGGCCAAGATCACCGCGGGCGATGACCTCGCCCCCGGCGTGCTCAAGATGGTCAAGGTGTATCTGGCCGTTAAGCGCCGCGTGCAGCCGGGCGACAAGATGGCCGGCCGTCACGGTAACAAGGGCGTGATCTCGACCATCGTGCCGGTGGAGGACATGCCGTATCTCGAAGACGGCACACCGGTCGACGTCGTGTTGAATCCGCTGGGTGTGCCCTCGCGCATGAACGTCGGCCAGGTGCTGGAGACGCACCTGGGCTGGGCGGCGAAGGGTGTGGGACTGAAGATCGGCCGCATGCTCGAGCAGCAGGCGGCACTCGCGGATCTGCGCGGCTTCATCAAGCAGATCTACAACGAGACCGGCGGCCAGAAGGAAGACATCGACAGCATGAACGATGCGGATCTCACGCAGCTCGCCAGGAATCTCACCAACGGGGTGCCGATGGCGACCCCGGTGTTCGACGGCGCGAGCGAGACCGAAATCAAACGCATGCTGAAGCTCGCGGACCTGCCGCTGAACGGCCAGACGTATCTGTTCGATGGCCGCACCGGCGAGCGCTTCGAGCGCCAGGTCACGGTCGGCTACATGTACATGCTGAAGCTGAACCACCTGGTCGACGACAAGATGCACGCGCGCTCGACCGGGCCTTACAGCCTCGTGACGCAGCAACCGCTCGGCGGCAAGGCGCAGTTCGGCGGCCAGCGCTTCGGCGAGATGGAAGTGTGGGCGCTGGAAGCATACGGCGCCGCCTACACACTGCAGGAGATGCTGACCGTCAAGTCGGACGACGTGAACGGCCGCACCAAGATGTACAAGAACATCGTGGACGGCAACCACCAGATGGATGCCGGCATGCCGGAATCCTTCAACGTTCTCGTGAAGGAAATCCGCTCACTCGCCATCAATATGGAACTGGAGCAGGACTAAGTTATGAAAGATCTACTGAAACTGTTCCGGCAGCACGCTCCGGTCGAACACTTCGATTCGATCAAGATCGGGCTGGCGTCGCCTGAGATGATCCGCGCCTGGTCGTACGGCGAAGTGAAGAAGCCCGAGACCATCAACTACCGCACCTTCAAGCCGGAGCGGGATGGCCTGTTCTGCGCCAAGATCTTCGGTCCGGTGAAGGACTACGAGTGTCTGTGCGGCAAGTACAAGCGCCTCAAGCACCGCGGCGTGGTGTGCGAGAAGTGCGGCGTCGAGGTGACCCAGTCCAAGGTGCGCCGTGAGCGCATGGGCCACATCGAGCTCGCCAGCCCCACGGCGCACATCTGGTTCCTGAAGTCGCTGCCTTCGCGTATCGGCCTCATGCTCGACATGACGCTGCGCGAGATCGAGCGCGTGCTGTACTTCGAGGCCTTCGTGGTCATCGACCCGGGTATGACGCCGATGCAGCGCGGCCAGCTGCTCACCGACGAGATGTACCTCGAGGCGATCGAGGAGCACGGCGATGAGTTCGACGCCCGCATGGGCGCCGAAGCCGTGTACGAGCTGATGCGCACCATCGATCTGGCCGCGGAAGTGGTCAAGGTGCGGGAAGACATGGCGGCGACCGCCTCTGAGACCAAGCTCAAGCGGCTCTCCAAGCGCCTGAAGCTCATCGAGTCTTTCGTCGAGTCGGGCAACAAGCCCGAGTGGATGGTGTTGACCGTGCTGCCGGTGCTGCCGCCGGATCTGCGGCCGCTGGTGCCGCTGGATGGCGGGCGCTTCGCGACCTCGGACCTGAATGACCTGTACCGGCGCGTCATCAACCGCAACAACCGCCTGCGCCGGCTGCTGGAGCTCAACGCGCCCGATATCATCGTGCGCAACGAGAAGCGCATGCTGCAGGAAGCGGTGGATGCGCTGCTCGACAACGGCCGCCGTGGACGTGCCATCACCGGCACCAACAAGCGCCCGCTGAAGTCGCTCGCCGACATGATCAAGGGCAAGCAGGGACGGTTCCGCCAGAACCTGCTCGGCAAGCGCGTCGACTACTCGGGCCGTTCGGTCATCGTGGTCGGCCCGCAGCTGCGCCTGCACCAGTGCGGTCTGCCGAAGAAGATGGCGCTCGAGCTCTTCAAGCCCTTCATCTTCCAGAAGCTGCAGCTGCGCGGCGAGGCCTCGACCATCAAGGCCGCCAAGCGCCTGGTGGAGCGCGAGGGACCGGAAGTCTGGGATATCCTCGAAGAGGTGATCCGCGAGCATCCGGTGCTGCTGAACCGTGCGCCGACGCTGCACCGCCTGGGGATCCAGGCCTTCGAGCCGCTGCTGGTCGAGGGCAAGGCGATCCAGCTGCATCCGCTGGTGTGCACGGCGTTCAACGCCGACTTCGACGGTGACCAGATGGCCGTGCACGTGCCGCTGTCGCTGGAAGCGCAGCTCGAAGCCCGCGCACTGATGATGTCCTCGAACAACATCCTCTCGCCGGCGAACGGTGACCCGATCATCGTGCCGTCGCAGGACGTGGTGCTGGGCCTTTACTACATGACCCGCGAGAAGATCGGCGCGGCGGGCGAGGGGGCGTTCTTCGCCGACGGCGGGGAAGTGCACCGCGCCTACGAGAGCCGCGGGGTCGACCTGCAGGCCAAGGTGCACGTGCGACTGCGCGAGCACCTGCGCGGCGAGGGCGGCACCCTCACGGAGAGGATCCGCGTGGTTCCCACGACCGTGGGCCGCGCGCTGCTGTTCGAAATCCTGCCCAAGGGCCTGTCCTTCGATCTGATCAACCAGGACATGACCAAGAAGGCGATCTCCGCGACCATCAACGCGTGTTACCGCGCGCTGGGGTTGAAGGAGACCGTGGTGTTCGCCGACCAGCTCATGTACACCGGCTTCCACTACGCGACCCGTGCGGGCATCTCCTTCGGTATTGACGACATCGTCATCCCGGAGCAGAAGACGCGCATCGTTGCCGCCGCCGACACGGAAGTGAAGGAGATCCAGGACCAGTACGCGTCCGGTCTCGTCACCAACGGCGAGCGTTACAACAAGGTGGTCGACATCTGGTCGCGTGCCAATGACCAGGTGGCGAAGGCCATGATGGAGAAGCTCGGCTCGGAAGACGCCACCGACTTGCGGGGCGCGAAGCACAAGCAGAAGTCCTTCAACTCGATCTTCATGATGGCTGACTCGGGCGCCCGCGGTTCCGCGGCGCAGATCCGCCAGCTCGCCGGCATGCGCGGCCTCATGGCCAAGCCCGACGGCTCGATCATCGAGACGCCGATCACGGCGAACTTCCGCGAAGGCCTGAACGTGCTGCAGTACTTCATCTCCACGCACGGCGCCCGCAAGGGACTGGCCGACACGGCGCTGAAGACCGCGAACTCCGGTTACCTCACCCGGCGCCTGGTCGACGTGGCGCAGGACCTGGTGGTGACCGAGGTCGACTGCGGCACCGTGAACGGACTGGCCATGGCGCCGCTGGTCGAGGGCGGGGACGTGGTCGAGGCGCTCGGCGAGCGGGTGCTCGGCCGCGTGGTGGCCGAAGACATCATCAAGCCCGGCGCCAAGGAAGTGCTGATCGCGACCGGCACGCTGCTCGATGAGAAGATGGTAAGGCTGCTCGAGACCGAGGGCATCGACCAGATCAAGGTGCGCTCGCCGATCACCTGCCAGACACGCTACGGGGTGTGCGCGAGCTGTTACGGGCGGGATCTGGCGCGCGGCCGCACGATTTCCATCGGCGAGGCCGTGGGGGTCATCGCGGCGCAGTCAATCGGCGAACCCGGCACGCAGCTCACCATGCGCACCTTCCACATCGGCGGCGCGGCTTCCAGGGCCGCGGCGGCCAGCAGTGTGGAAGTGCGCAACAAGGGCCTGATCCGCTTCCATCACGTGAAGACGGTGCAGCACGAGAAGGGCCACCTGGTAGCGGTCTCGCGCTCGGGCGAGCTCGGCGTGGTGGATGACTTCGGCCGGGAGCGCGAGCGCTACAAGCTGCCGTATGGCGCCGTGATCAACATCAAGGAAGGCGCCATGGCCGCCGCCGGCCAGGTGGTTGCCACCTGGGATCCGCATACCCATCCGGTCGTGACCGAGGTGGCGGGCATCGTGAAGTTCCAGGACTTCGTGGATGGCCTCACGGTCACCTCGCAGGTCGACGAAGTCACGGGCCTCTCCAGTACCGTGGTGCTCGACACCAAGCAGCGCGGCGGCAAGGACGTGCGCGCCACCATCAAACTGGTGAACAGCAAGGGCAAGGAGCTGACCTTCGCCAACACCGAGATCCCGGCGGTGTACACACTGCCCCCGGGTGCGCTCGTCAGCCTCGAGGACGGTGCGCGCGTGTCGCTGGGCGATGTCATCGCGCGCATCCCGCAGGAGTCTTCCAAGACCCGCGACATCACCGGCGGTCTGCCGCGGGTGGCGGATCTGTTCGAAGCCAGAAAGCCCAAGGATCCGGCAATTCTCGCCGAGAAGTCCGGAACCGCGAGCTTCGGCAAGGAGACCAAGGGCAAGCGGCGTCTGATCATCACCAGCGACGACGGCGAGAAGTACGAGGAGCTGATCCCGAAGTGGCGCACGCTCAACGTCTTCGAAGGCGAAACCGTGGAGCGTGGCGAAGTGATCGCCGACGGCGAGCCGAACCCGCACGACATCCTGCGTCTGCAGGGCGTCGAGGCGCTGGCGAACTATCTGGTGCGCGAGATCCAGGACGTCTACCGTCTGCAGGGCGTGAAGATCAACGACAAGCACATCGAGGTGATCATCCGCCAGATGCTGCGCAAGACCGAGGTGCAGGAAGCGGGCGAGACCGCACTGCTGCGTGGCGAGCAGCTCGACCGTGCGCGCGCGCTGGACATCAACGACCGGGCGAAGCAGGGCAGCAAGAAGGAAGCCCGGCTGCAACCGGTACTGCTCGGCATCACCAAGGCGTCGCTGGCGACCGAGTCGTTCATCTCCGCCGCCTCGTTCCAGGAAACCACCCGCGTGCTGACTGAAGCTGCGGTGCGGGGACTGAAGGACGACCTGCGGGGTCTGAAGGAGAACGTCATCGTCGGCCGGCTGATCCCGGCGGGTACGGGCTTCGCGGCCCATTCCACCCGGCGTCGCAAACTCGAGGGCGCCGACCGCCGCAGCTTCATGGACGTGAGCGGCGGGCTGCCGGATGCCGAAGAGGCGAGCGTAAGCGAAGAGTCGGAGAGCGCTGCGGGCTAGAGAGCCTTAACGCTGTTGAGTCAAAAGCGGGCCGGCGAGCACTTCGCCGGCCCGTTTTTTTTGCCGCCACGCCGGCCGTCGCTGGGTATCATGGGTGTGACCCGGACGCGGAGACCTTGTGAGCTCTGAATACCCCGTTCTCGCCGGCAGGCACGTACGTCTCGAGCCGCTCGAGCGGGGCCACATCCCGGGCCTGGTCGCGGCCGCGGGTGAGGATCTGGCGCTCTACCAATGGAGTGCGGTTCCGCAGGGCCTTGCCGCCATGACGCAGTACGTCGACACCGCACTCGCCCGTCGCGAGGCGGGCACCGCGCTGGCCTTTGCAACGGTGCGTGCCGCCGACGGCGTGGTGATCGGCTCGAGCCGCTTTTTCGACATCGAGTGCTGGCCCTGGCCCGCCGGGCATCCGGGCGGCGAGCGCGGCGGTCCCGACGGCTGCGAGATCGGCTACACCTGGCTCAACGCCACGGCCATTCGCACCGCCGCCAACACCGAGGCCAAGCTGCTGATGCTCGCGCACGCTTTTGAAGTGTGGGGCGTGCAGCGCGTGTGTTTTCACACCGACGCGCGCAACGAACGTTCCCGCGCGGCGCTGGCACGTATTGGCGCGCAGTTCGAGGGGATCCTGCGCGCTCACCGGCTGGCGACAGACCTGAAGCCGCGCGACTCGGCGCGCTTCTCCATCATCGCCGCGGGGTGGCCGCAGGTTAAGGCGCAGCTCGCGGCGCGCCTCAATGCCGGTGCAGCAGGCAGGTCATCCTGAAGGTGCGCACCGGGAGCGGTTTGAGCACCGCGGCGTAGCCGACCGACTCTGCGGCCGAGCCCGTCACAATGACGTAGGTGCTGCCGTGCAGGCGCACCGGCACGACGTCCGCGTAGCGGCCCTGAAAGCGCACGTGGTGCGTGCGCTGCGCCCAGGACACGGTCAGTCCAGCCTCGTCGTTGTTCGCAGAGAACGGCGGGCATTCTTTCAGCGCGACGCGCTTGCCCTGCAGCTGGCAGGGAATGAACCAGGCATCCGGGTCCTCGAGCGGATCGCTCATGGCCACGTCCAGCTTCGCCGTTGCGCGCCCGTGCTGCACGAGCAGGGCACTGCCGAGCATGTAGCGGCTGGCCCAGGCGGTGAGCAACACGCGCGACAGCTTGCCGTCGTTGTAGAAGTCGAGGTCGGCTTCCTGGGCATCGGCCAGCGCCTCTGGAAACTGCACGCCGGCCGGCCGCCACTCCGGCTCGGCGGCAAAGCCGTTGACCTGCCAATGGGCCGCGAGTTCCTGGCGCAGGGTTTCGCAGACCGGGTCGGAGCCGACCAGCACCTCGACGGCGCGCGGAGCGCTCGCGGCGGGCTCGCCACCCAGGAGCGGCAGCGGCACAAGCACCAGAGCACCCAGCCCCCGGGAGAGGCTGCGTCGCGAACCGCGTGTGTCCCGTGTCCTGTTCACGCGCCTCCGTGGGCCGTTATTTCCCCTGCCAGATCTTCATCATGTCCGCCGAACCCTGCGCCCGTACGCTGTTGTCGGTGAGGATCCCCTCGGTCGCGGCGACGGTTGGCGCGCGCGGAAACACCAGCGCCTCACCGATGGTGTTGTCGAAGTCGATGGTCACGAACTCGTCCTTCAGATCACGCAGCAGCGCGACCATCTGCGCGAGACTCTTCACGGGCGTGCCGTTGACCGCCTTTACGACTTCCCCGGCGGGATTCGAATAGCCCTTCGAGAGCGCGTGCGGAAACAGCGGCGAGGAGACCACGACCAGTTCGTCGTGGCTGGCATCCGGCGGGTCCCCCAGGCGGGCGATGAGTGGGTTGCCAAGCGCGGCGGCGGTCGCGCCGCCGGCCCCGGGGCGCTGACGCAGCAGTTGCAGTGATTCGATCGAGGCGCGCGACAGCACCAGTGGCCCGTAGATGAAGTACGACGGATAGGTTCCCGCGAGGAAGTCGATCAGGAGCGGGCGGTGGGTCGGCACGGGCAGGCGGATGGTCTGCGACTTGCCGGCGCGCACGATGGTGAGCGGCACCGTGCCGTCGTGCACCACCTTCTGGATCTGGTACTGGAACGCCAGCCGCAGGTTGTCGCCCGCCTGGATCATGCCCTCGTCATCGATCGGGGTGTCCGCGATCCGGGTGATGACGTCCCACTGCTTAAGCGGCGAGGGTCCGGCGCCTTCGAAGGGCCGGTAGACCACCGTGCCGCGCACCGAACCGTCGAGCTTCAGATAGGCGCGCAGAGCCGGGTTTTCCAGCGTTTGCAGTTCGTCGTACATTGCCGGCTTGGCGTACGGACGGCCCGCGGCGATGTCCTTCAGGAACAGCTCGATTTCCTCGTTGGGGATGATGTAGCCGATGTTCTCCGAGCCCATCAGGTGGCTGAACACCAGTCCGATCATCTTGGCCTGGGCGATCGCAGGTCCGCCGCTGTTGCCGGGATTGATGGGGGCGTCGACCTGGATGCGAAGCCCGGAGATGCCGAGGTTGTAGCTCACGAACTCGATGCGCGACACGATGCCGCGGGTGATCGACAGTGACTCGCCGCCGGTCGGGAACCCGTAGGTCAGCACCGCGTCCTTGATCTTCGGCACGCTGCTCGCCCGCGGCAGCGCCGCACGCCTGTCGAAGAACGACTCATCGTCGAGCTTCAGCACCGCCAGGTCGATTCCGGGCGCGATGGCGACCACCGTCGCCGAGAGCTTGTCGCCGGACTGGTTGGCCTGCACCTGCACCTGGCTGGCGTACTGCACGACGTGCGCGTTGGTCAGGATGCGCTTGCCCTCGATGACCACCCCGGTGCCGGTGACTTCCTGCGGCGGAGCCTTGGCCCATGGCCGGGATAAATCCGGACGCACCAGCGTGGCGAACACCTTGACGACTGCATTCTCGGCCTCATGGGAGAGGCCGGGCTCCGCGGGCGCAGGCGTGGCGGCCGCGGCGAACGCGGCGCAGCCCGCGAGCAGACAGCCGGACACGAAGGCGGTGAATTTTGCGGTCATGGGGCGCTTTTCTTGTGGTTGCGGTGCGTCCGCAGGTCGGTGGATTCTGTCACAGAATCCTCCTAGAGTGCTCAGCCCGGCCGTGTCTTATGTCAGGAGTTCCCATGAAACCAATCATGCTCGCCGCAGGACTGATCGCCGCCACACTGCTGTGCGCCGCGACCCAGGCGCGTGGTGTTGTGCCTGATCACTCGATTACCCGCGCGGTGGCCGACCCCGCACGTCCCGAGGCCGACCGTGCCCGCGATGACGGGCGCAAGCCCGCCGCAAGCCTGGCGTTCGCCGGCGTGCATCCGGGCGAGCGCGTAGCGGAGTTGCTGCCGGGCTCCGGGTACTTCACGCGCCTTTTCAGTCTCGTCGTCGGCACCAAGGGCAAGGTGTATGCACTGGCGCGGCCGCGCCCGGCACAGGCGGCGCCCGATTCACCGGACCCGGCGGCACCGATACTGGCGCTCGCCGCTGATCCGCACTACGGCAACGTGGTGGTGAGCACCATGAGCATCAAGGATCTGGCGCTGCCCGAACCGGTGGATCTCGTGTGGACGTCGCAGAACTACCATGACCTGCACAACATTCCGAATGCCGACGTCGTCAATTTCGACAAAGCCGTGTTCAGCGCCCTGAAGCCCGGCGGCGTATTCATCGTGCTCGATCACGTCGCCGCAGCCGGTTCCGGCTTTCGCGACACTTCCACGCTGCATCGCATCGATCCGGAGGCGGTGAAGAAGGAAGTTGAATCCGCGGGCTTCAAGTTCGAAGGTGCGAGCGAGGTGCTGCACAACCCTGCCGATGATCACACGCTCAAGGTGTTCGATCCGGCGATTCGCGGCAAGACGGATCAGTTCATCCTGAAATTCAGGAAACCCTCCTGAAAGACTAGTCCGGCGGATTGTGGGCGCGGAGGAACGCCACCGACTCCTGCAGCATCTGCAGCCGTGTGCCGCTGCGCGACAGCCAGTGATCCTCGTCCTTGAGCTTCACGAGCTGTACGTCCTTGTTCGCCGCGCGCAGCGCGTCGTACATGAGCTGGGTCTGCTCGAACGGCACGACCGTGTCGTCGCGGCCGTGGATAAGGAGTATCGGCACGCTGATCGCATCTACGTGCTTGATGGGGGAAATCGCATCCAGCGCCGGGTCGTCCGGACCGCTGACGCCCATGAAGCGATTCCAGTAACGCTGCGCCAGGCTTTGCTTGCGCCCCTGTGCGCCGTTTTCGGCCTTGAGCATCCGCCTGAGGTCGCCGATACCGGCGACTGAGATCGCGCAGCGGTAGACCCCGGGATCCAGGGCCGCTCCGGCGAGCGCCGCGTAGCCACCATAGCTCGCGCCGACGATACAGACGCGCGCCGCATCGACGGTGCCTTCCTTAGCAAGGTAGCGCACGCCGTCGGAAAGGTCGGTTTGCATCTTGCGGCCCCACTGACCATACCCTGCGCTCAGCAGTTCCGAAGTGACGAGCGAACCGCGGTAGTTGGGTCGCAACACGGCATAGCCCTGGTCCGCCAGCGCCTGGGCCCACCAGTCGAAGTCGGCCGTGTCGCGGTCCGCAGGACCGCCGTGTGGCAACACGATGAGCGGCAGGTTCTTCGCCGGCTTGCCGCGCGGTACAGTGAGATAAGCGGGAATTTTCATACCGTCGCCGGCGGCGTAGGTGATGCGTCGTGTCTCCAGTGGCTGGGTTACGCCCTCGTATACGCTGCCCAGGGAAGTTGCACGGTGCGCATCGAGGTCGATGAGCTCGAAGCGAAGGCCCTTCGCACCCTCGACGCGCGCGATCATCTTGCGAAAGTCCGCCGAGGCTGACTCAAACAGCACCCGCTCGCCGGGAAAGGCCCGCACTACCGCGTCCCATGACTCCTGCAGGCCGCGATCAAAAAACACGTACTCGCTGGTGTCGTTCACGCGGACACCGCCGATCATGCGGTTAGTGAGGGGGTTCTCGATCGGCAAACTCAGCGTCTCGGTGCCGGTCATCTCCGCACTGAGGGTGCCGTCCTTGAGCGACATGAGTTTCCACACGCGGTGACCGTTCTCCATCATGTCCACCAGCAGGGTATCCGGGGTCGGTCCCCAGCCCAGCAGCTGTGGAAATTCGATTTCCTCCTTACCGGAGGCGGCCTCCCGCATGTGCCCCGCCAGGCGCAGGAAGATGCTCCAGCGGCGCTCGTGCTCGCTGTAGGTTTCTTCAGCCTGGACGGCACCGGTCGCATCGACAACCCAGCCGAGCGTGCCGGGCTTGCCGACGCGCACGACGTGCGAGCTCTGCGTGTCGAGATCGAAGCCGATCAACGCCAGCGCCGTTTCGTTCGTCACCTGCAGACCCGGAACAAACAGCACGGTGCGGTCCTTGATGCGGCGGACCATGGGGCGGCCGGCGATCGCGTTCAGCAACTCCACACCATTGAACCGCTCGGATTGCGGAACCCCGAAGCGCTTGCCGGTCGCGACGTTGAAGACCTCCAGCTGCTGCCACTCGCTGTTCTCACCGCTGAACCCGAACGGCACGGTGGTGACTGAAGTCACTATCATCAGGCGGTCGTTGTCTGCCCATCTGATGTAACGCAGCTTCTCATCGCCGACCCGCATTCCGCGCAGCATGGTGTGACCGGCGATCGAGTACACATCGGCGATGCGCGTATTGCCCTCGGTTTTTACGAAAGCAATGCGCGCGCCGTCCGGGGAGAGTGCGAAGTCTTCGAGGTGCGGCAGGCGTCCGTAGACCTCCAGCGGCGCTGCCCAGGCGGCCCGCGCGAGCAGGAATACCGCACTCATGGCCGCCAACGGCCAGGCTCCGGCGATGTGCGGACACCGTGCCCGCCCCGACCGCTGCGGGCCCTTGCTGGTATCAGCCGAGAACACCCTCGTACCCCCTGATCGCCGCCGCGCGATTCTAACAGCGCAGCGTGTCAGGGTGAGGCTGAATCAGCCGTGTTTGTGAAACACCATCACGAAGCGATCGGTCTTGCCCACCATGGGTCCTTCGTAGGTCAGGGCGTCGCGTGCATCATCGGGGCGGCGCAGCACGTCGCTGCTGGCGACCAGGCTGAAGCCATGTTTCTCGAAGTCGCGCCGGGCATAGGCCTCATCGATCCGATGCAGCGTGCCGGCGTCCGCGCTGCCGGTACCGGGCTTGGCGGCATGGTCCACCAGCAGCAGCGTGCCGCCGGGCTTCAGCACCCGTGCGATTTCGTTCAGGACGGTGTTGGGATCCATCTTGGGCCACTCGTGGTCTTTGTCCACCCAGTAGAGATCGTGATAGACCTTGATGAGCAACAGTGCATCGAGTGAGTGATCCGGCAGATCGATGTGCTCGACGTCGATGGTGCGATGCTCGACATTGGCAAGCCGGCCATTCGCCAGGCGCTCCTGCCAGCGCCGGCCGCTCCATTTTTCATAGGCGTCGTTGTTCAGCAGCAGCACCTTGCCGCCGGGTCCGACGATGTAACTCAGCAGCTCGCTGTAGTAACCGTTGCTGGCAAGAAAGTCCGCCACATGCATGCCGGGTTTGATGTCCGCAAGCCGCAGAATCTCGGCCGGATGATCGACCGCGTCGCGTTTCAGATCCGCGGCGCTGCGGCCCGGATGATCGACGGCCTCGCTATAGCGGTCGGCCGCCGGTGCGGGGACGGCTGCGAGCAGCGGGACCGTCAGCAGGGCGAGTGCGGCAAGGGCGCCGCGGCTCCAGAGGGTCAGGGTGGGCATGATGCGCTCCTTATCTTATTGGGTGGCGGCGAGCATCGCATGGCTGCCGGCAGTATGGACTCGCTACCTCGCAGCCACGCTACGCGGTGCGACGGAGCGTGCGGCAGGCGCGCCGTGCGGCTGCCGTGGGAACGCGGGCGGCCGGGCGCGGCTTCATTCCTCACCAAGAAGCTCCAGTGTCAGGGGATCAGGCGCACCGTCGAAATACCTCACCAGCGCCTCACCGAACACACTCTCGCCGCCGGCCACCCGCGCGAACAGGCTCATGGAAGAGCGGAACTTCAGGTGGTCGGGCGAACCGAGGATCTCCACCAGGGCGGTGCTGCCACGCACGGCATTGACCAGGCTGGTGCACTCCTGCAGCCGCGGACCGAGCACCGGGTGGCTCAGGTAAGCGCGCGCTTCGGCGATCCCGGAGAGTGCGTAAAGACGCGCCATGGGGCTGGAGCCCAGGCCCGCCAGCTGCGGGAAGATGAACCACATCCAGTGCGTTCGTTTGCTGCCGACGCGGAGCTCCGCCCGCACTGCCGCAAACACCTTGTCCTGGGCCTCTATGAAGCGCCCCAGGTTGTGGGAATCTGGCATGCCGGCAATCCTAGACGTCACACGGGTCACCCTGACAGCTGAAACGCCGTCCGAGCTCCCCGCGCGGGCCCGCAGAGCACCGGCGGCGTAGGCCGGGCCGCTCCGGGGGCCGACAGGCCCCCGGGCAGAGGCCGCCGGAGTGTTACGGGCGGTTGACACTCCGGGGGTGGGTACCTAGAATCGCCGGCCTTTGTCGGGCCGGCCTTTACACACGCCGGCACCGGAAACAGCGACTTACGAGAACCGGGCCGCCTCAAGCAGGCGGCCCGGTGGTCTTCGCAGGTCGCTCATCGCGTGAGCACGGAGATCAGGAAAAGATGGCGACCACGGGTCAGCTCATCCGGCAACCGCGCCGGACGAAGGCAGAAAAAACCAAGGTACCGGCGCTCGGGGCATCCCCGCAGAAGCGCGGCGTCTGCACGCGCGTCTATACCACGACGCCGAAGAAGCCCAATTCGGCGCTGCGCAAGGTCGCCCGTGTGCGCCTCACCAACGGTTACGAGGTCAGCAGCTACATCGGCGGTGAAGGCCACAACCTGCAGGAGCACTCGGTGGTGCTCATCCGCGGCGGCCGCGTCAAGGACCTGCCGGGTGTGCGTTATCACACGGTGCGCGGCACCCTGGACTGCGCCGGCGTTGCCGAGCGCCGCCAGAGCCGCTCCAAGTACGGCGCCAAGCGCCCGAAGAAGTAAGGGGTAGATAAGCCATGTCCCGCCGAGCCCAAGCCCCGGTCCGCAGCATTCTTCCGGACCCGAAGTTCAACAACGAGATGCTTGCCAAGTTCATGAACGTCATCATGAAAAGCGGCAAGAAGTCCGCCGCCGAACGCATTATTTATGGCGCGCTCGATCGCATTGCCGAGAAGACCGGCAAGCAGGGGGGCGAGGCGATCGAGGTGCTCTCGACCGCCCTCGACAACGTGAAGCCGGTGGTCGAAGTGAAGTCGCGCCGGGTGGGTGGCGCCACCTACCAGGTGCCGGTTGAAGTTCGGGCCACCCGCCGCCAGACACTGGCTATGCGCTGGGTCATCGAGGCCGCTCGTGCCCGCAGCGAGAAGTCCATGGCGTTTCGCCTGGCGCACGAACTGATGGAGGCTTCCGAGAACCGCGGCGCCGCCGTCAGAAAGCGTGAAGACACGCATCGCATGGCGGAGGCCAACAAGGCCTTCGCGCATTACCGCTGGTAACACCTTAAAGGATATTGACTGTGGCACGCGCGACGCCCATCGAGCGTTATCGGAATATCGGCATCTCCGCGCACATCGACGCGGGGAAGACGACCACGACCGAGCGCATCCTGTTTTACACCGGCGTCTCGCACAAGATCGGTGAAGTCCACGACGGCGCGGCCGTGATGGACTACATGGAGCAGGAACAGGAGCGCGGCATCACCATCACTGCTGCGGCTACCACCTGCTTCTGGAAGGGCATGGACAGCAGCTTCCCCGAGCACCGCATCAACATTCTCGACACCCCGGGGCACGTCGACTTCACCATCGAGGTGGAGCGCTCCCTGCGGGTGCTTGACTCCGCCGTGGCGCTGTTCTGCGCCGTGTCCGGCGTGCAGCCGCAGTCCGAGACGGTGTGGCGGCAGATGAACAAGTACGCCGTGCCGCGCATCGCGTTCGTCAACAAGATGGACCGCGCCGGCGCCAACTACTTCCGCTGCGTGGACCAGATCAGGACGCGCCTGCGCGCCAATCCGCTGATCATCCAGCTGCCCATCGGCGCCGAAGACAACTTCGAAGGCGTAATCGATCTCATCCGCATGAAAGCCATCTACTGGGACATGGAAACCCAGGGGATGAAGTTCGAATACCGCGAGATCCCGGAGAAGCTCAGGGCCGAGGCCCTGGAGTACCGCCAGAAAATGATCGAGTCGGCTGCCGAAGGCAACGACACGCTCATGCACAAGTACCTGGAGCACGAGGAACTCTCGGAAGACGAGATCCGCCAGGGCCTGCGCCAGCGCTCGATCAGGAACGAAGTAGTGCTGTGCATGTGCGGCACCGCCTTCAAGAACAAGGGTGTGCAGGCGCTGCTCGATGCGGTCATCGAGTTCATGCCCTCGCCGGTGGACATGCCGGACGTCAAGGGCATCGACGATCGCGGCGCTCCCATCACCCGCAAGGCCAATGACGATGAGCCGTTCGCGGCGCTCGCCTTCAAGATTCTCAACGACCCGTTCGTCGGCAACCTGACCTTCTTCCGCGTCTACTCGGGCGTGCTCAACTCCGGCGACACCGTGTACGTGCCGACCAAGGACCGGAAAGAGCGCATCGGGCGCCTGCTGCAGATGCACGCCAGTGATCGCACCGAGATCAAGGAAGTGCGCGCCGGTGATATCGCCGCCGCGGTGGGACTCAAGGACGTCATCACCGGCGACACGCTGTGCGATCTCGAGAAAGTCATCACGCTCGAGAAGATGATATTCCCGGCACCCGTCATCTCAGTGGCGGTGGAGCCGAAGACCAAGGCCGACCAGGAAAAGATGGGCCTGGCGCTGCAGCGCCTCGCCAAGGAAGACCCCTCATTCCGCGTCCACACCGACCAGGAGTCCGGGCAGACGATCATCTCCGGCATGGGCGAGTTGCACCTGGAAATCATCGTCGACCGCATGAAGCGCGAATTCAAGGTCGACGCGACTGTCGGCAAGCCGCAGGTGGCTTACCGCGAAACCATCCGCGGCAAGGTCGAGGCGGAAGGCAAGTTCGTGCGCCAGTCCGGTGGCCGCGGCCAGTACGGTCACGTGTGGCTGAAACTCGAGCCGAACGAGCAGGGCAAGGGCTACGAGTTCGTGAACGGTGTCGTCGGCGGCAGCGTGCCGCGCGAGTACGTGCCGGCCGTGGACAAGGGCATCAAGGAAGCCGTCGAGACCGGTGTCATCGCCGGCTACCCGATCGTGGACGTGAAGGTCACGCTGTTCGACGGTTCGTACCACGACGTCGACTCGAACGAAATGGCGTTCAAGATCGCAGGCAGTATGGGCTTCAAGGACGGCTTCCGGCGCGCGAAACCCGTGCTGCTCGAGCCGATCATGAAGGTGGAAGTGGTGACGCCGGAGGAATACTCAGGCGATGTCATCGGCGACCTGAACCGCCGGCGCGGACAGATCACCGGCATGGACGAGACCCCCGCGGGCAAGGCCATCGCGGCCGACGTGCCGCTGTCGGAAATGTTCGGCTATGCGACCACCGTGCGCTCCATGAGCCAGGGCCGCGCGACTTTCACCATGGAGTTCGCCAAGTACGTGGAAGTGCCGCCCAACATCGCCGACGGCATCATCAAGAAGTAACTGCAGAAAAGTTAAGAGTCGAGGAACACGCCATGTCCAAAGAGAAGTTTGAGCGCAGTAAGCCGCACATTAACGTGGGGACGATTGGTCACGTGGATCACGGTAAGACGACGTTGACGGCGGCGTTGACGAAGGTGATGGCCGAGACCTACGGCGGGACGTTTGTGGCGTACGACCAGATTGACAAGGCGCCCGAAGAGAAGGCGCGCGGGATCACGATCTCGACTGCGCACGTGGAGTATCAGTCCAAGAACCGTCACTACGCGCACGTGGACTGTCCGGGACACGCTGATTACGTGAAGAACATGATCACGGGAGCGGCGCAGATGGACGGGGCGATTCTGGTGGTGTCGGCGGCGGATGGGCCGATGCCGCAGACGCGCGAGCACATTCTGCTCGCCCGCCAGGTGGGCGTGCCGTACATGGTGGTGTACATGAACAAGGCGGACATGGTGGACGACAAGGAGCTTTTGGAGCTCGTTGAGATGGAAGTGCGGGAGCTTCTGACCACCTACAAGTTTCCAGGCGAGAAGACTCCGATTGTGATTGGTTCGGCGCTGAAGGCGCTCGAAGGGGACAAGAGCGAGATCGGGGTGCCCTCGGTGGTGAAGCTGGTGGAGGAGATGGACAAGTACATCCCGATCCCCAAGCGCGAAGTGGACAAGCCGTTTCTGATGCCTGTTGAGGACGTATTTTCGATCTCCGGGCGTGGCACGGTGGTGACCGGACGTATCGAGCGCGGCATCGTGAAGGTGAACGATGAGGTGGAGATCGTGGGGCTGAAGGCCACGGTGAAGACCACCTGCACCGGGGTGGAGATGTTCAGGAAGCTCCTGGATGAGGGGCAGGCCGGGGACAACGTCGGGGTGCTGCTGCGTGGCACCAAGCGCGAGGAAGTGGAGCGTGGCCAGGTGCTGGCGAAGCCTGGCAGCATTACCCCGCACACGCACTTTGAGTGCGAGGTGTACGTGCTGTCCAAGGAAGAGGGCGGGCGGCACACGCCGTTTTTCAAAGGCTATCGGCCGCAGTTTTACTTCCGCACCACGGATGTGACGGGGTTGATCGAGTTGCCTGCCGGGGTGGAGATGGTGATGCCCGGGGACAACATCAAGATGACGGTGGATCTGATCAGTCCGATCGCGATGGAAGACGGACTGCGCTTTGCGATCCGCGAAGGCGGCAAGACCGTCGGCGCCGGCGTCGTAACCAAGATCCTGAAGTAATGAAATGCAGTTCTTACCGGCGCTTTGCGCCGCTACATGCTGCGGGTCGCGGTCTTCCGCGATCCCGCAGGAAAGTTGCGCGCAGCGCATGGGGACACAATGGCTAACCAGAACATCCGCATCCGTTTAAAGGCGTTCGACCATCGCCTCATCGACACCTCCGCCAAGGAGATCGTTGAGACGGCCAAGCGCACCGGCGCCACCGTCAGGGGTCCGGTGCCGCTGCCGACCAAGATGGAGCGCTTCACCGTGCTCGTTTCCCCGCACGGCGATAAGGACGCGCGCGACCAGTTCGAGCTGCGCACCCACAAGCGCCTCATGGACATCGTGAACCCCACCGACAAGACGGTGGACGCCCTCATGAAGCTCGAGCTTCCGGCGGGCGTGGACGTGCAGATCAAGCTGAATTGATAGCCGCTGCGTTTACGCAGGCAAAGGTCGCGGCTTTCGCGCGCTCGCGGCGACTGCCGGGCACACCTGTCATCCGAAAAATTCCCTGACGGTCCGAATGTAGGTGTCAGTCTTCTCCATCCAGTAGGTCACCTGAAAGGTTCCGATCACGAGCACTGCGCCCCAGGCAAGCGCCGGGTGCAGACGTCGATGGCGCAGTGCATCGACGACGACGCAGGCAAGGATGGCTGCATAAAAGGCGGCGAACTGCGGCACCGCGCTGTGGCCGTGAATAACCAGGATGACAATCCTGGCCAGAGCCGGAGCCAACAGCGTGACTGTTGCAAGCAACATCAAGCGCTTGTGGTACTCAGGGCGCGTACGCCAGCGTATCGCTGCGGCAACGAGCGCGGCGAAGAGCAGCATATTCACCACGTTGAGCCCCAGCAGGTAGTGGAACTTGAGGCCCACATGAGTGGCGCCCTCGATGGCCACAGCGCGTACCGTTAACCAAATGCCCCACCCGACAATGACCGCAGCCAGCGCGGCACCCAGCACCCCGACGCGACGGTGCCAGTTCACCCTGCCGCCTGCTACGAGTGATGCTTGCACAATCAGCAGCACGCACCAGGAGGACATCAGCAGCCCGTGCACGACCACCGGCAGCGCCAAAGCCTCGCTGTGGAACATCGGCCGCAGATAGAAGGTGGGCGCGAACCCAAGGGCGGCGAGCGCCGCCACGATGACTGACGCCCACAGATAGTAGTGACCCGGTTCGCGTGCAGCGCCGGATGCAGCGCGGACGGTTTCAGAGCTTGGATTTTGCATCGCGCGTCTCGTTTCCGAGGTCAGCTGGCCCGGCTGTAATCCTGGCTGAGGCTGCCCGACAACACCTTGCCGTTCTGCTGGTATTTTTCTGGCAAATGACGGGCAGTCGGCGGCCCGTTCTCCCGGGATTTCCCGGAGGCAGGTCGCGCTGAGCGCGTGCCACGGGAGGTCCGCAGCCAGACCCATTCAGGCAGTTGATTCGCAAGGGACGCCCGCCTATACTGCGCGCCCTTTTGGCCCCGGGGTGTTTCCCCGTGGGCGGTCGCGTAAGCGGCATCGGGCGAGGTTGGAAACGGCTCCCCGAGGGGGCTTAAGTTCCAAGACCACTCGAGACAAGCGCACCGGTCGCGTGCGTAAATCTCCTGTTGTCTCAATGACTTAGCCCATGCCTTGGGTCTTGCAGGCACCAATCGCAGTGCCTGCGAGCGAATTTGTGAGGACAGAAATGGCTATCGGACTGGTCGGTCGCAAGGCCGGCATGACGCGCGTTTTCACCGACGCCGGCGAGACTGTGCCGGTGACCGTGATCGAGGTTCTGCCGAACCGCGTCACGCAGGTGAAGGCGCAGGACAAAGACGGCTATCGCGCCGTGCAGGTCACCTACGGCACGCGCCGCCCGCAGCTGTATTCGAAGGCGCTGACGGGCCATTACGCCCGCGCCAACGTCGCTCCCGGCAAGGCGCTGGTGGAATTTCGCCTTACCGATGCCGATACCAGTGAGTTCAAGGCGGGCACCGAGATCAAGGCCGACCTCTTCAAGGAAGGCGAAAAGGTGGACGTCACCGGTACCACCGTCGGCAAGGGCTTCGCCGGCACCATGAAGCGTCACAACTTCGGTGGTATGCCCGCGACCCACGGCGTGTCCCTGACGCACCGCTCGCCGGGCTCCATCGGCCAGCGTCAGACGCCGGGCCGCGTATTCAAGGGCCGGCGCATGGCCGGCCACATGGGCGTGCAGCGCCGCACCACCGAGAACCTCAGGGTCGTACAGGTGGATCTGGAGAGAAATCTTCTCCTGATCCGCGGCGCCGTGCCGGGCGCGGAAGGCGGCCAGGTCATCGTGCGCTCCTCGCTCAAGGCCGCGCGCCGCGCGAAGCGCAAGACGCTGGCGCCGCTCAAGGCCGGCTCCGGCCCCTCCAAGGATCCCGCAAAGGCAGGCAAGAAATGATGCGCGCAACGCTCATTCTGCAGCGCATGGGAAGTTAAGCCGTCATGCAACTCAAATCAGTCAACGGCGATTCCACGCTGCAGGTGTCGGAAGCCACCTTCGGCGGCAAGTTCAACGAGGCGCTCGTGCACCAGGTGATCACGGCGTACCGCAACGCCGGTCGCTCGGGCACCAAGGCGCAGAAGTCGCGTGCCGAAGTGCGCGGCGGCGGCAAAAAGCCGCACGCCCAGAAGGGCACCGGCCAGGCGCGCGCGGGCTCCAGCCGCTCACCCATCTGGGTCGGTGGCGGCAAGACCTTCGCGGCCAAGCCGCGCGATTTCGCGCAGAAGGTGAACCGCAAGATGTATCGCGGCGCCATCCGCTCGATGCTGGCGCAGCTCGCGCGCACCGAGCGGCTGCTGGTCACCGACGGCATCGTGCTCGAAGCCCCGAAGACGCGGCTGCTCGCCAACCAGCTGAAGGCCTGGTCGCTCCCCTCGGTGCTGATCGTGGTCGAGGCGACGGATGAGAAGCTGTATCTGGCCGCGCGCAATCTGCCGCACGTCGAAGTCATCGAAGTGACGGCGCTCAATCCGCTGTCGCTCGCCGCCTACGACAAGGTGTTGATGACGGTTGGCGCGGTAAAGCTGATCGAGGAGCGCCTCCAATGATTTCGCTTCTTAGCTATATGAACGGGGCTCTGAGCCCCGTTGGGTGTTGGCCGGTGGCCATCGTATGAACCGCGAGCAGCTGATGACCGTGCTGATCGCTCCGCACGTGACCGAGAAAACCTCGCTCGCGATGCAGAACCACAACCAGTACACGTTTCGCGTACGCCGCGATGCGACCAAGACCGACGTCAGGAAAGCCGTCGAGTTGATGTTCGAAGTGAAGGTCGCCGGCGTGCAGGTCGTGAATGAGCCGGGCAAGACGCGCCGCTTCGCCAAGACGCACGGGCGCACCCAGGACTGGAAGAAGGCCTACGTGAGCCTGGTTGCCGGCCAGACGATCGACTACGAAGCCCGCGCCAAGGCCTGACAGGACGCATCGCAATGGCTCTTATCAAATACAAGCCGAGAACTCCGGGTCAGCGCGCGGTGGTCAAGATCGACCGCTCACACCTGCACAAGGGTGGGCCGCACGAAGCGCTCACCAAGCACCAGAACAAGACCGGTGCGCGCAACCACTTCGGCCGCATCACCACGCGCCACATCGGCGGCGGGTCGCGGCAGAAGTACCGTATTGTCGACTTCAAGCGCGACAAGGACGGCATCGCGGGCAGGGTCGAGCGCCTGGAGTACGACCCGAACCGCACCAGCCACATCGCGCTCATCAAGTACCCGGACGGCGAATGGCGTTACATCCTTGCCACCAAGGGCATGCAGCCGGGTGACGAAGTGCGCTCCGGCGCCGATGCTCCGATCAAGTCGGGCAACGCCATGACGCTGCGTCACGTGCCGGTGGGCTCGATCATCCACAACGTGGAAATGAAGCCCGGCCGCGGCGGGCAGCTGGCGCGCAGTGCCGGTTCTTCGGTGAGCTTCACCTCGCGCGAAGGCATCTACGCGTACCTGCGGCTCAAGTCCGGGGAGACGCGCAAGGTGCACGTCGACTGCCGCGCCACCATCGGTGAAGTTGGCAACGACGAACACAACCTGCGCAGCTACGGCAAGGCCGGAGCGAAGCGCTGGAAGGGCATCCGCCCGACGGTGCGCGGACTCGCGATGAACCCGGTCGATCACCCGCACGGTGGCGGTGAAGGCAAGTCCGGCCAGGGCAACCCGCACCCGGTAAGTCCCTGGGGCTGGAATACCAAGGGACTCAAGACGCGTCACAACAAGCGCACGGACGGCATGATCGTCCAGCGCCGCAAGAACCGCATCCGCTGATCTTTAAGAGCGACAGACACACATGCCACGTTCACTGAAAAAAGGCCCGTTCGTCGATCTGCACCTCGCCAAGAAGGTGCAGGTGGCGTCGGCCAGGAACGATCGCAAGCCGATCAAGACCTGGTCGCGCCGGTCGATGGTGATCCCGGAGATGGTGGGGCTCACCATCGCCGTGCACAACGGCCGTCAGCACATTCCGGTGCTCATCACCGAGAACATGGTCGGCCACAAGCTGGGCGAGTTTGCCCCGACGCGCACCTTCAAGGCGCACTCGGGCGATCGCAAAGTGGAGGCGGCCGCCACGTAAGGGCGCGGGAAAAACCCATGCAAGTCACCTCCAAACTGCGTTACGCGCGCATTTCCCCGCAGAAGTGCCGGCTGGTGGCCGACGTCGTGCGTGGCCAGCCGGTCGGCAATGCCATCTCGGTGCTGAAGTTCATGCCGAAGAAGGGCGCGGACATCGTGCTCAAGGTGCTCGAGTCCGCGGTCGCCAACGCCGAGCACAACCACGGCGCTGACATCGATGAACTCAAGGTTGCCCTCATCCACGTCGACACGGCCCCGACGCTCAAGCGCTTTGCCGCCCGCGCCAAGGGCCGCGGCGCGCGCATCATCAAGCGCAACAGTCATATCACCGTCAGCGTCAGCGACGGCAAGAAGGATTAACGCATGGGTCAGAAGGTCAACCCGATTGGCATCCGGCTCGGAATCACCCGTGACTGGACCAGCCGCTGGTACGCGGGCAAGAAGCAGTTCCCGCTGCACATCGCCACCGATTTCCGGGTGCGCCAGTTCCTCAAGCACAAACTGAAGGATGCCTCCGTCAGCCGCGTGCTCATCGAGCGGGCCGCCCAGAAGGTGAACATCACTATCCAGACGGCGCGCCCCGGCATCGTCATCGGCAAGAAGGGCGAGGACATCGAGAAGCTGCGCCAGGAAACCGCCGCGCTGCTCGGCATGCCGGTAATCGACGTGCGCCTGAACATCGCCGAGATCAGAAAGCCCGAGCTTGACTCGCAGCTGGTCGCCGATTCCATCGCGCAGCAGATTGAAAAGCGCGTGATGTTCCGCCGTGCCATGAAGCGCGCGGTCATGAGCACCATGAGAAGTGGCGCCCTGGGTGTGAAGGTGCGCGTTTCCGGTCGCCTCAACGGCGGCGAAATCGCGCGCACCGAGTGGTACCGCGAGGGCCGCATCCCGCTGCACACCTTCCGTGCCGACATCGACTACGGCCTGTCGGAGGCCCAGACCACCTACGGCGTCATCGGCGTGAAGGTGTGGATCTTCAAGGGCGAAGTGTTCGACAAGACTGAGCTGGCAGCCGCCGCGACCGAGGCTGAGGCCGCCCCGGTTGCCGCCGCGCCCGCAACCCCGGTGCCCGCCGCGGCGCCCGCGGCGCCCGATGCCCCGGCGCAGGCATAGAGACTTAACGCATGAGCATGCTTCAGCCCAAACGCACCAAGTATCGCAAGCAGTTCAAGGGCCGCAACGGCGGCCTGGCGCACCGCGGCGCCAACGTGTCCTTCGGGGAATTCGGCCTCAAGGCCACCAGTCGGGCGCGCATGACGGCGCGCGAAATCGAAGCGGCGCGGCGCGCCATGGCGCGCTACGTGAAGCGCGGCGGCCAGATCTGGATCCGGGTGTTCCCGGACGTGCCGATCTCCAAGAAGCCGCTGGAAGTACGCATGGGCAGCGGCAAGGGCAACGTGGAGTACTACGTGGCGCGCGTGCAGCCCGGCAAGGTGTTGTTCGAGATGGAGGGCGTGGATGAGGTGACGGCTCGCGAGGCGTTTCGCCTGGCAGGCTCGAAGCTCTCCGTGTCCACCACATTTGTGAAACGGCAGGTTCGCTAGATGGACGCCAAAGAGCTGCGCACCAAGTCGGCGGCCGAGCTCGCCGACGAACTCGTCAAGCTGCGCAAGGAGCAGTTCGCGCTGCGCATGCAGCGCGCCACCGGGCAATCGCCCAAACCCGATCAGTTCGGCAAGGTGCGCCGCAATATCGCGCGCCTGAAGACGGTGCTGCGCCAACAGCAGGCCGCAGGCAGCGGAGGCAAGTAAGTGAGCGAATCTAAGGTGGAAGCCAAGGGCGCACGCACCCTCACCGGGCGCGTAGTCAGCAACAAGATGCAGAAGACCATCGCGGTCGAGATCGAACGGCTGGTGAAGCATCCGCAGTACGGCAAGTTCGTGCGGCGCACGACCAAGCTGCTCGCGCACGATGAGGGCGGCGCCTCGCAAGAGGGCGATCTCGTCACCATCACGCCGTGCCGGCCGATGTCGCGGCACAAGTCGTGGCGGCTGCTCGAAGTGGTGGAAAAGGCTACGGGGCGCTGAACCATGATTCAGATGCGCACAATGCTCAATGCCGCTGACAACAGCGGCGCGCGCACCCTGATGTGTATCAAGGTGCTCGGCGGCTCGCGCCGTCGCTATGCGACGGTCGGCGATGTCATCAAGGTGAGCGTCAAGGACGCCATCCCGCGCGGCAAGGTGAAGAAGGGCGAGGTTTACGACGCGGTGGTGGTACGCACCACCCACGGCGTGCGCCGTGCCGATGGCTCGCTGATCCGTTTCGATGGCAACGCCGCGGTGCTCCTCACCAACAAGCTCGAGCCGATCGGCACACGCATCTTCGGACCCGTGACGCGCGAGCTGCGTAACCAGCAGTTCATGAAGATCATTTCGCTGGCACCGGAAGTACTCTGAGATGAAGAAGATCCGCAAAGGCGATCAGGTTGTCGTGTTGACCGGCCGTGACCGCGGCCGGCGCGGCGCGGTGATCCAGGTGCTCCCCGACGGCCGCGTGGTCGTCGAGAGCGTGAACATGGTGAAGAAGCACCAGAAGCCCAACCCCCAGGGCGGCAAGCAGGGCGGCATCATCGAGAAGGAAATGCCGCTGGCGGTGTCGAAGGTCGCGATCTGGAACCCGGCCGCCAAGAAGGGCGACCGCATCGGCGTGAAGACCCTGACGGACGGCAAGCGCGTGCGCTTCTTCAAATCGAACGGAGAAATGCTCGACGCCTGAAAGGCGCGGGCTTAAGAGCAGTTATGGCAGCCAGGTTACAGCAGTTCTACCGCGAGACAGTCGTGCCACGCCTGCGCTCGGACCTCAAGATCGAGAACATCATGCAGGTGCCACGCATCAGCAAGATCACGATCAACATGGGTGTGGGCGAGGCGGTTGCCGACAAGAAGGTGATGGACGCGGCGGTCGCCGACCTCACCAAGATCACCGGCCAGAAGCCCCTGATCACCAAGTCCCGCAAGGCCAATGCATCGTTCAAGCTGCGCGCCGGGCTCGCCATCGGCGCCAAGGTGACGCTGCGCGGCGCTCGCATGTACGAGTTCCTCGACCGTCTCATCAGCATCGCGATACCGCGCATCCGTGACTTTCGCGGCGTGTCGGCGCGCGCCTTCGACGGCCAGGGCAACTACAGCCTGGGCGTCAAGGAACAGATCATTTTTCCCGAGATCCAGTACGACCAGATCGACCAGATCCGTGGCATGGACATCACGATTACTACGACGGCGACCGATGACCGTCACGGCCGAGCATTGCTCGAGGCATTCAACTTCCCGTTCCGGAAGTAACAGGAACCATAAAGTCTATGGCGAAGACGAGCATGGTCGAGCGCGAAAAACGTCGCGCCGGGATCGTGAAAAAGTACGCGGCGAAGCGCGCGAAGCTCAAGGAGCTGATCAGAAGCCCCAAGAGCTCGCCCGAACAGCGGCTGGCTGCGCAGGCGCAGCTGCAGGCGCAACCGCGCGACGCAAGCGCCTCGCGGCAGCGCAACCGTTGTGCCATCACGGGGCGCTCGCGTGGCGTATACCGCAAGTTCGGCTTATCGCGGGTGAAGATCCGCGAAGTTGCCAACCGCGGTGAGATTCCGGGACTCGCCAAGGCGAGCTGGTGAGGGACACCGCATGAGCATGACTGATCCGATTGCCGATCTCCTGACGCGCATTCGCAACGGCCAGACCGCTGGCAAAGCCGAAGTGCAGCTCGCCTCCTCGCGCCTGAAGACGGCCATCGTCAAGGTGCTGAAGGACGAGGGCTACATCGCGGACTTCCGCCTCGACGCGGACAGCGGCAAGCCGCGTCTCACGATTGGGCTGAAGTACTTCGAGGGCCGGCCGGTGATCGACCGCCTGGAGCGTGTCAGCCGTCCGGGGCTGAGAATTTATCGTGGCAAGGACGAGTTGCCGAAGATCCTGGGCGGCATGGGCACGGTGATCGTCTCCACGCCCAAGGGCGTGATGACCGATCGCCAGGCGCGCGCCAGCGGCCAGGGCGGCGAAGTCCTGTGCATCGTTACCTAATCGCGAAATAGCCATCATGTCGAGAATTGCCAAAGCTCCGCTGGAACTGCCGCAGGGCGTGACCGCGACCATCGCCGCGCAGGCCGTGACCATCAAGGGCGCCAGGGGCTCATTGAGCCTGCCGCTGGGCGCCGGAGTCTCGGTCGTGCAGACGCAGATGAAGCTCGAGATCAAGTACTCGGACCCCGGGCAGGCGCGCACCCAGGCCGGTGCGACGCGCGCGCACCTCGCCAACATGGTGAAGGGCGTCACCAAGGGCTACGAGAAGAAGCTCGAGCTGGTCGGCGTCGGATTCCGTGCGGCGGTGCAGGGCAAGAGTCTGAATCTGACGCTCGGCTTCTCGCATCCGGTGAACGTGGCGATTCCGGAAGGCATTGCCATCGAGACCCCGAGCCAGACGGAGATCCTGGTGAAGGGCATCGACCGGCAGAAAGTCGGGCAGATCGCCGCCGAGATCCGCGGCATCCGTCCGCCCGAGCCATACAAGGGCAAGGGCGTGCGCTACGCCGGGGAAAAGATCACCCTGAAAGAGGGGAAGAAGAAGTGATTATCACGAAGAAGCAGCGGCGAGCGCGCCGCGCCGTGAAGGCCCGCGCGCACATTCGCGGGCTCGCGGTGGCGCGCCTCTCCGTGCACCGCACCCCGAACCACATCTACGCGCAGGTGACCGAAGCGGACGGCGCGAAGGTGATCGCAGCGGCCTCCACCGTGCAGAAGGCGGTGCGCGAGGGCCTGAAGAGCACCGGCAATGTCGCGGCGGCGAAGGCCGTCGGGCGTGCCATCGCCGAGCGCAGCAAGGCTGCCGGCGTGAGCAAGGTCGCTTTCGATCGCTCAGGTTTCCAGTTCCACGGGCGCGTCAAGGCGCTCGCGGATGCGGCCCGCGAAGCGGGTCTTGAGTTCTAGGCAGGACACACTACATATGGCGAGACCAGAGAAGGGCCAGCCGGCCGACGAGTTCATCGAGAAGCTCGTGGCCGTGAACCGCACCGCCAAGGTCGTCAAGGGCGGCCGGCAGTTCGGCTTCACCGCGCTAACCGTGGTGGGCGACACCTCCGGGCGCGTCGGTTATGGCTTCGGCAAGGCGCGTGAGGTGCCGGTGGCGATCTCCAAGGCCATGACCCAGGCACGCAAGAACCTGATTAACGTGGCGCTGCGCAACGATTCGCTGCACTACGCGGTCATAGGTACCCATGGAGCCACGCGCGTGTACATGCAGCCGGCCTCCGACGGTACCGGCGTCATCGCCGGCGGTGGCATGCGCGCGGTGCTCGAGTGTGCCGGGGTGCGCAACGTGCTCGCCAAGAGCTACGGCTCGCGCAACCCGATCAACGTGGTGCGCGCGACCATGAACGCGCTGGCGAAGATTCGCTCCCCCGAGGAGATCGCGGCCAAGCGTGGCAAGACCCTCGAAGAGATCACGGGTTAGAAAGTCATGGCGGACAAGCAACTGAAAGTGACGCTGATCAGGAGCCTGCACGGGCAACTGCAGAACATCGCAGCGTCCGCGCGGGGACTGGGTCTGCGGCGGATCCACCAGAGTGTGCTGGTCGCGGATACGCGCGAGAACCGCGGCATGATCAACACCGCCGTGCATCTGCTGCGCATTGAAAAGGGCGCCTAGAGTTATGCGACTGAACACATTGAAACCGGCTCCGGGAGCCAGGCGTGGGCGCCTGCGGGTCGGCCGTGGAGCCTCCGCCGGCCAGGGCAAGACCTGCGGCCGCGGCACCAAGGGCCAGCGCGCGCGCAAGGGTGGCTACCATAAGGTCGGCTTTGAAGGCGGTCAGATGCCGATCCAGCGGCGCATGCCCAAGGTCGGCTTCCGCTCCGCGATGAAGCGCACCCGGGCCGAGGTGCGCCTGGACGAGCTCGCCAAGGTCGAGGGTGAACTGATCGATCTGGCGGCGCTCCTGAAGGCGCAGGTCATTCCGGCGGGCACCGAGAGCGCCAAAGTCATCCTCTCGGGCGAGATCAAGAGGGCCGTCACCGTGAAGGGCGTCGGGGTCACCAAGGGCGCGCGCGCGGCGATTGAAGCCGCCGGCGGCAAGATCGAGGCCTGAAGGGCCTTAAGCAACAGCACAGCATGGCGAATTCGACCTTAAACAACCCGGCCGCCGCATTCGGCGAAGCTGCCCGTCATGGGGAGATTCGCGGCCGCCTGTTGTTCCTGCTGGGCGCGCTCATCGTCTACCGCATCGGCACCTTCATCCCGGTGCCGGGCATAAATCCGGCGGAAGTTGCCCGCTTCTTCGGCGACCGCTCCAACACCATCCTCGGCATCGTCAACATGTTCTCGGGCGGCGCGCTGTCGCGGCTGTCGATATTCGCCATGGGCGTGATGCCCTACATCTCCGCCTCCATCATCATCCAGATGATGTCGATGGTGGTGCCGACGCTCATGGAGCTGCGCAAGGAAGGCGAGTCGGGGCGGCGCAAGATCACGCAATACACGCGCTACGGGACGGTGGTGCTCGCGGTCGTGCAATCGTTCGCGGCCGCCGGCGCCCTCGACAAGGGCGGCATGACGCTCATTCACGGCTGGCCATTCCTCATCACCGCGACCATCACCATGTCCACCGGGACCTTGTTCCTGATGTGGCTGGGTGAGCAGATCACCGAGCGCGGCATCGGCAACGGCATCTCGATGATCATTCTCTCCGGCATCGTCGCGGGCCTGCCGGGCGCGGTGGGCAACACCGCCGAGGCGGTGAGCTCGGGGGAAATGCAGGGGCCGTTTGCGCTCCTGCTCGTCATCGTGGTGCTCGCCACCACCGCGTTCGTGGTATTCGTCGAGCGCGCGCAGCGGCGCATCCCGGTGGACTACGCCAAGCGCCAGGTCGGGCGGCGCATGTACGCGGGGCAAACGAGCCACCTGCCGTTCAAGCTCAACATGTCGGGCGTGATCCCGCCGATCTTCGCCTCGAGCCTGCTGCTGTTCCCGGCGACGCTGGCGAGCTTCGCCGGCAGCGGCTCGGAGGGCTGGTTCGCCACCGTGTCGCAGAACATCGCCGCCGCCCTGGGCTACGGCCAGCCCCTGCACCTGACGCTGTACGCGCTGCTGATCATCTTTTTCTGCTTCTTCTACACCGCGCTGGTGTTCAACGCGCGCGACACCGCGGATAACCTCAAGAAGTCCGGCGCGTTCGTGCGCGGCATCCGCCCGGGACAGCAGACCGCCGAGTACATCGACAACGTGCTGACGCGGCTCACGCTGTGGGGCGCGCTGTACGTCACCGCGGTGTGCGTGCTGCCGGAAATCCTCATCTCTTCGGGCGGTGTGCCGTTTCGCTTCGGCGGCACCTCGCTCCTCATCGTCGTGGTGGTGGTGATGGATTTCATGGCGCAGCTGAACGCGCACATGATGTCGCATCACTATCCAGGGCTCCTCAAGAAGGCGAACCTGCTCGGCTACGGCCGCACTGGTTCGGGTGGCTAATTATGAAAGTACGTCCGTCGGTCAAAAAGATCTGCAAGAACTGCAAGATCGTGCGCCGCCGTCGCGTGGTCTACGTTATTTGCACGGACCCGCGGCACAAGCAGCGTCAGGGTTGAGGTAAGCACATGGCACGCATAGCCGGTATCAACATCCCGATGAACAAGCACGTGTGGGTCGGGCTCACGCACATCTATGGCCTGGGCAAGTCGCGCGCGCGCAGCGTCTGCACGGCCGCGGGTGTTAATCCCACCACCAAGGTAAAGGACCTCACGGAGACGGAGGTCAACGCGATCCGCTCGCAGATTGCCAAGTTCGCGGTCGAAGGCGATCTGCGGCGCGAAGTATCCATGAACATCAAGCGGCTGATGGACCTCGGGAGCCATCGTGGCATCCGCCATCGCCGCGGGCTGCCGGTACGCGGCCAACGCACGCGCACCAACGCGCGCACCCGCAAGGGCCCGCGCAAGCAGGCGGTCAAGCTGAACGCACCTCCTGGAAAGGCATAACGAATGGCTGAAGAGAAGGCAGAGAAGGCGGAGAAGGCCAAGCCGGGCGGCGCGGAGCCGGCGGCGGCAGCCGCCGCGGCGGGCGGACCGAAGAAGGCCAAGAAGGCGCGCAAGAACGTGCTCGATGCGATCGCGCACGTGCACGCGTCCTTCAACAACACCATCATCACCATCACCGATCGCCAGGGCAACACGCTGTCGTGGGCGACCTCGGGCGGCTGCGGCTTCCGCGGCTCGCGCAAGAGCACGCCGTTTGCGGCGCAGGTCGCGGCCGAGAAGGCCGGGGTTGCCGCGCAGGAGCACGGCGTGAAGAACGTGGAAGTGCGCGTGGGCGGGCCCGGACCGGGGCGCGAATCCGCGGTGCGTGCGCTCAATAACTGTGGACTGAAGATCACCAGCATCTCGGATGTGACGCCGATACCGCACAACGGTTGTCGTCCGCCGAAGAAGCGCAGGGTCTAAGGGCTGACGAGGACAATATGGCGCGTTACATTGGACCGAAGTGCAAGCTCGCTCGCCGCGAGGGCACGGATCTGTTTCTCAAGAGCGGCGTCAAGCCGCTGGAAAACAAGTGCAAGCTCAGCGTGCCGCCGGGCGGCATCAAGGGCGAGCGCCGCCAGCGGCTGTCCGACTACGGCCTGCAGCTGCGCGAGAAGCAGAAGCTGCGCCGCATGTACGGGGTGCTCGAGCGCCAGTTCGGCAATTACTACGAGGCGGCGGCCAGAAAGTCCGGCGCCACCGGCGAGAACCTGCTGAAGCTGCTGGAGTGCCGGCTCGACAACGTCGTCTACCGCATGGGTTTTGCCTCCACGCGCGCCGAGGCGCGCCAGCTGGTGAGTCACAAGGCGATCACCGTGAACGAAAAGGGGGTCACCATTGCCTCCTACCAGGTGAAGGCCGGAGATATCGTGCAGGTGCGCGAGAAGTCGCGTAAGCAGCTGCGGATCGCGAGCTCCCTCAACGTCGCGCAGCAGGTAGGGCTGCCGGACTGGGTCGAGGTGAATGACAAGGAGTTCCGCGGCGTGTTCAAGTCGGCGCCGGGCCGGGAGGACATCCTGCCCGACATCAACGAGAACCTGGTCGTCGAGTTGTATTCGAAGTAATCGTATCCGCTTGCAATGGGTGGCCCGCGCACCCATACAGGCGGGTCCCGTGTGTTTCTTTTTTTGCGCCGGTAAGTAATGCCGGCAAGGTGAGACCGCAATGCAGGGATCTGTAACCGAGTTCTTGAGGCCCCGCGTGGTGAAGGTGCAGCCGATCGCTCCGCGCCAGGCGCGTGTGGTGATCGAGCCGTTTGAGCGTGGCTTCGGCCATACGCTCGGCAACGCGCTGCGCCGCGTGCTGCTGTCGTCCATGCCCGGCAGCGCCATCACCGAGGTTGAGATTGACGGTGTGCTCCACGAGTACACCAGCATCGAGGGTGTGCAGGAAGACGTGGTCGATATCCTGCTGAACCTGAAGAACGTGGCGCTGCGCAGCCACACGCGCGACAGCGCGGAGTTGCGTCTGCACAAGAAGGGCCCGGGGCCGGTGACCGCCGGCGACATTCAGACCGACCATGACATCGAGGTCGTGAACCCCGAGCTCGTGATCGCGAACCTGACCAAGGCCGGTGAGCTGTCCATGACGCTGCGCGTCGAGCGCGGCCGCGGCTACCGTCCGGCGGTTACCCGCGTGGCCTTCGAGGAGCAGACCCGCCCGATCGGCCGCCTGCAGCTGGACGCCTCGTTCTCGCCCGTGCGGCGCGTGACCTACTCGGTCGACGCGGCGCGCGTCGAGCAGCGCACTGACCTCGACAAGCTCATCATCGACATCGAGACCAACGGCACCATCGACGCCGAAGAGGCGATCCGCCGCGCCGGCAGCATCCTCAAGGACCAGCTGTCGGTGTTCGTCGACCTGCAGGGCGAGGAAGAGGCCGCGACCAAGGTCTCGGAAATGCAGTTCGATCCGATCCTGCTGCGTCCCGTGGACGAGCTGGAGCTCACGGTGCGCAGTGCGAACTGCCTCAAGGCCGAGAACATCCACTACATCGGGGATCTGGTGCAGCGCACGGAAGTGGAGCTGCTGCGCACCCCGAACCTCGGCAAGAAGTCGCTCACCGAGATCAAGGAAGTGCTGCAGAGCCACGGGCTCATGCTCGGCATGCGCCTGGACGGCTGGCCGCCGGCGGGCCTGAAGCACGACGAAGAGCGCGACGTTATTTAATTGTAGAGTGGGCTGCGAAGCGAGCAAGAGTCACGCCTCTTGCTCGCGAGCCGAAAGCGCCGCAGGCGGCTTTCGACCGACAGAGAATAGCCGCAGGCCACTTTCAGCCAATTTGATAAGGGTTTAATTTATGCGTCACCGTCATTCCGGCCGGCAGCTGTCGCGTAACAGCTCGCACCGACACGCCATGCTGCAAAACATGTCGGTGTCGCTGCTGCGTCACGAGACGATCCGCACCACGCTGCCGAAAGCCAAGGAGCTGCGGCGGGTCGTCGAGCCGCTGATCACGCTCGCCAAGACCGGCAGCGACGCCAACCGCCGGCTGGCGTTTGCCCGCCTGCGCGATGCACATATCGTCGAGAAGCTGTTCGCGGACTTAGGTCCGCGCTTCAAGGCCCGGCCGGGCGGTTACACGCGCATCCTGCGCATGATGCCGCGCCCGGGGGACTCCGCGCCCATGGCGCTGATGCAGCTCGTGGACGGCCCTCAGCCGGTGGCGGCCGAGAAGCCGGCCGAAGGCAGGAAGGTGGCCGCGCGCAGCAAGGCCAAGCCCAAGGCTAAAGCGAAGGCAAAGACGGCGGCCAAGAGCGCCGCCGCTGCCGAGCCCGAGGCCCCGAAGAAGCGCAGGAAGAAAGCCGCGGCCTGAGGTCCTGTTAAGGCCCGCCCACGGGTCGGTTAGGTTTGCGCTCCCGAGAACCTTTCCGGTAGGCTGCCCGCGCTTTGCCGGCGGTCGAACCCGGCGCTTAAGGGGAGGAAACCCACAATGAGTTTCGCGTCAGAATTCAAAGAATTTGCAATGAAGGGGAGCGTCGTCGACCTCGCGGTCGGTGTCGTGATTGGTGTGGCTTTCGGCAAGATCGTCGCGTCGCTTGTGAACGATGTGATCATGCCGGCGCTGTCGCCCCTCCTGGGAAGCGTGAATTTCACCGACCTGGCCTTCCGGATTTCGACCGACGCCGCGGGTAAGCCGGTACTGATGAAGTACGGCTCGTTCCTGCAGACGATCTTCGAATTCATCATCATCGCCCTGGTGATCTTTGTGCTCATCAAGGGCCTCAACAAGATGAAGAAACCGGCGCCGAACGCGCCGCCGCCTGCGCCGACCACAACCGAGACCCTGTTGACGCAGATCAGAGATCAGCTGGCTAAGCGCTAGATCTTCTGTTTCACTGGTGATATAGGTGGGGGCCTCTGGCCCCCATCTTTGTTTCAGGAGTCATACAGTCCTTGGGCCCCTCTTCATGCTGTGACGAGAGCCTGGAACGCATCTCGCGTAAGGTTCTCGCACCCGGCTGCCGTCACGGCCAGATCGTCTTCGATCCGGATCCCGCCGAACTTCATGAACCCCTCGACACACGGCCAGTTGATCTGGCTGCCGAGTGCTCCGGCGCGCGCGGCATCGAGCAGCTGGGGAATGAAGTAAATGCCCGGTTCCATGGTCACGACGAACCCCTCCTCGAGCGTGCGGGTGAGCCGCAGGTAGGGATCGGCTGCCGGCCGTGGCAGCTCCCCGCTCTCGGCTGAAGCCATGAAGCCGCCGACGTCGTGCACCTCGAGTCCCAGCAGATGCCCGATCCCGTGCGGCAGGAACACGCGCGTCACCCCACTGGCGACCGCCTCGTCCGCGCTGCAACGGATGAGGTCGGCATCCCGCAGCACCTCGGCGGTTAGCGCGTGGGCCCGCAGGTGCACGTCACGCCAGTCGACCCCGGCGTGCACGCCCGCGCACAACCCCTGCTGGAGGTGGTCCATGCGCTCGATCAGGTGGCCGAAGGTGGGGTCCTCGTGCGAGTACGTACGGGTGATATCGCTCGCATAGCCGGCGAACTCAGCGCCGGCGTCAATGAGGAGCGAATGGCGTGCCGCGGGGCGCTCCTTTTCCAGTACCTGGTAGTGCAGCACCGCACCCCAGGCGTTCAGCGCTACGATGGGGTTGTAGGGCAGTTCCTGCTCGCGCTGCCCGCAGCCCCTCAAAAAGGCCAGCTCGATCTCGAACTCAGAGCCGCCGCCGGCAAAGGCCTCGCGCGCAGCAAGGTGACCGCGGGCGCCCAGGCGGTTCGCTTCGCGCAGGCAAATGAGCTCGTAGGGCGTTTTCGCCGCACGGACATAGTCCAGTCGGCGCATGAGCGCCGGCGGATTCACCGCCTGCAAACCCCAGGCTGGCAGTTGCGCGAAGCCATCGCCGATGTAGGCGGCCTGCGCGAGTGAACGCGGCAGTGCGGCGCGCGCCTGCGCGTAGTCGGCTACCAGCTGCACGTCGAAATGTCGTACCCAGTAGCCTTGTGGAGGATCCGGGGGCTTGTGCCAGTAATCCGCCGGTCGGTGCACGAGCAGCCGTGGGGCTGAGCCCGGTTCGAACCACACGAACGAGTCAGGAACATCACCCAGGGGGGCCCAGACCTTGAAGGGCGCATGAGCCTCGAACGCATAGGAGCGGTCGTCCTCGAACACCGGCAGCAGCGACCCGGAATGCACGAGAAGGCCCGAATAGCCGCACGCGGCGAGCGCGTGCGCGCTGCGCTCGCACACAGACTTCAGGTGCGGGCCAAACGACTCTTCGAGCGCCGCGGTGAGTGCCGGCGGGCAGTCGACCCCTTGCATGACGTCCCCCTTTTGCTTACAAACCTGTTATGTCGCTTACAACCGACACAAACCCTGCCCCAGAGTTTCCAATCGTACCGGGACTTCTATAGAATTCGGCCTCCGCGGTCCAGGAACGGGACGCGCGGAGCGGCCTGACGGCCGACGCTTTCTCCACACAACTCTTGCTTCTCGGGGTACCGATCGATGAACACCAAACTTGCTCTTAGCGCAATCGTTGCCGCGCTGATGCTGACGGCCTGCGCGAAGCAGGAATCTGCCGGCACCGACGCCGCAGCTGCTCCTGCTGCTCCCGCTGCGTCGTCGTCCATGTCGTCGGCCACTGACGCTGCCAAGGACGCTGCTGCGACCGCTGGTCAGGCCGCCTCCACGGCTGCGGATTCTGCCAAGGATGCTGCGACCGCGGCTGGCGCTGCTGCGACCAACGCGGCTGACGCCGCCAAGTCCGCGACGGGTGCCGCTACTCCTCCGGCCGACCAGGCTGCGCCGCCGGCGAAGCAGTAAGTTCCGACTTACGGCTGAAAACACGGCCTGGACGGTTCGCACGCGCGAGCCGCCCGGGCCGTTTCTTTTTCAACGCGGCGTGCCGGCTGCCGGTGCGATCCGCATCTGAGGACCTGTGAGCGGGCGCGGGCAACCGGGCAATGCGATGGCTGGGGTCACCGTGAGCGTGCGCGATGCGCGCGCCACGCCGGCTGATCGGCTGTGGATCCAGAGCGTCTATCGCGACTACCTCGATGACCTGAATCCCGGTACCGGGCTTTTCCCGCGACTCCCGGAGTTCGGCCATCGGGAACCCGACCAGATCGCACACTGGTTCGGCGATGCCAACACCTACCCGCTGGTGATTGTCAGAGGCACCGAAGCGGTGGGGTTTGTCCGCGTGCTGCGCGCGCAAAGCTCCGCCGCGCAGCCGCGCATTGATTACCGCATGGCGGAGTTCTTCGTGGCGCGCTCACGGCGGCGCCTGGGCGTAGGGGCGACTGCGGCGCAGCTGATCCTGAGCCGCTTCGCGGGGCGCTGGGAGATCACCGAATACCTGCGCAACTCCGGTGCGGTGAATTTCTGGCGGCGCGTGGTCGCCAGCTACACCCTCGGGGCGTACCAGGAACGCATCGTCAACGGCGAAGTGCGCCAGGTGTTTGATTCCGCGAAGCCGCGCCCGGCTTAAGTGCATGCTCGGCATCGGCGTTCGAGCAACCGCCGCACGCGAGCGTCGACTGCGACAATAAGTGTTGCCGCAGGCGCGCAAGCCACACGGCGCCGCGCGCGCCCGGCAGCGCATACAAGGCATCGAGCAGACGCAGCCGCCAGCGCGCCGACAACAGCCGCCAGGCGCTGAACACGATGCCGGCCGCGACCAGCAGTCCCACCAACACCTGCTGCACAACCAGGTTCATGCGAGCCCCCCCGCGCCGAACATGAGCGCCACGCGATAGGTGGCAAAGGCGCCGAGATAGGCGAGCGCAAACAGGTACGCCGCCATGTACAAAGGATAACGCCAGGAGTTGGTTTCGCGCTTCACCACCGCGAGCGTCGACAGGCACTGCGGCGCGAACACGTACCACGCCAGCAGCGACAAACCGGTGGCGACGCTCCAGCTGCGCGCGATTACGGGCGTCAGCGCACCGGCGACGTCATGCGATCCGGACATGGCGTACACGGTGCCGAGCGCACTCACCGCCACCTCGCGCGCCGCGAGTCCCGGCACCAGCGCGATCGAGATCTGCCAGTTGAACCCTAAGGGTGCAAACAGCCATTCGAGCCCGCGGCCGAGGTAGCCGGCGATGCTGTACTGGATCGCAGGTCCGGTGGCGCCCGTGGGCGGCGCCGGGAAGCTCGCCAGGAACCACAGCACCACCATCAGGGCGAGGATGATGGTGCCAACCCGCGTGACGAATATGCGCGTGCGCTCCCACAGGCCCAGCAGCAGGTTCGACAGGTGCGGCATGCGGTATTCCGGCAGCTCCAGCAGCAGCGGCCGTTCTTCGCCGCGCATCATGGTGCGCTTGAGTACGAAGGCCACGGCCAGCGCGCTCACGACACCGGCGAGGTAGAGCGCAAACAACACCACTCCCCGCAGATTGAAAATGCCGAACGCGCGCTGCGGGATGAAGGCGGCGATCAGCAGTGCATACACCGGCAGGCGTGCCGAGCAGGTCATGAGCGGCGCAATCATGATGGTCGCCAGGCGATCGCGCGCGGAAGGAATGGTGCGCGCCGCCATGATGCCGGGAATCGCGCACGCGAAGCTCGACAACAGCGGAATGAACGCCCGCCCCGAGAGCCCCACGCGCCCCATGAGGCGATCGAGCATGAAGGCGGCGCGCGGCAGGTAGCCGGAGTCCTCCAGCGCGAGAATGAAGAGAAACAGGATCAGAATCTGCGGCAGGAATACCAGCACGCTGCCGACGCCGGCGACCACGCCATCGAGCAGCAGTCCGCGCAACGGGCCCGCCGGCAGCACCCCGCCCAGCCAGCCGCCGAGCAACTGCACGCCTGCGTTGATGAGGTTCTGCGGCCCCCGGGCCCAGCTGAACACGGCCTGGAACATGAGGAACAACACCAGCGCCAGCAGCACCGGCCCCGCAACCGGGTGCAGCACCAGCGCATCGAGTTTCGACAACAATGCCAGGCGTGCCGGCACGCGATAGCCGCTCTCCTGCAGCACGCGCCGCACTTCACGCTGCGTCGCCTCGATGTCGGCCGCGCTGCTCGCGGGTGGATCCAGGCGCGTGGCGGCCTGCAGGCGCGCCACGGTGCCGAAATCGAAATGCTCGATGGCGTTGACGAGCGCTCGCTCGCCCCCGGAGCGCACCGCCACGGTCGGAATGACCGGCACACCGAGCGCGCGCTCGAGCGCCTTGCGGTCGAGCTGATAGCCGCGCTGCTCGGCGACGTCGTTCATGTTGAGCGCGACGATCATCGGCCGCCCGAGTTGTTTCAGTTCGAGCACCAGCCGCAGATTGAGTCTGAGGTTGGTCGCGTCCACCACGCACACCAGCAGGTCGGGGGCCGCCTGCGCGGCGTGCCGGCCGAGGATCACATCGCGGGCGATGGCTTCATCGAGGGTGGTGGGTTCCAGGCTGTAGGCGCCGGGCAGATCGCTGACGCGGAAAATGCGTCCGCTGTGGGGAGCTACGAGCCGGCCTTCCTTACGCTCGACTGTTACGCCCGGATAGTTGGCGACTTTCTGGCGGCTGCCGGTGAGACGGTTGAAAAGCGCGGTCTTGCCGCAGTTCGGCACACCGATGAGGGAGATGTTGTACTGCGGCGCGGCGACGGCCGCCACCGCCGAGGCGTTCATGCGAGTGAACCGGTACCCGGTGCCTCAGAGGCCGCCGCGACCCTCTCGCTCACCCCGCTCAGTGCCTTGTGGGGTGATGCGTCCGATCCGGAGTGCTGTATCTCGACCCTCTCGCTCACCCCGCTCAGTGCCTTGTGGGGTGATGCGTCCGATCCGGAGTGCTGTATCTCGACCCTCTCGCTCACCCCGCTCAGTGCCTTGTGCGGTGATGCGTCCGATCCGGAGTGCTGTATCTCGACCCAGATGTTCTGCGCCTCGCGCCGGCGCAGCGCGAGTGTCGTGTGCCCGACGCGCACCACGAACGGGTCGCGCCCGGGGCGCGCCTCGGCGAGGATTTCGACCTGCTCGCCATTAACGAAACCAAACTCCAGCAGCCGCCGCTCGAGTGCCGACAGGGGCGAGGAAGTCGATCCTGAGCCCACGCCAATGACTCGCCCGCTCGTGCCGGGCGAGAGTGCCGCGAGGCTTACGAAGCCAGGGTTGAGTGCAAGCCCGAAAGGGGCAGCGGCCGCGTCCATGATTGCAATTATGGATGAGAACGGTTCGCATTTGCAATCGCGTTTGCGGGAACCGGGAACTGCGTCGTTTTCCGGCCCGGGCAGCCCCGTGGCGCTCACAGGACATCAATTAAATCAGGCGCTTATGGCAGGCAACAAGTGATCCTGCGAGAGCAGCGGGGTGAGATATTTCCCGGTCCAGGAGCGCTCGTTCGCCGCGATGTCCTCCGGCGTCCCGACCGCGATGATCTCGCCGCCGCCTTCGCCGCCCTCCGGACCCAGGTCAATCACCCAGTCGGCGGTCTTGATGACATCCAGGTTGTGCTCGATGACGACGACGGTATTGCCTTCATCACGCAGGCGATGCAGCACGTTCAGGAGCTGCTGCACGTCATGGAAATGCAGACCCGTGGTCGGCTCATCGAGGATATACAGGGTGCGTCCGGTGGCGCGCTTGGCGAGCTCACGCGAGAGTTTCACGCGCTGCGCTTCGCCGCCGGAGAGCGTCGTGGCGTTCTGCCCGAGGCGCACGTAGGAGAGCCCCACGTCGGTGAGCGTGTGCAGCTTGCCGGCGGCCGCGGGCACGTTCTGGAAAAATCGCGCGGCGTCCTCCACGGTCATGTCGAGCACTTCGTGGATGTTCCTGCCGCGGTAGCGGATCTCGAGCGTTTCGCGGTTGTAGCGCTGGCCCTTGCACACATCGCACGGCACGTACACGTCCGGGAGGAAATGCATCTCCATCTTGAGGACGCCGTCTCCCTGGCAGGCCTCGCAGCGGCCGCCTTTGACGTTGAAACTGAAGCGTCCGGCGTCATAGCCACGGGCGCGCGCCTCGGGGACCGCCGCGAACAGCTCGCGCAGCGGGGCGAATAGTCCCGTGTAGGTCGCGGGATTGGAGCGCGGCGTACGCCCGATGGGGCTCTGGTCGATATCGATCACCCGATCGATCTGCTCCAGCCCCTCGATGCGCTCGGCCGGCGCGGCGTCGACGCGCGCGCCGTTCAAGCGTGCGGCGGTGTGTCCAAAGAGTGTATCGACGATGAGTGTTGATTTGCCGGAGCCCGACACGCCGGTCACGCAGGTGAAAAGACCCAGCGGGATCTGCACGCCGACGTGCCGCAGGTTATTGCCGTGCGCGCCGACGATGCGGATCATCCGCGCCGCATCCGGTCGCGCCCGCAGCGCCGGCACGGCGATGCGCCGCCGGCCCGACAGATACTGCCCGGTGATGGAGGCGGGGTTCGCCTTGATTTCGGCGGGCGTGCCCTGTGCCACCAGGTGTCCACCGTGCACGCCGGCGCCGGGACCCAGGTCCACCACGTGATCGGCTTCCAGGATCGCCTCCTCGTCATGCTCCACCACGATCACGGTGTTACCGAGATCGCGCAGCTGCCGCAGCGTTGCCAGCAGCCGGCGGTTGTCGCGCTGGTGCAGCCCGATCGAGGGCTCATCGAGGATGTACATCACCCCGGTGAGCCCGGAGCCCACCTGGCTGGCGAGCCGGATGCGCTGCGATTCACCGCCGGAGAGCGTCTCGGCGCTGCGATCCAGCGTCAGGTAGTCCAGGCCCACATCGGACAGGAAGCGCAGGCGCTCCACCACGCCCTTGACGATCTTGGTGGCGACTTCGCCGCGCCAGCCGGGGAGCGCGAGTTCGCCCAGAAACTCCAGCGCCCGGCCCACGGTCAAAGAGCTGAGCTGCGGCAAGGTGCGCTCGGCGACAAACACGAAACGCGCCGCGCGGTTAAGACGTGTCCCGTGGCACTCCGGACACGGACGTACACCCAGGTAACGCGCCAGCTCCTCGCGCACCATCGGGGATTGGGTCTCGCGGTAGCGGCGTGTCAGGTTCGGCAGAATGCCTTCGAACGGCTGGCGTTTGCGCGTCCTGCGCCCCGGCTCCTCCGACCAGCTGAATTCGAGCGCGTCCTCGCCGCTGCCATGCAGTAACACCTGCCGCACCTGCTCGGGGAGCTCGGTCCACGGCGTCTCGATATCGAAGCCGTAGTGCCGCGCGAGCGACTGGATCAGCTGGAAGTAATGCTCGTTGCGCCGGTCCCAGCCGCGCACCGCGCCTCCCGCGAGCGACAGGTGCGGATGCAGCACCACGCGCTGCGGGTCGAAGAATTCCTGCACGCCTAACCCGTCGCAGGTGGGGCAGGCGCCCGCCGGGTTGTTGAACGAGAACAGCTTCGGCTCCAGCGGCGGCACGCTGTAGCCACAGACGGGGCAGGCATGGCGGCTGGAGAAAGTGAGCTCTCGCTGCGCGTCCTGCTCCGCGATCCCCCCGGCCTGGCCATCCTGGCCAGGCGTTCGCCGCGTGCGCGGCTCACCCTCGCGGGCGGGCTCATCGAGGAAGATGAGGCGTGCGAGTCCGCCGGACAGGCGCAGCGCCGTCTCGAAAGACTCCGCGAGTCGCTGCGCGCCGTCGGGCCGCACGCGCATGCGGTCCACCACCACCTCGATGGTGTGTTTTTTCTTTGGTTCCAGCTGCGGCAACGCCTCCATCTCGTGAATGCGCCCGTCAATGCGCACGCGCACGAACCCCTGGCCGGCGAGATCCTCCAGCATTTCCAGATGCTCGCCCTTGCGGTCGCTTACCACCGGGGCGAGCAACGCCGCCGGCGTGCTGTCCGGGAGCTTCAGTACCTGGTCAACCATCTGGCTCACCGTCTGCGCGGTGAGATCGATGCCGTGATCGGGGCAGCGCGGCGTGCCGGCGCGTGCATACAGCAGGCGCAGGTAGTCGTAGATCTCCGTGACCGTGCCGACGGTGGAACGCGGGTTGTGCGAGCTCGCCTTCTGCTCGATGGCGATCGCCGGCGACAGGCCATCGATGCCGTCGACGTCCGGCTTGTCCATGGTCGAGAGGAACTGACGCGCGTAGGTGGAGAGTGATTCGACGTAGCGTCGCTGACCTTCGGCGTAGAGGGTGTCGAAGGTGAGCGAGGACTTGCCCGAGCCGGACAAGCCGGTCACCACGATCAGCCGCTCGCGCGGCAGTTCGAGAGTGAGGTTCTTGAGGTTGTGAGTGCGCGCGCCGCGCACGCGAATCTGGTGCATTGAACCGCCAATAGTACGTGTCCGGGCCGGTCCGACCCAAACCGTGACAAGGCGCGTTTGATGGGCGGGGGAGGGGCCGAAAACAAGGCCGGTCTGGTGGGTCGTACAGGGAGCTTGATTATCTTTGAATATATCTTAAGATATATCCGTCAACATATCGGGAGGTGCCATGCACCATCATTTCTGTCATCGCGGCCATGGGCGTCTCCACGAGGACGTGCGTGCGTACTTCATGGGTCGTCATGGGCGCCGTTTTGGCCACTTTGCCGGCGGGTTCACCGGCGGCATGGGCATGGGCGGCCGGGCGTTTCGCGCCGGACGCAGGCTCGCATCTGGGGACCTGCAGCTGGTGCTGCTGGCGCTCCTCGCGGATCGTCCGAGCCATGGCTACGAGCTGATCAAGGCGCTCGAGGAGCGCTCGGGCGGGTTCTACAGCCCGAGCCCGGGCATGATCTACCCGGCCCTTACCTGGCTGGAGGAGGTCGGCTATGCCAGCGTCGCTGCCGAAGGCACGAAGAAGCTCTACAGCATCACCGACGCCGGGCGTGAATACCTGAAGGAGAACCAGGACGCGGCCGACGCCATGCTCGCCCAGCTCGAGCACATCGGCGGCAAGATGGGTCGCGTGCGCGAGATTTTCGGGGGCTTCGACGAGGAGGGCGAGGAGCTCGCCGACTCCCGGGAAGTGCACGCCGCACGGCGCGAACTGAGGCAGGCGCTGCGGGACAAGCGCGGCGTTTCCGCGGAAGAGAAGGCCCGCATCGCAGTGATTCTGAACAACGCGGCGGCGCAGATTAAGGGCAAAGGCTGACGGCCCGCGGCGCGGTCTGTGCGGCCTACGGACCCGGGAGCTGCTGCGCTGTCTGGATGGCCTGCAGCGCCTCGCTCCACGGTGTCGGGCCGATGTGCATCATGAAGAAGCGTTCGACGGCGAGGCCCTCGCGCTCGACCGCGTGGGCGACTTCCCAAACGGTCTGCGGGAAGGTGAACCCCTGGTCGCTCTGTTGGAATGCATCACTGCCATAGAGCAGCTTGTGCTGCGGGAAATAAACCATCATCTGCCGCTCCGAGGTTTCCCCGCGCAGCGGGTAAAGTTCCATTGCGTTTGGGCCGCTGCCCAACAGCGTCTTGCCGGCCACCACGCGGAAGAGCGGTTTTTTCGCAGCCCGTGCCAGCGCATCCGGAAAGCGCGAGCGCGGCGCGGCCACCAGGCGGCTCAGAATCGGCACATTCAGATCGAGTGCGTACACCGGAATACCGCGCGCCACGTACGCGCGCACCCCAGCCAGGTGCGGCCAGGAATCCGAAGTGGAAATCACCGCCTTGACCGGCACTCCAGGCCAGCGGCGCGCGGCTTCCGCCAGCACCTTCAGCGAGTATCCTGAGGAGATGGGAGCTTCCAACACCACGACGCCGTCCCCCTGGCGTACCAGGGTCACGTTCCAGGCGCCGGGAATGTGCACGATGCCTGCGGCGAGCTCCACCGCCGGCTGACCGGTAATCCCCAAAGGCCGATCGTCGAGGGTGCCACGGCGCTTCTCGTACGCCGCCCGCTCATCGGCGGACACGGCGAACGTATCAGCGGGGAAAGCGACGTTGGTAGTAATCCTGGTGATCGTGAAGAAGTGATCCGGCAGGTCGTTGCGGAAGAAATCCCATTGCAGCGGATAGTGGATGCCTGCCGGGCCCAACCACCAGAGCGAATAATAAAGACGCGTGGTCACGTCTCCCCAGGCGCTCCAGAAGATGTTCCACGGGTAGGCCGAGCGCCACTCGACCTCGGTGGGCAGCGCCGTGTAACGGTTGAGATACAGGCGCACCGGCTGCCCTCGCCAGGTGAACGCCACGACATGGTGCCGCACTGATTGCAGCACGGTGTCCGCCTCGGCGCGCAGGTCGGGCGCCGCCAGCGCGGTAAACAGGATCCGTTCGGGACCTAGCTCGAGGGTCTCCTGGGCGCTTTGCAGATCGTCGATCGATCCTGGGTGCACGTGATCGTCGAAGGCTTTCCTGGCCGACTCCCCGTCGCTGACAGTAGTGATCGTGACATCCGGAAACGGTCCGCCATTGAGCGTTACCGTCTGCTTCCAGCGCTGGTGCTCGAGATCGCGGGCCTGGACGATGTGGTGGTCGTACTCGACGACGTAGGGTCCCTCGGGCCGCTCCGACTGTTCGACCATCTCGCGATGTCCGATGGCTTCAAAGCGCACCGTTTTAAGCGCCTGCAGTGCCGGCGCGCCGCCCATTTGCTGTAACGCCTGCGTGAGATATTGCTGCGCGCGGGCGGCGCTCGCGGCTGTTGCGTGGCAAGGTAACACCACCGTGCCCGCGCTTAGCGCCAGGGCGAGCAGGCTTGTTCCGCGGGCTTTAAGATTCATCGGGCACGACGATCACAGTGGCGTATCCGGCCGGCGGCACTGTGATGAGCCCGTCCTTGATGAGCCGCTCCACCACCGCGGCGTCAAAGAAGTGGTACCACCACAACGCGAATTCCTGAAACGAGACCGAGCGGGCATACCGCGACGCCTGGTAGGCCGCCAGAATCTTCGGACGATCGGCGTTCAGCAGGCGCAGCAGTTCCGGGGTGAAGCTGCTGGTGATCTGCGGTAACCGCGCGTAGGCGCTGCGATCGACGACCGCGACGCTCGGGCGCCCGCGGCGAACGAAGCCAATTTCGCGCAGCTCGGCCGTTGCCGGCGAGGCGCCACGAGTGAAGGCCTGATAGGCGGCGAGCAGCGGCGGCACGCTCGCAGGGGCTCGCCCCACAAATGGGTCAAGGACCGCGGTGTGGCCGTAGGTGATGAGCGCTATGTCGCCGTAGCGCGCTTCCGCATGCGTGTAGATGCCCAACGATCCGATGGTGCCGGGGACCCTCTCCAGGGCCGCCACGAAAAATACCTTGCCGTCACGGGCGGGCGGATACCCCGGCAGAAAGCCCTCACGCACGTAGCGCGTCTGCCAGCGGTCGAACAGCGCGTCGCCAAAGAGCAGCAGCGATAGCGCACGCTCCTGGGCAGCCGCGAGGTGGAAAACGGCGTGAAACCGTGACCGCAGCTCCTGCTGTCGCGCCTCGATGGCGCGCACGGTGGCGTCGGTGAGCGGCGGGTCGATGTTGGTAAACCAAACCGCCTCGGCACGATGAATGATCGGAAAGGCCGGCGTGTAGGTATCAGCGCCAGCGGCATGCAGCAACTGCGCCTTAAGCAGCGCGGCGATGCGTGTTTGCACCTCGGCAGCCGGCAAATGGATTCTGGCGGCAATGGCGTTCGGCGCCTCGCCCCTCGACAGGCCATCGCAGATTTCGATGTTGAGCGAATCCTCGAGCGCCGAGGTCCCGACCAGCACGGACGGAACATCGTTTTGCGAGCCCGAGACGACGAAGAATTCGAAAGCCGGCCCGGGCTCGCCGGCGGCCACCGCAGACAGAAGCGAGAGTAGGGCGCCGCCCGCCACAGCCATTACCCGGGCACCGTAGCGGCGCCTGTTCGCCGGGAGTCTCATGAAATGCGCGCCCCAACAAATTCGCCCGCCGTGGGGCAGCCGATTATCAACGAATCTGTCGCTCCGCCGCACCCGGGTGCTGCCTGACCGGGGCCTCAGGATCGTTCCTGTACGCGCCGCAGGTCGACAGCTCGAATCGGCGGGAGCTGCAGGGGCGGTTCGGCATGCAGGATGGTTGAGACGGGGGAAATCGTCACCGTTTAAGGCAGATTTGAGGTTCGCGCGGCCCGGGCCGCTCCTTTAGAATAAGTGTTTATGTCGGCGGGCCCGCTCAGCGGCCCGCTTTTTAAATCTGCGGTATTTGCGAGGCTTTCCCCATGGCGCGTGGCATCAACAAGGTGATTCTCATCGGCAACCTGGGCGCTGACCCTGAAACCCGCGCCATGCCCTCCGGCACCACGGTGGCGAACCTGCGCATCGCGACGAGCGAGAGCTGGCGCGACAAGCAGACTGGCGAGCAGCAGGAACGCACCGAGTGGCACCGCGTGGCGCTCTTCGGCCGGCTGGCCGAGATCGCCGGCGAATACCTGAAAAAGGGCTCGCAGGTGTACATCGAGGGGAGCCTGCGGACGCGCAAGTGGCAGGACAAGCAGGGCAACGAGCGCTACTCGACCGAGATCGTCGGCAACGAGTTGCAGATGCTCGGTGGCCGGGGCGGTTCAGGCGCCGGAGCCGGTACGGGTGCCGAGGGCGCAGCGCGTCCCACCGGAGCTGCCGCCGCGGCGCACGCCTATGCGGAAGAGTCCGGCGGCGGCGCCAGTCATGGGAGCGGTGGTGGAGCGGGCGGCAGCGGTGGACCCAAGGGTGGGGCCAGCGAAGAGTTCGACGACGATATCCCGTTCTAAAGACCGAGGAGTCGCCGAGGGCAGCGGCGGTGGCTAGTACGCGGCCCGCAGCAGCGCGTAGCGATCCACGCGACCGACACGCAGGATCGCCTGCTGCACGTCGGGCCGATCAATCAGCGCCTGCCATCGTCGGTGCTTTTCGAGAACCAGGGGCGGCTCGGCGCCATCGGTGTAGGACTGCACTGCCTCGAGCGCCGCGCTGCGTCGCTTCTCGTCCGCAAGTCGCCAGATCAGGAGTGCTGCGCCCTCCTCGGGGCGGTCGACGAACAGCAGGGCCTCCTGGTAAACGCCGACTGCGTCGCTCTGGTGCTCGCGCAGGAAGGCGAGGGCGCGGTCAGCGCCTGAGAGGTCGTGCAGCTGCACGGCAGCCCAGAGTTGCTCCTTCTGGATCTGCATGACCCCGAACGGGCTTGACTGCTGTGGCGACACGCGCTGCAGCGTTTCCATTGCCTCCCGCGGCCTGCCGGCCTCGTTGTACGCACCGGCGAGATTGATGACATGGCTGACCTTGTCGGCGCTGGACTCCACGCGGCTTGCGGCCTCAAGCTGCGTGAGGGCTGCCTGCGAGCGTCCGAGACCGTCGAGCGCGTCGGCGCGGTGTTGCAGGGTCCAGGGGTACTGGCTGTCGTAATCGCTCCAGGCGCCACGTCCCTGAGCATCCTGGCGCTCGATTGCGCGATCGGTTACCTGCAGGGCCTGTTGGAATTGCAGCGAGTCAACCAGCAGGTCGGCAAGGCGATTCATTGGTTTTAGCAGGTTGGGACTGTCCTGCGCCTGCCGCAGTGCGTCCCGAATGCTCCGCTGCGCGACCGCTGCGACCTGGAGCTGTTCGCCGAGCGCAGGGCGCACGACATCGAAGCGCTTGTCGGCCCAGATGCTGATCGCGACGCGGGGGTCGCTGATCCGCTCGAGCGTTTGCACGGCGCTGGCGGGTTCCCCGCGCGCCAGTTGCAGCAGCGCGAGATCGCGCCACCAGTAACTTGCGCTCGCCGGCTCGGACGCGAAGTGCACTCTGCGCAAGGCGTTCAGGAGCGTGTAGCGGTCGGAGTCTGAATTCCCCGCGCCCTGTCGGGACAGCATCTGTTGGATCGGGTCGTAGCCATGCGCGGTCGACTGTACCTCCACCTGCGCGAGTCGCTCCGGCCAGCGCTCCGCGAGCGTGGTCATTGCGAACGACGCGTCCTTGAAATTTCCCACGGCATTGGCGGCGTCTACCTGAATCATCCAGTCCCGCGCGTCAGTCTCCGCCATAGCACAGGCGCGCTGGATCAGCGACAGAGCACGCTGTGGCTCGCCGCTCACCAGCGCTGCGTTACCAGCGAGTGCCAGCGCGAAGTGCTGCTCGTTGAGAGACAGTTGTTTAAACTGATCCGTGTCGATCACGCCGCGCAGCGCGGTGTCGACGTCCTGCCACTTCGCAGCGGCAGCCAGAGCCTGCGCCTGATGAAGCTGCTCACTCGCCGAGCTCGTCGCCGCCTCGGCGGGCGCCGTGACCCGGGAGCCCGGCGGAGCCGTCGCTCGCTCGGTCGCGCAGGCGCACGCAAGCAGGCATGCGAGACCGAAAGCCAGTCGGCCTTTCACGTGCAGTTCTCCATTGATTCCAGACAACGCCGCGTTCGGGCGGCCCCCGCCTTCGGTCCGCGGGACCTTCGAGTCTACGGGACCTGTCACTCAAGCTTCTGAAAAAATTAGAGTTTCCATTATTTTGAGCTTGATCATGCGGGGCTCTTCGCGAGCCCGTAAAATCACCGGTTCGCAATGCCCCGCCGCTACTTCATCAAGACCTTCGGCTGCCAGATGAACGAGTACGACTCCGCCCGCATGGCGGACGTACTGAACGCTGGCGCGGACCTTACTGCCACCGACGACCCGGCGCAGGCGGACGTGCTCATCATGAACAGCTGCTCGGTGCGCGAGAAAGCCGAGGAAAAGGTGTTCTCGCTGCTCGGCGCGTGGCGGCTTCTCAAGGCACAGCGCCCCGAGATCATCATCGGTGTTGGCGGTTGCGTTGCGAGTCAGGAAGGCGAGGGCATCACCGCGCGTGCGCCGTTCGTGGACCTGGTGTTCGGCCCGCAGACTCTGCACCGCCTGCCCGACATGATCGCGCAACTGCGCCGCACCGGCCGCGCCGTGGTCGATGTGAGTTTTCCGGAGATCGAGAAATTCGATCACCTGCCGGCGCCGCGCGCCGAGGGTGCCACGGCCTATGTGTCCATCATGGAAGGCTGCAGCAAGTACTGCAGCTTCTGCATCGTGCCGTACACGCGCGGCGAGGAAATCAGCCGCGGCTTTGACTCGGTGCTGGATGAAGTACGCGCACTCGCGGCCCAGGGGGTTGCCGAGATCACACTGCTGGGTCAGAACGTCAACGCGTACCGCGGGCCGATGGCCGACGGCGTGCTGGCGGATCTCGCGACGCTCATCCACCACGTCGCGCGGCTCCCAGGAATCGAGCGCATCCGCTTCACCACCTCGCACCCGCTGGAATTCGGTGACAGCCTGATCGAGGCGTACGCGAACGTGCCGCAGCTCGCCAATCACCTGCACCTGCCGGTGCAAAGCGGTTCCGACCGCGTGCTCGCGCTCATGAAGCGCGGCTACACGACCCTCGAATTCAAGGACAAGCTGCGACGCCTGCGCGCCGTGCGTCCCGACATCGCGATTTCGACGGACTTTATTGTCGGCTTTCCGGGCGAGAGCGAGCGCGATTTCGCCGCCACACTCGCGCTGGCGCGTGACATGAACTGCGATCAGTCCTTCAGCTTCCTCTACAGCCGCCGTCCCGGCACCCCCGCCGCCTCGCTTCCCGATGAGGTTGACGAGCACGTGAAGCTCGAACGGCTCGTGCAGCTGCAGGCGCAGATCGAGGCCCAGGCGCGCGTGATCAGCGAGGCGATGGTGGGCACGCGCCAGCGCGTGCTCATCCAACGGCCGGCGAAGAAAGATGCGCGCGAGCTCGCCGGCCGCACCGCCAACAATCGCTGGGTGAATTTCGCCGGGCCCACGACCCTTATGAACCGTTTCGTCGACGTCGAGGTCACCGAGGCGCGCGCCCACAGCCTGCGCGGGCGCCTGGTCGGTGCGCCGCCGAACGCCCACGCGGCAGCACGCGCCGCCGCAGCCCGCGCCGCGGTTGGCGGCTGAAATGCCCGTGGCCTCACCAGCGCCCGAGTCGCAGCGCGAGTTCGTTCTGGAGCCGGCGGACAACGCGCGCCTCGCCAAGCTCTGCGGGCCGCTCGATGCGAACCTGCAGCTGCTGGAGCGGCGCCTGGACGTGCGCATCCAGCGCCGCGGCGACAACTTCCGCGTCAGCGGCGCGCAGGCCGCGAACGCGCAGGAGCTGCTGCGGGAGCTGTTTGTCCTCACGGCGACCGATGAAGTCACTCCCGAGCGCGTGCACCTGGCACTGCACGAACGCGAGTCCGGTGCGCCGGTCGCCGCGGCGGACTCGCGCGACCATGGTGTGCGGCTGCCCAGCGGCGGCATCCGCGCACGCGGCGCGCACCAGCGCGACTATCTGGAGCACATCCGCACCCGCGATCTGACTTTCGGCATCGGGCCGGCGGGCACGGGCAAGACCTATCTTGCGGTGGCCTGCGCGGTGGAGGCGCTGCAGGCCGAGCGCGTGCGGCGGCTCATTCTGGTGCGGCCGGCCGTGGAGGCGGGCGAGCGCTTAGGGTTCCTGCCCGGCGACCTCACGCAGAAGGTCGATCCGTACCTGCGGCCGATGTACGACGCGCTCTACGAGATGATGGGCTTTGACCGCGTGGCGCGCTTCATCGAGCGCAGCGTCATCGAGGTGGCGCCGCTCGCGTTCATGCGCGGCCGCTCGCTCAATGATTCCTTCATCATTCTCGATGAGGCCCAGAACACCACCATCGAGCAGATGAAGATGTTCCTTACCCGCATCGGCTTCGGCTCCCGGGCGGTCGTCACCGGGGACATCACCCAGACGGATCTGCCTGCCGGCAGGCAGTCGGGCTTGAGTCACGTCGTGCAGGTGCTGCGGGCGGTGGAGGGCGTGGCGTTCACCTTCTTCGACGCGCATGACGTGGTGCGTCACCCGCTGGTGCAGCGCATCGTGCAGGCGTACGAGTCGCGCGGGAGTTCATCCTGAGCGCGGCGGCGCGCCAGGTGCGCACCGGGCGGCCCCGCGGCGTGGCGGCCGCCTCGCCGGTGCGGCTTGAAGTGCAGCGACGCGTCGCCGGCTGGGCGCCCACGCGGCGCGAGCTGGCGTTGTGGGCGAGTGCGGCGGCGGGCCGGCGCGCGGCGGGGCGCGAACTGGGCGTACGCGTCGTCGCGGCCAGCGAGAGCCGGCGGCTCAACGGCCATTTCCGCGGCCGCGACCAGGCCACCAACGTACTGTCGTTTCCACCCTCACGGCTGCCGCGTGCGGCGCCGGGCGCGTCACTGCCGCTCGGGGACCTGGTGATCTGCGCGCGGGTGCTGCGCGCCGAGGCGCGCGCCCAGGGCAAGCCACTCAAAGCCCATTGGGCGCACCTCATCGTGCACGGAACGCTGCACCTGGTCGGTTACGACCACGAGCGCAGCCGCGATGCGCAGCGCATGGAACGCCGCGAGGTCGCAGTCCTCAGGCGCCTCGGGTTCGCCAACCCGTACCGGAGTGCCTAGATGGCGAAGGACCTGAACACCACCGGACGCTGGCTGAAACGTCTCACCCAGGGACTGGCGATCGAGCCGCAGGACCGGCAGCAACTGCTGAGCGTGCTGCGCGAAGCGGGTGAGCGCGGCCTTATCGACGGTGATGCGCTCACCATGCTCGAAGGGGTGCTCGGGGTCGCGGACCTGCAGGTGCGCGACATCATGGTGCCCCGCGGCCAGATGGTGTTCGTGCGGCGTGCCACGCCGGCGGCGCAGATCCTCGCGGTGGTGGTCGAATCCGGCCACTCGCGTTTTCCGGTGATGGACGAGGACCGCGACGACATCGTGGGGGTCCTCATGGCGAAGGACCTGCTGCGGCTGTCCGCCAACGGCGCCCAGGGGCGCTTCGATATCCGTGAGTACATGCGGCCGGCGCAGTTCGTGCCGGAGTCCAAGCGACTGAACGTGCTGTTGAAGGAGTTCCGCCGCAACCGCAATCACATGGCGATCGTGGTGGACGAGTACGGCGGCGTCTCGGGCCTGGTCACCATCGAGGACGTCATCGAGCAGATCGTCGGTGAGATCGACGATGAGTTCGACGTCGAGGACGAGCACAACATCCGCCGCGACGGCGAGCGCAAGTTCACGGTGCGCGGGCTGACACGCATCGGTGAGTTCAACGATTATTTCGGAGCGCGTCTCTCCGAGGAGCAGGGCTTTGACACCATCGCCGGCCTGCTCATGAAGCAGCTCGGGCGGCTGCCGCGCCGCGGCGAGACCGCCAGCATCGACGGCTTTGAATTTCACGTCATGCGGGTCGACCGCGGCCGGATCGATGCGCTGCGGGTCGTCGCACCACGCGACGTGTTGCCGCCCGAAGAGCACGCCGCCGGCGGCGGCGGCTGAGCGGCATGCAGGCAGCCGACGGCACCACGGCCCCGGCGCCGGGGCAGGCGCGCCACGGCCTGCGGCGCCCGTCATCTGCACTGCTGCGCGCGGTGCTGGCGCTGGGCGCCGGTGCGGCGCTGGCCGCGTCTTTTGCGCCGCTGAATTTGTGGCCGCTGGCGGTGTTGTGTCCCGCGGTGCTCATGTGGCTGTGGCAGGACGCGCCGGCGCGCGAGGCCGCGCGTCTCGGGTTCTGCTTCAACGCTGCAACCTTCGCCGCCGGCACTTACTGGCTTTACATCAGCATCCACGGCTTCGGCGCTGCGCCCATCTGGCTGGCATTCATCCTGATGTTCGCACTGGTCGCCATCATGGGCCTGTATCACGCAGCGCTCGGCTACACGGCTGCGCGCTGGCTGCCCCGCAGCGGCGTTGCGCGCTGGCTCATCGCGCTGCCGGCGAGCTGGCTGCTCATCGAGTGGTGGCGCGGCTGGTTCCTGTCGGGCTTCTCGTGGCTGTCGCTCGGCTACTCACAGACCGACACCTGGCTCGCCGGCTTCGCGCCGCTCGTGGGCGTGTACGGCCTGAGCGCGCTGCTGCTCGTGAGCGCCGGCGCCCTGGCGACGCTCGCGCTCGGCACGCGGCGCGCGCGCCTCGTTGCCGCGGTCGTCCTGGTGGTGCCGTGGCTGAGCGGCGCTGCGCTGCGGCAGGTGTCCTGGACACACGCCAGCGGCGCGCCGGTCTCGGTGGCGGTGATCCAGGGTGCCATCCCCCAGGACCAGAAGTGGCTCGACAGTAACCAGGACACGACACTCAAGCTCTACCAGGCACTCACCGAGAAGGCGCTCGGTGTGCGCCTCATCGTCTGGCCCGAATCCGCTTCCGCCGACGTCGCCAACGATATCGTGCCGTATATCGACCACCTCTACACCGAGGCACGCGCGCACACTTCCGCGCTGGTGCTGGGCGTGTTGCGCGCGGAGAGCGTGCCCGCGGGCAAGGACGCGGCGGACAGCGAAGGGCAGACGCGCTACTTCAACTCGGTGCTGGCGCTCGATGACACGGTGAGCTGGTACGACAAGCATCACCTGGTGCCGTTCGCCGAATTTTTCCCGGTGCCGCACTTCGTGCGCTCGTGGCTGCGACTCATGAGCCTGCCGTACTCGGACTTCACGCCCGGTGCGGCCGAGCAGCCGCCGCTGCCGGCGGCACATCTGCAACTGGGCGTCACGATCTGCTACGAGGACGCCTACGGCAGTTCCATGCTCACCGTCCTGCGCCGCGCCGATGCGCTGGTTAACGTCACCAATGACGCCTGGTTCGGCCACTCTACGGCGCGCTACCAGCATTTCCAGATTGCGCGCATGCGGGCGCTGGAAGCCGGCCGCTACCTGGTGCGGGCTGCCAACGACGGCATCTCGGCGGTGGTAGGTCCCCACGGCGAGGTGGTGGCACGTGCCCCGGAGTTTCGGCCGCTGGTGCTGACCTCGCAGATTGTGCCGCTCAAGGGCCTGACGCCTTACGCGGTGGTTGGAAACTGGCTCATCGTGAGCCTCGCCGCGATGGCGCTGGCGTACGGCTTATGGCTGCGGCAATGTAGGCCTCATGAACCCGATGTTTGACCCCTCCTGCTATCCGGCGCTCAGGCGGCTCCTCGCCGTGCTGGGGATGGCCGTGGCCCTGGCCGCCTGTTCCCGGGACCTGAGTGCGCAGTCCGAGCACGGTGCTGGCGCGGCCGGATCCGCCGCGGCCGTGGCAGCGCAGGCAGCGGGTGCCGGCGAGCGCGTCGGTGCACCGGGAACCGCGCCCTCGTCAGCCGAGACGACGGACCCGGTCGTGCGGGCATTGCCGGACTTCTCGCAGCTGGTGGAGAAGTGCGGTCCGGCGGTGGTGAACGTGGAGGTGGTCGAGAAGACGCAAGCGGGCGGGCCCCAGGGACTGTCACCGAACGATCCGTTTTATGATTTTTTCAAGCGCTTCGGCGTTCCCGCCCCGGGGCAGGGACCGCGCGGCAACCAGCCGCCCGTCAAGGGCGCAGGCTCGGGCTTCATCATCAGCGCCGACGGCTACATCCTTACCAATACTCACGTGGTGGCGAACGCGCAGGAAGTCACCGTGCGGCTCACCGACCGGCGCGAATTCCCGGCACGGGTGCTCGGCGCCGATGAGCGCACCGACGTCGCGGTGCTGAAGATCAACGCCAGCAATCTGCCCACCGTGCGCCTCGGGGATCCCACGCGCATCAAACCGGGCCAGTGGGTGCTCGCGATCGGCTCACCCTTCGGTTTCGACAACAGCGCCACGGCCGGCATCATCAGCGCCACGTCGCGCTCGCTGCAGGGCGAGAACTACGTGCCGTTCATCCAGACGGATGTTGCCGTGAATCCCGGCAACTCCGGCGGACCGCTCTTTAACATGTCGGGCGAGGTGATCGGCATCAACTCGCAGATCTTCAGCCGCACCGGCGGCTTCATGGGCCTGTCGTTCGCGATCCCGATCGATGTGGCGAAGAACGTCGAGGAGCAGATCATCAAGACCGGCCGCGTGGTGCGCGGTCGCATTGGCGTGACCATCCAGGACCTGAACGCGCAGCTGGCGGAGTCCTTTGGTCTGGATCGTCCGCGCGGCGCACTGGTGTCGTCCGTTGAGAAAGACAGCCCCGCGGCGCGTGCCGGCGTGCAGCCGGGAGATGTCATTCTCGGCGTCGGCGGACACCCCATCGAACATTACGGGGAACTCTCGGGCGCGATCGCCACCATGAAGCCCGGCGCGGACGTGACGCTGCAGGTATGGCGCGCCGGACACCAGAAGGACATCGATGTCAGGATCACCGAGTTGCAGGACCAGCCATCAACCGCCGCCAATCAGTCAGCGCCCCAGAGTCACGGCGCCAGTAGCCACGCGAGCGCGCTCGGACTGACGGTGCGTCCGCTCACCGCGCAGGAAAAGAGCCAGGCCGGCGCACCCCAGGCGGGCCTCCTGGTCGAGGAGGTCACCGGCCCCGCGGCGGCCGCCGAGGTCGAGCCGGGGGATGTGATTCTCGGCGTCAATGGCAAGCGCGTGCGCACGACGCAGGAGCTGCAGGAAGCGGCCAGGTCCGCCGGCAAGAATGTGGCGCTGCTGGTGCAACGCGAGGATGCCCAGATTTTCATTCCGCTGCGCCTGCCGTAGTTCATTGGCGAAAATCGCAGGAAGCGATTTTCGCGGACATCAGTTGCGTTTCCGCCGGCCAAAGGCGTGACTTTGGCCGGCTGCGGCGGTGGCCATATGGTTGATTGCGAAGTGTTAGCGCGCTCGAGCCAGACATGATGCAAGAGAACTACGATGCGGCGGCGGTCGAGCGCGCCGCGCAAAAGTATTGGCGGGACGCGCGCGCCTTCGAGGTGCGCGAGGACCCGGCGCGTCCGAAGTTCTATTGTCTGTCGATGCTGCCGTACCCGTCCGGCCGTCTGCACATGGGCCACGTGCGTAACTACACCATCGGCGACGTGCTGGCGCGCTACATGCGCATGCAGGGCCACAACGTGCTGCAGCCCATGGGCTGGGATGCCTTCGGCCTGCCGGCCGAAAACGCCGCCATCACCAACCGCGTGCCGCCGGCGCAGTGGACGCGGCAGAACATCGCCTACATGCGCGCTCAGATGCAGTCGCTGGGCTTCGCGATCGACTGGAGCCGCGAAGTTGCGACCTGCGATCCCTCCTACTACCACTGGAACCAGTGGCTGTTCCTGCGCATGCTCGAGAAGGGCATTGCCTACCGCAAGACCGGGGTCGTGAACTGGGATCCGGTGGACCAGACCGTGCTCGCCAACGAGCAGGTGATCGACGGCCGCGGCTGGCGCACCGGCGCGCCGGTCGAGAAACGCGAAATCCCGACGTACTACCTGAACATCACGCGTTACGCGGACGAGCTGCTGGCAGCGCTGGGTGAACTTGACGGCTGGCCCGAGCGCGTGCGCGTGATGCAGGCGAACTGGATCGGCAGGAGTGAAGGCTGCGAGATCGAGTTCCCGTACGCGCCCGATGCGCGCGCCGCCGCGGGCGTCGACGGTACGCTGAAGGTTTTCACGACGCGCGCCGACACGCTCTTTGGCGCCACCTTCATGGCGGTTGCCGCCGAGCACCCGCTGGCGCTGGCGGCCGCCGCGACCAACACTGCGCTCGCCGACTTCGTTGCCGAATGCCGCCGCGGCAGCGTCATGGAAGCCGCCCTCGCCACCCAGGAAAAAAAGGGCATGCCGACGGGCCTGCACGTGCTGCATCCCTTCACGGGAGTGCCGCTGCCGGTGTGGGTTGCCAACTACGTGCTCATGGGCTACGGCGAGGGCGCGGTCATGGGCGTGCCCGCCCACGATGAGCGCGACTTCGGCTTCGCGCAGAAAAACGCGCTGCCGATCGTCACGGTGGTGCGTTCCAGCAGCGGCGGGTATGAAGAAGCGCGTGCGCCCTGGATGCCCGCTTACGCCGACTATGGCGTGACCGTGAACTCCGGAGCGTTCTGCGGTCTTGAGTTCCAGGCGGCCGTGGACGCCATCGCCGCGGCGCTGGAAGAGCGCAACCTTGGGCGCAAGCGCGTGCACTACCGCCTGCGGGACTGGGGCATCTCAAGGCAGCGCTACTGGGGCTGCCCGATTCCCATCATCCACTGCGCAAGCTGCGGACAGGTGCCGGTGCCGGATGCACAGCTGCCGGTGGTGCTGCCGGAGGACCTGGTGCCCGACGGCAGCGGCAATCCGCTCGCCAGGTCAGCGGCGTTCTACGAGTGCACCTGCCCGCAGTGCGGTGAGCCGGCGCGGCGCGAAACCGACACCATGGACACCTTCGTTGATTCGTCGTGGTATTTCCTGCGCTATGCGTGCGCGGACGCGCCGACCATGGTGGACCGGCGCGTTGGCTACTGGCTGCCCGTCGACCAGTACATCGGCGGCATCGAGCACGCCATCCTGCACCTGTTGTATTCGCGCTTCTGGACGCGCGTGATGCGCGACATGGATCTGGTGAAGCTCAGCGAGCCGTTCGCGAAGCTGCTGACGCAGGGCATGGTGCTCAACCACATCTATTCGCATCAGGTGGCGGGCGAGCGCAAGAGCTACTTCAATCCGGCGGATGTCGAGGTGCATCACGGCGCCGATGGCGCGGACGTTTACGAGGTGGCCACCGCGCACGGGACGCTCAGGGTCGAGCACGAGGGCCTCGGCAAGATGTCGAAGTCGGAGGGCAACGGCGTCGACCCGGAAGGGCTGATCGAGCGCTTTGGCGCAGACACGGCGCGGCTCTTCACCATGTTCGCATCCCCACCGGAGCAGACGCTCGAATGGTCCGATGACGGAGTGCAGGGCGCATCGCGCTTCCTCAAGCGCCTGTGGCATGCGGTGTATGAGCACGTCTGCGCCGGTGCCGCGCCACGCCTGCAGAGCGGTGCGCTAAACGACGCGCAGCAGCAACTGCGGCGCGCCGCGCACCAGAGCCTCGCCAAGGCCACCGACGATATTGGCCGGCGCCGCAATTTCAACACCGCGATCGCGGCGGTCATGGAGCTGCTGAATGCCATCGGCCGCTTCACTGACCCAAGTCCGCAGGGACGCGCCGTGCGCCAGGAAGCACTCGAGATCGCAACCCTGGTGCTGGCGCCCATCACGCCGCACGTATGCCATGCGCTGTGGCAGGGGCTCGGTCACAGCACCGCGCTGGTGGATGAGCGCTGGCCGCTCCCGGACCCGCAGGCGCTGGCGCAGCAGGCGGTGCAGATCGTGCTGCAGGTGAACGGCAGGCTGCGTGGCCGAATCAGTGTGCCGGTGAACTGCGACGAGGCGGCGGTGCGCGAGGCGGCGCTGGCGGACGAGCACGTGCGCAGGTTCGTGGCGGACAAGCCGGTGCGCCGCGTGATCGTGGTGCCCGGCAAGCTCGTCAACGTCGTGGTATGAGCCGGGCCACGGCATGTCTGCTCACTCTCGGCGCCGTGCTGCTGCAGGCGGCCTGCGGGTTTCACCTGCAGGGCCATACGCCGCTGCCCGCGGCGGTGAAGACGCCGTACCTGGAGACGCAGGACCGTCAGAGCGCCTTCGTGGCAAGCCTGCGGCATGCGCTGCTGTCCAACGGCGCGCAGCTCGCTGACGCCAGGGATCGATCGTCCGCCGTGGTGCAGATCATCAAGGAGAACTACAAGAAGCGCGTGCTGTCGGTGTCGGCGACCAACCAGCCAAACGAGTACGAAATAACCTACACCATCACCTTCGCGGTGACGGCGGGCGACAAGGAACTGCTGCCGCAGCAGGACATCTCCGCGACCCGCGACTACAGCTTCGATGAGCGCTTGCTGCTGGCGAAGGGTCACGAAGAGGACCTGCTGCGCGCCGACATGGCGCGCGATCTGGCCGACCGGGTCATGCGGCGGCTGGCGAGCCTGTAGGGAAATCCGCCGGTGCTGCTGCTGAACGCCACCGACCGCCTGGCGTTGGCGCTGCTTCTCAACCGCTTCGGCCTGCACCTGACACTGACGGCGCCAGGGGAGCTCATCCCTGGCTCCTACTGGGGTGAGAGCGAGGCAGGACTCAGAGGTGAGCGGCTGTACGCGCGCCTGGATACCCCGCTGCATTCGGTCCTGCATGAAGCAAGTCACTTTGTCTGCATGAGCCCGGAACGGCGTGCCGGCCTGGACCGCGACGCCGGCGGCGATGACCTCGAGGAATCCGCGGTGTGTTATCTGCAGGTCGTGCTCGCCGGGGAGCTGCCGGGCGTGGGCCGCGAGCGAGTATTCGCCGACATGGATGCCTGGGGCTACAGCTTCCGGCTGGGCAATACCCGTGCGTGGTTTGAGCAGGACGCCGGGGATGCGCGCCACTGGCTGGTGGGGCGCGGTGTCCTGGACGACGCGGGCAGGCTCACCGGAACGATCAGAGTATGAGTGCCGCGGGCCCGAACAACGGCGCACGCCCGCGCCCGCCCGCGATGGTTGGACGGATTTGTGCGACGGGCTCCCGCTTCAGGGTGTGCGCCGTAGCCAGGAAACCCGCGGCGTGGCACGCTAGAATGCGTCGCGTCATGTGTGGCCGCTTGTCGTGAATATGCGTCGCTTGTGTCTCTCGTGGGTGCTGTCGCTGTCGCTGCTGTTCGCGCAGCACGGGGCGGTGCTGCACGAGCTCAGCCACCTCACCCACGCCGGCCACAGCGCCGGGGCAGTGCTGGGGGCGCAGTTGCAGCCCGCCGCAAGCGGTCTGTGCTCCACCTGCGAAGCGTTTGCGCAGATTGCGAACCCTGCGACCGCCGCAGCTACCGATCTCGCGGTCTGTCCGGCCGCACTCATCCCGGCTCCCGAACCCCGCTTCACCCTCGTTGGCGCTGACGCGCCCAGCCCCCGCAGTCGCGGTCCCCCGCAAGCCTGAACTGACCTTTCGTTGCCGAAAGATGCAGCGCCCGAGCGATCTGGTGCTGCCTGACGTTTCAGTTCCTGCGGAGTAGTTCATGGTTAATTGCCGATTCCGGGGCACCGCGCTTGGCGCGGTCGCCGTAGGTATTTTCTTCGCCGCGCCCGCGGTTCAGGCCGCCGCCAATGCCGCCGCCGGCGCTGCTGCTGACAGCACTGCCAGCACCGCCGCGGCACCGGCAACCTCCGACGCGCTGGCGGAAGTCGTGATCACGGCGCGGCGCCTCAACGAGGCGCGCTCGGAGATCGAGACCCAGACCGGCGCGTCGACCTATACGATCGACAGCACTGCGATTGCCGCCACTCCCGGCGGTGACAACGTACAGCTCAATCAGGTCCTGCTGCAGGCGCCGGACGTGGTGCAGGACTCCTTCGGACAGCTGCACGTGCGCGCCGACCACAACGATCTGCAGTATCGGCTGAACGGCATCATCCTGCCCGAAGGCATCAGTGTCTTCAGCCAGACCTTGAGTCCGCGGCTGATCTCGTCACTGAGTCTGATCACGGGCGCGCTGCCGGCGGAATATGGCCTGCGCACCGCCGGGGTCATCGACCTCACCACCAACAGCGGCCTGCTGCAGCCAGGTGGCGAGGTGTCGGTCTATGGCGGCAGCCACGGCACCTTCCAGCCGGCGGCCGAGTACGGCGGCAGCTCCGGCGATTTCAGCTACTACGTGAGCGGGGATTACAAGCAAACTGACCTGGGCATTGAATCCCCCGACGCCAGCTCCAACCCCCTGCACGATCATTCGACCCAGGGTCACGGCTTTGCCTATTTCGAGGAAATCCTCGATCCGGGCAACCGCCTGTCACTGATTCTCGGCACTTCCGACGACTCATTCCAGATTCCGAATCAGCGCGGCCTGCAGCCCACTCTGGGGCTGGATGTCCTCGGCCAGACCGCGTTTCTGAGCGATGCTCTGAACGAAACGCAGCACGAGGCGGCGCAGTACGCGATCGTCAGCTGGCAGCACTCGCAGGGGCCGCTCAACTGGCAAAGCTCCTTGTCCACGCGCTACACCAGCCTGCACTTCGCGCCGGACTGGACCGGGGACCTGCTCTACAACGGCCTTGCTCAGGACGCGTTCAAGGATGACACCGCCTTCGGCTGGCAAACCGATGGCTCCTACAAGGTGGGCGACGCGCACACGCTGCGCGCCGGGTTCTATCTGCAACACGACAGCGCTACCAGTGATACCACCTCGCAGGTGCTGCCCATCAATGCCGCCGGCGTACAGACCAGCAACGTTGCGCTGACCGTCCTCGACAACGGCAAGCAGTCGCAGGCCATGCAGAGTGCGTATCTGCAGGATGAATGGCAGGCGCTGGCGCCCTTGACGATCAACTACGGGCTGCGCTTCGACCACTACCGCGCCTATTCCAGCGGCAGTCAGCTCAGCCCGCGTATCAACTTCGTCTGGAAACTCGAATCCGGCACGACCGTGCACGGCGGTTACTCGCGTTACTTTACCCCGCCGCCGTTCGAACTGATCGGTACCGAGACTTTCACCAGGTTCGCCGGCACCACCGCCCTGCCGCCCGGCACGGTCACGCTCGACACGGCACCGATTGCCGAACGCGCCAACTACTACGACTTCGGCGTGCAACAAAAACTGCTGGACAACACCGTGACTCTGGGCATCGACAGTTTCTACGAGCAGGCTCTGCACCTGATCGATGAGGGACAGTTCGGCGCGCCGATCATCCTCACGCCGTTCAACTACCGCTATGGCCTCATCGGCGGCGTGGAGTTCACCGCCAACTACACGGTCAGCAATTTTTCCACGTACGGGAACCTGTCGGTGCAGGCCGCCCACGGCAAGGACGTCGAGTCCTCACAATTTAACTTCGCCCAGCCACAGCTCGACTACATTGCCGACAACTACATTCACCTGGATCATGAGGGACGGCTGGCCGCTTCCGGGGGCTTCTCCTACCTGTGGCGCGGGACGCGTTTCAGCACCGACATGCTGTTTGGCACCGGACTGCGCGACGATCTGGTTCTACCCAGCGGCTTCATCATCCCGAACGGGGACCACACGCCGAGCTACACCCAGGTCAACTTAGGGCTAAGCCACGAGTTCCGCCTCGCCGGTTCGGGTCCGCTGACGGCGCGCTTCGATGTCATCAACGTGCTGGACAAGGTCTACGAGATCCGCAGCGGTACCGGCATCGGTGTCTTTGCGCCCCAGTACGGCGCGCGGCGCGGGCTGTTTGGCGGCCTGGCGTGGCAGTTCTGAGCTGAGCGGGCAGCCGCGCCGGGCGCGAAAACTGACCCGGCGCCGGTCTATGGTCGATAATGAGCCGCTACCGGCCATACATGCCGGATGAGGCTTCATGAAGCTCACCTCCGACTCGCTCGCGGCTTCGCTCGGGGAACGGTTGTTACCCGCCTACCTCGTGTCCGGGGACGAGCCGCTGCTCGCCGGCGAGGCGGCGGACGCCGTGCGCGAGCGCGCCCGTGCCGCCGGCTTCACCGAGCGGGACGTGCATTTCATCGAGCGCGTCACGGACTGGGACGACGTGCGTGCCTCCGCGGCTAACCTGTCGCTGTTTGGTTCGCGGCGCGTGCTGGAGATCCGGCTCGCGAGCGGCAAGCCCGGGGTAGCCGGCAACGCCGCGCTGGTGGCACTCCTCAGCAGGGCCGATCCTGACACGCTGTACCTCATCCTCGCCCCGCGGCTGGACCGCGACGCGCAGAACGCCGAGTGGGTGCGGGCCGCAGAGGCCAGCGGTGGCTGGGTGCAGGTTTGGCCCGTGGACCCGGCGCGGCTGGTGGGCTGGCTCAGGGGACGGTGCCGGAAACTGAAGCTCGAGGCGAGCGATGAGGCACTCGCGGTCCTGGCCGCACGCACCGAAGGGAACCTGCTGGCTGCGCACCAGGAACTGGTGAAACTCACCTTATCCGGCCACGCGCAGCCGCTCACTCCTGAAGAGGTGCTCGCGAGCGTGGCTGACAGCGCGCGCTTTGATGTCTTCAAACTGGGCGAAGCGGTGCTCGCCGGGGACGCGCCGCGGGCACTGCGCATGCTCGCAGGCCTGCGCGCGGAGGGCACCGAGCGCACCCTGGTGTTGTGGACGCTGAACAGGTCGCTGCGCGATGTGTGGCAGGCGCGTGCCGGCGGCGGCACCAAGGCGCCCCCCTGGCAGCGCCAGGGCGCCGCGCTTGCCAAGGCCGTGCAGCGCGCTGCGCGCCTGTCATTCACCGCGCTCGCGCAGCGCGCCGAGCGTGCCGACCGCATGATCAAGGGTCGCGTGCCGGGGGATGCGTGGGACGAGCTGGCGCTGCTGGCCACTGACATCTGCGCGACGCCGGTGCTGCGCCAACCCGCGGCGCCGCGGGCGGTGGCCCGCTAGTCGATGGGAAAAAGTCGCCTGCGGCGCTTTTTGTGCCGGCCGGTCCCTAGCCGGCACCCTGCGGGCCGACCTTCGGTCGGCCAAATTCGCTCCTGCGAATTTGTCGGACTGCGGCTGCGTTGCCGCCGGCAAAAGGCGGGGCTCGATACGCACTTGCCGCAATCACCTCAGCAGCCGAGCACTTCGTGGCAAGGTTGGGCGCGTGGGCTTTTGCCGGCGGCTCATTGCCAGGTTCGTGGGTCGGCTAGTCCGACAGGCTGGTAGGACACGCATGCAACCCCTGGGTCTCTTCGGCGGCACCTTCGATCCGATCCACTGCGGGCACCTGCGCACGGCGTTCGAGCTGTGGCAGGAGCTGAAGCTTGCGGAGGTGCGGTTTGTGCCGACCGGCAATCCTCCGCACCGCGAGCAGCTGTACGCAGACGCGCAGTTGCGCCTGCAGATGGTCCGCGCCGCCATCGCCGATCAGCCGGGCTTCGTGGTCGACGAGCGCGAGGTGCGCCGTTCGGGCGTGTCCTACTCCTTCGACACGCTCGCGGAGCTGCGCACCGAGCATCCACGGGCCTCGCTGTGCCTGCTCCTCGGGATGGACGCGTTCCTCGGCTTGCCCGGCTGGCATCGCTGGCGGGAACTGCTCGACCTCGCGCACATTGTGGTCGCGCACCGGCCCGGGTGGCGCGCGCCGACCATGGGACCCCTGGGGGAGATCATGGTTGACCACGGCACCGGCTCGGTGCGTGAACTGCACGAGCGGCCCGCGGGTTGCGTGTACGTGCACGCGGTCACGCAGCTGGAGATCTCCTCCACCGAGCTGCGTGCCCTCATCGTCGCGGGCCGCGACCCGCGCTACCTGGTTCCCGACCCGGTGAGGCAGATCATCCTGGAGACGAGGTGCTATGCTTCGCGCGAGGGGCCGCGGAGCGGCCGAAACTCGCAGGACACAGGAGAATCCACTTAAGCACATGATCACCCGCAAACGCCTGCGCCCCGCGGAGGAGCGCGCCTCGCCGTTGCAACAAGCCGTGACGACCGCGCTCGAAGATATGAAGGCCGTGAATGTCAGGGCGTTGGACGTGCGGGGGCTCACCGATATTGCCGACACGATGGTCATCGCGTCCGGCAACTCCGACCGCCACGTGCGCTCCATCGCCGAGCGCGTGGTCGAAAAGGCCAAGGCCGCCGGGTGCCGGCCCCTGGGGCTGGAAGGGACGCGGGATGGGGAATGGGTGCTGGTGGATCTGCAGGATATCCTCGTGCACGTGATGCTGCCGCGAGTGCGCGAGTTCTACGGGCTCGAGCGCCTGTGGGAAAACGGCATGGCCGCGCCCGCCGCGACCCCGGCGGTTGCCGGCGCCTCCGCCCGGCGGCGGCGAACCGCGCGGTAAGTTCCGCGCGATGCGCGTGCGCGTGATCGCCGTGGGCACGCGGCCGCCAGCCTGGGTGCGTACCGCCACCCAGGAGTACCTGAAGCGCCTCGCGCCGCTGTCCATCTCACTCACGGAAATCGCACCCGGCACGCGCAGTGCCGGCGGTGCGGCGCACAAGGCCATCGCGGTGGAAGGGCAGCGGCTGCTCGGCGCGTTGCAGGCAAACGAGCACGTCACGGTGCTGGATGAGCGCGGCAGTGAGCTCTCGACACGCGAGCTTTCCGCCTGGCTCGGCAAACGCTTAGGCGACGGCAGGGATCTCGCGTTCCTGATCGGCGGTCCGGATGGGTTTGCTCCCGAGGTGCTGGCCCGCAGTGACTTCACCCTGTCACTGTCGCGCCTGACGCTGCCGCACGCGCTGGTACGCGTGCTGCTCGCCGAGCAGCTCTACCGCGCCCACAGCATACTGCGCAACCACCCTTATCACCGCGACTGATGAACCCACAAATCCCCACCGCCGACGTGTGTCTTGCTTCGGTCTCGCCGCGTCGCCAGGCGCTCCTCGGCCAGATCGGCGTGCGCTACCTGGTGAGCGCGGCCGACATCGACGAAGCGGTGCGGCCCGGCGAGCCGGCGCGCGACTACGTCGCACGCATGGCGCGCGAGAAGGCGCTCGCAGTGCGCGAGCGCGGCATGGCGCTGCCAGTGCTGGCGGCCGACACGACGGTGGTCGTGGATGAGCTGATCTGCGGCAAGCCGCGCGGCGAGGCCGACTGCGTCGCGATGCTGCAGCGCCTGTCAGCGCGCACTCACCAGGTGCTGACCGCGGTCGCACTCGCCGGTCCGCACGGCGGGGTGGCGGAGCTCTTAAGCGCGAGCGCGGTGCGCTTCCGCGCGCTGAGCACCGCCGAATGCGTGGCCTACTGGCGCGGCGGTGAGCCGCGGGACAAGGCCGGCGGCTACGCCATCCAGGGTCACGGCGCGGTGTTCATCGCGCAGCTGAGCGGCAGCTACTCCGGGGTCATGGGGTTGCCGCTGTTCGAGACCGCACAGTTGCTGCACGCCGCCGGGGTGCCGTACTGGCAGGCCGCAGCCGCCGGCGGGGACGCCGCGTGAGCCTGGAGATCCTGGTCAACGTGGCCCCGCGCGAGACCCGGGCCGCCATTCTCGAGAGCGCGGTGGTGCAGGAGATCCACATCGAACGCACCAGCCGCCGGGGACTCGTGAGCAATCTCTACAAGGGGCGGGTATCGCGCGTACTTCCCGGCATGCAGGCGGCGTTCGTGGAAATCGGCCTGGAGCGCACCGCGTTCCTGCACGCCGCGGATATCGCCGCGCGCGTCTCCGAGGACACGGTGCTCGGCGCCCCGGCGGCGGTCGCCGCCGCGGCGGTGGTGGACATCCGGCGTCTGGTGAATCCCGGCGATGAGATCCTGGTGCAGGTGATCAAGGACCCGATCGGCAGCAAGGGTGCACGCTTGACGACCTTTATCGCGCTGCCCTCGCGCTACCTCGTCTACATGCCGCGCGGGGATGCGATCGGCGTGTCGGCGCGCATCGAGGACGAAGCCGAACGCACGCGCCTGAAGGCGGCGCTCGCCGAGGTGCTCAGCACCGCCGGTGGCGGAGGCTACATCGTGCGCACCGCGGCGCAGGGCGTGTCGGCGGACAGCCTGCGTGAGGACATGGGGTACCTGGCGAAGCTGTGGGAACACGTGCGCGAGCGTGCGACGCAGGTGAGCGCCGGTGAGGTGGTGCACGAGGATCTGCCGCTCAGCCTGCGGGTGCTGCGCGACGAGCTGACGCGCGGTGTCAGCCGGGTGCTGGTTGACTCGGCGAGCGAGTACGAGCGCATGCAGGAGTTCGCCGCTGCCTTCATGCCCGAGGCCGCGCCTGTCATCGAGCTGTACACGGGCGCACGGCCACTGTTTGATCTCGGCGGCGTCGAGGAAGAAATCGCCAAGGCGCTGGATCGCAAGGTGCCGCTGAAATCCGGCGGCCACCTGGTGATCGACCAGACCGAGGCGATGACCACCATCGATGTCAACACCGGCGCCTACGTCGGGCATCGCAACCTCGAGGAAACAATCTTCCGCACCAATCTCGAGGCAGCGGTGAGCATCGCGCGGCAACTGCGGCTGCGTAATCTTGGCGGCATCATCATCATCGACTTCATCGACATGCGCGATGAGCCGCATCGGCGCGCGGTGCTGACCGCGCTCGAGCGCGCGCTCGCCGGCGACCGGGCCCAGACGCACATCGTGAGCCTCTCGCCGCTGGGGCTGGTGGAGATGACCCGCAAGCGCACGCGCGAGAGCCTGGAACATCTGTTGTGTGAACCGTGTCGAAGCTGTGAAGGGCGCGGCTTTATCCGCACACCGGAAACGGTGTGCAACGAGATTTTTCGCGAGATTGTGCGACAGAGCCGACAGTTTGCCAGCCGCGAGCTGCTGATACTCGCTCACCAGGACGTGGTAGATCGCCTGCTGGACGAGGAGTCCGCCACCCTGGGCGAACTTGAGGCGCAGGTCGGCCGCCCGATCCGCCTGCAGGTCGAGGCGCTCTACGGCATTGACCAGTACGACGTCGTACTCGTTTAAGGCATGACGGTGAGTGTTACGCGCGCGAAGCCGGCTGCCGGGCCGGCGTCTCCTGCCGCAGCGGGCGGCGCGGACGCGCGCGCGCGGCGGCCGGACTGGCGCACTCTGGCGGCGGCACTCGGCTGTGTCTTCAGCCTGTTCGCGCTCGTGTGGCTCGCCTGCGAGCTGGCGGTGGCGCGCCTTCCCGAGCATCGCGCGGCGCTCGAGAGTCTGGTCCGCGACGAAACCCATCTCGATCTGCACTTCTCGGAACTCGCTTTGCGCTGGGGCTGGTATGGCCCGGAGGCGGTGTTCAGCGAGGTGGAGCTCGGCGAGCCCGAGGGCGGTGCCCTCCTGGTACGTGCTCCGCAGCTGGTAGTGGGGCTCGACCTGTGGCGGATGCTGCGTAGTGGCCGGCCGGAGGCTGGGCGCATCACGCTGGTGGCGCCCGATGTGGTGCTGCGCGCGGATGCCGCCAGTCCCAACAGCCGCGCGGCAGCGCACGACGCGCAGGCGCCGCTGTGGGCGGCGGCCGCGCGCACCTTGTCGCGCTGGCGTGGTGGGCGCATCGACATCGAGGGCGGAACATTGCACTGGCCCACGCCTGCCGCGCCGCTGCCGCTGGCCCTGGGACTGCGGCACGCCACGCTGCGCCGCCTTGGCTCGCAGTGGAGCGCCGATGCCACGCTGCAGCTGCCGCAGAGCCTGGGGGCCAGCGCGCATCTGAGCCTGCAGATGGTAGGGGATCCGGCGCAACCCACGAGCACCAGCGGCACCCTGCGGGTGCAGGCGCAGGGGCTTGAATCATCCGGCTGGCGTACGGCCCTGGCGGATCCCGCGCTCGCGGTCTTTGTGCCGCAGGCGGGCGTCGCCGACCTTGAGCTGCAGATGCAGTTCGCCGCGGGTCGCCTGGTTGCAGCCGACGGCAAGGTGCACGCCGAGGCCCTGGAGTGGGCGCCGCGCGCGACCGGTGCCACCGCGCTCGCCGTGCCGCGGCTGCGCGCTGCGTGGCAACTGTCAAGGCCGGCAGGTGCCTGGCACCTGGTGGTCAGCGGGCTTGACCTGGATCAGTCCGCCGCCGCGGCGGCATTCACGCTCGATGCGAGCCGAGACATGCGCAGCGTCAGCGGCACCGCGCAGCAGGCGCCGCTCGCGCTGCTCGCTGACATCGCCCGCTGGCAGGCGCCCGAGCTGCCCTTCGGTGAGCTCCGGCTGCGTGGCAGCGCGCGCCTGCTGAGCTTCGACTGGAACGCGCGCCATCGCGCGGGTGAGCGCCTGCGCTCCACGGCGCAACTCGACGCCATCTCGCTCGGGACGCCCGACGGGAGCGTAGTGCTTGCGGGCCTCGGTGGCCGCATATCCTGCAGCGACGCCGCGTTCAGCGCCGATCTGCGCGCCACGGATGGGCAGCTCACGCTCACGCGCGCCGAAACGTTCACGCTTGCCGGCCTTAAGGTTGCCGCACACCTCGGCGCTGCTGCAACCTCCGGCGGCTGGCAGTTGAGCAGCGACGCTGTGCAGATCCAACACGGGGACGCGAGTCTTCTCGGCGCTCTCAGTCTCAGTGCGCACGCCGGACAGGCGCATCCCGGGATCGATCTGCGCGCCACGGTGAGGGAAGCCGATGTGGCACTGCTCACGCAGCTGCTGGGACCCGCCGGGGCGAGTGTGTTCGGCGCTTCCGGGCCGCGTATTACGGCCGGCCGCGTTGCGGACGCGGTGTTCACGCTGCACGGCCCGTTGGACGGGGCGCTGCCGTGGGATAACGGCAGCGTATTCCGCGGTAGCCTCGAGCTGCGCGACGCCAGCCTTGCCGCCGGAGTGTGGTGGCCTGAGGTGCACGGGGTCGCCGCGCACCTCGCCTGGCGTGGCCCGCGCATTCACGCCGCGCTTGGCGCGGGCAGCGCCGGCAGCTGGCAGGTGTCTGCCGCAAATCTCGATTGGGACGCAACCGGTGCCGGCAGTGCGCATCTTGTTGGACGCTTCACCGGCGCGGCGCAGGAAGCGATGGGCTGGGTGCGCGAGCGCCCACAGCTACTCGCCTCGGCGCCGGCCATCGGCAGTGTGGAACTCTCCGGTGACACGCTCCTCGACGTGGATGTCACCATCCCGGGTGGGGACACACCGCTGGCGCACCCGCGCGCGCGCCTCACCGCGCTGCTGGACGGGGTGCGGCTGACGCCGCTGTCCGGCCTTCCCCCGATCCAGGGGCTGCACGGCACGCTCGCTTTCAGTGCCGGGCACCTGCGCCGCTCGACGCTCACCGGCCAGTGGCTCGGGGGGCCGGTCGCCCTGACCGTCGCCGAGCATCGCGAAACCGGGGCGAGCGGACTTACGATCTTCGGCCGTGGCCTCATGAATGCCCGCGAGGCGCTGCTGGCGGCGGGCGGCAGTGCGCAAGGCGCGCCGCTGCAGGGCAAGGCCGAGTGGACCGCGTCTCTGGAGGTGCCGCCTGCGCCGGATCCGCGGCAGGCGCACTGGCGAATCCGTGCGGACTCGAATCTCGTGGGCGTCAGCAGCGCGTTACCTGAGCCGTTTTCCAAGACCCAGAGTACGGCGGTGCCGCTGCGCATCGATGCCCACGGCAATCCCGCCAGCGGACAATTGCACGTGAGCCTGGGCGAGCGCCTGCGCGGCGTGGCCGCCGTCGCGCGCAGCGGCGACACCTGGCGCATCGAACGTGGCGCGGTGCGCCTCGCCGCCAGCACCCCGCCACTCCCGCAGCAGCGCGTCCTGCTCGTGGAGGGCTCCGTCGGGCGGCTTGATCTTCCCGCGTATCTGCAGCTGTGGCGCCAGGCGGGCGCTGATGCAGCGCTGCCGGCGGTGCAGGCGCATTTCACGACCGCGCAACTGCTCATCGGTGCTCACAGTTACGCGGACGCGGCGGTGACGGCGGAGGCTGGACACGGCGGCGGTGAGGTGCAGATCCAGTCAGCCGGCCTCTCGGGCAGCGCTCGCTGGCCGGCGCCAGCGGCCGCCACCGCGGTGCATTTTGCAACACTCGATGTCGCGCAACTCACCGACGTCGCACTCGGCGCCAACCTCGTCAGCGCTTTGGGCGCTGACGTCGCCGTGTCTGCGGATCAGCTGCAATGGCAGGGGCGCCCGCTCGGCCGATTTGCAGCCCGCTTAAGCGTGCGCGGGGAGAGCCTGGCGCTCAGTGACCTGGAACTCACCGGGCCGGCCGACACAACCACCGGCAGCGCCCGCTGTCAGGATGGCGTCTGCGGCTTGAAATTCACGCTCGCCAGTACCGACGCCGCGGCGTCGCTCACGCGCTTCGGGCTGCGTCCCGATATCAGCGCCAGGCACGCGCAGCTCAGCGGGGACGTGCACTGGCCCGCAGGCAGCGATGCCTCCCTTGCACTCCTGAGTGGGCGACTCCATATGCAGCTTCAGGACGGCGTGACGCGCGCCGCGAGCGCTACCGCGCTGGCCGAGCCGTTCGCCCTGCTCGCCGTGCCGGCGCTGGTGCGGGGCTTAAGCTCGCCGCTGCGTACCACGGCAACCGCGGAGCTGCGGTTTGCGGATCTGAGCGCAGACTTCGCCCTGCACGACGGCGAGGCGGATACCGCCGATCTGCACTGCGACGGGGACGCGGAAATCCTCGTGCGCGGCCGGGTGGGCCTCACCGCCCGGGACTACGATGTGGAGGCGTGGATCCTCAGGGGCGAGGATCGCCTGCCGTCGGCAGTGCGCGGACTCGATCCGACAGCGCGCGTGGCCGCCCTGTGGCTGTCGCTGCGGGAGTTGTTCACCGGGTCGACGGCGGAGCGTGCCGGCGCGGCCGCGCTGCGCCTGGAAGGCAGCTGGGACGACCCGGTGGTGGTGGCCGCGGACTAGGGGTGAGCGGGAACGTACATGAAAATTGCCGCCATACAGATGACTTCAGGCCCGGACGTGGGCGCGAATCTCGAGCAGGCGCGGGCGCTCCTTGAGGATGCCGCCGCGCTCGGTGCGCGGCTGGCGGCGCTGCCGGAGAACTTCTCCTTCATGGGACTCAAGGATGCCGACAAGCGCGCCGTCGCGGAAGCCGACGGCGCAGGTCCCGCACAGGACTTTCTTGCCGACAGCGCGCGGCGGCTGAAGTTGTGGATCGTCGGCGGCACGGTACCGCTGCGCAGCGCAGCGGACACCGACGGTCGCGTCGCCGCCGCCTCGCTCGTCTACGACCCCGACGGCCGGCGCGCCGCCCGTTACGACAAGATTCACCTGTTCGACGTTGATATTCCCGGTCGCATCGAGGCCTACCGCGAATCGCGGCACGTCGCCCCGGGAGCTGCCGCGGCGGTGGTGGATACCGCGGCGGGCAGGCTCGGTCTGTCGGTGTGCTACGACGTGCGCTTTCCGGAGTTGTACCGGCATCTGAGCGCCGCGGGCGCGCAGCTGCTGGTGGTGCCCTCGGCGTTTACCGCGCCCACCGGGCGGGCGCACTGGGAGACCCTGCTGCGGGCGCGGGCGATTGAAAATCTGTGTTATGTTCTCGCGCCCGCGCAGTCGGGCTTTCATCCGGGCGGACGTGAGACTTACGGCGACAGCATGATCGTCGACTACTGGGGACGGATTCTGCAGCGCGTGCCGCGCGGCCGCGGCTGTGCGGTCGCGGAAGTGGATCTTTCCCGCCAGGCCGGGGTGCGCGAAAGTTTTCCCGCGCTCGCGCATCGTGCCTTTGCGAACAGCAGTCATGAGTGAGACCCCCGGTAACGATTGCCTGCGCCTGGCGCGCGATCTGATCCTGCATCCGAGCGGACTGGACGAGCGGCGCCTCGATCGCGTATTCGGCGAGGTGCTCGCGCACTCGGTGGATTTCGCCGACCTGTATTTCCAGCTCACGCACCAGGAGTCCTGGGCGCTCGAGGACGGAATCGTCAAGGACGGTACCGCGAGCATCGAACAGGGTGTGGGCGTGCGGGCGCTTGCCGGTGAGAAGACCGGCTTTGCTTACTCCGACGAGATCATCGCTCCGGCGCTCGAGGAAGCCTCGCGCGCCGCGCGCGCGATTGCGGTGCAGGGCGGCGGGCGGCGGGTGCAGGCGTGGCACTCACAGACGGGTCATCAGCTCTACCTGCCGGTGGATCCGGGCGTATCGCTCGGGGCGCAGGAAAAAGTCACCTGGCTGGAGCGCGTGGACCAGGAGGCCCGCCGTGTCGATCCACGCGTGGTGCATGTCACCGCGAGTGTGGTGGCCGTGCACGAAGTGGTGCTGATCGCCACCAGCGAGGGCGAACTTGCCGCGGACGTGCGGCCGCTGGTGCGCATGAGTGTGTCGGTGCTGGTCGAACAGGACGGCCGGCGCGAGCAGGGCTACGCGGGGGCGGGCGGACGCTACACCCTGAGCGAACTCGTGGCGGGCGACCGGCCGCTCGCGCTGGCGCGCGAAGCCGCACGCCAGGCGCTGGTGAATCTCGGCGCGCGCCCGGCGCCCGCCGGCACCATGACCGTGGTGCTCGGGCCGGGGTGGCCGGGGATCCTGCTGCACGAGGCGATCGGTCACGGGCTCGAAGGGGACTTCAACCGCAAGGGAACCTCCGCGTTCGCCAACCGCATCGGCGAGCGTGTCGCGGCACCTGAATGCACGGTGGTGGACGACGGCACGCTCGCGCGGCGCCGCGGCTCGCTCAACATTGACGACGAGGGCACGCCGACTCAGTGCACCACGCTGATCGAAAACGGCGTACTGCGCGGCTACATGCAGGATCGGCTGAATGCCCGCCTCATGGGCGTGGCGCCCACCGGCAATGGCCGGCGCGAGTCGTTTGCGCACCTGACACTGCCGCGCATGACCAACACCTACATGCGCCCGGGACCGCACGCGCCCGAGGAGATCATCGCTTCCGTGGAGCGCGGGATCTATGCGGTCAACTTCGGCGGCGGCCAGGTGGACATCACCTCGGGCAAGTTCGTGTTCTCGGCGAGCGAAGCCTACGCCATCGAGAACGGCCGCATCGGCGCGGCTCTCAAGGGCGCGACGCTCATCGGCAACGGCCCGGACGTGCTGACGCGTGTCTCCATGGTGGGCAACGACCTGAAGCTGGATGAGGGCATCGGCACCTGCGGCAAGGAAGGGCAGAGCATTCCGGTTGGCGTCGGCCAGCCGACGCTGCGCATTGACGCCCTGACGGTTGGCGGCACGGCCTGAAAGTCCGCGGATCGGTGGCTCGATTCATCTTGGGTACGCATGCCACCGCCAGGAAAAAAAGAGCGGCCGGAGCGTAACTATCCGGCCGCCCGGCGCCTGTCAAAAGCGCGTCTCTCTAGTGGGAAGTGTTGACGGAAGTCCGCGCGGAAGTGTTCTCCGACGCTCCGACGGACGCATTACCCGGCGTCGCGCTCGCGCCGCCGGCGGCTGACTCGTTCAGCCGCGCGCGCGCCTTTGGCCCGGTCGGTTGTGAGGTCGACAGCTGCGACGGTTTGCCGGCCGGCACCGGCTTGTTGTTCGCCGGGGGCGTACGGTTCGCCGAGGGTGTGCGGGTCGAGGAGGGCTGACCGCCCCGCTCGCGAGTGCTCGTCGCGCTCGCACCCGCTGACTCAGCAGCACCCACCGCGATACGGCCGTCGCCAGCGCTCGTACCGGCAAGGGTCTGGACCCCGCTCACGGCCCCGTTGGCGGCCACGCGACTCTCGGTCGCTCCAGCACCCAGTGCGGCGCGCCCCCCGCTCGCCGCCGAGCTGGCGGCACTGCGCCCATCGGTCGCGACATGTGAGCCGGCACGCGCGCCGGCGTCGACGCCGTTCTTCATGGCACCCGCCGAGGCCCGGGTCGCCGCACTCTCGCGGGCTGTCACGCCGCTCGTGCTGGCGGCGGCATGCGCCCGCTCGAATTCGCTCATCTGGGCGCCGCCGAAAGGGCCGCCGATGGCGCCGGCCGCACCGGCGCGAAGCCCGCCGCCCAGCCGCTGTGCATGGGCCGGCAGAGCCGCGACAGACAGCACGGTGATCGCGAGGCTCGCGAAAAGAAGATTGGTCCTCATGGTCGTCTCCTCTGGAGGCCGCGGACCATCCGCGACCCTTCGATGAGTACTACGACCGGGGCTTGCGAATTCTTCCTATGCGCTCCGGAGCTGCGGGGGTTTCGAGTTAACTTAGTCCGTGCCAAGGCTCGCCAGGGTCGCTGGTGGGCGCAAATCCGCGCCCACCACCCCGTAGCCGTAAGCCGGATCGATGCCCGCCAACCCGTGGTGCTGGGCTCGCGCAGCGAGAGCGTGGACCGCCTGCTCCGCGGCAGCCGCGTCCGCCGCAGGCAGCTTGAGCGCCAGGAGCGCCGCGACGATCGGGGCGGCGAAGGATGTGCCGCGCACCAGGGCGTACCCATGCGGCGGCCTGGCCGCCGCCATGTCGGCGCCGGGAGCGGCGAACTTTACTTGCGGGCCGCGCTCGGCCTCGGGCAGCACCCGCCCCCGGGCGTCGACCGCCGTGACCCCGATGACACCCGGCCAGGCCGCCGGATACAAAGGCGGCGCGGCCGGGCCGTCGTTGCCGACCGCCGCGACCACGAGGTAACCGCGCGCGACGACGCTGAGCACGATGCGCTCGAGCGTGCGGTTGGCTGGTCCGACGAGACTCACGTTGATCACCGGCACACGCTCGGCGACCAGCCACGCGAACGCCGCGGCCACCGCGTCCACGGAGCCGCCGCTCGCGAGACCACAGAACACGTCCGCCGCGTAGAGCTCCGAGCCGGGCGCGGCCCCGTGAAAGCCGCCCGCGCGTCCCACCAGGAGTGAGGCGACGGCTGTGCCGTGGGCCGCCGGTACCACCGCCCCCGCGCAGCCGTGTTGATGAAGTGCGAGGCCGTGGAATGCCCCGTGGCCCGCGTCGACGCCGCTGTCGATTAGGCCTATGCGGGCCACCGCCCCCGGCGCTCCGGGATTCGCATCCGGCCGATTCGTGTCGCCGGCGCTGTCGGCGGCGGACCGCTGCGCGCCGGGAAGGACGCCGCTGTCGAGATAGACATGATTGAAGTCATAGGTGCCGGCGGCATCGAGTGCCTGCATGCGCCGCAGGGCACGCGCGGTGTCGCCCGCCACATGCAGCACGACGAGCCGTGTGCTGAGCTCGGGGAAGGTCTGCTCACGCGCAATCGTGAAGCCTGCGCCCGTGGCCGCCTCGAGCGCCGCGGTATCCGGCGCCAGCGCCAGCACTTCGCCACGCACGATAAGCTCGCCGTGAGGATCGGCTTCGAGCACGTCGCGATGCCGGCGCAGAAGGGCGCGGACCCGCAGACGCCGCAGCTCGCGTTGCCGCCCGGCATCGAGCGGTGCCGTGGCCGAGTCGGTGATGCCCGGGAGCACTCCGGGGACGCTCACCGCAGGTAGACTCGGCAGGCGCGCCGGCGGCAACCCGATCTGCGCGCCGGCGCCCGGCGCGCAGCAGAGCAGCAATGTCGCCAGCAGAACGCGCATGCGATCACCATAGTCGAATGTGGCGGTGCGTGGAAGAAATGGAAGAAAATGGCAGTCGTGATCGTACTCAGGTCATAGCGCGTGTCCGTCGACGGCTTGCGCGCGGAGCTCGTTGAGCTGCTGCCGCGCTTGCGGCGCTTCGCCCGCGTGCTTGCGAGAAACGTCCACGATGCCGATGACCTGGTGCAAACGGCGCTCGAGCGCGCGCTCGCGCACGCGGGGCAGCTGCGCAGCGGTGCGCCGGTCGCTGGCTGGGTGTTCGGCATTCTGCGCAACGCGTGGATCGACGAGCAGCGAGCGCGCGGACGACGGACCATGTTGCTCGCGCCGGCGGAATCCGGCGAGAACGTCCCGGACCCGTCGGGCGGCGAGCAGTCGGACTCACTCGCGGTACAGGACGCCGTGGCGCGCCTGCCGGAAGAGCAACGGCTGGCGGTGGCGCTGGTGCTGGTCGAGGGTTTCTCCTACAAGGAGGCGGCCTACATCATGGACGTGCCGATCGGAACTCTCACGAGCCGCCTGGCGCGCGCCCGCGAGGCGCTGCAGGCGATGCTCGGTGATTCAAACGGAGCCTAGCGCATGACTTTCAGCAACGAAACCTTGAGCGCGTACACGGACGGCGAGCTGGACGCGGCAACGCGCGCGGCCGTGGAGGCGGCGATGGCGAGCGACCCGCAACTCGAGCAGCGCATCGCAGAGTATCGCGCGCTGCGGGCGCGGCTCCAGCAGGCATTCGCGCCGGTGCTCGCCGAGCCGCTGCCGGAGCGGCTGCTCGCGAGCGCGCGCGGCGCGCCAGCCCGCCAGCGCCCGAGCAACGTCATCGAGCTGCAAACGCGGCCGCGTGCGCGCTGGTCCTGGCCGCAGTGGGGCGCAATGGCGGCCAGCCTGGTGATCGGCGCGCTGCTTGGCCCATTACTATCGCGCTCACCCACGGGCAACGCTCCCGTCGACACGCGCGGTGGACAAATGCTCGCGCGTGGGATGCTGGAGCGCGCCCTGTCGGAGCAGCTCGCCGGCACGCAGCCGGCCGCCGCGCCGGTGCAGGTCGGGGTCACCTTCCGCGCCAGGAGCGGCGCTTACTGCCGCACTTTCCTCGTGCACGATGAGAGTCAGCTCGCCGGGCTTGCCTGTCGCGCGCGCAGCGCCTGGCGCATCGAGACGCTGGCACGCACCGACCCAGGCCCGAACAGGGCGGGTTTGCGTCCCGCCGGTTCCGCCCTGCCCCCCGCTGTAGCCGGAACGCTCGATGAGCTGATCGCGGGCGAGCCGCTCGACGCGGCCGCCGAGGCCGCGGCGCGCGCCCGCGGCTGGAATCGGTAGCCTGGCGGCGTTGCCGTTCCGAGAACTAGGGGTCTGCTCCGGTCCTCACAGGGTAGCCGGCTTCGCGCCACGCCTGCATGCCGCCGTCCAGCGCCACCGCGCGCTGAAAACCCATGGCGCGCAGGGTTGCGGTGGCCAGTGTGGATATCCGACCGAATTCGCAGTACACGACGATCCGGCAAGTCGGATCGGGAAGTTCCTGGTTGACCCGCAGTTCAAGCTGACCCCGCGGCAAGAGCCTCGCTCCGGGAATGTGCGCCTTCTCGTAGTCATCGCGCTCACGGACATCCAGTAACAGCAACTCCTGCGACTCGCCCGCGACCCGCGCCTGCAGCTCCGCCAGCGACATGAACGGCACGTTCGCTGCCGCCTCGGCCAGCATCTGCGCGACCGTCTTGCCGCCACTCATGTTGGTACGCAGCGCCTCGGTGATGTGCGTGGGCATTTTGAGATTCAGATTGCGCATCATTTCGACAAATGCGGTCCGTTCACGGACCTGCAGGCGCGGGTTCTGCGCAAACTCCTGCCCGATCGTGGAGTGATCCCGTCCCTTGTATTCGTGCGCGGGGTGTACCTTGAGCGCCGGGTCCAGGTGCGACAGGCGCCCGAACAGGCTGTCGAACAGTGCATTGGGATCCCCGCCCGGCAGGTCCGTGCGACCGGTGGCGCCGATCAGCAGTGTATCGCCCGTGAACACGCGGTCCTCGACGCACAGACAGAACGAATCGCGGGTGTGGCCCGGGGTGTACAGCACCTGCAGGCGCAGCTTGCCGAGCGCGAGCATCTCGCCATCGTCAAGTTTCAGGGTGACAAAGGGTGCCGGACTCGCGCGGTGCATCGCAACGGGCACATCGAGTTGCCGCGACAGTTGCCGCGTCGCCGACAAGTGGTCGGCGTGTGTGTGGGTGTCAACAAGATAGCGGATTCGCAAGCCGTCGCGCGCGGCCGCAGCGAGATAACGCTCGGTTAGCGAGATTTCCGGATCGATGAGGGCAGCCGCGCAGCTTTCGGCGCAGCCAACCAGATACGACTGACAGCCCCCGGCGCTGAATTGTTCAAAGATCAAGTGCCCTGCCTGCCCCTGCCCCCAATTGCCCGGCGAAGGATGCGCGGATGGGTGCTGGCTCGCAAGCCTGGGGGCCCCCGGCTGCCAGTGCGGGCGGGGCAGGCGCAGCCCGTCCCGCAGACTCTGCGGCACTTTGCCGCCGGCGCGCTGTCCGTAAAAGAGTACCGCCGGGGATCCTATGGAGGGTCGCCGTTTGTCGGTGCGCACCTACACGGAGGACTCCTCATGACGATGATCCACACGGCGATCGTGCTCCCCGAGCTTCCCTATTCGCGCAACGCGCTTGAGCCCTACATGTCACGCGAAACGCTGGACTTTCATTACGGCAAGCACCACAAGGGCTATGTCGACAAGGTCAATGCCCTGACTGCGGGCACGAAGTTCGCCGAGGCGTCGCTGCAGGAGCTGGTGCTGGAGTCCGACGGCACGCTGTTCAACAACGCCGCGCAGGTCTGGAACCACGATTTCTTCTGGAACTGCCTGTCGCCACGCCGGCAGAGCCCGGGGAAGGAACTCACCCGTGCGCTCGATACCTTCGGTAGCGCGACGTCATTTCAGGCGCAGTTCGAGAAGGCCGCGCTCGAGAAGTTCGGCTCGGGGTGGGCGTGGCTGGTGAAGGATGCCGCAGGTGCGCTGAAAATCGTGACCAGCTCCAACGCCGATACGCCGATCCGCGAAGGCCACACTCCGCTTCTCACCTGCGATGTCTGGGAGCATGCCTACTACATCGATCATCGCAATGACCGCAGCGCCTACCTGAAGAACTTCTGGCAGCTGGTGAACTGGGAGTTCGTGGCGGCGAATCTCCAGGCGTGAGGTGGCTGGGGGACTAGGATTGCTCGGCGCTGGCGCGCCTCGGCCCCTCCGGGGCCCGACGGCTTCGCTGCGCGAAGCCATCGTCCAACCGTGCTCGCAGACTCGCGCGGTTGTCGAACCTACGGTTCTCATCCTAGTCCCTGCGTTCGCTCGTGCCGTACAAAGAAAAAGGCCTGTCCGATTGGACAGGCCTCTTACTATTGGCTGGGGGACTAGGATTCGAACCTAGGTAAACGGAGTCAGAGTCCGTTGTCCTACCACTAGACGATCCCCCAAAGCACCACCCGCGACAGCGGGCCTTGTCACGACCAATTGGCCTGCGCGGTCAATCAAGATGCGCGCTTTCGCGGGGCCCGGTACGTGGCGGGATGCGCAATCGCGCGGCGAACCGGAACCCATCGGCTCCGGTGCGCCGTCGATATCAACGCTTCGAGTACTGCGGTCCGCGGCGGGCCTTGCGCCGTCCGACCTTCTTGCGCTCCACTTCGCGCGCATCGCGCGTCACGAAGCCCGCATCACGCAGCGTCTTGCGCAGGCTCTCGTCGTATTTCAGCAGCGCGCGCGTGATGCCGTGGCGGATCGCGCCGGCCTGGCCGGTGATGCCGCCACCGTCGACTTTGACGGCGATGTCGAACTTGCTGACGAGCTTCGCGGCTTCGAGCGGCTGGCGCACGATCATGCGTCCGGTCTCGCGGCCGAAGAACTCATCGAGCGTACGGTCGTTCACCGTGATGCGCCCGCTGCCGGGTTTGAGGTACACACGCGCCGTCGCGGATTTGCGGCGGCCGGTGCCATAGTGATTGTGCGGGGTCGCTGGCATGAAATGGGTCCTATTGGATCTTTAGCGGCTTGGGTTGCTGCGCCTGATGCGGATGCTCGCCGCCGGCGAACACGTGCAGTTTCCTGAACATGCGCCGACCGAGCGGGTTCTTGGGCAGCATGCCCTTGACCGCGAATTCGATCACCCGCTCGGGATGCTCGCTCAGCAGCTTCTCAAGCGCGATCGACTTGATGCCGCCGATGTAACCGGTGTGGTGGTAATACATCTTGTCGGTGAGCTTGCGCCCGGTGACGCGGATCTTTTGCGCGTTGACGACGACAATGTGATCGCCCATGTCGACGTGCGGGCTGTAGTCAGCCTTGTGCTTGCCCTTCAGGCGATGGGCAATCTGTGTGGCGAACCGGCCCAGCGTTCTGTCGCTGGCGTCGACGATGAACCAATCGCCGCGGACGGTGCCGGGCTTGGCAAATACAGTCTTCATAGGTCACTCGTGGCTGCGGCCGTACCGCCGGGGGACAACCCCCACAAGGCAGTTTGGGGGCCAAAAAAGGCGTGGAAGTGTACTCAAGCAGGTGTCCCAATGCAAAGGCCCGGGCCCCGGAGCCGCGCCGGGGACTTAAGCGGGGTATTCGCGCCGGAATTGCCCCTTATAATAGAGACCTGAGATTATGGAGTCAGGCCGCCCTCTGGACTCAGCCATCGCCGCCGTCGATCGTGCACTGCGAGCCGTCTTTGCGCCGGCCGTCGCAGCCCGGGGCATACCGGGTCCTGCCCCGAGCGCCGACCCCCTGAGCGAACCAGACCGGCGCGCGAGTGCCGCGCTCATGCGCGTCAATCACGCGGGCGAACTCGCCGCGCAGGCGCTCTATCACGGCCAGGCGCTGGTGGCCCGCTCTGAGAGCACGCGCGCCATGCTGCTGTCGGCGGCGCGCTCCGAGTCTGATCATCTGGCATGGTGCGAAACGCGACTGCAAGAGCTCGCCGCGCGCCCGAGCCTCCTGAATCCCTTGTGGTATGCGGGTTCCTTCGCCATCGGCGCGCTCACGGCGCTCTTTGGCGATCGCGCGAGCCTGGGTTTTGTCGCCGAAACCGAGCGTCAGGTCGAAGGGCACCTCGGTGAGCACCTCGGCAGACTTCCGGAAAGCGATACCCGCAGCCGTGCCATACTGGAAACCATGAGGTCCGAGGAGATCGCACATGGCGCTGCGGCCTGCGCCGCGGGCGGTGCGCGACTGCCGCCACCGTTGCCGGCGCTCATGCGGGCCACCGCGCGCATCATGACGCGCACAGCATATTGGCTTTAATTAAGGTTCTTGGGGGAACCGGTAATGGAAGAAAACATCAAGCCACTGAGTGAGATTCCCGCGATCAACCGGTTCCTGAGCTACTGTCGCATTCGCGCGGTGCCATCGAAGACGGTTGTCATCCATGCCGGCGACCTGCCGGATGTCCTCTACTACATCATCAGCGGCTCGGTGGAAGTGATGATCGAGGACGAGGAGGGCAACGAAATGGTGCTCGCGTACCTCAACCGCGGGCAATTCTTTGGCGAAATGGGCCTGTTCTACGAGCAGCCGACCCGTAGTGCCTGGGTGCGCACGCGCAACCAGTGCGAGCTTGCGGAGATGACTTACCCGCGCTTCCGGCAGATTGCCGCGGAGAGCCCGGGACTGGTGTTTGAACTCGCCACCCAGCTTGCCACCCGCCTCGACCGCACCAACCGCAAGCTGGGCGATCTGGCCTTCGTGGACGTCACCGGCCGCGTGGCCCACGCCATCATGGATCTGTGCGGTGAGCCGGACGCCATGACTCATCCGGAAGGGATGCAGATCAAGGTCAGCCGCCAGGAGCTTTCACGGCTGGTGGGCTGCTCGCGCGAGATGGCTGGACGCGTGCTGAAGGTGTTGGAAGAGCAGGGCCTGCTGCGCGCGACCGGCAAGACCATCGTCGTCTTTAACGCCCGGCCGAAGATGAAGACCCGCCCGGTGATCGTGCCCGCCAAGCCGAGCGGCGCTGCGGCCGGGGTAAGGATGAGCAGCCAGGCGGCGCCCGACGATGACGAGGATGATGACGACGAGGACGACGACGAGTAGCGCGCTGCCGCGTAGGTTCTAGGACGAGGAAGCGATCGCCCGGCGCATCGCGCGCATGGTCGCCGCATAGTCAGCGCTGCCGAAGATCGCAGATCCTGCCACGAAGGTATCCGCGCCGGCCTGGGCCGCCGCACGGATGTTGTCGACCTTGATGCCCCCATCCACTTCCAGTCGCACGGCGCGCCCGCCGGCATCGATGCGCGTGCGGGCATCGCGCAGCTTGCGCAGCGAAGTCGGAATGAACTGCTGCCCGCCGAAGCCCGGATTCACCGACATGATGAGCACCAGGTCGATGAGCTCGAGCGTGTAGTCGAGGTAGTCGAGCGGGGTGGCGGGATTGAACACCAGTCCCGGCCGGCAGCCGTGTTCGCGGATGAGCGCGATGGTGCGATCGATGTGCCCGGTCGCCTCCGGGTGGAAGCTGATGTAGGTGGCGCCGGCGGCGGCGAAGTCCGGCACGATGCGATCCACCGGGCTCACCATCAGATGTACGTCGATAGGCACCTTGAGGCCGTGCTTGTGCAAGGCCGCGCACACCGACGGGCCGATGGTGAGATTCGGTACGTAGTGATTGTCCATCACGTCGAAGTGAATGAGGTCGGCGCCAGCGGCGCACACCGCGTCGACTTCTGCGCCGAGCCGGGCGAAGTCGGCGGACAGGATCGATGGGGCGAGCCACGCGGGCGACATGAGCGTGAGTCTACCCGATCGCGATCAGGCGCTCGTCAGTCGTCTCAGCGCCTCGCGATACTTGTCGCTGGTGCGGGTGATCACCTCGGCCGGCAGCCTCGGTCCGGGCGCCTTCTTGTTCCAGTCCAGGGTCTCCAGATAGTCGCGCACGAACTGCTTGTCGAAACTCGGCGGGCTGACACCCACCTGGTAAGTATCCGCCGGCCAGAAGCGCGAGGAATCCGGCGTCAGCGCCTCGTCAATGAGCGTGAGCGAGCCGGCGGCATCGACGCCGAATTCGAACTTGGTGTCGGCGATGATGATGCCGCGCCGGCGGGCGTGCTCGGCGGCGAAGCCGTAGAGCGCAAGCGCGGTAGCACGCACCGCTGCGGCAAGCCGCGCTCCGATGAGCCGCGAGGTCTCATCGAAGCTGATGTTCTCGTCGTGCGCGCCGAGCGCCGCCTTGGTGGCGGGCGTGAACAGCGGTTGCGGCAGCGCCTGCGCGAGCTTCATTCCCGCCGGCAGGGCGATACCGCACAGCTGGCCGCTTGCCTGGTAATCCTTCCATCCCGACCCGATCAGGTAGCCGCGCACCACCGCCTCGACAGGCAGCGCTTGCAGGCGCTGCACGATCACGGCACGGCCCTCGAGGAGGGCGCGCTCATCCGCATTGCGCACCACCTCGGCAAGCGCCCGGCCGGTGAGGTGGTTGGGCACCAGGTGCCGCGTCTGCCCGAACCAGAAGTTGGCAATGCCGTTCAGCACCCGTCCCTTGTCGGGAATCGGGTCGGGCAGCACCACATCGAAGGCCGACAGACGGTCGGTCGTGACGATGAGCATGGTGTGCGCGTCGATCGCGTACAGATCGCGCACCTTGCCCTCATGGATTTTTGTCAAACCGGAGAGTTCGGAGCGGTAAAGGCTGGGTGCCGGCATGCGCTTGGTACTATAGCTTCCCATGGCGTTGGGGATGAAATGGATCGGCAAGGCCTTCGGCGCCCTGGTGGGCGCGGTCGCCGCGGGACCCGTAGGCGCGGCGATCGGCGTGCTCCTGGGTCACCAGTTCGACTCGCAGACCGAGGACGAGGCGCTGCCACCCGGTGAGGTCGCCGGAGTTGGCCAGCGCTTCTTCCGTGCCACTTTCCGCGTGATGGGCTATCTCGCCAAGGCGGATGGGCGGGTGACGGAACTGGAAATCGCAGCGGCCCGCGGTGTGATGGCGGAGCTGCGTCTCGCGCCCGGGCAGGTTCAGGAGGCGATCGCCTGCTTCGGTGAAGGCAAGCAAGCCTACTTCGATGTTGGCACCGAGCTCGCGGGCCTCTATCAGGCCTGTCGCGGGCGGCCGGACCTGATCCGGGTGTTCCTGGAGATCCAGGTGCGCGCCGCGCTCGCCGGCAACAACCTCGAGGGACCCGTGCGGCCGCTCATGAACCGCGTCGCGGCGACGCTGCGCGTGCCACCGTTTGAGCTGGCGCAGATCGAGGCCGTGCTGCGCATCCAGCGCGGCAGCTTCCGCGCCAGCGGGGCGCGCACCGAAAGCGTCGCCGCCCGCGGCGCCGAACTCTCCCTGGCCTACAAGGTGCTCGGGACGGCGCCGGCGGCGAGCGATGATGAAGTCGTCAAGTCCTACCGCCGGCAGCTGAGCCGTCATCATCCCGACAAGCTCAAGGCCAACGGGCTGCCGGAATCCATGCTGGCTCACGCCAAGCAGCGCACGCAGCAGATCATCGAGGCTTACGAGCTGATCCGCGAGCGGCGCGGAATGAGCTGACGGCAAGCCGGCGCGCGCCTCAGCCGCGCGCCGCCCACTCCTCGATGATGGCCTGGATTGCGCGCACCCCGTCGGTCAGCGCGGCCGGCCCGGGCTGCAGAATGATTGAGGACTTGATCTCGCGCACGAAACCTTCGCGCACCGCCGGCACGCCCTGCCAGCCGGGACGCGCGGCGACCGCCGCCGGCTGAAATTTCTTGCCGCACCAGGATCCGAGCACGATGTCCGGTGAGCGGCGCGGCACTTCCAGCGGGTCGGCGATGATGCGGTCCTTACCCAGCGGCTCGCGCGCGAGCTCGGGGAAACAGTCCTCGCCCCCGGCGGCCTGCACCAGCTGCGACACCCAGTGGATGCCGCTGATCATGGGCGTGTCCCACTCCTCGAAGTACACCCGCGGGTGCCGCGCGAGGCCCGCCGCCCGCGCACGCACCTCCTGCAAGCCTGCCTCGAGGGAAGCGCTCAGCGCCAGCGCCTTGGCTTCGCAGCCGATCATGCCGCCGAGCGTGCGGATCATGCGCAGGATGTCGGCGATGCTGCGGTGATTGAAGACGTGAACTTCCAGGCCGGCGCGGATGAGCTCGGCTGCGATGTCGGCCTGCAGGTCGGAGAAGCCGAGCACCAGGTCGGGTTTGAGCGCGACGATGCGCGCGGTCTTGGCGCTGGTGAACGCCGACACCCGCGGCTTCTCGCGCCGCGCGCGCGGTGGACGCACGGTGAATCCCGAGATACCGACGATGCGCCAGTCCTCGCCCAGGAGGTACAGCGTTTCGGTTGTCTCCTCCGTCAGGCACACGAGGCGTTCGGGGAATGCTGAATTTCGGGACATCGGCCCACCGCCTTGACGGGGCGCACTGTATCCTTAAGCGATGTGGACGCGCATCTGGGCCTTCCTTGACTGGTGCTTTTTTGGCCCGGCCTCGATGCGCGGCGGCCTGGCCGGGGACGCGCTGCGGGTGCTGCGCTACCCGTACGCGGTGGTGCGCGATCTGCTGCGCGGGGAGATCAACCTGCGCGCCATGGGCCTGGTGTACACCACGCTGCTGTCGCTCATCCCGCTGCTCGCCTTCAGCTTCGCCATCCTCAAACTCTTCGGCGGCCACCGCGACCTTGAGCCGATCGTGTACGAGTTCTTCCGCCCCGTGGGCGGGGCGGCGGCAACCGAGCTCACCACGCGGGTAGTGCAGTTCGCCAATCATGTCAGCAGCGGCATCGTCGGCTCGCTCGGCTTCGCGCTGCTCGCCTGGACGCTGGTGGGCACGATCAAGAAGGTCGAGGACAGTTTCAACTTCCTGTGGCACGTGGAGCAGCCGCGCAGCTTCGCCCGCCGCATCGCCGAATACACCACGCTGCTGATCGCCGGTCCCGTGCTGCTGGTGGGCTTCATCAGCCTGTCGCACTCCGCGCTCGACAGCGCGCCGGTGCAGCAGGTGGTGCGCTGGCCGTTGCTGCAGCACCTGCGCGGCACCGGGCTTGCGCTCGCGCCCTACGTGATGGTGACGGCATTCTTCACCGCCGCCTACATGATGATCCCCAACACCCGCGTGCACTGGCGCGCGGCGCTGACCGGCGCAGTGGTCGGTGGGGTGCTGTGGGCGGCCGTCGGCAAGATGTTCACGGCGTTCGTGGTCTACTCCACGCGTCTCACGATTGTGTATGCGGGCTTTGCCTTCGTGGTGGCGGCACTGCTGTGGACCTACTTCGGGTGGCTGATCCTGCTCGCCGGCGCGCAACTGTCCTTCTACGTGCAGAACCCGACTTACCTGCGCCTGGGGTTGCAGCAGCTGCGGCTCTCGAGCGTGGAGCTCGAGCAGCTGTCGCTGAAGCTCATGTACTTCGTCGGTCGCACGCATGTGGCGGGCGGGCGGCGCTGGACGGTGAACCGCCTCGCCACCGAGCTTGGGCTCCCCGGCATCGCCGTGGCGCAGATGGCGAGCGCGCTGGAGCGCGCCGGACTGATAATCGTGACCGAGTACGACGAGCTGGTGCCGGCGCGCGACATCGGCCGCATCGGGGTTTACGAGATCCTCGAGATCGCGCGCAACCAGCGCAGCGGTCACGTCGCGCCGCGCAACGTGCAGATCCCGCCGGTGGACCGCATCCTGACGAGCCTTGATGAGACGCGCCGCAAGGCGTGCGGCGAGCTGACCCTACGGGAGCTGGTGGACGAGGCGCCGCTCGCGGCGCTGCCGTTCACTCACCGGCAATTGTCATCTCGCTGAGGAGCACCGAGCCGACGCGGATACCGCCGCGCGTATCGACATCGGCACCGAGCGCGACGATGTCCCGGTACATGGGCTTGAGATTCCCCGCGATCGTGATCTCGTGCACGGGAAAGGCGAGGGCGCCGTTCTCCACCCAGAAACCGCTCGCACCGCGCGAGTAGTCACCGGTGACGCCGTTGACGCCCTGGCCCATGAGTTCGGTCACCAGCATGCCGGTGCCGAGGCGCTTTAAGAACGCTGCCCATTCGAGGCCGCCGTCGCGGCCGCTCACCAGCAGATTGTGCAGACCGCCGGCGTTGCCCGTGGTCTTGAGCCCTAAACGCCGGGCCGAGTAGCTGCCCAGCACGTAGCCGCCGACCACCCCGTTGCTCACCAGGTCCCGGTCGCGCGTGGCGGCCCCTTCCTGGTCAAAGGGGCTGCTGGCAAGGCCCTTGAGGATGTGCGGCCGCTCCTGCATCTGCAGGAATTGCGGAAACACCTGCTCGCCGGCGGCGTTGAGGAGAAACGAGGATTTGCGGTACTGGCTCGGACCGCTGATCGCGCCGATGAAGTGGCCAAACAGGCCGCGCGCCAGATCCGACGAGAAGGCCACCGGGGCCTTGCGGGTCGTGAGCCGGCGCGCCCCCAGACGCGCCAGCGCCCGCTCGCCGGCGATGCGCCCGACGGCGGCCACCGCCTGCAGGTCCTGCGGGTCACGCGCGACGCTGTACCAGTAATCGCGTTGCATATCCTCGCCCGCCTGGGCGATGAGCGAGGCGCTCACCGAGTGGCTGGTGGAGGAGTAGCCGGCGAGAAAGCCCAGCGAGTTGCCGTAGACGCCCGAATGGCGCTGCGTGCCCACGGATGCGCCTTCGGAGTTGCTGACCCGCGCATCCACGGCAAGGCCCGCCGCTTCGCACTCGCGGGCGAGTTCGATCGCCCGCTCGGGCGGCAGGTTCCACGCGTGATCAAGATCCAGGTCCGGGATTTCGCGTGCCAGGGCTTCCGGCTCGATGAGTCCCGCGTAAGGATCTTCAGCGGTGTAGCGGGCGATTGCGCAGGCCTTCTCCACGATCTCGCGCACTGCCGCGCTACCCAGGTCCGCGGTGCTCGCCGAGCCCTTGCGCTTGCCGAAGTAAACGGTCACACCCAGGCCCCGGTCGCGCTGGTACTCGACGGTGTCCACCTCGCCCAGGCGTACGCTCACCGACAGGCCCTGGGACACGGAGGCATCCGCTTCGGCCGCAGAGGCGCCGTGGCGGCGCGCTTGCGCGAGTGCGAGGCTTGTGATGTCTTGCAGTTGCCCGATGGCGGAGGGTGTGGCGGCCGTTTGCATCAGGTTAAATTGTAGCCTACCAACGCGAGAACCACGTGACGCCCCAGGCAAACGACGATACACCGGACGAGGAGCAGCCAGACGGGCGACCGAGCAAGAGCGCGCGCAAGCGTGCCGCGCACGCCGCCCAGGACCTGGGCGAGGAGCTGGTACGGCTGCGCGATGTGGAGCTCGACGCGCTCAAGCTGCCGGAAAACCTGCTGGATGCCATCCGCGAGGCGCGCCGCATCAGCAGTCGCGGCGGGCTCGCACGCCAGCGCCAGTTCATCGGCAAACTCATGCGCGACATCGATCCGGCGCCGATCCGCGCGGCGCTCGATGCGCGCCACGCCGTGGATGCCCAGGAGACCGAGCGCTTCAAGCGCGTCGAGAACTGGCGCGAGCGGCTGATCAGCGAGGGCGCGCCGGCACTGCTGGAACTGCAACACTGGCGACCGGATATCGATGCGGCCGAATGGGCGCGGCGTGTGCACGCAGCGCAGGCCGAGCGCGAGCGGTCGGGCGTCAGCGGCGAGGCTTCCAGGGAGTTGTTTCGCGCTTTGCGCGCGTTGTTCGCTACAATGCCGTGATGAACGCGCTCGTCGGCATCATCATGGGCTCCGCTTCCGACTGGGAGACCATGCAGTCCGCCGCCGCGCAGTTGGATAAGCTCGGCGTGGGCTACGAGGTGCGCGTCGTATCCGCGCACCGCACGCCGGACCTGTTGTTCGAATACGCCTCCGGAGCGCGTGCCCGCGGCCTCGAGGTGCTGATTGCAGGCGCCGGCGGGGCGGCGCACCTGCCGGGCATGACGGCCGCCAAAACCACACTGCCGGTGCTCGGTGTGCCGGTGCAGTCGAAGAGCCTCGGGGGACTTGATTCGCTCCTGTCCATCGTGCAGATGCCCGCCGGGGTGCCGGTGGCGACGTTCGCGATCGGGGCGGCGGGCGCGGCCAACGCGGCGCTGTGCGCGGCCGCGATCCTCGCCAACAAGTACCCGGCCATCGCCACGGCGCTCGAGGCCTTTCGCTCCGCCCAGACCGCGAGCGTCCTCGGTAGTCCCGATCCGCGCCCGAACCCGCGCACATGACCGTCGGCATCGTGGGCGCCGGCCAGCTCGGCCGCATGCTCGCTTTGGCGGGCTACCCGCTCGGGCTTGATTTTCTGTGCCTGGACCCGGCGCGCGACGCGCCGGCCGGAAGGGTTGCACCGCTCCTGCACGGCGCCTTCACGGACCAGCGTCTGCTCACGCGTCTCGCTCGCCAGTGCGAGGTCGTGACCTTCGACTGGGAGAACGTCCCGGTGGCGAGTCTGCGCGCCATCACGCGCGCGCACCGTGCGCGCATCTCACCCCCCATTGCAGCGCTCGCCGCCGGGCAGGATCGCGTCGCCGAGAAGCGCCTGTTCGAGCGCTTAGGGGTCCCCACGACGCGCTGGCGCGCCGTGAGCTCGCGTGCGCAACTCAGGCGCGCCATTGACGCGCTGGGACTGCCGGGCGTGCTGAAGACCCGCCGCTTCGGTTACGACGGCAAGGGCCAGGCGGTCCTGCGTGTTGCCGCGGATGCCGAGCGGGCCTGGCGCGCCCTCGGCAAGGTGCCGCTGCTGTACGAGGGGTGGGTGCCGTTTGATTGCGAGGTCTCGATCATCGGTGCGCGCAGCACGAACGGGGAGCTCGCTATCTACCCCTTGTGCGGCAACGTCCACGGCGCCGGCGTCCTGCGCCTCACCTGCGCGCCGTTCGGGCCGGCCCGCTGGCAGCATCTGGCGGCGCGCTATCTCACACGCCTGCTGAGCCACTTTCGCTACACCGGTATCCTGACGGTCGAATTCTTCGTGCGCGACGGGCGGCTCATCGCCAACGAGATGGCGCCGCGGGTGCACAACTCCGGGCACTGGACCATCGAGGGCGCGGCGACCAGTCAGTTCGAGAATCATCTGCGCGCAATCCTCGGCCTGCCGCTGGGCGCCACCCGCGCGCTCGGCCACAGCGCCATGATCAACCTCATCGGGCAGATGCCGGCAATGCGCGACGCCCTGGCGGTTGAAGGCGTGCACCTGCATGACTACGGCAAGCGCGCGCGCCCCGGCCGCAAGGTCGGACACCTGACCGTGGTGGAGCCGACCGCCCGTGCCCGCGACGCCCGCGCGCGGCGCCTGTTGGCTGATTTGGCCGTTGGCGTGCGCATCCCGTAACATCGGGGCGAGTCAACACGCCATGTACCTGGAACCCTTCAAACTTCGGGAATTGCCGTTCCGCCTGAGCCCGGACCCGCAATTCCTTTACCTGTCGAAACAGCACGCCCGCGCCAAGGCGTACATGGAGTCGACCATCTGGTTCACGGATGGTTTCGTGGTGATCACCGGCGAGATCGGCGCCGGCAAGACGACCCTCATCGAGTCGTTTCTCAAGGAAGTTCCGGCGGACGTGGTGGTCGCGCAGATCAACCAGACGCAGGTATCGGTGGTCGACTTCCTGCAGGCGGTGCTGGTGCAGTTCGGCTTCTCGCCCTTCAAGATGCGCAAGGCCGAGCTGATCAGCACCCTCAACAACTTCCTGATCGAGCAGTACGCCGCCGGGCGCAAGGTGCTGCTCATCGTGGACGAGGCGCAGAACCTCAGCATGCGCGTGCTGGAGGAGGTGCGCCTGCTGTCCGGCGTCGAGACCACCAAGGACAAGGTGCTGCGCATCATCCTTGCCGGCCAGCCGGAGCTCAACGACAAGCTGAACGCGCCGGAGCTGGCGCAGCTCACGCAGCGCGTGCGGCTGCGCTTTCACCTGCAGACCCTCTCGGAAGCCGAGACCCAGGCGTACATCCAGCACCGCCTGGAGGTGGCCGGCGCGGGCGACCGGCAGATTTTTGCAGCCGACACTTTCCCCATGATCTTCCGCTACTGCGGCGGCGTGCCGCGGCTCGCCAATACCTTGTGCGACACGGCGCTCATGGCGGCCTTCACCGCCGACCGGGACACGGTCACGCGCACGGATATCGCCGCCGCGGTGGAGGAGCTGCGTTGGGTCGAATATTCAGCGCGCACCCAGCAGCATTCCGGCGCCGCGGCAGCAAACGCCGGCGGCGTGCCGCGGCTGGCGGCCGCGGCAGATCAGGGACAGCCGATAGGCAAGCTGCTGGTGGCGGCCGATGGCCGCACGGTGCAGGAAATTGCGCTGCATGTCGGACGGCTAATCGTCGGACGCACGCCCGACAACGACATCCAGATCGACAGCCGCTTCGTGAGCCGCCACCACTGCCAGGTGATCACCACCTCCCACTCGTGCGTGGTCGAGGACCTGAACAGCACCAATGGCATTTTCGTGAAGTCCAACCGGGTGCGCCGCCATTACCTTAACGATGGCGACGTCGTGCTGGTTGGCAAGCATGAACTCATCTATGTGGATGACCGCGCGGCGCGGGCGCGCGGCTCATTTACCGACACGATGCCCGGGATTCATGGCAGTGCATCCGGCGCGGCATCCGCTTCGGCATCCGCCGATGCACCCGAACCGCTGTCCGACACGAGCGTGGGTCGCCCCTAGTTCTTGTCCTCGCCGGGGAGCGAATCCGGATTGGCGTATTGCGAGCGCAGCTCGCGATAGTCGCGACGCCGCAGCAACACCACAAAGCCGCCGACGAGCGCCACGAGTCCCAAGAGGCCCACGACCAGGCTTACGCCGCCGTGCGCCGCGAGCCAGTAACTGCCCAGCAGCGCCAGCACCCCGCTTGCCATGTAGATCCATGGCAGCCCTTCGTATAAGGGACGGGACAGGTGGCGGCCGGGACGCTCCATGAGTCCATCCTAGCCTGTCCCGACGCTATCAGACGAGGCCCAGCTTCTGTGCGATGCGCTCCAGGAGCGAAGGCTTCCAGCTTTCCACCCGAAAATCGGTGCGCGCCGCGCCGCGGCGGCTGACTTCCGCAACCAGCTCGGCCGGCAACTGCAGCTTCGGGACCTCGACGGTGGGCTCGGCGGCGTACATGGAAGACTCCTCAAGGCGCGACGGGTTGGTTCCGTTGCAGCTACGGTACTGAACCCGCGCGGGTCGCCGGCGTGTGCGACCTCACAGGCTAAAAGAGGCCTGGCGGATTATGTCGTGCGTGGCGGCACCCACCTGGCCTTTCGAACGGCCAGGCGGGTGCTTCACGGGGGAGTTCACTCGAGCAGCATCGCGGTCGCAGAGCCCTGGCGAGCCGCGTGAATGGCGCTCAGCAGCGGGCTGTTCACGGATGCCACGGCAGCGCAGACCGCACTGCTGCTGCAACGCTCGGTGTTCGGAGGTCTCACGAGGGGATGGTCCTCATATGCACACGTCACCCGGGCGGCGGCCTCAATACGCTGATAGAGGGCGGCCGCACCGGCTGATGTCGTGATATCCAGGTCGCCGAACCGCACCGTAACCGAGTGCGCTTCCCAAGGCGCTTCCCAGGACGCCGCCAGTACCTGTGCGGAGCCCACGAGGCAGGCGAGTGATGCGGCGAGGGCCACCAGCCACACGGATGCGCGACGATCAACATTCACTTTGTTCACGGCGTTCTCCTGATGGATGTGCGTTCCACGGCGAGCAGGCGCAAGTGCTGCGCGAAGGCGTCGCACGGCGGCTGTCTCGTCAGGATTAGATGCAGGGGAACGCGAGCCGGCTTGGGAGACGCGCCGGGACGCCGCAGCGGCGCGTCGTACGGCGGGCGGGCACTGAGGGAACGCGCCCGGAGGTTTTGTCAGCGGGTCAGAACGCTCTGCGCAGTACCGATCAGCAGCAGGTCCGCAGGACGGGCGGCAAAAAGTCCCACGGTCACGACCCCCGTGATCTGGTTGAGCTCACGCTCCAGCGCCACAGGATCGGCAATGCTGAGACCGTGGACGTCCAGGATGTGGTTGCCGTTGTCGGTCAGGAGGCCTTCACGCCACACCGGCCGGCCGCCACGGGCGAGCAGCTGCCTGGCGACGAGGGCGCGCGCCATCGGAATCACTTCGATGGGCAGGGGAAATTTACCGAGGGTCTCAACGATCTTGCCGTCGTCGACGATGCACACGAACCGCCGGGCTGCCGCGGCGATGATCTTCTCGCGCGTCAGGGCGCCGCCGCCGCCCTTGATCAGGTGCCGCGCGGCGGTGGCTTCATCGGCGCCATCGATGTAGAGATCCAGGTCGGTGAGCTCATTCAGGTCGAGCACCGCGATGCCGGCGGCGCGCAGTCGCGCACTGCTCGCGTCCGAACTCGAGACGGCGCGTTCTACGCGTCCGCGATGCGCGGCGAGGGCCTCGATAAACAAGTTCACGGTGGAGCCGGTGCCGACGCCGATGGTGGTGGCATCCTTCACCAGTTCGAGGGCCGCCTGCGCTGCACGCCGCTTCTTCAGGTCACCGTCGGTCGCCATTGCCGTCCCCCGGAAACGACTGTGCCCGCATTGGCAGCGGGCACAGTACTCGAATTCGACTCAGCGGCCACTTACGTGGCCGCCGAGATAAGGCCACTATTTCTTCTTAGCAGCTTTCTTCTTGGCCTTCTTCTTTGCCTTCGCCATGTTAGGTCTCCAAATTAACGGGTTAGTCCGGGGTCCGAGTATATACACGCGAATGTAAATTACAAGCGAGTACGGGGTGAAGTGTGCTAGGCGGCGCGCGCGCACGCGCGCCATGCGCGACTCACTCGAGGGTGAGAATGAACTTCCAGTGCGCGGCTTCCACCGGTGTGATCGACAGGCGGTTGCCCCGACGCAGCAGTGCCATACCCTTGAGTTCACGTGCCGCATGCGCGCGCAGTTCTTCGAGAGCAATGACGCGTGCCAGGCGGCGCTTGAGTTGCACGTCCACCATGAACCAGCGCGGATTGTGCGGATCGCTGTCCGCATCGTAGTGGTGGTGCCGGCGATGAAAGGCGGTTGCGTCCGGGTAGCCTGGTTTCACGATCCGCATGATGGCGGCGATGCCCGGCACCGCGCAGCTGGAGTGGTAAAGAAAGGCCTCATCGCCGCGCTGCATCTCGTCGCGCAGCATGTTGCGCGCCTGGAAGTTGCGCACGCCATCCCAGGGGCTGGTGCGCCGGGGCGCCGCGGCCAGATGCTCGACGCCGAAGGTCTCGGGCTCGGTTTTCATCAGCCAGTAGCGCATCGCACGCTCCCTTTGTCGGTTACCACTGCATCCATGAGCACATCGTGGGCCGCGGCCTCGAGGCGCGGAAGCTCCTGGAAGGCATAGCCGAGCCCGATGAGGCGCGGTGCGTGCCAGAAGCGCCGCCAGCGCCGGAAGGCAAAGGCCCGATCGTAGAAACCCCCGCCGGACCCCAGGCGCACGCCGCCGCGGTCGAAACCGGTGAGGGGCAGGAACACGATGTCCAGCCAGCGTGCGCTCCAGGTCGCGTCACCTTCCGGCTCGGCGATCCCGAGGCGATTCATGCGCATGGGGCCGCGCATCTCGACGAAGCGCATGCCGCGCGCGCGCCGCGCCCGATCGATGCGCGGCAGGTAGATCCGGCAGCCGCGCTTACCAGCCAGGGCGATGAGCGGCGCGGTGTCCAGCTCATGGGGAAGGGCGGCATACAGTGCGATGCGCTGGCCAGCGGCAAGATGCAGCGCGCGATCGACGTTCAGGGCGAGAAGTCGCGCGGCGGCGGCGCGTTCAGGCGCCGTCACGAGCCGACGGCGTGCATCGAGCGCTGCCCGCAGCGGTCTGCGGGCAGCACTCAAAGCCGGATCAGGAAGCGCCACCCGCATGTGCCGGTGCGAACCGTTGCTCTCGAACCAGAGCAACAAGTGGGACGAGCTGCGGCAGGTAAGGCTTTCCGCTCGAAGGCGGACCTGCACAGCGCTGCGCGCAAGCCCCAAGTCCCGAGGGTGTTTCAATTAGGGTCCGAGGTAACCCGGTTCGCTTATCGAACACCGCAGGCGACGCGAGGAACACTCTACACCAAGACGGGGTGGCGCTTAAGGGCTTGGGTCGCAAATCACAGATCGAGTTGCGCAGCTTTGCCGAGTGCGCTTTCGACGCGTTCGCGCAGTGCGCGCACCCGCGAGCCTGCGCCGTTGTCGACTTTCGACTCGCGGTCCTTGGTCTTGAGGAACTCGTGCGCGAGGTTCAGCGCCGCCATCACGGCGATGCGGTCGAGGCCGACGACCTTGCCGGTGTCGCGGATCTCGCGCATGCGCACGTTGAGGAATTCCGCCGCATCCAGCAGCGCCGCGCGCTCATCGTAGGGACACGCGACCACGTATTCCTTTTCCATGATCCGCACGCTGACGCGTGCCTGGTCCTGGCTCATGCGCCGTGCTCCAGGGTCTTAAGGCGTCCGATCATGGCCTCGACGCGGGTGCGCACCTGCTCGTTCTTGTGCACCAGCGCGGCGCGCTCGCCGGCGAGGGACTCGTGTCGCGTGCGCAGTGCGCGGTTCTCTTCCCGCAGGTGCTCCAGGACGGCAAGCAGTTCTTCCACGCGCCGGCTGAGGCGTGTGAGCTCCAGATCGAGCTGTGTTTTTGTGGTATCGCTCATGTCAGGAACTATAGGGCCGCGCTCTTGCGTGGGTCAATTATAATGAGGCTTAAGCGTGCAACAGCCCGACTACACACACATCCAGCAGCTGCTCGTGCAGGAGCACGCACTCGCTGAGGCTGCCGAGGCGCACGGCATGCTCGCCGGCTGCCTGTGCAGTGCGGCCGGCTTCAGCTTCGGGGACTGGCTGCGCGAAATCCTCCCCGAGGGGCGCGCGGATCCGCAAGTGGCCGAGACCCTGCGTGACGTGTACGCGCCGACGCTGGCCGCGCTGGAGCAGCCTGACATGGGCTTCGAGCCGCTGCTGCCAAGCGACGCGCAGCCGATCGACGCCCGTACCACGGCGCTTGCGGAGTGGTGCCAGGGGTTCCTGTACGGCCTGGGCGCGGGACGCATTCCCGATGCGAGCCGCCTGCCGGGAGAAGTGGGTGAGATCGTGCGCGACTTCGCCGAGATCACCCGCGCCGGGGTCGACGGCGCGGAGAGCGAAGAATCAAATGAGAGTGCCTACGCCGAGCTCGTGGAGTTCGTGCGGGTGGGCGTGCAGCTGCTGTTCGAGGAGCTGGAGGCCGCGCGCCGTGCGCCTACGCCCGCGCCGGACGATGCGGCGCCGCTGCACTAGGCGTAGCGTGCCATGGTGAGAGACGAGTTCGCGCGCCGCCGTAAGCAGTTGCTGCGCCTCATGGGCCGTGACTCCATTGCGGTGCTGCCGGCGGCTCCCGTGCGCCACCGCAACAACGACGTCGAATACCCCTTCCGGCAGGACAGCGACTTTCAGTACCTCACCGGTTTCGGCGAGCCGGAGGCGGTGGCGGTGCTGGTCCCGGGGCGCAGCCAGGCCGAGTACATCCTGTTCGTACGGGATCGCGACCCGGAGCGCGAGACCTGGGACGGCCGCAGGGCCGGTCCCGCGGGGGCCGCGCGCAGTTATGGCGCGGACGATGCCTTTCCCATTTCCGACATCGACGAGATCCTCCCTGGGCTGCTCGAGAACCGCACGCGGGTGTTCTACACCATGGGCGTGTATGCCGACTTCGACCAGCGCGTGGTGGGCTGGGTGAACGGCTTGAGGACCCAGGCGCGCAATGGCCGCCACCCGCCGCAGGAATTCGTGGCGCTCGATCACGTGCTGCACGACATGCGGCTCTACAAGTCCTCGCGCGAGATCGAGCTGCTGCGCACCGCGGCGCAGATTGCCGCCCGCGCGCACCAGCGGGTGATGCGCTTCTGCCGCCCGGGCGCCACCGAATACCAGGTGATGGCGGAGCTGCTGCACGAGTTCCGGCGTCACAATGCCGATACCGCCTATGCGCCGATTGTGGGCGGGGGGGCGAACAGCTGCATCCTGCACTACCGCGACAACGACCAGCCCTTGAGTGATGGCGACCTGCTGCTGGTGGACGCGGGCTGTGAGTTCGAGTGTTACGCCTCCGACATCACGCGCACGCTGCCGGTCAACGGCCGCTTCACGCCCGAGCAGCGCGCGGTCTATGAGATCGTGCTGGAGGCAAACCGCGCCGCGATCGACCGCGTGCGCCCCGGCAACCACTGGGACGATCCGCACACCGCGGCGGTGCGGGTCATTACCCAGGGCCTGGTCAGGCTCGGGCTGCTAAAGGGGCGCGTGGCACAGCTCATCCGCTGCGGGGCCTACAAGCGGTTTTTCATGCACCGCACGGGCCACTGGCTGGGACTCGACGTGCACGACGTCGGTGATTACAAGGTCGGTGACGAGTGGCGGGTGCTCGAGCCGGGGATGGCGCTCACCGTCGAGCCGGGCATTTACCTCCCGGCCGCGGCGCGCGGTGTCCCGAAGCGCTTCCGCAACATCGGGATCCGTATCGAGGATGACGTGGTGGTAACCCGGCGCGCGCCAGAGGTCCTGAGCGCTCGCGCGCCCAAGGAAGTCGAGCAGATTGAGGCGCTGATGGCGCGCGGCTGATGAGCGGATCCGCACCCCTGGACACCGACGTCGCCGTCATTGGCGGCGGCATGGTCGGTGCGAGTCTCGCGCTTGGCCTTGCCGGCACGGGCGTGCGGGTATTGCTGGTGGAAAGTACGCCGTTCGATTCGGCGGCGCAGCCGAGTTTCGATGAACGCACCACGGCGCTCGGCAACGCCAGCCGCCGGATATTCGAAGGCCTCGGTGTCTGGGACACGATTGCACCGGGCGCCGCCGCGATCCGCGCCATCCACGTCTCGGATGCGGGGCACTTTGGGTTCTCGCGCCTGGATGCACGCGAGCAGGGTGTCGATGCGCTCGGCTATGTGGTCGCCAACCGCGCCATCGGTGCGGCGCTCTGGGGCGCGCTCGCGCACGCGGCTGGCATCACGCTGCGGGTGCCGGCCCGCGCCGAAGACCTGCAGATCAGTGCACAGGGCGTGGACTTCATGCTGGCGGACGGTGCGGGCAGCCGCGAGCGCGTCGCGGCGCGGCTGGTGGTGGCCGCGGACGGCGCGCATTCGCAGGTGCGACTCGCCGCGGGCATCGCGGCCGTCGTGGAGGATTACGAGCAGGTCGCGGTGGTGGCGAATGTCGCCGCGGACCGCCTGCACCAGGGCGTCGCCTACGAACGCTTCACGCCCGCGGGCCCGCTCGCGGTGCTGCCCCTGCACGACGGTACCTACGCCGTGATCTGGGCTTGCCGGCTGGCACAGGCGCAGGAGTTGCTGGCGCTCGGGGAGGACGAGTACCTCGCGAGGTTGCAGGCGCAGTTCGGCTGGCGCGCCGGGCGCTTGGTGCGCGCCAGCCGTCGCGGCTCCTATCCGCTGAAGCTCACGCGTGCCGCGAACACCGTCGCGACCCGCACGGTTCTCATTGGCAACGCCGCACAGGCGCTGCATCCGGTCGCCGGCCAGGGATTCAACTTAGGACTGCGCGATGCGGCAATGCTCGCGGAAGTAATCGCGAACGCCAGTGGCGATGTCGGCGCGCCCGAGCTGCTGCTTCAGTTCAGCGACTGGCGCGCGCGGGATCGCGAGGGCGTTACGCGTTTCACCGACGCTCTGGTGAAGCTGTTCGCCGACCGGCGCCCGGGCGTGCCGCTGCTGCGTAACCTCGGGCTCCTGATGTTCGATCTTGCACCGCCGGCGAAGAGTGCGCTGGCGCGCGTCAGCGCCGGATTTGGCGGACCTGCTCCGCGCCTGGCGCGGGGACTGCCGGTGCGCCATGTATGACGTGGCGGTAGTGGGAGGCGGCCCGGTGGGCGCCTGCGCCGGTGCGCTGCTGGCGCGCGGCGAGGGCGGACGGGCACTCTCGGTGGCGCTGCTCGAACCGAAGCCCCCCGCGGCGCTGCCCGCGAACGCGGCGCTCGAGGCGCGCGTGGTCGCGGTGTCGCGTGCCAGTGAACGCACGCTGATGAGCGCCGGGGCGTGGGCCGGGATACTCGGACCACGGCTGTGCGCCTACGAGCGCATGCGCATCTGGCACGAGAGCGTGTCTCCCACGAGCGCCGCGGCGCTGGTGTTCGATGCCGCCGATGTGGGTGAGCCGAACCTCGGCTACATCGTCGAGAACCGGCTGCTGCAGACCGCGCTCCTCGCGGCATTCGTGCAGGCCGGCGGCCAGCTTAAGGCCGCGCAATTCTCCTCCCTGCGCATCAGCGACGATGCGGTCGAGGTGCACACCAGCGCCGGCACCTTGAGCGCGCGCCTCGTCATCGGGGCCGACGGTGCGCAGTCAGCGGTGCGCGCGGCGGCCGGACTCACCGCGGAAACTTCCGGGTATGCCCAAACGGCGATCGTCGCGACGGTCGCCACGCAGCGCCCGCATGAGATGACCGCGTGGCAGCGGTTCATGAAGGCGGGGACGCTGGCCTTTCTGCCGCTCGCCGACGGCACCAGCTCCATCGTGTGGTCGGCGGATGACGGGCTGGCGCCGGGCCTCATGACGGCGGGCGCGGCGGGCTTTGCACTGCAGCTGGATCGGGCGTCTGACCTGGCGCTCGGGGCGACGCGGCTGGTAAGCGCGCGCCAGTCGTTCGCGCTGCAGCGGCTCGCTGCGCCACGCTACGTGGCGCGGCGGGTGGCGCTGATCGGGGACGCGGCGCACGTCGTACACCCGCTGGCCGGACAGGGCGTGAACCTCGGGTTGCTCGATGCCGCGGCGCTCGCGGACCTCGTGCTCACGGCGCACACACAGGGGGAGGACCCCGGCGCGTTCGGGGTACTGCGACGCTATGAGCGCTGGCGCAAGAGCGAGGTTGCGCTCATGAGCACGGCCATCGACGGGTTCGATCGCTTCCTTGCCCACGGTACCGGGCCGCTCGCGCGTCTCGCGCAGCACGGACTCTCGTGGGTCAACAGCGCACCGGAGCTGCGGCGCGTATTTATCCGCCGTGCGCTGGGGATGAGCGGGGAGCTGCCGCGGGCGGCGCGCTGACGGCGCGCAGCGGCAGTGGAACTTAACTCAAAGGTATGAGGTCGAGCTTCGCGGCGCACACGAAGTCGTTCTCCGACAGTCCCCGGATGGCGTGCGTCGTAAAAGTGACGCGGCAGTAGTTGTAGCCGACCTCAAGATCCGGGTGGTGATCCTCGATGTTGGCGACGTGCGCCAGCGCGTTCACGAAGCTCATGGTGCGGTAGAAGTCCTTGAAGCCGAACTCGCGGTGCAGGGCGTGCGCGTTGTCGGTCAGCGCCCAGGCGGAGGACAGCTGCGCCAGGTACTGCTGTGCTTCGGCAAGCTGCAGCGGCGCGGTGCCGCCGTCGCAGGGTTTGCATTTACGTTCCGCGAGAGTGCTCATGGGGTCACCCTGCGCGCGTAGGTGCGCGCGACGTACTGTTCGACGATTTCCTGAAATTCCTGGGCGATGCGCTCGCCTTTGAGCGTGACGGTCTTCTGCCCGTCCTCGTACACCGGCGCCACCGCGCGCTCACCGGTACCCGGCAGGCTGATGCCTATGTTCGCGTGCTTGCTCTCGCCCGGTCCGTTGACGACGCAGCCCATGACTGCAACGCTCATGTCCTCAACGCCGGTGTACTCGCGCCGCCACTGCGGCATGCGCGCGCGCACGTGCGACTGGATCTGCTGCGCGAGCTCCTGGAAGACGGTGCTGGTGGTGCGTCCGCAGCCCGGACAGGCGACCACCATGGGCGCGAACGCGCGCAGTCCCATGGTCTGCAGGATCTCCTGCGCGACGACGACCTCCTGGGTGCGATCCCCGCCCGGGTCCGGCGTGAGCGATACGCGGATGGTATCGCCGATGCCCTCCTGCAGCAGCACCGCCATGCCGGCGGTGGAGGCCACGATGCCCTTGGAGCCCATGCCGGCCTCGGTGAGCCCGAGGTGCAGGGGATAGTCGCAGCGCGCCGCGAGGTCGCGATAGATCGCAATCAGGTCCTGCACGCCGCTCACCTTCGCCGACAGGATGATCCGTTCGCGCGCGAGTCCCAGTTCCTCGGCGCGCTGTGCGCTCCCCAGTGCCGACAACACCACGGCGCTGCGCGTGACCTGCTGGGCGTCGCGCGGCTGCGGCAGCGCGGAGTTCTCGTCCATCAGGCGCGTCAGCAGGTCCGAGTCGAGGCTTCCCCAGTTCACGCCGATGCGCACTGGTTTTTCGTAGCGGCACGCGGCTTCGATCATTTCTGCGAACTGCGGATCGCGCTTGGCTCCCCGCCCGACATTGCCCGGATTGATGCGGTACTTGGCGAGCGCCCGGGCGCAGTCAGGATGCTCGCGCAGCAGCTTGTGACCGTTGAAATGGAAGTCGCCGATCAGCGGCACGCTCACCCCGGCGCGATCGAGGCGCTCGCGGATCGGGGCGACGGCGGCTGCGGCTTCGCTGGTATTGACCGTCACACGCACGAGTTCGGATCCGGCGCGCGCGAGTGCCTGCACCTGCTGTACCGTCGCTGCGACCTCGGCGGTGTCGGTATTGGTCATCGACTGCACCACGATGGGGGCGCCGCCCCCGACGCGGACGCCGGCGATGCTCACCTGGACTGACGAACGGCGCGGAATGCTCATGCGGACTGCACTGCCTGTAATGCCCAGATTCTACCGGGACTGCTATCATGACGCGCCCCGAATGAAGTCTGTTCGGAGAGAGTCCGGCGCCTGAGGCGCCGGAACGCCGAAGGCGCAAATTCCGCCCGGAAACGCTCAGGCAAAAGAACGGCAGACGGTGGGACGCAAGAGCGTCCCGCAGGGGCTTCTGGAGAGCGGCGGCGCCTTGATTGAGGCCCGCCCACCGAAGGGGAGCGGCGCGGCAACGCACCTGATCTCTCAGGTCACAGGACAGAAGGGCGGCAGGTACCGGAAAAGCGCGGTCGCCTGCCGTTTTCTTATTGCCTGAAGCTCGCCGGGAGCACCGTATGGGACGACAGACACCGCTCTTCAAGCTGCACCAGGAACTGGGCGCCCGCATCGTGGACTTCGGCGGCTGGGACATGCCGGTGCAGTACAGCTCGCAGATCGGGGAACACCACGCGGTGCGCCGCGGCGCGGGTGTGTTCGACGTCTCGCACATGTGCGTCGTGGATCTGAAAGGCCCGCGGGTGCGCGAGTTCCTGCGCTACCTGGTCGCGAACGACGTGGCGAAACTGCAGCTCCCCGGTAAGGCGCTCTACACCTGCATGCTCAACGAGCGCGGCGGGGTGCTCGATGATCTCATCGTCTACTTCCTCACCGAAGCGTGGTTCCGCGCGGTGGTCAACGCCGGCACCCGCGATAAGGATCTCGCCTGGATTCGTCGCGCGGCAGGTGGTTTCGGCATCGAGGTCACCGAGCGCGACGATCTGGCGATGCTCGCCATCCAGGGACCGGAGGCGCGCGCCAAGGCCACACTGCTGCTCAAGCCCGCGGATGCGCCGGCGGCGCTGGCGCTCGAGCCCTTCGTCGGCCGCGAGCTTGGGTCCTGGTTCGTCGCGCGCACCGGCTACACCGGTGAGGACGGCTTCGAGATCATGATGCCGGCCGCGGACGCCGTGCCTGCGTGGCGCAAATTGAACAGCCTGGGCGTCGCTTCCTGCGGCCTGGGCGCCCGCGACACGCTGCGCCTCGAGGCCGGCATGAACCTCTACGGCAACGACATGGATGAGAACACCAACCCCTTTGAGTCAGGGCTTGCCTGGACGGTGGCGATGGAGCCCCCGGAGCGCGACTTCATCGGGCGCGCGGCGCTCGCCGCCATCAGGAAGAGCGGCTCACCGAAAAAGCTCGTGGGCCTGCTGCTGGAGGATCGCGGCGTGCTGCGCGCCCATCAGAAGGTCCTGGCGGGCGCGGCCGGCGAGGGCGAGATCACGAGCGGCACTTTTTCGCCGACGCTCGAACGCTCCATCGCCCTGGCGCGCGTGCCGGCCGGCAGCGGCGAGCGTGTGCAGGTAGACATTCGCGGCAGGCTCCTGAACGCGCGGGTCGTGAAGGCGCCGTTCGTCCGCAACGGCAAGGCACTCATCGGAGTTACATCATGAGCAATGTTCCGGCTGATCTTAAATACACCAGGTCGCACGAGTGGGTGAAGAACCTCGCCGACGGCACGGTCGAAATCGGCATCACTGACCATGCCCAGCATGCACTCGGGGACCTGGTGTTCGTCGAGGTGCCCGATGCGGGTCGTGCGGTCAAGGCCGGCGAGGCGTGCGCCGTGGTGGAATCCGTCAAGGCGGCGTCGGACGTCTACGCGCCGATCACCGGCGAGATCACCGCGGGCAACCCGCAGCTGGCGGGCGAACCGGAAGCCGTCAACGCTAATGCCTACTCGGCGTGGCTGATGCGGCTGCGGCCCGCGCCGGGGGCGCTCGCCGCCGCCACGCTCATGTCCGCCGCGGACTACGAGAAATTCCTGGCGGCGGAGGGTTAGCCGATGGCCTTCATTCCCCACACGCCCGAGGACGTTACCGCGATGCTCGCCGCCATCGGCGCGAAGGGCATCGAGGATCTGTTCGATGAGATTCCGGCGAACCTGCGGGTGAAGTCCCTCGCCGGCATACCCGAGGAACTCAACGAGATGGCCATCGGGCGGCTGATGACCGAGCGTGCCCGGCTGGACGGCGCGCCGCTGAACTTCATCGGCGCCGGGGCCTACGAGCACCACATCCCGGCGGCCGTCTGGGCCGTTACCACGCGCGGGGAATTCTACAGCGCCTACACGCCCTACCAGGCGGAGGCGAGTCAGGGCACGCTGCAGGTGATCTACGAATTCCAGAGCATGATGGCGCGCCTTACCGGCATGGAAGTTGCCAACGCCTCGATGTACGACGGCGCCTCGGCGATGGCGGAGGCCGCGCTCATGGCGGTGCGGTTGAATCGCAAGTCGAAGTCACTCACCGTGCTGGTGCCCGCGACCGTACATCCGCACTACCACCAGGTGGCGACCGCCAGCGCCTCGAACATGGGTCTGAAATTCGTCGAGCTGCCGTACTGCACCGAAGCGGGCATTACCCTGGTGGAGTCGCTGAAAAAATACGATGGCCAGGACGTGACCGCGCTCGTCATCCAGCAACCGAACTTCTTCGGCCGGCTCGAGGACGTGGATGCGCTCACCGACTGGGCGCACCAGCGCGGCATTTTCGTGATTGCAGTGGTCAATCCCACCTCCCTCGCGCTGCTCAAGCCCCCCGGCGAGTGGGGTACGCGCGGCGCGGACATCGCGGTAGGCGAAGGCCAGCCCCTCGGTGTACCGCTGTCCTCGGGCGGCCCGTATTTCGGCTTCATGACCACACGCATGGAGTACGTGCGGCAGATGCCGGGGCGCATCGTCGGCCGCACGCTCGATCTGTCCGGTCGCGAGGGCTTCACCCTCACCCTGCAGGCGCGCGAGCAGCACATCCGCCGCGCCAAGGCGACCTCCAACATCTGCACCAACCAGGGTCTGCTCATGACCGCCGCGACCATCTACCTGTCGCTCATGGGTCCGCAGGGACTGGCGCGCACCGCGGCCGCCTCGCACGCGCGCACCCGTGAGCTCGTCGCGGCGCTCACCCGCGTGCCGGGCGTACGCCTCGCGTTCACCGGGCCGTACTTCCACGAGGCGGTGCTGTTGCTTGATCGCCCGGTGGCCCCGGTGCTCAAGGCGCTGAGCGCCGCTGGCATTCACGGCGGCCTGGATCTTGGCGGTTACTTCCCAGAACTGGGGTCGGCACTGCTGGTGTGCGCGACCGAGACCAAGACGCAAGCGGATATCGAGCGCTACGCCCACGCGCTCGGGGATGTGATGCAGACGGCGCGCGCGGCTTAAGCGCGGCACCCACTTACGAGGACGACATGCCAGCCCGTGAAAAAGTGATTTTCGAGTACTCGCATCCGGGACGCGGAGCGAGCGATCAGTGGCCCGCGGAGCCACCGGCCGCGGCGCTCGCGGATCTGCCGGCGAAGCTGCGCCGGGCGCGGCCGCCGGAGTTGCCGCAAGTGGGTGAGCTCGAGGCGGTGCGCCACTTCACGCGCCTCTCGCAGCTGAACTTCTCCATCGACACGCACTTCTACCCGCTCGGGTCGTGCACGATGAAATACAACCCCAAGGCCTGTAACCAGTACGCCATGCTGCCGGAGTTCCTGGGCCGGCACCCGCTCGCCCCCGAATCCCACGGCCAGGGGTTCCTCGCCTGCATGTACGAGTTGCAGGAGATGCTGAAGGAAGTGACCGGCATGCAGGGCGTGGCCTTGAGTCCCATGGCCGGCGCCCACGGGGAGTTTGCCGGGGTGGCCATGATCCGCGCCTATCACCGTGCGCGCGGGGATCTGAAGCGCACCGAGATCATCGTCCCGGAGGCGGCGCACGGCACCAATCCGGCCACCGCGACCATGTGCGGCTGCGTGGTGCGTGAGATCCCGGTCGACGCGCAAGGGGATGTTGACCTCGAGGCACTCAAGGCCGCCGTCGGGCCCAATACCGCGGGCATCATGCTCACCAACCCTTCCACGCTCGGGGTGTTCGAGCGGCGCATCGAGAAAGTCGCGCGCATCGTGCACGAGGCCGGGGGCCTGCTTTACTACGACGGCGCCAACCTGAACGCGATCCTGGGCAAGGTGCGTCCCGGGGACATGGGATTCGATTGTCTGCACATGAACCTGCACAAGACCTTCTCCACGCCGCACGGCGGCGGCGGGCCGGGAGCCGGGGCGGTCGGAGTGGGTGCGCGCCTCATGCCCTTCATGCCGCTGCCGATCGTCGGCAAGGAAGGCGAGCGCTTCCGTTGGCTCACCCAGGCCGATCTGCCGCAGTCGATCGGGCGCTTGTCCGCGTTCATGGGCAACGCCGGGGTGCTGCTGCGCGCCTACATCTATATGCGCCTGCTGGGACGCGATGGCATGCGCCGGGTCGGGGAGTACGCGACCCTCAACGCCAACTACCTGCTGACGCGGCTGCAGGCCGCCGGCTTCGACGCCGCCTACCCCGAGCGGCGCGCCAGTCACGAGTTCATCGTGACGCTCAAGCGTCAGGCGCGCGAGCACAACGTGACCGCGATGGATTTCGCCAAGCGGCTGCTCGACTACGGCTTCCATGCGCCGACCACTTACTTTCCGTTACTGGTGCCCGAATGCCTGCTGATCGAGCCGACCGAGACCGAGAGCAAGGACATCCTCGACGCCTTTGTCGCCGCCATGTCACAGATCCAGAAGGAAGCCGAGCAGGAACCCGAGCGCGTGAAGGGCGCACCGCATACCATGCCGGTGCGCCGCCTCGATGACGTGCGGGCGGCAAGACAACTGGATCTGACATGGAAGCCGACGGCACAGCCGTAGACCGTTACAAACCGCGTGGCGCCACGCGCGTCCTGCGCGCGCTGCGGTCGAGCGCCCATGGGCTGGCCGGCGCTTTTCGCGAAGAGGCGGCTTTCCGTCAGGAACTTGGCTTTGCGGTACTCGTCATACCCCTGGGGCTGTGGCTCGGCCACGGCGGCGTCGAGCGTGCGCTGCTCATCGGTCCAGTACTGCTGATTCTCATCGTGGAACTCATCAACAGCGCCATCGAAGCGACCGTGGACCGCATCAGTTTCGAACGGCACGCGCTTGCCGGGCTTGCCAAGGACATCGGCTCCGCGGCGGTGTTCATGTCTTTTGTGCTGCTCATCGCCGTGTGGCTGCTGGTGCTTGTCGGCCGTTAGGAACCAACCGCAGATGCGATTTTCGCGCGTGCTCCAGCTGTGCCTGCTCCTGTGGTGCGCCACCGTGGAGGCGGCCGATCCGCCGCGCGCCGCCATCACTTCCGAGCCGGTCCCGCAACCCACTTCCCCTGGGGAGACCCCGGCGCAACCCGCTCCGGCGCAACCCGGTCCTGCGCAGCCCGGGCCTGCGCCGCCGGTGGCCACACAGGGGCTGCCCGCGCGCCCCGCAGCCGCGGAAGCCAATCCTGACTGGGCGGTGACGCTGGAGCGCATCGCCGGCAGCGTCGTGTCGATCGACCTGGACGCGACGCGCGCGTTTGATACGGAGTGGAACTCGACCGCCCAGGCTACCGGCTTCGTGGTGGATGCCGAGCGCGGGCTCATTCTCACCAACCGGCACGTCGTGACGCCCGGTCCCGTGACCGCCGAAGCGACCTTCCTCGATCGTGAGGAGGTGCAGCTCTACCCGGTGTACCGGGACCCGGTCCACGACTTCGGGTTATATCGCTACGATCCGAAGAAGCTGCGGTTCATTTCACCCAAGGCGCTGCCGCTGTACCCGGAGGGTGCGCAGATCGGTCGCGAGATCCGGGTCGTCGGCAACAATGCCGGCGAGCAGCTGTCGATCCTCGCCGGTACGCTGGCGCGTCTTGATCGGGATGCTCCCGACTACGGCGTCGCGCACTACAACGACTTCAACACCTTCTATCTGCAGGCGGCTTCGGGAACCTCGGGCGGCTCCTCCGGCTCGCCCGTCATCGACATCCGCGGCCGCGTGGTCGGGCTCAACGCCGGCGGCGCCAGCAGCTCCGCCTCCAGTTTCTACCTGCCGCTGGGACGGGTGCGGCGCGCGCTCGGACTCATCCAGGCAGGCAAGCCGGTCACGCGCGGCACGCTCTACAGCGTGTTCAACTACATGCCTTACGACGAGCTCGAGCGGCTGGGGCTGGATGCCGGCACCGAAGCGCAGGTCCGCAAGGCCTTCCCGCGCAACACCGGCATGCTGGTGGTGACCGAGGTGCTGCCGGGAAGCCCGAGCGAGAACCTGCTGCAGCCCGGGGATATCCTGGTGCGCCTGAACGGTCACTACGTGACGCAGTTCGAGCCCCTGGAGGAGGTGCTCGACGACGCCGTCGGCGCGCAGGTGGGCCTGGAGCTGGTGCGTGGTGGCAAGCCGATCGCCGCGAAGCTGCCGGTGGGGGATCTGCACGCCATCACCCCGAGCGCCTATGCCGAGTTCGGTGACGCCGTGGTGCATACGCTCTCGTACGAACAGGCGCGCTACTTCAACCGGCCGGCCCGCGGGGTGTACGTCGCCAATCCCGGCTATGTATTCGGCGCCGCGGGTATTCCGCGCGGCGCGGTGATCGTGACCTTGAACGGCACGCAAACCAACACCCTGGCGGACTTTGAAGCCGGCATCGCCGCGCTCGGCAATGGCGATCGCGCCGCCGCCCGCTACGTCACCCTCGACGATCCGAATGGCAGCCAGCTGCGGCCCATCCGCATGGACCGCCTGTGGTTTCCGGCCAATCACTGCAATCGCAACGACGTGGAGGGCCTGTGGGACTGCAGCGCCCTGGCGAGCGGCCCGCCGCCGAAGCCGACCGCCGTAAGCGCCACGACCTTCCCGCATTTCAAGGACCCACGGCTGGATGCGCTCGCGCCGTCTCTCGCCATGGTGACTTTCGACATGCCGTACTCGGTTTCCGGGATCACCGAGCACAACTACCACGGCACCGGACTCGTGGTGGATGCGCAGCGCGGCCTGGTGGTGGTGGATCGCAACACCGTACCGGTGGCGATCGGGGATGTGACGGTGACCTTCGCGGGCACGGTGCAGGTCCCCGGACGCGTGGTCTACATCCATCCGCAACACAATTTCGCCGTGGTGGCGTACGACCCAAGGCTCATCGGCACCACCCCGGTGCGTGCAGCGAAGCTGGTGCCGCGCGAGCTGCGCGCCGGCGAACAGGTGTGGGTCGTGGGCCTCGGTGGCGACAGCCAGATGCACTCGCGTAACACCGAGATTGCGAGCATCGATCCGCTGGAGCTGCCGCAGTCGCGCACCATGCGCTTCCGCGACAGCAACATTGAGACCATCCAGCTCGTCAATCCTCCGCAGGAGTTCGACGGCGTGCTCACCGATGCGGGCGGCGAGGTGCTCGGCACCTGGTCGAGCTTCGCCTACGACAGCGGCCGCGAGCTCGCCCAGGACACCCGCGGGGTGCCGATCGACCTGGTGGCGGACATGCTCGAACGCGTGCGCGATAACCGGCCGCTGCACTCCCTGGAAGCCGAACTCACCGTGCTGCCGCTCGCCAGCGCACGTGAGATCGGCCTGTCGCAGGCCTGGGCGGAGCGCCTCGCGCAGCACACCCCGACGCGCCGGCAGGCGCTGTCCATCGTGCGCATGGTCGGCGGCTCGGCCGCCTCGAAGGTGCTGCAGCAGGGGGACCTGCTGCTGGCGATTGACGGCCACGTGGTGACGCGCTTTCGGGAGGTGGAACGGGCGGCGGCCGACAAGGACCACGTGGCGGTCACGGTGTGGCGCGGCCAGGGCGAACAGACCCTCGACGTGCCCACCGCCGAGTTGCCGGGAATGGACGTGGACCGCCTGGTGGAGTGGGGCGGCGCCACGCTGCAGGCGCCGCATCGCGCCATGAGCGTGCAGCGCGGCATTGCGCCGGTGGGGGTGTACGTGGGCTATTTCGCCTATGGCTCACCGGCGACGCGCTACGGGCTGTATCCGGGCCGGCGCATTGTCGAAGTCGACGGGACACCGACACCGGACCTGGACACCTTTCTTAAGGCGGTGACGGGCCGTCCCGACCGCTCCTCGGTGCGCCTGAAGACCATCACCTGGAACAACGCTCCGGAAGTGATCACGCTGAAACTCGACAAGCACTACTGGCCGGCCTACGAGCTGACGCGCTCACCGGCCGGCACGTGGCAGCGGCGGGCGCTCGAATAGCCCTTAAGGGGTAACGGGCGTCGGCCGTTCGCGACAGACGCATGCTGTGACGCAGATGCGGCTTTGGCGCAACACGAGCCGTCGGCAGTCAGGGGCTTGGTAGAATCGCTCCGAACCATGGTCCGTGTAGTCAGAGCAACCCAGGTCGAGATCGAGAACGCCGTGCAGGCCCTGCGCGACGGGGAGCTCGTGGCGTTCCCTACCGAGACCGTTTACGGGCTGGGCGCCAATGCGCAGAACCCGGCGGCGGTGCGCAAGATCTTCGAAGCCAAGGGGCGCCCGGCGGATCATCCGGTCATCGTGCACCTGGACGACCCGCGCTTTCTGCACCGCTGGGTGCGCGAAGTGCCGCAGACGGCGACCCGTCTCGCCGAGGCCTTCTGGCCCGGACCACTCACCATGGTGATGCCGCGCGCTGCCCACGTGCATGACGTCATCACCGGCGGCCAGGACACGATCGCGATCCGCGTGCCCGCGCACCCGATGGCGCAACAGCTGCTGACCGCCTTCGGTGGCGGCATTGCCGCACCGTCGGCCAACCGTTATGGACGGCTCTCGCCGACCCGCGCCGAGCACGTGCGCGAGGAATTCGGCGAAACGCTGCGGGTGATTCTCGATGGCGGCGAGTGTCAGCTCGGGCTCGAGTCCACGATCGTCGCCTTCGAGGGTGACGCGGTGCGCTTGCTGCGACCCGGCGGCGTTACGACGGCCCAGCTGCGTGCGGTCGCCGGGGAGGTCCTGGCAGGCCCGGGCGCCGGATCGCCGCGGGTGCCGGGCGGCACTCCCACCCACTACGCACCGAGCACGCCCATGATCCTCGTGCCCGCCGGTGAGATCGATGCGCAGGCGGACGCGGCCTCTGCGGGCGGCCGGCGCGTCGCGGTGCTGGCGCAGCGTCTGCCGCTGCGCGCCCATAAGTACGTCACCTGGATTAACGCCGGCCGGCGACCGGAAACCTACGGCCGCGATCTGTACGCCAACCTGCGGACCCTCGATAAGGCCGGCTGTCAGCAGATCCTGGTGCAGGGTGTCCCGGACGCGGAGCGCTGGGATGCCATCCGCGACCGCCTGCTGCGCGCCGCGACCAGTCTCGCCGAGAGCGACGATGTCACGGGCACCATGGCCGTGTTGCCATAAACTGCGCTGGTGCGCCGCCCGCGATTCATCGATCCGTTCGAACCCAATGAAGTCCGCCGCCTCGTCCGCGAGTTTGGCTCACCGCTGCTGATCCTGGATTGCGAGCGCGTGCGCCTGCAATGGCGCGCGCTTTCCAGGGCACTGCCGCGGGTCGCGCTGCACTACGCGCTGAAACCCCTGCCGCACCCGGCACTCGTGCAGACGGTCATCGCCGAGGGCGGGTTTCTGGATCTGGCGACCACCGGCGAGGTGCAGCTGGTTGCGCGGCTGGGAGTGGCGCCCGGGCGCTGCATCCACACGCATCCGATCAAGCGCCCGCAGGACATCGCCAACGCGCTTGAATTCGGCGTGCGCACCTTCGTCGCCGACAATCCCGACGAGGTTCGCAAGTTCGCACGGCTTACCGGGGAGGTGCAGCTGCTGCTGCGCGTGTCGTTCCGCGCACCCGGCGCGGTGTGCGACCTGTCGCGCAAGTTCGGTTGCGATCCGGAAGACGTGTTGTCACTGGCGCGGCTGGCGGCGGATCTTGGCATCGACGTGCGTGGCCTGTCGTTCCACGTCGGCTCCCAGGCATCCTCCGCCACCAAGCACGTCGAGGCACTGCAGGTGTGCGCGCGACTGCTGGCCGCTGCGCGCCGTGAGAAACTCGGGTCGCTTGACACTCTGGACATCGGCGGCGGCTTTCCAATCGACTACACGCAGCGCATGCCGGACATCCAGCGCTTCTGCGCGCCGCTGCGCACGGCGCTCGCGAAGCTGCCGCGCCGCGTACGGGTGATCGCCGAGCCCGGCCGTTATATCGCAGGTCCCGCCGCCATCGGCGTCGCCACGGTGATGGGGCGGGCGCGCCGCGAGGGGCACTGGTGGTATTACCTCGACGACGGCCTGTATGGTTCGTACAGCGGGCAGTTGTTCGATCACGCGCGCTATCCGGTGGAAGCACTGCGCAGCGGGAGTGAGCGGCTGCCCTCGGTGCTCGCCGGGCCCACCTGCGACAGCATCGACGTGATCGCGGAAAACCTCATGCTGCCGCCGCTGAAGACCGGCGACCTGATCGTCGGCCGCGCCATGGGCGCCTACACCTGGGCGAGCGCTTCGGAGTTCAACTTCTTCCCCAAGGCCACCGTGGTGGCGGTCAACACGCATCCGGGCGACACCGGCGGCGTCATGGCGCTGTAGGGCACTGCCGCCGTGAACCCGGTCATGTCGGCGACGTTGCTGCTCATGGCGTCGAATGTGTTCATGACGTTCGCCTGGTATGCGCACCTGAAGAACCTGGCCGGACGGCCGTGGTACCTGGCGGCGCTGGTGAGCTGGGGAATCGCGTTCTTTGAATACCTGCTGCAGGTACCGGGCAACCGCATCGGCTACACGCGACTGTCACTGCCGCAGCTGAAGATCCTGCAGGAAGTGATCACCCTGAGCGTGTTCGTGCCGTTCGCCGTGCTGTACATGCACAAGCCTCTGAAACTTGATTACCTGTGGGCCGCGCTGTGCATCCTGGGTGCGGTATATTTCGTGTTCCGGTCGCCGGGCACACCATGAAGAACGAAATCGCAGACGAACCGCTGACCGCCATCCACACGCAGGTGATCGCCGCACGCGAAGGGCGCGATCCGCGCGTGATCGCGCGCCTGTTCACCGGCTGGGCGGTGTTCGGCGAGCGGCAATTCGTGCGTGGCTATGCACTGCTGCTGCCGGATCCGGTGGTGCCGAACCTCAACTCGCTCGGCGCTCGTGAACGCATCGCGTTTCTGTCTGACATGTCGCGCCTCGGGGATGCGCTTCTGAAGGTCACCGGAGCGGCGCGCATCAACTACGCGATCTTCGGCAACCAGGAACCGGCGCTGCACGCGCACGTCATCCCGCGCTATACGGACGAACCTGAAGCGCTGCGCAGCGAGCAGCCCTGGGCCTACGACTGGGCCGCGGCCCCCGCGTTCGAGCGCACGGTGTGCCAGGAGCTTGCCGATGGCGTGCTGCGCGAGCTGACGCGGCTGGGCGTGACCAAGCCGATGCGCTTCAACCCCGGCGCCAACGCGCAAGCCTGAGGCACACGAGCGCCGCCCGCCGGCGCGGGCGGGCCGCCGGCAGCCGCGGGTTTTACTTGTTCGGTTGCGGCGCCGCGCCCGGCGCTGCAGCGGCTGGCTGCGGGGACTTGACGCTGAGCAACTCGACGTCGAACAGCAGCATTGAGCCGGGCGGAATTTCCGGCGGCGAGCGCAGGTCATAGGCCAGCTGCGGTGGGATGAACAGCTCGTACTTGGCGCCGGGCTTCATGAGCTGCAGGGCTTCCTTCCAGCCAGGGATGATGCGGCCGACCTGGAATGTCGCAGGTCCGCCGTGCTTGGCGGAATTGTCGAACTCGGTGCCATCCAGCAGTGATCCGCGGTAGTTCACCACGACCAGGTCGGTGAGCTTCGGCGCGGCGCCGCTGCCGGGGGCGAGCACCTTGTACTGCAGGCCGCTCGCGGTCGTGATGACGCCCGCTTTCTTGCCGTTCTCAGCGAGGAAGGCCGCCGCGGCGCGGTGGTTGGCCTCGGCCGCCGGCCCGCGCGAGCGCTCCACGAGCGCGTCGATGTTGCGCTGGTCCGTCACGCCCATCTTGACCTTGCCCGCGAGTGCGTCGCGCACACCGGCGGCCAGCCGCTCGCTGCTGACGTCCTTTGGAGTGACGCCCGCGTCGTGCAGCCGCTCGCCCATGGAGACGCCCAGACTGTAGCTGTCGCCGCTCTTGCTGTGCGTGGCAGCCGGCGCCGCGGTCTCAGCTGCGGCCGCTCCCTGCTGGGCACGCGCCGGCAGGGTACCGGCAGATAATGCTGCGAGAGTGGCAGCCTGGATGGTGAGGAGCATTCGGGCGCGGCGCGACGCTGACAAGGTCATGGAGGGCCTCTTGGGAGCAATGGGGGTTGCGGAGTTTGGCGGATTGGCGCGCGGTGTGCCACTACTGCGCCAGCGCCCCGACGGCGGCTGAACGCGCCGGTCAGGCCAGCAGCCGGAATTCCCCGCCTTTGTGCAGCGCACGCTGATAGGCGGGCCGCTCGTGGATGCGGCCGAGGAATGCCCTGGTCCTGTCACCCAAGTGCCCGCCGGCCCGTGCCTGCGCGCCCTCCAGCGGGAAACTCATCTGGATGTCCGCCGCCGTGAACGCCTCGCCGGCAAACCACGCGGACCTGCCCAGTTCGCTCTCCCAGTAGTCCGCATGCGCCTTTAGTTGCGGGTCGATGTAGGTTTTCTGGACGCGACTGGCAACGGCCTTCACCACCGGGCGGATGACAAAGGGCATGGGTCCCTTGGGCAGGCGGCTGAAAATGAGCTTTAACAGCAGGGGCGTCATCGCCGAACCTTCGGCGTAATGCAGCCAGTAGGTGTAGCGCCGGCGTTCGGGCGTGCCCTGGGGCGGGCGCAGCCTGCCGTTGCCGTAGGTGTCCAGGAGGTATTCGATGATCGCGCCGGACTCGGCGATGGTGTCCGCCCCAGTGGTGATCACCGGTGACTTGCCGAGCGGGTGCACGCGCCGCAACTCCGCCGGCGCCAGCAGCGTCTGCGGATCGCGCCGGTACTTCCTGATTTCATACTCGCAGCCGAGTTCCTCGAGCAGCCACAGGATGCGCTGCGAGCGCGAGTTGTTGAGGTGATGGACGGTGATCATTCAGGGGTTTCCGCGCTGCCCAGCCTGCCGGTGGCGAGGTAATCAAGTTCAGCGTCGGTGAACTCGCGCTGCGCCATGAACCAGCGCGCGCGGTACAGGTGGGTCGCGTCGACGTAAATACGTGAAGGCGCCGCCTGTCCGAGTACGCTGGCGTCGGACATGACCCGGGCGGCGATGCCGTCGTCGATCAGGACTTCCGCCAGTGACTGCGCGGACGGCAGGTCCGGCAGGGTAATGAGCAGGCGCCACTCTGTTTCGCTCATCGTGGCGGTACAGTGCCAGTTGCGAATCATCCGGTACAGTGCCAAATGGGCGGTAGTTCCCCAATGCTCAGCATCCGGCAACTTTGCCGCAGCTTCCGCGAAGGGCAGCGCGTGCACCAGGTGCTCGACGGCGCCGACGCGCGGATTGCCCGCGGTGAGATCGTCGCCATCGTCGGCCGCAGCGGCTGCGGCAAGTCGACGCTCCTCAACATCATCAGCGGCATTGACAGCCCCGACAGCGGCAGCGTGGAGGTCGACGGCCGCGACATCACGGCGGCCGTGGAACCGCAGCGCACGCTGTTTCGCCGCGCGCACGTCGGCTTCGTCTACCAGTTCTTCAACCTCATTCCGACACTGGACGTCGCCGGCAACGTGCGCCTGGTGCTGGAGTTGAACGGTGTACGCGGCAAAGCGGCGCGTGAGCGCACGCTCGCGGTACTGACCGATGTCGGCCTGCGCGAGCGCGCCGCCAGCGCGGTGGAGGAACTGTCCGGCGGCGAGCAGCAGCGCGTGGCGATCGCCCGCGCCCTGGTGCACCGCCCGGGCCTGCTGCTCGCAGACGAGCCGACCGGTAACCTGGATGAAGCTACGGCGCGCGAGTTGCTGCCGGTGCTGCTGTCGCTCAGCCGCTCGCATGGCACGACGCTCGTCATGGTCACGCACGATGCCGCGCTGGCGCGCGCCGCGGATCGTGTGCTGGAACTGCGCGCCGGCAAGCTGCACGGCCGCGCGCCGCAGGAACCCGCGTGATCAGTACCCTGCAGGCCGCGAGCCTGCGCCACCTCGTGCGTCACCCGGCGCAACTGGCACTCGCGCTCGTGGGGCTGGCGCTCGGCGTGGGCACTATTGTCGCGGTCGACATTGCGACCGCGAGTTCCCGGCGGGCGTTCGAGTTGTCCGTGCAGGCGGTCAACGGCCAGGCGACCCAGCAGATCACCGGTGGCTCGGCGGGCATCGACGAGCGCCTGTACGTGCAGCTGCGCAGGGAGACTCTCCTGCCTGGCACCGCGCCGCCCGTGTTTGCGCCGCTGGTGTCGGGGTACGTCACGGTTGCCGACCGCACCCTGGAGCTCCTCGGGGTGGATCCATTGGCGAGCGCCGAGCTTGCAAGCGCGCCGGGAGCCGCAGTGGGCGTTGCCAGCGAGGCACTGCAGCTGGTGGGCAGTGCACCAGGGGAGCTGCGAGCGTGGCTCGGGCCGGGCGCCGTGGTGTTGAGCGCCGCCACCGCCAGGCAACTCGGGCTTACGACCGGCGGCCAGTTCGAGCTGTTGATCGGCGGCGTACGCCACCGCGCCACGCTTATCGCCAGCCCACAAAACGCCGGCGCCGGCTTTGATGGCCTGATGCTGACCGACATCGCGCAGGCGCAGGAGTGGCTCGGCAGCCGCGGGCGCCTCTCGCGCATCGACGTGCGCCTGCCTGCCGGGGAGCCGGGAGCGGCGCTCCTTGGGCGGCTGCGTGCGCGCCTGCCCGCGGACCTGGAGCTGCTGGCAACGCGGGCCGCCGCACGTGAGACCTTCGCCATGACGGATGCCTTCACGACCAACCTTCAGGCCATGAGCCTGCTGGCGCTGCTGGTCGGGACGCTGCTCATCTACGGCGCGGTGAGCTTCGCGGTGCTACAGCGCCGCACGATTCTCGGCGTACTGCGGGCACTCGGCGCCACGCGTCGCGATGTGCTCGGCATCGTGCTCGGCGAAGCGGCGGTGCTGGGTCTCGCCGGCACCGCCTGCGGCCTGCTGCTCGGGACGCTCATCGGGCGCGGCCTCATCGGCCTCGTGTCGCGAACCATCAATGACCTGTATTTCGCGGTGGCCGTCAATGAGGTGACCGTACCGGGCGGCACGCTCGTGAAGGCGCTGGCGGTGGGGCTGGGGACGGCGCTCCTGGCCGCGCTCCTGCCGGCACTGGATGCGGCTGCGCGCGCCCCGCAGCTCGCGCTCGCGCGCTCCGGGCTTGAGCGACGGGCGGCCAGCTGGGCCACGCGGCTGGCCGTATTGGGCGTGCTGCTGTGTGTGGCGGCGGGCCTCACCGTGTTGGCCTCCGGGCGCAGCCTGCCGGGGGGTTTTGCCGCCTTGTTCCTGCTGCTCGTCGGCGTCGCGGCCCTGGCGCCCCTGGCACTGCGCGCGCTCGCGGGCGCTGCTGCGCGAGTGGCGGGGCAGTCAAACCCGGTGGTGCGCCTGGCGTGCGGCGACATCGCCGCATCCCTGAGCCGCACCGGGGTCGCGATCGCCGCGCTGGGCATGGCACTCACCGCCATGATTGGCGTCGCCATCATGGTCGAGAGCTTCCGCGAATCGCTGCGCGAATGGCTGCTTGAGACCATGCGCGCCGACGTGTACGTCAGCGCTCCGGGGGCTCCCGCGGGGTCTGAACGCCGGCTCGAGCCGGACGTCATCCGTGCGCTGCTGGCGGTCCCCGCGGTCCGCGATCACAGCGAGGCGCGTCGCGCCGTAGCGCAATCGGCGGCCGGTCCCCTGCAGATCGACGCCCTCGAGCTCGCCCCGCAGGGCTACGCGGGCTTTCGCTTCACCCAGGGTGATCCGGCGCGCGCCTGGCCGCAGGTACTGCAGGGCGCAATCCTCATATCCGAACCGCTCGCCTGGCGGCTGCGCCTCACCCCTGGAGCACCGCTGACGCTGCGCACGCCATCCGGTCCGCGCACGTTCACCGTGGTGGGGGTCTACCGCGAGTACGGCAACGATCGCGGCGAAGTGCTCATCAACCTCGCGCAATACCAGCGCCTGTGGAACGACTCGGCGATCAGCGCCCTGGCGCTGTACCTCGCACCCGGGGTGAGCGTGCAGCACGCTGTGCCGCAACTGCGCGCCGCGGTGCATGGCCGCCAGGCGCTGCTGATCCGCGCCAACGCCGATATCCGCGCGCTGTCGATGCGGATCTTCGAGCGCACTTTCGTGATCACCCGCGTTTTGTACTGGCTGGCCGCGGGCGTCGCGGCGCTGGGTCTGGTGAGCGCGCTGCTGGCGTGGGAACTGGAGCGCGCGCGGCCTCTGGCAATACTGCGCAGCCTCGGGCTGACCCCAGCGGGCGCCGCGTGGCTGGTGCTGGCGCAGACGTTGTTCATGGGCGTGGTGGCGTTCCTGGTGGCCATTCCGGCCGGACTTCTCACCGCGCTGGTGCTCACCGAAGTCATCAACCGCCGCGCCTTCGGCTGGCAGATCGACCTGCATCTGAATGGCGCGCAGTTCGTGAATGCGTTGTGGCTGGCGCTGGCGGCGGCGCTGGCGGCGGCGCTTTATCCGGCATGGCGCAGCGCCCGCGCACCGCTGGCGCGCGGACTGCGGGCAGAGTGATGCGCGGCCTGCGGGCAGCGGCGCTGGCAGCGCTACTCGGGGGGCCGGGGAGCGCAGCGGGTGCCTCGCCGCCGCTGCCGTCCGGTGTGCTGCCAGAGGCCACGGCGGCGGCAGGTTTTGCCCAGGCGGATGCGCCCAGGCAGTTCGTATTTCCCCGCGATCATGGTCCGCACCCGCAGTTTCGCCAGGAGTGGTGGTATGTCACGGGCAACCTTGATGAGGCGAGCGGCGAGCGCTTTGGCTTCGAGCTGACATTTTTTCGTTTTGCGCTCAGGCCGCCGGCTGTGACGACCGCCGCGGCGAGCATCGGGTCGCAGGTGTCCGCGTGGCGAACGAGCCAGATCTATCTTGCGCATTTCGCCGTCACCGATGTCGCGCGCAGGAAATTCCAGGTCGCACAGAAGCTGTCACGCGATGCGCTGGGTCTTGCAGGGGCGCAAGCCTCGCCGCTGCGCGTCTGGATTGATGACTGGGCGCTGGCGGGCCCGGGCGGCGGTAGCGGGTCGTGGACGTTGCACGCTGCGCAGCCCGGCTATGAGCTCGGGCTGACGCTCGCGCCGCTCACCGCAGCGGTTCTCAACGGCGCTGCGGGTCTGAGCCGCAAGTCCGATGAGCCCGGATCCGCGAGTTACTACTACTCGATGCCGCGGCTCGCGGTTCACGGGCAGCTGACGCGCGACGGTGAGCCGCTCGCAGTCTCCGGTCTCGCCTGGTTCGATCGTGAATGGGGGAGCGGGGGACTTGGCGCCCGCGAGACCGGCTGGGACTGGTTTGCGCTGCAGATGAACGACGGCACGGCGCTCATGTTCTACGCGCTGCGCAACTGCGACGGTGCACGGGAGGCGCACAGCGCCGGAACCTGGATCGAGTCCTCCGGGGTTGCGCACGCGCTGCGAGACCAGGATGTGGCAATCGATGTCACCGGGCACTGGATAAACGCCGATGGGGACCGCTACCCATCGGCATGGCGCATCCGCGTGCCCTCCCTGGCGCTCGAGGTGAGCGTGCATCCGCTCCTGGCCGACCAGGAGCTCAAGGTAAAGCCGCAATACTGGGAGGGCGCCGTCGATGTGAGCGGCATGCGCTCGGGAGCCGGGTTGGCCGGGCGGGGGTACGTCGAGCTGGTGGGTTACGACCGGGGAACGCGCGCGCGGGGGTGCCGCTCCGGGACACACTAGCGAAGCCGCGCACCTTGTCCGATGATGCGTGACTCACCGGGCAAGAGGCCCGCTCAAGGCAAGACGGAGATGATCATGAGACGCACACTCGCTGCAACCCTCACCACACTGCTGGTTGCGATTCCGGTTTACGCCGCGCTCCCCGACGGCGCCAAGGCGCCTGACTTCAGCACCAAGGCGACGCTGGCGGGCAAGGAATTCAACTTCGCGCTCGCGGATGCGCTGAAGAAGGGACCGGTGGTGTTGTATTTCTATCCGGCGGCGTTCACGCCCGGCTGCACGGTCGAGGCACATGAGTTTGCGGAAGCGACCCCGAAGTTCGCCGCCCTGGGTGCGACCGTCATCGGCGTCTCGCACGATCCGATCGAGAAGCTGGACCGTTTTTCCGTGAGTGAATGTCGCAACAAGTTCGCCGTCGCCTCCGACGCCGACGGCGGCATCATGAAGGCCTACGACTCCGTGCTCCCGGATCATCCGGACTATGCGAACCGCACCTCGTACGTGATCGCGCCAACCGGTGAGATCCTTTATTCCTACACGGCCATGGATCCCGACAAGCACGTCGCCAACACCATGGCCGCCGTCAGGAAGTGGGAGGACGCGCACAAGAAGAGCTGAGCGGGTAATGCGCCGGCGGACGAGGGCGCGCCGGCCGGCCCTTCAGGCAAGATCAGCCAGCGCCGCCGGCACCTGGCGGCGCAACAGCTGATTTCTGGCCTGCCACTCTTCCTGCGGCGCCAGGGTCTCAAGGAAGCTCACCTCGCCGCCCGCGAGCAGCGCCACCGGCACGCCATCACGGTAGAGCACCCGGTTGCCGCTCAGGGACGGCAGGCGCGCGCCGGGGGTCACGATGCCGACGAGGTTCAGGGGATCCGCCCCCGACAGCGACACATAGTGCCCCTCGCGCGGCTTGCGGCGCGCCTCACGCAGCAGCGCAATCGCCTCCGGAGCGGCGTACTGCTCGCCGGTGAACCCCGCGACAAAGCGCCCGCCGCGGATCTCGCCGCGTGCCTCGAGCCGCCGGCAGCACATGAGCAGATCGCGCCACGGCGGCAGCCAGTCCGCCTCGCGTGCCAGCAGGCGCCAGAACACGACTCCCCAGCGACGCAGCAGCGTGCGCACGACGTGCTCGACGGCCTCTTCCCCGGTGAGCTGTTGTGCGTCGTTGCCGGCGGCGGTCCGTGACCAACGCCCGGCCGCGTCCATGCCGTAAAGCGCGAGGCGTCGGCGCCGGCGTCCAGCCATGGCGGACCGCCGGCGATCGGCCGGCACCAGCAGTGCGCGCAGACCCGCGAAGCTGTCGGAGTTGACGAGGCCGAGTGCCACCAGCTCGGCGAGCGCCTCTTCGGCCTGCGAAGGCAAGAGCCCGGTGCCGGAGCCGATCTCATCGAAGAAGGACGCGCCGTGGCGCGTGAGATGTTCCGCCGCGCGCTGCGCACCGGCGGATAGCTGCCGCGGATCCGCGGCACCGCTAAACCCAGACCACAGGCGCAGGTTGCGCCGCGCCAGCAGCACAATGGGTGTCGCGCGCACGGGAGCGGCGCCGCGCTGCGGGTCGCTGCGGCGCGCCGCGAGCCGCGTCCACACGAAGCGGCCCGCGAGGCACTGCTCATCGAGCCAGGCGGGTTCGTACTCGCTGATGCGGTTGGGCAGGACCTCGGTCTCCCACGCACTTGCCGGGGCTTCGAACCCCTCGAGCTGCGCAAGGATCGCGCCGACCGCGTCCGGGCCTTCCATGCGCAGCGCCGGTGTTACCCGCTGCCATTCGAACAGGAAGCGCAGGAAGTCGCGCGCGTCGATGGGCTCGATCTCGGCCCGCAGGCGTTTCACGGTGTAGCGGTGGATGCGCGCGAGCAGCCGTCGTTCGCACCACTCGTTCGCCTGCAGCGCCTGGTCCGTGAATGCGCCGCGCATGGCGAAACCTTCGGCCTGCAACACCGCCAGCGCCGCCTCGATGCGTGCCACGGTAAGACCCAGAGACGCCGCGAGCGCCTGCGCGCTCGTCGGTCCGAGGCCTTCCAGGCGGCCGCGAATCACCTCGACCAGCGCGCCTTCGGCAGTGAAGGTCTGCGCGCGCGCCGCGGGAGTCACGACCGCGGCAGTGGCGAGTGCGTCGGGAAACAGCGCGCGCAGGAGTGGCAGTCGCTCGGCGGTAACCCACAGGCGCGCAGCGCCGCAGTGCAGTTGCGTGACCCGCTGCTGCGCGGCGAGCCCGGCGAGGAGGGCGGACCAGCCGCAGCCGCGCTCGGCCTCCGCGCCGGTGAGAAAGCTGAGCCACAGGAGCGCATCGTGCAGCTCATCGGCATTGGTCGCGTCGGGCCACGCCTCTTCGCGCACGCGCCGGATGGCGTCTGGATCGAGCTTGCCGATGTCGGCGGCGCTTTGCGGATCGAGCCAGCGGCGGCTCATGACCGCCTGCGTGCGACGTTCCTCCAGCGGTGCGTCGTCGAGAAAAGCGTAAGGTCTGGCCGAGAGCACCTCGAGCGCGAGCGGGGAGGGCTCGGTGAGATCGCGCGCGATGACGCTGATCGCGCCGGACTCCAGTCCCTGCAGCAGCCGCTCGAAACCGTTGATGTCCATCGCCTCTTCGAGACAATCGCGAATGGTCTGGCGCACCAGCGGGTGATCGGGAATCTCCAGCTCCCCGGGGAGGTTTTCGGCGCACGCCACCTGGTCCGGAAACACCGCCGTCAGCAGATCCTCCGCGGCCATGCGCGCCAGCGGCGCCGGCAGCTTCTTGCCGCCGCGAAAACGCGGCAAGGCGAGTGCGATCGAAGCCGACCAGCGCCAGCGCACCGGGAACATCGGCGCGGCACACAGCGCCTGCACCAGCAGCGGCCGCACGCTGTTGGAATGCAGGTAGCGCGCGCAGTCCGCGAGCTCGAAGCTGTGGGCAGTGGTCAGCGACAGAATGATCGTGTCCTCGGTGGCAGCCGCCTGCAGTTCGAAGTTGAACGAGCGGCAGAAGCGCTTGCGCAGCGACAGTCCCCAGGCGCGGTTCACGCGGCTGCCGAAAGGCGAGTGGATGACGAGCTGCATGCCGCCGGCCTCGTCGAAGAAACGCTCGAATATGACGGTCGTGTGTGTCGGCAACGCGCCGAGCGCGGCACGCGCCGCCGCGAGGTAGTTCACCAGCTGCACGGCGGCGGGGCCGGAAATCCCGGCTTCGGCGCACAGCCAGCGGGTGGTCGCCTCCAGCCCCTCGTCGAGGTGTGCCTCGATCCCGGCTCGCAGCCGTGACACGCTCATCGACAGCTCATCGGTGCGCCCCGGCGCCTCGCCGAGCCAGAACGGAATGGACGGCGGTTCACCGCGCGCATCCTCCACGCGGATTCGCCCCTGCTCCACGCGCAGGATCCGGTAGGACACATTGCCGAGCTGGAAGATATCGCCCTGCAGGCTCTCGATCGCGAAGTCCTCGTTCACGGTGCCGACGAACTGCGCCTGCGGTTCGAGAATCACCTGGTAGTCGGCCGTGTCAGGGATGGTGCCGCCGGAGGTGATGGCGGTGAGGCGGGCGTTGCGGCGCCCCTTGACCCGGTGGTTCACCCCGTCGTGGTGCACGAGCGCTCCGTGCCGGCCGCGGCGGGTGCTGTAACCCTCCGCCAGCATGCGGACGATTTCGTCGAACTCAGCGCGCGCGAGGTCCCGGTAGGGCCAGGCACCGTGCAGCAGCGCGTAGAGGCCGTCCTCGTCCCACTCGCGCGCTGCCGTCTCCGCCACGATCTGCTGAGCCAGCACGTCGAGCGGCTTGGCGGGCATGACGAGCCGGTCGAGCTCGCCGCGGCGCACCGCCACGAGTATGGCCGTGCACTCGAGCAGATCATCGCGCGACAGCGGAAACAGGCGCCCCTTGGGCGTACCGCTGAGGGAGTGGCCGGAGCGCCCGACGCGCTGCAGCAGGGCGGCGATGGAGCGTGGCGAGGCGATCTGGCATACCAGGTCGACTTCGCCGATGTCGATGCCGAGCTCCAGCGATGCGGTGGCGACCAGCGCGCGCAGCTCACCGCGCTTCAGGCGCGCTTCCGCATTCAGCCGCGATTCCTTCGCCATGCTGCCGTGATGCGCGGCGACCTGTTCGACGCCCAGGCGTTCGGCAAGATGACGCGCAATGCGCTCGGCCTGACGCCGGGTGTTGACGAACACCAGGGTCGTGCGGTGCTCGCTGACGAGCGCCGCCAGGCGATCGTACACCTGCGTCCAGACTTCCCCTGACATCACGGCTTCCAGCGGCGCGGCGGGGATCTCCAGCTGCAGGTCGCGCATCCGCACGTGGCCGGCGTCGATGACGGTGCAATCGGCCGTACCGTCGGGATTCAGATTGCGCGCGCCGACCAGGAAGCGCGCGACGTCCTCGATGGGCCGCTGGGTAGCCGAGAGACCGACGCGCGTGAGCTTGCGGCCGGCGAGCGACTCAAGCCGTTCCAGGGTCACCGCGAGGTGCGCGCCGCGCTTGGTGCCGGCGATGGCATGGATCTCGTCCACGATCACGGTGCGGGTCGTGGCCAGCATCTGCCGGCCGGATTCGGAGCCCATGAGGATGTACAGGGACTCCGGCGTCGTCACGACGATGTGCGGCGGGCGCTTCACGCTCTGCCGGCGTTCATGCTGCGGCGTGTCACCGGTGCGCACGAAGGTGCGGATACCGGCGTCCGGCAATCCCAGCTCACGCAGCTCAACGCCGATGCCGGCCAGCGGCGCCTCCAGGTTGCGGTTGATGTCGTTGGAGAGCGCCTTGAGCGGCGACACGTAGACCACGCGCGTTTCATCGGCGAGAGGGCCGGCGGCGACGCTCTCATGCACCAGCTCATCGATCACCGCAAGAAATGCCGCGAGGGTCTTGCCTGAGCCGGTGGGGGCGGCGATCAGCACATGGCGCTGCGCCGCGATTGCCGGCCACGCCGCACGCTGCGCATCAGTGGGGGCCGCGAAGGTACGCTGGAACCAGCGCGCAACGGCTGGGTGGAACGAGGCGGGCATAGCCGGAATTGAAGCACAACGGGGCGCGCAGGAGGAATCGCGGCGCGTACGAATTCACACAGCGTACAGGGGCGCCAACTCCCCGCGGCTGTATGAAACAGGGGGCCCTGCGGCGGGTCTGGTGGTGGCACCGGCCGCGCAGTAATCACCGCGCACCAAAGGGGAGTAAAGTTGGCCTTCTTTTTACGCGTACGGCGAGGTGTCCGGCATGTGGGAAGACGATCTGGAGAAAGCCGCCCGCAGCAAGGTGGTGTGGATCGCCGCGGCGGTGACCGCCGTGGTGGTGGCGTTTTGCGGCTGGCAGTGGTACGCGGCGCGCCAGCGCGCGGCCGCACCGGCTCCGATCGCAGCGGCTCCCGCCGCCGCGCCGGTGAGCGCCGCACCCGCGATTTCGCATGCGATTCCCAGCGACGCGACCGGGGCTGCGGCGCTGCCCGCCCTCGCCGACAGCGACCAGCTCGTGCACGATTCGCTCGCCGGGGTGCTGGGGCGCAGTCCGGTCGAGCAGTTTCTCGTGCCGCAGAACATCGTGCGGCACATCGTGGTTACGGTCGACAACCTGCCGCGCAAGAAGGTCGCCGTGGAGCTGCGCCCCGTGCGGCCAACCGCGGGGCAGACCGTGACCGCGACCCAGGGCGACATCGTGACGCTCGGCGAGGCGAACTTTGCGCGTTACGCGCCGCTGGTACGCATCGTGCAGTCCGCGGACGTGAAAGCACTGGCGGTCGTGTACCAGCGCTTGTATCCCCTGTTCCAGCAGGCTTACGAGGATCTCGGCTACCCCGACAAGTACTTCAACGACCGGCTGGTGGAAGTCATCGATCAGCTGCTGGAGGCGCCGGAAGTGCCCGCGCCGATACCGCTGGTGCAGCCCAAGGTATTTTACGAATACGCCGATGCGGGCCTCGAAGCCCGTTCGGCGGGACAGAAGCTACTGATCCGCATGGGACCTGCGAACGCACGTATCATCAAGGCGAAACTCAAAGAATTCCGTGCGGAAATCATCAACAGGAAGTAAACCCCATACGGGTGCGACATGAGCGACACCATGGGCGCGGACGAGGCGGATGTCAGCGGGCCGCTGGCGCAGCTGCGCGGGGTTCTGATCGCCGGCGAGACGCTGGAGGCCTGGGTCATCCAGCGACGCGTGTATGCGCTACGGCATCGCCGGGTTCTCATCGCCGCCACCAGCGGCCGGCTCATCGTGCTGACGCGACGGCTGCTGGGGGGTTTCGATGTCACCTCCATCCGCTGGCAGGACCTCGAGGAGGTCACGCTGCGCGTCGGCATGATTGCGGCGCAGCTGTCGCTGCGTGCCGGTAAGGCAACCGATCTTGCCTCCCTCGGCGCGGCCGGTGCGCAGCGCGTGGAGTTCCAGGGGCTGCGCAAGGAGCAGGCCCAGGCGGTCTACCGCATCTGTCAGGGGCAGGACCAGGCGTGGCGCGAGAAGCGCCGCGTGCGGGAGCTGGAGGAACTGCGCGCCCGCTCAGGCGGGATCCAGGTCACTTCCATGCCGGGCTCAGCCAGCCCAGGCGCCGAGGGCGACGCGGTGCGCCGCCTGCAGGAAGCGAAACAGCTCCTGGATGCCAGGCTCATCACCGACGCCGAGTACGAAACCATCAAGGCGAAAATCGTCTCGTCCTGAGGCCTTTAACTAAGTGTGCGGCTCCGACGATTGCCGTTATGCACAAGTAATCCACAGGCCATCCACATGGCAAGTGCGTTAGGCTTAACCCATGGCTATCCGTATGGCACTGCGTCTGCGCCGCCGCCGGCCGGCAGAGAACGAAGTGCTCGGCACCTACAGCTTCCCGAGCCGCACCGTGCAGGTGCTCAAGACCGGCGACGACCGGATCCTGTGGACCTGTGACTGCGACAAGTTCCGCCGCCAGGAAGGCCAGCGGGAACCGTTGTGGTGCAAGCACATCGCCAAGGCGGCAGCCCGGCGGGCGCTGGAACGGCTGACGCGCCGCGTGGCCATCGGCCGCGCGGAGGATCACTAGACCCGGCGCGGCAACACGCGAATGAGCGCTTCGCGCTCATGCTCGTGGCGGCGCGCACTGGCGCGCACCCGTAGCAGATCGCGTCGTGCCACGAGTCCCACGAGCGCGCCACTCCCGCGCTCGAGAATCGGTACGCGCCCCGTGTCGGTCGCGCTCATGCGGTCCGCCAGGTGGCCGACCAGCTCGTCCTCATAGCCCGTCATGAGTTCCTGGCCGGCGAGTTGTTCGGCGAGCGAGCGCTCGGGCGCGACCTCCCCGAGCATCCAGCGCAGTGCATCGGCGCGCGACACCATCCCTGCCACGCGCCCCTGCGCGTCGGTCACCGGATAGCTCTTGTGACGTCGCGGTGCCTCGCTGGCGGTAAAGAAAGTCACCACGTCGCGCACCGTCCAGCTCAACGGCACGCTTTCCGCCGGCCGCGCCATGATGTCCGACACGCGCATGGTCTCGAATGGATCCACCACATACTCGCGCACGATGTGGTGTCCGCGCCGCGCGATTTTCTCCGTGAGAATGGAGCGCTTCAGCAGCAGCACGGTGGTCGCGTGGGCGGTGGCGCAGCCGATGGCGAGCGGCAGCAGCGCATTGATATCGTGGGTGAGTTCCAACCCGAACATCAGCGAGGTAAGCGGTGCGCGCATGGTGCCGCCCATCATGGAGGCCATGCCGACCAGCGCCCAGACCCCGGTGTCACCGGGGGACACGACACCGCCGAACAGCGCGCCGATGACGCCGCCCATCATCAGCAGCGGCGCCAGCACGCCGCCCGAGGTGCCGGAGCCGAGCGCCACCGACCAGATGACCGCCTTCACCAACAGCAGGCGCGTCGCGGATCCGGCGGTCATGTCTCCCTGCAGCAGCGCCGCGATGTTTTCGTAGCCGACGCCGAGCGCGCGCGGATCGATCAGGCCGCCCAGCCCCACCACGAGTCCGCCGATGAGCGGCCACCACATCCAGTGGATGGGCAGCCGCTCGAACAGGTCCTCGGTACCGTACACGAGCGCGGTGAGTGCCCCGGAGGCAAACCCGGCACACACCCCGAGCACGGCGCACAGCACCAGCGCCGTGCCGGGCAGCGTGGCGTGCGCCGTGACCGCGAACAGCGGATCGTTGCCCATCGCCCAGAAGCGCCAGGCGGCGGCGACGATCGAGGCGACCGTGACCGGTACGAAGCTGCGTGGCTTCCACTCAAACAGCAACAGCTCCACGGCCAGCAGGATTGCCGCGACCGGGGTACCGAAGGTCGCGCTCATGCCGGCGGCCGCACCGGCTACCAGCAGCGTCTTGCGCTCCGCATTCGAGAGGTGGAACAGCTGCGCGAACAGCGAGCCGAGCGCCCCGCCGGTCATGATGATCGGTCCCTCGGAGCCGAACGGACCGCCGGTGCCGATGGAGATCGCACTCGACAGGGGCTTGAGGATCGCAACCCGCGGCTGGATGCGGCTGCGCCCGATGAGGATCGCTTCGATGGCCTCCGGGATGCCGTGCCCGCGGATCTTCTCGGATGCGTAGCGGGCCATGAGGCCGATGACCAGGCAGCCGCCAACCGGCAACAGCACCGCCCACCAACCCAGAGTGTTGCCGGCGATGCTCACTGCAGCATCGCTCCAGCGGCCGAAATAGGCGAGGTTGGTCACCAGGTTGATGAGGCGCGACAGCGCCCAGGCGGCCGCCGCGCCGCCGCTGCCGACCACCACCGCCATCGCGGCCAGCACCAGCAGGCGCCGGTCGGAACTGAAATCGCGCAATTCAGGGGTGGTGGCGTGGGGTGTGGGGCGCGCGTCGGAATCAGCGCCGGGGTCGAACGCGGGAGTTGGCTTGCGGTGTGGCATCGGCGACAGTATATATCGCACTACGATATTGTTAGCCCATGATGAGCACGGCCAACGCACGGCGACGCACGCTTGCCACCGCGGACTACCAGGGGTTGGCGGAACTGCGCTACCGGTTGCGCCAGTTTGCCGCCTTCAGCGAAGCGGCGGCACGGCTCACCGGACTTACCGTCCAGCAACACCAGGCGCTGCTGGCGGTACGCGGTTTCCCCGGCAAGCAGCGCGTGACCATTGGAGCATTGGCCGAGCGCCTGGGGCTGCGGCACCATAGTGCCGTGGGACTGGTCGATCGGCTGGTGGCGCGCCGCCTGCTGCGCCGCAGCCACGGCGCCCGCGACCGCCGGCAGGTGTGGGTTGATGTGACCCCGCGCGCGCGCGCGCTGCTGGCGCGGCTCGCACGCGTGCATCGCGCTGAGCTGCGGCGCGTGGCACCGCTGTTGCGCGCGCTGCTGCAGCGCCTGGGAACGCCGCGACGCACTAATGCGCGGCGGCCGCCGGCGCGCGACATAATGCGCACGCGGGCTTTGCCTCACCGGGCAAGATCCGCTATCTTCGATCGGCAGACACAGGAGTAATGCCATGCGCTGGGAAACACCTCAGGCGACTGATTTCCGCTACGGAATGGAAATCACGCTGTACATCGCGCGCCGCTGAGCGCCCCGCGCGGCGCCTTGCCGGGGCTGCGCCGTGAAAATCCGCGTCCTTGGGTCGGCTGCCGGCGGCGGCTTTCCACAGTGGAACTGTAACTGCCGTAACTGCTCGGGATGGCGCAGCGGCACACTGCGCGCCCGCGCCCGCACCCAATCCTCGATCGCCGTCAGCGGCCGCGATGCCGTCAACTGGGCGCTGGTCAACGCCTCGCCCGATATCCTGGCGCAACTCAAGGCGAACCCCGTGCTGCAGCCGGGGCGCGCGGCGCGCGATACCGCCATCACGGCCGTGGTGCTGGTGGATGCGCAGATTGATCACAGCGCCGGCCTTTTGATGCTGCGCGAGTCCACCCGGCCGCTCAGGGTGTGGTGCACCGAGGCCGCGCAGGCGGATCTTACCGGCGGCAACCCGATCTTCAGCGTGCTGTCGCACTACTGCGGCGTCGAGCGCCACACGCTCACACCCGACGGCAGCGAGTTCGCGCTCGACGGGATCGAGGGCGTGCGCTGGCGCGCACTCGCCGTGGCGAGCAAGCCCGCTCCATACTCCCCGCATCGCGACGCGCCCGTGCCCGGGGACAACGTGGCGCTGGTGATCGGCGCGGACCCAGGCGGCGGCCACGCGGTGTACGCGCCGGGGCTGGGCGCGATGGAGGCAGCTGTGTGGCGCGCCATGCAGGCGGCCGCCTGCGTGCTCGTCGACGGCACGTTCTGGAGCGATGATGAGATGATCGCGATGGGGCTATCCGGCAAGCGTGGCCGCGAGATCGGCCATCTGCCGCAAAGCGGCCCCGGCGGTATGCTCGAGTGGCTCGATAAGCTGCCCCCCGCCACTCGCAGGATTCTCATCCACGTGAACAATACCAATCCGATTCTCGACGAGGACTCCGCCGAACGCGCGCAACTCACCAGCCGCGGCATCGAGGTGGCCTGGGACGGCATGGAGATCGAGCTGTGACGGGGACGCCGTGGACAGCGGTTGAGTTCGAACAGCAGCTGCGTGAGCGCGGGCGCGCCTACCACATTCATCACCCCTTCAACGTCATGCTCAATTCCGGCAAGGCGACGCGCGGGCAGATTCGCGCCTGGGTGGCAAACCGCTTCTACTATCAGATCAACATCCCGGTGAAGGACGCGGCCATTCTCGCCAACTGCCAGGAGCGCGCCGTGCGCCGCGCCTGGGTGCAGCGCATCCTCGACCACGATGGTTTCGGGGATGATCCGGGCGGCATTGAGGCGTGGCTGCGGCTGGCCGCCGCAGTCGGCCTGGAGCGCGGCGAGGTGGAGAGCCTGGCGCAGGTGCTGCCGGGCGTGCGTTTTGCGGTGGACGCCTATGTGAATTTTGCGCGCCGTGCGCCATGGCCGGAAGCGGTGTGCGCTTCGCTCACGGAGCTGTTCGCGCCGCAGATCCACCAGCAGCGCCTGGCGGGCTGGCCCGAGCACTACCCGTGGATCGATCACGGCGGCCTCAGCTACTTCCAGAGCCGTATGACCCGCGCGCGCCGCGACGTCGAATTCGCACTCGCCACGACACTCGAGCGATTCACCACGCGCGCCGCCCAGGAGCGCGCGCTGCAGGTCCTGCAGTTCAAGCTTGATATCCTGTGGGCCATGAATGACGCGCTGGCCGGCGCCTACGGGGTGCCCACAGGTGAGTGAGGCGCTGCATGAGATCCCGCTCACCGCCAGGCCCGCCATTGCACGCGGCATGCGTCTGCAGTGGGAGCCGGCACAGGAGGCGCACGTGCTGCTGTATCCGGAAGGGATGGTGAAGCTCAACGGCAGCGCCGGGCAGATCATGAGCCGCTGTGACGGCGTGCGCACCATCACCGACATCGTCGCGGACCTGGAGCGCAGCTACAGGCAAAGCGGGCTCACGGCGGATGTGGTCGCGTTCGTCGCGCTCGCGGTGCAGCGGCACTGGCTGGAAACGCGCCCGTGATGGACGCGCGCGCTGCCGTCGGGCCGCCCCTGTGGCTGCTGCTGGAACTCACTTACCGTTGTCCGCTGCATTGCGTGTTCTGCTACAACCCCACGGATTTCGCCAACACCGGGCCTGAGCTCACGACCGCTGACTGGATCCGGGTGCTGCGCGAGGCGCGCGCGCTGGGCGCGGTGCAGCTGGGGCTCTCGGGCGGGGAGCCGCTGGCGCGCGATGATCTGGAGGAGATCGTCGGCGAGGCGCACGCGCTCGGCTTCTACAGCAACCTGATCACCTCAGGCGTCGGCATGACCGAGACACGCATCAAGGCGCTGCAGGCCGCGGGTCTTGACCATATCCAGCTGTCCTTTCAGGACAGCACGCGCGCGATGAATGATTTCCTCAGCAGTACCCGCACCTTCGAGCTGAAGGCGCAGGTGGCGCAGCTCATCCGTCGGTACGATTACCCGATGGTGCTGAACGTGGTGCTGCACCGGCTCAACATCGACCACGTCGAGGAGATTCTCCTCATGGCCGAGCGCATGGGGGCGCAGTACGTCGAGCTTGCCAACACCCAGTACTACGGCTGGGCATGGCTGAACCGTGAGCAGCTGCTGCCGACACGCGCGCAGCTGCAGCGCGCGGAAGCCGCCACCCGGCGGTTTCGCGAGCGCGTGGGCGCCGCGATGCAGATCTACTTCGTGGTGCCGGACTACTTCGAGACGCGGCCCAAGGCATGCATGAACGGACTCGGTTCGGTGTTTCTCGCCATCGCACCTGACGGCACGGCGCTGCCGTGTCACGCGGCGCGGATGCTCCCGGGACTTGAGTTCCCCAACGTGCGCGCGGCGGACATCGGTGCCATCTGGTACGAGTCGCAGGCCTTCAACCGCTTTCGCGGCGACGCCTGGATGAAGGAGCCGTGCCGCAGCTGTCCGGAAAAGGCTAAAGACTTCGGCGGTTGCCGTTGCCAGGCATACCTGCTAACCGGGGACGCCGACAATGCCGACCCGGTGTGCGATCTGTCGCCGCACCACCAACTCGTGACCGCGGCAGTAGCGCGTGCCGAGCGCGGCGCGCGCGAGCCGCTGCTCACATTCCGCGACCACCGCGTCTCCATTCCGGTAGTCATCGAGGAGAAACGCACGTGACCTCCAGGCGAAGCTTCCTGCAGACAACCGCCGCCATGACAGTCGGGGTTGCCGGCGCAGCGCGCGCCGCGGCCGCGTACCGCGGCCCCCACGAACTGCCGACCAATGTGACCCTGCTGTGCATGCACAACGCCGACGGCTCCGAAACCCTGGGGGTCAAATTCAGCGACGACGCCGTGCTGGACGTGCGCAAGGCCAGTCACCTGCTCGGCATCGCCGCCCCGCTGACCCTCGAGGAGTTGCTCAAGGAAGGTAACGCGCCGGGACTCAACAGGCTTATCGCCGCCGCCCGGGCCTCTGGCAGGGCCAGCACTGTCACGGTGAAGGAGTCAGCCATCACCTTCGGCCGACTGTTCACGAATCCCGGCAAGATCGTGTGTATCGGGCTGAACTACCGCGCGCATGTCCAGGAAGCCAACATGAAGCTTCCGAGCGTGCCGATTCTGTTCAACAAGTACAACAACGCCCTGGCGGCACACAATTGCACCATCAAGCTTCCGCCCAGAGACATTGCCTGCAAATTCGACTACGAAACGGAGCTGCTGATCGTCATCGGCAAGCAGGCGCGCAATGTATCTGAAGCCGACGCGCTGAACTATGTTGCCGGCTATTGCACCGCACAGGACTTCTCGGCACGCGATCTGCAGCTGGAAACTCCGAGCACGCAATGGATGATCGGCAAGACCCTGGATAATTTTGGCCCGATAGGGCCTTACTTCGTGTCAGCCGACCTGGTCGGCGATGCCAGCAACCTGAAGATCCAGACGCATGTGAATGGCGAGCAACGCCAATCGTCCAATACCGGCTCGATGATCTTCAGCCCGCAGAAACTCATCGCCTACATCACCAGGATGTGGACCCTCGAACCCGGTGACATCATCTGGTCAGGGACCCCCGAGGGCGTAATTCTCGGCTATCCCAAGGACAAACAGGTGTGGCTGAAGGCCGGCGATGAAATCGTGAGCAGCATCGAAAAGCTCGGCTCGCTGCGGTTCAGGCTGGCGTAGCCGCGCGCCCACGGCGCGCGGGCTTGCTATGCTTGCAGCCGCATGGCTGTCCGACCGGTACTGAAGATGGGTGAGCCGCTGCTGCGCGCCGTGGCGGCCCCGGTCACGCGCTTTGACGCGGAACTGCTGGCGCTGATCACCGACATGGACGACACCATGCGGGCGTTGAATGGCGCCGGCATCGCCGCGCCGCAGATCGGCGTCAGCGCGCGTGTGGTGATTTTCGAGCTGCAGGACAACCCGCGTTATCCGCATCTCACGCCGGTGCCCTACACGGTGCTCGTGAATCCGGTCCTCACGCTTCTGGGCACCGAGCAGGATGAAGGCTGGGAGGGCTGCCTGTCGGTGCCCGGGATGCGCGGCCTCGTGCCACGTTCGCGGCGCCTGCGTTACCGTGGCTTCGATGCGCACGGTGCGCCGCTCGACCGCACGGTCGAGGGCTTTCACGCACGGGTGGTGCAGCACGAGGTGGATCACCTCGATGGGATACTCTTTCCGCAACGCGTGCTTGACCTCGCCAATTTTGGCTTCGAGGAAGCGCTTGCGGGGCAGATGACACTGATGCCGGATTGAACCTATGCGGGGAGACAGCCAATGACTCAGCATGTCACCGGACCCTTCGACGTAAAGATCACTCCGCAGAAGCCGGATACCCAGATCGCGCGCGCCGCCAATCTCGGCCGCCTCACCATCGACAAGCGCTACCACGGGGACCTGGAAGCGATCGCCAAGGGCGAAATGCTCGCGGCGCAGACCGAGGTCAAGGGTTCCGCCGGCTACGTCGCCCTTGAGCGGGTTACCGGCAAGCTCAAAGGGCGCAGCGGCAGCTTTGTCCTGCAGCACCACGGCACCATGAACCGCGGTGCGGCGGAACTCGCCGTCACCGTGGTACCAGATTCCGGCGCCGGGGAGCTGCGGGGCCTGAGCGGCAAGATGCGTATTGTGATTGCGCCCGATGGCGCGCATTCGTACGAGTTCGACTTCAAGATCGAGCCGGGCAACTGAAGCCCGGTCGGGCTGCGGGATGTCAGGAGGCGCTGTGGCGTGGTCCGGGCGCGGCGATGTGCGGCTCGCGGACGTCGCGCTGCATGCGAATCGCGGCTTCAACTCCCTGGTAGTAGCCCGCAATCCGCGCCAGCTCGCGGTAACCGAGCGCGGCGTAGAAGGCGCGCGCGCCCGGGTTTTCCGCCCGCAGTTCCAGCTCGATGACGAAGGTACCGGCGGTGAGCGCGGTCTCTTCCAGCCATCTGACGAGGCGCTGGCCGACGCCACGACGACGATGCCAGGGATCGACCGCCAGCAGATTCAGGTGAGCGGTTTCATCGGCGTAGCGCATGATCGCAAATCCGGCGATCACGCCGCCGCGGCGCGCGCTCAGCACGATGCTTTCGGGGTGACGTATGTGCGCGCGGATCCGCTCGCATCCCCAGGCGGGCCGCAGCCCCGCCTCCACCAGCTCACGTGACATCGCCGCCAGCGGCGCGGCATCGGCGAGACGGGCGGGTTCGAAGCGGTAGTCGTACACGGCGCGCGCTTCAGGCGAGGGTGTGGAACACCTGCTGCACGTCGTCGTCCTGCTCGAGGCGATCGATCACGGTGAGCACCTCGGTGGCCTGCGCTTCGGGGAGCTGTGTCGGTACGGTGCAGATGTACTCATGGGTTGCCGACAGCGGCACCAGTCCACGCGCTTCGAGCGCCTCCTGCAATTTGCCGAAGTCAGGGAACGCACAGCGGATCACCAGCTGTGGCTCGCCCTTCTCGCCGGTACTTTCGCCCATTTCCTCCAGGCCGTGATCGATCAGGTACAGCTCCAGGTCATCCTGATCGAGGCCTTGCGGGTTGAGGCGGAACACGCCCATCTTGTGGAACAGGAAGCTGACACTGCCATTGGTCGCGAGGTTACCGCCGCCCTTGGTGATGATGTTGCGCACCCCTGCGACCGTGCGCGTCGGGTTGTCGGTCGCGGTTTCCACCAGCAGCGCTACGCCGTGCGGGGCGTAGCCCTCGTACAGGACCTGCTGGTAGTTGGCGGCGTCACGCCCGGCCGCGCGCCTGATGGCCGCCTCGACCTTGTCCTTGGGCATGTTGATGACGCGCGCGTTCTGGATGGTCCGCCGCAGCGTCGGGTTGGAAGCAGGATCTGCACCGCCGGCCTTCACCGCCATGGTGATGTCCTTGGCGACGCGCGCGAACTGCTTCGCCATGCGGTTCCAGCGCGCGAACATCGTGTGTTTGCGGACTTCGAAGATGCGTCCCATGGCGGCATGGTGCACCAAGCACGCAGAGCGTGCCAACCGGCAAGACGCCTACGCGAGTTGCGCCTGCAATACCCGCATGCGCCGCACCTGCAGACTCAGGCGCCGCTCGATTTCCCGGAACTTGCTTTGCAGGTCGACGTTCTGCCACTGCTCGAGCACGGCGCGTTTCTTCTCTTCGAGCCACTCTTCCTTGACACGGGCCCACTCGGCCAGCGCCGCGAGGAAGCTCTCGTACTCGTGCGCGATGCGTGCCCGCAGCGCTTCGAGCTGTACGTGGCCGCCGGCAGGGAGCGCAGCAAGCCGCGCCTGCGCGCGGTTGAACTGCATGGTAAGGAGTGCGCGCTGGATGTGGATCACGGGCGTGCGCTTGAGCCGTCGGGTGAGTCCGGTGAACTCAAGTCCGCCGATCAGCCACTTGCTCGGGTCCCACTGCCACCAGCGCACACCGTTGCGGTAGTCGTGGGTGAAAATATGGTGGAAATTGTGGTAACCCTCGCCGTAGGTGAGCACCGCGAGCACCGGGTTGTCACGCGCAGTGTTTTCCTCGGTGTACGGCCGGCTGCCCCACATGTGGGCGAGCGAGTTGATGAAGAAGGTAACGTGGTGGCTCCACACCAGGCGCAGCACGCCGGCGAGGATCAGCATGCCCCACACATCGTGGAACAGCAGACCGGCGGCGAGCGGCAGGCCGAAGTTGCTGGCAAGCGCGAGCGGCACGTAGTAGCGATGCTGGAACGCCAGCATCGGATCCTTCTTCAGGTCCGGGATGTTGGTGAAGTCGGGCCGACCGCTCGGGTACTCGCGCAGCATCCAGCCGATGTGCGAGAACCAGAAGCCGCGGCGCGCCGAGTAGGGGTCCTTGTCCTCATCGTCCACGTGCAGATGATGCGCACGGTGGCCGCTGCACCAGGCGAAGGCGCTGTTCTGCAGGGACATGGTGCCGAAGATCAGGAAGAACACGCGCAGGCTCCAGTGCGCCTCGTAGGTACGGTGCGCCCACAGCCGGTGATAGCCGGCGGTGATGGCCATGCCGTTGGCAATCAGGAAAAACAGGAAAACGCCGACGTCCGCGCCCGTGAACCCGTGCGTGAGTCCATACCAGGGCACCAGCACCGCCGCCGCCAGCGCCGTCAGGACGAACATCAGGGTGTTCGTCCAGATCAGTGGGGGCTTGGGCTCGTTTCGGGTCGCTGCGGACATGCGTTTTAATGCTCAGGGTGACAAAAGGCCCCGTAACTTATCACGCCGGGGCGCGCGCTGTGGGACTTGCGTCCAGTCCTATTATGCGCGTCGCCAGGCGCACCCGGCGTGAGGGTTTACCCTCCATAAGGCTATGATTCACAAAGCATGAGCTACATCTGCGCTGCACTTCTCCTGGCTGCCGCTGTGCTCAGCCCCGGCAATGTGGCACAGGCGGCCCGCGCCTACGTTTCCAACGAGGATGACGGCACCGTCACGGTGCTTGATGTCGGGCGCCTTGAGGCGGTGGCGACGATTGAGGTCGGCAAGCGACCCCGGGGTCTGGCGCTCAGCCGCGACGGTAAGCGCCTCTACATCGCGGTGAGCGGCATGCCGAAATGCCCACCGCCGATCTCCGACGAGGAGTGCGCGAAGCTGCCGCGCGACCGGCAGGCGGACGGGGTTGCCGTGGTGGATACCGCGGCCCTTAAAGTGCTGCGACGCATCGACGGCGCGACCGATCCGGAACGGGTTGAATTGAGTCGCGACGACACTCACCTGTTCGTGACCGACGAGGACGACGCGCGCCTCACCGTTCTTGACGTCGCGCGCGGGGCGGTGCTGGCGCGGGTGCGGGTGGGTCGCGAGCCCGAAGGCGTGCGCGCGTCTGCCGATGGTCGCTGGGTGCTGGTGACCAGTGAAGGCGATAACTGCGTGAGCATCGTCGATACGCGCACCTACGCGGTGAAGCACACGCTGTCCGTGGGCGCTCGCCCGCGGGACCTCGCGTTCGCACCCGACGGCCGCAGTGCTTTCGTGCCCGGCGAGGCGGACGCGTCGCTCTACCGCATTGCGCTGCCCACGGGCCCGGCGACGCGCGTCGTGCAGCTGCGCAAGGAGGCGCGCCCCATGGGCGTCGTGCTCGATGCCGCACACGGCAGGCTTTACCTGAGCACCGGCCACGGCGGGAGCGTCGCGGTAATTGCCCTGCGGGACGCCACGCTCGAGCGTGAAATCCCGGTCGGCGGTCGGCCGTGGGGAATCGCGCTCAGCCCCGACGGTGAGCGGCTGTGCACGGCAAACGGGCCGGCCGGCGATGTGGCGGTCATCGATACCAACACCCTCACCGTGCTCGGCAAGGTCAAGGCGGGTCGCGGCCCGTGGGGAGTGGTTGTCGGGCCGTAGCCTGGTCGTGCTACCGTTGCGCTCCCTTAAGCGCGCGACGAACGGTCGTGACTGCGAGTCGCGTGCTCGGGCATTTCGATTAAGGAGAGTCAGCGCATGTTTGAGCGGCTCGAACCCATCACGGTCGACACGATTCTTGGGCTCATGGCGGCGTATCGCGCCGACCCGGATCCGCGCAAAGTGGATCTGGGCGTTGGCGTCTATCGCAACGACCGTGGCGAGACCCCGGTGCTGAGCGCCGTGCAGCGCGCGGAAAGCGCGCTGCTGTCGAGCCAGACCACCAAGGCCTACGTTGGGCCGACCGGTAACCCCGGCTTCAACCAGGCCATGGAGCGGTTGGTTTTTGGCGCGGACCATCCGGCACTGAGCGCGGGCCGCGTGCGCACCGTGCAGGCTCCCGGGGGCTGCGGAGCACTGCGTCTCGGCGCGGAGATCATCCGTACCGCCGCCTCGGGGGCCGTAGTCCATGTGCCGACGCCGACCTGGGCCAATCACACCCCGCTGCTGTCGGGGGCGGGACTGAAGCTTGAAAGCTACCCGTATTTCGATGCCGCGACCGGGGGCGTGCAGTTCGATCCCATGATCGCAGCGCTCGAGCGGCTGCCGGCGGGCGCGGTCGTGCTGCTGCACGCCTGCTGCCATAACCCCACGGGTGCGGATCTGTCCGAGCAGCAGTGGCGCGAGATTCTCGCGCTCGTGAAGCGCCGGCATCTGTTGCCGTTCATCGATATGGCGTACCAGGGGTTCGGCGACGGACTCGATGCGGACGCATTCGCGATTCGCCTGTTTTCATCCGAGCTGCCCGAGGTGGTGTGCGCGGTGTCGTGCTCCAAGAACTTCGGCTTGTATCGCGAGCGCACCGGGGCGCTGCACGTGCTTGCAGAAACGCCGGCTGCCGCGGAGGCCACGCTCAGCAACCTGGTGCGGATCGCACGCGGCATCTGGTCGATGCCACCGGATCACGGTGCGGCGGTCGTCTACGGCATTCTCAAGGACGCGCCGCTGCGCAGCGGCTGGATGGAGGAGGTCGCGCAAATGCGTGGCCGTATCCATGGACTGCGCAGTGCGGTAGTGCCACAGCTGCAGCAGCACTGCCCACAGCGCGACTTCGGCTTCATCGCCAGACAGCGCGGCATGTTTTCCTATTTCGGCATCAGCACCGCGCAGGTGCGCGAGCTGCGCTCCCGCCACCACATTTACATGACTGACGACAGCCGCATGAACGTCGCCGGGCTGCGGCAGGAGAACCTGGAGTATTTCGCGCGTTCGGTGGCCGAGGTTCTGGGACGCTGAGGGCTGCCAGGCACGTGGAGGATCATCAGGAGGCGCAGGGGCTCGGGGAGCTGCGCACGCAGCTCTCCGCGGCCACATTGCGGCCCGAAGCCGCGGCTATCGCCGGGATGCTCGCGGCGCTCGCGCCGGTGCGCGCGGTGCTGGAGGCCGGGCAGCTGCGCGCGCAGCGCTGGGTGCAGGTGGCGCGTGCCGATGAGGGTTCGCGTCCGCTCGTCGACACCATGCTCGAGCAGTTCCCGCTCGACAGCGCGCAGGGTAAGGCGCTCATGAGCCTGGCCGAGGCACTGCTGCGCACACCGGATCCGAAGCGCGCCGATCAGCTGATCGCCGAGCGGCTCGCGACAGTGCGTGCCGCGGGCGTGCCGGGCAACACCGATTTCCTGTTGCGTACCGGGTTTGCGCTGCTGGGCGTGGCCGGCCGCATGCTGCCGGATGTCTCCCGGGAACTGTCCGGAGAGTTCTCCGCTGCGAGTATTACCAAACCGCTGATCGCGCCCATCGTGCGCGCGGCGTTGCGCCAGTCGATGCACCTGCTGGGGGACGCCTTCATCGTTGGCGAGACCATCAATTCGGCTTTGGCGCGCGGCAAGAGCGACCCGGCGCTCGCCTTGTGCTCGTTCGATGTGCTGGGTGAGGGTGCGCGCACGGAGGCCGACGCGCAGCGCTACCTGGAGGCTTACGCGCACGCCATAGAAGCCCTCGGCGCACAGCCGGCCGGCACGACTCACGCGCGCTCCGGAATCTCGGTGAAGCTTTCGGCGCTCGAGCCGCGCTACACGCTGCTGCAGCACGCGCGCGTCATGCGCAAGCTCGGTCCGCGCCTGCTGGAACTCGCGCGCGGCGCGGCGCGGGCCGGCATCGGTTTCACCATCGATGCCGAGGAGGCCGACCGGCTCGAGCTGTCGCTGGACGTTGTGGAGCTGCTGGCACGCGATGCCGGCACGCGTGCCTGGGACGGGCTCGGGCTTGCGGTGCAGGCCTACGGCCGCCGCGCGCCCCTGGTGCTTGAGTGGGCAGCGCAGCTCGCACGCGACACGGGCCGGCGCATGTCGGTGCGGCTGGTGAAGGGCGCCTACTGGGACAGCGAGATCAAGCGCGCGCAGGAGCGCGGCTTAGCAAGCTTCCCCGTGTACACCACCAAGGCGGCGACTGACGTGAGTTATCTGCAGTGCGTGCAGTTGCTATTCGCCGCGCGCGCGGTGATTTATCCGCAGTTCGCGACGCACAATGCCTACACGGTCGCGGCCGTGCTGGGACTTGCGCCGCCCGAAGCCAGGTACGAATTCCAGCGCCTGCACGGTATGGGCGATGCGCTCTACGAGGCGGCAAGTGCCGAAATCCCTGCGTTCCCGCCGATCCGTGCCTACGCACCGGTGGGCACGCACGAGGATCTGCTGCCGTATCTGGTGCGGCGGCTGCTCGAAAACGGCGCCAACAGCTCCTTCGTCCATCAGTTTCTCAACCCCCAGATCCCAGTGGAGCAGGTCGTGCGCGATCCCATTACCTCCGTGACCGCCGAACAGACGGCCCCCGTTGCACGTATCCGTGAACCGGGTGCGCTGTTTGTCCCCGAGCGCAGCAACTCGCAGGGTGAGGACTTCGGTGATCCGGCGGTGCTGGCGGCGCTCGCGGGTGAGCTGCGCTCGCTGGCCGCCGTCACTCACGCCGGCGGCCCGATCTTGAGCGGGCGGCTGGCCGCTGATGCCAATGTGCCGGTGAACTCGCCGGCCAATACGCGCGAAGTGGTGGGGCTCACGCGCGATACGAGCCCGGCTGAGATCCGCGCGGCCATGGAAGCGGCCGCCGCCGCGCAGCCGCAGTGGGACGCGATGCCCGCGGCTGAGCGCGCCGCGTGCCTTGAGCGGGCGGCGGATCTTCTTGGGCAACGGCGCGCAGCGTTTCTGAGCCTGCTGGTGCGTGAAGCGGGCAAGACGCTGCCGGACGCGGTGGCGGAACTGCGCGAGGCGATCGACTTTTGCCGCTATTACGCGGCCCAGGCGCGGCAGCTGTTCGCCGCCCCGCAGGAAATGCCCGGGCCCACCGGGGAGCGCAACACGCTTTCCATGCACGGTCGCGGCGTGTTCGTCTGCATCAGCCCGTGGAATTTTCCGCTGGCTATCTTCAGCGGCCAGGTCACGGCGGCCCTCGCGGCTGGCAACACGGTGGTTGCCAAGCCCGCACCCGCAACGCCACTCATCGCGCACGCCATGACACGGGTGCTGCACGAAGCGGGGGTGCCGTCCGCGGTACTGCAGCTCACCCCGGCGGACGGACCGGCGTTCGGGGAGGTGGCGCTCACCCATGCGGCGCTCGCCGGCGTCGCATTCACCGGCTCGACGGCAACCGCGGCCACCATCAATCGCACGCTGGCGGCCCGCGCCGGCGCAATCGTGCCGCTGATCGCGGAGACCGGCGGGGTCAACGCCATGATCGTGGACGCCACCGCGCTCCCCGAGCAGGTGGTGGACGACGTGATCACCTCGGCATTCACCAGCGCCGGCCAGCGCTGCTCGGCGCTGCGTGTGTTGTACCTGCAGGAGGAGGTCGCCGATCGCGTGATCGCCATGCTCATCGGCGCCATGCGCTGTCTGACCATCGGCGCACCGGATGACCCGGCCACCGACGTCGGTCCGGTGATCACCGAGGCCGCGCGTGCGCGGCTCGCCCGGCATGCCGAGCGCATGAGTCGCGAGGCGAAGCTCCTGTATGCCTGCGAGGCGGATCCGAGCCTCAGCGCCGCCGGCCACTACTTTGCGCCCCAGCTGTTCGAGCTGCGCAGCCTCGATCAGCTCAGGACCGAGGAGTTCGGACCGATTCTGCACGTGGCGCGCTACGCCAGCGGCGAGCTGCCGCAGGTGCTCGCCGCGATCCGTGACACCGGCTTTGGGCTGACGCTCGGGGTGCACAGCCGCCTGGAGAGTGTCGCCGAGCACGTGTTTCGTTCACTGCCGGCGGGCAACACCTACGTCAACCGCAACATGATTGGCGCGGTCGTGGGCGTGCAACCCTTCGGCGGCCAGGGCCTGTCGGGCACGGGACCCAAGGCCGGTGGACCGCATTACCTGCCGCGCTTCGCGAACGAGCGCACGCTCACCGTCAACACCGCCGCCATCGGCGGCAATGTGGATCTGCTCTCCTAGCGTCGCCACGCGCGTCGATTGACTTCACCCGAGCAGGCGCCGACCATCGCTCGCCAACGGGAGGTGAACCATGGCGCAATACCAGGCGCGCTGCTTTTGCGGCGCGGTTGAATACACCGTAACCGGTGAGCCCGCGGCGATGGGTTATTGTCATTGCGAGTCGTGCCGGCACTGGTCGGCTGGGCCGGTCAACGCGTTTACCCTCTGGAACCCCAGTGCCATCAGGATCACCAGGGGCGCGGACCAGATCATCACTTACAACAAGACGCCTGTCAGTTATCGCAAGGCGTGCAAGCTGTGCGGCGGCCACGTGTTCTCCGAGCATCCGCCACTGAAGCTCACGGACGTACCCGCGGCGATGCTGCCGCGCGCGGTCTTCAAGCCGACGGTGCACGTGAACTACCAGGAGACCGTGCTGCGCATGCGCGACGGGTTGCCGAAGCTCAGGGACTTCCCGAAGGAAATGGGCGGCTCAGGCGAAGTGCTGGCGGAATAGCCTAACTGAGCTGCCCGAGCAGCGCGTCCAGGGACTCCAGCGGCTGGCTGCACACGCTGCCGCGGCACAGGTAGGCGGCGGTGCCGGCCCGCGGTGCCTTGTCCGCGAGCGCCGGCGGCAGCCCGGTTGCGTCCGCGGGGATGGCCAGTACCAGCCGCCGGGGCGCGAACAGCTTCGCCAGCTCATGGCTCCAGATCTGGATATCGTCCGGAGCGCCGCGGATGATCACCACCTCGCCGGGGGACAGGAGCTCCTCGAGTGCCGCCAGCAGGCTCACATGTGCCTGCGGATGCCGGGCCAACGCAGCCCAGGCCGAGCGCAGCGTCGCTTCCGCCGCAATGAGATAGCGCGGTTCGCCGAGCAGGTGGCCCATGCGCTGCAGCACCAGCGCGGCGACACCGTTGCCAGCCGGGGTTGCGTCGTCGCTGAAGGATTTCGGGCGCTGGATCAGCGTCTCGTGGTCATCGGAGGTGAAATAAAACCCGCCGGCCGCGCTGTCGGGGAAATGCCGCATGAGAACTTCCAGCAGCTCCTGCGCGAATGCCAGTTCGTCGCTGCGGAAGCGCACCTGCTGCAGTTCGAGCACGGCATCGGCGAGACACGCGTAATCATCCAGGTAGGCGTTGAGGTGCGCGCGCCCGTCCATGCAGGTGGCGAGCAGGCGCCCCTCGCGCCATAGCTCGCGGCGGATGAAATCCAGCGCGCGCGCTGCGGCAGCCGTCATGTCGTCACGCCCGAGCGCGCGCGCCGCGATGGCCATGCCGCGGATCATGAACGCATTCCACGATGTCAGGATTTTCTCATCGCGCGCCGGACGCACGCGCTGCGCGCGAATGGCGAGGAGCTTCGCGCTGGCGCTCTTGAGCACGGTTGCTACCTGCGCCGGCGTACGGCCCGTCGAGTTGGCGACGGCTTCGCGGGTCGCGCAGACCCGCAGGTGCCAGCGGCCCTCGAAGTTCGCGGGTTGGTCGATGCCGTAGTAGGGCGCAAATACCGCGAATTCGTCAGCGGTCAGCGCGCCGGCAATCTCATCGCGGCCCCACACGTAGAACTTGCCTTCGTGGCCCTCCGAGTCGGCGTCCAGGCTCGAATAGAAGCCGCCTTGCGATGACTGCATCTCGCGCATCGCCCACTGCGCCGTCTCGGTGGCAACCTCGGCGTAAAACGCATCGCCACTCGCGAGCGCCGCCTGCGCATAGGCGGCCAGCAGTGCGCCGTTGTCGTACAGCATCTTTTCGAAGTGCGGAATCATCCAGTACTCGTCCACCGCGTAGCGGCAGAAGCCGCCCCCGAGCTGGTCGTTGATGCCGCCGTCGGCCATGCGGCGCAGCGTCAGGCTCGCCATGTATAGCGCCTGCAGGTCCGGTTCGGCGCGCGTGCTGCTCGCACGCCAGTCGCGCAGCAGGCGCTCGATGGTGAGCGGATGGGGGAATTTCGGCGCGCCGCCGAAACCGCCATTGTGTTTGTCGAAGCTGCGGGCGAGCTGTGCCCGGCAGGTCTTGAGCGGCGCGTCGGTGAGCCGGGTGTCGGATGGCGCCGGCGGCGGATTGAGCTCAGCGAACGCTGCCATCAGCGCATCGTTCTGCTTGCGCAGGTCCGTGGCATGCTCGCGGTAGTACTCGGCGACCCGCAGCAGCACATCGCTGAACGCCGGCAGTCCGTGGCGGGCCTGCGGCGGGAAATAGGTGCCGCCGAAGAATGGCCGCTGGTCGTCGTGCGTCAGGAACATGGTGAGCGGCCAGCCGCCGCCGCGCTGCGTGAGCATCTGCTGGGCGATCTGGTAGATGCGATCGATGTCGGGGCGTTCTTCGCGGTCAACCTTGATGTTGACGAAGTTCTCGTTGAGCAGACGCGCGGTGGCTTCGTCTTCGAAGCTCTCCCGTTCGAAGACGTGACACCACCTGCAGGCTGAATAGCCCACGCTCAAGTGAATGGGTTTGCGTTCCGTCAGCGCGCGCTGAAATGCCGCGTCGCCCCACGGGTACCACTCCACCGGATTGTGGGCATGCTGCTGCAGGTACGGACTTGTCTGCGTGGCGAGATGATTCGTGTATTTCGGCGTGCCGTCGCTATTGAGGTGTCCGGTCTGGGTCATGCGGGCGATCGCTCGCGGTCGGAGGTTTCGGGGCGGTGGTGGCGATTTTCAGTATACTTCCGCCCCCGCGTTTGCAGCGGAATTCAACGTGAACGCCACTGCCCACAACGCCGGCCCTGTCAACGCTGCCACACCCGTGCTGCGCCTGAAGCGTGGCGAGGATCGGCGGCTCGCCAGCGGCCACCTGTGGGTATTCAGTAACGAGATCGACACCGGCGCCACGCCGCTCACCGGGTTCGCGCCCGGCGCGATCGCGCAGCTACGCTCGCACCGCGAGGCGTTTATCGGTTACGTCTGCGTCAACCCGCACGCGCTCATCTGCGCCCGCATCCTCTCGCGCGACGCCGCCCAACCGGTGGATGCGGCGCTCATCGAGACGCGGCTGCGTGCGGCCCTCGTGCTGCGCGAGCGGCTGGGCGCGGCGCCGTATTACCGCTGGGTGTTTGGTGAATCCGATCAGCTGCCCGGACTGGTGCTCGACCGGTATGGTGATGTCATCGTCGGGCAGATCGCGACCGCGGGTATGCAGGCGCTCAAGGCTGAAATTGAGGCCGCGGTGCGCACCGTGGCCGGTCCACGGGGCCTGTTCTGGAAGAACGACTCCGGCGCCCGGGAGTTGGAGAACCTGCCGCGGGTCGCCGAGGTTGCCTTCGGCGATGTGGCGGCGCAAGTCGAAGTCGCTGAAGGTGCGCTGACTTTCACCGCGCCGCTCGCGCACGGGCAGAAGACCGGCTGGTTCTACGACCAGACCGCCAACCGCGCGCGCCTTGCGCGTTATGTCGCACCGGGCGCGCGGGTGCTGGATGTCTGTTCGTACGCCGGGGCGTGGGCGGTGACGGCACTTCATCAGGGTGCGGGCAGCGCCCGCTGCGTGGACTCTTCCCAGGCGGCACTGGAATTTGCGCAGGCTAACGCCGCACGCAACGGCGTCACCATCGAGGCGATGCGCGCCGATGCCTTCGACGCGCTGCGCGAGCTCGGCGGCCAGGGCGAGCGCTTCGACGTGGTGGTTCTGGATCCGCCGGCGTTCATCAAGCGCAGGAAAGACATCCCGCAGGGCCAGGCTGCCTACCGCAAGCTCAACCAGCTCGCCCTGGAGCTGCTCGCCGATGAGGGCCTGCTGGTGTCCTGCTCCTGCTCGTATCACCTTGCTGCCGAGGAGCTTGTCAACGCCATCCAGGCCGCTGCGCGCCACAGCGGGCGCTTCGTGCAGATACTGGAGGCGGGCGGGCAGTCACCCGACCACCCGGTGCATCCGGCCATACCCGAAACACGCTATCTCAAGGCGTTCTTCTGCCGCGTGACGCGCACGGTCGGCTAAACTAGCGCGCCTCATGCTCAAGTATCCCGGCTTCAATCCGATCGCACTCAACCTCGGCCCGCTGAAGATCCACTGGTACGGCATCATGTACCTGATCGGCTTCGCGGGCGCGTGGTGGCTTGGCCGGCGGCGCGCGGCTGCGCCACGCTCGACGTGGCGCCCCGCCGATGTCGACGATCTCATCTTTTTCGGCATGCTCGGGGTGATTCTCGGCGGTCGCATCGGCTACGTATTTTTCTACGGCCTGAAGTTCTGGGCCATCGATCCGTGGTACCCGCTGAAGATCTGGCAAGGCGGGATGTCCTTCCACGGGGGACTCATCGGCGTAGCCCTGGCGTTTACGCTGTTTGCGTTGCGTCGCGGGCGTCACCCCGCCGATGTCTACGATTTCGGCGCGCCGCTGCCAGCCTTTGGCCTGTTCTTCGGCCGCATCGGCAACTTCATCAACGGCGAGCTGTGGGGCAAGGTCACAACCGTGCCGTGGGGCTTCCAGGTGAATGGCCAGGTGCGCCACGCCTCGCAGCTCTACGAGGCGGCGCTCGAAGGCGTAGTGCTGTTCACGGTGCTGTGGTGGTTCACGTCCAGGCCGCGGCCGCGGCTGGCGCCATCGGGGCTCTTTATCCTCATTTACGGCTGCGCGCGCTTCCTGGTGGAGTTCGTCCGGGTCCCGGATGAACACATCGGTTACCTGGCCGGCGGCTGGTTCACGGAGGGGCAGCTGCTGTCGCTCCCCATGGTCATCGGCGGCCTGATGCTGCTTGCCTGGGCATACCGGGCCCGGGTGCCATCAGGCAACTTTCACCAGGCGAGATGAAGCAGTACCTCGATCTCGTGCGGCACATTCGTGGTGCGGGTGTGCGCAAGGACGATCGCACCGGCACCGGCACACTGTCGGTGTTCGGGCACCAGATGCGTTTTGATCTTGCCGCCGGCTTTCCGCTCGTGACCACCAAGAAGATTCATCTGCCGGCGGTACTGTACGAGCTGCTGTGGTTCCTGCGTGGCGAGACCAACATCGCCTGGCTGCGCGAGCACGGGGTACGCATCTGGGACGAGTGGGCGGACGAGCGCGGCGAGCTCGGGCCGGTGTATGGCAAGCAATGGCGCGCATGGCTCGCCGCCGATGGCCACACCATTGACCAGATTGCCCAGGCGGTCGCGAGCCTCAGAAGCAACCCCGATTCGCGCCGCATTATCGTCAGCGCCTGGAACGTCGGTGAGCTTGCGCAGATGCGCCTGTTGCCGTGCCACGCGTTTTTCCAGTTTTACGTTGCCGCCGGCCGCCTGTCGTGCCAGCTCTACCAGCGCAGCGCCGATGTGTTTCTGGGCGTGCCGTTCAATATTGCAAGCTACGCGCTGCTTACCCACCTGTTCGCACAGCAGTGCGAACTGCAACCGGGCGAACTCATCTGGACCGGCGGTGATTGCCACCTGTACGTGAATCATCTGCAGCAGGCGGACCAGCAGCTCACGCGCGCGCCGTTCCCGTTGCCCCGGCTGGTGATTCATCGGCGCCCGGCGAGCATTTTCGAATACCAGTACGAGGACTTTGAGTTCGTGAATTACCAGCATCACGCGCCCATCAGGGCGGCGGTGGCGGTGTAGGGTGGCCACGCGCGCCGCAGCTGCGCCCCTCATCGAGGTGCGCGATTCACCACTGCACGGCAAGGGTGTATTCGCCTTGGCGCGCATCCCTAAGGGCAAGCGTGTCACCGAGTACCTTGGCGAGCGCGTGTCGCACCGCGAGGCGAATCGTCGTTATGACCACAAGCATGCGCACGACAATCACACCTTTCTGTTCATCGTCGACTCGCGCACCGTCATCGACGCCGGCGTCGATGGCAATGAAGCCCGCTTCATCAACCACGCCTGCGAGCCGAATTGTGAGTCCGTGATCGAGGAGCGCCGCGTGTTCATCGAAGCCCTGCGCACCATCAGGGCAGGCGAGGAACTCACTTACGACTACCAGATCCAGCGCGACCACGACGACCCGCCGGATGTTGATGAGATTTACGCCTGCCACTGCGGCGTCGCGGGCTGCCGCGGTACCATGCTGTGGTCGGAATCCGCAGTGCCGCCAGTGACGCGGCAGTCGCGAGCTCGAAAATAAAGTGAACAACGCGCGACGTTTCAGCCTCCCCGCGGTCGTGGGCGCGACCGGCATCGTGTACGGGGACATCGGCACAAGCCCGCTGTATGCGCTGGAGCAGTCACTCGATGCCGCCGGGGGTTTCAGCGAGGCGGCGGTGCTGGGGGTGCTGTCGCTGATCTTCTGGAGTCTCGCAATTTCCGTCACCCTCAAGTACGTGACCGTCATCATGCGCGCCGACAACCAGGGCGAGGGCGGGATCCTGGCGCTGTTCGCGCTGGCGCAGCGGCGGCTCATACACGGCAGCACCTGGGCCAAGGTTGCCGTGGGCCTGGCGCTCGCCGGCACCGCGACGTTCTTCTGTGATGCCCTGATCACACCGGCGATCTCGGTGTTAAGCGCCGTGGAAGGTCTCGAGGTGCTCAATCCGGGCTTCAAGAGCTACGTCATTCCGTCCACCATCGCCGTCATCATCGTGCTGTTTGCATACCAGCGTCGCGGCACCGCAAGCGTGGCGAAGCTCTTTGGTCCGATTATGGTCGTGTGGTTCGTGTTGATCGCGGTGCTCGGCGCGATTCCCATCACCCGCCACCCGCAGGTGCTGCAGGCACTCAATCCCTACGTGGGCATCAGCCTGCTCTTTCATCGCCCGCCGGTCGCGCTCGCCATCATCGGCGGCGCATTCCTCGCCATCACGGGCGGGGAGGCGCTGTACGCCGACATGGGGCACTTCGGCAAGACACCGGTGCGTATCGCCTGGTTCGCGCTGGTTGGTCCGGCGCTGGTTCTCAACTACTTCGGCCAGGGGGCGTTGCTGTTGGAAATGGGCAAACCCGCTCCGCACCTGCTGTATCACCTGGTGCCGGCGCCGATGCTGCCGTGGCTGGTGGTGCTTGCCACCATGGCTACCGTCATCGCCTCGCAGGCTACGATCTCCGGCGCTTTCTCGATGGCCCGGCAGGCGGTGCAGCTGGATCTGCTGCCGCGCCTGCGGGTGCTGCAAACTTCCGCGGTGGAGCAGGGCCAGATCTACGTGCCGATCGTAAACTGGGTGGTGTTTCCGGCCGTCATCCTGTTCGTGGTCGGCTTTGGTTCCTCCGACGCCCTGGGTGGCGCTTATGGCGCGGCCGTGGTCGGCACCATGGTTGTGACCACGATCCTCGGCGCGTTCGTGGCGGCCACGCAATGGAACTGGCCGAAGTGGCAGGTTGTCGGCCTGTTCGGCGTGATGCTCATCACCGATCTTGCATTCGTGGCCGGCAACATGACCAAGGTGCCATCCGGCGGATGGATTCCGCTCACGCTTGCCGGCGCCCTGTGCCTGGTCTTCATGACCTGGCGCAGCGGGCGCATGGAGCTGCGCGCGGCGCTTGCCAAGCTCGCCGTGCCGCGCACCGAGCTCACCAAACTCGTCGCCGGTGTGCATCGGGTTCCGGGGACCGGGGTGTTCCTGGCGAGTAACGCCAGCCTGGTACCCTCGGCGCTGATCCGCAACATCGAGCACAACGGGGTCGTGCACCAGCGCGTCATCATCCTCAACGTCGAGATCGCGGATACGCCGCGGCAGGATCCCGCACGGCGGCTCAAAGTGGAGGAGGCGGCCCCCGGGGTCTACTACATCACGGCGCGCTTTGGATTCATGGAGACGCCGGATGTTGCGGAAGCGCTGAAGGCGTGTCGCGCCAAGGGTCTGCGCGTGTTCACCGAGGACAGCTCATTCTTCGTCGGCCGGCACGTGGTGCGTGCGCGCCCGCTGCCGGGGCTGCGTGGGCTGCAACGCCGGCTGTTCGCGCGTATGCAGCAGTACAGCACCCAGGCCGCGGAGTTCTTCCGCATGCCGTTCCGCGATGTCGTGATCCTCAACACGGCAGTGGAGATCTAGGAGGTAATAATGGAAGCGGGTGCGGAAATTCATACCCATCACCACGCCGTCGGGCATCGCTGGATCGATCTCGCGTTGGCAGCAGGCGCGCTGATCCTGTCGGTTACTTCCATCGTCATCGCCATCCAGAACGAGCATGCAATGCAGCGGCTGGTTACCGCGAATTCCTGGCCGTACCTGGAGCTTTCGCACGGCAATGCACTCGCCGGTACCCACGCCCTGCATTTTGATGTGACGAATGCTGGCATCGGGCCGGCGATGATCGAGAAGCTGGTGGTCACCTATGAAGGCCAGCCGGTGCGCGATGCGCACGAGCTGCTCACGCGCTGCTGTGGTCCCGAGAGCACCTGGGGGAATCCTGACGCCGAAATCAACACCGTCGCGGCGCGCGTTTTGCCGGCACGAGAAACGATCTACTTCCTGAAAGTCCCGCAGCAGGGGTCGAACCTCGATGTTTGGAACCGCCTTGATGCGGCTCGCTTCAAAATAAGCATGGCGGTCTGCTACAGCTCGGTGTTCGGGGAGCACTGGATCACGACTCTGGGCGAGGCGAGAGCCCGCAGCGTTAAATCGTGCGACGTCCTCGCGGGTGACCCCTACGTGGCGGGGCGCTCCACCCACAAGTGAGCAGCGCGCGTCCGAGCGTTTCGCTCATCGTTGCGATGGCACGCAGCGGCGTCATCGGACGCGGCAGCGCCTTGCCCTGGCATTTGCCGGCAGACCTGAAGCGCTTCAAAGCACTCACACTCGGCAAGCCCATCCTCATGGGCCGCAAGACCCACCAGTCCATCGGGCGCGTGCTCCCGGGGCGTGACAACCTCGTCCTGACGCGTGCGCACGACTGGCGCGCCGCGGGCGTGACGGTCGTGCACTCGGTGGAGGAGGCGCTGCAGCGGGCGGGCGCAAGTGCCGAGCTCGCGGTGATCGGCGGCGCGGAGGTGTATCGGCTGACGTTGCCGCTCGCGCGGCGCATCTATCTGACGCAGGTGCTCGCCGAGGTGGAGGGCGACACGTTCTTCCCGGAGTTTTCCCGCAGCGAATGGCGCGAGGTCGAGTCCAGCGACTACCCCGCCGACGAGCGTCACGCCTACGCGATGAAGTTCGTGACGCTCGAGCGGGCCGGGCCGGCGACAGGGGGAGTGCCCGGTAGGATCTGACGCAAAATGTCTACACGCCGGCCGACATGTAGACATTTTGCATCGGATTTGGGCGGCCGGCACAGCGAACCAGCGCCTGAACGGGCGCCTTCTGCGACTACGGGATCGGCGCCAGGCGCTCGCTCACCAGCCTTGCCGCCAGCGGTGAATTCGCGGCGGTCGACGGATCTGCGCCGGCGCCGCGATCCCCAGCGTTAAGCTCGGCGAGAATCTGCGCCTGCACGCTGCCACGGCGCAGCGCCTCGGCGTAGGGGATTTCCGGGTGAAACATCACCATCGAGTAGCGCGGGATAAAGCGGTCGGGAAAGCGCCGCTCGAGCCCCATGGCGATGGCCTTGCTGCGCAGGTAGCGCGCGTCCAGCACCGTGTCGCGCATTTCGGTGTAGTTCTCCACGGCCATCTGGGCTATCGCGGCGGCGTTCGGACGCCGCAGCTCCTCGAAGCGGGCAAATGCCTCCTCCCAGCCCAGGTCGGCGTCGGCCCCGGCGGCCGCCAGCAGGGCATCGAGCTGCACGCAGTCCTCGAAGGCCGCATTCATGCCCTGGCCGTGGAAGGGGACGATGGCGTGCGCCGCATCGCCGAGCAGCAGCAGCTGGCCCCCGAGGTGCCAGGGCGCGGCGTGCACGCTGCCGAGCTGCCCCTGCGGGTTGCGGGCGAATTCAGCGCGTATGTCGGGCATGAGTGCAACCGCGTCCGGGAATTCGCGCGCCAGGAATTGCGCGGCCGTCTCGATGGAGCTGAGAGCCGCAAAGCTCGCCGTGCCGCCGCTACGCGCGAGGAACAAGGTGGCCGTGAAGCTGCCATCGGTGTTGGGAAGGGCGATGAGCATGAAGCCCCCCCGCGGCCAGATATGCAGCGCTTCGCGCTGCAGTGCGTGACTGCCGCCGGCGGCGGGAATGGTGAACTCCTTGTAGTCATGGTCCAGCCACTCCTCGCGTACCGTGACGAGCCCACGGGCCGCAAGGCCGGAACGCACCGCGGAACCGGCTCCGTCGGTGGCGACGGTGGGGGCAAGTGCCACCTCCCGCTCGCTGCCCGTAGGCTGATGACGCAGCCGCAGCACATTGCGCGCGGGATCAGCCCCCAGGCACTGCTGGTTGAACTCGACGCTCACGCCCGCATGGCGCACGGCTTCTTCGATCAGCACGCGGTTGAGGTCCGCGCGGCCGACCGAGTAGATCACCTCGTGCTCGCGCTGTCCGTAGGCCTGCAGGGTGACCTTGCCGGACAACTCGTGAACCATCCGGCCGCGCATCGGAATGAGCAGCGGCCGGATGCGCTCGAGAACCCCGGCGCGCTCCAGCGCACGCGTGCCGCGTGCCGCGAGGGCGAGGTTGATCGAGCGGCCGCGCTCGGGGCGCGACTGGCGCGGGTCGGGTCGGCGCTCGTAGAGCGTTACGGGGTAGCCGCGCCGTGCCAGCAGCAGCGCCAGCAGTGCGCCCGCAAGTCCCGCCCCGACGATGTTGACCGGTGGGTGCGAGGCGCTCTTCATGCACGCTCCTGCAGGATCTCGCCCAGGGCCTGCGCGAACTGCGCGACGTCCTCGAAGCGGTTGTACAAGGGCACGGGCGCCACGCGGATGATGTCCGGCGTGCGCCAGTCGCACACCATGCCGCGCGCAAGCAAAGCATCGAACACCGCGCGGCCGCGCCGCGGTCCGCCCGCGATGCGGATGGACAGCTGGCAGCCGCGCGCGGCGCTGGCGCGCGGCGTGAGGATGTGCACCTGCGGTTCCAGGCGCCGCACCAGGGCATCCATGAAGTCGGTCAGCGCGACCGATTTCTCCCGCAGCCGCGGCAGGCCGGCTTCCGCGAAGATCGCGAGTGAGGCGATCAGCGGCGTCGCCGAGAGGATCGGGGGGTTACTGATCTGCCAGGCGCTGGCGCCGTCGGCGGCACGAAACTGCGGCTCCATGAGGAAGCGGGTCTGAAGCTCGTGGCCCCACCAGCCGGCAAGCCGCGCGCCGGGCACGCCACCGCTGTGCTGGGTGCGCGACTGCGCCTGGGCGTGCCGCTCGGGGATGAAACACCCGCCGATCGCGCCCGGCCCGCCGTTGAGGTACTTGTAGCTGCACCACACGGCGAAATCCGCGCCGCTGTCATGCAGTGAGAGTGGCGTGTTGCCGATGGAATGCGCGAGATCGAATCCCATGACGCAGCCGGCGGCGTGCGTGGCGCGCGCAATGCGCGCCAGCTCGAAGGACTGGCCGGTGCGAAACTGCACGCCCGGCCACAGCACCAGTGCGATCTGCTCGCCGTGCTGCGCAAGGCATGCCTCGATCGCGCTCTCCGCCACCGTGTCCTCGCCGTGGCGTGGGGCGAGCTCGAGGAGCTGGGTCCCGGGATCGAGCCCGTGCCAGGCGATTTGCGAGGCAACCGCGTGTCGATCCGAGGAAAAGGCGCCGCTCTCGATCAGGATCCTGGTGCGCTTGCCCGTGGGCCGATAGAAGCTTGCCAGCATCAGGTGCAGGTTGACCGTTAGGGAATTCATGGCGATGACCTCACCGGGATGTGCTCCGCTGAGGGCGGCGAGTCCGGCCGTGAGGTTTTCGTGGTACGGAACCCACGGGCGCCGTCCACGTTCGTGGCCCTGTACCGCGAGCCGCGACCACTCGTCCAGCTCCTGCGCGAGCAGTTCCCGCGCCGCGAGCGGCGCCAGCCCCAGCGAATGGCCGCTCAGGTAAACCACCTGCGCGCCGCGCTCATCACACGGCAGCGCGAAGCGCGCACGGAAGGCGCGCAGGGGATCGGCGGCGTCGCGTTCACGCGCGTCCTGAAGTGTGGCCGCGTAGTTCATGGATTGGCGAGCGGCAGTAGCGGGTACAGCAGCGGGCGGCTGGGTACGGCGTCCCCCGCCAGCGCGGGCACCTGGATTCCCAGAAGATAGGCGCCGTCGGGGAGCTCTTCCGGGACGAAAGCAAATTCGGTAACGGTGGCATCCTTGCGCGCCGCGGCGCCGAGCTGTGTCGATCCGGGCGGCAGCCCGAAAAAAATCCGGTGCGCGGTGAGCCGGCCCTCATCATGGGTGCGGTCGAGCGAGGGCACATCGACGATCAGATGCATGATGCCGCGGCTCACCAACAGCAGCGCCGCCTCGCGCGACAGGTACGGCGGGGTCGCGAGCGTGTAGTCGCGGGCGCGTTTGGCGGCGGTGTTGGGGAGCGTGCGGATGACGAGCGCGCGCGCCTCGAACGGCGCGGCCACCGGCCACGCGGCCGCAAGTGCGCGGGCGCTGATCAGCAGGTCCCCGGCGGCGGGGGCCGGTAGCGTGCTCTCACCACCAACCGCGGCAGCCTCGGGTGTGACCGACAGCAGCAGCGCCGGCACCAGTCCTGTGGGCACGACGCGATACGCATCGAGCTTCTCGCGCGTGAGGTGGCCGGCGCACTCGGTGTGCGTGCCCTGGCAATGCGGGATCAGCGTGATGACCTCGCAGTTACAGCTCGCGCCGCTCGCGACGGCACCCGAAAACCCCGCGGCCTCGAACGGCCGTGCGCTGGCGCGCGGCGCGCCGAAATGCCGCGGTTGCGGCCCGTCGAAGTCCAGGGTGAGCGCGAGGCTCGAGGGACGTGCCAGGTCGACCGTGACGTCGCCGCCGCTGAGCGCAATGCGGGCATTCACACCGGGCGTTCCATGACCGTGCCGCAGTGCCGGCAGGTACGCGCCGCGCGGTTTGAGAAGAACCGCTCGAACACCGGCGGAAACTGCTTCTCGATGTTGGTGAGCTCGAAGAACTCCTCGTACAGGCGCTCGCCGCAGCGCTCGCAGTACCACTGGAAGCCGTCGAGCTCCCCCGCACGTCGCGCGCGCTCGACCACCAGTCCGACCGTGTTTGCCGGACGTTGCGGCGAATGCGGCATGTTGGGAGGAATGAGCAGAATCTCGCCAGCGCGGATCGGCACGTCCACCGCCCGGCCCTCCTGCATGGTCTTTAGCACCATGTCGCCCTCTAGCTGATAGAAGAACTCCTGGCCGGGGTCTACGTGGTAATCCTTGCGCGCGTTCGGTCCGCCCACGACCATGATGATGAAGTCGCCATCGTGAAATACGCGTTTGTTGCCAACCGGGGGTACCAGCTGCGACCGGTTGGCGTCGATCCACTGCCGGAAATTGAATGCTTGCAGGGACATGTGTGCTCCTTGCCTTTCGCGTATGTTACGCGTTGCCGGTCGGCTAATGGAGGATGCAATGTACGGCAGGGCCGTGACGCACGCAGGCGCTCGCCTGGGATTGGCGCTGGCAGCGGCGCTGGGGCTGTTGCTGTGCGCCGCCTGCAGTCACTGGCCGTGGCGACGCCCGCCGCCGCCGCCGCCCGTCGCGGTTCACGAGCTGGATATTTCCGGCGCCGGCTTCACAGACGCGCCGCAATTCTGGAAGCGCAACACGCTGCTGGTGGACTTAAGTGCCGCCAGCGGTTCCGGCAGCGTGGTGCTCAAGCCTGACGTGGACCGCGGCTGGCCGGTGCGGCTGGCGCTGCGGATCAGGCCGGGCTCCATCGGTTTTCTGCAGGTGCGGGCGGATGAGCTGGTGAGCCTGCCCATTACGCCCGGCTCGAGTAAGCCGGTTGACCTGGAACTCGCGCCCGGGGTCTACGGCGCGCACACACCGCAAATCAGCGTTTCGTGGGGACCGGCACCGGCGGTGCCGGTGCTGCCCGACGCTAAGCCGCGCCGATGAGCTGGTGAGCGCCGCAGCCGAGTGAGATCGGCGCGCGCTCGCGATCCAGATCGAAGGCGGTGAGGGTACCGCCCCATACACAGCCGGTATCCAGTCCCACGACCCCGTGGCGCTGCACGAATCCAAGCGCCGACCAGTGTCCGAAGATGATGCGGGTGTCGCGGCTGTGCCGGTTCCGCAGCTCGAACCACGGGCGCAGCGGCGCAGGTGGCGGCGGCGGCTCACCCTTCATGGCGAAGTCGACCCGGCCGTCGCTGGTGCACACGCGCAACCGCGTGAGCACGTTGATCACGAACCGCAGCCGCTCTGCGCCCTTGAGAGTCTCGTTCCAGCGGTCCGGTTCGTCACCGTACATGTGCGCAAAGAGCGCGCGCGGGTCGCGCGCCAGCGCCGTCTCAACTTCGCGCGCCAGGGCCAGCGCCTGGGCGGCGGACCATTGCGGCACGAGCCCGGCGTGCACCATGAGGTCCGGCCCTTCGCCGTGCGCCAGCGCGCGCGTGCCCAGCCATTCGAGCAGTTGCTCGCGGTCCGGTGCGTCGAGCACCGCGTCGAGGGTGTCGGACTTGCGCTTGCGTTGCGCGCCATGTGCCACGGCCAGCAGGTGCAGGTCGTGGTTGCCGAGCACCACCACCGCGTTGTCGCCCAGTGAGCGCACCAGGCGCAGTGTCTCGAGCGACCCGGGCCCGCGATTGACCAGGTCGCCCACGAACCACAGGCGGTCCCGGTCGGCCGAGAACTTCAGCAGTTTGAGGAGCGCCCGCAGTTCCTGATCACAGCCTTGCAGGTCGCCGATCGCATAGCGGCTCACTGCAGGATGCCCGGCATGGCGAGCCGGAAAGGCTGGATGGGCGCGTCGAAATGCGCGCCGTCGTCGGCGAGCATCTGGTAGCTGCCCTGCATGGAGCCGACCGGGGTCTCGATCACCGCGCCGCTGGAGTAACGAAACCCCTGTCCCGGCTGCAGATACGGCTGCTCACCCACGACACCGTCGCCGCGCACCTCCTCGACCTTGCCGTTGGCGTCGGTGATAACCCAGTGTCGCGTCAGCAGGCGCGCGGGGACCTGGCCTTCGTTGCGGATGGTGATGGTGTAGGCGAACACAAAACGGTGCTCGCGCGGATCCGATTGCTCATCGAGATAGCTGGTCTCGACGTCGACCCGTATCAGGTGTTCAGCGGGCGCCACGGCTTCAGGTGCGCTCCGGGCGCATCGCCAGCACGTCGCATGGAGCCGCGTGCAGCACACTGTCCTCGATGAAATTCAACAGGATCGACAGCCCGTGCCGTTCGCGGCTGCCGAGAATGATGAGGTCTGCCTGACGCTCGCGCGCGACCCGCACGATTTCCGTCTTCACCGCGCCGCTCTCGACATGGCAGGGCGCCCCCTCAAGCCCCAGCGTCGCCGCCAGGTTTGCCAGGCGCGCGCGCGCGCGCGCCAGCAGCTCCTCCTCGATCTGCACCGAGGGCATGAGCGTCTCACCCATGGGCTCGACCGGTACAAACTCCACCACGTGCAGCAACTCGACCGCGGCGTTGAGTGTCGCGGCGAGCCCCTGCGCCCGTCGTCCGACGCTCAGGCTTTCCTCGGTCAGGTCCACGACCAGCAGAATGCGGCGGTAGAGCGCGCTCATGACCCCAAGACTAGCCTCACCGGCGCGCGCGGTCGAGGGTCTGCGCCAGGGTGTTGAAGGCTTGCGCGTCCAGGGTCTCCGGCCGCACCCCGGGGTCGATGCCGCAGGCGCTGATTTCTTCGCGGGATAACAGTCGCGCCAGCGCGTTGCGCAGGGTCTTGCGGCGGTGTGCGAATGCAGCCGCCACGACCGCCGCGTATTGCGCACTCACGGCGAATAGCGGCTGCGGCCGCATGGTGAGGCGCACCACCGCGGACCACACGCGCGGCGGCGGTTGAAAGGCTCCGGGGCCGACCTCGAACAGCCTGGTCACGGCGAGGTGCGGCGCGAGCATGACCGTGAGGCGCCCGTAGTCCGAGGTACCCGGCTGCGCGGCAAGGCGCGCCGCCACCTCCCGCTGCAGCATGACGTGCAGGTCGGTGATCGCGGCCGCCTGGTCGAGGAGGCGGAAGAGCAGCGGCGTGGAGATGTTGTAGGGCAGGTTGCCGATGATCCGCAGGGGTCCGCCGCGCCGCGCCGCCAGCGACGCGAAATCAAACTCCAGTGCATCCGCCTGGTGCAGCTCACAGCGCGGGGCGTCCGTGAACTGCCCGCGCAGGCGCGCGGCGAGATCGCGATCGATTTCGATGGCATCGAAGCTGCAGTCAGCGCGGCGCAGCAGCTCGTGCGTCAGGGCGCCGCGTCCCGGGCCGATTTCCACCAGGTGCTCGCCGGGACGCGGCTCAAGCGCGGCGACGATGCGCGCGATCACGGCCGGATCGTGCAGGAAATGCTGCCCGAAGCGCTTGCGGGCGTGCTGCATCAGCGAGCGTGCGCGGCGACCAGCTGGCTCGCGAGCTGCACGGCGGCGGCGAGACTGCCGACGTCCGCCTTGCCGCTGCCGGCAATGTCGAGCGCCGTGCCGTGATCGGGCGAGGTGCGCAGGATGGGCAGCCCGAGCGTGACGTTCACCGCGGTGTTGAATCCGGCGTGCTTGACGACCGGCAGTCCCTGGTCGTGATACATGGCGAGCACCGCATCGAAGCCGGCGAGAAATTGCGGCACGAACACGGTGTCCGCTGGCAGCGGCCCGCGGGCATCGATGCCGGCGGATCGCATGCGCGCAACGGCCGGAGCAATCGTGTTCAGTTCCTCATCCCCGAGATAGCCACTCTCGCCCGCGTGCGGGTTCAGGCCGCACACCGCGATCCGCGGTGTTTCGATTCCCCACCAGCGCCTGAGGTCACGTTGCAGGATGGCGGCCGTCGCACACAGTGAGTCCTGGGTGATGGCCGCACTCACCGCGCTGAGTGGCACGTGCGTGGTCGCCAGCGCGACGCGCAGCGACCCGCTCGTCAGCAACATCACCGCTCGGGCGGCCTGCGTGCGCCGCGCAAGGTATTCGGTGTGACCGCTGAATGGTACGCCGGCATCGTTAATCACTCCCTTGTGAACCGGAGCGGTGACGACGGCGGCGAATTCCCCGGCGAGCGCGCCGTCGATCGCCCGATCCAGGAGTGCCAGCACGTAGGGGACATTGGCGGTATCGAGCTTGCCGGCGACGCTGCGCGCGGCGAGCGGGTGGTGTTCGACATACAGGCATCCGGGGGTGTGCGGCCGGGGAGCTGTGCCTGCGCCTTCCCAGGGAAGCACCGCCACCGCCGCGCCAACAGCCCGCGCACGCTCCTCCAGGAGCCCGCGGTCCGCGAGGCACACCAGCTGGCAGGGCAGCACGTGCCCGGCGAGCGCCAGGCACAGTTCCGGGCCGACGCCCGCCGGCTCGCCCGAGGTCAGGGCAATTCGCGGCAGGTTAGGACTTGTACTCGACGTAGGCGTCATCACGCAGGCGGCGCAGCCACAACTCCGTTTCCTCGTCGGCCTTGCCGGCGCGGATGGCTTCAATGGCCTGACGGCGCTTCATTTCATCGGTGTTGTCGTAGCGACGCCGACCGAGCAGCTGGATGATGTGCCAGCCGAACTGCGTGTGGACGGGCTGGCTGATTTCCCCGTCCTTGAGACCCGTGATCGCGGCTTCGAACTCCGGCGCAAACGCACCCGGACCGGTCCAGCCCAGATCGCCGCCTTCGGCGGCGGAACCCGGATCCTCGGACGCCGTTTTCGCCAGGCCCGCGAAGTCCTCGCCCTTGAGGACGCGCTCGCGCAGCGCATTCAGCTTCAGCTTCACGGTCGCATCATCGGCGAGCTCGTTGGTCTTCATGAGGATGTGCCGCACGTGCACCTGGTCGATGACGGTCTGCTGGGTGCCGCCGCGCTCTTCGTTGAGCCGGATGATGTGGTAACCGGTGGGGGTGCGCAGCGGCTGGCTCACTTCTCCGGGTTTGAGCCCGGCGATGACATCGCTGAGAAAGGTCGGCAGCTCGCTGCCCTTGCGCCAGCCGAGCGCGCCGCCCTCAAGCGCCGTCTGGCTGTTCGAATAGGCCACCGCCAGCTTGGCAAAATCCTCACCGTTCTTTGCGCGCGTATACACCTCGGCAGCGCGCTTGGCCGCCTGGTCCAGCGCCTCGGTGCCGGCTTCCTGGGACACCGCTATCAGGATATGCGACACGTTGTATTCTTTGAGGTCGGAAGGGGTCCGCGCCTGCTTCTCCAGATACTGGTCGATCTCGCGCGGCGTCACGGCAATGCGCTGCAGGACGTCGCGCTGACGCAGGAGAGTCAGGGTGATTTCCTTGCGCATCTCGTCGCGGTAGGAGGGGTAGTCGATGCCCTGGGAGGCGAGCGCCTCCGGCAGCTGCGAGAGCGTCAGGTTGTTGCGTTTGGCGATGTCCAGCAACGCGGCATTGAGGGTTTCATCCGAGACCTTCACTCCCGCGCGGGTGGCGTGCTGCAGCTCGATCTCCTGCAGCACGAGGCGCTCGAGCACCTGCTGGCGCAGGATGTTCTGCGGTGGCAGTTCGAGCTTCTGTGCACGCAGCCGCTGGCTGACGGTTTCTATCTGGGCGTCGAGCTCGCTGTTGAGGACGACGCCGTCGTTCACGATCGCCGCGACCCGGTCAAGCAGTTCACCCCGCGTGGCAAGCTCGCGGGTCTGCGCGCATGCGCTGCCCTGCAGGATGAGGCCCGTGGCGGCCAGCGCCGTGGCGAGCGCAGCCGAAGTCAAAATCCGTCGCATTGGTCGTTTTCCGAATTTCCTGTCGAGAGCACCGGCTAGGGTGCCCGGATTCTTTGGGTATTGGCGTCCGCGGGGGTATAGCCGCGGATCTCCTCGCTCAGTGACGTATCCGACGCGGATCCGACACCGGCCAGGCCGGCGAGTTCCAGCTGCAGCCAGATTCCCGTGTCCTGGCTGCCCGTAAAGCTGCTCACGTAGCGCCGGGCGCCCAGCCGCAGCCGCCAGCAGCACGAACGGTACTCGAAGCCGGCAAACTGCTCCAGTTCTTTGTTGTCCCGCACCGAATACACATCGCGGAAGAACACGTTCCAGTTGCGCTTGATCGGCCAGGCTCCCGAGAGATCCACCTGGTCGAACCCCTGGCTGTCGCAGATCGTCGGGCCGGTGACCGGCGCGGATCCGGCGGGCGGCGGCGGCACCGCGGCCGCCGATATGCACGGCACCTGCACCCCCTGGATGAACACCGGCTCCTGCACGAAACGCTCGTAACGATAGGCGAGGTTGATCACGGCCTCCGGAGCCGGCTTGTATTGCAGGTTCACCTGGGTGCGTTCGCTGCGCTCATTCTGCGGATCCCATTGCACCCCCATGTCCGCGCCCCAGTCCTGGAAGGCGGTGAGCGCCAGCTGCGCCACAAAGTCCGAGTGCCGCGCGGCGATCGGGGTCTCCCCCGGCAGGGACACTCGCGGGATCTCGAAGTAGTACGTCTGCCCCACGGTCGCGGCCAGGAACTGTCGTCCATCCTGGGCGTCGAGCAGGCGGCTGGTCACCCCGAGACTCAGCTGGTTCGCATCGCTCACGCGGTCGGCGCCGACGTAGCGGTTGGTGTTGAAGAGTTCCACCGGAGTCAGGTCCGGAAGCGCGGTGTCGAACACCGGCAGCTGCTGCTGGTTACGGTAGGGCACGTCGAGGTACAGGAGCCGCGGCTCGAGGGTGAGGGTGCGCTGATCGCGCGAGCCAGTCTCACGCTCGAACACCAGCCCGGTATCGAGGCTCGCGATCGGCAAGGTGCGCGAAGGCGAGCTCGCTTCACCGGGCAGAAGGTCGGAGAGCTCGTACTGTGTGAGCCGCCAGGCGAGTGCCGGCCGCATGAAGTAACCGGGCCCGGTGAGATCCAGCGACACCGCCGGCATCACGTCACCGCGCCAGCCCGTCGGTCCCGTGGGCCCATCCGCCAGTCTGAAGTCGACCAGCTCCGACTCCAAGCCGTAGTGCACGATGTCATCGAAGGTGTACGCGCTGCCGACCGCGAGGCGTGGCGCGCGGGCATACGGGCGGTCGTAGAACGGCAAGGTGTCGTCGATGGTCTGGTACTGCTGCGCCTCGCCATCCACGCTCCAGTGCTCACCGCGGTAGGAGAGCGTCGCGCGCTGCTCGAGAAACGCGGTGCTGGTGCCTTCCGGCGTCTGCGAGAAGTCCTGGAAGTAACCCGTATCGCTGACCCGCTGCGCGTCGATGGTCAGGCGCACATCATCCGGGAGCTCGGCGACCTCGTTTAACTGCAGGCGGCTGCGGCTGCCGCCGTACAGGGTGTCGTCGGGCAGGAAATTCCATTGCAGCTCCCCGTGCTGGCTCGCCGTCAGGAAACGCAGGTCACCGCCGAGGTCGGCACCGCGTTTGCTGTAGATGGTAGGTTCAAAAGTGAAGTCCGCGTTGGGGGCGATGTTCCAGTAGTAGGGATCGGCCAGCTGCAGGCCGCTGCTGGAGGTGTTGCCGACGGTTGGAAAGAGGAAGCCGCTCTTGCGTTCGCTGCCGAGTGGGAACGACAACCACGGCAGATACATCACCGGCACGCCCATGAAGTCGATCTGCGCGTCCTTGCCCGTCCCGACCTGCGCGCGCGTGTCGAGCACGATTTCGTCGGCCTTGATCTGCCAGGCATTGTCATTGATGGGGCAGGTGGTGAACGTAACGCCCTTGAGGTGCACCAGGCCCTGCGGGTTCACCGACATGTCCGCCGCCGAACCGCGCGCGGCGCGCTGGTGCAGATCGAAGTGCGCGGACCTGAAGTCGGCGCCGGCCGCCGAGGAGTAGCTGCCGCCGCCTTCGCCCGAGACATGCAGCAGCGGATCGTTGTAGTCGATATGGCCGTCGGTCTTCACCGAGTCGCCCTGCGGGTTGTATTGCACCTGGTTGGCGCGAATCTCGCGCTCGCCCTGGCGCATCTGCACGTTGCCGCTCAGCGTCGCCGTGCCGTCAACACCGAGCGTTGCGGCGTCGCTGGTGACGTCGATGGCGCCGCCCGCGGCCGGCGCGTGTGGCGGGCGCTTTTTCGGGGTAGCCGCCGTGGTAACCGGGCCGGGTGTGGTCTGCGGGGCTTTTGCCGCGGGCGCGGCGCCTTGCGTCGGGCAGGGCGGATCCTCGGCCAAGGCAGCAGACGTGAAGCCCCCGAGCAGGGCGATGATCAACCACAATGGACGCGGGCACAGCATGAAGTGCGGCATTATAGGGGGCATGCACGAGTCCGACGCGCGAGTCGCGCTGATACGCGAATGGCTGTCGCGCGAGCTGCGCCTGCCCCTGGAGAGACTCGAGCCAGCCTCGAGCGATGCGAGCTTTCGGCGCTACTTTCGCGCTTTTGCGCAGGGTGTCACCTACGTGGTGATGGATGCCCCTCCCGGCCAGGAAGACGTGGGAGCGTACCTCAAGGTGTCAGGACTGCTTGCGGATCTCGGCGCGCATGTGCCGCGGGTGCACGAAGCGGACGCTGCGCGGGGTCTGCTGTTGCTCGAGGATCTGGGCAGCACCCAATACCTGGAGCGCCTGCAGGCCGGCGATGACCCCCGGCGCCTCTATGGGGATGCGCTCAGCGCGCTCGCCAATATCCAGCTGCGCGGCGCTGCGGCCAGCCTGGAACTGCCGCCCTACGACGAGCCGGTGCTGGGGCGGGAACTCGCGCTGATGCCGGAGTGGTTTGTGCGCCGGCACCTGCAGCTCACGCTCACCACGGCGGAGGAGGAGCTGCTGGCGGCGAGTTTCGCATTCCTCATCCGCGAGGCCCAGGCACAACCGGCGGTGTTCGTGCATCGCGACTATCACTCGCGCAACCTCATGGTGACGGCGGCGAGAAATCCCGGCGTGCTTGATTTTCAGGACGCACTGCGCGGACCGGTGGGCTACGACCTGGTGTCGCTGCTCAAGGACTGTTACATCGCCTGGCCGCGGGAGCGCGTGGTGGAGTGGGTGGCGGGCTACCGTGGGCAGCTTGCCGCGCACGGGGGCCCCGCGGGCGCCAGTGACGGGGAGTTCCTGCGCTGGTTCGATCTGGTGGGCGTGCAACGCCACCTGAAGGTGCTCGGGATCTTCTGCCGCCTGTGGTACCGGGACGGCAAACACGGCTACCTGCCCGATCTGCCGCGGACGCTCGACTACGTGCGCGACACCTGTGCGCGCTACCGCGAACTGGCGCCACTGGCGGAGTTACTCGCGGCGCGCGTCACGGCGCGGCTGCCCCTTGCCAACGCGCGGGAGATGCCGCGCGCCGGCCGCGGCACGGCGCAGCGCGTATGAAGGCCATGCTGCTCGCGGCGGGACGCGGTGAGCGGTTGCGGCCCGTCACCGACACCTTGCCGAAAGCATTGGTGCCGGTGGGTGGCAAGCCGCTGATTGCCTGGCACCTGGCGGCGCTCGTGCGTGCCGGCATTCGTGATGTCGTCATCAACCTGTCCTGGCTCGGCGAGCAGCTGCGCGCAGCGCTCGGGGACGGTCGTGACTTTGGCGTCAGGATCACCTGGAGCGATGAGGGACCGGTGGCGCTGGAAACCGGCGGCGGGATTTTCCGGGCCCTGCCGCTGCTGGGGCCGGAAGCCTTCCTGGTTGTCAGCGCTGACATCTGGACCGACATCGACTTCAGCCGCGTTTGGCTCGAGCCGGACGCGCTCGCGCATCTGGTACTGATCCGCAATCCGCCGCACCATCCGCGCGGGGACTTTGGCCTGGACGGTGACCTGGTGGTCGAGCGCGACAGCGAGCGCCTCACCTACGCGAACGTCGGGGTTTACCGCCCCGAGTTCTTCGACGGCTGCACGGCGGGGCGCTTCCCGCTGCTGCAGCCCCTGCAGCGGGCCATTGCGCAGCGCCGCGTGCGCGGCGAACTGCACCGCGGGCAGTGGAGCGACGTCGGCACGGCCGAGCGCCTCGCGGAACTGACCGCGCGCCTGCCTGCGTTACAATGAAGCCATGGCGCAATTCAAGGATATCCCCCTGGTCACGGAGGGCACCCACACCCGCAGCGGCGAGAAGTACCTGACCCCACAGGGCTTCACGGCCATCCGCGACGGCATCAAGTCCGGCACCCACAGCCGCACGGCGCAGCCGGTGCGCAAGCCGCCCTGGCTCAAGGCGCGTGCACCGACCGGTGAGGGCTTCCAGAGCGTGCGCGCACTCGTCAAGGAACACCGCCTCGCGACGGTGTGCGAGGAGGCCAAGTGCCCCAACATCGGGGAGTGCTGGAACGCGGGCACCGCCACCATCATGCTCATGGGCGCGGTGTGCACGCGCGCCTGCCGTTTCTGCTCGGTCGACACCGGTAATCCGCATGGCTGGCTCGATGCGGATGAGCCGGAAAACGCGGCGCGCACCGTGGAACTCATGAAACTCAGGTACGTGGTCCTGACTTCCGTCGACCGCGACGATCTCCCCGACGGCGGCGCGGCGCACTACGCGGCGTGCGTGCGTGCCATCAAGCGCCGCAACGCGCACACCGCGGTGGAGGCGCTCACGCCGGACTTCCAGGGGGTGCTCGCGGACGTCGCGACCGTGGTCGACTCCGGCATCGAGGTGTTTGCCCAGAACATCGAAACTGTGCGGCGTCTCACCCACCCGGTGCGCGACCCGCGTGCCGGCTATGAACAGACGCTCGCCGTGCTCGCGCACGCCAGGCGTCACCGCACGGGACTGCTCACCAAGAGCAGCCTCATGTTAGGACTCGGCGAGACCGATGCGGAGATCATGGCGACCCTCGCCGACCTGCGCGCCGCGGGCGTGGATATCGTGACGCTCGGACAGTATCTGCGCCCGACGCCGCATCACCTGCCGGTGGAGCGCTTCGTGATGCCGCAGGAATTCGCTCGCTACCGGGAAGCGGCGCTCGCGCTGGGGTTCCTCGAGTGCGTGTCCGGCCCGCTGGTGCGCTCCAGCTACCGCGCGGAGCAGGCGCTGAATCGCAACAACGCCGGGCTCGATAACCGGCAGCTCGCAACATGAATGCCAGCGCGGCGGACACGGCTTTCACCGCCAGGGCGGTGCCATCAGCGGTGCCGGCGCCGCTGATCCGCCATTTGGGACTGGTGGAGTACGAGCCCACCTGGCGCGCCATGCAGCGCTTCACCGAGGAGCGCAGCGCGGCGACCCCGGACGAGATCTGGTTCCTCGAGCATCCGCCGGTCTTCACCCTGGGGCTGAACGCGAGCCGTACGCACTTGCTCGCGCCGGGCGACATCCCGGTGGTGCAGGTCGATCGCGGCGGACAGGTGACCTATCACGGCCCGGGGCAGCTCGTCGTGTACCCGCTGCTTGATCTGAAGCGCGCGGCTCTCGGGATCCGCGATTTCGTCACGGCGCTCGAGCGCGGCGTCATCGATCTCGCCGCGCACTTCGGTATCGCCGCCGAGTGCCGCCGCGCCGCGCCCGGGGTGTACGTAGCGGGCAGAAAACTTGCCAGCGTCGGGGTGCGGGTGCGCCGCGGCGGCAGCTACCACGGGCTGGCGCTCAACGTGTCACTGGACCTCGAGCCCTTCCGGCGCATCAATCCGTGCGGTTATCAGGGGCTGCAGATGACGCGGCTGGCAGACCTCGGGGGGCCGGCGTCAGTCGCCGTCAGCGCCGCGGCACTCGAACCGCTGCTCGTGAAGGCGCTGGGATTTGCCGCGGCCTGACATGCGCGTGGCCCTGTGCGCGTTGGGGTTGGCGCTGACACTGCTCGGCTCCTGCAACGGACAGTCCGCGCCGCCCGCCAGCGGTTCACGCGTGACCCTGTTGAATGTGTCGTACGACCCGACGCGCGAGCTGTACGTCGAGTTCAACGCCGCGTTCGCGCGTTACTGGAAGGCAAAGACCGGCCAGCAGGTGCGGGTGGATCAGTCGCACGGCGGCTCGGGGGCGCAGGCGCGTCACGTCATCGACGGCCTGAGCGCGGACGTGGTCACGCTGGCGCTGGCGGCCGATATCGATGCCATCGCCACCCAGGGGCAGCTGCTGCCGATCAACTGGCAGAGCCGTCTGCCGGACAACAGCTCTCCCTATACCTCCACCGTCGTGTTCGTGGTGCGCGCCGGTAACCCCAAAGGCATACACGACTGGGGCGATCTGGTGCGCCCCGGCATCTCGGTTATAACGCCCAACCCCAAGACCTCCGGGGGCGCGCGCTGGAACTATCTTGCCGCCTGGTCGTGGGCGCGTGCGCAGCCGGACGGGAGCGAGGCGAGCGCGCGCGAGTTCGTGCGGCGCCTGTACCACAACGTGCCGGTGCTCGACACCGGCGCGCGCGGCTCGACCACCACGTTCGCGCAGCGCGGACTCGGGGATGTGCTGATCACCTGGGAGAACGAGGCGCTGCTGGCGGTGCGGGAACTCGGCGCCGACAAGCTGCAGATCGTGGTGCCCACCTTGAGCATTCTCGCGGAACCCCCGGTGGCGGTGGTCGACAAGGTGGCGCTGCGCCACGGCACGCGCGAGGTGGCGATGGCGTATCTGCAGTACCTCTACAGCAAGGAAGGCCAGGAGATCGTCGCGCGGCACGACTACCGGCCGCGCGACCCGGAAGTGGCAGCGCGCTACGCCGCGCGTTTCCCGCGCCTTAAGCTCACGAGCATCGCGGACTTTGGCGGCTGGGCCAACGCGCAACGCGTGCACTTTGCGGACGGCGCCGTGTTCGACCAGATTTCCGGCCAGTAGGCACTGCGCGCCGGCAGCGCCGGCTGCGCCGCTCGCGGCCTCACGCCTGAGGCACCGCCAGCTCCTCGATCAACCCGCGATACTCCCCGAGGGTTGGAGTCTTGAGCCCCGCCACCTTGCCCTGATCGTCCCAGTGGCGCAGCCGCACCGCGTCCGCGCCATAACGCTCGGCCTCGAACTGTGCCACGGCCTGCGCCGACAGCGGACCGCCTTGCAACTTCAAGGTGTGCAGCGACGCCGGACTCAGTCGCGCGAGGTACTGCGCATCGGTGGTGCACAGATAGCGCTTGGCCGCAACATGCAGCCGCACCGGTTCGGAGACTTCGATCGGGAAGTGCTGCGCGAGCCACCGTGCTCCGACTGCCTCATGGTGTGCATCCGTCGTCCAGTCCTCGAGCGCGTCGGGCACCGGTTCAATCAGGTGGCCGATATCGTGCAGCAGGGCGGCGACCACGAGCGCCTTCGGCGCCCCGCTGAGCTGCGCGAAGTGCGCTGCCTGCAGGCCGTGCTCGGTCATGGTTACGCGCTCGCCGAAGTAGGCTGCCGCACCGCGCGCCTGGTAGATCGCGAGGATGTCTTCGGTCAGGTTCATCGGTGCTATCCCCCGCCAGCCTGGCGCCGCAACAGCGCCGCCGCACTGTGGACACTGTCACGGGTGAGGTAGCAGCCCTGCAGGTGCCGGGGGTGCTTCGCCGAGGCGAAGGCGGTACGGCCGTGCAGCGTGCGCTGGTTGTCGAACACCACGAGCGTGCCGTTCCCGAGCTGGGTGCGCAGCTGGAACCGGGGATCGCGCAGCAACACTGCGAAGCGCCGATAGGCGTCGTAGAAACGGGTGGTGTCGCCGGGGGCGGCAGCCAGTGGTGCGATGGAGCGGTTGTTGTAGTGAACCGCCGTGACTTCACCGCGTGGCGAGAGCTGAATCAGCGGCCGCTCTGCATACAGGTCCGCGTCGCTCGAGCGATAGTGAAACGGTACGGCCGTAGCGGTCAATCGCGCAAACGCATCCGGCGCACCGGCACGCAGGTGTTCGGCCAGTGCGAAACCGTCGGCGAACAGGCTCGCGCCGCCTTCGCTCGAGGCGCTGATCACATGCAGCGCCTGAAAACCCGGCACCGGCTCGCGATAGGGGTTGTCGGTATGCAGCCCGAGGCCCAGATCAGAGTAGGCGAGATTCTCAGGCTGCGGTACCGAGCGCACGACAAAAGTCAGACCGTAGTTGGTCTCGAGCACGCGCCCGATGAGCGGCATGGTCGTCAGCAGCGCTGTTTCCGTCGCCGGCGCGTCGCGCAAGAAAGCGAGGCCATCCTGCAACAGCCGGGTGAGCCAGTCCAGACGCAAGCCCGGCTTGGTGCGCAGTTCCTCGACGCTTGCCCAGGCGAAGTCCCGGCCGGCATCGAGTCTGGCGCCCTCCAGCCAGCGGCGCACCGTAAGCTCAGGTCGGCGCGGGACGCGATCGAAAGCGTGGGCCGCGAGCCAGGCGAGGTCGAAAGACACCGCTCGCGGCTCGCCTTCCCACTCGATGCGCACCGTCCCGCCCTGTATGACCGCCGAGCGGATGCGGGGGCGCTCCGGCAGGTCGGCGACGTCCACGAGCCGCTGTCCGCTGTACGCATCGCGGTCCTCGGTGCGATTGTCGCGCAGCCACAGGCTCGCATACTCACTCATCCCGCCGTCTATCCATTCGATAGTGAGCAAATGTGGAGCCGCAGTCACGCGTCTGGCTTCGGTAAGGTGGTCAGGCATGGACGCTCCTGGTGGCGGCAGTGTTAAGCATGTGCAAGGCGCCGGCGCACACCGCGGCCATCGCGCTCACCGCTGCCAGGGTAACGAATACGCCGTCCCAGCCAAAGGCGGCGGCGAGCCGTGCGACGCTGTCTCCCGCCAGGATGCCGCCGAGATAGCCGATGCCGTCGATGATGCCGGAGGACGCAGCGCTCGCCTGCTTACCGCCGAAGTCGAGTGCAAAGGCGCCGCCGAGATAGGAGTACGGTCCGAGCAGGCAGAAGGCGACCACGCCGATCGTCAGTACGGGGAGCAGCGAGCCGGAAACTCCCGCCGGCACCGACATGAGCACCAGCAGCGCGGCCGCGGTCGCCCCGAGACCCAGGAACATCAGCAACGAGCGACCGTTGAGGCCAAGCCGGTCACTGAGCCAGCCGGACGCCAGTACCGACAGCGCGCCGACACCCGGGAAGACGGCGCTCATGGTGGCCGCATGACTCATGGTGTAGCCGAGATGGTCGTGCAGATACTCCGGGGTCCATGTATTGAACGTCTCACGCACGATCGTACATGCGAACGACAACAGGCAAACGAGCAAAAATGACCGGCTGCGCAGCAACGGCACGAGCAGCGCGCCAACCCCGGCAGGCGGGGATTCCGTGGCCGCGAACAGACTCAGCGGATTGGGGATCGCTTCCCTGTGGCCGGCTTCGGTGCGTGACTCCCGCAGCCACAGAAAGCTCGCCAACAGCATGACGCCTGCGACGATCGCGGCAAACAGGAACAGCGCGCGCCAGCCGAAGCCGCGCTCGATCAGCATGCCCATTTGCTGGCGCGCCAGCGCGTCCCCGACGAGGTAGCTGACGCTCAGAATGCCGATGATCGATCCGTAGGAGGAATAGTTGAACCATCTCGACGAGACCTTGATGAGCCCCGCCCAGCCGACGGACTGCGTCAGGCGGTTGCCGAGCCAGGCGAGCGTGAATACGGGGAAAGCGCCGCCCGCAGCAAACAGCAGCGTGAAGAGTGCCGCGCCGCCCACGCCGATGAGAAAATTGCGCCGCCCGCCCCAGTAGTCCCCCAGTCCGGTGAGAAACAGCTTGCCGAGAGCATAGGCCAGAACACCCAGGGAGCTCATCGTGCCGATGTGGACGAGCGCTTCGGCGTGGCTGACACCATGCCGGCCCAGCTCTTCGGCAAGCAGCGGCGTCGCCACCGACAGGTCGGCGCGGCAGTAGTAACAGGCGGCGTAGCCGCCGAACAGCAGCAGCAGAGTTCTCATCTGCGCGAGGCGCAGTGACCGCGTACCCTGATGCCGCATCCCCAAGTACGGTGTCGCTAGACCTTGAGAACCAGCTTGCCGGTGTTCTCACCGCGGAACAGCATGAGCAGGGCTTCCGGAAAGCGCTCCAGTCCGGTGACCATATGCTCGCGGCTCTTCAGCCGTCCGGCTGCAAGCCATCCGCCCAGCTCGCGCACGGCTTCCGGGTAGCGGGCCGCGTAGTCGAAGACCACCATGCCTCTCATGCTCGCCCGGTTGACGAGCAGCGACAGGTAGTTCGCGGGTCCTTGCACCGCCGTGGTGCTGTTGTACTGGGAAATTGCGCCGCAGATCACCACGCGCGCGCCGCGCGCGAGCTGCGTGAGCGCGGCATCCAGGATCTCCCCGCCGACATTGTCAAAGTATACGTTTATGCCCTGCGGACAGTGCTCGCGCAGTGCTTTTTTCACGTCCTGCGCCTTGTAGTCGATCGCCGCGTCGAAACCGAGCTCCTTCACCAGCCATGCGCACTTGTCGGCACCGCCGGCGATGCCGACGACACGACACTCCCGGATCTTCGCGATCTGGCCGACCACCGATCCCACGGCTCCCGCGGCTCCGGAGACCACCACGGTATCGCCGTTCTTCAGTTCGCCCACCTCCAGCAGGCCGAACCAGGCGGTCATGCCGGGCATCCCGAGCGTTCCGAGGTACACGGGTAACGGCGCGAGCTGCGGATTCACCTTGACCACGCCCTTGCCGTCGGCAAGCGCGTAATTCTGCACGCCGAAGCTGCCGCTCACGTGCTCACCGACCGCGAAGCCCGCATGGCGCGAGGCGATCACAGACCCAACGCCCGCGGCGCGCATGACTTCCCCGATGCCGACCGGTGCGATGTAGGACTTACCCTCGTTCATCCAGCCGCGCATCGCCGGATCAAGTGAGAGGTACTGCACCTCGACGAGGAACTGGCCCTCGCGGGGTTCCTCAACAGGTACGGAATCGAGCCGCCAGTCGCTGGAGGTCGGCAGGCCGACCGGCCGGGCCGCAAGATGGTAGCGGCGATTCACAAGGTTCATGGCTGGCTCCACATCTGCGATTGTAGTACCGACGGGTTGGGCGGCGCGCGCCGGGAGTTTCAGTCAACGACCAGCTTGTAACCGGCCGCCGCGGTGCGCAGCAGCGCCGGCGCCGCGGGATCGGTCTCGATTTTCTGCCGCAGGCGGTGCACCAGCTGCTTCAAGAGCTGGCGGTCGCCACCGCTTTTGTGACCCCAGACCTGTATCAGCAGGCGCTCGGAGGTGACCGTGCGCCCGGCGTTCGCCGCCAGCATCTGCAGCAGGCGCAGTTCCAGCGGCGTGAGGCGCACGGGTGAGCGCGCGTCGATGGCCACGGTATGTTCGCGCAGGTCGAGGACCACGCGGCCGGCGGCCAGCGGCGCGGCGGCATCCATGCCGGCACGGCGCAGCAGTGCCGCGGCGCGCGCGAGCAGGGTGCGCGGGCTGAAGGGCTTGGTAAGGTAGTCATCCGCCCCGAGGCCGAGCGCACGCACCAGGTCCTCTTCCTCACCCCGTACCGTGAGCATCATCACCGGGACGCGCGAATCACGGCGGATGGCTTCGCACACCTGGAATCCCGACAGTCCGGGCATGTTGACATCGAGTACCACCAGGTCGGGCGCTTCGGCCTGGAAATGCCGCACCGCTGCCAGGCCGTCGCCCGCCTTGATCACGAAGTAGCCCGCCTGGGTGAGCGTGAAGGCGATGAGCTCGCGCAGGTCCGCGTCATCGTCGGCCACCAGCACTTTCATGTGCCGCTCTCTGCCGGCAGCGCGAGTGTGAAGCGTGTGCGGCCTGCCGCCGTGCGCTCAAAGGCGACGCTGCCGCCGTGGCGCTCGATGATCGATTTCACGAGCCACAGCCCCAGCCCCAGGCCCGCGGGCTCCGGCTCAGCGCCGCCGCGCCGGAAGCGCGCGAACAGGGATTGCCCGTCGGTGGGGGCGGGACCGGCCCCTTCGTCTTCCACCCATGCCTGCACCCCGCCGGCGTGCGCCGCGGCCCCGACGCGCACCACGCTGCCCTCGGGGGCGAACTTGTTGGCATTGGCGAGCAGATTGACGAACACCTGCGTGAGACGCGTCTTGTCGCCGCTCACCGCCGGCAGGTCGGCGGGCACCGCCACTTCCAGGGTCTGGCGGCGCTGCGCCAGCAGCGCGCCCACCAGTTCGCGCGCCTCGCCAACCACCTCGGTGAGCGCCACGCTCTGGTGGCGGATGGCGAGCTGCCCGGATTCGATGCGCACGCTTTCCAGCAGATTGTCGATGAGCTGCGTCAGGCGCAGGGTGCCGCGCTCGAGCGAGGTGACGAGCTCGCGCTGCTGCGCGGCGCCCATGTGATCCATGCCGGCAAGCAGCAGCTCGATGGAGGCGAGTTGTGCGGCGAGCGGCGTGCGGAATTCGTGCGAGATGTTGGCGAGCACCGAGTCGCGCGCGCGGCGTACCGCTTCGAGCTCGGTCTCGTCGCGGATGACCTGCACCTGCAGACCTTCCACCTGCGGGGCGCTGGTGATCACGGTGGTACGCGGCGCCGCCGGCGGCGCACCCAGATGTTCGACGCCCACGGCGCTGCCGGCGCCGCGCGCCTGCACGATCGGGCAGCGGAAATCACAGGGTCGGCGGCCGTCTTCGTCGCGCGGCTGCAGCACATCGCCGCAGAAGCGGCCCACGGCTGCGGCGGGCTCGACACCCAGGAGGCGTGCGGCCTGCGGGTTGAGGTAGCGGATCACCCGCTCCCGGTCCACCGCGTACACCCCCTCGACGATTCCGCCCAGTACGGCCTGCGCCTCCGCCTCGCTGCGCCGCAGCGTGCTCGTGAGTGCGATGAGGTTGCGGCGCATGTCCTCCATGGTGCGCGCCAGCGCGCCCACCTCGGCCGCGCCACCGGTGGGAATGGAAGCCGAGAAATCCCCTTTGCCGAGGCGGGTCGCGGCGGCGGTGAGCGCGCGTACCGGACCTGCCACCAGCTCGCCCAGAACGATGCCGGCGAGCACCGCGAGCGCGGCGAGCAGCAGCGCCGTGACCAACAGCTTCCTCACCAGGGGCCGGGTGGAGGTGTCCACCGCGCTCGTCGGCAGCAGCGCCTCGATGAGCGCAATCGCCTCGCCGCTGGCCGCGAACACCGGCACCGCCGCGGCGTACACGTCCTGCGCTTCGATGCGTTGCACGGCGGAGTGTCCGTCGGCGAGTGCCGCCGAATACAGCGGCGTGAAAGCGTTCACCGGAGCCGCGGTGTAGAGGCGGTAGTCGATCAGCTTCACCTGCGCGCCCACCTGGTGGGACAGCAGCGCCGCAAGATGCTCGTCCAGGCGTCGCACCACATACACCCGCATGCCCGCGGGCGCGGCCGGCGCCGCCCAGGCGCCCTGCACCGGCACGCGCTCGATGGCGGGCAGCGCCATGAACGTCGCGCCTTGTTCGCTGCTGGCGGTGATGATCTGCTGCCAGTCGAGCGCCGGACCCGACACCGCCACCACGCTGGCAGCGGAAATCACGGCGCAGGCATCCATGCCACTCGCCTCGCAGGCGCTGCGCAGCACCGGCGGCAGCGCTTCGCTGCGTCCTTCGGCGAGCAGCCGCTGCAGGGTGGGGCGCTCGCTAAGCGTGCGCGCCGTGACCAGCGCCTCGTCGGCGAAGCGCCGCAGGTCCTCGCGCGCGGTGGTGGCCGCCAGCTGCACCCGCGCCTTGCCCTGCTCGTCGGCGAGGGTGTGGAGCTTGGCGCTGGCCGACCAGGTGATGCCGCCGCCGACCAGCAGCACGATGGCGACGTGGATTGCCACCAGCCACCAGCCGAGGCTGGTGCGCGCCGGATCCGGCCACGCGGCACGCCACCGGTTGGTGAGACGCTCGAGCATGGCCGTCAGTGTCCCCGGTAACCGGTGCGTTCGACCAGTGTTTTCACTCCCAGAGTCAGCACCGCGAGCAGCGTGAGGAGCGAGGCCACCGCAAAGGCCCCCACGAAGTTGTATTCGTTGTAGAGGATCTCGATGTGCAGCGGCATGGTGTTGGTGAGCCCGCGGATGTGCCCGGACACCACCGAAACCGCGCCGAACTCGCCCATGGCGCGCGCGTTGCACAGCACCATGCCGTATACAAGTCCCCAGCGCACTTTCGGCAACGTCACCCGAAAGAACGTCAGCCAGCCGCCAGCGCCGAGGGTGATCGCCGCTTCCTCCTCGTCGTTGCCCAGCTGCTGCATGAGCGGAATCAGCTCACGCGCCACGTACGGGAAGGTCACGAACATGGTGGCCAGCATGATTCCAGGCAGCGCGAAAATGATACTGATGTCGTGTTCCTGCAGCCACACGCCAAACCAGCCGTGCAGGCCGAACAGCAGCACGAACAGCATCCCGGAAATCACCGGCGAGATCGCCAGCGGCAGATCGATGAGGGTGACGAGGACGCTCTTGCCGCGAAACTCGAATTTGGCGATGGCCCAGGCGGCCGCCAGGCCGAACACGGTGTTGACCGGCACCACCACTGCTGCCGTGATGAGCGTCAGGCGGATCGCCGCCGAGGTATCCGGATCGGCAAAGGCCCGCAGGTACGCCTCGACCCCGTGCGCGAACGCCATGGCAAACACCGTGGCCAGGGGTGCAAGCAGCACGGCGGCAAGAAAGCCGAGCGACACCGTGATGAAAAGCCACCGCACGATGGAGTGCAGCCAGGTGTGTTGTCCGGGCCGTGCCGCATCGGCAACCAGCAGCCGTGACGACGCCGCGCTCATGCACTCGCCTCCAGCAGGTGGCGGCGCCGGCCCCAGGCCTGCAGCAGGTTGATGGCAAACAGCACCGTGAATGACATGACGAGCATGACCAGGCCGAGTGCGGCGGCGCCCTGGTAGTCGAACTGTTCGAGATGGATGACGATCAGCAGCGGCGTGATCTCGGTCTTCATGGGGAGGTTCCCGGCGATGAAGATAACCGAGCCGTACTCGCCCACCGCGCGTGCAAACGACAGCGTAAAGCCGGTCAGCAGCGCCGGCAGCACCGTCGGCAGAATGATGCGGCGGAACACGTAAAAGCGCCCCGCACCCAGGGTTTCCGCCGCATCCTCAAGGTCGCGCTGCACCTCCAGCAGCGCCGGCTGCAGCGCGCGCACGGCGAAGGGCATGCTGATGAGGGTGAGCGCCAGCGTCACCCCGAGCCAGGTGTAGGCAACCTTGATCCCCAGCGGCTCAAGGTAGCGGCCGATCCAGCCCGATTGCGCAAACACGGTGGTGAGCGCGATGCCGGAGACCGCGGTGGGCAGCGCAAACGGCATGTCGATGAGCGCGTCGATCAGCTTGCGGCCCGGAAATTCATAGCGCACCAGCGTCCAGGCGATGATGAAGCCAAACACCAGGTTGATGCTGGCGGCGAGGAATGAGGCGCCAAAGGACAGGCGGTAGGAGCCGAGCGCGCGGGCGCTGAAGACCACGTGCACGAAATCGCTCCAGTGCATCGAGCCCGCCGCCAGCACCATCGCCGCGAGCGGCAGCAGCACCATGGTGCTCAGAAAAAATGTCGTGAACCCGAAGGTGAGCCCGAAGCCGGGCAACACGCTCGCCTGGCGGAAGCTCATGGCGCGCCGCGGTACACGATCAGCACCGGCCACCGTCCGCCATCCAGCAGCGCGCGGAAGCGCTCGGCGAAGCGCGTCAGTTCCGTGACACCCACGATCAGCATCTGCCCCGGGGCCTCGGCCAGGCGCCGTGCGAGTTCCTCGGCGACCTCCCCGAAACGCATCTCGGTGCGCATCTCCAGGCCATGCGCGGCCTGCGCTTCGGAGCGCGCGTCCAGCAGCTCGCGCATGCCGTGCGGGCCGCGGCCGCCGGCGTGCCCGGGAAAGATGCCGACGTATACCGCCTCGGCCGGCACGTGGCGCAGTACGCTCGCCGACACCGCGAGCGTCGCGTTGCGCGCCGCCTCGCCCATCCAGTGGATGAGCACGCGTTGCGGCGCGCTGGCGCCCGCTGGCAGCACCAGGAGGTCGCGCACGCCGCGGCGCAGCAGCCACTCGCCGCGATGCGCGCAGTCGGTTTGTGAGGCGATGACGGTGGTGCCGACGAAGTCGGCGGACTCGCACAGCGCCTCCGCCACGCCCAGCTTCGGCTCGCTGCGGGTCGTGATGCGCGTCTTCATGCGCGCCGCAAGCTCGACCAGCAGCGGCTCGCGGCCCAGGGCCTCAGCGAGCTGCGGACTCGCGGCGCAGGCCGTAAAGCTCGAAAGCGGCGTGGGCAGCACGTGCACCCGCCGCACGCCGACCGCCACGTTCTGCCCGGGGGTCACCGCGAAGCCGCGTTGCTCGTGCTGGGTGCGGGTCACCTGCAGCAACTCGCTGGCATCGTCGTCACTGCCGTTGTGGGCGAGCAGCGGCGTCTGCGCCGCGGCGTCCAGCCGCACCCGCAGCCGCTCCAGCGCGCCCGTGAACACCACTTCCTCGACTACCCCGCCCGCGAGGTAGTTGGTGGTGAGCGCCGCGCGTGCCGGCGCGAGCTCCACTTCCTCCGGACGCACGACCGCGACCACTTCGTGCTCGTTGGCTGCCGGGGTGCGGTCGGCCGCCGCGATGGTGGTGCCGCACACCTGGATGCCGTCGGCCGTGCGGCGCGCGAGGATCAGGTTGGCGGCGCCCAGGAACGTGGCCACGAAGCGCGTCGCCGGGCACGAATACAGGTCATGCGGCGCACCCACTTCCAGCAGCCGCCCGAGATTCATGATCCCGATGCGGTCGGCCATCGCGAAGGCCTCCTCCTGGTCGTGGGTCACCAGCACCGTGGTGATGCCAAGTTCGCGCTGTACTTCGCGGATCGTGCGCCGCAGCTCTTCGCGGATTTTCGCATCCAGCGCCCCGAACGGCTCATCCAGCAACAGCACCTCGGGCTTGTGCGCCAGTGCCCGCGCCACGGCGACGCGCTGCTGCTGGCCGCCGGAGAGCTGCGCCGGCAGCCGCTCATCCATCCCCTCGAGTGCCACCAGGCGCAGCAATTCCTTGCGGCGCTGCCGGCGCAGCCTGCCGCGCACGTGCCGCACGCGCAGCGCGAACTCGATGTTGTCCGCCACGGTCATGTGGCGGAACAGCGCGTAGTTCTGGAATACCAGTCCCACGCCGCGCTTGCGCGCCGTGAGGTGCGTGACATCGCGCCCATGCAGCGCGATCCGCCCGTGGTCGACCCCGGAGAGCCCGGCGATGGCGCGCAGCAGCGTGCTCTTGCCGCTGCCGCTGGGCCCAAGCAGTACGAAGAATTCACCGTCGCCGATGTCGAGCGATACATCGTTCACGACCGGCACGCCGCCGTAGTGCTTGGTGACCTGGTCGAGGATGATGGACATCGCAGGATGCTACCGGGACCGGCTGCGCAGCGTCAGTGTCCGCCGGGTAGCGGACCGGTGACAAACCGGTTACAGGCGCCCGCTCGAGGGGCGAGGTGTGAGCTGGTATGCTTTTGGGTATGCGCAGGCGAACACGCATCGCCATCGGGGCGGGGGTCATGATCCTGGCCGCCGCGTGTGTGGGGATAGTACTGGCGGGCGCACAGGACCAGGCGGGCTTCCCGGAGGGCTACGACGCCGTGCAGGCAGCGCCCAAAAGTCACCAGGTCATTTTCGAGAACGCGCTGGTTCGAGTGCTGCAGGTGACCGTGCCGCCCCCTGGCCAGAGTGAGCCTATGCATCATCATCGCTGGCCGGGTTTTTTTCTTGACTGGGACCGGGGCGGAAAATCGCCTCATATCCGCTACCACACGCCGGGCGGGGTGAGAGACGTCCCGAGCAAAGATGCCCCGGCTACTGCAGGCCATTGGAGCGTGCACTGGATGAAACCGGAACCCATGCACGCCATCGAGACCGTGGAGAAGTTCGACCAGCCCGGTGAGTTGCCCTTGCTGCGGGTCGAAATAAAAATTCCTCAGTGAGGAATCAAGCGCCGCTGCCGCGGGCTACAGCAGCATCAGCACGCCCTCGCAGGCTTGCAGTTCCGTGACCAGCGCCGCAATCTGTTCGCGGCTGTGCGCGCGCAGCAGGTAGGAAATCGACAGGAAATTGCCGTTGGCGCTCAGGCGCTCACTGACCTGGTCAGCGTCCAGATCGGGCGCGTGGCGCAGCATGACGGCGTGCACGCGCGCGCGGAAATCATCCGCCGGCCGGCCGAGGATCTTCACCGGGTAGGCGCTTGGAAACGTAAGGGCTTCTTCCCCGGTCACCACGGCGTGCCCGCAAGCTCACCCTTGTAGCGCTGCAGTTCCTGGTACACACGCTGCCAGGCGGGACCGGGTTTGCCGCTGCCCACGGCACGCCCATCGAGGCGCGTCACTGCCTGCACTTCGCGCGTGGCCGCGGACAGCCAGATCTCATCCGCGGCGCGCAGCTGCGCCTCGCTGACGGGGGCCGCGCGGCAGGGGAGCGCGACCCGCGCCGCCAGCTCCTCCACGACGCCGCGCGTCGTACCGGGAAGGATCTGGTGCGAGTTCGGCGGCACCACCAGCGTGCCTCCCAGCACCACATGCACGGCGGATGCGGAGCCTTCCGTCAGCTCCCCGTCGCGCAGCAGGATGGTCTCGGTCGCACCGGCGTCGACCGATTGCTGGCGCAGCAGCACGTTGGCAAGCAGCGCGACGGACTTTATGTCGCAGCGCGCCCAGCGCGTGTCGGCGGCGGTCACACAGGCGACGCCATCCTCGTGACTGCCGGCGGCGGCGGAGGGCCAGGGCGCGCAGAACGCAAACACCGTGCGCGGGATGTCCGGCAGCGGTGCGTGGCTGCGGCCATTCTCGGCACCGCGGGTCACCTGCCAGTACACGTAACACTCGGCGCCGGCGTTTCTCTGGATGAGCGTGCCGAGGATCGCGCGCCACTCCTCGCGCGTATGTGGATCGCGCATGCCGATGGCCGCGAGGCTGCGCGTCAGGCGCTCAGCGTGGGCGGCGAAGCGGAACGGTCGCCCGCCGTACACCGGCATGACCTCGTAGACGCCGTCCGCATACAGGAAGCCGCGATCGAGCGGCGAAATGCGTGCCTCGCTGAGCGGCAGGCAGGCGCCGTTCAGGTAACACAGCGGCAGCGGCCCGGCCATGTCAGTGGAACAACAAGGCGATGCTGTCGACCAGCCAGGTCCACAGTCCGCCGCTCCTGACCGCCTGCAGCGTGACCAGTGGTGCGCGCGCGATGACGTTGCCGCTGGCATCCGCGACGGTGAACTCGCCCACCGCCACGCCGGCGGCGAGCGGTGCGCGCAGGGTCGCGGCGCCCAGGTGCGCGCTGGTCTTCAGCATGGCGCTCTGGCCGCGCGCGATGGTGGCGTACACGTCGCGCGTCACGCCTACCGGCGCGTACTCGTCCGCCGACAGGTAGACCCGCGGCTTGAGCACCGTGTCGCGTGCCGCCTTGATGCGGATGGTCTCGAAGAAGGTGTAGCCGTAGTTCAGCAGCGCCGCGCTCGCGTCTTCGCGCGCCTTGATGCTGGGGGCCCCCATCACCACCGACACCAGGCGCATGCCATTGCGGTTCGCGGACGTCGCCAGGCAGTAACCGGCGCTGTCGGTGTGGCCGGTCTTCAGCCCGTCGACCGACGGGTCCTTGCCGAGCAGGCCATTGCGGTTCCCCTGGTGGATGTTGTTCCACATGAACTCACGCAGGCTGAACAGCGGGTAGTACTGGGGAAACTCGCTGATGAGGGCGTTGGCGAGGGTCGCGATGTCGCGCGCCGTGGTGTAGTGATTGGCTGCCGGCAGGCCGTCGCTGTTTTCGAAGTGGCTCGACTTCATGCCGAGCCGCTGCGCGTATTCGTTCATCATTTGCGCGAACGCAGGTTCGGTGCCGCCGACTTTCTCGGCGAGCGCGATGGTGGCATCGTTACCCGACTGCACGATCATGCCTTTGATGAGGATGTCCACCGGGATCTGCGTGCCGACCTGTACGAAGGTGCGCGAGCCTTCCGCCCGCCAGGCGTGTTCGCTGATGGTGACCATGTCGGTGAGCTTCAGGCGCCCCTCGCTGAGCGCATGAAACACCACGTACGCGGTCATGAGCTTGGTGAGGCTCGCAGGCTCGGCGCGCTCGTCGGCGTTGTTCTGCGCCAGCACCCGGCCGCTGGAATGATCGAGCAGAATGTAAGCGCGCGCGGTGACCGCGGGGGGATTGGGAATCGGCGCCGCCGCTGGCGTGCTGGCAGGCCCGGAACTGGCGGGCGGATTGGGCGCCGCTACGGCGCTGGTGGCGATCGCAACGAGCGCGACAATGCAGGCGAAACGGCTCACTGGTACGGATTCCTTGTGGGGAAAACCCAAGATTTTAACTCAAGCGCGCCCGCCTGGGACGAGCGCTGTCGCCGGCCCGCGCGTCACTCGCTCGCGAGGCGCGCGTCGGGAAAGCCAAGTGCGGCGAGCCGCGTCGCCAGCTCGTCAAATTCCTCCACACTGTGCACCGGCCCGAGGCGCACGCGGTAGAGGCGCGTGCGTCCGCTCAGCGGCGAAACGACGACGGCGTTGGCCAGGCCGGCAGCCTGCAGCCGCTCGAGAGTGCGCTGCGCGTTCTCCCGGTCGGCGAATGCGCCGGCCTGCACGTAGAGCGCGGGCGGCGGGGATTGCACGCTGCGCGCGAGCTCATCCGGCACCCCCGGCGTGAGCGCCCGCACCTCCACGAGGGCGGTGCCATCGCGGATCATGTCGAGTTTGACCGCCGCGGTGTACGACAGATCGATCAGGCGGTTGGCGACGAACGGCCCGCGGTCGTTGATGCGCACGATGACACTGCGGCCATTCCTGAGATTGGTCACCCGCGCATAGGTTGGCAGTGGCAGCGTCTTGTGTGCGGCGGTCATGCCGTACATGTCGTACAGCTCGCCGCTGGAGGTGTTGCCGCCGTGGAAGCTCGGACCATACCAGGAGGCGACGCCGCGCTCGAGGTAGCCATCGGCGCTCGGCAGCACCGTGTAGCGCTGCCCGAACACATCGTAGAAGGGCGGGTTGCCGTGGGCGCTGCGCGGTTCGGCGCGGGGCACGGCATCGGGTATGGCGCTGACGTCAGCCGGTGGCGCCGGTACGCTGGCGGGCGGTGCCGGGTTGGGCGCCGGTGCCGGCCGGGGAGTGGCCTGATGTCGCGCCACCACCGAGCAGCCCGCGAGCAGCAGCGCACACCACACAAGGGACGCACGTGCGCCGGCAGCCGCGCCTGTGCGCAGCGTGCCGCCGGCGCGCCTCATTTCTGGGCACCGTGGACGCGCTGGGCGATGACCTGGGCAAGATCGTAGACCGCCATCGCATAACGGGCGCTGTTGTTGTAGCGGGTGATCACATAGAAGTTCTTGAAGCCGACGCGGTAGGCGGGACCGTCATGCTGTTCGGCGGATATGAGTACCACCGGCGTGTTGCCCGGCAGCTCGCCGTCCACGCGCACGCCGCGCATGGCGAGCCCGTCGACCGTGTCGGTGAGCTCGAGGTTGTGCGGTTCGATCTGAAAAGTCGGATCCGGATCGAGATGCACCTCGGCGAGCACCGGTGCACCCGGGACCCAGCCGTACTCCTTCAGGTAGTTGGCGACGCTGGCGAAGATGTCGTCCCAGTCGTTCCACAGATCACGCTTCTTGTCGGTATCCGCGTCCACCGCGTAACGGCGGTAGGCCGAGGGCATGAACTGCGGCACCCCCATCGCGCCCGCATACGAGCCGGTAGTGGCCAGCGGATCGAGCTTGTTCTCCCGGGCGAGGAGCAGGAACTGCTCGAGTTCGGCACGAAAGTAACTACCGCGCTGCGGATAGTCGAACGCCAGCGTGGCCAGTGCATCCAGCACCCGAAAGCGGCCGGTCTGACGTCCATAAAAGGTTTCGACGCCGACGATGGCGACCAGGTATTCGGGTGGCACCTGGTAGCGCTCGGCGATGCGCTCCAGGGAGTCCTTATGGTCGGCCCAGAACTGCACGCCGAGGGTGATGCGTTCATCGGTCAGAAAACGCGCGCGATATTCCCACCACGGGGAGACCTTCTCGATCGGCCGGTTCATCAGATCGAGGATCTTCTGCTGGGGCTGTGCCTGTTTCAGGAGCGCGCGCACTTCATGGCGGCTGAAGCCATCGCGCTCCGCAACCTCGTTGATGAAGTGTGCAATCTCGGGACGCTTGAGGTCGAAGCCCGCATCGTGCCGGGGTTGCGCCTGTGCGGGCGCGCGCGCGCAGGCCAGCAGCGCGAAGATCAGACACAGGTGCTTGTTCAACTACGACCCGATGAGCTTGCGGCGTGAGTACAGCGCCATGAGAATACCGAAGCCCGCGAGGAGCGTCACGACCGAGCTGCCGCCGTAACTCACCAGCGGCAGCGGCACGCCGACCACCGGCAGCAGGCCGGTCACCATGCCGGCGTTGATGAATACGTAGACGAAGAAGGTCAGCGCGAGCGAGCCGGCGAGCAGGCGCGCGAACGTGTCCTGCGTCTGGGTCGCCAGATAGATCGAGCGGCCGACGACGAACGCATACAGCAGCAACAGCAGCAGCAGTCCGAGCAGGCCAAACTCCTCGCCCACGACCGCGAAAATAAAGTCGGTCGAGCGTTCGGGGAGGAATTCCAGCTGCGCCTGGCTGCCATTCATCCAGCCCTTGCCGAACACGCCGCCGGAGCCGATGGCGATCTGCGACTGGATGATGTGATAGCCGGCGCCCAGCGGATCGGTCTGCGGGTTGAGGAAGGTGAGTACGCGCTTTCTCTGGTAGTCATGCATGAAACTCCAGCCGAACCAGGCCGCCGCTGCCGCCAGCGCCAGCAGCATCACGATCACGCGCGCGCGCAGCCCCGCGAGGATGATCACCAGCACGCCGGCGGCGGCGATCAGCGCCGCGGTACCCAGGTCCGGCTGGATCGCCACCAGCGCCACCGGCACGAGAATCAGCCCACCGAGCGCTGCCAGGGACACCCAGCCGGGCGGCAACGGACGATCGTGCAGGTACCACGCGCACATCATCGGCACCGACAGCTTCATGAGCTCCGAGGGCTGGAAGCGAAACAACCCCAGGTCGAGCCAGCGTTGTGCGCCCATGCCGATGTGGCCGATCGCCGCCACCACCAGCAGCAGCACGCAGCCGCCGGCGTACAGCCACGGCGCGGAGCGGCGCAGGAAGTTCGGATTGACGCGCGCCAGCAGCAGCATGGCGATCGTGCCGATCACGAGCCGCGCCACGGTGCGCAGCACCGTGCTCATGCTCTGGCCCGAGGCGCTGTACAGGATCACCAACCCGTAAACCGCGATCAGTGCCAGTCCCACCACCAGCGGTCCGTCGATTTTCAAAGCGAGCAGTACGCGCGCCGCGGTGGTGAGGGTGCGGCGCGCGCGTGAACCGGAGGTGAGTTCCTCGTAGATCATGTGCGGGACGCCTCGCCTGCGACGCCTGTTGCCGGCGCAGGCGCCGCCGCCGGCGGTGCCGCGGCACCCGGTGTCAGGGTGGCCCCGCCCGCCGGGCTCCTGAGGCGACCCTGCTCGTCGAGCAGGTAGGCGTCGAGCACCTTGCGCGCCACCGGCGCGGCGTTGCTCGCGCCGAAGCCGGCATTCTCGACAAGCACCGCGACCGCTATGCGCGGCGCCTCCGCCGGCGCGAAGGCGATGAACCAGGCGTGATCGCGCAGCCGTTCCGGGACGGTCTTCGCGTTGTATTTCGCGTTCTGCGCAACCGTGTACACCTGGGCTGTTCCGGTCTTGCCCGCGGTCTCATACGCCGCGCCCTTGAAGGGGATCGAGGCGGTGCCGCAATAGCGAGCGCAGCGCGTGGTGCCGATCATCGCATCGATCACCACCCCCCAGTCTGCAGCGGACACGCCCCTGATCGGGGCACCCTCGATCGGGGCGACCCACTGCGCGCGCCCGGCCGCATCGCGCATTCCCTTGACCAATCGCGGGCGAAAGTTGCGACCGCGCTCGGCCAGGATTCCGGTCATGTGAGCGAGCTGCAGCGGCGTCACCAGCAAGTAACCCTGCCCGATGCCCATGTTGACCGTCTCGCCGGGGAACCACACCTTGTCCTCCGGCCGCTTGAACGCCTTGCGCTTCCATTCCGGGGTCGGCAGCAGGCCCGCCTTCTCGCCGCCGATGTCGATGCCTGTGAGCTGGCCGAAGCCGAAGGGCTCGAGGAAGGCCGCCATGCGGTCGATTCCGAGCGTCGAGGCCAGACGGTAGAAGTACACATCGGAGGAGCGCGAGATCGCCTCCGGCAGGTCGAGCCAGCCGCGCGGCTCGCCCTTGTCCGCGCGCCACACGTGGCGGCTGCCCGGAAGGTAGAACTCGGCGTTGCAGAACACCTTGGTGTTCGCCTCGATCGTGTGGTCGGTAAGCGCGGCAAGCCCGAGCACCGGCTTGATGGTCGAGCCGGAGGGATAGGTGCCGCGCAGTGCGCGATTGAACAGCGGCCGGTCGATGTCGTCCTGCAAGGCGCGATATTCGGCCGGCGTGATGCCGCGGCCGAACAGCGTGGGATCGAAGCCCGGCAGACTCACGAGCGCGAGTACGTCGCCATTGTTGGGATCGAGCGCGACCACGGCGCCGCGATGTCCGGCGAGCGCCTCCTCGGCGGTGCGCTGCACCTTAAGGTCGATCGACAGTATGAGATCCTCGCCGGCGGCCGGCGCGCGCGTGCGCAGCTCCGGTACGAAGGCGCCCTGGCGTTCCACGGAGCGCCCCTGGGCGTTCACCAGGACCTCGCGAAAGCCGTTGGTGCCGTGCAGCTGGCGCTCGAAAGCACTCTCGACGCCGAGCTTGCCGATGAGCGAGGTGCCGGCATAGGTGGCGCGGTCGATGTGCTTGAGGTCCTGCTCGCTGATCGCCCCCACGTAGCCCAGGGCGTGCACGGCGAGGCTGCCGTTCGGATACCAGCGGGTCTCGCGGGTCTTGATGTCCAGCCCCGGGAATTCGAAGCGCCGCACCGCAAAACGCGCCACTTCCTCGTCCGACATGCGCAGGCGGATAGGCACGCTGTCAAAGTCGCGGCTCGAGTCGATGGTGCGTTCGATCTCCTCAACGTCATCCGCACGGATGAGCTCCAGATGCACGAGGGCATCGAGTGTCTTCTGCAGATCCGGGACTTCCTCGGGCACGAGTTCCAGCTGGTAGGCAGGCTGGTTGCCGGCGATCAGTTCGCCGTTGCGATCGAGGATCAGGCCGCGCGCCGGCGGGATCGGCTCGGTGCGTACCCGGTTGCCCTGCGAGAGCTCGGAGTAGTAGTCGTGCCGCACCACCTGCAGCGTGAACAGACGCGCGATGAGGCCGACGGTGGCGATCGCCATGAGCGCCGCGCAGATGAGGGCGCGCTGATCGAACAGGCGCTGTTCACGCCAATGGTCCTTGATGATGGTGCCGCTCATGAGCGGCGGCCTGCGGCGTACGCGAAGATGGCCGCGGCCGGCGGCCAGACGAGCGCCCCGGTCAGCGTATGCACCCAGCGCAGGGGAGTGGTGACCGCATGTCCGGTCCAGCCATCGATCATGAACAGCACGATCTCATAAATAATGAGTGCCGCGAATACGATGAGCGCCTGCTGGATCGCGGGCTTGGAGCGGATTCGCTGGTGCTCACGCACCGCGATGTAGGTGACTAACGAGAGCGCGAGTGCGTGCTCGCCGAGCACCGCTCCCTGGAACACATCGAGCGCGAGACCGGCGAAAAACCCCAGCGCAATTCCGCCGGTGCGCGGCGCGTTCACCGACCAGTACAGCACCGCCAGCACCAGGAACGCCGGGCGCAGCACGTCGAGCCACGGCGGCAGCGGCAGCGCCGTCAGCACCAGGGCGACAAACGCGCTGACAAAGAGCCGCCCGCGCCCCTGCGCGATCACTGCCCACCCCCGGGCTTGACCGCTGCGGTCGCTGCCGGCGGCGCGCCTGCCGCCGGCACGGGAGCGGCCATGGCAGGCTGCGCTGGTTTGGCGGTCACAGCCTGGGGTTGCATGTCGCCGTTGCCGCTTTTCAGGTCGCCGCCGGGCTTGTTGGGCACGGGCGCTGCCGGGTGGCCGCTGCGGAACCACACCAGCATCACCTCGGTGTCGGTATCGATATGGGCCAGCGGTGCCGCACGCACCTGGGCCAGCGGCTGCACCGCATCGCGATGCACCTCGGTGACGCGTGCAACCGGGTAGCCTTCCGGAAAGACGCCGCCGAGACCTGAGGTGACCAGCAGATCGCCGGCCTTGATATCAGCGTTGCCCGGCAGGTACGGCAGCGCCAGCGAAGTCGCGTCCCCGGCGCCCACGGCAATGGTGCGCAGTCCCGTGCGTTCCACGCGCACCGGCACCGCGTGCTCCGGGTCGGTGATGAGGATGACTTCCGCGCTCCACGGCCCGATGTGCGTGGTCTGGCCGATCAGCCCCTTGTCATCGAGCACTGCCTGGGCTGCGAACACGCCGTTGGACGCGCCGCGGTTGATGAGGAGCTTCTGCCGCAGGCTGTTCAGCTGGATATTGACGATCTCGGCGGCGAGCCAGTGATCCACCACCGGGGGCAGCGCGGCGCGCAGCCCGCGCAGCTCGCCGTTCTCGCGGGCGAGCGCGTCGTAACGCATCGCCAGCAGCTCCAGGTCGCGCTGCCGGGCGCGCAGGCGCGCGTTTTCAGCCTGCAATACGGCGCGGGCCTGGAAGGTTTCCTTCAGCCACGCCCAGGCGGAGGGCGGGGAATTGACGGCAAGCTGGATGGGGTAGGCCGCGGCCTCCAGCACGTAGCGCACCTGCTCGAGGTAGTGCGCCCGCTGGTCGAGGTACATGACCACGACCGCGAGCGCGGCGTAAAGGGTGAAGCGAAAGCCGGCGGAGCCGCCGCGCGCCTGCAAGGGTCTCCCGGCTGCTGTCCCGAAGGCTGCCACCTAAGACCCGTGCGCTCCTTAAGTTGTCTGCAGTTGGGCTACTCGAGGCCGAAGTGTCCCGGGCCCAGCTCGTCCATCAGCTCGAGGATCCGTCCGCCGCCGCGCGCCACGCAGGTGAGCGGATCGTCGGCCACCATGACCGGCAGCCCGGTCTCCTCGGTGAGCAGCTTGTCGATATCGCGCAGCAGCGCGCCGCCGCCGGTGAGCACGATGCCGCGCTCGGCGACGTCCGCACCCAGTTCGGGCGGCGTCTGTTCGAGGGCCTGCTTGACGGCGCTGACGATGCTCTGCAGCGGCTCCTGCAGCGCTTCGAGGATCTCGTTGCTGTTGAGCGTGAAGCTGCGCGGCACGCCTTCCGAGAGGTTGCGGCCCTTCACCGAGAGTTCCCGCACCTGCGTGCCGGGGTAGGCAGAGCCGATCTCGATCTTGATGCGCTCGGAGGTCGCCTCACCGATCAGGATGCCGTAGTTGCGCCGCACGTAGTTCATGATCGCCTCGTCGAAGCGATCGCCACCGATGCGCGCGGAGTTCGCGTACACGACGCCGTTCAGCGACAGCACCGCGACCTCGGAGGTGCCGCCGCCGATGTCGAGCACCATTGAACCGCGCGGTTCGTGCACCGGCAGTCCCGCACCGACCGCCGCCGCCATCGGTTCACTCACGATCGCGACGTTGCGCGCCCCGGCGCCCTCGGCGGACTCGCGGATCGCACGCCGCTCGACCTGGGTCGAACCGAACGGCACGCATACCAGCACGCGCGGCGAGGGCTTCAGGGTGCGGTTGCCATGCACCTTGTTGATGAAGAACTGCAGCATCTTCTCGGTGTAGGTGAAGTCGGCGATGACGCCGTCCTTCATGGGGCGCACCGCGGTGATGTGTCCGGGCGTGCGACCTAGCATGTTCTTCGCCTCGGTACCGACCGCGACGATCACCTTGCCGCCGCGCGTGGGTTCGTCCTGCACCGCCACCACCGAGGGTTCGTTGAGCACGATGCCCTTGTCGCGCACGTAAATGAGCGTGTTGGCCGTACCCAGATCGATCGACAGATCGGTGGAAAAATAACCGCGCAGGCGTTTGAACATGAAGCAACCGGGGAAGTGCGGCGGGAGACGCCAAAAGTGGCGCGTAATCTAGCAACCGACAGGACATTGAGCAAGGCAACATGTATGATTTTGCGCAGGTTTTCTCATTTCATCCACGCATCCTTTCCACTCCCATGAGCCTCACACGCGAGCAGATCGCAGGCATCGCCGCCCTGGCGCGCCTGGAACTCACTGCGGCTGAAATCCCGGTATACCAGGAGACACTGTCGCGAATTGTCGACTTCATCGGCGCCCTGGAGCGCGCGCCCACCGCGGACGTCACCCCGATGGCGCACCCGCTTCCGGGGCTGTCGCAGCGCCTGCGGCCCGACGTCGTCACCGAGGGGGACCGCCACGAGGAGTACCAGGCGAACGCGCCGCAGGTCGCCGCCGGTCTGTACCTCGTTCCCAAGGTCATCGAGTAGTCACGGATGAGCGATTTGCACACGGGCACGCTCGCGGGGCTGGCCGCCGGGCTCAAGGCGCGCAGATTTTCCAGTGTCGAGCTGGTAACGACGCTGCTCGCGCGCATTGAGGGCGCGCAGGGCAGCCTCAATGCCTTCATATCGGTGACGCGCGAGCAGGCACTTGCCGAGGCGGCGGCCGCGGATCGTGCCCTTGCCGCCGGCAGCGCCGGCGCGCTGACCGGGGTGCCGATCGCCCACAAGGACATCTTCTGCACCCGCGGTGTGCGCACCACCTGCGGCTCGCGCATGCTCGATGACTTCGTTTCACCTTACGACGCTACGGTGGTCGCGAAATTGCGGGCTGCCGGGGCGGTGATGCTCGGCAAGACCAACATGGACGAGTTCGCGATGGGCTCCTCCAGCGAGACCAGCTACTACGGGCCGGTGCGCAATCCCTGGAACCCACAGCTCGTGCCCGGCGGCTCCTCGGGCGGTTCGGCCGCCGCGGTTGCGGCGCGCCTGGTCGCCGGGGCCACGGCCACCGACACCGGCGGCTCGATCCGCCAGCCGGCGGCGTTGTGCGGCATCACGGGACTTAAGCCGACCTATGGGCGCGTCTCGCGCTACGGCATGGTGGCGTTCGCCTCGAGCCTCGACCAGGCGGGCGTGCTCGCCGCGGGAGCTGCGGACGCGGCGCTGATGCTGCGCGAGATGGCGGGCTTCGACGCCAACGATTCCACCAGCGTGGACACGCCGGTTCCCGACTACGTCGCCGCGCTCGAGCAGCCGCTCGCGGGGCTGAAGATCGGCCTGCTGCAGGAGTTCTTCGACAAGGGACTCGATCCGGAAAACGAGCGGCGGGTTCGCGAGGCGCTGAAGGTCTATGAGCAGCTGGGGGCGAAGCTCACGCTGGCCAGTCTGCCGAACCTGCCGCTGTCGGTGCCGGTGTACTACGTGGTCGCGCCCGCCGAGTGCTCTTCGAACCTCGCACGCTTCGACGGCGTGCGCTTCGGCCATCGCTGCGAAAACCCGCGCGATCTCGCCGACCTCTACCGGCGCTCGCGCGGCGAGGGTTTCGGCGCGGAAGTGAAGCGGCGCATCATGACCGGCACCTACGTGCTGTCGGCCGGTTATTACGACGCCTATTATCTGAAGGCCCAGCGCGTGCGGCAGCTCATCAGCGCCGATTTCACCCGCGCGTTCAAGGACGTGGACGTGCTCATGGGGCCCACCACGCCCACACCGGCTTTCGCCCTCGGTGCAAAGACCGAAGACCCGATCACCATGTATCTGAACGACATCTACACCATCGGCGCGAATCTCGCGGGCCTGCCGGCGGTGTCGATTCCCTGCGGCTTCGTGCAGGACCTGCCGGTGGGCCTGCAGATCGTCGGTCCGCACTTCAGCGAGGCGCGCATTCTCGCCGTGGCGCACGCCCTGCAACGCGCCACCGACTGGCATACGCGCCTGCCCCCGGGGTATGCATGAGCGCCTGGGAAACCGTCATCGGACTGGAGATCCACGCGCAGCTCGCGACCCGCTCCAAGATCTTCTCCGGTTCCGCCACGACCTACGGGGCCCCTCCCAACGCGCAGGCGAATCTCGTGGACCTGGGCTACCCGGGAGTGCTGCCGGTGCTGAACGCCGACGCGGTGCGCATGGCGGTGAAGCTCGGACTGGCGATCAATGCGCGCATCGCGCCGCGCTCGGTATTCGCGCGCAAGAACTACTTCTACCCGGACCTGCCGAAGGGCTACCAGATCAGCCAGTACGAGCTGCCGATCGTCGCCGGCGGGGTGCTCGACATCCAGCTCGAGGACGGCAGTTCCAGGCGCGTCGGCATCACCCGCGCGCACCTGGAGGAAGACGCCGGCAAGTCGCTGCACGAGGGGCTGCCCGGAGTCACCGGCATTGACCTGAACCGCGCCGGCACGCCGCTGGTGGAGATCGTTTCCGAGCCGGATATGCGCTCGGCGAAGGAAGCCGTCGCCTATATGAAAAAGGTGCACACCCTGGTGCGCTACCTTGAGATCTGCGACGGCAACATGCAGGAAGGCTCATTCCGCTGTGACGCCAATGTCTCGGTGCGCAAGGCCGGTGCACAGGCATTTGGCACGCGCGCGGAAATCAAGAATCTCAATTCCTTCCGCTACATCGAGCGCGCCATTAACTACGAGGTGCAGCGGCAGATCGAGCTACTCGAGTCCGGCGGCACGGTGGTGCAGGAGACGCGTCTTTACGATCCGGACAAGGGCGAGACGCGCTCCATGCGCTCCAAGGAAGAAGCCAACGACTATCGCTACTTCCCCGATCCGGATCTCCTGCCGGTGGTGCTGGACGAGAAGTTCATCGAGTCGGTGCGCGCGAGTCTGCCCGAGCTGCCGGACCAGAAGGCGGCGCGCTTCGTCTCACAGTACGCCCTGTCGGCCTACGACGCGGGGGTGCTGACTGCGAGCCGGGAGCTCGCGGACTACTACGAGAGCGTCGTGCGTGAAGTGCCCCAGGAGCCCAAGCTCGCAGCGAACTGGGTCATGGGCGAGTTCGCCGCGGCGCTGAACAAGGACGGCCTCGACGTAACAGCCGCCGGGAGTAAGGTGCCGCCGCGAAACCTGGGCGGCCTGCTGTTGCGCATCTGCGACCAGACGGTCTCCGGCAATGTCGCGAAAGTCGTGTTCGCGACCATGTGGTCGAGCGGCGCGCGCGCGGACACGGTGATCGCGGAGCAGGGCCTCAGGCAGATCACGGACGCTGCCGCCATCGAGCGCGTGATTGACGAAGTGATGGCTAAAAGCCCCGGCCAGCTCGCCGACTATCGCGCGGGCAAGGACAAGCTGTTCGGCTTTTTTGTCGGCCAGGTGATGAAGGCAACCGGCGGCAAGGCAAACCCCGCGCAGGTCAACGAACTGCTGCTGCGCAAGCTGCGCGCCTGAGCGTCCGGCCGATGATGACCGATCTCGTCCGCCGCTTCATTTTCGAAAAGCGGCCGGTGCGCGGCCACTGGGTGCGCCTCGAGAGCGCGTGGCGCGAGCTGCGCACCCACGCCGATTACCCACCGGCGGTGCGGGATCTGCTCGGCCAGGCGGTCGCCGCCTCGGTGCTGCTGGCCGCAACCCTGAAGTTCCGCGGCACCCTGACTTTCCAGCTGCAGGGCGACGGCGCACTGAATCTTCTGGTGGCCCAGTGCACGCACGATTTTCGCCTGCGGGCGGTGGCGCGCTTCGACGCCGCGGCGATCGGGGAACTCGCAGGTGACGCGCGGCGCGGCGCGGTGTTCCGGCAGCTGGTGGGCACCGACGGCAAGATCACCGTGACCATCGAAGCGGATGAAAAAAGCATGCGCTACCAGGGCGTCGTGCCGCTGGCCGGTACTTCGCTTAGCGAATCGCTGGAGGCGTACTTCGCATCCTCCGAACAGCTGCCGACGCGTGTACTGCTCGCCGCCGACGACACCCATGTCGCCGGGCTCCTCGTGCAGAAGCTTCCCGATGCCGACGCGGACCACCCGGAGGAGGTGGCGGCTGCATGGGAGGAGGCGCAGCGGGGTGTCGAGGGTCTGGACGCGGCGCTGCTGGTGCACGCGCCGGTGGAAAAGCTGCTCGCGCAGGGGTTCCCGGGCCGCGATCTGCGCCTGTTCCGCGGCGCGCCAGTGCGGTTCGAATGCCGCTGCAGCTCCGGACGGGTCGCGGGGCTGCTGCGCGCGCTGGGCGAGGATGAGGTGCGCGACGTATTGAAAGAGCAGGGCGCCGTGACCGTGACATGCGAGTTCTGCCACCGTCCCTATCGGTTCAGCGCGGCGGACGTTGAGACCCTGTTTTCCGAGGGTCACGCCGAGGGTGGATCAGCCGCGATTCACTGAGCACGATAGGTGCCAGATTGTCTCATTAGAGGGACAATAATGCCAGCCCTCGCATGTACTTAAAGAAATGTACAATTCATTGAATGATCGCCTCTCATGCCCTCCTGTTGAAGTGGCTGCGCGCCGCGGGTGAGCCCTCCCGATTGCGCCTGCTGGCGCTGTGCACCGAAGCGGCGTTCAGCGTTTCCGATCTCGCCCACGCACTGACCCAGAGCGAACCGCGCGTATCCCGGCACCTCAGGATCCTGTGCGAAGCCGGACTCATCGAGCGCCTGCGGCAGGGGCAGTGGGTCCACTACCGACTCACGGGAAGCGCACCTGCGGCGAGTTTCGTGCGCGGCTTGCTGGCGCAGCTGGAGCGCCGCGACCCGGTGCTGCTCGCGGATATGAGCGCGGCGCGCTCGCTGGCGGTGCCCGAACGCCACGACCTCGCGCACACTGCGCACGCGCGCCTCGGCCGCGCGCTGGCCGAATTTGCCGCGGCCAGCGGACTCACGGCACCACTGGGTTCGGTGCTGCTCGTGGGTGTGCATCACCCGCAGCTGCTCGAGGCCTGCGCCGCGGCGGCGCGCCAGTGCACCGCCATCGCCCATTCACGCCGCGCGGCACAGGCCGCCGTGGCGTTTGCACAGCGGCGCGGCTTCACCTGCCGGGTGCTCAAGCCCGTGAGTGCCACGGCGTCCGGAGTCGAGGGTCTGGCACGGGCCGGATCGGCCTTCGACGCGGTGCTCCTGGATCACCCCGCCACCGGCGGCGATGCCCTGGCGCGCCTGCTGGCGGAGGCCCGGGCGCTGCTGGCGCCCGCGGGAGGGCTGTGGATTTTTGAGCGCTACGACGCACTCGAGAACGCTCACGAGCGCGTGGTGGAGCACCCGCTGGCGCGGCTGCGGCGATTGCTGGGCGCCGCCGGCCTGCAGTGTCAGCGCCTGGGGCCGATTGAGGCCGATGGCGAGCACGTGCTGGCGGCCGTCAGCCGCATTGCCGCGGCGCTGCCCGCCGCCGCGGCTCCGCGCACATGAGTCAGCAGCCGACTGCGATCCGCGTGTCGTTCGAGTTCTTTCCACCGGCCGATGCCGCGATGGAAGCAACATTGTGGAGTTCGGTTGAGCGCCTGGCGCCGCTCGCGCCGCATTTCGTGTCGGTGACCTACGGCGCCGACGGCTCCACGCGCGAGCGCACCCACAACATCGTGACGCGCATCCAGGGTGAAACCACGCTCACCGGCGCGCCGCACCTGACCTGCATCGGCGCCACGCGCGGGGAGATACTCGACATCGCGCGCGCTTACTGGGACCAGGGCATCCGACAGCTGGTCGCGCTGCGCGGCGATCCGCCGCGCGGACATGGCGGCTACCACCCGCACCCGGATGGCTTTGCCTATGCGGCGGACCTGGTCGCGGGCCTGAAGCGCGTCGCGCCCTTCGATGTCTCGGTCGCCGCCTACCCTGAGGTGCATCCGGAGGCACGCTCCGCGGATGCAGACCTCGCGAACCTCAAGCGCAAGATCGATGCCGGGGCCACACGCGCCATCACGCAGTTCTTTTACGACACCGACGTGTTCGTGCGCTTCCGGGATCGCTGTGCCGCCGCCGGCATCGCCGCGCCGATCGTGCCGGGAATTCTTCCCATCACGCGCTTTCCGCAGGTGCTGCGCTTCGCGCAAGTGTGCGGCGCGGGGATTCCGCAGTGGCTGCACGAGCGCTTCAGCGGCCTCGACGAGGACCCCGAGACGCGCCGCCTGATCGCCGCGAGCGTCGCCATCGAGCAGGTACAGGCGCTTGCCCGCCACGGCGTGCAGGAGTTTCATTTCTATACGCTCAATCGCGCCGAACTCACTTACGCCATCTGCCATGCGCTCGGGCTGCGCCCGCAGCAGCCGGCGTCGTTGGCGGCAGTGGTAGCGACACCATGAGCGCCCGCGGGCACAGCGCACCGCGCGCGGATCGCGCCGCCCCCGCCGGTGCTGGCGCCGCCGCGGCGCCGTTCGCGGTCGAGCCTGTGAACGAAACCGAGCGCCGCACGCGCATCGAGCGCCTCCGACAGCTCCTGGGGGAGCGCATCGTGGTTCTCGACGGCGCCATGGGCACCATGATCCAGCAGCATCGTCTGGAGGAGCGTGACTTCAGGGGCGAGCGCTTCGCGACGCACGGTCGCGACTTGCGGGGCAACAACGACATTCTGACACTCACCCGGCCGGAGGTGATTACCGCAATTCACCGCGCCTATCTCGCGGCCGGCGCCGGCATCATCGAAACCAACACCTTCAATTCCAACTCGGTGTCGCAGGCGGATTACGCGCTGCAGGCGCTGGTGCCCGAGCTCAACTACAAGGCCGCGCGCCTGGCGCGCGCGGCGGCGGACGAGTTCACCAAGACCACCGGGGAGCCGCGCTTCGTCGCCGGGGCTCTCGGGCCCACGACGCGCATGAGCTCGCTATCGCCTGATGTCAACGATCCGGGCTTCCGCAGCGTCAACTTCGATGACCTGGTGGCAACCTACCTGGACGCGGCGCGGGCGCTGCTGCTCGGCGGCGTCGATCTGCTGCTCATCGAGACGGTCATCGACACGCTGAACGCCAAGGCCGCCATCTACGCGGCGCTGACGCTGTTCGATGAGGGCGGCGTGAGCGTGCCGCTGGCGATTTCCGGCACCATCACCGATGCTTCTGGCCGGATCCTCTCCGGACAGACCACCGAGGCGTTCTGGAATTCGATCCGCCACGCGCAGCCGCTGTTCGTCGGACTCAATTGCGCGCTGGGGGGCAGGCAGCTGCGGCCCTATATCGCCGAACTCGCCGCCATCGCTGACACCTACGTGTGCGCCTATCCCAACGCCGGCCTGCCCAATGCGTTCGGCGAGTATGACGAGTCACCGGCCGAGACCGCCGGCATCCTGCAGGAATATGCGCACAGCGGCCTGGTGAACGTGGTGGGCGGCTGCTGCGGCACGACGCCCGAACACATCCGGCTGCTGCATGCGGCGGTTGCCGGTGGCGCGCCGCGCCAGCTCGCCGTGCAGCCGGTGAAGTGCCGCTTGAGTGGACTCGAGCCGCTCAACATCGACGCCGCGACGCTGTTCGTGAACGCCGGCGAGCGCACCAACGTCACCGGCTCGGCCAAATTCCGCAAGCTCATCGAGGCCGGCGACTACGCCACCGCCCTGGAGGTGGCGCGCCAGCAGGTGACCAGCGGCGCGCAGATCATCGACGTCAACATGGATGAGGGCATGCTGGATTCGGAAGCCGCGATGGTGCGCTTCCTGCACCTCGTGGCCGCCGAACCGGATATCGCGCGCGTGCCGGTGATGATCGATTCCTCCAAGTGGTCGGTGATCGAGGCGGGCCTGAAATGCGTGCAGGGCAAGGCCATCGTCAACTCCATCAGCATGAAGGAGGGCGAGGAGGTGTTCCTGGAGCACGCCCGCAAGGTGCGCCGCTACGGCGCCGCCGCGGTGGTCATGGCCTTTGATGAGCAGGGGCAGGCCGACACGGTCGAGCGCAAGGTGGCGATCTGCACCCGTGCCTACCAGCTGCTGACATCGCGCGCGGGCCTGGCGCCTGAAGACATCATCTTCGATCCCAACATCTTCGCCATCGCCACGGGCATCGAGGAACACAACGCCTACGGACTGGCTTTCATCGAGGCGACGCGCCAGATCAAGCGCGAGCTGCCGCACGTGCTGGTGTCCGGCGGGGTGAGCAACGTGTCGTTTTCCTTCCGCGGCAACGACGCGGTGCGCGAGGCCATGCACTCGGTGTTCCTGTATCACGCCATCGCCGCCGGCATGGATTTGGGGATCGTCAACGCCGGGCAGCTGGCCATCTACGCGGAAATCGACCCGGAGCTGCGCGATGCCTGCGAGGACGTGATCCTGAACCGCCGCGCGGACGGCACCGAGCGGCTGCTGGAACTCGCCGCGCGCTTCAAGGGCGACGGCGCCGCGCGCCGCCGCGAGGACCTGGGCTGGCGCAATCTGCCGGTCGGCAAGCGCATCGAGCACGCCCTCGTCAAGGGCATCGATGACTACATCATCGAGGACACCGAGGCTGCGCGGCTCGAGTTCGAGCGGCCGCTGCAGGTTATCGAAGGCCCGCTCATGGACGGCATGAACGTGGTCGGCGATCTGTTCGGCGCGGGCAAGATGTTCCTGCCGCAGGTCGTCAAGAGTGCGCGGGTAATGAAGCGCGCGGTGGCGCACCTGGTGCCGTTCATCGAAAAGAGCAAGGACGCCGGCGCGCGGCGCAGCAACGGCCGCATCGTGATTGCCACCGTCAAGGGCGATGTGCACGACATCGGCAAGAACATCGTCGGCGTGGTGCTGCAATGTAACAACTTCGAGGTGATTGACCTCGGCGTCATGGTGCCATGCGAGAAGATCCTCGAGGCCGCGCGGCGCGAGCAGGCGGACTTCATCGGCCTTTCCGGCCTCATCACCCCGTCGCTGGATGAGATGGTGTACGTCGCCAAGGAGATGCAGCGCCAGGGCTTCGAGGTGCCGCTGCTGATCGGCGGCGCGACCACCTCGCCGGCCCACACCGCGGTAAAAATCGCGCCGCAGTACCACCCGCCGGTCGTTTATGTGAAGGATGCTTCCCGCTGCGTCGGCGTGTGCCAGACGCTGACCCAGCCGGAGCAGCGCGCCGCGTTCATCACCAGGGTCGGCGAGGAGCACGAGCGCCGGCGCCAGCAGCACGCCGCCAAGAAGGTCAAGGTCCCGGAGCTGTCGCTGGCCGCGGCGCGCGCCAACCGTCGTCCTATCGACTGGGCCGCGTACCACCCGGTGGCGCCGCGCGTGCCCGGCGTGCAGCGCTTCGACGACTACCCCTTGAGTGAGCTGCTTGGCTACGTCGACTGGATGCCGTTCTTCAACTCCTGGGAGTTCGCCGGTAAATTTCCCGACATCCTCACCGATCCGAAAGTGGGGGAGGCCGCGAGCAACCTGTACGCCGACGCGCGCCGCATGCTGAAGACGCTCATCGCGGAAGCGTGGCTCACGGCGCGCGCCGTGGTGGGCCTGTTTCCCGCCAACGCCGTCGGCGACGACGTGGAGATCTACACCGGTGAAGCGCGCGCGGGACTGCTGACCACACTGAATTTCCTGCGGCAGCAGAAGCCCAAGCCCGACGGTCAGCCGCACGAGTGCCTGGCCGACTACGTGGCGCCGCGCGCCGCCGGAGTCGCCGACTATTTTGGCGCCTTCGCGGTCACCGCCGGTATCGGCATCGAGGCGCACGTCGAGCGCTTTCAGCGCGCCCACGACGACTACTCTGCGATCATGCTCAAAGCACTCGCCGACCGGCTCGCCGAAGCCGCGGCGGAGCACTTTCACGAGCGCGTACGGCGCGAGCTGTGGGGTTACGCAGCCGCCGAAGGTCTCACCAACGAGCAACTGGTGCGCGAGGAGTATCGCGGCATCCGTCCCGCGCCGGGCTACCCGGCGTGCCCGGATCACACTGAAAAGGCCAAGCTCTGGAGCCTGCTCGACGCCGACACTAACGCCGGCATCCGCCTCACCGAGTCCTACGCCATGTACCCGACGGCCGCGGTCAGCGGCTGGTACATCGCGCATCCGCAGGCGCGTTACTTTGCGCTCGGCAAGATCGATCGCGAGCAGGTGCAGGACTACGCGCGCCGCAAGGGCCTGGCGCTGACCGAGGCCGAGCGTTGGCTGTCGCCTAATCTCGGCTACGAGGTGTGAGTTCGCCGGGGTGCGGCGCTGACCATGCGCTCAGGCCGCAGCTTCAGTGCGAACTGCGGCGTTCATGTTCGATGGCGCGCAGGTACTGCGCACCGCCCAGTTCACGCATCTGCCCGAGAATCCATTCGCGCCGCTCGTTCACGTAGCGCGACGGCCGGTCCACACGCAGCAGATGCGGGTTGGGCAGCACCGCGGCGAGCAGCGCCGCATCGCGCGAGCTTAGGCTGCTCGCGGACTTGTGCCAGAAGTGCTGCGCCGCGGCCTGCACGCCGTAAACGCGATCGCCGAACTGCGCGATGTTCAGATACATCTCCAGGATGCGCTCCTTGGGCCACAACGCTTCGATCAACACGGTGAACCAGGCTTCCAGACCCTTGCGTACGAAGCTGTGTCCGTTCCACAGAAACAGGTTCTTTGCCACCTGCTGCGAAATGGTGCTGGCGCCCCGCAGGCGCGCGCCGTGCTCGCTGGCGCGCACCGCTTCGCGGATGGAGTTGAAATCGAACCCGGCGTGAAACGGGAACTGCTGATCCTCCGAGGCGATCACCGCGATCGCCATGTGCGGGGAGATCTGTTCCAGGCTCGCCCATTTGAATTCGGTGCGATAGCCGCGCACGCCCGCAGACCACGCCGCTGCGCGCGCCTCCAGCATGAAGGCACTGGTGGTGGGATGCAGCCAGCGCAACATGAGCACCGGCAGCGCGGTGATCGCGAGACACGCCAGCACCAGCAGGAGCAGACCCTTTAAGAGCCTCCCGAGCAGTCCGCGACGCCGCGGGGCGAGGCGGGTCACAACCTGACTAGGTGGTCACGCGGCGCGCCGACACGATCACCACATCCTCCATGGGGGCGTCGGTGTAGCCCTGGCGCCGGCCGGTGCCGACACGGGCGATTTTGTCGATGACGTCCATGCCCTCGGTGACGCGCCCAAAAACCGCGTAGCCGAAGTCGCGCGGACCGTGGTCGAGGAAGGCATTGTCGGCGAGGTTCACGAAGAACTGCGAGGTGGCGCTGCTGATGTCGCTGGTACGGGCCATCGACAGGAAGCCGCGGCCGTTCTTCAGGCCGTTCTTGGCCTCGTTGGCAATGGGAGCGCGGGTCTTCTTGTTGGCGAAGTCGGCGGTGAGACCGCCGCCCTGGATCACGAAGCCCGGCACGATGCGATGAAAGATGGTGCCATCGAAGAAGCCATCGTCCACGTAGCGCAGGAAGTTCTCCACCGTTACCGGTGCCTCCGCGGCAAAAAGCTCCACCGTGAAGGGGCCATGTGAGGTTTCAAATCGGATCATCGTTGTCCTTCCGTCATGCGCTCTAATCCCGCCAGGTCGCGGTGCGAGCGTACGTGACGCATGCCGGCGAGGACAAGCTCGCGGCGCACTTCTTCGGCCTGGGTGGCGCCGTGCTCGAGCAGCAGCCACCCAGCGGGCGCGAGGTGCCTGCCCGCTCCACGCACGATTGACCTGAGGCAGGCAAGCGCATCGCTTCCCGGCGTGAGTGCGAGCCGCGGTTCATGTGCGAGGCGGGCCAGGTGTGGATCGGCCGCGGCAACATAGGGTGGGTTGCTCACCAGCAGCTCGAAGCGCTCGTCCCGCAGCGCCTCGAACCAGCTGCCGAGGCGGAATTCAACGCTGGTGATCCCCAGCGCCGCGGCGTTGTCCCGCGCCACCTCGAGCGCAGCCGCCGAAATATCACTCGCCAGCACGCGCCACGCGGGCCGTTCGCTGGCGAGTGCCAGCGCAATGGCGCCCGAACCGGTGCCAAGGTCCGCGACGCGCGCGTGCCCGGCAGGCCACAACGCCAGCGCCCGTTCCACCAGCAGTTCGCTCTCTGGCCGCGGGACGAGCACGGCCGGGGAAACCTTGAGCCGGAGGGTCCAGAAGTCCTTTTCTCCGGTCAGGTACGCGACCGGCTCCCCGCTGGCGCGACGCTCGAGCAGCGCGCGGTAGCGCCCGGCAGCCGTGGTCCCTGGCGCCGCCTCCGGGTGCGAACGCAAGCGCGCGCGCGACACACCCAGCACGTGCGCCAGCAGCAGCTGCGCGTCCAGGTTCGGGGTTGCCTCACTCCCCGGGACCGCCGGGCCGGCATGCAGCCGCTGTACCCCCTCGGCGAGCAGCGTCGCGACAGTCGGATTGGTTGTCATGCGCACCTTCGCTCCGGACCGGTAATATGCACCAATGACAAACAACCTGTACCCACCCTCGCGACCGCAGGCGGTGGGAGAGATTCTCGACACGGCGTTCAGGATATTCCGCGCCACGCTGCTGAAATGCCTGCCATTCGCCATCGCGTCACTGCTCGTGGGACAGTTGGCGAACATCTACAGCCTGCTGAGAGGCCGCCCTTTAACGCATCTTTTTCCGACCGACTCCGATCCGCTGTGGTGGCTGCTGGCATTCGTCGGCTCTGTCATTGTTCTTGCGCTGACGGCTGCGATTGTGCGGCGGCAGTGGGCGATCGCCAGCGGCCTGGCGCTCCCCGAGCGCGAGCTGGTCACGGCGCTGCGGCTGGTGCCCGGTCTGTTTGCGGTGACGCTCCTGACGGTCCTGGCGACCATGGTGGGGCTGGTGCTGTTTGTCATACCAGGGCTGTACATCCTGACAAGGCTCGCGTGTTCGTCCACGGCCTACCTCCTCACCGGCCGCGGTGTCTTCGAAAGCCTCGGCTATAGCTGGCAGCTGACGCAGGGCAACGTCTGGCGCCTGTCGCTGATCTTCACTGTTTACGTCGTGCTGATCATTGTCTTCTACCTGCTGGCGAGCGTCATCGCCGCGGTGGTTGCCGTGCCCTTCGCGCTGAACGATGTCGCCCTGATCACCGCCGTCACCTCCGCGGTGATGGTGGTCGTGGGTTCGATCGTGCGGCCGTTTTACACGGCGATACTGCTCGCCGTGTTCGGGGACCTGTCGGTGCGCAAAGAGGGTACCGATCTCGCCGCACGCATCTCTCCGCCGGCCTAGTTCATGCGCCGCGCTTGCCTGGCGCTGTTTCTTATTTCGCTCGCCGGCGCGGCGGTCGCCCAGCAGCGGGATGCAGCGGCGGCGATCGATGCCTGCCTGCCGCGGCTGGATAGCGGCCTGGATGTCGGCTATGAGCGGATTGCTGCGCGCTGCCCGGATCTCGGGCCGAGTCTGCTGGCGAGTCCCTGGGCTGCATGGTTGCCGCGCGACTGGAATCAGCCTCACAACCAGTTGTCCGCCGACGGACTGGCGGAGCTGCGCGGCCTGTTGGTGCGCGAGTCGGCGGCCGTGCCGCTGCGCCATGCGCCGGACACCGCTACCGTGAGCGGCGTGCTGCGAGTGCTGTCGCTCGCCGATCAGCCCCGCACCTGGTGGGGGCGCTTCAAGAGCTGGCTACACGAGTTGTTCGCGCGGCCGCCGGCCGCTGAGGACGGCTGGCTGCAGCGGCTGCTCGCGCGTCTGCATCTGCCGCCGATGCTCGCGCGCTGGATCGGGTGGACTGCGCTTGCTCTGGTGGTGGCCCTGGGGCTGGCGATTGTGGTCAACGAGCTGCGGATCGCAGGATGGTTGCCTTTGCGACACATCGGCGGCAGGAGCGCACGCGCCGCAGCCGCCGGCGCCGGCGGCGGCGTGGGGCTCGAGGAACTGGAGCGTGCGAGTCTTTCCCAGCAGCCGCGGCTGCTGCTCGAGCTGGTGGCGGCACGACTCACGCAACTGTCGCGCCTCCCGCCAGCGCGCGCGCTCACGGTGCGCGAGTTGAGCGGGGCCGCGCGGCTCGAGGCTGCGGCCGATCGTGCCCGCCTGAGTGAGCTGGCGGCAACCTGCGAGCGCGTGCGCTTTTCAGATGCGGAGGTCGAGCCGGCGTTGCTCGCGCGCGCGCTCGCGCAAGGGCGCGAGTTGCTCGCCTCACTCGATGCCCCCGGCAGGCAGCCGCAGGGCGTTTGAGAGGCCGCGGGTGCACGAACGCCTGATCACTCTTGGCTGCGCGCTCGCTGCGCTGCTGGTGTGTGCCACGCTGTTCCGCGGTGAAGCACCGGGCATGCACCGCGTCGTGCGGCCAACAAGCGCCGAACGGGAAGGCAATGGACTGTTGGGGGCGATGACGTGGTTGCGCGGGGAGGGCTTTCGTACGGTGTCGCTGCGCGAGCGCCTGGACAACCTGGCGGCGGCGCGGCGCGACGTGCCGGCGACCGGCAATCTGCTGATCATGACGCTGCCCACGGCGATACCGTTGAGGCTCACGGAGCTCAAGGCGGTCGATGCCTGGGTACGCGCGGGCAATACGCTGCTGGTGCTCGCCGCGCTCTCGGACCGACCGGACTGGGGCCGCGCTGGAGCGATGTTCCACAGCGATCTGCAGGGGCTCACCGGCCTCGATGTGGAGGCGGTGCACGCCGGCACAGCCAACGCGCGAGCCGACGCCGCGCCCGACACGGCGGCGGCCGCTGATCACAAAGCACGCGATGCCGGCGCGCAGCTCCTGGAAGCGGCGCGGGCTCTCGCCAAGCCGCAACGTGGCACGCTGGTACCTAACAGGCCGCACGCCTATCTGCGCGGCGTTGCCAGCGCAACCGCGTGGTCCGATTACGCGCCGCACGCCTGGACCGTGACGATCCCGCACCAGGGCTTCGTGCTGTCACTCGCCCACCAGCGTGAAAACAGCGCGGACGTGTTATGGGTACGCACCCAAGGGGGCGGAACGATCATCGTGAGCGGTTTCGGATCGCTGTTCAGCAACCGCGCGCTGGGACTTGCGGACAATGCGCGGCTGCTTGGGAATATCGTAGCCAACACGGTGAGCCCGACGGGTGCGGTGTTGTTCGACGACGAGCACCAGGGACTGACCACGGCCTATGATCCGGCCAGGTTCTACCGCGACCCGCGCCTGTACGCGACCCTCGGGGTGCTCGGCGCGCTGTGGTTCACCTGGGTGCTCGGGGGTACGCGGCTGCGGCTGCCGCTGACGCGGCGCAAAGCCCCACGGGAAGTGGAACTGGTGCGTGCCACCGGCGCTTTCCTCGCGCGGGTGCTGCGGCCGGCGACCGCCGCACGGCGTATGTTCGAACAGTTTTTTTCCCGCCTGCGTACCCTCACGCGCCGCGGCGGCGAGGACGGCAACCCGCCCTGGGAGTGGCTCGAACAGCATCCACGGCTCGCGCGCGCGGACGTGCTGCAGCTGAAGGAATGGTATGCCGGCGCATATTCTGACCAGCGCGTGCCGCTCGCACGCCTGCACAATCTCATGGTTAGCACTGAAAGGCGGCTCGCCGCATGAAGGCATCGATCCAACAGCTGCACGACTCGCTCGCAGGGGAACTGGGACGCGTGGTCATCGGCGCCGACGCCGCCGTGCGTCACCTGGTGATCGCGCTCGTGGCCCGTGGCCACGTGCTGGTGCAGGGCGTACCGGGCCTTGGCAAGACGTTGCTGGCCAAGGCGCTGGCGCGCGCCATGGGCGGTGACTTCAAACGCATCCAGGGCACGGCCGACCTCATGCCCAGCGACATCACCGGCGTGCATGTGTTCGATGAAGCGCAGCGCACCTTCGTGTTCCGTCCGGGTCCCCTGTTCGCCGACGTCGTACTGGTGGATGAGATCAACCGCGCGGGACCGAAGACCCAGTCGGCGCTGCTGGAAGCGATGGAAGAGCGGCAGGTGAGCGTCGAGCGCGCCGCCTGGCAACTGCCCGAGGACTTCCTGGTCATCGCGACGCAGAACCCCCATGAATTCGAAGGCACCTACCCGTTGCCAGAGTCGCAGCTCGATCGCTTCATGCTGCGCATCGACATGGACTACCCGGCCCGCGAAGCGGAAGCACAGATCCTCAGCCGCTACGGCGGAGTGACGCTCGCCGCACAGGCGGCGCTCGCGGATGTCATGCCGCTGGGGCGCTCGATACTGGCCGCAGCGCGCACCGAAGCGGATGGGATTCGGGTCGCCGAGGCGCTGGTGGCGTACGTGCTTGATCTGGCGCGCGCCTCGCGCGAGCACGCACGGCTGACATTGGGACTCTCGACCCGCGGTGCGCTGGCGCTGCTGAAGGCGGCGCGCATCACCGCCGGCCTGCGCGGCGGGGAGTTCGTGACTCCCGATGATGTGAAGGAAGCGGCGGTGAGCGTGCTGGCCCACCGCCTGGTGCTGACTCCGGAAGCCGCGCTCGAGGGCACGAGCGACGCGCAAATCGTGCGCAGCCTGCTGGCCGAGACGCCGGTCCCGCGCTGAATCGTCCATGCACCTCGCACGCCGCGCCTACCTGCTCGCGCTGCTGACGGCGGTGCTGGCAATCGCCGCCATCTGGTCGCAGGAGCGGGAAGTCGGGATGCCGTGGCGGGCCGCTCTGGCGCTGCTGCTGTCCGGACTCGCGCTCGAGGGGCTGCTGGTGCGCCGCACGTCATTGCAGGTGCGGATCGCCACGGCGGCGCGCGCCTATCTTGGACAATCCCAGCCGGCGGCCTTCGCATTCGAAAACCGCGCGGCCCGTCCGCTCACCCTCGAATACGCTGCGGCGGTGCCGGCGGGCTTTGACAGCGACGCGCAGGTGCGGCGCGTGACGGTACCGGCACGCGGCGCGGCGCACGATCCGCTGGCCTTGCTGCCGGTGCGGCTTGGCTCCCAGTCATGGCCGGCGTTGCCGGCGCGCCTGTTAGGTCCGCTGGGCCTCGCCTGGTGGAGCGCGGCCCTGCAGCCGCCCGAGCGCCTGGTGGTGGCACCCGATATGCTGCGTACGCGCGTGCGCCCGCGCGGCCTGGTCGGCGGCGCACGGCCGCGGCGCGTGGCGGGCGCGGGCGCGGAGTTGCACCAGCTGCGCGCCTACGTGCGTGGCGATCCACTGGCGCGTATCGACTGGAAGGCCACGGCGCGAGCCGGATCGCTGGTTACGCGCGAATTCAGCGAAGACCAGCATCTGGATATCCTCATCGCCATCGACGCCGGCCGTTTCAGCAGCGTACACGCGGGTGCGCTCGACCGCTTTGGCCTGTACGCGAACCTGGCGGCGCGGTTTGCGCAGATCGTCACGCAAAACGATGATCGTATCGGGCTCGTGGTGTATGCCGATCGCCCGCTGGCAACTCTGGCGCCGGCACGGGGTTTGGCGGCCGTAACCGGCCTGCGGCACACGCTCGAGCAACAGAGCGTGCAGCGCTCGGAGTCGGATCCGACGGCCGCGGCGGTGAGCATGCGCGGCCTTCTGCGGCACCGCGGACTCATCGTGATGCTCACCGACCTGGATGACGCCAGCGTCGCCGACCAGCTGGCACGCGCCGTGCGCCTGCTGTCCCCGCCGCACCTGGTGGTGGTGGCCGGCGTGCAAAGCGACGAGGTCGCGGGACTTGCGCGGCATGCAGCGCGCGGCTGGCTGGATCCGTGGATCGCGCTGGCGGCGACGGAGCACGAGGCGCGTGCCGCTGCGCAGCGCGCGCTGCTGCGGCGCCTCGGAGCACCCGTGGTCGCAGCTTCCGCCGCACGCCTGGAACAGGCGGTGTTCGCGCAGTACGAGTCGCTGCGGCGTTCGCGGCGCGTGTGAGGTGTCTTAGCGCCGCGCCGCGGCGCGGCGGCCGAACAGAGCGCCGCTGAGCAGCAGCAGCATGAACAGCCAGTAGCTCACGCCGATGGCAATGTGCGCGCTCACCGGCACGCGCGGATCAGGCGACACGTAGCCCTCGATGACACCGGCGCCGACGAGCAGCGGCACGCAGGCGGCCAGCAGCTTCCCCGAGCGCAGCGCCGCGACGCGGAACGATTCGATGCGGCCCGCGGCTCCCGGACGCACCAGCGCCTCCCCGACCGCCGCGCCTGCGGCCCCCGCCAGGCACATCACTGACAACTCCACGCAGCCATGCGCCACCATGAATGTCAGCAGCTGATCGCGCAGGCCGTGCTGGCTTACGAACGCGAGTACCGCGCCGAGCATCAGACCGTTCAGCCCTAATATATAGAGCGTGCCGAGGCCGAAGAAAAACCCGGCGCACCAGGCGAACAGACTCACCACGATGTTGTTGGCGAGAATCTGCACCGACAACACCGAGGACGGCACGATGTTGAGCAGCCCTTCGGTCCACAACCGGCCGTGGTCCACGCTGGCGATGAGATCCGGAGACGCGAACAGTGCGATGAGCTCAGGATAGCGGTGCACGAGCGCGTAGCCGGCGCTCGCGGCCAGGATCAGGATTACGCTCGACCACAGGAGGTAGGGGCGCAACCACCACACCACCTCCGGGATCTCATCGCGGAACAGCCGCAGCAGCGCCTCGCGCAGCCGCCACGCGCCGTGATGCAGGGTGGCGTGCGCGCGGGCGTACGCGGCTTCCAGGTACTCACGGGTACGCGTGTCGGGCAGGAGCCGGCGGGCGCGCGCGAGGTCGTGCGCCAGCAGCCGGTAGTCATCCGCCATGCGCGTCGCGTCCCCGGCATCCTCGGTCGTTCCCCGGGCGAGACGCCGGGAGCGCACCAGCGCCTCGCGCCACAGCTCCGCACGCTGCATGAAACTCGCGGTCAGCGCGCGCTGGCGCGCGGACGCGTTCATGTACCGCTCGTGCCGCGCAGCAACACCTGCAGCTGCGCGTGCAGGCCGGCGTCATCGTCCTTGAATGCGGCTGGGGATGGCGCGCGATCGCGCGCGAAACGCGCCAGCGCCTGGCGTGCGAGCTGCGCGCGCGCCTCGGTGCCGAGCGTCGGCCAGCGCTCCAGCAGCTCGCCGATGATCTCCGCTGCCGCGGCGTCGAGTGGATTGTCGGCGCGCCGTTTCGCCACCGGCGGCGCCACTATGTCCGCGCGCTCGTACACCAGCAGGGTGCCGGCCGCCATGTCGCCTATGCGCAGGTGATCACGCGTGGCGATGGTCGCGGCGAGCCCCACGCCGTAGAACACCGGCAGGCTGTCGATCAGCCGGAAGACGTTGCGGGTGAGGAGCGCCCCGGCGGACGGCATGCCGCCGTCGCGCGCCGTGATACGCACGCCCGCCATGCGCTTTCCCGGAGTGCGGCCATGCATCGCCGGTTCGAGCGCGAAGTGATACAGGAAGTAGATCGCCAGCGCGGGCGCCACCACCCAGATGAACCAGCGTGCATCGTTGGTCAGCGGCGGCCTGAACCGGAAGCCACCGTTGAAGATCAGCGCCGCGACGGTGTACCAGGCGAGCGCGAGGATCGCGCGCACGTGCCAGTCGATGAGGAACGCATAGGCGCGCGCGCCGGGTCCGGCCACGGGCAGGGAGACCTCGACCCCGGTGTCGCTGTCGATGCTCAGCCCCGGGGTTGGGTCGTTCATACCTCAGCCGCGAGCAGCTGCGCCTGGTGTTCCTGCTGCAACGCGTTGATCAGCTCATCGAGCTGCCCATCCATGATCTGCTGCAGCTTGTAGAGCGTCAGGTTGATGCGGTGGTCGGTGACCCGCCCCTGCGGGAAGTTGTAGGTGCGGATGCGTTCGGAGCGATCCCCACTGCCGACCTGCAGGCGACGCGATGCGGCAAGCGCGCTCTGCTGCTTTTCCTGCTCGGCCGCCAGCAGGCGCGCCTTGAGCAGCGCCATGGCACGCGAGCGGTTCTTGTGCTGAGAGCGTTCGTCCTGACACTCCACGACCAGGCCGCTGGGCAGGTGCGTAATGCGGATCGCGGACTCGGTCTTGTTCACGTGCTGTCCGCCGGCGCCCGAGGAGCGGTAGGTGTCGATGCGCAGCTCCGCCGGGTTGATCTGGATCTCGTCCACTTCGTCGAGCTCCGGCAGGATCGCGACGGTACACGCGGAGGTGTGGATGCGCCCCTGCGCCTCGGTGGCTGGCACGCGTTGCACGCGATGCGTGCCGGATTCGAACTTCAGGCGCGAAAAGGCGCCCTTGCCGGCGATGCGGCTGATGATCTCCTTGTAGCCGCCGTGCTCGCCGGGACTTTCGCTCAGGATCTCCGGCACCAGGCCGCGCGCTTCCGCGTAGCGCGCATACATGCGGTACAGCTCACCGGCGAAGATCGCCGCCTCGTCGCCGCCGGTGCCGGCGCGGACCTCGAGGAAGATATTCCGGTCGTCGCGCGGGTCCTTCGGCAGCAGCAGCGTGCGCAGATCCTCTTCCGCGGCGGCGATGGCCTCCTGCACACGCGCCACTTCCTCGGTGCCGAGGGCGCGCATCTCCCCATCGCCGTCGGCCTGCATGTCCTGCGCCGCCTTAAGATCGCCTTCCAGCACGTGATACTGCCCAAAGCGATCCGCCAGCGGCTGCAGCCGCGCGTATTCCATGGACAGTTCGCGGAAACGCTGCGATCCGCCGGCAACCTCGTCGCTCGCCAGCACCCGCCCGAGCTCCTCAAAACGATCGGACAGCTTCTGCAGCCGCTGGTGGATGGATTCCTTCATGATTGGTGCATTGTGGGCAAAAGCCACGCTTCCTGCCCGCGGGCCGGACTTAAGGCGCGCGGCATTCTCCGGGATGTCCGTAGTTTGTGACAAGCTGCGCGGTGCGCACTCCCCGCGGAGGCTCTATAGTGACCGGCATGCCGGTATTCAATCACCCATGGCGCTGTGGCGCGATCCTGTGCGTGGCCGGGCTCGCGTTCACCGGATGCGCCAGTGTTCACCCGCAACAGAAGCCGGGCGCAGCGGCTACCCCTGCGGACTCCACCGCTCTCACGGTCTCCGCCGAGGTCGCTTTGAAGCGTGGCGACTGCCGCACCGCTTCCGAGGACTACGCGCAGGCGGCCGCCACCGGGGATGCGGCGCTCGCGCGTCGCGCTGCGCAGGTGGCGATCGCGTGCGAGCACGTGCCCGCCGCCTGGCAGGCCGCGAACCGCTGGCGGACGCTCGCCCCCGATGACGTGGGCGCCAACACCCTCTACGCCGTGGTGGCGCTGAAACTGTATCGCACCGCGGATGCGCGCGATGCGATTCGCGCCATCCGCCTCTCCGTGGAGCGCGACGCCACCCCGCAGGCGCAGCCACCGGGTGCTGCGGCAGCGGCGGGGGCGGCGCGCCCGCGCAAGGGCGCCGCCCGTGACCCGGTAGCGGCCAACATGAGCGAGCTGGCAGCGCTGCTGCTCGAGGAAGCCGACGCCCCCGGAGTACTGGCCGCCATGAGTGGCGCACTGGACGGGCCGCCCGCGCCCTCAGCGGCGACGCAGCTGTTGCTCGGCGAGCTCGCGCTTACTGCCTATGACGGACCGCGCGCTGAAAGTTACGCGCGTCAGGTGCTCGCGAAAAATGACAAGGATCTGGCCGCGCTGCACGTGTTGGCGCGCGCCTGCCTGCTGCAGGGCCGCGGCGCCGACGCGATCGCTGCCGCACGGGTTGCGATGGCGGTCGATGCCATCCACGGCGGGCTGGAACTCAGTGAAATTCTCGCCGCGCTCAATCGCTACGAGGAAGCCCGCGCGCAACTTGAGCAACTGCGCACGCAAGGCGCGCCCGCGACCGAAATCGACCGGCGGCTGGCGCTGCTCGCTTTTGATTCCGGGGATCTGAAGGACGCCAAGGTGCGCTTCACCCGGCTGCTGTCCAACGGCGAAGGCAATGACGCTGCGCAGCTGTATCTGGCTGACATCGAGGCGCGTAACGGCGATGCGGACGGCGCCATCGCCGACTACCGGCGGCTGTACGATTCGACCGTGGCGCTGCCGGCGCGCTCGCGCGCCGCGGGTCTTCTGCTTGATCGCAACTCGCGCACCGAAGCGCTCGCACTCCTGGATGACTACGCCGCGGACCACCCGGAGCAGGAACTGGACCTGACGCTTGCCAAGGCGCGGCTGCTCGCCGATCACGGCGATGCCGGCACCGGTCTTGCCGTGCTCAAGGCCGAGCTCGACCGCCATCCGCAGCATCCCTCGATCGAGTACGACCGGGCGGTGATCCTCGAGCAGGCGGGCCAGGTGCACGAATCCGTGACGGCACTGGAGCATCTGCTCGCCGAGCGGCCTGAAGATCCAACACTGCTGAACGCCCTGGGTTACACACTCGCCGATCACTCCCTCGAGCTGCCGCACGCCGAAGCCCTCATCCGTCGGGCACTGCTGGTGATGCCCGACAGCCCCGCGGCGCTCGACAGCCTCGGATGGGTGCGTTTTCGCGAGGGCGATGCGGGTGCCGCGGCGCGCACGCTCGCCCACGCCTGGTCCGTGGGCCGGGACGCCGAGATTGCCGCCCACCTGGGTGAGGCGCTGTGGGTGAGCGGTGAACCCAGCGAAGCACGCAAGGTCTGGGCCACAGCGCTCGCCCGCGATCCGGATTCGAAACCCCTGAAAGCCACGGTAAAGCGGTTCCTGCCCGATGCCCCGTAAGGTGGCGGCGGCCCTGGGGGCCGCGGTTCTTGGACTGGTTGCTGGCTGCCGGACGCTGCCCGTCGTCTCCCCGCTCACCGTGCCGTGGGACGAGCGCCGGCCGCAATTGCAGGCGCGGGATCATTTCGAACTCTCCGGCCGCGTCGCCATCGCCGTGGGTGACCAGGGCGTCAACGCGAATCTGCAGTGGACTGAAGTGGGCGCGCGTTCACAGCTCACGCTGGAAGGACCGCTCGGAGTCGGCGCGGTACGCATCAGCGCCGAAGGTGAGGATCTGCAGATCGTCAACGCGAGCGGGCAACACCTGGACAGCGACGCGGCACACGCCGAACTCGCTACCCGCCTGGGGTTCGACCCGCCGCTCAAGAGCCTGCGCTTCTGGATCCAGGGCGTGCCGGACCCGGCCATGCCAGCGACCGAAGCGCTCGAACCCGGACAGCAGCGGCTGCAGGATCTCTCCCAGGGCGGATGGAATGTTCATTACACCGCCTACATGCAGGTCGCGGGTGAATCGCTGCCGGCGCGTCTTTCCGTACAGCGCGACACCGTGCGGGTACGGTTGCTCGTGGATGGCTGGCGGTTGTGAGGCAGGCGCAAACCCGCTGGCCCGCGCCGGCGAAGCTAAATCTGTTTCTGCATGTCACCGGGCAGCGCGCCGACGGCTACCACGAACTGCAGACGCTGTTTCAACTCATCGATCTGTGCGACACCATCGCGATCACACTGCGCGAGGATGGTCAGATCGAACGGCTCGCGGGTCCCGACGGCGTGGCGCCGGAGGCGGATCTCGCGGTGCGCGCGGCGCAGCTGCTCAGGCAGGCCACCGGCTCGCCGCTCGGCGCGACCCTCACAGTGCACAAACGCATCCCGCTCGGTGGCGGCCTCGGCGGGGGCAGCTCGGACGCGGCCACGGTGCTGCTGGCGCTGAATGAGCTGTGGGGCAGCAAGCTGTCCTTGCCCGATCTGGCGAGCCTTGGACTCCCGCTGGGTGCGGATGTACCTGTTTTTATTAAAGGTTCTTCGGCGTTAGGGGAGGGGATCGGCGAGCGGCTGACCCCGGTGACGCTGCCGGCGAAGTGGTACACCATCATCTATCCGGGAGTCGGGGTCAGCACCCGCGAGGTGTTCCAGAGCCCTGAATTGACAGGAAATTCTCCCGTCAGCACAATACGCGCCCTTTTGGATTCGGGCGGGCGCAACGATTGCGAGGACGTGGTGCGCGCGCGTGCCCCGGAAGTTGCCGAAGCCCTTGACTGGCTGACGCAGTTTTCGCCGGCGCGTCTGACGGGCACCGGCTCGTGCGTGTTTGCGGCCTGCGAGAGTGCAGTCCAGGCGGAGCGCCTCGCGGCGCGGGTACCGGATCGCTGGATGAGCTTCGTTGCACAGGGGCTGAATATGTCCCCCGTGCATGAGCTGCTTTCAAAGGGGCGGCGCGGGTGAGGCGGCTGTAAGATGCGCGCCCGCTCGCTCTTTACGCGAGGCGGTGCGGTGCTGGGGTGTCGCCAAGTGGTAAGGCAGCGGGTTTTGATCCCGCCATTCGGAGGTTCGAATCCTTCCACCCCAGCCAGTTTTCTTGAAGGCGGCACGCGCACAGCGCACACAGATATGAGTACCGGCGACAACACCTTCGCGCTATTTGCAGGCAACGCCAATCCGGCGCTGGCGCAGGACATTGCGCGCGCGTTACAGACGCCGCTCGGACGTGCCTACGTCGGGCGCTTCAGCGACGGCGAGGTGAACGTCGAGCTGATGGAGAACGTGCGCGGGCGCGATGTCTTCATCGTGCAGTCGACCTGTCCGCCGGCGAACGACAGCCTGATGGAGCTTTTGGTGATGGTGGACGCGGCGCGCCGCGCCTCCGCCGCGCGCATCACCGCGGTGGTGCCGTATTTCGGTTACTCGCGCCAGGATCGCCGCCCACGCGCGACGCGCTCGGCGATCACGGCGAAGCTCGTTGCCAACATGGTGTCGAGCGCGGGGGTGAACCGCCTGCTGACCATCGATCTGCATTCGGACCAGATCCAGGGGTTCTTCGATATCCCGGTGGACAACGTGTACGCCTCACCGGTGATGCTCGGGGACGCGTGGAAGCAGGCGCACCGCGACGTTATCGTGGTGTCGCCGGATGTGGGTGGCGTGGCACGGGCACGCGCTTTCGCCAAGCGCCTGGACGATGCGGATCTCGCCATCATCGACAAGCGCCGTCCGCGGCCGAATGAGTCGAAAGTGATGAACATCATCGGCGAGGTCGAGGGCCGCACCTGCGTGCTGGTGGACGACATGGTCGACACCGCCGGTACGCTGTGCCAGGCAGCGCAGGCGCTGAAGGACGAGGGCGCGGCCAAGGTACTGGCTTACATCACGCACCCGATCCTGTCCGGTGGCGCGGTGGAAAAGATCTCGAAGTCGGCGCTCGATGAGCTGGTCGTGACGGACACGATCCCCTTGAGCGCCGCGGCGAAGAGCGCGGGCCGTATCCGGCAATTGTCGGTGGCGGCGCTGCTGGCGGAGACCATCCGCCGCATCCGCGAAGAGGAGTCGGTGAGCTCGCTGTATGTTGATTGAATTTCAGGGTGTGCGGGTTTGGTCGCGAACCGGCACGTGTTTGTCACTACTGGAGACTTGAGTCATGCGTATTTCATTCACATTCGGCGCGGATGTCCGTGCGATGCAAGGCAAGGGTGCGAGCCGCCGCCTGCGTCACACGGGCAAAGTCCCCGCCATCCTGTACGGCGCCGACAAGGACGCCCAGGCTTTGATTCTCGATCAGCAGAACCTTCTCACCATGATCGCGGATGAGCGCTTTTACTCCTCGATCGTGCGGCTGAAAATCGGCGAAGGCACTCAGGAGGCGATCATCAAGGACGTGCAGATGCACCCGGCGAAGAACCTCGTGGTGCACGTCGACCTGCAGCGCGTGGTCGAGAACGAGAAGATCCGCATCAGCCTGCCGATCCATTTCAAGGGCGCGAGCATTTCCCCGGGCGTGAAGAGCGAAGGCGGCGTCGTGTCGCACATGCGCGCCGACGTCGAAGTGTCCTGCCTGCCGAAGGATCTGCCCGAGTTCCTCGAGCTCGACATGTCCGGGATGGCCCTGAACGATACGAAGTTCATGGCGGACATTCCGTTGCCCCCCGGAGTTGCGATCCCGGAGCTCACGCAGCGTAACGCGCCGGTGGCGTCGATCCATGCGCCGCGTGCCGAGGAGCCGGAGCCGGTTGCCGCCGAGGCCGCCGCTGCACCGGTCGAGGGTGCCGCAGCTGCTGGTGCACCAGGCGCGCCGGGCGCGCCGGGCGCTCCGGGCGCAGCCCCGCCCGCCGGTGCTGCCCCCGCCGCGGGCGCTGCCGGGGCCCCGGCAGCGGGTGCCGCCAAGAAGGGCGAGGAGAAGAAGGACGCCGCTCAGCCCAAGAAGGAGGGCGGCAAGAAGTAGCCGCCGCACAAGCCCTGCAGATCGTCCGCCGGCCGCTTCGGCATTTCCGATGCGGCCGGCGGCGTTTCCGGGGTGAGTTAACGACATGACAGGCGAGCCGCTCAAGCTGATCGTCGGCCTCGGAAATCCGGGCACCGAGTACGCGCGCACCCGACACAACGCCGGGTTCCAGTTCGCCGACGAGCTGGCGCGCCGCCATGGGGCCACGTTCCGCAGCGAGCCCCGGCACCGCGGCGAAGTAGCGCGCGTGCGCATTGCTGATACGGAGCTGTGGCTGCTGAAGCCCATGAGCTACATGAATCACAGCGGCGAACCGGTGCGCAGCGTCGCGGGCTTCTATAAGGTGCCGGTGGAATCGCTGCTGGTCGCGTATGACGAGCTGGATTTCCCGGCCGGCGTGGTGCGCCTCAAGCAGGGCGGCGGAGCCGCCGGCCACAACGGCATGCGCGATGTGATCGGCCAGATGGGCGATGGCTTTTGGCGCCTGCGGATCGGCATCGGCCATCCGGGCGATCGCTCCCAGGTGTTGGATTACGTCCTGGGTCGCGCCGGCGCCGCCGATGCCCAGCTCATACAGGACGCGATTGTGGCGGCCGCTGACATCGTGCCGGTGCTCATGCAGGAGGGCGCGCAGCCGGCGATGAATCGTCTGCACGGCCGCGACCCGCCGCCGGGGGCCGCAGGCCCGGGCCCCGCGCCGGCGGCCAAGGCCTGACATGCCTATCCGCTGTGGCATCGTCGGTCTTCCCAACGTCGGCAAGTCGACGCTGTTCAACGCACTGACGTGCGCGCAGATCGCCGCCGAGAACTATCCGTTCTGCACCATCGATCCGAACGTGGGCGTGGTCCCGGTGCCCGACCCGCGACTCGCACAACTGGCTGCAATTGCCAGGCCCGAAAAGATCATGCCGACGACGGTGGAGTTCGTCGACATTGCAGGACTCGTCGCCGGCGCCTCCCAGGGCGAGGGTCTCGGTAACCAGTTCCTGTCGCACATCCGCGAGGTGGATGCGATCGCACACGTGGTGCGCTGCTTCGAGAGTACCGACATCATTCACGTCGCCGGCCGCATCGATCCGCTGTCGGATGTGGAGATCATCGATACCGAGCTGGCGCTCGCGGATCTGGCCACGCTCGACAAGGGACTCGACCGCGCCACCAAGGCGGCCAAGGGCGGTGACAAGGATGCGGTGCGCCGTCGCGCACTCTTCGAGCGCGTCAAGGTGCAGCTTGACGCGGTGAAGCCGGTGCGCGCGCTCACGCTCACCGAGGAGGAGCGCCGCGATCTGCGCGAGCTGCAGCTGCTCACCGCGAAGCCGGTGATGTACGTCGCCAATGTCGCCGAGAACGGTTTCACCAATAACCCGCTGCTCACGGGGCTCGAGCAGCGTGCCGCCTCGGAAGGCGCGGTAGTGGTTGCGGTGTGTGCGGCGATCGAAGCGGAGATCGCGCAGCTCGAAGATGCCGACCGCGCGGACTTCCTTGCCGAGCTGGGCCTCGCGGAACCTGGCCTCAACCGCGTCATCCGCGCCGCATACACCCTGCTCGGACTGCAGACTTTCTTCACCGCCGGACCCAAGGAAGTGCGCGCCTGGACGGTGCACAGCGGCTCGACTGCACCGCAGGCGGCCGGCGTCATCCATACAGACTTCGAGCGCGGGTTCATCCGCGCGGAAGTCATCGGGTTCGCGGACTACATCGCCGGTAAGGGCGAGGCGGGCGCCAGGGACGCCGGCAAGCTGCGGCTTGAGGGCAAGGAGTACATCGTCCAGGAAGCGGACGTCATGCACTTCAGGTTCAATGTCTGAAGCGCCGCTCGGGGGCACTCAGCCCTTGCCGTGCTCCAGGTGCCAGGCGCGCAGGGTGTCCGCCTCTTTCTGCGGGTCGAGGCCCGCTCGCAGTTTCGACTGCCGCTCCGCGGGGAGTGTCTGAAACCACGCCAGCGTGTCGCGCACGGTGATCTCCAGCGGGCGCGAGCGCAGCCCGGTCTTCAGCGCCGGCTCCACCGAAGTCAGTGACGAGCCGGCCGTGTCGCCCTTTACCGGCGACCACGGCGGCAGGTCGAGCTCCTCGGCTTTCCAGTGCGCGGCGAGAAAATCCTCCGGGACCCAGGTGACCGTCGTGCCGGCGCCCGGCGCCGCCTGCTGGCTTGCCGTGATGAGCTCACCCATGGTGAACCTGCCGGGGGGCGAATCCGCGTTGAAGTAACCGCTGGTGCGCGACTCGACCAGGTGCATCATCCAGGCAGTGAGGTCACGCACGTCGATGACCTGCACGGGATCGCGCGGCGTGCCCGGCGCCAGCATCTCGCCGCCCTTTGAGGCGCGCACCGGCCAGTACGTGAAGCGGTCGCTGCGATCGAGCGGCCCCACGATGTAGCCGGGCCGGACGATGCTGATACGGCCGTTGAAGGCGGCCGCCGAGTACTGCTCGCACAGCGCCTTCATGGGTCCGTAGGTATCGTTGGTGACTTCTTCAATATCGGGATTCGACAGCGTCCCGGTGGGCGAGTGTTCGTCGTTGGGCTTTGCGAAGCTCGCGTAGGCCGAGATGCTCGAGATGAACAGGCAGTAGCCGACGTTCGGAGCCAGCAGCTCGGCGGACATCTTCACGTATTTTGGAATGTAGCCGGTGTCGTCGACCACCGCGTCCCACTTGCGCCCGCGCAGTGCATCGAGCTTGCCCTTGCGATCGCCGAGCAGCGTTTCAACACCGGGAACGCCGTCCGCGGCGGTCTTGCCGCGGTTGAAATGCGTCACCTTCCAGCCGCGGCGCAGCGCCTCCTGCGTCAGGTGCGGGCCGATGAAACCGGTGCCGCCGAGGATCAACAGTGTCCCCGACCGGGCGGCGGCCAGGGCGGCCGGCAGCGCGGCGCTGGTCGAGAGCCAGGCGGCCATCTGCAAAACGTCACGGCGGGATCTCATTGGGGGTGCCTCCCGTACAGCGAAATCGGGTTGATTGCTCAGGATCTGGCAGCTTTTGCCGCCGGCCTAGACTGTGCGATTCAAGGCATGCGGGCAATATCGCGATGATCGGGTCACCCGGCGCCGGTCGCAGGTTTGACACGCCCTGCCGAGGGTGAGGACAATGCGCGCCCCTTCGTGGAAAGGTAGCTCAGCTGGTTAGAGCACGGCACTCATAATGCCGGGGTCGAGGGTTCGAGTCCCTCCCTTTCCACCAATGACTTACGCGCGCTTTCGATCACGCGCCGTAAGGTCGGCGTGGGAGTTTCGCGGGACCCCACGATCCTGTTCGTAGCCTCGAGCAATCGGCCGATCTCGGCAGCGCTGTAGTGCGTCGTGATGTCTGGCCCCTTGTGACCCAGCAGGTCCCGCCGATCCTCGAGACTCACTCCGGCCGCTCGGAGCCTCCGACCGAACGTGTGTCGGAGGTCATGGACCCGGACGGTTCGGAAGCCGGCCGGCGCGTCCATTCCGAACCATTCTCGGTAGCGCTCCGCAGCGCGCCTCCGTGCCCCGTCCCAGCCGGCTGAACGTAGATGACCCAGTTGCGTCCGCCGACGCGGTGACACGAAGACGAACCGGCGATGGCGACCACGAGCGCGCTCAATGATGGCTTGTGCAGCATCGTTGAGAACGATCACCCGCGACTCGCCGTTCTTCACGACCTCGGGCGGTAACGCGAAGACACTCCGCCAGCCACGCGGCACGTCCGGAGTCGATATACGACGTTCCCACGACCACTTGAGCTGACAGAGTTCCCGGTCACGCACTCCTGTGTTGACTACGAACGTCGCCATTTCCGCAGCGTGCGGTGGCAGCTCGCTGAACAGCAGTTCCTGCTCCCGCTCATCGATCGGATACGGCTGGCGCCCGCGATGGCCACTTTCCAGAAGAATCTCCGGCGTTCTCTCGAGCCAGGTTAAGTTGGTCCCAGGGAAACACCATACCGTCGCTGCCAGCCGAAGAACTCGTCGAGCAAGTGCTATCTTCTGATTGCGTGTGCGAACAGAAATATGCCGGCGCGCCATGCGATAGCGCGCGAAGGAGTCGTTGTTGATCCGATCAAGCGGTAGGTTGCCAATGAAGTAATCCAGATCGTTCAGGATCGCCGAATCGCGATCGATCGATTGCTTCGCCGAGTGCTCGACTAGGTACCTCTGAATCGCGTCTCGAAACGTGCGTTGCGGCCGCTCGCCATAGATTCGGATCTCGCGAAGTTCGCGCAAGCGATGGAGCAGGTATCGCTCGGCTTCCTCGCGGTCTTCTGTGCCCGTGCTTTCGCATAGACGACCGTATCGCCTCACACGTTTGTCGATGTGCCACACGTACGTACCGTCTGTACGATATCGCTTTAACAAACCACAATTGATTTCCGCCATGACTCGCTCCTTTTCGGTTTGAGCCAAGTGGCGCCCGTTGCTCGCTCAGTATAGAAACTACCCAAAGGGTGAGCGAAGAGGCGGCAAAGAGATCGCCTACGCCGGAAATCTCTTCGCCCAAAGATCCGAGCCGGATCGTGACTACGCTGCTCAGCAGCTCATGAATTTGTCCATCCGGCTCCGGCCTTCCACCGCTGGGTGAGTGGTTCGCCGTGTGAGACTGCACGAAGGGCCGGTAGTGCGAAAACCTTAAGATCCGCGACGACCTTGCCCAGCTCGTCGATGAGCTCGGGCTCGCCTATCTTTTTTACGAAGGCGTTCCACTGCACACCATGCGCTTCAACGAAGGTTGCCGTAAGCGCCTCAAACTCTTGCGCCGGGACCGGCGTCTCTCGGTTCTTGAACGTCGCGTCGATGGCCTTGAGAAGCGTGCGTGCATTGAAGTCGAGATGGTTCGAGCAGACCCAGATGTCGTAGAAGTCCTTCATCCGGCTGTTGGTGGCACCGAGTGCCACCATTGCCTGGAGCTTCTCTGCGATTGCGGACTCAACGGGATAGGCGAGCAGGTGAATCGTCTCGCCGCCCAGGAAGACCGGATATTCGATCATTCTCGCGCCGGGCACGAGGACGTCACCCACACCGAAGTCGATCTGGATCCTCAGGCGCACATTGTCCATGCGGGCGTCCATGAGGATTCGCGTGCCTTTGTACTCTGAACCCTTCGTGATGTCCTCGGCCACCACGGTGTCAGCCAGGAAGGTGAGACCGTCCGCCTCCACTTTGAGAGTCGCACAGTCCTTGACGAGCGCCACCAGGCTCGCTTGATCGGCCTTGCCCTTGCGCAGCATGTCGATGTCCATAGTCGGACGCGCGTTGGGGATGCCGATGGTCTTCAGTAGCAGGGCGCCTTTGAGGATGACACTCTGCGCGTGCCGCGACTTCGAGACGCGATATAGGAATCGCTCCATTGCATACTGTTGGAGAACCTGCTGAAACGGTACACCGCCGGATTTCGAAGTGTTGCGCAGCCTTGCAAGCACGGAGGCCACTACGTTCTTCACTTCCTTGCTGTTCATTCGATGGCCTGAAGATACGGTGACATAGGCCTTTCGACACGAAGCAGCCGCGCGTAATGCAGTAGCTCACGGTTCTGGAGGCGCTTTCGTTGTCGCGCCAGACGCAGTGACTCGAGTACGACATCGAGCCCGAGCTTGTTCCTGAACTTGAAACAGTCGACCACGGTACGCGCGGCGCTGTAGATCTTGAGGGGCATGCCTCCGATGCGATGCGTCTCGAGTCCCTCACTGAATGTCTTTGGATCGAAGCGGTACACCGTGACGGGCATTGGCAGTTTGATACCGTGGTAGCTGCCTCGCTGTACGGCAAGGTGGACGGAGGATGGGATCTGCGTCGTAATGCCGTGATACGAGAGCGCGCTGATGAGGCAGACGGCCGCATTCGGTGCGCGCGCTGCTACGACCGCAAGGTCGGGGTGCTCAGCTTCGCCGACTTCGGCCAGACGATAAAGACCGCGGCCGATCTCGACGATTCGGCCGCTTTCACGGAGAGCATAAAGGGCATCGGTATGCACGCCGTGCGCGATCAGGTCGCGGGTGCGGAGCGTGCCGCCCTTATCGCGGAACGCCTTGAGTGCGGTGTCGAGATCCCGGGTTTTCATGCGGGTAATAATAGCACCATATAATAATAAATGGTCCTTTTAATACCCAAGACGCAACTTCAGCAAACAAGGCAGGCTACCGACGGCCCAAGCAGGCGCCGCGCTTTCCACGCCTCCGCACGTTCAACCGTTATGGCAGTGAGGGCGACGGGTCTTGTCGGCGCGCATCGCTACCCCGAACTCAACGCGAGCTTATGCCGGCGAGCTGCGCTTGAGTGTTCCGCGGCGAAATGCGCGCTCCTTGAGCATCGCGAACAGTATCGGCACAAGAATCATGACGGCGATCGTCGAACTCACCATCCCGCCTACGATGGGTGCGGCAATCGGCTTCATGACATCCGAGCTAATGCCCGTTTCCCAGAGCAGGGGCCCGAGACTCCCGATGACGGCGAAAACCGTCATGAGCACGGGCCGCAAACGGAGCACCGCACCCTCGATCGTGGCGGCCGCTATATCCTCATGCTGCAACGGCTTCTCTTGCACCAGACGATGATTGAGCGCCGCATGCAGATAGACGACCATCACGACACCAGTTTCGACCGCTATGCCGAAGAGAGCGATATAGCCCACGGCGACCGCGACACTGAAGTTGTAGCCGAGCAGCAGCTGCAAAAGGAGCCCGCCGATCAGTGAGAAGAAAGTGGGGAAGAAGAGCATCGCGGCTTCCGCCACTGAGTGGAAAACCATATAGAGCAGTAGGAAGATCGCGAAGAAGACGACCGGCAGGATGAGCTCGAGCCGCTTCTTGGCGTGCAGTTCAAACTCGTACTCTCCGGACCACGTATAGTTGTAGCCGGCAGGCAGATGGAGCTTCTCGCGCAGCAGCTGGTCGGTGTGCGCAACGAACCCCCCATAGTCGGACGTATTCAGGTTGAAGTACACATAGCCCGTGAGCTGGGCATCCTCGTCACGGATCATCGAAGGACCGCGGGAGAAGGAGATCGTCGCGACCTCGCTGATCGGGATCTGGGCACCCGAGGGAGTTGCGATCACCACTTGATTGAGGTCGGCAACGTCACCGCGGAAGTCACGGTTGTATCGGACGTTGACGGGATAGCGTTCGCGTCCTTCGATGGTCTCCGCGATATTCGCACCCCCAATCCCTGATTCGACGGCGCGTTGAACATCCCCCACGTCCAGGCCGTATCGGGCGGCAACCGGCCGGTTCACCGCAATGTTGACGTAAAAGCCTTCCGCGACGCGTTCGGCGAACACGGACTGCACATCCTTCTGCCCAGAGAGAAGGGTGCTGATCTGGGCTCCGACCTGCTGGATCCCGGCGAGGTTCGGCCCCTGGATCTTCATGCCGACGGGTGTCTTGATACCCGTGAGTTCCATGTCCAGACGATTCTCGACGGGCATCGTCCAGGTGTTGGTGAGGCCCGGGAACTGCAGTTTGGCGTCCATATCCTGGATCAGTTGTTCGTAGGTCATCCCGGCAGGCCACGCGCTGCGGGGTTTCAGCATGATCGTGGTGTCGTACATATCGAGCGGTGCGTTATCGGTTGCGCTTTCCGAACGTCCAACGGTTCCGAAGACCGTTTCGACTTCCGGGAAAGTGCGAATGATCCGGTCCTGCTCCTGCAACAACTGAGAAGCCTGGGTGATGGAGATACCCGGCAGCGCGGTGGGCATGTAGAGCGCAGAGCCCTCAAAGAGCGGAGGCATGAACTGGCTGCCGATCCTCGAGGCCAGCGGCAGGGTCAGTGCGAGAGCGATCGCCGCGACGACAATGGTGGTCTTGCGAAATCGCAGACAACGCTGCAGCACGGGAACGTAGATCGCCCGGGTGAAGCGAGAGACGGGATTCTTGGACTCCGGAAGGAGACGCCCGCGGATGAAGAGCGGCATGAGGACCGGGACCAGCGTGATGGCCAGAATGGACGAGCACGCGATGGCGAGTGTCTTGGTCCAGGCGAGCGGGCTGAACAGCCGCCCTTCCTGCGCCTGCAGGAGGAAGACCGGCAAGAAGGATACGACGATGATGAGCAATGAGAAGAAGAGCGCCGGTGCGACCTGTTGGGCCGCAACGAGCAGAACTTGGCGGCGCTCTCCATCTAATGCGCGTGGCGCCGAGACTGCTGGGTCACCGGCGAGACTGCGCTCTCCACCAGAGGAGGCCTCCCTGGGTGCGTCGGCTTGTCGCTCGGCAAGCAGCCGGTAGCCGTTCTCCACCATGACGATTCCGGCATCCACCAGCACGCCGATGGCGAGCGCCAGGCCTCCGAGCGACATGATGTTGCTCGAGACGTGGAGGTAGTACATCGGAATGAACGATGCGATGACCGCGATCGGTATGGTGAGAATCGGAATCAGCGCGGAGCGGAGGTGCCAAAGAAAGATGATGATCACCAGGCTGACGACAATCGCTTCCTCGAGCAAGTCGCGCTCGAGCGTGTGAATGGAGGCAACGATCAGCCCGGAGCGGTCGTAACCGGCGCGAACTTCAACCCCTGCCGGGAGCGACGGGGCGATCTCGGCAAGCTTCGCCTTTACGCCGTTGATCACCTGCAACGCATTCATGCCATAGCGCATGACGACGATGCCGCCGACGGTCTCACCCTCGCCCTGCCATTCTGCGACCCCGCGGCGAATATCGGGGCCGAAGGCGACGGTGCCGAGATTGCGCACGAGCACGGGCGTCCCGTCCTTGGTGGCCACCGGCACGTTGGATAGATCGTCCAGGGAGTGGAAATACCCGAGTCCGCGCACCATGTACTCGGCGCCGCCGAACTCGAGCAGCCGTCCGCCGACCTCGTTGGTGCCCGCGCGGATGTGATCGATGACGGTCGAGAGGGGGATGTTGTAGGCCCGGAGCTTTACGGGATCCAGCTGCACCTGGTACTGCCGGACGAATCCGCCGATCGAGGCGATTTCCGAGACGCCCGGCACCGTCTCCAGCTGATAGCGCAAGTACCAATCCTGCAGGCTGCGTAGATCGGCGAGGCTGTGCTGGTGGGAGTGATCCACGAGAACGTATTCGTAGACCCAGCCCGCACCCGTGGCATCAGGACCGATGACTGGATGAACGGAGGCCGGAAGATGTCCCTGGATCTGCTGCATGTACTCAAGAACCCGAGACCGAGCCCAGTAGAGATCGGTGCCGTCTTCGAACACGACAAACACGTAGGAATCGCCGAACATCGTCTGCGCTCGCACGGCCTTCACGTGGGGCGCAGCCAGGAGCGTCGTCACGATCGGGTACGTCACTTGATCTTCGATGATATTGGGCGGCTCGCCCTCCCAGGGCGTGTGGATAATGACCTCCACATCCGAGATGTCGGGCAGCGCATCGAGGGGGATGCGCGTCATGGTCCAGATTCCAGCGGCAATGACCAGGAAGGTCGCCGTAAACACCAGGAAGAGATTCCGGGTGCACCACTCAATCAGCCGCGCGATCATTTACATGCCCCCCGTGGCGTTGACCGAGAGCTGCTTGCTGGCGAGGACCTGATCGTTCTTCTTGGCGAGAATCGTGACCTGCCACGTTCCCCCGCTTTGAAGCTCCGCAGATCCCTCGAAGAGCCCATCACCCTTTGCTGCGAGGGAGACCGGTACGCGCATGGCCGCCATACCCATGGCCGGCATAGCCGCCATATTGAACGTGACGGTGACTTGCGCGCCGGAAACGGCTGCGCCGTGCTCGTCCGTGAGCTTTACGCGAATGAGGTTGCCGCCCTTGCGCGGCGGATTGGGCTCCGTCGTCAGCTCGATGCTTGCCTGCGGTGCGCCCATCGCTCCTGTGCCCCCCGCGCCGGGTGGCGGCGGAACGAAGGTTCCGAGGGCTGCCTGAAGCTGACTCTCTGAATCAATCAGGAAGTTGGCGGATGTGACGATGCGCTCGCCGGCCTTGAGGCCCTTCAAGACAACGTAGTCGTCGCCGGCGCGCTCGCCGAGCTCAATGTCGCGCGGCTCGAGATTCCCACCACCATGGTCCACAAACACCAGCGACCGAGTGCCCGTTTGGAGTACCCCGGCAGCCGGGATCACCTCGTGCTCACCCATCGGGACATCGAGTGAGACATTGACGAACATCCCCGGCTTGAGCACGAGCGCGGGATTTGCAAACGCGAGACGCACGCGTGCCGTGCGTGTCGTCATGTCGATGTCCGGGTAGATGAAATCCACTCGGCCCGGAAAAGCCCGACCGGGGTAGGTATCGACGGTGAGCGTGGCCGAATCGCCCACCTTGAGGCGACCGAGGTCGTTCTGAAAAACCTGAGCGAATACCCAGATCGTGGAGAGATCCGCTACGGTGTAGAGACGAGTGTCAGGTTGGGCGTACTTGTTGGGCAGCGCTTCGCGCTCGGTGATGTAGCCCGACACGGGAGAATCGATCTGCAGATCCTGCTGCACCTGCCCCGTGGACTCGATTCTCGCGATCTCCCGCTGCGGGACATCCCACTGCCTGAGGCGCTGGGCGGCTGCCTCGACCAGCGAAGCGGCATCTGCGGCGATGTCGGGGTCGGAGCTATGCGAGAGCTGCCGCTGGTTCTCCTTAGCCAGAAGGAGTTCACGCTCCGTCGAGACCAGATCCGGGCTGTAGATCGTGAACAGCGGTTGTCCCTTGCGGACGTATTGGTAAGTGGCATCCACGAAGACCTTTTGAACGTAGCCCGAGAAGCGCACTTGAACGTAGGCGAGCTTGGTCTCGTTGACCGCGACATTCCCGGTCGTTGCGATACGGTCGTCCACCGCCTTGCGTTGCACCTCGGAGATCTTCACGCCAATACTCTGCAATCGCTGAGGCGAGATCTGCAGCGGCGCCAACGCCGGCTCGGCCTGCTCGGGTGCTCCCGAAGAGGGCACCGGGCTGGCTACCGACTCGAACGTCCCACTTGGTTGCTGTGCAACCGCTGCGGTGGACTTCATAGGCCGGGAGCTCCACCACCATGCAGTGAAGATCGCGAGAAGGAGGACGTTTACGCCCAGCGCCGCGAGAAATGCTGTGCGATAGGTCTTCATGGTTCGACTCCTTGACCGAGCGAGCGCGGCGCGAGCAGGCCGCCCCCACTCGCCTGCTCAAGCTCTGCCAGTCGTTGGTAGTATTCGGACTGCGTGCGGGCGAGCCCGGTCTCGGTATCGAGACGGTGCTGCTCGGCGGTCAGCACGTTCAGAAAGTCTCCCTTGCCACTCTCATACTCGGTGCGCGCGACCTCGAGCGTGTTGCGGGCGAGCGGCACGAGCTCATCCCGGTAGAGCGCGAGGGATTGCGCCGCTTCCTGTACGGATGCGTAGTCGGCGGCCAGTTCTGCGAGCAGGCTCGCGCGCTGATCTTCGAGTGTGGATGCGCTGCGCCGCGCTTGCGCGTGCGCGGCATCAATGGACGCTCGGTACTTGGCCTGATCGATGGGTACGGTGAGGGACAGCCCCACCATGGGCCGCAGGGCGGGATCCGACCACATGTTGTTGTAGCCCACGCTCACCCCGAACTTGGGGTAGCGTTCCTTGTCTGCGAGTTGCTCCTGGGCTTGGGCGGCCTCGCGTTGCGCCTCAAGCTGCTCGAGCTGCGGGTGCCCGAGCGTTCGCTGCGCCAGGATTTCCTCAGCGGGGAGATCAACGGCTGCGGGCAGATCGGCTGGTGGTGGAATGGGCGCCTGCGGTAAGCGATCGAGGAGCGCATTCATGCGAGCCTGCAATGCGGTGCGCTGACGTTCCCACTCAAGCCGCTGCTGTTTGAGCAACGTGCGCTGAACGTCCGCTTGCAACACGTCCTCCTGGGGAGCCTGTCCAGTCGTGTATCGAACCCGAGCCACGCTCCGCAACTCAGTCAGCACCGACTGATTGGCCGCGTTGATCTCAAGCGCGCGGTGGACGAATACCCAGTCCGAGAAGGCTCCGCGGGCGATCGCGGCGAGATGCAGTCGCAGCGCATCCAGGTCGTGGTTTGCCGCCTCCGCCGTTGCTCGGGCCACTTGTTTGCGCGCATCAAGTATTCCCCACCATGGCAGGGGTTGGCTCACCACCACATCGCCGCTCGCCCCCGTGGCGCTACCGAAGGTGCGCGGCGCGGCCGACACGCTGAAGGTCGGGTCCTCGAGAGAGCCGGCCGGCCTGATCTGGGCCACCGAGGCCACAACCGCCTCCTGCATCGCCTCGAGGCTCGCGTTATGAGCGAGCACAGCCTCGGTGAAGGCCTCCGCGGTCAAAGGCGTTGGCAGGGGCGCGGGATCGATAGCGGGCTGCTCGGCCCCCGCCGCCAAAGTGACGAGCAGCGCGAGGCCGGACAAGCCGGCTAGACGGCACCAATGCTGATACACGAGAGACTCCTTTTCAGCGAATCGGGATCGCAAGCGATCCCACACGCACGCGTGGTTCGCGCGCGCCGGTCGGCTGAGAGGAGTCGGTTAAATTCTCAGGCGAAGAGTGGTGAGATAGGTATGCCGGCCGGCTAGCGCGACCAGCGGATCAAGGGGCGGTCCTTGCGGGGGTAGGTTTAGATGCGCGGCGACCGGCAGCTGAGGCCATATCGGGGCGAAAAAATGGACGCCCTGGCCGCTTGCTGGCGTCTCGCGCGCTGACACATTCGCGCCCTGCAGCGGCTGATCACATGTGCACTGCACGCTCGCCGCGCAATCCAACATGCAAATGGCCGCGCCAGTGCAATCGCACTGCGCTCCAAGTGACTGTGCGCCTGATCCCGGGCAGCACGGCATGCCCGCAGCCGGCGTGCACGCCAAGGCGAACGGGCCATGTCCCAGCGACAGGACGACCAGGAGGGCAGTCGTAGCACGCCGAATTTGAAGCCAAAATGCTCGCATCGGAGTTGATGCTACCCGAGGAGTTGGGGCAGTGCTACCGGATCGCTCTGGTCCGGGGCGAGGGCGGTCCGAATGGTGGTGCCACTCACATTCCGCTCTTGATGCCCCACTTCACGAGCAGTCAGTTCGCGGGATAGGTGGTGAGGAACCCGAAGATCATGCCGACCTGCATGACGAACCAGAACATCGCGTTGGGAGAAGCCGGACTCGTCACCCCGGGCTCGAGCACCTGGCGGTCATGAACGGTCTTTGCACTTGAAGACGCCAAGCGCATACTGACCGCTGGTCGCTTCAGTCGCGTGCGGGAGATTTGCGGGAGTCAGTAGTGCTCAGTTGTGCTTCGTCGTGCCAGGTTGCAACGGGCGCCCTTGGCAAGTGATTGAAGTTACAACACTGAATATCCCGGGCCTGCACTCATAATGCCGGGGTCGAGGGTTCGAGTCCCTCCCTTTCCACCAATGATCCCAGGCACTTGCGAAGCACCTCCCGCACGAACAATCGACAGTGCGGGAGATTTGCGGGAGGCCAGTTCCCCCACCTTCTCGGCGAGCAAAATCAGCCTCTCGATATCCGCTGCCGAGTAGTGCATGGCGAGGTAGGGCGTGCGTTTGTTCGGATGGCGTTGCATCTGAATGAGAGGTGCGGTGTCCAGCCAGGGGCGACCAGACTCGTCGCGCCACAGGCGTGCACACAAGTTCAGATCCGCCGCACGACCGCCAGCTCGCGGTTGACGGTTCCGGCACTGCCCCCAGCCCTCAGCGTGTCTCGAATGTAGCCTTGCACGGTGCCGCTGTGAACCTGTTGGAGTTGCAGCTCCCCGATGTACGGATCCAGCGCGGCGAGTGCCTGGGATGCCCCCGTTTTCCCTGACACCAACTTAAGCTTTTCCCGTTGAGTTTTTCGAACTCCACGGGGCTCATGCAGCAGGAGAGCGAGCCGCCGCCGCCTCCATATGTGCTGCGTGTTTGCTCAATAGTTCAACGCTAAGCGAGAGAACACAAATGCCCTGCGGCTTTCGTGTCTAGTATCATTCGCCCAACCAGTACAACGCGTTTGATGAGGAAGAGAAGGAGCGGGACCGCATCAGATCCGCGCTTGTGCGGTAGCCGCGCATCGGGAGAAGACAGGGCGACAGGCCGGCATCACGCTGTTTGGTGCCGCAGTGACCGAGCTGGCCTCGCGCCAGCCATCGGGCAAAGTCTCAGGGAGACTGCCGCCCCTTTCCAGAATGCGGACTGGGAACGTCCGGTCGCGGATCCGGCACGAAGCCGTTGCGATTCGGCATACGGATGAGCGGAAGCGTGCGTTGGTTGACGATCTGCCGTTCGCCGACGATCTTGTTGAGGTACAGAAGGTATGCCGTCAGTCCATAGACTTGTTGTGGGGTCAGCGTGCCCGGATCCTGGTAAGGCATCGCACGGTTGATGTAGTCCCACACGGTCGTCGCATATGGCCAATAGCTTCCGATCGTCAGAATCGGATGCGCACTCTTGAGGGTATTGTGACCCCCGGCGAGCGCCGGATACGTGTCATTGCCCTCGCCGCGAAGACCATGGCAGCTGGCGCAGATCGATTCATAGAGCGGCCGACCCTCGCGCGCCGTGGCCCCCCCGGGCGGCAAACCACGCCCGTCGGGGCCGACCGAAATTCCGGCGGCTGCAATGTCAGCATCTGTTGCAGGTCGTCCCAGGTGATAGCGTGGCGTAGCGGTCCCGGGCGCATCGGCTCGCGCCCATCCCGGCGCGGCGGTTACCGCCAGAACGAAGGCGAGCAGCGCTTTACGCATGACGCACCTTGCCGTCGGAATGCACGTACCACGTCTTGATACCGTTGTAGTGATCCAGTCCGTCACCGCCCTCGTGCAAGCCGCGGGCGGCAACCAATTCCTCACGGCTCGGCTGCCGGTACCCGGTCTCATCGGAGCACCGCGACTGCAAAACCGCCTCTCGGCCATCCCAGACCCAGGGCGCCGCAAATCGTGTCAGCGATTTGGGCAATACCGGATCGTTCAGAACTGCATCGCCCCAGGTCCTTCCGCCATCCGCAGAGACCTCCACCCGCGTGATCCGCCCTCGACCCGACCAGGCAAGTCCAGTGATCTCATAGGCACCGGGCCCAGGCAGCGACTGGCCGCCGGCGGGACGGGTGATGACGGACTTGGCCTCCATGACAAATGAAAATTGCCACGACGTGCCATCGGGCATCAGATCAACGTATTTCGCCGTTTCCGAGCGTGACATTTGCGCCATCTCGACCACCCGGACCTGTGAGAGCCACTTAACGTTAACGTTTCCCTCCCAGCCCGGTACCAGGAGCCTCAGTGGATACCCCTGTTCGGGGCGCACTGCCTCGCCGTTCTGGCCGTAGGCGACCAGCACGTCGTCCATCGCTTTAGCGATCGGGATGCTGCGCGTGTGCCGCGAGGCATCTGCACCCTCCGCCACGATCCAGCGTGCCGAGGATTTCACGCCCGCCTCGTCGAGCAGCACATTCAACGGTACCCCCGTCCACTCGCTGCAGCTCAGCAGTCCGTGGCTCTGTTGGGGCGTCTCCCCGGGGTTGTCTTGCTGCTCTCGGCCGCTATTGCCGGCACATTCAATGAAATGAACGCGTGAAACGGCTGGGAAGCGCAGCAAGTCTTCAAAAGTAAATACCAGCGGTCGGTCGACCAATCCATGTACCAGCAGACGGTGATCGCGCGGATCCAGTGCCGGCACGCCTGCGTGATGTGCTTCGTAGTGCAAAGCGGACGGGGTGATCGTGCCGTAGAGGTCCTGCAGGGGCGTTCGGCTCGAACGCGATGCCGGTGTTACGGACCCGGCGCGAAACGTGCGCGCCGACTTTTCCAGTGGCGAGCGAACACCATACGCGCTGGATCCCGGTCCGAGTTCGCGTGCGCGAGCGACCCGCGGTATCTGGGTGACCACTCCGGCTCCCGCGGTCAAGGCAAGGAACAATCGTCGATCAATATTCGCGGATGTTGTCATACCGTTCCTCCATTTCACGCCGCCGCCAGCTCATCGCAGATTCACTGGGAGTAACTTCTCAACGATCACCACGTCGAGCCATGCGCCGTCCAATTTGGCGTGCTTTTCATAGATGCCAACCTCCCGAAAGCCGAACGTGCGGCATAGGGCCCGGCTGGCCTCATTGAACAAAAAGATGCGCGATAGGAGTTTCCAGTAACCGCGCGCAGCCGGGGCAAATGCAAACCTACTTTTGCGGTCCACAACACCCGGACTTGGTTGATTCCCCACAGCAATTGGACTCGTCTGCCGTCCCACAACAAGTGGAGTCGGTGGATGCTGCCCGGCCGATCCCGAACTTGCGTTCGGCAGCACGGGCCAGACGCGCGATCACCTCGATCGCCGCTTGGCGGACGGCGGGCGTCAGGTCCTCGATCATCTGCGCTTGCTGCTGAACCAACTCGCAATGAATCCGGTGGTATAGCCTCTGTCCCTTAACCGTGATCCGAACGCTGATCGCCCGTCCGTCGCTCAAATCCACGGGCCGCTCGGCGTACCCTTTGCGCACCAGCGCGCCGAGCACCCTGCTCGAGGTGCTTTTGTCGAGGAATAGCCTTTCAGCCAGATCATTGAGTCGCATCGGTCCGTCACGCTTAAGCGCTTCCAGGGCGTAACACTGCGTTACGGAGATATCGTGACAACAAATGCGGTCGCGATCCCGAAACTGATAAGCCCGCACGAGGTCCGCGAGCGCCTCATGTAAGGCGAGGCTATCCGCCTGTAACGCGCTGGGCAGCGGTGTCATACGGGCGGCTGACTTTAGTTGCATATGACAACTATAGTGTGGCAGTGAGCGATCTGCAATCGCCGAAGCGGACAACTGGAGCAGTCCATCGGCACCGCGAGCGTATGTCGCGATCATGGTCCATACGGGAGGTCGGGGAAGGGTGACGCGGCGATGCGGAGTGGCACGCGCTGAGACAGCGTTAGGTCAGAATACGCGCTCGCAACGGGAGAGCTGACTTGAAAATCCTCATCGAGATCATCGGATGGACCGCCGCGGTCATGATGCTGTCGGCGTATCTGCTGCTCACTTCCGGCAGGCTCAGTTCGACCTCGCGGACTTACCAGTGGCTCAACGTGCTCTCCGGGGCCGGGTTTGTGGTGAACAGCGGATGGAACGGTGCCTACCCTTCGGCCAGTCTCAACTTGATCTGGATGGGTATCGGACTCTATGGAGTACTCAGAGGTGTGCGGCTTTTGCCGCGAGGAGCCGCTTAGACCCCTGGCCTGGGTGCTTCGGATTGCCGCACGACGGGATGTCGTAACAATGCCCAGAGAATGATGGGGGCTCCGATCAGAGCGGGCAGTGTCCAGTATGTCCAAATCGGCAACTGCCGCCACAGAGGTAACTGCTTGCCGTTATCGACGTAAAAGGCAGTCAGCAGCAGAACGTACGAGGAGCTCATCCCGAGGATGTGCATCCGAGCCCACCCGGCCCAGCGACGCCTCCGCGCTGTTCGACCCCAGGATGCCGCCGCAAGTGCGAGCAGACCCAGAATGAATAGTGGGTAGTCCTCCGACCACCGCATGATGCTCAGTACAGTTGCGGATATGAAGATCGCGGTGATGGACCAGTAGTAGGTAGTTCCGAATCTGGGATGCCGCCCTGGAGCCTTGGTGCTGAGCATCGCGACCGCCCCGCTGACCACTGCGACGATGCCCAAGGCAACATGCACCGCCACGATCGCCAGAAAGAACGGAGCGGTTGAGGGGATCTCGATTCCCGCTACGGTCGTGGTTCCGCCGATCATTCGCGGTTCTTGACTCTCAACGGCGTAAACCACCAGGTGGTGCTGCACAGGGAAAATACGTCCGGCCCCACCTGCCCATTGTGCCTTCGCGTTGCGCCATTGTGGGCATGAGCGGGCGCTTTGCGTTCAGGCTGAACGAGTAGTCCATCATAATGCCGGGGTCGAGGGTCGGACTCCGTCACTAGTCTCGACATGATGATCGACTTTGCTCCGGATGCGTTTGAACTACCGGGCTAGCGGCCTCACATACGTCACCAAACTCAGCAGCGTTTTCCCAGGCTCCTCCCACGGTATCATGTGCGCGGAGTTCTCGAACCAGACACCACGTTTGTAAGGCGCGTGAACGGCCTGAAGCCACTCGGCGGTGGGTGCTGACGGGGTGGTGTAGTCGTGGCGCCCCATGAACATGATCACCGGAATGGGGAACGTCTTCACGCCCGTGAAATCCACATCGAGGAACTCGGGGAGGAGCTTCCCGAGGGTGAAGGCGTTGCCTTGATCGATGGCGGCGATCTCCTTGGGATCGTAATCCGGCGAGAGCATGGGCCCGTCGAAGTAATACCTGGAATCACTGCGGTAGGCACTAAGGCCGCCAAAATATTGGGGCCACTTTCGCGCGATGATGATCCGCGCTCGGGTGATGGGCGTCGTGCCCGGATAGGGGGCGATGGACTCGAGTTCCGTGACTGCCTCGGTGTTGTTTGTCTTCTTCGCCTGTTCGAGCCCGTATTCAAAGCTCAGCTTTTCATTGGTGCGGGTGTTGATCACCTGGCCGATGCCGACGTAGGCATAGAACAGGTCGGGTCGGGCGAGGGCCGCTTTCATGCCGACGACCGTACCCCAGCTGTGCCCCATGAGGACCAGCTTTCTGACGCCGTACTTGTGCCGGATGGCTTCCGCGACTTCGATGGCGTCACTTACGTACTGCGAGATGTGGATGGTATCGGCAATGGAATCAGGGTTTACCGTCAGGTAGGTCTTTCCGGCGCCGCGCTGGTCCCAGTTGACCAGGGTGAAGTATTCCTCCAGAGGGCGCTGAAATTGCCACATGACCGGGGACAACGGTGCGGCGGGACCCCCATGGACAAACAGGATGATGGGGTTCGTCTTGTCCTGGCCACGGACATAGACCCACTGATCAATTCCGCCGACGCGTAGCTTGTAGGATTCCTGTATGCCCTGCGGAGCAACGATATGGTCGAGATCGGCAATGATTCTGCGGTCCTCGTCATGGCAGCTCGGTGGATCGTTGGTCGCTGCCTGAGCGCAACAGCTTGCGGCCGTCAATATCGCGAGCAGGTATTTCCACATCTGATCTTCTACCGGTTGCCACGAAGTGCGCCGACTATACCCAGTCCTTGTACAAGTGAGACCGGTCTTGCGTCATGCCGTGGATTTCAGGAGGTGAAGCGTTGCTCCTAATGCCGGGGTCGAGGCGCCGCCGCGCTCATCAACTGCCTGTTCACGAAGCAAGTGATGCGGCGCATCCCGTGGAGCCAACCGTCTCAAGCTGATCCGCGTCCTTGCTCGCGAGCGCTTGTTCAGGACTGCACACTCAGGATCTCCGGTACCGAGGAGGAATTGCTCGACACAGCTTCCGCCCGCGCAAAAGCGGCGCACGGGCACCCCGATACACCAGAGTTGCGAAACGAGTTGCGGGCACTCCTCACCACCGAGCTCGACTTACAACGCGTGTCATCTCGGTCCGGTGGCGCGATCCGGCAGTCAATGACGATCGAGGAGTTACCTTGATCGGCCGCAAGGGGCCGCGCAGCTGGTACTGCGCGGTCGATCGCGCTTGAATTGGCGAGCCGTAAGAAGATGGCAACGCCGTCCGAAATAGCCATCGATGTAGGCTGGCACTTACAACAGTTAACGCTGCCAACTGAGCGACGAGCTAGAAGTTTGAGGCGCAGAGTCCGTGCCGGTAGAGCGTTCAGAAGCTGAGTTAGTCTTCAACATCCAGGAAGGTGACTGTCATGCTCCACTACGCAGTAGTCTTTTTGATCATCGCGTTGATCGCAGCGGTACTCGGTTTTGGCGGTATCGCCGCAGGCGCCGCGGGCATCGCGAAGATTCTGTTCGTCGTATTCCTGATCGGCGCCATCATTACCTTTTTTGTGGGACGTTCGCGGGTGTGACATCAACGGACGCGTAATCGGTCGCCGAGCGGTGCTAGCCGCCTTGCGCAGGGCGCACTGAGCAGACGCGCGTCGCTTCGGACCCCAGGTCGTAACGGCCTCCGCAGCTGCCTCATTTACCGAGACTGGTTCGCAACCTGCGCCGGCCGGCGGTGATGATCGCGGCCAGCACCGGCTGGGCAATATCCGCATTCTGATCTGCATTCCAGGGGCCGGTTCGCGGCACGGCACGCCGCTGCAGCTGACACCGGCCGCCGCGTGCGATGTTCTCGGCCGACGCGCTGCGGAACTGCGCGATGGACCGCAGTGACGCGAGGTCTAGGCTTTCTTCAACAGCCGGGTGATCCACACAAGGATCACCGCGCCGATGAAGGCCACGATGATCGAGCCGACCATTCCTCCGCCGGGCCAGATGCCCAACATTCCGAAAACCCAGCCTCCGACGATGCCGCCCAGGATTCCCAGGATGATGTCAATCAAGACGCCGTAGCCGCCGCCCTTCATGACCCGCCCTGCAAGCCATCCGGCAATGAGCCCCACGATAATCCAGTACACCAAACCCATAAGTCGTCCCTCCGCTTTTTGTCTTTTTGCCGAGCCAGACAGCGTTGCAGTTCCCAGCCCCGGTATCGCGCTCCTTTGTGCTTAGGGTTGGACGCGCGCTGACCGTCACCGAGTATACACAAAGACTGCGGCTCACCGCGGGTGCGTCCGACGCGGGGGATTCGATGCACGATTCGGCCCCAAGTTGCTCAGCCTGGCCGCCCGCGTGCGAAAGCCGTAATGCTCGCCGCCCAAACGTTTGAACATCAACAATACGACTCCCAACATGACTGCCGCGCAGGCCGAGTGTCAGTCTCGCGTTTGCAACTTGGTTCCGTGGCCGCAACCAGTGCAAGTCAATTGTCGGGGTTGTTAAGACTCGTCCTACGTGCAGAGTCGGGCTTTGTGGGTCGGGTCGCGCTAACCGCGGACGTATGCTCCACCCGTAACATCCCACCCCGTGGAGTGGAAAACCGGAGGATTCACATGAGACTAGCATTAAGCTGCGGGTTGCTCGCCAGCGCATTACTGGGCCTGTCTGCGTGCAACAAGGCCGAATCTCCCGACAAGGTTCAGGCGGATGTCGCCAAAGCCCAGAGCAATGCGGCCGAGGCGAACGCCAAGGCGGACGAGAAACAAAAGCAAGTCGAGGCCGAGGCGGCTAAAGACCGGGCGGATGCGCAAGTCAAGGCGGCCGACAAGAGTGTCGGCGCTGTAGCGGACTCTGCGGTTACTCAAGCTGAGGGCGAAACAAAAGTCGCCCTGGCGAAGTGCGAGGCGCTGGAAGGTGACGCTCAAAAAGCGTGCAAAGACCAGGCAAACACCCATATGGCTGCAGTAGAAGAGAAGGCGAAAGCCGTCAAGTCCGACTGAGCGCCATCCGCTGGCGGATTTCAAACGCCGCTGCACGTCGGTCGCAGCGACTCGGTGGCCGAGGCGAATCAGCTCCCTTTCTTGGGCTACCGCATCGGCCACCCGGACTCGTCGCGCTCCTCGACAGGGGAGGCAACGAAGCCGTGCGCGAGGTTGCTGGCGTCGAGGTAGTAGCCGACGATGCCGTCTCTATCATTGACCTTTCGAGACGGTGGGTGACCGGCGGCGGAAGGCTTGGCAAGGGATTCAATTTATGGATTACCTTGAACCGAGCACCGCGCTCATAATGCCGGGTCGCCTCACTGCGACGCCCTCTTTGGCCCCGTAGGTGAAGCAAATGAAAGCAGTCGCGCCCCTTTCTTACGCTTTGCTGGCGACATTGCGGACGGCTGCGGTCAGCTGCGCAATTGCGCTGATTTTCGTGTTTCCGGGTCACGCGCAGGCTCCAGTCCAGCCGGTCGACCCAAGGATCGCCGCCACGCTCAAGGAGATCTCGCCCACGCGGATCCGGGCCAACATCGAAAGGCTCGTGAGCTTTGGCACGCGGGCCACCCTCTCGGCGCAGGATCCGGCGTCGGTCGCCCGCGGACACGGCATCGGGGCTGCGCGCGAGTGGATCAAGTCGCAGTTCGAGCGCTACTCGAAGGACTGTGGCGGCTGCCTCGAAGTGAAGACGGACGCCTTTACGCAGGAGCCTGCCGAGCGGATTCCTCAGCCGACCGAAATCACCAACGTCTATGCGGTGATGAAGGGAACGGATCCGGAGGCTGCCAGGCGCATCGTGCTGGTCACAGGCCATTACGATTCGCGCGTCACGGATGTTCTGGACTCGAAGAGCGCGGCGCCGGGCGCCAATGACGATGGCAGCGGAACGGCGGTGAGCCTCGAGTGCGCGCGAGTCTTGAGCAAGCTGAAATTCCCCTCGACGATCATCTTTCTCGCTGTCGCCGGCGAAGAGCAGGGTCTGTACGGCAGCCGGCATTTCGCGCAGATGGCGAAGGAGCAGGGATGGAATATCGTGGCCGCTCTGAACAACGACATTGTCGGCGGTGACAAGAGCGGCGGCCAGGATGCGAGCCTGGTGCGGGTGTTTTCCGAGGGCGTGCCCGTCGCCGCCGATGACAAGCAACTCAAACTGATTCGGGCTCTCGGAGGTGAAAGCGATTCATCTTCCCGGGAGCTGGCGCGCTACATCGCAGAGGTCGGCGCGGCTTATGACCCCGGCGTAAAGGCGCTACTCATCTTCCGGCTCGACCGGTACTTGCGCGGTGGCGATCATTTTGCCTTCAACCAGCAAGGATATGCTGCGGTTCGCTTCACCGAATACCGCGAAAACTTCGATCATCAGCATCAGACGCTACGCACCCAGAACGGCATTGAGTACGGCGACCTGCCGAAGTTCGTGGACTTCGACTATGTGGCAAAAGTGGCGCGCCTGAATGCATTGACGTTGGCTGCGCTCGCCTCGGCGCCGGCATCACCGACCAACGTAAGACTCGAGACCAGCAACCTCGATAATGATTCGACTCTGAAGTGGGCGCCTTCCCGCGGCTCCAGCGGTTATGAAGTCATCTGGCGGGCTACGAGCAGTCCGGAATGGGAGCACGCTCAGAACGTCGGCAACGTCATGACCACTACGCTCAAGGTTTCCAAGGACAACGTGATTTTTGCGGTACGGGCAGTCGATAGCGACGGACATCGGAGTCTGCCGGTCGTGCCCTTGCCCGAGCGCTGAAGCGCCTTGGCGTGACCCAACATGGCGGCTCTGGAAGTCGAGTGTCAGTCTATCGTTTCCAACCTGGTTCCCGCGGACGCCGGCAGTTCACGTCAATTTGCGGGCTTGAGTTAGGTTTGTAAGACTTGTCCTACGTGCAGAGTCGGCTTTGCGAGGCGGGTCGTACTAACCACAGGCGTATCCTCTACCAGTAACACTCCACCCCGTGGAGTGGAAAACCGGAGGATTCAAATGAGACTAGCATTAAGCTGCGCGTTGTTGGCCAGCGCATTGCTGGGCCTGTCTGCGTGCAACAAGGCCGAATCTCCCGACAAGGTTCAAGCGGACGTCGCAAAGGCCCAGAGCGATGCGGCTGAGGCGAACGCCAAGGCGAACGAGAAACAGAAGCAAGTCGAGGCCGAGGCAGCCAAAGACCGGGCGGATGCGCAAGTCAAGGCGGCCGACAAGAGTGTCGGCGCTGTAGCGGACTCTGCTGTTGTTCAGGCGGAGGGCGAAACAAAAGTAGCCCTGGCGAAGTGCGAGGCGCTGGAAGGTGACGCTCAAAAAGCGTGCAGAGACCGGGCCAACACCCATATGGCTGCAGTGGAAGAGAAGGCGAAAGCCGTCAAGTCTGAGTGAGTGCCATCCGCTGGCGGATTTCAAACGCCGCTGCGGGTGAGTGTTACAGCGGGCTCGCGCCCTGCGGCGAGCCCGTTTTCATTCAGTCTGCCTTATTGAGCACGACCGCCGTACCGTACGCCACGATCTCGCTCATTAGCTGACCGATCTTGGCGGAATCAAATCGCATCATCACGACTGCGTTCACCTGCATGAGGCGCACCCGGCAGCCTGGAACGTCCTCGGTTGTGACGGCCAGCATGAATACCTCCAAAGGCTGGTCTGTTCATCATTGGTAAACGAACGCCGTACGCTGTGCTGTGCGTGCAGCTCCTGGCGCTCGGCGGGGGATTGGGACTGCTGGTGCCGCCGCTGACATCGATGTTGCTCAGTAGCGTGGATAAAGCGCGCTCGGGAATCGCATCGGGGGTGCTCAATTCCGCGCGCCAGACAGGCAGCGTCATCGGCGTGGCGTTGTTCGCCACCCTGATTGCGAAGGACGCGACGTTCATGGTGGGCGTGAGGACTGCCTTAGGGTTGGCGGTGGGTTTGTTGCTGGCGTCGGCTGCGATCGCGATGGGAGCGAGGAGTCAGCGGAAAGCGGCCTGGGTGCCAGGGCGTCGTAAGTCGGTCTCGGCCGATTAGCGTGGGATCGCGGTCCCAAGAGCTCGAACTCCATGGACACACTGGGGCCGGTCTTCGTCTCCGGTGCCGAGTAGCGCGTCGCGACATGATCTGACTTGTGGCCGAGGAGGGAGCTTGCGATCCTCGAAACAAACACCAGCGGCGCACAGCCGGTGCCCACGCATTCACCGAACACCTTACTGTGCGCCGCCGACTACGGATTACCAGGCACTATTTTTGTAGTTAAAACAGCGCTGGGCTGCCGCGGTATCACTTCTGCCCACTCGCTGCAGATGGGAAGCTGTCTTGCGCGCCGAAGTAACACTCGATGGCCTGCAGCTGTTCGCCCCTGAGCCGCAAATACTCCACGTTACGGAAGGTCTTACCGTTCTTGGTGTGACCGACGTACATCACAAACGCCTCGTTGCCCGTTCCAATCACGTGCTTCAGCTCTAACCGCTCGACAAAAGCAATCTGTGTGTCCCAGCATTTCGCCTTGAAAGCGCTCTTGCTGATGTGGTCGTCGAGTGGGCTTGTAAATGTGAAGTCGTCCGCCAGCAGGATGTCGAACGGCTGCCAGTCCTTTGTTGTCCCCCACTCCCTATACCATTTCCGGACAGTCGCCTCGTTTTTCGGACTCCATCCTGCCTCTGCGCGCGCACTGGCAATCTGCGGAATGGCCATCGCTGCAGCCAGTGCGCAGGCACCCGCCTCGATCAGTGTCCGGCGCGACATTGCTGTTTTTCTCATTACTCAGTTCTCCTTTTCATAGCCCGGAACTTCGGGCTGATGGTGTCAATCTGTCCTCGGACGCGAGGATCGAGCGATGGATCCGCACAAAGCCTGCAGCCCGGTGAGACGCTTCCGCCAGTATGGACCTTGGACAACAGTTCGATATAGCGGCGCAGATTATCGCCGCTGGCCACAGCGAGCTGGCGTCCGACCTTGGCTTTCTACGGATGCCGCGGACTCACGCGCAGGAGAAGGTCGCCGGTCCAATCGGCCGTCAATCGTTGTTACGCGGTGAGTCTAAGAGGCCGATCGTAAGCGCCGCGCAACTTTGCGATGTAGCGGTCGGATTCGACCATGAAGTGGCGTGCTGTTGAGGTAAACGGCGTCGCGTCACCCGCGCAGCCGCGATCGCGGTGTCGGCGTGAGTCGCAAAACCTCGGGGTCTCGCGTGAGGTGCTCGCGAGCGGTTGGCCAAAAAGCGCTGGTCCACTTCGTGTCAGCCGCCAGTCGTGCCTGATAGGTTGCGTACGCCTCTGGCCCCCTGAATTTAGCAATCCATACAAAAATGTGTTCACCGACGCGGACCGGGAGACGTGGGAAATTATTCTCCTGCCTCGAGGTGAGGTACTCGGCCAGGGTGCGTGCGCCTGACGCCTCAGCGCGGCGGCGCAGTGATCGATCAAACATCGCCGCAAAGGCGGATAGCTGATCTGGTTTCGTGTAGTAGAGAGTGGCGACCACGAGACCGACCCGGGCGGGCGCACCTTCGCGGCCGGGTCGAGGCGGGATCCCCTTGAAGCGCAACGTGGGGGAGGCCGGTTCGAGAAGCAGCACGTTGTCCGAGTCGTCAATGGAGGCGTTGGCTTCGTTGCGGTATGCGTGCCACAGATCACTATCGTAAAACGCAGCCAGTTCCCTGGCGCGCGACTGCATGTCCTGAAAGCCGCGCAGCCACACGAATCGATCGGGGCGATCCAGGTCGCGAAACTGTCCGATGACCGTCATGCCGGTGGCGTCCAGGGGATCCGCAAACGTCCGATCGAATAGCTCGATGAACGGCTCCCGCCGGCCCGCGTGCAGTGTGTATTGCCGCAACTCCACCACGTTACAGCACGAGGCATCGGCCTGCGTCGTCGTGGATCCCGCGGCGGGCGTTGCTTGTGCCATCCAGACACTGCAGAGCCCGCAAGGGATCGTCCGCCAGGTCCACCCAAGGATGGAGCGCTGCCGCGAGAGTGTTGTAGCCATGGCGTTTATCTCGTAGGTTGTTTTAAAACAGACCGGGCCTCCGGTTTTATGAAATAATAGTCCCCCCGGGTCGATCCTGTTGTCAAGCGACGAGCGCTTTGCAATAACATCTCGCATGACAGTCTCCCTCACGAAGGCCGCTCACAAGGCCCGGCGCAAAAATGATCCTCAGGGACTTCGAGCGCGAATCCTGGACGTGGCCGCTGAGCTGTTTCAGCTGCGGGGCTACTTCTCCACTTCCATGCAAGACCTGATGCAGGCGGCGGCCGTGACCGGCGGCGCTCTGCATCATCACTTTGCTTCTAAGAAGGCACTCGGAGTCGCCGTGATCCGCGAGCGGGTCGCACCAGCAGTGCGGGAGACGTGGATCGATCCGCTGCGCAGCGCTGCGTCGCTGCCGGCGGCGATCTCCCGGGTCTTTGCAGGAATCACCACCGGCATCGAGAGCCGCGGTCGCGTGGCCGGATGCCCGCTCAATAACCTGGCCTTGGAACTCTCCCTGGCCGATCAGGAGTTTCGCGAGGCTGTCGAGGTAGTGTTTGGTGAGTGGCGGGCGGTGCTGGGGGAGCGCATCGGGCGCACCCCGGGCGGCGCTCGGCTCACTCGTTCGCGGCGCGCCGCCGCTGCGATGTTTATCATCTCGACATACTCTGGCGCGATGACACAGGCCAAGACGTCCCAAAGCGCGGCGCCGCTTCAGTGCGCTGGCGATGAGCTCGCACGCTGGATGCGTGAACGCAATTTTTGCGCGGCTTCGCCGAGCGCCAGACCATGAGCCAGCGCCGGTGGGCTCCGTACCCCCACTATTGAATTGACAAGCTACCTCGAGCCAACTACCGGGCACATAATGCCGGGGTCGAGGGTTCGAGTCCTCCCCGTATGGGAGCGGTTGCCGGTCGCGGCGACGAAATTGGGCCGCCGCCGCAGCTTAATCACATGGCGAGCCGCCGGAGAATGCAGATGACCCAGCAATTCGGCCACGACCTGATCGTTCCCGTGAATGCAACTGACCACGTTCGCGGTGAGCCGCATGCACCGGTTACGGTCGTTGAATATGGCGATTTTGAGTGCCCCATGTGCCGGAGCGCGGAACCCGCCGTTCGCATGCTGCTCGACGCTCATCCCGCGGCCCTTCGGCTCGTCTTCCGACACCTCCCGAGCGAGAGCGCTCACCCACATGCGCTGATTGCGGCGGAGGCGGCAGAGGCCGCGGGCGCGCAAGGCAAGTTCTGGGAGATGCACGACTTGCTTCTGAAGCAGGGGGCGCACCTTGATCGCGGCGCGCTGGACCAATACGCGGCCATGCTCGCGCTGGACCTCGCCTCCTTCCGGGCGTCACTCGATGACGAGATCTATCGTCAGCGTGTGCGCGAGCAGCTGGACGGCGCGCTGCGTAGTCATGTGCGCGGCACCCCGGGTTTTTTCGTCAATGGGCATATTCAGGATGTATCCGCCGGCATGAACGACCTGCGGCAAGCGGTGATGCGTTTCCTGTAACACCCTCACCAACCATCGGCCGGCCGCGTCGCGCCGCACGATCGGTCGGCCTGACAGATCATGTCGGGCTGTTACTCGGATGGGCCCGCAGGCCGACGACCCCGAAGTCCGCCGGCAGCCTGGCATAGACGAGACTGAGATCCTCGTGAGCGAGGCTTTCGAGCAAGCGATCGGCCATCTCGTTCGTGAGGATGAATTCGATCTCCATGGTCATCTCGCCCGCGAGCTCGATGAAGTGGGCGGAGTGCAGGACGCCGTGACGCCCGAAGCCCTCGACCGCGCGGAAGACCGATCCACCGTGAACTCCAAGCCCCCTGGCGTGTTGCAGGAGCCATTCGTGGAGTAGGTGGTGCCGGTGCCGGACGTTCTCGTGCACGTAGAAGCGCAGATAGGTCCCGTTCATGTCGAAGTCCCCTTGCGGTGGTGTTCCGGCGCTCATTGCACGGCCGATGATAAGGCCACCGGGCAGAGCGGCGCTCAGCGTACCGAGAGGTCATACTGAGCTTGGGGGGCTGACAGTGGCCAGAGGTCGGGAAAGTGGCATGCCGCCTGCTGCACAGTGGGAGGGGTTCTTTGAGTCAGACCGGGTTCTGGAGGCGCTTGGGTGTGGCGCTGTGCCCGGCGACGTTGTTGAGTTCGGTTGCGGCTACGGGACGTTTACGATTGCCGCGGCGCGCCGCGTCTCCGGCATCGTTTATGCGTCGGACATCGATCCGTTGATGGTGAGTTGGACCATCGAGCGTGCGGCGCAGGCAGCCCTCCGCAATGTCGTGGCGGAAAGACGTGACTTCGTTGCCGCTGGCTGCGGGCGACCCGATGCGTCGGTGAGCTTCGTCATGCTGTTCAACATTCTGCACATCGAGAATCCGCTGAGCCTGTTGCGCGAAGCTCACCGGGTTCTGCGTAATGGCGGCGTCGCCGGCGTGATTCATTGGCGGCACGACATCGAAACACCGCGCGGGCCGCCACTTGAAATCCGCCCGAGTCCGGCGCAGTGCCGGTCATGGGGCGAGAAAGCAGGGCTGCGCTGGCTAAGCTCACCCGTTCTGCCCGATGCTCCGTGGCACTGGGGCATGGTGTTAGAGCGTCCCAAGCCGTAGACCGCGCATAAAAACCCGGGTCGAAAAAAAGGGGCGGTAGGTACCGCCCCTCTTTTCGATGGCCTACCACGCAGCCATCGCGCCAGGTCGCCTGCGGCCGTTAAGTCGCCTGCGGCTGTGCGCCTTTCTCCACGGGGTCGGCCGTCACTTTTTCAAGCATCCTCACACGCATTGGCGAAAGCACGAACTTCGCCAGCACGGCGGCGATGATCGGTAACGCGCCTGCGATCCACAACACCGGCACCCAGCTGCCGGCGGACGCCTTCAACACGTTGGCCAATGGAATCAGCAGCGAAGAGGTGCCTTTGGCCGTGTACAGCAGGCCATTGTTGGTCGCGGCGAACTTCGGGCCGAAGGTGTCGCCGCTCGCCGCAGGGAAGAGCGAGAAGATTTCGCCGTAGCCAAGGAAGATCAGCGGCGCAAAGATCAGGAAGCCCGCGGTGCTATGACCGAAACGCATGAGACCCCAGATGGCCACGCCTTCGACGACAAACACCAGCACCATGGTGTTTTCGCGACCGAGATGGTCGGAAATCCAGCCGGTGAGAGGTCGAGTCAGGCCATTCACGAGCGAATCGATCGACAGCGCCATCGTCAGCAGCGGCAGCGTGGCCCAAAGAACGGTGACCGGGATCTTGTCAACACCGTAATCCTTGGCAATGGGGGCAATCTGTGCGGCTGCCATCAAGCCGCCGGAGGCGACCAGAATCATGCATATGTAGAGCATCCAGAACACCGGCGTCTTGAGCATTTCGGCCGGACCGATGTTGCGCCGTGTCATGGGATTCACCGCGCCCTTGACCGTAGCGACGATGGCGGTAACGGGCGGCCGGATCAGGAACAACGCCAACACCAGGACCACGATGCCCTGGATCATCCCGAAGTCGAAGAATGCCTTGTCGTAGCCACCCGCTTTCACCATGTTCGCGATGGGAATCACCGTCAGTGCGGCACCGGCGCCGAACCCAGCGGCGGTCAGCCCGGCGGCCAGACCGCGCTTGTCCGGGAACCACTTGAGCGCCATGCCGACGCAGGTTCCGTAGACGCAACCGGCGCCGATTCCGCCGATCACGGCGGAGAAATACAGCATCCCCAGCGAGCTCGCGTAGGAGTTCATGATCCAGGAAAGCCCCGCCAGGATGCCGCCCACCAACACCACCGGGCGCGGGCCGAATTTGTCCACCAGGTAGCCTTCCACCGGAACCAGCCACGTCTCACAGAGCACGAAAATGCTGAAGGCGACCTGGATGGCCGCCTTGGTCCATCCGAACTTGTCGTGCATCGGATTCACAAATAGCGTCCAGCCGTATTGCAGGTTGGCCACCATCGCCATGCAGATGATTCCTATTACCAACTGCGCCCAACGGTGGTTCAAACCAGTCGCCTGGACGGGTGCGTTAATCTGAGCCGCGTTCATATTGCTGTTCCCCCTAGGACGCCGTGACGCGCACGCTGCGTCGTGAGTGAGTTGGAATAAATTGCTGGCGTCGTAAGAAAGTATAAACCTGTTGCCTGCACGGCACTCATGTGGATTTTATTATGATGAAGATGCTGATTTCATTATGCGATGCATCAACGGACGGCCCGGGTTCGCGGCGCATAAGCGGGCGGCGCAGGCCTGTGGTGGGCCTCAGGCAAGCCCCGGACGCCTGCCAGGCGGGGCGATTGCATTTGCCAGTCAATTCGATACACTTGAAACTATGAAATCAATTGAGGCCATCACGACCCTGGGCGCCCTCGCGTCCGATCCGCGGCTGAGCGTGTATCGGTTGCTCGTGAAACGCGGACCAGAAGGATACACCCCCTCCGAACTGGCCGGACGTCTGGATGTGCCCGCGCCTACGCTCTCGTTTCATCTGAAGGGATTGATGCAGGCGGGGCTGGTCCTCAGCCGCCGTGAAGGCCGCAATCTCCACTACAGCCCGAACTTTGAACGCATGAACGCCCTGATCGGCTTTCTCACCGATAACTGCTGCAGCCTCGCCGGCGAGGCCTGCGACCCCAACTGCCAGCCGCGTAGCGGCACTGCGGCGCCAAGGAAACGAGCATGAAGCGCCTGCACGTCCACGTCGCCGTCCGAAACCTCGATACGTCCATCGGTTTCTATTCGCAGCTGTTCGCGGCCGAACCCACGGTGCGCAAGCCCGACTACGCGAAGTGGATGCTCGAGGATCCACGCGTGAACTTCGCGATCAGTCAACGAGACGCGAGTCCTGGGGTTCAGGAGCTGGGAATACAGGCCGAGAGCCGCGAGGAACTTGCGGACCTGTACGCCCGGCTGAAGCGCATCGATCGCCCGGTGCTCGAGGAGGGCGTGACGGCGTGTTGTTATGCGCAGAGCGAAAAGAGCTGGATCGAGGACCCGCAGGGCCAGGAGTGGGAGATCTTCCTGACCACCGGCGAGAGCACGACCTACGGTCACGATGCGCCGAATTGCTGCAGTTCACCCGCAGCCTGACGGCTCATGTCGGCGCCACAACTGCGGACGGCAACCAGCACGGATACGGAGCGCATTCGCGTCCTGCTGGAGAATAATGGCCTGCCGACGCGAGACCTCGGCTCCTCAAACCCGCAGTTCATTGTCGCGTGTGAGGGAAAAGCGATTGTGGCGGCGGGTGCGCTGCAACGCTTTGCGGCATCCGCTCTGCTGCGTTCGGTCGCTGTCGCCCCCCATCGGCGCGGTGAAGGACTGGGGCGCAGCCTCGTCCAGGAGCTGGAGCGGATCGCACGCGCAGCCCGCATTGCACAGGTGATTCTGCTCACCCAGAACGCGAAGCCCTTCTTTGAGCACCAGGGCTACCGCGTCATCGAGCGCCATGAGGTTCCGCAGGAGATTCAGGGGAGCGAGGAGTTTCGCTCGCTGTGTCCGGCTTCAGCCATGTGCATGGCGAAGGTACTCACAGACGCGCCCCACACAGTCCCATGACCGACCGGCCGTATAACGTGTTGTTCCTGTGCACGGGAAATTCCGCGCGCAGCATCCTGGCTGAGGCCCTGATCAACCAGTGGGGGCGCGGGCGTTTTCAGGGATTCAGCGCCGGCAGTCACCCTAAAGCGGCGGTGCATCCGATCGCGCTGGAACTGCTCAGGCATATGAAACTCCCGACGGCGGGCTTGCGCAGCAAGAGCTGGGACGAATTCGCCGTTCCGGGGGCTGCACCGTTGGATTTCGTGTTCACGGTTTGCGACAACGCCGCGGGCGAGCTGTGTCCGTATTGGCCAGGCCAGCCCATGACGGCCCACTGGGGCGTGCCGGATCCGGCCGCGGTCGAGGGGTCTGACACGCAGAAGTGGCTCGCTTTCCGGGAGACCTTTCGACTCCTGGATAATCGCATCAAGATCTTCACCAGCCTCCCGCTCGGGTCGCTCGATCGGATCAGACTCAAAGAGCACCTGGACGCAATCGGACAGGCGCGGCCGCCGGAGGCAACCGCGTGAGTCTGCCCAGACGTCTCACGGCCGAGGCAATCGGCTCGCTGCTGCTGGCGGCGGCGGTGATTGGGTCGGGCGTCATGGCCGAGCGCCTGGCAGGAGGTAACGTGGCAATTGCGCTGCTCGCCAACACCGGCGCGACCGTGGCGGTACTCGCAACTCTGATTGCGCTGCTGGACCCCGTGAGCGGCGCTCACTTGAATCCAGCCGTGTCGCTGGTTCAGGCGCTGCGCGGCGCGCTGCCCTGGGGCGAGGCCGGCGGCTATGTCGTGGTTCAGGTGCTTGGCTGCTGCCTCGGCGCTTTGCTCGCGCACGCGATGTTCGGGCTACCGCTGCTGCAATCGTCCATCCATGCCCGAACGGGTGCGGCCCAATGGCTGGCTGAGGCGGTCGCGACGTTCGGTCTGCTCCTGGTCATTCTCGGGTACCGCCGTGCACAGGATGTGCCCTGGATGGTGGCGGCGTGGATCGGCGCGGCCTACTGGTTCACCGCGTCGACGTCTTTTGCGAATCCGGCGATCACGATTGCACGCTCACTCTCGGATACGTTCGCGGGCATTCGTCCTGCGGACGCGCCGGGGTTTATTGCCGCCCAGCTGGTGGGCGCGCTGCTCGCGCTGCGCGTGGCGCCGTTTCTGTTCGGCACGCCAGGGATGGCTTCGGTCGAGTCTCCGGGCGCCTCCACCCGGTAGCGCAGTTGTCGTAAGACCACCGGCCAGCAAGTCTGGGTCGGGCTGTGCACGATTCCGCGACACCGCCACCCCGCGCGTATCATGTCCGCATCATGACGACCCTTCGCCAGCAGCTGCGCAACAACGCCGTGGCGCTCATCAGCCTGGTCGTGGCGCTCGGCAGTCTGAGTTACAACACCTGGCGCAACGAACGTACCGAGCGCAATCGCAACATCCGCACCGCGACGTTCGAGTTGCTTACCCGCTTGGCGGAGCTCGAACGGGTTACTTACCTCGCGCAGTACGATCGTGACACCAACGGCGGCAATCCGCGCACCGGCTGGACCTATGTGCTGGTGATTCGCGACCTTGCGATGGTGGTGCCGGAGCCGGTGCCGGCAGGGGCGACAGAGCTGCAGAAGGTCTGGAGCGAGAACTGGGAAGGCCTGGGCAACGACGATGAAACGGCGGTGAACCGTATCGACGACGCGGTCGGCAAGCTGCGCGCAGACTCGCTCACAACACTCCGGTCGCTGCGGTGAAGTGCAATCAGCGGACTACGGCCTCAAGCAAAGCCACTACCGCTCACTTCGGGCACCGGAACGTGGACGCCAGTTCCGCGAGGATGAGCTGCGAGGCGTCCGCGTCGCGCTCGGCAGCGGAGGTGAGCGCATCGAGCTTCTGCTTCACCGTCAGTTCCAGCTTGTCGCCTGACATGCCTCTTGGTACGCAGGGCCGGCCGCCCCTGGTCTTGCCGTCGGCGAGGCTCATGCCGAGGGCGATGCCCTCGGTCACGCCCAGGATATAGACGCGGCACACGTTCACGCTCACGTGATCCGTGCCGGCGCACAGCTGCTGCAGGTCACCTGCCGTCATGACGTCCTGCCCGGACGAGGCGGCGCTGGTCAGCACGGCGCCCGCGAGTGTCAGGGCAATTGCGATCGATCTCATTGAAGGAAAGCTCCTGTTAGTTGCCGGTGCTGGCCGCCCCAGCCGGTGCGTCCACCGGTGGGCAGGGGGTGTAAGAACCACCAGAGTCTGCAGCCGCTCCACCCTGGTAGGCGATCCTATAAATGCGCCCGTGTGAGTCGTCGCTGACGAACAGCGCGCCATCCGGGGCGACGGCAACTCCCGACGGGCGATGCTCAGCCTGACGGGGTTGCTTCACCGCGCCGGCAAAGCCGTCGGCGAACACCTCGCAGCGGCCGCCAGCGGCGCCGCCGCGCAGGGGTTGAAAAACAACATTGTAGCCGCCCTGCGGGTAGGGCGCCCGGTCCCAGGATCCGTGGAAGGCGATGAACGCGCCGTTGTGGTAACGCGCGGGGAAACTCGTTCCGGTATAGATAACAACATCGTTCGGTGCCCAGTGCGCGGGAAAGCTGGCCACCGGGGCCCGCTTTCCCGCACAGACGCCGACCGCCTTGCCGCCATCACCGCCATATTCGGGCGCCAGCACGAGCTTGCCCTGTACCTCATCGAAGTAGCACTCCGGCCAGCCATAGTCACCCCCGGAACGCACCTGCAGCAGTTCCTCCGCCGGCAGCGTTGCTTCCTGCTCCGGCGGGTAAAGCGTCGGCCAGTTCTCATGCAGCTGGTCGCGGCCGTGCTGGGTCGCGTAGATGCCGCGGCCACTGGCATCAACCGCGATGCCGTCGGCGTTGCGGATGCCGGTGGCAAAACGCTCCGCCGGGGAGAACTTCTGCTGGGTGCGCTTCGCGTCATAGCGCCAGATGCCGCCGCGGGTTCTGAGCTCCACGCACGGCTGGTTACCGGGCGCCTGCGGCATGCGGTTACGCTGCTGGCAGGAGTTGGTGGCTGATGCGACATCCACGTACAGCTTGCCATCGGCGTCGATCACGAAGGGATGCATCGGGTGATCACCCGTCAACGGCAATCCGGAAACCACGATCTGCGGCGGCCCGTCAGGGACAATCGCGGTTGCCGACAAGGCATAACGCTCAATCCGATCCCTGTCTTCCGCGTAGAGCGCTCCCTGGTAGAGCGCGATCCCGGTGCCGCCGGCTCCACCGGCCGCGCCGAAGCGCCTGATCACATCGGCGGTACCGCTGCCGGTCGTGTCCTGCAGGGCCACGAGGAAGCCGCTCGGGTCGCCGTCGCCATGCCGGTTCCAGGTATTCACGTAGACCACGCCGTTCCCGGCTACCGTCAGGTGCCGCGCGTGCCCGATCTTGTCGGCAAACACCGTGGCGCAGAACCCCGCGGGAAGGGTGAGGCCGGTATCGTTGGCGCACGCTGGTGCGGTTGCGACGGCTGCGCCGGGAAGGAACACCGTCAATGCTGCAAGGGAAAGGAAAAACGACCGCGAGATAAGCATGGCGATGGCCCTCCGGTCCTTCGGGGCCACCAATATACCTCCGCCCTCAAATCAACGGGCCGTCCCCGCGCGGCGCACAGCGGAGCACGGCCCGGGCGTCGCCGTCGGTTTTTAGCGGACCCAATACCCGCCGCGTACGACCACCACCGGAGCAGGAGCCACGACGCCCACTCCGACATAGCCCCGCGGGGGACCTGCCGGCGCCACAACGCAGCCGGACAACGCCACGCCGAAGCCAAGCGCGATCAACAATTTGACAATGCCACGCATGATTCGATCCTCTTTTCGTTTCACCTGGCATTAAAAACGCGCGGAGGGACCAGCGGCTGACACCTGCCGCACGCGAGTGCACACGGCCGGCGGTTCAGGTGCCGTTAAGGCCGGCGCACGCGCTTCGCCGCGGGCGCGGCGGCGCGCAATACGTTGCGCAGGACCAGCGCGTGATTGATGCGCGGGTCGCGCGCTGCGTACAGCAGCGTCACACGCTGTTGCGCAGCGCGGTCGCGCAGCGATTGCAGCAGCGTCGCATGCGCACGCAATTCCGCGCGGTAGCGCTGGCGAAACTCCGGCCAGCGTCGCGGATCATGTGCAAACCACTTGCGCAACGCGGTGCTGGGGGCGAGATCGGCGCGCCACTCGTCCAGCGCCGCGCGCTCCTTACTGATGCCGCGGGGCCACAGCCGGTCCACGAGCACCCGCAAACCATCCTGCGCGCAGCGCGGCTCATGGATGCGCTTGATCTGCACCCCGGGCTGCGAAGCACCTTCGGCGCCGAACTCATGCAGGTAGCAGGCGGGGGAGCTGAACGCGGCCGGCTCGCTGTCGGCCCTGCTGCGTTTAAGTCTGCGCGTCACGGGGTTGGCACCTCGTTTTCGGCTGCGTGGGGCCGTGATATTGAACCTCGGGCGGGTGCAGCGCGAACGCGGGGCGCAACGCGGATGGCTGCCTCAGGCACCGCGAAGCAGATCGACGCTGATCGAGACAAAATAGAGTCCAAATGCCAGCAGAATGACCAAAAAACTGATCCGGGCGCCCGGTTTCCTTCACCCAGCCGTAGTTGATCAGCCGCCCGCGGCGCGTCTTAGAATTGCCTACCCGAAATTGGGAGCCGCCATGATCACGTTGTATCACCACCCGCAGTCTCGTTCGACGCGCTTCCTTTTTCTCCTGGAGGAGCTTGAGGCGGCGTACACCGTGCAGGCGGTGACCATACGCAAGCGCGACGGCAGCGGTGCGATCGATCCCGCCTCTCCTCACCCGCATGGCAAGGTGCCGGCGATTTCCGACGACGGTGTTGTGGTGTTTGAATCGCCCGCGATTGCGCTCTATCTCACTGACAGGTTTCCGAAGAACCGCCTGGGCCCGCTGGTGGGCGAGGCCGGTCGCGGCGCCTACCTGTCCTGGCTCGCCTACTACAGCGGGGTGCTCGAACCGGCTTTCGTGTCGAAGTTCATGAACGTCGAGGTGCCGCGCGGTACGGCCGGGTGGGTCGCAGTGGAGGAGGCCATGCCCGCCGTCATCGCCCGCCTGACACCGGGCCCATACTTGCTGGGCGGGCAATTCTCGGCGCTGGACGTACTCTACGGGACGACGTTCGCGATGTTCGGCCAGAGTCCGCTGCTGCCAAAGTCCACGGTGATCGAGGACTACGCCAGGCGCGTCACCGCGCGACCGGCATTTGCGCGTGCCATGGCGAAGGACAGCGCCTGAGCCGCGCGCGACGCGTGCAACAGCATTAAGGAGGCGGTCATGGAGAAAATCACTCCGTTCCTGTGGTTTGACAACAATGCCGAGGAGGCAGCGCACTACTATGTATCGATTTTCCCGAACTCCAGAATTCTCAAAGTAGCCCACTACAACGAAGCAGGTCCAGGTCCTGCGGGCACGGTCATGACCGTGATGTTCGAACTCGAGGGACGGCAGTTCACGGCGCTCAACGGCGGCCCGCAGTTCAAGTTCTCGGAGGCAATCTCCTTCGTGGTGAGCTGCGAAACCCAGCCGGAAATCGACCGGCTATGGAATGCGCTGTGCGCGGGCGGCAAGGAGAGCCAGTGTGGCTGGGTGTGCGACAAGTACGGGCTGTGGTGGCAGCTGGTACCGCCGCTGCTGCTGGAACTGCTGAGCGGGCGCGACCGTGCCCGGGCTGCGCGCGTGATGCAGGCGATGCTGAAAATGTCCAAGCTCGATATTGCGACGCTGAGGGAGGCGTAGCATCACGCCGATGCGAGATGTATCCACCAGGGGCGAGGTCGCGCCAGTGTACTGGTGTGAGTTGGCGACGCCTGTGGGCACGCTGCTCCTGGCCGGCAGCGCTGCGGCGCTCACCCGGGTGCACTTCCAGTCAGGTCCGCGGCCGCTGCACCCGCACAAAGAATGGCGTCGGGATACGGCGGTATTCGCGCCCGTGATCGGGCAGCTGAAGGAATATTTCGCCGGGGAAAGACGCGAGTTCGAACTGCCGCTTGCCCCCGCGGGTACCCCGTTCCAGCTTCTGGTATGGCAGGCCCTGCGGGCCATCCCGTACGGCGAGACGCGCTCCTATGCACAACTCGCGCAGCAGATCGGGCAGGGTGGCGCGCGCGCCGTCGGACTCGCGAACGGTGCGAACCCGTTGCCGATTGTCGTTCCCTGCCATCGCGTCATCGGGTCCGACGGATCGCTCACCGGTTTTGGCGGGGGACTTAGCACCAAGCGCTCCCTGCTGGCGCTCGAGGGCGCGGCCTGCGTGGCCGACCTGTTCAGTGCGTCCGCCGTACCACCGGCCGGTGCGGGCGTCCACCACTGAAGTCCCGCGAGCGCGCAGCGGCTGCGCAGGCCGGCGCGGCGGGGCCTGCCGTAAGCCCCGCCGCATCCGCCGTTTCAGTGCAGCAGATTCAGGGTGTTGCTGCCGTCGTCGACGAAGTAAACCCCGTGTGCCGGATCGAACACCAGGCCAAAGAGGGTGCCGCTGCCGGGAGGTGAACCGGTGCCGTCGATCAGCCGGTGCGCGCGCTGCTCACCGCGGGGGCTGATTTCAGTGATGTTGCCATCGCCGCCGTTGACGGTGAGCAGGTCCCCGCCGGGAGTGGTGACCAGGCCCAGGGGCGCGTTGAGGCTCCCGCCTGCGGACAGGGTACGACCGGTGCCGCCGGAACTGGTGCGCCCGAGGGGGTGGTCAATAACCGTGATGCGGTTGTTGAGTGTGTCCGCAACGTACAGCAGTGCGCCGTCATCATCGCCACGGTGCTCACCGCAATCATCCCCATCGTGGTCGCAGTGTGCGCTCAGCGCTACGCCGGTCGGTCCAATGACCAGTGCCGCCGGATCAGTGCGCTCAGCAAAACCGGAGCCAATGACGGTGATGGACTCCAACACCGGCATGGCCGAGTCCGACACCTTCAGATCAAGTCGCGTGACCGTGCCACCGTGGACCACCTGCCCGTTGGCAGCGACCGTGCCGTTCAGCACGTTGCTGACAAAGAGTTTCGCTTCATGCTCTCCGTCCAGGGCCGTCATGTCCCACGGACCATTCACCAGCGATCCAAAAAAGGTTTCCACCGCGTTGCCCATGCTGTCGAGCACGATCAGGCAGCCCGCCTGCGCGGTTGCCGAAGTGCCATCAGCAGTGGGGAGGCTGCCGACGATCACCCAGCCCTGCTCGAGGACCACCAGTGCGGTCGTAAGTCCCAGTCCTCCGGGACAGCCACCGGGGAGTGCGCTGGCATCGAGCTGGGCAAAGAGCCCCACGCTGCCATCGGGCCCCATGTCCATGATGGTCGTGCCGGTGCCCTGCAGGTTGCCGCTGTTGTTGAAGTTGCTGATGAGGATGTGCCCGGCACGCAGGTTGCCGGTGGTGCGTTTCACCTGCGCCATACCGTAGGGATTTACATCCCCGTTTCCAGGCACGGTGGAAGCGATAACGCTGACGGTCTTGAGCGGTGGCAGAACGGCATGAGAGTCCCCGGCAAATGCGGGCGCCGCGAATGCCAGCGCTGACAGAGTCGCTAACGCGCAGCCGAGGCCGCGCCCCTTCACGGACGGAACGTTCATGTGAATTCTCCTTGTTACTCGGGCGGGTTCTTGCGCCCGCAGGCTCATCGGCCGTAGGTGGTGCGCCCAGGGCGGGGTGGTTCTCGCCCGCGTGCCGAAGCCGTTCCCGCGGAGGATTTCAGACGAAGGCTGTCCAGAGGGTGACTGCGGCGGCCACGGCCGCCAGCGGGGCCGCGTACTTCAGGCGCAGCGGTGCCGAGATCCCGGTGACGAGTCCGCCGAGAATAGTGCGCGGGACGGACCCCAGTGCGCTCACGCGCAGGCGTAGGCGCGGAGCCGCGCTCAGCCGTGCCGCAACCTGCGCGACGAATTGCGAATCGATAAGTGGCTGCTGCGCTTCGGCGAAGCGGCGCAGCAACTGCGTGTCAGGCTCATCCGGCATGGGCGTGATCCTCATCAGGTTGATAGGCGGCCAGTAGCGTGCGCAGCCGCTGGGCACCGCGACGAATGTGCGATTTCACGCTGCCCAGCGGCAATCCGCTCACGGCGCTGATCTCGCCGTGGCTCAGCCCCTCGTTATAGGCGAGAACCACGCATAGCCGTTCATCGCGCGATAAATGGGCGAGGGCGCGATCCAGATCGAGTTGCTCGGACGCGCCGCCAGCCCCGAATGGCGCGTCGAGTTCGAAGCACTCGAGCGGCAGCATGGGCGGTGCGGCCGAGCGCAGGTGTGCGAGCCAGGTGTTGATCGCCAGCCGCCGCAACCAGGCGCCAAAAGCCGCCACGGACTTGAGGGTTGGCAGCGAACGCCAGGCGCGCAGGAACACCTGTTGCGCGAGGTCGTCCGCCAGGGCGGGATCACGGCACAGCCGCCGCAGCAGGTTGCGCAGCCACGACTGGCGGCGGGTCACCAGTTCGGTGAAGGCGCGCCGATCCCCGCTCATCGCGAGTGCGACCACGGCCGCTTCCGCAGCATGGTCGAACGGTGCGCCGGGGGCCGCGCCAGTCACGCGCGCCCGTGGCGCTCCGCGACGCCGGCCGAGATGAGCAGTCCCACGCCAACACAGACGGCGACGAGCCCAACACCAAGCACCGGGTAGAAGGCATCCGTTGCGATGCGGCCGAGCAGATACGACAGGATCGCGACGCCGACGCCGGCGGCAATGGTGATGATACCGCCCACTCGCAGGTGCAGCGGGTTCAGCGCCTCGTTCTCACGCGGCTCGGGAGCCATGAGGCGCTCGACCAGGGCCGTATCCAGCGGCTGGCCACGCTCAATGGCGGCGCGCAGCGGTTCCAGCGCGATCTGGCGCTTCTTGTAGTCGGCGACAATCCCGGCTACGGCGGCGATGGTGAGAAAGGCGAACAAGGCGATACCGACGGCGAAGGGTCCGAAATGGTGCATGGCGGGATCCTCGTGAAGTGACTGCAACTGTCATGAGTGAAGATGCGCAGCGTCGCCGCTTTGGATGCAATGGTCGAAAAAAGAATTCCCTGCAGGAATGGCGCCGCTGTGGCGCAGGCGCAGGGCCGCGCGCCCCGCTACCGAGGAATGTCTGCCAGGGCGTCGAGCAATATGCGCGCGAACTGGGGTCCCTTGCCGGCTTCTTCGTGCTTGAAGTAGACGAACACCTCGCGGCAGGCGGCGGTGCTGGTGCGGATGACCCCGGCCCAGCGCTTGAGATCATCGGGCGTGTAGCCCTCATCGCGCAGACGGAAATAGCCGTAACTGGCGGTGATCTCGGGCGGCGTGGAAAACTTCTCGCTGTCGGCGATGCACAACGCCAGATCATGTGCCTTGAGCCGCGCGAACACCTCGGCATCCATCCAGGACGCGTGCCGGAACTCGAACGCGGCGCAGGTGCCTGGCGGCAGCAGCGGCAGAAACTCATCCAGCGCGGCGAGGTCCTTGCGCAGGTACGGCGGCAGCTGGAAAAGAATCGCGCCGAGCTTCGGCCCGAGCGTGGCGGCGGTCTTCAGGAAATACTGTGTCAGCTCCGCGCAGTCCTTGAGCCTGGCGATGTGCGTGATGCGCTTGGGCGCCTTGAGCGTCAGTTTGAATTTCTGTGGAGTTTCGCGGTTCCAGCCGGCAAGAATTTTCTCGTTCGGCGTGCGATAGAAGGTGTAGTTGATCTCGACCGTGGCGAGACGTTCGGCGTAGTACGGCAGCATCTTCGCGGCCGGAAGTTTTTCCGGGTAGAAGCTGCCCTTCCACTCGGGGTAGTTGTATCCGGAGGTTCCGACCCAGATGGGTTGCATGGCCTGGCGTCCGTGATCAGCGGCCGTCGCTTGCCAGCAGCCGCCGGTACTGGCCCAGATGCCGGATCGCGTGCTGTGACTTGCCGAGCGACTCGTACAGACGCGCGAGGTTGAAATGACAGTCTGCCAAGTCCGGATCCTCGGCGAGCGCGCCCTGATACGCCTCGAGCGCGGCCCGGGTCTCGCCCAGGTCCTCCAGCAGCACGCCCTGGTTGAAAAGCAGCAGTGCCTCGGGGCCCACCTGTTGCAACGCCCGCCGGTACACGTCGGCCGCTTCAGCGGTCCTGCCCATCGCATGCAGCAGGCGTCCCCAGTTGATCCAGGCGCCGGAGTTTTCCGGGTGCTGTTCGGCGGCGCGCCGATACGCCGCCAGCGCCTCGTCGGGCTTGGTTTCCTCCAGCTCCAGGGCCTGCGAAAACCAGTCGCTCACGGCAGGTGTCTGCGGCACCAACGGTGGCGGCGATGCCGCCGGCACCGCCGATTCTTCAATGCGGTCCACGACATGCAGCACGCCATTTTCGAGCGACACGTCGAGGCCGAGCAGATACTGTCCGCTCTCCACCTGACGATGAGTCGCACCGTCGCGCACCACCACGTGCTCGCCAACCGCGCTGATGGACAGGCCCGAGAGCGGCATGGACTGCGGCAGGTCGCGGCGCAGACTCTCGAGCGACACACGGATGCGCCGCGCGGGGATCTTGGCGTCGATGAGTGCGCGCGCGGTGCGCAGCACGATCAGGTCCTGGAACGAAAAGCGGTATTCGCGCCGCGGGCCGCGTGCCGGCTGCACAAATCCGGCGCGGATCAGCTTGCGCGTGGTGTCAGGGGCGAGCCGCAGGACCCGTTCCACGTCCCGCACACTGTATGAGCGCATCGTGCTTTCTTGAGCGGCGTGCCGCCGCTCAGCCGTTACGCTTGCCCGCCTTGCGGGTAAGTTTCACCGGCTCTTCAACACGCTTGGGCGCCTTGCGCGGACCCAGGGTGCTGATCTGCGCGCGTGCCTTTTCGCTCTTCTCCAGACTCGCACGCAGCGCTTCCATGAGATCGATGACCTTGCCCTCGCCTGCGGGCGGGCCTTCCGCGACCGAGATTTCCTGGCCCTCGACCTTTTTCTGGATCTGCGCTTCGATGCGTGCGCGCAGCTCGTCGCGGTGCGCGTCAGGATCAAACTTCTCGGCGGTCTGCTGGTCGATGAGCTGGTGCGCGAGTTTCAGTTCCGCGGGCTTGACCTGCGGCTTCGGCACGTCGACTTCGCTGGCGCGCCGCACGTCCGCGGCATAGTGCAGCTGTTGCATGGCGAGTACGTCGCCGATGGGACGCAGGATCACGAGGTAACCCTTGCCGCGCGCCGCCCAGTGACCCACGCCGCAGCGCCCGGCCTGCTTGAGCGCTTCGGTGAGCAGCGCGTAGGGTTTGCCGGCGCCCTTGTCGGGCGCGAGGTAGTAGGTCTTGTCGAAGTACACCGGGTCGACCGACTCGATCGGCACGAACTCGGAGATATCCACCGAGTGGGTCCCAACTTCCTCCAGCGCCTTGATCTCCTCGGGCGTGAAGCGCACGTACTGGTCCTTGGCGAATTCGTAGCCCTTGACCATCTCGTCGCGCTCGACCACCACGCCTTCTTTCTGACACAGGTACTGCTGCTTTAAGCGCGAGCCGCAGGTCTTGTGGAGCAGATTGAAGGAGATGGCATTCCCGGACTGGGTCGCGGTGTAGAGCTTCACCGGGATCGCAACCAGTCCGAAAGACACCGTCAGGGATCCAATGGAACGTGCCGCCATGACTACACCTTATGCCTTGACACCAAAAGCCTGCGTAAGGCTCTGTTTTGACTCAAGTACATCATGCCACCTGTCGCCGTTCTTTTCCAACCGCGGGATCACATTCTGTATAGAGAAGTCCATGGGCTCGGCCGCCTCGAGTTCTTCCCATGTCAGGGGCATGGAGACGGGGGCCCCGGGAACACCGCGTGGCGAATAGGCAACATTCAGGGTCTTGCCGCGCACGTTCATGTTGTAATCGATGAAGATCTTGCCGGTGCGCTTCTCGACCGCCCACTCCATGGTGATGTCCTTGGGGTGCGCACGCATGACATGACGGCCCACGGTCTCGCAGATGTGACGCGCCTCATCGAAGGTGACGGTGCGCTCGATGGGCACGAACACGTGCAACCCGGTCTTGCCGGAGGTCTTCACCACCGCCTCGAGCGACATCTCTTTGAGCAGCGCCCGGATCCAGAATGCGACGCGCTTGCCCACCGCGAAGCCCTTCTTGTTCAGTTGCGGCTCCTCGCCCTTCGCCTCAAAGCCTGAGTAGATGTACGGATCGATGTCGAATACCAGGTAGTCGGGGTAGTTGAGAATGGATGACTCGAGCGCCGCCAGGGAACTCGCGTAGTCGGTGCTCGCGCCGGCAGCCTCGGGTGCGGTCTGCGCACGCGAGTGCCAGACGTGAAATTCGAGTGTGCCGACCTGGCCTAACCACAGCAGTGTCGGCAGGTTGTTGGCGAGCAGATACCGGTGTCGGCCGTCCTTGTGCTCCGAGAACACCGTCACCGTCTCGACGAATTCCGGCAGCGCCTGTTCCCAGTGCTTCTGGAAGAAACGCTCACCATTGATCCCTTCCGGCATGCGGATCATGGTGAGCGGCCGATCCTTCAGGTGCGGCAGCATGAAGCGCCCGATCTTCGCCAGATACACGAGCAGATCGCGCTTGCTGACGGCGCCGCGACGCGTGCCCGGATCGGCCGGCCAGTAGATGCGGTCGAGATTGGTGAGTGCAATGCGCGCCCCGCCCACCCGCAGGTCCATGCGCTTCGCAGGGTTTTTGAGCTGCTCCAGCACTGCCGCCGTGTCCTCCGCTGCAGCCTGCGGCCGGGCGTCATGGGCGGGCGCGGGGGTGCCGGTCGCCCGCTGCCGCGCGGGCGTGCCCTTGCGCACGCTGCGCGGCGCGATGTCCTCGCGCAGGCGCACGAACACCGGCGCACGCAGCGCCCCTGCTGGCGTCCACTCGCTGAAGGTGACTTCGGCGATGAGTTCGGGCTTCAGCCAGGTCGTGGGCCGGTGCAGCGGTGGCTTCTCGGCAAAGGGCGAGCTCGCGCGTTCGAGCTTCGCGGCGCGCTTGAGGAGCGTCGCAATGATCTCGTCGTCGAGCCCCGAGCCGACGTGCCCGGCATAGCGCAGCGCCTTGCCCTCCCAGTACCCAAGCAGCAGCGCGCCCAGCGGCTCGCGTGCGCCTTTGCCGCGGGTGTAGCCGCCGACCAAAAGCTCGGCGGTTTGCGCCGCCTTGACCTTCAGCCACGAGCGCGAGCGCTGCCCGGGCTGATACACGCTGTCGATGCGCTTGGCGACGATGCCTTCAAAGCCGGAGCCGAGCGCCGCGCCATACAGCTGCTCGGCGTCGGCGCTCGAATGCACGAGCTGCACGTGCGCAGAGGGCAGCAGGCACTGCGACAGGTAACGATGTCGGTCGATGTACGGGGAACCACGCAGGTTGAGCCCGGCGAAGTGCAGCAGGTCAAAGCACACCAACACCACCGGTGTCTCGCGCCGTGCCACTTCAATTTCTGCCGCGGTCTTGAGTTGCGCACGATTCTGCAGCGCATGGAAGGAGGGGCGCCCGGCGGCGTCGAGCGCGACTATCTCGCCGTCAAGAATCATCTGCCCGCCCGGCTGCGCGGCGAGTTCCGCGGCAAGCTCCGGAAAGGAAGCGGTCAGATCAATGCCGCGGCGCGACTGCAGCCGCACACTCGTGCCCTCCACGAAGGCGATAACCCGGTAGCCGTCGAGCTTCGGTTCGTAGCGCCACTGCGGATTGGACTGGGGCGCGTCGCCGGTCTCGGCGAGCATGGGTTGCAATTGCCGCGGTAGCTTCTCCGCGGGGCCGGTTGGGGCGAGCTGCCCCGCAGCGCGCCGCGCGGGCTCTTTGAGAGGCGTGAGGTCGTCGAGGCTCACGCCCGACAGCACCGACGCCTTGCGCGCCAGGATGTCGTTGGGTTGCGCGAAGCGATCGCGGTGCTTGATCAGAAGCCACTGGTTGCCGCTCCTGGTTTTCACCAGTGCAAACGAGCCCTTGAGCTTCTCGCCGCACAGCAGGATCGAGAGCTTGCCGGCGGCGAGTTCCGCGCGCACCCGTGCCTCGGCCGCGGCGCGATCGGTAAACGAGTACTTCTGGCCCTCGTCCGGGGAGTACACGCCACAGTCCCACACGATCACGCTCCCGGCGCCGTACTGTTTCGGCGGAATCACGCCCTCGAAGGAGGCGTAGTCGAACGGGTGGTCCTCCACCTCCACCGCCATGCGCTTGTCGCTGCTGTCGAGCGAGGGCCCCTTGGGTACGGCCCAGGACTTCAACACTCCGTCGAGCTCGAGGCGAAAATCGTAGTGCAGCTGCCGCGCTGCATGTTTCTGCACCACGAACATCAGCGGGCCTGCGCGCCCGCCGGCCACCTTTGCAGGCGGCTCCGGTGTGCGCGTGAAGGAGCGCTTGGCTGCGTAGCGGTCGAGGGCCCGCTTGCTCACAGCAACGTATCCAGCCATCGGGACAGCGCCTGCAGCAACTCGCCGCGGACCTGCGCGTCCGTGCGCCCCGTACGCGCGGGAACATGGAAGGCGTGATCCGCGTCCGCGGCCCACACGATGGTCGCGCGCAAACCCAGCCGTGCACCGAGCGCCTCGATGAGCGCGCGCTCCGCGAGCGCATCGCGCGTGCCCTGCAGGAACAACATCGGGACCTGCACGCGCGCGAGATGATCGGCGCGACTGTCTGCCACACGCCCCGCGGGATGAAGTGGGAAGCCAAGGAAGGCGAGTCCGCGCACCCCGGGCAGCGGCACAAGAGCCTGCGCCTGGGATGTCATGCGACCGCCGAATGAACGGCCACCGGCCACGAGCGGCAGTGTTGGCGCGAGCCGCCCGGCCTCGCCCACCGCGGCACGCACCGTGGCGTGACACAGCGCCGGTGGGTCCGGCCGGCGCGAGCGCCGCTCCATGTAGGGAAACTGGTAACGCAGCGTGCCGATGCCGAGGGTTCCGAGCTCACAAGCCGCGGCGTTCATGAAGGGGTGATGCATGCCGGCCCCGGCACCATGGGCGAGGACGTAACAGGCGCGCGCCGTCGGCGGCAGGTGGAGCAGGGCCGACACAGTTCCACCACCTTCGACCGCGAATGTCACCGAATCGCAGGCGTGTGCGCCGGTCACTCAGCGCACCTGCGCCACCCACGCCGCGAACGGCGGCAGAGTGACTTCGTGATCGGCGGCTATGTCGCTAACGCTCGCCGGGTTCGCCATAAGCGTCGTCAGTCGTGACCCGCTTACGCCTGCCGCCTTGAGTCCAGGCACCACCCTCTGGGTCGCACCCGACATGTTGAGCGACACCACCACCGCCGTGCCGTCGGCGGCCACGCGCGCGTAGCTCAGCACGCTGGCATTTTTGGCATCGAGCATCACCAGCCGACCATCGCCTAGTGCGGCGTTGGTCCGGCGCAGCGCAATCAGCCGCCGGTGCCAGTTGAGAATCGAGTCCGGCTCGGCGAGTTCGCTTTTGACGTTGATCGTGCGGTAGTTCGCCGGCACCGCAAGCCAGGTGTGCGGATTGCTGCTGAAGCCCGCCTGGGCATTGGAAGCGTCCCACTGCATCGGCGTGCGCTCGCCGTCGCGCCCCTTGTCCTTCGGCCAGCCGGTGATGCCAATGGGGTCGCGTACGTCCTGCACCCGCCTGGGTGTCGTGGTGGGCTGCCCGATCTCCTCGCCCTGATAGAGGAGTGCTGCCGAGCGCGAAGTCAGCAGCAGGGCGGCGATGATTTTGGCGATCGCCGCGTTGTGGACGCCGTCCCCGAAGCGGTCCCAGCTGCGGATGTTGTCGTGATTGTCGAATACGAACAGCGGCTGTCCGCCGTCAAGTTCAGTGGCGGCCTCCGTCAGGTGCTGACGGAAGGATCTGGCATCGAGCTTCGAGCCCAGACCCAGCAGCGTATCCATGGGCAACTGCAGCTCGTTGTGCCGGGGGCCGCCGTACCACGCCGCGAGGTCCGCGGTGGTCTTCATATAGGTCTCGCCGATCAGCAGCCGCTCTCCCGGGTAACCATCGACCATGCCACGCATGCGGCGGATGATGTCGTGAACCTGCGGCAGGTTGTCGGTGTAGATGTCGCTCAGGTTCGGGTCGCCCTGGGCGTTGGTGCCGCCGAGCGCCGGCTCATCACGCAGCTGCTCGTCTTCGAACAACGTGGTGATCGCGTCGAGGCGAAAGCCGGCGACGCCCCGATCCAGCCAGAAGCGCATGGCGCCGAACATCGCCTGCTCGACCGCGGGGTTGCGCCAGTTCAAGTCCGGCTGCTGGCGGTAAAACTTGTGGTAGTAGTACTGCCCGACGGCCGGCGCCCACTGCCAGGCCGAGCCGCCGAACAGGCTCACCCAGTTATTCGGCGGCAGGTGCTTGCCGGCAGCGTCGAGCTTGCCGTCACTCCAGCAATAGAAATCATGCTTGCCGACGGTGCGCGAGCTCGTAGCCTCTATGAACCAGGGATGTTTGTCGGAGGTGTGATTCAGCACCATGTCGAGGATGACGCGGATGTGGTGTTGCTTTGCCTGCGCCAGCAGGCGGTCAAAATCCGCCAGCGTGCCGTACTGCGGATCCACGCCCCGGTAGTCGGAGATGTCGTAGCCGAAATCCACCTGCGGCGAGGGGTAGAAGGGCGCAATCCAGATGGCATCGACGCCCAGCTGCTGCAGATACGTGAGGCGTTGTGCGATGCCGTTGAGGTCGCCGATGCCGTCGCCATTGGAATCCTGAAAGCTGCGCGGATAGATCTCGTAGATGACCGCATGCTGCCACCAGGGGTCCGCGTGTCCGCGTGCCTCGGCTGCCGGCGCGTATGAACTGACATATAACAGTGCCGCTGCCAGCGCGCACCACGGCGCTGCTGGCCGTCTCCACGTCGTTTGCATAAAGCCCGCGCTCTCTACATTCGAATACGGTGGGTGCATAGTACGCGCAAATGGCCACTACCAAACCGCGCTGTCCTTGTGGCACAGCGGGCCTGGAGCGGGTGCCGCTGCCATGATTGCTCGACGGCCGCATCAACATCTCCATGGAATGCGGCCCCCAGCCCGACTGAACTTCACCAGGATTCTGTTGCCGAAATCGCGAGGAGTAACACCATGCTCACCTCCGTGCCGATGATTCGAACCCTGATGATGGGCTTGCTGCTGACGCCGTTCGCGCCGCTGGCGCAACTGCACGCTGCGGGACCGATCACGGCTACGGTCGAGTTTTCGCCGTCGGCGCAGGCGAAGCTCGAGCGCTACGGTAAGGACGAGGGCGCGGTGCTGCAAGCCAGGATCCAGACGGCCGTGGTGCGCGCCTGCGAAAAGTCGCATCCCCCGGCCGGGATCAGCTTCGCCATCACGGTCGAGGACATTGCCCCGACTCGCCCGACCCCCGAGCAGCTGAATGCGAGTCCGGCGCTCGATCCGGTGAAGACGCACTATCTCGGGGGCGCGGACCTCACCGGTTACCTGCGCGACAGCCACAACCAGGTGCTCGCAACCGTCAAGCACAGCTACTTCCCGGCGTCGCTCAAATGGCGGTCGCAGTCGTTCGATCCATGGGCGGATGCCAACATCGCGATTGAGCAGTTCGCGGACCAGATGGGCGCGGCCTGCCGGCGGGTGCCTGCGGGTTAGGTCAGTTACCGGGCTGCGCGCTGCTGCAGCACGCGATCCGACACCGGCAGACAGTACGCGCCTGCCGGTGCGCGGATCAGGTCGCCGCTACGCCCGTATCCTTGCCCGGATCACCGAGCTTGCGTTCGTGGCCGTGGTCGGCACCGATGAAGATGTAAACCGCCGGTACCACGAACAGCGTGAACAAGGTGCCGATCGACAGTCCCGTCAGGAGCACCGTGCCCATGGCCTGCCTGCCGGCGGCGCCGGCTCCCGAGGCAATGACGAGTGGCACCATGCCGAACACCATCGCGGCGGTGGTCATCAGGATCGGCCGCAGTCGCACTGCCGCCGCCTCCTCGATGGCCTCGAGCTTGGAGTGTCCGTCGCGCTGCAGCTGATTGGCGAACTGCACGATAAGGATGCCGTGCTTACTGATAAGGCCGAGCAGCGTCACCAGTCCGACCTGCGTGTAGATGTTGAGCGACAGACCCCGCAACCCTAAGTTGATGAAGATCAGCGCGCCGAACAACGCCATCGGCACCGACACCAGGATGACCGCCGGATCGCGGAAGCTTTCAAACTGCGCGGCGAGCGCCAGGTAGACGATGGTGAGTGCGAACAGCAGCGTCACCACGAAGCTGCCGGACCCCAGCATGAACTGCCGCGACTCGCCCGCGTAGTCGGCGGTGTAGCCGCTCGGGGCGACCTGTTTCAGCGTGTCGCGCAGGAATTTCAGCGCATCGGCCTCGGCGACCGCCGGCACACCGCCGATGGTTGCGGAATTGAGCTGCTGGAAATGGCTGATGGTCTCTGGCACCACCGAGGTCTTGAGCGTCGCCACGGTGCGCGCCGGGATCAGTGAGCCGTCGCCGGAATGCACGTAGTAGTCGAGCACCTGGTCGGCATTGAGGCGATCTATCTGCAGCACCTGCGGAATGACCTTGTAGGAGCGTCCGGCGATCGCGAAGTAATTGACGTAACCGCCGCCGAGCGCGTCGCTCAGCGCACCGCCGACGTTCTGCTGCGTCAGCCCCAGGTCGCTCACCATGTCGCGATCGACGGTGACGGTCGACTGCGGCTTGTCGAGCTTCAGGTCCGCATCGATGAACCAGAACATGCCGCTCGCCCTGGCCTTGTCGATTACCTTGGTTGTGACCTCGTTGAGGTTCTGCAGCGGATCGGTGGTGGTGATGACGAACTGCACTGGAAATCCGAACGAACCGGGCAGGGAGGGGAACTGGAATGCGGCCACCCGCGCGCCCGGGACCTTGTTCCATTCATTCTGCAGGCCCATCTGCAGCTCGGCAGCGCCGCGTTTGCGCTCGTCCCATGATTTCAACAGCACGCCGCCGAAACCCTGGTTCACGGAAGGCGCGCCGGTCAGCTGGAACATCGCCTCGTACTCGGGAAGCTTGCGCGCTATGTCGAACTCCATGTCGGAGTAGTTCTGCATCTGCCGCAGCGTCGCGTTCGGTGGTCCGATCGTCTGCTCGAGCACGATGCCCTGGTCCTCCCCCGGGGCCAGTTCCGACCTGGACGTCATGAACAGGAACACCACGCCCGGCAGCAGCAACACCCCGAACAGCACCACCACCTGCCAGGTCGCCAGCCAGCTCGCGAGCCGACGCTTGTAGCTATCGCGTATGCGATTGAAAGTGCGGTCGAGGAAGTGCGTGAAGCGCCCTTCCTCCTGCTCGGCGGTAAACACCTTGGAGCACATCATCGGCGAGAGCGTCAGCGCTATAACACCAGAGATCGTTACCGCGCCGGCGAGCGTAAAGGCGAACTGCGTAAACAGCGCGCCGGTGAGGCCGCCCTGGAACCCGATCGGGACATAGGCGGCCACCAGCACTATGGTCATGGCCACGATCGGCCCACCGAGCTCGCGCGCCGCTTGCAACGCGGCGTTCAGCGGCGTCACACCTTCCTTCAGGTGCCGGTCGACGTTTTCCACCACGATGATGGCATCGTCCACCACCAGGCCGATCGCCAGCACCAGCGCCAGCAGGGTCAGCAGGTTGATGGAGTAGCCGAACGCCAGCATCAGGAAGAATGCGCCGATCAGGGACAGCGGCATGGCAACCACCGGCACCAGCACCGCGCGCGGACTGCCGAGGAACAGGAAAATTACTGCCGTCACGATGAGCAGCGCTTCGACCAGCGTCTTGATGACCTCATTGATCGAGCTGGTGATGAACTTGGTCCCATCGTAGGCGACCTTCTGGGTCACGCCGGTCGGCAGCTGCGCGGCAATCTCCGGCAGGGTCGCGCGCACCCGTTTGATCACATCGAGCACGTTGGCCTTGGGCGCTACCTTGATGCCGATGAACACCGAACGCTGGCCGCTGAAGGCGACGTTGAAATCATAGTTCTCGGCGCCCAGCACCACGGTGGCGACGTCCTCGAGACGCACCAGCGCGTCGCCCTGCTTTTTGACCACCAGCTGTTTGAATTCATCGAGCGAATGGGCGTCGGTGTTGGCCGCCAGGTCAACGGTCACCATCTGGCCCTTGGACTGCCCGACCGCGGCGAGATAGTTGTTGGCGCCGAGCGCGGCGTACACGTCATCCGCCGCCACGCCATGGGCGGCCATGCGCGCGGGATCCAGCCAGGCACGCAGCGCGAACAGGCGTGCACCGAGCACCTCGGCGATCTGCACGCCATCGATGGCATCGAGCTTCGGCTGCACCACGCGGATGAGGTAGTCGGTGACGCTGTTGGCGGGGATGGTGTCGCTGAAGTACCCAAGGTACATGGCGTCGACGGTCTGGCCGACCGCGACCGTGATGACGGGCTGCTGCGCCTGCGGTGGCAGCTGGTTGCGGACCGAGTTCACCTGGGTGTTGATTTCGGTCATCGCGCGGCTGGAGTCGTAGTTCAGCCGCAGCGTCGCGGTAATGACCGACACGCCGGTGCTGCTCGAGGACGACAGGTAGTCGATGCCCTGTGCCTGGGCGATGGCGGCCTCGAGCGGCTGGGTGATGAATCCGGCGATGGTGTTGGCATCCGCACCGTAATACGCGGTGCTGATGGTGACCACGGCGTTCTCGGTCTGCGGGAACTGGCTGACCGGCAACTGCGAGATGGCACGCAGCCCCAGCACCAGGATCAGCAGGCTGACGACTGCCGAGAGGACCGGGCGCTCGATGAACAGATCGGTGAACTTCATCGCACGCCTCTTCAGTGCTCCTGGGGAGTGGGGTTCTGGTCGTCGGCGGGCAGGGCGGCGGTGCTGATGTCGAGCGGCGTACCGTTCTTCAGCTTCAGCTGGCCACTGGTGACGACTTCGTCACCCTGTTTGATGCCCTTGAGGATCGCGACCTGGTCGCCGCGCGTCGTGCCGGTGGTCACGAAGGTCTGTTGTGCGGTGGGCTTGCCGGCGGCGTCCTTGACGACCAGGAACACCGTCGAGCCGTAGGGGTTGTAGGTGATGGCGGTCTGCGGCAGCGTCAGGTAGTGCTGCACCGCGCCGGAAGCGACCGCGACGCGCACGAACATGCCCGGCATCAGCTGCCGCCCCGTGTTGGGGGCCGTGGCTTCGGCCTGGAAATTACGGCTCGCGGTGTCGATAGCCGGGTCGATGGCGGTGACCTTGCCGGCAAAATCAACCTTGGGGAACGCATCGCTGGAGAGCCGCACCATCAGGCCCGGCTTCACCTGCGGGAGCTGCTCCTGCGGCAGGCGGAAATCCACGTACACCGGATCGAGTGACTGCAGGCTCACCACCTTGTCGCCGGTATTGAGGTATTGGCCCGGGTTCACCGTGGTGATGCCGAGGCGGCCGGCGAAGGGCGCGCGCAGCGACTTCTTCGCTACCGTCGCCGCCTGGGCCGCCGCCTGGGCGCGCTTGTTTCTCAGGTCCGCGGAGTCCGCATCGAGCTGCGCCTGGCTGATGGCCTGGGCGTCGAACTGCACCTTGTCGCGCGCGTACACCGTGGCGGCCAGATCCGCGGCCGCCTGCAGTGAGTGCAGCGTGCCGATGTCGGTGTCAGCGTTGAGCTGCACCAGCGTCTGGCCCGCCTTGGCATCATCGCCGGAGCGGAAGTTGACGCTGCGCACCAAGCCGGCAATTTCGGTGGTGATGTTCACGCCGTGCACGGCGCGCACGCTGCCGATCGCGGTGATTTCCGGCTGCCAGTCGCTGTAGCCGACGGTGAGCGCGGTCACGGTCTGCGGCGGCTGTGAGTTGTGCGTCAGCGCCTGCTTCATAAAGTGCAGTCCGATCAGGTGCCACGCCACCAACAACCCCAGCAGCACGCCCACCACGATCAGCACGACGATGAGGCGCCGCCGCCTCACGTGCCGCAGCTCTTCCGGTTGGGTACCCAGCAGTGGACTATTCAAGGCCGATTCTCCTTCGCATTCTCCCGGTTCCACCAGCCGCCGCCGAGCGCCTGGAACAACGCCGCGGTATCGGCGTAACGAGCCGCTTCCGCCTGCACACGGCTCTGGCGCGCCTGCAGGTATTGGCGTTGCGCGTTCAGCAGCGCGAGGTAACTCACGCCGCCCGCCTTATACTGAAGTTGCGTAATCGCCAGCGCGTCGTGCGCGTCCGATTCGGTCGTGGTGTCCGCCTGCAGCGTGCGGGCATCCGCCTCCAGAGCGCGCAGCGTATCGGCAACATCCTGCAGGGCGCTCAACACCGCCTGACGGTACGCAGCCGTAGCGCGATCCAGGTCGGCGCGCGCCGCGCGCTTCAGCCCGCGCAGCTCACCGCCGTGGAACAGCGGCTGCAGCAGCGTGCCGCCGACGTTCCAGGCGCCCGAACCTGACTTGAACAGGTCGCTCGCGCTGGTGGTCTCCGAACCGACCGAGCCGGTGAGATTCAGCTGCGGGTACAGGTTGGCGGTCGCGACGCCGAGCTGCGCCGTTGACTGATGCAACAGTGCTTCCGCAGCCTGTACGTCCGGGCGCTGCCGCACCAGTTTCGCGGGCACCGACAGCGGCAGTTCCGCCGGCAGCGTCAGCTGCTCGAGCGTGAAATCCGGCAGGCGCGTGTCATCGGGCGTGCGGCCGGCGAGCACCGCCAGGCGGTGTTGCGCCTGGAACAGCTGCTTGTCGAGTCCGGGCAGGAGCGCCTCGTTCTGGGCCACCTGGGTTTGCTGCGCGAGCACGTCCGAGCGCGACGCCGCCCCGGCATCGAACTGGCGCTGCACCACCTTCATCTGCTCGCGCTCACTGGCGATGATTTCGGTGAGGGCCGCTATCTGGCCGTGCAGGGAAGCGATGTTGACCGCCGTCGTGACCACATTGCCCGCGAGGGTGAGGTAGGCCGCCTCGTACTCGAAGCGCTGAAAGTCGGCCTGGGCGCGCAGCGCCTCGATCTGGCGGCGCGAAGCGCCGAACAGATCGAGCCGATAGGTCACGCCAACCGAGACGTCGAAAAGACTGAAGGTGACCGCTGGCAACCCCGGTTGGCCCAGCACCGCACCGGGCTCCTTTTGCCGCGCGGCCTGCGCCTGCGCGTCGACGGCCGGCAGCAACAGTCCACCGCGTTCCGCCCGCCAGGTTTCGGCGGCGTTCTGCAGCGTGGCCCGCGCCGCCTGCACGCTCGGGTTGTCGGCGAGCGCCTGGCGCACCAGCGCGTCGAGCGCCGCTGAGTGAAACAGCGTCCACCAGTCCGCAGGAATGTCGCGATCCGCGACCAGGGTCTGCGCGCCGCCGCTGCGGCCTGGCGCTGCAACCGTGCCGGCGGGTTCCGGGGCACGCGTGTAATGCGCGGTATCGGGCGGCGCCGGTGCATGGAAGTCAGGCCCCACCGCGCAGGCCGACACCGCTGCCACGGTAAGTACGGCAACGCCGAGCTTGCGCACGTCCAGTCTCATTGCATCCTCCCGCACCGGTCCGCGGCCTTCAGCAGCGCCTTGACCAGCTGCGAACGTTCTTCCGAGGTGTACGGGGACAGCTGCAGCAGTTCCCCGAGCACCAGGCCATCCACCGCCAGCTGCACCAGCGCGGCCCGCTCGAAGCCTCCCGGGAGCGTGGCAATCTCATCCACGAACTCGCGGTAGCTCCTGCGGCAGTGGGCCATGAGCGCCGGCTTGTCGGCGGAGGCGGCCAGCAGCGCCGCGCCCGCCCGGTGTCGCGGCTGATGCGGCTCGAGTAGCACGCGCACCCGCTGGCGAAACTCATCCAGTCGCGTCGGCGCGCCCTTGCTGCGGGCACAGCGGGTGGCGATCTGCGCTTCGATGTCACTCAGGAAACGCGCGAGCATCGCTTCCAGGAGCAGATCCTTGGTCGGAAAATGATAAAGCAGCCCGCCCTTGCTGACGCCGGCGCATTTTGCCACTGCATCGAGCGTCAGGTGGCCGGCACCGGTCTCAAGGACCAGTCGCTCGGCCGCATCCAGCACCCGTGCGCGCACCGGCTGGCTGGGAATGGGGTTACGGAAATACATCGGTGGTGCGCGACTGTACCGACCGGACGGTCCAGCCGCTCTCCCCAATAAGATGGAGGCCCGCAGCCTCAAAGTGGTGGCGGACCCTCGCTGACACGCACCAGGTCCTGCGGACGCAGCCACTTGCGAAACGCCGCCTGCACCGCGGCGCCGTCGAGCCCGATGTAATGCCGCGCCGCCTTGGTGGGTTCATCGAGGGGTAAGCCGAGATCGCTGCGCGCCAGTATCCCGTGGGCAATTTCCGCAATGCCCGCCTCGCTGAGCGGCAGCTGACGCAGGAGACACGCCTTGACGCGCGTCAGCTCGTCGGCCCCCACCGCGGTGTCCTGCATGGCCGTCACCTCGCGCGACACCATGCTGGCGGCCTTCACCACGTTGCCCGGGTCGCTGGCGTACTCGACCAGATAGACGCTGCGGGTGCGGCCGGCCTGCAGCACCGACTCCACGCCATACACGAGTCCCGCGTTCTTGCGCAGGTCGATACTCAGGCGCGTGGCGTAGAAGCTCCCGCCGAGCACGGCATTACCGAGTTGCAGCGCGTAGTAGTCGGTATCCGAACGCCTGAGCGCGAGTGTCTGCGCCAGTATGACGCGGTCCTGGACACGGCTGGCGTCCGGCACCGCGATGGTGGCGGGGCGATTGGCAGGGGTTGCAGGCAGGTCGATGTCCGGCGCCGGGCCCTCGGCCTTCCAGGCGCCGAAGTATTTGCCGATCGCGGCACGCGCGGCTTCCGGAGTCACCTTACCGATTACCACGATGGTGGTCAGGTCAGGCCGGAACACACGCTGATAGTAGGCGCGCACCATCGCAGGCTCGAGTGCGCGCACCGATTCGGGCGTCGACATGCGCAGGCTCGGATCCTCCGGCGGAAACAGCGCCGCGCGCAGCGAGCGCTGTGTCAGGAAGCCGGGGCTGGCGTTGCGGGCGGCCACCCCGAGAGCCAGCTGACCGCGGATCACCGCCAGGCCCGCGTCGGGCAGTGCCGGATGCAGCTCGTTGTCGGCCAGCAGCTGCAGCGCACGATCGAAGTGTTCCGCGAGTGACTGCACCGAAAAGTCGGTGCCGGCGTGTTCCTGCGCGCCGCTAGCATCCAGTGCCTGTTGGAACGCGACCCGGTCCAGGCTCTCGCTGCCCCAGGTGAGGAGCCGGTCGAGCAACTGGGCGGCGCCCTCCTGGCCCTTGAACTCCTCGGTTTCCGGCCGGTTGCGGATGTGACCGTAGACGCTCACGGTGTCGCTGACGTCTTCGGGCTGCACAATGAGCGTAAGGCCGTTGGGCAGCGTGCTCACGATCGGTAGGACCGTCGAGGTTGGAACTTCCAGCCGCTCCAGCGCCTTTTGCGCCCAGGGCGGCAGTGCCGTCGGATGCGCTTCCCCGAGCGCGATCGATTCCTGGCCGCCGAACCCGCCGCCCGAGGGCACCGGGGCGCCCGAGCCGCGCGGCAGCATGACGCCGGTGATCGCGTCCTTGAGATCGAGGTACTTGCGCGCCACGCGGTCGACGTCCGCAACCGTCACCTTCTCGATGCGCGCGAGGTCCTCATCCGGGGACGCAAGTCCATACAGCGCGAGCGCGTCCGACCAGATCGAGGCGAGCTCGGGAATGGAGTTGCGTTGCAGCTGCGCGGCGGTGCGCTCCTGGAGCTTGGCCGCCTCCACCAGATCTGCCGGCAACCCCTCGCGCGCCACGCGGGCGAGGATGGCACGCACTTCGCTCTCCAGGGCTCGCGGGTCATCGCCGCTGGTGAAGGAGAGCGCCGCGTAGGCGAGACTCGCCTCGGGCAGAGGATCGAGCGCGAACTCAGCGGCAATCGCCTTGCCCTTCGGCACCAGGCCGTAGAGCTCGAAACGGCGGCTGCTGAGCACATCGGCGAGCACTTCGAGCGCGGCAAAGTCCGGATCCTTCGGCCCCGGCACGCGCATCGCGATCATCAGCGAGCCGTTCGGCCGGTCGGTATCCACCGTGAAGGAGGCGCGCTTTACCGCGGTGAGGTGCACGCGCGGCTTTGCAGGCAGTTTCTTCGCCGCGATCTCCCCGAACAGCCGCCGCACCTCGCTCAGGGCGGTTTGCGGATCGACGTCGCCCGCGATTACCAGGATCGCGTTGTTGGGCGCGTACCAGGTGTCGTGGAAACTCCTGAGCATCCGCGCGCTGGTTTTCTCGAACGAGGGGCGGGTGCCGAGCGCGTCGTGCGCGTAGGGCGTGCCGGCGAACATGCGGGCGCGCAGCTTCTCGAACAGCCGGTAGGAGGGCTCGGACATATCCTGTGCCACCTCCTGCTCGATTGCGCCGCGTTCCTTGGTCCACTCGTCCGGTTTGTCGAGCACCGCACGCATGCGCAGTGCCTCGATGTGCAGCGCCACGTCGAGATCCTCCGCGGGCACGGTGAACAGGTACTGCGTGAGGTCCTCGCGCGTGTTGGCGTTGAAATCACCGCCCACGACGCTGCCGATGTCCGCGAGCTGCTCGGCGGTCAGCCCCGGGCTGCCGCGGAACATCATGTGTTCCTCCGCATGGGCTGTGCCCGGGAATCCCGCCGGCGCCTCATCCGACCCCACCAGGTAGTTCACGGAGGTCGCCACCACCGGCGCCAGGGCGTTGCGCACGATGACGACCCGCAGGCCGTTGGGCAGCGTGGCGCGCAACACCCCCGTTTCGCCCGCAGCGCCTGCGGCGGCCGGTTCCGGTGCCGCGGCGGATGCGATGCCTGGCGTGCAGGCGAGAGTTGCGATTACGGCGGCGAGCAGCGCGCCGGCGCGCGTGCGTGCGCGCGCCTGAAGGTAATGCGGCATGGCGAATTCCCGTGTACGAGAGCGCAAGTATATGCGATCACCGCGCCGCGCCATGTTTCGCCACAAAGCATCCTCGCCGTGACGCATTCGCATCATTTGCGCGCCCGCTCGCCACACTTAAATGGTGCCGTAGCGGGGAACTCACTTCGTTCCCGCGGCAAGCAACAGGAGGCAACATGACGATCATGACTTCGAAACTTCGGCTGGGCGTGCTGGGCCTGAGTGCGGCCGGATGTCTGACGGGGTTGCCGGCGTACGCCGGCCCTGCCAGCGGCACGGCTGGTCCGAATGAAACCGCGTCCCGCCAGCAGAACATCGGCGTCGCCACGGGTTTTACCATCGGCGCGGTGGCTGCGGGGCCGATCGGCGCGATGGCGGGCGCCGCAGCCGGCGCCTGGCTCGGCGACCGCTATCACCGCCAGCAGCAAAACGCGGCGACGCTGACCGCGGACCTGGGCAAGAGCGAGGCGCAGCGCGCGCAGCTCACCGCCCAGGTCGCGAAGCTCGACGGTTCCCTCGCGCAGGCGCGCACGCACGGTGAGCAGCTGGATGCGACGCTGCAGCGCACCGACCAGCTCGGCCTGGATGTGAGCTTTCGCACCGACGAGGACGGCGTCAGCGTTGAGGCGATGCCGCCGCTGCTGAAGCTCGGCGCGCTGGTGGCGAGCCTGCCGCAGGCCCGGCTGCGGGTCGCCGGCTACGCCGATCCGCGCGGCTCCGTTGTCTACAACGAGCAGCTATCGCGGCGGCGTGCGTGCAGCGTCGCCGCGGTGCTCACGGCCGCGGGGGTGCCGCAGGAGCGCATTCTCATCGAGGCGCATGGCGACGCGGAAGCGGCCGCGGCGGACGGTGACCTGGATGCCTACGCGCTGGAGCGGCGGGTGACGGTGCGGGTCGAGCTGCCCGAATCCGCACAGGTCGCGAGCCGTGACTAGACCGCTGCCGGGCTCCCGGGAAGGTGCGCCGCGGATGTTGCAGTCCGCGGCGCGCCTTCGCGCTAGAATTTCCTGGCATGAACACCTGTGTCACGCGCTCGTGAGCTGCGCCATCGTTCGCCTCGACGGCACGGTGGAGGCGGAACTGTCCGAGCCACCCGCCGAGCGCCTGCTGGCCGGCAATCCGCAATTGCAGGTGCGCAATTACTTCGCCGACGGCAGCCAGCAGTTTTTCGCCGGCCGCTGGTCTGCCACGCGCGGCAAGTGGCGCGTGCGCTACACCGAAAACGAGCTGTGCGTGATGACCGCCGGGCGCGTGGTCATCGAGAGCGAGCGCGGCGAACGCAGCGTTTTCGCAGCCGGGGACGCGTTCGTGGTCCCGGCGGGCTTTGCGGGCACTTGGGAGGTGCTCGAGGACTGCGCCAAGATCTACGCGATCTTCGAAAGCCGCGGCTGAGCGCCGGCGCAGCCCGTCGCAACCGCGCCCCGGGACGCAGCTTCTGACATAACACGTTATCGGCTTGATATCCGTCGCAGATCCACGACGCTCCGCTACAGGCACTCCTTGTATACGTGTGAGGCTGACGCCGTGAGTGGCAATCCCGTTAGCTTTGGAGGTGTGCCGTGGAACCCGTGGTCGTAACCGCCTCGCGCGCGAGCGCGTTCAATATGTCGGACGTGGGGATGCTTGTGGGCAGCGTGATCGTGATTGCGCTGCTGGCGTGGATGGTGTTCTCGCGCATGCGGCGCGCACACGATCACCAGCCGCAGCAGCAGCGGCACGCCTGACTCAAGGGTCGGCTGATTCCCTCAAGCGCGCGGGCTGAGGCCCGTGCGCCGTGAGGCGCGCTTAGCGTGCATTCCGCGCCGTGCTATTTCCCGCGCAGCACGGCGCTCAACGTGCCGAACATCTCATCGATCTGCGCCGGCGTAATGGTGAGCGGCGGCGAGAGCGCGAGGATGTCCGCGGTCTGACGCACCAGCAGGCCGCGCTCGAAACACTTCGTATACACCTCGAAGGCCCGCGCCCCCGCCTTGCCCGCAATAGGCGCAAGCTCCAGTCCGAGAATGAGTCCGTAGTTGCGCACGTCGAGGACGTGCGGCAGACCCCGCAGGGCATGCGCGGCGTCCTCCCACTTCCCGGCGAGCGTCCTGGCGCGCGTGAGTAAGCCCTCGCGGCGGTAGATATCGAGGGTCGCAAGCCCGGCCGCGCAGGCGACCGGATGTGCCGAATAGGTATAGCCGTGGAACAGCTCGATGCCGTCCGGTCCGTGCATGAAGGTGTCGTACACGGCCTTGCTGACCAACACCCCGCCCATCGGCACGCAGCCGTTGGTCATGCCCTTCGCCACGGTGAGCAGGTCGGGCGTAACGCCGAATTCCTGGGCCGCAAAGGGCGCGCCGGTGCGACCGAAGCCGGTGATCACCTCATCGAATATCAGCAGGATCCCGTGCCGGTCGCAGATCTCGCGCAGGCGCTGCAGGTAGCCCACCGGCGGGATCAGCACGCCGGTGGAGCCGGCGATGGGTTCCACGATCACGGCGGCGATGGTGGCGGCATCGTGCAGCGCTACCAGCCGCTCCAGCTCATCGGCGAGGTGTGCGCCGTGTGCCGGAGCACCGCGCGAGAAAGCATTCTTTGCCAGGTCGTGCGTGTGCTGCAGATGATCGACGCCCGGCAGCAGCGCCGTCGACCAGGCCTTGCGGTTCGCCGCGATGCCACCGACCGAGATGCCGCCAAATCCGACCCCGTGGTAGCCGCGCTCGCGGCCGATCAGACGCGTGCGCGTGGCTTCCCCGCGCGCGCGCTGCCAGGCGAGGGCGATCTTCAGCGCCGTGTCGACGGCCTCGGAACCGGAGTTGGTGAAGAACACGTGATCGAGCCCCGCAGGCGCGATTTTTACCAACTCGTTGGCCAGCGCGAACGCCGGCGGGTGGCCCATCTGGAACGGCGGCGCGTAGTCCATGGTTTCCAGCTGATTCGCCACCGCCTCGGTGATCTCATGGCGACCGTGACCGGCGTTGACGCACCATAGTCCCGCGACTCCATCGAGGATCTGTCGGCCCTCCGGAGTCCAGTAGTGCATGCCACTGGCGCGCGCCAGCAGGCGCGGTTTTGCCTTGAACTGCCGGTTCGGCGTGAAGGGCATCCACAGCGCCTCGAGGTCGGAGCGCTGCAAGGTCGGAGTTGAGTTGGACATGGGAGGCCCGCTGCGCCAGTGCTTGCGGCGCGGTTGATCATGGGAAGGTTCGAATGATAAATAAACTGGACAAAAACAGCTACGGAAGCGATATTTTGGACCTTATCGTCTAAGATCCTAAACACCATGACCATCGACGTCGGGGCGCGCCTGCGCAGCATCCGCACCACCTTTGGCCTGTCCCAGCGTGAGCTTGCGCGCCGCGCGGGAGTCACCAACGGACTCATCTCTCTTATCGAGCAGAACCGGGTGAGCCCGTCCGTCAGCTCACTGAAGAAAGTGCTCGACGGCGTTCCCATGCCGCTGGCCGAGTTCTTCACCATGGACCTGAGCGTGGCGCCGCAGGCTTTCTTCGGCGCGGATGAGCTCGTCGAGCTCGGCAACGCCGAGGTTTCGCTGCGCCTGGTGGCCGCGCAGCGCACCGGGCGCCAGCTCACGGTGCTGCACGAGCGCTACGCCGCCGGCGCCGCTACCGGCGAGGAGATGCTCGCCCATCGCGGCGAGGAGGCCGGGGTCGTGATCCGCGGCCGGATCGAGCTCACCGTGGGCGGCGCCACGCGCGTGCTCGGCCCCGGCGAGGCTTATTATTTCGCCAGCCAGCTCCCGCATCGCTTCCGCAACGTCGGGCGCGAGCCGTGTGAGATCATCAGCGCCTGCACGCCGGCGACGTTTTAGAACCCTGAAGGTCCGTCATCATGAACGCAAAACCCCACAGCATTTCCTGGCACGAGCGCTCGCGCTCGCTGCAGTTTCGCACCCAGGCCTTCATCGCCGGCAACTACACGGATGCCGCCTCCGGCGCCACCTTCGACTGCATCAATCCTGCGACCGGGAAGCTGCTGGCGCGGGTCGCCGCCGGGGACCAGGAGGACATCAACCGCGCGGTGAGTTCCGCGCGCGCCGTGTTCCGCGCCGGCAGCTGGGCGGAGCTTGCGCCCACCGAGCGCAAGCGACTGCTGATGCGCTTCGCGGATCTGATCGTGGCGCACGGCGATGAGCTGGCGCTGCTCGAAACGCTCGACATGGGCAAGCCCATCAACGACAGCCTGAAGGTGGATATCCCCGGCACGGCGCGCTGCATTCGCTGGTACGCCGAAGCGATCGACAAGGTGTATGACCAGGTGGCGCCTACCGGCCGCGACGCGCTCGCCCTGATCACGCGCGAGCCCATGGGTGTGGTCGGCGCCATCGTGCCGTGGAACTTTCCCCTGCTCATGGCGGCGTGGAAATTCGCGCCCATTCTGGCCGCCGGCAATTCACTGGTGCTCAAGCCCTCCGAAAAATCCCCGCTCACGGCCATCAAGGTCGCGGAACTGGCAGTCGAGGCGGGCATTCCGCCGGGGGTGCTCAACGTTGTGCCAGGACTCGGACAGACCGCCGGCAAGGCGCTCGCGCTGCACATGGATGTCGATTGCATCGCGTTCACCGGTTCGACCGCGACCGGCAAGCAGGTCATGCAGTACGCCGGACAGTCGAACCTCAAGCGCCTGTCGCTCGAGTGTGGCGGCAAGTCGCCCAACATTGTGATGGCGGACTACCCGGACCTGGATCGCGCCGCCAAGGCCGCGGCGTTTGCGATTTTCTTCAACCAGGGCGAGATGTGTTCCGCGGGCTCGCGCCTGCTGGTGCAGGAGAGCATCAAGGATGCGTTGCTGGAAAAAGTGCAGGCGATGAGCCGCAAGATGCAGCCCGGCGACCCGCTGGATCCGGCCACGCGCCTGGGGGCGATAGTCGATGAGACCCAGATGAAACGCGTGCTCGGCTACATCGATTCCGGACGCAACGACGGCGCTGAGCTGCGCTTCGGCGGGCGACGCGTGCGCGAGGACAGCGGCGGCTATTTCATCGAGCCGACCGTGTTCGAGGCCGTGAAGCCCAACATGACGATTGCGCGTGAAGAGATCTTCGGGCCGGTGCTGTCGGCGATCACCTTCAAGACCGTCGAGGAGGCGATTGAAATCGCCAACGACGTGATCTACGGCCTCGCCGCCGCGGTGTGGACCCGCGACGTGACCATCGCGCATCGCACCGCGCGGGCGCTGCGCTCCGGCACGGTGTACATCAACTGCTACGACGCGGACGATCTGACCGTGCCGTTTGGCGGCTACAAGCAATCGGGTATCGGGCGCGACAAATCCCTGCATGCGCTCGAGAAGTACACCGAGCTGAAGACCACGTGGCTTGACCTCTCGTGAGCGACGCTGGCGCAGGACGCGGGCAAACCGTTCGCACAGCGATGCCCCATCTGGGTAGATTAGAGTTCAAGAAATGGAAAGCGCCTATCGGAATCTTGGCTATTTTCTCCTCGCGCTTCCGCTGATATTCATCGCGGGTTTTTGGATCCCATATTTTTCGCAGATTCCAAATTTCGACCCGTCCATTACGACGGCCGTGCACGTACATGCGATGTTGCTGTTTGCATGGCTTGGATTACTGGTAGTCCAGCCGCTTGCGATACGAAGTGGGGCATTCTCGGTACATCGAATCCTTGGGAAAGCTTCCTTTGTTCTGATGCCATTGATCCTCGTCTTCTCGATCACGATGCTTCGCAAGCAGTATCAGGAGAATCTGATCGGCGGGATGAACCCGGCCGCAGCGCGAGCGGCGGGGTATCTGTCGGCAACGCAGCTAGTTTTTTTTGCGGCACTCTATGGCGTGGCCGTGGCACGCATCTACAAGCGCGACGTGGCGGCGCACATGCGCTACATGATTTGCACCGCTCTCGTACTGCTACCCGCGGGCTTTGCCAGGGTGCTGGGATACTGGTTCGGATTCCGGCAGTCCTCATCTCAAACTGCTTGTTGCGCAGTGATCGTACTTTGGCTCGTTGCGCTGATCACATTTGACAGGCGGCGAGGCTACGCGGCGCGACCGTACATCGTCGCACTGGTTGCCTATCTTGCTATCACGGCAGGTTGGTTTGCTCTGGGGCGTCCGGTCTGACGCGTGAGAGCGAGTCCCTTCAAGTATCTGGTCAGCGCGCCGCGGGGACTGACCGATCTTCTGGCGCGCGAGCTTACGGGGCTTGGCGCGCAGGAGGTGCGCGAGCGCTCCACGGGCGTGGTGTGCTCGGGAGCGCTGGAGGTTGCCTACCGCGCCTGCCTGTGGTCGCGGGTCGCTAACCGCGTATATCTGGAAGTGGCGCAGTTTGCGGCGCGCGACGCGGCCGAGTTCCACGCCGCCGTGCGCGCACTCGACTGGGCCGCGCACCTGCAACCCGGCGCGACGCTGGCGTGCGATTTCACCGGCCGTCACCCGACCATCACGCACACTCACTTCGGCGCCCTCAAGCTCAAGGACGGCATTGTCGATGCCATGCGGCTTGCCACCGGCGCGCGGCCGGATGTGGCACTCGAGCGCCCGGACCTGCGGGTGCATGCGCATGCGAACGGCATCGCCATCACCATTTCCATCGATCTTTCGGGCGAGAGCCTGCATCGGCGCGCGTACCGTGGCGCCGCCGGCGAGGCACCCCTGAAGGAGAACGTGGCCGCGGGCGTGTTGCTGCGGTCGGGTTGGGCGGAATTCGCCGCGCAGGGGGCGCAGTTGCTGGATCCGCTGTGCGGCTCGGGGACTTTCTGCATCGAGGCCGCACTCATCGCCACCGATCGGGCGCCAGGGCTGACGCGTGAGCACTTTGGTTTCCTCGGCTGGCGCGGCCACGATGCGCAGCTGTGGGCGCGGCTGCGCGCGGAGGCCGAGGCGCGCGCGCTCGCCGGGGCGAGCACGCGTGCCGTCGTGCGCGGGAGCGATCGTGACCCGCTCGCCATCCGCAGCGCGCGCGACAACGCGCGCCGCGCCGGTGTTGGAGGCTGCGCGCGCTTTGAGGCGGGCCTGCTTGCCGACGCCGCGCCGGCCACTGCCGACACCCCGCCACGGCCGGGGCTGCTGTGCACCAATCCGCCGTACGGTGTGCGTCTGGAGGACCACGAGGCCGCGCGGGCGCTGCACCGCGAGCTCGGTGCGGTGCTGCGCGAGCGCTTCCAGGGCTGGGGCGCCGCGATCCTCATCGGCTCACCGGAGCTCGGCATGGAACTCGGGCTGCGCGCCTATCGCACGCATGCGCTGTGGAACGGCGGTATCGAGTGCCGGCTGCTGCGCATCAAGGTGGAGGCCGCCAGTGCCCGCGAGCCGGGCATGCTCGGCAAGGGCATCGCGCACCTCAAGGACACTCCGGGCGCGCGCATGTTCGCCAACCGCCTGGGGAAGAACCTCAAACGGCTGCGCAGCTGGGCACGGCGCGAGAACGTCTCCTGTTACCGCGTGTACGACGCCGACATGCCCGAGTACGCCTTCGCCATTGACCTGTACCGTACGCTTGAACCCGAGGAGTCATGGCTGTACGTGCAGGAATACGCAGCTCCCGCGCAGATCGAACCGGAGGCGGTGCGCAAGCGCCGCGGCGAGGTGCTCGCCAGCCTGGCGGAGGTGACCGGAGTGGCGCCCGAGCGGGTGCGCGTGCGCACCCGGCGCCGCACCTCGCGTGGCGAGCAGTACGAGAAGCTCGATGAGCGCGAGCACTTCCAGGTGGTGGAGGAGGGGGGGCTCAAGTTCCGCGTGAACTTTGAGGACTACCTCGACACCGGGCTGTTTCTCGATCACCGCATCACGCGCGCACGGCTGCGGGAAGCTGCCCGTGGTGCGCGCTTCCTCAATCTTTTTGCTTACACGGGCGCGGCCACGGTGTACGCCGCCGCCGGTGGCGCGGCGGCGAGCACCTCGGTCGACATGTCACGCACCTATCTTGAGTGGGCGCAACGCAACCTGGCCCTGAACAGCTTGCGCGGCCCCGCACACGCCTTCATTCAGGCCGACTGCCGCCGCTGGCTCGAGGATGCGGCACGCGCCAGCGAGCGCTACGAGCTGGTATTCCTCGATCCACCGACGTTCTCAAACTCCAGGCGCATGGAAGGCGTGCTGGATATCGAGCGGGATCACCCGGAGCTCATCGATGCGTGCGCGCGGTTGCTGGCCCCGGCGGGCCTGATCGTGTTTTCCAGCAATGCGCAGCGCTTCCGCCTCGCGGAAACCTTAAGCGCACGCTACGAAATCCGCGACGTGTCGGCGGCGACGCTGCCGAAGGACTTTGAGCGCAATCCGCGGATTCACCGTTGCTACGAGTTGCGGGCACGCTATCCTGCTTAGCGCATGAGCGGTCGCGCGGGGAGCAAGATGAAATCGTCTGCAGGCAGGTCGCGGCACCGGCAGGCCGCGCCGCGGCGGGTCACGATCGGCCGCTATGTGTTCGTCATCCAGGGCCCGTCGCCGCGCCACCTGCTGCGCGATCTGTTCCACCATTTCATGACGATCGGGTGGCCGCGGCTATTCGCGACCCTGGCCACCTTTTTTATCAGCTTCGACCTGTTGTTCGGCCTGCTCTATCACCTCGCACCCGGATGCATCGCCAATCTGAATCCGCCCGGCTTCGCGGGCGCGTTTTTCTTCAGTGTCGAGACCTTCGCGACCGTCGGCTATGGGGACATGCACCCGCAGACGCTCTACGGGCATCTGGTCGCCATGGTCGAGATCTTCGCCGGTCTCATGTCGCTGGCGCTCATCACGGGCATTATGTTCGCGCGCTTCTCGCGTCCCCGGGCGCGGTTCCTCTTCACCCGCAACGCGGTAGTGCGGCCGATTGACGGCCGGACGACCTTGGTGGTGCGCGCCGCCAACGAACGCCGCAACGTCGTCCAGGATGCCTCGGCGCAACTGCGCCTGTTGTATGACGATACGACCGTCGAGGGCATGAGCATGCGCCGCATCGTCGATCTGCCGCTGGTGCGATCCCAACATCCGGCGTTCTCACTGGGGTGGACCATCATGCACGTCATCGATGAGGCCAGTCCGCTGCACTCGCAAAGCGCGCAGTCGCTGCGCGCGAAGGATGCGAGCATCATCCTCAGCGTGACCGGCACCGATGACACTACCGGCCAGGTGCTGTCGGCACGGACGGAATATACGAGCGAGAATATTCACTGGAATGCGGCCTTCCCGGACCTGCTGGAAGAAGCCGCAGACGGAACCCTGCACGTCGACTACCGCAGGTTCGACCAGGTCGTGCCACTCGCGAAGGTGGACGCGCAGCCGCCGCCCGGCTAGCGCGATTCAGGTCTCCACGAACGCCTTGAGTCGCGCCAGCGCCTGGTCCCATTGCTCGGACACGCGCTCGAGGTAGGCCCGCAGTTCGGCCAGCGGCTGCGGATCCAGCTCGAAGCGGCTCTCGCGCCCGCGGCGGCTGCTACGCACCAGGCCCGCACCTTCCAGCACACGCAGGTGCTTGGTGATCGCCTGGCGCGTGAGGCGCGAGCCGTCAGTGAGCTGCGTGATCGAACGTGGCCGCCCGCCTGCCAGGGCGGTGACGAGCGACAAGCGCGTCTCATCGCTCAGGGCCGCAAACACCACCGCGTGCTGGCGGCGGCGCGCCGCATGCTCAAGGTTGCTGCGCGACATGTTTCGCGATGCTGTTCATCTGCGTCGCCCAGCCGCCGTCGTTCATGCGGAACGCCTCGGCGCGGCGGGCCGCCGGAATGTGCTCAAAGCCGGATTCCGTCACCACCAGGAGCGTGCCAGCGGCAGTCTTTTCCAGGGTGAACTCCACCAGGGTCGGTGTCTCGTGGGAGTAGTCAGCCTTGGGATCGACGGCGTAGGGGTGCCAGGTGAAACTGAAGCGCTTCTGCGGTTCCATTTTCTGCACCACCAGCTGCATGCGCACGTGCTCCCAGCCGGGATAAGTAATCTGGCCACCGGCCGACTGGCCCGGCACGAAGGGCCCCTCGAGCTTGACTCCAAACCAGCTGCCGAATTCGCGGTAGTCGGTGAGCGCGCGCCAGACCCGTGAGACCGGGGCCTTGAGTTCCACACGTTTTTCGATGCGGTCATTCATTATTGCAACCTCCGGGTTGCATATTAGGAAGGCGTCGCTGTAAATGCAACCGCTTTGTTGCGGATTTGATTGCGGCCCGGGAATCTCTTTGGGTCGCACGGGTGTGCTTTACAGCAGCTGGCCGGTACGGTAAACGAGTCACATGTCACCTCACAGTTCGGCGCCGCCCGCCGGCGCCCCGGCGCCGGTCGTCGCCATTGTCGGCGCCACCGGTGCGGTCGGCGTGGAGCTAATCCGTTGTCTTGAGGAGCGGCGCTTCCCCTTGTCGGAACTGCGCCTGTTCGCCTCGGCGCGCTCGGCCGGCAAGACGCTGCCATTCCGCGGCGCGCCGCTCACCGTTCGTGAACTGACTGAAGACAGCTTCCGCGGCGTGAACGTCGCGCTGTTCTCGGCGGGCGCCAGCACCTCGAAGCGCTTTGCGCCGCTCGCGGTGCGCGCCGGCGCGACCGTGGTCGACAACTCCTCGGCGTTTCGCATGCAGGCGGACGTGCCGCTGGTGGTGCCGGAGATCAATCCGCAGGCACTGCGCGGACACAAGGGCATCATCGCCAACCCCAACTGCAGCGCCATCATCGCCATCACGCCGTTGTGGCCGATACACCAGGTGAACCGCATCCAGCGGCTGATCCTCAGTACCTACCAGGCGGCCTCTGGCGCCGGAGCCGCGGCGATGGAAGAGCTGCGCGAGTCCACACGCGCCTATCTCGAGGGCCGCGCGTACGCCAACAAGGTGCTGCCGCACCCTTACGCGTTCAACCTCTTCAGCCACAACGCGCGCGTCGATCCTGTGACCGGCTACAACGACGAGGAGACCAAGGTCAGGGAGGAGACGCGCAAGATCTTCGGCGATCCGCAGATCCGCGTGTCGGCGACCTGCATCCGGGTGCCGGTGCTGCGCGCGCACTCGGTGGCGATTACCCTGGAGTGTGAGCGGCCGATCTCCCCGGACGAGGTGCGCGCGCTGCTGAGGAACGCGCCCGGGGTGAAACTGGTGGACGATCCGCAGCGCAACCTTTTTCCGATGCCGCGGGACGCCTCGGGGCAGGACGCCATACTCGTCGGCCGTATTCGCCAGGATATAAGCGATCCGGGCGGACGCTCGATCGCGCTGTTCGTGTCCGGGGACCAGCTGCTCAAGGGCGCCGCGCTTAACGCGGTGCAGATTGCCGAGGTTTTGTGAAGGGGACGAGCGCCGGGACCTCCGCGCTGTAGCGCTCATACTCGCCGGGAAAGGCGTCGCGCATGAAGCCTTCCTCGGTACGCAGCTTCCGCAGCAGCGACACGGCGATAATCACCAGTCCCACCAATGCCCGCACCGTGCCCGAAACGATGGCCGTCCCCAGCACCGCGGTGATCAGACCGGTGTAGATCGGGTGGCGTACGTAAGCGTAGGGACCGGAACGGATCAGCTCGTGGCCCTCTTTGACCGTCACCGAGCCGCTCCAGTTGCCACCCAGATGCACGCGCGCCCAGACGGCGAACGCCAGTCCCGCGATGAGCAGCGCGAGTCCGATCCAGTAGGCCGTCAGCGAATGCGGCCACAGCCGCGCATTGAGGGGGCCCCACGGCAGGTTACGCCAGCCGATGAGCACGCCGCCTGCGATCAGCGGTATGACATGTGCCAGGCGCGATGCGGTGGACTCGCGGCGCACCGCGGCCTTGATGCGCACGGATGAGACCATCCAGTACACCGCCCACGCGAGCCACAGCAACCCGATGACGTGACGGTAAAGCGGCGGCGCGTGTTGCATGGCGAGCGATCCTACCCGAAGCGGCTCGCAGCGCGCAGCCGCGCGAGCATGACAGCCGCTACAGCAGATCCCTGATGCGGTAGTAGAGCATCGCCAGCACCAGCGCCGGGCGGCGCAGCGCCGCGCCGCCGGGGAAGTTGCCGTGGGGGATGCGCGCGAACACATCGAATCGGCCGGCGGTGCCGGCAACCGCCTGCGCCACCAGCTTGCCTGCGATGCCCGTGAGGGCGATGCCGTGCCCCGAGAAACCCTGCAGAAAGTAGACGTTGGGCGCGAGACGGCCGAAGTGGGGCGCGCGATTCAGGGTGATATCCACATCGCCTCCCCAGGCGTAGTCGATGCGCACGTCGCCAAGCTGCGGGAACACACTGAGCATGCGCGCCCGGGTCGCTGCGGGGGCATCGAAGGAACGCAGTCCTGAGTAGTTGACGCGACCGCCGAAGAGCAGGCGGTGATCCGCCGAGCGGCGGAAATAATCCAGCACCCAGTTCATATCGGCGACCGCGGCGTTGTTGGCGATGAGCTGCCGCGCGCGCGCCTCACCCAGAGGTTCGGTGGCGACGATGTAGGTCGCGACCGCCATGATTTTCGCGGCGAGCGCCGGGGCGGTCGCCCCCAGGTAGACATTGCCGCACAACACCAGGTGCCGGGCGCGCACCTGACCCGCGGCGGTCGTGACCTGCACAGGACCTGCGCCCGCTGCCGTGAATCGCCGTGCCCGCGTACCTTCAAAGATCTGTACGCCCGCTGCAGCGGCCGCCCCCGCGAGACCCTGGGTGTAGTTGAGCGGGTGCAGGTGGCCGCTGTTGCTGTCGTAGAGCGCGCCAAGGTAGCGCCCGGTCGCAAGCTGGGCGCGCAATTCCTCGCGCGACAGGTAACGCACGCTGGTGTAGTCGTAGGTGTCGTGCAGTTCGCGCAGCTCCGCGCGCAATTCGCGCTCGTGCCGAGGCTTCACCGCCGTGAGCAGGTGGCCGTCGGCCCAGTCGCAGTCGATGTGAAAGCGGGCTATGAGTTCGCGCATGAGCGCGAGCCCCTCGACCGACACGTCCCACACGGCGCGCGCACCCGCGGCGCCAATCAGCCGCTCGAGTTTGGCCTGGCCGGCGGCAACCCCGAAGAGCGCCTGCGCACCGCTGCGCCCCGATGCGCCCCAGCCAATGCGGTGCTCTTCGAGCAGTACGACGCGCAGCCCGGCTTCCGCAAGATGCAGCGCCGCCGAGCAGCCCGCGATGCCGCCTCCGACAACACAGGCATCGCACTCGATGCCGCCCTGAAGCTCTGGCCAGGGGGTCGCCGGGTGCGCCGAAGCCGCGTAATAAGAGCTGACGTAGGGCGAAGATCCCATGGGTTGGTCTGCGAAATTCGAGCGTGTTTAAGATATCTGACGCCCGCGGGGCGTCGGGGGAGGAAGGATACGGGCGCAGAGGCTCGCGCGGCAAATCGCGCCGGCCCCGGCAATGGCCCCCAGTGCGGGCCCGGATGGGCGCTACTAAGGCCTTTACCGCACTTTCGGCCGTGCGCGCAACTGAGGTTTCCCGGTGCCTCCTATGGTCTAATAGGCGGGTTGTTTGGAGAGTCAGTCGGCTCGGGTTGTTTAATATACTAGACACACCCAGCTGCAAGCCCCATGGCATCCGCCCGCCCGCTCATTGGAATTTCCGCCGACCGGCGCATGGTCGGCGCGCATGCTTTTCACATGGTGGGGGAGAAATATGCGCGCGCGGTGCTCGATGCCAGCGACGCAGCCCCCGTCATGATCCCCGCGCTGGCCGAGGAGCTGCGGTTTGATGAGTTGCTGCAGCGACTCGATGGCCTCGTATTTACCGGCAGCCCCTCGAACGTCGAGCCGCACCTCTACCAGGGTCCGCCGAGCGCTCCGGGCACGTTGCACGATCCGGCCCGCGATGCGACCACGCTGCCCTTGATCCGCAAGGCGGTGGAGGCCGGTGTGCCGGTGTTCGGAATCTGCCGCGGCTTCCAGGAAATGAATGTGGCCTTCGGCGGCACGCTGCACCAGAACCTGCACGAGATTCCCGGCTACCTCGATCACCGCGACGACACCACGCAGCCGCTGGAGGTGCAGTACGGCCCGGCGCACGAGGTGACGCTGGAACCCGGCGGCCTGCTGAGGAGCCTCGCCGAGCACGACCGCATCGAGGTGAATTCGCTCCACCACCAGGGCATCGATCAGCTGGGCGGGGAGCTTAGCGTCGAGGCGCGTGCACCGGACGGCGTCATCGAAGCATTTCGCGTGCGCAAAGCGCAGCGCTTTGCGGTGGCGGTGCAGTGGCATCCGGAATGGCGGGTGATGGGCAATCCTTTTTCACGCGCGCTGTTCGCCGCCTTCGGGCAGGCGAGCCGCGAGCGGGCGCAGACAAGATGAAAGTGGTGAGTTTATGGTGAGCGAGATCCGCCAGTTCCTTCGTGATCACGGCATTTCAGAGGTCGAAGCCATCATTCCGGACATGGCGGGCATTGCGCGCGGCAAAATCATGCCGGCTGAGAAGTTCGCCGAGGACGGTGGCATGCGTCTGCCGGAGAGTGTGTTCCTGCAGACCGTCACCGGGGACTATCCAAACGACACCGGCGATGCCATGAGTCCTGCGGAAATCGACATTATTCTCAAGGCCGACCAGAAGACCGTGCGGCGCGTGCCGTGGGCGGCCGAGCCCACCGCGCAGGTGATCCACGACTGCTTTTATTCCGACGGCCGGCGGGTATCGATGGCGCCGCGGCACGTGCTGCGCAACATCGTGGAACTGTATGCGCAGCGTGGCTGGGAACCGGTGGTGGCGCCGGAGCTGGAGTTCTATCTCGTCGAGCAGAACAAGGATGCCGACTATCCGCTCAAGCCCCCGGTGGGCCGCTCCGGGCGCTCCGAGCCCGGGCGCCAGTCCTACAGCATCGCCGCGGTCAACGAGTTCGATCCGCTGTTCGATGACATCTACCAGTTCTGCGAAGACCAGGACATCGAGATCGACACCCTCATACATGAGGACGGTCCGGCGCAGATGGAGATCAACCTGCTGCACGGTCAGCCGATGGATCTGGCGGACCAGGTGTTCCTCTTCAAGCGCACCGCGCGCGAGGCGGCGCTGCGGCACAAAATGTATTGCACCTTCATGGCGAAGCCGCACGCCAAGGAGCCCGGCAGCGCCATGCATATCCACCAGAGCGTGGTGGACATCAAGACGCGCAAGAACATCTTCTCCAATCCCGACGGCACGCCTTCGCCCTTGTTCTTCTCACACATCGGCGGGCTGCAGAAGTACATGCCCGCCGCCATGGCGCTGTTCTGCGCCAACGTGAACTCCTATCGGCGCCTGACGCGCTACCTGTCCTCCCCGATCAACGTCCACTGGGGCTATGACAACCGCACCGCCGGCCTGCGGGTGCCGATGTCCGATGCCCAGGCGCGGCGCGTCGAGAACCGCGTCGGTGGCGCGGACGCCAACCCCTACATCGCGCTCGCCGCCTCGCTTGCCTGTGGCTACCTCGGCATGGTGGAGGGCGTGCAGCCGAGTGACCCGATCGTCGGCAGCGCTCACGATCTGCCCTTCGGGTTGCCGCGCTCCCTGGATGAGGCGCTGCGCAGCCTGCGGGCCTGCGAACCGCTGGTGAAGCTGCTCGGCGAGACCTTTGTCGAAGCTTTCACCATCGTGAAGGAAGCCGAGTACGAGGTATTTCTGCAGGTCATCAGCTCCTGGGAGCGTGAACACCTGCTGCTGAACGTTTGATTGGCAATCGCTCGCTGAATCTTTTGCCGGCGAGGCCGGCGCGGCCGGCGAGGCCGGCGGGGCGCCTTCTCAGGGCCGGCGCGCTGATATATAAAAAGAGCACGTGACGAACGCTTCCCGCTTCCCGGCCACCCGCGCGGCACTCGCCGCGCTACTGGCCGTGGTCGCCGGTTGCTCGGGAGGCGCGCACGAGCAGGGCGGCGCTGCCCACGCCGACGAGAAGGTTCTCAACGTCGACAACTGGTCCGACTACATCCAGCCCTCCGTGATCGCCGATTTCGAGAAAGAGACCGGCATCAAGGTCAATTACGACGTGTTCGACTCCAACGAGATCCTGGAGACCAAGCTTCTCACCGGACACACCAACTACGACGTCGTGGTGCCCTCGGGCGCATTTCTCGAGCGGCAGCTGCAGGCGGACATCTACCGCAAGCTCGACAAGTCGCTGCTGCCGAATCTCAAGAACGTCGATCCAGAGGTGGCGCGCGCCACGGCGCTGTACGATCCGGGCAACCAGTACGCCGTGGATTACATGTGGATCACCTCGGGAGTGGGTTACAACGTGGCCAGCATCCGTCAACGCATGCCGGACGCGCCCGTGGACAGCTGGCGGATGCTGTTCGATCCGGCGGTGGTAGCGAAATTCCAGGATTGCGGCGTGTCGATTCTCGATGCGGCTTCCGAAGTCGTGGGCACGGTGCTGCTCTACCTGGGCCGAAACCCCAACAGCAACTCGCCCGAGGATCTGAAAGCCGCTGAGGCCGCGTTGCACGCCATACGCCCGTATGTGCGCCACGTGGACTCCTCGAGCTACATCGACAACCTCGCCAACGGCGATGTTTGTCTTGCGATGGGGTGGTCGGGGGACATCAAGCAGGCGCACGATCGGGCCGCCGCGGCGGGCAATGGCGTGGATCTTGCTTATTCCATCCCGAAGGAGGGCGCCATCAGCAACTACGACGTCCTCGCCATCCCCGCGGATGCACCGCACGTGAAGAATGCCCACCTGTTTATCGACTATCTGCTGCGCCCGGAGGTTGCCGCCAGTAACTCGAATCTCATCAAGTACGCCAACGCGGTGAATCCCGACATCCAGCCGCTTGACCCCGCGGTACGCGCCGATCCTGGTGTCTACCCGCCCCCGCAGGTTCGCGCCCGCCTGACGCCCGAACGTCCCCGGCCCCCCGAATACCAACGCCTGCTGACGCGCATGTGGACGCGCTTCAAGACGGGCAAGTGAATCGCCAGCAATCCCTATTAAGATGAACAACCAGTTCCAGGTGGATACACCGCCCGTGCCCGTCGCCGCCGATCCCAATGCCGCCTACGTGCGCATCGCGAACGTCACCAAGCGTTTCGGGGAGTTCGCGGCGGTGGACGACGTCTCGCTCGACATCCGTCGCGGCGAGATATTCTGTCTGCTCGGCGGCTCCGGGTCCGGCAAGACCACGTTGCTGCGCATGCTCGCCGGGTTTGAGCGGCCGACGAGCGGCACCATCTACATCGACGGCGAGGACATGAGCGCGGTGCCCCCCTACGAGCGCCCGGTCAACATGATGTTCCAGTCATACGCGCTGTTCCCGCACATGAGCGTCGAAAAGAACGTCGCCTTCGGCCTCGAGCAGGAGGGGGCGGCACGCGGCGAGATCAAGCGCCAGGTAGGCGAGATTCTCGACATCGTGAAAATGGGCTCCTTCGGTGCGCGCAGACCGCACCAGCTCTCCGGCGGCCAGCGTCAGCGCGTGGCGCTCGCGCGCGCGCTCGTCAAGCGTCCCAAGCTCCTGCTTCTGGATGAGCCGCTCGCGGCGCTCGACAAGAAGCTGCGCGAGCACACGCAGTTCGAGCTCATCAGTATCCAGCAACGCCTCGGCGTGACTTTCATCGTGGTCACCCATGACCAGGAAGAGGCGATGACCTTAGGTCAGCGCCTCGGGGTCATGAACCACGGCCGCATCGCCCAGGTGGGGACACCGTCCGACATCTACGAGTCCCCCGCCAACCGTTTCGTCGCCGATTTCATCGGCTCGGTGAATATGTTCGAAGGCCAGGTCGCAGACGGCGGTGACAGTTGCCTGCGCATCACGAGCGCCGAGCTGGGGTGCACGGTGCGTGCGGAACGCGCGCGCGCCAGCGCCGCCGGCGCCACCGTTTGGACCGCGATCCGTCCCGAGAAAATCAACATCAGCCGCCGGCCCCCAGCGGCGCAGGCGGCGGCCGCGCCGGAAAACCTGGTGCGCGGGACGGTGCGCGAAATCGCCTACATGGGCGACATGTCCATTTACCTGGTGCAGATTGACTCGGGCAAGATGCTGCGCGTGACCTTGCCCAACATGACGCGCGGCCGGGACCGGCCGCTGACGCGTGAGGAAAGCGTGTGGCTGTCCTGGCACGGCACCAGTCCCGTGGTGCTGACGGAGTAACGTTGCGCGTGCTGCGAATGTCACAGCAGTCTGGCCGGCGGCTGGTCGCGGGGATTCCGATCCTGTGGCTGCTGATACTGTTCCTCATTCCCTTCATCATCGTGCTGCGCATTTCCTTCTCGGAGGTGCGGCTGGCGATCCCGCCGTACACGCCGCTGTTCACTTGGCATCACGGCTCCCCGTCGCTGCAGCTGCACTGGTCGAGTTACGCGTTCCTCTTTACCGACTCGCTGTACGTAAGCTCCTATCTGTATTCGCTGAAAGTGGCTGCGGTCTCGACCTTGTGCTGTCTTTTGATCGGCTATCCGATGGCGTACGCCATCGCGCGTGCCGCGCCCGCGTCGCGCTCGGTGCTGTTGATGCTCATCGTGCTGCCGTTCTGGACCTCGTTCCTGTTGCGCGTGTACGCCTGGATCGGACTCCTCAAGAACAACGGCGTGATCAACAACGTGCTCCTGTGGCTCGGGGTGATTCATCACCCACTGGTGCTGTTGCAGACGGATTTCGCGGTGTACATCGGCATCGTGTACTCCTACCTGCCATTCATGATCCTGCCGCTGTACGCCAATCTCGAGAAGCACGATGGCACGCTGCTCGAGGCGGCCGCGGACCTGGGGGCGCGGCCGATGCGCGCGTTCCTGCGCATCACCCTGCCGCAGTCCCTCGCCGGCATCCTCGCCGGCTCGCTGCTGGTGTTCATCCCGGCGGTCGGCGAGTACGTCATCCCGACGCTGCTCGGGCGTCCCGATCAGCTGATGATTGGCCGGGTGTTGTCGGATGAGTTTTTCGAGAACCGTGACTGGCCGGTGGCGAGCGCGGTCGCGATCCTCGTCCTGCTGCTGCTGGTGATACCGATCATGTGGTTCCAGCGCCTCGAGCGACAGGAGCTTACGGCGAAGTGAGATCACGGGGACTGTTCTCACGCTGCGCGCTCATTCTCGGGCTGGTGTTCCTGTACGTGCCCATTCTCTCGATGATTATTTTCTCCTTCAACAATTCACGCCTCGTGACGGTGTGGGACGCGGCGCATTCCCCGACGCTCAAGTGGTACGTGGCGCTCGCCGCCAACGAACAGGTCCTGCGCGCCGCGTGGCTCTCGATCCGCATCGCGCTCGTCGCCTCTACCGGGGCGGTGATTCTCGGCACGCTTGCCGGGGTCGCCCTGGCGCGCTTCGGCGCCTTCCGCGGACGGATGCTGCTCGCCGGGATGACCACCGCGCCCATCGTCATGCCCGAGGTCATCACCGGGCTCTCGCTCTTGTTGCTGTTCGTCGCCCTGGAGCAGCTCATCGGCTGGCCACGAGGCGTGGGCGCGGTGACCATCACGCTCTCGCATATCACCTTCTGCATGGCCTACGTGACGGTGGTGGTGCAATCGCGGCTGGCGGGCATGGATGTGTCGCTGGAGGAGGCCGCCATGGACCTGGGCGCACGCCCGGGGCGCGTGTTCTTGCGCATCACCCTGCCGCTGATCCTGCCGGCCATCGCTTCCGGCTGGCTGCTTGCCTTCACCCTTTCGTGGGACGATCTGGTGATCACGCAGTTCGTGGCGGGACCGGCTTCGAGCACGCTGCCGATGGTCATTTTTTCCAAGGTGCGCTTCGGGGTGACACCCGACATCAATGCGCTCGCGACCATCCTGGTGCTGATCGTGGCGACCGGGATCGCCGGCTCGACGGTATGGATGCGTTACCAGCAGCGGCGGCGCGAGCGCGACGTGCTGCTCGCGGCCGCCGCGAACCTGTGAGCAGCGACGTGGCAACGCAGAGCGTGCTGGGCATTGACGTGGGCGGATCCTCGATCAGGGCGGGTCTCGTGGATGTCGGGTTAGGTAGCGTGTCCGGTCAACTCATCGCCGCGCCCACGCCTGCGCCGGCGACGCCGCCGGCTGTGACCCAGGTCATCGGCGCGCTCGCCGCGCAATTGCCGGGCTCGGCCGGCAGGGTGGGAGTGGCCTTCCCGGCAGTCATCAAGGGCGGCGCCGCCTACACCGCCGCCAACGTGGATGCCGCGTGGATCGGCACCGATGGCGCGGCGCTCGCCGCGCAGGCGCTTGGCCGGCCGGTGCTGTTCCTCAACGATGCGGATGCCGCGGGTATCGCCGAGATGCGCTTCGGCAGCGGCCGCGGCTGCGGGGGCACCGTCATCATGCTCACCTTCGGCACGGGGATCGGCAGCGCGCTGTTCACTGCTGGCAAGCTCTTTCCCAACACCGAGTTCGGCCACCTGGAGATTGCGGGCCGGGATGCGGAGAAGTGGGCCGCGGCGCGCGTGCGCACCGCCGAGGGACTGGATTTTCCGGCCTGGGTGGCGCGGGTGAACGAGTACCTGGCCGCCATGCATCGGCTGTTCTGGCCGGATGTGTTCATTCTGGGCGGCGCGGTCAGCGAGCGCTACGCGGAATTTGCCCCGCTGCTGAAGTCCCCCGCGCAGCTGCGCCCGGCGCACTTCGCCGGCCAGGCGGGCGTCGTCGGTGCAGCGCTGGCTGCGGCCGAACCGGCGGCCTGAGCCGCTTAAAGGACTGCACGTGCCTGCGACGCTTCCCGGCAAGCTCCCCGAGGTTGGCACCACTATTTTCACCGTCATGTCGCGCCGCGCCCGCGAGTTGGGTGCCCTGAATCTCGGCCAGGGGTTCCCCGACTACGACATTGATCCGCGGCTCACGCAGCTCGTCACGGCGGCGATGGCCGGCGGCCACAACCAGTACGCGCCCATGGAAGGCTTAGGTTGGCTGCGTGAGCGTATCGCCGCGAAGCTCCTTGCGGTATACGGCCTGTCCATTGATCCGCAGAGCGGTATCACGGTGACGCTCGGAGCGACCGAGGCCATCTTCTCGGCCATCCAGGCCGTGGTTGGGCCGGGCGATGAAGTGATCGCGTTCGATCCCGCGTATGACTCCTACGAGCCGGCGGTGCGCCTGGCCGGCGGCCGCTGCGTGCGGCTGCCACTCGTGCAACCCGGGTTCTGCTACGACTGGGAGCGGGTTCGTGCGGCGGTGAACGCCAACACGCGGCTCGTGCTTTTCAACAGCCCGCACAACCCGGCGTGCACCGTCGCGACCCGCGCTGACCTCGATGCGCTCGCCGCGATAACCCGCGAGCGCGAGGTACTGGTGCTCGCGGATGAAGTCTACGAGCACGTGGTGTTCGACGGCGCGGTGCACCATTCGGTGCTCGTGCATCCTGAGCTGGCGGCGCGCAGCTTCGCGGTGTTCTCCTTCGGCAAGACGCTGCACGCCACCGGGCTGCGCATCGGTTATTGCGTGGCACCGCCGCAGCTGACGGCGCAGCTGCGCAAGGTGCACCAGTTCAATACCTTCAGCATCGCCCATCCGCTGCAGCACGCGATCGCGGCCTACCTCCAGGAGCGGCCCGACTGCGGGCTTGAGCTCGCCGCTTTCTTCCAGGCGAAGCGTGATCGGCTGCGCAGCGCGCTTGCGGGCAGCGGCTTTGCGCTGCCGCCGGCACAGGGAACCTACTTTCAGCTGCTCGACTTCAGCCAGTTATCCGGTAGCGGGGATCTTGAATTCGCCGAAACACTGCTCACCGCAGGCGGCGTGGCCACCATTCCCCTGTCGCCGTTCTACGCCGTGCCGCAGCGGCTGCCGTTCCTGCGGCTGTGCCTGGCAAAACGCGACACGACCCTCGACGAAGGGGCGGCGCGGCTCAACGCCCTGGCCGCGCGGCTGAGCAGGAGTTGACCTGATGAGCACGCTGCGTGTGACATTGCTGCAGCAGCCCTTGGTGTGGCAGGACCCGCAGGGCAACCGCGCGCACTTCGAGGCGCTGCTGTTGCCACTGGCAGGACACACCGATCTCGTGGTGTTACCGGAGACTTTTACAACCGGGTTCAGCATGGACGTCGAGCGCCTGGGTGAGCGCGCGGATGGCCCGAGCTCACGGTGGCTTCTGCGGCTTGCCGCCAGGCTCGACGCCACCATCACGGGAAGCGTCATCACCCACGACGGCGGCCACTATTACAACCGCTTGCTGTGGGCCGCGCCGTCCGGGGAGCTGCGTACCTACGACAAGCGGCACCTGTTTCGCATGGGGCGTGAGCACGAGCACTTCACGGCCGGGCGCGACGCGTGGAGCGTCTGCTGGCGGGGCTTCAACATCTGCCCGCTGGTGTGCTACGACCTGCGGTTCCCGGTGTTCAGCCGCCGGCGCGCGCAACTCGAGTACGACCTGCTGGTGTACGTCGCCAACTGGCCCGCGCCGCGTGCCCACGCCTGGCGGCAGCTGCTGCGGGCGCGCGCCATCGAAAATCAGGCATACGTGATCGGGGTCAACCGGGTGGGCGCGGATGGGCCGGGCATGGCGCACGCCGGGGACAGCGCCGCCATCGATTTTCTGGGGCAGCCGCTCACGGAACTGGGCGCCACCGCCGCGGTCTCAACGGTGAGCCTTGACCTCGAAGCGCTGCATGCGTTCCGCGGCAAGTTTCCCGCGCACCTTGATGCCGACGCCTTTACGCTCGAGGCATGAAAAAGCCCACCCGTGTCAACCACCCGCCGGCCGTCGAATTGCCGGCCGGCAACCACGCGGTGGTGGCGCCGATTTACCAGACGGTGAAGTTCGAGTTCGACACGCTCGCCGACACGGAAGCGTTCCTGCGCGGCGAGCGCCCCGGGTTCCTGTACACCCGCGCTTCAAATCCGACGACGCGCCAGCTCGAGCAATTGCTGGCGGAACTGCAGGGGCGCGAGGACTGTCTGGTTACCGCCAGCGGCATCGGTGCAATTGCCCAGACTCTGCTTGCGCTCAGCAGCCAGGGCGACCACGTGGTGTGCTTTGTCGAGACCTACAACCCCACCCGCTATCTCATCCGGCGTCTGCTCGGGCGCTTCGGTGTCAGGCACACCATGCTCGGGGTCGAGGACCTCGCCGGAGTCGAACGGGTGCTCGCGGCGCAGCGCACGCGGCTGGTGTTTTTCGAGAGCCCGACCAACCCCATCACCCGCATCGCCGACATCGCCGCCCTGACCCGACTGGCACGTGCGGCGGGGGCACTCACGGTGATGGACAACACTTTTGCCGGCTTCCACCAGCATGGCGAGTACGACGTCGACCTCTTCGTTCATAGTCTCACCAAGTACGCCTCGGGGGCAGGCGACGTCATGGGCGGGGCGGTGATCGCCCGCGGCGAGCTGATCCGCGGCATGCGTACGGATTTCAGCGCCCTGGGCGGGGTGCTCGATCCGCACGCCGCATACCTGATCCTGCGGGGACTGAAAACTTATTTCGTGCGCTACCAGGCGCAGTGCGCCAGCGCGGGGCAGATCGCCGGGCTCCTCGCCACCCATCCACAGGTGGAGCGCGTGCATTACCCGGGCCTTGCCACGCATCCGCAGCACCAGCTTGCGGCCCGGCAGATGCGCGACTTCGGCACCATCGTGAGTTTCGATCTCAAGGGCGGCGAGCCCGCCGGCCGGCGCTTTGCCGACGCACTGGAGCTGTTTGCACTCGCCGCGAGCCTCGGTTCCACCGAGTCGCTGGTGGTCACGCCCGCAATGATGGGCGGGCGTGAACTCGACCCCGCCCGGCAACGCACCTCCGGTATCAGCGCCGGCACGATCCGCCTGTCGGTCGGACTCGAGGATCCGCAGGATCTGCTGGCCGATGTTGCGCGCGCGCTCGAGGCGGCGCGCTCATGAAGAACCTTTTCAGGACCGGTTGCTCACGAAGGGGCACAATCCGCAGCTATGCGCGGCCGGTCCGAAAGCGACAGTTTCATGAAGAATTGTCAGGCCGCGTCTGACAGCATTGCGTCGTGGAACTGACGCATGATGCCCGTGTCTACAAAACCCCAGGAGCGAATACGGCGTGCATCGACAGGAAGGACCCCCTCATGAACATTGAGCCCCGGATGCCTTATAACTTCGCGGACCTCGAGCCCGCCATGTCCCGCGATACGCTGGTGTTTCATTTCCTGCGCCATCAGCGGGGCTGCTACGACCGCATGGTCGCGCTGTCGCGCGGCACGCCGTTCGAGACACTCAGCCTGGAGGAACTGGTGCGTGCCACCGAGCGTAATCCGGCCCACCACACGCTGTATCGCCACGCCGCGGAAGTCTGGAACCATGACCTTTTCTGGCGCTCCATGCGCCCGCGCGGCGGCGGCGCGCCTTCCGGGCTCGTGGCCCAGCACATCGTCGCGCGCTTTGGCAGCTACGAGCGCTTCGCACGTGAGTTTCGCGATGCGGGCAGTGCGCATTTCGGCAGCGGCTGGTTGTGGCTGGCGTGGCGCGCCGGGACGCTCGAGATCGTCACGACCAGCAACGCCGGCACGCCGCTGGTGCGCGGGGACACGGCGCTGCTGGCGGTCGACCTGTGGGAACACGCCTACTACCTCGATCATCAGAACCGGCGCGCGGCCTACCTGAACACGTTTCTCGAGGAGCTGGTGAGCTGGGAGGAGGCCAACCGCGCGCTGGCGAGTCTGTCTGCCGCGCGCGACCTGCGGGTAGCGCCGCGTACGCGGGCGGCGGCTGAACTGCCGTTGCGACGACAGGGGAATTAGTGGCCCGCGCGTAGCTTAGCTTAAGGCTGTGCCATGAAACGCCGTAGTGGGTTGTTGGGTGCGGGGTTGGTTGTGCAGGCAACTTTGGCGCTGGCCGCCGGTGGCGCGACGCACCCTGCGACCACCCCTGCCGAATGGATGCCGCACGAACTCATCGTGAGTCTGACGGACCTGCCGCGCGCGTATACCTGTAATGACCTGTGGTACCGCTTTCATGACGTGCTGTCGGCCATCGGTGCACGGGAAATGCGCATCCTCACCTACGACTGCCGCGACACTGCCGCCCACGCCCACGGGTCCCCAAAAGTGGAGCTCAAATTCCAGTTGCCCGGCGCGCTCACGGGCGCAGAGGCACGCTTCGCGGATGTCCCCGCTAACGATTCCGCGGTTCGCTTCCTTCCCGGCAGCCCGCGCTCGCTCAGCGGGGATGACTGCGAGCTCATGAGACAGATGACGGCGGGCCTTTTCGGGGCGCTGGGACTGCACACCGACGCGAAGTTCCGCTGCGACGCCAGGGCGCCCGCGAAGCGTTTTGCAGTAACGGTGCGCGCGCTCCTGCCTGCCTCTTAGGCGCTGCTGGCCACGCGCACCCGGTGCGGGTGATAGGGCAGCACCTCGACGAGCTCGCCCGCTGTGAGGCGCTGCTGCACGCCACGCCAGAACGCCGCGGTGAGGATCTCGGCGTGCAGTCGCAGCAGCGCCCCGCGCTGCGATTCGTTGAACGCCAGGAAATTGATGAAAGTCTCCGGGAACACGTCGTTCTCAGCCACGTAGAACCACGCCTCGCCGCGCATCTCGTCTTCCTCGTTCGCCGCCCGGGGGAGGTCACGGAAATTGCAATCGGTGACCCGACACAGCTCGTCGTAGTCGTAGAAAATCACCCGCCCGTGCCGCGTGACGCCGAAGTTCTTCAGCAGCAGATCGCCCGGAAAGATGTTCGTATAGGCGAGGTCGCGGATGCACTGGCCATAGTCGAGCACCACGCGTTCCGCGGCCGCCGCGGGCGCGCTGCGCAGATACAGGTTCAGCGGCGTCATGCGCCGCTCGATGTACATGTGATCGAAGACCAGATCCTCGCCATCCTCATGCACGGAAGCCGCGGCTTCACGCCGCAGCTCCTCCAGCAGCGCCGCGGCGAAACGCGCGCGCGGAAAGCGCAGGCGCCGGAACTCCTGGGCATCCACCAGCCGCCCGGCGCGGTCGTGGATGAATACCATCTGGTACTTGGCGACGACCTCCTCGCGCAGCACCGTCTTGGGATACGCGAAGCGATCCCGGATGACCTTGAAGACGACGTCGAAGGAGGGCAGCGTGAAGCACACCATGACCAGTCCGCGTTCCCCGGAGGCGTGCTCGAACTGGTCGGCGGTATGTTCGAGGTTGCGCATGAGCTCGCGGTAACGCTCGGTCTTGCCCTGCCGCGCCCGGCCCAGCACCGTGAACAGCTCGCTCACCGGCTTCTTGGGCATGATCGACTTGAGGAACACCACCGCTTCGGCCACGCGCTCGAGGTCGGCGTGGAAGTAGGAGCGGGTGAAGCTGAAGACGATACTGACATCTTCCTCGGCGAGCATCACCGCATCGACCAGCACACCACCGTCGGTGTTCTTCAGTGCGATCACCAGCGGTGCCAGCAGGTCGCGGCCGATGACCCGGCCGACGATATAGGCGCGCGAGATCTGGTAGAACACCGGCCGGATCACCTCGACCCGCTCGAGAGTGCGGCGTTCACCGCGCGTGCGCAGGTAGGCACGCACTTCGCTGACGACGTGGTTGATACTCTTGTCGAGATCCCGCCACGGCGAACGGAAACGCACATCGCCGAGCAGATCCTCGAACAGCAGCGACAACGAGCCGTGATTCACATAGGTGTTGGTGCCCACGGCGGAAGCGATGTCCGCGAGTGGATCCAGATCCGTGGCGACGAACTCGATGTCAGGGGCCACCCCCACGGTGCCGAACATGCGCCGGCTGATGGAGCTGAAGAAGGTCTTGATGAACTCCGGATCCGGCAGCGCCGTGATCTGCACCGCAAACGCTGCGTGGATGCTGCGCCACAGCTGCCGATCAAGAGCCGCGGGGCCCAGGGCGGCACGTAGTTGGGCGATTGCCTGGTTGACGAAAGCGTCGTAGAGCTCGATGCGCTCGACGGCATCGCGCTGGCTCGCCTTCCAGTCGCGGCTGTCGAAGCGCAGCGGCGCGCGGCGGGTGATGGCGCGAAACTCGGCGTTGTAGCCGGCGAACGCGGTGACGATCTGCCGGGCGCAATCGTCTGCGCCGCGCACGCTGCGCCTACAGGTTCCGGATCAGCGCGTCGCCAAACGCGCTGGTGGAGACTTCCTTCGCGCCCTCCATGAGACGCGCGAAATCGTAAGTCACGATCTTCTGGCCGATGGTCTTGTCCATGGCGCTGATGAGCTCATCCGCCGCTTCCACCCACCCCATGTAACGCAGCATCATCTCCCCCGACAGGATGAGCGAGCCGGGGTTCACCTTGTCGAGATTGGCGTACTTGGGCGCCGTGCCGTGGGTGGCCTCGAACACCGCGTGCCCGGTGAGGTAGTTGATGTTGCCACCCGGGGCGATGCCGATGCCGCCGACCTGTGCTGCGAGTGCATCCGAGAGATAGTCGCCGTTGAGGTTCAGGGTCGCGATGACATCGAATTCGTCCGGGCGCGTGAGCACCTGCTGCAGGGTAATGTCGGCGATGGCGTCCTTGACGATGATGCGGCCGGCCTTCCTGGCCGCGTCCATTTCGGCGTTCGCCTCCTTCTCGCCGCGGGCGGCCCTGGTGCGCTCCCATTGTTCCCAGGTGTAGGTCTGTGCGCCGAACTCGCGTTCGGCGAGCTGATAGCCCCAGTTACGAAACGCGCCTTCGGTGAACTTCTGGATGTTGCCCTTGTGCACCAGCGTCAGGCTCTTGCGCTGGTTGGCGACGCAGTACTGGATGGCCGAGCGGATGAGGCGCTCCGAGCCGTCCTTCGATACCGGCTTTATGCCGATGCCGGAACTCTCGGGAAAGCGGATCTTGGCGTAGGCCTTGGGGAAAGCCTGCCGGAAGAGCTCGAGGAACTTCTGGTTGTCCGGCGTGCCGGCCTCGAACTCGATGCCGGCATAGATGTCCTCGGTGTTCTCGCGGAAGATCACCATGTCGACCTTCTCCGGGTGCTTCACCGGTGAAGGCACGCCCTTGAACCAGCGCACCGGCCGCAGGCACACATACAGATCCAGCATCTGCCGCAAGGCGACGTTGAGCGAGCGGATGCCGCCGCCGACCGGGGTGGTGAGCGGTCCCTTGATGGACACCAGGTATTCGCGACACGCGGCTACCGTTTCTTCCGGCAGCCAGGTGTTGAACAGCTGGTTGGATTTCTCCCCGGCATAGACTTCCAGCCAGTGGATGCGGCGCTGGCCGCCGTAGGCGCGCTCGACCGCGGCGTCCATCACCCGCACGCTGGCGCGCCAGATGTCAGGTCCGGTGCCGTCGCCCTCGATGAACGGCACGATCGGATTCGCAGGCACGCTCAGCTTGCCATTGGCAATCGTGATCTTCGCGCCGCCTGCGGGCGGCGTGACTTTGAGGGTGGGGACCGCGGACATGAGGTGCTCTCCTGGCTGGGATTGGCGGCAGGCACGCGGGTGCGCCGTCGCGCCTGTGAATGCTAGCACAGCGCCCGCGGCCCTCGACGCCGCGCACCTTTAGGTTAGACTGCCGCACGGTCAATGCGGGGGCGGGAAAAGAGCGCATGGTCAGCGCCATGAGTCATGTCCGATACCATGAATGAGGATCAGGCCGGCGCCGGCGGCAAGCAGTCAATCCTGCGGCAGCTCATGGCGGTTCGGCCCATTGATCCGATCGACGCGAGCAGCAAAAGCCGTCTGAAACAGGTACTGAGTGCCCCGGCGCTCGTCGCCATCGGCCTCGGCGCCACCATCGGCTCGGGTATTTTTGTGCTGACCGGCACGGTCGCGGCGCTGCACGCGGGACCTGCGATCACCCTGTCGCTCTTGATCGCGGCGATCGGCGGCGGACTTGCGGCACTGTGCTACTCGGAGTTTGCCGCTTTTCTGCCCGCTCCCGGCAGCGCCTACAGTTACACCTACGCGACGCTCGGGGAGGCGATCGCCTGGTTCATCGGCTGGAACCTGCTGCTCGAATACGCAATCTCCGCTTCCGCGGTGGCGGTGAGCTGGTCCGCGTACGTAGTGAGTCTGCTGGCGGATGCCCACATCCATCTGCCGGCGGCGCTGGTCAACGCGCCCCTTGGGCTCGATGCGCATGACCACGTCATCGCTACCGGCGCCATTGTCAACGTGCCGGCGGTGCTCATCATCGCCGCCATGACCTGGCTCTTGTACGTGGGCGTGCGCTGGTCCTCGGGAGCCAACACCATCATGGTGTCGCTCAAAGTCGGGATCATCGTCATCGTCGTCGTCGCGGGTCTTGCGTACGTAGACGCCGCCAACTGGAGGCCGTACGTGCCGCCCAGCAACGGGACTTTCGGCCATTTCGGCTGGAGCGGCGTGATCCAGGGTGCGGCCATTATCTTTTTCTCCTACGTCGGCTTCGACACCGCCTCGACCACCGCGCTCGAAGCGCGCAACCCGCAGCGCGATCTGCCGATCGGCATTATCGGCGCGCTGCTGATCTCCGCGGTGTTGTATGTCGCCATGGCCTCGGTCATGACCGGCATGGTGCCGTATCAGAAACTCGACTCCAACGCGCCGGTCGCCGTGGTGCTCGATGCCCACCCGCAGCTCGCCTGGCTGTCCTGGTTCGTCAAGGTGGGCGTCATCGCGGGCATGACCTCGGTCATCCTCACCTCGCTCCTCGGCCAGCCACGCATTCTGCTGTCGATGGCCGACGATGGCCTGTTGCCCAAGGCGATGAGCCTTTGTCATCCGCGGTTCAAGACCCCGCACGTATCCACCGTGATTACCGGCGTCTTTGCGGCGCTGATCGCGGCGGTATTCCCGCTGGATATACTCGCGGACCTCATTTCCATCGGCATCCTGCTGGCCTTTGCGGTGGTGTGTCTGGGCGTACTGGTGCTGCGCAAGACCCGCCCGGAGGCGTACCGGCCGTTTCGCGTGCCGTGGGCGCCGTTCACCTGCGTACTGGGCACGCTGTGGTGCCTCGGCATGACGCTGTTTCTATCCAACGGCACCTGGATCCGGCTGGTGATCTGGACCGTCATTGGCATGTCCATTTACGCCTTCTACGGGTTCCGGCACAGCCGCCTGCGGCGATGACGCGCGCGCTGGCGAGCACGCCCGCTGCGGATGGCTTGCACATGCCGGGTGAATTCGAGCCGCACGCCGGCTGCTGGATGCTGTGGCCGGAGCGGCCGGACAACTGGCGCGAGACGGCGCGCCCGGCGCGGCTGGCCTTCGCGCAGGTGGCGCGCAGCATTGCGCGGTTTGAACCCGTGAGCATGGGGGTCTCCGCCGCCCACCTCGAGAGCGCGCGGGCACTGCTCCCCGCGACCGTGCGGCTGGTGGAACTCGCGCACGATGACTGCTGGATGCGCGATGTGGGACCCACGTGCGTCGTGAACCAGCGCGGCACCGTGCGCGGCGTCGACTGGCATTTCAACGCCTGGGGCGGGCTCAACGGCGGGTTGTACTTTCCGTGGGACCAGGACGAGCGGGTGGCGCGCACGGTGCTCGAGATCGAAGGCCTGGCGCGCTATCGCGCGCCCATGGTCAATGAAGGCGGCGCGATTCACGTCGATGGCGAAGGCACGGCGCTCGTGACCGAGGAGTGCCTGCTCAATCCCAACCGCAATCCGCGGCTGGGTCGCGCCGCGATCGAGCGGCGGCTGCGCGACTACCTGGGCGTCAGCCACATCATCTGGCTCGGCAAGGGCGTGTGCAACGACGAGACCGATGGCCACATCGACAATCTCGCGTGTTTCGCCCGCCCGGGGGTCGTGTGCCTCACCTGGTGCGACCAGCGCCGCGACCCGCAGTACGCGATTTCGCTCGACGCCTGGGAGCGGCTGCACGCGGCACGCGATGCGCGCGGCCGGCGCCTTGAGGTGGTGCGACTGCCCATGCCGGGGCCATTGCGCATGCGCGCTCGCGAGGCGCGCGGGCTCATTGCCCGCGACGGCACCCGGGCACGCGCCGCGGGCGAGCGTCTCGCCGGCAGCTACGTCAACTTCTATATCGCGAACGGCGGCATCGTGATGCCGCTGCTGGACCCGCGCACCGACTCGCTGGCCGCGCGGCGTCTCAAGCGTCTGTTCCCGGGGCGCCGGGTGTTAGGTGTGCCGGCGCGGGAGATTCTGCTCGGCGGCGGCAACATCCACTGCATCACTCAGCAGATTCCGGCGCCGCACTCGGCGAAAACACAGTCGTTACGTCCCTTCCGGCGCGGCCGCGTTCTATAACAGGCGCTGGGCGGCGGCCAGCCACTCTCGTTGGGCGCGCCGGTAGTGCGCGGGGGAGATGCGCGCCTGATCAAGGAGTTCGCGCGCCACTTTCTGGGCCTCGGCTTTGCGGCCCTGGGCCTGCAGCAGCTGCGCGTAGCGTACCGCTGCCTCGGCGCCCGGATACGCGGGAGCCACCACGCTGTATTCCTCCAGGGCTTTGTCCGCGTTGCCCTCCGCCTCGAGCGCCCGGGCATACAAAAGATGCCCCGCCGGTGAGCGGAAGTCCGGGTTACTCGCAATAAGTGCATCGAGGGTCGCGCGCGCGGCGTGTGCATCACCCTTGCTGAACTGCGCCTGCGCCAGTCCCAGCATCAGGTTCGGGTCGTGCTCGTACAGACCGCTGAGGGCCTGGGTATATTGGGCGATGGCTTCGTCGTAGCGTTCATGCCGCACGAGTTCCTCCGCGTAGCGCTGGCGGCTGGCGACGTTGCCGGCAACCTGCGTTTCGCCCTCGTAGCGTCGCAGGTCCGCTGTCGGGTCCAGCGCTTTCCTGAGTCCGCGCGCCGTGCGTTGTGCCGTGCGGCTGCGGAACAAATCCGGAAGAATCTCGACCGCCACGTACGCGATCGGCCCGGCGAGCGGCAACAGGATCAGGGCCCAGATCCACATCTGGTTGCGCCCCGTCTTGATCACGTGCACGACGAGGCCCGCCTGGATGAGAACCGAGAGGATCAGTAACAGCATTCCTTACTCCGCTTCACTTGTGCGCCGCCGCCTCGGGCAGGGCAAAGGCTAAGACGTAATCCCCACGCGGGGTTCCGAGTGCAGCATCGCCGCCGGCGCTGATGACGAGGTACTGGTGATGAGTTGGTCCGGCACGGTAGGTCATGGGCGTCGCCTGACCACCGGCGGGCAGTCGATATTTCCACAGCTCGCGTCCGGTCTCGATGTCGAAGGCCCGCAGGAAACTGTCGGTCGCCGCCGCGACGAACACCAGGTCGCCGGCGGTGGCAATCGGTCCACCCATGTTAGGCATGCCGAAGTCGCGCGCCGGCAGCCACCAGGGCGTCACGCCCACGCTGGATCCGAGAGGCACCTGCCAGACGATGCGCTGGCGACGCAGGTCCACACTGACCAGCGTACCCCATGGCGGCGCCGTGCACGGCAGTCCCCAGGGCGAGAGCAGGGCCACGCTGCGAGCGGTATACGGGGCGGGACGCGGGGTCGCGATCACGGGCAGCTGATTGACCGCCGCGATGACGCGCTGATGCTGCTCATCGAACACCATGCCGCCCCAGTCAACACCGCCCATATTCCCTGCAGCGAGCAGCGTGCCGCGCGCGTCGGGCGGGGTGAATATGCCTTCGTTGCGCAGCGCCGTGATTCGATTGCGGCACGTGCCGCGATCCCAGAACGTGATGCCCCAGGCATCCTGCGGCTGCACCGCGTCCTGCGGCAGCAGCGCGGGCAGGGAAGAAAATGGCTGGGTCGGGGCGGCCACTTCACCCGGCACGAGACTGGCGGGTACGCGTCGCTCGGTGACCGGGAAGAGCGGCTCGCCGCGGCCCCGGCCCAAGACGTACAACATTCCGGTCCGGGTCGCCTGGATCACCGCCGGCACCGGTACGCCATTGAAATCGACATCGCCGAGCACCGGCTGTGCCGCCAGGTCGAAGCCCCACAGATCGTGATGCACCAGCTGCCGGGCCCACACCAGCCGCCCGCTGGCCGCCTCCAGCGCCAGCAGCGAATCGGCAAAGCGGCCGGCGCCTGCTCCGGTCGGCACCAGCACCAGGCCGTGCTCTTCGTCCACCGACATCACGCCCCAGGCATTGGCGGTGTTGGCGGGCGGCTCCTGCCCATCCGCAGGCGGGTCGAAGGACCACAGCAACCCGCCGCTCACGGCGTCGTAACCGCGGACGATGCCGCGTGCGCCGGACGCTGCGCGCGACTCGCCGGCGGCGGAACCCACGATCACGATGTTGCGGAAGATCGCCGGCGGCGAGGTGACGCCCTGCGCAAGATCCACCTGGCCGGTGGCGCCAAAACCCCTGCAGGGCTCACCGTTATCCGCATCGAGCGCCAGCAGGCGCGCGTCCAGGGTACCGATGAACACGCGCCGTTTGCACGGGCCGGCGCTCCCGGGCGCGCTGTTTTCCCACACGCTCACGCCGCGCGCATCGAGCGCTCCATAGCGGCGGGCGCGATCAAGGTGCGGATCGAAGCGCCACCGCAGATGGCCGTTCTGCGGGTCCAGCGCCAGCACCACGTTGGTGCCGGTCTCCAGGTACAAGAGCCCGAACGCGAGCACCGGGGTGGCCTCGAAGGTCAACTCATCGTCGCCTGCCAGCCCCGCACCCAGTTCACCCGTGCGATAGCTCCAGGCGAGCTGCAGCTGCCTGACGTTGCCGCGCGTGATCTGGTCAAGACTCGAAAAGCGCCGGCCAAACACATCCCCCCCGTAGTAACCCCAGTCACTGGCCACCGGCGACTGCGCGACCGCCGGCGGGCCAGTGAGCAGGCTCACGACCAGCAGCCCGACGCGGGCGCTCCGCAACCGCATGACGACCGGCGGGACTTTCATGGGCGCATTATCTCAGGAAAGCGCTAACCGGCTGCGAGCCTTAACGCGTGTGCGCGGGCATGCTGTATTCTTCACCGGTGAGTTCGATACGGGTGACGCCCCGCCTCGGGGTTTGCGGTTTACTTCTCGCACTTCAGTGGCTCGCGGACCCCATCGTCACCGATGCGCAATCCGCGCCCGCTGCGACCCCGCCACTGAACCTCTCAGCCGTACCCGCCGCGCCGCATCGCCTGCGCGTCGGCCTGGTGCTTTCCGGCGGCGGCGCACGCGGGGCCGCGCACGTCGGGGTGTTGAAAGTTCTCGAACAATTGCACGTGCCGATCGATGCCATCGCCGGCACCAGCATGGGTGCGGTCGTCGGCGGCTTGTACGCCAGCGGCCTTTCGGCGACCGAGATCGAGAAGATCATGACCTCGCTCAACTGGCAGGACGCCTTTCGGGACCGTCCGCCGCGCGAGGATCTGACACTGCGCCGCAAGCAGGAGGACCAGAGCTTCCTGGTTAAATTTCCGCTCGGGCTGCGCGGCGGCAGGATCGTGCTGCCGAAAGGCCTGATCGAAGGCCAGCGGCTCAACCAGACGCTGCGGCAGCTGACCCTTCCGGTGGTGCGCATCACCAACTTCGATGACCTGCCGACGCCGTTCCGCGCGGTGGCGACCGATCTTGAGAGCGGCGAGCCGGTCGTGATTGGCTCCGGGGACCTGACCAGCGCGATGCGTGCCAGCCTTTCGGCGCCGGGAATCTTCGCCCCGGTGGAGCGGCAGGGGCGGCTGCTGGTGGACGGCGGCATTGCCGACAACGTGCCGGTCGACATCGCGCGGGCCATGGGTGTGGACGTGCTGATCGTCGTGGACGTCGGCGCCCCGCTGCTGTCGCGCGCCAAGCTCAACAGTGCGCCGGCAATCTCCAACCAGATGCTGGCGATCCTCATCCGCCGCAACGCCGAGCAGCAGCTGGCAACACTCACGGCCAGGGACATTCTCATCCAGCCGCCGCTCGGGGATACCTCGTCCTTCGACTTCGGCGTGGTTAGCCGCATTATCAGCATCGGCGCCGCGGCCGCGAAGGCGGACGCTGCCGAGCTCGCGGCACTCGCCGTGAGCGACCAGGAGATGCGACGCTACGTGGCAGCGCGCGACGCCATGCGCCGGCCGCCGCCGATCATCGACTTCGTGAAGGCCGACGCCGGCTCGGAGCGCTACTCGAGCGCACTCGACAGTCTCTTCAAGGATCTGACCGGCAAGCCGCTCGACCCGGATGCGCTGGCGCGGCGTGTCACGGCGCTTTACGGGCAGGGCGGGCTCGACACGCTCGACTACCACGTGGTCGGCGACGAGAACCGCTACGGGCTCGCGCTCGACGCACGCGAGAGCTCCATGGGGCCGAACTACCTGCGCTTTGGCCTGAGCCTGCAGGATGACTTCCAGGGCAACGCCACCTACAACGCGGCGATGCGCTTCGTGATGTCCAATATCACGCGTTCCGCCGGTGAGTGGGTTACGGACCTGCAGATCGGCAGCACCACGCTCGCGGCCACCGACCTGTTCGTGCCGCTGGCGCAGTTCTCGGGCTGGTTCGTCGATCCCCACATCGCCACCGGATCCCACGACGTGATCGTTTATCCCCCGCCGCCTGCCGGGTCGCTGGATGTGTCGCAGCAGCCGAACCAGACCCAGCTCGCGGAATATCGCGCCCACACCTTCAATTACGGCACCGACTTCGGCTACCAGTTCGGCAACTGGGGCGAGATCCGCACCGGCGTGCAGCGCGAGGAAGATCATTTCGTGCTGGAGATCGGCGACCCCAACGATCCCAACCTGCCCGTGGAGACCAGGACGAATTACCAGCCGTTCTCGCTACGGGATTACTTCGTGCGCTTCTCCTACGATCGACTCGACGATGTCAATTTCCCGCACAGCGGCCAGCAGGCGGTGCTGCAGTTCAGCGCCAACCGCAACGTGGAGGGCGCGGCGCAGACGTCCGACCAGGTGACGCTCAATTACATCGCGGCGCACTCGTTCGGACGCGACACGCTGGTGTTTTCGACCTCCGGCGGCACCACTCTTGAGAGCCAGCTCACCGACATCAACCTGCTGTTTCCCCTCGGGGGTTTCCTGAACCTTTCGGGAGTGCGCGCCGACTCCCTCACGGGGCCGGACTTCGGCATTGCGCGCCTCCTTTATTATCACCAGATCGGGCGCGGTGGCCCCGGGTACTTCGACGTGCCCACGTATCTGGGCATGTCCCTCGAGGTGGGCAACGTCTGGAACCAGCGCTCGCAGGCTTCTTTCAGCAACACGCGCAAGGACGCGAGCCTGTTCCTGGGGATGGACACCTTCCTGGGACCGGTGTATCTCGCCAGCGGCTTCGATCAGAGCGGCAGCCAGGCGTTCTACCTGTTCCTCGGCCGGACTTTCTGAAGCGTAGCCGCGCACGCGCCAGGCCGCCGGCGTTCTTCTACAGTTGCCTGCGGTAGACGACGAACCCGGAAAGCTGGGCGACCTGGTCATAGAGCTTCATGGCGGTCTTATTCGACTCGTGCGTCAGCCAGTAGACGCGGCCAGTGCCGGCGAGAGTCGCCTGCTCGCAGACCGCTGCGATGAGGGCGCGGCCGACACCGGTGCCGCGCTGCTCCGGTGCCGTAAACAGATCCTGCAGGTAGCAGGTGGGCGCAATTGTGGTGGTGCTGCGGTGAAAGAGGTAGTGCGTGAGTCCGACGAGCCGCCCATCGCGCTCGGCCACCAGCGCATGCACCGGCTCGTAGGCGTCAAAGAAGCGCGCCCAGGTCATCGCAGTGATATCGGCCGCTAGTGCGGTCGCGCCCGCGCGCCCGTAAAAGGCGTTATATCCCTGCCACAGCGGCAGCCATTGATCGAAGTCCGCGCGCACGACGGCGCGGACGACCGGCGCACCCGGGCTTGCCATCAGGCGTCGCCCGTGGGAATGATTGCGGCGGTTTCGGCCATCAGGACGATCGCACGTTGCGGAGCACGCGTGCGGTGCACGACCCCGCGCGGCACGACAAAGCCTTCCTGGGGCTTCAGCTCAATGGATCGGCCCTCGAGGTCGATGATGAAGTGACCCTCGAGAACGAAGAAAAACTCGTCATCCCGGTCGTGCTTATGCCAGTGATATTCGCCCTGCAGCACGCCCAGGCGGATGACCGAGTCGTTCACCTTGCACAGGGTCTGGTTGTACCAGCGGTCCTTGCACTGGGCCACGAGTGCCGGCACGTCGATGACCCGCAGCGCCTCAAACTTCACGTCGAGGTGCGTGGCGTAAGGGTGACTCGCGGGCGCGCTCACGCTACAGCCCGCGACTCTCGGCGAGCTTCTCGACCTTCTTGAACACCAGCGCGGGCTTGTCGGTGGCCCGGGAGTACTCGTGCCGCCGGCTCATCTCGGCGAGCGCCGCATCCCGCTCCCCGGGTGTCGGATACCAGTGCATTCGCTGCCACTCGGGTCCCAGGAGCTTGCGGAACGGATCGCCCGCCGGGAGGCTCACGCGCACCCCATAAGGACGCAGTTGCTCGGTCGGCGCGGCGCGCAGGTTCTGTGCTTGACTGATGCCCATGGCGCGAAAGCTTACGGTGGGCTGCCGCAGCCTCGCAAGGGCTTGAGTCGCGGGCGCTCAGTCCCCAGACTCAAGTCCTGAGGCGACGGAGGATGAACCATGAGCCTGTTCCGCAATAAGTCGATTCTGCCTGAAAAGGATAAAGCGCTTCCGGGGCGCACTGCACCGCTGCGTGTTCCGGAGACGCATTTTGTGAACGGGCATCGCAGCGTGCCGCCGTTCCCTGCCGGAATGCGCGAGGCGGTGTTCGGGCTCGGCTGCTTCTGGGGCGCCGAGCAGTTGTTCTGGAAACTTCCCGGCGTGTATTCGACTGCGGTCGGCTACGCCGGCGGCTTCACGCCCAATCCGACCTACGAAGAGGTCTGCACGGGCCAGACCGGGCACACCGAGGTGGTGCGCGTGATCTACGACCCGCACAAAGCCGACTACGAGGAACTGCTCAAGGCGTTCTGGGAATCGCATGATCCGACGCAGGGCATGCGGCAGGGGAACGATGTGGGTACACAATACCGCTCGGCGATTTACGCGGCGGATGCCGAACAGCGCGCCGCGGCGGAAGCATCGCGACGTGTCTACCAGGCGCGGCTCAGCGCGGCGGGCAAGGGCACGATCACGACCGAGATCCGCGATGCGCCCACCTTCTATTACGCCGAGGAATATCACCAGCAGTACCTCGCGAAGAATCCGGATGGGTACTGCGGGATTGGAGGGTGTGGAGTGCCCTACAAATCCGCGGGGTTACAGGTGGCGCAGAAGGCTTGATAGCTCGTTAGCCGGGGTTATCGCGGGAAACCAGAGGGTTACCAGCAGACCGCGTCGAAGATCCACGTATTTCCGCGGGAAATCGCCAGCAGATTTCGACGTCTACCGGAAGGCAAAGTTCAACACGGGCTACGGGACTAGCGAGTGGGAAGTCGCGTCATGGTCGCGCCAGGGTACCGGTCAGAGCGACTTAGGCACGTGCCGTACCGGGTCGTCCTAACCGCCATGGCATTGTTTCTCGACGCGCAATACTCCTGCGCGGCCGAGCCGCCTTGCAAAGCGACGCCTGACCCCAAAACCCTCGCAGGTGCCAGCGGGCTCATCGACTCATCAGTCTGGCAGTTATGTGCGATCTTGCCGGTGCGTTTTGGCACGGATATGCCCAACGCTGTCGCGGTCCTATTACGATCCATAAAGCCGCAGGGCGAATCTGGTACTGGAGAGCCCCTATTTGGCGTCGACCTGGTTATCGCGAACGAGGGCCAGAGGGTCTATCGATTCACGGATTTCGCCGATAAGTGGAAATTCTTCATCGACGACGATCTGCGGATCCAGAACCTGGCCGTTCACGGCGCAAATGCCGTGCTGTTCCACTCCGGCGAGGTTGGGGCCTCAGACCAATGGAGTGCAATGCACGTGGTGTTTCTGCCAGCCGGAGAGTTGTTTGCAAGGGACGTCGCAGTCAATGACTTCGGCGACTCATGGCGGCACAGAACGCGATGGATAACGATCAAAGACGTACCGGCAGTACTGGTGGCGAAGCCCATAGAACCTGCAGGAGCCAACGATCCGCACATGTGTCACAGCTGCCCGAAGTTCTATCAGTACTTCGTCTACCAATGGTCGCCCACCCGATCGTCCTTCATTGTGACTCGGGTTGTTCAAAGCAAAAGGGATGTTGACGCGGACACCGATCCGCTCGACGCGGACAAGAAGTTCATCGAAGAGGCCATTGCCCAAGGACCACCGTCGCCAGCTCTGAATTGAGAGCTGGCGGTGCTCTACGGAGCTCTATGCCCGCCTCTTAGTAACGCTGGACAGCACTAACGCGTCACGTTACTATAGGTCGGTGATCAAATCGTTTCGCGGCAAAGAGACGGAACGAGTTTGGAGACGCGATTATTCCAAGCGTCTCCCAAGAAATATTCAAGAGCGGGCGCTGATGAAGCTGCAGCAGCTGAACGCCGCTGGAGACCTCAAGGACCTTTCGATCCCAAGCTCGACTCAGCTCGAGGCTCTGAAGGGCGATCGAAAGGGCGAGTACAGCATCCGGATCAACAAGCAGTGGCGGATCTGTTTCAGGTGGCGTGATGGTCATGCTTTTGACGTCGAGATCGTCGATTATCACTAGGCGGGAATAGAGTTATGGCAGCGCGAAAGATCAAGCTTACTCACCCGGGCAAGATTCTCCGGGAGGAGTTCATGGAGCCAGTAGGGCTAAGTGCGTATGCACTGGCTAAGGCCCTGGACGTTCCGCTACCTCGCGTAAACGACATCGTTCGCGAGAAGCGCTCAATATCGCCGGAAATGGCCGTGCTGCTCTCGGCGTATTTCGGCACGTCCGATGGTTATTGGATCAATTTGCAGGCGCACTTTGACCTGGAAATGGCCAAAGACAAGGTCGGCAAGCAGGCTGCCCGGATCAACCCGCATCCACACGGTGCAGACGGCAGCTTGCAGCCGGTCTGAGGTCCGTGCGGGTCTAGCGCTGGAGCGACGCCGAGGTCTACCGGAAGTCGACCGGTACAGGTGCCGTGGTGACGTAACGGCGAGGTTTCAGTGGGAAATCCATCTTTAGCGCCGACCACCACCAGTAGTACCTGGCGAAGAATCCCGACGGCTACTGCGGCATCGGGGGCTGCGGAGTGCCCTTCAATCTCGCAGAGTTACAGGTGGGGGAGAAGGCGTAGAAGCTGGTTGATTTGGATTCCATCAGAAAGCCAAAGCGTTACCAAGGAGGCATGCGTTGTTCTGCGGGGAAACGCCAGGCGGGGGAGCCGCAAGGCTCCCCCGCGCTGCACGACTCGGTCCCGGTTAGCGAACGAATACGAACACCGGTCGGGATGCAATCCCGTTCGCGACAACTTCCAGGGTGCTGGGTCCCCTTTCCTGGCCGGAGGGTACGTCGAAATGCGTCGACACGAACTCCGGCGATGCCACCGCCATGCTGCTGTGGTCATGCGTGCGGCTGTAGAACACGTGAGAAGTGCTCAAGTTGGTAATGCGCACGAGCGGGAAATTGGTCGAAGCCTGCGCGTCATCACCGTAGGCGGCTCCCTGGGTAACACCGTTGAAGAGGAACCCGTAAATCTGATAGGAGCCGCCTGGAGTCACCACCGGGGGCGCAAAGGCGACCACCGGCGCAATCTTCCGCTGGAGCTCTCGATCTTCTTGGGTGATTGTCGGATTGTAGAGCTCGATGTCGGTGGAGATGTCATCGGTGAACAGAATCTGGCCGGTAGGCAGCAGCAGCATGCCGCCGACGAAGGACCCTTCGATCGGTGCATTCGGAGGTCCCGGGACCTGATTCAAATGCTTCCCGTCCCACTCAAAGAAGAAGGAAGGCGGATTGCCGAACGAGGGGCTTGCATCCATGAGCACCTTGTCGTTCGGCTCCCACGAGGCCGGACCGTCGGCAATGTTGATGTCGGCCACGCCGTCAATTTCAGGAAACATGGGGCCGGGCCGCCAATGTCCGTTGTGTGAGTCATAGATCGCCGTATTCCCGGCTCCCGTGGGACAGGTATTCGAACCCGTATAGAAGACCGTGCCGTCCGCCCGCAGCACCGCCGGGCCGACCTCGAAGGTGGGGGTCGGCGGAGCAGCGTTGAGCTCGCCGCATGTAAGGCCTGAATCCCATAGCTGCACGATCGTGCTGCCGGCGCTGTGCCAGGTTCCCGTTCGGTAGTCGTAGAGCTCCGAGTTGGTGCCGTTCGGAATGTACGGGAACCCGCCGGTAGGGACAAAGGCATCAACGGTCAGTACCTCGCCGTTCGGCAACAGGTTCCATCCCTCCTCGTTGTTGCTGTCGAACTTGCCGGCCCCGGTCGGCGTCCACGTCAGGGTCTTCGCATCCAACAATGCCGACTGCTTGGTGCAGCAATTCGACTGCATGTAGACCCCGTTCGGCAGGACGATACTCGAGGCATCGCCGATCGTCTGCATTTCGGGGAAGGGCGGAATCGTCAGGGCAGTGAAGAAGGGCGGCGGCGCTACTGGCGTCCAGACGTCGGCCAGCGGGTCGTAGATCGCGCCTTGCGCGGTGCGGACGGGAACAAAGTAACTGCCTTCGAAGAAGTTGTATTCCCCGCCCATGATAATCACCCGGCCGTCGGGCAGAACCGCGGATGAGTGGTAGAGCGGGGCGTATGTCGGTAGCGTTGAGGCGATCTGCGTCCACGTTCCGTTGGCGTAGCTGCCGCTGCTGTCAGGAGTCAGGCGCACCCAATCCGGGCAGCCCGCGTCCTGGATGATCACCGAGCCATCCGTGAGCAGGAGCGGGTTACCGCCGCCGGGGAACGCGCCGAAGCCATTGCACTCGTTCGGAGGGAACGGCGGCGGGGTATTGACTGGTTGCCACGGCGACGCAGCCGATGATGTTGCGGCAATCTCAGCAGCGTGGATCTTCAGACCACGCGGCGGGAGCGGCTTGAGCGGGGGGAGCGACTGCGCTGCGGCAACGCCGAACCAGGCGAGCACCACCAATGAACAGACGATCCTCGTCCACATCCACATCGCGGATCTCATACGGCACCTCGTTTGTTAGTCGGGTTGTCGGGGGCGCAGTCGACCGGGAAATATCGAGTCGTTCTTCTCCTTTATCGACAATACTGCCGCACTAAGTCCAAATCAAACGAGTTGTGACCGGAGCTGGCGTTGGCTGCGTTCCGCGGTCGTGCTTTTTGCCGCAATGGGTACGCGGCATCGCACCAGTGCTGCGAGCTTCGTTCGATACGCTGTCGCCCAAGCTGCGAGCGCGGCTCGGGTGCTACCGAGACCATGTACATTGTCGCTGCCAAGTCTGTCTTTCCGAAGCGCGCCAACCCTGATTGATCCCGGGCGGATCAAGAACCGGCGAACCTTAAGGAGCCTTTCCATGGTCCCGGGAGAAAGAAAGGAGATCGGTTCCTTCGTTTTCGTTCGCCATGATTATCCTTGAGGAACGGGGCCGCCACTCGCATCCATGGCTGCAAGCCGAAGGGCGACAACTGACGGCGGCCGGTGAGGACGGGCAAGCCCGCGCTCAGTTCTCGACCACGGGGAGCGCGATGTAGGAAGCTTCTTTGGGCGAGTGGTACACGCGCTGCGTGGCTTTGCGGTAGTCCTCGGGCCTGGCCAGGAAGATGTTGGGCACGAAGGTCTGCGGATTGCGGTCGTACAGCGGGAACCAGCTCGACTGCACCTGCACCATCAGGCGGTGGCCCGGCAGGAAGACGTGGTTGTTCGGTGGCAGCCTGAATTCGTAGCCGAGCGGCGTGTTGGCCTTGATGGGTTTGGCTACTACGAAGCCCTGCCGGTAGCGCCCACGCAGAATGTCCATCCCCACCGCGAGCTGATAACCGCCCATCTCCGGTTGCGCGTACACCTCGTCGGGATACACGTCGATGAGTTTCACCACCCAGTCGCTGTCCGTGCCGCTGGTGGAAGCCACCAGATGCACGACCGGCTGGCCGCTGATCAGCAGTGGCTTCTCGAGCACCGCGGAGGTGAAGGTGATGACGTCGGTGCGACCCGAGGCCTCGCGCTGATCATCCGTCAGCCACTGTGCCCAGGTCTGCCCCGGCGCGTAGCCCACCTGCTGAATGGGACGGGCACGAAAGGGCACGGGGCGCGCGGGATCCGAGACGTATTCCGTAAACGACTCCCCACCGGCCGGCGCCTCGAATCCGAGCTTGTGGCCCGGCTGCAGGTACAGCGCTTTGGTGGCGTGAGTACAGCCGCTCTCGCAGCTCACCGGCCACCGTTCCAGGCGCCGCCACTCGTTCGTGCCGGTCTCAAACGCCATCACCGGCGCGACATCCGCTGCGGGCGCCCCGTCCTTCAGGTATTGCGCCAGGAATGGCCGCAGCACGTGCTCGCGGAACCAGCGCGAGGTGTCGCTGCCGAAGCGCAGGTTCCCCAGGCTGCTGCCCTCATCGATGGCCTGGCCGTGGTACCACGGTCCCAGCACCAGCTTCACCATGTTGCCGTTCAGGTCCTTGGGCTTGATTGCCCTGTAGACAGCCATGGCGCCGTAGATGTCCTCGGCATCCCACAGACTGTGCACCAGCATCACCGGAACCTTGAGCGGTTGAGTGGCAAGGAGCTTGTCCACCGCCTGGTCGCTCCAGAAGGCATCGTAGGCCGGATGCGCCACGATCCTGTTCCAGAAACCGATCTGCTGCATGCCGTGGCGGCGCGCGAGCTCGCCGGCCGAGCCCGCCTGCAGAAACAGGTCGTAGTCGTCGTGATAGCTCTGCCACCACTTGATGCTGTTGTCGCGGCTCGCCTCCTGCTCGTAGATGTACGACAGGTTCTGCTGGCGGAAGGCGCCGGAATGAAACCAGTCATCGCCCATCCAGCCGTCGACCATCGGGTTCATGGGCACTGAAACTTTCAGCGCCGGGTGCGGATTGACGAGGGCCATGAGGGGCTCAAAGCCGTCATAGGAAATGCCCAGCGTGCCCACCTTGCCGTTGCTCTCCGGTACGTTCTTCACCAGCCAATCGATGGTGTCGTAGGTGTCGGTGGCATCGTCGACCGGCGTCGGGTTCTGCGGGCCGTGCACCGGGCGATTCATCACGTAGTCGCCCTGCGAGTCGTACTTGCCGCGCACGTCCTGCATCACGCGGATGTAGCCGTCCTCGAGGATCACGTCGGTGGCGTTGTCATAGCCCTGCAGCATGGGGCCCAGGTGGCCGCTGTGCGTGTGACCGACGAGTGCCTTGGCCTCGTAGGGCGTGCGGGTGAGCAGCATGCCGGCATGCGTTGCGCCCTTAGGCACCAGGATGATGGTGTGGAGCTTCACGCCATCGCGCATGGGGATCATGACGTCGCGAAGCTGGTAATCCCAGCTGTCGGTGGCGGCAGTGAACTTGTCCGGAGTCTCGCTCGGGTACTGCGGGTACAGGGGCTTGGGGGCGTCTTCGGCGCCAAGACTGCTACTGACGGTGAGTAAGAGCGCGGCCAGCGCGGTTGTCAGGCCCGTCTTCATGACATCCCCCGGTGTTGTTATCAAGTGTCGGCTGACTGACGCGTCGTGGCGAACCGCGCCTCGGCAGCTGCGACCATCGCCTTAAAACGCGGATCTTCACGCAGGGGATCGAGGTCGGGATCGGTTTTGGCGTGGTTCAGGAAGCCAATGGCCAGCGTTTCGAAAACCGGGCCGAGCAGGTCGAGCGCGCCATCTGCGTCTTTCAAATGGGTGGTCAGGGCGCAGGCAAAGTTGTAACGCGCGTTCATGTTGTCCGGATCAATCAGCAGCGCGCGGCTGATCCAATCCTTGGCGCGTTCGGCCTCCCCCAGGGCCGCAAGAGCATTGGCGCCGTAGGCCATGGCCGCGCCGTTGTTCGGATCCTGTGCCAGAGTCTTTTCGGTTCGGGAGAGCGTGACTTGCGCGACCCGCCGGACAGCCTGGAGATTTCCGGCGGCGGTGTAACAGGTGACCAGCAGCGCACCGGAATTCAGATCCGCCTCCATGAGCGTCATTGCCTTTTCGTAGTAGCGAATGGCCTCGTCCAGTCGTCGCTGCCTGAATCGCAAATAGGCGGTCGACCTGTTGACCTCGTAGGACTCGGGATCCAGGCGCAGCGCAACATCGATCTCAGCGGCCGCCTCATCGTGACGGCCATGCTGGGCGAGGATTCTTGCCTTGACGGCATGGGCCTCAGCCAGATTGGGATCCAGCGCGAGCGCCCGGTCAGCTGGCACCAGGCCATCATCGCCGTTTCTGCCGTGGACGAAGCGCAGGGCCATCTGCCCGGTGGCCATCAGTGCCCAGGCACGCGAATATCTGGGGTCGATCTGGGTTGCGCGGCTGCACAGGCGGATGATCGTTTCCGCCCGCCGGGCATCGGCTTCATGACCGGTGACGTAGGACTGTCGCGCCATTAGATACAGATTGTAGGCGTCAACATTGTCCGTGCCGCGCTGCTCGATCGCCTTCTTCTCTTCGGGCAGCAGCTTGAGTTTCAGTGCCTTGACGATGGCTTCGGAGATTTCGGCTTGCAGCGCGAAGATGTCATTCAGGTCGCGGTCGTAGCGCTCGGCCCAGATGTGATCGTTGCTCGCGCCATCGACCAGCTGGGCGGTGATCCGTACCCGGCCACCCGCCTTGCGCACGCTGCCTTCCAGGACATGTCCGACCTTCAGATCGCGCGCGAGTTTCGGGACATCAACATGCTTGCCTTTGTACATAAAGGCGCTGTTGCGCGACACGACTGCAAGTGCCGAAACCTTGCTCAGGTCGGTGATGATGTCCTCGGTGATGCCGTCGCTGAAGTACTCCTGCTCCTGATCGCCGCTCATGTTGGCGAAGGGCAGGACGCAGATCGCGAGGCGCGGTACGGCGGCCGCGGCTGGCGTTGAGTGTGCGGCCGACTTTGATTGCTGCGCGCGTTGACGCCTGATTACCGATTCGAGGGAACGCAGCAGATCCTGGAGGGGTGCGCTGGCGGGGTTCTCTTCCCACTTGTCGAGGTCGGTTGTTTGGATCGCCCGCACGTCGATCGGCAGGCGGGCGTCTTCGAATCGCACCGGCACCAGGATGCCGCGCTCGGCCGCATCGCGTGCCTCGCCGCGTACCCAGCGGGAGGCCACGGATGTCGGGGTCCAGATCACCAGCACGGCACTGGCCGCCTGCAGCTCCGCGTCGATCTGGTCGTCGAACTGCTGGCCGGCATCAATCGCCGGGTCCCACCAAACCGACCAGCCCTTCGCCTGGATCGCGGCCACGAGCGGCGCCACGCGCGCCTTGTCGCTGCGGGAGTAGGAAACGAAGACGTCGGCCATGCCTGCTGCACCTCAACCGAAGGGAGTGGCCGCAACCAACTGCGGCACTGCTAGCTTAGCCTGACATTGTGCCCTCGCCGCAGCCGTCATTGCACTTAAAGTCGGTTTTTCCTGCCCCTGCTGCAGAGGGAAGCCATGAAACGCGCCGTGCGGTAAGCGTCGATGTCTCGCTCTATTGAGTCAGTTGCACCCGAAATTGCGCGGCCGTCTGAGCATCCCCCAGGCGTTCGGCCGCCATCGCAGCACCGACCAGCGCCCCGCGCCGGCCCGGGGCGAACCTCAGCGCGGTCCGGAACTCATGCAGCGCCTGCTCCGGTTGATTCACATCCAGGAGCAGCTCGCCGAGCTGCTCGCGCGCCGGCACGATTGGACCGGGTGTGAGCGGTAGTTTTTCCACTGCGTCCTCCTCGTCTGCGGCCGCGCGCAGACTGGCCAGCGCAGCCTGCGGCTCGCGGTCCGCAGCCAGACGCCAGGCCTGGGCTTCTTTGAGCAGTACCTCGACTTGCGTCGCCCAATAGGCATTCCCCGCAGATTGAAGTTCGCGCAGGCATGCATTGAGTCTGGCGACATCAGCGTCCGAGGACCGTGGGTGTCCGGCGCGAGACTGGCCGATCGCCCGCGCCCAGTAGACCAGGGCGGCGACCTGCGGCGCCGACTGCGGCAGCGGCTCGAGCGCGACGGCGCTGTCCCAGGCGCGCTGCTCGATCGCCAGGCGCACCGGCATGGCAGTCGCGGCGTACCCCGTCTTGAACTGGGACGCGGAAAGATCTTTCATCGAGCGCAGATCCAGGACCACCTGCTCAGCTTGCGCGTAGCGGCCGCGTTGCAGGAATGCGTAGGTCAGATAATCCATCGCGTGCAGTTCTTCCCCAACATCGCCCTGCTCGTGCGCGGCCGCGCGTGCGGCCCGGTTCGACGCGATGGAGTCATCCCAGAGGCCCAGGCGGGTGAAGATATGCGAGGGCATGTGCAGTGCGTGGGGCGCCGAGGGCGCGATCTTTGAATACGCGCGGGCTGCAGCCAGACCTTGCGGCGCGAGCTCGGCGCTGTCGTAGGCGTGGATCAGGTAGTGGGGGACTCCAGGGTGCTGGGGTTGCTGGCGAAAAATGGGCTCCAGAATAGCGGCGGCGCGTTTCTGATTCGCATGGGTCTTGTCGGCTGGTGGTGCGGTTGCGATGAGCGCGAGTGCGTAGAAAATCTGCGCCTCGGGATCTGCCGGGTTGTTGCGGGCCACGTCGGCCATGGCGCGGGCATAACGCTCGGCACGCACTGCCGGTGCGTCATGTTCGGCGTTGGCGTAGTAAATACCCAAGGCCTCCACGTACTGACGTTCGCGCAGCGAGCCGGTCCCGATTTCGACGGCCTTGCGGACTTGTGCTGTTGCTTCGCGCAGGGCGGCACCCGAGGGCGGTTCCCAGAGCTGGTGGAACAGCGACATCGCGATTCCCCAGCGGGCCATGGCGCAGCCCGGATCCTCAGTGGCGACCGCGCGGAATTCCTGTTCGGACGCCGCATACGCAAACGAATGCAGCAGCGCGACCGCCCGGTCGAATTCCCGTTGCACTGCCGGCGCGCACGACGTCGGAAAGTTCACCGCGCCGAGTTTCTCCGGTGCGGGATGCGAATGGTGCTCCTCGTCCGCGGCGTGAACGGAGCCGGCGAGCGCTGTCGCAAGCACCGCCGCTGCGACTCGCTGCATTGTTGTCGACACCATCGTCCCCCTTATGGTGCAGGCGCCCGAGCGTACTGCACGCCGGGACACGGGTCTAATCGACAACGGCCGCGACATAACCTGCAGACGCGCGCTGGGTCGCATTTGTGCCGCACCACGATTCACAGCACCAGCGGAATCGTGCACGATCGACCGCGCGGCAGTTACTCCGCGTGCTTGGATCCTGGGGGTCGCGATGCGCTCGCTGGTGCTGCTGTGCCTGCTGGCAGTTAATGCCGTAACGCTCTCCACGGCGGCGGCGGTCGAAACCAATCCCGTGCGCACCCACCCGCACGCCTCGGCGCCAGGTCCTGCGCCGCAGGTGATACTGAAGCTGCGCGCCGCTGCCCCGGGGACGCAGCTACGCGATGCGCGGCAGCGGCTCGCGGCCCTCGCGGGCCGCAGCGGGATCGCGCTGCGCACGCAGCGCCCCATCACCTCGCTGCTGTATGTGCTGCGCGTGCCGCCCGCATCCGACGAATCGGTGGTGGCGATTCTGGCGCGGCTGCGCGCCGATCCAGACGTCGAGTATGCGGAGCTCGATCAGCGCCGCTATGTGCACGCGGTCACGCCCAACGATCCGCTCTTCAGCCAGCAGTGGTACCTGCAGATAAACGCCGCTTCGCCGAGCGCGGTGGATGCGCTCGACGCCTGGAGCACGACGCAGGGTGGCGCCGGCATCGTGATCGCCGACATCGACACCGGCGTGCGCAGCGATCACCCCGACCTGCAGGGCCGGCTCCTGAGCGGCTACTGCTTCATCTCTGATTCGTTCGTGTCTAACGGCGGCGCCTGCCCGGGTGCAGGCGCGATCGATCCGGGCGACTGGGTTACGCAGCAGGACGTCGACAGCTCCCCAGGCGGGGAGTGCAGCAAAGCGAGCGTGGCGCCGAGCAGCTGGCACGGCACGCGGGTCGCCGGGATCCTCGGCGCCGCGACCAACAATGCCACCGGGGTCGCCGGCCTCACCTGGAGCGGGCCGCTGTTGCCCGTACGCGCCCTGGGCAAGTGCGGTGGCCTCGACTCAGACATCATCTCCGGGATGCTGTGGGCCGCCGGCATCCAGGTGAGTGGCGCTCCTGTGAACCTCACCCCCGCGAAGATCATCAACATGAGCCTCGGGGGTACTGGGGCCTGTCCTAACAGCTACGCGGACGCGATCAACCAGATCACTGCGCTCGGGGTGCTGGTGGTGGCGTCCGCGGGCAACGAAGGTGGCCCGGTGGATGCCCCGGCAAACTGCAGTGGGGTGGCGGGAGTGGCCGGGCTGCGCGAGGCAGGGACCAAGGTGGGCTACAGCAGCTTAGGTCCGCAGATCGCACTGGCCGCGCCTGCCGGCAACTGCGGCAACGCTTTCACCACCGCCGAATCGCCGTGCGCCTACACCATGACGACGACGACCAACCTCGGATATCAGCAGCCCGACCAGAACGACTACACCGGCCTGTACTACTGCGATCCGACCACCGGTGCATACACCGGCTGCACGCTCGCCAATTCGAACCAGTACCGCACCTACAACATCGGCACCAGCTTCTCGGCGCCCGTGGTTTCGGGGATCGCGGCCCTGATGAGCGCCGTGAACGGCAAGCTCAACTCCTGCCAGCTCATCGAGCGCCTGAAGGCCGGCGCGACCCCATTTCCGCAGACTTCGCTCGATGTGGTTCCGGGGGAAATGCCGCCGCCGATGTGCCACGTGCCGGCCAATGCCAGCGATCTGCAGGCCAGCGAGTGCATCTGCACCCTCGACGGCAAGACCTGCGGTGCCGGCATGGCGAACGCGCAGGCCGCCGTCGCTCAGGCGCTGCGCCCGGTGGCCACGGTGGCGTTGCCGGCGACGGTGAGTGCGGGTGCAGCGGTGCTTCTGGATGGCAGCGGCAGCGGCGCTGCCAACAACCACGTGGTCACGAGCTATCAGTGGAACAACGTCAGCGGTGGCCTGATGCCGTCGATCGGGGGCGCCAGCACCGCCGCGGCGACGGTCACCGCGCCGGCGTGCGGCATCGCGACCGTGTCGCTCACGGTCACCGACGATGCGGGGCGCGCGGACACCGCCGACGTCATCCTTACCCCGACCTCGGTCGCCACCACGGCGAGCTCGCAGGCAGGGCAGAACTCCTGCCCGCTGACCGCGGCGAGTGTTGAGGTGGCGGTGTGCCCGGCGAGCGCCAGTGTGCCGGCGGGCGCCGGCGCGGAGAATTTCACCGCGTCGGTCGCCAATACCGCCGACACGGCGGTGAGCTGGCAGGTCAACGGCGTGCCGGGCGGCAACTCCCAGGTGGGGACCATCTCCTCCAATGGAGTGTATACCGCGCCTGCGAGCCCGCCGCCGGGTTCTGCAGTGATGATTACCGCGGTCGCGGCCGCGGACAGCGCCGCCACGGCGTCCGCGCAGGTGACCATCACATCCGCATCCGGCGGCCACGGTGGCGGCGGTGCGTTCGACGTGTTCACCCTCCTGATGAGCGGCGTGCTCCTTGGCACGCTGCGGCCGCAACAGCGGCGCGTGGGAGAGTAGCTCGACCGAGCCGCCCGTGTGTCAGACGGGGGCCCGGTCGAGCAGGGCAATCGCCAATAGCCCCGGCAGCGTGCGCGTGCCGTCGGATCAGGTGGTCACGAGCTTTTCCTCCAAGTCGGAACTCGGGCTGCACATTGCCCGTGACCGGGACGGGTACCACCTGGTGTTCGTCGGCTACGCCGGCCCCGGGGCGGGCGCGCTCGACGTGTCCAACGCCGACAACGGCAGCTCGGCGCTGCTCGGCTGGAACCGGCTGCACCGAGCCCGGCGCCAAACGGCGCTAGACTCGTGCGATGAACGCCGTGCCCGACTCCGGGGTGACGCCCCCGCTTCCTGACCGCCTGACACTGATCGCCATTTCCGCGCTCGCCTATGTTGTCGGGGTCGGCCTGCACGAGCATTTTGGGCACGCGCTCGCCTGCGTCGCCCTCGGCAGCCACCCGACCGAGTTGGGGGCCTACTACATCAACTGCGACGACGCGCGCCTGAGCAGCCTGCGCATTCGGTTGGTGGAGCTGGCCGGACCGTTTGTGAGTGTCATGACCGGGGTGGTCTGTTTTGCACTGTTGAAGCGTCTGCCGCGCCTCTCAGGAGCCGGGTTTTATTTCCTGTGGCTGCTGGGGGCGCTGGGCCTCATGGACGCCGCGGGTTATGCCTTGTTCTCGGGTGCCTCCGGGCAGGGCGATCTGGGGACTACGAGTGAGGGCGCCCTGCACGGGGCGACACCCGAGTGGCTGTGGCGTCTTGGCCTGTTCGCAGTCGGCGCCGTCACCTACCGTTGGGTGATGCGGATTGCAGTGGCGGCCATTGAACCGCGCGTCAGCGGCAGCGGCGACGGCAGGATCCGCAGCGCGCGGCTGACGGCATTGACGTCCTACCTGACCGGCGGCGCCGTGGCGGTGCTCATCGGGCTTCTGAACCCGCAGGGCATTGTGATTGTCCTGCTGTCCTCGATCGCCAGCAGCCTGGGCGGCACGATTGGACTCCTCTTCATGATGCAGTGGCTGAAGCGGCAGCCGGCCGTGCAGGGTCTCGGGCTCTACTTTGCCCGCAGCTGGAGCTGGATCGCGATCGCGGCCGTCGTCACCGTTACCTATGCGGCCATTTTCGGCCCCACGTTGCACCTGTAGGGGCGTCCTGGGATGAGACCCGCAGCTCCGTCGCACGCGCCTCGGGACCGAAAGCCGTCACCAGGATCAGCGCGACGGCGACCACTGCAATTGTCCACGACATGATGTATCCGTAGTTGTTGCCATGCGATTCGGCGATGCCGGCCTGGAACGGGCCCATCCAGGCCACGGCGAGGTTACCAAGCTGGTAGGCAAAGCCGGGCAGGATGGCCCGCACCGCGGGCGGGGAGAGCTCGTTGAGGTGGGCGGGGACGATGCCCCAGGCGCCCTGCACCATGAACTGCATGAGGAAGCCGCCGATCGCCAGCATGACCGCGGTGTGCGACCAGGCCCACAGCGGGATCATGGGCAGCGCGAGGATGGCAGCCAGCATGATGGCGCGCTTGCGACCGAGGCGCTCGGACAAGGTGCCGAAACAGATGCCCCCGGCCAATGCGCCGAGGTTCAAGACCACCGTAACGCTACCGGTCGCCGCCGCCGAAAAGCCGTGCTGCTTCTGCAGAAAGGTTGGATACAGGTCCTGCGAGCCGTGCGAGAAGGCATTGAAGAACGCCATCAGCAGGGCGAGATACACAACGGTCGGAAAGTAGTTCTTCACCGCGGCCCAAACCTCGGCGCCCGAAGCGCGTTTTGCGGCAGCACCCGCCACCCAGGCCGGCGACTCCTCGACGCCGTAGCGGATGTACAGTACCAGCAGCGCCGAGGCCGAGCTGGCGATGAACATGCCCCGCCAGCCGAGGCGATCGAACGCACACCAAAACAAGACAGACGCCAGCAGGTTGCCGATCACATAGCCTTCCTGCAGCAATCCTGAGAAGAAGCCGCGGCCTTTTGCCGGCAGCGTCTCCAGCGCCAGCGCGGCGCCCACGCCCCACTCGCCCCCCATCGCGAAACCGAACACGGCGCGCAGCACGAGCAGGGTCGCAAGGTTGGGTGCGAAGGCGGTCGCGAGCTGCACCAGCGAGTAACTGACGACGTTTATCATCAGGATGGGCCGGCGGCCGTACTTCTCTGCCAGCCAGCCGAATACCAGCGCGCCAACCGGTCGGAACGCCAGCGTGAGCAGGAGCCCTGCGGCGACCGCCTTGATGGTGGTGTGGAACTCAGTGCTGATCGACGTCAGGCAGAAGACAAAAATAAAGAAGTCGAACGCATCCAGCGCCCAGCCGCCGAGCGCGGCAAAGTAAGCGTGGAGCTGGGGGCGGGTGAGCATCCTGAAATAGCTAAGCATGGCTACTGTGCTCGGGAACGGACTTGATGGGCGAGCGTAACACGGGCCTGTAGCGCGTTCCCGCGGCGATTAAGTAAAACCGCTGCCGCGTGGAGCAGGAACGCGAGCCGGTTCCTTGTTACCGTAACAAAAGGGTGCTTGCTGCCATCCGGAATCGTCCTACAATCACCCCGCACGCTTGCTTGAAGAACGGCCAGCACACGCGGCCGCGAGCAGATAGTAAATACGCAAGCGTTTGGTTCCCGTCTGGATTCCACAAGAACCTACACAAATTTTCGGGAGATGAAAATCATGGATTGGAAAGTCCCTGTCTCAGCAGCGGCGTTGCTACTTGCGAGCTTTGGCGCGCACGCTGCCGCGTCGCAAGTTGATGCCTACAAGGTGGATGCCTCCTTTCTGCAGGGCAAGCATCCGATGCACGCGCACAGTCCCGTCGCTCCCAACAGCACCGCGCCCGGTGCAATAAACAGGGCGGCACTGCAGACCCTGCTGAAGTCAGCGAAGATGGGTAGCGGACTGCCCGGGATCGATTCAGTGGTCAACTTCACCGGCCAGTTCTCGGCCTCGCCGAATCTTGATGCCAACGGCAATCCGCTGCCGAATGCCACGTTCTCTTACGCGATGGTTGGCAACAACCCAGGGCGCGGCACGACGCTCATCAACGCGCCCATCATTCCCGTGACCGTCGAACTCCTGGACGCCAATGGCAACCTGGCCTTCGACTCCACCTCGGGCGCGCCGCTGATTTCCAGTCCGCAGGACAAGATGCGGCTGGTCGAGCACTCACCGGTATTTGACGACGCTCTTTTTACCAGCAGCCGACGGGAAACCCAGTACACGGACGCAGTTTTCCGCGCCCAGTTCGCGAATGACATCAACGAGAGCTGGCACACGCTGCTCGATGGCGACGCGAAACGCGGCGAGACCATGAAGGTGCCGCTGGGTGCGTATCTGTATTCGCTGAACGCGGACGGCAGCTGTTGCCGGTTCATCCTGCTCGATGCCGGCACCTTCAGTGCGCTGCTGTTTCCGCCCACCTTCCCGGTCGACAAGACGACCATCATCGGCGCGGCGGAGCTGAGCGGGGCGATGACCACCAAGACGATCGCCACGTTCCTCTTCCCCGACACGTATCTTTTCGAGGGCGGCGACCCCAACAACTGCTGCGTGCTGGGTTTCCACACCTTTGACCAGGAGCCGGGAACCAAGCACAACGGCAATCTGCCGCGTGTGTACGTGACGATCTACGCGAGCTGGATCAGCCCGGGACTCTTCAACGGGGGCTTCGAGGATGTGACCGCGCTCAGTCACGAGATGGCGGAAACGTTCAACGATCCCTTCGTGGTGTTCGACGGCATCCACAACGCTTCGCCGTGGTGGCTCGCGGGCGCCCCGGGCAACCAGCAGTGCCAGAACGACATCGAGGTGGGCGATGTAATCGAAGTGCTGCCTGACGCGGTCTTCCCGATCGCCATGCCTAATGGCCAGCTGTACCACCCGCAGAACGTGGCGCTGCTGCAGTGGTTCGAGTTCCAGTCGCCATCCTCGGCGCTGGACGGGGCCTACAGCTACCCGGATCCGGCGGCGTTACCCGCTCTGTCAGCACCGCAGAAAGTCAACTGCGCACCCTGACCTGAGGGTTTGACTCCATGACTGCGGAGCGGCTGCCTTCGGGCAGCCGCTCTGCTTTTGGGCGCCGGGCAGCGCACCGCTGCTTGCCTGTGCGCCGCTGCGAGCCGCTGGCGCGCCCAGAGGATTTCCTACCGCGCCTGCCAGAGGAGACAATGCCCACCGCGTTGCGGAGTCGGGAAGAAGCAGTCATGAAGATGGGGATTGCCAGCTGCGTGTGCGGATTCATTGCCACGGCAGCCGCAGCCCTGGCGACAGCCCCGGCCCTGGCCGGCGCACCGTTCTCATTCGATGCCGCACCCGGGCGGCTGCCCAAGGACGTGGTCCCCGTGGATTACACGGTTGCCATCACGCCCGATATCGAGACGCTCACCTTTTCCGGCACGCAGCGCGTGAAGCTCCATGTGCGCCGCGACACGCAAACCCTGGTCTTCAACTCCCTCAACCAGAGGCTCACCGACGTGCGGCTCGACGGCAAACCCGTCGCCAAAGTGGCCTCCGACGACGCCCAGCAGCTGACCACCGTCTCACTGGCGCACAGCGCCCATCCCGGGACGCACACCCTGACGTTCAGTTACCAGGGCAAGCTTGAGACGCAGCCTCACGGACTCTTCGTGCAGCACTACACCACGGCCGACGGCAGCAGGCGCGTCCTGCTGTCCACGAAAATGGAAAGCACCGACGCGCGGCGCATGTTTCCCTGTTGGGACGAGCCGGCATTTCGCGCCACTTTTGAGCTGACCGTGACGGTGCCGGCAGCCTGGGCCACGATCTCCAACATGCCGGTCGCGAAGCGCGCCGTGCACGGGGAGCTGGCGACGACCAGCTTTGCGCGCTCGCCGCGGATGCCGTCCTACCTCATCGAGTTCACGGGTGGTGAACTCGCGACTGTCAGCGCCCGCAACGGCAACACCGGGCTTGGGGTCTGGGCGGTGCAGGGGCGCGAGGGCGATGGGCAGACGGCGCTCGCCAATGCGCAGCAGATTCTCAAGGACTATAACGACTACTTCGACTATCCGTACCCGCTGCCGAAGCTCGACTCCATTGCCGTGCCCGGCGGGTTTTCGGGGGCCATGGAGAACTGGGGCGCCATCACTTACAACGATCAGCTGCTGCTCATCAATGCCGCGAGCACCATGCAGGACCGGCAGAGCGTGTTTGCGGTCCAGGCGCACGAGATGGCCCACCAGTGGAATGGGGATCTGGTGACCATGGGCTGGTGGGATGACCTGTGGCTGAACGAGAGCTTCGCCTCGTGGCGCGGTGCGAAGGAAACCGACCTGCGCAATCCGCAGTGGAAGTGGCTGGAACTGCAGGACGGGTCAAAGGAGCGCGCGATGCGCGCGGATGCCCGCCTCGCCTCGCACCCGATCCAGCAGCACGTCGCCAACGAACTGCAGGCGGCGAACGCCTTTGATGAGATCACCTACAACAAAGGTGAGGCGGTGCTACGGATGTTCGAGGCGTTTCTCGGGCCGGACGTGTTTCGCGACGGCGTGCGCCGCTATATGCGGGCGCACGCATTTTCCAACGCCGCGGCGGAGGATCTGTGGAACGCACTGAGTTCAACGAGTGGTATGGACGTCGGCAAGATCGCCGCGGGCTGGACCGAGCAGATGGGGTTTCCGCTGGTCAAGGTCGCCGCGAGCTGCGACGCCGCCGGCAAGCGCGAGCTCACGCTCTCGCAGACGCGGTTCGTGCTGCACGGCACTGATCCGCATGGCGGACGCTGGAATGTGCCGCTGCGCATCCGCAGCGGCAGCGCCGGCGCACCGCGCTCGCTGCTGCTTACGGCGGACGGCCAGAAGTCCGAGGCCGGCGATTGTAGCCAGCCACTGTCCGTCAATGCAGATGCGCTCGGGTTTTATCGGGTTGCGTACGATCGCGCGACCCTCGCCACCAACACGCACTCGTTTGCAACGCTGGCCGAGGGCGACAAGATCGCCCTGCTCGACGACGAGTGGGCGCTGGTGCTGTCGGAGAATGAAGCGCTGACGGCGTACCTGGCGCTCGCATCTGCAATGGGCGGCGACAGCGATACGCGTGCCTGGGACCAGCTCGCCGCTGCCCTCGGGACGATCGAATACGATGAGCGCGGTAACGCCGGTCATGATGCATTCGCGGCGTTTGCCCGTTCGATCATCCGTCCGAGGGCCGAGCGGCTCGGCTGGGACGCGAAGCCGGACGAGACGCCGGATATCCAGGAGCTGCGCCGCACGCTGCTCGCGGATCTGGGTGCCTGGGGCGACGCCGACGTGCGCCGCGAGGCGCAGCGGCGCTACGGCGCGTTCGTCAAGGACCACGGCGCCATCAAGCCCGATGACCAGGAGCTGGTGCTGTCGATTGCGGCGCAGTACGCGGACGCCGCTACCTTCGGACAGCTGCACGCCATTGCACGTGAAGAGAAGGACGATACCGCACAGCGGCGCTATTACCTCACGCTGATGAAGGTGCGCGATCCGGCGCTGGCGCAGCAGGCCGCACAGATTGCGCTTTCAAAGGAGATTCCGCCGCAGGCCGAAGACAGCCGCCTGCGTCTCATCGCGGAGCTGGCGAACTATCACCCGGCGCTCGCGTGGACGAGCACGACGGAAAACATCGATCAGCTGCTGGCGCCGTTCCCGAAGTACGCGCCACTGATCATCGCGCGGGTGCCGGAGTTTTTCTGGGACGGCGCGCCGCTCGCTCAGATCGAGGGCTGGGTGCGTGCGCACCTGCCCGCGGAAATGTCCGCGCACGTCGCGCGTGGCATGGAGACGGCGCGCGCGCGGCACGCTGAGAAGCTGCTGCTGGTGCGCGAGACCGACGCCTATCTGGCGGCGCACCCGCGCGCGTAACGGCCGCGCACACCGCGGCCGTTACAGCGCGCCGAACACCTTCTTGATCAGCGAACTCGCCTGGCCCATAGGGTTCTTGCGGATCTCGTGCTCTTCTTCCGCGACGCGGCTGAACAGTCCGTCGAGCGCTTTGGCCGTTACGTAGTCGTTGATGTTCGCTTCCTGCGAGGACATGAGGCCCAGCTGCGCCGCCTTGCCCGCAATCTCGTTGTACTTCGCGGTGACGCCCAGCTTCGCGGTCTCGGCGGTGACGATCGGCTTGAAGCTGGTGGTGAGTTGAGCGGTGGTGGTGCGTTTGAAGTACGCCGTGCCGGCGCCATCGCCGCCGGTGAGGATGCCCTTGGCATCGCTGAGCGTCATGTGCTGCAGCGCCTGCTTGAAGACCGGCTTCGCCTGGGCAACCGCCTGCTCGGCCGCGTGGTTCATAGTGACCTTAAGCTCATCGGCCTGGCCGCCCAGGCCGAGCATTTTCAGTTCCTTCTCAGCCTTTTCCAGCCCTCCGGGGAGCGCAATGGCGACCTTCGGGTCATTCAGGAAGCCGTTGTTGGCACCCAGCTGGGACACGGCCACGTCGACACCCTTGGAGAGCGCGGCGCGTAGGCCGCCAGCGGCGTCCCTGGAGCTCAGCGCATCGAGGGCGGCGGTGTCTGCCAGTACGGTGCCCGCGCACGCCAACATCAACACGGTGATGAATTGCAGCCGATGTAGCGGGGTCGTAAGCATCATGTCGTGCCTCGTCGTCCGGTGGACGAATTGTCGCAACCCGGGGGCAGTGTAGACTTGCTCGCCCGCAAAGCCCATCACCACACAAAGAGCTGACGGGACCATCCACATGAGCAGCGGCGACGCGAGTTTCGATCACATCCTCGAACGCGAGCGGGGTTTGCGGCGCACCTTAAGCGCCCGTCGCATCGCCATGATTGCCATTGGTGGGGCGATCGGCACCGGGTTGTTTCTGGGCAGCGGCTTTGCCATCAGCCTGGCAGGGCCCGCGGTGCTCATCAGCTACGCCATCGGCGCGCTGATCGCGCTACTGCTGATGGGGTGTCTGGCGGAAATGACCGTCGCCCATCCGACCTCCGGATCCTTCGGTGCCTATGCGGAGTACTACCTGGGTCCGCTCGCGGGGTTCCTGGTGCGCTACGCCTACTGGACCAGCATCGTGCTGGCGGTCGGCACGGAAGTTATGGCGATCGCGCTGTACATGCAGTACTGGTTCCCGGGGACGCCAGGCTGGCCGTGGATCGTGGCGTTCGCGGGGCTGCTGATCGGGGTGAATGCCCGCAGCGTCAACCTCTTCGGGGCGGTGGAGTACGCGCTCTCGGCCATCAAGGTCACGGCCATCGTCATTTTCATCGTGTTGGCGGGCTACTTCATCTGGCGTGCACCCGCGGCACTGGCGGGCTCGCAGCTTGCCCCGGGTGCCGGCTTTCACAACTACACCGCCTACGGCGGCTTTTTCCCGAAGGGGGTCTGGGGCGCATGGGTGGCGGTGCTGGTCGCCATCTTCAGCTACCTGAGCATCGAGATGATCGCCGTGGCGGCGGGCGAGGCCGCCCAACCGCAAGTCGCGATCAGGCGCGCGTTCCGTTCGACCGTGGTGCGACTCATCCTGTTTTACCTGCTGACCCTGGCGCTGGTGCTGGCGATCGTGCCCTGGCCATCGGCCGGTATCGACGAAAGTCCGTTCGTGAAAGTGATGCGCGCGGTGCACCTGCCGGGAGCTGCGGGGGTTTTCAACTTCGTGATTCTCGCCGCCGCGCTGTCGGCGATGAACAGCCAGCTCTACATCACCACGCGCATGATGTTCAGCCTGTCGCGCGCCGGTCACGCGCCGCGCCGTTTCGGGGTTCTCAATGCACGTGGCGTGCCGTTGCAGGCGCTGCTGCTCTCGAGCATCGGTATCGCGCTGGCGGTGATATTGAGTGTACTGGCGCCGAAGTCCGCGTTCATACTGATGGTGGCGGTCTCATCCTTCGGCGCCATGTTCACCTGGATGATGATCTTCGTGACCCACTACGCCTTTCGCAAAGCGCGCGCCGCGTCCGGGGCGCCACCGCCGCGCTTCCGCATGCGGGGTTTCCCGGCGACTACGCTCCTGGGTGCCGCGCTCATGGCTGCGGTCCTGCTGACGACCGCGTTTACGAGCGCGTTCCGCCTGACACTCGTCTTCGGCTTGCCGTTTCTTGCGGTCCTGAGTCTCATTTACCTGCTGCGGTATCGCCCGCGCCCGGCGGCCGTGCACCTTGATATCCAGTAGCCGCTGCAAGCGCTCACTGTACGGCGCGCTGCCGCCGGAAAAGTCATGGGACTGCCACGCGCCGGAGTAAAGTGCCCAGCTCCAAACGCGGAGGATTTCAGCCATGGCAGTCAAACCTGTTCCGGACGGATACCACAGCGCGACCCCGTACCTGATGGTCAAGGGCGCCGCGGATGCCATCGATTTCTACAAGCGCGCCTTCGGTGCGACGGAGTTGTTTCGGATGGCCGACCCGAAGGGCGTGATCGGACACGCGGAGATCAAGATCGGTGATTCGGTGATCATGCTGGCGGACGACCAGCCCGCCGCCACCTGTCACGGTCCGCGCTCCCTCGGTGGCTCCACCGTCGGGCTGCTCATTTACCTGGAGAACGTCGACACGGTCTTCACGCGCGCGCTGGAGGCCGGCGGCAAGTCGCTGCGGCCGATCGCCACCCAGTTTTACGGCGATCGCTCCGGCACCCTCGAGGATCCGTTCGGTCATGTGTGGACGGTGGCGACGCACGTCGAGGACGTTCCACCCGAGGAACTGCGGCGGCGTGCGGAGACCGCGATGAAGGCGGCGGCCGCATCCTGAGGTCAGCACCGCGATCGCCGGCGAGCGTGCAGTTGCCTGCTGCACCGCAAACTGGCGATTGCGGCGCCGCCGACGCATGCTAAAGTGAAGGCGGCACCACTCGTGCCGTAGGGGGAGGAGCGCCGACCTGCGCCAACAGCAGGCGGCGGATCCATGGTTTTCAACTCGCTCACGTTCATCGTGTTCTTCGCGTGCGTGCTCGGCATGCACTCGCTGCCGCTGCCGTGGACGGCGAAGAAGATCAACCTGCTGCTTGCGAGCTACCTGTTCTACGCGGCGTGGAACCCGCCGTTCGTGATCCTTTTGTGGGTCTCGACCGTCATCGACTGGTATGCCGCGCAGGGACTCGTCAAGGCGCGCCGCCAGGCCACGCGACACGCGTGGATGTTGTTGTCAGTCGTTGCCAACCTCGGAATGCTCGGCTACTTCAAGTACGGCCAGTTCCTGCTCGATAACTTCAGTGCCCTCATGGCCAGCATCGGTGTCGCCTATCACCCGGCGCATTACGACATCGTCCTGCCGGTCGGCATTTCCTTCTATACGTTCGCCACCATGTCGTACACGCTGGACGTGTACCTGCGGCGCGCCGAGCCGGCCAGGAACCTGCTCGACTATGCGCTGTTCGTCACGTTCTTCCCGCACCTGGTCGCAGGCCCGATCATGCGTCCCACGGAACTCGTCCCGCAGTTCGCACAACCGCGCCGCGCCACCGGGCAGCAGCTGCGCTTCGGGCTGGCGCTGATGACGCTCGGCCTGTTCAACAAGATCGTGCTCGCCGACAGCTTTTTGTCGGGCGTCGCCGAGCGGGTCTATGACAGCGACAAGCTTCCCGGTGCCCTGGATGCCTGGGCAGGCACGCTCGCCTTCAGCGGGCAGATCTTCTGCGACTTCGCCGGCTACTCGACCACGGCGATTGGCGCGGCGCTGTGCCTGGGGTTCGCCATGCCCGACAACTTCCGCTTCCCGTATGCGGCGGTGGGCTTCTCGGATTTCTGGCGGCGCTGGCACATCACGCTGTCCTCGTGGCTGCGCGACTACCTCTACATTCCGCTCGGTGGCAACCGGCACGGTGCGCGCCGCACCTACGCGGCGCTCATGGCAACCATGTTGCTGGGTGGTTTGTGGCACGGCGCGAACTGGACATTCGTCGCCTGGGGCGGGCTGCATGGGGTGTACCTGGCGGTCGAACGGGTGCTGCGCGCACGTTTCGTCAACTACCGCCCCGGTCCGCTGGTCTTTGTGCTGCTCGGTCTTCTCACCTACACCCTGGTTAACGTGACCTGGGTGTTCTTTCGCGCCAAGACCTTCGGTAAGGCCTGGACCGTGCTGCGCGGCATGGTGGGCCAGAACGCGGCGCTGCGGCCGATCCTGCCAACCTTCAGCCTCATGTCCGTGGCCGCGATCGTGGGTGGTCTCGTGCTGACGCACTGGCTGATGCGCGCGCGGACGCTCGAGTCGGTGGTGGCGCGCACTCCGGCTGCGGTGGTGTGTCTGGTGTGGGCGCTGATGGCTTTCGCGATTGTCATCGCCCAGGGGTCTGGCAATGCCTTCATCTATTTCCAGTTCTGAAACGCCCGCTGCGGTGCGGATGCGCGGCGACTACGCGCGCGTCACCGCCGCGGACCGTCCGGGGGTTGCCCAGCCGGTGCCGGTACGCCCCGTGCCCGCCCAGCCCTGGGGACGGATCATGCTCGGTGCCGCGCTGCTCTTGGTGCTGTTGGTTGGGGGCTGGGAGGAATACTGGCGTGCGCATGGCGTCAAGCCCGGCATCGCCAACAGCGACGGCTTGTGGGCGATGCAGCGGCGGCGCATAGACCAGGGCGAAGGGGCCGCCACCGTGGTGGTCTCCGACTCGCGCCTGTTTTTCGACCTGCAGCTGCCGGTGTGGGAGAAGCTCAGCGGCAAGCGGCCGATCCAGCTCGGCCTCGAGGGCACCTCGGCGCTGCCTTTCCTGGAAGACCTCGCCGCCGATCCGAAATTCACCGGCCGCTTGCTGATCGGCGTCGCTCCGCAGGTGTTCTTCAGCGGTTTCGACACGCGCGCCGCTGCCCTCAGGTACTTCCGCAAGGAGTCCCCGTCGCAGCGCATCGGCCAGTGGCTGTCGATGCATCTGATCGAGCCGGTGTTCGCGTTCGACGACGACGATTTCGCCCTCGAAACGGTGCTCGCGCGCCAGCCCTGGCCGGCGCGGCCCGGCCGGGCCTGGCACATGCCGGTTCGCAAGCTCAGCGTTACCGAAGCGGACCGCAATACCCACATGTGGGGGAAGGTAGAGACCGACCCGGAGTACCGGACACTGGTACGCGCAGTGTGGCTGAACCATCTGGCGCCGGGCGACGACGATCCGCCACCCGCGAAAGTGCGGGAAAACGCCATGAAGCAGATCGAGCGCGCGGCCAAAGCGGTGCATACGCTGCAGGCGCGCGGGGTCAAAGTGCTGTTCGTGCGCTCCCCGAGCACCGGTCCTTATCTGCAGTACGACAACCGCGTTTTCCCTCGCAAGACCACCTGGGACGTGCTGCTGGCGCGCAGCGGCGCGCCGGGCATCCACTTCGAGGACTACCCGGAACTGCAGGGACTGGAGCAGCCGGAGTGGTCGCATCTGTCGCACGCTGCTGCCGTGGAGTACACCGCGAGTCTTTACCGCATCATCGAGCGTGACTTCTGGGGGCCCACGGCGCAGGCAGCGCACGCGCAGGCAAAGTCCGCGCCGTAGCTGCGGCGCCGCGCGATCGGCTCAGGACGGGTTCTTGACCCAGCCGCGCGGCTTGCGATTGAAGCCGATCTGCACATCCACCAGCTTCTTGCCGCAGCGGCACCGCAGGCGCGCGATGATGTTGGCAATTGGTTCGTCCCACCCGGCGCGGCAGTGGCGGGCAAGAAACGCCGGCCGTATCTCGCGTGAGTGCCTGCAGGCACGGCAGGTCACGACCACAACGTAATCGCCGAAGTGATCGCGCAGACGTTCGATGGCGTTCCATGGCAGCACAATCCGAAGTGTGTGCAGCGCGGCGCGTATCGTCCACACAGTGCTAGAGTCGCGCCGATACTGTTCGCGAGCTAACTGCATGTGTGGCAAGTACATCCTCGCCCAGGCCGCCAAGGCTGAGCGGGCGCTTGGCATCGCTCGTGGTCGCTGGGACTACCCACCGAGCTACCGCGTCCTGCCCACCGAGCAGGTTCCGGTCGCGGTCATGGCGGGCGGCGAGCGCGAGGCGGCGATGATGCGCTGGGGTCTGATTCCCTGGTGGGCACAGGGTGTGCCGCTCAAGGCGTCCACCATCAACGCCACCGGTGAGCGCCTGGCGAGCGCGCCGAGTTATCGCGATCCATGGAACCGCGGGCAGCGCTGCATTTTTGCCATGGGTGGCTTCTACGAACCGCACGTCAATGCGGACGGAACGCGCGAGCCGTTTTTTCTCAAGCTCGTGAATGCCGAGGTGTTTGGCGTCGCCGGACTGTGGGAGCGCTCGCGACGCGACGACGGCTCACACGTGTTTTCCTGCACGCTCATCACCGTGCCAGCCAACCGGCTGCTCGCCGAGGTTCATAACGAAAAGCAGCGCATGCCGGCCATCCTCGCGCGCGAACGACTATGAGGCGTGGCTGGCGGGTAGCACCGGAGGCTGCACAGCCGCTGCTCAGGCCCTATCCGGACGAACTCATGACGGCCTGGAAAGTGAGCCGGCGTGTGAATAGCGTGAAACTGGCGAACGACGCGAGCCTGATCGAACCGCTGTAGTGCGATCCACGTCACAGTTCACGGTGCATTCAGGATCGTGGGTGTGTCATGCCGTGCGTCACTAGGCATAGTTCGCGCCTTGGTGTGCGAACGGGTGAATTAAGGAGTGAGTATGCGAACGATGCATTCGGTTGTTCTGTCGGTGGTGGCGTTCGGGGCATTCGTCCCGCTCGCCCAGGCCCAGGTGAGTGTCAATGCCACCATCACCGGCGAGGTGGTGCCGGGCGTGTATGGGCAGGTGGTGCTCGGCAACCGTCCGCCGCCGCCCCTGGTCTATGCACAGCCGGTCCTGGTGCAGCCGGCGCCGGTCGTCGTGGGCGCACCGGTTGTGCAGCCCCTGTACCTGCACGTACCGCCAGGCCACGCACGCAACTGGCGCAAGCATTGCCACGAGTATCACGCCTGCAACCGGCCGGTGTACTTTGTGAAGTCGGCGGAATACGAACCCGGTTACCATCCGGGTCACGGTCACGAGGATCACGGCCATCACGGCGACGAGCATGGTGACCATGGTGATCATGGTGATCACGGTCACCACGACGACTGAGCTCAATCTGCATCTTTGACGAATAGCAGGCCCGGGCAACGCGCCCGGGCCTTTTTCGTTTGGCCGCCGGTGGCCGTCCCCGGGGTGATGATCTACGATGCCGCTGATATGGGACGTTACCGACGCTATCTCATCGCCCTGATCGTCGTCGTCCTGCTGATCGGCGCTTACGCGGCGGCCGGTTTTCTGGGGGTGCCGTACTTCGCCCGCAAGTCCCTCACCGACTTCGTACGCACCCACTACGGGCGCACCCTGGCGCTCGGCGAGATTCATTTCAATCCCTTCACGCTTGCGCTCGATGTCACCGGGGTGGCATTGCCGGATGCGGACGGTGCCACCCTGGTGTCGTTCCAGCGCCTGCACGTGAAGGCGCAGTTTGCGAGCCTGTGGCGCCTGGCGCCAAGCTTCAGCGAGATCCTGCTTGAGCAGCCGTACCTGCGCGCCGTGATACGCCCCGATGGTGCGCTGAACCTCGCCGACCTCGGCAAGGGCTTCCCGCCGCAGCCCAAGCCGCAGAAGCCAGCCCCGCCCATGAAGCTCTTCATTCAGCGCTTCGCGGTGATTGCCGGCAGCAGCACCTTCGAGGACCGCACCCACCCGACACCGTTCCAGGCCGAATTCAAGCCGATCGCATTCGAGCTGCGCGACTTCAGCACCACCGCAGGCACCGCCAACGATTACTCTCTGAACGCGGCCTCGCCCGAGGGCGAGAAGCTCATCTGGAGCGGCAACCTGCATCTGGATCCGCTGTCCTCGCACGGCGTATTCGAAGTGGCGGACCTGCATGCGCGCACCCTGTGGAACTATGTGCGCGCAAGCGTGCCGTTCGAGATCGATGCAGGCGTCATCGGCATCAAGGGCGATTACGACCTGAATGCGGGGGCGGGCCCCCTGAGCCTCGAGGTCAACGTGCACGACACCACGGTGACGAACCTGGGCCTGAAACCCAAGGCCGCCGCCGCGAACTACATCGATCTGGCGCGGCTCGAGGTCAATGAGACGCGCCTCAGCCTCGCCAAACACACCGTCAACGTGGCGAAGGTGCTGCTGAGCGGTGGCGACATCAAGGCGTGGATGAGCGAGGCCGGGCGGCTGAACCTTCTGGACCTCGCGCCAGCCAGTCCCGCAACCACAGGCGCTGCCCCAGCCGGCGCTGCCCCAGCCGGCGCGGCTCCAGCCGCAAAGGCAGGGTCTGCGGCCGCCGGCAGCAGCTCTTCCGCCTGGACGGTATCGGCACCGGATATCCAGGTGCAGGGGTTCAAGGTCAGTGCCGAGGATCGCGGGGTGAAGCCGGCGGTCGCGCTGCTGCTCAGCCCCCTCAACATTCACGTGGCGGGTTTCAACACCTCCCCGGACGATACGCTCGACGTGACGCTTGATGCGGGCGTGAACTCTTCCGGCAAGCTCACCGCGCGGGCGAAAGTGACGCCCAGGACCGCCAGCGTGACGGCGCACGTCGAGGCTGCGGGCGTGGCGCTGCCGGTGCTGCAGCCCTACATTGCCCGCTACACCTCCATGACCCTGCTCAGGGGCTCACTGGGTGCCAGGCTCGACATCGAGCGACAGGCGAACGGTAACTTAAGCGTAAAAGGCAACACGGAGGTGTCAGACCTGCACACCGTGGATAACGCGCTGAAGCTGAACTTCGTCAGCTGGAAAGAACTGCGCGTTGCCGACATCCGCTATCGCTCGAGCCCGCAAAGCCTGCGCATCAGCAGCGTGACCGCGGTCGAGCCCTACGTGCGCATGATCATCGCCCCGGATCGCACCACCAATATCAGCGCCGTGCTCAAGCCGCCGGGCGCAAAGAAGGAGGCGCCGCCGCCCGATTCGACGGCCGCGCCGCCCAAGGCCGCGAAAGGCGCAGCCGCAACCGCTGCCGCAGCGACCCGCACCCAGACGGCGACCCTCGCACCCGCCACGCCGGTGACACCCTTCCCCATGTCGATCGGCACGGTGACGCTCGTCAACGGCACGGCCAACTACGCGGACCTGTGGATCAAGCCGAGTTTTGCCATCAGCATCCTGTCGCTGCACGGCACCGTGACCGGCCTGTCCTCCGATCCGAAGTCGCGCGCCAAAGTAAAACTTGATGGCAAGGTGGACAAGTATTCGCCACTGCAGATCGAGGGCGAAGCGAATCTCCTGTCGGCGGCGCTGTACACCGATATCAAAATGAGCTTCAAGGATCTGGACCTCACGGTGGTCAATCCCTACTCGGGGCACTTTGCCGGCTACAAGATCGACAAGGGCAAGCTGTCGGTGGATGTGTCCTACAAAGTCGACCAGCGCAAGCTCACCGCCGCGCAGCACGTCGTGATCGATCAGCTCGAGCTCGGCGATCGCGTGGACAGCCCCGACGCCGTACACCTGCCGTTCAAAATCGCGGTCGCGCTGCTTAAAGACCGCAACGGGGTGATTGACCTGGACCTCCCCATGACCGGCTCACTGGATGACCCGAAGTTCAGCATCTGGCCACTCGTCTGGAAGGTCCTCGTCAATGTGATCGTCAAGGCTGCGACCGCGCCGTTCGCACTGCTTGGGCACCTGTTCGGTGGTGGCGAACACATGAACATCGTTGAGTTCGCACCTGCGAGCGCCGAGCTCGACCAGCCGGCCAAGGATCAGCTCGCCGCACTGGTGAAGGGCATGCAAGAGCGGCCGGCGCTGAAGCTCGATGTTCCGATCGTGTACTCCACGACCATCGATCGCCCGAAGATGGCGGCCAGGGTGCTGCACCAGGAACTGCTGACGCGGGTACAGAACACCCGCGCGGGCAGGAAACATCCGGACACCGCCGGCGAGGTTGCCCTTGCCGATCCGCAGCGACACTACAAGCTGCTCGTCGAGCAGTACCAGGCGGATCTCGGCAAGGATACGCCGCTGCCGCCAAGCGCCCAGGCCGTGGAGCAGGCGCAGCGCGGGCAGGCGCCGCCCTACGATCCGGCGATCTCAGATCTCAAGGCCGCGCTCATTGAGCACATCCAGATACCCGACACGGATCTCGATGCGCTCGGCAAGCAGCGCGCGCAGGCAATTCAGGGTGTGCTGCTCGCCGATGGCGGGATTGATCCGGGTCGCCTGTTCATCGTCAACGTGCCCCCGAAGCCGCAATCCGGCGACAAGGTCAAAGTGGAGATGGCCGTAAGGTGAGCGCGGGTAATTCCCGCGCCGCCGGTTTGGGTTTCCGCGCGGCGTCGTACAGGCCCCAATAAGCTTCCTCGGGGTGCGCGGGTCCGAACGGGGTCACATCCTGGGCGCGCCACGGGGCGTCGAACGCCGCGAAGTACGCAAACGCCCGCGTCCGGCTCGCGGGGAAGCGCCGCCGCAATTCCTCGTAGAAGGCCGCCTGGCCCGCTTCGCTGAAGCCGCTGTCAGCCGGTGCGGTAGGTGCACCCGTCTCCTTGACCAGCAGGGGTCCGCAAAATCGTGCGCCGAGCTCACTTACCACGTTCACGACGAACTGCGCGGAAGTTGCCGCGGACGCGCCGTGAAACCACGGCTGAAATACCGGGTGCACATTCGGCAGCAGGAAATCCAGCTGCCCGAGAAGGGCGCTGGCACCGGGCTCCTGGTAGATGTGGAACGGTTCACTCACCGACACCAACAGGTGCGGCGAGTGCAGGCGCAGCTGCGCAGCGAGCGTGGCGAGTTGGTTGGCAGTAGCGCGGTGGCCAAAGAGCAGCTCGTTGCCCAGCGAGACGCCAAGCACCAGCTGCGGGTACTGCTGCGCGGCGCTCACGGCCGCATCCAGCTCGGCGGCCGCAAAGGGATTCCACACCCCGATAATCAACGCGCGGAACTTCAGTTGCGAGGCGATGGCGGGGATGCCTTCAGCACCGTGCACCGAATCATAAGTAATGAGTGCATCGAACGTCGGCCGCAGGGCGGTGAGATCCGCGCGGATGCTGGCCGCGTCCGCGCGCCCCACCTGGCCATTTACCACCTGTAGCGAGGTCGGTTGATAGGCGACGAAGCGACCGGTGTTCAAGGCCTCGCGCAGGCGGGCAAGCTCGGGTGCGCTCGCCTGGCTGACGTGGCAGGCGCTGCGAGCTTCCGGCGCTGCAGGCGTCGGCGCCGCGATCGCCAAAGCCGGCGACAGCAATCCCAACAGCAGCACGCGCACCGGCGAAGCGCCTCTCACCCAGGCTCCGCGCGCGGGGCTGCCTCTCCCGGGCAGCGCGGTGCGCAGCCATCGCTGGAAATCCGCTACCGTCGCCGCGCCTTCTGCAGGAGCCCAGGCGGCGAACTCGGAACTTGTCGAGGGATCGTAGGGACCCTGCTTGATCTCCAGGAACGCGGTGCCGTTCACCGCCGCGATCACGGTGTGCCAGGTCGCAGGCGGGGTCTCGTAGGCCATGTTGGCCGTGCCTTCGCCCACCTCGTGGCGCGCCGTCACCCGCGCCCCCTCATCGAAAGTCACGACCTCCACTTTCCCCCGCAGCACCAGCGCGAGCTCCGCACGCGCCACGTGCCGGTGTGGCCGGAAGTACGAATCGCGTTGCGCGACGACGATGAAGCGTTGCACCAGGTCGTCGGGATTTGCGTGGATGTTGTGGTGCGCACGAGCGCGCGGTGCGGCTGCCGCGCGGGCGGCGAGTTCATCAAGCAGCGAGCGCGGCAGGAGCTTCATGCGCCGCGGACGCTCACAGCTTGCGGCGCACGGCGCGCCGCGCTGCCGGCCAGCCGAGGTCGTTGGCTGTCGGCTGCACGAGCGTGCGAGTGGCCAGGTCCACGGTCACCGAATCATCCGGTGTTTTGGCTCCGGCGCCGTCGCTGGCCGGGTGGTATTCGATTCGCAGCTGCGCTGCCGTCACGATCAGCCGCAGGTAGCCGTAGTGCAGGCAATCGTAGTTCTCGAACACGATCTGATCCTCGCCTGCGCCCGCGGCCTGGATGATCTGCGGGGTGCGCAGCGCCGGCGCGCCAGCCTTGGTGAGGGACGTAAGATTGTGCCCGCCGTTGCCGCACACCACATACGGGATCTGCTGGCCGCCGGTTCGGGTGCGGGTGAAACGCTGGTAGTTGTGCGCGTGTCCGGAGAGCACCGCGTGCGGCCATACTCCGACGGCGCTGCAGATGCCGTCGATCTGCGCCTGCATGTCGAGGCTCCAGCCGTGGCGACCGCCGGCCGTGTAGGGCGGATGGTGATGAGCGATGAGCAGCGCTCCGCAATAGCCTTCGCTCTTCACGCGCGCGAGCGCGGCAGACAGATAGGTCTGCTGCGCGGTGCCGATGGTGCTGTTGGCGATCACCCCCGGGTCTTCGAGGGTGTTGCTGTACAGGGTGAGGATGCGCACGAACGGCGCATCGAAGGTAAAGAACACGCCGGGCTGGATTTGCGCCGTGCGCGACAGCGCGCCCGCCTCGGGGGTGACCACGAAACCCGGCGCACAGAAGTTGCGCAGGTAGGCATCGAGGCTCACCGCATGCGCGAGCGGTGACACCATGCCATCGTGATTGCCCGCCACCGCCAGGATCGGCGCGGGATAGTCGCGGTACGGCTCGTAAAACTGATCGTAGTAGTACTGCGTCTCGCCAAAACTGTAGACGATGTCCCCCAGCAGCAGGTTGAACTGCGGGACTTCCGCAGCCGAGGTCTCCTGGAAGTCGCCGAGCATCTTGTCGGTCACCTGGTTCTGGGTCGCAGGTCCGCGCGTGCTGCCACAGTCGCCGGTCGCGTGGAACACCAGCTGTCCGCTGCCGAGGATCCTGTTGGTGACGGCTGCACCGCCGCCCAGAACATCGGTCAGCGTGAGGCGCGGCTCGGGCACCCCGCGCGGGAGCGGAAAGGGCAGCGGTGCGATTTTGTGCTCGCGGTTGAGTTCGTCGATGACTTTGTAGGCGGGCGCATCGGAGGCGTGCCGGACGCGAAATACGCTCGGGTCGGGCGTGGGTTCGGCCTGGGAGAAGACCGGTTGCCGCAGTTGCCGCACCGGCCGCCCCGCGGGCGGGCCCGCGGCAGTGCCGGTACTGGCACCCGCCCCGGGTTTTTTGCGTTTCGTAACCTGGCGCTTGCCGCGCTCGCTACCCGCCATCATGCGCACCTTGCAAAATGCTCAACCCGCCGCAGGCTCGGGAGCCGTGCCCACCGGGTGAGTCTTGTGAACATCCGGCAGGAAGGCGGCGAGCAGTCCGATCAGCGGCAGGAAGGCGCAGATCTGGTAGATGCGATCGATGCCGATGTCATCCGCGAGCTTGCCGAGCACGGCGGCCCCGACACTGCCCATGCCGAATGCCAGACCGAAGAACAGCCCCGCCACCGTGCCGGTGCGTCCCGGCATGAGGTCCTGCGCGTAGACGACGATCGCCGGAAACGCCGATGACAGGATCAGACCGATGGGGATGGTGAGCACCGCGGTCCAGAAGAGATTGGCGTACGGCAGGAGCAGGGTGAAGGGTAACACCCCGAGGATCGACCCCCAGATGATGTACTTGGCTCCCAGGCGGTCCCCCAGCGGCCCGCCGATGAAGCCGCCAACCGCGGCGGATGCCAGAAACAGGAACAGGTGCAGCTGTGCGCTGCGCACCGACACATGAAAGTGTCCGATCAGATAGAACGTGTAGTAGCTGGTGATGCTGGACAGATACACGTACTTGGAAAATATCAGCGCCAGCAGCACCGTGATGACCCCCAAGACGCGCCGGCGCGGTGGACCGGAGCCGCGGGAGCGCGCGGCGGCCGCCAGCAGCGTGATGCCGTGCGCCTTGTACCAATGGCCGACATGGAAGAGCACGAACATTCCAAGCAGTGCCGCGAGCGAGAACCACACCACGCTCGACTGCCCGTGTGGCAGCACGATGAAGGCGGCGAGCAGCGGGCCCGCGGACGTGCCGAAATTGCCGCCGACCTGGAACACCGACTGCGCCAGGCCGTGCTTGCCGCCCGAAGCCATGCGGGCGACACGCGAGGACTCGGGGTGGAAGACTGAGGAACCGGTGCCGATGAGGGCGGCCGCGAACAGCAGCAGCGCGAAGCTGCCGGCATACGCCAGCAGCACCAGTCCCACCAGCGTGAATCCCATGCCGGCGGCGAGCGAATAGGGCCGTGGGCTGCGGTCGGCCATCGCGCCCACCAGCGGCTGCAGCAGCGAGGCGGTGAACTGGAACGTGAACGTCAGCAGTCCCACCTGTCCGAAGCTCAAGTGATACGAGCTCTTGAGCATCGGGTACAGCGCCGGTAGCAGCGACTGCATCATGTCGTTCAACAGATGGCAGAAGCTGATGGCTACGAGAATGCTGACCGCGGTGCGGCCGGCATGGCTCGCGGCGCCAACGGGGGGGGAGGCGGCAGTGCTCAATCCGTGGGCTCCAAAGGTGGTGGAGGCTCCATTCGACCTGAATTTTCCCCGGCCGACATCCCTCCGATTGGGGGGCAGGCCGAAGAAAGGGCGCGGCGCACCTTAACGGTGTGCCGCGCCGGTGCAAACGCCGCAGCCGAGCTTAGAAGCTCTGCGAGAAGCGGATACCGAGCGTGCGGGGTGGCGCGATGGTCGCCAGGGGCTTGTCACCGCACACCGTTACGCCGGCAATGAAGGTCTGCAACCCCCCAACCACCGTGCATTCGGCAAAGCGCGTGGTCTCGGCGCGCTTGTCGAGGGCGTTGGCGGCGAAGAACTCGGCCGTGAAGTTGCCCTTGCTGATTCCGAGCATCAGGTCGAGCAGTCCGTAAGCCGGCACGCCGCCGATGAGCGCGTTCTGATAGGGCGAAAGCGCGGAGTTGACGGCGCCGGTGTAGCTGTAGGCGGCCTGCCCGTACCCCTGCAGGTCCGCAGTGCCGAGCGGGAACGTGTAGCGCACCGTGGCATCCCCCTTGAACTTCGGCACGACCGGCAGCTGCGTGCCGTTGGGGACGGAATCGTACGCAGGACAGCTCGCAGGTGGCAGGGGCGCGCCGGTAGTTGGATCGACGTCGTAGCAGAAGGGCTCGGTCAGTTTCGGATCAAGCTCGGTCGCTGCGAGCGAAATGTTCAGGCCGGGGGCCGCCGCCCATTCGATCTGCTGCTCGGCGCCCTTGATGCGCGCCGCACCGGCGTTGCGCACGATGGTGAACGAGTTCTGGCCGAGGAAGCTGTATTGGAAGTTCTTCCAGTCCTCCCAGAAGAATGCGCCGTTGAAGCGCAGGTGGTTGTCGAGCCAGCTGGTCTTCCACCCCAGCTCGTAGTTGGTCAGGTAGTCCGGATCGTAGGTGGACAGCGGCGGATCGGGCGGGCCCTGGGTACGGCGATTGACACCACCGGGGCGGTAGCCCTTGGAATACGTCGCGTAGATCAGCGCGTCGGCGTTGAACTTGTAGGTCAGATTGACCTTCGGTGTGGTGCCGGTGCCCGAGACATCGCGTGCCAGATCGACGCACGGGGCGCCCAGAATACCCGGCGTCACGCAGGTTGGCGGGCTCGCCTGCGGGTTGCTCTGCTTCTCACCGGTGGAGCTGAATCCCTGGTTGGCGCCGAAGCCGAAGAATCCGTCGAGCGAGTTGTCGTAGCGGTACCAGCGCTCGCCGAGGGTGGCGGTGAGATTGTGGGTGATGTCGAAGGTCAACTCGCCAAACACGGCGTAGTCGCGATCGACGCGAATCTGGTCGGTCAGCCACCAGGTCTGCGGCCAGCCGGTCACGGAATCCTCCGTCGGCAGCGCGTCAATGCGATAGTTCTGGATGATGTAGTGCTGCTGGCGATTGTAGAACAGGCCGCCGATGAAACGCACCGCGTTGTCTTTCGGCGTTGCCACCCGTAACTCCTGGCTCAGTTTGCGGTACTGGTCGGACCCCAGGATGTACTGCGAGACATTGACCGATTTGACCCCGGGCGGCAGGTGCAGCACCGACTCCAGGAAGGACATGTAGGTGGTGTTCTTGTCGTACAGCAGCGTGTAGTCGCTGTAGTCGGACGAGGTGGAGTCGTCACGCTTCAGGTAACCGGTCGCATAGGTGATGTCGAAGTTGCTGATATGGCCTTCGACGGTCAGTGCCGCCTGCCACCACTGGTCCGAGATGTAGTCCGGATAGTAGCGCGAGATCGACAGATCCCCCGCGATCGACGGATCGACGAATGCGGTGCCGTCCTGGCGGGTGCTCTGCCCCATGAAGGAGGGTGTGATCGTCCAGTTCTCTCCGAGGTTCAGCTTGAGGGCGCCGCGGCCGCCGTAGGTGTCCGTCGGGTTGAAGCGGTTCTTGGCCTGTTCGGGAGAGGAGCTGCACCCCGGCGACGCCGGCGTGAAGTTCGACACGCACCCGAAGCTCGGAAATACGTTGGTTCCGGGAACGTTGTCGATGTAGCCGCCGCTGTGCTCCGCCCAGCCTACCAGCCGCACGGCGGCGGTGCTGCTGATCGGGATGTTGGCGAAGCCCTCGGCGACGTACCCACCCTGGCCGCGCACCGTGTTGCCTTCCAGGGTGTAGCCGGCTTTGAATCCGGATGGATCGGGCTTGTTGGTGATAATGCGCACCGTGCCCGCCTCCGAACTCGCACCGTAGAGGGTGCCCTGCGGACCAGCGAGCGCTTCGACACGCTCGATGTCATAGACATGCACATCGAGTGCGCCCTGAATGGTGGTGATCGGCTGTTCGTCCAGATACACGCCGACGCTTGGCAGGGGGCCCGAATGGTTGCCGTTGTCGCCGCTGGCGACACCGCGCATGAAGACGCGGGAGAATCCCGCGCCGGTAGTCTGGTAGGCGACGCTCGGCAGGTATTTCACGTAGTCATCGAAGTTCTGCACGTTGAGCTGCTCGAGCTTCTCCGTGCTGATGGCAGTGATGCTGATCGGCACATTCTGCAGGTTCTCGATGCGCTTCGTGGCGGTGACGACGACCTCCTGCAGTGCGCCGCTGTCGGGGGGGGCGTCAGCGGCGTAGAGGCGCGGCACGGCCGCCATAATGGCGGCGGCGATCGGCGCCCGCCGCAGCAGGGTCTGTGTCGGTGAGCGGCGTGCTTCGCCACCACGTTGCTTGAGCTTGCGGAGTCGGCTGCGCTGCATGAGGTCTCCCCTTAATTCACGGCCGTCGTCGCGTGACGGCCGTCTTGTTAATTGTCGATGGCATCGGGAACTTGCGGGTACGCTTCCAGCATCGGGCCGAGGCTCTCCTTCAACGGCCCGAGCCACGGCTCGTAATGGCGCCATTGCTCCATCGCGCCGCGGTAAATGGGTGAGCGCACCTGCTCGGAGCTGGCAGTGCGTACGGCGCGCTCGTTCTCGTAGAAGCGCAGGCACTGCGGCTCAAACGGCAGGCGGCAGTAGTCGAGCAGTCGGCGCACCTCCGCCGCGGTGTCCTCGACCATGTCCTCGTACAGCACGCGGTGCACGCGGCCCGGTAACACCCGGTCGAAGTGCGCCATGAGCTCAACGTACGCGCGGTAATAGGCGCCGAGCTCAGCGAGGTCATAAGTAAAGGTCTGGCCGCGCGCAAAGTGCTGCTTGAAATTGGAGAAGCCGCAGCCGAGCGGATGGCGCCGGGCGTCGATGATGCTGGCATTTGGCAGCATCAGGTGGATAAACCCGGTATGCAGGAAGTTGTTTGGCAGCTTGTCGATGAAGCGCGGCTTGCCGCTCTTGCGCTGGATGTGCGTCCGCTCCAGATACTCCTCGCCGATACTGCGCAGCTGCTCGAGCGGCAACTTCGCGAGCGCCTGCGGATAGCGCACCGCCTCATCGCCGGCGCGCGTGCTGATGGTCTGCGCCAGCGCCGGCACGTCGGGCAATTCCATCGTGCCCTCGACCTGTGAGTGACTGGCGAGAATCTGTTCGATCAGCGTGGAGCCCGAGCGCGGCAGGCCGACGATGAAGATCGGATCGTCGGCATGGGCACCGGCGCCGGCACGCTCTGCAAAGAACGCAGTGGTGAAGAGCTCTCTGGCCACTGCGCTGTGGGCGCCGACCCGCTCCGGGTCATAGTGCACGCGCGCCCGGCGCTGGGCGTTACCTTCCTGGTAGTGCCGGAAAGAGCGCTCGTAGTCGGCCCGATCCTCGAGCGCCTTGCCGAGCGCGAAGTGCAGGTGAAAGCGGTCTTCAGCATCCAGCTCGGGCCGCGCCAGCTGTTCGCGCATCTGCGCGAGCTCTGCTGCGGTGAAGCGATACGTCTTGAGGTTCGCCAGACTCCACCACACCTCACCGAGGCCCGGCTCCAGCTGCACGGCGCGCCGGTAAGCGTCGATCCCCCGGGGGACCTGGCCGGCGGTCTTCAGGGCGTGGCCATAGCTCATCCAGATGCGCGCCTGCTGCGGATACTCCTTCAGGACAGCGGTGTAGATGTCGATGGCGCGGAGGTACTCGCCGACCGCTGCGAGCAGCGCGGCGTGCAGGGCGCGATAGTTCGGGTTATGCGGCGCCGCCGCGAGCAGCCGCTCGACCTCGGGCAACGCTGCCGCGTGAGCACCCTGCCGGTGCAAGGCGACGGCGTAGTTCTGACGTGCGCCGTGAAATCCAGGGGCGAGTTCCAGGCAGCGTTCGAGCAACAGCTGTGCGTCCGCATAGCGGCCGATGCGCGCGGCCACCTCCGCCAGCATGCGCAGGGCCGCAATGTCCGTGGGATGCTCCTGCAGATGCCGTCGCAGCAGCGCCTCGGCCTCGGGGATGCGGTTCTCGCACAGCGCCACTCCCGCGGTAAGGAGCCGCGGGTCGCGGGTCGAGGTGCGCAGGAAGCGCGCGCGTGCCGCGTCCGCGGCAGCCTCATCGCCGATCGCCGTCAGATGATCTGCGAGCGCACGCCACGCGTCCGGGAATTCCGGATTCAGTTCCACGGCCTGCTTGAGCTCGGCGACGGCGGCGTCGCCCTGCCCGAGTTCGCTTAAAGTGACGCCGAGTTCATAGCGGGCCGCCGCCCAGCGGGGCTGCTTCACGACCAGGGGTGCAAGGGCTGCGAGGGCGCCGTCAGGATTCCCGCCGGCGCGCTCGGCGATGCCGAGGATGAGGGTCGCGTTCGGCTCGCCCGGAAAGGTCCTGAGGATCTCAGAGGCCTGCTCGGCTGCCAGGCGCGGGTCGCGTTCCAGCAGACGCGTCGCGTGAGCGAGCGCCACGTCGATCGAACCGACCGGTGCTGCGACACCACTCCCCCCATTCATGTAACCGAATCTAGCACGACTAAACAATGACTAGCCACGGATCGGCGGGCGTTGCGCGCGCACCACGTCGATGCAACAGTGCGCGCATGAAGTGCACCGAAGTCCTGAGCCCGAATACTGGCGCACGCCGGCGGGCACTGCTGCGCGCAGTCGCGATTTGCTGCACAGCACTGCTATCTGATTGCAGTTCGGTGGACAGCGGGGCGCCTTCCGAAGTGCTCTCGCACGGCAGGTTTGCGAGCGTACGCGTGTACCGACCGGCGGGTGCCGTGCGGCGGGTGGCGCTATTACTCTCGGGGGACGGCGGCTGGAGCCGTGATCTGGGCGCGATTGCCTACAAGCTGAGCGGCGAGGGGACGCTCACCGCCGGGATCGACCTTCCGCCGCTGTTTACGAACCTCGCGCGGGATCCGGCGAGCTGCGTCTCCCCGTACGCTGACCTTGCGGATCTCGCTCGCTACCTGCAGGACCGCTATCACCTGCCGCACACGCCACCGCTTTTGATCGGGCATTCAGCTGGTGCGACCCTCGCCTATACCAGCATTGCGCAGGCGCCCGCCGGAACATTCAGCGGGGCGCTCACCCTGTCGTTCTGTGTGGAACTGGAGCTGCAGAAGCCGCTGTGCAAGGCCCCGGCGCTGCGGTATCGGCCGCTACCGTCCGGTTCCGTGCGGCTACTGCCGGGGATAACTCCGGCCGCGCCCTGGACGGACCTCCACGGCCTGGAAGATCCGATCTGCACGCCTCTGGAAGCGCTGGGGTTTCTCGCCGCGATTCGTGGGGCGCATCTGGTGCCGTTACCGCACGTGACCCACAACTACGGCCACGCCGATCGCTGGTGGCCGCAGTTTTCGGCGGCAGAGAAAAGCATCACCGAACCGCAGGCCGCTGCCACCCGGTAGTGGCGGGCGCGGCGAGCTATCCGTGGGTTACTTCGGCTCGCTGCCGGGCTGCGGGTCGGAGAGCGGGAATGATTGCACGCCACTCCCCGGCTGCGGCGCCGGGGCCACGGCGCCGGTGGGCGGCGTGCTCGCGGGCACCTGCGCCGATGCCGAGCGCTGCTCACCGGTACTGGTGGCCACTGCGGCGAGGAAGCGACGCGCGCTCTGGTCCTGGCTGGTGACGCTGCCGGACATGATGTCGGCGGCGAGCACGCCGGGCTTGTTGTAGAACGTGGCATTCGCCCCGTCATCAATGTTCATGGCGCCGCCGTCGAGGGCGAGGCCGATGAACGCGCCGCGGCTGCGTGAATAGGAATACACCTCGGCCTTGAAAGCCGCATCGGTGCCCGCCGACGCCTGTCGGCCAACCGGACCTGCGGCGACCGAGGCATCGGCACCTAAGGTGACCTTACCGCCGTTGATCCCTTCAACGCCCTTGGGGGTGGTGAACACCAGCACGATGTCGGTCGATTGCACGCCCCACTGCAGCCCGAAGCTGCCGCCGGTCAGGGTGACGAACACCGGGTCGCAGAAACGCCCGTCCTTGCCGCGCACCACCAGAACCCCGTGGCCGCGCCGGCCTCCCAGGAACCAGGCCACCTTGGTCACATCGGGAATCACGGCGATGCCGTAGGCGCGCTCGAGCAGCCGCGCGGGTATGGCCTCGTCACGCGCGCCGCTGAGTTCTTCGAGAACCTGGGACGCGGTCAGCAGCTGTCCCTGCTCACGCGCCTGGGCATGCACGCTGGCAGCCGCGCTGGCGAAAATCACCGCGGCGAGCAGGGTGAAAACAGAAGTGCGGGTGCGCATTGAAAGATCCCCTTTGCGTACGTGGACTGTCGCTGCCTGCCGACACTCGCGCGCGCGGACAATGAGCGAACCAAAGGCCGAAGCTTAACTCACTCGCACCCCGGATGCGCGCAGGGGCAGCAACGTGGCACCCGCCGCAGCCGGCGAAAGTCGCGCCTTTCGCCGGCGGTAGTGGAACCACTGTCCGCCGAAATTGCTTCCTGCAATTTCGGCCAATGTCTAGAACCACAGGGACGCGAACACCTGGAAGATGTTCGCGTTGAGCTTGTACAGGGGCTCGTTGCCGGCGCCGTATTGGGCGGCGAGCAGGGCGTTGCGGAAATCGCTGTAGTTCACCGTCAGGTGCTCGACGCGCACATTGAAGCTGCTCTTGCTGATCCACGGCGCGCTCGGTACGTGAAACTCGTACGACGCCCCGACACCGATCGTGTAGTCGTTGAAGGCGGCGAGCTCGCGGTCACGCGCCATGAAATTCTGGTAGTCGGCGCGCGGGAACAGGTCGCTGTAGAAGTCGGCGTGAGTCTGCTTGTAGAAGCGCAGGCTGCCGTCGAAGATCCACTGTTTCCAGACCGGGTGCGTGTAGTCGAACTCGACGGTGTGTGCGACCACACCCCAGGTGTCGCTGTAGAAGCGGTACAGCCCGGTGAGTGCCGCGCGGTAGGGGAGGTAGTACTTCAGTTGCACCGAGGCGGCATTGCTGGTGCGTGTGTTGGGATACACCTGGTCCGCGAGCGTGAAGCCCTCGCCCTCACCCGGGGAAAGGAAGCGGATCTTGCGATACGGGTTGGCGAGGTAGCCCTGGTCAGTCAGGAGCTCGTAGTTCAGGCCGAGAATCAGGTTGCGGGTCAGGATCTGGCTCAAGGACAGCGAATAGCCGCGGTGGTCGGCGCGCTCGTGGAAGCTGGGGTCATTGATGATCTGTGGGCACTCGGTACCGATGGGGTGTGCCGGCAATAGCGGGTTGCACTCGTCCCGGTAGACGTTGTCCCAGGCGCGCTTGTAGCCCATGGTGAGCGTGGTGAGATCACCGAACATGTCCTGGCTCACCGAGTAGAAGGTCGTGTCCGCAATGTAGTCGGGCTCCCTGCTGTGGATGTAGCCGACGCTGTAGGTGGTCTTGCCGTGCTGGTAGTCGAGGCCGGCGTTTTCCTGCTTGCGGGTCTCGTGATAGGGGCTCGCCGAGAGCTTCACGTCGATCGAGGCACTCGAGATCATGTCCTCGTAATAGCCGGCCGACAGCGACAGGCTGTCGCCGACTTTCTTGCGCACCAGCAGCTCCGGGCCCTGCACGGTGATGTCGCCGCCGTTATAGGAGTGCCACATGACATCGGCGCGGTCCTCGGGCAGCACACCGGCCAGCACCGGGGCGGTGATCACCAGCATCGCCAGCAGCGTGCGCGCGAACGGGCTCAACCCCGAGATCGGCGGCGGCCGCTCGGGCAGCGGCGCGCCGCTCAGTTGCATCCGCACCCGCCGCCGACCGCACCGGTGCCGCCGTGGGCACCTTCGCGAGACTCCAGCACATGCTCGAGGTAGATGCTGGAGACCGGATCGCGGTTGAAGGACATGATGGGATCGGCGAAGTGCTCGCGCTCGTAGGGCTTCACCCAGGGAGTGGGCGCGGCGCAGGCGGCGAGCGCGCCGAGCAGCAGCGCCAGGCCCAGCATGCGTAGCAGCTTGCTCACCAAAGACCTCCTCATGGCCCCCTCCCTTTGCGGCAGACCGCGCGCCTATTCTCGGATCAGCGTGCGGATGCTGTCGAGATACTCGTTCTCGTCGCCGGGCACGTAGCCGCGGTGGACGAAGCGCACTTTGCCGGTGCGATCGATGATCACGGTGCTCGGCATGCCCGGCACATCATACAGCTTGCTGACCTTGCTCTCCGTATCGTAAAGGATCGGGAAGCTCACCGGCGTGTCCTTGAGCCATTTGTCGGCGGCCTGCGAGTCCGGTTCCACATTCACACCGAGGAGCGTGAAACCAAGCTTGTTGTACTTTTTGTAAATGCCTTCGAGCAACGGCATTTCCTGGCGGCACGGTCCGCACCAGCTCGCCCAGAAATTGATCATCACCACCTGGCCCTTGTATTGCGCCAGGCTCACGGTGTGTCCGCCGCGCGCGCCGAGGCTGAACTGCGGCGCCAGAGCATTGGGGGCTGCAGCCAGGGTCGGCACCGACAGGACCAGTGCGGCTGCGAGGGCTGCGATTCGGTTACTCATGTGCGTCCTTTGTCAGAAAAACACGGTCGTGCCGATCTGCGCCTCGATATTGTTGGTGAGCTTGGCGGTGCCAAGAATGCTCGACTGGAACACGCGATCCTGCACGGTGATGTGCACCGCCAGCCAATCCTTCGGCACCACGCGGTAACCGGCGCCGAAGTTCACGGTGAACTTCGTGTCGCCGGCAAAGTCGGTGCTGCCGATGCCGCCAAGAACGTAAAAGGCGCTCGTCATGGCGCGGCCACGACCGATAAAAGCCTCGCCAGGCAGGAAGTTGTAGCCCAGTGAGAGATCGTAATACGTGAAGCGCCTCTCAGACCCGGTAAGCAGCTGGATGTTCGAGAGCGTTTCGAAACTGGTGCGGCCGGCGGTCGAGCGGCCGAAATCACCCTGAAAGAAGAAATCCTCGGTGATGTGGTAGGCGGCGGTAAGACCGTAAACCGGGTTGGTGCCGAAGTCCTCGATCGACAGCATGCCGTAATCCAGGCCCACCTCGACGTTGGAGCTCTTGATGCGCGGCACCTTGATCTGGCGACGCGCGACCTCCGGCTCGATGACGCGCGGCGGGGTCGTGGTGTCATCCGGCTGCTGGTCGGCGGCGGATTGCGAGCCGGCGGAACTTTGCGCGTGGCGCTGCGCACGCTGCTGGTACCAGCCGCGCACCGACGCGCAGCCCGCGAGGGCTGCCAGCGTCACGCTCAGAAGAAGAATGCGAATCCCATTTTCCATTCGTCAGCTTCCTCGTTCTCGTTGCGCCGCGTGAATATATAGTGGGCCTTGTACTCCGCGCGCAGGAAAAAGCGCCGCGTGAGGTAGTAGCGGATGCCGCCGCCGACGTAGGCGGATTGCTCGGTACGGACCAGCGGTTGCACCAGCGTCGCCTTCGGCTCGGTATGCACCAGGCCCACTCCCAGAGTCAGGAACGGCGACCAGCGTGCCTCCGGCGCGATCACGTGGCTGAGTCCCAGATCGGCGGTCTCGCCGTTGGAGTAGCGGCCGAGAAACTGCCCCAGTGCCGCTTCAATCGCGAGCTGCCGATTGAACGACACCGAGTAATACGCGGATACCAGGTTCGCCCCCCCGTAAGCGCCGGCGAACAGTCCCATCTCGAAGCGGTGCGCCGTAAAGCCCGCACGGTCACCCAGATCGAAGGTAAAGGGCGCTCCGTCGGCCCGCACCATCAGCAGCATGTCGTGCTGCGAGGCCCAGCCTTCCACGCCGCGCTCGGTGCGCACCTTGAACCAGTCGGTGCGGCGCAACAGCACGTCCACGCTCTCATCGCGAGCCACGACGTGGAACACGGGGTAGCCGCGCCCGGGTCCGGTGTGCAGCTCCAGGTACGGTTGCCGCACGAACAACTGCAGGTAGTCGCGCGCGGCACTCAGCGCCGGGATCGCAAGGAGCGAAACAACCAGGGCGCCCGCGATCACCAGGCGCCGCGCACGAGCGCTCAGGAGCCGCTCAATTGGCTGGAGCCGCGAACGGGTCGTTGAAGTACTGTGCGCCAATATCCAGCCATTCTGACAACAGGCGAAGCTCCGCGATGTTCAGCCAGGCCGCATGCGTGCTTCCCGAGCCGCTCGCGAAACGGGCCAGGAACGCCATCGACGGGCCGCCGTCGTTGGCGCTGCCCGCAGTCAGGTAGGGGCCGTAGGTCGTCGTGACCGGCCCGTTGGGGCCCATCATAACGACGTTATGAGGGAAGAGCAGCTGCTGATACGAGGTGAACTGCGGTGGCACGTTCGAAGCGGAGTTCGTGAGGTCGAGATTCCCCGCCGGCGTCTGCGCGGTGCCCGCGGCGTTCAGCGGGTTGTGGCAGCCGGCCTGCGAGCAGGTAACGCTGGCGGTGGCGCCGTTCAGCGTACCCATCCGCGGCGCATCCCATAGCGGCTGGATGATCGTCGGGTAGTTGATGACGACGCGGCAGTTCGAGGACCAGGACGTCTGGCACAGGCTGCTCGCGGGTGGCGCCGGCACGGTGTAGGTGCTGCCCGCGTAGGCGTAGGTGATCGACGTGCCCGGCGTGGCGAGCGCGGGATCTGTCCAGACGTCCGTGTACAGCACGTTGACACTGGGAATCATCTGGGCGCAGTAGGGTGTCGTGGGTGTCACCGGCAGTGCGCAGCTCGCCGCCATGCGCGCCTCGGCCATGGTCTGCCCGGCCTGCTGCGGCAGCAAGGCGAGTGGACCCGACGGATAGGTGTTGGGAAAGGCGACGCCCGCCGCGGCGGCGCCCGCCCACGCGGAGGCGAAAGTACCGAAGCGGCCGTGGGAGAATCCCGGTTGGGCCGGCTGCGCGCCGGCTGGTGTGTGACAGCCGTTGCATGTGACCACTTCGCCCGGTAGCAGCTGCAGCCAGACACCCTGGTCGGGGCGGTAACGGCGGGCGTTGGCATCGAGGAGGCTGACGTAGAAGGCGACGTTGGCGGGCACTTCGATGCGCACCGACCCGTCCGGTTCGATGGGGGCGTAGCCCAGGATCTGGCGCATGAAGTTGCTGGCGCCGAAGTCCGCAGCGGTGAGCTTCAGCACCGTCTTGTCCGGGATGGACACCGCTCCGACGAGGCGGATGAAGCGCGCCGGCTGCGTGCCCGCGGGAGTCTTCCCCGGATCGGCGAGCGCGGCGATGTTGGGGTTTGCGGTGTCCACGCCGTCGATGTCGTAGACACTCCTTATATCTATGACGCCCACACCGGCGGTCACGAGGTTCTGGTCGAGGTCCACCCCCGGCACCTTGTCGACGATGATATTCGGCAGCGGCCGCGGCTGCGTCGACACCACGTCGGTGACCATCACGCCCTCGACCGGCTGCATGATCGGCAGCAGGGTGTTCTGCGACGGATCGAACATCCATACGCTGTAAAGCGGCGGCGCCACCACCGGGTTGGCCACCGCGAGGTTGGTCGCATTGCACGGCACGATCGTCGGCGGCGTCTGGGTTTCATCCATCAGCCGGCACTGCGACCAGCTGACGAGAATGCGGTTGGTGCCGTCCCACAAGGGATCGGCGGAGTTGAAGCGCCCGCCGGGAGAGGGGCCCGGGATGGTGACCACGCCGAAAGTCGTGGCGGGGGTCTGGCCGGGTCCCTTGAGGTTGCTGTTGCTCGCCGGGTAGGGCTCGTTGTTCTCCACGTACTGCAGACCGTTGATCATTACCAGCTCGCCGCCGAAGTCGACATCGGTGTACTGGCGCAGCAGCGCGAGGATGCTGCCGTTCTGCATCTCGCGCGGATGCACGAACTCCACCACCGTAGCGTTGGTGCCGGTCAGGTGGCTGTTCGCGCCGTAGTAGAGCTCGAGGTCCGTGCCGTCAGGATTCGAGGAGTACAGGGACATGGCGTCGTGGCCCGGCATGTTGTCCCAGCGGCTCCACAGCACCCGCCCGTCCGTCAGCACCGTGGCGTCGCGGTCGTGGCTCTGGTTAAAGGAGATCTGGTGGATGCTGCCGGGCAGACCATTGCCATCCATGACTTCGAGGACGAAGTTGTCCTCGACACGCGCCTCATCGAGGGCGGAGAACTGCGGTTCCTGTTCATTCAGCAGCACGCCCTGCGACTGGGTCTGGCGCGTCGAGGTAAACACGATGCGCCCGTCCGGCAGGTAGTGCGGCGAAACATCGTTGACCGTCGGCGGATCCGGATCATCGGCGGGGTTGATGACCGGCGCCAGCGTGTCGGTTGCGATGACGTACTGCCAGATGCGCCACGATGGCGGCTTCATGGGATTCTGCTTCGCAGCCAGCGGACCGCGCATGGCGAAAATCACCCGGCTGCCGTCGGCGGAGACGTCCACGTCCTTGATGTCGTAGATGGCGCCGGCCGTGATGCGCGAGGTGATGTTGGTCTCGGCGGCGCTCGGTGAGGCCGCGGCGCGCTTGTACAGATCGGCCGCCGTCGGCACCACGTCATTCATGACGCGCAGGTCGTCCTGGATCACGTTGCCGGCCGCATCCGTGGGGATAGCGCGTTTCACATAAAAGATCGGGTAGTCGAGGGTCGCCGGATCGCCCGCCTGACTGTTGGCAATGTTGACGCTGCCGCCGCCACTGCAGGCGCTTAAGCCCGCCACCAGCGCCACGATGAGGCCCGCGCACCGGCGGCCGGCGCCGGCGCCGCGTGGCACCGGCAGGCGCCCGCCCCGCGTACCTGTGAATAGGCCCGCCATCGACGCGAATGTAACGTAATTCGGAGTCACTCTGATTACTTTTCCCTTAACGCCAATTCCGTCACGGCGCGCAACCGTATTCCGCGCTTCCCTGCGGTCTACGGGCTGCTGCGCCGATCCGTACTACTAGGTAGTCGTTCGACCCGGCGCACGCCGTGACCGGGCTCGCAGTTTGTCGCGTGGAGCGTCGCGCGAGGCACAAACCAACAGGACTGTCGGCGACCGGCGACGTCAGCCACTTGAGACAAACGGGGCGGGGACGGAGCGACCGTATAGTCCGGCACGCAGCGGGCATTTTCGGGAGTTAACGAGCGCCATGAGTGTCATGACTGACAATCGCAAAGCGAGTACGCGCGGCACGCGCCGCGTCGCGGCGCCCGTTGCTGTGGGCGTGCTGCTGTTCGCGCAGCTCAGCAGTGTTGCGCTCGCGGGCCCGGCCGAGCAGGCCAAGCGCATTTATGAGCGCATCGCCGGCGTAGCACCACCGCCGGCCGCGCTGCAGCAGATGGAGCAGTTGATCTGCGGCAACGGTACCCCGGCGCCGTGCGCGCCCGGCGCCGCCGGCGCGGCACCCGGGAGCGCCGGACTGCTGGCTGCCGCGGCCTATGTAACGACCTGCCAGGGCACGGTGTGCAACGCCCCGGCCTTCTACAACGTGACGCTCAAGAACCTCGTCATCCCCTGGACCAATCGCGACCAGACGGTGTTTGCGCCGTTCAACGACTACGCCGCGACCGTGATCGGCATGGTGCGCGACGACGTGGCATTCAACACGCTGCTGTCGGCCGACATCCTCTACACCGTCAATGCCCCGGGGCTGCCGGCGCCTTCCAGCGCCAGCAACGCCCATTACGCCCAGGCCGAGGCCAACAGTGTTGACCTGAGCGCCGCGCTGCATGCGACCTCGCAGTCGGCGACCTACGGCACACCGACGGCGGCGACTGCCGGGGTGCTCACCACTTACGGCGCCGAGGCGGCGTTCTTCATCAACGGCACCAACCGCGCGATGTTCCGTTTCACGATGATCAATCACTTCTGCAGCGACATGCCGGCGCTGATGGATACCACGCGCCCCTCGGACCGCATCCGCCAGGACGTGGCCCGCTCCCCGGGTGGTGACAGCCGCATCTTCCTCAACAACTGCGTCGGCTGTCACAGCGGCATGGATCCCATGGTGCAGGCGTTCGCCTACTACAACTTCAACGGCACCCTCGGGGCGGTGATGAACACCGGCACGATGCAGTACACACCCGGTCAGGTGCAGCCCAAATACCTGATCAATGCCACCAATTTTCCCTTCGGCTTCGTGACCCCGGATGACAGCTGGTCGAATCGCTGGCGCTCGGGTCCAAACAGCGTGCTCGGCTGGTCTGCTTCGCTCCCGGGGAGCGGCAACGGCGCCAAATCCTTAGGCACCGAACTTGAGTCGAGCACGACCTTCGCCCAGTGCCAGGTGGCCAAGGTGTTCCAGGCGGTGTGCTTCCGCGCGCCGGTGAGTGCCGCGGACCTCGCGACCGTCAGCCACATCACCACCAGCTTCGCCGGCGGCGGCTACAAGCTGAAGACCGTGTTCCAGCAGTCGGCCGCCGCCTGCCCGGGTTCTTGAAGGAGCCGTCATGAACAGGGAGCCCCTCATGAGCTTGCAGGTTGTGACGCGCAGCTGCCGCACGTTCTTAAGCTTCGCCGCGCTCGCCGTGCTCGCCGCCTGCAGCGGCGGCGCCGCGACGCAGGTGAACCAGGTGTCCGCGCCGCCGAGCAGCACGGCGGCCAATTACACCGGACCCGCACCGGCGAACGCCGACGTGCAGGCCTTCAAGGCCTCGTTCTGGCAGAACGTCATACCGACGGATCGCTGCGGCGGCTGTCATCACCAGGGCGGCCAGTCGCCGATGTTCGCGCGCACGGATGATGTCAACCTCGCCTACCAGGCCTCAGGTCCCCTGGTGAACCTCACCAACCCCAGCCAGTCGACCTTCGTGCTCAAGGTCGGCGGCGGTCACAACTGCTGGGTCGCGGACCCCTCGGCCTGCGCCGCCACCATGCTGGTGTGGATCCAGAACTGGCTCGGCAGCGGCTCCTCTTCGACCTCGACGGTGACCCTGATCGCCCCGCCCGTGCAGGCGGCAGGCGGCGGCAAGCAGTTTCCCGCTCCGGTGCCGGCGGCGTATTCGAGCACCGTGTTCCCGCTGCTGACACAGTTCTGTTCGGGCTGCCACACCCCGAGTTCCGCGAGCGCCCAGCAGCCGTATTTTGCCGACGCCTCCAATCCGGTTGGCTCGTACCTTGCGGCACAGCCCAAGATCAATCTTGCGACGCCCAACCTGTCGCGCTTTTATCAGCGCCTCGCGACCGATCTGCATCACTGCTGGTCCACAACCGGGCCCGGCGGTCCTCCGGATTGCGTTGGCAGTTCGAGCGCGATGCTGGCGGCGCTCACGGCCTTCGCCAACTCGATCGCCGTGACGCCGATCGATCCGACCCTGGTGGTGTCGAACGCAGTCACGCTCACCCAGGGCACGATCGCCGCGGGCGGCAGCCGCTACGACGCGAACGTCATCGCCGAATACATGTTCGAGACCGGCCAGGGCAGCACCGCCTACGACACCAGCGGCGTCACGCCCGAAGCGGACCTGACGCTGTACGGTAACGTCACCTGGGACAGCAGCTGGGGCATCATCATCGGCCAGGGCGGCTCGGCGCAGGCTTCCACCAGCTCGAGCCAGAAGCTCGCCGCCATGATCCAGTCGTCGGGCGAGTACTCCATCGAGGCGTGGGTGGCGCCGGCGAACGTCACGCAGACCAACGCGTGGATGGTGAGCTATTCGGGCAGCAACACCACGCGCAATGCCACGCTCGGCCAGGCCGCCGCCCAATATGAGGGGCTCGCGCGCTCGAGCGTCACCGACACCAACGGCATGCCGCCGCTCGTAACGACAACTGCCAACGGCGCGGCCCAGGCGGCATTGCAGCACGTGGTGCTCACCTACGATCCGGTCAACGGCCAGAAGCTCTACGTCAATGGCAAGTACACCGGGGACGTCGACCCCTCCAAGGGCGGCACGCTGGCCAACTGGGACAGCACTTTCGCACTGGTGCTTGGCAACGAGACCACCGGCCAGCGGCCGTGGCTGGGCGAGATCAAGTTCGTCGCGATTCACAACATCGCCCTGACGGCGGCGCAGATCCAGCAGAACTTCGCCGCTGGCGTCGGCCAGAAATACTACCTGCTGTTCGGCGTGAGCTCGCTGCTGGGTGCGCCGGCGAACACCTACTACGTTCTGTTCCAGGCGAGTCAGTACGACAACTACAGCTACCTGTTCAACCAGCCGAAGTTCATCAGCCTGAATCCCAACGCCATGGCGCCGGCAAATCTGCCGATCAGCGGCATCCGCATCGGCGTGAACGGCCAGCTGGCACCCGCGGGGCAGTCGTTCGCCACCCTGGGCACCACCATCGGTGGCAGCAACTACACCGCCGCCAACGGCCAGCTGTTGTCCAATCTCGGCACCGTCATCCCGGTGCAGCTCGGAGCGACCAACGATCTGTTCTTCCTGTCGTTCGACCAGTTGGGCAACCATGTGCACGCGTTTGTCGATCCGCCGGGGGTACCGACGGCCCCGGTGCCCAACAACACCCCGCAGGCGGATTACGGTGTGATGAGCTTCGAGCGCTTCAACAACACCCTGGCGCGCATCACTGGCGTCGCAATCACTGATCCGGTGGTGCAGTCGGTGTACCAGGCCTCGCAGCAGTCGCTGCCGGCAGGCCCGCAGATCGCCGCCTTCGTGTCTTCGCAGCAGACGGCCATGTCCTCGCTCGCCAACGCCTACTGCCGCGAGATGCTGGCAAACCCGGGGCTGCGCGATACGTTCTTCGGCAACGGCATCGAGACCAGCCTGAGTCTGAACGCCAACCCTGCGCTGCAGGGGGCCGCGCTGCGTCAGACGATCGAAAACGCGCTCGCCACCCAGGCCGTAGGCAGCAACGTCTCGCCCGCCAGCTCCACCGCCGTGGTGAATGAGACGGACGGGTTGCTGCAGCGTATCGCGGGCACTTCCGCCAACGGTTTGCCGGCGATCAGTGTCAGCGCGAGCGTGTCGCAGGCGATCGTCGCGGCCTGCACCGTGACGCTCAGCAGCGCGGCGGTCACAGTACAGTGATGGGCATTGAGGAGTAACTGCAGATGATCATTCGTAAGAAGCCTCCCAAGCCGCATCCGCCGGGTACCCCGTTCCGGCACGAGAATCATCCGCGTCCGGTGAGCCGCCGCGACTTCCTCGCCGCCGGCTTCCTCGGCGCCCAGGGCATGGTGATCGGGTCCGCCTGGCTCGGCGCCGTGTTGAAGGCGCAGAGCGCACGCGCCGCCGGTGGGCTCGACAGCGACATCCTGCCGCTGCTTGCCAGCGACCAGTGCAATGTCCCCGCGGGCGGCGGCGGGCTGCCATACATCTGCTTCGACCTCGCGGGAGGCGCCAATCTCGTCGGCTCCGAGGCGCTGGTCGGCGTGCAGGGCGGGCAGGCGAACTTCCTGTCCGTGGCCGGCTACGGCAAGCTCGGCGTGCCGGGCAACATGGTGCCAAGTTCGAGCGCCTTCGTAAGCAGCGCGCTCGGGCTCCTGTGGCACTCCGACGGCGCGATCCTGCGCGGCATTCTCAGCGTGGCGAGTGCCACCACCCTCGCAGGCGTCAACGGCGCGGTCATCCCGGCGATGTCGCAGAACGACACCCAGTCGAATACCACCAATCCGATCTACGGCATCTACAAGGCGGGCGCTGCCTTCGCCGGCGGCGCCATGGGCACGGTACTGCCGCTCGTGGGCACCCAGTCATCGACTTCCGGCGGTAACTCGATGGCGCTGATGTACACCATCAACCCGGCGTGGCAGCCGGCCACCATCCAGCAGCCCTCGGACGCGGTCGCCCTGGCACCGCCTTCCGCGGGTGGGGCGCCGGATCCGCTGGCGCTCCCGGAGCTGCAGGCGGAGGCGCGGTTGAGCACCGGCACGTCCCCGTACACGGGAGCGACCTCCAGCGGCACTGAGTTCACCGGTGTGCTGAGCGACCCGAGCGGTTCGACCCCGGGTATCGCGCTGTATGCTCCGAATGCGCAGATCACTGCGGGGGTAAACGCCGATCCGGCACTGAAGAACCAGGTGCGCTGCGCCTACGTGAAAGCGGCCAACACGGCCAACATATTCTCCGCCGGGTCCAAGGGACTTGATCCGACCCAGGATACCAACATCACCAATGGCATCTTCACCGCGGCGCAGCTTGCCAGTGACGGCGACGTGCAGATGACTGCCTCGGTCATGAAGCTGGTGATCGACGGCTACGCCGGTGCCGGTACCATCGCCATGGGCGGCTACGACTATCACGACGGCACGCGCGCCACCGGCGAGACGCGCAACTTCAAAGCCGGCCAGATGATCGGCGCGGTGCTCGAGTACGCCGCGCGCAGCAAGACACCCGTCATGGTGCAGCTCATGAGCGACGGTTCGCTCGCCTCCAACAGCATGGTGGACACGAGCGCGGCCGGGCGCGACAAGCTCGGCTGGCAGGGCGACAATTCGAGCGTCGCGGCGACCGTATTCCTGGTGTACAGCCCCAACGGGCGCCCGGCGCTGCGCAACGGGGTGGCCGGCCAGCAGATCGGCTACTTCAGCTCCGACGGCTCGGTGGTCACCAGCTCCAGCCCCGCGGCCAACTCCGTGAACCAGATCCCCGAGCTCATCATCCTCAACTACATGGGCCTGCTGGGCACGGACGCGCAGTTCGCCTCGCTGTTCCCGATGCAGGGTCTGGGAGCAGGTGCGGCGCTCGCGGCCATGACCGCATTCACGCCGGTGGTGTGAGCATTCTGCGACGGCGTGCGTGAGTGGTCCGCGTGCGCGGTGGCGCGGATTTGCCGCTACGCGCCGCTCGTTTTCACGCCAGCTGCGTTGACAGTGTGAAGCACGCTGTGCGAGCTTCCACGCTCTTACTGCTCGCGCAGGGCGCCTTCATTGGTCTTTGGATCATTCTTGTGTCTTCGACGCCCGGATGGTGTGCCGTCGGGTGAGGTGCGGGTGCGGACCAGCGCGTTCGCCTGGGTGTGCGCCGCGACGCTGCTCGGCGGTGCAGGGCTGGCGGGGCTGGCGCTGGCACAGGCACCCTATGCGCTCAGCGGTCGCCCGGCGCCGGATTTCACGCTGCGCGCCGCCGCCGGCGCCAACGTTCGACTCGGGGAGCACCGTGGCGAGGTGGTGGTCCTGAGTTTCTGGAGTGGCGGCTGCGGGGCGTGCCGCCCGCAGCTCGCGGCGCTCGATCGCAGCCTGGCTACCTACGCGTCCGCGGGCCTGGTGGTGTTTGGTGTCGGTGTCGATGACAGTGCCACCCGCGCGCGCGAGTTCGCGCTGCACCAGCAGGTGAGTTTCCCGATGCTCCTTGACCCGCAGAAGTCAGTGGCCCGGGCCTATGAAGTAGACAACCTGCCGATGACCGTGCTGATCGATCGCAGTGGCACGGTGCGTCATGTGCTGCGCGACTACAGCGCGGCGAGCGATGAAAATTACCTCCGGCAGCTGCGCGCGCTGCTGAATGAATGATCGGAACCAACCATGTCGCATATGCCACTCATGATTCCCGCCGTTGCCCGTAAGCGGCGCGCGCTGCCCGCCGCCGTTCTCGCGGGGCTCCTGCTGGGGGCAGCGCTGGCCGTGACGCCGTCGGCAATCGCCGCGCCGCCGGACGCGCAGACTGCAACCACCGCAGCAACGCCGGCCAGCGTCCCACCCGCCGCCGCCACGCCGCCGCCTGCTGCCGCGGCAGCGGGCGCCGCCACGTCCGATGCGGCGCCCGATGGCGACACGCGCGGCCTGGACACCGAGGTCCAGGGGCTGAAGAAAGATGCCGTCGATCTGAACAAGGATCTGTTCATCCTCGAGGAGGAGCTGCTGTTCCCCGCCAACACCCAGGTGGCGGTGTTCCTGTCCATGGACGTCGGGCAGTTTTTCGCACTCGATTCGGTGCAGCTGCGTATCGATGACAAGGAGGTGATCAACTACCTGTACACGCCGCGCGAGGTCCAGGCGTTGCTCAAGGGCGGCGTGCAGCGCCTGTACCTGGGCAATCTGAAGGTTGGCCGTCACGAGCTGGTCGCTTACTTCAATGGCCAGGGGCCGAATGCCCGCCCCTACAAGCGCGGCGCGACCATCCGTTTTGAAAAGGGCGTCGGGGCTAAGTACCTGGAGCTGAAAATCGACGACCGGCAGCAAAAGCTGCAACCGGAGTTTGTGATCAAGGACTGGGAGTAGGCACCTGCCCCTGGCTGCCTTCATGCGTGCGCTGCTGCTGGCCGCCTGTGCGGCGCTGCTCGCCACGCCTGCGAGTGCCCGCCGGCACGACCCGGAGCAGATGCCAAGCACGCGCATTCGCGACCTGCACTACGGCGATGGACTCTTCTATTACTACCAGGAGAACCAGGACCTCGAGGCGCTGACGCGCCTGCTTGCCTATGAGCATTGGGGCCGCCTGCCGCACCACGAGCCGGAGGCGCAGCTGCTGATGGGAAGTCTTTACCTGCAGCTCGGCATGCACAACGAGGCCGGCGAGCTGTTTGGCAGGCTGCTCACGGACGACGTGCCCACGGGCGTGCGCAACAAGGCGTGGTTCTACCTGGCGCAGGTCTGGTATGTGCGCGGTTACCTCGACAAGGCAGACGCTGCCTTACGCAAGGTCAACGGGCGAATGTCCCCGCAGCTCGAAGCGCGCAAGGAGTTGCTGTTCGCCAACGTGCTGATGTACGAGGGCCGCTTCGATGAGGCGATCCGCCTGCTGGCATCATGGCACGGCTCGGCCGTCTGGTCGGCGTATGCGCGCTTTAATCTCGGGGTCGCGCTGGTGCGCACCCAGCGCCTCGCCGACGCCGAGCCATTCCTGGCCGGCGTCGGCTCGATGGTCGCAGACACCCCCGAGATGCTGGCGCTGCGCGACCGTGCGAATCTCGCGCTCGGTTTTGCATATCTGCAGGCCAACCAGCCTGCCAAAGCGTTACCGCCCCTCGAGCGGGTGCGTTTGAACGGACCCTACTCGGACAAGGCGCTGCTCGGCACCGGCTGGGCGAATGCCGCCCTCGGGGATTACCAGCACGCGCTCACACCGTGGATGGAGCTGCGCAGCCGTAACCTGCTCGACGCGGCCGTGCAGGAATCCTATCTCGCCGTGCCCTACGCTTTCGGCAAGCTGAACGCCAACGCGCAGGCGGCGGACTACTACGAGCGCGCAATTGAATCCTTCAGCACCGAGGATGGGCGCCTCGATGCTGCGATCGCCCGCATAAGAAAGGGCGACATGCTCGAGCGCGTGCTCGCCGCCGACCCCAACGACCAGGGCGGGCCAAATGGCGGCTGGTTCTGGCAGCTCAAGGATCTGCCTGATGCACCCGAGTCACGCTACCTGTACGCGGTACTCGCCGGACACGACTTCCAGGAGGGCCTGAAGAACTACCGTGACATGGTGTTCCTGCAGGACCGGCTGGCGCGCTGGAGCGACAGCATGGAGGCCTTCCAGGACATGATCGACGCGCGCGATCGTGCCTACGCTGAGCGCGTGCCGCGTGCGCAGCAACTGCTCGCCTCGGGCGCCGTCGACCGCCTGCAGCAGCGCGACGTCGCGTTGCAGAATGAGCTGCGCGACATCATTGCGCGGCACGACGTGGCCGCTCTGGCCACCGGCCCCGAGCGCGTGCAATGGGCGCGCGTGCAGCGGGTGACGGCGGCTTTGAGCGGCACGCCCGACTCCCCGGATAACGCCGAGCTGCACGAGCGGCTGGCGCTGGTGAAGGGTGTATTGCAGCTGCGACTCGAGGATGCCTGGAACGCGCGCCTGTGGCAGGTGCAACGCGACCTGAAGGACCTGGACCTCGCACTGCGCGAGGCACAGAGCCGCTGGATCCGGGTGCAGCGGGCGCTGCGCAGCATGCCGGCGAACACCGGGGAGTTTGCCACCCGCGTCGCTGCCCTCAAGGCGCGCATCGACGCCATCCAGTTGCGCCTCGCGGCGACGCAGAAAAAGCAGAGCGATTATCTCGCGCAGATCGCCGTGAACGAACTGCAGGCGCAGAAGGAGCGCCTGGCGGCTTACCAGGTACAGGCGCGCTTCGCGCTCGCTTCCATCTATGATCGGGCCGCCAACGCGCAAAGCTCAGCTGCTGCTCCCAGAAGCCCGACGCCCATCCAGAAAGGTGTCGAGGGCGAGCCGCCGGCCGCCGCGCCGGATCAGGCACCCCCGCCAACACCGCCGCCGCCAACACCGGCACCGGGGCCGCGGCAGTGAGCGTGCGCCCCCATGCACCTGCGGCGCGCGTCCTGGGGCTGCTGCTGCTCGCCGGCGTGACTCCCTGGGCGCGGGCCCAGACTATCGGCGACCTGACGCAGCGCAAGGTGGAGGTGCACAAGGACACACCGGCGAGTGCCAGCGTTGCCAACGCGATGGAGAACTACCGGCGCTTTCTGCAGCTGCAGAACACCGATCCGAAGCTGCGCGCCGAGGCGCTGCGGCGACTCGGTGACCTGAATCTCGACGCCGGTGAAATGCAACGCCTGGAGCAGGAGGTCACGGTCACCGATCTGCAGGGAGCCGAAGCCATCCGGCTCTATACGACGCTGCTGAAGGCGTACCCGAACTATGCGCGCAATGACCAGGTGCTCTACCAGCTGTCGCGCGCCTACGAGACCACCGGCCAGCCGGAACTCGCGCTCGGCACCCTGGATCGCATCGTGCAACACTACCCCGGCAGTCCGCAGCTTCAGGAAGTGCAATTTCGTCGCGGCGAGCTGCTGTTTTCCGCCCGCCGGTATCCGGAGGCCGAACACGCCTACGCAGCGGTGATTCAGCACGGGCCTTCGGAGTTCTACCAGCAGAGCCTGTACAAGCACGGCTGGTCACTCTTCAAGCAATCCCAGACGCTCGAGAGTCTGCCGTCCTTTGGCGCGGTGCTCGATCAGGAACTCGGCAGCAGCGGCAAGGGCAAGTCGCTCGAGACGCTGCGGCGCGGTGACCGGGAGCTGGTCGAAGACACGCTGCGGGTAATGAGCATCACCTTCTCCTACAACGAAGGTGCCGCGACGCTCGAGCAGTTTCTGCGCACCCACGGCGATCGCCCGTATGCGTGGCTCCTGTACTCGCGACTCGGCGACCTGTACGTGCAAAAGCAGCGCTACCAGGACGCCGCCACCGCCTATCGCGCTTTTGTGGCACGCGATCCTTACAGCGATCACGCCCCGGACCTGGCGATGGCGGCCATCGAGGCTTACGGCAAGGGCGGCTTCAGTCAGCTGGTGCTGGATGCCAAGCACGAGTTCGTGGAGCGCTACAACTTCGACTCACCCTACTGGAAGAACCGCGGCCGCGCGGATCACCCGCAGGTGGTGCAGGAACTGAAGACCAATCTCAAGGACGTCGCGACCTACTTTCACGCCAGCGCACAGAAGTCCGGGCGTGTCGAGGACTACCAGGAGGCGGCCCGCTGGTACCGCGCATACCTTAAGTCCTTTCCCGGGGATGCGGATTCCGCGGCCACCAACTACCTGCTGGCGGAGGCGCTGTTTGAAAGCCACCAGTACCAGGACGCCGCCACCGAGTACGAACACACCGCCTACGATTATCCGCGCAACGACAAGTCCTCAACCGCCGCCTACGCGGCGCTGGTGTGCTATCAGAAAGGCGAGGAGGGCCTGGCGGGCGCCGACAAGGTGGCCTGGCACAAGCGCGCCACCGATTCGGGCGTCAAATTCGCCCAGACCTTCCCCGAGCACCCGGACAGCGCCGGCGTTCTGACCCGCGCCGCGGAGGAGATCTTCGCCGCCGGTGACGGGCTGCGCGCCAGCAGCATCTCGCAGTCGATCCTGGCGCGCTCACCGCCGGTGGATGCCGCCAAGCAGCGCATTGCCTGGACCATCATTGCGCAGGCGCATTTCGATGCCGGCGAGTACGCGCAGGCGGAGCCGGCCTTCGTGCAGGCCCGGGCGCTCGCCGGCGGCGACGACAAGATGCGCGCCGACCTCACCGAGCGCCTCGCCGCCACGGTCTACAAGCAGGGTGAGGCGCGGCAGAAGGCCGGCGACGGCAGCGGCGCGGTGGAGGACTTCCTGCGGGTGGCGCGCGTGGCGCCCGGCTCGAAGATCCGCGCCAACGCGCAGTACGATGCAGCCGCCGAGCTCATCAACCTCAAACAATGGGATCGCGCCATCGGCGTGCTCGAGGATTTTCGCCGGCAGTTTCCCCAGCACGAGCTGCAGCGCGAGGTAACACGTAAGCTCGCGGTTGCCTACAGCGAGGCCAAGCGACCGGGCGAGGCCGCCGGGGAGTTCGAGCGCATCGCCGCCAACCCTGCGGAGGAGCGCTCGGTACAGCGCGAAGCGCTGCTGCAATCGGCGGACCTGTACGCGCAGGCGGGCAACACCCCCAAAGCGGTGGCGATGCTCGAGAAGTTTGTAGCGGCCAATCCCGCGCCGCTCGCCGACGCCGAGGAAGCGCGGCAGCGCCTGGCGGACTACGCCGGCAAGAGCGGCGATGGCACGCGGCGCGATTACTGGTACCGGGAAATCATCCAGGCCGATGCGCAGGCGGGTGCCGGCGGCACCGAGCGCACGCATTACCTGGCGGCGCGTGCGCAGCTGGCGCTCGCGCAGGCCCCGCGCGACGCGTTCCGCGCCGTGCGGCTGACTGCGCCGCTGAAGAAAAGCCTGATCGCCAAGCGCAACGCGCTGGAAACGGCGATGGACGCTTACAAGCGCGCCGCCGACTACCAGGTCGCAGAGGTGACCACCGCGGCAACCTACGAGATGGCGGAGCTGTATCGCACCCTGGCGAGCGACCTGCTGCACTCCGAGCGCCCGCCGAACCTCAAGGGCGATGCGCTCGAGGAATACAACTCGCTGCTCGAGGAGCAGGTATTTCCGTTCGAAGAGCAGGCGATCAAGGCCCACGAGATCAACACCGCGCGCACCCAGAACGGGATCTGCGATGAATGGGTGCGCAAGAGTTTCCAGGCACTGGCGCAGCTCAAGCCCGCACGTTACGGCAAGACGGAGGTAAGCCAGGATGTCGTTGCCAGCCTCGAATGAGGTCATTGCCAGCGCCGCAGGCGCCGCCGTGCGCGCCGTGCCGCGCGCAGCGGCACTGGGCATCGCGATCGCCTGGCTCGCCGCCTGTGGTTCGTCACCGCAACGTCCCGCGGGCGCGCCAGCCGCCGTGCGCATCCCGGCAGCGGCTGCGGCTTCTGCACCCGCACCCGCGCCTGCGCCGGCACCGCCTGCCAGCCCTGCGAGCACGCCGGCCGCGGTCACAGCGGCCAATAGTCCCGCGGGTCCCGCGACCGGCCCGGTCGCAGCGCCACGCCCGGAAGTCCCGCCCGCGGCGCGCGCCGATTTCGACCGTGCGGTGAATCTCATGCGCGCCGGGAATACGTCCGGCGCGGAGCTGGGATTCAAGCAGGTCGCGCAGCAGTATCCGCAGTTCGCCGCCCCGCTGGTGAACCTTGCGATCCTGAAGCGCAAGCAAGGACAACTTCCCGAGGCGGAAGAGCTGCTGAAGACCGCGGTGGCGCACGAAAGCGGCAGCGCGGTCGCGTGGACGGAGCTTGGCGCCACACAGAGTCTGCGCGCGCAGTTCAAGGACGCGGCAGACTCCTACCAGGCCGCGATCACCGCCGACCCGCGCTATGCGCCGGCGTGGCGTAACCTCGGTGTAGTTGCCGACCTGTATCTGGGTGACCCACGCCGGGCGCTGACCGCGTTCGAGCAATACAAAGCGCTCAGCGGCGAAGGCGAGCCTGTGAGCGGCTGGATTGCGGAGCTGCACCAGCGGCTGGGGATCGCACCCGCGAAACGGCCTGCGACGGAAACACCCGCCGCGGCTCCGGCCGCGGCACCCGATGCGGCGCCGGGCGCGGCAGCGACTCCCGCCGCAGTGGCACCCACCGCACCGGCTACCTCGCCGCCCGCACCGGGCGCAACCGTACCCGCCAAGGGAGGAAACTGAACATGCGCAAGTTCCGCGGCTTCCGGCCCTGGCTGGTCTGTCTGGCACTGTGCGTGGCGCCGTGCGCGGTGTTGGCCCAGCAGACCCCCGCGCCGGCAGCGCCAGCCACCACACCGCGCGCGGGTGATATTCCGCGCCCGGATCAACTCGAGCCGGGAGTCGACACGACCAGGGCGCCCGCTGCAGTGTCCGCCGCGCCTGCAGCCGCCGCTGCGTCCGTACCCGCCGCCACGCCTGCTCCCGCTGCGGCGCGCCCAGCCGGCGCTGCGCGCAAAGGCGCCGACCGGCTGGAGCTGGAAACCACCGACATCACCGGCAACCGCGAGCTGCCGAAGGTTCTGTACATCGTGCCGTGGAAGCGCTCTGACTTGAACGATCTGACGGGCAAGCCGCCGAACAGCCTGCTGGATGAGGTGCTGCAGCCCCTCGATCGGGACGTGTTCCAGCGCGAAAATCGTTATTACGACGCCCTGAAACCCGACGCGAAAGGGGCAAAATCGGGCGCCACGCCGCTTTCTGGCGACAAGCCCTGAATTGCCGCCCCGGGTCGTGTAAGGATGAGAGCTGGGTCGCAGCTTTTTGCCTTTATGTCATTCAGTTTTCATAGTGCTGGTGCTTGTGTGTAGCGGTCTAAAGAGCGGGAGTGTCAGATGTTTCTCTGGGACTTGATCGTAAGATTCTTTCAGGGCGGTGGGTGGTTCATGTACCCCATCGCGATCGTGTTCGTGGTGGGGCTTGCCATCGCCGTCGAACGCTACATTTATCTCACCCACACTGCGGTGCGTAACCGTGGCCTGTGGAACGAGATCGTGCCGCTGCTGGCGCAGGGCAACTTTCGCCAGGTGGCACAGACGACTTCCAAGTCTGACTCCGCCATCGGCCACATCCTCAACTACGGGCTGGCACGCATTCAGTCCGCGCGCCGCCGCGACGATATCGAAAAGGCCATGGAGGAGAGCCTGATGGAGGTGGTGCCGCGGCTGGAGAAGCGCACACATTACCTCGCCACGTTCGCCAACCTGGCGACACTGCTGGGCCTGCTGGGCACGGTGATGGGACTGATCCGCGCCTTCGCCGCGGTGGCCACCATCAACCCCGCGGAGAAGGCCAACCTCCTGTCGGCGAGCATTTCGGTGGCGATGAACTGCACGGCCTTTGGTCTCATGACCGCGGTGCCGCTGTTGTTTATCCACGCGTTCCTGCAGACCAAGACGACCGAACTCATCGACAGCCTGGAGATGGCGTCGGTGAAGTTTCTGAACGCGATCACCGAGCGGCAGCAGCCCGCGCCCGCCGCCGCGGCCTGACGCCTGCGTCCGCGCTGACACCCAGGGCCCGCTAGCCCCCTATGCGCCGTTCGTATCAAGCCCGCAAGCTCGAGCGCCACACGCGTCGGCCCGCAGAGCTCTTGCTCGTGCCGATGATCGATATCTTCACGGTGCTGGTCACGTTCCTGCTCATGACCGCGGTGTTCTCGCGCACCGTGATCCTGCAGCTGAACCTGCCGCCGCAGAACACCACCTTCAAGGAGCCGCCACCCGGGCTGCAGCTGGAAGTGATGGTGCGCAAGGACCTGCTGCAGGTGGCCGATCGCGCTTCCGGTCCGCTGGCGACGATTCCTAACACCGCCAAGGGCTATGACTACGACGCGCTCACCGAGTACCTGAAGCGCGTCAAGGCGAAATTCCCCGAAAAGACCGACGCCAGCGTGCTGCTGGAGCCGGATACCTCGTACGACACCGTGGTGCAGGTCATGGACCGGGTGCGCGTGTTTGAAGTCAGCCAGGGCATGGGCACCGTGCAGGCGGAGCTGTTCCCGGACATTTCCTTGGGGGATGCGCCGGCACCGGACTCCGCGCCGGCGCCGGCCGCGCCCGCCAATGGAGCACCGCGATGAGCATGTCCAACCGCGCCCGCCGCATGGCGACGCATCACCTGCGGCACCGCGCCGACGCGGCGCTGAATCTCATTCCGCTGATCGACATCCTCACGGTGATGGTGGCGTTCCTGCTGGTGTATTCCACCGAAGTCGAAGTTATTCAGAACGCCAAGGGCATCGAGATCCCGCAATCCATCGCGCAGGTGGCACCCAAGCAGTCGGTGGTCGTCATGATCACCAGGGACGACCTGTTCGTACAGGGCGAGCGTATCGCGAGCGTAGCCGAAATTCGCGCCGGCTCCGGCGCGCTGGTTGACTCGCTGCGTGCGGCGCTCAAGCGGCCGATGCTGGTCGGCAAGGAGATGAGTGAGCGCGACATTGCCGAGCGCGAGATCACCATCATGGCGGACAAGTCCCTGCCGTACGAGGTCATCAAGCGGGTGATGCTCACCTGCACGGACGCCGACTACGGCAAGGTGTCGCTGGCGGTCATTCAGAAGGAAAAGCCGATCGTGGCCGGCCAGTTCAAGCCCGCGTAACAGCATGGTCATTGCCCCCTATTACCGCGAGTTCGAGCTGCCCTGGGAGGGCGATGAGGAAGCGAGCGAACGCTTCCGCAAGATCCTGCGCTACATGCTCATCCTGCTGGTGGTGTTCGGTATCCTGTTTCCACTGCTGCCCTCCCCGAAGCGCCCGACGAGCGTGGATGTCCCGCAGCGGCTCGCGCGGGTGATGCTGGAGAACAAACCCAAGCCGCCACCGCCGCCGCCGCCGGCGCCCAAGGTGGAGGTGAAACCGAAGATCGAGCCGAAGCCGGTGCCCGTTGCGCCGCCGGTCGACCAGCGGCAGCGCGCGCATGAGAAAGCGCAGAAGCAACTCAATCAGGTGAAGGACGAACTCGCGGACTTGCGCGAAGTGATGGATCTTAAGCCGCTTCAGACCAGGAACCTTTCCGGCGCAGTCGGCGCGGACACGCACGCCGAGCGCTCACTGATTACCTCCAAGGCGGGTGCCGGGAGCGGCGGTATCACCTCCGCCAACTCCAGTCGCGGTTTCGGCACCGGCGCCGGCTCGCTCACCGGTCACGACACCACCGCGGTCACCTCCGGGATCGCCCGCTCGGGCCTGAACAACCGCGCGCCCACCCGCAGCGGCGGCAGCGGCAAGGCGGCGCGCTCCCCCGAGGAGATCGAGCTGGTGTTCGATCGCAACAAGGGGCGGATCTACAACCTTTATGCCCGGGCGCTGCGCGACAACGCGGAGCTGCAGGGAAAACTGGTGCTGGAGTTCACCATCGCGCCCAGTGGCGAGGTGACCATGTGCCGCGTGGTCTCAAGCGAGCTGAAAAACCCGGAGCTCGAGAGCAAGATCGTGGCCCTGGTGCGCCTGTTGCACTTTGAGGCCAAGGATGTCGAGACCATCACCACCACCAAGCCCATTGACTTCTTCCCTGCCTAGCGAGTAGGAAAGCGGATCGAAGCGGGGGCGCTATGAACCTCAATTCCGAAATCCAGTTCTTCGTGGAGCTGCGGCTGGTCGACAAGGCGCGCCTCCTTAACCTGTTCCTGCACGAGCTTGCCGAAGAGGCGCGCGCCACTTACGGTCCCGGCAACGAGCAGGTGCACGACGGCGCGCACCTGCGTTTCGTGAACGAGCTGATGCACCGGCTGACGCGCGTGATCGAGCAGCTGCTCGCGGAAGAGGCCACCCGTCCCGCGGACGACGTGGTGCTGCGCATGCTGCTGGCGCCGCGCGCCGACAAGGTCGCCGAGCGGCTGGTGTTCAACGCCTACGGTCGCGCCATCCAGGGATTTGAGAGCTACGACACCACCGTGCTGATGGGTTCGTGAGCAGCCCGCGGATGCGCGGGCCGCGACTCGCCGCCGTCCTGCTCGCACACGCAGCCGCAGGTGCCGCGATTCCCAGCGCCTGGTCCGCCGCCGCCGCTGGACCGACGCCGGCGGATGCGCCGGCCGCTGCCATTGCGACGCTGCTGCGCCCGGCGCAAGTCTGGACCGCCGGCGAGCCTGTGCATGCCGGATGGGTGGTGCTGACCCAGGGCGAGCGCATCGTGGCGGTGGGCCCGCCGAACGCCGTGAGCATGCCCGCCGGCGCGAGCGTAATCGATCTGCCGGGCGCGACCCTTACACCTGGCCTCATCGATGCGCACTCACACCTGTTCCTGCACCCCTACAACGAAACCCTGTGGGACGACCAGGTTCTCAAGGAACCGGTGCCCTATCGGACGCTGCGCGCCGCCCGGCAGGCGCGCGCGACGCTCATGGCGGGATTCACGACGCTGCGGGACCTGGGCACCGAGGGCGCGGAGTACGCCGATGTGTCGTTGCGGCGGGCGATCGAGGAGCGCCTCATCGAGGGCCCGCGCCTGTTCATCGCCACCCGCGCCATTGTCGCGACCGGCACCTATGGTCCGGCGCCGCGCGGCTTGCGTCCGGATGTGTGCTGCACGCCGCAGGGGGCGCAGGAGGCGAGTGGAGTTGCCGAGGTGATTCGTGCCGTGCGCGAGCAGGCCGGCCGCGGTGCCGACTGGATCAAGGTGTACGCGGACTACAGATGGGGTCCGGGTGGCACGCAGCAGCCCACCTTCAGCGAAGAGGAGCTGCGGGCGCTGGTCGAGACGGCGCACTCATCCGGGCGGCCGGTGGCGGCGCACGCCACCACGGCCGAAGGCATGCGCCGCGCGGTGCTCGCCGGCGTCGACACCATCGAACACGGCTTCAACGGTACCCCCGAGGTGTTCAGACTCATGGCCGCGCGCGGCGTTGCATATCTGCCGACGCTGACCGCCGAGGAGGCCTACGGGGAGTACTTCGAGCATTACCAGCCCGGGAAATCAGCACCGACCGCCGGGATGGAGCAGGCGCGGCGGGCCTTCACGACCGCCATGAAGGAGGGGGTGCTCATCGGCTGCGGCAGCGACGTGGGTGTGTTCGCCCACGGCACCAACTACCGCGAGCTGCAATGGATGGTGCGCGACGGCATGACCCCGGTGCAGGCACTCACCGCCGCCACCGCCACCGACGCGAAGATCCTGCGCCATGAGGCGGATTTCGGCCGCATACGCGTGGGGTTGCTGGCGGATCTTATGGCCGTGAGCGGCGATCCGACGCGTGACATCGATGCGCTCACGCACGTCGTGTTCGTCATGAAGGACGGCGTCATCTACCGCCGACCGTAAGGCCCCCTTCACGAAGGCGCGCATGGCGGGCGGCGGGAGCGCGGCGGAATGGTAACGGCCGCCACCAGCGCGCTGGCGAGCGCGAGGCCGGCGGCGATGCGCAGCGCACCCTGTACCGTTTCCACCAGCGCACCCGCGACGATCTCGCGCGCCTGCCGCCGCTGCGGCTCCGCGAGACTCGCAGGCATGGCCGGCATTACCAAACCACCACGTGCCCCCACCACAGCCAAGCGTACCGCGGCCGTCGGCGCGACGTGCGAGAGCTGCCGATCGAGCGCGCGGCTGAAGACGCCGAGCGCCACGCTGCCGAGGATCGCAATCAGCAGCAGGCTCCCGAGCGAGGCCACCGCGTTGTTGATGCCCGAGGCGACGCCGGTGCGGTGCGCCGCCACCGAATTGATGACCGTCGTAGTGAGCGGCGCGACGGTGACGGCCATGCCTAGCCCCAGCATAGTCATCGCCGCGAGAGTCCCGCGGTAGGCGGCCGCGTTCGCGAGCAGCACGAAGCCCACCGCGGTGAGTGCCGGGCCGATGATGAGCGGTCCGCGCGCGCCGACGCGATCCAGCAACCCACCCGCCCAGCGCGACAGCACGCCGAGCACGAGGGTGAACGGCAGATACGCAGCACCGGCCGCGGTGGCGGACAGACCGCGCGCCTGGATGAGCAGGAATGGCACGAAGAAGAATGCCCCGCCGAGCGCCCCGTACAGCAGCAGCGTGAGCAGGTTGATACCGCTGAATACGCGCGAACGGAACAGCTCGAGCGGCATCATCGGCGCGCGGCTGCCGCGCTCGGCAGCGACGAACGCGACGAGCAGCAGTGCACCGACCGCCAGCGCGGCGACGACGCGCGGGTCTTGCCAGCCGAGCCCCGAGGAAGCGATCAGCCCGTAGACGAGACTGCCGAGCCCGGCGAACGCCAGCAGCGCTCCCGGCCAGTCAACGCCCGGGGCGGCATTCGGATCGCGGCTCTCCGGCACTCGCCGCAGCGTGATCCACAGCGTCGGCAGCCCGAGCAGCGGGTTGATCAGAAAGATGGCGCGCCAGGAAGCGTGATCCACCAGAGCCCCGCCCAGGAGCGGCGCCACGCCGGCAGCGATCGCCGAGGCCCCCGACCAGACGCCGATGGCGGCGCCGCGCTCGCGCTCGTCGAAAGCCGCGCCGATCAGCGCCAGCGCGCACGGCACCAGCAGCGCCGCGCCCACCCCCTGGAGCGCCCGCGCCGCGATCAGCGCCGGCGCGTTGGGCGCGCAGCCGCACAGGAGCGAGGCGACGGTGAACACGCTGACGCCGACCACGAACATGCGCCGCCGGCCAAACTGGTCAGCCGCCGCACCGCCGACCAGCAGCAGCGCCGACATGCAAAGGGTGTAGGCGTTGATGACCCATTGCATCGCGGCGAACGTCGCCGCGAGCTCGCTCTCGATCTTTGGCAGCGCCACGTTGACCACTGACCCATCGACGAACGCCAGCGTCGAGCCGAGTGTGGCGGCCGTGAGCACCCACGTCTTGCCGGCCACGCTCATGCGCACTTAGCCGCGAGCCAGGCGCGCCAGCGCCTCACCGGTGAGCCGCAACGTCGTCCATTGATCCTGCGCGACGGCCCCGAGACTCCTGTAGAACCCCAGCGCCGGCTCATTCCAGTCAAGCACCGCCCAGTCGAGCCGCGCGCAGCCGCGTTCCAGCGCCGTGGCGGCCAGCCACGCGAGCAGTCGCTTGCCGATACCGTGCCCGCGCGCCGCGGGTCGCACGAACAGGTCCTCGAGATAAATGCCGGGCTTGCCGAGGAAGGTCGAGAAGTTGTGGAAGAACAGGGCAAAGCCCACCGGTTCGCCGTCGAGGCAGGCGAACACCACTTCCGCGTAGCGCTGCGCGCCGAAGAGCGCCGCCGACAGGTCCGCCGCGCTCGCCACCACCTCGTGCGCCAGATGCTCGTAGACGGCGAGTTCGCGGATGAACGCCAACACCTGCGGCATCTCGTGCTCGGCGGCGACGCGAATCGTGATGGTGGCGCTCATCGTTTACCCGGTGCTCTGCAGGCCCTGGGCGATCCCGCCCACGCTCGCCAGCAGCGCTTCGAACAGGTCACGATCCGCGCGACCGCCCGCGCGCCAGCGCTGCAGCAGATCCACCTGCATGAGGTTCATCGGATCCACGTAGGGGTTGCGCAGCTGGATCGAGCGCTGCAGCGTCGGATCGGAATCCAGCAGCGCGTGGCTCTCCTTGATGGCGAGCACCTGCGCGCAGGCGCAGTTGTATTCCGCGCGAATGGTGTCGGCAATGTGCTGCAGCGCCTGCGGAGCGAGCGCGTCGTAGTGGTGCGCGATGTCCAGGTCGGCGCGCGCCAGCATGTTCTCGATGTCATCGATGAGGTTGCCAAAGAAGAACCAGTCGGCGCGCGCCACGCGCACCCGCGGCAGGCCGAACTTCGCCACCACCGCGGCGAGGCCCGCCCCGGCGCCGTACCAGCCGGGCAGCATGTAGCGCGTCTGCGACCAGGAGAACACCCAGGGCACCGGCAGCAGACCCGCGATTCCGGCCTTTTCGGACCGGTGCACAGAACGCGCGCCGATCTGCATGCGCTCGATCACGTCTATGGGCGTCACGGTCTCGAAGAACTCGTAAAAGCGCGGTTCCTCATACACCAGGCGCCGGTAGGCGTCGCGGCTCACCTCCCCGAGCAGCGCGGCGATCTGCAGCTGCTCGGGCGAATCAGGCTGCAGCTCGCCGCGGCGCAGCGCCGCGGTGGTGAGCGACAGGGCATTGAAGGCGCGCTCGAGCGTGCGCATGGCGATGGGACGCAGGCCGTAGCCTTGCTTCACGGTCGCGCCCTGCTCGCGGATGCGCAGTACGCCGTTCACGGCCCCCGCGGGTGCCGCTTTGACAATGGCTTCGATGCGGCCGCCGCCGCGCGCCACGCTGCCGCCGCGGGCGTGGAACAGCACGTGCTGTTCACCGGCGGCGGCTAGCACGCGCGCCAGGGTTTGCTGTGCCTGGTGAATGGTGACGCGCGAGGCACAGGCACCGGTTTCCTTGTTGCTGTCTGAATAGCCGATCACCACGCACTGCCGGCGGCCGTGCGCCTCCAGGTGCCGGCGGTACAAGGGGTCAGCGAGCAGCTCCTGCATGGTGTCGCCGCAGGTGCTCAAGGCCGCAGCGCTTTCGAATTGCGGCGCGATATCGAGCGCCACCTCGCCGCTGCGCTTGTCGAAGGCCGCCGCCCAGCGTGCCAGCAGCAGCGCCGCCAGCACATCATCCGCGCCGCTCGCCCCGCTGACGATGAAGTAGCCGATCGCCTCGGGCCCGTAGCGATGCCGGCCCTGCATGATGGCATCGAACACCGCCAGCATCCGCCGCCCGAGTGCATCGAGCTCGACCGCCGGCCCGCGGTCCTTCTCCAGCGCCTGCGCGAGCAGGTCACGGCGCTCGCGACTGCTGCGCGTCAGCCACGTGGGGTCGTCGCAGCCCTGGGCGATGACCTGGTGCAGCACGCTCGCATGCTGGCGCACGTCGAGTGTTGCGAGGTGAAAGCCGAAGGTGTCGATCCGCCGCAGCAGGCGCTCCACGTAGAAGAGCCCGGCGTTCACGCCCTTGTTGGCCTTGAGACTCACGGCAATGAGCGCGACATCGTCGCGGAACTGCCGCGCATTCTCATAGCCGCTGGCGCGGCCCTGGTAGCCGTTGCGCAGGCGTTCACCGATCTGCGCGAGGAATACGCGGTAGGGCATACGGTCATGCCGCGCGGGTGTGATGGCGCGTGCCCCCGGCAGCAGGCGCATGTACTCCTCGACCCGCTTGACGATGTCGGCGGACGCCGGTGCGCGGCTGGCGCTCTGTGACAGCCGCTGCGCCAGCTCCTGGCACTCCTCGAAGTAGCGGTTGACGATCACCTGGTGCTGGCGCGCAAGGGCCTCGCGGATGGTCTTGGCATGCACGTCCGGATTGCCATCCATGTCGCCGCCCGCCCAGCTGCCGACGTGCAGGATCGGCGGCACGCGCGTCACACCCGCCCCATACACCTTCTCCAGCGCGAGCGCGATCTCCTCGTAAAACGCCGGCACCACGCGATACAGGATCTCCGTCAGGTGGAACAGGATCTGTTCGCGTTCGTCGGCCACCGTCAGCCGCTCACGCGGCAGCTCCTCGGTCTGCCAGGCGGTGGTCAGCTCCATGCGGATGTTGTTCCAGACGTTGCGCGCCTCGTGTGGCGTGAGGCTCGGGTCCAGCCGCTCGAGCAGCCGCTGGGCGATGCGCTGCTGCTTGCGCAGCAGCGTTCGGCGGCTGGCCTCGGTCGAATGCGGTGCAAACACCGGCTCGATGGACAGGCTGCCGATCAACTCCAGCACCTGCGCCTGGGTGAGGCCGCGCGCTTTCAATGCCGCGAGCGCGTCTTCCACGCCGCCGGGCTGTGGTCGCTGGCTGTCCTTGAGGAAATACTCGCGGCGGCGGCGGATGCGGTGGACTTTCTCGGCGATGTTGACGGCCTGGAACCAGGTCGAGAACGCGCGCACCAGCTCGCGCGCCAGTGCCGGTGGCCGGCCGCGCACGCACGCCGCCAGTTCGGCGCGCGCTTCGCTCGAGCCGCCGCGGCTCCTGATGGCGGCGACGCGGTCGAGCTCCACGAGCTCGAACAGCTGCTGGCCGCCCTGTTCGCGCAGGATTTCCCCCACCAGCGCTCCGAGCGCATGCACGTCGTCGCGCAGCGGGGCGTGCTTGGGCGGAAAGTGGATGTCGCTGCGGTTCAAGGCCTGAAGTCGTTCCAGGTGTTGGCGCGGGCCGCAAAGTCGGCGCGTTGCACACCCACCACGCAGAAGCGCTGCCCGGTGGGGGCCTCCATGACATACCAGCCCTCCACCGGTCCGACGCGCCGCGCTCCGAGTGCTTCCAGTCGCCGCACCTCCGCCTCGATGTCGTCGGACTCAATGTCCAGATGCACGCGGCTCGGGTGCCCGACCTTCTGCACCTCCAGGTGTACTTCGTCGGCGGCGGTGGCGAGGGCGCGGTAATTAGCTTCCGCAGCGGCGGAGGCGGTTACCTTGAGCCCCAGCGCCGCGCTCCAGAAGCGCGTTGCGCCCTCCAGGTCTTCGGTCTGGCAATCGATGATGAATCCGGCAAGACGGCTCTTGTGCATGGGATGAAATCCTTCGTGACGGGCGTGGCTTGGCGCGCGCGGCGCGTATCTTCGCATCATCCGGCCAGCAGGACCGCCTCGGCGCGCTCCAGCTCCTCGGGCTGGCCGTAGATCACCACGATATCCCCGTCGCGCAGCACGGTGTCGCCGGCGGGTTCGCGGCCGAGAATTCCCTGGCGGCGCACGCCGGTGAAGGTGACTTCGATGCCGCGATGGCGCACCTCGCCCAGGGTGCGGCCCACCGCCCAGGCGCCCGGCGGAACCACCACCGACTTGATCTCCTCGCGGTGTTCGCTGCGCTCATCCACGGGGCGCGACTCGCCGCGCCCGACGATGTTGCGCAGCACCGTGTAGCGGTTGTTACGGATGTCGCCCACGGTACGCACCACGCTTGCCACCGGCACCTTGAGCAGCATCAGTACATGCGACACCAGCATGAGACTGGCCTCAAAGGTCTCCGGCACGACATCGGTGGCGCCGGCGTCCTGCAGTTCCTGGATGCGCGCGTCGTCGCGCGTGCGCACCAGCACCGGCACCTCCGGCCGCAGGCGGCGCACGCTGCGCAGGATGCCTATGGAGGTGGCGGGATCGGAGAAGCTGATGACGACCGCGCTGGCATTGGCAACGCCGGCGGTGGCGAGCAGCTCCTCATCCGCGGAGTCGCCAAACACCACCGGATCGCCCGCCTGGCGTGCAGCGCGGATGCGCGCCGGGTCCAGGTCGAGCGCGATGTACTCGAAGCCCTGGGATTCGAGCACCCGCGCGACATTCTGGCCGACGCGCCCGAAGCCACAGAGAATCACGTGCTCGCGGCGCGCGATCTGCCCGGTGGCCGCGTCCTCGCGCTCGCTGGCGGTTGGCGCCGGCGCGCGCTCACGCAGCAGCAGGCGCGCCACGCGCTTGTTGTTGTTGAGGATGAGCGGGCTTAGGACCATCGACAGTACGATGGCGACCAGCAGCGGTTCCGCCAGGCGCTCGGCGGCGAGCCCCGCCTGCAGCATGAGACTGCACAGCGCCACTCCGAACTCTCCGCCGATGGACATCACGATGCCGGTGCGCAGCGCCTTGAAGCGCGTGGTCGTGAACGGACGCGTCACCAGCGCGGCGAGTGCCGCCTTGAGGACCACGAGCGTCACCAGCATCGCCAGCACGATCGCCAGCTCCCCGGGGCGGCCGAGGAGGCGCATATCGAGGAGCATGCCGACCGAGATGAAGAAAAGTCCCAGCAGGATGTCGCGGAACGGGCGGATGACCGCCTCGATCTGGTGCCGATACTCAGTCTCCGCCAGCATCATTCCGGACAGGAACGCGCCGAGCGCAAACGACAGGCCGGCGATGTGCGACACCCACGCCGAACCGAGCGCCACGAACAACACTGCCAGCGTGAACAGCTCGCGCAGGCGGCTGTGGGCGATTTCATGAAACAACGGGCGCAGCAGCCAGCGTCCCGCGGCCAGCACCGCCACGATCGCGAGCACCCCGCCGACCACCGCCACGGCGCCCGCGCTGCTGTCAAAGCGCTCAGCGCCGATGAGCGCCGAGGCGAGCGCCAGCAGCGGCACGAACGCCAGGTCCTGGAACAGCAGCATCGCGAACGCCAGGCGCCCGTGGGTGCGGTTGAGCTCGGCACGTTCGGTGAGCTGCTGCAGCAGGATGGCGGTCGAACTCATCGCCACCGCGCCACCCAGCACGACCGCGGTGAGCCAGGCAATCCCCAGTGCATGGCCGAGCAGGGCGAATACGCCGCCGGTGGCGATGAGCTGTGCGGCGCCGAGCCCGAACACCTCGCGACGCATCGCGAGCATGCGCGGCACCGAGAACTCCAGGCCGAGCGTGAACAGCAGGAACGCGACGCCGAGTTCGGCCAGCAGACGCGTGGTCCCGGAGTCGGAAATCACCCCGAGCGCATGCGGTCCGAGCACCAGGCCCACCACCAGGTAACCCATGCTGGTGGGCAGCCCCACGCGCCGCGCCAGCGTCACGAGAAACACCGAGGCGGCGAGCAGCAGCAGTCCCTGGGAGAGCGGCGTGAACATCACCGCCAACTTAGACCGCCGCGCTTGACGAAGGCAACGCCCGCGCCTGCGGACGGCCCCGCGGCAACCACAGTCGCCTCAGCGACCGGCGCGGGTGGCGCGCGACCAGGAGGTCAGGGTCGTCGGTGGGGTGAGCGTGTCCGGGAGGTGCGGGTCGGCCACGGGTGGCAGGGCCGCCAGCCGCAGGGGCAGCACGCCCGCCCAGCAGGCGATGGCGTGGTCCTCTTCGGCATCCAGCGGCGGGCCGCTGCGGATCTTGGCCGAGGCCTCCGAAATGGGCAGGCACAGCACGGTGGTGGCGTTGAGCTCGCGCTCATTCGGAGCGCGCACCTGCGCGGCCCGACCGGGCAGCACGCGCTCGACGACCGCCAGCATCGCGCGGCGCTTTTCCTCATTGGCGGTGAGTGCCCGGGCGGCGCCGAGAATCACCACCGAGCGGTAGTTCATGGAGTGCTTGAAGGCGGCGCGCGCCAGCACCAGGCCGTCGAGGAGGGTCACGGTCACGCATAGACTCGCGCCCCGGGCCAGCGCGCCAAACATGCGGTTGCTGACCGAACCGTGGACGTAGAGCTCAGCGCCGATCCGGGCGTGGACGGTTGGCAGCACGTAGGGCTGGCCGTCGATGACGAAACCGAGGTGGCAGTAGAGCGCTTCGTCGAGTATGGAATTGATGACGTCGCGGTCGTACGTGCCGCGCTCTTTGCGGCGCGCGAGCTGGGTACGCGGCGTGGGGGTAATCAGATCCCGGACTGCCAGGTGCTGGGCATGCCGGCCTTGCCGATGGCATCCTCGATGGCGAGGCAGGCATCGCGGGCCTCCGGCTGCGCGCGCAGGCTGCGCGCAATGGAGTTCAGAAAGCGGCACATCAGTGCCAGGTTCGGGTGCGTGGTGTGCAGCTGCTCTTCGACGCGGTCGATGGCTTCGATCATGTCTTCCTGATCGCAGCTCGGAAAGGTCATGCTCGTGACGGCATGTTGTACAGCTACCAGGGCTTGATGTATCGCGGCCTGCTGCGCCCCATCCATGGCCTCAAATTTGAACCCGTTTGGGCCGCCCCGCAAGCCCCGCAAATAAAAAGGGCCCCGCCGTTTGCACGGCGGGGCCCTTAACGTCAGCTACTGACTGTTACTTCGCGGGCGCAGTGTCCGCAGCCGTCGAAGAAGCGGCAGTCTTTGTCTTGTGATGATGCTTGTGCTTCTTGTGGGTGGTGGACTTGGCCGGGGCGTCCGCAGCAGGCGCTGCAGCAGCAGCCGGAGCCGCCGCCGGGGCCGGAGCCGCAGCGGACTGGGCAAACGCCGGACCTGCGAGCAGGGCGAGGGCGACAACGGGGACGAGGTGCTTGAACATCGATGTATCTCCGGAAAAGGATGGCTAACTAATGAGAGTGCGCTGCTTAGCGTGCCTGGGTGCCTGACCGACTCATGCGCTTGGCTGTTGGAAAGCCCATCAGCGCAGGCTGGCCCCCGTGCTCCAAAGCGCGCGTATTATTACTGAAAAAACCTCCAGCAAGCGCCGTATGACCGCAAAGTAATGTTGCGCTCGGTGAGCTCTCAAGTACCTGATATCCATGGCTAAATTTAGCTATGGAGGCTCATCCGCCATCGCCCCGGGGGTGTCCGCGGACGGCAACAGCGCACGCCGCGCAGCGCTTTGAAGCGCCTTCGCGTGCTCAGCCCGGACGGTGCCAGACCAGGGTCTGATTGTTGGCGGGCATGGCGTGATCGGCGCGCAACTGCAGCCCCTGCGCGCGGGCGAGCGCATCGAGCGCCTCAAAGTCACGGATGCCGCTTTGCGGGTCGCGCTTCTTCAGCCACTGATCGAACTGCGCGTTGCTGGCGCTGGTGTATTCACCGCGGTAGCGCATGGGGCCGTACACGCACAGCACGCCGCCGGGACGCAGCAGCGCAGCGCTGCCGCGAAAGAATTCGCGTACCGCGCTCCACGCCATGATGTGCAGCGTGTTGGCGCTGAACACCGCATCCAGGTCCGCGGCCGGCCACGGATCAGCCTGCATCTGCAGCGCGATGGCGGCGCGCACATTGGGCGGCGCCTCGCGCCGCAGCCGTTCGATGAGGGCTGGCAATTGCGCGCGCGTCTCGCTTGGCTGCCAGCTGAGGTAGGGCAGGTGGGTGGCGAAGTGCACCGCATGCTGACCGGTACCGCTGCCGATCTCGAGCACTGCGTGCCGGGCTGCGAGCTCGGCGGCGAGTACGGCGAGGATCGGCCGCTTGTTGCGCTCGCAGGCTTCCGACACGACCAGCATGCGATGAGTCTGCGACAATGCACGCATGCAAGCCATAGACGCACTGACGAGCCGCTACTCGGCAAAGACGCTCCAGGAGCCGGCGCCCGATCAGGGTGCGCTGCGGCTGATTTTCGCGAGCGCGGTGCGCGCGCCCGATCACGGGCGCTTGCGTCCCTGGCGGTTCGTGGTGGTGCGCGGCGCCGCACGCGAGCGCTTCGGGGAGCTGCTGGCGCAACACCTGCAGCGCACCCACGCTGCGGTGAGTGAGGAGGCGCTGCAGCGCGAGCGCGCCAAAGCATTGCGTGCACCGCTCATCATCGTGGTGGCGGCGCGTTGCATCCCGGCGGTGAAGGTTCCGCAGATCGAGCAGCAGCTGTCGGCAGGCGCGGCGGCGCACGCCATGATGCTCGCGGCCTTCGCGCTCGGCTTCAACGCCATGTGGAAGACCGGCGCGGCTGCGTACGACCCGGCGCTCAGGCAGGCGTTGGGTCTGGCGAGCGGCGATGCGATCGTGGGTTTCCTCTACATCGGCACGCCGGCGGCGCGGCCGGCAATTCCCGCTGCGCGCCCCTGGGCGGATCTCGTGAGCTACTGGGGCGAGGCGCCATAAGCCGCGCGCGACGAAGCGAGTGCCGGCGCCGACGAACGGAGGGCCGCGCCGGCCAATGCGGCGCACGGCGCACCCCCGCGGCACCGCGGCCCACGTATCATGCTGGCGTCCCTTTACGTCCTATGGAAGGTCGCCTTACATGAGATCCCTGCCGTGTCTGGCGGTGGCGCTGCTCGCCCTCGCCGCCTGTGCCTCCAAGCCCGCCCAGGAGAAGTCCTTGCCCGCAACCAGCAGCCCCGCCGCCGCGTCTGCCGCGCCTGCCCCGGCGCGGGCTGCGATCGGTGACTTCGGAATCGATCTCAGCGCCGGCAACACGCAGGTGAAGCCCGGCGATGATTTCTTTTCCTACGCCAATGGCAACTGGGTCGAGCACTTTGCAATCCCGGCCGACCACGCCAGCTACGGACCGTTCAACACGCTTGATGACCTGTCCAAGAAGCGCGTGCGCGGCATCATCGAGACGGCCGCCGCGGCGCATGCCGCCAGCGGCACACCCGAGCAGCAGATCGGGGATTTCTACTCGAGCTTCATGGACGCGGCGGCGATGGAAGCCGCGGGCCTCGCGCCGGTGCAGGCGGATCTCGAGCGCATTGCGGCCGCCAGAAACCGCGAAAGTATTGCACGGCTGTTCGGCCTGCCGGGGTTTGCGTCGCTGTTCGACGCCGACCTGCCCGCGGATTTCCACAACCCCGACCGCTATGCGGTGTACATCAGCGAGGCCGCGCTCGGGCTGCCCGACCGCGACTACTACCTGAAGGACGATGCCAAGCTCAAGGAGCTACGCGCGAAATACGTGGCCTACATCGCCCAGATGCTGCAACTCGCCGGCGAGACCGACAGCGGCGCAAAGGCGCGCGCGATCATGGCGTTCGAGACCGCCGCCTCCAGGGTGCAGTGGCCGATCGAGAAGCGCCGCAACGTGGACCTGACCTGGAATCCGCGCACCAAGGCGCAACTGCTTAGCCTGGCGCCGGGCTTCCCCTGGCAGCCGTTCCTCGAGTCCCTGAAGCTCGGCGAGCGGCAGGATCTGGTTCTCGGGGAACTCAGCGCCATCCGCCACCTTTCGCAGTTGTTTCAGCGCACGCCGCTGCCGACCCTGCGCGAGTGGCTGACGTTCCAGTACCTGAACAGCCACGCCCAATATCTGCCGCAACGCTTCGACGCGGCGCATTTTGCTTTCTACGGCCAGGCGCTGCGCGGCCAGCCCGAGCAGCGCGAGCGCTGGAAGCGCGCCGTGGACCAGGTCGATGACGCACTCGGGGAAGCGGTCGGACGGCTGTACGTGGCGCAGTATTTCCCGCCCGCCTCCAAGGCGAAGATGCAGCAGCTGGTAGCGGACCTGCGCAGCGCCCTGAGCGAGCGTATCGATGCGCTCGACTGGATGACGCCCGCAACCAAGGCACGCGCTCACGAGAAGCTCGCCGCCTTCACTCCCAAAATCGGCTACCCCGACAAGTGGAAGGACTATGCGACGCTGGTCGTGCGCCGCGATGACCTCATCGGCAACGTGCGCCGCGCCGCGCAATGGCACTGGGACTACAAGGTGGCGCGCATCGACAAGCCGGTGGATCGCGCCGAGTGGCAGATGACGCCGCAGGAGATCAACGCTTACTACAACCCGTCCAACAACGAAATCGTTTTCCCGGCGGCAATACTGCAGCCGCCGTTCTTCGATCCCAACGCGGACGATGCGGTCAATTTCGGCGCCATCGGCGCGATCATCGGCCACGAGATGGGGCACGGCTTCGACGACCAGGGCCGCAAGTTCGGGCCCAACGGCGCCCTGCAGGACTGGTGGACGGCCGCGGATGCGCAGGTGTTCACCGCGCGCACCGCGCGGCTCATCAAGGAGTTCTCCGGCTTCGAGGCCTTGCCCGGGCTGCACGTCAACGGCGCCAACACCATCGGAGAGAACATCGGCGATCTCGGCGGCCTCAACATGGCGCATGAGGCGTACCTGATCTCGCTCAAGGGTGCCCCGGCGCCGGTGATCGACGGACTAAGCGGCGACCAGCGCTTCTTCCTCGCCTGGGCACAGGCGTGGCGGGAGAAATACCGCGACGGCATGCTGCGCGAGATCGTGCTGTCCGACGTACACAGCCCCTCGAACTTCCGCGTCAACGGTCCGCTGCCCAATATCGATGCCTGGTACACGGCATTCAACGTGCAGCCGGGCGACAAGCTGTACATCCCGCCCGCCGAACGCGTCAGGATCTGGTGAGCGGTGGGTGCCGCCGTACGCGGGCACGCACGAGTGCGGCACCGCCGCAGCCGGCCAAAGTCACGCCTTTGGCCGGCGGAAACGAAGCTGATGTCCGCGAGAATCGCTTCTAAGCGATTCTCGCCAATTGATTAGGGCTTGACCACCGCCAGCACGACGATGGCGATGAGCAGCACGCCCGGGATCTCGTTGAACCAGCGGTACCAGCGCTGCGAGTGGCCCGCGGCGCCGCTGCGCAGAGCGATCATCAGCCGATAGCACCACGCGTGGTAGGCGACCAGCAGCGCGACCAGCGGCAGCTTGACGTGCATCCACGGCGCGGCGAGCAGGGCAGGGGCCGCGATGATCATGGCCGTGCCCAGCAGCATCGCCAGCAGTGCGCCGATACTCATGAGGATGAACAGGCGCCGCTCCATGATGCTGAAGCGCGCGCGTCCCGGCGCATCGGCAGTGGCGACGTGATAGACGAACAGCCGCGGCAGATAGAACAGGCCCGCGAACCAGGTCACCACGAACACAATATGAAAGGCCTTCAGCCACAGCATCGCGTTGCGGATTGTACCGGCGGCGGACGCGCCGCGTGCGGAACTTAAGGTAACATGCGTGGCGCGGTAAGACAGCGACATGGCTTCGACACCAACCAACATACAGATTGCCCAGGCCGCCAGCATGCGGCCCATCGTGGAACTGGCGCAGGAGCGGCTGGGGATCCCGGCCGCGGCCCTTGAGCCCTACGGCTACTACAAGGCCAAGGTATCGCTGGACTACGTCGCGCGCCTCGAGGGCCGGCCGAGCGGCAAGCTGGTGCTCGTCACGGCCGTTTCCCCGACGCCCGCCGGCGAGGGCAAGACCACCATGACCGTGGGTCTGGGAGATGCGCTGAACCAGCTCGGCCATCGCGCCATCGTCTGCCTGCGTGAGCCGGCGCTCGGGCCGGTGTTCGGCATGAAGGGCGGTGCGGCCGGTGGCGGCTACGCGCAGGTCGTGCCGATGGAAGACATCAACCTGCATTTCACCGGCGACTTCGCCGCCGTGGGTCTCGCCAACAACCTGCTGGCGGCACTCATCGATAATCACATCCACCACGGCAACCAGCTCGGCTTCGACGTGCGCCGCATCACCTGGCGGCGCGTGATGGACGTGAACGACCGTGCGCTGCGCGAGATCGTCATCGGGCTCGGTGGCAGTGCCAACGGCGTGCCGCGCGAGGACGGTTTTGACATCGTGGTGGCCTCCGAAGTCATGGCCATCCTGTGCCTGGCGAGCAGCCTGCACGACCTGCGCGAGCGGCTCGGCAGGATCGTGGTGGGCTACCGCGCCGACCACACCCCGGTGCTGGCGAGCGATCTTAAGGCGCACGGCGCCATGGCGGCGCTGCTGAAAACCGCACTGGCACCGAACCTCGTGCAGACCCTGGAAAACAACCCGGCCTTCATCCACGGCGGGCCCTTCGCCAACATTGCGCACGGCTGCAATTCAGCGATCGCCACCCGCACGGCGTTGAAGCTCGCCGATTACGTCGTCACCGAGGCGGGGTTCGGCGCGGACCTGGGGGCGGAGAAGTTCGTCGACATCAAGTGCCGCAAGGCGGGGCTGACGCCGTGCGCGGCGGTGATCGTCGCCACCATCCGCGCGCTGAAATACCACGGCGGCGTGGAGCTCGCCGATCTGGCCAAGGAAAATCTCGCCGCCCTCGACAAGGGCGCGGTCAACCTCGAGCGCCACATAGACAACGTCCACAACCGCTTCGGCCTGCCGTGCGTGGTGGCCATCAACCGCCGCGCCGAGGACAGCGAGCGCGAGATCCAGCTGCTCATCGATCGTATCGCCCCGCACGGCGTGCGCGTGATCGCGGCGACGCACTTTGCGAACGGCGGCAAGGGCGCGCTCGAGGTCGCGCGCGAGGTGCTGCGGCTCGCCACAATGCCCAATGGCTTCCGCTACGTGTACGAGGACAGCGCGAGCCTGTGGGACAAGATGAAGGCGGTGGCAACCCAGATCTATCACGCCAGCGACATCACCGCCGACACGCGCGTGCGCGCGCAGATCCGCGCCCTGCAGGAGAGCGGCTACGGGCACTACCCGGTGTGCGTTGCCAAGACGCAGTACTCGTTCTCGACCGACCCGAAGCTGCGCGGCGCGCCCTCGCATCACGTGGTCAACATCCGTGAGGTGCGCCTCGCCGCCGGCGCGGAATTCGTGATCATGATCTGTGGCGACATCATGACCATGCCAGGCCTGCCGAAGATTCCGGCCGCCAACTCCATCGATGTGGATGACAACGGCCGGATAACCGGCCTGTTCTGAAACCGCCTGCGCCGTGCGGCGACGCGCTGGCGTCAGGTGGCGGGTTCGTCGCCCGTGAACTTATTGACCGTGGCGCCTACCACCGCGCCGATGGTGGCATGGTCGCTCACGTACAGATGCACCTCGCGGTCGAACCTGAGCGTGCCCTTCACGACCGAGCCGGGCGCGATCACGACCTTCGGGATGTCGGAACCCACGTGGAACCAGCTGTTGCTCTTCTGCACATGGATGCCGCCGTCGACGTGGGCGTTCGGGCCGATGCGAATGTCGCCGTTGACGGTGCTGATATCGCCGCCGACGTGTGCGGCCGCAACCCCGATCGAGCCGTTGACGTTGGTCAGTTCGCCCTTCACGTCGGCGCCATCGGCAATCGACAGCGAGCCGTTGACGGTCTGCACCGTGCCGCTGATGCCGGCGCCGTCCTGGACTTCGATGCCACCGTTGACGGTCTCGACGTCGCCGGCGGTGGCATGTTGCTCCAGCGTGATGCCGCCATTGACGGTCTCGACCTTGCCGACCACGGCATTTGCGCCGATGTGGATGCCGCCGTTAATCGTGGAGACATCGCCGGCGTGTTCGCCGGCGCCGATGTCGACGGAGCCCATCACCTGCGAGGTATTGCCGCCCGAGTGGTGCGAGTGCGAGGAGTTCTCCACGGAGTCGCCGGAGGAGTTATTACCACCCTTGAAATCCGCGCCGGTGCAGCCGCACAGACCCAGGGCAAGCACCACGAGGAGTCCAGTGGAGTGAGTCATGCGCTTAGTTTATACGAGTGACATGGTCGGCAGGGCCGCGCTGCGGTGGACCGATCGCGCGCCACGACGAGACGCTGCGGGTGCCGCGAGCGCGCGGCCACCCGTGCGGCGGCCCGATGGTGGCCAAGGACACGGTTTCCGGAGAGAATCGGCCGATGCCCGCCAGTAAGAAGACTTCAGTCGCCGGCTCTGCCCGCCGCATCCTGGTCGTTGATGTCGGCGGCACGCATGTCAAGTTGCGCGTTGACGCGCACGGCCAGATCCGCAAATTCACCTCCGGGCCCAAAATGGCCCCCGCCTACATGGTGCGCGAGATTCGCAGGCTCACCCGCGGCACCCCCTTTGATGGGGTGTCGATGGGCTACCCGGGCCTGGTGCTGCGGGGCCGGATCGCCGCCGAGCCACACAATCTCGGCGCCGGGTGGGTGGGGTTTGATTTCGCGAAAGCCTTTGGCAAGCCCGTACGGATCGTCAACGACGCGGCCATGCAGGCCATCGGCAGTTACCACGGCGGACGCATGCTGTTTCTCGGGCTCGGTACCGGGCTGGGCGTCGCACTCATCATCGATGGCGAGGTGGAAGCGACGGAGTTCGGGCACCTGCCCTACAAGCGGGGCCGCTCGTACGAGGACTATGTTGGTGAAAGCGGCCGCGAACGCCGTGGCAACCGCAAGTGGCGCCAGACGGTGCTCGACATCATTGCGCACCTGCAGGCGGTCTTCGAGGCCGACTACGTGGTCCTGGGCGGTGGCAATGCCGTGCGCATGAAGAAGTTGCCACGCGCTGTGCGCCTCGGGGACAACAAGAACGCGTTCATCGGCGGGCTGCGCATGTGGCGGCGCGGCGGCTGACGGATGAGCGCGGCGCCGGGGGCACCCGGACTTAGTCCTACCTGGAGCAGCAGTGCCAAGGAAATGGTGGGCTGCTCGCTCGGCTCCTCGCGGCTGTGGTTCACGATCGGCGGCGGCATCATCAACGAGGTGTACCACCCGCGCGTCGACCTGCCGCAGATCCGCGATCTTGGTTTCATCGTCGCGGACGGCGCGGGTTTCTGGGTAGAGGTAAAGCGCCTGTGGAAGCACGTGGTGACGCTCGGCGCGCCCGGCGCGCCGGCGGTGCACATCGTCCACCGGCATGAGCGCTTTGAGCTCGCGCTGCGCGTGACGCCATGCGACGACCGCGATGTGCTGCTGATCGAAGTGAGCCTCAGCGGCGATCCGGCCCTGCGTCCCTATGCGCTGCTCGCGCCGCACCTGGGTGGCACGGGTCTTAACAATCGCGCCCAGGTCGCGCAACACCGCAATCGCAAGCTCCTGTGGGCTGAAGCTGGCCCGTACGGGGTGGCCCTCGCCGCCGTAACCGGGCAACAGGTGGATGCCTGGGGTCGCGCCAGTGCCGGGATTTCCGGTCACAGTGATGCCTGGCAGGATTTCACCCAACACGGCGCACTCACCTGGGAGTACGACGAGGCCGGGCCGGGAAACGTCGCGCTCGTGGGCGAGCTGCCGCGCGAGTCGGTCCTGGCACTCGGGTTTAGCAGCAGCGCCGAATCGGCGGCGACGCTGGCACTCACCGCCCTGTGCGAACCGTTCGAGAGCTCCTGGGAGCGGCAGCTCACGGCCTGGACGCACTGGCACGCCAACTGCGAACCCGAGAGTACTTTGCCCGCGGACCTGCCGGATGCGTGTGCCGAGCAGTTCCGCATTTCCGCCATGGTGCTGCGCGCACACCGCGACAAGATCTATCCGGGCGCGATGGTCGCCTCCCTGAGCGTGCCGTGGGGCAACACCCACGAGGAGCGCGAGGGTTACCACCTGGTATGGCCACGGGACCTGGTGGAATGCGCCAGCGCGCTGCTCGCCGTCGGCGCCACGCGCGAGGCCTGCAACACGCTGCGCTACCTGCTGTCGACGCAGAACGCGGACGGACACTGGCACCAGAACCAATGGCTGGGCGGCGCCGGGTACTGGTCCGGCATTCAGCTCGATGAAGCCGCCTTCCCGGTGCTGCTCGCCGCCGTGCTCGAGGAGCGCAAGGCGCTGGACGGCACCGAAGTCGGCGACATGGTGCGGCGTGCGCTCGCGTTTCTCGTGCGCACGGGACCGGTGAGCGACCAGGACCGCTGGGAAGAGGATGCGGGGCTCAACGTCTTTACCCTCGCGGTGTGCATCGCGGCGCTGGTCGCGGGCGCCCGCTACCTGCCGGCCGACGGCCGTGAACTGGCACTCGCGTTTGCGGATTACTGGAACGCGCGCCTCGAGGACTGGACCTGTGTCGCGGACACCCCGCTGGCGCGCCGCCTCGGTGTGCCCGGCTACTACGTACGCGTCGCGCCGCCGCAAGCCATCACCGACCGGTGCGCGAAGTATGGCGCGCTCGCGATCAAGAACCTCGCCCGCGATCCGAATCTGCGCGCCGCCGAGCAGGTGGGCGTCGACTTTCTGCAGCTGGTGCGCTGCGGGCTGCGCCGCGCGGATGATCCGCTCATCCTCGGCACGGTACGCGTGGCGGATGCGCTCCTGAAAGTCGACACGCCGGCGGGACCCTGCTGGCATCGCTACACCGACGACGGCTACGGTGAGCACGATGATGGCAGCGCCTACGACGGCACCGGCCGTGGCCGCCCCTGGCCACTGCTGAGCGGTGAGCGGGGTCACTACGAAATTGTCGCCGGCCGCGATCCCTTGCCACTCATCGTCGCCATGGCGCGTATGGCCTCACCGGGTGGGATGTTGCCGGAGCAGATCTGGGATGCGGCGCCCATCGCGGCGCGCGGCCTCGAGCCGGGCAAGGCGACCGGCGCCGCCATGCCCCTGGTGTGGGCGCATGCGGAGTACCTGAAACTCGTCATCTCGCGCGGGCTGAAGCGGCCGTTCGATCGACCCACGGCGGTGTGGGAGCGCTATCGGGGCGAGCGGCCGGCGCTGACGCGCGTCATGTGGTGCGAGCACGCCCCGGCTGGCGAGCTGCCGCAAGGGTGCGCGCTCACCGTGGCCCTGCGCGAACCGGGGTCCGTGCACTGGGGTGTGGATGGCTGGCAGGAGGTGCGCGATGTGGACACCGCCGCCAACTCACTCGGGCTGCACGTGGTCATGATCGACACGGCGCATCTGCACGCCGGACGGCGTATCGACCTTACGTTCAGGCGCGGCAGTGAGTGGGCCGGCAAGGATTTCAGCATCCGCGTGGTGGCGGCCGCGCGAGCCTCGGGCTGAGGCGCGCAGCGTGCCATTCACGCTGTCCCATCCGGCTGCGATTCTGCCGCTGCGGCGCCTCAAACCGCTGCGCACCGTACCGCTGGTGCTGGGGGCGATGGCCCCGGACTTTTCCCACTACCTGCCGTGGAGTGTGCGCGCCTGGTTTCCCGAGACCCACAACCTTGCCGCCTCCTGGCGGGTGTGTGTGCCGCTGTGCCTGGGTGTCCTCGCGTGCTGCTACCTGCTGCGCGCGCCGCTGACGGCGCTCATGACGCCGCGGGCGCGCTGGCTGTGCCTGCGTGCCATCGAGCCGTTCGGCACACGCCCGCTGGAGTGGCTGTTCGCGCCGCTATCGATTCTCATTGGCGCCTGGTCGCACCTGCTGTGGGATTCCTTCACGCACGGCGACGGTTGGGTAGTGCGCCACTACGCCGAACTGCACGCGGACTTCGCGGTAGGCACCTACGACACGACGGTCAACCGCGCGCTCCAGTATTTAAGCTCCATAGCGGGGTTGGCGATCCTCGCCGCGTGGTACTGGCGCTTGCCAACACCGAACCCCTTACCGCCGGAATCACGCCTGGGTCGGCCGACGGCGGGACCGGTGCTGCTGTTGTGCGCCGCCGCCGCCACCCTCATCGGCGGCGTGCAGGCCACGGGTTTCGCGGCGCGCATTCCCTCCGTCTACATGTTGCTGGAGATTTTCTTTACTCACGGTCTTGCATGGTTCGCGCTGCTGTACATCGTGGCGGGCAGCCTGCTCACGCTCGAACACCACCGCGACGCCAGCCCCTGATTCATGGCGGCCTGCCAAACTCCATGGCCCAGTAAACGCCGCGTTCATCGCGTGGATTTACGCCGAACGCAACTCCCATTTCGCTGAAGGCCGGATCCATCAGATTTGCGCAGTGATGGGTGCTCCCCAGCCACCCCGCGACCACTTCCTCGGGCGTCATGATGCCGCTGGCAAGGTTCTCGCCCACCTCGCGCCAGCGGTAGCCGCTGCGCGTTATGCGTTGCGCCGGCGAGCTGCCGTCGTGGCCGGTGTGATCCATGTAGCCATGGTTCGCCAGCTCCTGGGCGTACGCCTGTGCCGCACGTCCGAGCGTGGCGTTGAGCGCGAGCGGGGGAGCAGCGGCGTAGGCCCTGGGCCCGCAACGACGCGGCTGCGCACGCGCCGCGTTCGCGAGTTGCAGCACCCGGCGGCTGATCGCGGCGGCGTCCTGCCGCGCGGGTGGCGCGAAAGGCTCGGCGAACGCGATCCACACATCCGCGCCACGGCGCGCGACGCCAATTTCCCGAAACGCGGGATCGGTGCTCTCCTTGCAGAACTGCCGGGCGAGGATACGCGCCACATCGCCATTTGCCGGCACGCCCGCGACGCTGAGCGAGAACGAGCTGACCGCATGGTAATTGGCGCGCTGCAGGGCGAGGCCCAGGGGCGCACCGGCAGCCAGCTGCCGTGCCACCGCATCGAGCACGGCGCTCGCGCGCAGTGGCGTCGTGGCGCCGGGGCGGGCGTCACAACCGCGCGCGCGCACGCTGTTGACCGCGCCGGTTACGTCGGCCGCGCAGCCGATCGGCGCGAGCATCACGAGCACCAGCGCCGCGCGCTGGCGTCTCATCATCAGGTCGGTCATTGTTCGCTCATGACGGGCCAGCGGCAGATGCAGCAATCTACAGCCAGCGCGTGGCCCTGGCGACCGGGGAACGAATTCGAGTTCCTGAACGACGGCGCACAGTTTTTCGCGCGCATGCTCGGGTCAATCGACGCGGCCCACGCCTACGTGCTGCTGGAGATGTACCTGGTCAACTCGGGCCGCATCGCGACGCGCTTTATTGAAGCACTGTCCGAGGCGCGCGCACGCGGCGTGCGCGTGTGCGCCATGTTTGATGGCTTCGGCGCGCTCGGGCTGGTGCGCGCGGACCGGGCGCGCCTGCTCGCCGCCGGCGTGGAGCTGCGCTTCTTCAACCCCCTGCGCCTGCAGAATCGCCTGCTCAACTTCCGGCGCGATCACAGAAAGCTGCTGCTCGTCGACGGGCGGCTCGCCTTCGTGGGCGGCGCGGGTCTCGCGGACGAGTTTGCGAGCGGTGCGGCCGGTGACCCGCCGTGGCGCGAGCTCATGGTGCAGATTGCAGGTCCGGTCGTGGCGGACTGGCAGAGCGCTTTCGCGGCCACCTGGCGCCGCTGCGGCGCTGATCTGTCGCTGGCGGCGCAGCCTGCGGCAGCGCCGCACGCCGACGGCGCCGTCGGCAGGCTGGCGCTGAGCGAGGCGCGGCAACGCTCGGTCCTCGCCAACGACGTGATCCGCCGCTTCGAGGCGGCGGGTGAGCGCACCTGGATAATGAGCGCGTACTTCGTGCCGTCACGCCGCTTTCGCAAGGCGCTGCGGCGCGCGGCGCGCCGCGGCGTGGATGTGCGCCTGCTGGTGCCCGGGGAGCGCACCGATCACCCCTGGGTGCGCCAGGCGGCGCGCCGCTTCTACGGTAAGCTGCTGCGCAATGGCGTGCGGATTTTCGAGTACCAGCCACGCATGCTGCACGCCAAGATGATCCTCTGCGATGACTGGGTTTCGATTGGTTCGAGCAATCTCGATCGTTGGTCTTTCAGGTGGAACCTCGAAGCCAACCAGGAAATCGCCGACCGGCGCGCCAGCGATGCGGCGGCGGCGTTGTTCGCCGCGGACTTTGCCGTCTCGATGGAACTGAGCCGTCGCTATTGGCGCGAACGCGCCTGGCTCGACCGGCTGCGCGAACGCATCGCCGGCGCCCTGGATCGCTGGCTCGATCGTTGGCGGGGCCCTTAGCCCCGCCGTAGCCGGCGAAGCCACTGTCCGCCGAAATCGCTTCTTGCGATTTCGGCCCATGGACTAGGGATCGGCGGCAAACAACTCGGTCGTGCGCACGAAGGCGAGCAGAAACGGGGTGAGCACCTGCAGCTGCGTGTTATAGGCGCGTAGCGCTGCGAGCTTGCGATCCTCCTCCGCCGGTTCGAGCGTGAAGACCGCGGGCGTCACGCCGCGAATGCGTGGCGCAGGAGTGAGCGGCAGGCCCGGCTCCAGTCCGCGCGGACTCGGCCAGCCCTCGCCGCCGTGCACGATCCAGAAACGCAGCTGCACGCCGCCCGCAAGGCGCGCCGCGGCCGCGGCGGCGAGCAGGCCCGCCGCGCGATGATCCGGGTGAGCGTCGCGGGGAGTTGGCGCGAGGATCAGCGTTGGCGCCACACGTGAGAGCAGCGCCGCAAAATCACGCTCGAGACTCTCACCGGTGTAGGGGTGACCCGGAAACAACGCCCCAGGGTAGGGGACTGCCGCGGCGCCGGTGAATCCGGACGTGTAGGGCGCCGTGCGGTTGATCGTCAGGAGCTTGAGCAGGCCGCGGTCGGGGAAGCCCAGAAACAACTGCCGCTGCGCCGGCACACCGAGCGCGCTCGCTGCGGCACGCGCTTCCTGCATGCGCCGCGCGCCAAGCTCCAGCGCCTTTGCCGGAGCGGCGAACGCTCGGTGCTCGATGAACAGCATGTCGAGCTCGGAGCCATCGCCGCTGGTAATCCACACCACGCTCACGTGTCCGCCGGCGTGCACGACGCGCTGTATGAGTCCGGCGCAGCACAAGGTCTCATCATCCGGATGCGGCGCCACCACCAGCAGCGAGGTGGCGGCGCTGATGGGCGGCAGGTCCGAGGCGCCGGCCCGCGCTGCGGCCGCGGCGTCAGCGCTGGTGTTGCCCGCCGCGAGCGCGCCGAGTGCTGCGAGCAGCACCGCCGCCGGGAGGCTGCGGGACACGGTTACCTTCCGGGCGTGCAAGCAACGGACTCCGCCGGCAAAAAATGCAGTGTCGCACGCGGGCAGCCGAATTCGTTAGAGTGCCAATCGCGACGTCGACGGGTTCGGCGACAAGGAGCGAGCGAATGACCGATTCACCCCTGCTGGCCTATCACGATCCGAGGTTCATCGACTCGGACGAGGGGCGCCCGATACGCATCGTCTCGGAGTACCTCGCGCCACTGCGCGCCTTCAGCAGCTACGGCGTTTCAGCCACGGTGGTGTTCTTCGGGTCCGCGCGTATCCACGCCGACGGGCCGCTCGCGCGCTATGTGGATGAGGCCGTGGAGCTGGCGCGGCTGGTGACGCAGTGGAGTAAGACTCTGCCGGGCACGCCGCTCGTGGTCTGCTCGGGCGGCGGCCCCGGGATCATGGAGGCTGCCAACAAGGGCGCGGCGCTCGCCGGCGGCCGCTCCGTGGGACTCAATATCGGACTTCCCCACGAGCAGCGCCCCAATTCCTATATCACCCCGGAGCTGAGTTTCGAGTTCCATTACTTCTTCATGCGCAAGCTGTGGTTTGCACACCTGGCGCGGGCCCTCATTGCTTTCCCGGGGGGCTTCGGTACTTTCGATGAGCTGTTCGAGATCCTGACCCTGGCCCAGACACGCAAGATCGATCCCTCGATCCCGGTGTTCCTCTACGGCTCCGCGTACTGGAAGGAAGTCATCAACTTCGACGCGCTGGTGCGCCACGGCACCATAGCCGCCGAGGACCTGAAGTTATTCGAGTTCGTCGACGAGCCGCGCGCGGCGCTGGAACTGCTCAAGCGGCGCGTCGTGCTCGATAGTCCGCCAGCAAAGCGGCCGGCGTTTGCGAGGTCGCGCTGCAGCACTGACCGCAGTTAGCCGCTGACCTTCAGGCGACCTGGAGGCTGGGATCTACTTCGCGGGCCCAGGCCTGCAAACCGCCGTCGAGATTAGCGGGTGAGGCAATACCGGCCGCCAGCGCCATCGAGCAGGCCGCGAGTGAGCGGCCGCCGCTCCTGCAGATGAACACCGGCGCGGCATCTTTGGGGATCTCGGCGAGCCGCCGGGGCAACTCCCCGAGCGGGATGTGGCGCGCGCCGGCGAGGTGTCCGGCGGCGAATTCGTGGGGCTCGCGCACGTCCACCAGCAACGCCGTGTTGGCTTGCAGCAGTGCTCGCAGGTCGTTTGCCGACAGGCGGCGCACCGCGCCCGGCGCAGCGCCCGCCGGCAAGGGGTCCTGGTCGCGCGGCTCGGTGATGCTGGGTGCATCGCCGCACACCGCACAGTCAGGCCGGCGGCTGACGCGGAACTCCTGGAAGCGCATGTCGAGCGCGTCGTAGGTGAGGAGCCTGCCGGTGAGCGGCTCGCCCACGCCGGTGATGAGTTTGATCGCCTCGGTCGCCTGCAGCGTACCGAGCACGCCCGGCAGTACCCCGAGGACGCCCGCTTCGGCGCAGTTGGCGACGAGGGCCTGGCGGCCATCCGGGAAAAGGCAGCGGTAGCAGGGCCCCTGGTCCGGTACATAGGTCATCAGCTGGCCCTCGAAACGATGAATCGCCGCCGACACCAGCGCCTTGCCATACAGCACGCAGGCGTCATTGACCAGGTAGCGGGTCGAAAGCCGATCGGTGCCGTCAATCACCACGTCGTAGCCGGCGAACACGGCGCGCACGTTGGCGGCTTTGAGTTCCACCGTGTGGGCGTTGATGCGGATCTCGGAGTTCAGGGCGGTCAGCCGTTCGCGGCCCGCATCGGCCTTGGGTTTCGCGATGTCGGCAGTGTCAAACAGGACCTGACGCTGCAGGTTGGAGAGATCGACGCGATCAAAATCCAGCAGCCCGAGCGTTCCACAACCCGCCGCCGCCAGGTACAGCGCCGCAGGCGATCCCAGGCCGCCGGCCCCGACGATCAGCACGCGCGCGGCCTTGAGTTTTTCCTGGCCCGCCGCGCCGATCTCCGCGAGCGCGAGGTGGCGGTGGTAGCGGGCCCGTTCTGTGGCCGACAGCGTCATGGGGCCATCATCTGCGCCATGGGGGCGAGCATCGGCGCTTCAGCGCGATCGTGTCAACGGATACAACCGGTTACAGGTTCGGCACTTCGCTTCGGTTCGCGCGGCGTCGTATGCTGCGCGCGCTGTCGACAGCCCAAACCGGACACTGGGAAGGACTCAAGGTGAAGCGAATCAAGCATTTGACGGGCACGCTGCTGCTCGGCGTTCCCTGCCTCGCCATCATGAATGCGGTGGCGTCCCCGCCCGCGGCTCAGCCGTTGCCGGTCCGCCACCATGCCGATGCGCCCTTCGCGGCGCTGGAACACGAGTACGTCAGCTACGTCCTGCACCGTTTCCCGGTGGTCGCGACCTACCTCGGCGGCGCTGCATTTGATCCGCACCTGGCGAGAGTCGACGGCACCCTGCGTGACTATTCCCCGGAGGGTCTGGCGCGCGAAGATGCGCGGCTCGCGGTCTTCCGCGCGCGTTTTGCCGCGCTGGCCCCGGCCACACTTGCGGCGCGGCGTCGCATCGACCGCTCGGTGGCGCTGGCGCAGATCGCGTTCCTCCTGCACCAGCACCAGGTGCGCCACTACCAGGAGCGCGCGCTGGACTCTTACGTGGATGAGCCTTTTCGCGGCGTCGACTGGCAGATCCAGGGCATGACGGCGACCGGGCCGGGCACCTACGGAACGCAGCTGGAGTGGCAGGAGGTCATCGCGCGTACGCGTGCAGTCCCGGCCTATCTTGCCATCGCCGAGAAACAGCTTGCCGCGGGCGTGCGCGCTCACAACTCGCCCGACTGGCGCGTGTTGCGTGAGTACGGGCTGCAGAGCAGCGTCGCCGATGCTGACTATTTCATGAAGACGCTGCAGCAGCTCGCCGCCACGGATATCGGCGCACCCGGACGTGAGGCGCTGCTGCAAGATCTGCAGGCGGCCGGCAATGATGCGGCGGCTGCCTACCACCACCTGCGCGACTTCGTTGCGGCCAGCTACTTCGACGACCCGCAGGGTACGGGCAGCGCGGCGCTGAAGCCGGCATTCCGGGCCGATCACTTCGCCATCGGTGACAGCGAATACAACTGGGCATTGCGCAACAACCTGCGTCTGACGGCCACCGCCGCTGAACTGTATGCCGGCTCCTGGCCGGTCGTGACCGCCACGCAGGCGCAAATGGTGGCGCTCGCGCAGCAGATTGCCCTTGCCCACAAGTGGCCGGCGGGCACCGACGGCGCGGATACGGTGCGCCAGGTGCTCGCACAGCTGAGCCAGAATGCGCCGCACACGGATGCGGAAATGGTGGAGGGCTACCGCAAGACCGCACAGCGGCTGGTGGCTTACGGGCGCGATTCGGGACTGTTCGACGTGCCCGCGGACTACCGCCTGGATGTCACGGTGACGCCGCCGCCGCTGCGCGCCTCGATCGAGGGCGCGGCGTACTATCCGGCGCCGCCGTTCAGAAAAACCGGCGTGGGCCGCTTTTATGTAACTCCAACCGGGGATGATGTGGCGCAGCTGCGCGCCGAGCACAATTACGCCGCCATGCCGGATCTGGCCGGGCACGAGGGCTTCCCGGGCCACGACTGGCACTACAAGGTCATGACCCGGTATCGCGAGCAGATCTCACCGATGCGCTGGCTGACCCCCGGGGCGGTGGAGGATTCCTCGTCGATGTGGGAGGACTCCATGGCCGCGGAAGGCTGGGCGCTGTACGCCGAAGCGCTGCTCGCGGAGCCTGCGCCGGCGGCGCCGAACGGCTTCTACACCCCGGAGGAGCACCTGTACCAGTTGCGCGGCAAGCTGTACCGTGACCTGCGCGTGCGCATCGACACCGGAATCCACACCGGGCGCCTGTCATTCGAGGATGCCGTCACGCTGTTCTCGCAGGTGGTGGATTTTCTGCCCGGGTCCTGCCAGGACGCCGCGGCACTGAAGTCCGACGCCAAGCAGGCGAGCTGCCAGGGCGCGCGTGCCGCGGTGACACGTTATTCGCGCTGGCCAACACAGGCGATCACCTACCGTCTTGGCAAGGAGCAGATTCTCGCGCTACGCAAACGCGCGCAGCAGCTCCTCGGCGCGCGCTACTCGCCGCAGCGCTTTCACCTGGAGTTCATGAAGCAGGGGACCATCCCCGCGGGTTATTTCGGCGATGAGCTGCTGCGGGAGTTGCGCGCGAGTACGGCCAGTGCGGCGGCAGTGCCGGTGGCACCGGTCAAGCCCTGAGCGCCGCAGTCGGCCAAAGTCGCGCCTTTGGCCGGCGGAAACGAAGCTAATGTCCGCGAAAATCGCTTCCTGCGATTTTCGCCGATGGACTTAGGGCACGTAAATGGCGGTGCCCCTGGCGGCCTTGTTATAGATTCCGAATGAGCCGCCGACACTGGTGCCGATCGCGCTGTTGCCGTTGAACGTGGAATTGCCGATGCCGCTGCCAATCGACCCCGACTGCTGATCTTCGATCCCCTGCAACAGGATGCCGTTGGCACCCAGGCGTGCCGCCTCCTGCTTGAGCCGGGCGATCGCCTTGTCCATGTTCTGCTGGCTGGTGATCGTCAGGGAGCCGCGGCTGGTCGCATCGATGGTCGCGATCTGCTCGTACTTTGCCGGCGGCTGCAGATAGACCTTCACAAGCTCGGGCGAAATCGGCGGCCGCGGCGTGCCAATCAACACGTGGGAAGAGCTTGCACAGCCGGCGAGCAGCAGCCCCAGGGCGGTGGCGATGCTCAGTCGGGAAAGCAGTGGCATGCGGCCTCGCGGCTACGCGGTTCCCGGCCGACAGAAGAACAGGTGCGCCGGCAACACGTTGAGCGGCTCAAACTTGCGCCCGACGTAGCCGAAGATGCGCTTCAGATCCTCGAACACCCGCGTCGAGAACTGGTACACGAGGAAGGCGCCGCGCGGTTTCAACACGTCGCAGGTCTTGCGCAGGATGCGCTCGCGCACCGGGGCGGGAATGGTGCTGAAGGGGATCCCGGAAATGATGTAGTCGGCGCTGTTGCGGCCGAAGCGCCGCAGGATCTCGTCCACCGACTCCGCCGACCCTGCCACGACTTTCAGCCGCGGATCGGGGATCGCCCGGCCCAGATAACTGACAAAGTCCGGGTTCATCTCGATGGCGATCAGGATCGCGTCCGGGTGCATGCGGCGCAGCACCTCGGCCGTGATACCGCCGACCCCGGGGCCGTACTCCACGAACACGCGCGCCTGGGTCCAGTTGACCGGCGCGAGCAGCTGCCTGATCAGAAAACGCGAACTGGGGACGATCGAACCGAGCATGCGCGGGTGCCGGAAGAAATTCCGGGCGAACAGCAGAGCGTTACCCTCGGGTCGCGGGGGTGTGTCTTGGGCGGGCAGCACAGCCCCACTTTATAGCAAGCAAGCAGGCGCTGACCACTCTGCGCCGCCGCACGTTCATTAACGGGGGCTTCAGCCGCCCGCACGCCGCGCTTCATACCCGAGCTTGCACAACTCGCTCACCAGCCGGTCACGATGCTCGCCCTGGATCTGGATGTTGCCGCTTTTTACTGCGCCGCCGGCGCCACAGAGCTTCTTCAGGCGCGCGGCGAGTTGCTCAAGTTCCTCGCCTCCAAGTGGCAAGCCGGTGATCACCGACACGGCCTTGCCACCGCGACCGGCAACTTCACGGCCGACGCGCACGCGCGCACCCGGGGCGGGCTTTACCAGGGCGGGCTGCCGCGGCGCGGGCTGCCGCAGTACGACGCCGCGGAAGTGGCTTGGGGCTTTCATGCGTAGTGTTACCGCGGTGAGGCGACTACAATCTAAGCTCATCCGTACACGTTCCCGCAACCCTTGCGGCGGCTGACGAATAAGAGGCCTCCTCATGACCCCACGGTCACGCTTGCACGTTCCTTCCCCGCCGGCACGGCCCGGACAGGAGCCTGACTTCAGTTACGTGCAGATTTCGCCTGCGGGCGCGGTGCATCGGCCGGACGTGATGGCCGCGGCGCGCGACATGGAGGGACTGTCGGTGGAGATGGTGCGGGTGCTCGGCGAGGACAACCGGGCGGTAGGGCCGTGGAATCCGCACCTGGAGCCCGCGGAGCTGCAGGTGGGCCTGCGCCACATGCTGCTCACGCGTCTGTTTGACGATCGCATGCAGAAAATCCAGCGCCAGGGCCGTATCTCCTTCTACATCAAGTCAACCGGCGAGGAGGCGGTCGCGGTCGCGCAGTGCATGGCGTTGCAGCCCGGGGACATGTTGTTTCCGTCGTACCGGCAGCAGGGCCTGCACGTGGTTCGCGGCCGCAACCTGGTCGATCTCATGTGCCAGTGTCTGTCAAACACCCATGACTTCTGCAAGGGCCGGCAGATGCCGATCATGTATCACTGGGGCAAGGGCAACATATTCTCGATCTCCGGCAACCTCGCAACCCAGTTTCCGCAGGCGGTGGGCTGGGCGATGGCGGCTGCCATCAAGGGCGAGGACCGCATCGCCGCCACCTGGATCGGCGAGGGTTCGAGCGCCGAGGCGGACTTCCACTACGGCATGACGTTCGCGGCGGTGTACCAGGCGCCCGTGATCCTCAATCTCGTGAACAATCAGTGGGCGATCTCGACCTTTCAGGGCTTTGCGGGCGGCGAGCAGCGCACCTTCGCGCAGCGTGGCCCGGGCTATGGAATTCCCGGCATCCGCGTCGATGGCAACGATTTCCTGGCGGTGTATGCGGTAACGCAGTGGGCCGCACAGCGTGCACGCCAGAGCGGCGGCGCCACGCTCATCGAGCACGTCACCTACCGCACCGCGGCGCACTCCACCAGCGACGATCCCTCACGCTACCGGCCGAAGGATGAGTGGCGCGCGTGGCCGCTCGGGGACCCGGTTATGCGCCTGAAAGCCCATCTCATGGCGCTCGGCGAATGGTCCGAGGAGCGCCACGCGCAGCTCGAGAAAGAGCTCGACGCGCACGTGACCGCCTGCTGGAAGGAGGCGGAGAGTTACGGGACGCTCACCGCCGGGCCCTCGCTCGACCCGCTTACCATGTTCGAAGACGTGTTCAAGGAGATGCCGCCGAACCTGGTGCATCAGCGCGAAGAGCTGCGCAAGCTGCTGCAAGAGCGCGCCAGGGCGACCGCGGTCGCGCAGCCGCAGGCGCAAGAGGGCTGAAGCATGGCGCGCATGAACATGGTGCAGGCGCTCAACTCCGCGATGGACGTGATGTTGGGACGCGATCCGCGCGTGGTGATTCTCGGCGAGGACGTCGGCTACTTCGGCGGGGTATTCCGTTGCACCGAAGGGCTGCAGAGAAAGTACGGCGAGCACCGCGTGCTCGACACCCCGATTGCCGAGGGCGGCATCATCGCCGCCGCCATTGGCATGGGCGTGAATGGACTCAAGCCGGTGGCGGAAATCCAGTTCGCCGATTACATCTACCCGGGCTTCGACCAGGTGGTGAGTGAGCTGGCGCGGTTGCGCTACCGCTCGGCGGGCGAGTTCGCGGCCCCGGTCACGATTCGCACCCCGTGCGGCGGCGGTATCCGCGGCGGCCAGACCCACTCGCAAAGTCCGGAAGGAATTTTCACGCACGTCTGCGGCGTGAAGGTGGTCATGCCGTCCAACCCTTACGACGCCAAAGGCCTGCTCATCAGTTCGATTGAGGATGATGATCCGGTCGTATTCTTCGAACCCAAGCGCATCTACAACGGACCCTTCGACGGTGACCCGCACAAGCCGGCGGTGCCGTGGAGCGCGCACCCGCGCGGCGAGGTTCCGGAAGGCCATTACACCGTGCCGATCGGCCGCGCCCAGGTGGTGCGTGAGGGCAAGGACGTGACGGTGCTCGCCTACGGCACCATGGTGCATGTCGCCGAGGCGGCCGTGCGCGTCGCGGGAGTGGATGCAGAAATCATCGACGTGCGCACCATGGCGCCGCTCGACGTGGATGTCCTGTGCACCTCCGTGTGCAAGACCGGGCGTTGCGTGGTGGTGCATGAAGCCACGCGTTTCGGTGGCTACGGGGCGGAGCTGGTCGCCACGGTGCAGGAGCATTGCTTCTGGAATCTGGAGGCGCCCGTGCAGCGCGTCACCGGCTGGGACACCCCTTATCCGCACGCGTTCGAGTGGGAATACTTTCCGGGCCAGGCGCGCATTGCCGCGGCCCTCAAAGAAGTCATGGAGCCAGCATGAGCCAATACGTCTTCAAACTGCCGGATCTGGGCGAAGGTACGGTCGAGGCGGAGATTGTCAGCTGGAAAGTGAAGCCCGGCGACACGGTTGCCGAGGATGACGTGGTGGTCGAGGTGATGACCGAGAAGGCTGCGGTGGAAGTGCCGGCTCCGGTGAGTGGGCGCGTCGTGTCGACCACGGGCGTTCCGGGGGACATGGTGCCGGTGGGCTCGGCGCTGATCGTGTTTGAAACCGGGTCGGGTGCTGCCGCCAGCGCGGCTGCTGCCCCAGCGGCACCGGCGTCAAAGCCGGCCGCGGCTGCAGCCGCGCCGGCAAGAAGCGCCGCCCCGGGCGCAAATGGCGCGGCAAGCGCGCACGCTGCCGAGGCCAGCGCTGCCGACGTGCAGGCCGCAGTTGTGTCCGGCGGGCGCGTCGCGACCTCGCCGGCGGTGCGCCGCCGCGCTCATGAGGCGGGCGTGGACCTGAAGCAGGTCGCAGGTTCCGGACCAAACGGTCGCATCGTGCCGAAAGACTTCGAGGCGTACGTTGCCCGGCGTACGCAGGCGCCCACCCCGCTGCGTGCAACTCCCAGGGCGGTGCCGGCGGGTGCGCGTCCTGCGGTTGCGCGCAGCACCGGCACGCAGGAGATCAAGGTGATCGGCCTGCGCCGGGTCATTGCGCAGCGCATGAGCGAAGCGAAGCGCAACATTCCGCACTTCGCCTACGTTGAGGAACTCGACGTCACGGAGCTCGAATCACTGCGGCAGCACCTGAACGGCAAGCAGGAGCGGGGCGCGCCGGCGCTCACCTACCTGCCGTTCCTGGCGCTCGCCCTGGTACGTGTCCTGCGGGATTTTCCGCAATGCAATGCGCACTACGACGCGGAGCGCGGCGTTATCGTGCGCTACGGCGCGGTGCATTTAGGCATCGCTACCCAGACCCCCGATGGCCTGAAAGTCCCGGTAGTGCACGATGCGCAGGCACTCGCGCTTTGGGACCTGGCTGGCGAGATGCGCCGCGTGAGCGAAGCAGCGCGTACCAACAAGGCGACGCGCGATGAGCTCAGCGGTTCAACCATCACCATCACCAGTCTCGGCAAGCTCGGCGGCATCGCCAGCACCCCCATCATCAACGCACCCGAGGTCGCCATCATTGGCGTGAACCGCGCCATCGAGCGCCCGGTCGTGATCGATGGTGCCATCGCCATCCGCCGCACCATGAATCTGTCTTCATCGTTCGATCACCGCTTCGTGGACGGCTACGACGCGGCGGCGATGATCCAGGCGCTGAAGGAGTGTCTCGAGCACCCCGCGACTATTTTTATCGATGCTTGAGCGTTCCGTACCCGGGTCGCGTGGCCGGGCTGCCAGTCAGCCCGCCTTATGCTGCGGTCCGCCGGCGTAGGTTTTCTCGCCAGCTTCGACCTTGAGCTTCAGACGATTCTGGAACGGTGGCAGCGGGCAGGTGGCGAAGTCATTGAGTGCGCACGGCGGATTGAACGCCTTGTTGAAATCCAGCACCACGGTACCGTGCGTCGGCAGCGGAATATACATAAAGCGGCCGGCGCCGTAGGTTGCATGTCCGCTGGTGGCATCCGCGAACATGATGAAGAGTTCTTTGTCGCCGGGATCCTCGAGCACGGTATCGAGGCGCCACTGCCGGCCATGCGTGGTGAACACCACGGCCCCGGGCGACACGTCGTCCTCTTCCATGCCGAGGATATTGGTGATTTTTATGTGGTGCACCGGCTGGTAGGGCTCAAAACGTGCGTTGAACACCCAGGCGGTGCTCACCGGAAAGTAGGTGAGTCCCTGGAAGTTCAGCCGGTGCGGGTTGTTCAGATCACGTACCCGCACGCCGATGTGTCCGGACCGCTCGATGATGAAGAAGCGCAGCGCGCCGCTCGCGAGCACGGTGGGCTCGCCATGCGCATCGGAAACGAGGTCGATTGCGGTCACGGGCCGTCCATCATGGGTCACGCCGCCGCCCACATGAGCCATGAAGCGCACCTGCGCGCCGCTGAGCACGAATGAGCCCGCGGTGTCCGCCAGCGCGGCATTGTCCAGGACGAGGGCGTTCGAGGCAGCGCGGCCGAAGCTGTTATCCCCGGGCTTCAGCCACAGAAGTCCCGCGAGCGTCAGCCAGCCGGTATCGCTGGTGAGTGAATCCTCGCGCCGCGTGCGCCAGGCACTGATCGCGGCATGCTCGGCGGTGGCTTGCGGCGAGGCGGCACTCAGTAGCGACGGCGCGCCGAGCAGTCCCAGCAGTGCACAGGCGGCAAGGGCGGCGCGCGCGGGTTGATTGCGCAACATGCTTGGTCCTCGAGAGTCGGGGGTGCGGACGCGATCTTATGTCATCAGCGACGCCATACTCAGGCGCCGAATTGCCGCTCCTGGCTGTGGTTCGTCTCTGTTCGTGAACGGAAAACTCGCTTAAGCGTCTTTCCCGTGATTCCGATTGGGAATTCATTCCAATCCATGATGTCGATCCGAGCCAACTGTTCCTCCGCGGTCAGTGTGGCATTGAGTTCATCCTTCAGTTCCGCTGGGGTCATATGGCACTCGCTCGCGGGTCGAAGCGCGATGGCGGCCACGGGGAGTTGCGACCCGTCCGGTTGACGCGCACCGTACACGCAGGTGTCAAATACAGCGCTATGTTTATGAATTTTCTCCTCTATGAGGAGACTATAGACGGGCCCCGCAGGCGTACGAATCACATCCGCTTCGCGGTCGAGCTGAATGAGGTGGCCATCCCGCTCTTGGCGAACCAGATCTCCGGTGAAGAACCACTCGTCGCAAATGGCTCCGAATGTCAGGGAGTGATTGTTCCAGTAGCCGGCAAAGACAGTTTTACCCTTCACCTCAAGGCGACCGGCTTCGCCACGCGCTACTACGCGCCCGTTGGCACCGACGACTCTGACCTTCGGACCGAAGGGCGTTGAGCCTGGACGCCCGATCCGCCGCTCGAAGTGTTTCGTGAACCGTGTTATGTAACGCAGCACCGAAGGTGTGCCCACTTCGCTGGACCCTTGCGCGTCCAAGTACACGGAGCCGGTCATGGGCATGCCCAGGTTGCGGAACGCACCACCCACAGCTACGAAGCGCCGTTGGATAGCCTCATGACTGGCGTCGGCGGTACTTGCCCAGACTCTCATTCGGCTCAGATCGTGCGCACCAATATTCACTCGCGCAAGCTGCGTATATGTTATTGGAAACCCGAAGAAGCCCGTAAAACCGCCCGCCGCCAATTCACGAACCACGACTTCCGCGTCGAATCCATCCCGATCGTATGCACACGTCCAATGAACCGGTACGCCGAGCAGAAGCAGCCCATAGAAGGTCAGAATGACCGCCTGATGGTTATTGGGGACCGCCATGTACCCCTTGTCGGTGGTTCTTGAGATATGTACATAGCAGAGCCATCCTCTGACGGCATGCGACTGCGCGCGATTCGTGAGGATGACTGCTTTCGGAAAGCCGGTCGTGCCCGATGAGTGGACGAGGTACAGCGGCGCGTCCCTTCCTCTTGCAACCGGGCTACTTCCGTGAGCAGCAGTTCTCAGTGCGTCCTCGATCCAAATGACCTCCACGTTCGGAGCTAAGGCTGTTAGCACGTCGAGCAGCTCGGCCTGCGCGGCATCGCTCTTCTTTTCAGCAACCACGATAGTCCGTGCATCGCCGAACGTCCCGCCGGCACTCAGCACGCGGCGCAGTGTTACAACATCCGATATGAGCACCTTCGAGCCGAGATTCTTGAGGTACGGCTCGAGGTCGTCCGCACTGAACTTGCCATTGATAGTGCAGGCAACCCCGCCCGCCCTAACGACACTCACGTGAAGCAAGTGGATGTCGAAATGATTCTCCTTGAAGATCGCCACGCGATCACCACGTCTTACGCCAATGACCTCTATGAGCATGGAGGCTAGAAAGGCCGCAGTGGATGCAATACGGCATGCGTTCCACTTTGTTGCATCGGGATAACGCCCCGTCAATGCAGGCACGTCCCAGCGCACTGGCGTGTCGCAGGTAAATAGAGGCTTGTCGCCGTACATTCTCGCCGCGCGGTCGGGAACGGTGTCGAGCGAAATCGATCCAAGCGCCAGCACACTTCTTTGATGCACCCCGACTCTCACCGCCACGAATGCGAGGTAGGCGGCGAGGATGGCCAAGCCACCGAGGAGCGGAATCATTTCCCGACCGCAGGAGCGCTCGGTACGGAATCAGTCTGTCCCGCTCGTCTCGCCAGGCGCTGGTGAGCCCCTGAGAACTCTCCGGCGGCTAGTGCTCCGGCGATCGAGAGCTCACCGGCAAGCGCAACCGCGGCGCACACCTCCGCGAATGCGTTTGCATGTCCAGGGCCGGCAAGACCGAGGATATCGAGACAGGCCTTTTGGCTCGGAAGGCCCGTTCCACCACCGACCGTGCCGACGGGCAAGCTCGGAAGAGTCACGGATGCGTACAGCGCTCCATCAAGAGTCACCTCCAGGCGCGCAATGCCAACTGCCGATTCGGCAACGGAGGCCACGTCCTGCCCGCACGCCAAGTAAATTGCTGCAAGGCCATTTGCGAAGTGACATTGGATACCCATCGCCCCTGACATGACGCCACCAATGGCGCCCATGGTGAAGAATTTCGCCATGATTTCGGGGGTGGTGTGGAGTTGTTCCTGTACCATCATCGCAGGAATGACGACATCCGCCGTGACGCTTCTCCCGCGCCCACATATGGACGACTGAGCGCTCGCCTTCTTGTCGCCCGAGTAATTCGCCTCAAGAAAGTAGTACGCCGGCTTGACTGGCGAGTGAACGTTGATGTGTTCACAGATCGCCTGCGTTGCAATCGTGACCATGTTTTGACCGGCCGCGTCCCCCGTGTGAAAGTTGAAAATCGCATAGACATGATTGCCTTCGACGCTTACTCGGACATTTTGCAGATGCGCATACCTGCTCGTTCCCGCCCCGACCGCTGCCAATTCCGGAAACGCTTTAAGAACCCATGCCGCGAACTCGCCGGCTTCGTGCAGCGCCCGGAACGCAAAGCCGGGGGCCCGCGCCATGCCTTCGTTCACGCTGAGCGCAGAACACCCGCCGACCGACGTAATCAGCTTCGCACCACGACCGTAGGAGGCAACCAACGTCGCTTCCGTCGTCGCCAAGGGGACGAAGTAGTCCTGTTGAGCGTACGTGCCGTTTACGCGTAACGGCCCAATGACGCCAACGGGCACTTTGACCGTGCCAATGAAGTTCTCGACGTTGGCCGCGTAGCGGTGTGATTGCGTATGACTCTGGGCATCCAGCAGCTCGCGACGTGCAGCATGGGCCAACGGCAACGTAGCCCAACGTCCGTCGATGGCAACGTCGGTGATTTCAGAGCCAGACGGTACTTTCTGCGCGGCTGCCCCATGCTTGCGCCTGAGTCGTGCGCGCAATTCGGTTGGCGAATGCTGAACGAGAAGTGATTGGAGTGATGCAAATGCACGTCGGTATTCGCCGGTCATGACCGAGTTCTCTCGTTTCCATCGCACACAATCCGGCGGCGCGCTCCAAGTCCGGGAAGTCGTTGCGCGACATCTCCTGGTGCGAGCGGATCAAAAGGTGCGTGAACTGCCGGCCACTGGTACCGGTCTGCGCCAGGAATGCGGGCGCGAGTGGAATACGCACCGCCGCGCCCCCCGGGGGTAGCTGAGGAGGGCAGCTCTGGCTCGGTGCTCCCATCCAGAAGGCCGGTGCGTTTGCGCTGGGCGCGCAATTTCGCGCCGAGAAAGTGTCCCTTGCGCAGCAGTTCCGGCATATGTCCTCTCGCGGGTGTTCAGTGGCAGCCCGGACCGAAGTGAAATTAACAATGTTAATTTTCCAGAGTCAAATTATCAGGCTGAGCGGGTATGCTTTGGGGTCTATGAACGCCGAGACCGACCGGTCCGTGAACTCCCGTGCGCAGAACGGTTCGAAGGTCGAGATCCTGGGGCCGCAGATCGAACGCGGGGGTGAAGTGCTGACGCCGCTGGCGCTGCAGCTGCTGGCGAGTCTGCATCGGCGCTTCAATCCGCGGCGGCTGGAACTGCTCGCCGCGCGCGCCGCGCGCCAGCAGCTGCTCGATGACGGGGCGCTGCCGGAGTTTCTGCCCGCGACGGCGGCCGTGCGGGCCGCGGACTGGAAAGTGGCCCCGGCGCCGGCGGATCTGCTGGACCGGCGGGTGGAGATCACCGGCCCGGTCGATCGCAAGATGATCATCAATGCCCTGAACGCACCGGTGCGTGCCTTCATGGCCGACTTCGAGGACTCCTGCTCACCGACCTGGGACAACATCATCGGCGGGCAGGTGAATCTCACCGACGCGGTGCGTCGCACCATCAGCTTCGATGATCCGGCCACCGGCAAGGTCTACCGCCTGGGGGAGCAGCTCGCGACACTCATCGTGCGTCCGCGCGGCTGGCACCTGCCGGAAAAGCACGTACGCATCAACGGCGAGACCGTCTCCGGCGCGTTGTTCGATTTCGTACTGTTCCTCGCCAACAACCACCAGGCGCTCGCCGCGCACGGCACCGGCCCTTATTTCTACCTGCCGAAGCTCGAGAGCCACCTCGAAGCGCGCCTGTGGAACGAGGTGTTTGTCGCCGCCCAGGAAGCGCTCGGCATCCCGCGCGGCACCATCAGGGCGACGGTGCTCATCGAAACCCTGCTCGCGGCCTTCGAGATGGACGAGATCCTCTACGAACTGCGCGAGCATTCGGCGGGTCTGAACTGCGGCCGCTGGGACTACATTTTCAGCTTCATTAAGAAATTCCGGAACCGGCCCGATTTCCTGCTGCCCGATCGCGCCAGCGTGACCATGGAGCGGCACTTCCTCAGGTCTTACGTGGACCTCTTGATCAAGACCTGTCACCGGCGCGGTGCGCACGCCATGGGCGGCATGGCGGCGCAGATCCCGATCCGCGACGACCCGGCGGCGAACGAGGTGGCGATGGCGCGCGTGCGGGCCGACAAGCTGCGCGAGGCGCACGCCGGGCACGACGGCACCTGGATCGCGCACCCGGGACTCGCCAACATTGCGCGCGAGGCCTTCGATGCCGTGATGCCCGGGCCCAATCAACTCGGTGTACTGCGCGCCGAGGTGCGCGTGACAGCCGCGGATCTGCTCGCCGTGCCGGACGGCAAGATCACGGAAGAGGGCGTGCGCGCCTGCATCCGCGTCGGCGTGCAGTACCTTGAATCATGGCTGCGCGGCAACGGCTGCGTACCGCTTTATCACCTCATGGAGGACGCGGCTACCGCCGAGATCTGCCGTGCGCAGCTGTGGCAGTGGCTGCGCCACGGCGCGCGCACCAGCGATGGGCAGGTGATAACCACGGGGCGCTTCGATCGCCTGATGAGCGCCGAGCTCGATCGCATCCATGCCGAGGTCGGCGCTGCGCGCCTGACGAACGGGGTGTTTCCGAGCGCCGCACGCCTCTTCGAGCAAATGACCAAAGCCGAGACCTTCGATGAGTTCCTGACGCTTCCGGCTTACGAGCTGTTGAGCTGATTTGCACACGATTCACCGGACCTAAGAGATACACCAACCATGAACGCCGGAAAGCCCCTGCCCAGCGCCGATGAGCTCACACGGACCTGGAGCGACAGCCCGCGCTGGCGCGGCGTCCAGCGCGGTTACCAGGCCAGCGAAGTGGTGCGCCTGCGCGGCACCATCCCGGTCGAGCACTCGATCGCGAGACTCACCGCGGAAAAGCTCTGGCGGTATCTCAACGACAAGCCGTTTGTAAACGCGCTCGGTGCGCTGACCGGCAACCAGGCCATGCAGCAGGTGAAGGCGGGCCTCGATGCGATCTACCTCTCGGGGTGGCAGGTCGCGGGCGACGCCAACCTCTCGGGCGAGATGTATCCGGACCAATCGCTGTATCCGGCTGATTCGGTGCCGGCGGTGGTACGGCGGATCAACAACACCCTGCGGCGCGCGGATGAGATCTGTCACGCCGAGGGTGATGACTCAATCGACTGGCTGAAGCCGATCGTCGCCGACGCCGAAGCCGGATTCGGCGGCGTGCTGAACGCCTTTGAACTCATGAAGCAGATGATCGACGCGGGTGCCGCCGGCGTGCACTTCGAGGACCAACTGTCTTCGGCAAAAAAATGCGGCCACATGGGCGGCAAGGTGCTGGTGCCGACCCAGGACGCGATCAACAAGCTCATCGCCGCGCGTCTCGCCGCGGACGTCTCCAACGTGCCGACGGTGCTGGTGGCCCGCACCGACGCGGAAGCCGCGAACCTTCTGACCTCGGACGTGGATGAGCGCGACCGCCCGTTCGTCGACAAGGCCAGGGGCCGCACCTCGGAAGGGTTCTTCTGCGTCAAGGCCGGCATGCAGCAGGCGATCGCGCGCGGCTGCGCCTATGCGCCGTACGTGGATCTGGTGTGGTGCGAGACCGGCAAGCCGGATCTTGCGCAGGCCAAAGAGTTCGCAGAAGGTCTGCACAGGAAGTTTCCCGGAAAACTGCTGGCCTACAACTGCTCGCCGTCTTTCAACTGGAAGCGCAACCTCGATGACGCGACCATCGCGAAGTTCCAGTGCGAACTTGCGGCCATGGGCTATCGCTTCCAGTTCATCACGCTGGCCGGGTTCCACGCGCTCAACTATTCGATGTTCGACCTGGCGCGTGGTTACAAGGCCCAGCAGATGAGCGCCTACGTGAAGCTGCAGCAGGCGGAGTTCGCGGCCGAGTCGGCCGGCTACACCGCCACCAAGCATCAGCGCGAAGTGGGCGCGGGCTACTTCGATGCCGTGACGCAGGCAGTCAGCGGCGGCGCGTCTTCGCTCTCGGCGCTCACCGGCAGTACCGAGGAAGAGCAGTTCGAGAAAAAGGCCTCGTGAACCTTCAGAAGTTCCAGGCCAGGTCCAGGGAGAAAAGGCTCTGGTCGCCACCGGAGGTCGTGAAGCCCTGGTACTCGAGGCGCACTGCCGGCGCGCCGAATTTCAGCTGCATGCCGGCGGCGTAGGCGAAACGCACGTTGCTGGTGTTCTGCCCCGACTGCGTCGTACAGCCTAGCCCGCAACTCGGCGGTAGCGGGTAGGTGGTGGTGGTGTTGCTGACGTTGGTGTGCAGGTCGGCGGCGCCCACCTTGCCGTAGAAGTCCAGATACGGCAGCGGCTGCGGCAGGTAGCCGACGAGGAACGCGCCGACCGCGCTGGCACTGGCGTGCTGAGAGTTGCTCGTGGCGTTCACGTTGCTCGTGTAGCTCCTGGTCCTGCTGCCCAGGTCGACGTACTCGACTTCCGCCCCGAACATCTGGATCGGGCGCCAGCCGGCGAAAACCTTCCAGCCGGTCGGGTGCTCGTAGACCTGTACCGGAAAGAGCGAGGTCGATTGCACCGTGGACTCGCCGACGCCCGCACCGACGTAGAAGCCGAACGGATCGACCGCCCACGCCGTCAGCGGCATCACGGCCACCAGGGAGGCGCCCAACAACGGGATAATGCGCATGGTCGATCCTTCGTGCGTCATCGCCGGACATCAGTAGAGCGGCGCGTGCCTACTAAGGTTCACCGACACCTTGGTTTATTTTGCCGTGGGCATGGCGAATTCCGCACCCTTGTCCGTGCTCTGCGGCCAGCGCTGCATGATGGACTTCTGCCGGGTGTAGAAGCGCACGCCTTCCTCGCCGTAGGCGTGCGTGTCGCCGAAGAGACTCGACTTCCAGCCGCCGAAGCCATGCCAGGCCATGGGCACGGGGATCGGGATGTTGATTCCGACCATGCCGACTTCAATGCGGCGGCCGAACTCGCGAGCCACGTGGCCGTCGCGGGTGTAACACGCCACGCCATTGGCAAGCGGGTGCGCGTTGACGAGCTGCACCGCGGCGGCGAAATCCGCCACCCGCACGCAGGAGAGTACCGGGCCGAAAATCTCCTCCCGGTAGATGCGCATCTGTGGGGTCACGTTGTCGAATAAGGTTCCCCCCAGCCAGAAGCCGTCCTCGTGGCCGGCGACGGTGAAGGCCGCGCCGCTGCTGGGATCGCGACGGCCGTCCACCACCAGCTGTGCGCCGCTCGCCGCGCCGTCTTCTATATAACCGCGGATGCGCTCGAGCGCCTGGCGGCTGATGACCGGCCCCATCTCTGCCTCGCGGTTCATGCCGTTGCCGATGCGCAGCTGCCGCACCCGCGCCGCGAGCTTCGGCATGATGCGCTCCGCGCTGTCGCCCACCAGCACCGCCACCGAGATCGCCATGCAGCGCTCGCCGGCGGAGCCATAGGCCGCGCCGATCAGCGCGTCGGTCGCCTGTTCGAGGTCCGCATCCGGCATGACCACCATGTGATTCTTCGCGCCGCCCAGGGCCTGGACACGCTTGCCAGCCTGCGCGCCGCGCTGGTAGATCGAGTGTGCAATCGGGGTCGAGCCGACGAAGCTCACCGCCTTCACGTCCGGATGCGCCAACAGCGCATCGACCGCGGTCTTGCCCCCCTGTACCACGTTGAACACGCCGGCGGGCAGGCCGGCATCCGCAAGCAGGCGCGCCATCAGCACAGCTGCCGAAGGATCGCGCTCACTGGGCTTCAGTACGAAGGTGTTGCCGCAGGCGATCGCGATCGGGAACATCCAGCACGGCACCATGCACGGGAAGTTGAAGGGTGTGACGCCGGCGACCACACCCAGCGGTTGGCGCAGCGTCCAGTTGTCGATCCCGGTGGACACCTGGTCGGTGAAATCCCCTTTCAACAGTTGCGGAATGCCGCACGCAAACTCCACGATCTCGATGCCGCGCGTGACCTCGCCCTGCGCATCACTGAACACCTTGCCATGCTCGCTGGTGATCAGCGCCGCCAGCGCATCGCGCTCTTCGTTCAGGCGGGCGAGGAAGCGTGTCAGGACACGTGCGCGGCGCACCGGCGGGGTGTTCGCCCAGGCCGCAAACGCTTCGCGCGCACTGGCAACCGCGCCGTCCACGTCCGCGGCGCTGGCCATGAGAACCTGGCGCGCGACACGCCCGGTCGCCGGATCAAAGACATCCTGGCGCGCACCCGCGCCACCGATGGCCCGACCGCCGATCCAGTGCTGCACGACCTCGGTGGTGGTGCCGCGCGCTGTGGGTGTCGGTGTGGATACGGCCATGGTGTCCGATCATACTGCGCACCGCTCATGGGCATACAAGCGCTTTTCCCGACACTGGTTTACACCGACCGGCTGCGGGCGCGCGGCTGGCACGCGCTGAACACGCGGCTGTTGCGCGAATGCCGGCAGCTGCAGGCAGACGACGCGGCGGGCCGGCGCTGGTCGGCACGCAACTACCCCGGCGGCTACACCTCCTACGGCTCGGCGAATCGCATGCACCGCAATTCGCCGACGTTTGCGGCGCTGGCGCGCGAGCTCGACCGCCACGTCGGGCGCTTCGCCCGCCGTCTGCGGTTCGACCTGCAAGGGCGCGCGCTCGCCATGACGGACTGCTGGGTGAATCTCATGGGTGCGGGAAGCGCGCATGGACTGCACCTGCATCCGCTCTCCACGATCAGTGGCACCTACTACGTCGCCACCCCGGCAGGCTCCCCGGGATTGAAGCTCGAGGACCCACGCCTTGAGCGTTTCATGGCGGCGCCACCGCGCACGCATGCAGGCGCGGGCGATCGCGCGTGGATCACGCTGCCCGCGCGCCCCGGGCAGCTGGTGCTGTTCGAAAGCTGGCTGCGGCACGCGGTGCCGGCGCATCGCGCCCGCGCAGAGCGGGTCAGCATCAGCTTCAACTACAGCTGGTTCTAGAAGCGCGCACTGTCGCCTGCCGCCGACGGTGGCGCTGCGCGGCCGTCAACCTCAGGTCCCAGGTTCGCGTTGCAGAAGGTGAGCGGGTTCAACGAGCCTGACCACCCGGGCGTGGTACACCTGCGAGGATTCAGGAAGCGTTCAGCCGGGCCCGCTCAAGGTTCAAGCGAAGGAGATATGCCATGCGTAGATTCATCCACGGCATCCTGGCGGTAGCGCTGCTCGCCGTACTTCCCATCGCGGCGAATGCCGGCGTGTTCGTGTCGGTGAACTTCGCGCCTCCGGTACTGCCGGTGTATGTCCAGCCTGCGATGCCGGCGCCCGGATACATGTGGATGCCCGGTTACTGGGCCTGGGGTGGCGGCGGCTATTACTGGGTGCCGGGCACCTGGGCGTTGGCGCCCGCGCCGGGCCTGCTGTGGACGCCGGGGTACTGGGGCTGGTCGGGAGGCGCCTACCTCTGGCACGGCGGCTACTGGGGTCCTCACGTCGGCTTCTACGGTGGGGTCAATTATGGCTTCGGCTATGGCGGTGTTGGTTTCCGCGGCGGTTACTGGCAGGGCTCGCACTTCTATGCCAACCGCGCCGTGGTCAACGAATTCCCCTCCAACCGCGTCAGCTTCAATGGCGGCGCGGGCGGAGTCATGGCGCGTCCCACGGCCGGCGAAATGCTGGCGGCGCGTGAACATCACATGGGCGCCACCTCCATGCAGGTGCAGCACCAGCAGATGGCCTCACGCGACAACAGCCTGCGTGCGGCGGTGAATGGTGGCAGGCCCGGGATCGCGGCGACCTCTCGACCGGGGGAGTTCTCCGGACGCGGCGTGGTTGCGAGCCGCAGTGAAGCACCCGGGTCCGGGTCGCACATGCAGCGCCCGCAGGGGCAGTATCCGCACGGCGGCGCCGCGTACCCGCAGGGACGCGCTCCCGCTCCCGGCGCCAGCTCTCCTCGCCAGGGTGGCGGCTACCAGCAGCACGGCGGGCAGGGTCGCGGCGGCGAAGAACGCGGCCGCGGCCAGGAGCACAGCCGCAGCGGCTGACGCAGACTGCGGCTGTGGGACACGCGAGGCTGCCTTCACGGCAGCCTCGTCGTATCGGGCGCGTCATTCACAGCACGCGGCGTAACCACCCGGCGATATCCGTGACCTCCTGCGGGCACACCGAGTGAGGCATGCTGTACGTGTGCCACTCCACCGCGTAACCACTGTCCACCAGCAGGCGACGCGCCTGCTCACCGAGCAGTGGTGCGACCACGGGATCCGCGCTGCCGTGCGCGAGGAAGATCGGCGTGGCCTGGTTTGCCGGCGAGCGTTCGGCGGCGAAGTGCCCGCCGAGCACCGTGTAACACGAGAGCCCCATGATCCCGGCGAGCCTGTCGCGGTGGCGTGTGCCGGTGTAGAGCGCCAGCGCGCCGCCCTGCGAAAACCCGGCAAGCACGATGTGCCCGCTGGGGATGCCACGGGCGTTTTCACGCGCGATGAGTGCCTCGATGGCGGTCTGCGACTCGCGCACGCCGCGCTCGTCCTCCGGGCCGTGGCGATCCAGGCTCGCGATGTCGTACCAGGCGCGCATGGCGAACCCGCCATTGAGGGTCACGGGACGAATCGGTGCATGCGGGAACACAAAACGCAGCGCGCGTTCTCCCGGGGAGACGAGTTCCGGGACGATGGGCTCGAAATCATGGCCATCCGCGCCAAGCCCGTGCAGCCAGATCACCGCGCCATCGGGCTTGGGACCGGTTTCAATCTCGACGGCGTCACGCGACACGAACATCTCCCGGTTGCAGGGCCGCTGGGTCGCATGTTAGTGCACGGCGGCCAGCGCGGATATTGCGCGCATCGCTGATGGCGCGCGCCCGCAGGAAAAACTCCGCGGTCCGCCGCCCCGCCCGGCGCGGCGCCTCACTGCGCATGCCTGCCGCCACGCCCCGTCCGGCGGCCGTACGTCCGCGCTGGCTGCGGCGCTTCGCCGGCCTGCCACGCGCACTGCGCGTGAGCGTTGCTGCGGGCGTTATCCTGGTCCTCGCGTTTGCAGTGAACGGCGCCTATCAGCTCGCGCGCAAGCCCACCGAGATCTTTTTCCCCGTGAGCGGGGTGCTCTACAAGACCCCGGCGCAGACCTGGCGCGTTTACGAGGCGCTTTTTCGCCGCTACGCGACCGCGACCATTCCGGCACCGCTGCTCGCCGCGCTGGCGCAGCAGGAAGCTTCCGGCAATCCGCTGGTGCGCACTTACTGGCGCTGGTCGTGGGCGGACCGGCCGTTTGAGATCTATCGTCCCGCTTCCAGCGCCGTGGGGATGTATCAGATTACGGACGGCACCTTCACCCAGGCGCGCCACTACTGCATCCACGACCACAGGCTGGTGCGTGAGGGCGCCTGGAATGACTGGCACTCGTGCTGGTTCAATGCGCTGTATCTGCGGGTGCTGCCAGGGGACGCGGTGGAGCTGACGGCGGCCTACCTGGATCTGAACGTCACGGAAATCCTCGCGCGCCACGGGGTGGCTGCCACCGCGGCGCAGGTGCGGCACGTGGCCGCCATCGTGCACCTGTGCGGGGCCGGGGCGGCGGATGCTTACGTCAGGCGGGGACTGCGCTTTGGCCCGGCGGAGCGCTGCGGGGATCACGATCCGCGTGCGTACCTGAAGCGTGTCGAGGAGCTCACCGCCGAGTTCACGCAGCTCGCGGACGCGGCGCCGCGGACTTAAGGCTGACCGGCTCCTCAGTGATGGTGGCCGTCGGGTCCGTGCACGTGTCCGTGTGACAGTTCATCTTCGGTCGCGGGACGTACGGCGGCGACCTCGACCTCGAAGTTGAGGTTCCGGCCGGCGAGCGGGTGATTGCCATCCAGCGTCACCATGTCGCCGGTGATGTGGGTGACGATCACGGCCTTGGGTCCGTGGGCCGTCTGCGTCTGCAGGCGCATCCCCACGCGCACATTCGCGATTCCCTTCAGCGAGCGCCGCGGCACGCGCTGCACGAGCTGCGAGTCGTATTCGCCGTAGCCCTCCGCGGGCGCAATTTTCACCTGCAGCTTGTCGCCACGGCTCTTACCCAGCAGTTCACGCTCCAGGCCCGGGATGAGATTTCCATGCCCGTGCAGGTAAGTGAGCGGTTCGCCGGCGGCGGAGGAATCGATGACTTCCCCGTCATCGCCCTTGAGGGTGTAGTGGATGCTGACGACCTGGTTCGCTGCGATGCTCATCTGCGCACAATACTAGGCGCGCTGCGTATGGTCGATGGCGGTGATGAGCGCGGTGAAACATTCGAGCATCGGCAGATCGAGCTTGAGCTCACGGGCGCGGGAGCGCGCGTAGCCGAGTGTTTCGTTCACTTCCAGAGGCCGGCCGGCCAGCAGGTCCTGCAGTGCCGACATGCGGTGCTGCGGCGCGCTCACCCGGTACTCGGCTCCGGTGCGCACGATGATCCCGACCGCCTCGCTTTCCGGGAGCGCGCACAACCGTGCGGTTGGCAGGATCGCCCGATCGCTCAAGGGGATTCCCTGCGCGCGCGTGAGCGCACCCATTTCGCGCACCAGCCGCACCAGCAGCAGCGCTGAGCCGGGATCGGAGAGATACTTCCAGGTGAGCGCACGGGTGCTGACCGCGAGCGCCATGAGACCCACCCACGCACAGAACTTCGCCCACTCGAGGGTGAGAATCTCGGCGCTCGCCGCCGCACGCACGCCCGCGGCGTCGATAGTGCGTGCCAGCTGCTGCGCCCGCGCGCTGTCGCCGCCGGCGAGTTCACCGATGAAAATGTTCGCGTTGCGGGTGAAGAGCACTTCACCAGCCGGCAGCAGCTCGCCGCTCGCATCCGCCAGCGCTCCCAGGACGCGCTGCGCGCCGAAGGCCTGCGCCAGCAGTTCGTTCTTCAGCGGGCCGTTCTGGATGGAGAGCGTGACGTCGAAGTGCGCGTGGCGCAGCGCCGCGAGCGCGGCGGCCGTGCCCGGGGTCTTCACCGCGACGATGAGTGCGCCAGCTCCCGTGAGGCGCGCCGGCTCACTCACGGTGCGCACCGGCACGGTGAACTCATTCAGCCCGCGGATTGCAAGGCCATCCTTCGTGATTTGTTCGGCGCGCCGCCCGCGCGCCAGCATCACCACCGAGTGCCCGGCGCGCGCCAGGTGGGCACCGACGATCGAGCCCATCGCACCGGCGCCGAGAATGGCGAACTCACTGTCGCTCATGCTCACTCACAGCGCCGCGGCGATGTCCTGCAGCACGCCGCTGTCCTGCGGCTTGGTTTCCGGCGGGTAGCGTTTCAATACCCGGCCGTCGCGGCCGATGAGGAACTTCTCGAAGTTCCAGCTGATGTCACCGGGAATGCCGGTGTCGGCGGCGGTCAGGAACCGGTACACGGGGTGGCGGTTCACGCCGTTCACTTCGAGTTTCGCGCTCATGGGGAAACTCACCCCGTAGGTGGTGCTGCAGAAGGTGGCGATGTCCGCTTCGCTGCCCGGTTCCTGGGCGCCAAACTGGTTGCAGGGGAAGCCGATGACGGTGAACTGCTCGGCAGCCAGCTCGCGCTGCAACTGCTCGAGTCCCGAGTACTGCGGGGTCAGTCCACAGCGGCTGGCGACGTTGACGGCGAGCGTCACCCGGCCGCGCAGCTTCCCCAGCAGGTCCGGCGAGCCGTCGATGCCGCGTACCGCGATGTCGTAGAAGTTGCTCATGCCGGCAAGCTCCCGTGCCACACCCGAGGGTGCGTGTACGATACACCACCAGATGCACGCTCACGGGCGCGCGCGCTCAAGGGGGAAATCCACATGGCCGCACAACTCACAAGCACTCAAACCACCAAGGTCGTCGGCATACTGAATCACATCCTGGAGCTCGAGCTCGCAGGCCTGGTGCGCTACCTGCACTACAGTTTCATGATCTTCGGTCACAACCGCATTCCCATCGTCAGCTGGCTGCGTGGCCAGGCCGACGAGTCCCAGGCGCACGCTATCCAGGCGGGCGAGCACATCACCAACCTCGGCGGGCACCCGTCGCTGCGCATCGGCGGACTCCTGGAAACGCACAAACACAACGTCGACGAGATTCTTCGTGAAGCACTGACGCACGAGCTCGAGGGCCTGGCGGAATATCGCAAGCTTCTCATCGCGGTGAGCGGTCGCAGCATCATGCTGGAGGAATACGCGCGCACCCAGATCGCGGCCGAAGAGGCGCACGTCGCGGATATCGACAAAATGCTGCGCCGGCCCGGTTCCATCACCTGAAGCTGGAGTGCCTCCCCCGGACGAGGGAGGCGTGGGTATTCACGAGGAGCAGTCAGCGGCGCGGCGTATGAGGCGCGCGTGACGAAGACTTAATTCGCGAGCGAATTCACGGTGCGGCAACCCTGGCCGCGTACACTGCGCGCCCTGACAGACCAAGGACTCGCACAGATGGAACTGATCGTAACTTCCTACCTCGGCGCCACGCTGCTGTTGCTCGGACACCTCGCCGTGCTGGTGCGCAACCGCCTGCTGGGCAGCCGCTGAACAGCGCACGCGGCGCACCTTAGCCCCCTGCGTGGCGCGGGCGTATGCTCGCGCAGTGAAGATCATCGCGGTAACCAACATCAAGGGCGGGGTCGGCAAGACCACGGCCGCGGTGAATCTTGCGTTCCTGTGTGCCGCGGGTGGACGCACGACGCTGCTGTGGGATCTGGATCCCCAGGGCAGCGCAACTCACATCCTGCGTGGTGAGCCACACGTGGAGGCGACCGCCAGGAAGCTGCTCGCGGGCAAGCGTGAGTTGCCGGAGCTGATCCTTGCCAGCGGTTACCTGCGCCTGGATCTGCTGCCAGCGGATTTCTCCTACCGCAACTTCGCGGTGCACCTGGCCGAACGTCGGCATCCGACCGAGCGGCTGCTGAAAATGAGCCGCTCGCTGCGTGAGATCTACGACGTGCTGTTCCTGGATTGCCCGGCGGGCATTTCGCTGTTGTCGGAGAACGTACTGCGTGCGGCGGACATCGCCATCGTGCCGCTGGTGCCGACGCCGCTGTCGGTACGCATGCTCGAGCAGCTGCAGCAGTTCATTGCACGGGAAGGCTGGACGGATCTCGCGCTGTTGCCGTTCTTCTCCATGGTCGACCGGCGCCGCTCCCTGCATCGCGAGCTGATCGAGAGCACGCGTACGCAACTGCCGATGCTCGCGACCGAGGTGCCGTACCGCAGCGAAATCGAGCGCATGAGCCTGCAGCGCGCGCCCCTTGCGGCGTACGCCCCCAGCAGCGAGGCAGCCGCCGTCTATGCGGCTTTGTGGGTGGAAATTGCACCGCGCCTGGATTCGCGGGCGACTGCCGACGGTCCGGCCGCCGACCCGGTAACGCAGGGCTCACAGAGCATTACATTGCGCAATACGAATTATGTTCTAAGCGGATGATATTCTGGAGATTATTGACACGTCACAGTCCGGCAACGATCATGGGTCCTAATCCCATAAGACGCATAGTGTGTCTTTGACCGGCGACGGGTTGCGCCGCTGGGAAGCTCGCTGTTAGGTTGCCCGCCGACCCGATCCGGGAGGCGCGTGAGCCATTGCGGCGGTCGAAACATCCGCGGCGATGCCCTCTGACAGGGGTACTCGCAGCGTACTTACAACGCGTGCCGGATTCAGGGAGATCGGCCCAACTGATGATCCACTTCGCGTCCACACGCTACAGCCGCCTGGCGACTTTGGCCTCATTGGTCCTGGCCGCGCTCGTGGCGGCGGGTTGCGGGGGCAGTTCGAGTCCTGCGACTACGAGTCCGCCGCCGCCCCCATCGCTGTCGATTACAACCAAGACGCTGCCGGCCGGGCAGGTGGGTAACCCGTACTCCGCAACCTTGGTCGCCACCGGTGGGGCGGCGCCCTACAGCTGGTCGCTGTCGAGTGGCACTTTGCCTGCAGGCCTGTCGCTCAACGCCTCGAGCGGTGCGCTCGAGGGAGACCCGTCGGCGACCGTCGCAGGCGTCCCGCTGATGTTCATGGTGACGGACTCCAGTACGCCGATGCAAAGCAGCACGGTCTCACTGCCGCTGACCATTGCAGCGGCTGCGTTCGCCATCAGCACCGCCTCCCTGCCCAACGGCGAGGTCGGGGTCGAGTACTCCACAATCGTCGCCGCTCATGGTGGCATTGCCCCCTACAGCTGGAAGCTCACCGGCGGCACGCTGCCCGCAGGCCTGTCGCTGAACGCTGCCAGTGGCGCAATCACCGGCACTCCCACCGCGAGCGTGTCGGGCGCCGCGTTGACGTTCACGGCCACCGACTCGAGCAACCCGGTGCAGACCAACTCCGCGACGCTGCTGCTGACCATCGCTCCGCCACCTCTGAACATCACCACCCAGTCCCTCCCGTACGGGCAGGTCAACGTCGCGTACTCCGCGCAGCTCGCCGCCACCGGCGGTACCGCGCCGTACGCCTGGATTTTGACCCAGGGCACCCTGCCGGCCGGCCTGTTGCTGAGTTCCGCCGGCTTGATCTCCGGCACCCCAACTGCGACCGCGACGCAGCAGCAGTCGCTGACGTTTCAGGTGGCTGATGCGGGCCATCCTGTCCAGAAAAACCTGGTGGTCCTCACGCTTCCCGTAAGTCCGCCGGGTATCACCGTCTCCATTCCAGCCGCGGCGTCCAACGTGGCAGGGGCGCTCACGATCACCCAAACGGTCAGCGTGTCGGCCACCACGACCGATAACGCGGGGGTTACCTGGAGCCTGACTCCGGCGGGCGGCTCCGTCAGCCCGACGAGCAGCCTGAGCGGCGTGAACGTCACCCTGACCGCGCCGCCGACTGCCGGTGTCTATACTCTGACCGCGACCGCTAACACCAATGGCACGCCCAGTGCGTCCATGACCGTAGCCGTCACGGATCTCAAGGGCGTGTTCACCTGGCATAACGATGTCGCGCGCGATGGCGTCAACGCCCAGGAATACGCGCTCACTCCCGGCCCGTCCACCGCACCCGGCACGGTGAACACCGCAACTTTCGGCAAGCGAGCCTCATGCACGGTGGATGGTGCCGTGTACGCCCAGCCGCTATGGGTGGCGAACACCATGGTTGCCGGCGCTCAGCACAACATCGTGCTGGTCGCGACCCAACATGACAGCCTGTTCGCGTTCGACGCCGATGTCGCCCCTGGCTCCGCCTGCACGCAGCTGTGGCAGGTGAGCCTCATCGACAGCAACCACGGTGGTACCGGCGGCGAGACTGTGGTGCCCTCGTTGCCGAATTGCCAGACCACGACGCCCTATAGCTGTTACGTCGGCCAGGGATATGGGGACATTCAGCCGGAGGTGGGCGTGACCAGCACACCGGTCATCGACGCATCGGGCACGCTCTACGTGGTGTCGAAGTCCATGAACGCGACCTGCGTCCCGTCGCAGCCAGGCACCTGTACCTTCTACCAGCGCCTGCACGCGATCGATTACACCACCGGCAAGGAAAAGATGGGGTCCCCCGTGACGATCAGCGCCAGTTTCCCCGGGGGCAACGAGGGCGGGACCGTCGTGAGTTACAACCCCCGACAGCAGAATCAGCGCTCGAGCCTGGCGCTGGTCAACGGCACCGTCTACGTCACGTCCGGCTCGCACGAGGACACGGCAGCCGTCATTTCCGGCACTCAGTATGTGACCATGCCTTACTACGGCTGGGTCATCGGCTACACCTACAACGGCTCGGCCTTCACGCAGTCCGCGGTGTTCTGCACCACGCCCAATGCCGGCAACTCCGGGATCTGGATGGCGGGCGCGGCGCCCGCCGCGGACTCCAGCGGCAAGCTCTATCTCATCACCGCGAACGGCCAGTTCGACGTCACCAACGCCAGTGCCCCGAACAATGACTATGGGGACTCGTTCCTGCAGTTGACCGGCGGTACGGCCATAACCGGCACCAACGGCACACCGGCTCTCAATGTCTCGTCCTGGTTCACGCCCGCCGACCAGGAGAGCGACTTCACGCAAGACAACGATGCCGGCTCCGGCGGCGCGGCCGTGGTGCTGAACCTGCCAACGGGTACGCCTGCGCACCTGGTGATCGGCGGCGGCAAGGACGGCACCCTGTTCCTCCTGAACGGCGACAACATGGGTGGGTATGTGGCCAACGGCACCAACGCGAATGCCTGGGAGTCCTTCGATACCGGCGCCAATATATTTTCGACCGGCGCCTTCTGGAACAACGTGTACTACGTCGCGGGCGGCGGCACGCCCCTGAAATCGTACGCATTCAACACCGCGACCGACATGCTGGCTCAGACCGCAAGCTCGCAGGCGCCGACGGGGCTCAGTTTCCCGGGTGCGACGCCTTCCGTTTCAGCCAGCGGCGCCACCAGCAACGGCATCGTGTGGCTGCTCGATAACGTGGCGTATTGCACCAACGGAGCCTCGTTTTGTGGTCCTGCGGTCCTGCACGCCTACGATGCGACCAATCTCGCCAACGAACTGTGGAACAGCACGCTGGTGACCTCGGATGCCGCTGGCAACGCGGTGAAATTTACCGTCCCGACGGTGGCGAACGGCAAGGTCTACGTCGGCACGCGCGGCAACAATACTGGTGGTGTCTGTTCGCCGTCGACACCGTGTACGGGCGGCCTGGACGTGTACGGGCTGATAACGAAATAACCGGTGGTTGGGCATGCGTCAGAACGGGTCGCCGATCACCAGACGCCAGCCTGAGAGCACCCCGGCAGCACGGTAGCCGACCCCGATGCGCGGCAGCGTGAAGCCGTGCAGCTCCCACATGGGCGCGGCGCCGAACATGAGGCCGCCCTCAAACTGCACGGTGCGGGCGCTTATGCCCGAGTACGGTCCCGACGGCGCGTTGAAATAGATGTCGGTGATCGCATAGGGAGCAAGTTGCGCGCGGCGCTCGTGCCATGACCAGTTGAAGTTGCGGCGCAGCTCCACACCATCGCGCAGCCGCGTGAAGGAATCGTTGGGCAGATCGCTGTCGTGGTAGTGAACGCCGGCGTAGGCGAGTTCGGCCCGCCACAGCCCTGCGGTATCCCGAGCGTGGAAAACGAAATCGCTGCGGATCCCCGCGCCGTAGATCACCGCATTGATCTGGGTCGAGGAGGCGAAGGTGCCGCCGCCCTTGGCATAGGGGTGGATGTGCCAGGCGTCGTTCAGCCAATAGTCGAGCTCGACACCGGGCTCAAGACTCAGGGCGTTGATCTGTGTCGGCACCTGCAGGTGCACCAGATCGCTGGGCTGGAAATTGAAGAACCCCGCGGTCACGGGGAAGACCAGGCGGATTCCGGGGCGGCCGCCGCGCGGCGCGGCCGTCCGCAGCTTGTAGCTAGGCTGCAGTTGATACACCTGCAGGGTGCGTCCGTCGACCTCGTAGATGCCCGAGCCGAGCTCGCTGGCAAAGGCGAAGTTCGCAAACCCGGTGTCGGTCGTAGCCGCGAGGCAGGCCCCACCGCTTGCCAGCATCGCCAGGCAGGTCAGCGTCTGCGACGCCCGCCGCACTATGGCGCGCGCGCCGCATCCGCTTGCTTTTTTTACCTCACGTGGCACCTTCGCGCATGCTGACCTTAAGGCTTGTTCCTGCGCAAGGAGTCGCGTCATGAGCGCAAGTCACGCGCGTCCATCTCACTGGACCACGCCCGCCGGGCTTAAGTACTTAGGCCCGCACACCGGCACCGATCCGATTGCAGTGACCCTGGTGTTGCGCCGGCGCGCAGGAGCTGCGCCCCAGCCGGCGTCCTGGCCGCGCGCACCGCGCCGCGCGGCGCGCGCGCAGTTCGCCCGCGACTGTGGTGCGGACCCGGCGGACATCGAAAGTCTGCGCCGCTTCGCGCGTACCCATGGTCTCACCGAACTCGCCAGCGACCCGGCGCGGCGCGTGCTGCACCTGTCGGGCCCACCCACGTCGCTGCAACGGGCCTTCCGTGTAACGCTTGGAAAATATCAGTTCGAAGACGGTCGCGGACCCTTCGTCGGTTGCGGTCACGCGCCACAGCTGCCACCGGGCGTCATCGCCGTACTCGGTCTTGACCGCCGGCCGGTCGCACAGCCACGCTCGCGCAGGCCCAAGGCACAGCCGAGCGTCAGCTATACGCCGCCACAGCTCGGGGAACTGTATGGCTTTCCCGCCGGCACCGACGGCAGTGGCGAGACGGTGGCGATCATCGAGCTGGGCGGGGGATTCAGAGCCAGCGATCTCGCGCAGTATTTCAGCGGGCTCGGGATCGCCAGGACACCCGCGATCACCGCGGTCGGCGTCGCCGGCGCGACCAATACGCCGGGCGGGGATGCCGACGGTGAAGTCATGCTCGACATCGAGGTGGTGGGCTCGCTGGCACCGGGTGCTGCCATCGCAGTGTATTTCGCGCCAAACACCGACCAGGGCTTCTACGAGGCGATTTCACAGGCGGCGCATGACGCCACTCGCAAGCCCTCGGTCATGTCCATCAGCTGGGGGGGCGCTGAGGACGGCTGGACGGGCCCGTCACGCGATGCCATGCAAAGCGCGCTCGAGGATGCCGCGGCGCTTGGAGTGACGGTCACGGTGGCGGCAGGCGACAGCGGTTCCGGCGACGGGGAGAGTGACGGTCAGCCACACGTGGATTTTCCGGCCTCGAGTCCCTATGCGCTCGCCTGCGGCGGCACGCGTCTCACGGCCAGGGGGGCGGTGATCGCAAGCGAAGTCGTGTGGAACGAGGATGCCTCGGGCGACGGCGCCACGGGCGGAGGGGTTAGCAGCGTGTTCCCGCCGCCGGCGTGGCAGGCGGGCAGTGCCGTGCCGAACTCACCGGCGGGCAGCCCAGGCCGTGGCGTGCCCGATGTGTCCGGCAACGCCGACCCGCTCACCGGTTACCAGGTGTTGGTGGATGGTGAGGCGCAGGTGATCGGTGGCACGAGCGCGGTGGCGCCGTTGTGGGCGGCGCTCATCGCGCGCTGTAACCAGAAGCTCGGGCGGCCGGTGGGCGAGCCGCACGCCGCCTTCTACCAGATCGGCAGCAAGGCCTTCCGCGACATCACCCAGGGCAATAACGGCGCCTACAAAGCCGGTCCGGGCTGGGATGCGTGCACCGGACTCGGATCGCCCAATGGCACGGCGCTGCTGGCGGCGCTCTTAGCCCTCGCCCCGTGAGCGCGGGACTGGCGCGCGCTGCCGCCGCCTGGCAGTGTGCAGCGCCCACAGGAATCGCACTCCGAGGCAAGCCGCGAGCGCGAGCAGCGTGGCGCCGTCAAGACCGCCACCGCCGCTGTGCCCACTTGACGGGGGAAGGCCCGTGGCCACAGGGCCAGGGGCTACCTGCCCGATCGCCAGGTCCGCCTGGATGAATCCGTAACCAGAACTAAAGTTCGGCACCGCTCCCATGGGAGACGCCGTACTGCGCAGCGCGGTGTAGATCTGCGCCGGCGTGAGGGTGGAGTTGTATTGCAGCAGCAGCGCGGCGACGGCCGCGACGTGCGGAGTCGCGGCGGAGGTGCCGAAGAAGCTGGGGAAGGTGCCGTTGATCACGCACTGGCTGATGCTGCTGGTGTAGCCGAACGTACCCGGGGGCCCGAGAACCGTATTATTTACGCCGTCGGGCCCCACAAAATCCGGCTTCTGGCGGATTACCGCGGTTTGCGGGTTCCCGGAGGCATCAAACAACACCGGATCACCGCCCGCCGAGGAATAAGAGTCCAGCGCCGCAGGCGTCACGCCGCAACGCGGCGTGTGGCCATAGAACGCGGCTCCCACCGTGCCCGCGTTGGCAGCGTTCGCGTGACCCTGGATGGTGGGGCTCGCGTTGGTGAACTGGCCGATGGTGCTACCCGCACCGTCATCTTCCAACACGACTTTGATCCGCCCCGGGGGGGCGGTGCCGTTGACGAGCCCGATCTGCAGGCTCATGCCTTCTTGCGACGCGTTGACAAGGCCGGAGTTAGCGGGGTTTGCCACGATCAGGACTTGCACCGGGTCGGTGCCCACGGCATTGGCCAAGGTGCAACTGGCCGCCTGTCCGTCGAGGTTGAGGATCGCATAGCCTCCGGATGGGGCGGACACGCACACATCAATCTGGCTGGTCGCGCCGGGGCCGTCGCCGATCAGATCGCTCGAACTGGTGGCGTACGGCTGGTCCCATTCCACGACCAGAGCCACAATCTCCCCGGGCTGCAGGGACGCGACCGTAATGGGCAAGGTCACCGTGGTCGTCGCGCCGGAGGGATCGAAATTCAGCAGCATTTCGCCCTGGTTCGGCCCAATCGTCGAGAGGGTGCTGAAACTCGGCGTGGTGTTCTCGTACGCGAGGTAGCCGCCGCCGTTGTTGCCGGCCGCGGTGAAGTAGGCTACGGGATTGGTCGCTCGGGTTGCGACGGCATCGATTGCCTGGGAAATGATCCCGTCCTGGAAGAAGGGCTCATCGAAGAACCCGATGTCGTCGGCCTCGACCGTCGCACCCGCGTTCGCGAGCGCGGTGACGCCGTTGGCAAAGTCCGCCTCGCTGACGGCGCTGTAGAACGCGAGACTCGCCCCTGGGGCGACGTCGTGCACGATCTGCAGTATCGCGCGACCCTCATCAGTATAGGGTGACTGCAGCGGTCCGCCGAAGCTCGCGCAGTCCGCCTCCTGCACCACGTTGACGCTGGACAGAGCACCGCTCGCCATGTCCTGCGCAGCGTCGGGAGGGTTGGCGATCCCGTTGGGTGGCTGCGGGTAGTAGCCTTGAATCCCGAATTGGGTGTAGCTCGAGGGGTTCGCCGCGTAGTAGGCGTAGCAGTTGAAACTGTCCGACAGCACCCCGACGGTGACTCCCGCGCCGCTGATCGAGGAGTGCGCCGTACGCAGCGCCAGGCTGCCTTGCGCAAAATCGCCCTGCGAGGTGACCGGGCCTGCGCGCGTGTGCCACATGGCCGCGCGCAGCGAGACCAGTTCATCGCGCGCCGCGGCGGCCGAAATCCGACTCACCGGGAGCAAGCCGCCCACGTCGTTGCCGTACACCGCGACGTGCTGCATTCCCAGGCCGACGAGCACGTTCCTGAGAATCCGAGCGTCACCACGCGTCACCGCATCCACGGCCACGAGCGCACTGCCGTCCGCAGCGCGTGAGAAGCGCGCCGCAGGGCTCAACGAGTGCAGATCCTGCAGCGTGTGAGCGGCACGCGCGAGATGGGCATGTCGGACCAGATCCGCCAGCGCGGCGTCGAGCTTGCGATCCGTGCCCGCGAGCTGCGCGGCACTCCGTCCTCCGAAGACCATGAGGCGCGCGGTGCCCGGCGGCACGGTGGCGTGCAGCTGCACGCCCGCCAGGCGGGACGTGGCAGACGAGGAGGCGATGGCGGCGACCAGCGTCAGTGCGCCGACTACGGGGCGGAGTGAGGACATTAGCGGCATTCCCCTGGCTGAGGATTCCATTTATGCACGCGCGCGCGACTCCGCACCGTGCGCGCGGTCACGGCAATGATACGCGAAGGGGAACGTTCAGCCCGGGTACTTGGCGAAGATGGCCTGCACGGCGGCGTTGATACGCTTCTCGGCCTCGGCCCCATTGGCCCCGGTGAGGTCCTGGTCAACAGACGCGTGCCACATGGGTTCGCGGCTCGCCCCATCGTAGATGTCTACGCCGATAATTCCCTGGCGGACCACGTCCGGCCCATACCAGCCGAAGCCGCCCCAGTACGGCCCGCCCCACCCCCAGCCGCCACCCCAACCCCAGCCCGGGTAGAGTCCGCCGACAACCACGTTACTGGCACCGATGCCATAGCCGATCAGGCAATCCGGCTTGCCGCTGGCCTGCGTCACGCCCATGGACTGCAGGTGGCCCGCGATGGCGGCGCGCAGGCGGCTTTCATTCAGTGGGTTCGCGATGGTGGTCCGTAAGGAAGTGTTACCGCGAAATGATCCCGCCCAGTCGAAGCTGTGGCAGGCATGGATGAGGGCGGCGTTGGCGTCTGTGCGAACCTGCAAAGCGCAGCCGTTTGCACCCAGGACTGTCGCGACCACGGGAACCCAGATCAGTTTCTTCAGCACGTCCATCACCTCGCGCGCGGCACCTGCTGCCCAAACGCTTCAGCCGGCGTTCAGTTGACAGGCGTTGGGCGCCTGTTTCCTCGTTTTGAAATCTAGGCCGGGGACCGCAGGAGCGCAAGCTGGGGCGCGGTTTCCGTGGAACCAGCCGGGTGACGTCAGTGGAAATTCCCGTGGTATGTTGTGCGCCCATTTGATCTGCCAAAAACATCAGGGGAGCTGGGTCATGGCCAGGGGAACCGCGACTTTCCTTAATGTGCGCTCGCTGCTGCTCGCGGGCGCCGCAATGTTCGCCACCGCCGCGCATGCGCAGGTGGTAGTTGTTCCGCCGACGCCGCAGATCGGCTCGTCCAACCCGATCACTGCGGAGCCGCCCGTATCGCGGCCGCATGCCAGTCCCTGCGTCGTGCCGCTGTTCCAGAATCTTCAGTTCGCGGACTTCAATACCAAGAGCTTCAGCTACGCGCCCCCGGGCGCCTGCCCGGGACCGTGGGAGAAGGTGGTGTTTACCGCGGACTTCACCGTCACCGCGGGCCGCCAGTTCGACCGCACGGCGGCGTTTTACCTCGGCCATGCCAGCATCTACTACGGCACCACCGCCGAACCGCGGGCCACCTTAAGCCCCTCGTGGCACGTGGAGCGCGACATCACCGACCTGTCCGCCATCTTCGCCACGAGCCAGACGGGGGAGGCGAACATCGGCAACTTCGTCGGCGTCTCCGGTGGCGTGACCTACAACGGCATCATTTACGCCAACGCCGCGCTGGAGTTCTATCCGGCCCGGCATCACGAGGACCTGCCGCGTACGCCGGATATCGTTGTGCCGGTAGAGGGTCCGGGCGGTGACGCCGGCACCCTCGCTACCACCGCCAGCCAGATCACGCAGACGCTCAACCTGCCCACCAACGTCGAGCGGCTGTATCTGGACGTCATTGCGCAGAGCCAGTCGAACGATGAGTTCTGGTACTTGTGCGTGCCCGACAATGACACGACGAGCCTGGAGAGCTGCGGCAACACCGCGTTCCGCGAGACCGAGGTGTCCATCGACGGGCTGCCCGCGGGCGTCGCCCCCGTGTATCCGTGGATTTACAGCGGGGGTATCGATCCGTATCTGTGGGAACCGATCCCGGGCGTGCAGACGCTCGACTTCAGGCCCTATCGCGTCGACCTCACTCCGTTTGCCGCGGTGGTGTCCGACGGTAATCCGCACGTCATCGCGGTCAGCGTCTTCAACGCCAACAGCTACTTCCTCGCCACCGCGAACCTGCTCGTATACACGGATCACGGTGCGCAGCACGTCAGGGGCGGTCTGCTGAGCAACACACTCAGTGCCGCGCCGACACCCGTGATTACGCAGAACATCACGGTCGATCCGAGCGGGACGATCTTCACCGGTACGGTCGCGGTCGCGTCCAACCGCGAATTCGCCATCAGCGGCTACGTCGACACCTCGCACGGACGCGTGCTCACGACCGTGGAGCAGAGGGTGAATTTCCTGAACACCCAGACCTTCGATGTCAGCCCCAGCACCGACATCCAGAACGTGCAGCAATCAACACACGTGGACTCGCGCGTGAGCACGCGCGGCGGCGGGCAGGAAGACACGAGTGAACGGCATTTCAGCTATCCGCTGACGCTGGACTATTCCCTGGCCTTCAATCCCGATGGCAGTTCGACGCAGGTGACCACCAGCGACCAGCGCGATCTGGAGCGCGAGTCCCGTGGTGATTCAGGCGCACGCGATCGCACGCTTCACAATCATGTGCGCGCCACCGACACGTTGCAGTTCGACGCGAACTTCAACGTCACCGGGCACTCGGGCGGCAAGACGACCCAGACATACCGCGCGGTCGACTTCGGCGGGGCCTGCTACAGCCGTAGCTTGACGGCGGTTGAGCAGGTGTTGACCGCGGTGCAGGACGGCCACGGCTGTGAGGACTTCGGTCACGGCCATTGAAAGCCGCGCGGTCAGTATTGGTCGGGGTGACAGGATTTGAACCTGCGACTCCTGCGTCCCGAATTCAACTCTGTACAGTTCGCTCATTTCCACGGTCGTGCTAAAAACCCTATAAAAATAAGAGGTGTTGAAGAGTTTCCGCGGGCAAAGTGGCGACTACATCTTCAGTGGCACCGATGGCAGGCGGCCCCTGGCGGGGTGGCCCAGGGCACAAGTGCGGATGATGCGAGCCATGTGCGCGGTGAGCGGCGAGCGGTCGGTCCTGCCGTGGACTCCACATGACCTGCGCCGCACCGTTGCCACGCGAATCGCCGAGCAGCTCGGCGTCGGCGGTGAGCAGCTCATCAAACGTGTGCTCGGTCATTCAGATGGCAGCGTCACGGCAATCTATAACCGCTACGGGTACGTTAAGGAAATGCGTGGCGCACTGGAACAGTGGGCAGCCGATCTCACTTCTGATGCGGAAGCCGAGACTCCCTCTCGGCGTGCAACGTCGGGCACGTACGCTTGGCCGTTACGGGGAAGGGCAGCGCAGCGAGGTGCTCTACGTCCCGAAAAGGCCTACGGTCACCGTCGAAAGCTCGAGCCCGCAAGTCTCGGGCGGATCATCGACACTGCGGAGCACGTGCAAGGCGATTGGTTCGCTGCGGGCCGCACCTTGCACGCGCAAGGTCTGCGAGAGCTCGCGTCGGAGGTTGAGCAATTCCGGCAAAGTCTGCGAACCCCCATCACGCGCCACGAGCGCGATGCCGCGACACGGAGAGCACACGAAGACCTGTCGCCGAGGCAGTTGGATTTATTGAGGTGATGCTGAGCGGGCACGTGCGCGGGTACGTCCCGGAAAACTTGGTGAGACTTTCCTTTTCACATGAGTGGCTTACCCTCTAAGATTCAACTCCGGCCGGGGGCGCCAATTCGAGCCTCTGACTACGCCGCCCTGGGTCGTAGCCGATCAGTCTCACACCTGACCACGGCGTAGCACTCGCAGGCGAGCTCCTCCAGCCGCGTCCGTTCAAGCACTGTGATTTCACCTCGGGAGTAGCGGATTACGCCTAGCTTCTGCAGCTTGCCGGCGGCCTCTGTGACACCCTCGCGCCGGACTCCGAGATTGTTTGCGATCTGGTCTTGCGTCATGTGCAACTGGTTGCTGGGCAGCCGGTCAAGAGACAGGAGCAGCCAGCGGCACAACTGCTGGTCCACCGTATGAAGGCGGTTGCAGACTGCAGTCTGCGGCCATCTGCGTGATCAGGCCCTGCGTATAGCGCAACAACAACATCTGTAGTGGGCCGTCGTGCCGGGAGAATTCCTTTTTGAGGAGCGGCGCGCGGAGCCGGTAGGCGCTGCCGGAGCTTTGAACAACTGCACGGCCGGGCGTGGACTCACCCCCCATGAATAGAGGGATGCCCAGAATGCCGTCATTGCCGACGACGGAGATCTGCGCGGTACCGCCGTCTTTTATCTCCTGCAGGAGCGAAATAATGCAGTCCGTTGGGAAATAGACATGTCCCAGCACATCGCCGGATTCATAGAGAACGTTGCCCAGCGGCAGGTCGACGAGTTCCAGCTGAGCAAACAGACGTTCGCGCTCCGCCGTGGGCAACGCCCTGAGAAGCTGGTTGCGCTCCGGTGGGGGCTTAACGTTCAACGTTACTCCCGGTGCGGAAGTTCGGGGCGCCACCCACCCCAGGGTTGACCGACGGGCGCCTCCGCGCAGCCCGCGCGAGGGCATTGCCCTACAAGTTTCGTTGTACATGCTCAACCCATGGAACTGCCACCGCCTCGCTGAACTGCAGGCCAATGGCGCATTGACCATCGACGAGATCCTCGCAATAGATCACACGCGCGTCGTGACGAAAGCCTCCAAGTGGATCGCTGAGGACGACAGAGTCATCCAGCAGGCACGAACGGTTCGCCACGATGCGGGCACCGTGGGTACTGATGTTTTCAATCACCACCGGCTCGAGGACCGCCATTTCGCCTGGTATCTCGAGGCGACCAACGACACTCATCGCCATTCTCCTTTCCAGTCTTCCCGATTGCATGGGATACCTCCGGCAGGTCAGCCCTACGACAGCATTGGCGCGGCGCATTCCAGCGGATCCGTGGCCGACACCGTATTCCTGGCGCTTGCTGCTGGTGTGGTGTGCCTCGAGTGCTTGTCGCGGTACAGCGCCGCATCCGCCTGCGCCATGAGCTCTGACAAGGAGTGCGGGCGAGCGGAGTCGGAGCGCGCCACGCCGACACTTAATGTCAAAGCATAGCGGGACTCCCGGGCGCCACGAGCTGCGACGCTTTGCCGCAGATGCCGGCACAGGTCATCTGCGCGACGACCATCCTCTTCGATCACCAGAGCAATGAATTCATCGCCGCCGAGCCGCGCGACGATGTCAGACTCGTTGTTGAAGGTGGCTTTGAAGCCGGCCGCCGCTCGTGCAAGCGCACGGTCCCCTTCGCCGTGGCCGAAGCGGTCGTTGATGCGCTTCAAGCCGTCGAGGTCGGCGAAAAAGACCAGCACTTGCCGTTGCAGTCTATGAGACGAACGCAGGGTTCGGCGGGCCAGCACACGAAATGCACGACGATTGTAAAGACCCGTGAGCTCGTCTCTCAGCGCCAGATACAGAAGCTGTTCCTGTACACGCTGGCGACGCCGGGCGTAGCGAATGGCTTTCATCATCGCCGAGCAACCGCGTACCTGCGGAGCAGAGGCCTTAGTGCGATCCGGCAGCAGCAGCACGGGCACGTTTGGCATCGCCTCGCGCACGCGCCGGGCGGTCTTCATCAGGCGCGCAGCCGACCAGGTGGAATCCAGCAACACTACGTCGGGTTGCTGGGCCGCCGGACTTCGGAGCCGGCCGTTCAACCCCTCGATGTCGATCAGGTCACAGGCGACTGAGCCAGCGTCGACGAACGTGCGATCCGGATGGTCGAAATCTTCGTGGCCGTCGAAGATCAATAGCGCTTTCAGCGGTGCAACGTTCATGGATCGGCCTGCTCCCTTGCGGCGCCAGGCGGTGCCCGGCAACGATCAGAACAATAGACCGCGACGGCAGGACTGTAACCGGGTGAATTCCCGAGGGTGGGCCGGGATAAGCCCCGACGAGGGCCGTTCAGGGCTCGATGAGCCCGCTGCGGATCGCGTAGCGGACCAGGCCGGCGACCTGGTGAATATCGAGCTTGTCCATGAGCGTGGTGCGATGGCTGTCGGCGGTCTTGGCGCTAATGCCGAGCAGCGCCGCGATTTGCTTGGTCGAGTGGCCTTCGCCTACCAGCTGCAGAACCTGCCGTTCACGTGATGTAAGCGCAACGCTCTGCAGGTCGGTAGACGCGAGATAGGCTTCCACCACGACCTTGGAAATTCTCGGACTCAGATACACCTCGCCCCGATGCACGTGCCGGATCGCGGCGACCACGTCGTTTCCCGCCTGTGTCTTGAGAACGTAACCGCGGGCGCCGGCTCGCAGAGCCTCGATGGCGTAGGCCTCCTCCATGTGACGCGTCAGAATGATCGAGCCAGTCTTCGGACTAATCCGCGGCAGCTCTGTCAGCACGCCGAGTCCACCCAGTTGCGGCATTTCATAGTCCAGAACGGCGATGTCCGGCCGCAACTGGCGGATCAGCTCGATCGCTTCGAGACCGTTCGACGCCTCGCCGAGCACTTCGATTTGCTCCTTCTCGAGCAGCAGCCGCAATCCCTGGCGAACGATGAGGTGGTCGTCTGCAAGGACTACGCGAATCGGCATGTCAACTCTCCAAAGGAATCGACACGACCAGCTCCGTGCCGGCTCCGGCGGCGGAAATAATTTGCAATGTGCCTCCGAGCGAGTCTGCGCGCTCGCGAATTCCGATCAGGCCGAAGCCCCGTTCGCCGGTTGCCGGTTTGGTCAATTTCGTGTCGAACCCGACTCCATCGTCACGGATGTGACAGAAGATCCTGGCTGCCTCCTGGCGGAATCGGATCGTGACCTTGGTGGCGCGCGCGTGTCTTACGGCGTTGGTGAGCGATTCTTGCGCGACCCTATACAGCGTAGCCTCGACGGGTTCGGGCAAGCGCCCCTCGGGGGTGCCTTCGATGGCGATCCGCAGCCCGGAACGCCGCGAAACGCCTTCCGCCAGATACTTCAATGCGGGAGCCACGCCGAAATCCTTAAGAAGCGCGGGCGTCAATTCGTGCGACAGCCGCCGCAGTTCCGCCTCGATTTGATCGAGCAGCTCCCTGACATTCGCCACGTGACTGGCCGCTTGCGGCACATCCTGGGACAGGTTCGCCAGCGCAATGTAGACCGCAACCAGCAGTTGGCCCGCTTCGTCGTGCAGTGAGTGCGCGATCCGCTTCGCTTCGCGCTCCAGGACACTGTTGAATCGCCGCAGGGCGCTGTTGGCGTCGCGAAAGCCCCGATACGTCATTTCATAGGGGGAGATGCACTCCGCGAAGAAGTCTGCAGCGCCGGAGAGCATCGCTTCACGTTCTTGAATGGAGGCGGCGCGCGCCAGCAGTGTTTCGAGGCAGGTGTGGTGAATCCGTGCAAGTTCGAGCAGCCCGACTCCCTGCGCCAGCGCGGTGCGACCCATTTCGTATGCCCGTTGCAACGCCGGTTCGCCTTCGCCCTTTAGATAGGTCTCGAGGATGGACAGGTAGGCCTTGCCGGAGGGCGGGCGCCCCGATGGCATCGTGCTGTCAGCCCCGTCGATCACGAATCGCCGCCCCGATAGCGCACGAGCAACACGAGGGCGTCGTCGATGCCCTTGTTGCCTCTTGCCAGAGCTCCGTCTGCGATGGCTTGCAACGTACCGCGCACGGGCAGCGTCCGGGCAACATCCTGTGCCACGCCGTCGGTCGCGAATACGAGCAAATCGTCACGCTGCAGCGCAACCTCGCTCGCTTGCAGGGGCGGCACGTGGGAGCCCACCAGTCCGTTACGCAAAAGGAGCTTCTCGTCGGGGCGTCCCGGCTGCGCTCGCCGCAACAGTCCCTCGACATTACCGACGCCCGCCCAGCTCATGACGCGTGCATGCGAGCTAATCGTTGCAAGACTCAACGCTACTCCGCGGGAGGACCGCAGCGAATCGTGGCAACGCTCCACCAGCGCCGTAACTGGTTCACCCGCGTGCTCTTGCAGTACGCCCGCTGCCACGCGTGCTGCCGCCGCGGCTTCAACACCGTGACCCAGGCCGTCGATGACGGCCACCAGGACTCCGTCCGACAACGGGCAGACGACATGCCGATCTCCGGATTCAATCTCCCCGGGCATTACGGCTGTCGCGACACTCCAGTCCAGACCCTCAATGCTCATCTTAGCCACTTCGTCACGCGTATCGTGGTCCCTCGTCCGGGGACCGACTCGATGATGAACTCGTCCACGAGTCGGCGGACTCCGGGAAGTCCCAGACCCAGTCCGCCGGATGTGGAATACCCGTCTCGCATTGCATCGTCGACGCTGCGAATTCCCGGTCCGGAATCGCGGCTGACGATCATCACGCCTTTGGAATTGCTGCCCTCCACGACGCGCAGAACGATTTCACCCTGGCCCGCATATGACACGATATTGCGCGCTAACTCCGAGATGGCAGTGGCAATCAGTGTTACATCTGTAGCGCTGAAGCCAGTGCGGGCGGCGAGTGTCCGACCCTCCTGACGGGCCGTCACAATGTCGAGGTTCGACCGGATGAGAACGCGAATATCGTCTGCCACAGGAGCGGTCTCGTCAGGAGCTGCTGCGGGCGCGCTGCTCGAGATGCGCCAGACCCTCCTCCAAATCGAGAGCACAAGCCACGCCCTCGAGGGTCAACCCCAGCTGCACCATGGCAAATGCAACTTCCGGCTGAATGCCGACGATCACCGTGTCCGCCCCACGCAGCCGGATCATGTGGGCGATGTCGCGCAAGCGTCCGGCTGGCAAACGAATCCATTACGTCGAGCGCCGTCACGTCAACGATCACGCCCGTGCGATCGGAACTGGATCACGCGCTCGACGAGCGCACGCCGCAGCTGCAGCAGATCTTCATCCGATAAGGCCGCCTGAATCGAGGCGATGAGATAGCGACCCTGCTTTAGAATCGGGACTTCCACGCGCCCGGTCCTACGCGGCGGCGGTCGCTTCCGCTACCGGGATGACCTTGTACCCCAGCAGCCGCTCCGCTTGTTCGATGCCGCCCTGCAGGTCGCCCACCGTATTCATCTTGCCCAGGTCGACGCCGATAGTCACGAGGGTCTGGGCGATTTCCGGCGACAGGCCCGTGACGATCACCGTTGCGCCGAGCAGCCGCGACGCTTCGACCGTCTGCACGAGGTGGTTCGCGACGGTTCGCATCCATCGCCGCAACGCCGGTGATGTCGATCACGACCACCTTCGCGCGATTGGTGCGAATGCCGCGCAGCAACTGTTCGGTCAGCTGCCGCGCACGCTGCGGATCGATGACGCCGATGATCGGCAGAATCAGCAGCCGCTCGCGGACCTGCAGGACCGGCGTCGACAGTTCGCGAATCGCTTCCTGCTGCTGCCGGATGACGCGCTCGCGCTCCTGCACGAATCCGACGGCCACCGTATTCGCGATGCGGTTCGCGGCGGGCTCGTACGCGTCGAGAATGCGATTCAGCTTGGTGAAGTCGCCCTGGTACTTGGCGAAAAGCGAACGCGCCAGCACGTCGCGCAGCAGCAGCACGATGCCCACGACTTCGTGCGTTTCGACGCCGCGCGGAATGATGCGTTCGGAAAGGTTGCGCGCGTACGCCTGCAGCGCCTCGAACGTGCCCGTCGCCAGCGCCTCCACGTAGTTGTCGTACACCGACGTCGCTTCGGCGAAGATCTCTTCCTTCGTCATCGCCGTCAGCAACTGCGCTTCGGTGATGCGGCTCGCCCATTCTTCGCGCAGTTGCGTCCGGTTCTCGCGCAGATGTGCCACCAGCTCTCGCAGGAGCTCGGTGGATTGTGTGGACGGCGGCTGAGGTACGCTGGTGGATTTCTTGTTGGCCATACTTGCTCCAAATCCTGCTATTCGGAGGAAATCTCCCCGATCCGGAGTTACTTTACAGGGTGGAAAGCGCCCGCCCATCAGGCAAACACCCGAGGCGCAGCTCAGCTGGGCTGCTGGAAGAGGCCGGGTGAGGAGAGAATGGGCCGCAGCGTGACCGAGTGGCTGCGTGGAACTGAGAGACTGACACCCCGATTGACACCCAGCGCTCAGCGAGGCTGACACCCCGGCACAGACAAGAGAGAAAAACTTAAATAAAATCATTGGTCGGGGTGACAGGATTTGAACCTGCGACTCCTACGTCCCGAACGTAGTGCTCTACCAGGCTGAGCTACACCCCGAAATCTGCTGACCCGGCCCCTACGCAGGCGCAGGCGGCGGGCCGCGCAGTGTACTGAACCGGGCCCGCGCCTTCAACGGCACTGGACAGAGTGCGCCTCCGGGCGCCTGTTAGCGTTCTGAGCCCATCAGGTGGTGTGCTCGACCGCAAAGCGTGCGAGCGCCGCGAGCGAGTCCTTGTAAGCAGAGTGCGGCAGGACGGCGAGCGCCGCCAGCGCCGCATCGCTTTGGGCGCGTGCCCGGCTGGCGGCGTACTCAAGACCGCCGGTAGTTTCGATCGCCGCCACGATCGGCTGCAGCTGCGACAGGCCGCCGTGCCGGATGGCGTCGCGGATCGCGCTGCGCTGGGCTTCGCTGCCGTTCCTCAGAGCGTGGATGAGCGGCAGGGTTGGCTTGCCTTCGGCGAGATCATCGCCGAGGTTTTTGCCGCGCTCCAGCGGGTTGGAGCGATAGTCGAGCACGTCGTCGACGAGCTGGTACGCGGTGCCGAGGTGTCGGCCGTAGGAGGCGAGTGCCTGGCGTACCTGCGGTGCGGCGTTCGCGAGCACCGCCGCAACCTCGGCGCCCGCTTCGAAGAGCTTGGCGGTCTTGCGGTGAATCACGTCGAGGTAGCGCTCCTCGCTGGTGTCCGGATCGTGCGCGTTCATGAGCTGCAGCACTTCGCCTTCGGCGATGACGTTGGTTGCCTGCGCCATGAGCACCATGACCGGCTGGCTGCTAAGCGCCGCCATCATCTGGAAGGCGCGTGAGTAGACAAAGTCCCCGACCAGTACGCTCGCCTGGTTGCCGAACACCTGGTTCGCCGTGTGGCGCCCGCGGCGCATGGATGAGCCGTCCACAACATCATCGTGCAGGAGCGTCGCGGTATGGATGAACTCGATGAACGCGGCGGCTTCGATGTGCGCAGTGCCGGCCTGCCCGCAGGCGCGTGCGGCCAATACCACCAGCAGCGGCCGCAGCCGCTTGCCGCCCCCGGCAATAATGTGCTCGGCGATCTGGTCCACGAGGGGCACGGCGCTTTTCAGGCGCGCGCGGATGGCCGCATCTACTGCGCGCAGGTCCTCGAGTACGGGTGCGCGAATTTCTTCCAGGCTCATTTGCGCTCGAATCCTAGTCGAAAGCTGCTGCAGGTGCGAGACATCAGCCTGGCGTTGCCGCGCACAGGGATGCGACTGGCGATGCACCAGATGATAGCCTCAAGCGTAATCCGGATTGGTGAGGCGAGTGGCTTATGCTGCGCAAGCTGTGTTTTTCCGTGGCGCATTCTCGTTGTCGACGGCGGTTGCCGACTCACCGCCCGATGCAGCGTTGCTGGTGCAGCTCACGGGCTTGCGGGATGCGTTTGTGAGCCAGGTCAGGGCCGAGGGCTTCAAACCCAGTCTGCCGCCGCCGACGTTAGTGTTGGATAACCCACCCTCGTGTGGAAATTACGAGGATGACCGGAATCTGCTGCACATCGGGGCGTGGTCCGCGCTGACACCGGCGATGGTGCACGCGACCATGCCGAATCCCGTGCCCGCGGGCCAGGACTAAGGAGAAGTTCTTCGACGCGAACTACGAGCAGCTGGGCCCTACCCCGGGCTACATCTGGTTCCAGTACGGGATGATCCTGGATGTTCAGGCCGAGAAGCCCCGGCCGTCGCTGCAGCAGACGCTGCGGAATCCGACTATCCCTAGGGCCCGCAGCTGGCGGCCCTCAGGACGCTACTAAGTCCCTGTCGGCCTTGGAGAAAGTGCCGTTTGACCGCGGCCCGGGTCGCCAGTAGAATGCGCGGCCTTTCGCCCTCACCCCAACGGCCCCTGAATACCATGTACGCAGTCATCGCCACCGGCGGTAAACAATATCGCGTGACCAAGGACGGCGTGCTCAAGGTTGAGAAGCTTGACGCTGAGCCGGGCGCGACGGTCGAATTTGGTGAAGTGCTGCTGGTCGGCGAGGGTGCCGACGTCAAGCTCGGCAAGCCGACCTTAAAGGGCGGCAAGGTGCTCGCCACGGTGGTACGCCACGGCAAGGGTGCCAAGGTGTCGATCGTGAAGTTCAAGCGCCGTGCACATTATCTGCGCCAGAAGAATCACCGGCAGCTGTTTACCGAAGTGAAGGTCACCGACATCAGCGCTGGCTGAGCACGGTATCTTCGAACCAGGACGCGAGTTAACCCATGGCACATAAAAAGGCAGGCGGCAGTACCCGCAACGGTCGCGATTCCCACTCCAAACGCTTAGGGGTGAAGCGCTACGGCGGCGAGCAGGTGCTGGCCGGCAACATCATCGTGCGCCAGCGCGGTACGCCGGTGCGCGCCGGTTCGAACGTGGGCGTCGGCACTGACCACACGCTGTTCGCCAAGGTGACCGGCAAGGTGCTGTTCAAGAAGCAGGGCGCCGAACAGCGCCTGTACGTGAGCGTGCTGCCCGAAAAGGCGTAACTGCGCGCGTAGCTGTAGTTTTTCTGATCTCTCCACCGACCCCGGCCCCTTGCGCCGGGGTTTTTGTTGGCGCCTGCGAGCCGGCAACCGCAGGCCACTTGCGGCAAATGCAGTAGAGTATTTCCATGAAATTCGTCGACGAGGCGAAAGCCCGTGTGCAGGCCGGCAACGGCGGCCGCGGCAGTACCAGCTTCCGGCGCGAGAAGTTCGTGCCCTTCGGCGGCCCGGACGGCGGCGACGGCGGTAACGGCGGCAGCGTGTATCTGCGCGCGGCATCCGGCATCAATACGCTTGCGGACTTTCGCATCGAGCGCACCTTCAGGGCGCAGCACGGCGAGGGTGGCGGGGCCAACGACTGCACCGGCCGCGGCGGCGCGGACTTGTACGTGCCGGTGCCGATCGGCACGGTGGTGCGCGACTCGGAAACCCACGAGCAACTCGGCGATCTCACCCGCGACGGGGCGCAGCTGCTGGTGGCGCGCGGCGGCAAGGGCGGCTGGGGCAACCAACGCTTCAAGTCCAGCACCAATCGTTCGCCGCGGCAATTTGGTCCGGGCCTGCCGGGTGAGAAGCGCGCGCTTGAATTCGAGCTCAAGGTCATCGCGGACGTGGGGTTGCTCGGACTGCCCAACGCCGGCAAGTCCACGCTCATCCGTGCGGTGTCGGCAGCGCGGCCCAAGGTGGCGGACTACCCGTTCACGACGCTGTACCCGAACCTGGGGGTCGTGGCGGTGGGACCGCATCGCAGCTTCGTGATGGCCGACATCCCGGGTCTCATCGAGGGGGCGGCCGAGGGCGCGGGGCTCGGCATCCGCTTTCTCAAGCATCTGCAGCGCACCCGGGTGCTGCTGCACCTGGTGGACATCGCGCCACTGGACCCGGATGCGGACCCGGTGCGCGATGCGCGCGCGATCGTCGCGGAGCTGAAAAAATTCAACAAGGAACTGGCCGCGAAGCCGCGCTGGCTGGTGCTCAACAAGCGCGATCTGCTGCCGCCGAAGGAAGCCGAGCAGCGCGCGCGCGCGATCGTGCGCGGCCTGCGCTACCGCGGGCCGCACTTTCTGATCTCAGGAGCGACGGGAGAGGGAACGAAACCGCTGTGCGAAGCGGTTATGGCTGCCTTGGAGGAACACGATCGCGCGGCACGCGAGCGCGCATCATCTCCAGCAGATGCTGGCGCCGCGCCGCCGGACGCAGCTTAAGCGGGACGGGAACAACGGGGATCGGCACCCGGGCCTTGTCGTTCACGCTCATCGGAAACCTCACTGCATCGCGCGGATGCGGGCTGCCAGGCGGCTCTTGTGCCTCGCCGCCTTGTTGCGATGGATGATCTGCTTGCCGGCCAGGGAGTCGATAACGGGGACCGCCTTCTGGTAGCTCGTCTTCGCCGCTTCCTTGTTACCGCCGCTGATGGCGGCGGTCACGCTACGCACTGCGGTGCGCATGCGTGAGCGCAGCGCAACGTTGCGCGCGCGGTGCTTTTCGGCCTGGCGGGCGGCTTTCTCGGCGGACTTGGTATTGGCCACGAAATCTCCGTATCTATCGGTATCTAAAGGCATCCCCGGCTCGCGGGGGCCGGTAGTTTCCGCATCGATGGGGGCCTTGTCAAACCGTCGCCACGGCCGCCGGCGCGGCGTCCGGCTGGGCATTCACATAAACTAGCGCGCGTGGGGGCAACAATGGCCTCCGGCCGCAAATTAGTCTTTTTCCATCAATCAGTTAGGCTAAGTCTAAGTGGAGCTCATTCGTGGAACGCATGCCGCGCGGCCGTACGCCGGGGCATGCGTGGTGACCATCGGTGCATACGACGGCCTGCATCTTGGCCATCAGGCGCTCATCGGGCGAACTGCCGCGCAGGCGGCGCGCCTGGCGCTCCCGGCGGTGCTGCTGACGTTCGAGCCCATGCCGCGGGAGTATTTCGCGCCCGCCGATCCGCCGGCGCGGCTCACGAGCCTGCGTGAACGGTGGCGGATCCTGGCGCGCTCGCGCCTCGACTACACCTGGCTGCTGCGCTTCGGCGAGGGTTTGCGTAACCTGTCGGCGGAGCAGTTCGCGGAATTTCTCGCGCGGGACGTGCGGGCGAGCCTGGTCGTGGTCGGACACGACTTTTGCTTCGGTAAGGGCGGCGCCGCCTCCGCATCCGTACTCGCGGCGACCGGCGAGCGCTTAGGATTTGCGGTCGAAGTGCTGCCGGCGGTTACGCACGGCGGGGAGCGCATCAGCAGCAGCGCGGTGCGTGCGGCACTGGCGCGCGCGGACTTCGCTGGCGCACAGCGCCTGCTGGGCAGGCCCTATTCGATGCGCGGCCGCGTGATGCGCGGCACGCGCCTGGGCAGGCAGCTGGGATTCCCGACGGCCAACCTGCCGCTCGAACGGCGGCGTGCGCCGCTCGCCGGGATTTTCGCGGTGCGTGTGCATGGCGCCGGCGCCGGTGCCCTGGCCGGGGTGGCGAGCCTCGGTACGCGGCCCACCATCGGTGGCACCGAGGCGCTGCTCGAGGCGCACGTGTTTGATTTCAGCGCCGAACTGTACGGCCGCGAGATCGAAGTGGAGTTCGCGGCGAAGCTACGCGACGAAGAATGCTTTGCGACGCTGGAGGCGCTCACGGCGCAGATGCACCGTGATGCCGAGGCGGCGCGCCGGATCCTGCAATGAATCGACATGACTGACTACAAGCACACCATCAATCTGCCGCAGACCGATTTCCCGATGAAGGCGGACCTCACTCAGCGCGAGCCGGCGATGGTGCGCGCGTGGCAGGAGCGCGGCACCTACGCGAAGCTGCGGGAAGTGGCGCGCGGGCGGCCGCGGTTCGTGTTGCACGACGGGCCGCCGTACGCCAATGGCGTCATCCACATCGGTCACGCGGTCAACAAGATCCTGAAAGACATCGTCGTCAAGTCGCGCTCGCTCGACGGCTTCGATTCGCCTTACATCCCGGGCTGGGATTGTCATGGTCTGCCGATCGAGCTGCAGGTCGAGAAGAAACACGGCCGGCCGGGGGGCAAGCTCGACGCGCGCGCCTTCCGCGCCGCCTGCCGCGCTTACGCGAGTGAGCAGATTGGCCTGCAGCGCGCGGACTTCCAGCGGCTCGGCGTGCTGGGCGACTGGGATCATCCTTACCTCACCATGGCGCCGCGCTACGAGGCGCAGCAGCTGCGTGCCTTCGGCCGCATCATCGACAATGGGCATCTGTACCAGGGCGTGAAGCCGGTGCACTGGTGTATTGATTGCCGTTCGGCGCTCGCCGAGGCGGAAGTCGAATACGAGGAGAAGACCTCGCCGGCCATCGACGTCGCCTTTGGCGTGGCGGATCTCGCCGCACTGGCGGCCCGCCTCGGGGTACCCGACGGACGGTTGGGATCGGCGCCGGTGGATGTGGTCATCTGGACCACGACGCCGTGGACCCTGCCCGCGAACCAGGCCGTGGCGCTGCGCGATGAGTTTCGCTATGTGCTCGTGGACGCCGCGAGCGTCGCGGGCGCGCGCCGCCGGCTGATTCTGGCCGCCGAGCTGGCGGCAACCTGCCTGCAACGTTTCGGTTTGTCCGACGCAAAAGAGCTGGTGCGGTTCGAGGGCCGCGCGCTCGAGGGCCTGAAGCTCAACCACCCGCTGGATGACCGGCAGGTGCCGGTGATCCTGGGCGAGCACGTGACGCTTGATGCCGGCACGGGAGCGGTGCACACCGCGCCCGGCCACGGCCAGGAGGACTTCGCGGTCGGCCAGCGCTACGGCTTGCCGGTCACGAACCCCGTCGGCAACGACGGGCGCTTTCTTGCCGGTACACCGCTGGTCGCGGGACTGAAAGTGGATGAGGCCAATCCCGTCATCATCGAGGCGCTCACCAGGGGCGGGCGCCTGTTGCATCAGGAGGCCTTCCGTCACAGTTATCCGCACTGCTGGCGCCACAAAACGCCGGTCATTTTCCGCGCCACGCCGCAGTGGTTCATCAGCATGGACAAAAAGGGCCTGCGTGAGCACACGCTGCGCGACATCAAGGGCGTGCAATGGACGCCCGCCTGGGGCGAGCAGCGCATCGCCGGCATGATCGCCGGGCGCCCTGACTGGTGTATCTCGCGTCAGCGCACCTGGGGCGTGCCGATTCCGCTGTTCGTGCACAAACACAGCGGTGAGCTGCACCCGCGCACCCGCGAACTCATCGAGGCGGTCGCGACGCGCGTGGAAGCGGGCGGGATTGACGCCTGGTTCGCGCTCGAGCCAGGGGAGCTCCTTGGCGAGGAGGCCGACAGCTACGACAAGGTCACCGATGTCATGGACGTTTGGGCCGACTCGGGCATGTCGTTTGAGTGCGTGGGCACCGAGCGTCCCGAGGTGAAGGCTCCGGTGGAATTGTATCTGGAGGGCTCGGACCAGCATCGCGGCTGGTTCCACAGCTCACTGTTGTTATCCGAAGCGCTGTACGAGCGCGCGCCGTATCGCGGCGTGCTGACCCATGGCTTTGCGGTGGACGACAAGGGACGCAAGATGTCCAAGTCCTTAGGCAACGTCGTCGCCCCGCAGAAAGTCATGAACAGCCTCGGCGCGGATGTGCTGCGGTTGTGGGTCTCGGCGACCGATTACGCCAACGAGATGAGTGTCTCGGACGAGATCCTGAAGCGCATGGCGGATTCCTACCGCCGCATGCGCAATACGCTGCGCTTTCTGCTCGGCAATCTGCACGGCTTTGATCCGGCGCGCGACCTGCTGCCGGTGGAGTCGCTCTTGGCGCTCGACCGCTGGGCGCTCGCGCGCACCGCGGCGCTGCAGGCAGAAGTGCTCGAGGCCTATCGCCAGTACACCTTCCATCTCATCTACCAGAAAGTACACAACTTCTGCAGCGTGGATCTGGGCGGGTTTTACCTCGATGTCCTCAAGGACCGCCTGTACACCACCCCCACGACCGGTGCCGCGCGCCGTTCTGCGCAGACCGCCATGTTCCACATTGCGCAGAGCATGGTGCGCTGGCTCGCGCCCATCCTGTCATTCACCGCCGAGGAATTCTGGCGTTATCTGCCCGGGGAGCATCGCGAGTCGGTGTTCCACGAGACCTGGCATCAGATCCCGGCGGTCGCGGCTGATGATATCGACTGGCCGGCGCTCATCGCGCTGCGTAGCCAGGTGATGCACGAGCTCGAAAAGCTGCGCGACACGGGCGCCATCGGCGCCCCGCTTGATGCCCGCGTTGAGGTCTACTGCGGCCCGGGGGAGCTTAAGCGCTTTGCGGCCCTGGGCGAGGAGCTGCGGTTTCTGCTCATTACCTCGCAGGCGCAGGTGCACGCAGCCGCGAGCGGCCCCGCCGGGGCGGTCGCGGCTGCCGGCACCGGTAGCACCGATGTGTGGATCGCGGTGCAGCCTACGACGGAGCCCAAGTGCGTGCGCTGCTGGCAGCGGCGCGCCGATGTCGGCACCCACGCGGCGCATCCGCAACTGTGCGGACGTTGCATCAGCAATGTCGAGGGTCCCGGGGAGCAAAGGAAATATGTATGAGTAAGGCGAGTTCGAGCGGTTGGCGCTGGCTGCCGCTGGCGGCGGGAGTGATCGTCGCCGACCAGGTGGCCAAGGCGTGGATCGTGCACCATTTCTCACTGTTCGAGCGCGTGCACGAACTGCCGGTGCTGGACATCATCCTCACCTACAACCGCGGTGCCGCCTTCAGCTTCCTGTCGGATGCCTCCGGCTGGCAGCGCTGGCTGTTTGTGGTGCTGGCGCTTGCCGTCAGCGTGGCGCTCATTGTCTGGATGCGGCGCCTGCGCGCGCGCGTGCACGCGCTGCTCGCCTGCGGGCTGGCGTTCATCGTGGGTGGCGCGCTCGGCAACATGATCGATCGCATCGCCACCGGGCGCGTGGTGGACTTCATCCACGTGCACTGGGGGCGGCATTATTTTCCCGCCTTCAACATCGCCGACTCGGCGATCACGGTGGGAGCGGTGATTCTCCTCCTCGACGCCTGGCTTGAAACCCGCGCCGCCGGCAGGGTCCAGGTGCGAACCTGATGCAAGTGCTGCTCGCCAATCCGCGCGGTTTCTGTGCCGGCGTTGACCGCGCCATCGACATCGTCGAGCGGGCGGTGGAGCTGTTCGGTCCGCCGATCTATGTGCGTCATGAGGTGGTGCACAACCACCACGTGGTGGAGCGGCTGCGGGTCCTCGGCGCGGTATTCGTGGACGAACTCGCGGACGTGCCCGCCGGCGGCACGGTCATCTTTTCCGCGCACGGCGTCTCCAGCGCGGTGGAGGACGAGGCGAAGAGCCGCGCGCTCACCGTCTTCAACGCCACCTGTCCGCTGGTGACCAAGGTGCACATGGAGGTGCAGCGCTACGCCCGTGAGGGGCGCGACGTCATCCTCATCGGGCACGCCGGGCACCCGGAGGTCGAAGGCACGATGGGGCGCTTCGATGCCAGCTTCGGCGGCCGCATTCACCTGGTCGAGTCCATTGCCGACGTCGACACGCTCGCGGTGCGCGATCCGCAAAGCCTCGCCTTCGTGACCCAGACCACGCTGTCGGTGGATGACACGGCCGATGTGGTGGCGGCGCTGCGGCAGCGCTTCCCGCAGCTTGCGACGCCGCGGCGCGAGGACATCTGCTACGCCACCCAGAACCGCCAGGACGCGGTGAAAAAGCTCCTCGGGCAGTGCGATGTCCTGCTGGTGGTGGGCTCGCGCAGCAGTTCCAACTCCAACCGGCTGCGCGAGCTCGCCGACCGTGCCGGTGTGCCGGGTTATCTGATCGACGGGCCCGAGGACCTGCGCGCGGAGTGGTTCGCGGGCAAACTGGCCGTCGGGGTCACGGCGGGCGCCTCGGCTCCGGAGCTGCTGGTGCAGCAGGTCGTGGAGCACCTCGCGCGCTGGGGCGGGGAGAGGCCGAAGGAAGTGGTGGGGCGCGAAGAGCGGGTGTTTTTCACGCTGCCGCGCGAGCTGCGCCGCGCCGGCAGCCTCGAAGAGGACGAGGTGTCCGAGCACCGCTGAGCGTTCCGGAGCAAAACCGTGATGGTTCCGCGCGACACCTACGGGCGGACCTAAGCACCAGATCACGGGAGCTCCTTATGCGCGCGACCGGGCGTTTCGCCAGTTCCTGTTTCCTCACGCGGCTCCTCGCCGCCAGCGCCTTCACCACACTCGCACTCACGGCCTGCGGCGGCGGCTACGGCGGCGGGGGCATGAACGGATCATCATGTGGTGGCGCGTACGGCGGCGCGTGCCCGAACCCGGCCGTTGCCCTGACGGCGCCGATGTCGGGGGCGACCGTGAGCGGTACCGTGGCGCTAACGGCGACCGCGAGCGCCGCGGCCATGTCCGGACTCACGGTCATGCGGGTGGATTTTTTTGTAGATGGCGCCATGGTGGGCACGGCATCCGCGTCGCCCTACACGGTCAATTGGGACAGCACCAAGGTGGCTGATGGCAGCCACTCCGTGACCGTCACGGTCACCGATAGCATGAACGACATGGCGACCACGCCGGCGCTCATGATCACCGTCAAGAATACACCGGCCGCAATGGCCGCGATGACGCCGGCGCAGATGTTCCCGGCGCCGAGGTCCAGCGCCTTGGGAACCGCGAAACTCGTGGTCAAGCTGGAAAGCGGCGCCACGCACGGCAAGGTGCAGTTGCACGGCGTGGTCGCGACCGCGGTCACGATCAACGAGGGTTTCGCCGGCACGAGCGGCGAGGCCGTGATCCATCTCACGCCGGTGGCCGGTGCCGCGGGCGAATGGGAGGTGCCGGCCGGCGCGTTGCTTTCGCCGGAACAGGCAGCCGCGTTCCTGCAGGGCAAGCTCTACGTGATCGCCACCTCGGCGGCCAATCCGCGCGGCGAACTGCGCGGCCAGATTGCGCCCCCGGGCATCATCGTGAGTTTCTCTGACCTGAGGCCTTCGCGGCAAGCCGCCGGCCTCGGCATCGTGGCCTCCGGAGTTGCCGCCACGACGATCGACACGAGCGCCAACACGCTCACCATGCATATCAACTCGAGCGGCGTGGACGATGCCATGGCCGCACGGGTTGCCGGTGCGGCCGGTGCCAGGCTCGCCGAACTGACCAAGGGCAGTGTCGACATGGGCCACTGGTCAACGGAGCTTGCCGCCATCAGTGCTGCAGATGTCGCCAACTTCAAGGCGGGCAGGTGGCAGGCAAGTGTCGCTACGCCGGTCGCGGAGGATGGCGCGATTCGCGGACAGATCAGCGCCGCAAAGGCCGATTGACCGGACAGAGCAGTCCTCTCCCCTGAGCCGGCCCGTGCAAGGATGCGCGGGCCGCTCTTTTTTTGTAGTCGCGGGAGCCACGACGCATATACTTGACGGCGTCAACTATTTGGCGACAACATCACCAGCATGGAAACCCAGGTCGAGGCGGTGCGACGATTCAATCGCTTCTATACCCAGCGGATCGGGGTGCTGCAGGAGGGTTTGCTGGCCAGCCGGTTCACGCTCGCGCAGGCGCGGGTGTTGTTCGAACTCGGGACCCACAGGACCATCACAGCTGGCGAGCTGATCACGCGGCTGGGCCTGGATCCTGGGTACCTCAGCAGAATTCTTCAGGGCTTAGGAGAATCCAGACTGGTGACGCGCAAGCAGTCATCTGTGGACGGCCGGCGCGCGGACCTGTCGCTGACAGCCAAAGGGCGCAAGGCGTTTACTGATCTCGACCAGCGTTCCCGACGGGGTATTGGTGAATTGATCAGGCCCTTGTCAGCAGCGCATTGCACGAGATTGCTCGACGCCATGCGAACTGTGCAGGAGATCTTCTCGACCGCGGACACCGCGCGGCAGCCGAGCCTTGCCATTCGGCCTTACCAGATCGGCGACATCGGCTGGGCGATCGAGCGGCATGGGCAGCTCTATGCCGATCAGTTCGGCTGGAATCAGGAGTTCGAGGCGCTGGTCGCGACCCTCTTTGCCAGGTTTGCCACCCGGCATGATGCAGCCTCAGAGCAGTTCTGGGTTGCGGAGGTCGAGCAAAGACGTGCTGGCTGCGTGTTTGTCGTGCGCTCCGACAAGGACCCGCAGACGGCGCAGCTGCGTTGCCTGTTGGTTGATCCCTGGGCGCGCGGGCTGGGGTTGGGACGGAGGCTCGTGGAAGAATGCCTTAGCTTTTCGAAAGCCGCTGGCTATAAGCGCATTGTTTTGTGGACCAATAGCGTTCTGGCAGCCGCACGCCAGATTTACGAGTCGACTGGGTTTTCACTCGTCGAGGAATCCCCGCACCACAGCTTCGGGCATGACCTGGTCGGGCAGACCTGGGAACGCGTGCTATGAAGAGCGCGAGCGACTCTGGTACACGGACTTCTTGAGCTTCCAGCGCTTGTGTGACCACGGCCAGTCCGGCGGTGCGGCGCGAATCTGCTCCTCCACCAGCCGCGCGTAACGCTCGGTGAGGGCCCCGGAGGGCAGCGTCTCACCGCCTTGCGCGAGTGGCTGGAAGCGCATTTCGTAGTGGCCACGGGCGAGGCGGCGCATGTGGATGAAGAACACCGGGAAGCGCGTGACGCGCGTGATTTCCTCAGGTCCCAGGTAGAAGGCGGTGTCGCGGTTCAAAAACCGCGTCCAGTGCTTGGTTTCGCTGGTGGTGGGTTCCTGGTCGGCGACCATGGCGATGGCGCGCACCACGCCACGCCGCTTGATGATGTCCGCCAGCAGATCCTTCGCCGGCACGAGGCGGCTGCCGAAGCGGGTGCGCAGCTTTTTCATTTCGCGCTCGGCCCAGCCGTCCACCAGCGGCTTGTAGGCCGCGTCCAGCGGATAGCCCAGCTTCAGGGACAAGGCGAGCAGCATCCACTCCCAGTTGCACTGGTGCGCAGCGACCAGCAGCACCGGCTGGCCGGCCTCAAGGTGCGCGAGCGGCAGCTCAAGATCCCGGATCGCGACGCGCGTGAGGAACTGCTGCGGCGTCATGGTCGCGGACTTGATGATTTCCATGAACATCTGCGCGAATCCGCGGTAGTAGTCGCGCATCACAGCGCGCAGGCGCTGCTCGTCGAAGTCAGGGAAGGCGCGCGTGAGATTCTCGCGCACCACACGCTCGCGGTACGGGAACACCCGATCTGCCAGCCAGCCGGCGAATCCCGCCAACGCGTACAGCAGCGCGAACGGCGTGCGTGAAATCAGCCGCACCCACCACGCGGAGCGCGGCTCGCCGGCATCGTCGGGCGGGGCCGCGACGGTATGGGGCGCGAGCGTCGTCAAGCGCCTTTAGCTGATCGCGTGGGATTGCGGGCCGGGTGCAGTCGGGGCCGGCTGCGCGACCAGTACGCGGCCGAACTTCGGTGCGAGCCAGCGCTCGACGTCGTCGATCAGCGTGAAAGCCGCCGGCACGATGACCAGCGTCAGCGCGGTCGAGGTGATGAGTCCACCGATCACCGCGATTGCCATGGGCGCGCGGAATTCCGTATCGCCGCCCAATCCTAAGGCCACCGGCATCATGCCGGCGACCATGGCAACCGTCGTCATGACAATGGGACGCGCACGCTTGTGTCCCGCCTCGCGGATGGCCGTCAGCCGGTCCTTGCCGGCGCGCATTTCCTCGATGGCGAAGTCCACGAGCAGGATGGAGTTCTTAGCCACGATTCCCATCAGCATGAGGAAACCGATCATCACCGACAGCGACAGGGAGTAGCCGGTGATGAACACCGCGAACACCGCGCCGCCGATGGACAAGGGGAGCGAGGAGAGGATGGTGATCGGCTGCAGCACACGCGCGAACAGCAGCACCAGCACCGCGAAGACCATCAGCACCCCGGTCGCCATGGCCAGGGCGAAGTTAGTGACCAGTTCGTTCATCCAGCGCGCCGTGCCTACGTCCACGCGCTGCACTCCCTGTGGCAGGTGTTTGAGCGTAGGCAAGGCGTCGATTTTCTTCATCGCCGGTCCGAACTCGACGCCATTCAGGTCGGCCTCGATGGAGATGCGCCGGCTTTGGTTGTAGCGGCGCACGCGCGTCGGTCCCACGCCGAAGCTGATGTCGGCGACCGCCTTGAGCGGCACCGCGCCGCCGCCCGCGGTCGGCACCGGCAGGTTCTCGAGTGTCGCCAGATCCTTGCGGCTGTCCTCGGTCAGGCTGACGCGGATCGGCACCTGGCGATCGGCGAGGGAGAACTTGGCGCTGTTCTGATCCAGGTCGCCGAGCGTTGCGATGCGGATGGTTTCGCTGATGCTCTCCACCGTCACGCCCAGCTGTGAGGCGAGGTCCAGGTGCGGCTTGACCAGAATTTCCGGGCGCGGCATGTCACTGTTGATGCGCGCATCGCGCAGCTCGGGCAGCTTCTGCATCTCGGCGACCAGCTGGCGTGCGGTGTGGTCGGTGAGCACCGGATTGTCACCGGTGATGTAGATGCTGATGTCGCGGCCGCTGTCATCGCCGCCGCGCTGGAAGTGCAGCTGCGCGTCAGGGACCGCCTTCAGGTCCTTGATCACGCGGTCTTCCCACTCACGCTGCGAGACCTTGCGCTGGTCGCGGGGCACGAGCGAGATATCCAGTTCGCCGGTGCGCACGCCGTCGTCAGACTGGCCAATGGACTCGACGATGTTGGTGACCTCGGGCTGGCGCGCGAGGATGCGGTAAGCGGCCGCCGAGACCGCCGAGGTGTCCTCCAGGCGCACGCCCGGCGGCATCTCGAGCATGAGCGAGGAAGCGCCCACGTCGTCTTCCGGCACGAATGACTTGGGGATGAGGATCAACCCCGCGATGGAGATAACGAAAAACAGCCCGCCCGCCGCCACCGTCTTCCAGCGGTGTTTCGCGCACCAGGTGACGGTGCGCAGGTACCAGGTCATGATCGGGCCGTCGGTGTGCGTGGCGACGTGTTCGGACTTGAGCGTGTAGGCCGCGATCACCGGGGTGATGAGGCGCGCGACCAGCAGCGAGAAGAACACCGCCGCCGCCACCGTGAGGCCGAACTGGATGAAGTACTGCCCGGTGAGGCCGCCCATGAAGCTCACCGGCAGGAACACCGCGATAATGGTCGCGGAGGTGGCGACCACCGCAAGGCCAATCTGATCGGCGGCGTCGAGCGCCGCCTGGTAGCCGCTCTTGCCCATGCGCATGTGACGCACGATGTTCTCGATCTCCACGATGGCATCGTCCACCAGGACGCCGGCGACCAGCGACAGTGCCAGCAGGCTGATGGAGTTGAGCGTAAAGCCCATCCAGTTCATGAAGGCGAAGGTCGGGATCGCCGACAGCGGAATGGCGAGCGCCGAGATGAGCGTCGCGCGCGCATCGCGCAGGAACAGCCACACCACCAGCACCGCCAGCACCGCGCCTTCCAGCAGCGCGCTGATGGAGGAGTTGTAGGTATCCTTGGTGTAGGTCACGGTGGTGAAGATCTGCGTCAGCTTCACCTGCTGGTTCTCGGTGCTCACCTTGGCGAGTTCGGCATGGATCTCGTTGTAGACGCTCAGGTCTGAGTAGCCCTTGGCTTTCTTCACCCCGAACGTGGTCGCGGGGCGACCGTTCAGCCGCGCCACGGTGCGGATCTCCCCGACACTGTCGATCACGTTGGCAAGATCCGAGAGGCGCGCGAAGCGGCCACCGGAGAGGGCGATCTGCGTGTCACCGAGCGCCGCCGCGGTGTGCGCGCCACCGAGCACGCGGATCGCCTGCTCGCCGCCGCCGATCTGCGCGCGGCCGCCGGCGGGGTCGAGATTGAGCGTGCGCAGCTGCTCATTGACCTCGGCGGCGGTGATGCCGAGCGCCTGCATGCGCGCCGGATCCAGTTCCACGCGGATTTCGCGGTTGACGCCGCCGCCACGATTCACCTGCGCAACTCCTGGAATGGACAGCAGGCGCTTGGTGATGGTGTTGTCGACGAACCACGACAGCTCCTCCTGGGTGAGGGAGTTGGAGCTGACGGCGTAGTAGACGATGGAGTTGCCGTCGGCGTCGATGCGCTGCACGACCGGTTCCTGGATGCCCTGCGGCAGGTTTGAGCGCACCTTGGCCATGGCGTCGCGCACGTCGGCGACCGCGCGATCGATGGGCGTGCCGATGTTGAATTCAATGAAGACGTTCGCCTGGCCCTCGGTCGCCCAGGAGGTGATGGAGCTGATATTGCCGATGCTGGCTACCGCGCCCTCAACCTTCTGCAGGATCTGGGTCTCCAGTTCCTGCGGCGCCGCTCCCGGCTGGGCCACGGTGACGATCACGCCCGGGAAGGAAACGTCCGGGTTGAGCGTCACGGGCAGACGTATGAAGGCTACGGTGCCCATGAACAGCAGTACGACGAACAGCACCACCGGCGGCAGTGGATGCTTGATGGCCCACGCGGAAATGTTGCGCATCAGTGTGACTCCCCGCTGACGCCCCCGCTGGCGACCTGTACCGGCTCACCGTCGCGCAGGAACCCGCCCGCGGTCGTGACGACCCGCTCGGTGCCGGTGAGGCCTGAACCGATGACAATGCCCTCATCCCCCGTGTCCGCCACCCGCACGGCGCGCCGCTCGGCCTTGCCCTGGCTGTTGACGATGAAGACGTAGCTGCCGGCGGTGTCCGCCAGCACCGCCGTCTGCGGCACCACCGGCCGCTGCGCCTTGCCGATGGTCACCGAGCCGCGTGCAAACGCGCCGGGCCGCAGCGCCGGGTCCGGAAGTAACGCAATGCGGATCTCACCCAGGCGTGTCGCTGGATCGATGATCGCGCCCAAGAGGCGCACGTGGCCGGGGAAGGCGCGCGGCAGCCCGGTCAGATAGACCGTGGCCGCATCGCCTACTTTCACCTGCGCCAGGTCCTGCTCGGCGAGCTGGCCGCGCATCTCGACCTCGCCGCCGCTGGCCACGCGAAACAGCGCCTCACCGCCGGGGTTCGCGATCTGGCCCACCTCGGCCTTGCGCGTAAGTACCACGCCGTCAATGGGTGCGGTGATGCGCGTGCGCTTCAGACGCGCCTCGCTCTCGGCGAGTTGTGCCGCGGCCACTTTCACGTTGGCGGCATCGGTTACCGCTGTAGCGCGGCGCTTCTCGATGTCCTCGGCGGAGAGCGCGCCGGCGGCCGCCACGCCCAGTGCCCGCTTGTATTCGGCCTGGGAGAGTTCCGCCTGCGCGCGCGCCTGCTCGAGCGAGGCCGCGAGCCGATTGACCTGCGGGATCACGACCGAATCATCCAGCTTCGCCAGGATCTGCCCGCGGCGCACGTGATCGCCCGCTTCGACGTACACCGCGACCACCCGCCCGGTGTCGCCGTCATTGCCGATGGGCATGTCGTAGCGGGCCGCGATGCCGCCGCTGAAAGTCACATTCGAGGTAACGGCCTTCAGCGCCGGAGTCATGACGCTGATGACGGGCGCCTGCGTCTTGTCCGCCAGCGAGGTGAGGACCGGTTTGGAGTGATGGCTCACCCACAGCGCGATGGCGACGGCGAGCACCACAGCCAGCGCGACGCCACGGATTATCCACGTGCGCCGCGTGCTGCCTTCATCCGCACGGCCCAGGCCCGCTGGGTGTGTCACCTGGGGCTCAACGCCGCGGTCAAAGGCCGGCCGATCGCGGCCGATCCAGGTGACCGCGTCCTTCTGGGGAGCGTCGGCGTCGGGGAGATGTTCCGGGTTCGTGCCCACGGGGATTCCTTATAAAAGCCATATCGGCGAGCGTACGGTCGCTGCCGGGGTTAGAACCGGCTGTTCCGTAAGAAGTTTAATCGTCCCTTAAGGAAAAGCTCGCCGGAAACGGTCAAGGGAGGCTCGCGGGCGACGGGCCGTCGAATGGGTTCCAATCACGGCGAGTCAGATCAGGAGATGGTGCCGGGAAGAGGACTCGAACCTCCGACCCGCGCATTACGAATGCGCTGCTCTACCAACTGAGCTATCCCGGCAAGCGCCTTGCCGAAGGCCGCGCATTCTACATTTTTTTGCGCAGGCGGATCACCAGATCGATGCCCATCACCTGCATCCCCGGCGGCGGTTCAGGCAAGCGGCTGAACTCAACTGCGGGTACCGGCACGTCGATCAGGGCGCCGCTGGATTCATCGTGGAAGTGGTAGTGCGGCTCCACGTTCGAGTCGAACCACGACCGCGAGCCATCAACCGACAACTGGCGGATGAGCCCGCGCTCGGCGAAGAGGTTAAGGGTGTTGTACACCGTGGCCTTGGAAATCCGTGCGCCCGCTGAGCGCAGGCTGTCCAGGATCTGTTCCGCCGAACGGTGCTGAGGCTCGGCAAGCAGCAGTCCCGCAATGCGCACCCGCTGGGCGGTCGGGCGGATTCCACACCCGCAAAGCCGCCGCTCGCAGCCCCCCGTGCCTGCCTGTGGGGTACTTAGCTCCATATCGCATCATTATAGCCACGGAATGCCGGGAGCTTGCCACTTTTGCCGCAACTCGGTAAACCGCCGTGCTGCCGCGAAGCGCGCGCTCTTAAGCCTGCACGAGCTTGCTTTGCAGGTGCACGGCGAGCTCGGCGATGGTCGGGAAGTCGAAGAGCTCGGTGAGGTCCACCTTCCCGGGGTACTCGCGATCGATCTGTTCGTGGATCTCGATGAGTTTCAGCGAGCTCGCGCCGATCTCAAACAGGTTGTCGTGGATTTCCACGCGCTTGCCCTCGAGCGCGGCATCGCAGATGCCCTTGAGCCGCTCCTCGATCTCGGTGCGCGAGCCGGCCGCAGGTGCGCGTTGCGCGGCACGCAGGCTCTCGAGCTCCTGGCGCTCGGCATCGAACTCCCCCTCGGCGTAGCCTTCCTCCAGCAGATGCCGCTGTATCTTGCCGCTGGTGGTCTTGGGGATGCGCCTCACGGGCAGCACTTCCGCGACTTCCAGGCCGGTCTGTTCATTGATGAGCCGCGCAACCTGGGTGGCGACGGGGAGGAAATCCGCCATGGCTCCGCGGTGCAGAACAAACACCACCAGCTGCTCGAGCGGCGCGCCGCGCGCTCGCACGCCCGCGGCGACCACCTTACCCAGTTCCAGTCCCGGCACGCGCTGCGCGATGGCCTCCAGATCGTGCGGGTAGTAGTTCTGGCCGTTGACGAAAATGATCTCTTTCGCGCGCCCCGAAACGTACAACTCACCGCCGTGCATCAGCCCCAAGTCCCCGGTGCGCAGCCAGCCGTCGGCGCTGAAGGCCGCGGCATTCGCGGCCGGGTCCTCGTAGTAGCCGCGCGTCACGTTGTCGCCCGTGATGTGCACGTGCCCGATGCGCTGTTCGGGCAGCTCCTCGTCGTCAGCGCCGGCGATGCGTACCCGGCAGTAGGGGATCGCCTTGCCTTCGCAGATGATCTGCACCGCGTGCGCATCATTCGCGGCCACGAGCTCGACCGGGTCGCCGACCTTCATGCGATGGCGGTTGAGCGTGATGGTGCGCATGGGTGCGCCCACGGGTGGAAAGCTCACCGCGAGCGAGGCCTCCGCAAGTCCGTACACCGGGTACATGGCGTTGTGCGAGAGTTTCGCGGCCGTCAGGCGCGCGAGGAACTCGGCGCACAGCTCGACCGAAATGGGCTCCGCGCCGTTGAATATGAGACGCACCGCCGACAGGTCCAGGCCTTCCACGCTGCGCTCGCCGAGCACCTTGAGGTAGTGCTTGTAGCCGAAGTTCGGCGAGCACAGGATCGTCGCGCGCACCCGCGAAGCGAACGTCAGCCACAGCAACGGGCGGCGGATGAACAGCTCCGTCGGCATCAGGTGCGTGTGCACGCGGTTGGCGAACATGATGAGGTGAAAGCCGATCAGGCCCATGTCGTGGGTGAGCGGCATCCACGACAGGCTCACGTCGTTCTCATTGAAGCCCGCCGCCGCGGTTGCGCCATAACAGTTGGCGAGGATGTTGCCGTGCGTGAGCACCACTCCCTTGGGCTCGCTGGTGGAGCCGGAGGAAAACTGGATGAAGGCGGCGTCGTGCGCTGACACCCGCTGCACCTCGCCGGCGCGTGAGATGTCATCGAGGTCATCGACCAGGAACGCGCGCTGGCGCAGAGCCTCGAACACCTCGGTCTCCCCGGCGCTGGCGGCGAAGGCGCCGATACGCTCGAGCGAGCGCCGCTCGGTGTAGATAAAGGGTGATCTTAAGCGCCGCGCGATACGCAGCAGCTTGTGACGATGCTCGTCGCTGATGCCGAGCGCCACCGGCACCGGCACGATGCCGCCGAGGATCGCCGCCCAGAAGACATCGATGAACTGCTCGTTGCTGGCCAGCAGCAGGATCAGCTTGTCGCCACGGCGGGCGCCGAGGCGCTGCAGGTGGAAGAGGATCCCGAGCGCGCGCTCGTAGAGCTCGCCAAAGGACACCTCGTGCGCGTCGTCCTCGCCTTCGAGGTAGGTGATGACGCGTGCGAAGCTGCGGTTGTTCTCGATGACTTCCGTGAGGGTGGTGGCTTGGGGCATCAGCGGGCTTCCAGCCTCATGTGCAGGGGATAGCGGGTGCGCAGGTTGATCTGCGCCTCAAGTTGCAGCGGCCGGTCCGGGACATGGATCAGGCGATAACGGCGCGCCACCTTGTACAGGTGCACGAGCATCTCGTACAGCGCGAAGGTCTCGCCGATGCAATGCCTGGGACCGGCGGCGAAGGGCATGTAGGCAAAGCGCGGGCGTTGCGCCTCGTGTTCGGGCGCGAAGCGCTCGGGGAGGAATTTTTCCGGCTCGTGCCAGAAGCGAGGGTGGCGGTGCAGCAGGTACAGCGGCAGCAGCACGTTGGTGCCCGCCGCCACCGGGTAGCCGCCGAGCACGTCGGCCTCGATCGTGCGCCGCGACAGCAGCCACCCGGGCGGGTAGAGGCGCAGCGCCTCGTTGATCACCTGCTGGGTGTAGGTGAGCGCCTCCATCTGCTTAAGATCGGGCGCCGCCGCAGCGGCGGCCGCGTCGATTTCGGCGTGCAGCCGCTGTTGCGCCTGCGGGTGCTGCGCGAGCAGGTACCAGGTCCAGTTCAAAGCGCTGGCGGTGGTTTCGTGCCCGGCGACGATGAGGGTCATGACCTCATCGATCAGCTCGCGCTCGCCCATCGGCGCGCCGCTTTCCTTGTCGCGCGCACTCATGAGCATGGCGAGGTAGTCAAAATGCTCGTGCGCCTCGGCGCGGCGCCGCGCGATGAGCTGCGCCACGAGCTTGGTGAGCGAACGAAACTTGTAGGCAAACTGCAGATCGCGCGATTGCTCCCTGGTGATGACCTCGAAGGGGTTGGCGCCCAGCTGCTGGGTGAGGCGGTCGAGGTCCTCCCCGAATATCGAGCGCAGCACGATCTCCAGCGTGAGCTCGCTCATCTCGTCGGTAAGGTTCAGCAGCTCCCCGCGTGCGGCGCGCTCCTGCCAACGGCTGATGAAGCGGTCATTGGTCTGCGCGATGATTTGCGCGAAGCCGCTGATGACGCGCCGGTGGAAGAACGGCTGCATCATGTAGCGCTGGCGCTTCCACAGCTCCCCTTCGCTGGTCATGATGCCCTTGCCCAGCAGGATCCTGACGCGGTCGAGCCCGATACCCTTGGTGTAGTTTTTGTGATTGGACAGCAGCACCCGCTTGACGTCGTCCGGGTGATGGATGACATAGGTATAAGATCCGCGTGCGGGGACGAACACGCGATACGTGTCTCCATGACGGGCAAACAACTCGATCATCCGCTCCAGGGAATCATCCGTGGAGCCAACGTCGAACTGTTGCTCGGCCTCGGGTGGCGAGCTCTTCGCGGGTGCGGCGGCGGTCATGCAACTTGTTGAAAGCCAAACTTTAATCTTACCTCACGCGGAGGCTCGCAAGGAGCCGGCAGTTCCATGAGCGAGGGCGGCCAGGACATCACCCGGGCCGCCCGCCGCGCACCGCTCGTCATGCGTTGCGGTGCGTTTGGCGACATGGTGCTGCTTACGGTGCTGCTCACGCAGCTGCGTGCGCGCTTCGGCAAGCCCGTCGATGTTATCGCCTCGGGTCCCTGGTGCGAGCCGCTGCTGGCCGCACATCCGGCGGTGGGGCATCTCAGGCTGGTGCGCAGCCGCCGTACGCCGTACTGGGTGAGCCGCGATCAGCACGCGCTGGTGTCATGGCTGCGTGCGCGCGGAGCGGGGCCGACGTGGTTCTGCGATCGCGGCGAGGGACGCTCGCTGCTCGCGCGCGGCGGTATTCCGGGCAGCTACGTATGCGACTCGACGCAGTACCCGTTTCTCAGCGGTGAGAATTTCGCGGATCGTTATCTGCGCCTGGGCGCGCTGACGCCCGCCGCGTTCGCGGGACTTATCCCGCCGGCCGCGCCTGGCGGCGTGCGGGCCGCGCACCTGGTGCTGCAGCCAGGCGCGCGCGCGGAACTCGACGCCTGGCTTGGCAGCCGGACAATCGCCGCGCCCTGGATGGTGTTTCATCCGGGAAGCCGGCACGTGGCCAGGCGCCGGCTGCGCTCGCGCGCCGGCGCCGCCAAGTACTGGCCCGAGGAGCGCTGGGCGCAGGTGCTGCGGGCGGTGCGCGCGCATTCTCCCCGGCACGCGATCGTGTTTTCCGGGACGCGCGCCGAGGAGTCGCTGAACGAGGAGATCATCCGGCGCTCCGGGGAAAGCAACGTGTTCAACGCGGCGGGTGATCTGCCGATCACGCGCCTGCTCGCATTGCTCGAGCGCGCGGCGAGCCTGATAGCCGTGGACACCGGCCCGGCGCACGCAGCCGCGGCGCTCGGGTGTCCGACGGTAGCGCTCTTCGGTCACATTGATCCGTGGCTGTATCGGCCGGGTGGCGCGAGCACGCCCGCGGCGACCGTGACGGGCACGCTGGACGGGCAGCCGAGCATTCTCGGTATCCAGCCGCAGCAGGTAATTGAGGCCTGGCTCGCTTTGACAGGGCGCGGTGGTGATTCTGTTAAATCAGGTAATGCGTGATCCAACAGAGTCTTATCTTGTAATCCTGAATTAGTGTGCGAGAATCCGGCGTAAGCGCTTGGAAAATAGCGCCACTTATTGTTCTGGTTCGTGACGGGGGATCACGTCGTATTAGTGGACAAGTGTTTACGCTAGGCCGGTTTATGGGAGGTCACGGGTAAATGGCGACTCCGATACCGGATAAGCCAGAAGACTACAGCGCTTCCGACATCCTCTCGGCCGAAGCCTGGACGGGTCGCGCGGCGCGGCCCGTGGTCGGTATCGACGTGGTGTGCACCAAGATAGCCGTCGACTTCCAGAACCTGCGCCGTGAAAACGTGGATGATTGCCTGCGGCGCAATCTCGAATTGCTGCGCGACGCCACCGCTGCGGACTGCGCGTTTCTCGCCTCGGTGAATCCCGAAGATCTCGCCTTCGCCGAGGTGCAGTTCGCGCGCAGCGCCTTTGCGCAGTGCCGTCCGGAAGGCCTCTCGGGAACCAGCCTCGAGTCATTCCCCTGGTTGAAAGGGCGCACCGAACATCTGCGCCTGTCCGAGCTGCGCGACACCAATCTGCCGCGCAAGGAGCAGGCTTGCGACGCCGCGCGCCTGGCGGAGCTGCACATGGGTTCGGCCCTGCTGGTGGTGCTGCGGGTGTCCGGCAAGCCGGCCGGATTCCTGGGGCTTGCGCACACCATGCCGCGCGGCCCGTGGGAGGTGAACACGCAGCTGCTCATGAAGCTCATCGGCACGAGTCTTGCGACCGGACTCGAGCGGCTGCGCACCGAGGCGCGCCTCGCCAAGCTCGAGGAGCGCACCGCGCTCTACCAGGCCGCCGCCAACGACGGGCTGTGGGACTACGACGTCGAGAGCAACGAGATGTACGTCTCGCCGCGCTGGAAGGCCATGCTCGGCTACGCCGATGAGGACATGCCCGGTTCCCCCGACTGGCGCGCGCTGGTGCATCCGGATGACCTGTCGCGCGTGCAGGCGGCGCTGCGCGATCACGTCGCCGGCAAGACGCAGATTTTCGAAAGCACACATCGCATGCGCCATCGCAATGGTGAGTGGCGCTGGGTCAACAGCCGCGCCACCGCGCGCGTCGACAAGCAGGGGCGCCTGCTGCGACTGGTGGGCGTCGAGCTCGACATCACCGAGCGCAAGCTCTACGAGGAAGCGCTGTTTCGCGAGAAGCAGAGCGCGCAGATCACGCTGCAGTCGATCGGCGACGGTGTCATCACCACCGATGCCAACTCCACCATCGAATACATCAACCCGGTGGCCGAAGAGCTCACCGGCTGGCGCCTCGAGGACGCCATGGGACGGCCGGTGGAGGAAGTCTTCCGCGCCTTCCACGAGGAGACCTGCGAGCCGCTGGAAAATCCGCTGTCGGTTTCCATCCGCCGCATCCGCCCCATCCCGTCAGTGCGGCCGGTGCTGCTGATCAAGCGCGACGGCAACGAGCTGTACGTCGAAAGCACCGCGGCTCCGATTCGCGACGCCGCCGGCCACGTGGCGGGCGGCGTGCTGGTGTTCCGCGACGTCAGTGAGTCGCGCGAGCTGAACCGGCGTCTCTCCTACCATGAGCGGCATGATCTGCTCACCGGGCTGGTGAATCGCCGCGAGTTCGAGACGCGCCTGGAACGGGCGCTGATGAGCGCCAAGGCGCGCGAGGCTTCCTACGCGCTGTGCTACCTCGACATCGACCAGTTCAAGATCGTCAACGAGGCCTGCGGCCATAGCGGTGGCGATGCGGTACTCGGACAGGTGGGCGCACTGCTGAAATCCAAGGTCGGCTGGCGCGACACGCTGTCGCGCCTGGGCGCCGATGAGTTCGGCGTGCTGCTCGCGAACTGCTCCCTCGAGGAGGCGATGCGCACCGCGGAAACCCTGCGCGAAGCGGTGCTCAACTTCCGTTTCAACTGGGAGGACCGCCGCCTGCCGCTGCACGCCAGCATCGGTGTGGTGCCGATTGCCGCCGACAACAATGACGTCGCCGGCGTCTTGTCCGCGGCCGACAGCGCCTGCGCGGCCGCCAAGGAAAGCGGCGGTAACCGCGTCCACAGTTTTGCCGAAAACGATATCCAGCGCATGGCACGCCGGCGCGAGATGGAGTGGGCGGCGCGCATCCATGCAGCCCTCGGCGAAGGGCGCTTTGAACTGTTCCGCATGGCCATCCAGCCGCTGCAGCGCACCGAGATCGGTGAGCACTACGAACTGCTGCTGCGCATGAAGGACGAGAGCGGCGGCATCGTGGCCGCACAGGAATTCATCGACGCCGCCGAGCGCTACGGCATGGCGCCGTCGATCGACCGCTGGGTGATCGAGAACGCGTTTCGCTGGCTGGTATCGGAGGCTGACGAGCGCGAAAAGCTCCTGCAGTGCTCCATCAACCTCTCCGCCAAGAGCCTGGGCGACGAGAAGTTCCTGCCGTTCGTGCACGAACAGTTCGAGCGCAGCGGGCTGGACGCGACCAAGATCTGCTTCGAGATCACCGAGTCGGATGCGATCCGGAATTTCGCGCACGCCACCCGCTTCGTGCAATCCCTGAAGAAGCGCGGTTGCAAGTTCGCGCTGGACGACTTCGGCAAGGGTCACTCCGGGTTCGGGTACCTGAAGCATTTCCCGGTCGATTATCTGAAGATCGACGGCAGCTTCGTGCGCGAGATCCTGCGCGATCCGGTGGACCGCGAGATGGTGAAGTCCATCAATGAGATCGCCCATCACACCCAGAAGCGCACCATCGCGGAGTTTGCCGAGAACGCCGAGATCATCCAGGAACTCACCCGGCTCGGCGTGGACTACGCGCAGGGCTACGGCGTTGCGCAGCCGACGCGCGTGGTGAAGTCAGCGGTGGCGTGAAGCGCCCCCGGCCCTGGTAAGCGCTGCCCTTTGGCGGCGGCGGTTCATCAGCCCCCTGGCGCGTAGAAGTAATAGTCCGCGCTGTAAGCACTCCTGGTCTCGGTATTGCGCTTCGTGGCGTCGCACTGCGTGGCAGGCGGCGGCTGCCCGCCGTGCGTGTTAATGCGCTGAATATGCGTGACCGCAGCCAGGCCACCCTTGCCGGCGTGGCTGACGACACTCAGCAGCAGCCAGGCGATCGACTGATCAGGGGAATCGGCGTGCGCTACCGCCTTGCCGGTGACTTCGCTGCCGTCGTTGAGCTTCCACGTGGGACCCGCGTAGTGGTGGCCAATAACCGCGCCCTTGCCATCGTGAAGCTCGGCATCCGGCGCTTTCAGCGTCCACTGTGGCTGGCCCTCTGCAGCACTCGCGCAGATGTAGATCTGCGCACCCCTCGCGTGCGTCGCCAGGACGACCCTCTCACCCGCCGGCGCCCTGATTGCCTCCGGCACCGGGGGAGGAGGGGGAATCGGGCTGCTAGCCAAGGCGGCTCCAGTCCATAGCAGTGCCAGTTGCGAAACCCGTACGAACGATCTTCGCATGATCATGATTTGCCCTCGGTGAACTCGAGGCGCATGGACAGATCCACCGCGCGCACGTGCTTGGTGAGAGAGCCGACCGACACATAGTCCACACCCGTCTCGGCAATGGCGCGCACGTTCTGCAGCGAGACACTTCCCGAGGCTTCGAGCAATACCGGGCGGCCGCGCGCATGGTTACGTGCCACCGCGGTTCGCATGTCGGCGTGGCTGAACTCATCCAGCATGACGATGTCCGGCTGCGCGTCGAGCGCTTCGGAAAATTCCGCCAGCGTTTCAACTTCTACTTCGACAGTGATCCTGGGTTCGGTGCGTCGCGCGGCTGCGATGGCCTGGGTGATCGAGCCGGCGGCCGCGATGTGGTTCTCCTTGATGAGTACGCGGTCGTAAAGGCCCATGCGGAGATTATCGCCCCCGCCGCAGCGCACGGCATACTTCTGCGCGGTGCGCAGTCCGGGAAGGGTCTTGCGGGTGTCGAGCACCGTACAACCGGTGCCGGTGAGCGCATCGGCAAAGGCCCGCGTCGCGGTCGCGGTCCCCGACAGCAGCTGCAGGAAGTTGAGTGCGGTGCGCTCGCCGGTGAGCACCGCGCGTGCGGGACCCGAGATATCGAACAGCACCTGGCCGGCAGTAATCGCGTCCCCATCGCGCCCGTGCCAGTTGAGGCGCACACGCTTGTCCAGCCGCCGGAAGGTTTCCTCCGCCCAGGGTGCGCCGCACAGCACTGCGTTCTCGCGCGTGATGAGCGCGCCGCGGACTTCCTGCGTGGCGGGCACGAGTGCGGCCGTCACGTCGCCGCTGCCGACATCCTCGCGCAGCGCGGCGTCGACCTGGGCGGGAAGATCGGCCGGAACCTCGGGCACCCGCGGCCCGGCCATCCTAATGGCCGACGAAGGGCAGTCCGTGGCTCGCCGCCGCCATGCACATGATCATCGGGATGGACAGCACGAAGTTCACGCGCGAGGCAAGACCTGCGACCTTGCGGGCAGCCGCCTTCTCGGCATCCGTTGCAGGCTTGAACCCCAGGATCTTTTTCTGGTTCGGCCAGATCAGCACCCAGACGTTGAACAGCATGATGGTGCCGAGCCACGCGCCGGTGCCGATGATGAGGAAGTAGTGCGTCGGGTCATCGAGCCCGGCACCGAAGGTAAAGGCGCTCACGAACTTCGGTCCCAGCAGCCACGCACCCCCCAGCCAGGTCGCGAGCGCGCTCCAGCGAAACCAGAACAGCGCGCGCGGCGCGACGTACTTGCTGATGCCGGCGCCGCCCGGACCACCCTTGTCCGCCGCTGCGTCCGCCATCGCCGGCGTCTGGGCGGCGTTGAAGTAGTACAGCAGGCCGATCCAGAACACCCCCGAGACGATGTGGAACCAGCGCGCGAAGCCGAGCGGGTTGAACTGAAATCCGCCGATCAGCAGCGCCAGGATCAGGGCGATGACTACCCCCAGGACGAGGGATTGACGATGATCATTCAGAGGGTTCATGGCGGGCGCTCCCAAGTTATTGTTTCGGCGGGCGGGATTCATTGAAGCTGTCGTTTGAAGAATAGGCGACGCACCCCCATAATTCAAACCTCGCGCCCTTAAAGGGCGATGAGCCGCTATCCGGCGCCTGGCGCGCTGCCGCGGTTGTGACCCAAGTGAGGCGATGCAGCCCGATTCAAGTTCCGCGGAGCCCGCAGAGCGTCCGCCTTCACCTTGCATCAACGTCTGTGCCCTTGACCCCGACGGCTACTGCGTCGGGTGCCTGCGGACCGGAGCGGAAATCGGGCGCTGGATGTCGATGAGTGCGCAGGAACAAAGGCAGCTGCTCACGCAGCTCGATGAGCGCCGCAAGCGCAAGAGGTAGGCAAGCGATGGATGTCATGGAACGAATCAAGACCGAGCTGAATTCCGGCCCGGTGGTGCTGTTCATGAAGGGCACGCCGGACTTCCCGCAGTGCGGCTTCTCCGCGCAGACGGTCGCGGCGCTGCGTGCGGTGGGCGCTGACTTCAGGAGCGTGAACATTTTCGAGGAGCCGGAAATCCGCGAGGCGCTCAAGCGCTATTCGAACTGGCCGACCTACCCGCAGTTGTATGTGAAGGGTGAACTCGTCGGCGGCTGCGACATCGCGCTCGAGATGTATAAGAGCGGTGAGCTGAAGAAACTCATGACGGAAGTGGGCGCGGCGAAGTAAGCGCCGGCCCGTGCGGCGCTGGCCGCGCTAAATCTCGACCGGCGGCTCGTCGCTCACCGCTTCGCCGGCCGCCGGCTCCCCGGCAGCGCTGAACCAGCCCAGTTCCCGGGCCCGCAGCTCGGCGGCCTCGTGGCTGCCGCGCAGCCGGTTGCACACCAGACAGAAGATCTCCGCGCTGCGCTCGGCGTCGTAGCGGGCGCTGTGCGCGCTCTGCGCATCCCAGGTAAGACCTGCGATGGTCACCGCCTTGGCGAGCACCGTCTGCCCGAGTGCCGCCCCCGCGAGCGTCGCGGTGTCGAAGCACGAGAACGGATGGAATGGGTTGCGTTTGACATCGGCGCGCGCGACGGCGGCGTTGAGGAAGCCGAGATCGAAGGCGGCGTTGTGGCCCACGAGGATCGCGCGGCGGCACTCATAACCGCGTACCGCGTGGCGGATCTCGCGGAAGATGCGCTGCAAGGCGTCGCGTTCCGGCAGCGCCGGGCGCAGCGGATGGTGCGGATCGATGCCGGTGACCGCCAGCGCCGCAGGATCCAGGCGCGCACCCGCGAAGGGTTGCACGTGGTAGCTGTAGGTTTCGCCGCGGCGCAGCGTGCCGCCGTCGTCCATGTTGATGAGCGTCGCGGCGATCTCCAGCAAGGCATCGGTCGCGGCATGAAAGCCACCGCACTCAACATCGATCACCACCGGCAGATAGCCGCGGAAACGCCGTGACATGAGCGCGGCGCTGGCCGCGCTCGGGGGCGCCGGCACCGGCGGCGACGCGCTCACGCGGCGCCCGCGGCAGCGATGCGCCAGGCGATCGACTCGCCCGCGCGCAGCGGCACCAGTTCAGCGGCGCCGAAAGGATAGCTTTCCGGCACCGTCCACGGCTCCTTCCTGAGCGTGAGCGTGCCGGCGTTGCGCGGCAGGCCATAGAAGTCCGCGCCGTGGAAGCAGGCGAACGCCTCGAGCTTGTCGAGCGCGCCGGCGGCTTCGAAGGCCTCCGCGTACAACTCGATTCCGGCATGGGCGGAAAAGATTCCGGCGCAGCCGCACGGCGCTTGCTTGGCGCTGCGCGCGTGCGGAGCGCTGTCGGTGCCGAGGAAAAAGCGCGTGCTGCCGCCGGCCACGGCACTCAGCAGCGCCGCGCGGTCCGCTTCCGCCTTGAGTACCGGCAGACAGTAGTGATGCGGGCGCAAGCCGCCCGCGAACAGCGCGTTGCGGTTCATCAGCAGGTGCTGTGGGGTGACCGTCGCGGCGATACCCGCGGGCGCGGTTGACACGAACTGCACCGCCGCGCGGGTCGTGATGTGTTCGAACACCACGCGCAGGCCGGGGTGGCGCTCGGTGAGCGGCGCCAGTACTTCATCAATGAAACGCGCCTCGCGATCGAACACATCCACCTGGCTGTCGGTGACCTCGCCGTGCACCTGCAGCACCATCGACAGTTCCGCCATGCGCGCGAGCACCGCATCGATGTGCCGCACGTCCGTCACGCCGGCGTCCGCGTGAGTGGTCGCACCGGCCGGGTAGAGTTTGCAGCCGTAGACCGCGCCGCTGGCGCTGGCGCGCTCGATCTCGGCCGGCGCCGTCTCATCGGTGAGATACAAAGTCATCAGCGGCTCGAAGCTCACCCCGGGTGGCAATGCCGCGAGGATCCGGCGCCGGTAGGCGAGCGCCAGATCGGTGGTGGTGACGGCGGGCTTGAGATTCGGCATGACGATGGCGCGCGCGAAGCGCGAGGCGGTGAACGGCAGCACCGCGCGCAGCGCCGTCTCATCACGCAGGTGCAGGTGCCAGTCGTCCGGGCGGTGGATGACGAGCGGGCTCACGCGCGCGCCTTGAGCGCGGCAAATACCTTCTGGCGCAGCAGCAGCTGCAGCGCGAACCGCACGCCGAAGCCGGTGACGTCGGTGGCCACGTGCGCCAGCCCCCCGCTGCGGGTGGCGGAGGACAGGTCCACGTGTGCCCAGGGTGTCTCCGGCGGCACGAAGCGCGCCAGGAAACGCGTCGCGTGGATGTGATCGCCCTTGCCCTCCACCGCGCACTGCACGATATCGGCGACCTTGCTCTCAAGATCGGCGTCGTAGTCGGATTCGAACGGAAAATTCCATACCCGTTCGCCGCTCACGCGGCCGGCTTCCATGAGCTCGCCAGCCAGTTGCGGGCGGTTGGTGAACACCCCACTCATGCGCTCGGTGAGGGAGTACACGCACGCGCCCGTGAGCGTGGCGAAGTCCAGCAGCAGGCGCGGCCGGGTGCGGCCCGCCAGGGCCAGCGTGTCGGCGAGCACCATGCGCCCCTCGGCATCCGTATGAATGACCTGGATAGTCACCCCGTTCGCCGCGCGCACCACATCCTGCGGCCGGTAGGCGTGCGGGCCAATGCGGTTCTCGGTGATCGCAAGCCACGCATCCGCGGCGAGTGGCGCGCGCAGCTCGGCGAGGGCGATCAGGGTGGCGAGCGCCACGGCGCTGCCCCCCATGTCGGTGTGCATGTCGAGCATCGAGCGGTGGGTCTTGAGGTTGATCCCGCCGGTATCAAAGAGAATGCCCTTGCCGACCAGGGTCACGTCCGGGCGACTGCCCGCGCGGCGCCGCCGCGGCCGGTATTTGAGGTGGGCGATACCGGCGCCGCTTTCATCGTTGCCGGCCGCCACCGCGAGAAACGCATTGGCGCCGAGGCGCCGCAGTGCGCGGGTATCCAGCCAGTGCATGGACAGCTGGTGTTCGCGGGCAAGCGCGGTGATGGCGCGCCGGTAGCCCTCCGCGTCGAGCATGTTGGGAGGCATCGCGGTGAGCCAGCGCGCGAGGTTGGTGCCGCGCGCGGCGGCGGTGGCGTAGCGGGTATCCAGGTCCGCGCCGTCAAGCAGCACCACCCGCTTAAGGTGCTGCTGGCCGCGCAGCGGAGCGCGGAACGAAGGCAGCGCAAAGGCGTGCGCGCAGGCCGCGGCGAGCAACGCTTCGAGCGCGGCCCGCGCCGTGCTGGCGGGACCGGTCGAGGCGATGCCGATGCTGGTGGGGCAGCGCGCCGCAGTCTCTTTCAACATGCGCCCGGCGAGCGACAGGCGTTCGAAGGCGCTGGCGTCAGGGGCAAGGTAACCGAGCACCGCAAGGGTCTGCCGGCGGTTGCTCAGGGAGGTGGTGCGCACGGTGCCGGCGCGTGCGGGAGCGCGCGCATCGAGCGCGCGCCAGCGCGCGCTTTCAGGCAAAGCCCGGAAGGACCGCACCGCTCCCGGGTACGCCACGATACACAGCAGCGCGTCGAGCTCTGCAATCTTGACGCCGCTGCCGGCGACCACGGTCGGAGCGAGCGAGCCGGGCAGTAGCGCGCCGCGACGCGTGTAGGAAGCGCCTGACCTCACTTGCTTTACCTGTCGCTGCTCGCCATCATTCTCATTCTATCGCGAGCCGGGACAACACGCCCGCGACGTACCACCGCGCACGCGTAAACACGCCATGACCGAATCGCCGAAGCTTGAGGATCTGGACCCCGTCGAAACGCGGGAATGGCTCGAATCCATTGATTCGGTGCTGAAGACGCATGGTCCGGAGCGCGCGCACTTCCTGCTCGAGCGGGTCATCGATTACACCCGCCGCAGCGGCGCCTACCTGCCGTTCAAGCCCAACACCGCCTACGTCAACAGCATTCCGACCGGCCGGGAGCCCGAGTACCCCGGCAACCGTGCGCTCGAGCGGCGCAACGAGGCCTATATCCGCTGGAATGCGCTCGCCATGGTGCTGCAGGCGAATCGCATCTCCGCCGAGTACGGCGGACACCTTTCAAGCTACGCCTCTTCGGCGACGCTCTACGAGGTCGGCTTCAATCACGTCTGGCGCGCGCCCTCGGACGCGCATCCTGGCGACATGGTGTTCTTCCAGGGTCACTCGTCGCCGGGTATCTACGCGCGCGCGTACCTCGAGGGGCGCCTCACCGAGGAGCAGCTGCGGCACTTCCGCCAGGAGGCCGACGCCCCGGGCGTGGGGCTCTCGTCCTATCCGCACCCGTGGCTGATGCCCGATTTCTGGCAGTTTCCGACGGTGTCCATGGGCTTAGGCCCCATGAACGCCATTTTCCAGGCGCGCTTCACGCGCTACCTGGAGCATCGCGGGCTGGTGAAGCCCTCGGATCAGAAGGTCTGGGCGTTCCTGGGCGATGGCGAGATGGACGAGCCGGAGTCGATGGGTGCCCTCACCATGCCGGTGCGCGAAGGACTCGACAACCTCATCTTCGTCATCAACTGCAACCTGCAGCGGCTCGATGGCCCGGTGCGCGGCAACGGCAAGATCATCCAGGAACTCGAGGCCGCCTTCCTTGGCGCCGGCTGGAACGTCATCAAGGTGCTGTGGGGGTCGCGCTGGGATCCGCTGCTGGCGCGCGACACCAAGGGCCTGCTGCGCCGGGTGATGGACGAGTGCGTCGACGGCGAGTACCAGAACTTCAAGGCCAAGGGTGGCGCTTACACGCGCGAGCATTTCTTCGGCAAGTTCCCCGAGTTGAAGGCCATGGTCGCCAACATGTCGGATGACGAGATCTGGCGGCTCAACCGCGGCGGCCACGATCCGCTCAAGGTGTACGCGGCCTACGCTGCGGCCATGGAGCACAAGGGGCAGCCGACAGTCATCCTGGCCAAGACCGTGAAGGGTTTCGGTCTCGGCAAGGGGGGCGAAGGGCAGATGGTCGCCCACCAGCAGAAAAAGCTTTCCGACGAGGACCTGCGCGCTTTCCGCGACCGCTTCAACATCCCGGTGTCCGATGAGGACCTCGGGAAACTGCCCTTCCGCAGGCCCGACGACCTTGCCGACGAGGCGCGCTACCTGAACGAGAAGCGCACGGCCCTGGGTGGGTTTCTGCCGAGCCGACGCCGTACCGCGCCGGCGCTCACCATCCCGCCGCTCGAGGCGTTTGCCTCGCTGCTCGAGGGCACGGCGGAGCGCGAAATCTCCACCACCATGGCGTTCGTGCGCGTGCTCACCGTGCTTCTCAAGGACAAGAACGTCGGCCGCAACATCGTGCCCATCGTGCCCGACGAGGCGCGCACCTTCGGCATGGAGGGTTTGTTCCGCCAGATCGGCATCTACTCCTCGGTCGGGCAGCTGTATACGCCGCAGGACTCGGAGACCCTCATGTCCTACCGCGAGGACAAGAAGGGTCAGATGCTCGAGGAGGGCATCAACGAGGCGGGCGCCTTGTGCTCCTGGACCGCCGCCGGCACCGCCTACAGCAATCACGGCATCAACATGGTGCCGTTCTATATTTTCTATTCGATGTTCGGCTTCCAGCGCGTCGGGGACTTCATCTGGGCGGCGGGCGACATCCAGGCGCGCGGCTTCCTCATGGGGGCGACCTCCGGACGCACCACGCTCGCGGGCGAGGGCCTGCAGCATCAGGACGGGCACAGCCAGCTGGTCGCGACTACCGTGCCGAATTGCGTCGCCTACGACCCGGCCTACGCCTACGAGCTCGCCGTCATCATCCATGACGGCATGCGCCGCATGTACGCCGAGCAGCAAAGCATTTTCTACTACATCACGGTGATGAACGAGAACTACGCGCAGCCGGCGATGCCCGCCGGAGTCGAGGCCGGGATCTTAAGCGGCGGTTACCTGTTGCAGATCGGCGGCCGCGGCAAGGTGCGCGCCACGCTTCTCGGGTCCGGCACCATCCTGCGCGAGTCTCTGGCGGCGGCGAAGATCCTCGAGGATGACTACGGGATTCCGGCCGACGTGCTGTCGGTCACGAGCTTCAGCGAGCTGCGCCGCGAAGCGCTCGAGTGCGAGCGCTGGAACCTGTTGCATCCGCAGGATGCGGCGCGCGTGCCGTACGTTCGCCAGCTGCTGAAGGATCGCGCCGGCGCGGTGGTTGCGGCGACCGACTACATGCGCATCGTGCCGGACCAGATTCGCGAGTGGGTGGGCGGGCGCTACGTGACGCTCGGCACCGATGGATTCGGCCGCTCCGATTCGCGGGCGGCGCTGCGGCGTCACTTCGAGGTGGACCGCAACTACATCGCGCTGGCGGCGCTCAAGGCGCTCGCCGATGAAGGCCAGATTGACGTCGCCACGGTGACCCAGGCGATGAAGGCTCTCGGAGTCGATCCTGCCAAGCCCGTGCCCTGGAAGGTCTGAAGGGCTTAAGTTCATGAACGCGCCAGGCCGCCTTGTCGAAGTGCGCGTACCCGATATGGGCGGCTTCAAGGACGTGGCGGTCATCGATGTGCTGGTGAAGGCCGGCGAGCGCGTCGAAAACGACACGCCCCTCGTCACGCTCGAGTCCGACAAGGCGACCATGGATGTGCCCTCCACGGCGAGTGGCGTCATCGACCAGGTCCACACGGCCAAGGGCGGCAAGGTCAATACCGGCGATCTTATCGTCACGCTGCGCACGCAAGCAGCGCCGGGCGCGGCGCCCGACCCGCGCCCCGCGCAAACCGCGCCCGCGGCGCCAGCGCCCGCGGCCACCCCTGCGTCGCCGCCTCAGAAGCCGGCAGTAGCAGGCACGGTGCGCGGGGAGCCGCCGCCTCAGGCTGCGCCGCCGGGCGCTGTGCTGACTCCCATGTCGCGCCTCGGTATGCCGACGTCCTATCGCAGCGATCTTGCGCCGATTGACGAGCCGGGATTCTCGCGCGCGCATGCGGGGCCCTCGGTGCGCCTGCTCGCCCGCGAGCTGGGCGTGAATCTGGCGCAGGTCGCCGGCCACGGCTTCAAGGGCCGTATTACGCACGATGACGTCAAGGCGTTTGTCCGCAGCGCACTTTCCGCCCGCGCCGCGCCGGGCACAGGGGGGCCAGCCGCCGGTTCCGGGTTGCCCGCCGTGCCGGTGGTCGACTTTGCGCAGTTCGGGCCGACGGAAATCCAGCCCCTGACGCGTATCCAGCGCATCTCCGGTCCGCGCCTGCAGGCGAGCTGGGTCAACATCCCGCACGTCACACAGTTCGACGAAGCGGACATCACGGCGCTCGAGGAAATGCGCGCGAGCCTGAAGGACAAGGCGCAGGCGGCGGGCGTCAAGCTCACGCCGCTCGCCTTCATCATGCGCGCCTGCGTCAAGGCCCTGCAGGAATTTCCGCGCTTCAACTCGGCGCTCGATGCGGATGGCGCCAACCTCATCGTGCGCAAGTACGTTCACATGGGATTTGCCGCCGACACGCCCCAGGGACTCGTGGTGCCGGTGGTGCGCGACGCCGACCGCAAGGACGTCTACGGACTTGCCCGCAGCTTAGGACAGCTGTCGGAGAAAGCCCGTGCCGGGAAGCTGCCGCCGATGGACATGCAGGGCGGCTGTTTCACGATCTCCAGCCTCGGCGGCATCGGTGGCACGGCCTTCACGCCCATCATCAACGCACCCGAGGTAGCCATTCTCGGTGTGTCGCGCTCGACCATGCGCCCGGTGTATCACGAGGGCACGTGGCTGCCGCGGCTCATGTTGCCGCTGTCGCTCTCCTATGATCATCGCGTCATCGACGGCGCCATGGCGGCGCGCTTCACCACCTGGCTGGCGCACACACTCGCCGATCCGCGCAGCCTGCTCGAGGCGGTGTTGTGAGCCGCGTGGATCTGACGATCCCCGACATTGGCAATTTCAGCGACGTGACCATCGTCGACGTCATGGTGAAGAGCGGTGACGTCGTGGAGATCGACACACCACTCGTCACGCTCGAGACCGACAAGGCCTCGATGGATGTGCCCGCGACGGCGGCGGGCACGGTTACCGAAGTACTGCTCAAGCGCGGCGACAAGGTGTCCAAAGGCTCGCTCATCGCGCGCCTGGAAGCCGGCGCGGCGCAGGATGCCGCTGCCGCGCCTGCGGCAGCGCCCGCGGCATCGGCTGCGGCAGCGCCCACGGCACCGGTGGAGAGTGCGGGCGATACGGTGCGGATGCCTGCGCCCGGCAGCGGCGCGGCCGAGCGCGCGGCGGGCGAGTTCAACCGCACCACGCAGCTGCTGGTGCTGGGCGCGGGTCCGGGCGGCTACACGGCGGCATTCCGGGCGGCGGATCTGGGTCTGAAGGTGACGCTGATCGAGCGCTGGGCGGAATTGGGCGGTGTGTGCCTGAACGTCGGCTGCATTCCCTCAAAGGCACTGCTGCATGCGGCCAAGGTCATCGAAGATGCGCAGGAGATGGATGAGCGCGGCATCTCCTTTGGCGCGCCCGAAATCGATCTGCCGCGACTGCGCGCCTGGAAGGCGGGCGTCGTGGGCAAGCTCACCGGCGGCTTAAGAGTGCTGGCGAAGCAGCGCAAGGTTGAGGTGCTGCGCGGCACGGGGCGCTTCGTGAGCGCCAATGTTCTGGAAGTCATGGATGGCAGCAGCTCACAGCGCATCCGCTTCGAGCAATGCATCATCGCCGCGGGCTCGGAAGCGGTGCGCCTGCCGGGGCTGCCGCAGGATTCACGCATCCTCGATTCCAGTGACGCGCTTGAATTACCGGAATTCTCCGGCGGCCTGCTGGTGATCGGCGGCGGCATCATCGGGCTCGAGATGGCCTGCGTGTTCGATGCGCTTGGCAGTCGCGTCAGCGTCGTGGAGCTGACACCCACGCTCATGCCCGGCTGTGACCCGGACCTGGTGCGGCCGCTCGAGCGGCGCATCCGCTCACGCTATGAGCAGATCCTCCTCAACACCAGGGTGGCGGGCGTCACGGCACAGTCCGACGGACTCACTGTCACGTTCGCAGGCGACAAGGCGCCGCCGCCGCAGCGCTTCGAGCGGGTGCTGGTGGCCGTGGGCCGCGTGCCGAATGGCAAGACCATCGGCGCGGAGTTCGCCGGGGTCAAGGTTTCCGAGCGCGGTTTTATTCCGGTCGACAAGCAGATGCGCACCAACGTGCCGCATATTTTCGCGATCGGGGATATCGCGGCGCCGCCGATGCTGGCCCACAAGGCCATGCACGAGGGCAAGGTGGCGGCGGAGGTTGCCGCCGGTCACAAGCGCGCGTTCGACGCGCGGGTCATCCCTTCGGTCGCGTACACCGACCCGGAAATCGCCTGGGTGGGACTGACGGAGACCGAAGCGCGCGAGCGCGGCACGGCGCTGAAGAAGGGCGCGTTCCCGTGGATGGCGAACGGCCGCTCGCTATCGCTCGGTCGCGAGGAAGGATTCACCAAGCTGCTGTTTGATCCTGACACGCACCGCGTACTTGGTGGCGGGATCGTCGGCACCAACGCCGGTGAGCTCATCAGCGAGGTGGCGCTGGCGGTGGAAACCGGCTGCGATGCGGCCGACATCGGGCTGACCATCCACCCGCATCCCACCCTGTCAGAAACCGTAGCGGGTGCGGCCGAGGCGTTCGAGGGCACGCTGACGGATCTGTATATCCCGAAGAAATAGCGCGACGCGGGCTTTGGGGGCTTGAGGTTCGCTTTCTACAGGCTGCGCAGCCGCTCGAGGTAGCCGGCTTCGTCCGGCGCATTGCCGCTGCGCTGCGCTTCCCACAGCGTCTGCGCGAGTGGCTCGATCATGATGTGCTCGGCGTCGTGTGCGCCGCCGTGGCGACGCGCGAGACCGGCATGTACCGCCGCGATGCCTGGCGGTCGGTCGGTCGCCACCTGTTCGCGGATCGCCAGGTGCAGGCCCAGGTGCAGGAACGGGTTCTCACGGCCGCCTTCGGGAGTGAACTCGGCGCCGAGCACCTCGTCGCCGGACTCAAGCCAGGAGAGGTACTGCGGGTGCTCGGCGATCACCGCGGCGAGCTGCGCTTCCAGCGGGCTGAGCACCTCGCGGGCGCTGAACTTTCGCCACGCGTCGAGGTAACGGCGGCGCATGCGCTCGCGACTCTCACCGGAGAACAACGCCATACGGGCTAGCGCCGCAGCCGGCGCCGCGGACTGGCCGGCGTCTTGCGCGGGTACTCGCACAGATCGCGGATGATGCACTCGGGGCAGTGCGGGGTGCGTGCGGTGCACACGTAGCGTCCGTGCAGCAGCAGCCAGTGGTGGGCGTCCTTCCTGAACTCGCGCGGCGTGGTGGCGACGAGACCGGTTTCCACTGCACGCGGTGTCTTCCCGGGGGCAAGTCCGGTGCGATTGGCGACGCGGAAGATATGCGTGTCGACGGCGATCTCCATTTCGCCAAACACCATGTTGAGAATAATGCTGGCGGTCTTGCGCCCCACCCCTGGCAGTGCCTCGAGAGCGGCGCGCTCAGCGGGCACCGCGCCGCCATGCCGCTCGAGCAGCTGCTGGCACAGGCGCACGAGATTCGCAGCCTTGGTGTTGTAGAGACCGACGCTCCTGATGTACGGCTTGACGCCCTCGACTCCGAGCGCCGTCAGCGCCGCGGGCGTGTTGGCAACCGGGAACAGCACGCGGGTGGCGGCGTTCACGCTCTTGTCGGTGGTGTGCGCGGAGAGCATGACGGCCACCAGCAGCTCAAACGGTGAGCCGTGGAGCAATTCCGTGGTCGGCGCCGGGTTCGCGGCCTGCAGCCGCCGGAAGATGGCTTTGCGTGTCGCGGGATGCATGGCGCAGCGCGAATGCCGGCTGGCGACCTTCTTCAGCGCACCTGCAGGATGATCTTGCCGAGGATGTGGCCGGCTTGCACGCGTTCCTGCGCCCTGGCTGCCTCGGCGAGCGGGAACTGCGCTTCGATCGGCACCGTAAATTTCAAGGCGGTGATCGCGCTGTTGAGCCGCTCGAACTCCTTCACCCCGGGGATCGCGTTGTAGCGGATGATCGGGACGCCAGCCCGCGCCCTGGGCTCTGGTTCAACTCCGTACGGAAACGCCACCTGTCCGCCGGGTCGCAGGGCATCGATGCAACGCTCGAGTGCGTCTCCGCCGGCGAGCGCCAATACCGCGTCGACGCCCCCGGGCGCGAACGCCGCGGCAGCGGCCGCGATGTCGCCATGTCGTCCGTCCACGGCGGCATCGGCGCCCAGGTGCTTCACAAACGCCAGACCATCTTCGCCCGTGGCGGTGGCGAGCACTCTGGCGCCGCGCAGCTTTGCGAACTGCAGTGCAAGACTGCCGACGCCGCCGGACGCACCGTGAATGATGAGGGTGGCCCCGGCCTTAAGATGCAGTGCGTCGTCGATGCCCTGAATCGCGGTGAGCCCGGTGGTGGCGATCGCTCCTGCCTGGCGCAGCGTGAGGCCGGGCGGCACATGGCCCACGCGCTCCGCCGGCACCGCCACATACTCAGCGTAGAAGCCCCCCTGTGGATTGTCCCAGCTGTAGGAGTAGACCTGATCGCCGATTTTGAAACCGCGTACCTTCGGCCCCATCGCGGCAACCAGGCCGGCCCCGTCGGTGCCGAGCACCAGCGGAAAGGCGGAATGCTTGATGCTTTGCGGATGGCGCCGCAGGCCGACGTCCCAGCTTGCGACGCCGGCCGTGTTGATGGCGATCAGCACTTCATCCGCAGCCGGTTTCGGCACCGGCAGCCGGTGCAGGGTGATGACCTCCGGCCCGCCGGGCCGATCGATTGCGGCGGCCTGCATTGTCTGCGGCAGCTTAACCGCTGCGTTGTCGGCGGCGGCGAGCCCGGGGCTCACCAGACACGCAACGACGAGCATCGATGTGATTTGCACTGGTGGCATTTGCGGCTGGTCCTCAATTAATACTTGATCCGGACGCCTGCTGTCAGCCGCCCGCAATCATACGCTCCCCGACTGGCGTTCCCGGGCGCACCTGCGCCGTTCATCGCGCGCATTCGCCCCCCTGGTCAGGGTCGGCCGCCGCTGCCGCCGGCGGCCTGCTTGCGGGCGCTGAGCAGCAGGGCACCCTGCCGCGCCCGCCCGGTGATCCTCGCGTTGTGAGCAGCGAAGCGCTCACGATTCTCGTGCGCGGTGGGGGCGGGCTGCGGGGTTGCCAGGCTCGCGCGCGGCGCCATGCTGATGCAATCAACCGGGCAGGGCGCCACGCACAACTCGCAGCCCGTGCACAGCGACAGGACGACGGTGTGCATCTGCTTTTGTGCGCCGACGATCGCGTCAACCGGACATGGCGGCAGGCACCTGGCGCACCCGATGCAGGCCTCCTCGTCGATGAGCGCCACCAGCGCCGGCCCTTGCGCACCATTCGCGGGATTCAGTGGCAGCGCCGGCCGCCGCAGCAGCGCCGCCAACGCGGCTATAGTGGCGGTGCCTCCTGGCGGGCATTGGTTCAGTCCGGCGGCCCCGTCCACGACCGCTTGTGCATAGGGGCGGCATGCGGGGTAGCCGCAGCGCGTGCATTGCGTCTGGGGCAGCAGAGCGTCGATTTCAGCGGCGGTGGCCATGTCAGCGGCTGGCAAGTGAACGCGCCGGATCAGGTTACCTTCATTCCCGGCGTGGCCCCGGAATCGGCGGACAGCAGGTACACGCCGGCCGAGTCGCCACTCGCGGCCAGCACCATGCCCTCGGAAACTCCGAATTTCATCTTGCGCGCGGCGAGGTTCGCGACCACCACCGTGAGGCGGCCCTGCAGGGCCGCCGGCTCATACGCCGACTTGATGCCGGCAAACACGGTACGCGTCTGCCCGCCCAGGTCGAGGGTCAACTTCAGGAGCTTGTCAGCCCCGGCGACCGCTTCCGCCTGCACGATGCGCGCCACGCGCAGATCAATTTTCCGGAACTCCTCGATGGAAATGCTCGCGGCGCCCGTGGTGCCAACGGCAGCAGCCGCGCCGGCCGCGGCGCTTGCCGGGGCCGCGGCGGGTGCCGCGGCGGCCGCCCCCGGAGCCGCCTCGTCGGCCGCGAATAAAGCGTCCAGTTGTTTCGGGTCCACGCGTGTCATGAGGTGCTCGTAGGGATTGATATGTGTAGGGAGCTCCTGGGCGTCGCTCCAGGCAAATGCGCGCCCCAGGCCGAACAACTGCCGTGCGACGCGCTCCGCGACTGCCGGCAACACCGGCGCCAGCAGCACCGACAACAGCTTGAAGCCGAACAGCGCACGGGAGCACACCTGTTGCAGCTGGAGAGCCTTGGCCGGATCGCGCGCGAGAACCCACGGCTGGCGGGCGTCGAACTCGTGGTTGATGCCGTCCGCCACCGCCATGATGTCACGCAGGGCCCTGCCGAACTCGCGTGTGTCGTAGCTGGTGCGCACCAGCGCCGCGGTGGCGCGGGCCGCGTCCGTGAGTGCGGCGCTATCCGCGCCATACTTAAGTTCGCCGTTGAAATGTCGGGTGATGAAGTTGGCGGCGCGGCTGGCGATGTTGACGTATTTGCCGATGAGATCGCTGTTGACGCGGGCGAGAAAATCGTCCGGGTTGAAGTCCAGATCCTCGACACTCGCGTTGAGCCGCGCGGCGATGTAGTAGCGCAGCCACTCGGCGTTCATGCCGATTTGCAGGTAACGCAGCGGGCTGATGCCGGTACCGCGCGACTTGGACATCTTCTCGCCCGACACGGTGATGAAGCCGTGCGCGTAAACGTGGTCGGGTACCCGATACGGGGAGCCCGCAAACCGCAGCAGCGCCGGCCAGAACAGGGTGTGAAAGTAGATGATGTCCTTGCCGATGAAGTGGATCTGCTCGGTGTCGGGCGCGCCGAGAAACTCCTCGAAGCTGCGTGGCTCGCCGTTCGCGCGCGCCTTACCGCCGTCGAAGTAGCTCTTGAGCGCGGCGAGATAGCCGATCGGCGCATCCAGCCACACGTAGAAGAATTTCCCCGGCGCGTCGGGGATCGGAATGCCGAAGTAGGGCGCGTCACGCGAGATGTCCCAGTCACTTAAGCCCTGCTCGCCGCTGCCGCCAAGCCATTCCTTCGCCTTGTTGACGACCTGGGGCTGCAGCCGCCCGGGGGCGTCCAGCCAGCCCTTGAGAAACGCGACGCACTGCGGGTCGGAGAGACGGAAGAACAGGTGCGCGGAGCTTTTCAGCACCGGCCGCGCACCGGTGAGCGCCGAGTAGGGATTGATGAGATCGGTAGGCGCATACACCGTGCTGCACACCTCGCAGGCGTCGCCGTACTGATCTTGCGAGTGGCAGTTCGGGCACTCGCCCTTGATGTAGCGGTCGGGCAGAAACATGCCCTTGAGCGGGTCGTAGAACTGCTCGACGTCTTTCTTATATATGAGGCCGGCGCGCTGCAGGCGCGCGTAAATGTCCTGCGACAGCCGGGTGTTCTCGGGGGAGTCGGTGGAGTACCAGTGATCGAAGCTTAAGTGAAACCCCTGCAGATACTGCGGCCGCCCGGCGGCGATGCGCGCGATGAGTTGCTGCGGGCTGATGCCTTCGGCTTCCGCCTTGAGCATGATCGGCGCGCCGTGCGCATCGTCGGCACACACGAAGTGCAGCGCGTGCCCCTGCATCCTCTGGAAGCGCACCCAGATGTCCGCCTGGATGTACTCCATGATGTGCCCGATGTGGAACGGGCCGTTGGCATAGGGGAGCGCACTGGTGACGAAGATCTTGCGGGCCATCGGTCGTAGTTTACACAGCTCCCCGGCGGCGGCACTCGCGGTGGGCCTATGTGCGCGATCCGGACGGCAACAAACTCGCCGCCGTCGGTCGTGGATTTACCGCCCGACAATGAATCAACCGGCGTCCCTGAACTCCTCGAAACGTCCCTTGTTGATGGCCTTCTTGTAGGCCTCGCCGCCGGAGATCTGGCGCTGATCCAGCAGCGCCTGGATCGCCGAGTCCATGGTGCGCATGCCGAACTGGGCGCCGGACTGCATGCTGTTCTCGAGCTGGTCGAGCTTGCCCTGGCGGATGAGGTTGGCGGCCGCGGGGGTGTTGACGAGGATCTCGAGTGCGGCGACCCGGCCCTTTTTATCCGCGCGTTGCAGCAGCTGCTGCGACACCACCCCGCGCAGCGAGGTGGAGAGCATGGTGCGCACGTGCGACTGCTTGTCGGAAGGAAACACGTTCACCATGCGGTCCACCGTGGGCGCGGCGCCATTGGTGTGCAGCGTGCCCATGACGAGGATACCCATCTCCGCGGCGGTGACGGCGATGCTCATGGTCTCAAGGTCGCGCAACTCGCCGATCAGGATCACGTCGGGATCCTCGCGCAGCGCCGAGTGGACGGCGGCGGCGAAGCTCGGACTGTGCACACCGATCTCGCGCTGGCTGACGAGGCAGTTCTTGCGCTCGTGCACGAACTCGATCGGGTCCTCGACCGTGAGGATATGGCCCTTCACGCGGCGGTTGATGTCATCGATCATCGCCGCCAGCGTCGTGGACTTGCCGGAACCGGTCTTGCCGGTGACCAGAATCAGGCCGCTGTTGGCGCGGCACATCTGTCTGACCGCCTCGGGGAGGTTCAGCTCATCGAGGGTGAGCGCCTTGGAGGGAATGGCGCGGAACACGGCTCCCATGCCGTTCAACTGCCGCATCACGTTGACGCGGAAACGGCCACGCTCGGGCAGCGTGTAAGCGAAGTCGGCGCCGTCCTTCGCCTCGAAGCGATCGAGCGCTACTTTGGGCATGATCTCGTAGAGCGCCTGCTTCACCACCTCGGCGGCGAGCTTCTCGGGCTTCAGTCCCGTGAGGTCGCCGTGCAGGCGGATGCGCGGCGGGTCGCCGGCAATCAGATGCAGGTCGGAGCCGCGTTTTTCCAGCACTTCAACCAGCAGCGCGTCGACGTAGGCCACGGCGCGCCTTCAGCCGCTCGTGCCGGACGCCGCGGCGGGTGCAGCGGGCGCGGCGGGTGCGGAGCCGGTGCTGTCGAGTTTCGGCAGCATGCTGGTGTCGGTAACGTACTTCTGGAAGGCGCGTTTTTCCGCGGCGTAGTTGTAGGCGTCGTCCGGGTCGACGGTGCGCGCGTTGATGGCGCCGAGCAGCGCCTGGTCGAGCAGCTGCATCCCCAGATCCTTGCCCATCTGCATCTGTGTGGGGATCTGGTGCGTCTGTTCGGTCTGGATGAGCTTGGCGATCGCCTTGGTCATCATCAGCACCTCGCAGATCGCCTTGCGGCCGTGTGAATCCGGAGTCTTGACCAGCACTTGTGTGACCACGGCAAGCAGACTCTGCGCGAGGAAGCTCTTGGTCTGTTCGCGCTCCTCCACCGGCAGGGCGTCGATGATGCGATCGATGGTCTTTACCGCCGTGGTGGTGTGCAGGGTGCCGAGCACCAGATGCCCGGTCTCGGCGGCCGTCATGGCCATGGTGATGGTCTCGGCATCGCGCAGCTCGCCCACCAGGATGACGTCCGGGTCTTCGCGCATGGCCGCGCGTACGCCTTCCGCGAAGCTGGGGATGTGCGTACCGAGCTCGCGCTGAATGACCTGGCTGTTCTTGCTGGCGTGTACAAACTCGATCGGATCCTCGAGGCTGATGATGTTGAGCCGGCGCGTGCTGTTCAGATGATCGATCATCGCCGCCAGCGTCGTGGACTTGCCGGTGCCGGTGGAGCCGGTCACCAGCACCATGCCCTGGTGGAAGTCGCACAGCCTGGTCACGATCGGCGGCAGCTGCAGCTTATCCAGCGTCGGCACCTCCGAAGGGATGGAACGGAAGGTGGCCCCGACACCGGTTTCCTTGCGGTAGACATTGACACGGAAGCGCCCGCCGTCGGCGGACACGTAGGAGAAGTCCAGGTCGTGTCCCTTGTTGAAGGTCTCGTTCTGCGCGCGGGTGAGAATCTCGCTGATGTACCCCTCGAGTTCCGACAGCCGCAGATCGCGGAACTTGATGGGCAGCAGGTCGCCGTGCATACGCAGCATGGGTGGCACACCCACGGCGAGGTGCACGTCCGAGCAGCCCTGCTGCGTGCCGAGCTTCAGGAACGCATCGATGCGCGCCAAGATCCCCCCTTGAACACAATCCAGGTTCAGCGTTTTCTAGCTCAATACGGGCTTCAGGATCAACAGCTTGTGGCCGAAAACCTGACCTGCCGCACGAACTTTAGCACGCCCCTGCGGGGGCCGGGGTGAGCCCGTGCGCCTAGTGCAGGTAGCGCTCGAGCGCGCCGCGCAGTTCGTCCATGGTCTGGAAGCGCTTGGTCTTGTCGACCGCCATCGCTTTGACCACCAGGTCCGAGAGGCCCGGGGGCAGGGTGGAATTCACGTCCTGGGGCACGCGCGCCTTGCCCTGCACGTGCTGGTACATGACCGACATGTGATCGCCGCGCGAATACGGCGGCACGCCCGTCACCATCTCGTAGAGCATGACGCCGAGGGCGTAGATATCGGCCCGCTCGTCGACCTTCTTGCCCAGGATCTGCTCGGGCGCCATGTATTTCGGCGAACCGATGACGTAGCCGGTCTTGGTGAGCTGCGTATCACCCTCGCGCTGCGCCGCGGCGACGCCGAAGTCCACGATCTTCAGGAGTCCCTCCTGGTTGATCAGCACGTTCGCGGGCTTCAGGTCGCGGTGCACGATGCCAAGCTGGTGCGCGACCGTCATGCCGGTGCAGATGTCGATGCCGAACTGTACGGCGCGCTTCAGTTCCACCGGCTTCTCGTTCACCACTTCGCCGCCGAGGGTGTGCGAGGGGAAGTATTCCATCGAGATCGCGTAGCTGCCCTGGATGTAGAGGAAGTCGTAGATGCGGATGACATTCTTGTGCGTGATCTTGCGCGAGTAGCGCAGCTCGTGCACGAAGCGCTTCATCACTTCCTCGTCCTGCGAGACGTTGGGGTTGAGGAACTTGAGGATCAATCGCTCATCGACGACCGTGTCCTCCATCAGCAACACGGTGCCGAAGGCGCCCCGGCCGATGCGATCGATGTACTTGTAGCGGCCCTCGATGATGTCGCCGGGCTTGAGCGTGTTGATGTCGAGGGCGCTCGCCGCCTGCGCCTGCTTGGCGGCCTGCGCGACCGCCTGATCCGAGATCAGCAGGGTCTTGGCCGCCTCGGCCGGCGTGGGCTGCGGCGGCCGCACGCCCGCGGCGGTGGCGGCCGCCGCCGAAGTGCCGCCGGCGGCCAGCGACGTGATGCCGGCGATGCGATTGTCGAGCTCAGTCATGGCCGCCGAGGCCATGCGCGAGATGGTCTGGTCGGGGGAGGCCGCCTGCGCCTGCAGCTCGGTGCGCACCTGCCCGGCGCGGCTCTCATCCACCACGCGTGCCAGGGCCTGGATCGCCTCGATGCGAATTTCCCGCTCGGGGCGGGCGATCAGCGGCAGCAGCGCGTCCACCAGCTTGCCGTCCCCGAGCTTGCCGAGCGCGCGCACCACGATCGGGGTGGCCTTGCCATTGACCGGCGTATGCAGCATCTCCATGAGGCGCGGCACGGCGCGCTTGTTGCCGATCTCGGCGAGCGCGTCCACGGCGCGCTCGCTCACCCACCAGTCAGTGTCGCGCGTGGCCTGAATGAGTGAATCGACCGCGCGCTCGTCCTTGGTCTGGTTGAGGATCTCGATGGCGGCGCGCCGGATGTCGTCATCCTTGTCGCGCACCAGCTGCAACACCGCGTCGATGACCTTGGGGCCACCGATCTTGCCGAGGGCATCGGCGGCGCGGCTGCGCACCCACCAGTCGCTGTCCTTGAGGGCGGCGAGCAGGTCCTTGACCGACTTGGCGTCGCCGATCTCGTTCAGCACCTCGACGGCCGCGCGCCGCGCGGTTTCGTTCTCGTCCTTCAGCACCGCGATCAGATAGCGGATGGTGTCCGGATGGTTCGCCTTGATCACGACATCGATGGCGCGGTTGACCACGTCGATTTCCGGGTCGCGCAGGCAGGCGCACACCCGCTCGATGTCGATGGCGCCGTTGGTGCGCAGCAGCGCCGAGAGCGTCGCGCTGCGGATCAGCTTGTGCGGATCGCGCAGCAGCCCCTGCAGCGCGGTTTGCACCTCGGGGGTGTTGAAGCGCGCCAGCGTGTTGATGATGTGTACCCGGGCGATCGGATCCTTGCCCTGCAGGCGGCCGATGAGCTCGGGTATCGAGGCCGCATCGGCGATCTCCCCGATAACGCGAAACAACGCCGCCTTCTCGTTCGGCTCCTGCGTATAAGCGCAGTTGAGCAGCTCGCGCACGCCGAAGCGCGACTTCTGCGCGGCGATGACCTCCAGCAGGGCGGGCTTGGAGACCCCGGCGGTAGCGAGTGCTTCGAGCAGCAGGTGCGGGGGATAGTTGCGGCTGCTGGTCAGCGCCCAGGAGATGCCGGAGATCACCCGGGGACTGCCCTCGACGAGCCCGCGCACGTACTGGGGAAAGGTCTTCTGGCTCACCAGCGCCGCGAGCACCTCGACAAAGGCCACCGTGGCGCCCTTGTCGGCGTCCGGGAGCGCCGCGAATACGGCCTCAATGGCACCTGGACCCACTTCCTTGAGCCGCTCGACCGCCTTTTGCGTCGCCGGGCTCGCAGGATCGGTCGAGGACCGGATCTCGGTGACGAGCCGGTCGGCACGCAAGTTGGTGAAAAAGCTCATTCAGCCTTTGCGCGTCTGGGGTCGCAGCGGGTTGAAGGTTTGTTATACAAAACCGGAGGATTATGCCATAGGCATCACTTCTGCCTCGCGTGTGCCCGGGCGCGCCAGCCTCTACAATGTCACCCCGTTTCCCCGCTCCTCGCCGCAATGACTCCCGAAGAATCCCTGCACACGGTGCGTTCCACGCTCGATGCCTATGTGGATCCCTACCTGGGCGAACCGCTGGGCACCGCCCAGGCGGTGCGCGAGGTGAGCGCCACGGCAGAGGGCTTCGCGGCGCGCATTGCGCTGGGATTCCCGGTCGGCGGCTACCAGGCGGAATTTACCGCCGCCCTGGCCGGGCAGCTCGCCGCCGCGGGGGTCACGGCGCCGCTCACCGTGGAACTGACCCCCGACATCCGCGCCCACGCGGTGCAGCGCAATTTAAAGCCGCTGGTGGACATCAAGAACATCGTGGCGGTCGCCTCCGGCAAGGGCGGGGTCGGCAAGTCCACGGTGGCGGTGAATCTGGCGCTCGCCTGGGCCGCGCAGGGCGCGCGCGTCGGGATTCTGGATGCGGACATTTACGGACCCAGCCAGCCGTTGATGCTCGGTCTGGCGGGGCAGCGCCCGAGCTCCCCGGACGGCAAACACCTGCGGCCGCTGACAAGCCACGGCGTGAGCGCCATGTCGATCGGCTTCCTGGTGGATGCCGAGCAGCCAATGGTGTGGCGCGGACCGATGGTGACGCAGGCGCTCACGCAACTTCTCACCGAGACTGAGTGGGGCGCGCTTGACTATCTGGTGGTCGACATGCCCCCGGGCACCGGCGACATCCAGCTCACCCTCGCGCAACGCGTACCGGTGGCGGGAGCGGTGATCGTGACCACGCCGCAGGACATCGCACTCGCGGATGCGCGCAAGGGCCTGAAGATGTTTGAGAAGGTCGCGGTGCCGGTGCTCGGCATCGTCGAAAACATGAGCATCCATGTGTGCTCGAACTGCGGGCACAGCGAGCATATCTTCGGCGCCGGCGGTGGCGCGCGCATGGCGCGCGAGTACCGCGTGCGACTGCTGGGCGAGCTGCCGCTGGATGCGCACATTCGCGAAGAAGCCGACGGCGGCCGGCCGACGGTTGCCGCCGCACCCGACTCGGCGCGCGCCCGGCCCTATCTTGAGATGGCACGCCGTACGGCCGCGGCGCTGGCGGTGCGGGCGCGCGATCGCAGCAGCGTGTTTCCGAAGATCGTGGTCGAAGAAACCTGATCGCCCACAGCGCCCGGCTGCGATAAACTTCCGACATTTACCCCGCGCTGGCAGACCGTGACTACAGCGCCCGTCCACGCTGGAGAGCTCGATGAGCATTAAGTCCGACAACTGGATCCGGCGCATGGCGCACGAGCATCGAATGATCGAGCCATTCGAGCCCGGCCAGGTTCGCGAGGTTAACGGCCAGCGGATCGTTTCCTATGGCACGTCCAGCTACGGTTACGACGCCCGCTGCGCGGGCGAATTCAAGATCTTCACCAATATCAACTCCACCATCGTCGACCCGAAGAATTTCGATGAAAAGAGCTTCGTCGATTTCAGCGGCGATGTGTGCATCATTCCGCCGAACTCGTTCGCTCTGGCGCGCACGGTCGAGTATTTCCGGATCCCGCGCAGCGTTCTGGTGGCAACGCTTGGCAAGTCCACCTACGCCCGGTGTTTTCGCGGCGACACCCGCGTCGCGCTGGTCGACGGAAGGGCGATGACACTGGAGCAGATGGCGCGCGGCCATGACGCCGGCGAACTCTACTGGGGCTACAGCATCGGTCCGGGCGGACGATTGATCGTGAGCTTGTTGGATGCCCCGCGCTTTATCGGGCGGGACGCGCTGCTGCAAGTCACCCTCGACGATGGTGAGCTCATCCACGTCACGCCCGATCACCTTTTTATGAGGCGCGATGGACGCATGGCGGAGGCGCACTCCCTGCGACCGGGCGATGCCCTCATGCCTCTCTACCGGGACCTCGTTCGCGGCTACGAGGTGGTCTACCAGCCGATCGATGGGCATCTCTACGCGACGCACCGCCTTGCCGACGAGTGGAATCTACGGCACGAGATCTACGCGGACACTCCGGGAACGCACCGCCACCACCGCGATTTCGACCGACGTAACAACCGACCGCCCAACATCGAGCGCATGGAAGCATCGGAGCATATCCGCCTGCACAACAAGGAAAGCTACGGAGAGGATTTCGACGCGCGCGTGCACGGCACGGCGATACATGCGTCGCTGCAGCGGCGTGCACCGGACCCGCGGTGGCGCGAGGATTACGCGCGCGCGCAGTCGAAGAGAGCGAGGGATTTCTGGAGCAGCGGACGCTACGCGCAAATCCGCCGGCGACCCATCGATGCGCTTCGCAACCCGACTGATGCCACACGCGACGCGCATCGCCGGGCGATGTTCAGACGCTTTTCGGATCCCGCAGAGCGCCTGCGGCACGCTAAGGCGATGGAGCGCGCTTGGGCCGAAGACGATGGTTCCCGGCGGGTGAAACAGGCCGAGGTTGCTCGTCATATCAACCTACGACCGGAGATCACGCGTGAGCGTGTCCAGCGGGCGCTGCACGTAACCGGGTCGATTCGGGGCGCCGCCGATCTGCTGGCCTGCGATCGTTCGGTATTCCGCCGCTTCCCCGAAGTGCTGTCGGACTTCCGGGGCCTCGCGCGCTATCGCAATCACAAAGTCGCGGCTGTACGCGCGCTCCCGGGAGATCATGACGTCTACTGCCTGACCGTCCCGGAGGCCGGGAATTTTGGCCTGGAGGCCGGCATCTTCGTGCGCAATTGCGGAATCATCGTCAACGTGACGCCTTTGGAACCGGAGTGGGAAGGTCACGTGACACTCGAGTTTTCCAACACCACACCGCTGCCGGCGAAGATCTACGCCAACGAAGGCGTGGCGCAGATGTTGTTTTTCGAATCCGACGAGGTGTGCTCGACGTCTTACGCGGACCGCGGCGGTAAGTACCAGGGCCAGCGCGGCGTGACCCTGCCGAAGACCTGAGAGACGGCCTGAAAGGCGCGGTGCGCGCTGCGCCTCACTCGCGCTTGAGGGTGCGGATCTCCATGGTCCACTCGACGTCCTTGCCGCGCGTCTGTTCGACCTTGAGCGGGATGTAGCCGTGATCCGGCGCGCACCAGAAGCGCGTCACACGCGGGGAGCCGTCGCGCTCACTCTTGTAGATGATGGTGGGGATGTTGCCGAGCGGGGTCTGCAGGGTTGCCTCACCCTCGCGGATGTAGCGGTACTGCCGCACGGCGTTCTTGTTGAGAAGCGCGAAGCGGTCCGGCGTGCGCCCGCGCAGCAGTTGCACCATCATCGCGACCTGCACCGAGGCGTCATCCTGCACCCCGGCCGTCAGCGGCAGGTCCACTTTAGCGTCCTCGTAGACGCCGGTGACGCGGCCCTGGTCCCAGTCGTATTTCACATCGATCGCGCGGCGCGTGGAAGTGGTGCCGTCGCTCGCCTGGTAGCTCAGGGGCTGCACGCCGGCGTCCGTGACCCGCAGTACGCTCTTTTGCACCGGCCGTTCCGAGAACGCTTTGCCGATGCCGCGCGGCTCGCTCCTGGAACGATAACTCCACGTGGCGCCGTTCTTTTCCAGGGTGAGCGTCGAGACCGCCACGTTCAGGCCGTGCCAGAGCCAGGCGTAGGAGGCCTCAAAGGGCTTGAGTTCATCCGCGCTCACCATGTTGGTCACCCCGAGAAATAGCGCCGCGCCCAGACACACTCGTGAGCGCAACCCCTGGCGTCTGCGGGCAGCCTGATTCGTTTCACGCTGGAGCACTGAAATCCTCCACGATCGGTGTCTCAAGTCGCCGCCCGTCGAGCCACGCCGCACCCTCGCGCCAGGCGAGGCGCCGCTGTGCGAACCAGGTGAGCACCTGAGGATAGATGATGTGTTCGGTGATCTGAACGCGCGCTGACAGCGTGGCCTCGGTGTCACCGGCCGCGACCGCCACCCGTGACTGCAGTACCACCGGCCCACCATCCAGCTCGGCGGTCACGAAATGCACGCTCGCGCCATGCTGGCTCTCATGCGCAGCGAGCACGCGGCGGTGGGTATGCAGGCCGCGATACGCGGGCAGCAGCGAGGGGTGGATGTTGAACATCCTGCCCACGAAGCGCTCGACGAAGCCGCCCGAGAGGATGCGCATGAACCCTGCCAGCGCGACCGCATCCGGCTGCTGCGCATCGAGGGTCGCAGCCAGTGCCGCTTCGAAGGCCGCCGCATCGCGCGCCGCGCCGCGCGCAACTACCGCCGTCGGGATTCCCAGCTGTGCGGCGCTGGCAAGCCCGCCGGCATCGGGTCGATCGGAAATCACGATGGCGGTGCGGGCCGCGATCTGGCCGTTGAGACAGGCGCGTGCGATGGCGGACATGTTGGAGCCGCGGCCGGAAATCAGGATGGCGAGTCTCAGCGGCGCACCCGCGCTCATCAGCGGATGACGACGCCGCGCTCGCCGGCGCGCACCGCGCCGATGATCTGCGCCGTCTCGCCGCGCGCGCTGAGGAATGACACCGCCGCTGCGGCGCGCTCGGCGGGCACCACGACCACCATGCCGATGCCACAGTTGAAGGTGCGGTACATCTCGGCCGCATCGACGCGGCCGGCCTGCTGCAGCCAGTCAAACACCGGGTCCGCGCTCCAGCTGGCGCGTTCCAGTACCGCCTCAAGACCCGCGGGCAACACCCGCGGGATGTTGTCGGTGAGGCCGCCGCCGGTGATGTGCGCCAGCGCGTGCACCGGCTGCTCGCGCAGCAGCGCGAGCAGCGGCTTCACGTAGATGCGCGTGGGCGTGAGCAGGCGGTCAAAGAGCGCGCGGCCGGCCACCGTGGTGGCGGCGTCCGCCCGCGCGTGCGCCACCAGCTTTCTGATGAGCGAGTAGCCGTTGGAATGCGGACCCGAGGAGCTCAAGCCGATGAGCGCATCCCCGGCGGCCACCCGCGTGCCGTCGAGGATCGCCTCCTTCTCCACCACACCGACGCAAAAGCCGGCCAGATCGTAATCCTCGCCGTGGTACATGCCCGGCATTTCCGCGGTCTCGCCGCCCACCAGTGCGCAGCCTGCCTGCACGCAGCCCTCGACGATGCCGCGCACGACCGCCTCGGCGACCGCGACGCGCAGCTTCCCGGTTGCATAGTAGTCAAGGAAAAACAAGGGTTCCGCGCCCTGCACGATGACGTCGTTGGCGCACATCGCCACCAGATCGATGCCGATGGTGTCGTGCCGGCCGGTGTCGATCGCCAGGCGCAGCTTCGTGCCGACGCCGTCGGTGCCGGAAACCAGCACCGGGCGCTGGTAGCCGGCGGGCAACTCCACCAGAGCGCCGAAGCCGCCGATGCCCGCCAGCACCTCGCGCCGCTGCGTGCGCCGCACCAGCGGCTTGATGCGCTCGACCAGTTCGTCGCCGGCGTCGATGTCGACGCCCGCATCGCGGTAGGTGATGCCGGAAGGTTCTGTCATGGGTTGCGGGCGCGCGGGCAGCCGGGTTGCCCCAGGCGCGTGTGGTATTGTACCCGACCGCTGTGCGCCGTTGCGCGAGTGGTTCAGATCATGTCGCGACCGGGAAAAAAATCAACCAGCGCGAACCGGCGCGTGCGCGGCCTCCTGCTGGTGGCATGGTGCGTGCTGTGCTGCGCGGCGGCGTCGGCGTCCTGGGCCGGCCGCCCGGTGCGGGTCTACGAAGTGGATATAGAGGGGCAGTCCCCGGCGGCGCTGCAGAGCGCCATGCGCCAGGTGCTGGTGCGCGCCACCGGCCGGCGCGAATCCGCGGATGATCCGGCGCTCGCAGGCCTCGTCAACGACGCCGCGAAGTACGTGCAGTCATACGCTACCGGGCCACGCGGGGAGTCGCAGGCGGTGTTCGATGGCGCCGCGGTCGAGCAGGCGATTGGCGCCAGCGGCCGCAGCCTCTGGGACCGCGAGCGGCCCTTCACCCTGGTGGTTCTGTCACCCCCTCGCGAGCGCGTCGCGCAAGCCTCAGCCCGCAGCGAACTTGAGCGCGTCGCGGCCGAGCGCGGCCTGCCGATCAGCCTGGTGCCACTCACCGTGCTGGATGCCGACGGCAACCTGCTGCCGGCGGATGCCATGTTGCGCGCGGCCGATCGCTATGGCGGCGATGAGATCCTCGTCGGCCGGGGTGACGCGCAGCCCGATGCCGATCTGCAGTGGACCTTGTACACGCGCGCGACGAGCACCAGCTGGAGCGGACCGCTGGCCGCCGGCATCGACCACACCGTGGATTTGCTGGTGCCGCAGCAGGCGAGTGCCGTGGCGCAGGCCGAAACGCAGGTGCGCGTGCGCATCGAAGGCGTGACCAGGCTCGCCGACTACACCTCAGTCGAGCGCCTGCTGCGGGGTGTCGCGGCCGTGCGGCGCGCCAACATCGCCGCCGCGGACGCGGCCGGCGTCAGCTTCGATCTCCTGGTGCGCGGCGGTGCTGCGGGACTCGAGCAGGGACTCGCGGGGACGCGGCTGGTGCGTGCCGATGCTGCGGGCGGCGGCATCGTGTATCGCTACCAACCTTAAGAGCGCCAGCGTCAAGTCCGCTCTCCACCGTGCGCCACCTGCCTAACATCATCTGCCTCATCCGCCTGGCGCTTATCTGGCCGATTGCGAGCACGTTGCACGCGGGCCAGCAGTTGCCGGCGCTGGCGCTGTTCGTCGCCGCCGCGGTCTCCGACGGGCTCGACGGCTATCTCGCCAAGCGGTTCAACTGGACCTCTGAGCTGGGCAAGTTCCTGGATCCGCTGGCTGACAAACTGCTGCTCGTCACGGTGTTCGTGGAATCCGCGTGGCTGGGGCTGGTTCCCTGGTGGCTCACGGCCGCGGTGGTGGCGCGCGATGTGCTGATCGGACTGGGCGCGCTCGTCTACCGGCTGTGGTTCGGCGAGTTGCGTGGGCGGCCGACCATTATCAGCAAGATCAATACCGCGGCCCAGCTGATGTATGTCGTGCTGGTTATGCTCAGAGCCGCTGCCGGGGTCCCGCCGCGCGAGTTACTGGATGCGGGCGCGGTGCTCACCCTGATCACCACCGTGGTGTCGGGGCTTGACTACGTGATCACTTTCACGCGTCGCGCCCTGATGCTGCCCGTGCACGCGCGCTAGGACCTGGATTTCATGCGCCAGATTCCCTTAGGGGTGCGCCTGCCTGACCGCGCACTGTTCACAAACTTCCTGCCGGCGCGCAACAGCGAAGCCCTGCAGCATGCCCGGCGCGTCGCCGGCGGTGAGTACCTGGGGCTCACCTGGCTGTGCGGGCCGGCCGGCGCCGGCAAGACGCATCTGCTGCAGGCCGTGTGTGCCACGGCGAGCGAGCGCATGCGCTCAGGCTACGTGCCACTCCGCGAACTCGCGCCGCTCGGGGTCGGGGTGTTCGAGGGCCTGAATCTTCAGTGCCTGTGTCTGGACGATGTGGATGCGGTTGTAGGTAAGAGCGACTGGGAGCACGCGATGTTCGCACTGTTGCATGAAGCGCAGGAGAGCGGCGGCGCCCTGGTGCTGGCCGCGCAGGCGCCGCCGGCACTGCTGCCGTGGGCGCTGAAGGATCTGGGTTCACGCTGTGCCGCGGGTGCGGTGTTGCAGCTGCGGGTGTTGGATGAGGCCGAGCAGCAGGCGGCCCTGAAGTTGCGCGCGCGCGTGCGCGGCTTTGAGTTGCCGGATGAGACCCTGCAGTGGCTGCAGCGGCGCTTTCCGCGCGACATGCGTGCGCTCTATGAGCTTCTCGATACGCTGGATGAAGCGGCGCTCGCCGCCCAGCGGCGCATCACCATACCGTTCATCCGCGAGGTATTGGGTGCCTCGGGGCGCGCACCAGGCAGCGACACCTAGTCCATCGGCCAAAATCGCAGGAAGCGATTTCGGCAGACAGCAGTTCCCTTGCCGCCGGCCAAAGGCGCGACTTTGGCCGGCTGCGACTGTGATCACTCGGTTGCTTCGGCGGTGTTAACACGCCCTCTAGGCGTGTGAGAGCTTCGCGGCCAGCGTTGCGACGCGCCGGCCGAGTGCCTGCGCGAGGGTCTTCTCCGCTTCGGTGAGCACCGTGGTGCCGTGCGCGCCGACCACGTGCGAGGCGCCGTAGGGCGTGCCGCCGCTCGTGGTCTCATTCAGCGCGCGCTCGGTGTAGGGCAGGCCGACCAGCAACATGCCGTGATGCAGGAGCGGCAGCATCATCGATAGCAGGGTCGTCTCCTGGCCACCGTGCATGGTCTGGGTCGAGGTAAACACGCCCGCAGGCTTTCCGGCCAGAGTACCCGGGAGCCACAGCGCCGCGGTGCCGTCGAGGAAGTACTTCAGCGGCGCCGCCATGTTGCCGAAGCGTGTCGGGCTGCCGAGCACCAGTCCCTGCACCTCGCGCAGGTCATCGAGGGTGGCGTATGGCGGGCCGCTCGCCGGTACGGGCTGCGCGGGTTCCTCGCTCGCCGCCGCCACCGGCGGTACCGTGCGCAGCCGGGCGCTGGCGCCGGGGACCGCCTCGACGCCCCGGCACACCTGCCGGGCGAGTTCCGCGGTGGCGCCGCTGCGTGAGTAGTAAAGAACCAGGACTTCCGCCACTTTTTAATCTCCCTCGCCGGACGTGCGAGCGTACGTTGCCACAAAACGGATGTGCCATCATCGGTGCTTACGGCACCGGCGTGCAGAAACTACAGTAGTATTCGCCCGTCCCATGATTTGCAGGAAGTGTCTGGTGGGTGGCCGCGTGCAGGGCGTGTTTTACCGCGCCACGGCGGCGCGCCGCGCGCAGGAGCTGGCGATCAGAGGCTACGCCCGCAATCTGCCCGACGGGCGGGTCGAGATCCTGGCGTGCGGCGAGGACGAACCGGTGCAGGCGTTCATCAAGTGGTTGTGGATCGGCTCCTCGGCATCCAAGGTGACCTCGGTGGAAGTCGCTGAAGAGCGCGCCGATGCCGGACAGGGGCATACAGAGTTTCGCTCAGCATGATGTCCAGACAGAGGCTTTTCGGCGTGCTCCTGCTCCTCGCGGCGTGGGGCCTCACGAGCCTGCCGGCCACCGCCCACCTGCAGAGCGCGCCCGCCGACCCGGCCGCGCAAGTACCGCAAGCCACGCAGGCCGCGGCCGCGCAGGCCGAGCCTGCCGTGCCCGTCGCACCCGCGACGCAAGCGGCTGCGGAGCCCGCGCCGACTGCCCCGGCGGCGCCGGTCGCGGGGGAGTCTGCGAGCGTGCCTGCGTCGCCGCTGGCGGCGTTGCCGGCGCCGCATCGCCACCCGCACCGCGGGCAGGCCTGGGTGGTGGCCGCAAATCCCCTGGCGGTGGAGGCGGGCGTTGAGATCCTGCGCAAGGGTGGTACGGCGATTGATGCCGCGGTGGCCGTGCAGGCCATGCTGGGACTGGTCGAGCCGCAGAGCTCAGGGATAGGCGGCGGCGCCTTTCTCATGTACTACGACGCGCGCACCGGGGACGTGAGCGCACTCGACGGCCGCGAGAAGGCGCCCGCGGGCGCCTCGCCCACCATGTTTCTCGATGAGCACGGCAAACCCCTAAGCTACCTCGAGGCGGTGCGCAGCGGCCGCTCGACCGGGGTACCCGGCGTCGTAGCGATGTTGTATACGGCGCACGCGCGCTATGGCGGCTTGCGGTGGCGGGAGTTGTTCGAGCCGGCGATCCGCGCGGCTACCGACGGCATCAAGGTGCCCGAGCGGCTGGCGCGTTTCCTCGGGGAGGGGTCCCCATTTCCGCCCACCAACGAGGTGCGCACGCTCTTCTCGCGGCCCGACGGCGGTACGGTCGAAGCGGGCGATCAGTTCACCAATCCCGACTACGCCGCCACGCTCAAACGCCTCGCGCTCGAAGGGCCGTCCGCCCTGTATGAGGGATCGATTGCTAGCGAGCTGGTGAAGGTGACGACTACCCCGCCGTTGCCGGGGGACATGACCTTGAAGGATCTGGCGGGTTACCGCGCGGAGTGGATGCAGCCTCTGTGCAGGCCGTACCGGCACTACCTGGTGTGTGTGCCGCCGCCGCCCGCGGGCGGGGTGTCGCTGCTCGAACTGCTCGGGACGCTGGAGAAGACCGACATCGCCAGCCGTGGCCCCAACGACCCGCAGGCGTGGTTCCTGTTCGCCCAGGCGAGCCGCCTGATGTACGCGGACCGCGATCAGTACGTCGCCGATCCGCACTTTGTCACGGTACCGGTCGAGCGGCTGCTCGATCCGGCGTATCTGCGCCTGCGCGCCCAGCTGATCGGCGAGCGCGCGGGACCTGTGCCGCAACCCGGCAACGTATTCACGCCACGCGGGCGCGATGCGACCCAGGAGTCCTCAGGCACCAGTCACTTCGTGGTGGTCGACGCGGAGGGCAGCGTGGTCTCGATGACCACCACCGTGGAGACGGTGTTTGGCTCCGGACGCATCGTCGGCGGCTTCGTGCTCAACAACCAGCTCACCGACTTTTCGTTTGCGCCCACCGAGGCCGGCCGACCAGCGGCCAACGCCGTGCAGGGCGGCAAGCGCCCGCGCTCCTCCATGGCGCCCGTGATCATCCTCGATCACGATCACAACTTTTATGCCGCACTCGGCTCCCCGGGCGGCTCCGCGATTCTCGAGTACAACGCCAAGGCGATCGTGGGACTGCTGGCCTGGAAGCTGTCGCTCAGGCAGGCGATCGAGCTACCGAACCTGATTGCGCGCGGCGAGAACTTCAGCGGCGAGCTCGCGAAGTTCACGCCGGCGGTGCTCGCGGGCTTGCGCGAGCGCGGCGTTGAGTTGCGGGGCGGGCGTGCCGAGAATTCAGGCTTCCATGGGATCTTGCGGCGTGCCGACGGCACCTACGAAGGCGCGGCCGACTCCCGCCGCGAAGGCGTGGCTGAAATGGTTACGCCCGCACGCCGCGGCGAGGCATCGCACGCGGCCGTGCACTAGAGTTTCAGTTACCCGGACCCGGGGCTGATGCTGCAAGCGCGGCATTTAGTTCAGTTCAGGGCCTATCCCGACTTCCGAAGCGATCGTATCGGGAGTCATATTGTTTAGTTCTATAGCGTTGAGGGCGGACCGGTCATACGGTCCGCCCTTCTCGTTTGGGAGAACGACGATGAGGCGATGGGACCGACTGGTGGATGCATATATCGAGGAGTACCGGGCGCGAGGGATTAACCCCACGACGGTGGCGCACACGGCGGCGAGCCTGTGTCGCTGGGGGCAGTGGTTCAAGCAGCGCCGACCGCGAGTATCGATCGAGCGGATCGATGCGGATCTGATCACGCGCTATATCGCGAGCTGCGCGAGCTTTCGCGCCAAGTCAACGGTGTACGGCACGTTGAGCACGATGCGTGGGTTTGGTGACTACCTGGTGCGCGAGGGGCTGTGGACCTCAAGTCCATTACGTTGGATGAAGGGGCCGAAGGTCACCCCGTACAGCCGCTTACCGAAGCGCATTGACCGCTCGCACATGGAGGCACTGTGGCGCGAGGCCGGGAGCCTGCGCGGGGAGTGCAGTGCGCATCTGTGGGTGACGGTGTTGGCGCTGCTGTACGGAACAGGGCTGCGCCGTGGGGAGCTCGAGCGACTCGACGTCGCGTGCTTTGACCGGGAAGCGGGCACGCTGCGGATCGATGGGCGTAAGACCGGCGCCGAGCGCTGCGTGCCGTTGCCGCCGATGGTGCTGCAGTGCCTGGAGACCTATCTCTTGCGACGGCACAACGTGCTCGAGCGCCGCGCGGCATTGGGTGAGCGGGCATTGCTCATCACTCGCTTGGGCACGCGCCTGAGCGCCCAGACGATCAGCACCACGATCCATCACATTGCGCACCGTGCCGGCGTGTCGATCCACAGCCTGCATCAGTTCCGGCACACCTGTGCCTCCGATCTGCTGGAGGCCGGCGTGCATCTTGCGCAGGTTCAACGCGTGCTCGGACACGCCGGCATCGCCACGACCGTGCGCTATGTGCATATCGCCGATCCCCAGCGGCGAGAGGCGATGCGGATGCACCCGCTCAACGAGTGGCTCAGCCTGCAGGAGGCAGCATGAGTGTCAGGGATTTGAGGCCGATGGATCCGTTGGTCGAGGGGTATTTGAGTTACCTCGACAAGGTTGGCCGTAAGGCGCCACGCACGATTGCAGATGTGCGCTGCACGTTGCGCCGGGTGGTCAACGCGCTGGAGCACGATCGCCCCGGAGTCGCGCTGTGGTCACTGACACTCGAGGACTTCCTGCGCTGGCTTGAGAGCGAGCGTCATCAGGGCACTACGGCGGGGTGTCTTGCGAAGTACCTGAGCCACGTGCGTGGGTTTCTCGAGTACGCCTGGCGCAGCGGCCGCGCGACGCGCAACGTCCTCGATGGCTTCAGTCTGCAGCACACGCTCCATCGCACGGCACCGAAGTCCCTCACCCTGGAGGAGGCCGAGCACCTGGTGCACGCCACCGCCGTCGCCGGGCCCACGGCCCGACGCGACCGGCTCGTCGTACTGCTGCTCTACGGGTGCGGCCTGCGCACCAGCGAGCTGTGCGCACTGGATGTCGCCGATGTGAGCCGTGAGCGCCAGGAGCTCACCGTACGCCACGGCAAGGGCGATCGTCCGCGCTGTATCCCGGTGCCGCAGGCGCTGTACACCGAGCTCCTCGCGTATTTGCTCGAGCGCGGCAAGCGCGGCGCTCTGTTTCGAACCTGCGTCAAGATGCGCCGTATCTCGGCCAAGAACGTGGGCGACATCGTCAGCGCCGCAGCGCGCCGCGCCCGGTTACGTCCCGACGTCACAGCCCGCACGCTGCGACACGCCTTCGCCACCCACCTCATGGATCGCGGCGTGGATCTGGCGATCATCGCCTCGCTCATGGGGCACCGCAGTCCCCAGGAGACAGGCGTCTACCTGCACGTTCTGCCCCAACGCCTGGAGGCTGCTGTGCGCACGCTTCCGATCGGAGTACCCCGATGAAGTGGTCTTACTGGATCAGCCTCTACATCCGTACGCATTGTGTGGCTCGCGGCTTGCGTCCGCTCACCCTCGCGGCCTACGAGACCGCTCTTGAGCAGTTCCGGGACTGGATCCGCCTATGTCGCGAACAACGACCCCCGGATGCCGTAACCGCCCGCGATGTGCTCGAGTACCTGCAGCACCTGCGCGAGGTGCGCGGCAACGGCGATGCAGCGGTCAACCGGCAGCTGACGATCCTGCGCAGCTTCTACCGCGCCATCGTCGCCATGGGGCACCTGGAGCCTGCCGCCAACCCGCTCGCCGGCTTTCCTTCGATCAAGGCAGTGCCCCGCAAGCTCCCGGTCTCCTTGAGTCCTGAGCAGGTGAGTCGGCTGCTCGCGCAGCCTCGGCTCAACACGATCATCGGACTTCGCGACCGCGCCGTGCTCGCGCTCCTCTACGGCACCGGCATTAGGGTCTCCGAGTGCGCCGGACTTCGTTGCGGCCGCGTCGACCTCACGCGTCTCACCATCACCGTGTGCGGTAAGGGCGGGCACGAACGCTCGATCCCGCTCAACCCGCAACTCGCGCAAGTTCTGCGCCAGTACGCGCATGCCCGAGGAGCCGCACTCCCCACAGCTCCCTTCTTCCGCTCCCGGTTCGGCCGACCCTTGAGCCGCGGCGCGGTCTACGAGCGCGTGCGCACCTGGGGGCAGCGCAGTCATGTCGGGGTGCCGCTGTGTCCGCATCGGCTCCGGCATACCTTCGCCACTCACCTCGTGCGTGCGGGCGTCGGCCTCGTCACCATTCGCGATCTTCTCGGGCATCGACAGATCACGAGCACACAGATCTATCTGCATGTGACGGCGGAGGATCTACGCGGCGCCGCAGCCCGTCACCCGATCGGCACGCTCCTCTCCACCGTCCAACACCTGTTGCCAAGAACGGGACTGCCGTTCCAACAACCGCGAGCCAGGCCCGCTGACGGATAGAGGCAGGATCGCGGAACTTCGCAAAGCCCGTCGCTTGATCGCTGCGCGATCAGGCGACGTCTCCCTTTGCTTCAAGACCCAAAACATCAGCGGCTAGCCACTTCGGCATCTCCCGGCGTAGCATCCAGATCGATGTCAGCCGTCGCTCGCAGTCACATTACAGACTCGTTTACGCATGCAGCGAACGAGGACTGCATCAACGGCGGGTCCTGCACTCGAACTAAATACGCCTACGACGAGGCAGGGCATCTAGTGGGTGAGTACTCAAGCACCGGCACCCTCGTCCAGGAGACCGTGTGGCTTGGGAATATCCCGGTGGCGACCATCAGACCCTCCGGATCCACGATCGCCATCTATTATGTACACACGGATCTGTTAAACACGCCGCATTTGGTGACCCGACCCAGCGACAATAAGCAGATGTGGAGATGGTTCCCGCCGACGTTCGGGAATTCGCTGCCGAACGCGAACCCCGGCGGCGCGGGTACGTTCAACTACGACCTGCGTTACCCGGGCCAGATCTACGATGGTCAAGCAGGGCTGCATCAGAACTACTTCAGAGACTTCGACCCCGTCGTCGGGCGATACGTTGAGAGCGATCCGGCAGGGCTTTCGGCAAGCATCAACACCTACGGCTATGCATATAACGATCCGGTAGCGACGATCGACCCTTCCGGGCTAAGCGCTTTCAAGATCATTAAGCTGTGCGCGGAGGGGTACAAAGTCATCAAAGAAGTTGGATTCAAGCAAGCTGTCCAGGCGCTTCGACGTGGGGAAGATGTTCTGGCCCCGTCGACCAAGCAGGCGCGGAAAGTTGCAAACTCCGCTAGTGATGCCGGAAGCCCCATCCGTGATCCTGCCCACGACACAGATTACATGAAGCACTACCACCCAAATCCCCGGACTGGTGGTCACATCTTCTACAGCGTAGCGGCGGCGCTAACGCTTTCTCACTATGTGCAGTGTCGCGATTGCATCGCGGCAGATCTTGCGACCGCTGGAGACTTCTTCAATCCTTTGAGCACGCCGGAGGACCTGATCGAGACCTACGACATCATCACGTCGCCCTAATCTATGAGCTTTTTTGTGGTAACTGTCAGAGGCGAAAACGTACGCGCGACATTTGATGGCGCCGAGACTCTTTGCGGATTCTTCAAGAATGAATTTGTTCGTGCGAGCACGCCGCAAGAAGCTGACGCCAAGGCACGAGCAAACGTCCTAGCCGCGTTGAGACTTAAAACGACGGTAAATCAGCAGGACCTTACGCGTCTCAGCTTGAGAGTCGACTCGATAAGGCCCAGTCGATGGGGCATCGGTATGCTTAAGCCCCAAGGGTTTGTTTTCCACCGGATGGAGAAGGCGGCAGGCTGTCACTAACACAACATCAAAACTACTTCAGAGACTTCGATCCCCTAAAGGGCGGCTACAACGAAAGCGACCCGATCGGACTGAAGGGCGGGATCAACACGTACGCATACGTAGGGAGTAGCCCGATATCCTTCTTCGATCCGGATGGTCTCGGAAAAGAGGGTGGTCAAACGAGCGTCGGCGGTGACGATCCCGCCATTCCCAAGGGAATAAATCAAAACTCGTCGCAGGAGGCGATAGACCAGGCGATACGCGATGCAGAGGCAGCACTTAAGAACCCCGGCATAAATCCTAAACGAGCGGCCAAGATTCGGGGGTGGATAAAAGTCGCAAAGCGAGGCTTCACTCGGGCAGCATGTCCGCCGCTTGTCGAGGAGCTGGCGTTGGCCACAGCGCGCCAACTCTGCGCTGCGGGTGATCAGAACATGTGCGAGGTCTTTATCATGCTCGGCGGAGAAATCGACGTACCCGGGACCTGATCGACGGGGGTCGGTTCGTCAGTGCAGCCGATGAGTACCGACACGACAAACCCCCGCGGCAGTGCTTGGGAGCTCGGACTGCAAGGGCGGTATGACGACGCGTTGGAGATCTTGGCCGGCTTGTTAAGCAAGGCGCCAGCCGACATCGAGTCTCTGCGTATGAAGGGGAACCTGCTGGAGCTGAAGGCGATGGATCTCTTGGAGCACAGCGCAAAGAAGCTCACCTCATCGCCTGACTATCTGGCGGCCAGGCAATGTTACGAAAGCATCCTACAGATCGATCCCCGGAACGTCTCTGCCCACATCGACTTGGGCGATCACTACAAGAACCTCGGGGCCAAAGATAGAGCTCTCGATTACTACAAACTCGCGGCGACCGATCTTGAGAATAGTGACCGCTCCCGGCCGGCGTGGAAGCAGGTGATGCAAGAGCTTCTCGATCGGGTCGGCGAGCTCGGTGGCTCCCACAGCCGTGCTGCGGAAGCCGATGGCCTGAGGTCCTGGTGCAAGCGATCGCTTGGCCTGAGCGACTGACCGCCACCGGAGCTGCACGTGTGGTGTGGTCTTAAGCGTTAGACAATTGCGCTGATTTTGAAGTGATGCAGGATAGCCTCGCGGCTGCTCTTGTTATACAAAACGTTCCCGACCGCCTGGCACCTGGGCACTTGGTGTGAGCTGGGAGGCTTTAGAACAGATCGCCCTGCTTGGCGAGCTCGGCCGGATCGAGGCCGGAGCGCAAGAGGCCGATGACGATGAACGTGCGCGGGTGGGCCAGCATGGTGCCCATGACCAGATGCAGGTTCCTGGCCGGGATGGTCTGCCCGTACATGCGCTTGAGGTGATCGAGAGCGTCGGCGCCGTAACGACGCTTGTACTGGCGGAAGGCTTCCTGCACCTCCCAGTCATGGATCAGCGGGTCGTGGGGATGGCCGGCGGAAGTGAAGCGGTAGCCGAAGGCGAACTCGGGTCTCTCCAGGGGCGTGAGGGGATCTTCGAGAAAGGAGCTTTGCTGCATCTGGCGAACCTGTTCGGCGACTTCAAGATCAGCAGCGTCGGCATCCTTCGCGGGCTTGACGGTGAAGGTGATGCTGCCCGGGTCGGGCTTCGATCGGGGTCCGGTCGCCCCGCAGTCGGGGAGTGGTCGGCGGGGGATCGGGTGGTACAAAGTGCGCCGTTGCTCGAGAAAAATAGCCTCTTGCGCGCCGTGCACGTGAACGGCGCCGAAAACTCCTATCCTTAGGTGAGCGCGCGTGAAACGGCGCAAGAAGCCCAAAGCCTCAATCCCTCGCGCGCGCGATCCGATCGAGCACAGCGCGCTCTACCCCTACCTCGTGCGCTTCCTGGAGTGGTTCGCCTCACGCGGCTACTCGCCCCGCACGACGGACATCCGCGCCGACGCCTTGAGGCGCTTCCTGCGCTTCTGCGTGGAGCGTGGCATCCAGCGTCCCCAGGACGTCACCCGGCCGATCCTGGAGCGTTACCGGCGGCATCTGTATCACTACAGGAAAGACAACGGCGAGCCGCTCTCCTTCGCCACCCAGCAGCAGCGGCTCATCCCCTTACGCGCCTTCTTCCGCTGGCTCGCGCGCGAGAACTACATCCTCGCCAATCCCGCCTCCGAGCTTGAGCTGCCGCGGGTGCATCGACGGCTGCCGGCTCACATCCTCTCGCGTGAGGAGGTGGAGGCGGTACTCGCCCAGACTCTCCTGCACGGGGAGCTCGGGATCCGTGATCGCTCGATGCTGGAGACCCTGTACTCGAGCGGCATCCGCCGCAGCGAACTCATTAACTTGAAGCTCTACGACCTGGACCTGCGCAACGGCTCGCTCCTCGTGCGCTTAGGGCAAAGGCCAGAAGGATCGCTACGTTCCTTTAGGGGCTCGAGCCATCCAGTGGCTGAAGCGCTATCTCGAGGAGGTGCGCCCGGAGCTGGTGATCGAGCCCGATGAGGGGCATGCCTTCCTCCACGAGTTCGGCGAGCCCTTCAGCAAGAACCGTCTCTCCGACATGGTGAAGAAATACCTGCGCGCTGCTGGCGTCGCAAAACCAGGGGCTGCGCACCTGTTCCGCCACGCGATGGCCACACACATGCTCGAGAACGGCGCCGACATCCGCTTCATCCAGGCAATCTTGGGCCACGCACAGCTCACCACCACCGAGATCTACACGCACGTGACGATCGCCAAGCTCAAAGAGATCCACGCGCTCACACACCCCGCAGAGCGGGCGAAGCGCGCAGCTCTTGAGCCGCCGGCGAGGCCGGCATCCGAGTCTGACGGCCGCACGCAAGGCCACTGACACATAATGCCGATTATGCGGCGGCGGCAGCCGCGGACAGGTGCTGCGCTCAGGCGAGACAGCGCGAGCTCTCAACGCGGAGCGCCGCGCAGCACCTGCGCATAATCTCCCGGCATTATGTTCCGGTGGCCGCTGCGGCTCGCCTCGCCGGCGGCTCTCTTGCGATCCTCCTTGACCAAACCCGCTGCTAAGGAAAAACTCGCCTCCAGGGTCAACACCCAAGGACGGCACACGTGCTACCGGCTCGAGCGCTCACAACTCCGCGATCGCACTGGCGAAATCACCGTCGGGTACGACGATGCGCCTCGGGCCGATTACATTACAACTACTACAGAGATTATGACCCGTTGGTGGGTCGGTATGTCGAGTCGGATCCGATTGGGCTCTACGGTGGGATCAACACTTACGCATACGTTTACGAAAGCCCGATCACCTATAGAGATCCGTTCGGGTTGTTTCTATTCCCATGGGAGTCACCGGTGACCGTCGCCGGCGGAACTCCTGAGCAGCGTCAAGAAGTGGCAGGGATGGTTAACAACATTCTCAACACTCCCAGAGGGCAGGAGCTTCTGCAGCAAATTATTGGTCCATGGTATTGGCATGGTGATCCCAAATTGTTGCGGCTCAATAATGTGGGGGATAATTCTGCAGAAACCCCAGGGCCAAACATCTATGTCGATCCTTGTTCGCATCCGCTAATTCACACAACGATGGGGATACAACCTCTTTCGACACAGAGAATCATCGCGCATGAACTGGGCCATGCGGTAACGGGCACGGGAGACGCAGGCCCTGGGAACATGGATAACGTGAATCAAAATGAAAATCCAATAGCAACGCAACTGGGCGAGCCGTATATGAGAACTCAGTACTGAGCGCAAACAATGGCAACGAGAACGCTGGTGGTGCTTATGGTTTTGGGTACTGTCATTTTGTCCGCGTGCGGGAGAGGTCAATCCGTGCCAGCAAAGATGGATTACACGGCTTTGCGAGAGCTCAAGATTGAAGACGTTGCTACTGACGCGCAGAGAGCTTTGGCGGCCCACGACACTCGGTTACTTGCTGTCAGAGGTGTCGCAATTGAGGTGCCCGGCGCGGGTGATGACGTACCAAGCTTAGAAAAGAAATATGGGATAAAGGTGATTTCCGGCACCAGCGACGCGATCCGAAGCGACGAGCAAAGGCGCTTGAATGATAACGCCCGCGCGTATGCCAAAAAATACAATGCGTTCATTTTGTCATCAGCTAAGCCAAGTCCCCAGTAACCACGGGTCGCGGATAGGAGCGTATCGTTGGTTAGCACCGGGCGGCTCACTTCAATCCGAGCACTCTTACCCGGACAACCGTCGGTGATGTGGTCACGGAGTCCGGCCTTGGGCGTTAGACAGCTGCGCCGATTTTGGAGTGATGCAGGATAGCCGCGGAGCTGCTCTTGTCACACAAACCGTTCCCGGCGGCTCGCCAGGGGATCGAAAAGTAAGCGGCTAAAGGGGTGTGACACGGCGCCTTGACCGGCTCGCACCGTTAAGCCAAAACTCGCGTATAGGGGGTCAGACCCAAGGACGGCACGCTTGCTCAGCGCTCGATCGCTTCCAAGTCCGCGACGCTGTTACCGAAAACGCCTTCGCCTACGGCGAACCGCGTCCGGGCAATCTTTAGCCTACAACCTGCGCTTCCCTGGCCAGTACTACATGGCGGAGACCGGGCTCAACCAGAACTGGAACCGGGACTACGACCCAGTCGTAGGTCGATACGTGGAAAGTGATCCCGCTGGCCTGAATGGAGGGATCAACACGTATGCATACGTCAGCGGCAATCCCGTGTTGTTTACTGACATGCTCGGCCTTCTCTGCCGGAAGGGTGAGCGATTTCTCCGAGACATGACTTACCGAGACCTTTCCCGCAGACGGGAACTCGGGAAGCTCTACATTCCATGGGTTGGTCAGGTTCAAGCAGGGCTTGGCGTGTCCCCGACGATAGGACCGCGTGGAATAAGCCTTGAGTTAGGACCTAGCCTTACATGGGCCACCGGGAGTTGGGTCTGGGAGCAGGACGAGGTTCGGGAGGGATACATAATTTCGCGGTTCTACAGCCGAAAGTACTACTGCAAATCGGATGATCCGTGTAACCAGAACGAATGGGTCGAGACCAGGAACGACGACGTCCTCCCTGGCGACCAGAACGTCTTCGCGACTACCTACACTGAGTGGATTGACATGGGCTTTGTACCCAACGGGTACAAGTTGTCGACGCCGTGAGACACACAACAAGGTACGAAGCCTGGGGTAAGCATGAAAATCGCACGTAGATGGGTTGCCGTTATTGGTGCCTGTGCCGTAGTCGGCTTAGTACTGGTCATTTGGTTTGCGCGCGAGGTATCAGCGTGTCAATTCAGGGAGGACACTCCGATGTATTCCCCGGATGGGAAGTTCTATTCCCAGATGGAACTTACGGTATGCCGAGACCACTCCAGGTCGCATGCTCGCCTTGTTATGGGAGCAATCGGGAGGCAGGACAAGACTGTCCTCATCGATTTCGCTCCGACAATCGGAACGCTTAACCTGTCGTGGCGCGATGGTCCGGAGTTGCACGTTCAGGTCGCCGAGTCCGCGATCATCAAGCGCTATGGGCCATATGACGATCTGCCCCGCGTGGTAGTGAGCAAGCCCTAGACACATGCGGGGGAGCTACCGGTTCCGTCAGGGGTTTGCCTACAACCTGCGCTTCCCAGGCCAGTACTACGACGCGGAGACCGGCCTTTCGCAGAACATGCAGCGGGATTTTGATCCGCTGACAGGGAGGTACGTCGAGTCAGATCCGATCGGGCTCGCGGGTGGCGTAAATACGTACGCCTACGCCAATGCGAATCCGGGAATGTTGGTCGATCTGTTAGGTTTGGCGGCTTCGTGCAGAAACGACGATCGCTGCGCACAGCTTCGGAGGGATATTTTCAGCAAGTCAGCGCTGCTACTAAAGGAGCTTACGAAATACGATCCCATCGCTGATGGACGTGGTGGATTTCCGACTGCTGGTGGCGGCACGACTGTTCCCGGTGGCCATTACACAGAGATGACGCAGCTCCAACAGGTTTGCGGCCTTGGCATGAACGTCAGGGGCGGCACACGGCCAAGGCTGTCATGCGGCCGCTCCTCGTTGTATTCGTGCAGCCAGGTCTCGGTGATCTCGCGCACCTGCTCCACGGTTTCGAACACGTAGGCATCGAGCACTTCGTCCCGATAGGTCTTGTTGAAGCGCTCGATGAACGCGTTCTGATCCGGCTTCCCCGGTTGGATGAACCGGGCTTCGATGCCGCGGCTCGTACACCACTCGGTGAAGGCGATTGCAGTGAGTTCGGGCCCATTGTCCAGGCGCAGCGCTCGGGGCTTGCCGTGCAGCTCGATCAGCTGCTCCATCACTCGGATAACCCGCAGACTCGGGATCGAATGCGCGACTTCGATCCCGAGCCCCTGCCGATTGCCTTCATCGATCAGATTGAGAGTCCGGAAGGCCTCTCCCGCTGTAGAGCGCATCGGCCATGAAGTCCAGTGCCCAGATCTGGTTCAGTCCCGCAGGAGCTGCCAGGGGTTGTCGGATGCGTGCCGGCAGCCGCCGCTTAGTTCGGCGAGGGAGATTCAGCTTCATAGCGCAGTACACCCGATGCAGACGCTTGTGGTTGATGCACTTTCCGTCCAGCCGCAGCCGGTCGTAGAGCTTCGAAAAGCCCCAGCGAGGTTTACGAGCGACGATCTCGTTCAGCACCTCGATCACTCCGCGATCGCGCTCCATGCATGACCTCGGTCTTCGATACCACGCCGTCCGCGACAGCCTCGCCTGAGATGCCCCTGTTTTTCCTGACACCAAGGTTAAGTGACTGTGGCTCGCTCGGTCGCTAGGACGGCAGTTCAGCCTTGCGCCAGGAGCTTCGCCAGCGGCTCCCAGTAGTGCACGCCCCACCCGTAGGCAAGGCTTTTTCCCTGACCCTCGGGGAATCCGCGGTGGTCGAGGACGAGCCTGCAGCCGGCGCCTTCGGTGGCCAGCGCAAACTTCACGATCGAATAGTCACCGGGCATCCACCTGCCCGCGCGCCATGCCTGCACCAGGCGTTCATCCGGCAGCATCTCCAGATGCCGGCCCGTGATGTAGCCGCCGAAGAGTGTGAACGAACCACCCACTTCACGGCTGATGGTTGTGGGCTTCGCGCCTGGCGCGGTGACGAGCGTTACCGCATCGCTCAGGCGGGTCAGCGCGTCGAATCGTCTCGCGCTCGTCAGCGCTTCATAGACCTGCCGGCGGCTGGCCTTGAACGTGACCTCCTGGTGGATGGACTCCGATGAGTGCGACAGACCGTCGCTTGCACCGGCCGCCACCTCAGACGGGTTGTTGGGTGCACCAACCACCCGTGCCACGCCGAGACTGACGGGCATGGTTGCCAGGCTGAGGGTGAGTGCCCGCCGGGAGATGAGTGTGGAAAGCATGAGGAATTCTCTCCTTACTTAGTTGCTGCTGGTGACTCGCGCCGCCTTCATCTCTTCGGCGCCGGCAGCGGCTTGAACCCGAGGTCATCCGCGCCACTCCAGCGCGACCACCGGCCGACCACCAGATCCGGGTAGTTGCGCCGCCCGACGCTGCCGTTGTAGCGCGCCAGCGCTTTGCGGACGTCATTGTGCTCGTAATTAAGATAGAAACGCAGGATCGCGCAGCCCATGCGGATGTTGGGGGCCACGTGCACCAGTTCGTAGCGACGCATGCCGAGTTGTTCCGGCCAGAACGGCATGACCTGCATGAGACCGACGGCACCCGCCGAGGACACGGCCCAGCGGTTGAAGTGGCTCTCGATGTCGATCACCGACATGACGAGGCCCGGTGGCAGGCGGGTTTCCCCGCGCCGGTGGGTCTCGCAGTAGACCTGTTTCAGGATATCCAGCCGCTCGGTCTTGTCCGCGACGATGCTGCGTAAGCGCGGCTCCATCAGCGTGTACCAGACCGCCGAATCATATTGATCGGTGAAGCATTCGGCTTGCGCGATGGCGCGGGCGACGACCGCCTTTAACTCCGGATCGCGCTGCTGGTCCGCGAACGCCGTGCACGTCGCGCCAAGGCCCAGCACGGCCAGTACCATGGCGAGCCGGACGTTCCTGGCTGGCGTGATGCTAGCCTTCGAGCCGCGCGCGAATGAAGGCCAGCGCGCCGTCCGCAGGGAACTCGGTGCTCGCCGATTCGCGCCGCCCCCGGTATTCGAGCTTGCCGGCATCCAGGCCGCGCTCGGCCACCACCAGGCGATGGGGTACACCTAAAAGCTCCGCGTCCGCGAACTTGACGCCGGGACGCGCGTCGCGGTCGTCGTAGAGGACCTCGATACCTGCGGCGGTGAACTCGGCGTACAGGCGGTCGGAGACTTCGCGCACACGGTCGGATTTTTGCAGGTTGATGGGTATCAGCACCACCTGGAAGGGCGCAATCGCCGCGGGCCAGATGATGCCGCGCTCATCATGATTCTGCTCGATGGCCGCCGCCGGGATGCGCGTCACGCCGATGCCGTAGCAACCCATGTGGAGCAGGCTCTGCCGGCCACCCTCATCGAGCACCGTCGCCTTCATGGATTCGCTGTACTTGGTGCCGAGCTGGAAGATATGACCCACCTCGATGCCGCGGACGATTTTCAGGCGTCCCTTGCCGCTCGGGCTGGGATCGCCCTCGACGACGTTGCGCAGGTCGGCCGCAATCGCACCCGGCGCGTCGCGTTCCCAGTTCACACCCGTCAGATGCATATCCTTCTCATTGGCGCCGCTCACGAAGTCAGCGAGCGCGAAGGCGGCATGATCCGCGTACACGCGGCACTTGAGACCGGTGACGCCGACGTAGCCGGGCTCGGTCCCGGTTGCCTTGAGCACCCGCTCGGCACTCGCCATCTTCAGCGGGCTCGCAACGCCTGGGAGCTTTTGCGCCTTGACCGCATTCAGCTCGTGATCACCGCGCACCACCAGCGCCACGGCATCGCCCTCGCTGCCCTCGACGATCAGCGTCTTGATGCAGCGCGCGGGCGGGACCTTGAGGAACCGCGCCAGGTCCTCAATGGTGCGCGCGCCCGGGGTCGCGACCTTGCGTAAGGCTTCCGTAGGCGCCGCGCGTGGCGCGGATGAGGGTAGGGTGGCGGCGGCTTCAAGGTTCGCCGCGTAGTCATCGCCGTCCGAAAAGGCGATGGCATCCTCCCCGGAAGCGGCGAGCACGTGGAATTCCTGCGACACATCCCCGCCGATCGCGCCCGAATCCGCGCGCACCGCACGGAAGGTCAGCCCGGTGCGGGTGAAAATGCGCGTGTAGGCGTCGTACATGATGCGGTAGCCGGCGCGCAGCGACTCCTCATCGAGGTGGAAGGAGTAGGCGTCCTTCATGATGAACTCGCGCGCCCGCATGACCCCGAAGCGCGGCCGCACCTCGTCACGGAACTTGGTCTGGATCTGATAGAAGTTGACCGGCAGCTGGCGGTAGCTCTGCAGCTCCCGCCGCGCGATATCCGTGATCACTTCCTCGTGCGTGGGGCCGGCGATGAAATCACGCTCGTGCCGGTCCTTGAAACGCAGCAGCTCCGGCCCGTACTTGCTCCAGCGCCCGGACTCCTGCCACAGCTCCGCCGGCTGCACCACCGGCATGACCAGCTCCAAGGCGCCGGCACGGTTCATCTCCTCGCGCACGATGCGTTCCACCTTCTGCAGCACCCGCAGGCCCATGGGCAGCCAGGTGTAGAGCCCCGCCGCGAGGCGCCGGATCAGCCCGGCGCGCAGCATGAGCTGGTGGCTGATGACCTCCGCCTCGCCGGGGGTCTCCTTCAAGGTGTTGATGGGGTACTGGGACAGCCTCATCGTGGGGTCGCCTGCGCATCCGCTGGGGGAGTTTGGCATCTTAACAGGAGGCCCCTCTCAACCACCCCGGCAAATTGCGCCTGCCGCGGATAAGATTGCGCACCGTGAGCACCGATACCCAGGAATACGTACGTCCCCGCGGCAAGGGCATCTACCTCTTGCCGAACCTTTTGACCACCGGCTGCCTGTTCTCGGGCTTCTACGCGGTGGTCGCCGCCATCGACAAGCACTTCGCACACGCCGGCATGGCGGTGTTTGCGGCCATGATCTTCGACACCCTGGACGGGCGCATCGCGCGCCTCACGCGTACCGAGAGCACCTTCGGCAAGGAATACGACAGTCTCGCGGACATGGTGTCCTTCGGGGTGGCGCCGGCCATCGTCGCCTACCAGTGGGGTGTGGTGCGCATCGCCGAGTACGGTCAGCACTGGGGCCGCTTTGGCTGGCTGGCCTGCTTTTTCTACGCGGTCGCGGCCGCGCTGCGCCTGGCGCGCTTCAACGCCCGTGCGGCAACCGCTGACAAGCGTTACTTTGAAGGTCTGCCGAGCCCCTCGGCGGCGGCCATCGTCGCGGCCTTTGTCTGGTTTGTGAGTGACTGGCACGAGCCGGGGCTGACCGGACTCATTGCCGCCTTCGTGGTCACCGCCAGCGCCGGCGCCCTGATGGTGAGCCGCTTTGGCTATCCGAGCTTCAAGCAGTTTGACCTGGACCGGCGCATCCGATTTGTCTACATGCTGCTCGTGCCGCTGGTTTTTGTGCTCATCGCGATCGAGCCGTCCACCATGCTGCTGGCCATGTTCGGCACCTATGCCCTGTCGGCGCCGCTGCTGTGGGTGGGACGGCGGCTGCGGCGCCTCGTGCGTGGCGCGCCGCCTGCCGCGGGCGCCTGAGCCAATGCAGCACCCGCAGCGCAACGAATACCTGCAGGCGATCGGCATTGATCTGTGGGTGCCGCGGGGAAATCCCGCCACCGCCGCAGTCGGCGTGTCAGCCCCTGCCAGCGCCAGCACCGTGGCGAGGACACCGGCTGCGGTGCCGGAGCCGGACCCGCAGGCGCCAGCGCGTTGGGAGGCCCTTCGCCAGGAGATCATGGGTTGCACGCGCTGCCCGCTGCACGCGACCCGCACCCAGGGGGTCGTGGGCGTGGGACCCAAGCGCGCCGACTGGCTGGTGATAGGCGAGGCGCCCGGCGCCGAGGAGGACCGGCGCGGCGAACCCTTCGTGGGACCCGCGGGGCAACTGCTGGATGCGATGCTGCGCGCCATCGGGCTGGATCGCTCGACCAACGTCTACATCGCCAACGTATTGAAGAGCCGGCCGCCGGGCAACCGTGATCCGCAACCTGACGAGGTCGCGGCGTGCCTGCCGTATCTCGTGCGGCAGATCGCGCTCCTGCGGCCGAAGATCATGCTCGCCGTGGGTCGGATCGCGGCGCAAAACCTCCTCGGCACGCAGGTGCCGCTCGGGCGGCTGCGCGGCCAGGTGCACCATTTCGGGGAGTTCAACACCCCGTTGGTGGTGACGTATCATCCCGCGTATCTGCTGCGGACTCCGGGCGAGAAGCGCAAGGCGTGGGACGATCTTAAGTTTGCGCGTAGCGTCTACCAGCGGTTGACCTGAAGAAACAAGCCGCCCGATGGCCACTGCACCGGAGTTGTTTTCTGCCGCACCGGAGATGACCATCCGGCCGATGCGCGCGCTCGATGTCAGCGATGTGGTCGCCATCGAGCACGCCTCGTACCAGTTTCCCTGGAGCGAAGGGATTTTCCGCGACTGCCTGCGCGTCGGCTACATCTGCCGCGTGGCAACCGTGTCGCGGGTCCTCATGGGTTACGGGGTGATGAGCACCGGTGCCGGCGAGGCGCACATTCTCAATGTATGCGTGGGTGAGAGCTTCCGCTGCCGGGGCCTGGGCCGGCACCTGATGCTCGCGCTCATCGAGCGCGCCGCCGCCCTGGGGGTGCGCGAGGCGTTCCTCGAGGTACGCCCTTCCAACACCGCCGCGATCCGCCTGTACCTGTCGATGGGCTTCGTGCAGCTGGGAATGCGGCGCGGCTACTACCAGGCGGTCGGCGGCCGCGAGGATGCCGCGGTTTTAAGACTCACGCTGAGTGGACCCGGTACCGTGCTCGGCGCCGCTCCCGCCTCCGAGCCGTGAACGACATGACAGCCGCCACGGCCGCCGAAATCCGGCGGCGCCGGACGTTCGCGATCATCTCGCACCCGGATGCCGGCAAAACCACGCTCACGGAGAAACTGCTGCTCTTTGGCGGCGCCATCCAGATGGCGGGCACCGTCAAGGGACGCAAGGCCGCGCGCCACGCGACCTCCGACTGGATGCGCCTGGAACAGCAGCGCGGCATTTCCGTGACCTCATCGGTGATGCAGTTCCCCTACCGGGACTGCATCGTCAATCTCCTGGACACGCCGGGGCACGAGGATTTCTCCGAAGACACCTACCGCACGCTCACGGCGGTGGATTCGGCGCTCATGGTGATCGACTGCGCCAAGGGAGTGGAGGAGCGCACCATCAAGCTGATGGAGGTGTGCCGCCTGCGCGACACGCCGATCATGACCTTCATCAACAAGCTCGATCGCGACGGCCGCACGCCAATCGAGCTGCTGGATGAAATCGAGAGCGTGCTGCACATCGGCACCGCACCCATCACCTGGCCGATCGGCATGGGCCGGGAGCTGCGCGGCATCTATCACCTCGCCGAGGATCGCATCTACGTCTACGCCGCCGGTGAGCGCGGCCGCGTCGGGGAAAACCGCGTCATCGACGGCCTGCACAGCGCGGCGGGGCGCGCCTTCCTGGGGCGTGAGGTGGCGGCATTCGATGAGGAGATCGCGCTGGTCAAGGGCGCCACGGAGGGCTTCGATGCGGACAGCTACCGTGCCGGCCTGCAGACCCCGGTATTCTTCGGCTCCGCCATCAATAACTTCGGTGTCGAGGAGTTGCTCGCCGCCTTCACCACCCACGCGCCGGGGCCCTTGCCGCGCGCGGCACGCGAGCGCACCGTCTTACCGCTGGAGGAGCCCCTCGCTGGCTTCGTGTTCAAGATCCAGGCCAACATGGACCCCATGCACCGCGACCGCATCGCTTTCCTGCGGCTGTGCGCCGGCAGGTATGCGCGCGGCATGCGCCTGTTTCACGTGCGGCTCGACAAGGAAGTGCGGGTCGCCGATGCGCTCACCTTCATGGCCGCCGACCGCTCGCAGGCCGAGGAAGCCTATGCCGGGGATATCATCGGCCTGCACAACCACGGCACCATCAACATCGGCGATACCTTCACCCAGGGCGAGGCGCTGCGCTTTACGGGAGTGCCGAATTTCGCCCCGGAAATCTTCCGCCGCGCGGTGCTGAAGGATCCCCTGAAAATGAAGGCGCTGCAGAAGGGGCTGTCGCAGTTGTGCGAGGAGGGTGCCACGCAGCTGTTCAAGCCGCTGCGCAACAATGACCTGATCCTGGGCGCCGTCGGGCAGCTGCAATTTGAAGTCGTGGCCTTCCGGCTGCAGGACGAATACAGCGTGCAGTGCGTATTCGATCCGATCACCGTGCACACGGCACGCTGGGTGGACAGCGCCGATGCGCGCAAGCTCGAGGAGTTCCGCGCCCGCGCCTACGAACACCTGGCGCTCGATCACAGCGGGGCGCTCGTGTACCTCGCGCCCTCACGCGTCAACCTCGCGCTCACGCTCGAGCGCTGGCCCGGTATCAGCTTCCGCGAGACCCGCGAACACGCCTGAAGGCGGCGCGCCGGACGAGGGATGGCGCGCAGACTGGAATTGTGCGACATACGTCCCCATAGCGGAGGTCCTATGAACGACGTGACCGCGGCGGCGGCTCCCCAGACGCAACGTGAATTGCTGATCAACGCCCTGTACGAGGCCTCGGAGCTCGAGCACAACCTCATGTGCACGTACCTGTACGCCGCCTTCAGCTTAAAGGACGGTGAAGGCGAGGGACTGAATGCCGAAGAGGCGGCGGCCGTGAAACGCTGGCGCCAGGTACTCCTGGGGGTCGCGATCGAGGAGATGGGACACCTCGCGGCCGTCTGGAACATTACCTCCGCGCTCGGCGGCAGTCCGCGCATCGGACGCACCAACTTTCCGCTCGATCCGGGCTACCTGCCGGCGAGCGTGGTGGTGAAGCTCGCCCCCTTCAACGCGCAGACCGTGCAGCACTTCGTGTTTCTCGAGCGGCCGCATGAGTCCACCGAACCCGAAGGCGCGGGCTTCTTTTATGAGCGGCCGTATGTGCGCGGGAGCGCCCAGCCACACCTGACGCCGATGGCCACCGATTACGATACCGTCGGCGTCTTTTACGCGTGTCTCGGGGAAGCCCTGCACGCGTTCGTGGCGCGTTATGGCGAGGCCGATGCCTTCGACGGCGACCCGGCATTGCAGCTCTCGGGCGCCGAGGTGAATCTCACCGGGGCGGCGCCGGTCAGGTGCCTGAAGACCGCACTGCAGGCGTTCTCGGCCATCGTCACGCAGGGCGAAGGCGCGCCGCGCGACTCACAGGGCTCGCACTACCAGAAATTTCTCGGCATACGCGACGAACTGCGCGCACTGACGGCGAGGAATCCGTCCTTCACCCCGGCATTCCCGGCGGCCACCAACCCGGTTCTGCGGCGGCCGCCGCGGCCGGAGGGACGCGTGTGGATCGAGGACTCCGCGGCCTTCGCCACGGTGGATCTGGCGAACGCCTCCTACGGGCTGATGCTGCGTCTCCTCGCCTACGCGTACGCGCTGCGCGGCCCCAGTCCCGAGAAGTCCCTTACCGTGGATCTTGCGATCGGCTTGATGCAGGCGGTCGCACCCCTTGCCGAGCGGGCGGCGCGCCTGCCGGCGGGACCCTCGAACCCAAATTGCAATGCCGGGGTGTCTTTTACCACGCTGCGTGATTCCGCCGCCCTGTCGCCGGGGCCTGCGGCGCGACGGCTGTTCGTCGAGCGCTTTGCGCAGCTGGCGCAGGCGGGCGAGGGGCTGCGCAGCAGTGGCGACACGCGCGCACGCGCGGCTGCCGATGCGCTGACATCCCTTGCAGGGCGCGCGGCCAAGGGCTTCGATCTCTCAGCGGCAGCGCCCGCGGCGGGTGCCGCCGCCGCGATGTCGACACCGGCCGTGGCCGCAGCTGCATCCGCGGCCGCCGGCACGGCGGCGGGGGCGAGCGCGGCCGGCGCGCCCGCATCGAGTGTCGCCAACGGTGTGGAGACCGTGCGCGGCGGGAAGCTCGAACTCATATATGAAGGGAAGCTGTGTATCCACTCGCGCTTCTGTGTCACCGGCGCCCCGCGGGTGTTTCTCGCCAACGTAAAGGGGCCGTGGATCCACCCGGACGAGATGCCGGTCGAGGCACTGGTGGAAGTCGCGCACGCGTGTCCTTCGGGCGCGATCCGTTATCACCGCCTGGATGGCGCGCCGGATGAGGCGGCGGCGCCGGTGAATCTCGTGGGCATTCGCGAGGCGGGTCCCTATGCCTTCCGTGCGCAGCTACAGATCAACGGCGCGCCGGCTGGTTTTCGCGCCACGCTGTGTCGCTGCGGGGCTTCCAAGAACAAGCCCTTCTGCGACAGCTCCCATCACGAGGTGGGGTTCAACGCCTCCGGTGAGCCCCCGAGCGGCAAGACCGACATGCTGCCGGTGCGCGATGGGGTGCTGGCGGTGGATCCGCAGATCGACGGTCCGCTGAAGGTGAGCGGGAACCTGGAGATCATGAGCGGCACCGGGCGCGTGGTCGCGCGCACCACGACGACCTGGCTGTGTCGTTGCGGACACAGCAACAACAAGCCCTTCTGCGACGGTACGCACAAGAAGATCGGCTTCAAGGCACCTTAGTCAACTTGGCGAAAATCGCTGCGCAGTGATTTTCGCGGACATCAGCTTCGTTGCCGCCGGCCAAAGGCGTGACTGTGGCCGGCTACGCTGGTGCCCGCAGGGATAGCCGCGCGACCGCGCGCCGGAATTCCTGGATGTCGCGCGCGCGCGTCGCGGGCGCTGGCGGCCCGTAGCGCAAGCGTGCGTAGCGCGCCAACACCGCGTCGACGCGCTCCTTAAGATCCGGCCGGCGCTCGCTCACCGTGGTGGCGAAGCTCATGGGCCCCTGGTGCGGCGCGCGTGCCGGTGCAATCCGCGCGAGCTTGCGGCACAGGCGCACGTAGGCCGTGGCGAGCGGGTCGCGTCGTGGGGAGCGCAGGTCCCGCCCGCTGTGCCAGGCGATGAGCGCGAGCCAGGTGAGGAGGCCGGCGGCAAACGCCCAGCCCAGGTAGCGTGCGTCGGGGCTGCGGACGCCTAAGCGCGACTGCAGGTCAAGTTGTGAGTCGAGGGTGTACCTCACGACGTGACCGTTCCACCAGTCATTGGTGGCATCCCAACCCTGCAGGAGTCGTGTCAGCCATGCGGACCGGTGTAGCAGCCGCTCCTCAGCTGACATCGCGCCGGGGAAAAGATCCAGGATGCCGCGCCGCAGCCGCTCGGGTGCCACCACCGCGGTGGGATCCACGCGCGTCCAGCCACGGCCCGCGAGCCACACTTCCGCCCAGGCGTGCGCATCCGACTGCCGCACGAGGAAGTAGCCGCCGACGGGATTCCATTCACCGCCGAGGTAGCCGGTGACGACGCGCGCCGGCAGGCCGGCGCCGCGCATGAGGGTGACGAACGCCGAGGCATAGTGACCGCAGAATCCGGCGCGGGTGCTGAAGAGCAGGTCATCCACCGAGTCGGGACCGGTGGGCTGCGGGTCAAGCGAATACACGAAGCCGCCGCCGCGCAGGAACTGCAGCGCCGCGCGCACCAGGTCAGCCTCCGAGCCTGACTGCGCACGCAGTGATTGCGCGAGCTCAAGCGTGCGTGGGTTGCGTCCCCGGGGCAGCCGCGTGTCTTCGCGGCGCTCGATCGGGTCGAGCGTCCAGGCGGCGCGGGTCTGTGTATAGGAGAGCGCTTCGTAGGTAACCGGCTGCCTGACCGGTTCGCCGGCGAGCAGCTCATGGTCGTACGTCAGCAGCACCTTCGGATCCGGGGATTGGGCGGGGGTGTCCAGCGCAAACCACCAGCGGTGCCGTGAGGGCTCGAGCGTGATGGAGTAGCGGTAGGTCTTGCCGACGGACTGAAGCGGCTGGCGCGAGCGAGGGACGCCCCCGCGGCGCCAGGTGTAGCCGTCGAAGTCATGCAGCACCGGACCGCGCCAGTAGCGCTCCTCGGGCGGCGGTGCGGCCCCGGCGAAGCGTGCGCGGAATGCGGTGTCGTACGAGGAGGTGAGGCGCGTGATGCCGCCGGGGCTCATGCTGTCCGACAGCCCGGTGAACGCCTCCTCCCCGTGCGGCACCGCCCAGAACGCCCCCGCCAGGCGCGGAAAGGATACGAACAGGATCAGCGCCAGCGGTGTCGCCAGAACCAGCGCACGGCCCGCAAGCGTGAGTGCCGTGCGCGCGGGAAGACCGCGCGCCGTGATGGCGGTGAGCGCTGCACAGCACAGCCATGCCTGCAACAGGTACAGCGGCGCTCGCGCGAGGCTCTGCCGGTCAAGGCACGCCGCCACCAGCAGGAACAGGCCCGCTCCAACCATCACCAGTTGATCGCGCGGGGTCCTGGTCTCCAGGAGTTTCAGCGCCGCCATCGGCACCAGCAGCGCGGTGCCGGCCGTCAGTCCGTTCAGCGTGTGAAAACGCATCAACACCGCCGCCACCAGCAGCAGCGCCAGTGCAGCGCGCACCAGCAGTGGTGGTGCGCGTGCGGCTGATCTCGCGGTGAGGAGCCGCCACGCCACCAGCGCGAGCGCGCTCGCCGATGCCCACAGCGGCACGCGATCCACCTGCAGCAGCACCCCGCCCGTGAAGGCCGCGCAGCTCCAGGCAAGCGCCCGCGGGTCAGGCGCTGCGGCGAGCGGCGGCGCCGCTACGGCTGACATGTGGCGAGCGCCGCAAGACAGCGGTGCCGCTGCTGCGGGCCGCGGTCAGGGAGAATGCGAACCTGCGGCAGCACCAGAGCGTAGCGATCACCGCGCGCCTCCGCGTCAACCACCCAGCGTGCCAGCTGCGAGATGCGTGCCTCGATGTCCGGGTCCGTCAGACGCGCGAACTCGAACAGGCGCGTCTCCGCGCCGGGCGGCGAATACTCCTTGACGAGCAGCGGCGCCTCACGGGCGTAAGCCTTCCAGTCCACCTGCCGCGGCGAGTCGCCTTCGCGGAACGGGCGCAGGGTGAGCCACTCATCCGCCCCGGCGCTGCCCTGCGAATGGGTCCCGGGCTTGCGGCCCGGCGCTGCGGGCATCGGCAGGACACCGTAGGGTCGCGGGTAAACCAGCAGCTGCAGCGGCGCGTACACCCAGGTCCAGGCCCGGAACAGGCCAAACGGCTGCGCGGTGGCGAGCCGCACGCGCCCGATGTCCCAGACACCGCGCGCTCTTACCGGCAGCGGCAGCTGCAGGTGCTGCTCGCCGTTGGCGGGCACGTCCGCGCTCACCAGCGGCTGATCATCCGCGGCGGCCTCGAGCTGCAGCCGCGGCCACAGCGCTGAGTTGCCGAGCGTCACGTGCAGGCTCGCCGCGGTGCCTGCGAACACCGGCGGCGCGCGCGCGGCGACCAGCGCGGTACCCTGCAGATTGCGGTGGCACTGCTGCATGCCGACGAGCGCGAAGCCGGCCAGCAGGAACGTCAGGAACAGGGCAAGACTGTTGCCGTAGTTCAGCCCCGCCAGCAGCATCAGAAAAAGCAGCGCGGCGAAGGTGAGTCCGGCGCGCGTGGGCAGGATATAGAGCCTGCGGCGCGCGAGCGTCAGCGGCAGGGCGTCGGGCCCCTGGCGGCGCCGCATCCAGGCGTTGAAGCGCGCTTCGAGCGTCACACCGGTACGGGCACTGCCCGGATGATCTGCGTCGCGATCGCTTCGCCCTCGCCGGCGGCGGCGTCGCGACGCTCGAGGCGATGCGTGACCACCGCGGGCAACACCGCCTGTACATCCTCGGGCAGCACGGCGCTGCGCGCGGCGAGGTATGCCCAGGCCTGTGCCGCGCGGATCAGTCCCTGGCCGGCGCGCGGCGAGAGGCCGAGCTTCAGATCCGCGCGCTCACGGGTGCGCGCAATGAGCGCCTGGCAGTAATCCAGCAGCGCGTCCGCAACGTAGACTGCGCGCACTGCGCGCTGCATGCGCAGCACCGCGGTGGCGTCGAGCGCGGCGGGCATGCCGGGCAGGAGCTCCCGCCGCTCCCCGCCGCGCAGGAGCTCCCGCTCATGCACCGCATCCGGGTAGCCGAGCGTCACACGCATGAGAAAGCGGTCGAGCTGGGACTCGGGCAACGCGAAGGTACCGAGCTGCTCGTGCGGGTTCTGGGTGGCGGCCACAAAAAATGGCTCAGGCAGAGGGTAGGTCGTGCCATCGGCACTCACCTGGCGCTCCTCCATGGCCTCCAGCAGCGCGCTCTGGGTGCGGGGACTCGCGCGGTTGACCTCGTCCGCGAGCAGCAGCTGCGTGAAGATCGGCCCCTGGCGGAAATGAAACTGCTGGCTCGCGCGGTCGAAGATCGACACACCCACGATGTCGGCGGGCAGCAGATCACTCGTGAACTGCACGCGCTGCCAGGCGAGCCCCAGCACGTGGGCCAGCGCGTGCGCGAGGGTGGTCTTGCCGACTCCCGGCACGTCCTCGATCAGCAGGTGTCCGCGCGCCAGCAGGCACGCCAGACACAGACGGATCTGCTCAGGCTTGCCGAGGATGATGGTCTCAAGGCTCGTGAGCACGCGCGCAATGGCCGCGGCGTCGCCGGCAGCGGCAGCCGCGGTGACGGCAGCGTCGGGCATACTCACGGGGCGGGTAACCCGCGTACGCGCTCGAGCTGCTGCGCCAGGTTACTCGCGCTGCGCTCAAACTCCGCGGCGCGTTCGCGCTCGGTGGTGACCACGGCCGCGGGCGCGCCGCGCACGAAATTCTCGTTGGCGAGTTTTGCCCGCGCCTTCGCCAGCTCCTCGCGCGCCTTGCTCAGCAGCCGCTCGAGGCGCTGCACTTCGGCGCCAACGTCGATGAGTCCGGCCATCGGCACCAGCAGCGTGAGGTTGCCGACCAGTGCCGTGGCCGACTGCGCGGTGGCGGCGTTCGCCGCCAAAACCGTGATCCTCTCAAGTCCCGCGAGCCGCTCGAGCCAGGCGCGATGGCGCTCAACATAAGCCTCGTCCTGCGCACTGGCGCCCTTGAGCAGCAGTGCAATTCTCCTGGCGGGACTGATGTTCATCTCACCGCGGATCTGGCGCACCGCGAGTATCACGCCCTGGATCCACGCGGTCTCGCGCTCCGCCGCCTCGTCGGTCGCGAAGTCCCCGGCTGACGGGTAGGGCTGCAGCATCACCGACTCGCCTTTGATTGCCGCAAGCGGCGCGGCGAGTTGCCAGATTTCTTCGGTGATGAAGGGCATCAGCGGATGCAGGGCGCGCTGCAGCGCCTCGAGAATCTGCGCCAGCGTGGTGCGCGTGCCGCGCCGGGCGGCTGCCGGAGCGCTGTCGGACTGCAGCACCGGTTTTGTCAACTCGAGGTACCAGTCACAGAAGTCGTACCAGGCGAATTCGTAGAGCGCCGTGGCCGCGTAGTCGAAGCGGTAGTCGCGCAGGGAACTCTCCACCCGCGCGAGCGCGCGGCCGAAACGCGAGCGGATCCAGCGGTCGGCTACCGAGAGCTCGAGGTGCTCGCCCGCCGCGGGCGGGGACTCATTTCCCACCGCCATGGTGACAAAGCGCGCCGCATTCCACAGCTTGTTGCAGAAGTTGCGATACCCCGCGACGCGCGCCATGTCGAAGCGGATGTCGCGGCTCGGTGAGGCGAGCGCGGCGAAGGTGAAGCGCAGCGCATCGGTGCCGTGCGGCGCGATGCCTTGCGGGTACTGCTTGCGTGTCGCCCGCTCGATGGCGCCCGCGCGCTGTGGCTGCATGAGCCCGCTGGTGCGCTTGGCGACCAGCTCCTCCAGCGCGATGCCGTCGACGATGTCGAGCGGATCGATCACGTTGCCCTTGGACTTGGACATCTTGTCACCGTGCTCGTCACGGATGAGCCCGGTGATGTAGACGTCGCGGAACGGCACCTCGCCCATGAACGCGAGCCCCATCATCATCATGCGGGCGACCCAGAAGAAGATGATGTCAAAGCCGGTCACCAGCACGCTGCCGGGATAGAACTTGCCGAGCGCGGGCGTCGCCTCCGGCCAGCCGAGGGTCGAGAACGGCCACAGGGCGGAGGAAAACCAGGTGTCGAGCACGTCCTCGTCCTGGCGCAGCACCACGCTGGCGGCGAGCTGATGAGCGCTGCGCACCTGCGCTTCGCTGCGGCCGACGTAGATGTTGTCAGCGGTGTCGTACCACGCCGGGATGCGATGCCCCCACCACAGCTGGCGGCTGATACACCAGTCGCGGATGTTGCGCATCCACTCGAAATAGGTGCGCGCCCAGTTCTCCGGCACGAAACGCGTGCGGCCCGCTTCGACGGCGGCGATGGCAGGTTGTGCGAGCGGCGCGATCTTCACGTACCACTGGTCGGTGAGATAGGGCTCCAGCACCGCGCCGCTGCGGTCGCCGCGCGGCACGACCAGGCGGTGCTTTTCGACGCGCTCCAGGAGCCCCGCGGCCGTCAGCTCCGCGAGCACGCGCTTGCGCGCCTCGAAACGGTCCAGCCCGCGAAAGCGCTCCGGCACCGCCTCGTTGAGCGCGGCCCGCGGGGTGAAGATGTTGATCTGGGGCAGCCGGTGGCGCTGCCCGATTTCGTAGTCGTTGAAATCATGTGCCGGGGTGATTTTCACGCAGCCGGAGCCAAAGGCCGGATCGACGTAGTGGTCCGCGATCACCGGGATCGAACGCTCCGCGAGCGGTAAGCGCACCTGCTTGCCCACCAGCTCCCGATAGCGCGCATCGTCCGGATTCACGGCGACCGCCGTGTCTCCCAACATGGTTTCCGGGCGGGTGGTTGCCACCACCAGGTGTCCTGGGCCTTCAAGCAGCGGGTAACGCAGGTGCCAGAGGTGACCGTCCTCTTCCTGCGCCTGCACCTCCAGGTCCGAGAGCGCCGTGAGCAGCACCGGATCCCAGTTGACCAGGCGCTTGCCGCGGTAGATCAGACCCTTTTCGTGCAGGCGCACGAACACTTCGGTCACCGCGTTCGACAGCCCGGGGTCCATGGTGAAGCGGTCGCGCGACCAGTCCACCGAGTCCCCGAGCCGGCGCATCTGCGCCGTGATGGTGCCGCCGGACTGCTCCTTCCACTGCCACACGCGCTCGAGGAAAGCCGCACGCGTAAGATCGGTGCGCCGCACGCCCTGGGCATTCAACTGCCGTTCCACCACCATCTGCGTGGCGATGCCGGCGTGGTCGGTCCCGGGCTGCCACAAGGTATCGTCCCCGCGCATGCGGTGATAGCGGGTGAGGGCGTCCATGAGGGTGTGCTGGAACGCGTGCCCCATGTGCAGCGTGCCGGTCACGTTCGGCGGCGGGATCATGATGCAGTAGGGCGCGCCGCTGCCGCGCGGCGCGAACCAGCCGTGCGATTCCCAGCGCTCGTAGATGCGCCGCTCGATGTCCTGCGGCGCGTAGGTCTTGTCCATCAGATGTGAAGGCCCGCGGTGCGAAGTGGCGGGGATTATGCCATTAGCGACACATCAGATTTCGGCGGACCTCTTGATCTCGCCGAAACGACCGCGGGCGGCGTAGCGTTCAGCGCACGCGCAGCAGGTGCGCGCTCAGGCGTCGTGCGCGGCGTCGCGGCCGGCACCAGCGCACGTGCCGCAGGTCACGCGCGTGGCTCGCGCCGTGCCGCGTCAGCGCGCGGCGCGATGCAGCAGGAAATCCGCGAGTAGCGGTGTCGGCCGGCCGGTACTGCCCTTTTGTGCGCCACTTAAGTACGCGGTGCCGGCTATGTCGAGGTGCGCCCATTTCAGGCCTTGGGTGAATTTGCTGAGGAAAGTCGCGGCCGTGATCGCGCCGCCGTCGCGTCCGCCGACGTTGGCGAAATCGGCGAAGTTGCTCTTGAGCTGCTCGCCGTATTCCTCGGTGAGCGGCAGCTGCCAGCAGCGGTCGTCCGAGCGCCGCCCGGCCTCCAGCAGCTCGCGCACCAGCGGCTCATCGTTGCCCATCACCCCGGAGTGGTGATGCCCGAGGGCGATGACGCATGCCCCCGTAAGGGTGGCGATGTCGATGACGGCGCCCGGGTGAAAGCGGCGCGCGTAGTGCAGCGCGTCGCACAGGATGAGACGCCCTTCGGCGTCGGTATTGAGTATCTCGACCGTCTGGCCGGAAGCGCTGGTCGCCACGTCGCCGGGCTTCACCGCCTTGCTGCCCGGCATGTTCTCCACGGCTGCCACCAGGCCCACGACATTCAATTTCAGGCCGAGGCTCGCCGCGAGCGTGAGGGCGGCGACCACTGCCGCCGCGCCACTCATGTCGAACTTCATCTCATCCATCGCCGGTGGCTCTTTGAGGGAGATTCCGCCGCTATCGAAGGTCACGCCCTTGCCGACCAGCACCACCGGCGGCTGCGCTTCCTTGCCGCCGCGGTATTCGAGCACGATGAAGCGTGGCGGCTGGTGGCTGCCCTGCGATACCGCCAGCAGGCAGCCCATTTTTTCGCGCCGGATGGCCGGCTCATCCAGCACCTTGACGCTCAGGCTCTTGTGGGTCCTGGCCAGCGCCCGCGCCTCCTCGGCGAGGTAGGTCGGTGTACAGATGTTGGCGGGCAGATTGGCAAGATCCCGTTGCACCAGTGCGGCGGCTGCGATCGCCGCCCCATGTGTGAGGCCACGAGTGGCGGCCGCGGGGGTGCGCACAGGTCCCGCGAGCACCTTGCGCAGCGCGGCCGGCGCGGGCTTTTTCCCGGTCTTCAGGTCATTGACGCGATACAGCGCGGCGCCGGCGATTTCCGCGACCGCCCGCCCGAGGTAGTAGTCGTCCAGCTCGCGCGCCGGGGGCCGGGTGATGGCAACCGCGCAGCTGGCGATGCGCGTGCGCAGCAGCGCCGCGGCGGCGGCGGCCCACGCCTTGCGCCAGGCCTTGCGGTTGAACTGCTTTTTTGCCCCAAGTCCGGTCAGCAGCAGCCGCGAAGCCCCAAGTCCGGGCAGATCGGCGAGCAGCAGGGTATCAGCCGCGCGCCCGGGGAAATCTCCGCGCTCGAGCAGTTTCTTCAGGCGCCCGCCGCAGGCCGCATCCACGCTGGCGGCTTCGGCACTAAGCTCAGCCTCCTCGAAGACGCCCACGATCAGGCAGTCGACGGCAAGTGCCGTGAGTCCTTTGCTCCATACCCCAAAATCCATGTGCTGTCCCCTTTACCGTTGAGGCGCGCGGGCGTCTGATTTACCTTAGTCTCGCCTTGCGAGCGCGCCACTGCACCGTTTGGTATTTGTTCGAACGCGTAATGCGTGGCTGCTGGTGCAAGCGCTGACAGTGTAACCCAAGAGCCGGCCGGTTCCGGCGTGCAATTAGGCGTAGATTCATTGGGAAATATCCTCGGGCGCTACATACTGCGCGAGGTGGTGACGGCCTGGCTCGTCGTAACGGGCGTGCTGCTGGTCATTCTCCTCGCCAACCAGGTGGTCGGTGTGCTGGAACGCGCCGCCGCCAACCAGTACCCGCAGAGTGTGGTCCTGGAGCTCATCGTGCTGGGGGCATTACAGAATCTGTCGGTGCTCTTGCCGGTGGGCCTGCTGCTCGGGGTGGTGCTCGCCTTCGGCCGGCTGTATCACGACAGCGAAATGGCGGCGGCCTTTGCCTGCGGGGCGGGGCCTGCGAACGTCTATGCCCCGGTCGCGCTGCTGGCCGTGCTGGTGACCGCGGGGCTGGGGTGGCTGACCCTGTCGCTCGCACCCGATGCCACGGCCCGCGCCATGAGCCTGCGCAGTGAGGCCCTGCGGGCCGGGCAGTTTGCCCCCATCGCATCCGGCAAGTTCCGCAGCTTCGGCGGCGGCAACGCGGTCGTGTATGCGCAGGACGTCAACCGCGACGGCACGCTGGCGAATGTGTTCGTGGAGCGCAATCACGGCGCGCTGGTGGAAGTGGCGCTCGCGAACCGCGCCCGGCATACGGTGTCCGCCGACGGCATGACGCACATCCTGACGCTCTACGACGGTGAGCGTTTTGAGGGAGTGCCGGGGAGCGCCGAGTTTCGCATCGTGCGTTTCGCCGAGCATGTCGTGCCGGTGCAGGTGCCGGCGGTGTCGGACACGGTGCGCACCCTCGAGGCTCAGCCGACCGCGAGCCTGCTGGCCGCCGCCAGCCCCGCCGAGCGTGCCGAACTGCACTGGCGGCTCGCCATGCCGCTCATGTGCGTGGTGCTGGCACTGGTGGCGGTGCCGCTGGCGCGGCTGAAACCGCGCCAGGGACGCTACGCGCGCGTGTGGCTCGCGGTGCTTATCTATCTTCTGTATTCCAACCTCATCTCGGTCGGCAAGGTATGGATCGCGCGCGGCACCGTGCCGCCGTGGCTGGGTCTGTGGTGGACGCACGTCGCGGTGGTGCTGCTGGCGCTGCTGGTGATCACCGGCCCGGGCATTGCCAGCCGTGTGCGTTACCGGATGCGCCACGCATGAGTCTGCTCGACCGCTACATCGTGCGCGCCATCATCGGCTCGGTGCTGCTGGTGATGTCGGTGCTGCTGGTGCTGGGCGCGCTGTTCGTGTTCATCGACCAGCAGGATGATATCGGCACCGGGCGTTACACCGCTCTCAGCGCGGTGTGGTTCACGCTCCTGAACCTGCCGCAGCAGGCGTACGAACTGCTGCCCATCACGGCGCTCATTGGCTCGCTGCTGGGTCTCGGTTCACTCGCCCGCGGCAGCGAGATCACGGTGATTCGCGCTACCGGCGTCTCGATCGCGCGTCTCGCGGGATCGGTGCTCATGGCGGCGCTGCTGTTGATCGGCGCCGAGGTGCTGCTGGGGGAGTTCTTCGCCCCGACGCTGCAGCAGGCGGCGCGCGAGCAGAAGGCCTTCAGCAAGCTCAACAACGTGAGCTTCGGCGGCGGCAGCGGCGCGTGGGTGCGCGACGGCGACCTGATTCTCAACGTCGCCGGGCAGTACGGGGAGCGGCAGTTCGGCAGCATGCAGATTTTCGAGCTCTCGCCGCAGCACCGGCTGCTGGCGCTCGGCCACGCGCAGCGCGCTACGGCAGGAGCGAAAGGCAAGTGGCTGTTGGGGGACTACACCGAGTCACGCTTTGTCGGCGACACGGTTGTAACCCGTCCGCCGGGACAACGGATCCTCGAGTCCAACGTCACCGCCGGCTTCCTGGGTCTGGCGGTGCAGGATCCGGATCAGTTGACCAGTCGCGCCCTGTGGCGGCTGATCAGCTACTTCAAGACCAACGCCCTTGACTCGCGCGAATACGTGTTCGCTTTCTGGTCGCGCATCGCACGCACCGCGGCGATTGCGTTTGCGGTGCTGCTGGCGATCCCGTTTGTCTTAGGATCGCTGCGCTCGGCGGGCGCCGGCACACGCATGATGACGGGGCTGGTGCTGGGGATCGCGTTTTTCCTGCTGCAGCGGCTCATCGAAAGCGGCACGGTGGTATTTGCGCTCAACCCGATACTGCTCGCCTGGATCCCGACCCTGTTACTTGCGACCGTGACCCTGACGCTGCTGGCGCGCGCGCGTTAGTTAACCGGGCAAAAGTCGCCTGCGGCGGCGCGTTATTTCCGGGCTTCGAGCAGTTCGCTCAGCGAGTCAGCTGTGGACGTGCGTTCCAGGTGCGGGTAGCGCAGGCCATCGTGCCAGGCCACGTTCAGCGTGCGGTACTCGTCGAAGTTCTTCACCAGCAGTTCCACGGGGGCGCTCGCCCCCTTGGACGCGGTCACGGCATCCTTGAGCGTGTCGCCGGAGAATTCCTTGCCGTTGACGGCGATCACTTTCATGCCCGGTGAAAGACCGGCTTTGAATGCCGGTCCATCCCAGAGCACATCGGTGACCTCCCCGTCCTTGGCGAACAGCGCGCCTACCGAATAGGTGAGGTCGGTGACGCCCCTGCTGGCGCTGAACGCCGTCGACGGCTTGTCGGTGTACACGAGCTTCCAGCCATGTGCGCCGATGCCGCCGATCAGCGAGCCGTGACCATCCAGGCGGGTGCGCAGGTAAGAGGCCCAGTCATAAGGGGCGATCTGGTTGAGTGTCCTGACGATGTCTTCGAAGGTGTAAGGGTTGACGTCCCATTTGCCATCCTGCATCCCAAAGAACGCCTTGCAGAAATCATCGATGCTGCGCACGTCCCTGGAGAGCTCACGCAACTTTCCGTCGACATCCAGCCAGATCATCAGGCCGGCGGGGTAGTAGTCGAACATCGCCTGGTAGCTGCGAAACGCGCCACCGCGGCGGGCCATCACCGGGTCGTTGGTGGTGTCCTGGACGGTGCGCCAGACGGTGAGCCCCGGGCGGCCCTCATCGAAGCTCGCAGCCACCGCCGCGAACATGTCGCGGGCCTGCTGGGGAGTCCATATTCCCGAGCGCGCGGCCATGACATAGCCCCAGAACTGGGTCTGGCCCTCGTAGACCCACAGGAGGCTGTCCTGCAGCGGCACGTTGAAGTTGGGGGTGTTCTGATCCGCGGCGCGCCGGTACTTGCCGTCCCAGGAGTGGTTGAACTCGTGCGGCAGCAGGTCATGCCGCGCCGGGCCATCCGCCCACTTGCTCAGGTAGTCCGCGTCGGCGCCGTTCTCGCTCGAGCGATGATGTTCAAGGCCGATGCCGCTTAACCGGTTGCTGAGCGCGAGCAGAAAATCGTAATGGTCGAAATGGCGTGCACCGTACATGCGGTACATCTGCTGCACCAGGTTCTGAAAGGTCTTCACCAGCTGCGGGGCGACTTCCAGGTCTTGCGGCTCATCGGCGACGATGTTCAGGCGCACCGGGACCGCGGCTCCTGGGTTCAGGTCGTAGCGCTTGAAATACCTGCCGGCGTAGATCGGCGAATCTACGAGATCGTCGTAGTCGATCGGCTTGTAGTTGACGGTGTTGCCGCTGCTGGAAGCCACTTCCAGCGCGGTAGCCGATTGCCAGCCGGCCGGGTACGTCACGCTGGCCTCGGCACGAATGCGGTTGGCGTAGTAGCCCGCCGGGTAGAGGCTGAGCGTATTCCATTGCAGATCGAGCATTTCCGGGGTCATCACCACGCGGCCCTGGTTCCTGTCGTGTGGCGAAAGGAACTGGAATGCGACCTCGATTGCGTGGGCGCCCTGCGGTACATCGACGTGGAAGGCAAAGACGTCCAGTGGGTCGCGCTTCCACGGCAGTACCTGCCCATTGGCCGTGATGATGAGGCCGGCCAGCTTGTCGATCGGTCCGGAGGGCCCGTGGGTGCCTGGGATCCACTGCGGGTATAACAAGGTCAGGGGCCCGGGAACGGCCGGCACGCTTTCATGGACACTGAAGATGCGGTGCGCGGTGTCCGTCGCGTCCACGCTGATTTTCAGCGCCCCTGCGGGGTAGTCCTGATCCTGCGGCGCCGGCACTGCTGCGCGCGCGCTGCTGTTGGCGATGCCGACGGCGCCGATGACGATGCCAGCCACGAGTAAACGGATGTTCAAAGAGTCTCTCCCTCAGGACAGGCGACGCGCTGTTACGTCAGCAATCTTGAGAAGTTACCACTCGTTGCCTGCCGCGGCCATTTGGGGGAACATCGCGCTCCTTTACGCCTGAGCAATCAGAGAGGCTTTGAAAAAATGAGAACTGCGAACTTGGCGGCGTTGTTACTTGCGACCAGCATTTTCCCTGTGGCGGTAAACGCCGCGGATCTGACACTGCGGGTGGATGCACGCGACATCACGCGCAAGCGCGTGCATACGCAAGAGACCCTCGCCGTGAAGGGCGGCCCGCTGCAGCTGGCCTTTCCGAAGTGGATTCCCGGTGAGCACATGCCGTCCGGGCCGATCGACACCATGGTGGGCCTGGTATTCAAAGCCAACGGCGAAACCCTCACCTGGAAGCGCGATCCCTACAACACCTTCCTGATCACGGTGAACGTGCCCGCCGGGGCCCGCACCCTTGAGATCTCCCTCGACACGGGGCTGCCGACCGAAGGCGGCGCGTTCAGCGCCGGACCCACCAGCTCCGAGCAGCTCGCGATCATCTCCTGGAACCACTTCGTATTGCTGCCGAAGGGGCGGGATGCGGCGACGATTTCCACCGCAGCGGCGCTGCTTACGCCGCCGGGCTGGCAGGTGGTCTCGGCGCTTGAATTTCATGCGGGGGCCGATGGTGCGCTGCAATTCGAGCCGGCGACTCTGGCACGCCTGATCGACTCGCCCGTGCAGATCGGCCGTTACGCCCGCCGGGTGGATCTTGCCGGTGCGGCTCCATACCCGGAGTTGAAACACAGCATTTCGATCATGGCGGACAGTGAAGCCGCCCTTAACGTGCCGAAGGAGTTCCAGGCCGACTACGCTCATCTGGTGGCGGAGGCCGGGGCGCTGTTCGGCACCCGCATGTACCGCCACTACACGTGGCTGCTGACGCTTTCGGATCACGTCGCGCATTTCGGGCTCGAGCATCACGAGTCCAGCGACGACCGGGTCGACGAGGACTCGGTGACCGAGCCGGCGTTCAAGAACGACCTGGCGGGCCTGCTGGCGCACGAGTACGTCCACAGCTGGAACGGCAAGTACCGGCGCCCCGCGGGCCTCTTGAGCCCCGACTATCAGACACCCATGGATGATTCGCTCCTGTGGGTGTACGAGGGCATGACCGAGTTCTGGGGCACGGTGCTGCCGGTGCGCGCCGGAATCCAGACGCCCGAGAGCTATCGGGAGGAACTCGCCGACACGGTCGCGTATTATGAAGAAATTGAGTCGGGCACGCACTGGCGGCCGCTCGCCGACACCGCCGTGGAGGCGCAGGACCTCTACGAGGCGCCGTATGCCTGGAGCTCCAGCCGCCGTGGCGTAGATTTCTACCAGGCATCGGAACTGCTATGGCTGAATGTTGACTCGGAACTGCGCTCCCGCTCCGGCGGCCGCGCTTCCATAGACGACTTCGTGAAGCGCTTTTACGCGGGCGCCGGCGGCGCCCCGGCATTGAAGCCCTACAAGGAAGAGGACGTGTACAGCGCGCTCGCCGCGGTGGCACCGGGGGACTGGCGCGCCATCATCCGCCATCACCTGGATACCCTCGGGCCCGGCGCGCTGGTGAGCGGCCTGGAAAGCAGCGGCTGGAAGCTTACCTACTCGGCCGAAAAGAACACCTGGATCGAGATGGTCGAAAAGGAGCGCAAGATGACGCAGCGCGGCTACTCCATCGGGCTTACGCTCGACAAGGACGGCGCGATCATAGACGCGAGCGAAGACCGTGCGGCGGCGCGCGCGGGCGCCGGTCCGGGTATGAAGCTCGTCGCGGTGAACGGCCGCAAGTACACGACCGAGGTGCTGGACGCGGCGATCGCCGCAGCGAAGGACAGCAGGAAGCCGATCGAGCTCATGGTGGATACCGGGGATTACTTCCGCGTCATCAGCGTGCCGTACTTCGATGGTCCGCGTTACCCGCACCTGGTACGCGTGCAGGGCCGTTCCGACACACTGACCGAGGTGCTGAAACACCGCACCTGAGACTGCAGCGCGGCTGTTGGTTGGCGCGGGGTCGCGGGCATACACTGGCCGACCTTGCGGCGCGTTGCGCCGGCTATCAAACCAACTTCGGGGGAAGACATGAGAATCCTGATCACAGCGGCACTGTTGCTTCCAGCGGTGGCGTTCGCGGGCAGTACTTTCGATGGCACGTGGAAGGCGCGGCTCGACACGGTGAAGATGACCGGCAAGCCGGATGTCTGGCAGGTCGCGGACGGCGAGTACAGCTGTTCGAGCTGCGTGCCGGCGGTGAAGGTGAAGGCGGACGGGGCGATGCACAAGGTCGCCGGCCACCCGTACTATGATGAGCTTTCGGTGCGCGTCATCAATCCGACCACCATCGAGATGACGCAGAAGAAGGCTGGCAAGGTCATGGGGTCGGTCACCTATACGCTCTCCGCGGACGGCAACACGCTGGCCGGAAAATTCACCGACGACAGCGGTGCCAAGACCGTCACCGGCTCGTTCACCGAAGCGCGGGTGGCTGCGGCGAGCGCGGGTTCACACGCCGCTTCCGGCTCGTGGATGCAAAGTGCGATGGGGGATATCAGCGACGCGGGTCGAACCGTGGCCTACGAGGTCGCGGGCGATCACTTCCGGATGCATGCCAACGGCCAGAGCTACAACGCCAGGTTCGACGGCAAGGAGTACCCGGTCGTGGGTGATCCGGGGCATACGCGGGTCACGCTGAAGAAACTGGACGACAACACCATCCAAGAGATCGATCATCGGCTGGGCAAGGTAACCGACGAGCTCCGTCTTGCCACCAGCGCCGATGGCAAGACCATGGTCATCACGGACAAGGACCTGCTGCACGATCAGACCTCGAGCGTGACGTTCGATAAACAATAATAGGATTCGGATCGCCGGTTTCACGCGCCGGGAGCCGCAGGAATACTGCGGCTCCCGGCCCAGCGGGATCCCCCGTCAGTGCTTGTGGCCGGGAAACAGCCGGCAATAGATGCAGTCCGCGCCGGTCGGGTTGTCCAGCATGAAATGCCGCACCCAGTAACCCTCGCCGCTCGCTGCGGCGTGTTCGAAAGCTGACTGATTCGCGAGGTCGTGCCCGATCACTTCGACCGCGCCGGCCTTCTCCAGGATGTCGGCGGCGCGCGTGGTCTCGATGGTGCCGCGCGGATGCACGGCGATGGTGGCGGCGCCGGCCTCGACCCGCCGCGCCAGTGCGTCGACGAACTGCTGTTCGTCCGGGCGGCGCAGGAGCGTGCCGAAATACTGGGTAAACCGGGCATGGGCCGAAGGCGCCGGATGCAATCCGGCCCGGCCCGGTTCGGCGGATGCGGTCAGCTCGACACGGTCGGTCGGGAAACCGTCGCTCACCAGCTGCGTTCGCACGCGATCCGCGGCCCCGTACTCACTGAAGACGGCGAGTATCACGGCGCTCATGTCCTGACCCCCGGTCGGCAAGCGCGAAGCGCGCGCCCGCGAGGAAAAAAGTCTACCCCCTTAAGGCAACGCGCGGCTAGTAGCGCCCGCCGCGCGCGCGCGGCGGCCTACAATGTCAGCGGCATGCAGACCTGGATCGCGCTGTTCCGAGGCATCAACGTCATGGGCAACAACAAGCTGCCCATGAAGGATCTCGCGGCGCTGCTGCGGCGCCTGAAGTTCCGGGATGTCAGGACCTACATTCAAAGCGGCAACGCGGTATTCGCCGGTGCCGGCACCGCCGGGTCCCTCGCCGCACGCATCGGCACCGCGGTCGAACGGCAGTTCGGCTTTCGGCCCTACGTGGTGCTGCTCGAGGCGCGCGCGCTGGCGCAGGCGGTGGCGAAAAACCCCTTCCCGGAAGGGGCGGCGGTACCTACGTCCCTGCACCTGTGGTTCCTGGAGGAGCGTCCGGCGGCGGCGGGGCCTGCCGCCCTCGAGGCGTGCAGGGCGGCGAGTGAACGGTTCGCGCTGCACGGCAAGGTGCTCTATCTTCACGCGCCGGAGGGGTTTGGCACCTCGAAGCTCGCGGCGCGCGCGGAACAGGCGCTGGGCACGCGCGGCACCGCGAGAAACTGGCGCACGGTGACTACACTGTTGGCAATGGCCAGCGGGAAAGACTAAAAGCCGGCGCGACCCGCGCGCGCCACTGGTGAGGGCTTTTTACCTGGCCTTGCCGCCGGCGGCCTTCTTAGCTGGCGCGGCGGGCTTTTGCAGCAGCTCCTCGAGCGGTTTGAAGATGGCGGTATAACGGTAGTCCGGAATCGCGAACTCCACGCCCGCCAGGCGCGCGTTGAGTTTCTGCGCTTCGGCCTGCGATCCCGCGGCACTCGAGCGCGCACTGAGTGCGATCAGCGATCGCGTCCCGTCCTTGCGGCCTGTGACCGCCACCTCCAGGCCATCAAAGGTGCTGAAGACAGCGTGCGACTGCGGCGTGTCGCCGGCGGCACCCGCCTTTTGCACATCATCCAGTGTGAGCATGCTCAGGGCCGCCGCGATCGGTTCCGCGGCGGCGGGACCGGTGAGTACGCGTCCCTTGGGCAGCCGGCTCACGGTGAAAGCGGGCTCGTCTTTCTTCACCCGTGTAGCCGTGTAAGCCGGCTCCCCTGCGGGGTGCTCGGCGACCTCGCGCACCCGCGCGGCGCCCAGATCAATCAGCGCGTGGTCGAGCCAGCTCCGCGGGTCTGCGTCGGGTGCGAGCAGCGGGGCCGCGAGCAGGCTCTGCGGGGTGCTGGCGACGCGTACGTAACCGGACTTGGCGCTCGAGGACTTGCCGACGATCAGTGCCCAGGTTTTCCCCGGCGCGATCGCGTCAATGCGCGTGCCGGTGGCCTGCGGCGAGGTGACTTCCTCGACGCCCAGCTGCGGGTAGTTGGCCGGCAGGCGGGTCTTCTCCTCGACGATGTTGAGCGCACCCAGGTCGAGCACCAGCTTGCGCAACTTCGCGGTATCCGCGGGCCAGCCGCGTTCGCCGACGTCCCAGCCGGTGCCGTTCTTTTTCAGGGTAGTGCGCGTGCCATCGCCCTTGGCCAGGTGCACTTCGGTCAAGGTGTTGACCGCCTGCTCCAGGCCCGGCAGGACCAGGTCCCCGGCGAGCCTGGCGCGCTCCAGGTGGCGTGTCGATGCCACCCACATGGCGAAGGCAATAACCACGAGCCCGGCGGCAAGGAGCACAGCGACGCGTCGCGGGGTCATACGGTGTGACCTTTGTCGGTGGCGGCGGACGGGGCGGTGCGGCGCCGCCGCCACAGGCCGATCAGCAGCGCGAGCAGCGCAAACGCGGCTGGCACCACGATGATGTTGAGGATCTTGAGGGTCGTACCGAGGGCGGAAATCTCCTGGTCGAGGCCGGCGCGCACCGCGCGCAGCTCCTTGCGGATACGCAGCTTCTCGGCCTGGAAGTGCTCGATTTCCTGCTCCTGCTCGGGCGTGAGAATCAGCGCCGACTGGCCGCCGGCCTTGCTCGACTGCAGGGCGGTGAGCTTTTCTTCCGCCTGGCGCAGCTGCTGCTCGAGTTCCTGTTCCTTGTCATGGAAGCGCTCATCGGCCGCGTGCCGCAGTTTTTCCACGCGCTCGAACGGCCGCGCATAGGAGGCGCGTCCACGTACGCTGATCAGATCGTCGCTGCCGGCGAGATTGTCGAGCGCGTTCTGCACCAGGTCGCCATTGCTCGCCCACGCCTGGCTCAGCGTCTGGCCAAAGAAATTCTGCTCGTGCACCCACAGGTTGTCCGACAGCATGTCGGTATCGGCAAACACGATCAGGTTCAGCGGCTTTACAGAGGCCTTCAGGTCGGTTACCCCGGCGGGCAGTGTCACGCCGGCGGGTGGCCCGGCCGGAAACGCCGTGCGCACATCGCCGGTGACGCGCGCCGCGAGAGTGTAGCGCTTGCCGGTTGGCTTGAAGCCATCGCGCAGCGTGCCGGGGTCCACCAGCATGCGGAAGCGCTCTGCCGGCAGGGCGGCCGCCTCGGTGCTGGACTGCAGCAGCGGCTCGAAGCGCACCTTCGCGCCCGGCAGCGGCTCAAGGGAGCCGGCCATCGCCATGTTGACGTTGGAAAGTCCCGCCGTCACCACGTCGTTGGCGGCAAAACTGCTCTTGTCGAGCCCCAGCACTCCCAGGTGCAGCACCGGTTCCTCGCCCTGGCGCAGGGTGACCGACAGCGCGTGGCCACGATCGGCTATCACCTCGGCCGGATTGAACTTCACGCCCCAGGCGCTCAGCAGCGGTTCAAGCTGCGAGGCCTTGTCGGCCGTCATGCGCGCCATCGGATTCTGCGCTTCGGCACCGGATGAGTCGGCTTCGGCGAGCGGATCAACGAAGGCGAGGATATGACCGCCGCGCAGTGCGTACTGGTCGATGGCAAACTGGGTCGCAGGCGAGAGGTGCTTCGGGTGCACCAGCACCAGCACGTTCACGTCCTCGGCGATACTTGTGGCGGCCGCATCAAGTGGCCGCAGATCAAAGAGCTGCTGCGCTTCACTGTAGATGGCCCACGGCTCACGCATCTGGCCGCTCTGCGGATCAAATCCCGCACCCATGGGGAGTGTCGACAGCCAGGCGATGACCGGCTTTTTTGCATTGGCGAGTTCATAGACCAGCTTGACGACGTCGTACTCGAGGAACTGCTCCTTGTTGGGATCGAAGAACTCGATGGCCGCGCGGCCATCGGTGGAGTTGGTGCCGGCGAGACCGAAATAGAATTGCCCGCCCGCAGCCCCGAGCGGCGTACCGCGCACGCCAAGCTCGGACGCCCGGTCCTCGTCTTCAGAGAAGGGCTGCGGGTCGATCACGTGCAGATGCAGCTTGCCGTTGGAGCGCGCGACCAGCTCCTCGAGGAACTCACGCACCCGCACCCCGTAGGTCTGAAGCTGCGGCATCTGCTGCGCCGCCCGGGCCGAGAAGAAGAAGTACAGGTTGATGGGCTCCTTGATACCCTCGAGGATCCGCTCGGTGCCGGGGGCCGTCGTGTACAGATGATTCTGGGTGAGATCGAGCCGCCAGCCGCGCAGCGCGTGGTTGAAGAGCACCGTGAGGCCGATAAAAAGCAGGGCCAGTGCCACGAGCGTGCCGCCACCGAGTGTCGAGCGTTGGTTCATAGGTCTTTACGCAGGTCGAGCGCCACCGCGGTCGCGAGCAGGAAAAACCCGCTCAGCATTGCGAAATACAGCAGGTCACGCACATCGATCACGCCCTTGACGATGGACTCGAAGTGGGTGAGGAACGACAGCGAGGCAATGGCTTCCACCAGCGGCTGCGGCGCCCAGCTGCGGAACAGATCGAGCACCAGCGGAAAGCCGGCGAGCATGAACGCGAAGCACGCCACCACCCCCAGGATGAACGCCACCACCTGGTTGCGGGTCAGGGCCGACATGCATGAGCCGATGGCGAGAAAGCCGGCGGCGAGCAGGAGGCTCCCCAGGTAGGCCGCGAAGATCGCGCCATTGTCGGGGCTGCCCAGGTAGTTGACCGTGATCCACAGCGGGAAGGTCAGGGCGAGGGCCAGGGCCGTGAATATCCACGCCGCGAGGAATTTTCCCAGCACCGCATCCCACAGCTTCACCGGCTGGGTCATCAGCAACTCGATGCTGCCGGACTTGCGTTCCTCGGCCCACAGCTTCATGGAAATTGCCGGAATCAGGAACAGGTACAGCCACGGGTGGAAGGTAAAGAACGGCGCGAGATCCGCCTGGCCGCGCTCGTAAAAACCGCCGAGGTAGAAGGTGAAGGCGTTTGCCAGCACCAGGAAAATCAGGATGAAGACGTACGCCAGCGGGGTCGCGAAGTAACTCGCGAGTTCGCGGCGCGCGATGATGCCCACGTTGCGCATGATCTTGAGCGATCCTTCAGGCGGTAATGGTGCGGAACACTTCGTCGAGGCGCCCGGCTTCCAGGTGCAGCTCCTTGAGCTTAAGCCCGGTGCGCGCGGCGAGCTCCGCAACGGCCGCGAAGATCATCGCTCCAGGCTGCGGCAGGGCGGTCACGCGCGCCTCGCGCTCACTGACTTCCACCTGCGCCACGGCCGGCAGAGCCGCCACCGCCGCGCGGGCGCTCTGCAGCTGCTGCGGTTCCGCGAGCTGCATGGACACCGCGTTGTGATAGCGCGAGCGGGCGGCAAGTCCCGCAGGCGTGTCATCGGCGACGATGCGTCCGCGGGAGATGATGATGGCGCGTGTGCACACCGCGTCGACCTCCTCGAGGATGTGCGTCGAGATGACGATGATCTTGTCGCGTGCCATATCGTTGATGAGCGTGCGCACCTCGTGCTTCTGGTTCGGATCGAGGCCGTCGGTCGGCTCATCGAGGATCAGCACCGGCGGATCGTGCACGATGGCCTGCGCGAGCCCCACGCGGCGGCGGAATCCCTTGGACAGCGTGTCGATGGTCTGTCCGAGGACCGGAGCAAGGTGCAGATTGCCGATGACGTGATCGAGGCGCGCGCTGCGGCGCGCCCCCTCAAGGGCGCGCAGGTCGGCGATGAAATCCAGGAAGCGGCGCACCGTCATTTCCCCGTAGCTCGGCGCCCCTTCGGGCAGATATCCGAGTGCGGTCTTGGCGCCAAGCGCATCGGTCACCACGTCGTGCCCGCAGATGCTCGCGCTTCCCCCGGTCGGGGTCACGAACCCCGCCAGCATGCGCATGGTGGTGGTCTTGCCGGCGCCATTGGGTCCGAGGAAGCCGAGCACCTCGCCCGGACCCACCTGGAAGCTCACCTCATCGACCGCCGCGAGAGTGCCGTAGTGTTTGGTGAGGTGGTCGGTCTTGATCATGAATGCGCATCCACAGGCAACGGCTGAATTGAAAAGTTCCCGTCAATTTTCAAAGCGGGCGATTGTGACGGTCGCGCCGCCGTGATTCAACAGGAGATAATTCTTTTGTAATATCCGGCCATTAAAGTCGAATCCTCAGGTGGAACATGGATCGGACGCCGGCGGCGTCCGTCATCCAGCCGCCACGGGCGCGTCATGTCCGCGTCAACACGGCCCCACACACTGCCCGGCGTGAATGCTGACACGTAAGGGGCGCGAACGTGCAATTGCTGCGTTTTCCTGCTGCCGCCGCGCCGGAGCGCGGGAACTGTGCCGAGGAGGTGCTGACGGCGGAAAATGAAACGCAGCGCGGTGCCCCCTTTTGTGACAACCCGTGCTGTGCGCTGCACGTGCGAGCGAAGGATCTGTACGTCGAAGGCGGCGGCAACTGGGTGTCCCTGGCTGACGGACGCACCTTCGGCCGCGGCCGCTTCGGCAATGCGCTCCTGTGCGATGCCTGCGGTACGCGCCGCGGGCCGGTGCGACTGGTCGCGGTGCCGATTACGAACTGAAGCGGTGCCGGGCGCGCCAGTACAGAATACATAGCGCGCCGCCCAGCATGCCGCCCAGGTGGGCGAAGTGCGCCACACTCTGCTGCGTCCCCGTCACGCCGAGGAACAACTCGATGAAACCGTACACCGTGACCAGCAGCCACGCCGGTATGGGGATGGGTATCGGTATGACGAACAGTCGCTGCCGGGGGAAATACCAGGCGAAGGCGAGCAACACGCCGAATACCCCGCCGGAGGCTCCGAGCGTTTCCTCCTGCACGCCGCTGGCGCCCTGCACCGCGAGCTGCGTGAGGGCTGCCGCCAGCACGCACACCAGGTAATAGGTCACGAAGCGCCGCCCCCGCCAGAACTGCTCTAGTGCGCGGCCGAACATCCACAGCGCAAACATGTTCAGGAAAATGTGCCAGAAGCTGAGCGGATCGTGCAGGAAGGCATAGGTAATCAGCTGCCAGGGCTCGAACAGTGAGTTGTGCAGCGGCCACAGGGCAAAGAGCCCGAGCATCGCGTCGGGGAATACCAGCTCCAGCAGGTAAACACCGACGTTGATGAGGACCAGGGCCCGCGTAGCGGGCGGTGTCGCGGGGAACATGCGCCGATCTTACCGGTCGCCGAGCCGGCGTTGCAGGAAAACCAGATCGAGCCAGCGGTGGAACTTGTAGCCGACTTCGCGCAGATGGCCGACCTGTGTAAACCCCAGGCGCTCGTGGCAGCGGATGGAGGCAGCGTTAGCGGCGTCCACGCCTGCGATCATGATGTGTTTTTTGCAGGCCGCCGCGCGCGGCAGCGCGGGCTGCATTCAGCAGCGGGTCACTTCGCCACCATCGCAACTGCGGTGGCGGCGAGCGCGAGCGCCATGCAGGTGTTGAAGATTTTGCGGTTGCGCGGGCTCGCGAGCAGCGCTTTCAGGGAGCTGCCGAACAACGCCCAGATCACCAGCGACGGAATGCCGACCGCTTCGCTGATCCCAACCATGTAGGCGCTGCGCGCCACCGGTCCGAATTCGCGCGGCAGAAACACCGCCGCGGCGGTTACGGTCATCACCCACGCTTTGGGATTCAGGAACTGGAACAGCGTGCTCTCGATAAAGCTCACGGGGCGCGCGTTGTCGCTTGCCTGCACGTCACCCGCGCGCAGCATCTGCCAGCCGAGGAATACCAGGTACGCAGCGCCCGCCCAGCCGAGCGCGAGCTGCAGTGCCGGCCAGCGGCTGAAGAGGGCGCCAAGACCCGCGCACACGCCGATGAGCTGGATGGCGACCCCGGTGCAGATCCCGAGCATCTGCGGCACCGTCCGCCGCAAGCCGAAACGCGCACCGGAGGCCGTCAGCATTACGTTGTTGGGCCCCGGGGTGATGGACATGACGAAGGCATAGGTGATGAAGGGCAGCGGATCGATCATGGCTGCGAGGCGCTGCTCGCCCACGGCAGGCAATCCAGGTCGAGGTTGCCGCCGGTGAGCACCAGTCCTACGCGCAGGCCGGTGAGCTTGAGGACCCCGGTGGTAATGGCCGCGTACGGTACCGCCCCCGAAGGCTCGACGATGATTTTCATCACTTCCCATAGCTGGCGCATCGCCGCCACGATCGCCTCCTCGGGCACCGTCACGATGTCCTCGACGTGTGCGCGGATGGCGGCAAACGGGCGCACGCCCAGCGCGCCGCGCAGGCCGTCCGCTATGGTGTTGGGATTGACGCTGGGGAGGATCTGGCCGGCGCGCAACGAGCGCGCCGCATCATCGGCGCCGGCCGGCTCGACACCGATCACCCGGATGGTGGGTTTGAGTGTCCTGGCGGCGACCGCGGTGCCGCCGAGGAGGCCGCCACCGCCTACCGGACACAGGATCACATCCAGATCGGGTACCGCTTCCAGCAGCTCGACGCTCGCGGTCGCCTGGCCGGCCATCACCGCGAGATCGTCGTACGGGTGCACCAGGATCGCGCCGGTCGCGGCGATCAGCTCGCGCGCGGCGCGCTCGCGCGCCGCGAGTGTCGGCGCGCACCAGGTGATCGCACCGCCGTAGCGCGCCACCGCGGCGCGCTTCGCCTGTGGAGTGTTGTCCGGCATCACGATGTGCGCCGCAATGCCACGCAGGCGCGCGGCGCGCGCCAGGGCCGCGGCGTGATTGCCCGAGGAATGGGTGGCGACTCCCCGCCGTGCCTCTCCAGGCGCCAGCGCGAACACCGCGTTGGTGGCGCCGCGCGCCTTGAACGCACCGCATTTCTGGAAGTTCTCGCACTTGAAATAAAGCTGCGCGCCACTTTTCTCGTCAAGACTGCTGCTGGTGAGCACCGGGGTGAGGTTCACCTTTCCGGCGATGCGCGTGCGCGCAGCCGCGATCAGATCCCAGGTCAGCTCTGTGGGGTGGTCCGCCATGCGCGCGCCAGCATGGACACGCGTTTCCGGGCGGTCAAGGTGCACCCACCGGGTGCTCGCGGCGCGCCTCAGCGTGCAGCGCGGATGCTGGCATCAAGCCGCGACAGCGCGGCATTCACATCGACCGGCGGTGGATCCGCGAGAGAATTCACGGCCTGTCCGGAGGCACGCTCATCAGCGCCGAGGAGCGCGGTGATCGTGCTGCCGGTGAGACGCGTGGGTGTGGCCGACATGAGAAGGGCGATGATGCCGGTGATCTCGGCGCACGCGACTGAGGTTCCCGACTCGAAGTCATACTGCCCGTTGGGGCGGGTGGTGAGCACGTGCATAGCGGGCGCCGCGAGAGTCCCTTCCGGCAGCGGCTCCTCGGTCCCGGCGGCGCGGATCACTCCAGGAATCGAACCGGGGAAGCCCGCCTGCGGCGCGGCGGCGGCCACGAAGATCACGCCGCGCCTCATGCCGCTGGTGACGAGCGCGGTGAGCAGCGGATCCGCAGGCCCGGCGAGGCTCAGGTTGATCAGCGGGGTACCGGCGGCGAGTGCGGCCGCGAGCGCCTGAGCCAGCGTGAACGTGTTGCAGACGGCCGCGTCGCTCGCCGGGTCGAGCTGCCAGCACGCTTCGAACACTTCCAGCCGGGCGAGCGGTGCGATGCCAACGATGCCGACATGATTGTTGGCGACCGCGGCGATGATTCCCGCCATGGCCGTCCCGTGCCGCAGCTCGGATGGGAGGTGCGCATGCGGCGCAGTGAAGGACGCCGTGCGGACGATGCGTCCGCGCAGGTCCGGATGCGCGCCGTCGACACCGGTGTCGATGAGCGCGACGCGTACGCCCGCGCCCTGGGCACGCTGATGCGCGCGCGCGATGTCGAGCGCGACGAGGTTGGTCTGCAGGTCGTAAAGCGGGTCGTTGTACGGTGGTGGGACGGTGGCAGCGGTGGCTGCCGGCGCGCCGCTGGCCGGTGCGGTGAGCGTGTGAAACTCCTGCAGCGGCTGCGCGAGCACCACGCGCGGGTCTTTCGTCAGGGAGGCAAGCAGCTCGGGCAACGGCCGCCCGTTGGTGATTTCGTACACCACACAGTGCAGCCCCAGGGCCTCGATCGGCCAGCTCGCCACTTCGCGCAGCGCGTACGTGGCTGCGACACCGCGCGCCTGTGCATGGGCGCCCTGCGCTTCGCGATAGCCATCGCCGCCATAGTGGCTGCCGGTCGCGCCGGCCGGCCCCGGCAGGGTGTGGGGCGCATTTGCGAAGCCAACGATGATGCGTGGCAGCTGGGTGGCGTACGCGGGATGCGCCCCCGCCGCCGTCAGCCACAGGGTGATAACGCACGCGACTGTGCGTACGTTCACGGCGCCGTCAGCGGCTCTACCCAGCGCACGCGCGTATCCGCGCGCAGCCGTGCTTCGAGCACGCGCATCTGTGCGCTCGCCGTGCCGGGTGCCGCCGTACCCGTGGATGCTGTGGCAGGCAGCGGCGCAATCCCGAAGATCCCGCTGGCGTCGGGTCCTGTGATGACGTGCGCGCCGGCCGCATGCAGGATATCTTCGACCTCGCCGATGGGCACCGAGCGCTCGAAGGCGATATGCAGCACGCCCGCCGTGGGGGGGGCAGCGAGCGTGTAGGTCATGAAGAGCGGCTGCGACCAGCGATAGGCCGTCGCCGCCACGCCGCCGAGTCCGACGGCGAGCACGAAGCTCGCCGCCCAGGCAAGTCCCGGCGGCCGCCATGCGTGACGGGACCGGGACGTGAGCGGCAGCACGCGCGCCACGAAGCGCTTCCTGCGCTCCGCCGTGCCAGCCGGGCCATCGATGCGGTCGAGCAGCTTGCGGAACGACGGACCCGGCGCCCAGGTCACGCGATCCGGCTCGGTGAGCGCCTGGCAGATAAGTCGCTGTTGCGCCAGTTCCCGTGCGCACTCCGCACAGCTGCCGACATGTTGTTCTGCGCGCGAGCGCTCGGCAGCCGGCAGCCGGCCGTTGGCGAGCCACGGCAGCAGCAACCACGTCTCACCGTGCGATGTGTCGTCGGCCATCATGATGGGTCATTCTCCTCGCCGGCGAGCCGCGGCAGCAGCTTGTGCAGTTTCGCGCGGGCATGGAACAGGCGGGTCTTCACGGTGTTGACCGGGCAGCTGGTGATGGCGGCGATCTCCTCGCAGGAGTAGCCGAGCTCGTAGCACAGCTGTACGGCGAGTCGTTGCTCCGCCGGCAGTTGCGAGAGCGCCTGCTGCAGCCAGTCACGCAGCTCCTCGGTGCCGAAGGGCTCGCTGCAAAGGGGCGCTGACAGCGCCTCGAGGCTGGCCTGCGCTGCCAGGCGTGAAACGGAGCGAAACGCATTGCGTGCCTTGCGATAAGCAATTCCGAATATCCATGTCGAGGGCTGCGACTCGCCGCGGAACTCGCCCGCCTTGCGCCACACCACCCAGAACGTGTCGTTGATGATCTCTTCAGCGAGGTCGTAACGGTGCGTGAGCCGCGTCAGGAACCGGGCCATGCGGCGGTGGTAGAGGTTGTAGAGCTCCTCCAGCGCCTTGCGGTCGCCGGCGCCGATGCGCGCGATGAGCTCCACGTCGCGCGCGGCAGCGGCCGGAGCGCGGTAGCCCGCATCCGCCTTCCCGGGATCGTTGCGACTCATGCCGTAGGTGTCCACAGGCCCCCCGCGGGTTCAAAAGTGCCAGCTCAGCGTGCCCGCCAGGTGCTGGCTTACGGGCGGGTAGGGGAACAGGTCCTGAGCCCGATTCTGTGCGAGAAAATACCCGACCTCCAGCCGCCATTGGTGCGCCTCAAAGGCGAGTCCGATGTTCCCGTAGGCATAGCCGCTGGCCGGCCGGGCGTCGCCTGCAGTACCGGCCGGGACTGTGCCGCTGGAGTAGTAGTAACCCGCGCCCCCGGTCACGAAGAGGCTCCGCCCGATGAGCCACTGGCCGGAGGTTTCGCCGACCCAGGCGGGGCTGCGGCCGAGGCGCATGTATTCGTACCACCGCACGGCATTGGGAATCACCGCCAGCGTGACGGTCCAGCGATCAAGCCATGCCAGTCCGGCGGCGACTTCCTGGTAGTCCGCGGACGTCTGGGTGGCCCGCACGAAGTAATGGCTGTGGGCGCTCACGGTGGCGCTCCAGGCGCTGCTGAGGCTGAATCGCTGTCCTAAGTAGAACTCCAGTTCACCCGGGGCCTTCGGATCCAGATCACGATCGCGTGTCGACGCCCAGGCGCCGGCGAAAGACCCATCACTGTTCACGTGCAGATCGGCCTGCAGTGCCGGGTGGCCGTCGCTCTGCGACACACCCCGGTAGATATAATCAGTGGTTAGGGCGACATTCCCGCCGGTGCTGAATTCATCGCCCGGATCCGCGCCAAAAGCGGGCGCTTGCGTGGCCATGAAAAGCACGGCGCACGCCGTGGGAAACCCTTTCCAAAGGCGCGCGCGCGGCGCCGGAACCCCATTCGCCCTGCGTGGTTGAAGCTCAATGCGGCCGGTCGGTACTTGCGACCTGGGGTCGGGCGTTTTCATCTGCTGCTGTCGTGCCGAACGTATACTCTTTATCGCATGCAGACACGATCGGTGCCCGAGACGAGTGCGCAAGTGCGCGGCGTGGTTACCTTCTATCATTATTTTCGCCGCTTGCCGCCGGGCACTGCCAGGGGGGCATCGCGCTGATGTACGCGGCCAGGGCAAGCCCGGCCGCCAGCGCGCCTGCGGCAGGCGTCAGGGGATGACGTCGGGTTCACGGCCCGGGCGGGCGCTGATCTGCGGCTCCATGGCATACGACACCATCATGGTGTTCGGTGACCGCTTTGCGAATCACATCCTGCCGGACAAGATCCATCTGCTGAACGTGTCATTTCTCGTGCCGCAGCTGCGGCGCGAGTACGGCGGCTGCGCCGGCAACATCGCTTACAACCTGAAGCTCCTGGGTGATGTGGGCTGCCCCATGGCCACCGTCGGACGGGACTTCGGCCCTTATCAGGAATGGATGTCACGCAGCGGCGTGCCGGCCGACTACATCAGGGTGATCGGATCGGAGTTCACGGCACAGGCGTTCATTACCACCGACCTCGATCACAACCAGATCACGGCGTTTCATCCGGGGGCGATGCAACACTCGGAGGAGAATCGCGTCAGCGACGCGCGTGACGTTGCCATTGGCATCGTGTCGCCGGCGGGGCGCGCGGGCATGGTCCAGCACGCGGCGCAGTTCGCCGCCGCGGGCATTCCCTTCATCTTCGATCCCGGCCAGCAGCTGCCGATGTTCAGCGCCGCGGAGCTCGCACGCTTCGTGTCGCAGGCCGCCTGGGTGACGGTGAACGAATACGAATGGCAGGTGATGCAGCAGCGCACCGGCTGGAACGAGCACGAGCTCGCGCAGCGCGTGCGGGCGCTCATTGTGACGCGCGGCGCGGCGGGCTCCTCCATCCACACGCCCGACGGCGAGCTCGTCATTGCGGCCGCCCCGGTGCGCGCGGTGGTGGACCCTACCGGCTGCGGCGATGCGTATCGCGCCGGCCTCATCCACGGCCTGCTGCGCGGTCTGGACTGGCCCACCACCGGACGTATTGCCTCGCTCATGGGTGCAATCAAGATCGAGTCGCGCGGCACCCAGAATCATCGCTTTACGCGGGCCGAGTTCGACGCGCGCCTCGCGGCGGCTTTTGGATAGTCTTAGTGCGTTCGGGGTGGTCGAAGCGATCTGGGCGGCTGTCGCGGTGCGCCGCTGGTCGATTAAGCTTAAGTAATGGTCCGCCGTGCTCTGGGCGGTGGTGCGCCCGGTAGGCTAAAATGGGCGTCTTTGGCATCTTAAGCACGTAGCGGAAACGACATACATGGCGCACGACTATCTCTTCACCTCCGAATCCGTCTCCGAAGGCCATCCGGACAAGGTGGCCGACCAGATCTCGGATGTGGTGCTGGACGCGATTCTCAAGGACGATCCGCGCGGCCGCGTCGCCTGTGAAACCCTCGTCAAGACCGGCGTGGTGATCGTCGCCGGTGAGGTAACCACCAGCGCGTGGGTGGATGTCGAGGCGCTGGTGCGCAAGACCGTGCTCGACATCGGCTACAACCATTCGGATATGGGTTTCGACGGCGCCAGCTGCGGGGTGCTTAATATCATCGGCAAGCAGTCTCCGGACATCGCCCAGGGCGTGGATCGCAAGGACGAACGGCGCCAGGGCGCCGGGGACCAGGGCCTGATGTTTGGCTACGCGACCAACGAGACCGACGTACTGATGCCCGCGCCGATCACGCTGGCTCACCGGCTGGTGAAGCGTCAGGCGCAGGTGCGCAAGTCCGGCAAGCTCCCGTGGCTGCGGCCGGACGCGAAGAGCCAGGTCACGCTGCGCTACGAGGACCACAAGCCCGTGGGGCTCGAGGCAGTCGTGCTCTCGACGCAGCACAGCCCCGATGTCTCCACCAAGGCGCTGCGCGAAGCGGTGATGGAGGAAATCCTGAAGCCCGTGCTGCCGGCCAAATGGGTCGACAAGCGCACCAAGTACCACATCAACCCCACCGGACGTTTCGTGATTGGCGGGCCGGTCGGAGACTGCGGCCTCACGGGCCGCAAGATCATCGTCGACACCTACGGCGGCTACGCCCGCCACGGCGGCGGCGCGTTCTCCGGCAAGGATCCTTCCAAGGTCGACCGTTCCGCCGCTTATGCGGCGCGCTACGTCGCCAAGAACATCGTCGCCGCAGGACTTGCCGAGCGCTGCGAGGTGCAGGTGTCCTATGCCATCGGCGTGGCCGAACCCACCTCGATCATGGTGGAGAGCTTCGGTACCAGCCGCCTGTCGCGCGAGCGGCTGACGCAGATCGTGCGCAAGCACTTCGACCTGACTCCCTACGGGCTGCGCGAAATGCTCGACCTGGTGCGGCCCATCTACCAGAAGACCGCCACCTACGGGCACTTCGGGCGCAACGAGCCGGAATTCACCTGGGAGCGCACTGATCTGGCGCAGATGCTGGCCGCAGAGGCCAAGGGGATGCGCGCCGCCTGAGTTTATTGGCCGCTGTTGCGGCAAACACGCTTGCTGAGGAGCGTTGCGACGGGCCGGGCACCAGCTGCTGCGGTTCGCCAGGCTCAGCGGGTCGTGTCATCCATTACGGCGCTCGCTCTGACTTCGGAGTATCGAGTATGAACGCCACACTGAAGGCCACCGCCAGCACCGCCGACTTCAAGGTCGCGGATCTCGCGCTCGCCGACTGGGGACGCAAGGAGATCGCGATCGCCGAGACCGAGATGCCCGGTCTCATGGCAATCCGCGCGGAGTACGCACGCACCCAGCCCCTCAAGGGCGCGCGCATTTCCGGCTCGCTGCACATGACTATCCAGACCGCGGTGCTCATCGAGACGCTGCAGGCGCTGGGCGCCGAGGTGCGCTGGGCTTCCTGCAATATTTTCTCGACCCAGGACCACGCCGCCGCCGCCATCGCCGCGCGCGGCACGGCGGTGTTCGCCTGGAAGGGCGAGTCGCTGAGCGATTACTGGGACTACACGCACCGCATCTTCGAGTGGGTGGACGGCGGCTACTCCAACATGATCCTCGACGATGGCGGCGACGCCACCTTGCTGCTGCATCTGGGGGTGCGGGCCGAGAGCGATGCGGGCGTGGTCGCGAAACCTGCGAGTGACGAGGAGGCGGCGTTGTTCGCCGCCATCCGCGCCCGGCTCAAGGCGGACCCCAGGTGGTATTCGACGCGCATCGGACAGGTGCGCGGCGTCACCGAGGAAACCACCACCGGGGTGAAGCGGCTTTACCAGATGGCGAAGGAGGGCAAGCTCGCCTTCCCCGCGATCAACGTCAACGACTCGGTGACCAAGAGCAAGTTCGACAACCTGTACGGCTGTCGTGAATCACTGGTGGATGCGATCAAGCGTGCCACCGACGTCATGATCGCCGGCAAGGTCGCCGTGGTATGTGGATATGGTGACGTCGGCAAGGGCTGCTGCCAGGCGCTGCGCGCACTGTCCGCGCAGGTGTGGGTCACCGAGGTCGATCCGATCTGCGCGCTGCAGGCGGCGATGGAAGGCTACCGCGTCGTCACCATGGAATACGCGGCCGACAAGGCCGACATTTTCGTCACCGCCACCGGCAACTTCCACGTCATCGGCCACGAGCACATGAGCCGCATGAAGCACAACGCGATCGTGTGCAACATCGGCCACTTCGACAACGAAATCGATGTCACGAGCCTCAGGCAATACCAGTGGGAGAACATCAAGCCCCAGGTCGATCATGTGATCCTGCCGGACGGGCGGCGGCTGATCCTGCTGGCGGAAGGGCGTCTCGTGAACCTCGGCTGCGGTACCGGCCATCCGAGTTATGTGATGAGTTCGAGTTTCGCGAACCAGACGATCGCGCAGGTGGAGCTTTTCACGCACACCGCGAAGTACCCGGTCGGCGTGTACGTGCTGCCAAAGCACCTGGATGAGAAGGTGGCCCGGCTGCAGTTGCAGACGCTCAATGTCCAGCTCTCGCAACTCACCGACACCCAGGCGCGCTACATCGGGGTGGATAAGGCCGGCCCCTACAAGCCGGATCACTACCGCTACTGATGGGCGGCCCTGCCACTGCCACGGATTCGGCCGCCGCCACCGGGGATGCCGCGGCGGCGCCGCAGCGCGCGAGCGGCGGCGCGATCCTCCTTGACGGCAAGGCGCTCGCCGCGAAGGTGCGCGCCGGGGTTGCGCTGCGGGCGGAGCGTTTCACCGCCAGGGCCGCTCGGCCGCCGGGACTCGCGGTCGTGCGGGTGGGGGAGGACCCGGCCTCGGCCGTGTACGTGCGCAACAAGCTCAAGGCCTCACAGGAGGCGGGTATCGCCTCGTTCGCGCACGATCTGCCGGCAAGCGTGAGCGAAGCGCAGCTGCTCACGCTCATCGGCGAACTCAACCGTGACGCGCGGGTGGATGGCATCCTGGTGCAGCTGCCGCTGCCTGCCGGTGTCGATGCCAATCGCGTCATGGACGCGGTGGACCCGGCGAAGGACGTGGATGGATTCCATCCGGCTAACACGGGCCTGCTGGCGCAGAAACGCCCGCGGTTGCGGCCGTGCACCCCGTACGGGGTGATTCGCCTCGCGCAGGAGTACGGCATTGCACTGCCAGGCATGCGGGCAACCGTCGTCGGTGCCTCCAATATCGTCGGGCGGCCGATGGCGCTGGAGTTGCTGCTCGCCCGCGCCACCGTCACCGTGTGTCACACCGGGACGCGCGACCTTAAGAGTGAAGTCGAGCGTGCGGAACTCGTGGTAGCCGCGGTCGGCAAGGCGGGATTCATCCCCGGGGACTGGATCCGCCCCGGGGCCGCGGTCTTTGACGTGGGGATCAACCGCGCGCCATCCGGCAAGCTCGTCGGCGACGTCGATTTCGAGCCCGCCGCGCGCCGCGCCGGCTGGATCACCCCGGTCCCGGGCGGAATCGGTCCCATGACCATCGCGATGCTGCTCACCAACACGGTGGAAGCCGCCGAAGCCAGGCACGCACCGCAGGCGGATCTGCCGCCCTGAGCGGGAATAAACTCGGCACCCGGGGAGTCTTTTCGTAAAGCTAAGGGCGGCGCCGCGTGAGGGTTGTGTCGGTTTCCTCCAATGGATGACAAACGCGGTCGTTTCGAGGCGCAGGTGATGCCGCACCTGGACGCCGCGCACCGCTTTGCGCGCTGGCTGTCGCGCTCGCCCGGCGAGGCGGATGACATCGTACAGGAGGCATTCCTGCGCGCTTTCCGTGGGTTTGACGCGCTGCGCGGCTCGGACGCCAGGGCGTGGCTGCTCGCGATCGTGCGAAATTGCCATGCGACGGCCTTCAGGCAGGAGCAACGCCGCGCGCAGGTGCCGCTGCCGGACAGTGACGACCCGCAGCTGGAGTGCCTCACCAGCGCCGCCGTTGCCGATCCGCAAAGTGTCTCGATCGAGCGCGACGAGCAGCGCTGCCTCGAGCGGCTGATCGCGGGGCTTGCCGCGGAACATCGCGAGGTATTGCTGCTGCGCGAGATGGAGGAGATGAGCTACCGGGAGATTGCGGCGGTGACGCAGCTGCCCATCGGCACCGTCATGTCGCGACTGGCGCGCGCCCGCGCGGCGCTGAAGCTGCAGTGGCTGCAGGAATCCGCAGGAGAATCGCGTGCCGTGCGCTGAACACCTTCGTGTACAGGCCTATTTCGACGCAGAGGTCGACGCCGTCGTGGCCGCGGACATCGAGCGGCACACCACGGGCTGCCCCGAGTGCCGCGCACTGCTGGAGGATCTGGAGGCAACGCGTGCCCTGATTCGCCGCGAGGTCCATTACCGCCAGGCTCCGGCTTTGCTGCGCGAGCGCATCACCCGCATGCTCGATCAGGAAGCGGCAGCGCCGGCACCGCGGCCGGATCGCCCGCGGCTGCCGGCCTGGCGCACGCGACCCTTCTGGTTCGGCGCCCTGGGAGGGATAGGTGCCGCAGTTGCGGCCACGACCGCCTTCTTTGTGTTTTTCGCCGCGGTCCCCGATGCGTTCCTGGATGAAGTCGTCGCCGCCCACGTGCGCTCGCTGATGCCGGCGCACCTGACCGACGTCGTATCCACCGATCAGCATACTGTGAAGCCGTGGTTCGCAGGCCACACCGATGTCTCGCCGGTGGTTGCCGACTTCACCGCGCAGGGCTACGCCCTTGTGGGCGGTCGGGCTGACTACATCGATGGCAAGCGCGTGGCCGTGGTCGTCTATGAGCATGGTCCTCACATCATCAACGTCTTCACCTGGGCGAGCCGACACGGCCTATCACGCCTCACCACCCGCAACGGCTACCACGTCGTCTTCTGGACGGCGGGGAACCTGGAGTACTGCGCCGTTTCCGATGCCGGTTGGGAGGAGCTGCAGGGCCTGGTGGGTTTGTTGCGCGCGCTCAGCGAGCGCGACGCGCGGGAATGAACCGTCCCGATGCGCACACGGTGGTCAGCGACAGCGGATTGTTCCGCTCGTCCGCCCTGGACACCAACGAGTGGGCGGGGCTGCGCTGTCGTCTATCGCCGACGGCTGCGCATCACCAACCTGACCGTCTGGCCCGGCTGCCGCAGCGGCGCTGCTTCGGCCCAGTGGCAACGCGGTTAGGATGTTGGTGTTGACCGTCTGTGCGCCGCCAGCGCGCATTTCCAACATGTTACAGATCGTTTGTCGGCTGGGATTTCAGCCGGGCATGGGTGTATCATTTCCAACCCGCCCTGCAGCTGGGCAGTCCCTCCGGAGTATCGAGTAATGGCAAAACGTCCCCCCAATGATGGCGCGTCGTGGAGCGCGCGCGAGCTGAAGACCCTCAAGGCGCTCGCGAAGTCAGGAACGGCGACCGGTCAGGTTGCGAAGAAACTCGGCCGTACTGCGGCTGCGGTGCAGCAGAAGGCCATGCGCTCTGGAATCTCTTTCCGGGCGGCGAAGCGCTCCGGAGCGCGGAGAAAGAAGTAACCGCATCTGGTTTTAGGAGCCCGGGCGCCCGTCCGTCGGGCGGCGTCCGGCTCGTATTCCTGCCACGCCGATCTTTATTTCCTGCGACCGGTTACATTCGAATCGCGCCCCTCGCGGCGACGCTCGCCCTGTGTGCCTGTGACGTGCAGGTCCAGGACACCACGCCATCCTCCTATACTGCCGATGGCATCGGCATCTACGCGGTCAGCGCGCGCGTGCACGCGGGTTCACTGGTGACACCCGGTTCGGTCGTGCTTTTTGCGGTCGGCGAGGGCGTGAAAGTCCCGCTCACTCCAGACCATGGTTTCTCCGAGTACCGCGGGCTGTACCCGGTGCGCTGTCGCGATAGCTTTCCGCTGCAGCTGCTCGCGGCGTGGCGCCTGCAGGGCCTGCGGAGCGCGCATAAGCTGCTGCCTGCCGTCCAACCACGGCAGATCAAGCTCCTGGAGCCTGCGCAGCCACGCGAGGCGCGGTTCGACTCCTCGGGCCGGCCCCCGAAGGGCGGTTGGCAGGGCAGCGTGGCGTTCAGGTTCATCACCGTGCCGCTGGCGCGCATCACGGCGGCGCACGTTGAGCCGGCGAGCGGTGCGGCGGCGGATGTCGCCGCGGCGCGCGCGATCGCGATTACCAGCCCGCTGCCGCTCGATGCCGATTGTGGCGCGTTGGTTGGACTGCGGCTGGCCACGAGCGACCCGCATGCGCACGGGACGCTGGTGATCGACACCGATGACCCGGGCGTGCCGCGCTGGCAGACGCGCGTGGAGTTTGTGCCGCAATAGTCCATTGGCGGTTCAGGCCGCGGGTGGCGGCTGGCGTTCGACCTTCCTCAGGCGCTCGTCGAAGCACGCCCAGGCTGGTGCCATGGATGTCCAGATGGTCATCGCGGGGTGCGCAAGCCCGGGATCATCAAGGGTTCCGGCGCGCACGAACACCAGGTGTGGCCGCGCTTCGGAAGCGCTGAAGAGGTGGGTGCCGCAGTTGCCGCAGAAGCGCCGGTGCGCCAGGTTGCCGCTGTCGGCCGTCATCTGGTAGTCGCGCAATTCACCGCTCACCGTGAGCGCGGCGCTCGGGAAGCAGGTGTTCACCGTGCCGCTGCCCGCGCCGATGTACTGGCACACCCGGCACCAGCAGACGCGGGTAACGACCGGTTCGGCGCTGATGACGTAACGGACCGCCTTGCACAGGCAGCCACCGGTGATATTCATCGTGCCGATGATAGCGGAAGGGAAGCGCACCGGCATGCGCGGGCTCAAATCCGTGCGTGCTAAAAAAAGTGCCCGTCCTTAAATTGCTGGGCCGCTCGGGAGCACGTCAGCCGGTGCGGGTGTGAGTATCTGCCTGCGCACCTGAACGCGCGGTGAATGCTGTTCAGTTTCGCAGGCGCGCGCGCAGTGCCGCGATCTGGTGCGGCGGCAGTCCCAGACTTTCGAGGTAGACGCGTATCCCTCCGGCGTTGGAGAGGAAGTTCAGCATGTTGTGCGCACCGGCTTCGGGGCAGCGAATGGCCTCCAGGATCCGCGCCGGGTCGGCCTGGGCGTAGCGTTTCAGATAGCCCTCGCGCAGGTTCTCGCTGCTCATTGCGTAGTCGCGGGCGATCGCCGCGGGAGTTACGTCGGCGAGCGCGAGCAGCAGCGCGGCGATAAGTCCGGTGCGGTCCTTGCCGGCGATACAGTGAAACAGCAGCGGGCCCGGCGCGGCGGCGGCGATCACGTGCAGGACCTGTTTCAGTTCCAGCCTCGCACGCTCGAGCACGACACACTTCCACAACTCCTTTTCGACATCGCGGCTGCGCAGGCGCCATTCGTCTTCGGTGTGCGTCAGCAGCGAGACGCGCTCGTAGTGCACCTCGGGCAGCGCACGCGGCACGGGACTCGGATGCTGCGCCGCTTCTTCAGGCCAGCGCAGATCGAGGACGGTGGCGACGCCATAGTCGCGCAGCGCGCTGAGGCCCTCGGCAGTGAGCTGCGCCAGGTCATCCGCGCGCAGCAGCGAGCGGGCGCGGGTGTGACTGCCATCCTGCGTCGGCAGACCACCCAGATCGCGTGCGTTCAGCAGTTCCGGAAACCGAAGCTGGCGCTGCGGCTCGTCCATTAGCCCGGGCGCTGCTGGCTGAGTGCAACGCCGGTGAGAATCAACGCGCCGGCGAACGCCATGCTGAGCGTCGGTGGTTCACCGAGGATGAGCCACGCCCAGAGCACCCCAAAAAACGGAATGAGATAGGTGACGGTGGAGGCGCGCATGGCACCGATGCGCGCGATCAGCCGGTAATAGGAGACGAAGGCGATGCCCGTGCATAGCACGCCCAGGAGCGCCGCACTTCCCCAGGAGGCGGCTGCCACGGCGTGCCGTGGCCAGGTGTAAAGCGCCAGCGGGGCGAGCAGGAGCGCCGCGCAGGTGAGCGCCGCAGCCGCTATCGCGACCGGCGGATAAGAGGTGAGATGGCGGCGCACGAGATTGATGCCGACCCCGTAGAGAAACGCCGCCGCCGTGCCCGCCAGAGCCGCTGGCCAGACGCTGGCACCCGCGACTCTGCCGCTTGCCAGGATGAGCACGCCCGCAAAGCCGGCCGCCAACCCCAGCGTGCGCCGCGCGCTGATGCGCTCGCCGTAGAAGATGAAGGCGACGAGCGCCGTGAACATGACCGTCATGGCGTTGCTGATCGCACCAATACCCGCTGGCGCGCTCTCCGCGGCCCACGCAAACAACGCAAACGGGATGACCGAGTTGATGGTGGCAATGCCGGCGATGAGAAGCCACAGACGCGGCGTGAACTGGGCGCGGGCCTGCCACAGGAACGGCAGCAGAATGAGCGCGCCCAGGCCTAAGCGCATTTCGACCAGCGGGATGGGACCAAAGTCGCTGGCCGCAACGCGCATGAACAGGAACGAGCCGCCCCAGATCGCGCCCAGCACGGTGAGCTCCAGCATAGTGCGCCATGAACCGGCGTGCGCAACGGCGGACAAGGGTGTCGGTGCGGACGCTGAGTCCGCGGTGGTGCATTCACTGGGCATGCGTGCATTCTAAAGGCCGCGCTGCCGGATGCCACCCGATCCTTGCGAGTCCGCGGGATAATAGGCATCCATGAACAAGCCCACCGAGCGCTTCACCGCCCGCGCGGATAGCTACGCCCTCTATCGACCGGGGTATCCGGATGGGGCGGTCACGCTCCTGAAACAACGCTGTGGGCTGTCGGCACGGGCGGTGGTCGCAGATGTTGGATCCGGGACCGGCATCCTGACCGCGCTGCTGCTTCACAGCGGCGCCGAGGTGTTCGGCGTGGAGCCCAACGACGCCATGCGCGCCCGCGCCGAGGCCGCGCTGCGGGGCTGGCCGCGCTTTCGCAGCGTGAATGGTACGGCGGAGGACACGACGCTCGCGCCCCGGAGCGTTGATCTGCTGGTGGCGGGCCAGGCATTCCATTGGTTCGATGTGCCGAAGGCGCGCGCCGAGGGGCTGCGCGTGATTCGCGCGGGTGGCTCGGGTGCGCTGCTGTGGAACGAAAGACCCCGCGATACGACGGCGTTCCTCGCCGACTATGAAGCGCTGCTCCTGCGGCACGCCCCGCAGTACGCCACCATCACCGCGAGCCGTGCCAATGAAACCAGCATGCGCGAGTTCTTCGGCGGCGCGATGGAACGCGCCGAGTTTCCCAATCGACAGCATCTGGATTTCGAAGGACTGCAGGGCCGCCTGATGTCCTCATCCTATGCGCCCGAGCCCGCGAACCCCGGGTACGCGCCCATGATGGCGGACTTAAGAAAGGTGTTCGACACCCATGCGCGCGACGGGCAGATCATGCTGCCCTACCAGACGCTGGTTTATTTCGGACGCCTCGGCCCCTGACCGCCCGTGCCGCGAACCGCGGCACCATGCGCCTCGACACGTCCCCTGGCATGTGTGCCGCGTCGGAACTGGCCCACTAAATATTCTTCGAGGCGGCCCACCGGTCACGTCAGCAGGGCCTTTAAAATCCCCGCGCGTTGTTGTCAGGAGAGGCCGGTCATGACTCGTACCACGACAATTCCCGTGTGCGCGATTGCAATACTGATGCTTTCGGGCTGGGCAATGGGCGAAGAACAGGACCCCGCGGCCGCTCGTAGCGCGATAGTCGCGGCCGTCGCCGACCCAACCCGCCCGGCTACGGACACCGCGCGCGACGCGGACCGTAAGCCCGTTGAAACACTAGCCTTCGCAGGTGTGCGACCCGGCTATAAAGTCGCCGACTATGCCGCCGGAGCGGGGTACTTCACGCGTCTGTTCGCTGATGTCGTTGGACCTGGCGGCCACGTTTACGCGGTCGTCCCCAGCGCTCTGTTCGTGTATCCGAACATCGTCAAAGGAATCGCCGAAGTTGAAACGTTCGCCGTCAAGCATCCGAACGTCACGGTGACCTTCGCATCGGCCCTGGAGGGCGTGCGGTTGCCCGACAAGCTCGACCTCTTTTGGATCTCGCAGAACTACCATGATCTGAAAGACCCCTTCATGGGTCCCGTCGACATGCTGGCCTTTAACAAGGCGGTGTATACGGCTCTGAAGCCAGGAGGTACTTACCTGGTGCTGGACCATTCGGCGCTCGCTGGCGCGCCCGCCGACGTCACCGACACGCTGCATCGCATCGCAGCTTCAACGGTGCGTCGGGAGGTCGAAGCGGCCGGCTTCCGGTTCGATGGGCAGAGCGCGTTACTGGCCAACCCTGCCGATCCGCGCACCGCCTCGGTCTTCGACAAATCGATCCGCGGTCACACCGATCAATTTATCCTGAAGTTCAGGAAGCCGAAGGCGTAGGTACATGGCGGCAGCCGGCTACCAGACCGGCACGCGATCCGCGGGCGCGAGGTAGAGCTTCTCGCCGGGCTTGACGTCAAACGCCTTGTACCAGGCGTCCAGGTTGCGCACGGTGTCGGCGCGATACTCCGGCGGCGCGTGCCCGTCCACCACCAGCCGCTGCCGCAGTGCCGGCTCGCGTATCTTGGTGCGCCAGCTCTGCGCGAAGCTTAGGAAAAACAGCTGCTCGCCGGTGAAGCCGCCCGCGCCGCGCGCCGGCTGGCCATTGAGCGTGAGGCGCCAGGCATCGTAGGCCACCGACAGCCCCGCGACATCCGCGATGTTCTCGCTCAGTGTCTGCTTGCCGTTGACGGCTACGTCCGGAAATGGATGGTAGCGATCAAACTCCGCGGCGAGCTTTTTCCCGGCGGCCTCGAAGTGCGCGAAGTCCTCCTTGGTCCACCAGTTGCGCAGCCGGCCGGTGGCGTCGAACAGCGCGCCCTGGTCATCGAAGCTGTGGCTGATTTCATGGCCGATCACCGCTCCAATCGAGCCGTAGTCCAGCACCAGGTCGCGCTGCGGATCAAAAAACGGCGGCTGCAGGATCGCGGCGGGGAAATTCAGGGCGTTCATCGCCGGCAGATTCACCGCGTTTACCAGCTGCGGCGTCATCGCCCACTCGGAGCGATCCACCGGGGTACCGAATTTCTTCAGGTTGCGGTGATATTCAAACAGCTGCGCGCGCTCGGCGTTACCCAGCGCATCGCCGCGTACCACCTTAAGGCCCGAGTAGTCGATCCAGTGATCCGGGTAGCCGACGCCCACTTTCAGGGCCGCGAGTTTCGCCTTGGCCTGCACGCGGGTTTGCGGCGCCATCCACTCGAGTTGGTCGATGCGCACCGCGAACGCGCTCAGCAGGTTCTTCACCATCGCCTGGGCGCGTGCCTTCTCCTCCGGCGGGAAGTAACGGTCCACGTACAGCTTGCCGACGGCCTCGCCGAGCGCAAAGCTGGTCTCGTCCACGGCGCGCTTCCATCTCGCACGCTGCTGCGGTGTGCCGTTCAGCACGTGCCCTTGAAATTCGAAGGCCTCCGTTACGAACGCCCGCGGCAGGTAGCGCGCATTGTCCTCAATCAGGTGGAAGCGCAGGTATTGCTTCCAGGTGTCCAGCGGCTCGCTCGCCACCAGGGCGGCGAGGCCGGTGACGGCCTTTGGCTGCCACACCACGAACGCCTGTTGGTGGGAAAGTCCGGCCGCATCAAAGAACGCTGTCCAGTCGAGCCCTGGCGCGCGCTTTGGGAAATCCGCAACCTGCCAGTGATTGTCGCCCTTGAGCACATCCTCGGACTCCGCGCGGGTCCCATGAACCTCTGCCATGTGGCGTTCGAGCGCATAGATCCGCTCGGCGGAGCCCTTGGGGTCGGGCTGGTGGGCGAGGTCGAGCATCGCGGCGATGTGCGCCTGGTACTTGGTGCGGATGGCGGCCATCGGCGCCGAGGGGTCCAGGTAGTAGTCGCGGTCAGGCATCTCCAGGCCGCCCTGCAGGATGAAGGCCGCGTAGCCGGATGGATCATCCAGGTCCTGCGCCACCCACAGACCAAACAGATTCGGGGTATGGAGGTTGGTGCTGTTGAGCACGTCCACGTCCGCGCGCAGCGAGGCGCCCAGCGCGCGCGCGAGCCCCTTGCGGCCCTTGATGGCGTCGATGCGCTTGAGCGCCGGCTCAAGCGGTGCGAGGCCCTTCTTTTCAATGGTCTCCTCATCCATATAGCTCGCGTAGTAGTCCCCGACCTTGCGCGCGTCCGAGCCCGGGGTGGATTTCTCGGCGGCTTCACGGATCAGCTCCGCGGTGCGTTTCGCGGTCAGCTCCGCGACCTTGGCGCCGGTGCCGAAGCTGCTGCGGTCAGCCGGAATCTCCGTGGTCTTGAGCCAGGTGCCGTTGGCGAAGCGGAAGAAGTCGTCCCCCGGGGCGACCGCGCGGTCGATCCCGGCAATGTCCAGGCCGTGTGAGGCGGGGGCTGCGGCGTCCGGGCTGGCGGCTGGCGCGGCCGTGGCGAGACTCAACGCCGCACAGGCGGCGGCAACGAAAATGAGGATGCGGGCGACAATGGAGTGGGTTGCGCGATGCATGGTTGTTTTTCCGTCCGGACGTGGCACGCGAGGCGCAGCGAGTCTACACGATGGCCGCACGTTGGATATCGGGCCACAGTGCGTGAATACTGGCGCGCCAACGGACCTGCGGAACGCGCGCCAGGCAGACGCCTTGCAGCCATGAATATGAAAAAGAATAACTCTCTCGCCATCATGCTGGTACTCGCTTCGTCGTGTGTATCGTGCGTCTGGGCGTGGGGTCCACAGGGGCACCGCACCGTGGGCGCCATCGCCGACCGGCTGCTGACACCGCAGGCCCACGCGGTGGTGACTCAGCTGCTCAGGGGCGATCTGGACAAGTCCGGCAACCTCTCCGGGCGCACCAACCTCGAGGCGGTGTCGGTGTGGGCGGACGAACTGTATGGCACTGCGGCGGCCAGGGCGACCTGGCACTACGATGACGTGCCGGTGTGCGGCAGCGTGCCGAAGGCGCGCTACTGCCCGGACGGCCAGTGCAATACCGGGCAGTTGCAGCGCCTGATCGGTGTGCTCGCCAATCCGCGCACGGCGCCGCGTGAGCGCAACGAGGCCCTGAAATGGGTCGTACACCTGGTCGGGGACATCCATCAGCCACTGCATGCAGCCGATAACGAGGACCGCGGGGGCAACCGCGTACAGGTTGCGCTGTGGGGCGTCAGGACGCGCGGGCGCGAGAACCTGCACCGCGCCTGGGACAGCGACCTGGTCAAGCTCGCTTTCCACGCGCGCAATCGCCAGCAGCCCCCCGATGACATCGACGCGCTGGCCATCGAGGCGCACAGCCTCGTGAACGACGCCGGGCAGGGTTCACCCGACCAATGGGCGTTTGAATCCAACAACCTGGCCCGCAATGTGGCCTACCACTACCCGGGCTTTGCCTGCAACAGCCTCCCGCAGGGCATTGTCGTTCTGGACGGTGCCTATCAGCAGGATGCTGAGCAGATCGTGCGCGAGCGGGTGCTGCTTGCCGGGGGGCGCCTCGCGACCCTGCTGAACAGCATTCTGACGCGCTAAGGCCGCCGCGCCGGCCTTGCGCGTGCGTGGCGACCCCCATGAAACCGCGGTGTTGCCTGACCGCGACGCTCCGGACGGGGCAACGGGTCGCAGGCCGGGAAAGGTGATGCTAGATTAACGGTTCGAAGTTTTGGAGGGCTGCAGCCGTGAATACCTGCGACGAGAGCCTGGTGTCCGCGTCCGAGCGCGCCGGCAAGTCCGCGCAGGCGTCAGCGGCGCCGCGCGCCGACGCGCCGCCCTCGGCGGGCAACGGGCGGGGACTGGATCGCTGGCTGCTGTTGCGCCTGCGGGCGGCGCTCGGCAACCCTGACTTCGATTTTGCAGTCCGTGACAGTGCCCGCATCACCTGTACTGCGGCCCCGGTCGCGAGCGTGACTTTCGCCAGCCGGGCCACGCTGCTTTCAATCCTGGCGGACCCGTGGGTGCGCTTCGGCGATGCCTACAGCGCCGGAGACGTGCAGATTGACGGCGATCTGGTGTGGCTGCTGGAGGCGGTGTATCGCGCCGGGGGGATGGGCAGGAAGCGCGACTCGCTGTTGCGCCGTGCGCTGGCGCTGCGGCATCGCAACACGCGATCAGGCTCGCGCGAGAACATCCATCATCACTACGACATCGGCAACGAGTTCTACGCCCTGTGGCTGGGCGAGACCATGGCCTACACCTGCGCCTACTACCCGACGCCCGAGGCGACGCTCGACCAGGCGCAGGTCGCCAAAATGGATCACGTGTGCCGCAAACTGCGCCTGAAGCCCGGCGAGAGCGTGGTCGAGGCCGGCTGCGGCTGGGGCGTGTTTGCCCTGCACATGGCGCGCCACTACGGGGTGCGCGTGCGCGCCTTCAACATCTCGCACGAGCAGATCGCTTACGCCCGTGAACGGGCGGCACGCGAGGGTCTGGCGCGGCAGGTCGAGTACGTCGAGGACGACTACCGCAGCATCACCGGGGAGTACGACGCGTTCGTCTCCATCGGCATGCTCGAACACGTGGGCGTCAAGAACTACGAGACGCTGGGGCGCATCGCCCGCGGGTGCATGGGCAGCAACGGCCGCGGACTCATTCACTCGATTGGCCGCAATCGCCCGGCGCGCCTGCAACCCTGGATTGAGAAGCGGATCTTCCCGGGTGCGCACCCGCCGGCGTTGTCGGAGATGGCGCATATTTTCGAGCCCTGGGAATTATCAATTCTCGATATCGAGAACCTGCGGCTGCACTACGCGCAGACGCTGCGGCAATGGCTGGCAGGCTACGAACTCGCGAGCGAGCGCGTGCGCGCGATGTTCGACGAGAAGTTTGTGCGCATGTGGCGGCTGTACCTCGCTGGCTCGGTGGCGGCGTTTTCCACGGGCACGTTGCAGTTGTTCCAGGTGCTGTTCGCGCCCCGCGACAACAACGACATCGCCTGGACGCGCAGGCATCTGTACACACCCTGAGCAGGGCATGCGTGCCGGCGTGACGCGCATTCACCCGCGGGCGCTCCGTGCGCACCTGTGAGGTCCTCATCGTCGGCGGCGGACCGGCCGGTGCCAGCGCCGCCACGCGCCTGCGGCGCGCGGGCGCCGACGTGCTGGTGCTCGACCGGGAGCGCCTGCCGCGCCTGAAGCTGTGTGCGGGGTGGATCACGCCCGAGGTGGTGCAGGACTTAGGCATGGACCTCGCGTCCTACCCGCATCGCCTGCTGACTTTCCCACGCCTGCGTGTGCATCTCGGCAGCCTGCACGTGCCGGTGCCGTGCGTGCAGCACTCCATCCGCAGATTTGAATTCGATGCGTGGCTGCTCGAGCGCAGCGGCGCGCCGCTTGAGCAGCACAACGTGCGTCACATTGCCGCTGACGCCGGGGGTTACGTCATCGATGACGCCTATCGCTGCCGTTATCTCATCGGCGCCGGCGGCACGCGCTGCCCGGTGTACCGGGAGCTCTTCCGCGAGCTAAATCCGCGCGCGCACGAGCTGCAGATCGTGACGCTCGAGCACGAAATTGAATACGACTGGCAGGATCCGGACTGCCACCTGTGGTTCTTCGAGCACGGGCTGCCCGGGTACTCATGGTATGTGCCGAAGGAAAAGGGCTGGCTGAACGTGGGCGTGGGCGCCCTCGCGGCGCGCATCAAAAACAGCGGCGAGGATATCAAGCAGCACTTCGCGCGCCTGGCCGCGCGGCTCGGCAGCGGGCTCGCCCGTGGCGCGCAGTTCGATCCGGGTGGTTTCAGTTACTACCTGCGCGGGCGGGTGGACGTAGTCCGATCGGGCAACGCCTTTATCACCGGGGATGCCGCGGGGCTGGCGACGCGCGATCTGGGTGAGGGCATAGGTCCTGCGATCAGGAGCGGGAACCGCGCCGCCGAGGCGATACTCCAGGGCAAGCCCTATGAGCTTCGCGACGTGACCGGACTGAGTGTCGCGAGCATCGGCCGCAGCATGCTCGATCGGGCTGCCCGTGCCCGGGTCTTTCCCGGCGAGCGGCTGCGCGCCGCGGAGCGGCGCTGACGATCTACCTGTAGCGCACCGCAGCGATGTCAACTTCCGCGCTGCCGCGGGTGGTCACATCGACCTGCGCGCGCCCGGAGTTGGTGAGCGTCCAGGGCAGCGGCAGGTTGTCCGGCTGCACGGTGAGCGCGTGGTGGCCGGCGGCCACCGCCGGGAAGGTAAACCGGCCATTGGCATCGGTCTGGATGGAGAATCGCCCGTCCAGCACCACCGTCACGTTGGGCGCGCCGGCTTCACCTGCATCGAAGATGCCGTTGCTATTGGCATCCAGGTAGACGACTCCGGTGATGGCGCCGGCACCGGCGCCGCGCATACCGCCCAGGGGTGCGAAGTGTGATCCCGCGGCTCGCTGGTAGCGAAACGTCAGAAATGCACCCCGCTCCGCAGTCGCCGGAACCACAGTCGCCATTGGTGGTGTGAGCGGTGAGACCACCGTGGGGGGCGTCCAGGATCCGGTCTGGCTATCGTAGTAGGTCGCCAGGATCGTCCAGTGATTGGACAGCTCCCAGGTCAATGAGACATTGGCCGACACCCCCGGTGCAGCGCGGCCGTGGACGGCGCCCGCCCACTGCACGGTGCCGTCGATCCCTAAGCGGCTGGTGAACTGGCCACCGCCGTTTGCAGCCAGCCCAAGCACCGTGCTGTTCTGCGGAACGTCATTGAAGAGGGCGCCGTTGATGACCTGTACGTACGCCGAAGTGCTGAGCCGCACGCCGACCGAGGTCGACCAATTCTGATTCAGCGTGAGCGTGGTGCTGCGGCCCGTCGTGGTATCGGCGAAGTCTGCCTGCACGCGGCCGGTACCCCAGGTATCGATGTGATCGACGTAACCCTCCAGCGACCAATCGTTGCCGCCGTCAGTGCGGCTGATGTTGGCGACGGTGCCGATTCCCCAGTCGCGCGACAGCTGGTAGCGAGCATCGCCGGTGACGAAGGTGGTGTCGGCGCCGAGGCCCGACACCGAACGCACCTCGTCGACGCCGATATCGCTCAGCCATTGCCGGCTCTGGTAACCGAGCCGGTAATAGCCGCCCTGCATGTCATCGGCAATCACCTGGTTTCCCCAGGTCATGTTCGGATCGATGCGAAACAGACCGGCACTCTGCTGGAACCGGCCTTGCGTGATCGACCCGTCGACCCAACCGCCCACGCCACCGGGTTTGCCGCTGACGTCGCTGTCCATCAGATTCAGCTGCAGGCTCTCGCCGTGATCCTGCCAGGCGGCGCTCAGGAGACCGGTGGCTGACGATATGGTTGTGGTGCCATCGATTACCGGACCGATCGCGAGGTTGACATCGTGAGCATCGACAAACTGTCCGCCGAGGATCCAGTGAGACGCCGGCGACCACTGCGCACCGGCGGTCGCGATGGACCCGTCCAGCGTGTGGAAATCGGGCACCATGATGCCCTCGTAAAGTCCGGGAACCCCGCCGCCCGCGGTGAGCTGCAGTCCATCGGGTCCGCGCCACTCGGTAGTGAGCCCTTGCATCGGGGTGGTCGGCAGATAGAAGCGCGCTTGCAAGCGTGCCAGCCCGATATCCGGAGTGTTGATGTCGCCCAGGGCATTGTCGGTCTGCCAATCCCCGTCAAAGGGCATGCCGCGCTCCCTGAGCGTGATGGTGCCGCCCTGGCCCTGTTCGCCCGGACCCAAACCTGAGCCTCCGGTGCGCGCCGAGGCATCGAGCGACCACGCGCCGTACGCGGCTGTCTCCCATTGCGACTTGACGACGATGCCATCTTCCACCAGGTTGTTGGAAGCCCCCCCGTCGCGTGAACCCAACGCGGTAATTACGCCGTCGACCTGCAGTGAGCGCGCCAGTCCCTGGCTGTCGCTGTTGGCCTGCTCATCGGTGGAGATATCGGGGGCGAGTGTGCCGCCGCCGATGTACGTATCCTGGTAGACCGGGCCGCTCGCGGCTGGTGTGCTCGCCCTCGCCGCGGACTGCGCGCAGGCCGCTCCAAGCCACAGGAGACCTCCCAGCCCGCACAAGCCGAGCGCGAGGCGGCGGGCGAGGTGGCGCGGGGGTTCATTCAAACCGCTCATTGAGCTCTGTCTGATTGTTGCCCCACTCGAGCCTGCCCTTCACCGTAACGGGGAAGGTGAGGGTCGGGTGATCGTTCGTAGCCGTCGAAGGGGTGAGGAAGATCTCGCGCTCCTCGTGCGGCAGAATTGGAAAGTCCGCCGGCGTGAAGTCGTAGGAGATTCCCTTCGCGTCAGTGCCGGTGAGGAATCCGCTCATGCGGCCATGCGCATTGCCGGCGTTGTGAACGCGTAGGGCCGGCAGCTGCTGGCCGTTGAACTTTGCGACCGTGGGTCCCAGGACTTCCATCCTGGGAGCGCCGTCGCCAACGGCTACGTAAACAATGACGCCGATGCGTCCGCTGATGGGGACGCTCAACCCCGTGCTCTGGGCGATCGAGGGTTTATCGCCCTCGATCATGATGGCAAAGCGGCATTCACCAGCCGCAGCATCCGCGGGCACGGCCACCTCGAAGCGGTAACGCACGGTTCCACCCCCGGGTACCTCGACCACCGGCCGTTCGATCGCGACCCACGGGCGGCAGCTGCCAGGCTGCAGCGCGTCGTAGAAGTTCACGCTCAGATCGGGCGCCAGGGTCCAGTCCGCGGTATGAATGAGGTACCTGGCGGTGGTGCTCGAGCGGTTGCTCACTGCAATCACGCCGCGCAGGAGTTTCCCGGGCTTGGCCGTCAGCTCGAAACGCGGCGGGGAAACCAGCGCGGCGAATCCCTGTGCCTGTACTGCTGCGCTGAGTGCGCTGCCGAGAACGCAGAGCAGGCTTAAGAAAATCCGTCGCATCATCGATCCTCATCCATTTCGAAGTGATAGCTCACCGGGACACTGCTGCGCATCAGGGCGCCGTCGACCGTGAACTGGAAAGTCAGGGTGTCCTCCATGAAGGGCGTCGTGATGGGGCCGGCGTAGACCAGCACCCGATTGCCGGACTGAACCTGGCCCGGCAGAAACCGCCCCTGAGTGAGCCACGAAAGGCTGATGGGGCCGGGCTGCTGCGCCGGCAGTGACAGATAAATGCGCCCGCTATGCCGCAGCCACGGCATGACGTTGATCCGCACCCGAATCGTGGTGGTACCGACCATCAGGTTGCCGCGGCCCGAGCGCGACGGCGCGGCGCTCTTCCAGTGCATGCTCACGGACGGCTCGATCGCCTGTGAGCCCGAATCATCGATGGTGATCGATTTGGCCTGCGCCGCCGCAGCCCAGATTATGGTGAGCGTCAGGGGTAAAAAAAAAGCAAACCGCGAGTGCCCGGCGCTCATGGCGTGCTCATCGTGTAGATGACGGTGCCGGAGTAGAAACCGGATTTCGGCACGGTGTTATTGAGGTACGAAAACGTCCAGCAGCTCTCGTTCCAGGTGTTGCTGGCCATGGTGCCGACGGTTTGCACGCCGCCGTTGACGAAGGTGCCGGCCGGAAAGGGTTCAGCGCCGCCGTCGCCGTTGCCGCCCGTGGTCCAGCTGATCTTGGAAAACGGCAGGGTGTCGCCGAGGGGGTCGGTCAACGCCGCCGGCACGGTGGCGGTGACCTGCGCCGCGGCCGTGTTGCCGCCCGCGGTGCGATAGAAGCCCCCGATATACAGTTGCGCCGGTACGTTGCAAAACGCAAAGCCGTCCCAGTAACTCTGCGTGGTCGTACTGTTGGTGGTCATGGCCTGGGCGGTGCCGTTACCCACCGCGGCCAGGGCCAGGTTCGCCGATACCGTGTTGATCGTGGGGTTGTTTCCGGGGGTGCCGGTTGGCTGACCGTTGCCCTGGATCGGGGTGTAGTTACCGCCCGTGAACGTGCCGTTGCCGACCTGCAGATACAGAGCCTGCGGCGCCGCGGCCGTGAGAGTGGCCGTATACGCCAGGCCCGAAGCCGGGTAAGCCGTGAGCAGCACTGCGCCGGCCAACGCCGGGCGCAGTGTGCTGACGCTGAATCGCGCACGATGGCCAGCCGTCACGCCGGGCTGCGCGCCTGAAGGCAGTGACGGGCTGGTGTGCATCGTGAAGCTGTGCTCGGGTCGGATCAGGGCATCGTCGCCGTGTAGGTCACGAGGCTGTTATTGACACCGACACCACCATACGTGCCACCGGCCGGAGTCACGGTGTTGAGGTAGCCGAAGGTCCACTTGGCATCCGCCTGAACGATCTTTGAGGCGCCGGGCGTGAGGGTAATGGTCGAGCTGCCGCCGGTGGCGTTCAGCTGCGGCGCCGGCAGCAACGTGAAGGTGCCGGTAAGCGCAGCTGCGGTCGTGGTGATTTGCGTGAACGGGATGAAGTCGCCGGCGCCATCGGTGAGACCTGCCGCCGTGTCGGTGGCAACCAGGGTGACGGTACCGCCGTTGCTCAGCACGGCCGCTGTCTCGACCCCGGCTCCGATGTCACCGCCGACGCCGGCGACCGGCGTGCCATTGCCTACGGTGCCGAGCGCCGGGGAGAAGGTGATGAGATCGGTGCTGTTAACGGTCGCCAGCGTGCCCGGGTAAATCGACCCGGTACCGACCCGCAGATACAGGGTCTGCGGAATGTTGACCTGGAAATTCACCGTCGCCGTCGCGGTAAGAGCTCCCACGCCCGATGAGTACGTTGAGGCCGCCGAGGCTACCAGCGGCAGCGCAACGGCAACTGCCGCCGAAACGAGCAGAGCCTTGCTGACAATTTGACTACGCATGATTTCAAGTTTCCTGAGCTTGGTTAGTTAGGAAGATGGTGGTCAGTGACCTTGGTGTGAATCTTAGGGAGCCCCCGCGTGCCGCCGCGTTACTTATGTCACGCTTCAAAGCGCCCATTTGCCGAGGCAATTCACAACTGAGGCAGGTGAGTCAGGGGTTGCGCCAGGAGGTGTGACGTGGCGCACACTGCGGGGCGTGCCCCCGGTGTTATATGTGCGTGCCGCATGCATTGCGGCTGCGGCGGCACAGGGAGCCACGGTTGGGCGGCCGCACAGCTCGCCAACGGCCCTGGCCGCCCGCCTGGACGAGTGGGGTGAAACCCGTCATCGAAAACCAGCGCCCTTCAGTCGGCGAAGCCTTTGGACGGGGTGCTGGGCTCGCAGGTGTCCGCTGCGGCGGCGCTCAACGTCTCTCAGGCACGCGTGAGCCTGCTATAACATCCGGCAAGTCGTCGTCGCGCGGTTGCTCGCACTTGCGTGTCGGCGAGGCGTGCTCATCGTTGACCCAGGTCAAACCTGCCACCGAGACGACGATCACGACTGCGCCCACCCACTGCAGCGCGCTGAGGCGCTCACCGAGGACCGGCATTGAAATCAACAGTCCGAACACCGGGATCAGATTGAGACACAGCCCGGCGGCGGTCGTGGTGATGCCCTTCAAGGCCCACAGGTAAAACCAGAAGGCGGCCGCATACTGCACGACGCCCGAGGCGAGAGCCATCGCCCAGCCCCGCCATCCCACCTGCACTGCCGGGCTGGCGTGATCCGCCAGAACCCAGGACAAGACGAGCGCCACCACGATGGCGACCAGCTGTTGGCCGATGAGTGCGGGCAGCGGCTCGATATCGGCGGACAGCCGCGCTGAGTTCACCACATAACCGGCTGCGCACAAGACTCCGCCGATAATCAGCACATCCCCGATGAGGGACTGGCCGCCAAGATTCCAATGTTCACCGCCAACCAGCACGGCTCCAATGCTGCCCACGATCGAGAGCACGATCGCGGCGCTCTTCGGAGCCTGTCTGAAGATCAGCCATGCCAGTAGCACCACCATGACGGATTCGGTTGAAGACAACACGACAGTCTCGGATGCGCTGACTCGCTTCAGGCCCTCGAGGCTCAGGAAATAGGCCAGTCCCGGTTCAAGAGCCCCGAGCCACATAACCCTGGTGATCGCGCCCATCGATCTGGGCATCTGCCCAAGAACCAGCGCCACCAACGACAGGCAGGCGACGCTGGCCAGCAACTGGATGATGAGCAGCTGCGGTGGCGGAAAGTCCTGGAGTGCGATCTTGGTCATGGTTACCCCGGCGCCCCAGCACAAGGTCGCCAGCAGGGCAAACACCGCATAAAAGCGTCGACTTCTGGTGGTCATAACAGACACCTCGGCGCGCCCGCATTGACTGCCGCGAGTGGTCTCCAGGTCGCCTGCGGCATGGCGCCGCAGGGCGCGGTCAGGCCGTGGACAAAGCCAAAATTCTCATGTTCGACATCGCAGGCCGCGGCCGACAGATAGCTGAAGTCCAACGCCGGCCACACCTCACGCTCGTTGCGTGCGGTATCGCAGACAGCGTGGAGCATGACCCTGGACGGCACCAGTACGTCCGTGTGGTACAAGGCGGAATAGTCGCTGGTCGAGAAGTTCTCCGGGACGTGGCGCGGTCGATGGCGCATCGGGCACTCACCTGCAGGGCGACTGGCATCGAGGTTGTGCCAACTGCAGCTCTGCGCGCGACCCGCTGGATTGCCGATGCCTCCGTTGCCAATGGATGCCCACGCGAAGTTCCTGACCCTGGCGATGGCACTCTCCAGGTCCGGCGCTAACCCTCTCTTCACGAAGCTGTTGGCAAGCAGGCCGGGAGCGTTCACGGATATCACGATGCCACCCGGGATTCGCCGGTCATGGTTGTCAGTGCCGTGGGCCGACGTATGAAAGATATTGATGCCGCCCTTGAGCGTCTCGCAGCTGCCGTCGGCGTGTCTGAGCGGAACAGTTTCGGCATACATCGTATCGACCCTCACGGGCGCGTGTTCCACCAGGTACAGGTCCGCGAGCAGCAGGCACAGCTCGACCAGCTCTGGCCCTGGCATCGCGTACGCAAACTCAACTACGTTGAATACGGTCAGGAGGCCGTGCACGTGGCCCTCTGAGGCGCGTTCCTTCCACTCGTGCCTCGCCCGCTGGATCTTGCCGACCACGTGCACCGGGCCCTGCAGCAGATCGTCACGCGTGATCCAACACATCTCGTAGCCGATTCCCTGACGATTGCGGGCGCCGAGGCGGCCGAACATGCACGGCTGAAAGCGGTGCAGCCATTGCCTGAGTCGCGGTTCCTTGTCGGCAACTGCGACCGCCGGGTCGAGAAGAGTGCGATGCGTCTCATCGATGTCCTCACCAAAGCTGGTGCGCGGATCCAGCAGCGGCAGGGCGCTCAGCGACGCCGCCAAATTCACCTGCGGCAGGTTCGTATGGGGGCAGGTCACGGTCAGTACTCCTGTGATCGAGACGGGTGTAAGGCGTTGTTCTTCGTTGTTACCGGTCGTTGGATCGACGGCGCCCCCAGGCACTACTGCGAGGCCGTCAGGTTCGCCTTACGGAGGTTGCTGCTCACCTGTGGCCGGACCCCGATGGTCGATCGAGCCACAAAATGTATGCAGCATGCAGTATATGCAGGCCAGATGTCTGCGAGCAATCGCTGCCTGCCGGCAGCGGCGGATCAGTGGGAGAACGGGCTCAGATCACACCGATCGATGACCCGCACTGCGGCGTCAGGGGGTGGCGCCCCGGGAGCCCGCGGCGTCGCTCTTGCGGGTGAAGCCCTGCGTTATGGGACACTCAGGCTGCGGACAGTGTTGCTCCTCGCAGAGTCGACACGCCGTATCGCCCGCCTTCTTGGTAGTTGCTGTCTCTCGCAGAATGATCTCCAGCAACTCCGTGAGCTGGGTTTGTTGCTGGCGGCGCAGCGGCTGCGCGAACAGCTCCAGTGCCTTGCGCCTGGCGCGCAGGATCTCCTGTGAGCGCCGCTTGCCGGCAGGCGAGAGGGTCAAGGCGAGAGAGCGCTTGTCCCGCCCCTCACCGCGTTCCACCAACCCAGCCCGTACGAGCTTGTCGACCAAACGGACACACCCCGGGTGACTCAGACGCAGCGCACCGCTGAGAAATACCACGCTCTCTCCGGGGTTGTGGGTGATGGTGACCAGGGCTGCGGGTGCCTGGCCGCCCATTCCCAGTTCGCGCTCCACCATTTCCGTCATCTTGTCATGAACGCAGACGACCAGCGCGCCCAGCAGGTTGAGACTTCTGCAATCCAGCATGTCCAGCTCTCCTCAACAAGGGCGCGCCGCAACGCCCCGCCCCCGATGGTTATTTGCTCGTCATTATGCTATTTGCGTGCCGCATGCATTATCGCAAATATTGCATGGTCGCTGCGACAATTCAAAGTGTTGGCCTTTGTGTCTTTCTGTGCGCTTTATGCCCTGCGTGCGCCGGTGAACAGCCCGTCGTGGCAATCGTCGCCACGGCGACCAGCGACTACGATTTCCGGGGTGAGACCCAGACCGAGGGACAGCCCGCACTGCAAGTGACGCTGGACGCGGTAGCGGAAGGCAGCTGGCACCTCGGGATGTTCGCCAGCAATGTCAATTTCGGCCGCCAGCCTGTCGGCGGCAATCCGCAACTCGAAATCAGCCCGGTCGCTGAGCTGATGAAGGAGGTCGGGCACGAGACGACGATCACGTTGGGCGCGCTGTATTACCTGTACACGGTGAACGGCGGGGCAGCGTACGATTTTGGCGAGCTCGAGGCCGGTATCACGCACCGCTGGTTTGCCACAACGCTATTTTTCACGCCCGCGTACGACGGACGAGTCAACGGCCGACGTCATTCAGCCCAGTACTGGTCGACCGACCTCACGATGCCTCCCTGGAGGGAGCTGTCCCTGGTGGCACACCTGGGCTACTCCTGGGGCCCATACTGGCGTGAGGTGGGCAGCGCACCCGCGGCGGATTGCTCGGTCGGAGTCGGCTACTCCTTCCATAAGTTTGACCTGAAACTGCAGCAGATCGTGCGCACCTCGATCCTGCAGAATCCGGCCACCAGCCTGGTGGCGACCTCACGAACAATTGTTTCAGTGAGCCGCTCGTTCAGCGTCCAATGAGCGCGCGCGATCAATAACTCACCGTCACCGTGATGGTATCGGTGTAAGTGGGGAAGGCGGGGACGTTGGGGGCGGGATCCTGTGACGGTATGCGCCCGTAGACTGTGACGTTCGTCTGCCCCGCACCTACGAGCGGGATGCTGACCGTTGTGTTGACGACGACGCTGCCGCCCGTGCCGTTTCCCCAGATGTTCATATCGTTCGAAGCGGTGTACAGGTTGTAGCTCAAAGTGTTTGCTCCGGCCGCCATCAGCCGCGCCGCGAATGTGCCCCCGCTCGTCGTTCCGGCATTCAGGGCGATCGCGACCGGTACGGTGAAAAGCGCGACGCCGGAGCAGCTGACGCTAACGGTACCGGTGGCGTTAAGTGTCGTCAGCGGGGTGTAGATACCGAAGGCCACGGGGGTTGCCGTCACCGAACAGGTCCCGAGGAACACCGCTTGCGCCTTTGCGGACAACAACAGCGCACAGGCCGCGGCGCCGGGTGCGACCCACACGCTTCGCCGGTTCCGAGTGCCGTGAACCCTCACGGGGATGCCGTGCAGGCGATCACGCCCAGTTCTGGCTGCGAGCCGCCGGCAGGCGGCGGAGGCAGGCGGAACGTGCAGCGCCCGCCATTCCAGCGGGCTTCACCCGCGGTGCCGTGGTCGTAGTTGGTGACGTAGGTGAGGCCTTCGAGACCCACCGGGAACTCCTCGTCCTGGAATTTCACGACCGCGCCGGCCGGTACGGGGCTGCCATCGGCACGCTGCAGTGTGAACACGCCTGAGCGTACGCGCTTCACCGGGAAGTGCACCAGCGTGCCGCTGCGATAAGGCGGCACGGTCTGAATCTGAGTGTCGGTGACTGTGGCATCGAGGGGCACCTGCAACGGATCAATGCTGAGCCGGTTTACGTCGAAAGACCGCAGGTTCGGCACCAGGGCCACGCCGTTGTCATCGGTGCGCCCGACCGGCTGGTTTTCGAAGTAGACCGTCATGTCAGGAATTCCACCGACGTCCACCATGGCGAAACTATCGGTCACCGTGCGCACGGCGCGCAGTTCGCCGCCCAGGAGGATCGCGCCGCCGCTCACCGTCAGGCGTTGCGCGCTCTCGTCGGCATACCGCGCGGCCGCTACATCGAGCGTGAGGGCGTTGTTCTGGCGCAGGTACTCAGCGTTATAACTGCCATCGGTACCTGCGGAGAGCACGTAACCGTCTCCCGCGCCCAGCGGCGGGCTCTTCTGCACGGTCTCGAGGAGTGCCCCTTTCGGCGCCTGCTGCTGGCTGTCGTAGCGCGCGGTGGTGGAGGAGCTGCTGCGGTCGCCGAGCGGCAGCGAATAGAATGCGTAAAAGCTGCTGTCACGCGTATCGCCGCTCGTGCGGCTCGCGTTAAGGCCAAGGCTACCGCGCCCGACGTTCACCTGATAGGTGAGAGCACTGGTCTGCTGGCGCGTATCGTCGGCGTTGCGCTGCTCCACCAGGGCGGCCTGCAGGCTGCCCGCGTGCGCAAAGTTCCAGCCCGCCTGAGCGATGTAGCGCTGCTGGGGTCGGAGCAGGCCATTCACGTCGCCCACGTCCCGAAAGCCGGAGCTGGCGTGCTGGGCCTGGAGCATGATGCTCAAGCGTTCGTCAACATGCTGGATACCCAGCGCGGTATACATTCCGGACGTGGCAGGCTGTGCCGGCGTCCCCGGCATTGCGGAAGTCGCCGCCGCGCTGCCCTCGGCAATATCCAGCGTAACCACTGCCCAGTGATCGAGCGCCTGCGCGAGGTCCACACCTGCGGCCTGGGGCCCGTCGTGCAAGGCCTCGGCGTGAATTTCACCGGTGAGGCTGGAGGTCAGGCCGCGGCGCCAGGTCGCGGTTGCCAGCAGCGGGCCGTAGTCGTCGCTGCTCACACCGTAATTCTCGCGTACGGCACCCGCGTCGACGTCATAGAGCGACAACCCCGGCTGCAGCATTACCGCCGCCGAGTAGAATGGTACGCTCACGAGCTGTTCCTGCCCGAGTGCATTCTTTACCACGATGTTCACGTCCCCGGCACCGGTGAGTGCCGGAACCTGATTGACGATGAACGGTCCGGCTGGTACCTCGCTTGCGCCCACCGCCTTGCCGTTCACGAACACGTCCACCGTGGAAGGCAGGACCGCGGTACCGGTTACGGCCAGCAGCGGCGTCGTCACCAGGTCCGGCCGGATGCCGTAGTTAGAACCCCATTGCAATCCGGCAAACCGTACGGCATCGGCCCACGAGCCGGGCACACTGATTGTGTCGCCGACACGCAGCGTCTGGAGCGAGCTGGGGAAGTCGTGCGTCAGTGTGGTTTCCAGACGTACGAAGCTGTGGGTACCTTGCTGTGCCGTTTCGACGGCGGTGTTGGTCAGCACGCCCCCGGGGCTGAAAAACCCCAACTCGGTGTAGGCGCTGGCGACGTCGGCGCCAGAGTAGTGGCCGGCCTGGCCGCTGAGTTGGTAATTCAGAAACACACCGGTGCCGCTGCGGGATAGGGGCGGACGCGGGCCACTGCCGGTGAAAGTCACATCCGTGGTCTCAAACGCAGTACCGGGTGCGCTGATGCTGGCCGCACTGTGCGCGTCGTCGTAGTCAATCCTGGTGCCGGGAATGGCCGCGAGCGGGAAGAAACGGCGGCCGTCCGCGACGTGTGTGGCGGTGTGCGGTGCGTGCAGGCGCAGGCGGGTGAAGTCCGATTCCTCGAGCCACAGGCCGCCGCTGGCATCGCGCAACACAATGAAACCTTCGCCCGAAACGACACCGTTGACAGTCAGCTCCAGCACCAACTCACGCCAGCCGGGGTCCAACCCACCGCTGTCGTCGGCGCGCACCGCGGTCGTACTACATAACGCCAGCAGCGCCGCGCAGATTCCCGGTGCAGTGCGACGCACGCTCCGCATCGGGCGCGGCTTTTACTGGGCACCCGAGTCGCTCGTGACGTTGAAGTCACCGGCGTCGGAATGCCCGTGAAGGATGATGCGGGTGGCGGGGGAGAGGTTGGCGCCGGGATGCAGCTGCCAGTGCGTGGCACTTCCGGGCAGCAGATAGCGCGCGGCATCTGTGTGCAGGACCTGGGTGGCGTGATCCGCGGCCTGCACGTCGAAGGCGAGAATCTGGATGTGAGCGGAACCGTGATTGCGCGCTTCGACCTGCAGCGTGCCGTCTGGCAGCCAGCTGTGGCGCCAGGACAGATCCGGTGACGTGTGAGTCGCGGCGGCAACAAAGATCGGCAGGGTGATGCGCAGCGCAATCCGCAACCCGGTAACTTCCGCAGCCTTTGCGGGTGGCACTTCGGACAGCACCAGCCGGTAGTCGAGTTCGCGCGCGGGATCGGGCTTACGCAGCAGGGCGATGCGCAGGACCTGATGTCCCTTGGCAGGGATAGTGAACAGTGGCGGCGTCACCAGCACGTCGTGCGTGTCCCCGAGCTGGTCCTGCTCGTCTTGCTGCGACCAGGCGGCGGGTCGCGCCTGCACGGTGACCGGGGAATCTTCCTGGTTGCGAATCGGTGATGACCGCGATACTTTGCTTGGACTCAATTCGACGCGGATCGGGGCAACACCGAGTGTGCTTGCCGCGGCCGTTCCGGCCGCAGCAAGCATACCCAGTAGCGATGCCGCGATTGCCCTCATCTACTCAGTACGCAACGTTACGGTGATGGTGTCCGTGTAAAGCCCCGGGAGGCGCGGCCTGATTGGCGACGGAGTCAACCAGCTGACCAAAGACGGTCTGGACCATGGGTGGTACCGCCATGCCTGTCGCCGACTCCCGCGACGGTGTTCGTGCCCACCGTGGTACCCCACGGGGTGGCGAAGCCGGCATGTGGTGTACAGGTTGTACTGCAGTGTTTGGCCGGCGCCGTTGTTCAGCAGCCGCTGCGCGATGCTCGATCCGCCAGTCAGCCCGGCGGTCAGCTCGGTGTTGAACGGCGTGCTCGTGGTGCAGCTCACCGACACCGTGGTATTCACCGTCAGCGCGCCTCCCAGGGGTGTGTAGTTGCCGAAGTTGAGCGGCAGGGCGGACACGGTGCAGTTCTTGAGCACCGTCGCCGAGACGAGGAAGGTGGTGGTGGCGGGGTTGGCCGCCGAAGCGCTGCCGGCGGCCCCGAGCAGGGCACCCGCGGTCAGCAGAGTCGCAAGAACGTTACGCATAAATCTCCCGATCAATAGTTGAAGGACAAACCGCTCGCAGAATCGCCCGCAATTGACCCGCAGTTTCGGCCGGAAGCCCCTGTAAATGGGGGATATATGTCGCATTTCCGTGGCGCGCCGGCTGGCGGTTGGCGGTTTCTGAGAACCGTTCGCACTGAGGCGGCTGGATTGCTCCGGCGCGCAGCGGCCAATGTGCGCCAGGTCACATCGGCCCTGAGGCGCGTACCATCGCGCCCACCAGAAGGCTGATGGAGCAGGCACCCATGTCCACAGCGCTGCGGCTTGTTGCGAGCGGCATCGCTCTCCTTCTTCTTATAGCTACTGGCCTCGCACGGGCGCAAAGTCCTGCCGCGGGACCGGCCCTTCCTCCCGGCGCCGGCCGGGAGATCGCGCAGGCAAAGTGCGTGAGCTGCCACGACGCGAGCCGGCTGGTTGCACCGGGCTACAGCCGCGAGGGCTGGCAGCGGGTCGTCGAGCGGATGATGAAGATCGGCGTGCAGCTGGAGCCCGGGCAGGTGCCGGTCCTGACTGATTACCTGGCGCGAAGTTTTCCGGCGAAACCGCAGGCGGCGGCGAACGTCATTGCCGGCGACGTACGCGTGTCTTTTAAGGAATGGGCGGTGGCGACGCCGGGTGCGTTTCCGCACGATCCGCTCGCCACCGCGGACGGCGCGATCTGGTACACCGGGCAGCATGCCAGCGTCCTCGGGCGCATCGATCCAAAGAGCGGCGCGATCCGGGAATATCCCACCCGCGTACCGGACTCAGGTCCTCACGGGCTGGTCGCCGATGCGGCCGGCAACATCTGGTTTACGGCGAATTACGCGGGCTACATCGGCAAGCTCGACCCGACGAGTGGCGCCATCACCGAATACAAGATGCCCGATCCGGCCGCGCGCGATGCACACACGCCGATCTTCGATAGCAAGGGAACGCTGTGGTTCACGCTGCAGGGCGCCAACATGATCGGCAGGCTGGTGCCGGGCACCGGCGTGGTGAAGCTCGTGACGGTGCCGAGCCCGCATGCGTTGCCCTACGGCATGGTCGTGAGTTCCAGGGGCGTGCCGTTCTTTGCCGAGTTCGGCACCAACAAGATTGCGGACATCGACCCGGACACCATGGCAATCCACGAACATGTCCTGCCGCATGCGGGAGCACGGCCGCGGCGGATTGCCATCACCCGCGATGACGCGATCTGGTACTCGGACTACGCGCGCGGGTTTCTCGGACGCTATGACCCGAAGAGCGGCATGGCGCAGGAATGGGCATCCCCTGGTGGCGCCACCTCCCAGCCCTACGGCATCACCGCGCTGCACGACATCATCTGGTACAGCGAGTCGGGCGTGCAGCCCAATACGCTGGTGCGGTTTGATCCGCAGTCGCAGAAGTTTCAGAGCTGGATCATTCCGTCCGGCGGCGGCGTGGTGCGCAACATGATGCCTACGCGCGACGGGGGTCTCGTACTGGCGGAGAGCGGCGCCGGCAAGGTCGCGCTCGTCACCATCGAGTGAGCGCGCGGAGCGGCTACGGGGCCCGCGGGCCGGTGGCATCGATCTCATGCAGGTGACGACCGCGTGTCTCGTGTCCGAAGAGCGCGATCAGCAGCGCGGAAATAAACGCGGGCGCGGCGATGGCGAGGATGGTCACGGTGAGCGAGGGTACGGCGCCGATGACACTGAGGGTCTGCGCAATGAGTCCGCCGAGCTTGCTGCAGGCAGCGACCCAGCCGGTGGCGCGTCCCCGGATGCGCAGCGGATAGTTCTCCGCCGCGTACGGCAGTAGCATGGAGATAAGACCGCAGGAACCGAGGATCACCAGCGCGAGCGGCAGCACCGGATGAGAGAAGCCCGCGGCGCTCGCTCCCTGAACCGATAACCCGAACAAACCGGTCACCATGAGACCGGTCATGGTGATGAGCGACCACTTGGTGCTCCAGGCGCTGAACATCCAGGCACACACCAAGACCGTGGGTGCTGCGAGGAGTGTGGAGCGCGCGATCAGCGCACTCGAGGTGCCGACGCTGCGGCCCTCTGCGATGAGCGCCGCAGGCAGCCACAGCAGCAGCCCGAAATTGACCAGCCCCCACACGATCCCGGAGAGGGTGAGTGCGGCGGTGATGCCGAGAAATCCGCGGCTGATGGGTGGCACCGGCACGTGACTGTCGGGTGCGGGCGGGGTGTCGGCCGTCAGCTCCACCCCGAAGCGGGCGAGGGAGAGGCGTGCGATGTCGCCGCGGCCGATGTGCTGCAGAAAGCGCGCCGACTCGGGCAGGAATGGACTCAAGAGCACCAGGATCAACCCGGTCGGCAGGTTCAGAAACCACATGATCCGCCAGCCGAAGTGCGGCTGCAGCAGCGCCGAGAGGGAGCTCGCGGCGAAGAATCCGCCGATTGCACCGAGACCACCGACCAACACGAGGCTCCAGCCGCGGTGCCGGGTCGGCATGATTTCCGCAAGCAGTGCGTAGGCCACCGGCAACATGCCGCCGGCCGCCGCACCCATCATGAAACACATGCCGACGTTCCACCAGAAACTCGGCATCGCGCCGCAGATCGAGGTGCCTATGAACAGCACCGAGGACAGCACGATGGTTGCGCGCCGTCCGTAGACATCGGCGAGCGTGCCCCACACGAAGGAGCCGACCACGGTGCCCAGAAGCGCCGCAAACGGCAGCCAGGCGACGATCTGCGATCCAACACCGTATTCCGCGCGCATGCCGGGCGTCACGAACCCGAGGCTCGCCGGCTTCATGACATCGATGACCAGCGCCAGTGCCAGCAGGCCCGCGATGCGCCAGTGCGCGGCGGTCAGCGGCGCCTTTTCTATGTGCGCGATCACATCATGCAGCGGCCCGCCGGGAGTGCGCTCGGGGAAGCTCGGCAGCAGCCCGTAGCCGGCGAGGATTACGCCCAGAATGATCAGCGCCATGCCGACCAACATGCCGGTATCCATGGGCATGCCGGCCATGGTGTAGTGATTACCGCGGGCCATCAGGAACATCGGCAGGTGCAGCAGCACTCCGGCGATGACCATGACGCAGCCGCACCAGAAGGCGAGGGTGTTGCGCCGGTGGGCAAAGACGATGGCTTGCAAGCCATTGATCTTAGCGCATCAATCCCTCCCCCGAATGGTGTAGGTCCGGGGCGCACTAAAGGCAGCGGTACGCGGTCCCGGTCACATGCGAAGCTTGGCCTCGAGGAGGCAGGCAGACATGATTGTGGCTGTGAGTGTGTTGATCGCAGGCGGGGTGCTCATCGTGAGCGCCGCGGTCGTGCTCCTCTCTCTCGCCTCGGAAGCGGAGGTACTTCCAAGGTTGCGCCACACCGCCGGCCCTGGCGACGAAGGCCCTGATTCGCCACCGCAGCCGGGCAGTTCGCCCGACATCGGGCCGCGCGCGCACACTCGCAGTCCGCTCACCCAGTAGTCAGGGCACCGCAGGCCGGCCGATGCAGGTATCCTCCCGCACCGGCATGGACACTATCGGCGAGAGGTCTGCGTGACACCATCGGCTCAACACCTGCTTGTAACCCTTGCAATCGTTGCGCTGATCGCCTGGCGGATGCACTCGAGGATACGACGTGCAATCGGGCGCCAGCGGCTCTCGCGCGTACGCCCCTGGGTCACCGTTGTTCTATTCCCGGTGGTGATCGCGATGCTGGCGTTTGCGTCCCTGCGCTCGCCGCAACCTCTCTGGATTTATCTCGCATGCGGCGCCGCCGCCGGCATCGGCCTCGGCGTACTCGGACTGCGACTCACCCGCTTCGAGGTGACGCCCGCGGGCCGGTTCTACACCCCAAGCGCCCACCTGGGTGTCGCACTCTCCCTCCTGCTGGTGTGTCGCATTGCCTGGCGCTTCGCCAGCGGGGGATTCCCGGGCGCGGCCGCTGCTGCATCGTCCGGGCCGCCGGCCGGGAGCCTCACACCGCTGACGCTGTTGCTCGTCGGCATGCTCGCCGGATACTACACGAGCTACGCCGTCGGGCTGCTTCGCTGGTCTGCGCGCAGCCGCGATCTGGTGCCTTCGGAAGCTTCCGGCTCCGGCGGCACATAGCGAACATCAGAAAGTAATCCGCACGCCAGCCAACGCCTCGAATGGGGCGGCGGGGCTCAGGAATCGGTTATCGACCCCGGGGCCATTGGTAACTGCGCCGGGCGGAACCCCAGGAGCGCCGATGCCGGTGGGGTCGCTGAGGATGCCCCAGGTTGCGTAGCGGGCGTTGAACAGATTGGTGATCGAGGCGTACAGCTCGACTGTGCGAGTCGGCTGGTATGAGGAGTGGAGACTGACGGTGCGATAGCCCGCTATTGGCGCGAGCTGATTGGAGGCATCCCCGACGTAGTAGAAATCACTGACTACGTTCAGGGTGGCGCCAAGCGTCCAGCCCGGCAGCATCTGGTAGTCGGCGCCAATCTTCAGGCGGTGCTGGGGAATCCCCGGCAGGTGATCGCCCGGCTCGACCTGGATGTTGCCATTTACATCCTGGAACGGATTCGACGGCGAAGGTACCGTCAGCGCCGACTGGAAGGTCGCAGCGACGTAGCTGTAGTTGGCGAAAGCCGACCAGCCGCCGGCCTGATAATTCACGCCCGCTTCGACGCCCTGCCGGCGGGTAGCGCCGATGTTCTGGAAGAATCCCTGGCTGATCGAAGTCGCGATGCCGTAGATATCATCATGCAGCAGGGTGCGGAACACGCTCAGATTCCACGCCAGCACATCGCCGGCGGAAAACGCCCCGGTAATTCGTCCGCGCAGCCCAAGTTCACTGGTATGCGCCACCACTTGCCGCAGGTTCGGCGGATCGCCGGCCAGATTCGTCGGCAACAGGCACGGCTGCCGGGGATTGGAGCACTCGATCTCGCTGGCGGTTGGGGTGCGGGTGTTCGCGGACATGCCGGCGTAGGCAGTCAGCGCCGGCAACACCTTGTAAGTGGCGCCGAGGGCCGGATTGAAATGGCTGTAACGATTGTCGCCGGTCAGGTTCGCGCCCCGCTGATCCTGCAGGTCAATGTAGGCGATGTTGTATCGCCCGCTCGCCGTCACGGACAACGCCGGCGTGACATCCAGCGTGTTGGTTGCGTAGACGCTGTAGTCCTTATTGACCGACTGCACGCTCACCGGCACCGCGTCGCCGAACTGCGCGGCTGCCGCCGAATTTTCCAGTGTGGCGACGCTCAGGTCGGATGGCAGTACCTGCAATTGCGGGTTGAGCACCCCGAGCTGCGCGCCGCTGTAGAAATTCGCCAGCGCATAATCAACACTGGCCCCGGCGCTGAATTGATTGGCGTGTCCCAGCAGCGGCTCGCTGGTGGTGCTCTGTAAGGCGGCGCCGCGGCCGTAGGTGCGGATCACTTCGAAATCGTTTTCCCCGATCAGCACCGTGCCGCCCGCGGAGATATCCGGCAGCGTCTGGCCGGCGGCGTTGGTGAGCGGCGTAAGCCCGTCCGGCTGGCACAAGGATCCCGGGGCATTTGTGCAGGCGGTGTAGCTGGTGGTGTTACCGTTGGCGAGGGTCTGCGCGTACTGGCGGTAATAGAGCACGCCCTGCAGCGACCATGAATCGGTCATTTTCATGCTGCCGTTCAGGGTCAAGAAATCCAGCGTGTTGCTGTTGTTCTGCGGGCCGGTGAACACCAGCGAGCGGTCCACGGCGAGCTCCTGCACGGGAGCCGGTCCCTGGCCGTTGAGCGCATTGTCCGCGCGCGTGTAGCTCAGGTCGAAGGAAGCGCGCCCCAGGCGGGCGCTCACTACCGTGTACAGCTGGCGGATCCGCTCCTGGGAGAATTGGCGCCAGCCCGTTGAATCGAGAGCCCGGCCGGCAACGTAGAAGCCGCACGGCCCTGAATCTGCGCCAAATTGCGCGACCGCGGAGCGCAGTCCGTAGGAACCGCCGGCTAACTCCAGATCCGTCCCCTGGTAGTCAAAGCCATTCTTCATGCTCACCGAGATGGCACCGCCGAGCGCGTTCAGGCCATACACGGGGCTGGAGCTCACCAGCTCCACCCGGTTGATGGCGACATCCGGAAACAGATCCCAGTTGACGGTGTCGCCAAAGGCCTCGTTTATCCGCACACCATTCTGGTAGACGGCGAGTCCCTGTGGGGTGCCAAGCACCGGGGAGGCCTCAAAGCCGCGATACAGCATGTCGGGCTGGAATGGATCATCGCCGGCGTCATTGATGTTGATGCTGCCGATTCTGGAATTCATCGCACCGGTGAGGCTTGCGGGTCCGTCGCGCGACAGGTCGGCGGCAGACAGCAGTTGCACATTGCCGGGGATCTTATCGATATCAATGGGCGCTCCCGCCAGGGCGGTTACTGAAACGACGATGGGCTGTAATTGCTGGCCGGTGTCGGGCGATTCCTCGGCACGCGCCGGCGTGGCGAGCGCGAGTGATAGTGCGCAAGACGGCAGAATCGCAGCGAGGCGAATTCGATGCACCGCAGGGGCCTCCATCTGCCGCCCGCTGCAAGGCGGCGGCGGGCTTTGGTCAGGGGAACTTCGGCGCGCTCTCGATGCCCCGAAAGCGTGCCTCGTGCCGCAGCCGATCCAACAGGCCGTCGGTCTTAAGCACATAAACCATTGATTTTGATGGCGCTCCCAACCGGATTCGAACCGGTGTACTAGCCTTGAGAGGGCTATGTCCTGGGCCTCTAGACGATGGGAGCGACTGCGGGGCGTTGAGCAGGAGCGCGGTATTATAGAGAGCTATCCTGATTGCTCAAGCCGAAAGCCAAGAATTGAACTCACCCCCTGAGTCGGTTGCGACTCCTGCTGCCGCGCCGCGGATCATCTCGCGATCCGAGCACACGATTTCCCGGTCGCACATCTCGCCGAACGCGCTGCGCGTGTTATATCGCCTGCGCGACGCCGGCTTCATGGCCTTTCTTGTGGGGGGTTGCGTGCGTGACCTTCTCATTGGCATTGAGCCGAAGGACTTCGACGTCGCGACCGATGCGCTGCCCGAAGAGGTGAAGCGGCTGTTCCGTAACTGCCGCCTGGTGGGCCGGCGGTTCCGTCTGGCGCATGTGTTTTTCGGGCGCGAGACCATCGAGGTGGCAACATTCCGCGCGACCAGCGCGCCGTCGCAGGGCGACGAGCCGCTGCCGGCTGCCGATCCCGAGGACGGTGAGTCGCCCGAGATCGACCACGTCGAGGATGTCGAGGCGGCGCACAGCGACGCGCACGCGCGGCCGCGAGCCGCGGCACGGCGCGGCGCCGAGGCCGATGAGGATGAAACCGGCGCGCGCATGCTCGATCCGAGCGGCCGCATTCTGCGCGACAACGTGTATGGCACCATCGACGAGGACGTGTGGCGGCGCGACTTCACCGCTAACGCGCTCTACTACAACATCGCCGATTTCTCGCTGTGGGACTACGTGGGCGGGGCGCAGGACATCGCGGCGCGCACGCTGAAGGTGATCGGCGACCCGGAGACGCGCTTTCGCGAGGATCCGGTGCGCATGCTGCGCGCCGCGCGTTTCGAGGCAAAGCTCGGATTCAGCATCGATCCGCACACCGCGCGGTTTATCGACCCGTTGCGCGAGCTGCTCGCCGCGGTGCCGCCGGCGCGTCTGTTTGATGAGACGCTGAAGCTCTTCCTCAGCGGGCACGGCACCCGCAGCTTCGGGGTGTTGCGCCGCCGGGGCCTGCTGGCGGCAGTGTTGCCGAGCGTGGACGCCTACTTCGTGAGTCACCCCGGCAGCCTGGTCGAGAAGCTGCTCATACAAGGGCTGGAGAACACCGATGCCCGGGTTGCCGCCGACCAGGCGGTCACGCCGACCTTCCTGTTCGCACTCCTCTTATATGGACCCATCGCGGGCATTATCGAGGCTACCGCGCCGGAGCGCTGGCACGAGCTGGCCACCATCCTCGATGCCTGCGATCGGGCCACGCGCGAGGCGCAGACGCGCATCGCCATTCCACGGCGTTTCTCCCTCGGGGTGCGCGAGATGTTCGCGCTGCAGCCGCGGCTGGAACATCCGCGCGGGCGGCGGGCCCTGCGGGTGCTCGAGCACCCGCGCTTCCGCGCCGCGTACGACCTGTTGCTGCTGCGCGCCCAGTTCGGTCTCGCGCCGGCGGAAATGGCGCAGTGGTGGACCCGACTGCAGGAGGTTTCTCCTGAGGAGCGCGGTGCGATGGCCGATGCACTTGCTGGCGGCACGCGCGCGGGCCCCGCGGGGCCGCGCGCCACTGGCGCCCCGCGCCGCCGTGGCGGCCGGCGCCGCCGCCGCGCACCCAAGCCCGCTTCCTGAACCGCGAGGGTTTGCACCGCATGCAGACCTGGTGGCCGGCCTACATCGGCATCGGCAGCAATCTTGAGGACCCACCGTCACAGGTGCTGGCCGCTCGTGCGCGGCTTGCCGGCCTGCCGCTGACACACCTGGTGCTGGCGTCGCCCCTGTACGCTTCGCGCCCGCTCGGGTCCATCGTGCAACCTGACTTCGTCAACGCGGTTGCAGGCATCCTCACGCGCCTCGATGCGGCCGCGCTCCTTGCCGAGCTGCGCGGCATCGAGACCGCGCTCGGACGGCCGGCGGAGCGGGTGCGCTGGGGCCCGCGCGTTATCGACCTGGATCTTCTTTCTTACGGGCGCGAGCGCCGCCCCGACGGGCCGCTGGTGCTGCCCCATCCCGGGATAGTGGAGCGCAACTTCGTTCTGTATCCTCTGGCCGACATTGCCCCGGATCTGGATCTGCCGGGCTTGGGCCGGGTGGCCGAGCTCAAGGGACGGATCGCGTCCGCGGGACTGACTTTGTTGCAGGCACATGGCGAGCGAAGCGGCGCATAAGTACATCGTGGTCGAGGGTCCGATCGGGGTGGGCAAGACCAGCCTCGCGCGGCGGCTCGCCGCCAGTCTTGGCGCCCAGCCAGTGCTCGAGCAGGAGGCGCAGAACCCCTTCCTCGAGCGCTTCTACAAGAACCCGCGCGCCGGGGCGCTGCCGACGCAGCTGTACTTCCTGCTGCAGCGCGCGCAGCAGCTGGCGGCGCTCAAGCAGGCGGATCTGTTCGCCCCCACGCGCGTCGCCGATTACCTGCTCGAGAAGGATCGGCTGTTCGCGCGCGTCACGCTCGATGACGCCGAGTACGCACTCTACGAGCAGCTGTACGCGAAGCTCGATATCCAGGCGCCCAAGCCCGATCTGGTGGTGTACCTGCAGGCCCCGGTCGACGTGCTGATCGAGCGCATCAGCAGGCGGGGGGTGGAATACGAGCAGTACATCGAGCGGCAGTACCTGGAACGCCTGAACGAGGCCTACGCGCGCTTTTTCCACGAGTTCGACGCGGCGCCGCTCCTGATCGTGAACGCCGCCTCGATCGACCCGGTCGCGAACCAACGCGACTATGACGAGCTGCTCGCCGCCATCAGGCGCATGACGCGCGGGCGCCTTTACTACAACCCGTTGCGCAGCCGCGCGATCTAGCTACACTCCCAACCGCCATGTACACCCACCTGCAACGCGACGTCAGCCGGCCGCCGGTCACGCTGGCGACGCTCGCGCGCATGAAGACTGACGGCGAGAAGATCGCGAGCCTGACGTGTTATGACGCAAGCTTCGCGGTGCTGCTGGATGGCGCTGATGTCGACGTGGTGCTGGTGGGGGACTCGCTTGGCATGGTGATCCAGGGCCACGATACGACCGTGCCGGTCACCATGGACCAGATGGCCTACCACACTTCCATGGTGGCGCGCGGCCTGCATCGGCCGTTCCTGGTAGCCGACCTGCCGTTCATGAGCTATCCGACGCGCGAGCTCGCGCTTGCCAACTCGGTGCGCCTGATGCAGGAGGGTGGCGCGCAGATGGTGAAGCTGGAAAGCGGCGGCAAGCAGACCGAGATCGTGGAGTTCCTTGCCGGCCATGACATCGCGGTGTGTGCGCACGTCGGACTTAAGCCGCAGTCGGTGCACAAGACCGGCGGATTTCGGGTGCAGGGGCGCGAGCGGGAGATGGCGGTGCGCCTGCTCGATGAAGCCAAGCGCCTGGAAGCCGCCGGCGCCGACATCGTGCTGCTCGAGTGCATCCCCGCCACGCTCGGCAAGGCCATCACCGCGGAGCTGCACGTGCCGGTGATCGGCATCGGCGCGGGACCCGACACCGACGGCCAGATCCTGGTCACCTACGACATCCTGGACATCACCACCGGCAGAAAGCCGCGCTTCGTGCGCAACTTCATGGACGGGGCGAGCAGCAATCTCGACGCGCTGCAGCGCTACGTGCGCGCCGTGAAGCAGCACGAATACCCGGCTGCCGAGCACTGCTTCTGACTGCCGCCGCGCGCCGGCGGGCCGCGGCACACCCAACACAAATGGATACCGTAACGACGATTGCCGCGGTTCGCGAGCACGTGCGGGCCTGGCGCCGGCAGGGCCTGCGGGTGGCCTTTGTGCCCACCATGGGCAATCTGCACGCCGGGCACGTGAGCCTCATCGAGGCCGCGCGCCAGCACGGCGAGCGTTTCGTCGCGAGCATTTTCGTGAACCCGATGCAGTTTGGACCGAATGAGGACTTCGCCCACTATCCGCGCACGCCGCTTGAGGATGCGCGCATGCTGGCCTCGGCAGGCTGCGATCTCATGTTCAGTCCCGAGGTGCGTGAGGTCTACCCCAACGGCGCCGAACGCGCGACGCGCGTGGAGGTGCCGGGCCTGTCGCGCATCCTGGATGGGGAATTTCGTCCGGGACACTTCGAAGGCGTCAGCACGGTGGTCGCGAAGCTCTTTCATATCGTGGAGCCGGACGTCGCCGTCTTCGGTGAGAAGGATTATCAGCAGCTCAGCATCATCCGCCGCATGGTCGCGGACCTGTGCATGCCGGTGCAGATCATCGGCGCGCCCACGGTCCGCGATGCCGATGGGCTGGCGATGAGTTCGCGCAATCAGTATCTGACGGCGCAGGAACGCTCGGTGGCGCCGACCATCTACGCCACGCTGCAGGCGGCCGCCGGGCGCCTGGCCGCCGGCGATGCGGAAATTGCCAGCATCGAGCGCAGCGGCGTGCAGGCGCTCGAGCACGCCGGCTTCCGGCCTGATTACTTTGCGGTGCGCGAGGCCCCCGGCCTGAATCCGCCGTCCCCGGGCGCACGTGATCTCGTCGTGCTGACCGCCGCGCGGCTGGGCAAAGCGCGCCTCATCGACAACCTCCAGATCACCCGCCCGTAAGGGCCTGACGCTCGAGCGCCCACGCCACGTGCTCACGCACCAGCGCTGAGCCGTCCTCGCGGCGCTCCTCGAGTGCCCGGCGGTTGTCCACCGAGCGCGGTGCATTTCCCAGGGCGACCGCGATGTTGCGCGACCAGCGCTCGTAGCCGATGCGGAAAATCGCGGATCCGCGCATGCGTTCCTCGAACTGCGCCTGCGTCCAGCGAAACACCGCCGCCAACACCGGCGCGTCCAGGCGCTGGCGAACCTTCATGTCCGGATGGGCCGCCGCGCGGGCGAACTTGTTCCACGGACACACGAGCTGACAGTCATCGCAGCCGTAGATGCGGTTGCCGATGGCGGCCCGCAGCTCTACGGGAATGGCGCTGCGATGTTCAATCGTCAGATACGAAATGCAGCGCCGCGCATCCAGCCGATAAGGCGCGATGATGGCCGCGGTGGGGCAGGCCGGCATACAGGCCGTGCACGTGCCGCAGTGTGCGCCGCCTGGCTCGTCGGGGGGCAGGGGCAGGTCGGTGAGGATTTCCCCGAGGAAAAAGTACGAACCCGCGTCGCGGGCGATGAGGTTGGTGTGCTTGCCGATCCAGCCGAGGCCCGCATCGCGCGCGTGTGCCTTTTCCAGCACCGGCGCGCTGTCGACACACACACGGTAGCCGAACGGACCGATGAGTTCCTGGAGCTCCAGTGCCAGTCGCTTCAGCGCCTGGCGCAGGATCTTGTGGTAATCGCGCCCGAGGGCGTAGCGCGACACATAGGCGAGCTGAGGCTGCGCCAGGACCTCGCCGGCAGCGCGCGCTTCCCCCGGCCAATAGTCCATGCGCGCGCTCACTACCCGCACGGTGCCGGGGGAGAGCCGCTCGGGCCGGCTGCGCATGACGCCGTGGCGCTGCATGTAGTGCATCTCGCCGTGAAAGCCCTGTGCCAGCCAGTGCAGCAGGTGCCGCTCGTCCTCGGGGATGGTGATACCCGCCACGCCCAGCGCGCCAAAGCCGAGCGCGCGGGCGCGCACGGTGAGTTCGCGCTTGACCGCGTTGAGGTCGATCACGGCCCAGTATAATGGCCTCATGGCTCTGCCGACGCTTCTGTACTCCGCGACCCAGGTGCGCGCCCTGGACGCCCATGCCCTGGATGCGCTGGGCATCAGCGGCTATACGCTCATGAAGCGCGCCGGTGAGGCGGCACTGCGCTACCTGCGCACCCGTTGGCCGACGGCGCATCGCATCGTCATCGTGTGCGGTTCCGGAAACAACGGCGGGGATGGCTACGTCCTGGCGCGGTTTGCGCAGGCCGCGGGACTGACGGTTTCGGTGTTGAACGCCGGCGCGGTGGGCGCGCTGCGCGGCGACGCGCGCCAGGCGTATGAGGATTTTCGGGCCAGCGGCGGGATGGTTCAGCCGTTCGCTGCGGAGCTGCTGGGCGCAGGCGAGCTCATCGTGGATGCGCTGCTCGGCACCGGCATGCGCGGCGGCGTGCGGGCAGAATTCGCACAGGTGATCCGCGCCATGAACAGCGGCAAGCTGCCGGTGTTTTCGCTGGATGTGCCCTCGGGGCTGGACGCTGACACGGGCGCGGCAGCCGGCGAGGCGGTGCGTGCCGAGGCGACCGTTACCTTTGCGGGACTGAAGACCGGGCTTTTTGTCGGCGACGGTCCGCAGTTCAGCGGCAGCGTCTTCTTTGACGATCTGGAGCTTACGGCCACGCAGCCGGCCGGCTTCACGCCCGCGCTGACGCGCATCGTCGAGACGGAGATTCACGAGGCGCTGCCGCGCCGCGGCCGGGCCTCGAACAAGGGCGACTTTGGCCGCGTACTCATCGTCGGCAGCGGTGCCGGCATGCCCGGTGCGGTGCGGCTCGCTGGCGAAGCGTGTCTGCGTTCGGGGGCGGGGCTGGTCACCGTCGCGGTCGCCGCCGAGAACGTCGCGCCCATCGCAGCCGGACGGCCGGAGCTGATCTGTCTGGCACTGACGAGCGAGCACAGTCTCGACGAAGCGATGACGCGCGCGGATGTGATCGCCATCGGCCCGGGACTCGGGCGCACGAGCTGGGCGAGTCGCGCGCTTGCCGCGGTGCTCAAGAGCGACAAGGCGCTGGTAGTCGACGCCGACGCGCTCAATATTCTGGCCGCGGAAGGCATTCGTCCACGTGACAACTGGATCCTCACGCCACACCCGGGCGAGGCGGCGCGGCTCCTGGGTGCCAGCGTCGAGGAGGTGCAGCGCGATCGTCTGGGGGCCCTGGCGCGGCTGATCGAACGCTGTCATGGCACGGTGGTCCTCAAAGGGGCCGGCACGCTGGTGGGCGCCGTTGGCCACACGCCGGGGGTGTGCGAGCGTGGCAATCCCGGCATGGCCAGTGCCGGCATGGGCGACATACTGACCGGTGCCATCGCAGGCATCCTCGCGCAGTGCCGCGACCCGTGGCGTGCGGCGCGGGTGGGCGTGCTGGTGCATGCGCTGGCCGGGGATGCCGCAGCCCGCGGTGGTGAACGCGGGCTTCTGGCGAGTGATGTGTCGCGCGAACTGCAGCGCTGCGTCAACCTGTGACCGATGCGCGCCCATTGCCCCGCGGCTGCTGACACCGAAGCACTCGCTGGCCGCATGGCGGGTACGCTCCCCTCGGCGGGGGACGCGCCGGTGGTGCTGTACTTGTATGGTGATCTGGGCGCGGGCAAGACCACGTTCGCCCGCGGGTTCCTTGCCGGCCTGGGTGTTCACGGCCCGGTGCGCAGCCCCACCTACACGCTCCTCGAGCTCTACGCGGCGGGCGCCCTGAGTGTCGTGCACCTGGACCTGTTCCGCCTCAATCACGCCGGCGAGCTCGCAGCGCTGGGCCTGCGCGAGTGGGCAAGACCTGGGCACGTGTGGCTCATTGAATGGCCGGAGCGCGGGGCCGGCCGGCTACCGCGCGCTGACCTGACGCTCGCCTTTTCGGTGGGTGCGCACGGGCATGACATTGAAATGAGCGCCGAGTCCGCGCTCGGAGAGTCGTGGCTGTCGGCACTTGAGACTTCTGCCGCGAAGTCGTAGATTACACCGCAACTTGTATCGCGAACCGCATGATTAGCAAGATTTTTAGCGGAACTAACCTTGCCGCTCTTGCGAGCCTGGCGGCCCTGTCGGTGGCGCAGGCCGGGGATTTGCCGGAACTGCGCGCGATGGCGCTCTCCGCCGGAACACAATCCGCGCAAGTCACGCTGGATGTGAGCGCGGGTGCGGCCCACCAGCTTTTCACGCTCGATAACCCCGAGCGCGTCGTTATCGACCTCCCGCATACGCGCCTGGCGCACGGCTTTCGACTGCCCGCCGCGGCCGGCATCGTGACAGCGGTTCGTGTCGGGGAGCCCGCACGCGGAACATTGCGCGTGGTGCTGCAGCTGCGATCGGCGCTGCCCGCCCACAGCGCCTGGGTGGGTGAGGGGGCAGCGCGGCAACTGTTAGTGAGTCTCGGCGAGCCGTCGGCAGTGGTGGCGGATGCCGGTCCGAAGACCGTGGCCGCGGCACATGCTCCGGGCGACGGCGACCGCGACGTCATTATCGCCGTGGATGCCGGACACGGTGGCGATGATCCTGGGGCCATTGGCCACGGCGGGACGCGTGAGAAGGACGTGACGCTCGCCATTGCGCGCGCGCTGGCCGAGCGCATCAACGCCGAGCCGGGCATGCGCGCCGTGCTCACACGCGATCGCGACGAGTTCCTGGAACTGCGCGAGCGCATCCGGCGCGCCCGCGTCGCGCACGCCGACATGTTCATCTCCGTACACGCCGATTCGATCGCCGATCGCAGTGTGACCGGGGCTTCGGTGTATGTACTGTCGGTGCACGGGGCTTCCAACGAGGCGGCCCGCTGGCTCGCAGAACGGGAAAACGCGGCCGACCTCATGGGGGGTGTGCGCCTTGACGACAAGGGAGCGCTGGCGCCGGTCCTGCTCGATGCCACCCAGAGCGAAATCATCGGTGTGAGCGCCACGGCGGCGGAGCGGGTGGTGACGGCCCTCGAGGGTGTGGGCGAGGTGCGCAAGGCGCAGGTGCAGCACGCGGGCTTCGTGGTGCTGAAGTCCCCGGACATTCCGTCGATGCTGATCGAGACCGCCTATATTTCCAATCCCCAAGAGGAGCGGCGACTGCGCAGCGCCAGTCAGCAGGTGCACCTGGCCGATGCCATCGCGAGCGGTGTGCACAGTTACTTCATGCAAAACCCCCCGGACGGCACGCGCTTCAAGCAGGAGCGCCGCCTCGCCAGCGCCGCGGACGCGCAGCCCGCGCACGCCACGCCTTAAGTCCCCACCGGCCTCAAAGCCTGGGCGTTGCGCGCGGTACACTGCGCGCCCATGCCCATTCGCGTGCTTGCCGATGAACTCGTTGACCAGATCGCCGCCGGCGAGGTGATCGAGCGGCCGGCCTCGGTGGTCAAGGAACTGGTTGAAAACAGCCTGGACGCGGGTGCCACCCGCATCGAGGTCGATGTCGAGCGCGGCGGCGTGGGTTTGATCCGGGTGCGCGATGACGGCAGCGGCATCGGGGCTGCCGAGTTGCCCCTGGCTCTCGCCCGGCATGCCACCAGCAAGATCGCTTCCCTCGATGAGCTGGAGGCGGTCACGACCCTCGGCTTTCGCGGCGAGGCGCTGCCTTCGATCGGCTCGGTGTCGAAGCTGCGCATCGCCTCGCGCGCCGCGGGCGCGGCTCAAGGTGCGGAAATCAACATCGAAGGCGGCGCGGCGACGTCTGCCCGCCCGGCAGCGCATCCGGCCGGGACCACCATCGAGGTGCGTGAGCTCTTTTTCAATGTGCCGGCGCGACGCAAGTTCGTACGCAGCGACACGACCGAACTCACGCACATCGCCAGACTCGTGGAGCGCCTGGCGCTGTCGCGCTTCGACGTCGCTTTCAGACTGCGGCACGGCAACCGCGTGCTGCTCGATGCGCCGGTGGTGGGCGAGGGCGAAACGGATAGCGCGCGGCTGGATGAGGTCCTGGGAGGGCAGTTCACGGCCGCGGCCATCGCGGTGAGCCACGCCGCCGGTCCCGTCATGCTCTCCGGCTGGATCGGGTTGCCGACGCGCTCGCGCGCGCAGCCCGACCAGCAGTTCTGGTTCGTGAACGGCCGCAGCGTGCGCGATCGGTTGCTGATGAACGCCGTGCGGCTCGCGTACCGGGATGTTCTGTATCACGGCCGGCATGCCGCCTACGCGCTCTATCTGACCCTTGATCCGAGGCTCGTCGATGTAAACGCGCATCCGTCCAAACTCGAAGTGCGCTTCCGCGACAGCCGCCAGATCCATGACTTTGTGATGCGTGCCGTGGAGCGTTCGCTGGCAGGAACCAAGCCCATGCTCGCCGATGTCGCGGGCGCCGTGGATGCGGCCGGGTACGCGGGCGTTGCGAGGCAGGCCGGCGCCGGCTTGCGCGGGGGAGCCGGTGCCGCGCGCGGGCTGCCGTTCTACGATGCGGCGCGCGACCCGTGGACGCTCGCCGCCACTGTGCAGCAGGAGGACGCGCCAGTCGCGTGGCCGCCGGCCGCCCCTGCGGCGCTGCCACCCTCGTCCGCCGACGAGCAACCGCTCGGCACCGCACTCGCGCAGCTGCACGGCGCCTACATCCTCGCCCAGAATCACGACGGCCTCGTGCTGGTGGACATGCACGCCGCTCACGAGCGTGTGTTGTATGAGAAATTCAAGGCGGAGCGGGCCAGCGCCGCAGCGGCGTCGCAACACCTGTTGCACCCGGTAGTGATCGAACTCAAGGCGCATGAACTGGAGGCGCTGCTCGAGCGACGCCAGGAGTGGGAACAGGCGGGCTTCGAAGTGGACGCCCTGGGGCCGACACGGCTGGCGCTGCGACGCGTACCCGCGGTCCTGAACGTGGCCGACATTGAAGGCGTCGTCGGCTCGCTGGTCCGGGACCTGACACTCGACACCGGCAGCCATCATCTGGAGGCGGCTGCGGACCGCTTCCTCGGTACCCTCGCTTGCCGCAGCGCGATACATGCGCACCGTCGCCTGACTCTGCCGGAAATGAATGCGCTGCTGCGGCAGATGGAGGCGACCGACCGGGCCAACCAGTGCAATCACGGCCGCCCAACCTGGACGCGCCTGTCGCTGCAGCAGCTCGACCAGTTGTTCCTGCGGGGGCGCTAGTCGATGGGAAAAAGTCGCCGGCGGCGCTTTTTCGGACCGCGGCCGCGTTTTCGCCGGCAAAAGGCGTGGCTTTTGCCGCCTGTCCAGTGCCAGGCTTTTGCGTCGGCGGGTCCGACAGGCTGCTGGCGTGCCTAAGAGTGCGGGCTTCGCGCCGGTCCTGGTGCTCACCGGACCCACCGGCAGCGGCAAAACCGACTGGGCGATCCGCCTCGCCGGGGATGCCCCGGTCGAGATCATCAGCGCTGACTCGGCGCTGGTGTATCGCGGCCTGGACATCGGCACCGCCAAGCCGCCACCGCAAGTGCGCGCGCGCGTGCCGCATCATCTGATCGACGTCTGCGATGCGGCTGAGGCCTATTCGGCCGGCCGCTTCGTGGCCGATGCGCTCACGTGCATCCGGGACATACGCGCGCGGGGGCGCGTGCCGCTGCTGGTGGGCGGGACGATGTTGTACCTGCGCTCACTACTGCACGGGCTGGCGGTCCTGCCTGCTGCGGACCCGCATTTTCGTGCCCGGCTGGACGCTGAAGCGGCGCGGCACGGCTGGCCGGCGCTGCATGCGCAGCTGCAATCCCTCGACCCTGAGGCCGCCGCCCGCATCAGCCCGAACGATGCCCAGCGCATCCAGCGGGCGCTGGAGGTCTGTCATACGACTGGCCGGCCGATTTCGGAATTGCAGCGCGCGACGGTGAGCCCGCTCGCGGGTTCACCGGTGAGGGTCTGGGTGCTGGCCCCGACCGATCGTATGCTGCTGCACGAGCGGCTGGCGCAGCGCTTCCACGCCATGATGGCCGCGGGCTTGCTTGCAGAGGTGCGTGCCCTGCACGGGCGCGGCGATCTGTCCGCCCGTCATGCGTCGATGCGCGCGGTGGGGTACCGGCAGTTATGGGCCCATCTCGATGGGGAATATGACCTTGATGAGGCGGTCCGGCGGGCCATTGCGGCGACGCGCCAACTGGCGAAGCGGCAGCTGACCTGGCTGCGCGCAGAACGCGGCGCCCAGTGGCTCGATCCGGAATTAAGTCAGCTGTCGTGGAATCGAGACATACGCCGGGAACTCAACCGCCTTGGGCTTTGAGAGACACTGCATGTTAAGATTGTGCGCGTCGGACCTCGCCGTTGGCGGGGCAGTTAGCTTGTGTGTCAGATCGCGGAACACGGAAGTTCGTGTGCGGTCTATTGTCGTGTCGAACAATTCAAAGCAGCAAAAAACAAGGAGAACCTGATGGCCAAAGGTCAGTCTCTTCAAGACCCGTTTCTTAACGCCCTGCGCAAGGAGCGGGTTCCGGTATCCATTTACCTGGTGAATGGCATCAAGTTGCAAGGCCAGATCGACTCCTTCGACCAGTTTGTCGTGCTGCTGAAAAACAGCGTCAGCCAGATGGTCTACAAGCACGCGATCTCGACGGTCGTGCCGGCGCGCAACGTGCACTTGTCCAGCGAAGAGGGTGAGGGCGCCCCGGAGACGCCGGCCGCCTGATGTTTGAACGCCCACGGAGCGGTGAGCGCGCGGTACTGGTGCGCCTGGGCCTGGGCGCCCCCGTCGACCCGGAAGATCTGCAGGAATTTACCCAGCTGGCGCTGTCAGCCGGCGCCACGCCGGTCGCCACCGTGACCGGCCGCCGTGAGCGGCCCGATCCGCGTTATTTCCTCGGCAGCGGCAAGGCCGAGGAGTTGCGTGCGGCGGCGCACGAAGCCCACGCAGACGTCATCCTCGTCGATCACGCCCTGTCCCCCAGCCAGGAACGCAACCTCGAGAAGCTCATCGAGCGCCGCGTGCTCGATCGCAATGGCCTGATCCTGGATATCTTCGCGCAGCGCGCGCGCAGCGCCGAGGGTCACGTCGAGGTGGAGCTGGCGCAGCTCAAGCACATCGCCAGCCGCCTGGTGCGCGGCTGGACCCACCTGGAGCGCCAGAAGGGCGGCATCGGCCTGCGCGGGCCGGGAGAGACGCAGCTCGAGAGTGACCGCCGCATCATCGCGACGCGTGTGCGGGTTCTCAGCAAGAGACTCGATAAGATCAAGCAGCAGCGCGAGACCGGCCGGCAACGGCGCGCGGAAATCCCGGTGCCCTCCCTTGCCCTGGTGGGCTACACCAACGCCGGCAAGTCAACGCTCTTCGGTGCGCTCACCGGTGCGGACGCCTACGTCGCGGACCAGCTGTTCGCCACGCTCGATCCCACCGTGCGGCGCATTGTGCTCCCCGGGGGCACCGCCATCGTGGTTGCCGACACGGTGGGCTTCATCCGCGAGCTGCCGCACGAACTGGTGGCCGCCTTCCAGTCCACGCTCACCGAGGCGCGCGCGGCGACCCTGCTGGTGCACGTCGTGGATGCCAGCAACCCGCGACGCGATGAGCAGATCGCCCAGGTGGACGCCGTACTCGAGGACATCGGTGCGGGCGAGATCCCGCAGATCCTGGTCTACAACAAGATCGACCGCCTGGAGGCGCCGGCGCACCTGGATCGCGACGCGAACGGCCGTGCCACCGCCGTGTGGATCTCCGCGCAGCAGCGTACCGGCCTGGAGCTGCTCACTGCGGCGGTCGCCGAGCGGCTCTCGCGCTTCGCGCGCCGTGCGCGCCTGCGGGTACCGGCGAGCGCCGGGGCGCTGCGCTCGCGCCTGTATGCGGCCCACGCGGTACGCGCGGAGAGCGCGGCCGAGGACGGCTCCCTCGAGTTGGCGGTGGAACTCCCGGATCTGGAGCTGCTGGTGCTGGCGCGCACGGCGGGGGTGCAGATTCTGGAGGTGCAGGCGCCGGAAATGCCTTGTACGCCCGGGAGCGCCTACCTACAATCCTCCGACATCCCGCGCGCAATCAAGTCGCGCTGACATCAATCGATTTCCCTCATATGGCCTGGAATCAACCTGGCGGTCAGAACAATCCGTGGGGACGCCGGCCGGGCCAGGGCGGCGACCTCGATGAGCGCCTGAAGCGCTGGCAGAAGAAGCTCGAGTCGTTGCTGCGGCCGGGGATGGGCGCGGGCGGTGAGGGCGCATGGCTGTGGCTGATCGCTTTCCTCGTGGTCCTGTGGTTCTTCGTCGGCTTGTACCAGATCACGGCCGCCGAGCGCGGAGTCATCCAGCGCTTTGGAAAGTTTGTGGAAGTGCGGCCGCCCGGTGTGGGCTGGCGGCCCTGGCCGATCGAGAGCGTCACCAAGGTCGATGTCGCCAGCATAAATTCCAGCGACTTCAAGTCGCGCGTGCTGACTTCGGACGTGAACCTCGTCGACCTGCACTTCGCGGTGCAGTACCAGTTCACCGATCCGGTGAAAAAGCTGTTCCGGGTGCGCGACCCGGAGAGCACTTTGACCGAAGTGAGCGAAAGCGCCATCCGCGAGATCGTCGGCCGCAGCACGCTCGATGAGGTGCTGGTGGGAACGACGCGCCCGGAGATCACCCGCCGCACCAAGGAGCTGATCCAGCACACCCTGGACTATTACAACGCCGGCATCACGGTTACGACCGTCAACCTCGAGGATGTGCAGGTACCCGACGCGGTGATCCCCTCGCAACGGGACGCGAACAAGGCGCAGGCCGACAAGGAGCGCTTCACCCTCGAGGCCGAGGCCTACGCCAACGGCATCGTCCCGGTGGCACAGGGCCAGGCGGCGCGCATGCAGCAGGACGCGCAGGCCTACAAGGCCAAGGTCACGGCGGTCGCCGAAGGCCAGGCGTCACGCTTCAGCCAGCTGGAAGCCGCGTACTCGCAGGCGCCTGAGGTCACTCGCCGGCGCCTGTACACCGAAACCATCGAGGGCATCCTCGCGCGCTCGCACAAGGTGCTGATCGACGGCCGCGCGGGCAACAACATGATCTACCTGCCGATCGACAAACTGCTGGAGAAGAGCGCCGCGCAGGCCGAACCGGGCACGGATGCTTCGGGCAACGCCCCCAAGGATCAGGACTCGGGAACCGCCGAGGCTCGCGGACGGGGGGAGCGTTGATGAACACGCGTCTCTTCGTGGTATTGCTGGCGATTGGCGCGGCGCTGCTCGGCTGTGGACTGACCCTGTTCACGGTGAGTGAGTCGCAGCTCGCCATCCGCACCGAGTTCGGCAAGATCCTCAACACCGACTACACGCCCGGCCTGCACGCCATGTGGCCGTGGGATTCGGTCACCAAGTTCGACAAGCGCATCCTGTCGCAGTCGTACGCCGGTGAGACATTCCTGACCAACGACAATCGCGGTCTGATCGTCGATTTCTACGTGAAGTGGCGCGTGAAGGATCCGGCGCTGTTTTACACCACCACCGGTGGCCGCGAGGAGCAGGCCGGCGAGCGGCTCGCCGAGATCGTCAAGGACGGTATCAAGAGCGTGGTGGCGCAGCGCACGCTGCAGCAGATCGTGTCGGCGGAGCGCGCCGCGGTGACCGGCGAGATGTTCGGCCAGGCGAGCCGCAATGCAGCCGGACTCGGCGTGGAGCTGGTCGACGTGCGCGTGCAGCGTATCGACCTTCCCGATGAGGTCGCGGCGCGCGTCTACGAGAGCATGAAGCAGAGCTTCGCCAAGACCGCCAATCGTCTGCGCGCGGAAGGGCAGAGCGCCAGCGCCAGTATCCGCGCCACCGCCGAGCGCCAGCGCACCGAGATCGTCGCCAACGCCGAGCGCGATGCGCTGCGGGTGAAGGGTGAAGCGGATGCGACCGCCACCCAGACCTACGCGCGCGCCTACTCGAAGGACCCGGAGTTCTACGCTTTCTACCGCAGTCTCGAGGCTTATAAAGATTCGCTCGGCAAGGACGGGGATCTGCTGGTGGTGACGCCGGACGGGGAGTTCTTCAAATACTTCAAGGATCCCACCAGGCGCGGCAAGTGAATTTCACCGACCTCCTGGCCGCGCTGGGCCTGTTCCTGGTGTTGGAAGGCATCGCACCGTTTCTCAACCCCCAGGGGTTGAAACGCGCACTGACGCGGCTGCTGCAGGTGCAGGATCGTGAGTTGCGCATTGCCGGGCTTGGCTCCATGCTGGTCGGCGTCGTCATCCTGTTTGTGGTGCGTTAGGGCATGCTGACACTACGGAACCAGCCGCATGGGCACCGCCGTAGCCGGCCAAAGTCACGCCTTTGGCCGGCGGAAATGCAACCATTGTCCGCCGAAATCGCGTCCAAGCGATTTCGGCCAATGGATTAGGGGGTCGTTGAATCGGTGGGTAAGTTTGTCGTCATCATCGGCACCCAGTGGGGCGATGAAGGCAAGGGCAAGGTCGTTGACCTGCTCACCGAAAGCGCCGCCGCGGTGGCCCGCTTTCAGGGCGGCCACAATGCCGGCCACACGCTGGTCATCGGCGGCCGCAAAACCGTCCTGTCGCTCATTCCTTCGGGGATTCTGCGCGAGCAGGTGCGCTGCTTCATCGGCAATGGCGTGGTGCTGTCGCTCAAGGCGCTGCTGAGCGAGAGCCAGACGCTGATCGAACAGGGCGTACCGGTATTCGAGCGGCTCGCCCTCTCGCCGCACTGTCCCCTGATCCTGCCCTCGCACGTGGCGCTCGACCAGGCGCGCGAACGGGCGCGCGGCGCGAATGCCATCGGCACCACCGGGCGCGGCATTGGGCCTGCCTACGAGGATAAGGTGGCGCGGCGTGCGGTGCGGGTCGCGGACCTGTTCCAGCGCGACCGCTTCGCCGCCAAACTCGGCGAGCTGCTGGATTTCCACAACTTCGTTCTGCAGCACTACTACCGCCTGCCGGCGCTGGATTTCCAGAAAACCCTCGATGAGCAACTCGAGCTCGGCGCCCGCATCGCACCGCTCGTCACGGATGTAACCCGCGCTCTGAACGAGCTGCGCGGCAGCGGCGCGAACGTACTCTTCGAGGGCGCGCAGGGCGCGATGCTCGACGTCGACCTGGGCACCTACCCCTACGTGACCTCTTCCAACACCACGGCGAGCTTCGCCGGCACCGGCACGGGCTTGGGTCCGCGCGCCTTCGACTATGTGCTGGGTATCGTCAAGGCCTACACCACGCGCGTGGGCGCCGGGCCTTTCCCGACGGAACTGTTTGATGACTATGGCGAGCACCTGTCGCGGGTCGGTCACGAGTTCGGTTCGGTCACCGGGCGGCGCCGGCGCTGCGGCTGGTTCGACTCGGTGGCGCTCAAGCGCGCGATCATCAACTCGAGTGTTTCGGGCCTGTGCATCACCAAGCTCGACGTGCTCGATGGGCTGGACACCATCCGCGTGTGTGTGGGTTACCGCATCCATGGCGTCGTGACCCCCGAGCCGCCGCTGAGCCTCGAGGGTTACGCCGGGATCGAGCCGGTGTACGAAGAGCTGCCCGGCTGGAGCGAGTCCACCGTCGGTGTCACCCGCTACGATGCGCTGCCGGGGAATGCGCGCGCGTATCTTGAGCGCCTGTCGGCGCTCGTCAACGTGCCGATAGACATGATCTCAACGGGACCCGAGCGCGACGAGACCATCGTGCTGCGGCACCCCTTCGGAGCGTGACCCTGAACGGCTCACCTGCCGCACGGGCCTTCCCGGCCGTGCGACTGGCGCTGGCGTTGGTCATCATCGGCGCCTGCATCCTCGCCGCCGGCTGCTGGCGCGTGTATTCCAACACCTGGGATGAGCCGGAGCATCTCGCCGCGGGCGTGGAGCTGCTCGACCGGGGACTGTACGAATACGACACCGAGCACCCGCCGATCGGCCGGGTCTTCATGGCCCTGGGCCCCTATCTGGCCGGTGCGCGCTCCTTCGATACCCCGGGGCCGGAGGGCACGCGCGAGGGCGTCGACATCCTCTACTCAGGCACTCACTACGAGCGCTATCTCACGCTCGCGCGACTCGGCATGCTGCCGTTTCTCGCGCTGCTGCTGTTCGTGACCTGGTTGTGGGGACGCGCGCTGTTTGCCTCGCAGGGCATGGCATTGCTCGCGGTGCTGCTGCTCGCGTCGGTGCCGCCGATCCTCGGCAACGCCGCGCTTGCAAGTCTGGATGTGGCGGCGGCGGCGACCATGCTGCTGGCGTTCTACACGCTGCAACGCTGGCTCCTGAGCGGCGGTTACAAGGATGCGGTGCTCTTCGGTCTCAGCGCCGGGTTTGCCGTCGGCACCAAGTTCTCGGCGGTGCCGTTCGTGGGCCTGGCACTCATGATTCTGGCGCTGGTGCGCTGGCGGTGTGGTCCGGGTCGCGCGGCCGCCGGGACCGCGCCGCTGCGCGCTACGTGGCGTGCGTGGCTGACCGGACTTGCACTCGTGAGCGTAGCCGCCATGCTGCCGCTGCTGCTCGCCTATGGGCCGCGCGCCGCGAATCCCGCAGGCGTTGCCCACCGCTTCGACTGGGCCGTGGCCTACCTGCTGCAGGAGCGCGGCCTGGACCATCAGTTCGGAGTTCTGCTGCAGCATCTGTGGCTGCCGCGCCCGTTCAAGGACCTGGTAAACGGCATCGTCGCCGTCAAGGCGCACAACGACACCGGTCATCTGTCGTTCCTTCTCGGCCAGGTCAGTCTCACGGGCTGGTGGTACTTCTACCTGGTGGCGCTGGCGGTGAAGACGCCGCTGCCGGTGCTGGCGGCGGGGACTCTCGGGCTTGCCGGACTCGTGCGGGAGGGGTGGAGGCAGCGCAATCCCTGGCACATCGCCCCGGCGGTGCTGGTGGTCGCCATACTGGTGTTCGCCAGCACCTTCAGCCGCATCAACATCGGCATCCGGCACGTGCTCATCCTGTATCCGTTTTTCGCCTTCGGCGCCGTGTGGGCGTTGGCGCACGCGTGGGCGGCACTGGTAAGGCTGCGCCGGCCGCGGCTGGTCGCGGCCGGCAAGGTCGCCTTGCTGGCGCTCCTGGCGTGGCAGTTGAGTACGCTGTGGACTGCATATCCGGACTACCTGCCGTATTTCAACGAGACGGCCGCGCATCCGGAAGCGGTGCTGGTGGATTCCGATCTTGACTGGGGCCAGGACCTCAAGCGCCTGGAATGGCGCGCCGCGCAACTGAAAATTCCGCACCTTGCCCTGGCATACCGGGGAACCGCACTGCTGTCCAGGGAGCCGCTGCCGCCATTCACCGATCTGCCGCCGCACCAGCCGACATCCGGCTGGGTGGCGATCTCGGAGCTGGCGCGCACGCGCAACCCCGACGACTACGCCTGGATCACCGCCTACCAACCGGTCGAGCGGGTGGGTAAGACCATCGACCTGTACTACATTCCTTAGGTCTGCAGGCGCGTAATACGTGCGAGCGGCGCCGGGTGCGAGTAGTAAAAGGCGGCGTACAGCGGATCGGGGGTGAGCGTGCCGGCGTTGTCGCGCTGCAGTTTCACCAGCGCGCTCGCCAGTTGCGTGCCACTTGCAGTGCGGGTAGCGAAGGCGTCGGCCTCGAACTCATGGCGGCGTGACCACAACGACGACAGCGGGGTGAGGAAAAAGGTGAACGCCGGGACGGCGAGTGCGAACAGCAACAGCGCCGCATGCGTGGAGGCCGTTGGCACGCCGAGCGCGGCGTAGAATCCCGGCTGCTCCTTCAGCCAGCCGAGCACGGCCAGGCCCGCGAAGCTCACGGCGATCGACAGCAGCAAGCGCGCTCGCACGTGCCTGAGTTTGAAGTGCCCGAGTTCATGCGCCAGCACCGCCTCGACTTCCGCGTAGCTAAGCCGCTCGAGCAGGGTGTCAAAGAACACGATGCGCTTGTTGCGCCCGATGCCGGTGAAATACGCGTTGCCGTGAGTGGAGCGCCGCGAGTTGTCGACCACGAACACGCCCTTGGAGGTGAAGCCGCAGCGCGCGAGCAGCGCCTCGATGCGGTCCTTGAGCGCCGCATCGGTGAGCGGTGAGAAGCGGTTGAAGAGCGGGGCGATGAACGCCGGCCACGCCCAGGTCATGAGGAACATGAAGGCCAGCCACAGGACCCAGGCCCACAGCCACCACCAGCGCCCGGCGCGCTCCATGAGCACCAGCGTCGCGACCAGCAACGGTCCGCCCAGCAGCACGGCGAGCGCCACACCCTTGCCAAGATCGGCGATGAACAACGCGGGTGTGGTGCGGTTGAACCCGAAGCGCGCCTCCAGTACGAAAGTGCGCCACACTGCAAGCGGCAGACTGATGAGCTGCATGACGAGCGCGCAGCTGCCAATCACCACGACGCCCAGCCAGGGTTGGGCGAGCCCGGTATGGCGCCACAGGGCGTCGAGCGCCGCGATGCCCCCGCCGAGTGTCAGAACCAGGGTCAGGGCCAGGTCAAGGACGGTGCCCACCCGTGCGAAGCGCAACTTGGCGATGGTGTAGTCGGCCGCCTTCGCGTGTTCGGCGCCGCTGATGCTGGCGGCAAAGGGCGGCGGCACTGCGCCACGCAGGCGCGCGACCGTGGCCTCCTGGCGCCGGGAAAGCCACAGTTCGATGGCGGCGCCGCCCAGTATGAAAAACACGAATACGACGGTCAGCCAGGACATGCAGGGAAATCTACCACGTGGGTACGCCCATCAAGGGCGCGACTAAGCCTGCGCGGCTGTCGGGCCGGGGGCAGCCGTACCCTGCGTGCGCTCGCGCAGCCACAGCGCCACGGTGCACATAAATGCCACCAGGCTGAGCAGGCCAAAGAACCACAGCATGGGCGCGTAGCCGCTGGGGTTGGTGGCGCTGGCGCCGCTCGTGTCGTTGATGTGCCCGGCGATCAGGTTCGCGCCAAAGAGACCGACGTTCTGCAGGGTGGTCATGAGACCGTACGCCGTGCCGAGGTGCTCCGGTGCGGAATAGCGCACCACGGTCGGCCAGAGCACCGCGGGCAGGAAGGAAAAGCTCACCCCGAGCAGGGCCGTCGAGACTCCGGCGCTGCCGGGGACGGCGCCCAGCACCAGAAAGCTCAACGGCAACAGTACCGAGCCGCAGGCCAACAACAGCGCGTTACGGCCGAGGCGATCCAGAGCCAGGCCGAACACCGGCGTGGCAAACACCGCGGCAAGGAACACGTAACTGTTGAGGGTGCTCGCCTGCGTGAGCGTGAGGCCCTGGGCCTCCTGCAGGTACTTGATGGCGAAGGTGCTGCGGAACGGAAAGATGACCGAGTAGAACGTCACGCAGGTTGCGACCAGCAGCCAGTACTCACGCCGGAAAGTGAGCAGGTGCCGCCAGTCGAAGCGCTCCGGCGCTGGTGCCAGCGCGAGTGTCCCGCGCGGCGCTTCGCGGCGGTCCACCCAGAAGAACATGAGCGCGCCGGCGAACGACAGGGCCGCAAACCCGGCGGCGAGCCACAGCGGCGCCTGCCAGCCGTGCGCGTACAGGTCGCTGGCGAAGGAGGGTGAGCGGTCGGCGAGATACGATCCCAGGCGCGCCAGACTCAGGTTAACTGCAAACAGCAGCGCGAAGTAACGGCCGGTGAACCACTGCGCCAGTGCCACGGTGGTCGCCACGACGAGTGTCTCGGAGCCGATGCCGAACAGCAACCGGCCGACCACCATGACGGAAAAGTGGGCGCCGATGGCGGTTACCGCCGCACCCAGCAGACAAACCGCGGTCGTGATCACGATCATGCGCCGCGCACTCAGGCGATCCACCAGCACCCCGCCGATCACCGTCAGGAAGATGTTAGGCAGGCTGTAGATCGCATTGAGCGCGCCGATCTGGGTATCGCTGAAGTGCAGTTCGCGCGACAGCTGTTCGGCCACCGGGCCGATCGAGTCGTAGCCGTAGTAATTGCCGAGCATCACCAGCCCCACGGCGGTGAACATGAACGCCTGTACGGCGAAGCTGGGGGTCGAAGTACGCGGTGAAGTCATGCGCGGCGCCGCGCGCGCCACGCCAGCCCCAGGAGCGCGGCCGCGAAGACCACCAGGGCGAGACCCCACCACAGGTTGATATTGATCCCGAGCGAGCGTTGATAGATGGCCGGGTCACTGGTGAGGCCAAAACCGGCCAGCAGCAGGCCGAGGATGGCGAACATCACCCCGAGCGGTATGCGGATATCAAATCCCATGTGCGACCCTACCAGAAGAGCAGATTGAGCAGTAACGCGCCGGCCAGCACACACGCGCCGAGAAAGGCAGGCCGCGCATACCAGTGACGCTCGGTTTCCTGTGGCCGTGGCGTGAGCGAGTACACCAGTCCGACGAGCTCGCGCTCGGGGCGAGGACGCGTGAGGAGGCTCACCAGGACGGTGACTGTGAAGCAGGCCGTGAACGCCCAGATTGCGGTCCAGAAGTTCTGTGCCATCTCGCTCGGGTAGTGGTGCAGCACCGCCAGCCAGCCGCCCTTTACGCCCGCGAGGCTCCCCGTGGGCAGGGTGAGGCCGTGGTGCAGCGCCGCCGCCAGCGTGCCGGCAAGCAGACCCACGAACGCGCCGTGCCCGCTGGTGCGCTTCCAGAACATGCCGAGGAGAAACGTGGCGAACAGCGGGGCGTTCACGAAGGCGAACAACAGCTGCAGCATGTCCATGATGTTGTTGAAACGGTTGGCCACATAGGCAGCCGCGACCGACAGCGCGATACCGAACACGGTGGCGATCCGGCCCATGGCGAGGTAGTGCTGATCGCTCGCACCCGGGCGGATATGGGCCTGGTAGATATCGTAGGTCCACACGGTGTTGAACGCGGTGACGTTGCCCGCCATGCCCGACATGAAGCTCGCCAGCAGCGCCGTCAGCCCCAGGCCCAGCATGCCGTGCGGGAAGTAGTGACCGAGCATCAGGGGGATCGACATGTCGTAGTTGAGGGTGCCGTCGGCCTTGTGCGGCAGCGCGAGGCCGCTCGCGCCGGCGTGGAAGGTTGAGGCGATGGCGATCATGCCCGGCACGATGACCAGAAACGGAAACAGCATCTTGGGCACGGCGGCGATCAGCGGCGTGCGGCGCGCCGCCGCCATCGAATGCGCCGCCATGGCGCGCTGCACGACCAGAAAGTCCGTGCACCAGTAGCCGAACGACAGCACGAACCCCAGGCCCATGGCGATGCCGAACCACTCGACTCCCATCGGGTTGCTGGCCGCGTTACCCATGCCGTTCCAGGTGCTGGACCAGGCGTGCGGCGCAAACCCCTGCGAGGTCGCGACGTATGTGAGGCGCTGCGTGAGTCCGTGCCAGCCACCGACGTCCCTGAGTCCCAGGAACACCAGCGGCGCAAAGCCGCACACGATCAGGAAAAACTGCAGCACTTCGTTATAGATCGCGGAGGTGAGGCCCCCGAGCAGGATGTACAGGAGCACGATGGCCGCCGACAGCCACACGCTGGTGCTGAAGTCCCAGCCCAGCAGCAGGTGCAGCAGCAGCCCCATCGCGTACATCGAAATGCCGGAGGAGAACACCGTCATCACCGCAAACGAAATCGCATTCAAGCCGCGGGTCTTGGCATCGAAGCGCAGCTTCAGGTACTCCGGCACCGAGCGCGCCTTGGAGCCGTAGTAGAACGGCATCATGAAGACGCCGAGGAACACCATGGCCGGGATGGCGCCGATCCAGTAGAAATGGCTGGTCGCCATGCCGTACTTGGCGCCGGAAGCGGCCATGCCGATGACTTCCTGCGCACCGAGATTGGCCGACAGGAAGGCGAGTCCCGCGACCCAGGCGGGAATCGAGCGCCCGGACAGAAAGTAGTCCGTGCTGGTTTTCATGTAGCGCCGCAGTGTGAAGCCGACGCCCAGCACGAACGCGAAGTACACGCCCATGATGGCCCAGTCAATTGTTGCCGGATGCATGTTTCCCCTTCGCGAGACGCATTGTAGCGGTGCCCCGCCGTCAAGTGCATCCCACTGTGCGGGGGAGTAGTCTGGCGGGCAAGCGGGGGCAGGCGCACGCATCCATAAGTGAAGCCGTTCATCATCAATAAGCACGGCAGGCTCGTGCTGCCGTCGAACTTCCTCCCGGAAATCGACTTCTCGCGGCTCAACACCCTCGAGCAGTTCTCGGCAGTCGTGAAGCGCGACTTTGACCAGAAAGCCCCAGCCGGACCCGAACTGCTGCAGCGGGTTGAAGCACACAGTTACCAGAGCCGCTACGACCTGTTGCGCGATCTGGGGCTGCACCTGTTCTGGATGAACCGTTACGCGATCACCATGTACGAGAAGCGCCCGGTGGCCTGGCGCCACGTGCCGAAAAAGCGCGACGACTTGTTCATTCCGCTCGTGAAGCCATGGCCGGACGGTGCGCGCAAGGTGGCCGCGGTGCAGGCGGAGTTCAACCGGCTGCCGGCGACCTGGAATGCGGATGCGGAGTACCGCATTTTTTCCCGCCTCTTCGATGTCTACAGCAACCGCCGCCACCACGCGACGGAGCTGCCGGCCATCAAGCCGACGGTCGCCGAGATCATGGAGGACCCGGCCAACCTGACCTTCCACATCGCCCTCTACGATCCGGACTTCAGCACCTTCTCGTTTGAGGAAATCGTCGATTGCCACGAGGAGGTTCCCGAGCTCGAGGCGCTCATGCGCTGGGCGATGGTGCTGTACAACCAGTATCCGTGGCACCGCCAGCACACGCGCCTCATCGAGGTGGGCAAGATAAAGGACGACGACGTGATTGCCGTCTTTTATCCGCGCGATCGTGAAGTGCTGCAGTTCATCCGGCGCGTCAAGGGCGCCCGCCCCGTGGGCGCCGCCGCGCCGCCGGTGGCCGCGCCGCAAGCGCAGCCCCCCACCAGCCCCCTGGCAGCGCTGCAGGTGGCGCAGCAATGTGAGGTGCTGCCGCGGCTGGAGGCGCTGGCGGTGGTCAAGGGCGAGGTGCGTTGCACCAATGAAGACCTGGTGCGCAACGCCGCCTACAACTGGTCGCCGATGTCGGCGCAGGAAATCGTCGATAAGACCGGCATCGAGTGCCGCCTGTACACCGAGCACAGCCTCGAGGACATCTCGCTGCAGGCCGCGCGTCGCGCGCTCGAGCACGCGCGGCGTAAGCCTGAGGAAATAGGCGCGGTGATTTTCTGCACCTGCACCAGCACGCGCCTCTTACCCTCGATCGCCACCTGGATTTCCGGGCAACTGGGTATCCTGCAGACGCACGCGTCCTTCGATCTGGTGGCGGCGTGCGCCGGCATGCTTTACGGGCTGGCGGACTGCGTGCGCCTGCTGCAGGAGGTCAGGCGCCCGGTGCTGCTGGTGTGCGCGGAGAAATTCTCCGACAAGATCGGCAGCGTGCGGCCGTCACGCATGATATTCGGCGATGGAGCCGCGGCGCTGGTGTTGGGTCCCGCGCCCGCCGGGGCGGCCAGCGACATCGATGTGATCCAGACCTACGCCAGCGGACCGTTCAGCGAGGTCAACTCGATCATCTGGCCGAACCCCGAGTTCGACAACAGCATCACGGTCTATGGGCCGCAAGTGCAGTCGCTGGTGCGGCGCTATCTGACGCAGATGATGCAGGAAATGCAGGCGGCGCGCGATCCCGCGGATCCGCGTCGCTCGCTCCTGGACACCATCGACCTGGTGGTGCCGCACCAGGCCAACCGCACCATGGTCGAGAAACTGGGGGCCGCCGCGGGGCTCGCCCCGGAGCGGCTGTATTTCAACATCGCCAGGGTCGGCAACACTTCCGCGGCGAGCATCGCGCTTGCCATCTGGGACGCGGTTACCGATGGCGTGATCAAACGCCCGTCGCGAATTTTCACGCCCGGCTTCGGCGCCGGTGCGGTCGCCGGCTACGCGGTGATGCGCATTGACCCGCGCATCATTGTACCCGCGCAGGCGCCTTGCGCGGCAGCCCCGTCGGCCACGGCGCGCGCGGACGAGGGCTCATCGATCGAGGACATGCGTGCCGCCTTTGCCGGCTGAGGCAGCAGCGCGCTCGAGCATGAGCACGCTATCGCGCCGTGAGTTGCTGCAGATCATGGCGGCGGTCGCGGCGCTCCCCGCGGCGGCGGCGCGCGCCACGACGAGCCAGCGGCCGCCGCGGCCCGAGGCGGTGGTTGCCGAGCGGGTCGCGGAACAGTTCACGCCGCTGCCATTTGAATCGCAGCAGTTCGATGGACTGTTCGCCGAGCGCATGCAGGCTAACGTGGACGGAAGGCTGCTGCGCATTGATGAGCGCGCCTGCCTGTCCGGCTTCGTGCAGCGGGACAGTGCCGGGGGCTTTGACCGCGCCTGGGTCGGCGAGCACGCCGGAAAGTTCCTCGACGCGGCATGCAATGCCGTGCGGTACCGGGAGCATGCCGGGCTGCGGCAGATCATGGAGCGCATGGCACGGGCGCTGCTCGCCAGCCAGGAGCCGGACGGGTACCTGGGCACCTATCCCGCGGCGCGCCGCTGGACGGGTTGGGACGTGTGGGTTCACAAGTACAACCTCATCGGCCTGCTCAGTTACTACGAATTGACGGCAGACCCGGCGGTACTGCGGGCCTGCCGGGGCATGGGAGATCTGCTGGCGCGCACCTTTGGCGACGCGCCCGGGCAACGCGACATCGTCGCCGCCGGCGAGCACGTCGGGATGGCGGCCACGAGCGTGCTCGAGCCGATGTGCAGGCTCTACCGCTTCAGCGGCGATGTGCGGCACCTGCAGTTCTGCCAGTACGTGGTGCGCGCCTACGATCACCCCCGCGGGCCGCGCATCGTTGCGGAGCTTCTGCACAGCGGCAGCGTTGATCGTGTCGCCAACGGCAAGGCGTACGAGATGCTTTCCAACTTCAACGGTCTCGTTGATCTGTATCGGCTCACGGCAGAACGGCCACTGTTGGAGGCAGTGCTGCGTGCGTGGGATGACATGGTCAGCCGCCAGCTGTACCGCACCGGGACGCTAAGTGCCGGGGAGCATTTCCAGCCCAACGGGCGATTGCTGTCGCTGCAGTCTTCCAACGTTGGCGAGATGTGCGTGACCGTAACCTGGCTGCAGCTCAACTGGCGCTTGCTGCGGCTGACGGGTGAGGCGCGCTTCGGGCAGGAAATCGAACGTACGGTCTATAATCACCTGCTGGCCGCGCAGGACGGGCGCAATGGCAACATTTCCTATTACACATCGTGGGCGGGGGCCAAGGAATTTACCGACGCGCTGCTATGCTGCGTGTCGAGCGGTCCACGTGGAATCTCACTGATCCCTCAATTGGCGTGGGGTCTGCAGAGCGAAGCGCTGCTCGTTAACCTCTACGCCCCGGGCCGCGCCCGCTTTGAGATCAACGAGGTGCCGGTCGAGGTGATCTGCGAGACGGCTTTCCCGGCTGACGGCCGGGTCAGGCTCACCGTGACCGCACCGCGCCCGACGCACTTTGCGGTGCGGCTGCGGGTGCCGGAGTGGGCGCGTGATTTCCACGTGCAGCTGAGCGGCGCAAGCCTCGCGGGAACACCCGGGCGGATGCTCGATATTACGCACACGTGGCCACGATCAAGCACGCTGGACATCCGCATGGGGATGCGCACGCGGGTGCTCTCGGGCGCGCCGACCTACCCTGATTACCAGCTGCTCGAGCGCGGAGCGCAGGTGCTCGCGCTCGATCGGGCCTTGAATCCGGGCGTACCGTACCTGCATCGCATCGCACTCGCGGACGCTCACGACGCGGCGGCGACTGTCCCGGTGGCCGTCGCACAAGGCCACGCCGGGCGGCCGGTGTACCAGATCAACGGCATGGTCGGATTACCGGATGACGCCGGCCGGTTGCGCCTCGAGCGGCGTACCGTGTTTCTGGTGCCATTCGCAGACACCAACGACGGGCGCGTATGGCTGACACGCGGGGACCGGGCGCGTCATGACCGGCCGGCTGTCACGGCGTTTGCGCGCGTCGGTCTCTCGGTCGTTGCGCTCGGTCTTGAACCCACCGCCGACGGGCATATTCGCACTGACGTCGCCGAATTTGTGACGGATGAAGACCCGCATACGTACTGCACCGTCAATCCCCGGGACCCGGGGCTGGCGAACTATCTGGGCGCGCCGCCCGGCAAGCGCGGCGATCCAGTGTGGTTCACCGTCATGCTGAAGAGCCCGGCGACCATTTCACGGGTGGCCTTCCGGCATGGTGCGGTAAGCGCCACCGGCGGCTGGTTTGACACGACAGCCGCGATGCCGCGCATCGAGGTGACGCGCAGCCCGATTCCAACTTCGGCGAATGCTGCGGTCCCCGACGACAGCCAGGTCCGATGGGAGACCGCGGCCCTGCTCGAGCACTATCCGCGAGGCGGCGCTTCGACGCCGCCAGCGCTCGTTGACGGGCAGCTGTTTGAAGTGCGGCTGCCGCGGCCCGTCACGATCTACGGTGTACGGATTGTGGGCAACCCAGGCGGTGACTACGCGAGCTGCGCAGATCTTAGTGCCTACGGTTGAGCGGCGTTTGAGTGCGATGGCGGTGCCAGGGTGTCGATGATGAGGCGCTGCGTGGTGTTCTCATCGACGGCCAGGCAAACGTCAACGTTCGGCTTGCCATCGACGGGTCGGGTGTAACCGCGTTCATCGACGCTGATGCGCATGGTGGTCAGCGGGCAACTCGCTGGCTGCAACATCCACACGACCGGCACCGCGTCGAACAGGGTAGGGGTGATCTGGCCCCAACTGTTGAGGAGCCGCCATTGGTGGTACAGCAGCGTCAGGGCATCAGATGCGGGTGATCCATAGGCAAACAGGCGCGCGCGCCGTACCTCGTCGAACTTGATCTGCGTCGAATCGAGCGGAAACAGCCTCACCGGGATCCCGGATCGCAGCAGTATCGCCAGGCCTTGCGGCGCCGAGGCGATGTTGTACTCGGCGGCGGGCTCGGCGACGGGCACCGCGCCACCCAGGTTGTACCCCGCGTGGATCGAGCCCCCCATGATCACGACCTGTCGGAGCTGATGCAGCGCACCTGGATCGCGGCGTTGCAGAGCTTCGATGTTACTGAGCGGCGCGAGGGCGATAAGGGTGATTTGACCAGGTCTCCCGTGCACCTGTTCACGGATAAACTCGATCGCATCGGGTGCCGGCGACGTATCGCTCGCCCCGAGCGCCCATTTTCTTTGGCTGAACGGGACCGCATCCTGTGTAACCGGTCCCTGAGCGACCGGGACGTCCCGGCGATCGAGGGTGGCAAGCAGGCGGCGAACCAACAACGTCCGGGTGCGGGTGTCTCCCCAGGCGGTGGTGACACCGAGTACCTCAAGGCGTGGGTCCAGCAAAGCGATGGTCAGGGCGAACGCGTCATCGATGTCATCGCCAATGTCGGTGTCGATGATGACGGGCTGGCGCGCGGCCGCCGGCGCGCTGGCCGTTACCCCCACTGGTGCCAGGGTCAGCGCGCACAAGAGCCACGCAGCCTTCACCGGGACGTGTTTCATCACCGCATCGCCAGCTTGTGGCTCAGGCGAGGTAGATAAAGCGCGCAATGCACAGTGCCGCCAGCACATATACCAGCCAGTCGCGCGGATGCGCCTGACCTTTAACCAGCTTCAGCAGCGCGTGGCTCGTGATGCCGAAGGCGAGTCCGTTGGCGATCGAATAGGTGAGCGGCACCATGATTACCGTGAGAAAGGCGGGGATCGCGGCCGCCGGTTCCGCCCAGTCGATTTCCGCAAGCGCGCCCATCATCATGGCTCCCACCAGCACCAGGGCGGGCGCCGTCGCCGCAGTGGGAATCGCCTGCACCAGCGGTGCAAAGAACAGCGTGCCGAGGAAGAGCACCCCGACGACGACGGCGGTGAGGCCCGTACGACCGCCCACCGCGACCCCGGCGGCGCTTTCGATGTAGCTCGTGACGGGGCTCGTGCCCGCCACCGCGCCCACCAGCATGGCGGTCGAGTCGGTGATCAGGATCCGGTTCAGGCGCGGGATGGAGCCATCCGGGGCGACGAGACCGGCGCGCTTGGTCACGGCCACCAGCGTGCCGATGTTGTCGAAGAGATCCACAAACAGGAATACGAAAATGATCTCCACCAGCGACAGGCCGAGACCACTCTTGAGGTTCAGCGCCTGGCGCACGTCGAGCTTGAATGCCGTGGACGAGAGGTCAGCCAGGCTGTAGGCGCCGGGAGCGAAGTGCGAAAACCCTAAAATCCAGGCAATCACCGCGGTGATCAGGATCCCGAACAACATGGCGCCCTTGAGCCGGCGGGCCTGCAACGCCGCGATCACCAGCATGCCGAAGAGGGCGAGCGCTGCGGTGGGCGCCGTGAGACTGCCCATGCCCACCATGGTGCCGGGCCTGGCAACGATGATGCCGGCGTCGGCAAGTCCGATGAAGGCGATGAAAAGCCCGACGCCGCCGGCCACTGCCGCAAATAGCGAGCGGGGCACGGCGCTGACGATCAGCCGCCGAACGCCCACGACCGTGAGCAGCAGGAACGCCACGCCGGAGATGAATACACATCCGAGCGCGGTCTGCCACGGCAGGCCCATGCCCTTGACCACGGTGTAGGTGAAGTAGGCGTTCAGGCCCATGCCCGGCGCAAGCGCCAGCGGGTAGTTCGACAGCAATCCCATGAGGATGCTGCCGAATCCGGCGGCAAGGCAGGTGGCCACCGCGACGCCGGCAACCGGCATGCCGGCCGCGCCCAGGACTGCCGGATTCACGACGACGATGTACGCCATCGTCAGGAAGGTGGTCAGCCCAGCGACCACCTCGGTGCGAACCGTGGTTCCATGGCCTCTGAGGTCAAAGAGGCGTTCCAGCATGCGTGATCAGAACTTCATGGTGAACTGGCCGCCGACAATGCGCGGGTCGTTGATGAAGCCGGTGAAGTTCTCAAAGTTAATTCCACCGGTGACGCGGATCTCGTTGCTGCAGTTACGGCAGAACGCGGCCAATTCGTATTTCTTGTCGTGCCAGGAGTAGCCCAGGCGGACGCCAAGCTGATACAGAGCAGGACCCGTGAACTCCCGCTCCTCATCCAGGAAGAAGTTCAACTCGCTGCGGTATGACATGTCGGTGTAGATGTAGGCCTCGCTCCCCGGGGCCACCGGCACACCATAACGCAGCGAGAAGTCGCCGGTGTATTTCGGCGCTTCCGGCAGCGGGTTGCCGTTCACCAGTGCCAGCCCTTGCGCGTTCAGTGGGTTGAGCTCCGTGCACGTGAGGCCCGGACCGAAGTTGAAGCAGGGCGACACCGCGAGCCCGGGACTATCGATGCGAGTGTAGTTGTATGCGCCACTCAGGCTCATTGTCAGGTTCGGCAGCGGGCGAGCCTCGAAATCAAGCTCCGCGCCCTTGCCGATGGTGGTCTTGGCGTTGATCAGCGACACCGCGTTAGCACCGTTGCCGCCGACCGCCGTGAGCTGCTGATTGCTGACGTCGTAATAGTAGATATCGAAGGCGATCGATGCACGGCGGTCGAACATGTTGGCCTTGATGCCCGTTTCGTACGAAATGTTGTCCTCGGCGCGCGCGATTTGCACCGGCAGGCCTAGGGGGAGAACCGGTGGCGAAGGAACGGAGGGCGCGCCGAAGCTCGGCGCACGGAAGCCGGTCGCTACACGCGCGTAGAGGTTCACGTCGGGCGCAATCTGGAACGTAGGACTCACATCCCAGTTGACCCGCCTGGCCGTCGCGCCCACCGGTGCCAGGAAGGCTGGCGTCAGGCCCGAGTTATCGAACGGCACCGAGAAGTCCTTGTGGTCCTGCGTGAAGCGCAGGCCGGCGCGGATCTTGAAAGCCGAAGTGAAGGAATACTCGAGCGAGCCGAACAGCGCCTCCGCATCGTTCTTTTGCCGCGATACCGTCGACTGGAAGGCCCCCAGCCCATCCGGCGTCAGGTAGTTGTTGCTGAACGCCGTGATGTCCTCGTAGAAGAAAAACACGCCCATCTGCCCCTGCAGGGGGCCTGGCTGGCTGGATACGGCACGGAATTCCTGGGTCAGCTGGTAGTGCTCCTTGACCCCGCCGGAGGTCTGCACAAAGAACGGGATAAAGCCCGGCCCGAACGGACCGGTACCTGGAATGAACGCCCCAAGTCCGAAACCGCCATCGATGTCGCCTTCAGTCACGTAATGGCGGATCGACTCGTAGCCGCTGATTGACTGGTAGGTGAAATCTGGCGTGTTCCAGGTGAGGTGGACGTTGCCGCCGATACTCGTATACGACTGCCCGTTGTAGCCATCGGTATCGATGAGCGCAGGGTTGAAACCCGGGACAATGGAGTCCGTTCCCGGCGTGATCATGTTGGCGCGAAACAGTCGCGCCGAGCCATCCAGCACACGGGCATGCGCGTTGAAAAGGGCGGTAAAGTTATCGCTCGCCTTCACGAGCAGCTGCAGCCGGGCCGCCCAGTCGTCGTAGCCCTCCAGATGCTGGTCACCGGCCGGATTCATCGGCGCGTCGACCCAGTTATCCCGATGTTGGCCCTGGACAGCGAGGCGCAGAGCCATGATGTCTGACACCGGCGCGTTAACCACCCCGTTCACATCGAGGGTGTTGTAGGTGCCGTCGGAGATGCTGGCGGAACCCGAAAAGTCACCCAATACCGGTTTCGCGGATTCGAACTTCACCACGCCGGCCGGGGAGTTGCGTCCGAAGAGGGTGCCCTGCGGCCCGCGCAGCACCTCGACGTCCGCCTGGTCAAACACCGGAAAGCCCTTGAGAGAGGGGTTCTCCTGGACGATGTCATCGTAATACAGGCCGACGGGCTGGGAGGCGAAGTTGGTGAAGTCGGTGTTGCCGTAGCCGCGGATGTAGAAGCGCGGAAACGTTCGGCCGTTGGAGGATTCGATGTTGAGGCTCGGCACCGAGAAGGCGAGTTCGCGGATGTCCTGGCCGCCCGTACCCATTGCATCCAACGCATCCGGAGTCAACACCGAGGTCGACACCGGAACATCAAGCAGTCTCTCTGACTTACGCGTGGCCGTTACGATCACTTCCGCCAGCGCGTCCGAGTCCGCAGGTGCTGTGGTGGGGGCGTCAGCCGCATGGCTGACCGAGGGAGCAATGCCCAGCGTGGCGACCACGAGCAGCGTTGCGGGTGCCGCGGCCCAGAGCAGCAGTTGAAATCTGGCGCAGCGCAGCAATGCCGATGAGCCCGAGCCGATGTCGTTCATCGCGATCTCCCCTTGTTGCCGGCGCGATACACCGCCGCGCCGGCCTGCTGATTGTTTCTCTTGAGAAGCGGACCTGTGGCGGATCGTTGTCGCGGATTAGTAAAACGTTACACTAGCGGCGGGGGAAAAATTACACTACGCCCGCGCTCGCTGTAAAGGGATCCGGGCGTCAAATAGCCGAACAGATGGTGACCGTCAAGGACATTGCGGCGGCGGTTGGCGTGTCGGTCGCCACGGTTTCCAACGTGCTCAATGAGCGGCCCAACGTCGGGCGCGTGATCCGGCACAAGGTGTTGCGTGCAGCCAAACGACTCGGCTACCGCCCCAATCGTGCGGCCCAGGCGATGCGCACCGGGCGCACGCGTGCGATCGGACTGGTGCTGCCGGATCTGACCAACCCGTTTTTTCCCGAACTCGCCCAGGCGGTGGAGAACACCGCGCGCAGCCTCGGCCTGCTGGTGTGTCTTGTCGACAGTCAGGGCAGGGCCGAGGGGGAGGCGGATGGCTTCGCGCTGCTCATGCAGCACGCCGTCGACGGCATTATCTGGTGTCCGCTCGGGCCGCGGCTGCCGTCCGGTCTGCACGAGGCCGCCCGGCCGGTGGTGTTGATCGATCGTCCGCGCCCGGGATTTCCCGTGGTCCACTCGGATTACCTGATGGGCGGGCGGTTGCTCGCGGCCTACGCTCTGCGTATGGGGCACACGCACGTAGCTCTCTTGTCGGGGCCGCAGAACCTCGCCAGCGCACGGCAGCGGCGCGACGGTTTCGTCCGCGCCTTCCCGCGCGACATCCGCATTGCCTGGGAAGTGGCGGTCGGATTCGACGGGGTACTCACCGCCGCGGCGGTGGCAGCGCTCAAGCGGCGCGGCAAGGCGACCCTGATCGTTGCCGGCAACGATCTGATCGCCATCAGTGCGATCCGCTGCCTTGCGGAAGCCGGAGTGCGCGTGCCGGCTGACGTGTCGATCACCGGTTTCGACAACATCCGCTGGACGGACGTGGTGACGCCGCGGCTGACGACCATCGCGCAGCCGGTCGGGGCCATCGGCGCCAAGGCGGTGCAGTTGATGCAGCAGCGCATGTCAGGTGAGAAGATTGCCAGCCGGCGCACGATTTTTGATGTCGCGCTCATCGAGCGCGACTCGGTAAGGAGAAATTAATGGCGAATGCAGCGCGGATTGCCGTCGTCGGCAGCGCCAACACGGACCTGACGACCTTCACGGAGCTGTTTCCGCGGCCGGGCGAGACACTGTTTGGCAAGAGCTTCGACTTAGGGTTCGGCGGCAAGGGCGCCAACCAGGCGGTGGCGGCGCGGCTGTGCGGGGCGGAGGTGCTGATGGTCGCCAGGGTCGGAAGCGATCTGTTCGGTGAGGCGACGATCAGGAATTTTGCGTCTTTTGGTATCGATACGACGCACGTGCGGATCATCGACGGGGTGTCGACGGGGGTGGCGCCGATTTTCGTCGAACCCAGCGGCCAGAACCGCATCATCGTGGTGAAGGGTGCCAACGATCGGCTGCTGCCCGCCGACGTGGATGCGGCCGCCGAGCAGCTGCGGCGCGTCGACACCATCATCCTGCAGTTCGAAATCCCGCTCGAGACCATTTATTACACGGTGCGTTTCGCGCGCGCCAACAAGATCCGCTGCATCGTCAACCCCGCGCCGGCGCTGCCCGCGCAGCTCGCAAATCTCACCGCGGCCGATTACTTCATTCCCAATGAAACCGAGGCGGAACTGATTACCGGCCAGGCGGTGCGCACGCCGGAGGAGGCCGCGGCATGCGCCGCGGGCCTTCTCGGCAAGGGCTTTCAACGCGTGGTGCTCACGCTCGGCGCGCGCGGCGCGCTGCTGGCGAGTGCGGCGGGCAGCACGCACGTGCCGGCCTTCCCCGTGACGGCCGTGGACACCAGCGGTGCCGGGGACGCCTTCATAGGCAGCCTGGCGGTGTTCCTCGCCGAGGGCCTGAGCGAGCACGACGCCGTCACGCGCGCCAATCTCTACGCCGCGCTGTCCACCACCGGGGTGGGGACGCAGAAATCATTTCCGCGGCGAGCCGACTTCGAGGCGCAATGGTCGCGGCGGACCGCCAAGGCCTGACAACAACTCCAGGATCCAACTCATGTTTGTCGTACAAAGCTATGCATTGGCCGTCGTGTTGTGCGTGATCACCATGTTCTGCTGGGGCTCGTGGGCCAACACCCGCAAGCTCGCCAGCAAGGACTGGCGCTTCGAGCTGTTCTATTGGGATTACACGCTGGGCGTGCTGCTGCTGACTCTAGTGCTCGGGCTCACGCTCGGCAGTTCCGGGGACCTCGGCCGCGCGTTCCTGCCCGATCTTTCCCAGGCCTCGGGTGCCAGCATCCGCTCCGCGCTTCTCGGCGGGGCCATTTTCAACCTCGCCAACATCCTGCTGGTGGCGGCGATCGAGATCGCCGGCATGGCGGTGGCCTTTCCGGTCGGGATCGGACTGGCGCTCCTGATCGGAGTGGTCGTGAACTATCTGGCCGCCCCGGTCGGCAACGGCGTGCTGCTGGCCTGTGGGGTGGTGCTGGTGACGCTCGCGATCGTCCTTGATGCGGTCGCTTATCGGCGCCTGCCGGGCGGCGCGGCCGGTGTCAGCACCAGGGGACTGGTGCTGTCGGTTGCGTGCGGCATTTTCATGGGAATGTTCTACCGCTTCGTGGCCGCGGCGATGTATGCGGACCCCGTGCATGCCGAGGTGGGCAAGATGGGGCCGTACGCGGCCGTTTTTGTATTCGCCGTGGGTGTGTTCCTCAGCAGTTTTATCTGGAACACGCTTGCCATGAAGAAGCCCTTCGTCGGCGCCCCGGTCGGCTTCGCGGACTACTTCAAGGTCGGCTTGAACACCCACCTCACCGGCATACTCGGCGGGGTGATCTGGGGCATCGGCATGTCGCTGAATCTCATCGCCTCGGGACGCGCGGGATTTGCGATTTCCTACGGCCTCGGGCAAGGCGCGACCATGGTCGCGGCGTTCTGGGGCGTGTTCATCTGGAAGGAGTTCCGTAGCGCCCCCGCCGGCACGCCGAAGCTCCTGACGGCGATGTTCGCGTGTTTCCTCAGCGGCCTGGCGCTCATCGTGCTGGCGCGCACCCTTTAGAGGCACAGGCCCAGTGCCCGCCCGCCCACGCCCCGAGGGTCGCGAACGCAGTGGCGAGCTGCGCGTGGTCGCCGACGGCGGCGGCGCACGCGCGCCGGCTGACGACCCGCGCGGGCCGGTGGGCAATCCCGGAGTGCCGTTGAACCTTGATTGGGTCGACGCAGTCCGTGTCAACACCAGCGCCGTGGAGCGTCGTGCCGCCACGCTCGTGACGCGGCGCACGGTCAAGAAGGACTGGCAGATCGCCTGGCTTCTGAAGGCCATCACCTGCATGGATCTCACCACGCTTTCCGGGGACGACACCCACGAGCGGGTGCGGCGGCTGTGCGCCAAGGCGCGCAGCCCACTGACCGGGGAGGTGAAGGCGGCGCTCGGCATCGCGCAGTTGCCGCTGCAGGTCGCGGCGGTCTGCGTGTACCAGCTGTTCGTGGCCACCGCGCGGCGCGCGCTCGAGGGCACCGACATCAGGGTCGCCGCCGTGTCGACCGGCTTCCCGGCGGGACTGAATGCCTTCGAAGAGCGCCTCGCGGAAGTGCGCCGTTCGGTGGACGCGGGCGCGCAGGAGATCGACGTCGTGATCACCCGCGCGCTGGTGTTCGGCGGGGAGTGGCAGCGCCTCTACGAGGAAGTCAGGGCGTTCAAGCAGGCGTGCGGCGCTGCCCACTGCAAGGTGATCCTCGGCACCGGGGACCTGTCGACACTGCGCAATGTCGCGCGTGCGAGCCTGGTCGCCATGATGGCCGGCGCTGACTTCATCAAGACCTCGACCGGCAAGGAGACGGTTAACGCCACCTTGGCGGTGGGGCTGGTGATGACACGCGCCATTCGTGACTACGCCGAGCGCGCCGGGGTGACCGTGGGGTTCAAGCCCGCCGGCGGCATCCGCACCGCCAGGCAGTCGCTCGAGTGGCTGACGCTGATGAAAGAGGAGCTCGGGTCCGTATGGCTTTCCCCACACTTGTTCAGGCTCGGGGCGAGCAGCATGCTGGCGGATATCGAGCGGCAATTGTCATTTCACAGCAGCGGGCGTTATGCCGCCGCCTACCGACATCCCCTGGTCTGACCATGTCCAACACCACACTCGCCGAGAAAATCCGCACGCTCGACTATGGGGCCGCACCCGAGGACCCGGCGACCGCGATCGCCTGGCTCGCGCAGCATAAGCGCCGCTTCGGGCACTTCATTGACGGACGCTGGCAGACGCCCGCCGACGGCAGGTACTTCGCGAGCCACGACCCATCGACCGGCGCGAAGATTGCGGACTTCGCGCAGGGCTCGGCCCGCGATGTCGACGCGGCGGTCAAGGCGGCCCACGCCGCACTGCGCCGCTGGCAGGGGATCACGCCCCACGCGCGCGCGCGCTTTCTGTATGCGCTCGCGCGCCAGGTGCAGAAGCACTCGCGGCGACTGGCGGTGCTCGAGACCATCGACAACGGCAAGCCGATCCGCGAGAGCCGCGACATCGACATCCCGCTGGTGGCGCGGCATTTTTATTATCACGCCGGCTGGGCGCAGCTGGTGCCGCAGGAATTCCCGGATCTTGAGGCGTGCGGCGTCGTCGGCCAGATCATTCCGTGGAATTTCCCGCTGCTGATGCTGGCGTGGAAGATTGCGCCGGCACTCGCCGCCGGCAACACGGTGGTGCTGAAACCCGCCGAGTTCACGCCGCTCACGGCGATCGCCTTCGCCGAGCTGTGCAACGAGATTGGCCTGCCGCCTGGGGTGGTGAACATCGTCACCGGCGATGGCACCACCGGCGAGGCGCTGGTGGTCCACCCGGGCGTCAACAAGATCGCCTTTACCGGCTCGACGGAAGTCGGGCGGGCGATTCGGCGCGCGACCGCGGACTCGCACAAGAAGCTCTCGCTGGAGCTGGGTGGCAAGTCACCGTTCGTGGTGTTCGAGGATGCCGATCTCGACAGCGCGGTGGAGGGACTGGTCGATGGCATCTGGTTGAACCAGGGGCAGGTGTGCTGCGCGGGTTCGCGCCTCCTGATGCAGGAGAGCATCGCTGCACGGCTGACCGGCAAACTAAAGGAACGCATGGCGAAATTGCGGGTCGGCCCGCCGCTCGACAAGGCGACCGACATCGGCGCAATCGTCGCCCCCGTGCAGTTGCAGCGCATCGAGGGACTGGTGGCACAGGGTGTCGCCGAGGGCGCTGCGTGCTGGCAGCCGCAGCTGGCGCTGCCCTCGGGCGGCCTGTACTACCCGCCGACGCTGTTTACCAATGTCCATCCGACCTCGGTGATCGCACAGCAGGAGATCTTCGGACCGGTGCTGGCGGCGATGACCTTCAGGACTCCGGCCGAGGCCGTGGAGCTTGCCAACAACACCGCCTATGGACTTGCCGCCAGTGTGTGGAGCGAGAGCATCAACCTCGCCCTGCAGGTCGCCGCGGGCGTCAAGGCCGGCGTGGTGTGGGTGAACAGCACCAACCTGTTCGACGCCGCCTGCGGCTTCGGCGGCTACCGGGAGAGCGGCTTCGGCCGCGAAGGCGGCGCAGAGGGGATGCGGGAGTACCTCGAGCCGGCGTGGCTTCGCAAGGCCGCGCTGCTGCGCGGGAGCGGCACGCACAGCCGCGATGCAGCGCGCGCCCGCGGCGCGCAGCGCGCGCGCGGCGCGGCACGGCGTCCGATCGATCGGACGGTCAAGCAGTACATCGGCGGCAAGCAGCTGCGCCCGGATTCCGGCTACAGCTTCGAATGCCGTAATTCCCGGGGCGTGCTGCTCGGTGAGGCGCCGCTCGGCAACCGCAAGGACATCCGCAACGCCGTCGAGGCGGCGCGGCACGCCGGGAAGTGGGGCACGACCAGCGCGCACAACCGGGCGCAGGTGCTTTATTACGCCGCTGAAAATCTCTCGCAGCGCGGTAAGGACATCACGGCAAGACTGGCGCTCGCTGTCGGCAAGAAGCTGGCGGCCGCGGAGGTGAAGGTCGGTATCGAACGGCTGTTTGCCTACGCCGCCTGGACTGACAAGTACGAAGGCGTGGTGCATTCCCCGCCGGGCCGCTACATCGCCATGGCCATGAACGAGGCGCTCGGCACGGTCGGGGTGATCTGCCCGGAGCACGCGCCGCTGCTGGGATTCCTATCGCTGGTGGCGCCGCTGGTCGCCGCCGGCAACACCGTCGTTGCCGTGCCTTCAGCGCTGTATCCCTTGATTGCCGGCGATCTCTATCAGCTGTTCGACGCGAGCGACGTCCCCGGGGGCGTCATCAACATGGTGAGCGGCCGGCCCGCGGAACTGCTGAAGGTCCTCGCCGAGCATGACGATCTGGATGCGCTGTGGTGTCACGGGAGCCGCGAGCTGTGTGCGACGGCCAAGCGCCTGTCAGCCGGGAATCTCAAGCAGACCTGGACCAACGAGGGCCGCGACATCGACTTCTTCAGCGGGCCCGGCGCCGAGGGCCGCTGGTATCTGGAACACGCGTGCCAGGTGAAGAATATCTGGGTCCCGTACGGGGAGTAGACGGTTGCCTCGCCTGCCCTACGGTGCAGCGCGCAGCGTCTTGCGCATCGGCACGAAGCGGATGGTGAGGCCCCCCGGGAGCGGATGCTCAATCGTCGGCTCCGGTACGTATCCGCAGCGCCCATAGAGCCGCATGCCAGGAAGCGTCGCCATCGTCTCCAGTGCAGAGAATCCGGCCCGCTGCGCGTCCGCTTCGCAGCGCGTGAGCAGGGCGCGCCCGATCCCGTGACGGGCGTGCGCCGGCTCGACGAAGAAAGCCCGGATCTTTGCCGGATCCGCTTGCGGGTCGAGCAGGGTCTCGTCGCGTTCGGCACGCGCGTCGCTGCCAAATAGTGTTCGCCGCCGGCTCCAGCCACCGCACGCGACCACCACCTGTGCGGCCGTTTCGGCGACGAAGAATGTCCCATCGCGAATGAGTGTGGTGTCGACGCCGAAGGCGCCCTGCAGGGCGGCCTCGATCTGCGCGCGCGTGTAGTCCGCGGCTCCGAGCCCGTGTATCGAGCGCGCGATCAGCTCATGGATTGCCGGCACATCGCCCAGGGTTGCCAGTCGCAAGGTGTAATCCATAGCGATTCCAATGCTCGCCGACGCGGCGCTAGTGCGACCGCGTGGGCGCTTTCAGCAAGCCGATTACCAGCCGCTCGAGCTTCGGCACATCAGCCTCTAACACCACCGTGACCGGCCGCTCGCCCAGGCCCGGACCCTCGCCCACCGCCCAGCTGAGCGTATCGCCGTAGCCGGCGGTGAAGCTCGTGTCCACGTCCACGAGCAGATTCTTCGAGCTGGTGATGATCGAGGGGTCAAGCCACACCGCGACGGCGAGCTCGTCCCACATGGGATACGACTGGCCGAATTTGCCGAGATAGGCGTCAAAGGGCGCCTGCCCGGTGGCGACGTCGCGGATGAACTCGGGTTTGAAGAAGGTCCGGGTCGTCGGGTCGATCGGCACCTCGGTGATTTTCTTCCACGGCTCGTGCAGAACGATGGACGCGGCCTCCGGGTCGAAGCGCATGTTGAATTCGCGCCGCGTGGCGTTCACGTACTCGGCGGCAAAGGGGTTATCGGCCGGCATGGGGTTGAAGCTGCCGCCCATGAACACGAGTTGCTTCGCGAGCGAGGCGAACTGCGGGTCCAGCCGTGAGGCCAGGGCAAGATTGGTCAGGGGACCTGCGGCGATGATGGTGACCTGGCCCGGGAACTCATGCACCGTTCGAATGAGAAAGCTGGCGGCGCTTTCGTGCTGCGCCTTGATCGCAGGCGTACCGGCAGGCGAGGCCGGCACCAGATAAGGATCGGCATGGTAGGGCGTACGGCGCACGGCACCCTCGCTCGGCCAGCTCTGCGTCCAGCAGCCCTTATAAAAGAGCTTCCCGTACAGATCCTCCCAGCGCCTGGTCCTGGCCTGGGTGTTGACCAGCGGGAACACCGCCCCCGGGTAAACCGGGACTTCCGTGCGCTGCGCGATCTCGAGCAGCCGCAGCGTGTGGCTCACTTCCTCGTCGCGCCAGCCGTCGCCGCTCGGGATCGTGATGCCAAGGAGTTCCACGCCCTTCGCCTGCAGCAGCATGAGAATCGCCTGCAGATTCGAGCCCGCGGGGCCAAAGGCATCCTGGTCAATGATGACCTTGCGCCGCGCCCCGGTGTCGGCGCTGGCGGCCACACAACCGGGGGGCGCACCCAGGGCCATGAGTGTCGCGACGGCGAGCAGCGCGCCGTAAACGCGCGGCCAACGGCAGGCAGTGAACATCATTGATGGACTCCCGGGGAATCTGTTGCCCGATGCAGTGCGGGGCATTGTAACTGCCCCATAACATAGGTCCGCGACACCACGCGCTCATCGCCGAGCGTCATGAGGATCAGCAGTTTTTCCGCGAGCGTGCGCGCCTGGGTCGTGCGGCGCGCGATCAGGGGGGTTGGCTGCAGGTCCAGGATGATGAAGTCCGCCTCGGAGCCAACCACAAGGCTGCCCACCTCGCCCTCGAGCCCCAGCGTCCGCGCGCCCCCGAGTGTGGCGAGGTAGAAGGCGCGCAGCGCCGGGAGTGACTGCTGCGTGAGCTGCGCGACCTGGTAGGCGGCTGCCAGTGTGCGCAGCATGCTGAAGCTGCTGCCGGCGCCCACATCCGTACCCATTGCAACGCGCATCCCCGCGGCGTCGGCAGCCGCGAGATCAAAGAGCCCGCTGCCAAGCTGCAGATTGGAGCTCGGGCAGAACGCGGCCGCGGCTCCGGACTGCGCCATGCGGGCTCGATCGGTGGCATCCACATGCAGGCAGTGTGCGTACACCGCCCGCTCGCGCAGCAGGCCGCAGCGATCGTAGACGTCAAGATAGCTGCGTGCCTGCGGGAAAAGCTCTTTCACCCAGGCGACCTCGGCGTGGTTCTCCGCCAGGTGACTCTGGATCAGGCTGCCGGGGAATTCATCTGCCAGGCGACCGGCGCTCTGCAGCTGCGCCTCCGAGGAGGTCACCGCAAAACGCGGTGTGATCGCGTACTTGAGGCGCCCCTGGTCATGCCAGCGCTCGATGAGCTCGCGCGAATCGCGCTCCCCGGAGGCCGCCGTGTCGCGCAGAGCCTGCGGGCAGTTGCGATCCATGAGGGCCTTACCGGCGACCATGCGCAGGTTCCTGGCGGCCGCGGCCTGGAAGAAGGCCTCGACGGAGCCGCGATGCACGGTGCAGAACACCATGGCGGTCGTGGTGCCATTGCGCAGCAGCTCATCGAGGAAGAACTCCGCGACATGGCGTGCGTGCGCGCTGTTCGCGAATGCGGCCTCGGTGGGAAAGGTGTAGTCATGAAGCCAGTCGAGCAGCTGCCGGCCGCCCGAGGCGATGACATCGGTCTGCGGATAGTGAATGTGTACGTCGACAAAGCCCGGGAGGAGGATGTTGTCGCCATGGGCGATGATCTCAATGTCCCGCGGCAGAGCGGGCAGCAGCTCGGTCGCGGGGCCCAAGGCGGCAACGCGCCCGGCGGCAACCACCAGCAGGCCATCCGCGAAGAACTCGAAGCTCGCCGCATCCGCATGCACCCCGGGATCGGCGCGAAAACGCAGCAGGGCGCCGCGGTGCGCGCGCATTTCAGTCCCAACAGGCATGGGTCATTAGGTTATGCCGCCCACCGTGCGCGGTCCATGTACTTTGAGGCGCTCCCTGCGCTGCGGGCGGCGAGCAGCGGTTTCATGCTAGCTTGCCCGTGCCATGCCACCGAGTGAAGCATTCATCCGCGGCATTCCCAAGGCGGAACTGCATCTGCACATCGAGGGGACGCTGGAGCCCGCGATGGTGTTTGATCTGGCGCGCAAGCACGGGCTGCCGTTGCGCTATCCATCGGTTGAGGCGCTGCGCCAGGCCTACCACTTCGACAACCTGCAGTCCTTCCTCGATGTCTACTACGCCGGGGCCGCGGTGCTGCGCGATGCGAGCGACTTCCAGGCGCTCACCGCCGCTTACCTCGAGCGGGCGCACACCGACGGCGTCGTGCACGCGGAAATTTTCTTTGACCCGCAGACGCATACCGCGCGCGGGGTGTCCCTCGGGGCAGTTATTCGCGGGATCCACGGCGCTCTGACCGCGGGACAGGCGCGTCTGGGCATGACCCATCGGCTCATCATGTGTTTCCTGCGGCACCTGAGCGCTGCTGAGGCGATGGTGACGCTGGAGGCAGCACTTCCCTACAAGGAACTGATCGCAGCCGTGGGGCTGGATTCCGCGGAAGCCGGTAATCCGCCGTCAAAATTCGCCGCGGTGTTTGCCCGCGCACGCAGTGAAGGACTGCTCACCGTTGCGCATGCCGGGGAGGAAGGACCTCCTGAATACATTACTGAGGCTCTGGACCTGCTGCAGGTCCGGCGCGTGGACCACGGCGTGCGCTGTGAAGAGGACGCCACGCTGGTTGCGCGCCTGGCACGCGAGCGCGTGCCGCTCACCGTCTGTCCGTTGTCGAACGTGAAGTTGCGGGTCTTCAGGCGTATGGAGGATCACAACCTCAAGCGCCTCCTGGAACGCGGCCTGTGCGTCACCGTGAACTCGGACGACCCCGCGTACTTTGGCGGTTACGTGGCGGAGAACTACCTGGCGGTCTCCCGCGCTCTGGGCCTGTCGCGGACGCAAGTCACGCAGCTCGCCGCCAATTCCATCGAAGCCTCGCTGCTGTCGCCGGCGGGGAAGCGGGAGTGGCTGGAGAAAATCCGCGCGTTTGCCGCGCGCGGCGCGGACTGAGTGCCGGCCGCGTGCCTCGCAGCCGGCCAAAGCCGCGCGTTTGGCCGGCGGAAACGGAGCCACTGTCCGCCGAAATCGCTTCCTGCGATTTCGGCCAGTCAATCAAGGAGCGAAGAAACTCGCGTCGACCGGCTTGTGCGCGAGGATCTCCTCGCGGGTCAGCCCCTGGATCTCGTGCGGGAAGACCAGCCAGGCATTGGTCGCGTGGACGAAATAATCCGGAGTGAGGGCGCTGCGGTTGCGCTCGGGCTTGTAGTACACGGTTGCGATGCGGATCTTGTCGGGGAGATTGCGCTTGCAGCGGCGCGCGAGCTCGGCAATGACCGCTTCGAGGCTCCGTCCGGAATCGAACACGTCATCGATGAGCAGCAGCTCATCCTCATAGGAAAGGTGCGACACCAGGTAATCCACCGCGTGCACCCGCACCACCTTGGACTGCCTGTCGATGCCAGTGTAGGACGAGGTGCGGATCGCGATGTGATCGGCGTGCACGCCGTGATACTCGAGCGCCTCCTGCACCGCGATGCCGATCGGTGCGCCGCCGCGCCAGATACCCACCAGGAAGGTGGGCTTGAAGCCGCTGCGCACGATGCGCATGGCGAGTTCGATCGAATCACGCAACAGTGACTCGGGGGAGATGAAGACTTTCTCGTCAGCCGGTGAGGGGTTCGGAAGCATCACGGGTGGCATTCTGGCATATCCGGCGTGAGCGTCTCAGGGGGTCCCCGGCAGCAGACCCTGGTTGACCAGCGCCGGCGGATGGCGGTGGTGTGTCGCCTGCTCCCAGGCATACGCGTAACCGAGTAACTCCCCGTCCTGCCAGGGACGTGCGGAGAATTCCAGTCCGAAGGGCAGGCCGCCGGGATAGAAGCCGCCGACCACCACTACCGCCGGGACGCCCAGCATGTTGACCCAGCTGGTGGCCGAGTGCGGGCCCTCGCTGACGCGGCCATCCTGCGGCATGGTCTCGTCCACCGGCGGCATCTGGATCGCCGGATACACGTAGCCGTCGAGGTGCAGGCGGTCCATGGTCTGAAGATAGATATCGAGAGTCCGTTGCCGCGGACCGAAATAGTTCGCCTGCGCCTGCGGGTCGCTCTCGAGGGTTGCCTGGCGAATGCTGATGTCGCCGAACTGCGCATTCACGGGCTCGGTGCCGATCACCGGCGCTCCCACCGGCATGCCGACGACCCGTGAGTACTCGGCGGTCGAGTGGTACTGCGCGGGGCCGAAATGCTGCAGAAACAGGTCGAAGCCCTCACGTACGTAGGGATAGGTGGCCACGCGGGTCGCGCTCCAGGCGAAGCTCTCGGGCAGGATGGAGTCGTCAACCACCACGGTCGCGCCCGCCGCGCGCAGCTCCTCGACCGCCTTCATGAAGGCCGCCCGCGTCGCCGGCTGCAGCGGGATCGCCTGTTCGACTGCCTGCTTCACCGCCAGATTGTCCGGCACCGCGGCCGGCACGCCGTGAAAGGGAATGCCGATGCCCTGCAGAACAAACGCCGGCACGCCAAAGCGCTTGCCCTTAAGCGCGTCCTTGTGCAGATAACGAGTGTAGGGACCGCTCGGCGCCCTGGCGGCAGCTTCGCTGCTGCGCGGGTCCAGCGGGTCGGGTCCGGCCATGACCAAGAGCGCGATGGCCGCATCGGTCACGTTGCGGGCAATGGGACCTGTGTTGTCGAGCAGCCAGTCAAGCGGCGCGATCCCGGCGATGCTGACCAGGCCGCGGGTGGGGAAGACACCGATTACACCGCTGGTGGCCGATGGCATGCGGATCGAGTTGCCGGTGTCCGTGCCGTTACCCAGCACCGCCATATTGCTCGTCACCGCGGTCACCGTGCCGCCCGAGGATCCGCCGGGTGAGAAGCGTACGTCGTAGGCATTGCCGGTGCGGCCAAAGGAACTGCTGCGGTTGGTGTCGGAATTGGCGAAGTCCGGCATGTTGGTGTGGCCGAGGATCACGGCTCCCGCGGCCCGCAGCCTGGCGACGATCGAGGCGTCGCGTGGCGCGATGAGTTCGTGTCCCTTGAGCGTGAATCCATCCCAGCCATCCGTGGTGAGCTCGCCCTGGATGCTGGTGTTGGCTTTGATGACCATGGGCACGCCCCACAACGGGCCGCGCGCCAGCGCCGCCGGTTCCTGGTCCTCGCGTGCCGCCGTCGCCAGCGCGGAGGACTCCATCACCGTCTCGAGCGCCCGGTAGATGCCGTTGTAGCGGTGAATGCGCGCCAGGTGCCATCGCACCACCTGCGTGACCGTGTACTTGCGGGTCGCGTAGTACTGCTGCAGCTGCGGAATCGTGACCTCGAAGAGATCGCGATCTATTTGTGTCGGCGACGGCGTGTCCGGAGCGGCTGCCGCCAGCGACAGCCAGACAAGTCCGGCGAGAAACGACAGGCGGCGGAGCGACTTCGGCATGGCGGCGATTCCATCAGAAGCGGACCGGCGTAGCGCGCGCCCGCGCTGTGCGTGCGCGCCCCGCGCGGGCCGTGATCCGCGTAATGGCGGGCGGGCGTAGCGCGCAGTATAGGGCTTGCTTATGCTAAGGCGCAGGCTTCGCGGTGGCTGGCGAAGAGAGGGCCGGTATGGCTACCTGGCGGTGCCATTGGTGCGCCCTTCGCGCTCCAGTTCCAGGCCGCTGGTGACTACCCGGGTCACTCCGGGAACGTTGCGTGCGATCTGCCGGGCGTGGTAGATCGCTTCCGTGCTCCAGACGTAGCCGCTGAGGGCGGCGACGCCGTCCTCGACGCGCACGTTCACGTGGCGATAAAAGTAGTTCGGATCGGCATTGAGCGCGGCATAGACGCCGTTTGCGACTGCCGGCTCGCTCGCGGCGGTCCGGACGGGTGACACGGGAGGAGTGCTGGCGCAGGCCGCCACGAGCATGGCCACCACGGCCAGCGCGGCCGGTGTCCACTGGGTCGCCGATCTGCGTGTCATTTGAAATTCCGCTCCCCTGGTATGACCCGAGCGGGCCCTCGCGGTTCATCAGCGAGGAGGGTGATCTGTCACATTCTGAAGGGATTTGTCACATGCCGGACCAAGCCTCGGTGCGGCCACGCAAGAGCCAATGCTCGAGGTCAGCGTGACACGCCTGAGTTGTCGATTCCGTTGAGCTGCAGCTCCAGGTCATTTACGACTCTGGAGACGCCATCGACCAGCTCGGCAACGTGCTCGGCCTCAACCATGTCCGGCGAATCCCAGACATAGCCGCTGAGACGCACCACGCCGTTGTCGGCCCGAACGCTGATATGTTTGGCGTACAGCTGCTGGTCCGCCTCGAGCGCGGACTGCACCCGCTCAGCGGTCGCCTTGTCGGCCTGCCTCTGCGCGTCGCTCTTACTGGGACCCATTGCGCACGCGACCACACAGGCGAGGACCGCCACCGCAACTCCCGCGTGCGCTGCGCGGTTTATAACTCGAGCCAAGTTGATTCCCTCCTCATCGCCGTCGGCGCGATGATGTATACCACAGCGTAAGCGGCGGCGAGGGATCCGTCGATCCCTCGCCGCTCAAGGCGTGCTCAGAACTTGAAGTTTACACCCGTCGAGAACCCGAGCTCATGGCAGCCGCCCCAGGTCGTGGGACCGGCGCTGCTGTAGTCGATGAACAGCGGGTGGGTGGCATCGTGGCAATCCGTCTTTATGCCATGGCCGCCGGCGCCGATGTCGAAATGCGCGTTGCCGTCATTCGAGGTGTCGGCAAAGTCGGCATACCAGGTGAGCTGCTTGTCGAGCTTGTGCCACCAGCCGACCGTGTACATGTTCGCTTCGTTGTTGCCGACCCCGTTCGGGTTGTAGTTGTGCTGTCCGCCCGGGTCGCCCACTGTCGGGGTGGCGTGCGCCCAACCGATAGCAACCCGGTCGGCACCGCCATTGAAGACATACTGGGCGGCCAGCCAGTCGCTGTTGCGCTGGCGCTCGTTCTGGAACTCCATGCTCGCGGCCAGGTTGCGGTGCATCTGCTCCCACAGGTAGGTGATCGACAGGCCGAAGTCGAAGCGGTACAACACGCCGACCTTCAGGGCCCACTCATCGGCCACATCGGCCGCCGTGCTGTATTCGGGCGTACCGGCGAGCGCGGCGTTGGGATATTCCGCCTGGAAGGCCTGATAGTCCGCCCAGTCGAGCGTCGCAGCGCTGAGCGCGTTGGTGGGCCCCAGGCCGAACAGGTAGTCGTAGTACGGGTTGTTGGACCCGACGCCGTCGCTGCTGCGATTCACGCCCTGGTGCAGCTCATAGGCGACTGTGCCGTAGAAGCCACCCGTCTCGAACTTCAGGTCCCCGCTGTAGGCGTTATTGAAGCCGCCGTCATCGCAGTTCAGGAACAGGTTGCCGCTGCCGGGGTTGTTCGAGCCGGCGCAGTCCGGGGATCCCAGCGGCATGATGTTGTTGTTGGGGTCCGGGTTCTGCCCAAGCGCGTACGCAGCGTCGAAGCTGAAGCCCGACCAGTTGGGCGAGTTGAACTGGATCACGTGATCCATGCGCGTGCCGAACTCGACACGGTTGTCGCCTCCGGTGTTGCTGACGACCACGTTATAGCCGCCGAGGGTTCCGGAGAAGAAGTTCATCCGGTCAGTGGAGGTCTTGTACGGCATGTACATTTCGCCGAATTTCAACTTGCCCATGGCCGGGCTCTGAAAGCCCAGGTAGGTATCGCCGAGGCCGATGGCTCCCTGGACGACATTCGAGGACTTGGTCCATGCATTCTGCAGACCCGGCGCGGCCGCCATGTCGAGTGCCGTCGCCACCTGGTAGATGAAGTCCACACCTGTCGTGCCGATCGGATGGCTACCCCGGTAGCCGACGTTCGAGCCGTTGCTGGACATGGATGCCATCCAGCCGACCCGCCCGAACGGCCCGGCTCCGCCGCCCTTGGCGGGACCGGAGACAAAGGGGCCGGTGGGGCTCGTGACACCAGGGGCCAGGCTGTACGGATAGGCGACCATGCCGTTCTCGCCCTTGGTCGTGTAGTCGAGCGAAATGTCCAGGGTGCCGAAGAAGCCCTTCATGAACGTGTTGAACCTCTTATCCGAGGCGGTGACCATCTTGGTCGTTTTTCCCTGCTCCTCCTTCATGCTCTTGAGCTCTTTGTCGAGCGCATCAATCCGTTCCTGGAGAATGCGCATGCGCGCGTTAGATTCCTGGTCCGCGGACTGCGCAATGGTTGGGGCTGAGTAACTGAAAACGGCCAATGTGGCCGCGAGCAACGCGGCCACGGATCGGAGCATTCTGGTGCCACACATAAAAGAGTCCCCCTTGTTGAGAAAAGAACCCGGAGACCGACTACTTCAAAGAAAACTTCCTGCCGACTTCCTGGACGCCACCGCCGCTTCAGGCCGCCGGGATGAGCCCGGCGCCCCGCGCCCACTGATACTTTGCACCCAGCACCGCGACCGGGATCTCGGTCGAGTAGGCATAGGCGGGAATACCGTGCTGATACAGGTACTCCGCGGCTTCCTCGACCTCGACGTCCCCGGCAAGTGAGGCGACGACGGGCTTGACGATTCCCTTGGCCTTCATCTGCTCGACGACCTCCACCATCAGCCGCGCAAACACCATCGGTGGGGTGATGATCGTGTGCCAGTAGCCGAGGATGAGCGCGTGGATGCGCGCATCCTCGAGGCCGAGGCGCACGGTGTTCTGATAGGTGGTGGGCGGCTCCCCGCCGGTGATGTCGATCGGGTTGCCGGCGGCGCCAAAGGGCGGGATGAACTTGCGGAACGCGGCGTCCAGGTCAGGCGGCATCGCCATCAGGGACAGCCCGTTGTCCACGCACGCATCCGACAGCAGCACGCCCGAGCCGCCGGCGCCCGTGATGATGACGACATTGTTACCCTTGGGCGTCGCCAGCAGCGGAATGCCACGCGCGAAGTCGAGCAGGTCGCGCAGCGAGCGCGCCCGGATGACCCCGGACTGGCGGAACACGTCCTCGTAGATCTTGTCATTGCCGGCGAGCGCGCCGGTGTGCGAACTCGCCGCACGTGCGCCCATGCTGGTGCGGCCGGCCTTGAGCACCACCACTGGTTTCTTTTTCGAGACCCTTTTCGCGACCTCGGCGAAAGCGCGGCCGTCCTTCAGGTCCTCGAGGTGCTGGCAGATGATCTGGGTGTTGTCATCCTGCTCGAAGAAAACCAGCAGGTCGTCCTCGTCGATATCGCACTTGTTGCCAAGTCCCACGATCGCGGACACGCCCATCTTCGCCGAGCGCGAGAAGCCGACGATCGCCATGCCGATGCCGCCGGACTGCGAAGAAAGTGCGGTCGTGCCCTTGACGTCATAGGCGGTGCAGAACGTCGCGCACAGGTTTTTCGGGGTGTAGTAGAAGCCGTAGATGTTCGGACCCATGAGGCGGATGTCGTACTTGCGGGCAACCGCCACCACCTCGTCCTGGCCGGCAACGTTACCGGTCTCGGCAAACCCGGAAGGGATCAGCACCGCACCGGGAATTTTCTTCTCGCCCACCTCAACCAGCGCCTGGGCGACAAACTTGGCGGGAATCGCGAACACCGCGACGTCGATGACACCCGGGACATCCTTGACGCTCTTGTAGGCCTTCTTGCCGAGGATCGACTCGGCGCTCGGGTGGATCGGGTAGATCGCTCCCTGGTAGCCGCCGTTGATCAGGTTCTTCATGATCGAGTTGCCGATCTTGCCGGTCTCGGCCGAGGCGCCGACGACCGCGACCGCATCGGGCTTCATGATGCGGTTCATCTGCCGGACGATGACCTCCTGGCTCGGCCGGTAGCGCGCCACCGGCGGCTTGAAGTCCAGCACCACGCGCACGTCCGCGGCGGTGGCACTCTCGGGCGTGGCGAACACCGGGTTCAGATCGAGTTCCGAGATTTCCGGGAAGTCCGTCACCAGCTGCGAAACATTGACCAGCATGGTCGCCAGCGCCGAGCGGTCGACCGGCTGCGCGCCGCGTACGCCGCGCAGTATTTCCGCGGCCGCGATGCCATCCAGCATCGACAGCGCGTCCGCACGGCTCGCCGGCGCAAGCCGGAAGGTAATGTCCTTCAAGACCTCGACCAGGATGCCGCCGAGGCCGAAGGCCACGAGTTTCCCGAAGGCCGGATCCGTCACCGCGCCGATGAGCACTTCCTGGCCGCCGCTCAGCATCTGCTGGACCTGCACGCCGTCGATGGTTGCCTTGGGGTCATAACGGCGGGCGTTGGCGACGATGCTGGTGAACGCTTCCTGCGCGGCTTGCGCGCTCTTGACGCCAACCACCACGCCGCCGGCCTCGGTCTTGTGCAGGATCTGCGGCGACACGATCTTCATGACCACCGGGAAGCCGATGCCGGCAGCGAGCGCTGCGGCCGCAGCGCCGGTAGTGGCGACGCCTTCCTTCGGGATGGTGATGCCGTAGGCCTCGCAGATTCCTTTGGCTTCCGGGGCGGTCAGCGCGCTGCGTCCAGCGGCTTTCGCCTCATCGAGGATCTTGCGGACCGCGGTCTTCTCGTATGCCATGGACGTTCCTTCAGATGACCTTGGCGGTCTGCAGTGACTTGATGTCCGACTCGCTGAGTCCCAGCTCCGTCAGCACCTGCAGCGTGTGTTCGCCCAGCAGCGGCGAGCGTGTGACCTCGGTGATGCTGTCGGACAGCTTGATGGGATTGCCGACCGAGAGGTACTTGCCGCGCTTGGGGTGATCGACCTCGACGATCGTCCCGGTGGTGCGCAGTGACGGTTCTGCGGCGATCTCTTCCATCGACAGGATCGGGCCGCAGGGGATGTCGTGCTTGTTGAGCTCCGCCATCGCTTCGAACTTGGTCTTGGTCATGGTCCAGGCTTCAACCGTGGCAAACACCGTTTTCAGATGCGGCAGCCGTGCGTTCGGTGTCGCGTAGTCCGGGTCGGTGATCCATTCTTCCTTGCCGATCACCTTGCAGATGTCCTTCCACACCGGCGCCTGCGCAATGAAGTACAGGTAAGCGTTGGGATCGGTCTCCCAGCCCTTGCACTTGATGATCCAGCCCGGCTGCCCGCCACCGGAGGCGTTGCCCGCCCGCGGCACCGACGAGCCGAACTTGCCGTCCGGATACTGCGGGTATTCCTTCATCACGTGTGTGCGCGCCAGGCGCTGCTGGTCGCGCAGCTTCACGCGACACAGGTTGAGCACCCCGTCCTGCATGGCGGCGAGGACCCTTTGCCCGCGACCGGTGCTTTTGCGCTGGTAGAGCGCACAGACGATGCCGAGCGCCAGGTGCAGTCCGGTACCGCTGTCGCCGATCTGCGCACCGGTCACCAGCGGCGGGCCATCGTCGAAGCCGGTAGTCGAGGCGGCGCCGCCGGCGCATTGCGCGACGTTTTCGTACACCTTGCAGTCTTCGTAAGGTCCGGGCCCGAAGCCCTTGATCGAAGCGACGATCATCCTGGGGTTGAGCTCCTGGATACGCTCCCAGGTGAAGCCCATGCGATCAAGCGCGCCGGGGGCGAAGTTCTCGACCAACACATCGCAGTGCCTGACGAGTCGCTCGAGCACCGCCTTGCCCTGTGGGTCCTTGGTGTCGAGGGTGATGGAGCGCTTGTTGTGGTTCAGCATGGTGAAGTACAGGCTGTCCACGTCCGGAATGTCACACAGCTGTCCGCGCGTGACGTCACCGGCTCCTGCGCGTTCGACTTTGATCACGTCGGCGCCGAACCACGCCAGCAGTTGCGTGCAGGTCGGGCCCGACTGCACGTGGGTGAAGTCGAGTATGCGTACGCCGTCTAATGCTTTACCCATAAGAGCTCCGGCGGCTTACTTGTACATGGTCTGATTCTTGGTGCCGGGCGCGTATTCACGCGGGTCGACCCAGATGTTAATTACTGCCGAGCGCTTCAGGCGCCGAACCGATTCGCGCGCCCGCTGCAGGGCCGGTGCGATCTGCGCCGGGTCGCGCACCTCTTCGCCATAGCCGCCGAGCATTTCCGCGAACTTGCCGAACGGTACGTCCCCCAGCAGGTTGCCAACGTTGCCGCGCTCGGGGCCGTACTTAGCGAGCTGCCCGTAGCGGATCTGGTTCATGGCGGAGTTGTTGCCGATGACGGCGATATAGGGCACGCCGAAGCGATTGGCGGTCTCCATGTCGAAGGCGGTCATGCCGAAGGAGCCGTCGCCGTAGTAACACAGCACCTCCTTGTTGGGCTGGGCGAGGCCGGCCGCGATCGCAAAGCCGGTGCCGACGCCGAGTGAGCCGAGTGCGCCAGGATCCATCCACTGCCCCGGCCGGCGCGGACGCACCGCCTGCGCCGAAATGGTCACCACGTCGCCGCCATCACCGATATAGATAGTGTTGTCCGCCAGAAATTCGTTGAGCTCGTAAGCCACCCGGTAGGGGTGGATCGGCTGGTTGTTTGACTTGAACAACGGCATGAGCTTCTCGGTCGCCGCGGCTTCCGCGGCCGAGAGTTTTTTCATCCACTGCTGGCGCGCCTGGCGTTTGTCCTGCTTCAGGCGCCCGGACGCCGCCTGCAACACGGCGCCGAGGATTGCGCCTGGGTGACCGACGAGCCCCAGATCGATGTCGCGGTTCTTGCCGACGGTGCGGTAATCCATGTCGATCTGGATCAGCTGCAGCTTGTTGCTGATGCGCCGCCCGTAGCCCATGCGGAAATCGAACGGCGTGCCGACGATGACAATGACGTCGGCATCGGAGAATGCCTGGCCGCGCGTACGATCGAAGTGGTGCGGGTCGCCCGGGGGCAGCAGGCCGCGGCTGCCGCCGTTGAAGTAACCGGGAATGTCGAGTCCGCGCAGCAGCGCAATGGCTTCCTCGTGGCCGCGGGCCGACCAGACCTGCTGGCCGTAGAGGATCGCGGGACGCTCGGAGTCGACGAGAATATCGGCGAGCTTCTCGATGTCGCGCGGATCTCCCAGGGAGCGCGTGGAAGCGCGGTAGTGACCGGGCTTGGGGACGATCGCCTTGGTTACATCGACCTCGCGATCCAGTACGTCGCGCGGAATCTCCAGGTAGGAAGGCCCGGAAGCGCCGTTGAAGGCCTCGCGCGCCGCCATCGCGATCATGTCAGCGACGCGCTCGGTGCTGGGCACCGTGGCGGCGAACTTGGTGATCGGCGACATGATGTCGACGTGCGGCAGGTCCTGCAGCGAGCCCATCTTGTGTTGGGTGAGTGCACCCTGACCGCCGATGTGCAACACCGGGCTCTCCGAGCGGAATGCCGTCGCGATGCCGGTGACCGCATTGGTGCAACCCGGTCCCGCGGTCGTCACGACGCAGCCGAGCTTGCCGGTCTGGCGCGCATAGCCGTCGGCGGCGTGCGCCGCCACCTGCTCGTGACGCACGTCGATGATGCGGATGCCTTCGTCTATGCAACCATCGTAGATATCGATGATGTGCCCGCCGCACAGGGTGAAGATCGTATCCACGCCCTCGTTCTTCAGGGCTTTTGCGACCAGGTGCCCGCCGGACACCACGCCGGCGTCACGGCTCTTTCGCTGCAGCGTGTCCTCCGCCGTGCTGGTTGCGGGTGTTGCCGCCGGTGCGGGTGTTGCGGTTACTGCGTTCATGGTGCCTCCAGAGTCCTTGCGGGAAGCCGGCGTGCGGGACTCATGGCATGTGCAAACCGGGCTCCACAATGAGCGCCGTCGGACGCCGGCTCTGCGGATGCGACCCGTGGATCGTGCATGAGGTTATGCATTTTTTATCAAGGCCGACCATATTTGATATATCTCCACCTTGTCAACGTGGCGTAAGATGCGGCGCGACCCGCGCTGTTGCGGGATCCATGAAACATAATGTAAAGAGCGGAGGCTCAAGCGGGACCAAATTGCACTGCAACAGGGCGATTGTGTTCCAGAAGATATCTGATATATCAACTGGCATTCCCTGAGCTGCGCCAAGGCGCTGCCAGCCTTAGGTTTACGCGTTCCGCTGCGCCGCGTTGGTGTGGGCGGGGGTGAACGCCGCGTCGGCTAACGCAGGACGGAGAGATAATCGGAGGTCGAATGAGCGTGTCGGTAAAACACACCGCGGGTCATCTCGGGCTGGTGCCGCTGACGTCGGTGAGCCTGTGTGATCAGGCCTACGCCAAGCTCAAGGACGCCATCGCCAACACGGATATCTACAACCAGCGCCAGGAACTGCGGCTGGACGAGCGCGCGCTGATGCAGGCGCTCGGCGTCAGCCGCACACCGATCCGCGAGGCGCTGTCGATCCTCGAGCAGGAAGGCTTCGTGCGCACCGTTCCGCGCCGCGGCATTTTCATCATCCGCAAGTCCAAGCGCGAGATCATCGAGATGATCCAGATGTGGGCGGCGCTGGAGAGCCTGTCGGCGCGGCTGGCGACGCTGCGCGCGCCGGATGCCGAGATCGGCAAGCTGCGGCACCTGTTCGATGAGTTCCAGAACTCCCCGCCCGCGGAGCACATCCACGAGTACTCGGACGCCAACATTGCGTTTCACCAGATGATCATCCGCCTGGGTGGCTCGCAGCTGATCCAGGACGCGACCGAAAACCTCTTCATCCATGTGCGCGCCATTCGCAAGGCCACCATCTCGCAGAACGACCGCTCCTCGCGCTCGATCATCGAGCACCTGAAGATCATCGAAGCCCTGGAGCGCCGCGATACCGAGCTCGCCGAGCGGCTCACCCGCCAGCACACGCTCGACCTCGCCGCGCACGTCGAGCGTTACTGCGACTTCCTCGATTAGCCGGCGCGCCGCCCGCGCTCGTACCTGCCGCGGATAGCCTTGCCGCCGGCATCGAACCTCACCAGCCGCTCGATCAGCGGCGCGCCCTCCTGCAGCAGGAACTCCTTGAAGGCCACGGCAACCGGCGGCAGCCGCTTGGTGCGGTTGTGCACCAGGTACCAATGCAGCGTCGCCGGGAAATCCTGCACGTCGAGGACCACCAGGTTCCCGGCCCGCAGGTCCAGGCCAATGGTGTGGGCCGAGAGGAACGCGATACCCATGCCGGCGACCACCGCCTGCTTGATGGTCTCGGTGCTGTGAATCTGCATCGCGATATGCAGCTTGGGAAACTGCCGCCCAAAGACCTCGCGCATCGAATTCCAGGTATCGGAGCCCTGCTCACGCTGCACGAAATGCTCGCGGTTCAACGCCGCGCGCGGGATCTGCCGCATCCTCGCCAGCGGGTGGTCGGGCGCGGCGACGATGACGTAGGGATGCGGCGCGAACGGCAGCGCGACGACATCCAGCTCGGCCGGTGGGCGCACCATGACCGCAAGGTCCGTGAGGTTGTCGGCCAGGTGGCGCAGCAGTTCCTCACGGTTGTGTACCGTGAGATTGAAGGTGACTCCCGGGTGGCCGGCGCCGAACTGCGCCAGCACGCGCGGAAAGAAGTAGTCGCCGGCGCTGATCACCGCGACATTGAGCCGCCCGCCGGTGATGCCCTTCATGTGCGCCAGTGCGCTTTCGGCTTCCTTCAGACGCTGCGTGATCGCCTTGGCGCACGCCAGCATTTCCTCCCCGGCGGGCGTGAGGTAGGTGCGGCGGCCGATGCGCTCGAACAGCGGCAGGCCGAGGCAGCCCGCGAATTCCTTGATCTGGGTTGAAACGGCGGGCTGCGACAGATGCAGTTCCTCGGCGGCGCGCGAGAAGTTCATGTGCCGCGCCGCCGCGGCAAATACCCGTAGCTGACGCAGGGTCACGTTTCTCATGACGGTGAGCATACGCGATCCGAGTCATTACTAAAACCATATGCTGGCAATAGAAACGTTTGATTTTTCCTTTAGCACGGGCCGGCCTAGTCTGGTACCAGTCCCAACAGGAGGCTGCGATGCCACACGTTGTCAGCGATCCGCTCGCGGTGGAGCTCGAGGCCTACAACCGCGCATTCAGCGAGCTGGAACTGCCCTGGCGCTGGGATGCCGACACCTTCCGCGATCTCGTTAAGGCCGCCGCCGACCGGGACTTCATCGGCGCGTACGTCGAGCGCAGCCAGGCGCACCTGTTGCGCGTCTACGAGAAGTCGTTCCTGCGCAACCTGGTGCTGGAGGCCAAGGAGCGCTGCATGCGGGAGCGCTCCGCGTGACGACGCCCGGCGCGACCTGCTGAACGACACCGGCGCTGGCCTGCAGTAAGGACACGCCACCTGTGAAAATCGCCGTCATCGGCTGCGGCGCCATCGGCGGCTACGTCGCAGCGCGGCTGGCGCTCGCCGGGGAAACCGTCACCTGCATGGTGCGCGGAGCGAACCTCGAAGCCGTGCGCCGTGAAGGGCTCACGCTGATCATGAGCGACGGTGCGCGGCACAGCGCGCGCAATGTGGTTGCCACCGATGACTATGCGGCCGCCGGACCACAGGAGCTGGTGATCCTGGCGGTGAAGGCGCACCAGCTGGAAGCGGTCGCGAGCCAGGTGCCGCAGCTGTGCGGCGCGGATACGGTCGTGGTCACCATGCAGAACGGCATTCCTTATTGGTATTTCCACCGCCACGGTGGCGAGCTCGCCGGCAGCGTGGTGCGCAGCGTCGATCCGCACGGGCGCATCAGCGAGCTGATCCCCCCCACGCGGGTTATCGGCTGTGTCGTCTACCCGGCCGCGGAGCTGCTCGCGCCCGGGGTCGTGAGGCACATCGAGGGCGAGCGCTTTCCGGTCGGGGAACTCGACGGCGCCTGCAGCGAGCGCGTGCAGCGCGTATCGCAGTGCCTGACGGGCGCGGGCTTCAAGTCCCCGGTGCTCGCGGACATCCGCGCGGAAATCTGGCTGAAACTGTGGGGCAACCTCACCTTCAATCCCATCAGCGCGCTGACGCGCTCCACGCTGGCGGATATCTGCCAGTACCCGGCCACCCGCGAGCTGGCGGCGGCCATGATGAGCGAGGCGCAGACCGTCGCCGAGAAGCTCGGCATCGTGTTTCGCATGGGGCTGGAGAAGCGCATCGCCGGTGCCGAGAAGGTTGGCAGGCACAAGACCTCCATGCTGCAGGACGTCGAGGCCGGACGCGCGCCGGAGCTTGAAGCCCTGGTGGGTTCGGTCGTGGAGCTCGGCCGTCTGACGCACACGCACACCCCGCACATCAATGCGGTGTACGGCCTCACGCACCTGCTGGCGCGCACCATGGCGGAGGCGCGCGCATGACACTATGGGTGCGCTTGAGATCGCAGGACGGCCGGGTGTGCTGCGGGGCGCTCGAGGCGGCAGGCGTCAGGGAGTACTCGGGAGAGTGGTTCGATCAGCCGCGCGCGACCGATGTCGTCGTGCCGCTCGCCAAGGCGAGTCTGCTGGCACCGTGCCTGCCGACCAAGATCGTGGCGTTGTGGAACAACTTCCACGCGCTCGCCGCCAAGCTCGGCACGGCGGTCCCCACCCATCCTCTGTATCTCATCAAACCGGCGAGCTGCACCGCCGGCCCCGGTGAGCCGATCACCCGGCCCGTGGGTTATGCCGGCAAGATCGCCTACGAGGGGGAACTCGGCATCGTCATCGGCCGGCGTTGCCAGGGGCTAACGGTAGCGCAGGCGCGCGGCTGCATTGGCGGCTACACCTGCGTAAACGATGTGACCGCTGCGGACGTGCTGCACGAGAACGGCGACTTCGCGCAGTGGTGCCGTGCGAAGGGCTTCGACACTTTCGGGTGCCTGGGTCCGGTGATCGCTTCGGACTTCGACTACCTGCACGGCCGCGTGATCACCCGTCTTGACGGCGCGGAGCGGCAGAATTATCCGCTCGCGGACATGATTTTTTCACCGGCGGAGCTGGTGAGCCGCATATCGCACGACATGACGCTCCTTCCCGGGGACGTGATCGCGTGCGGCACCTCCCTCGGCATCGGTTCGATCCGCGACGGCGCAACCGTCGAGGTCGCGATCGCGGGGATAGGTTCGCTTACCAACACGCTGGCACCCGCGCCGGCGGCGCAGTTACCGCAGGCGCAGCACGCTGCGGTTGCCTGAAGGAGTAGACAGTTATGGCGAAGATCAGGGCCATTGAGGCCGCCGTGCAGGTGCTGCGCAAGGAGGGCATCGACACCGCGTTCGGCGTGCCGGGCGCGGCGATCAATCCGTTGTATGCCGCCATGCGCAAAGCCGGTGGCATCGATCACGTGCTGGCGCGTCACGTCGAAGGCGCCACGCACATGGCGGACGGTTACTCGCGCGCGGCGGCGGGCAACATCGGCCTGTGCATCGGTACCTCCGGCCCCGCGGGCACCGACATGATCACCGGCCTGTATGCCGCGTGGGCCGACTCCATTCCCATCCTGTGTGTGACCGGTCAGGCGCCGCGCGCCCGGCTTTATAAGGAGGACTTCCAGGCGGTCGACATCGAGTCGATCGCCCGTCCGGTGACCAAGTGGGCCGTGACGGTGCGCGAGCCGGCACTGGTTCCCTATACGTTCCAGCAGGCGTTTCACCTCATGCGCTCAGGCCGCCCCGGGCCGGTGCTCATCGATCTGCCCTTCGATGTGCAGATGGCGGAGATCGAGTTTGATATCGATAGCTACGCAAGCCTGCCGGTCTACAAGCCGCGCGCCACACGCGCGCAGATGGCAAAAGCGCTGCTGATGCTGGCCGCAGCCGAGCGGCCGGTAATTATCGCCGGCGGCGGGGTGATCAACGCGGACGCCGCGGCGCTGTTGGTCGAGTTTGCGGAGCTGGTGGACGTGCCGGTCATTCCGACGCTCATGGGGTGGGGTGCGATTCCGGATGATCACCCGCTCATGGCCGGCATGGCGGGACTGCAGACCTCGCACCGCTGCGGCAACGCGACGCTGCTCGCCGCGGACCTGGTGCTGGGAATCGGCAATCGCTGGGCTAACCGTCACACCGGCTCGATCGAGGTTTATACCAGGGGGAGAAAATTCATCCACATCGACATCGAGCCGACGCAGATCGGACGGGTGTTCGGTCCCGACTACGGCATCGTTTCCGACGCCGCCGCAGCCCTGGAGCTGCTGGTGCAACTGGCGCGCGAGCAGGCGCCGGCATGGCGCGGACGCTGGCGCCGCTGGGGCGAGGAGTGCCGCGAGCGCAAGCGCACCATGCTGCGCCGGACCAACTTCGCCAACCAGCCGATAAAGCCGCAGCGCGTATATCAGGAGATGAACGAGGCCTTCGGCACCGACGTGTGCTACGTGAGCAGCATCGGGCTGTCGCAGATCGCCGCGGCGCAGTTCCTGCACGTCTACAAGCCGCGCCACTGGATCAATTGCGGTCAGGCCGGGCCGCTGGGCTGGACGGTGTCGGCCGCCCTGGGGGTGGTCAAGGCGGACCCGCGCCGCAAGGTGGTGGCGTTGTCGGGCGACTATGATTTCCAGTTCATGATCGAGGAACTCGCCGTCGGGGCGCAGTTCAAACTGCCGTACCTGCACATTGTGGTGAACAACTCCTACCTCGGGCTCATCCGCCAGGCGCAGCGCAACTTCAGCATGGATTACTGTGTCGATCTGTCGTTTGAGAACATCAACGCGCCCGAGGTGGGCGCTTACGGCGTGGATCACGTGGCGGTCGCCGAAGGCCTGGGGTGCAAGGCGGTCCGGGTGCGCAAGCCCGAGGAGCTGACCGCGGCCTTCGCAACTGCACATGAGCTCATGGAGCGCTACCGCGTGCCGGTGGTGGTGGAGGTGATTCTCGAGCGCGTGACCAACATTTCCATGGGCACCGAGATCGACAACATCACCGAGTTCGAAGAGCTGGCGGAAGTGCGGGTCGCTGCGGCACGCGAACCCGCACTCGTGGATTGAGGCAGCTTAGGAGAGTCCGAAGTATGCCGAGGTTTGCAGCCAATCTGACCATGCTCTTCAACGAGCTGGAGTTTCTTGAGCGCTTCGCTGCGGCACGGCAGGCGGGCTTTCGGGGCGTGGAGTATCTGTTCCCCTATCCCTATAAGAAGGAGGAGCTGGCCGGGCGCCTGGATGAATTTGGCCTGACCCAGGTACTGCACAACCTGCCCGCCGGAGACTGGGCCAAGGGAGAGCGCGGGATTGCCTGCCTGCCGGGACGCACGGGGGAGTTCCAGGAGGGGGTCGGCACCGCGATCGAATACGCGCACGCCCTCAAGTGCAGCCAGGTGAATTGCCTGGCGGGCATCGCACCGGCGGACGCTGACGCCCAGCTGCTTCGCGCCACCCTGGTCGGCAACCTGAAGTTCGCCGCCGCGCAGCTCGGGGCGGCCGGCATCCGCCTGCTGCTGGAGCCGTGCAACACCCGCGACATTCCCGGCTTTTACCTCAACCGCTCACGCCAGGCGCTCGACATTATCGCCGAGGTGGGATCGGCCAACCTGTTTCTGCAGTACGACATCTATCACATGCAGATCATGGAGGGCGACCTCGCCCCCACCCTGCTGCGCAACCTCGCCCGGATCGCTCACCTGCAGCTTGCCGACAACCCCGGGCGCCACGAGCCCGGGAGCGGGGAGATCAATTACCCGTTCCTGTTCCGCACGCTCGATGAGGCCGGTTATAAAGGGTGGATTGGCTGTGAGTACAAGCCGGCGCGCGGCACGGTCGAAGGCCTTGGATGGATGCGCCCCTACCTGTGAAGCGCGCTAAGGACACAGTATGAGCAAGGTCGGATTCATTGGGCTTGGCATCATGGGCGCGCCCATGGCAGGGCATCTGCTGGCGGCGGGCCACGAGCTGTACGTGGATGGCCGGCACTGCGTGCCTCCCGCGTTGCTCTCGCAGGGAACGATACGCTGCGATTCGGGTAAGGAGATCGCCGCGCACGCGCAGGTGATCATCATCATGGTGCCGGACACGCCGGATGTGGCCGCCGTGCTCTTCGGCCCGGACGGGGTCGCCGCCGGCCTGTCGAGTGGCAAGACCGTGATCGATATGAGTTCAATCGCTCCGCTGGCAACGCGCGAGTTCGCGCAGCGCATCAATGCGCTGGGCTGCGAGTATCTGGACGCACCCGTGTCGGGAGGGGAAGTCGGCGCCAGGGCCGCGACGCTCACCATCATGGTCGGCGGCTCTCAGGCGGCCTTCGAACAGGTGCGGCCCTTGTTCGAGCTCATGGGCAAGAACATCACGCTCGTCGGCGCCAATGGCGATGGCCAGACCTGCAAAGTCGCCAACCAGATCATCGTGGCGCTGACCATCGAGGCGGTCGGCGAAGCACTGCTGCTCGCGTCGCGGCTCGGCGCAGATCCTGCACGGGTACGCCAGGCGCTCATGGGCGGTTTCGCCGCGTCGCGCATCCTGGAGGTGCATGGCGAGCGCATGATCAAGCGCACCTTCGCGCCGGGATTTCGCATCGAGCTGCATCAGAAGGACCTGAATCTCGCGCTCGCCGCCGCACGCGACACGGGTCTCGCGCTTCCCAACACCGCCACGGCGCAGGAGCTCTTCAATGCCTGCGCGGCGCACGGCGGCCGTGCATGGGATCATTCGGCGATGGTGCGCGCGCTGGAGCTGCTCGCCAATCACGACGTCGCGCCAGCGCCCGCGGCGCAGCACGCGTGACTCTGGGGCCGACACCCGCAACCCGCATTCCCTTAGGCGCCAGCGGCCTGGAAGTCGCGCCACTCGCATGGGGAATGTGGCGTCTGCCGGCGGCTTCCGCGGCGAGCCCGCGCGCACGCGTGGAGGCGGCGCTGGAAATCGGTTGCACGCTGTTCGACACGGCAGACGTCTACGGTTACCACAAGGGCAGCGGCTTCGGGGAAGCAGAGCGCATCCTCGGCGGCGTATTTCGCGAAGCGCCCGCGCTGCGCGAGCGCATGGTGCTGGCTACGAAGGCCGGGATTGCGCCGCCGGCACCGTATAACTCATCGGCGCAATACCTCTTCGAGGCCTGCGAGGCATCGCTGCAGCGGCTGGGTATCGAGCGCATTGATCTCTTTCAGATCCACCGGCCGGACCTGCTGACGCACCCGCAGGAAGTCGCGCAGGCTTTCGAGCGGCTGCGCCGGGACGGCAAGATCCGTGCGGCCGGCGTGTCGAACTACAGCGCCGCGCAATACGAGGCGCTGCGCCACTACCTGCCGTTTGATCTGGCGTCCGTCCAGAATGAGTTTTCACCGCTCGCCATTGAGCCGCTCAGCGATGCCACGCTCGATGCGGCCATGCGCGGTGGCGCGGCCGTGCTCGCCTGGTCGCCGCTGGGTCAGGGGCGTCTGGTGGCGGGCGACGGCGAATCAACTGGCAACGTGCGCACCGAGGCGGTCATCGCAGCACTGGATGCCGTCGCCCGCCGGGCCGGCACGGCGCGTGCGGCCGTCGTCTACGCCTGGATCATGGCGCATCCGGCACGGCCCATTCCCATCATCGGCACTCAGAACCCGGCGCGCATCCGCGAGGCGCGCAGCGCCTATGAGGTCCACATCACTCGCGAGGAGTGGTACCGGATCCTGGTGGCCGCGCGCGGTGCGCGCATGCCGTAGGAGGGTCGCGGGCCTACAACGGACCCGCCGGCTCGTCGCGCTCGGCGTACACGCGGAAACCGGCCGCCGCATAGAGCGCTCGGGCGGCCGGATGATCCCAGGTGTCCGTGTGCAGGAAAATCCGCGTCGCACCGGCTTGCCACTCCGCCCGCAATGCCGCCGCCAGCAGTTCAGGTCCCAGGCCGCGCCCGCGGCACTCCGGCACCACACCGAAGTTCACAAGCTCGACCTGCGGCAAGCGCCTACGGTCGAATTCACATAAGCCGATGCGGGTGCTGTGCGCGTCGCTCATCACGTAGGTCCTCAAGGCATCGCCGGCAAGCAGGGTGTCGAGAACCCGCGCCGGCAGCTGCAGGCGCTGGTCCCAGCGCACCGACTCCCCGACGCGTCTATATAAAGAGAGGTAATCGGCGCGCGACAATCGCTCGAGGGTTACGCGCGCCGTGCCTGCAACACCAGCCGGTGCCTGCGGCGCCGTGCGCAGTTCGAGGTAGGTAACCCGCAGCGTCGGGTTGTCTGCTGCCTTCATGGTGGGCGGCAACTGTAGCAAGGTGGCTGGCGCGCGTATGCTTTACCGGCAGTGGGGGGCCTATGAGCATCTACGACCAGGACCTGGACAAGAACCCGGCCAACTTCGTGCCGCTGTCGCCCTCGAGCTTCGTGGAACGCAGCGCCGAGGTGTTTGGCGACCTGCCGGCCGTGGTGCACGGCAGCCGGCGCTACAGCTGGAGCGAGACCCGCGAGCGCGCGGCGCGCCTCGCGGCGGCGCTGCGCTGCTTCGGTGTCGGCCGCGGCACGACGGTGAGCGCTATGCTGACCAACACGCCGGAAATGATCGAGGCGCATTACGCGGTGCCGGCGCTGAATGCGGTGCTCAACACCCTCAATATCAGGCTGGACGCGCCGCTGCTCGCCTGGCAGATGCAGCATTGCGAGACGGCGGTGCTGATCAGTGATCGCGAGTTCGCGGGCGTGGTGAAAGAAGCGCTGCGCATTCTGCGCGCCGAGCACGGCCGGGCACCGATCGTCGTGGATGTCTGTGACAGCGAGTACCACGGGGCGGGCGAGCGCCTGGGAGAGCATGATTACGAGACGCTGCTGGGGCAGCACGCGCCGCTGGCGCACCTGGCTGGTCCGCAGGATGAGTGGGACGCCATCGCCGTGTCCTACACCTCCGGGACCACCGGCAACCCCAAGGGCGTGGTGACCCACCACCGTGGTGCCTATCTGAACGCGGTGAGCAACGCGGTGACCTGGGGGATGCCGCACTTCCCGAAGTACCTGTGGACCTTGCCGCTGTTTCACTGTAACGGCTGGTGCTTCCCGTGGACGGTGGCCATGCTCGCCGGCACCCATGTGTGCCTGCGTAAGGTGGAAGTCGGCGCGGTGCTCGACGCCATGCGCGTGCATGGCGTGGATCATTACTGCGCGGCTCCCATCGTGCACAACATGTTGATCAACGCGGACCCGGCCCTGCGGCAGGGCATCCGTACACGGGTGCGCGGCATGGTGGCCGGCGCCGCGCCGCCGGCGGCGATGATCGAGGGTATGCGCAACATCGGCTTCGAACTCACCCACGCCTACGGCCTCACCGAGACCTACGGTCCGGCGGCGGTGGCGGCCAGGCGTGAGCATTGGGCGACGGCGAGCCTCCCCGAGCAGACGCGCCTGAATGGCCGGCAGGGTGTGCGCTACGTGCTCGAGGAAGGCATGACGGTGCTCGATCCGCAAACCATGACGACGGTGCCAGCAACCGGGGAGGTGATAGGGGAGATCATGTTCCGCGGCAACATCGTCATGAAGGGCTATCTGAAGAACCCCAAAGCCACGGGCGAGGCGTTTGCCGGAGGCTGGTTTCACAGCGGGGATCTGGCGGTGCTCGAGGCGGACCGTTACGCGAAGATCAGGGACCGCAGCAAGGATGTGATCATTTCCGGAGGCGAGAACATCAGCTCTCTGGAAGTGGAGGATGCGCTGTACCGCCACCCGGCCGTCCTCACTTGTGCCGTGGTGGCCCGCGCGGATCCAAAATGGGGTGAAACTCCGCTCGCATACGTCGAACTCAAGCCGGGAGCCGTGGTTACCCCCGAGCAGCTCATCGAGCATTGCCGGGGACTTCTGGCCGCCTACAAGGCGCCGCGCGAGGTGCGCTTCGAGGAGATCCCGAAAACCGCGACCGGCAAGATCCAGAAGTTCGTGTTGCGGCAGAGGGCTCGCTCGGCCGGCGCCATAGAATAAGGAGCCGCTTATGACCGACACGACTGAGCCGCAGATCAAGCGCGCACGCGACGCGCGCGGAGTGGTGACCCTGACCTTGAATCGTCCGCAGGCGTTCAATGCGCTGTCGCAAGGGATGCTCACGGCGTTGCAGGCCGAGCTCGACACGCTGAGTGAGGACGCGACGGCGCGGGTGTTGGTCCTGGCGGCCGCCGGCCGCGCCTTCTGCGCCGGGCATGATCTGAAGGAAATGCGTGCCCAGCCGGCGCTTGACTACTACCAGCGCCTCTTTGCGCAGTGCTCGCGCATGATGCTGAGCCTATGGCGCCTGCCGGTGCCGGTGATTGCGCGCGTGCACGGTACCGCCACTGCCGCCGGCTGCCAGCTGGTCGCACAGTGCGATCTGGCGGTGGCCTCGAGTGAGGCACGTTTCGCGGTCAGCGGCGTGAACCTCGGCCTGTTCTGTTCGACACCCGGCGTTCCCTTGTCGCGCAACGTGGCGCGCAAGGAGGCCTTCGAAATGCTGGTGACCGGCGAATTCATCGATGCGGAGCAGGCGCGCAGCCGCGGCCTGGTCAACCGCGTCGCGGAACCGGCGGCGCTGGACGCGGAGCTTGAAAAGCTGCTGCTCAGCATCCTTGCCAAGCCGCGCGTCGCGGTTGCCATGGGCAAGGCGCTTTTCTACCGCCAGGTGGAGCTCGGCATGGAGGCCGCGTATGCGGCCGCAGGCGCGACCATGGCCTGCAACATGATGGAGCCGGTGGCACTCGAGGGGGTACAGGCGTTCATTGACAAGCGAGCACCGCGCTGGGACCCCTGAAACCCGCGGCTTTTCTTAACACGGGTTGGTCTGGCCGCAGCCCCCTCGCTTTCATAGCATCCGCGCTCCGGCCGTATCCGAAGAGGAAGCGCTGATGAAATCCGCCCGTTGCCTGCAGCGCACGCTGTTGGGCCTCGTCGTGACGTGCGTCATGGTGCCGGTGGCGCTGGCCGCTGATGCTGCGCCCGGAGCCATTGCAGGACTCGTCACCACCGCCGCCAGAGTGCCCGTCGCCCACGCGACGGTCACGGCGGTGAGAGCCGACGGTGGCGCGATCCGCGCCACGGTGTCGGCAAGCGACGGCGTCTATTCGTTTGCCGATCTGCCGCCTGGCTCGTGGGTTATCACCTCCCAGCTCGGTGACTCCGGGCAAGCCTCAACTCCCCCGTTGGCCGTGACATCCGGAAAGGCCACGCGCTACGACATCGTGATGAATCTGGTTGCTCCCCCGGTCCCGCCGGGAGCTGCGACTGCGCCGGCCCTGGCCGCAGCGCCCGCCGCGGCGCCAGTCATCGCCCCGACGGTGCCCGCAGCGCTGCAGGCGCCCGAACCTGCGCCCGCGGTTGATACGCAGACGCCGTTCGCCGTAGGCGATATCGGCTGGATGAATGGCAACACGCGGGAAAAGGCACCGATATTCGACACCAAATTCTTCACCCCCGAGATCCGCTTCGACAGCAACTACCTGCAGGATTTCAACCACCCGGTCGATCACACCATCGTCGGCTCGACCGAGGAGTTCCGCTCGGGGGAGTTCCAGATCGAGCAGGTGAGCTTCGGCGGCAACTTCCACTGGCAGAACGTCCAGGCCCGCTTCCTGTCGATGATGGGGCTGTTCGCGGTCACCACACCGCGCAACGACGCCAGCTCCGGCGTCGGGCAATGGGATCTGCAGGGAGCCTACAAGTATTTTTCGGAAGCCAACGCCGGCTACCACTTCGACGTCGATCACGGCCTCAATGTCGATGCCGGAATTTTCGTGTCCTACATCGGTCTCTTCAGCTATTACAACTTCGACAACTGGACCTACCAGCCGTCATTCGTATCCTCCAACACGCCGTGGTTCTTCAACGGGCTGCGCGTGCAGTGGTTCCCGACGCAGACGCTCAAGATCGAACCGTGGCTCATCAATGGCTGGCAGTCGTACGCCAAGTTCAATTCTCACCTGGGCTTCGGCGGCCAGGTGCTGTGGATCCCGAACGATTCGTTCAAGCTGGTATTCAACAGCTACAGCGTGGGGCAGGACAATCTCGCCAGCGGCAGCGGCGTGCCCAACAACGGCGGCAACCCGAACGCCGCGATCGGCCTGCCTAACCTCGGCGCGCCCTACGTCAACTATGCCCACGTCACCCGCATTCACGAGGATGACAGTCTGCTGTGGAAGTATTACGACGCCAGGGGCGACAGCGGCTCGGGCATCTCCAAGATGGCGACGTCGGTTACTTTCGACATCGGCTGCGAGTACGGTGGCGGGGTGAGCTGTTCACGCGGGCCGAACAAAGAGAGCTTCCTTGGCCTGATGGCTTACGACCGCACCTGGTTCGACCATGACGTCTACGCGGTAACCATCGGCGGTGGCTTCATGAACAATCCGGGGCGCTATCTCGCGCTGCTGCCGCCGATCAACGGTGCGACCGCCGCGACCGGTACGCCGTACTTCACCGAGAACCCGGGGCAGAAGCTCTACCAGTGGGACATGCAGTTGAACTTCCAGTACATGCCGAAGGACTGGATTACCTGGTGGACCGAAACCACCTTCCGGCATTCGGATGTTCCCTACTGGTCCGGACCTGGCGGGGTGACACCGCCCACCGGCAACAATGGCGCGCCGGGATCCTACGTCTGCAGCAACGGCAGTACCGCAGGTGCGGACAACTGCGCCGGCGAGGGCGGCACCTGGTTCCCGGATCTGCGCAAGCGCGAGCTGATCTGGGGGGCCGGCGTGATGGTGAAGTTCTAGACTGAGATCTCTCTGCCGAGGTCGATCAATTGCTCGCGCGGCACACGCAGGTAGTCGGTGACGTGGGTACTGTTGCGCAGCATCGCGCTGAACAGCAGCTCCATCCAGCGCGGTAGGCCGCGGCCGTCCTCGCGCGGGATGATTCGCTCCGAGCCGACAAAATAGGTGAGCTTGCGCGGGTCAAAGGCGCAGCCGCCGGCGGCCAGCCGGGTCATGAGATGCGGCAGATCGGGCCGCTCCATGAATCCGAAGCAGGCGTGCGCTGACCAGAAGCCGGGCGCGATCTGCGCGATCTTCAGGTGATGATCGCCGGCCACCCAGGGCACGGACGCGGTTTCCAGGGTCACGGCGATGACCGTCTCGTGCAGCGCGTGGCTGTGCCTGACGTACCAGCGCATCACCGGCGGGGTCGCGTCCTTGACGCGGGTGAGAAACACCGCGGTGCCCTGGACCCGTGCCACCTGGTCGTGCGCCAGACCTGCCATGAAATCCGCGACCGACAGGGGGTTCTCGTTGACGCGCGCGGCGATGGCCATGAGCCCGCGATGCCAGATGAACATCACCGCATATACGGCCAGCGCCAGCAGCAGCGGCACGTAACCGCCATCGAACAGCTTCAGCATGTTGGAGGCAAAGAACGCACTGTCGACGGTAAAGAAGACCCCGGCCACCGCAAGACTCGCCACGAGATTCCATTTCCAGATCTCGCGCATGGCGATGAACAGCAGCGCGCTCGTCATCAGCATGGTGGCGGACACCGCGATGCCATAGGCACCGGCGAGGTTGTCGGATTTTCTGAAGCCCAGCGCGAGCCCGATCGTCGCCAGCATCAGCAGCCAATTGACCGCGCCGACATAGATTTGTCCGTACCCCTCATCGGAGGTCTGCACGATCTTCAGACGCGGCATCCAGCCCAGCTGGATCGCCTGGCGGGTCATGGAAAACGCCCCGCTGATGATCGACTGGCTGGCGATGATGGTGGCAACCGTGGACAGGAGCACCATGGGAACCAGGAACTGACCCGGGCAGAGGCGATAGAAAATGTTGCCCGCGGTTGGCGCGCCGGCGAGTACCAGTGCGCCCTGGCCGGCGTAGTTGAGCACCAGGCTCGGGAACACCAGCGAACCCCAGGCGAGCCTGATGGGTCCGGCGCCGAAGTGACCCATGTCGGCGTACAGCGCTTCGGCGCCGGTGACGCACAGGAACACCCCGCCGAGAACCAGGAAGCCCGCGCCGCGGCTGTGAAACAAATACGCGAAGCCGTGGTAGGGGTTCAGCGCCCACAGCACTGCCGGGTGGCGCGCGATGCCGACGATCCCCAGCAGCGCCATGGTCAGGAACCACACCAACATGAGCGGGCCGAAGGCGCGTCCGATGCGCCCCGTGCCGAGGGGCTGCAGCGCGAACAGCCCCAGCAGCACCCCGACGGTCAGCGGCAGCACGTACGGCTGCAGCGCCGGTTCGATGAGATTCAGGCCCTCGAGCGCGGACAGCACCGAGATCGCCGGTGTGATCGCGCCGTCGCCGTAAATCAGCGCGGCACCGAACAGACCGACGGCCACGATGAGCGGGCGCTTGTAGCGCTTGACGCCCAGGAGCGCCATCAGGGCAAGGATGCCGCCTTCGCCATCGTTGTCGATGCGCATCGCGAAGCCGGCGTACTTCACGGTGGTGACGATGATGAGCGTCCAGACCAGCAGCGACACCACGCCGAGAATGGTCTGCGGACTGGTGCCGCCGCTCAAGTCGAGCACCGTCTTCAGGGTGTACAGCGGGCTCGTGCCGATATCGCCGAATACCACGCCGAGCGCGCCGATAGCCAGGCCCAGGCGGGCGGGGCTGGTTTGCTTGTTGGATTGCATCTGTCTGCTCCGCAACATAGCAAAGTGCAGCGGCGCTGTGCGTGGTGTGAAGGATTTGTTGCGGCAGCGGCGCGCGCCGTGGGAGTACACTTAGGCTGTTCCAGGGGGCGTAAGACCTTCAACCCACGGGTGCACGGCATGGCTATCAAAGTTCTGTTCACGGCCCACGCGAGCGCCACCGGCGGCCGCAACGGTCACACCCAGGCCGACGACGGCCTCATCAGTGTGGATCTTTCAATCCCGAAGTCCATGGGAGGCCCGGGCAAGCCGCATACCTCGACGCCCGAGCACCTGTTTGCCGCGGGTTACGCCGCCTGCTTCGGCAGTGCCTGCGAGTTTGTCTCGCGGCAGATGAAAATCATCCCCAAGGCAATCACGGTGAAGACCGCGGTCGGGATCGGCGAGGCGCCCGGCGGCGGCTTCGGTCTGGAGGTCGAGCACGATGTCGAGGTGCACGGCGTGTCGCAGGCCGACGCGGAAAAAATCGTCTCGGCCGGCCACCAGGTATGTCCGTACTCGCGCGCTGTCAAAGGCAACGTGGACGTGAAGATCAAGGTCGCCGCGGTCTCCTGAGCCGACGCCGCGCGCTTGCCTTCCATGACTGAGGTACTCATCGTCGGTGCCGGCCCCACGGGCCTGGTTCTCGCGCTGTGGCTCACCCGGCTGGGCGTCAAGGTGCGGATCATCGACCGGACGACGGGGCCAGGCACGACCTCCAGGGCTCTCGCGGTCCAGGTGCGCACGCTCGAGCTCTACCGGCAGCTGGAGCTTGCGGACGCCCTGGTGGCACGCGGCCACAAGGTGCCGGCTGTCAACATGTGGGCGCGAGGCCAACACGCGGCGAGCGTGAGTTTCGTGTCCGTGGGCGCGACATTTACGCCGTACTCGTTCTTTGAAATTTTCCCCCAGGATCAGCACGAGCAGTTGCTCGTCGAGCGACTCGAGTCCCTGGGTGTGGCGGTGGAGCGCGGCACCGAGTTACTGGGGTTTAACGACGAGGGTGGACGCATCGGCGCACGGCTGCGCACCGCGGCGGGCACCAATGAAAGTTGCCAGGCAAGTTACCTCGCCGGGTGTGACGGCGCGCGCTCGCTGGTGCGCGAGACCCTGGGCGCGGGCTTCCCGGGTGGCACTTACCGGCAGGTCTTTTACGTCGCAGACATCGACGGCGCGGGTCCTGCGGTCAATGGCGAGCTGCACATCGATCTCGACGAGGCGGATTTTCTCGCCGTGTTTCCACTGGCCGGGGCGGGGCGCGCGCGCCTGGTGGGTACCGTGCGGGATGAGCGCGCCGATCGCGCCGACACCCTCAGGTTCGAGGACGTCAGCGGCCGCGCAATCCAGAACCTCAAGCTGCAGGTGAACAAGGTCAATTGGTTTTCGACCTACCACGTGCACCACCGCGTGGCGGCGCACTTTGGCAAGGGCCGCGCCTTCCTGCTCGGGGACGCCGCGCATATTCATAGCCCGGTCGGCGGCCAGGGCATGAACACCGGCATCGGCGATGCCATCAATCTCGCCTGGAAGCTGGCGGCGGTGCTGGCGGGCCACGCGCCCGAGTCCTTGCTCAGCAGCTACGAAGTGGAGCGCATCGCGTTCGCGCGGCGGCTCGTGGCGACCACCGACCGCGCCTTTGCCTTCGTCACGGCGGACGGCGCATTTGCCAGCTGGGTGCGCACGCGCGTCGCACCGCGGCTGATATCGAGGCTGGTGTCCTTCAAACCCCTCAGGGAGTTTCTGTTTCGCACCGTCTCGCAGATCAACGTGAATTATCGCGGGATGCCGCTCAGTGCCGGCTCGGCCGGGCGCGTGCACGGCGGCGATCGGCTTCCCTGGACGGGTGGCGGCGCTGCCGACAATTTCGCGCCGCTCGCGGCGCTGACCTGGCAGGTGCACGTGTATGGGGCGGCGAGCGAGGCCCTGGCCAGGTGCTGTGCAGACCGCAGGCTGCCACTGCATGTATTTCCCTGGAGCGCGGCGTGCGCCAGCGCGGGACTCACGCGCGACGCACTGTACCTGCTCCGGCCCGACACCTACGTGGCACTGGTCGAGCCCGGCGGTGCGCCGCCGGCGCTCGAGCGGTACTTCAGCGAACGCGCAATTCAGACCAGGTCGTAAAACCAATCGGGAGTCACCATGACGAGATCACGCCGGATATTTCTCCTGGGCTCCGCCGCGATGCTCGGCACAGCCGCCGTCGCCCGCGCCCGGCAAGCCACTCCGGGCGCGACCCCGCCGGGCGCCACCGCGCCGCAACCCGGCGAGCCGCCCGCAGGCTCGCCGCCCGCGTTCGGCACCGCGCCCGCGGTCGGACCGCAGGTGAGCGCCGCAACCTTTGCGGAAGCTCAGAAACTGGTACAGGTTGAGCTGACGGCCCCGGAGCGCGCGCAGGCTGCGCAGAACTGGCGCAACAGCATGGCGGCGCTCTACGAGCGGCGCAGCGGGCCGCGCAAGGTCCCACTGGACACGAAACTCGCGCCGTATTCGCAATGCAATCCCGTTCTTCCGGGCCACGGCGCGCTACCGCAGCGGGACCGATTCGTGCGCAGCGAGCGCGATGCCGGCCCGCTGCCGACGCGGGAGGCTGAGATTGCGCTCGCGCCCCTGTGGAAACTGTCGCGATGGATCGAGGCGCGCAAGCTCAGCTCCGAGCGGCTCACGCATATCTACAGGTCGCGGATCGAGCGGTTCGATCCTAAGCTGCGCTGCGTCATTACTCCGACGTACGAGCTGGCATTGGCGCAGGCGCGAGCGGCCGACCGCGAGATCGCCGCCGGCCGCTACCGCGGGCCGCTGCATGGTGTGCCGTGGGGAGGTAAAGACCTCCTCGATACGGCTGGCATCCGCACCACCTACGGTGCCGAGCCGTATCGCGATCGCGTGCCGACCGAAGACGCCGCGGTCGTGAAGCGGCTGCACGAGGCGGGCGCCGTGCTGCTCGCGAAGCTCAGTCTCGGGGCGCTGGCGCTCAACGATGTCTGGTTTGGCGGGCAGACGATGAATCCGTGGCTGTTGGAAGAGGGCGCGTCGGGATCGAGTGCGGGTCCGGGGGCCGCGACCGCGGCCGGGCTCGTGGGGTTCTCGATCGGCAGCGAGACCGAGGGCAGCATCGTCAGCCCGAGCATGCGCTGCGGGGTCACGGGCCTGCGTCCGACTTTCGGCCGCGTACCGCGCAACGGCGCGATGACGTTGTGCTGGTCGCTGGACAAGCTCGGTCCCATGACACGCAGCGTCGAGGACACCATGCTGGTGCTGCAGGCGATCAGCGGACCCGACCCGGGTGATCTGGGCAGTGTGCCGAGCCACCTGGACTTCGACGCGAGCGCGCCGGTCAGCGGGCTGCGCGTCGGCTATTTCCCGGCATGGATGCAGGCGGAGCCGGCGACTGAAGTCGACGCCCATGCGCTGCAGGAGCTTCGCCGGCTTGGGTTGCAGCCGGTGGAGGTAGCAATTCCCGACTGGCCCTATGACTGCCTGAACACGATCCTGTTCGCCGAGGCCGCGGCCGCGTTCGAGGAGCTGACACTCAGCCGCGGGATCGACAGCCTCAGGATGCAGACACCGGACGCCTGGCCAAACACTTTTCGCCAGGCGCGCTTCATATCGGCGGTCGACTTTGTCCAGGCGGACCGCATGCGCCGTGCTGTCGCGCTCAAGATGCAGGAGTTGCTTGCGCAAGTGGATCTGCTGCTCGTGCCGTCACTGCGCGATGAAACGCTGGTGATTGGCAACTTCACCGGACTGCCGTCCCTGACCCTGCGCGCCGGCTTTGTGCATGTTGGCGAGGCGCGCAGCGACTGGGCCCCGGACCCGGGCATGCCCCTGCCCACTTTCAAGCCGCCGCGGCGCGTGCCGCATGGCGTCACGCTGATCGGACGGTTGTTCGATGAGGGCACAATTGCACGCGTGGGCCTTGCCCTGGAGCGCAGCCTCAATGTTGCCGCGGAGTCGCCGCCGGGGTTCTAGTTGTCTGAACCTTTGGTAGGCGCCGGCTGTCAGACACTGGCGGTCAACAGGAAGTGCCGCGACGGGTATGATCTGCGCATGCAGTGCTCCGCGTATCGTAACCAGGGAAGTCGGGTGCGTTCATGTGGCTTCACCCACGGCGGCCGCTCGTGATCGCTGCACTTGCACTGGGCGCGATCCTGCTGTCGCCAAATCCAGTCAGCGGGCCCGGCCCGGCCGGAAAAACCCATTCCCACCCCCCCGAGGCGCCAGCGCAGCCAACCTTCGGATTCGCGGAGGTACGCCGCCTCGCACAAGAGCGCGCGGCGCACGAATTCCACCCGCCCCCGGATACGCTGCCCGCAGAGCTCGCGAAGCTCAGTTACGACCAGTACCGCGACATCCGCTTCCGGCCCGAGAGCGCGCTGTGGCGGGGTCAGGCACTGTTTGAAGTGCAATTCTTCCATCGCGGTTCCAACACCAGGCAGCGCGTTAATATTTCCGAGGTCTCTGCCGGCGGCGTGCGGCCGCTGACGTACAACCACGCATTCTTTACTTTCGGCCACCTCCTGAAGCCACCGAAGCTGCCGTCCGATCTGGGCTTCGCCGGTTTCAGGGTGCACTACCCGCTGCAGTCGCCTGCGTACAAAGACGAGCTGATCACCTTCCTCGGTGCTTCCTATTTCCGCGTGCTGGGCCGCAACCAGTACTACGGCGCCTCGGCGCGCGGCCTGGCGATCGATACCGGGGCACCGGGCGGCGAGGAGTTTCCAACATTCACGGACTTCTGGCTGCTGCGTCCGGGGGCGAACGATCGCACCCTGACGATTTACGCGCTGCTCGACAGCAAGAGCGTGACCGGGGCGTACCAGTTCCAGATCCGGCCCGGCGCCACCACCCAGGTGGAGGTGCACAACGCACTGTATCCACGTCGCGCCATCGCCAAGCTCGGCGTGGCGCCGCTGACTTCAATGTTTTTCTACGGCGAGGATAGCGGCAGCGGGCGTCGTTTCGATGACTACCGTCCGCAGGTCCACGACAGCGACGGCTTCATGACACAGACCGGCCACGGGCAATGGATCTGGCGCCCGCTCGCCAACCCGCGCGACCTGCGGGTGAACCGCTTCATGGATGACAACCCGCGCGGCTTCGGCCTCATCCAGCGTGAGCGCGGTTTCGCACACTACGAGGATGTCGAAGCGCACTACGAAGCGCGGCCGAGCTACTGGATCGAGCCGCTGGGGAACTGGGGCAGGGGCGGCGTGGAACTCGTCGAGATTCCCAGCGATGAGGAAATCCACGACAACATCGTCGCTTACTGGGTGCCGGAGCAGCCGGTCACGGCGGGCAAGCCGCTGTTCTTTGCCTACCTGTTGTCCGCATTCGCGCGTAACTCGCAATGGCCGCCCGGCGGCCGGGTGGTCGCAACGCGCAGTGGCAATCCATCCATGGGAGACAACAAGGGGCATTTCGCCGCTGGCGCACGCCGCATCCTGATTGATTTCGCAGGCGGTGAACTGGACGGACTGGATCACGGTCAGCCGGTTAGCGCACAAGTCACGGCGGCCAACGGCCAGGTCGAGGCGCTGACCGTGGAGCGTGTCCCGGAGAGCGGCGCCTGGCGGGTGGCTTTCGTGGCGACGCCCAGGAGCAAAAAGCCCGTGGATCTGCAGTGTTATCTGGTACTGCGCGGCGAAGTGCTGAGCGAGACCTGGGTGTACCAGTGGACGCCGTGAGCCGCGGCTGGTCAGCACCGCAAGGCCGCCTGCGGGTGCGGCTGCGCCGCACGCTGTTTTTCGGCCTGACCTTCTCCCTGGGCCTGTTCGCCACCGCGCTGCTGGTGGATGTGCTGCACGTCAACGGCCTGAGCGCCGTGGAGCTCGCGGGAACGCTGCTGTTTTTCGGGTTGTTCGCCTGGATTACCGGCGCCTTGTGGACCGCAATCGCCGGATTCGTTATCCGCCTTGTGGGCCACGACCCGGCGGGCCTGAATCCGGCCGAAGTGGCTGGCAGGCCGCTGCGCACGCGCACCGCCATCGCCATGCCGGTCTACAACGAAGACACCGTGCGGGTGGCGGCGGGGCTGGAGGCGATCTGGGTGTCGCTGCAGCACGAATCCGAGCGGCACGCGTTCGACCTTTTCATTTTGTCCGACAGCAGCGACCCGCAGATTGCCGCTGCCGAGGAGGCGATGTGGTGGCGGTTCGTCACCCGCCACGGCGCCGCAGGACGGGTGTTTTATCGGCGCCGCACCGACCGTCGTGAGCACAAGGCGGGCAACATCGGGGAGTTTGTGCGCCGCTTCGGTCCCGCCTACGAGTGCATGATCGTGCTCGATGCGGACAGCGTAATGACCGGCGCGGCGCTGGTGACACTCGCGCGCCTGATGGAGGCCCATCCGGAGATCGGGATCCTGCAGTCCCTACCGCTGCCGGCGGGACGCGAGACGCTGTTCGGGCGGCTCATACAGTTCGGCTCGCGGTTGCAAAGCCCGATGCTGACCAGCGGGCTCGCATTCTGGCAGCTGGGCGAGAGCAACTACTGGGGGCACAACGCGATCCTGCGGATACGGCCGTTTGCACGCTACTGCGGCTTGCCGCACCTGAAAGGCGGTCCGCCTTTTGGCGGCGCAATCCTCAGCCACGATTTCGTCGAAGCGGCTTTCATGCGGCGCGCGGGTTACGAAGTGCGTCAACTCCCGGAGCTCATGGGGAGCTGGGAGGAAGTACCCGCCAACATCCTGGATTATGCGGCCCGCGACCGCCGCTGGACCCAGGGCAATCTGCAGCACACGCGGGTGATGGGGTTCCCGGGCCTGCATCCGATCAGCCGGGTTCACCTGCTGACCGGGATCGTGTCGTATGTCAGTTCGCCGATGTGGCTGGCGCTGCTGCTACTGAGCTCCATCCTGAGCGCCATTGCGACCGGGAAAAAGCCCCATTATTTTCTGCCTGGCCTGCACAGCCTGCCGCACTGGCCGCAGTTCCGCGCCGGCGAAACGACGGCACTGCTGTGGCTGACCCTGGCCGTGCTGCTGCTGCCGAAGATTCTCGGCGCCATCCTCGCCATTCGCGACCCGCAGCTGCGGCGTCAGTTCGGCGGCACCGTGCGCCTGTGCGCGAGCCTCATCGTCGAGCAGCTGTTCAGCATGCTGCTCGCGCCGACCATGATGATGTTCCACTCGACCTTCGTGATCCAGGCGCTGCTCGGCAAACCGGTCTCCTGGAATACCCAGGCGCGTACCGACCGGGGAGTCACGCTACGCGAAGCATTCAGCCGCCAGAAATGGCAGCTGGCATTCGGCGTCGCGTGGGGTGCCATCATGCTGCGCTTCGCGCCGCAGTTCTTCTGGTGGCTGACGCCGGTGCTGGCGGGCCTGCTGTGCGGGGTGTGGCTGACCGCTTGGACGAGCCGCACCGACGCCGGCATGCTCGCCCGGCGCTGGGGTTTGCTGCTGATACCGGAGGAGACCGATCCGCCGCGCGAGCTGCTGATGGCTACCAGCCACGAGACCGGTCAGCTCGGCGCCGCTGGCGCGTAACCGGCCACCGCCGGTCCGCCGAAATCGCTGCTAAGCGATCGCCACGGCACAGCGGGCGAAACCCACGCGTTTTGCCCGCGGAAACGAAGCTGATGTCCGCCAGAATCGCCGCATAAGATCGGCACTGCGCAGCGGGCGAAACCCACGCGTTTTGCCCGCGGAAACGAAGCTGATGTCCGCCAGAATCGCCGCAGGCGATTCTGGCCAATAGATCAGTGCGCCTGCCGCGCCGCATACTCCAGGCGCGCCTGCTCAGGTGCCCCGCCCAGGTTGGCCACAAACCGCGAGCGCCAGGCGTGAATATCATTTTCGCGCAGCGCCGCCAGCAGCTTCGCATGTCTGGCGCGGCGTTCATCGAGCGGCATGTCGAGCGCCTGCTTGAGCGCACGCGCGATTCCACGTCGGTCGTAGGGATTGACGATCAGCGCATCGGTCATCTCGTTGGCGGCTCCGGCGCGGTCCGACAGCACCAGCACACCCGGATTTGCCGGGTCCTGGGCGGCGATGAATTCCTTGGCGACGAGATTCATGCCGTCACGCAGCGGCGTGACCAGGCACACCTGGGCGACGCGCAGGAATCCCAGCAGCGTGGCGTGCGAAAAACTGCGGTTGAGGTAACGGATGGGCGTCCAGTCAACCTCCGCGAAGCGCCCGTTGGTGCTGCCGGCGCTTTGCTCCAGCGCGCGGCGCATACGCGCGTAGGCCTTGACGTTCTGGCGCCCGAGCGGGGCGATCTGCAGGTACGTGACCTTGCCGCGGTGCTGCGGGCATTGCTCGAGGAATTGCTGGTAGGCGTCGAAGCGCTCCAGCAGTCCCTTGCTGTAGTCGAGGCGGTCCACGCCGATGATCAGCCGCCGCCCGACAAGACCGCGCGTCATGTTGCGCACCAGGCCGGAGGCGACGGTCTTCGCGGCTGAATGCGCCGTCACCTCAAGATCCACGCCTACCGGGTACACGCCCGTGCGCACCAGGCGCTCGGCGGTCCTCACCACTGCACCGGCACTGACGCGATCCGCGCCGAACACGGCGCGCGCCGCGCCGAGAAATGCCTGCCGGTCGGTCTCGGTCTGGAAGCCGAGCAGGTCATATGCGAGCAGCGCGTCGAGAATTTCGCGGTGCACCGGCAGGGCGCGCAGTACCTCGTACGTCGGGAAGGGAATATGGAGGAAAAAGCCGATGGGCGTGCGCACGTGCTGCGCGCGCAGGCGCGCCGCGAGCGGAATCAGGTGGTAGTCGTGCACCCAGATGAGATCGTCGGGCGCCAGCAGCGGCGACAGCCCGCGCGCAAACAGCGCATTCACCGCCAGATAGGCGTCGTAGTGCTCGTCCTGATAGCGGAAGCTGTCCACAAAATAGTGGAACAGCGGCCACAGTGTGCCGTTGGCGAAGCCATCGTAGTAGGACTCATGCAGCGCCGCAGGAATGCTGATGGTCACGAAGGTGTTGCCGTCGCGCAGCTGGGTGTCGGGGGGTGGTTGCGGGGTGTCGGCCGGATGCGTTTCGCCACCCCAGCCAAACCACAGTCCGCCCGCCTCGCGCATCGCCCCGAGGAGCGCCACCGCGAGTCCGCCCGCGGCGGCGGCGCCTTTGGGCGCCGCGACGCGGTTGGAGACGATGACCACACGGCTCAAACTTCATCCTCCCAGCGGCGGCTGAGCCGGCCGGCGGTGGTGATGATTCCCACCATGCTGTAGGTCTGGGGAAAATTCCCCCACAGCGCGCCGCTCGTGGGGTCGACATGCTCGGAAAGCAGCCCCACGCAGTTACGTACCGCCAGGAGCTTGCCGAACAGTGCGCGCGCTTCCTCCAGCCGCCCGGTGCCAGCCAGCGCGTTGGCCCACCAGAATGAGCAGACGGTAAACGCGTTGGTGGTGTCGCCGAAGTCATCCGGGTGCCGATAGCGCAGTAGGAAATCGCCGACGCGCAATTCCCCCTCGATGGCCTCCAGGGTGCGGATGAAACGCGGATCGCGCCACTCGAGAATGCCCAGCTCCGGCAGCAGCAGCAGGCTGGCATCGATCACTTCATCATCGAAACTTGCGGACAGGGTGCCGCGCTTGTCGTTCCACGCGCGCTTGAGAATCTCGGCGCGCATGGTATCGGCGCGCTCGCGCCAGTAGCGCGAGCGCTCGTGCTGCTGCAGCCGCAGCCCGATGCGCGCCAGGCGGTCACACGCCGCCCAGCACATGGCGGCCGAGAAGGTGTGGCGGTGCTCGGTGCCGCGGAATTCCCAGATACCGGCGTCCGGCTTGTCAAACAGCGGCAGCGCGCGCTCACCGAGTGCCTCGAGCCGATGGTACTGGTCGATGTCACCGGGGTGATCGAGGCGCTCATCGAAGAAGGTCTGCGTGGAGGCGAGGATCACCGAGCCGTAGACATCGTGCTGACGCTGCCGGTACGCGAGGTTACCGACGCGTACCGGCCCCATGCCCTCGACCCCGGCGAGCGTCGCGACCGAGCGTTCGCTTAAGTCCGCCTCGCCGGTGATGCCGTAGACCGGCTGCAACGGGGTCTCCCCCTGGCGTGCAACGACATCGTCGAGGTAGCGCAGGAACGCCTCCATCGCGCCGGTGGCGCCCAGGCGGTTGAGCGCCTGCACGGTGAAGTAGGCGTCACGCAACCAGCAGTAGCGGTAGTCCCAGTTGCGCCCGCTGCCGGCGCTTTCCGGAATCGACGTGGTCGGCGCGGCCAGTACCGAGCCGTTGTCGTCGTAGGTGCACAGTTGCAGCGTGACCGCCGCGCGGATGGTCTCCGCCTGCCATTCGAAAGGGATCGCAAGTCCGCGTACCCACTCCTCCCAGTAGCGCGTGGTGGCGCGCAGACTCTCATCCGCGACCTCGTGGGCGGGAACTGAGAGCGTCTCATCGTCGTGCAGCACCAGATCGATGGGACGCTCGAGCACGAATTCGCGCTCTTCGGCGATATAGGAAACCGGCGAATCCGTTGTTATCCGCAGGGCGTGGTCGGGATCGGTGAAGCGCACATGGTGGCTGCCGAGCTGCACCGCGAGCGCCTTGGCACCGTAGTCGGCCGTAGGCCGCACCTTGATCTGCACCATCGGGCGCCCGCTGACCGGCTCGATGCGCCGCACCAGCATTGCCGGCCGGTAGAGCCGTCCGTGCCGCACATAGCGCGGACACCAGGTGATGATGCGGATGGCGTTGCCGCCGGCATCGCGCGCAATGGATTCCAGGATTGCGGTGTTGCGCCGGTAGCGAAGTTCGCACGCGGTCTGCCCCACCACCGCGATCATGAACACCCCCGAGCTGCGCGGCCGTGAAGCCGGCGACAGCAGCTCGCAAAAGATCGGATCGCCGTCCGGGCGCGGCCAGCAGCACCACGGCACGCCGCCGTCCGCGCGCACCAGCGCGGTGATCTGGCCGTTGCCGACGACCCCCACGTCCGCCAGCGTCGCCGAGCGGGGTGGTCCGGCAGATTTATCCGGGTTGTCCATTGCAACTACTCCGCAGCGTCGAGAAGCGCATGCAGCCAGGCCCGTACTTCCCTGACGGATCCAAGGTGAGTCCGCGCGCTCGTGGGAGGCGCGACGTCCACCGCCACCGAAATGCCGCCCGCCGCGTTCACCCACTCGAACGCCGGCTCATCCGTAAGATCGTCTCCAACATAGACGGGTCGGCGCCCCCTGAATGGCTTCTCCTGCATGAATTCCGCGACGGCGGTGGCTTTGCTCACCGTGTCCGGCGTCAGCTCGACCACCATGCGCCCGCGCTGCGCCCGCAGGCCACTGCCCGGACGGGTGGCGATGGCCGTGACGGCGCTCACCAGCTCGGCCTCCAGGTGCGGCGCCTGCCGGTAGTGCAGCGCCAGCGCGAGGTCCTTGTCCTCGATCACCAGGCGCGGTTCGTTCGCGAGCCACTGTGCCATGAGATGCCGGGCTTCGTGCAGTACTTCAGGGCCCGGTCGTTGGCGCGGCACCAGGCTCGCGCTGGCATCCCGGCGCTCGAAGCCGTGCAACCCGGACAGTGGCAACCGCAAAGGAGCCAGCAGAGTGTCGAGGGTGGCGATGCTGCGGCCACTCACCAGTGCCACCGCGCCGCCGGTGCGCCGCAGGAGCGCGCGCAGCAGCTCGAGGAGTGCGGCTTCAACGCGCACGGCGTCGGGACGTGGCGCGAGTTCGAGCAGCGTTCCGTCAAGATCAAGGAGCAACGCGCAGCCATCCAGGCGCAGCGCCTGCGGAGGCCGAGCAACCGCAGGGACCGGACCCCCCGCATGCATCGCCGCTTCCATCGCCACGCGTAATTGTACCAAATGCGGCACCCGCAGGCACGGCGCCGACGCGGCGCGCATTTTGCGGTTGCGCGTAGACTGCTATCCTGCGGCCGCACGGCGCTGTAATCGGGGGCACGGTGAACAAACTCTATCCCAACGCCGCCGCGGCACTGGCGGGTCTCGTTGCAGACGGGCAGACGCTCGCGGTCGGGGGCTTTGGGCTGTGTGGCATTCCCGAGGCGCTGATCGCGGCACTGCGCGACAGTGGCAAGAAGGGACTGACCGTTATTTCCAACAACGCCGGCGTTGATGGTTTCGGACTCGGCCAGCTGCTCGCGACGCGCCAGATCCGCAAGATGATCTCCAGCTATGTTGGCGAAAACAAGGAGTTCGAACGCCAGTTCCTCGCCGGCGAACTGGAGTTGGAATTCACCCCGCAGGGTACCCTCGCCGAGAGACTGCGGGCCGGTGGCGCCGGTATCCCCGCGTTCTTCACCCGCACCGGTTACGGCACGCTGGTCGCGGAGGGCAAGGAGACGCGGCAATTTCCGGCCGCGGATGGCAGCAGCCACTGGTACGTGCTCGAGCGTTCGCTGCGCGCGGACGTGGCGCTGGTGAAGGCCTGGAAGGCGGATGCGGCGGGCAACCTCGTGTACCGCAAGACCGCGCGCAACTTCAACCCCAATATCGCCACCGCCGCCCGGGTGTGCGTTGCCGAGGTCGAGCAGCTGGTCGAAAACGGCGCACTCGATCCGGAGGCGATTCATACCCCCGGCATCTACGTGAAGCGCATAGTCGTGAACGCGCACCCCGAGAAGCGCATCGAACAACGCACCGTGAGGCAATAACCGTGGCCTGGACACGCGACGACATGGCGCGGCGCGCCGCGCAGGAGCTCAAGGACGGCTACTACGTGAACCTCGGGATCGGGCTGCCCACGCTGGTGGCCAACTACATTCCGCCGGGAATCGACGTGTGGCTGCAGTCGGAAAACGGCCTGCTCGGCATTGGACCGTTTCCGCGCGCGGACGAGGTGGACGCGGATCTCATCAACGCCGGCAAGCAGACCATTACGCTCCTGCCGGGCAGCGCGTTCTTCAGCAGCGCGGACAGTTTCGCGATGATCCGCGGCGGCCATATCAACCTGTCGATCCTGGGTGCCATGCAGGTGACCGACTCGGGTGACATCGCCAACTGGATGATCCCGGGCAAGATGGTGAAGGGCATGGGCGGCGCCATGGACCTGGTCGCAGGGGTTGCGCGCGTGGTCGTGCTCATGGAGCACACGGCAAAGAGCGGTGAGCACAAGATTCTGAAGAAATGCACGCTGCCGCTCACCGGGGTTGGCTGCGTCAACCGGATCATTACCGAGCTGGGGGTGTTCGACGTCACGGCGAGCGGGCTGCGTGCGCACGAGCTCGCCCCGGGCGTCGCGCTCGATGAGGTGCGTCAGAAAACCGGCTGCCCGGTCGCCGCAGACCCGTGAACGAGGCTTATCTGTGCGACGGCTTGCGCACGCCCGTGGGCCGCTACGGCGGCTCGCTGTCGGGCGTCCGCACCGACGACCTGGCGGCGCTGCCGATCAAGGCGTTGATGGCGCGCAACGGCGGCGTCGACTGGGGCGCGCTCGAGGATGTGATCTACGGCTGCGCCAACCAGGCGGGCGAGGACAATCGTAACGTCGCACGCATGGCGGGGCTGCTCGCCGGGCTGCCGGAGGCCGTTGCCGGTGTGACCCTGAATCGCCTGTGCGCCTCGAGCCTGGAAGCCGTGGGCCAGGCGGCGCGCGCCATCCGCTGCGGCGAAGGCGAGTTCATGCTCGCCGGTGGTGTGGAGAGCATGAGCCGCGCGCCGTTTGTCATGGCTAAGGCGCAGAGCGCCTTCGCGCGCACCGCGCGGCTCGAGGACACCACCATCGGCTGGCGTTTCATCAACCCTGAAATCCAGCGCCGCTTCGGCATCGACAGCATGCCGGAGACCGCCGAGAACGTGGCCGCCGAGTTCGGCGTGAGCCGCGCCGACCAGGACGCGTTTGCCCTGCGCAGCCAGCAACGCTGGGCTCACGCGCATGCCGAAGGGTTCTTCAAGGCGCAGATCCTGCCCGTGTCGCTGCCGCAGAAGAAAGGCGAGCCCATCTGCTTCGGTGTGGACGAGCATCCGCGCGTCACAACCCTCGAGGCGCTGGCGAAGCTCAAGCCCGTGGTGAAAGCCGGCGGCAGCATCACCGCCGGCAACGCTTCCGGCATCAACGATGGGTCATGCGCGCTGCTTCTCGCCAGTGAGGCGGCGGCAGGGCGCCTGGGTTTGCGGGCGCGCGCGCGGGTGCTCGGCTACGCCGTCGCGGGCGTCGCCCCGCGCGTCATGGGCATTGGGCCCGCGCCGGCGACGCAGAAACTGCTGGCGCGCCTGGGGCTGAAAATCGGGCAAATGGACGTGGTGGAGCTCAACGAGGCGTTTGCCTCGCAGGCGCTCGCCGTGCTGCGCACGCTCGGCCTGCCGGACGATGCCCCGCAGGTGAATCCCAATGGGGGGGCGATCGCGATCGGTCATCCGCTGGGGGCCTCGGGCGCGCGCCTCGTGCTCACCGCACTCTCGCAGCTGGAGCGGATCAAGGGGCGCTATGCCCTGTGCACCATGTGCATCGGGGTGGGGCAGGGTGCCGCACTGGTGCTGGAGCGGCTCTAGCAGGCCTGCCGGATCGGGGCGCCAATGTGCGGCACCTCACGATTGCGGATTTCCGATCGTGACCACTCGTCGGCTTGTGGCCTTGCGCCGTTGACGCAGCGCAGCGGCGGCCTGATATTCGCCATATGGCGACAGTCTTACTTAGGACGTGGCGCAGTCTGGCCGCCGCGTTCGTGGCCTCCTCGGCCCTGCTGTTCGCGGGTGCGGCCCTGGCTGACGCGGCTACGCCCGAGCCACAGCTCGGCGCGGCCATTCACAGTCCGCATGAGGTGGCTTTTGACCCGTTCCTGAGCGATCTGGAGCAGCGCACCTTCCGCTATTTCTGGGACACGGCGAATCCGAAGAATGGGCTGGTTCCGGACCGCTACCCGAACCCCCCGTTCGCCAGCATTGCCGCGGTGGGCTTCGGGCTCACCGCCTATCCCATAGGCGTTGAGCGCGGCTACATTTCGCGCGCGGCCGCGCGCGAGCGCGTACTCACGACCCTGCGGTTCTTCATGAGCGCCGCCAACGAGCACGGGTTCTTCTACCACTTCATGGATATGCGCAGCGGTGCGCGCGCGAGCGACAGCGAGGTCTCAACAGTCGACACGGCGCTGCTGTTGGCGGGCATGATCTTTTGCCAGAGCTATTTCGACACGCAGGATCCGCACGACGTCGAGATCCGCAGGCTCACCGATGAAATCTATCGGCGGGTGGACTGGACCTGGGCCCAGCCGCGGGCACCGGCGGTGGCGCTGGCGTGGACGCCGGAAGCCGGGTTCTCCAGCAGCGACTGGCGCGGCTACAACGAGGCCATGCTGGTGTACCTGCTGGCGTTGGGCTCGCCGACGCACGCGGTGGATCAGCAGGCCTGGACTTCATGGACCAGCACCTACGACAAGCAGTGGGGCACGGTCTATAACCAGACGTACCTGAGCTTCGCGCCGCTGTTCGGCAACCAGTACACCCACGTGTGGGTGGATTTTCGCGGCATTCGCGATTCCTTCATGCGGGCACACAACCTCGACTACTTTGAGAACAGCCGCCGGGCGACCTACACGCAGCGCCGTTACGCCATCGCCAACCCTCAGCACTGGCGTGCCTATGGCAAGAACGTCTGGGGCATGAGTGCCTCCGACGGCCCCGGGCCGCAACGCGAGCCCTACCAGGGTGATACGCGCTCCTTTATGACGTATGCCGCGCGTGGCGTGGGGGTGGGCCGCATCGTCGATGACGGCACCATCGCGCCGACCGCCGCCATCAGTTCCCTGCCGTTTGCACCGGAAATCGTTCTGCCCGCGACGCTTGAGATGTACCATCGCTTTGGTGCTTCCATCTATTCGGTGTATGGGTTTCTGGATGCCTTCAACGCGAGTTACCACAGCCCTTCTGGCAAGCCGCCGGGGCCGGCCGACGCCGGCTGGGTTGACGCGGACTACGTCGGCATCGATGAGGGCCCGATCCTCGCCATGATCGAGAACTATCGCAGCGACCTGGTGTGGCGAGTCATGCGTCGCAACCCCTACCTGCAGCAGGGGCTCGAGCGCGCGGGATTCACCGGCGGCTGGCTCACGCAGCTGCAGGATTCCGAGCCGCAGGCGTTGCCGAACCAGGCCGCGCAGCAAACCGCGCAGCGGTAACGAGTCGGCCGCAGCGTGCGTTCGGTACTCATCCACCCAATCGCGTTCCTGACTCTCGCACTCGTCTCGACTCCGCTCACCGCCCAGCTCGCCGAGACCCTCAGCGTGGATGCCAGCGCGCCCGCGCGGCCATTTCCGCATTTCTGGGAACACATGTTCGGATCGGGGCGCGCGGTGTTGAGTCTGCGTGAGAGTTATCGCGACGACCTGCGTACCGTCCGCGGCGTCACGGCACTCGGTTACGTGCGCTTTCACGGCATCCTCGATGACGACATCGGTGTCTACAGCGAAGGGCCGCGGCGCAAGCCCCGCTACAACTTTTCTTACGTGGACCAGGTGTACGACGGCCTGCTGGCCAACGGTGTGCGGCCGTTTGTCGAGCTGAGCTTCATGCCCAGCCGGCTCGCGCAGCGCAATATCCGCCACAGCTTCTGGTATCGCCCGGTGGTTTCACCTCCCAGGGACTACCGCCGCTGGGATGCACTGATCACGGCCCTCGCCAGGCATCTGGTGCAGCGCTACGGGATCGACGAGGTGAGCCACTGGTACTTCGAGGTGTGGAACGAGCCGAATCTGGATTTCTGGGCCGGCAACCCGAAGCAGGCGACCTACTGGACGCTCTACGACCACACCGCCAGGAGTCTTAAGGCCGTGGACGCGCGGCTGCGCGTCGGGGGACCGGCAACGGCGCAGGCCGCCTGGGTTGCGGCCTTCATCCGCCACTGCCAGCAACACGGCATCCCGGTCGACTTCGTGTCGAGCCACGTGTACGGGGATGATTCCAAGAAGGACATCTTCGGTACCAGCGGACACATTTCGCGCCAGTACATGGTGTGCAGTGCCGTCGCCAAGGTACACGCGGAAATCCAGGCGTCGCCACAGCCGTCGCTGCCCCTTATCTGGACCGAATTCAACGCGAGTTTCGCCAACCATTCCGAGGTGACCGACGCGGCGTTCATGGGGCCGTGGCTGGCGGAGACGGTTCGCCAGTGCGACGGGCTGGTACAGGACATGTCGTACTGGACGTTTTCGGACGTATTCGAGGAGCAGGGCGTCGTGAAGACGCCGTTCTATGGGGGCTTTGGACTGCTGGCCGTGGGCGGAATCCCCAAGCCGGCGTTCAATGCCTTCGCGCTGCTGCACCAGCTGGGCGAGCAGCGCCTGGCGAACGATTCCACCAACACGCTGGTGACCCGCCGCGCTGATGGCGCACTGGTTATCGCCCTGTGGAATTACGAAGACGTCGGCGCGACTGCCCCGGCGCGGCGGGTGGCACTGCAGGTCAGCAATCTCAATGCCAACACGGCGAGCATTCAGCAGGTGGACGCCGAGCACGGCGATGCGCTGGTGGAATACGAGAAGCTAGGCTCGCCGCGCTATCCGACCGCGGCGCAACTCACGCAATTGCGCGCCGCGGCCGCGCTTACGCCGCCGGTGGTACGGCGCCTCGATGCCGGCAGCCTGCAGCTGGAGATTCCACCCGATGGCCTGATGCTGGTAACCATCGCCGCGAGGTCAGCGGGCGCCAGGTAGCGGCCGCGGCTGCCGTGGCACGGGTGAGAGATCAATGACTGAGCAAAACCCGCAGCGCCCGAAGGAACCGGATTCGCGCCGCGCGGCCGTCGCGGGGCTGTTGGTGACGATTGTGTTGGTCGTGGTCGGACTGATCCTCGTGAAGGTGCTCGGCAATGCCGGCCGGCTGCAGGATTGCCTGATGTCAGGGCGCACCAACTGCGCGCCCATTGATGCTACGAATCCGCAGCAGTAGTCCGCGCCGCTCGCCCCCGCAGTCAGCGCGCCCACGTCGCGACGCACTGCTGCGGGCAATCACCCGGGCGCCTCAACCCGTTGCCGGCGCCACCGCTGATGCCTGCGCTTCGTGCAACTTCTGAGCGCATTCATCGCAGCACACCTCAACGGTCCTGCCGCCGATCTTCACCGTCACCGAAGTACCCTCCAGCTTGCAATCACAGGCCGCGCACGTCTTCTCGGTCATGACCACTCTCCGTTGGATCGCCGGAAATTCCGGCAAGATGAGTAGGCCATGGTGGGGGCAGCGCTGCTGTCAGAATCTTTAGCGACCTGCGGTCGGTCGCACCGTCACGGCGCGTGCCGCATTTTCCAGGGCCTTCATTGCCATGAGGTAAGGGCCAGGGCCGTGGCTCACTCTGGCGACGCCGTGATCCGCCAGCAGTCGCACGCCTGGGGTGCCTTCGTCGACCAGGATGTTGAGCGGTAACGGTGAGGCGGCGGCGAGCTGCGCGATGAGTTTGATGTCGGCCAGGCCGGGCGCAAAAACACCATCGGCGCCAGCATCTGCGTAGCGGCGCGCCCGCTCGAGCGCCGCGGCAAGCATGGCAGCGTCGTGCTGCGCCGGCGGACGCTGGAAGAACACATCGGTCCGCGCATTGATGAAGAACGGAATATTGGCGGCGTCAGCCGCTTGCCGGGCGTGACGGACACGCTCGACGCTCGCACCCACCTCGCGCAGCTGGCCGTCCGCGGGGAAGCTGTCCTCGAGGTTGCAGCCAATGGCTCCGGCGCTGATCGCGAGCCGTATCGTGTCCCCGACCGCCTGCGCAGTGTCGCCATAGCCGCTTTCCACATCGACGCTCACCGGCAGAGGTGTCGCGGCGACAATCCGCCGCAGATTCTCCATCGCCAGGGGGAGCGGGATCTGCTCGCCATCTGCGAAGCCGTTGGCTGCGGCGACCGACCAGCTGCCGGTGGCGATCGCCTGGGCGCCGCCCGCCGTTACCGCCCTGGCACTTCCCGCATCCCAGACATTGAACAATATGAGAGGTGTTCCGCGCACATGCAGGGCGCGGAATCGCTCCGCCTGCTGTCTTTGATCAACCATTGCTTGCATGAGATCTCCAGTCGCATTGCGTACGCGTCGTACCGCTCATGAGGGCGCTCGGGCAGTGAGCCATGTCGCCGGCGACACCGCTGTCAGAATCTTTAGCAACTTATGCCGAGCGTTTAACGACGCAGCGCCGCGCGGCGAAACTCCGAAGGACTGCATCCGTAAGCCCGCTGAAAGGCGGCGCTGAAGTGGCTGTGGCTTGAGAAGCCCAGATCCAGACTCAAGGCGCTCAGGTCATCGTATTGCGCGAGCAGATCCAGCGCCCGCGCCAGTCGCAGGCGCAGCTGGTAACGATACAGCGGCACGCCTTCCACCTTCTGGAAGACCTGCGTGAGATAAACCGCGGAGCAGCCGCTGGCCGCTGCGACTTCCGAGAGCGCCCAGCGCCTCGACAAATCACCCGCCAGGATCAGCTTGATCCGATCAACCAACCGCTGCCGTCCGGCGCTGCCGCGCGCGGCATGCGTGGTGCGGGGCCCCAGCGATCGCCGCACGAGCGTCAGTGCCAGGCTCTCCGTCTCGAGCGGCTCGGCAACGCCGTGCAGGGCACTGTGGCGCAGGAGTGCGACCAGAGCCTGCGCCCGCGGGTCAATCCGCAGTCGCTGGCGGCGAAACGCCAGCCTGCCACGCTCGTACAGCAATGCCCTGGGAGCCAGCTCCCGCAGCAGGCCCTCGTTCACCGCGATGCTCACACTGGCGTCGCCGCCTTGCAGCGGGTGGCTTACGCGGTATCCCTCGCCGGCGTTGAAGAACAGCACCTGGCTGGCTTCAGCTACGGCGGCATCGCGCCCGAGGTGGCGCACGTAGGCGCCCCGGTAGGGGAACACCAGGTGCGTGCTGCTCGTGCACTCTTCGGCGCTCTTGTGCCGGCACTCGCCGGCGCAGCGCACGTCCCGGATGCAGACAACCGGCGTACCCAACAGAGTCTGGACGGCAAATTCCGGCATGACTGGCCGAGTCTAACCGGCGGGTGTTTCCGCCGCAGGCTCAAGCGCGAAGCCAGCCGCGCGCCACGCCTCGATCCCGCCCAGCAGCGGTCGGACCCTGGCAAAGCCGGCCTTCTTGAGTCTAAGCGCTACTTTGGCCGCGGAGACTTCGTTCGGGCAGGCGCAATAAACGACGATCTCGAGCGACGGCTGTAAGCGCAGCGCCACCAGGTCATCATCGACCATGCGCGCCCCCGGGATGCGGCCGCCGCTGGACTGCGCGCTCGGCAGGCGCGCGTCGATTATGGCGAGCGGCTCGCCGCGGCTCATCATGTCGTTCAGTTCATGCACGGAGACCCGCGCCATGTGCAGCTCGCGCAGCAGCAGCCAGCGGCGCAGGAACTTGACCGCGATGAACAGGGCGAGCGCGGCGAGCACCAGCTCCGCGCCTTTGCGCCCGAGATCCGCGAGCGTAGCCGTGACATCGCCGATGGCATTGTGGAAGAGAATACCCAGCACCAGCGGCACGCCGGCCCACAACGCGGCGCCCACCGCGTCGAAAGCGAGAAAGGCGCGCACCGGCGCACGTTGCACGCCGGCGAGCGCGGTTGCGACGGCGCCCAGGCCGGGGATGAACTTCGCCACCAGCAGTGCCCGCAGGCCGACGCGAGCGAAGATGTTCTGCGTCTGACGCACGCAGCTGTCAGGGGAAATCGACACCCTGCACAGAATGCGCAGTGCGCGGCTGCCGAGCCGTGCGCCAGCGACGTACCACACGCTGTCTGCAAGCACCGCTGCAACGACAGCCGTGAGCAGCACTCCGCCGCCGCTCGCGTCCCCCTGGTAAGCGAACGTGCCTGCGAGCAGCAGCAGCGGATAACACGGCACCGGTAGTCCGAGCTGCTCCAGCAGAACAGCTATCGCCACTGTGGCGTACGGGTAACGATGGATCCACTCGATAATGTGGCTCATTCCAACCTTAGCCTACAGTGTCCGATCTTCTTCCGTCAGTCTGCCACGGCGCAGGCACAGGCGGGCGCGCCGTCCGGGCAAAAAAAAGCCCGGCGCTGGTGCGCCGGGCCGGAGAGCCAGTCAGCTTAACGGTTGATCTTTGAGATCTTCGAACCCTCGAGCGACAGGTCACCGAGCAATCCCTTGTCGGCGAATACAAACGCCAGGATCGGCTTCTGCTGCGTCTGCGTGTCATAGCTGCCGTTGGCGCCGCCGGAAATCACAGTGATTCCCGCATCCGCACCAATCGACCAGCCCATGCTGGAGGTGAATTTCTCCAGCGCCTCGGGAGTCATGAACATGATGATTTCGCTGTGCTTGGCCAGCCCGAGCGTCAGGCCAACCGAGGCGGCTCCTACGCGGTAGTAGCCAACCGTCTTGCCATTGATCTGCAGCGCACCCTCGCCGAACTCGCCACCGACACCGATGCCGCCCTTTACGACGCGGGGAAACACCAGCACGCCAGCGGCCTTGTCGCCAAGTTCCTTGTTAGCCGGGTTGATGGTGTCGAAATGCAGCAGTGTCTCGGACACACGGTTATCGATCTGGGTCTCCGTGGCCGAAAACGAAGCTGCGCTGCTCGCCAGGGCGACGATCGCGAGGCCGGTTGTGGCCAGGACAATTCTGATATCCATAAGTAGTCTCTACGTTGATGAGTCAGGAGTAGGGCCGGATCGCAAGGCGATCGCGGACAGGAGATCGCGGGGAAACCGCGGTGAGTCTCGACCCGGCCGCGACACTACTGCTTTTCGACAGGCACAGTCTGTGCGCCAACGTACGCAGCCTGTAGCGGGCGCGGCGCGCGGGATGCCGGGTGCCTTTGTACGAAACCGTACACAGTGGGGCGCGGCAGCGGTAAAGTGACCGCATGGCGATTCGCAGGCGGACGGACGGCAGGCAAAAAAAAGCAGCGTCGCTGGCTGCTGCAAGCCGATCTCATGAGGCGGCTGCCCAGCCACGCTACAGCCCACGCCAGAACCATCTCCTCGATGCCCTGCCGGCGGAAGACCACGAGCGTATCGCCGCGCATCTGGAGCTCGTGCCGCTCAAACTCGGCGATATCCTGTATGAGCCGGGCATCAAGCTGCGATATGTGTATTTTCCGACCACCGCCATCGTTTCGTTGCTCTACGTCATGGAAGACGGTGCATCGGCTGAAATTGCCATCGTCGGTAACGAGGGGATTCTGGGTATCTCCTTGTTCATGGGTGGTGAGACCACCCCCAGCCGTGCGGTCGTGCAGAGCGCCGGGCACGGCTATCGCCTCAGGGCGCAATTGCTTAAGGATGAGTTTGGCCGCTTCGGACCGTTCCTGCGCCTGCTGCTGCGCTACACCCAGGCGCTGATCACGCAGATGGCACAAACAGCGGTGTGCAACCGCCATCACTCGGTCGACCAGCAGTTGTGCCGGTGGCTGCTACTGAGCCTGGATCGTCTGGCATCGAGCGAGCTGTCCATGACGCAGGAGTTGATCGCCAATATGCTCGGCGTACGCCGTGAAGGCGTTACCGAGGCCGCCGGGAAGCTCCAGGACGCCGGTCTCATTCGTTACCGCCGGGGCAAGATCACCGTGGTCGATCGCCCGCGCCTGGAGGCGCGCTCCTGCGAGTGCTATCAGGTGGTCAAGACAGAGTTCGATCGTCTCCTGCCTTACGTCGCTTCTTAGGTCAAAACTCCCGCCCGTACCTGAGGGTTTGCCGGCGCCAATGTGCGCTAGCGAGCAGACCCCCGCGAGCAACGCACTGTAACTTCGCCCACGTGGGGTGTGCCAGAGCGGTGTCTTCGTGGGTCGTTTGCGGCCGACAGGTGCGCTCGGTCTGACATGGGCCAATGGCTCAGGGGCCACGCGGGAGCAGAGTCGTGTCGTCGATGCTTAATGGTGCCGCGGACAATCGCCTGCTTGCGGCGCTGCCGAACTCCGACCGTCGGCGCCTTCTGGCGAGCTGTGAACCGGTTGAACTCGCGCTCGCGGAGGAGCTGTACGTACCCTGGGAGCCGCTGCGGTGGATTTATTTTCCCAGCTGCGGTTTCATCTCGCTGATCATGCCGACCGGCGATTCGGGCGCCTTCGAAGTGGGTCTGGTCGGAAACGAAGGGATGTTAGGAATCGCCCTGGTACTCGGCGCCGAGGTATCGCCACAGCGCGCGGTAGTGCAGGGTGCCGGACTCGCCCTGCGCATGGACGCGGCGCCGTTACGCCGGGAACTGCGGCGCAATAAAGCCCTGCGAGGCGAAATTGACCGCTACCTGCATATCCGCATGGGCCAACTCGCACAGGCGACGATCTGCGCACATTTTCATTTGCTCGAGGCGCGCGTGGCCCGACGGTTGCTGATAACCCAGGATCGCGCGCGTGCAAATACCTTTAGTGTTACTCAGGAAGTCCTGGCCTCAAAGCTGGGCGTTCGTCGGGTCGGTGTTACTGAGGCGGCAGGTTCGCTGCAGCAGCGCCGGCTGATTCACTACAGCCGGGGTGACATCACCGTGTTGGACCGGCGCGGACTCATAGCGGCCTCCTGCAAATGCTACAAGGCGGATCGCGATTCGTATGATCGCATTCGGGGGCAGTGACGCGCGGCTGAACCATGTGCTGACCGTCGCCTGCAGTCCCGCACCCCGCAGCGGCGATTGTGCGATGCTGCGGCCTGAGCGTATATCAGAGTCCGCGGCGGCACTGCACGCCGCCACCGTGGCAGACAACACAAACACAACCCCCGGCTCTGGCGTGGACTCCCATCCGCTCCTGCACTGGACCGAAGGCGGCGAGGCTCGCAGCGCGCGTTGGCGTTCCGAGAGCGGAGCGCCACCCGCGAAGCGCGTGGTCATTGCCGATGACCGGATGAGCGCCGACGATGCCTATGGTCTTGCCTGTCAGGGTACGGCGCTGCTGTGGCGGGGGGACTTCCAGAACGCGCGCCAGATGCTGCTGGCGTTGGCGAGTCGCGCCGATCGCCAGGCGCGCAAACCGAAGAAGTCTGCTGCCGCGACGCCCGCATCGGCTGCCGAGGCCTTCCATCTGCATCGCCAGGCCCGCTCACAGCGGGCACGCACGCTGGGCGCACTGCTGGTCCCGCTCAGTGAGGATTACGGCATTCCGCTGCGGCGGGCGCCAGACATCCGCGAGGCCTGTGCGGAAGCTTACGGCCCACCGGGCGAGGCTTCGGTCGCCTCGCTGCGAGGCTTGCTGGGGGTCATTGGCGCGCACCAGTGGCGCGTCAAGGGAATTGAAATCGCGGCGCTCGGCGGCCGGATACACCCCCACTACGGCGTGTTCGCACCGATTCGCAACGAATACGTTGATCTGGTCGCGGCCGCGCCTCTGCCGGCCGCGAGTTCATCGTCGAGCCTGGCCTTCGACATCGGCACTGGAACGGGGGTGCTCGCCGCGGTACTCGCGCGGCGTGGCATCAGGCATGTGATCGCCACCGACCAGGATCCGCGTGCACTGGCATGCGCTCGCGAGAACCTCGAGCGCCTCGGGTTGGCCGGGCGGGTGGAAGTGGTGCAGGCGGATCTGTTTCCCGCAGGGCGCGCCGCGCTCGCGGTTTGCAACCCACCCTGGATTCCGGCACGGCCAAGCTCTCCCATCGAGCGCGGGATTTACGATCCGGAGAGCCAGATGCTGCGCGGGTTCCTGGGCGCGCTGCCCGCGCACCTGGAGCCGGCCGGTGAGGGCTGGCTCATTTTATCGGACCTCGCGGAGCATCTGGGACTGCGGCCAAGATCGCAACTGCTCGCTGCGTTCGAAGCCGCGGGGTTGCAGGTTGTGGAGCGCCTCGACGTGAGGCCGAAGCACCCGCGGGCGTCCGACGAAAGTGATCCGCTGCATGCGGCACGCGCAGCCGAGGTGACCTCGCTCTGGCGGCTGTGCGCTGCCGCACCGAGCCTCAGGGGTGTTCGCTACCGAACTGAAGCGTGACCCGACAGAGGGCTATGATCGAGAGCAGTCGCACTGCGATGCGCGCCCACGTAACAAAGAAAGGAAAGTTCCATGCACATGGCATTGACAATTGGCCCGCTGGTTTCGCTGATCGCCGGCATTCTCATCCTGGTGATGCCGAGGCTGCTGAACTTCATCGTGGCCATTTACCTGATCATAATGGGACTGATCGGCCTGTTCGGCTCCGGCGCCATCCACCTGTAAGAGTGTTCGCGCGGGCTGGGACGCAAGGAGAGGCCCGCGGTTGATGTTCCGGAAGGACACAAAGTGAATGTGCTGGCACTGAACAGCGGCTCTTCGTCGCTTAAGTTCGGTCTGTATCGCGTGGGATCCCCGCAGACCCAGACCATGCTCTCGGGCGAGGTCGAGTCGATAGGCGCCCCCGCAAGCAGATTCGCGGCAGCCGATTCGCACCACGACGAATTGGTCACTGAGAGCGCGTCCATCCCCAGCCACGGCGAAGCGATCATTCGCATCGGGCGGCTGCTTGCCGACGCCGGCATGCCGGCGCCGAGTGCCATCGGGCATCGCGTCGTACATGGCGGTCCAACGCTGCTGCAGCATTGCCTGATTGATGAATCGGTGCTGCGGCAACTTAAGGCCGCGAGCGCTTTTGCGCCGTTGCACACCCCAGCGGCCCTGACGGTGATTCACTATGCTCAGGCACACTTCCCGGGCCCGCCGCAGGTCGCCTGCTTCGACACTGCGTTCCACGCTGACTTGCCGGACGTCGCGCGGACGCTGCCGATCGCAAGGGAGTTGCGGGCGATGGGGATTCAGCGCTACGGGTTTCACGGCTTGTCGTGCGAGTCGATCGTGCATCAGCTCGGGGGTGACATGCCGGCGCGTACGGTCATCGCCCATCTGGGTAATGGCGCGAGCGTTACCGCGGTCAAAAGCGGCAAGTCGATCGATACCAGCATGGGGCTGACGCCCACCGGCGGAATCATGATGGGTACGCGCAGCGGCGATCTTGATCCGGGCGTTCTGCTGTATCTGCTGCGGGAAAAGGGCTTCGACGCTGCCATGCTCGAGGATCTGGTGGATCGCCGCTCCGGCCTCCTGGGGGTTTCCGGTAACAGCAGTGACATGCGGCTGCTGCACGCGGCGGCTCCGGCCGACGCGGCTGCGCAGCTGGCGATCGAGATGTTCTGCTACGGCGTGCGCAAACAGGTGGCTGGCATGGCTGCCGCCCTGGAGGGCGTGGACCTGATTGTCTTCACGGGCGGCATCGGCGAGCATGATGCGCAGGTACGCGCCGGAATTTGCCGCGGACTGTCCTGGCTGGGCGTGAACCTGGACGAGGGGCGCAACCGCACTGCGAGCGATCCCATCAGCAGTGTCACCTCAAGCTGCGCTGTGCGGGTTCTGCCCTCACAGGAGGACGAACAGATCGCGCGTCACACCGCGAGGCTGCTCGCGTCCACGACAATCGCATGAGCACCACGATCAGCCCGCTCGCTGGTAAACCTGCGCCCGCTGCAGCGCTGATCAATGTGGCGCAGCTGCTCGCCGCCTACGCCGGTCTGCAGCCCGACGCGGCGGTGCCCGCGCAGCGGGTTGCTTTCGGGACCTCCGGCCACCGCGGCTCCTCGTTCGAACGCAGTTTCAACGAATGGCACGTGCTGACGATTTGCCAGGCGATCTGCGAATACCGCCGGACAAAGGCTGTCAACGGGCCGCTTTACCTCGGCATCGACACGCATGCGCTGTCGCAGCCGGCGTTCGAAAGCGCATTGGAGGTGCTGGCCGCGAACGGCGTGGAAACCATGATCGCCAGCGGCGGGGAATTCACACCGACGCCGGCGGTTTCGCATGCGATCCTTGCCTACAATCGCGCCCGAACCGCGGGCCTGGCCGACGGCATTGTCATCACCCCGTCGCACAATCCGCCCGACAATGGGGGCATCAAGTACAACACGCCCAACGGTGGACCCGCAGATACCGAGGTCACGAGCTGGATCGAAGCGCGCGCGAACGTCCTGATGGCAGGCGCACTCAAGGGCGTACGGCGCACGCCATTCGGGCAGGCGCGAACCGCTGCGACCACGCACGAGCATGACTTTCTGCATGCGTACGTGAGCGATCTTAAGAACGTGATTGATTTTGCTGCCATCCGCGGCGCCCGTATTCATATGGGAGTGGATCCCCTGGGCGGGGCGGGCGTGCACTACTGGGCGCCGATTGCCGAGCGGTATAAACTCGACCTGACCGTCGTCAGCGGCGAAGTCGATGCGACTTTCCGCTTCATGACACTGGATTGGGACGGCAAGATCCGGATGGACCCCTCTTCCTCCTATGCCATGCAGCGACTCATTGGTCTGAAGGATCAATACGACGTCGCCTTTGCGTGCGATACCGATCACGACCGCCATGGGATCGTTACGCGCAGCAGTGGTCTGCTGCCGGCGAATCACTACCTGTCAGTGCTGATCGACTATCTTTTCCGGCATCGGCCGCAGTGGGGGCACAGCGCGGCGGTCGGCAAGACGCTTGTCAGTACCGCGCTGATTGACCGGGTGGCGCAACGCCTGGGGCGCAGGCTCTACGAGGTCCCGGTCGGCTTCAAGTGGTTCGTCGCTGGCCTCCTGGATGGCTCGCTGGGCCTGGGGTGCGAGGAGAGTGCCGGCGCGTCCTGCGCGCGCATCGACGGCAGCGCTTGGACCACGGACAAGGACGGGATGGTGCCGGCGCTGCTGTCGGCCGAGGTGATGGCGCGCAGTGGCCGCGACCCGGGCGAGCTGTATCGTGACCTCGTCAGCGAATTGGGCGACCCGACGGCCGATCGGGTTGAGGCACCGGCAACGGCCGCACAGAAAGCCGCGCTGGCGAAGCTTTCGCCGGCACAGGTGCGCAGCACCGAGCTTGCCGGCGAGAAGATCCAAAGCGTGCTCGATCGTGCGCCGGGCAACAACGCACCGATCGGCGGCATCAAGGTGACCGCGAGCAGCGGCTGGTTTGCGGCGCGGCCCTCCGGCACCGAGGACATCTACAAGATCTACGCGGAAAGCTTCCGCGGCCAGGAGCACCTGCGCGACATCCTGCGCGAGGCGCAGGTAATCGTGGATACCGCATTGGGACAAGCCTGACGCATGTCAACCCGGACCCTGACGCCCGAACTGCTGCGGAACATTGATGCCTATTGGCGTGCCGCCAACTACCTGGCGGTCGGGCAGATCTACCTCTACGACAATCCGTTGCTGAAGCGCCCGTTGGTGCTCGCGGATGTGAAGCACATGCTGCTCGGGCACTGGGGCACGACCCCGGGACAGAATTTCATCTATGCGCACCTGAACCGGGTCATCAAAAAATACGACCTCGACATGATCTACGTTTCCGGCCCCGGACACGGCGGCCCGGCGGTCGTCGGCAACACGTATCTCGAGGGTACCTACAGCGAAATCTATCCCAACATCAGCCGGGACGAGGCCGGGCTGCGCAAGCTGTTCGTGCAGTTTTCGTTCCCAGGCGGCATACCCAGCCACGCATCGCCGGAGTGTCCGGGCTCCATCCATGAGGGCGGGGAGCTCGGTTATTCGCTCAGCCACTCGTTCGGGGCGGTGCTCGACAACCCGGACCTCGTGGTGGCCTGCGTCGTCGGTGATGGCGAAGCGGAGACCGGACCGCTGGCCACCGCCTGGCATTCCAACAAGTTCCTCAATCCGGTGAGCGACGGGGCGGTGTTGCCGATCCTGCATCTGAACGGCTACAAGATCTCCAACCCGACGATTCTCGCCCGCATCACACGCGAGGAACTGCAGCAGTTGCTGCGTGGTTACGGCTGGAACCCTTATTTCGTTGAAGGGTACGAACCGCAATTGATGCACGAGGCCATGGCGAGCACCCTCGACACGGTGGTGGAGGAGATCAGGAAAATCCAGCACAACGCCCGTGTCGGCGGTGACCTCACCCGGCCGCGCTGGCCGATGATCGTTCTGGCGTCGCCCAAGGGCTGGACTGGTCCAAAGATGGTCAATGGGTTGCAGGTCGAGGGCACCTTCCGTGCGCACCAGGTGCCGCTGGCCGTGGATGCTGCGCACCCGGAGAACCTTGGGCAGCTTGAAGCCTGGTTGAAAAGCTATCGTCCGCAAGAACTCTTCGATGCGCAGGGCCGCCTGCAGCCGCAGCTGCAGGAGCTGGCGCCCAGGGGTGAACGACGCATGGGAGCCAATCCGCATGCGAATGGCGGCATCCTGCTGCGAGATCTGCGGATGCCCGATATGCGCGCTTATGCGGCTGAGGTTCCCGCGCCGGGCACCGGCGGCATCGGCGACACGCACGTTCTTGGCCCCTTCCTGCGGGATGTGGAGAGGCTCAACGACGAGCAGAAGAATTTCCGCCTCTTTGGACCGGATGAGACGCTTTCCAACGGTCTTGCGGCTGTGTTTGAGGTTACCAACCGCCAGTGGGATGCGGCGACGCTGCCAAATGACGAATTTCTCGCGCCGGCCGGGCGGGTGATGGAAATGCTCAGCGAGCACCAGTGCGAGGGCTGGCTGGAAGGCTACCTCCTCACCGGCCGGCACGGACTGTTCAACTGCTACGAAGCCTTCATCCACATCGTCGACTCGATGTTCAACCAGCACGCCAAATGGCTGAAAGTCACCGCGCAACTGCCGTGGCGGCGCAAGATTGCTTCGCTCAACTATCTTCTGGCCTCCCATGTCTGGCGCCAGGATCACAACGGGTTCACCCACCAGGACCCCGGCTTCATCGACCATGTCGTCAACAAGAAAGCCGAAGTCGTACGGGTCTACCTGCCGCCGGATGCGAACTGCCTGCTGTCGGTGATGGATCACTGCCTGCGCAGCCGCCACTACGTCAACGTCGTGGTCGCAGGAAAGCACCCGGCGCCACAGTGGCTGACGATGGATGCCGCCATCAAGCACTGCAGCGAGGGCGTCGGTATCTGGCAGTGGGCCAGCAACGATCAGAGCGTCGCGCCCGATGTGGTGATGGCCTGCTGCGGCGACGTCCCAACGCTGGAGACACTGGCTGCCGTCACGATCCTGCGCCGGCATCTCCCGCAGCTGAAGATCCGCGTGGTGAACGTTGTTGACCTGATGTGCCTGCAGCCGCGCAGCGAACATCCGCATGGCCTGAGTGACGTGGATTTCGATGAGCTTTTTACCAGGGATAAGCCGGTCATTTTCGCCTTCCATGCCTACCCGTGGCTGATCCACCGGTTGACCTACCGGCGCACCAATCACGACAACATCCACGTTCGTGGCTATAAGGAAGAGGGCACCATAACCACACCCTTTGACATGACGGTACTCAATGAGCTCGACCGCTTCCACCTCGTGATGGATACCATCGATCGCTTGCCGCAGACCGGGGATGAGGGCATCTACCTGAAGCAGCAGCTCAAAGACAAGCTGATGGAGCACCGGCAATACATCGCCAAGCATGGTCAGGACCTGCCGGAAGTCCGCAACTGGAAGTGGCCGGTTAGCGCTGCGCTGACGATCACCGATCACCCGCGTACAGCGACTGAGTAGCGCGCCTCCTGCGCCAAATACGGCGTCCTCTGTTCGATCCCGCACAGACGCCCGCTGCGCCACCGCGCACACTCACCGATCTCATGGGACTGCCGAGACAATCGGCAACCGTCTTCACCCGCCAGAGGTCTGAATGAACACTACTCCGCAAGCACGCCGTCGCTCGCTTATGCACATGGCAGTCGGCTTCACCGGCGCGCTCATGCTGGTCACATCCGCATCATTCGTGGCATGCGCATCGACTCCTCCAGCGCCCACCGCCAGTCTGCAGGCCGCCAGGCTGGCCATTGCCAACGCCGAGCAGGCCGACGCCAGCCGCTATGCCGGCGAAGAACTCGGCGAGGCGCGCACCAAGCTTGCCTCCGCAGACACCGCCGTCAAGGAGCAGCGCATGGTCATGGCGGGGCAGTTCGCGGAGGAATCGCGCGCCGATGCCGAGCTCGCCTCCGCCAAGACTGGGGCAGTCAAGGCCCAGGCAGTGAACGCTGAAATGACGCGCAGCAACAGTACCTTAGTCGAGGAAATGCAGCGCAACTCAGGAGACAAGCCATGAAGCCGGTAAACTGCAGTGTCGGGAATCTGCGTAAGACACTCGTTGCTGCCACCGTGGCGGCTGTGTTGCTGGCGGCCTGTGCCGCAGTGCCACTGAAGCCGGATGGCGCGGCCGAAGCGCGCGACAAGCTGACGCAATTGCAGTCCGATCCGAACCTGGGGAGTCGCGCGCCGCTGGCGATCAAGGAGGCGGACGCCGCCGTAAGTCTTGCGGAGCAGCCGCAAGCCGACAAGGATCTGGGGGCATACAGGGTCTACCTGGCAGACCGCAAAGTCGCAACGGCCAGAGCACTGGCTGAGACCCGCTTTGCAGAGGATCAGCGTACCGCGCTCAGTGCGAAGCGTGAGAGCGCCCGGCTCGAGGCCCGCACGAACGAAGCGGACGCCGCCAAGGATCAAGCGGCGACGGCCCGCATGGCCGCCGCCAGCTCGCAGCAGGAAGCCGCGGAGATGCAGCGGCAGATCGACGCGCTGCAGGCGAAGGTCACGGATCGCGGCATAGTACTGACTCTCGGCGATGTGCTGTTCGAGAGCGGCAGAGCGGATCTTAAGGCCGGCGCCGCCGGCAATCTGAGTAAGCTGGTTGCCTTCCTCACTAAATACCCGGAACGCGTCGTCACTATCGAGGGCTATACCGACAGCATCGGCGGCGACGACTACAACCAGGCACTGTCCCAACGTCGTGCGGACTCAGTGAGGTCGTATCTGGTGCGGGCGGGCGTCGAATCCGGACGGCTTACCGCGGCGGGGATGGGCAAGAATGACCCGGTGGCGGGCAACGATTCGGCAATCGGCCGGCAGCAGAACCGCCGCGTCGCCGTGATCATCAGCAATCCGCCGACGGCGCTGCGCTGACCCGGCAGGCAGCATCCGCGTGTTCGGTACCGCACAGACTGATTCGTACGGGCCGCGTAGGATCTGAGGCCTGAATCCAGGATCGCTCGGAGTCAGCAGGTCCGCCAGCGCAATGATCCACGCTGGCGGCCCTCTTTTTTTTGGAAGGCTCGCGGGCCAGCACGTGCAGTATCTGTTGAAGCAGTTACGCTCCTTTCAGAACAACATGCGCAACGTGGCCGTGATGCACGGTGTCGCACGCGGGCTGCAGTTGGCTGACATGCAGGCGGTGGCCACGTACCTGCAGTCGCTGGGCCCGTAACAGGGCTGTAGCGGCGCAGTCTGTGGGTCGCCGCACCGACCAGCGGCATCCGATGAACTCACTTTTCGACCCCGGCAAAGAAGCTGTCAGGCACGAGCGTGCGATCCGTTCATTGCGCGACCGTACCGGCACGCCGGTGGCCGAAGTGCGCAGTCTGTTTGCCAAGGAGTTTTCGCGAGCCAACGTGCGCAGAATCTTGCGGCGCAAGAGCGAGTCATCACGGCGCAGATGACACCCATGCGCATCGAGGCGACACGCTCGTCCCTGAACGTGTCGCCTCTTTGCATCAACGAGGGAGTCTGCAGCCCTGAAGGTCTCGATGCTACCTGCTGGATGTCGGGTGTTCTGTACGCGACCGCGCAGAAGACGCAAAAAACGAACGGCGATACCCGGCGGGGCGGTTATTATTCGGTGCATGACGTCGCCCCCGCGTCCCACTGACCTTCCCGGCAACGCATAAGGAGGAGCAGAGTGTTCGCCGTCGTTTTCGAAGTGCATCCGGCGGCCGGCAGGAAGGCTGAGTATCTCGCTCTCGCGAAACGCCTGAAACCGAACCTGGAGGCTATCGACGGCTTCATCGACAACGAGCGCTTCGAGAGCAGGCGGCGCGAGGGATGGGTGCTGTCGTTGTCCACCTGGCGCGACGAAAAGGCCGTCGTACGTTGGCGCAGCCACGGCGAGCACCACAAGGTTCAGGAGCAGGGCCGCAGCGGCATCTTTTCAGACTATCACCTGCGCGTCTGCGAAGTGACTGCCGACACTCATCCGCCACGGGATCTGCAGGTTATCGAGCAACGGCTGCGATGCTACTCAGACTGGCAGTGCGAAGGCGCTGGCAATTACCGAGGTCTCGCCGACGCCAGAGGCACGCTTCGCGGCGTACCCGCAGCTGCTGACCCGTCGTCTCCGATTGGAGGCGCCGGCCGAAGGCCTGGTCGAATATGACGCGTTCGAGAGCATCACCAATCCCGGCAAGATGCTACTGCTCACTTCCTGGCGGACCGCCGCGGATGCGGCCCGGTGGACGCCGAGCGCCTTCGCGGGCGTCGCCGATCTGCGTCATCGTTGCGTTCGTAATGTGCGTGATTACGGTTTGTTCGAGCGCCGGGAGGCGCCGCAGTACTTTCGCGGAGGTCGACCGAGCCAGTCCGAGGGTGATGCCGCTGCTCGACGACGCTCGGTCCTGCTGACATGGAATCGCTGCGTGTGCGGTGCCGTACGGACGACGCGGTGCGGATATGGGATGTTGCCTCCTGAAATTGAGCACCAACCCTGACGACATGCCGGACGGGCAGCGCCAAACCATCGCCGAGGTAAATTTATGAGTCGATTTAAAATTCTGATGTTGGCGGCAGTTGCCGGAAGCTGCTTCGCAGCAATTCCGGCGGCACAAGCCCAGGTGAGCATCAATATCGGCGTAGCACCTGAATGTCCTTACGGCTACTACGACGTTTCGCCCTATGGCTGTGCTCCCTCTGGATACTATGGTCCGGAATGGTTCAACGGCGGCATCTTTATTGGTGCGGGTCCGTGGTTTCATGGTGCGAGCAATTTTCGCGGCCATGTAAACAACGCCTACCACCCTGAGCATGGTTACAAAGGTGCCATGCCAGAGCGCGGTGAGAAGGCCGACCCTGCGAAACGCGTCGACAAAGACCACTTCAAGGGAAACGAACAGCGGGATGGACGTGGCCACGGCGGCGAGGACAAGCGCTAATCGATCGAAGTTAAAGTGACGGCCCCCCGGTTGCAGACCGGGGCTCCTCTCTGGACGGGCTTTGTGCAGGTGCTGTCAGGGGAGCCGGCGTATGAGCCGCTTCAGTGTGCGCCGACGGAGCGAAGAACAAGATCAGGTAGATTGCCAACAGGATCGCCGTCATCACGACGCGCGGCAGGGTGGCAGCGCTGACGCCGGCGAACCGAACAGGTGAGCTGGCTGTGGTGTCAGTCCGGCGTGGCAAGAGCGCGATCAGGCGAGCGGCCACGGTAGCCAGCTCGGCCTGAGTCAAAAACCGCACAGGTTGCGCGGCGAGCAACGACGCCAGTCTGTGCACGCCTGCTGCTGTGGGCAGGCCGGCCAGGGTGGCAGCCTCCTGCCAGGGGTCGAGACCCATCCGACCGAATAATGAGACGATTCTCAGCGGCAGGCCGTTGCCGTCCTCACCAAGCGGCGCGAACAGAAACTCGTCGAACTCCGATCCAAGACGCCAGCTGGATGCGGGAGAAGTCATGACGCTGCAGACCGCTGCCGATCGTCGGGCAGCTGACAGTGCCGGTACACGTTGATTTCGTGCGCGTGTGAGAAGTCCATGGGAGCTTTGTAGTCGGGGGCTGCCTGCGCGGTGTCGCGCGAGCCAGGAGTTGTCTCTGCAGCTTCCTCGCACTCCTGTCGGTACGTCGGTGCGCTGGCGTACCGAGCCCCGCTGTACGCCAGCGTACAGACCCCCGAGTAAGAGTCGGCGCACCCTCCCATTACGTACATGGAGGTTTGCAGAGCGCATCATGTCCCGGAACGTACTTCTCGTCGTGTCGGCACCCGCGGAAGCGAAGGCGGTTCGACGCTCGCTGGAGGATTCACGCGACGGACCTTTCAAGGTCGAGTGGGTGAGTCGCTGCGATGACGCATGCAGGCGGCTTGGCAGCCAGGACCGAGAAGAAATCGCCGCGGTCGTGGTCGACCTGGTTCTGCCTGATAGCCAGGGAATTGAGGCCTTCGATACCTTGTTCCGTGCCGCGGGCCAGGTTCCGATACTGGTCTTGGGCCACTCGCACGCCGAGGATGTCGCCAGGCTTGCCGTGCAGCGCGGAGCGCAGGATTACCTGTTGGAAGAGCGCCTCGACGGTCATTCGTTGCCCAGGGCGCTGCACAACATGCTCGAGCGCTCGGCGCGCGCCGAGTCGCTGGTCCTGGAAAGGGAACGTGCACAAATCACGCTCAATTCGATCGGCGATGCCGTCATCAGCACGGACATCGCAGGCAACATCACCTATCTGAATACGACCGCCGAAGGCATGACCGGCTGGTTACGCGCGGAGGCATCCGGGCGACGGCTCGAAGAGGTGCTGCGGATCGTGGACGGCGACAGTCGCGAGCCGGCGCTGAACCCGTTGGCGATGGCGATTCTGCAGAACAAGTCAGTTGGCCTGAGCGCGAACTGTGTGCTGATCCGCCGCGACGGCCACGAATCTGCCATCGAAGACACCACCGCCCCCATTCACGACCGCAACGGGCAGATGACCGGGGCCGTGATCGTCTTTCATGACGTCGGCGTGGCGCGGGCGATGTCGCAGAGGATGTCCTATCTGGCGCAACACGACTTTCTCACGCAATTGCCCAATCGCATGTTGCTGAGCGACCGCCTGACGCAGGCAATAACGGCGGCGCATCGACACAAAAAATTGCTCGCAGTTTTATTTCTGGACGTGGATCACTTCAAGCACATCAACGACTCGCTGGGTCATGGAACCGGCGATCTGGTGCTGCGGTCCATCGCGCGGCGGCTGGTGACCTGCGTGCGCGAGTCGGACACCGTCAGCCGCCAGGGTGGCGATGAATTCGTGGTGCTGCTCTCAGAAGTAGCGCGCGCGGAAGATGCAGCCTTCACCGCCGACAAGGTACTGGCCGCAGTGAGCAGGCTGCACCTTACTGAGCATCCGGATCTGCACATCAGCGTGAGTGTGGGCATTGGGGTGTACCCTGCCGACGGTGCGGATGCCGAAACGCTGCTAAGAAATTCGGACCTCGCGTTGCTGCACGCGAAGGCCCATGGCCGCAGCAACCATCAGTTCTTCGAGCCGGACATGAGTGTGCGCGAGGCGCTCAACGCGACTCGGCAGCGACGTAGTGGGTGACGCGTGGCTCTTCATGCACGAGCGTGCGTAGCTGGCGTTCCACGGCGCGATCGGCCTTAGTTACCCGCTGGTGCTGGCGCAGGTGTTCCAGCCACGAGTCGACCAGGAACGTTTCGAGCATTCGCCCCGGCTGTGCCGTGTCTTCAAAAACACCCCACGCGTAAGCGCCGTCACGCTTGCGTTCCCGGCCGAAGCGCGTCATGGCGGCAAGGAATGCCGCGCGGTTTTCGGCCGCAATCCGGTATTCGACGGTGACCATGACGGGTCCGGCGTCGGCCTCCACCGTTCCGGCGAGTATCGGGTCCGGCCAGTGCATCGAGGGTGTCAGGTCTGCTTCCGGTCCGGTGTGCAGCTTCCAGCGGTGGGTTACCCATATCGCGAGAAGGGCGCCGGCGCCTGCCAGGTAGTGCGCCGGCGGCAGCCCGATGCGATCAGCGATGAACCCCCAGAGCGCGCTGCCGACGCTCATGGTTCCAAAAAAGACCGTCACATACGTCGCGAGTCCGCGTCCGCGCACCCATTCCGGCAGGGCTACCTGGGCTGATACGTTGAGGATTCGCGAGGACCACGATCCATGAGAGGCCCGCGATGCCGCACGCCAGCACCGCCACCCAGGGTGATTGCGCGAGCCCGAAGAGAACCAGGGCGACCACGTTGCCGAGCTCCCCCAGAACCACCATGCCGTTCGCTCCCGATCTTGCCTTGAGCCGCGGCAGGAGGATGGCGCCGCCGACCGCGCCGGCTCCGATGACGCCTAACAGCACCCCGTAGAGGGTTGGACCGCCGTGGAGTTGACTGCGTGCCAGGATCGGCAGCAGCGCCCAATAGGCGCTGGCGAACAGGAAAAATCCCGCCGCCCGGACCAGCGTGGCGCGCAGATGCGCGTTGTTGCGCGCGTAGCGCACGCCGGTGCGGATGGCGCTTCCCAGTCGTTCGGCGGGTAGCGTACGGACGGCCTTCACGGGCGGACGCCACCAAAGGATCACGGCGATGACACCGAGGTTGCTGAGCGCATCCAGCCAGAACGGTGCCGCGATGCCGTAGCCGAGGATAGCCATCCCGGCCAGAGCAGGTCCGATAACGCGGCTGATGTTGACTCCGAGGCTGTTTACCGCCACGGCGGAGGAGAGCGCCTGCTTCGGCACCAGCATCGGCACGATCGCCTGCCAGGCGGGGGTCTCCAGCGCGCCGAGTACTCCGATCAGGAAGAGAAATAGCAGCAGCATGCCCGCAGTGACGACCTGCAAAGTCACCAGCAGCGCAAACACTAACGAGCAGAGCGTGGTAAGGATTTCGAGCGTGAGAATGAAGCGGCGTTTATCGACCATGTCCGCGAGGGCGCCGGCCGGCAGCGCGAACAGGAACAGCGGCAGGCTGCTTGCCACCTGTACCAACGAGACAATCAGCGGGCGCGGGTTGAGGTTCGTCATGAGCCACCCGGACGCGGCGCCGTACATCCAGGAGCCGACGTTCGATGCGATGGTGGCGATCCACAGCAACCGGAACACGTTGTAGTGCAGTGCGCCCCACGCAGGCACCGCCGTCGCAGGCGGGTCAGTCTCGCGGGCACCGGGACGCGTGTGCGTCGGTTGCGACATACGGGCACTTTACAAGGTGTCGAGCGCCGCGGTTAAGACGCTCACTGCAACACACAGTGCGACCACGAAAATCGGGGGAGTGCGCCAGCGCTGCAGGAGCAAAAAGCCCGTGGCCGCAACTGCGACGTCGGCGCTACCCCTGATCCCCGCAATCCACACAGGGTTGTAGAGCGCGGCTCCCAGAACACCGACCACCGCCGCATTGATACCCGCGAGTATTGCCGGCGCTGCAGGCGCGTATGCGAGCCGGCTCCACAGGGACATGCCGGCGCTCGCGAGCAGCAGGCCGGGGAGAAATATCGCCAGCAGCGCAATGCTGGCCCACAGCGCAGACGCGTGCGCTCCTGCACTGACTGCCCCGAGATACGCGGCGAATGTAAACAATGGCCCCGGCATCCCCTGGGCGAAGCCGTACCCGGTCAGAAAGGTGTCGTCCGAGACCCAGCCGCCCGGCACCAGGGCATCACGCAGCAGCGGCAGCACGACGTGACCGCCGCCGAAGACGAGCGCGCCGGCTCGATAGAAAATGCTGGCGAGCGCGATGGGCCCGTGAGGAGCGAGCAGCGCCAGCGCCGGCAGCGCCAGCAGGAGTCCACAGGACAGGCCAACCCTCATCCATGCGGCCGCGGGGTTGAGCCGCGCCACGGGCGTGAATTCGGGCAGCTGCACTCCCCGGCATAGCAGCCAACCGCCGAGCGCCCCAGCGAACATCGCCGCAAGTTGCATTGCCGGGCTGCCATGGAGCAGCAGTAACACGGCCGCGAGCAGCGCAATGACGATCCGCTGCCAATCCGGGCAGAGACTCCGGGCCATGCTCCACACGGCCTGCGCGACGATCGCGACCGCGGTGAGCAGGAGGCCGTGCACGATGGCCGCCATCGCCGGACTGTGTGCGCGCGATGCGAGCACGGCGAAGGCGTACATCAGGAGCGCCGACGGCAGCGTGAAGCCAGTCCACGCCGCCAGGGCGCCGGGCCATCCGGCTCTGCGCAACCCCACCAGGAATCCGACCTGGCTGCTGGTCGGGCCGGGAAGCAGCTGGCACAGGCCCACGAGGCCGGTGAATTCGGCGCTGCTCAGCCAGCGGCGCTCGCGCACATAGGTTCGCTCGAAGTAGCCGAGGTGCGCGATCGGACCACCGAATGAGGTCAGTCCGAGTTTCACCGCGACACGAAATACTTCGGCGGCGGATCCTGTGCCAACTCGCGGCGTGTCACTCACGCGTCCAATATTGCCCGGAGAATCCTCTGGCTGCCATCGGGACCACGGCGCGGCGGGCTGGCCTTTCTTTGCGGTCCAATGAAATATAGCGTAGCCCACCTGGTAGCGGAGGCTCCATGACTTACACGCGCATCAGCTATGAGCTTCACAATCAGGTGGCGGTGGTGCGACTCAGCGATCCGAAATCGCTGAACGCGCTCTCGCTGGAGATGGCCGAGGAACTGTCGCAAGCCGTGGATCGGGCGCAGCAGGAGTCGCGAGCGCTGCTTATCGGCAGCGTGGGGCGCGCGTTTTGTTCCGGCGCCAATTTGCTTGCGGGCGGCATCGACCTCGACGATCCGCAGCGCGATTTAGGCTCGCCGCTCGAAACGCACATCAACCCGCTCATCATGCGCATACGGGACAGCAAAGTGCCGGTAGTCACGGCGGTGCGCGGCGCGGCGGCGGGAGTCGGCTCGTCCATCGCCCTGTGCGGCGATATCATCGTCGCAGCGGATAGCGCTTATTTTTACCAGGCGTTCGGCCAGGTAGGCCTGGTGCCGGATGGCGGCGCCGCCTACCTGCTTACGCGTGCCCTTGGGCCTGTGCGCGCCATGGAGCTGATGCTGCTGGGCGAGAAGCTGACCGCGGCCAAAGCCCTGGAATGGGGATTGATCACGCGGCTGGTGCCGGAGGCGGAGCTCGACGGCAGCGCGCTGCAGCTGGCGGAACAGCTCGCGCAAGGGCCGCGCTCGCTGGGCATGACTCGTCAGCTCGCCGTGGCGGCGCTGGACCTGGACTTCGAAGCTCAGCTCGGACGGGAACGCGAGCAGCAACGCGCAGCGGGCCGCACGGCTGATTTCCTCGAGGGTGTGAATGCGTTCCGCGAGAAGCGCGCTGCCGTTTTCAAGGGCGCCTGAGCGACTCTAAACCCCGGTGGCTGAGGTCATACCTTTCCCGTCACCGGCAACAGGGCGCCGGTCACGGCATACGCCTCATCCGAGGCGAGAAAGAGGATGACATCGGCCAGGGCCTGCGGCGTCACCCACTTGCTGAAGTCCGCCTGCGGCATGGCGGCGCGATTTGCCGGTGTATCGATGATGGAGGGCAGTACGGCGTTGACCGTGATTCCGGAGTCCTTCATTTCCTCGGCCAGACTCTCCGTGAACCGATGCACGCCGGCCTTTGAGGCGGCGTACGCGCCCATGCCTGCGCCTGATTTGACGGCGGCATTGGCGCCCACATTGATGATTCGACCGCTGCCGCGCTTGCGCATGTGTGCGAGTGCGGCCCGCGAAGCGTTGACGGCGGTGTTGAGATTTATGGCGTGCATGAGATCCCAGGTCTGCGAATCGCCATCGGCGAGCGTCTGCCAGCGGAATGCACCCGCGATGTTGACCAGCACGTCCAGGCTACGCAGTCGTTCATGGGCGGCATCGATCGCTCTCGCGGCATCCGCTGCATCGCTCAGATCCACCCCGCCCAGGCTGACGGCCTCGGATCCCAGGGCTTCGAGCAAACCCTGGGGCGCGTTCGCTGCGCGATCGATCAGTGCGACCCGAGCGCCGGCCATGACCGCGGCGCGCGCGGTGGCGGAGCCAAGAGCACCGAATGCGCCGGTGACGATGATGGCCTTGCGAGCCAGGCTTGTCATGCAACCTCCCAGGGCGCGGCGCGCCGGTCAGGTCTTGAGCTTATAACCGGTTTTGAATATCCAGCTCACGACCACCAGGCACAGGGCAAGAAAGCCCAGGGTCGCCCCGGCACTCGCGACGACGTTCACGTCGGATACGCCATAGAAGCTCCAGCGGAAGCCGCTGATCAGATAAACCACCGGGTTGAACAGCGTGATTTTCTGCCATATCGGCGGCAGCATGCTGATCGAGTAGAACGCGCCGCCGAGGAACGTGAGCGGCGTGACGATCATGAGTGGTACGACCTGCAGCTGCTCGAAGCTCTCGGCCCACAGGCCGAGAATGAACCCGAGCAGGCTGAAGGTTACCGCCGTCAGTATCAGGAAGGTCACCATCCAGATGGGGTGTGCAATGCCATAGGGCACGAACAGGCGCGCCGTGACCAGGATCAGGATCCCCAGCATCACTGACTTGGTGGTTGCGGCACCGACGTAACCGACCAGCGCCTCGGCGTATGACACCGGCGCGGACAGCAGTTCGTAGATGGTGCCCGACCACTTCGGCAGATAGATTCCGAAAGAGGCGTTCGAGACGCTCTCGCTCAGGAGCGACAACATGATGAGTCCCGGTACAATGAACGCGCCGTAGCGCACGCCATCTACTGTGCCCATGCGACTGCCGATCGCCGCCCCGAAGACCACAAAGTACAGCGATGTCGATAACACCGGCGAAGCGATGCTCTGCATCAGCGTGCGGAAGGTTCGTGCCATCTCGAAGCGGTAGATGGCGCGGATCGCGTGCAGGTTCACGTCCGGGTCCTCACCAGGTTGACGAATATTTCTTCGAGCGAGCTTTCGCTGGAACGCAGGTCCTTGAAGTCGAGGCCCAGGTCGCCGAGGCGCTTGAGCAGGGTGGCGATGCCGGTTTCCCCGCGCTGAGTGTCAAAGGTAAACACCAGCGCGTGACCGTCGTCGGCCAGTTCGAGGGAATAAGCCGACAACTCGGCTGGAATCTGCGCGAGGCGCTGCTGCAATTGCAGCGTGAGTTGCTTCTTGCCGAGTTTGCGCATCAGCGTGGACTTGTCTTCGACCACGATCAGCTCGCCCTTGCTGATGACACCGATCCGGTCAGCCATTTCCTCGGCTTCTTCGATGTAGTGTGTGGTCAGAATGATGGTGACTCCGCTCTCGCGCAGGCGCCGCACCATCTGCCACATGTCGCGGCGCAACTCGACGTCGACGCCCGCCGTGGGTTCATCGAGGAACAGGATCTGCGGCTGGTGCGACAGCGCCTTGGCGATCATCACCCGGCGCTTCATGCCGCCGGACAGGGTCATGATCTTCGCGTCCTTCCTGTCCCACAGCGACAGGTCCCGCAGCACTTTCTCGCAATGCGCGGGATCCGGCGCTTTGCCGAACAGACCGCGGCTGAACTGTACCGTCGCCCACACGGCCTCGAACGCATCGGTGTGCAGTTCCTGGGGCACTAACCCGATCTTGCTGCGCGCGGCGCGATAGTCGCGCACGATGTCGTGGCCGTCGGCGACCACGCTGCCCGCGCTCGGGGTGACGATGCCGCAGATGATATTGATCAGCGTGGTCTTGCCGGCGCCATTGGGGCCGAGCAAAGCCAGAATCTCACCGCGCTGGATCGTCAGATCTATGCGCTTGAGCGCCTGCAGGCCACTGGCGTACGTCTTGCTCAGACCCTTGATCGTAACAATCGCGGCGGAGGCCGACGGCGCATCGACGGAGCTACCTGCTGCTGCTTCCACGGAGTCCCTTATTAAGAAGGAGTGGCGCTAAGTGTAACGGGTCAGCCGCCGGACGCACGCGGCTGGTTGAGCGCGGTCACCCTTCGTGGCGTGCCTGAAATCGTCGTGCCTTCATGCGGTTTCCGCACACTTTCATATTGCACCACCGGCGAGTGTGGTTCTTGCTCGTGTCCAGGAACAGCCAGCGGCAGGTTTCCACCCCGCAGGCACGAATCCGCGGCATCGCGTCCGACATCATGAGCTGCGAGGCGGACTGCGACAGGATCCACAGGGGGAGCTCGGCGTTGGTGTCAAAGCGCCCCCAGTCCCATTCCAGTCCGGGTTGACCTTCGTTCCCGGGCTGGGCCCAGCGCAGTTCCCGGTGCGCGCCGGCGCCGTGGAAGTACCGCTCGAGGGTCCGCACGTCTGTCGCCAGGGGCGCTCGTCCATCCACGCTGGCATAAAGGGCCGCGGCCATCGCTTCGCGCATTTCCCGTGCGGATCGCAAGGTACGAACCGCCGCCCCCGGATCGGCCCTGCCCACAAGCCGGCGCACCTGTCGGGAGTCGAGCAGGCCGGTCTGTTGCGCGAATCTGAGCAGGTCCGCGTAGTCCGTCAGCAATTCGGTCGGCCCGCCCTCACGGAAGCGGTTGTTCAGGGAGTTGACGAAATCGAGCGCCGGGTGGCCGCCACACAAATCGAAAGGCGCTCGACCCTCGTTGGTCTTTGCCATGGGCTTGATAACCTCTGAATATCACTTTACAGGTTAGCATAGGCGTGCCTAGACTAACCGTCTATGAACGTATTACAGGTTACATGGAACCTGTCCCCGGTCCGCGAGCGGCGCTTTGAGGTACGCGTGCTGCTGGCTTTCGCCGCCATCTATTTGCTGTGGGGCGCGACCTTTCTGGCCATCCGCATAGCCGTGCTGCAGATCCCGCCGTTCTTTACCGCCGGGCTGAGATTTCTTACCGCCGGCGCGCTGCTGTATGCCTTCATGCGTCTGTCCGGACAGCCCAGTCCGTCGCCTACGCAGTGGCGCAGCATCGCGGTGACCGCGCTGTGCATGTTTGTCGCAACCTATGGAGCGCTTTTCTGGGCGGAACAATACGTGCCTTCCGGAGTGACTTCGGTGATCGAAGCGACGTTGCCGATTACGACGATTGGGTTCGAGGTGTTCATTTTCCGCCAGCAGCCGTTTGGCTGGCGGATGCTGGCCGCAGTGCTGCTTGGATTTTGCGGTGTCGCGTGGCTGCTGATGAAGAATGGCCAGCAGCCGCTGGCGGTGTTTCCGTGTCTGGTGATCCTGGCGGGAGGGGTGGCGTGGTCATTGGGAGCCGTGCTGACGCGTTCCATGCCACGGCCGGAATCGCTGCCGCTGGCTGCCGGGGCGCAGATGATGCTGGGCGGTGCGGTGCTGCTGGCGCTGTCGCAAGCCATCGGGGAACTGCAGCCGTTCCCGCATATCTCTGTGCGCGCCGGATTGGCGCTGTTGTACCTGATCGTCGGCGGCTCGCTGCTCGGCTTCACGGCATATGCGTGGCTGCTGGCGCGCATGCCGGCGACCCGGGTCGCGAGTCACGCGTACGTGAATCCCCTGGTGGCTGTCGCCTTAGGCTACTTTGTGGCCGGGGAGGTGCTTACGCTGCGCATGATCATGGCGTCCGCCCTGGTGATCGTGAGCGTTTTCCTGATTCTCAAGAACCCGGCCGGGCCTGATTCAGGAGCACCAGGGTAACCAGGTGCCGGCACGTCATTGACGCATTACACGGCAGGTGCTTGAGTAGCTCACATGATTGCGCAATCGCGGATGTCGCCTGCGACCGAAGTGTCGGGATCCGGGGCGGCTCCCGCGTCTGGGGTGGTTCTTGCGGTGGCACTCGCCTTTGTCGCCGGCTTTGTCGATACCTGCGGTTTTGTTGCTTTGTTCTTTCTGTTCTCGGCGCACGTCACCGGCAACTTCGTGGTGCTGGCAGCCTCGCTGGTGCAGCCTCACGCGGGTGTCGTGGCGAAACTGCTCGCGCTACCGGTATTTGTTCTCGCGGTCGCCGGCACCCGACTCTATGTCCTGCACGTTGCCGGAACGCATCGGGCGGAGCGCCACCTGCTCTTAATGGAACTGGTGTTTCTCGGCTTGTTTCTCGCGGCGGGTGTCGCGGCGATGCCGCTGGTCGACGCCGACGCGCCACTGGCGATTCTCGCGGGAATGCTGGCGGTCGTCGCGATGGGCGTACAGAACACGGCATCGCGCACCGTGTTCGCGCTCTTATCGCCGACCACCGTCATGACCGGCAACGTCACGCAGGTCGTGATGGACTGCGTGGATTACGGCTCCGCCGGGGACGCGCAGCTGCGCTTCGCTGCGCGGGTGCGGCTCGCCAAGTTCGGCCCGCCGGTACTCGGCTTTGCGGCCGGGGCTGTCGCTGGCGCGCTGCTGTTCGGCGTGGCCGGATTCTGGTGTCTGTTGCTCCCCATCGCCGTCATTGGCGGTCTTTTGCTGCTACGGCGGCTTACCTGACGGCCTGAAGCAGGAAACATCATGACAACTCAAATAATCATCGCGGTGCCGATTCTGGTTCTCCTCGGCGGTTTGCGGATCGCCCAGGAATACCAACGCGGCGTTGTGTTCCGGCTTGGACGCTTCGCCGGGCTGCGCGGGCCGGTTTTACAGGAGCGCGGCAAGATCAACGGGTTGCTGCGCCTGATGATTCCGTCGGATTTCGTGACCGCCGCGAAGAGTTGCAGTCAGTACCTGAGCGAACACCTGTCCCGGAAGAGCGAGTCACCACCATGAGTGATCTTTTGGACGGCGCAGCGCGGCGGGCGAGCCGCTATCTGGAATCTCTCGAGGCGCGCTCCGTCGCCCCGGGGAGGGAGGCGATCGCCGCACTCGGTAAATTTGAACAGACTTTCCCCGAGCACACGTCGAGCGCTGAGGCGGTACTGGCGGAGCTGGACGAGATCGGTTCGCCGGCCACGATGGCGTCCGCGGGCGGACGGTATTTCGGATTCGTGATCGGCGGGTCGCTGCCGGTGACGGTGGCGGCAAACTGGCTGGCGGCCGCCTGGGACCAGAACGCCGGGTTGGTCGTCACCTCGCCCACCAACGCCGCGCTCGAGGCCCTCGCCTTGCGCTGGGTGAAGGACATTTTTCATCTGCCGGCGCAAAGCGCTGGCGGGTTCGTCACCTGTGCGACAGCGGCGAACTTTGCAGCGCTCGCCGCTGCGCGACACGCATTGCTGGGCCGCGTTGGTTGGGACGTTGAAGCGCAAGGGCTGTTTGGAGCCCCGCCGCTGACGCTGGTGGTCGGCGACGAAGTGCATGCGAGCGTGCTGAAAGCGCTCTCAATGGTCGGCTTCGGGCGTGAAAGAATCGTACGGGTGCCCGTCGATGCACAAGGACGGATGCGCGCCGACGCGTTCCCGGCCGTCAACGATCAGACGATAGTCTGCGTGCAGGCGGGCAACGTGAACACCGGCGCTTCCGATCCCATCCCGGAAATCTGCCGGCGTGCGCACTCGCAGGGCGCCTGGGTACATGTGGATGGCGCGTTCGGTATGTGGGCGGCAGCCGCGCCGGCGCGAGCGCATTTAGTCCACGGCATCGAAGACGCCGATTCGTGGGCCACCGACGCTCACAAGTGGCTCAATGTCCCCTACGACAGCGGCCTGGTATTCACCCGCAACGCGGACGCGCTACGCACGGCAATGTCCGTCGGCGGCGCGTATCTCGCACAGGACGAAGACCGTATCCCTTATCAATTTACGCCCGATTTTTCGCGCCGCGCACGCGGCGTCGAAGTCTGGGCCGCGCTGCGCCAGCTTGGCCGCCCGGGGCTTGCCGATCTGATCGAGCGGACGTGCCGCTACGCCGGACGATTTGCCGAGGGCCTCCTTGGTGCGGGCTACCGCGTGTTGAATGAGGTGGTGCTCAACCAGGTCCTGGTGTCCTTCGGGAGCCCAGAGCGCACGCGCGAGGTGATTGCGCGTGTGCAGGGCGAAGGCACCTGCTGGTGCGGCGGCACGGTCTGGCAGGGCCACACGGCGATGCGCATCAGTGTGTCGTCGTGGGCGACCACCGACGCGGATGTGGAGCGCAGTCTTGCGGCGATATTGCGCGCCGCCGGGACCTGACGGTCATGGCCTCGATACCGGTAGGGGCGGAGGGTTCATTCACGCTGATGGTAACGCCCGAGCACCTTGCGAATCGCTTCAAGGACGCGATGTTGCCACCGGTCCTGGCGACGCCGGTCATGATCATGGCCATGGAGAACGCCGCTCTCAACGCCATCAAGCCCTTCCTCGCCGCAGGCGAGAGCGCGGTGGGAACGCGCGTCGACGTGCTGCATCTGGCGGCTACGCCTGTCGGCAGGCAAGTAGTCGCGCGGGCACGCGTAACCAGGGTCGACGGTCGCCACCTCGAGTTCGACATCGAAGCTGCAGACGGTGCCGCGTGCATCGGCAAGGGTACCCATGGGCGCCTGGTCATAGACACGCTGCGGTTCGTCGAGCGGCTGGGCCATATGCATCCGAAACCAACATAACAGGCGGAGTCAACAGATGATGCTCAGGCTCAATATTGCCGCGCTGGCGTCCCTGGCGCTGGCCGCGTCGCTGCTCGGTGGCTGCGCGAGTCCTGTCAGACCGGAGGCCATGAGCACCACGCTGGTGGCGCCCGCGCACAAGAGCACGGCCGACGTTTCAGTGACGGCGTCTGGCGGGAGCATCGCGGAGATTTCGAACGACGCCTTCGCCCAGGCACTGCGTGAGTCGATCGAGAGGTCCGGCACCTTCGCCAAGGTCCGCGCTGCGGGTGCCCGCTACCAGTTGCAGGCGGCCATCGGCCGTATCGATCGTCCGTCGGCCGGTGTGTTCACCGTAAGGATGGATGTGGGTTACACAATCATCGACACCCGGGCCATCAAGGTCGTATGGACTCAGTCGATCGCGAGCGAGCACACCGCGCACTTAAGCGACGGGGTGATTGCCGCCAAGCGGCTGCGTATGGCCGGGGAGGCAGCCGCCAGGGCCAATATCGAGCAGGCACTGACGCAGATCGCCGCTTTGAATCTGCCCTAGTGCGCGGCTGATTGCGTTGTTGCAATCCCCCCGAAGATCGACGCCGCCGACCCAAGTAATCCTTGCCGTCGCTCCCCCGACCGGGGGCTGTCCCTGCGTGTGCACGTGCGTAAGCTCAGCGATCTTAGAGAGCCACGACAAGTCCTTCATGGATTTCCTTCTCATCGCCCCCGGTGGAACGCCCGGAACCGAGCGGCCGTGACTTCGTCGGAAGCTCGGGGAGCGCTCACCCCAATGTGGGTTGTGGTCGGCCTCGCGATGGGGCCCGCCGTGGCACTGGGCCTGGCCCGCTTCGCGTATGCATTGCTGCTGCCCGCCATGCGCGCAGATCTGGGCTGGGACTTCGCCGAAGCGGGTGCGATGAACACAGCGAATGCCGCCGGGTACCTGGCGGGCGCGCTGGTGACGGCTCCCATGGCCAAGTGGGCGGGAGACAGGGTCCTGTTCGCGGTCAGTTTGCTGCTGACTGCAATTACTGTCGCCGCGTCGGGGCTCACCGCGGATTTCTCGGCGTTGTTGACGCTGCGGTTTGTGGCGGGGTTCACGGGGGCCCTCGCGCTCGTCTGCGGAGCGGGACTGGTCGCCGCGGCCGCGACGGGGGACTCCAGGAGCCGCGTGCCAACCCTGCTGGGTGTCTATTTTGGGGGCGCAGGCATCGGCATCGTCGCATCGGCCCTGGCCGTGCCGCCGCTGCTCGACACCGTGGGCTGGCGCGGCGGCTGGCTGGTGCTGGGTGGGCTCGCGCTCGCTGCGGCAGCCTTCGGTTGCCTGGTCCTTCCGCGTTCTCCCGAGCCCGCGCACTCCATGGGAGACCACGCGGGAGGCGGATGGTCTGCGCGCGCCATGGCGCACAATCTTGTTGCCTATGGTCTCTTCGGAGCCGGCTACATCGCCTATGCGACGTTCATCATCGCCTACCTGCGCAGCGACGAGGGGTTTACCGCAGCGAGCGTCTCTCTTTTTTGGTCGATCCTCGGTCTTGCATCCGTTGCATCTGCCTTCGTGTGGGGGCCCATTCTCAGCCGGCTGACAGGCGGTTGGGGCACTGCGGCCACCCTCAGCGTGGTCATGATCGGGGCTGCGGTGCCGTTATCGTGGAGCCGGCCCGCCGGGGCCTATCTTTCGGCCGTTCTGTTCGGCGGCTCCTTTCTCTCCGTCGTAGTCGCGGTCACGGCGTTCGCCCGCAAGGCCGCCAGGCCGCACGCCTGGACAGCGGTGATTGCTGTGTTCACTGTTGTATTCGGCCTCGGGCAGTGCATCGGTCCCATATTGAGTGGTGCGCTGTCCGATGGACCGAGCGGCGTCCGCTCAGGCCTCTGGCTCTCCGTTGGATTATTGGCAGCCGGCAGCCTCATCGCGGTTTTCCAGGGCGAGCCGGCACTGGAATAATTGGCCGCGGGAGAAACGCGTGTTTGACCACGTCAAATTCGGAGTCAGCGACTATGCAGCGAGCAGAGCGTTTTTCCTCAAGGCACTCGAACCGCTCGGAGTAGCTGTGGTCTCGGAGGGGCCGGCGACGTACGGTGTCGAGCTTAGCCCAAGGGGTAAGGCTTCATTGTGCCTGTACCAAACCGAGGAGAAGCCGGCGCATCTTCACCTGGCGTTCACGGCCGAGAACCGCCAGCAAGTCGAAGCTTTCTATCGCGCGGCTCTGCAGGCGGGTGCTGAAGACAATGGTGCGCCTGGTCTGCGCCCGCACTACCACGCGAACTACTATGCGGCTTTTGTCATTGGCCCGGACGGGCACAACATCGAAGTGGTCTGCCACCAACCCGAAGCCTAACCCTTCCATCGAGCGGCTCCGAGCAGGCGGCGTCGCTGAGTGAGAGTGCGTGGAATCGTTTGGTCGCCAAAGACTTCCCTCGTGGCCTGAGAAATCAGCGACTTAGCCCGCGCGCCTCATTGGCTGGCCCTCGGCGCCTTCTTCCGCCGTCGCCTGCCAGCACCTCGGCTGCGGCGTACGGACAATTGCGGATGGCGGTGTGGCCAAATCGGAAGCAGCATAAACAACGACAGGACTCGAAGGAGAGATCAATGGAGCATCGCTGGGGACATCGGCTTTCGACCAACATACCGGTGCGACTGAGATGTATGCAGTCGCGTGACAATGGTTGCAGGTGCCTGGGTTGCCTGGAAAGCGTCAGCGCCAGTGGAGCAATGATCAGAACGGAGCTCGGTATCCGACCTGCGCCCAATGTCGTCCTCCAGACGCTGGCCCCAGCTCTCGGCCTGCAGGGCCGGGAGCTCCCGGCCTCTATCGTGCGAGCGAGTTCCGGCGAGATATCCGTCGAGTGGATTGAGTTTGCATCCACTGGCGTGTCCGCGGTGATGACGGAAACCATGCTCAACAGTGGAGGAGGCAACGGCGAGCGCCCGATGCCGACTCTCGGCCGCGTTCGCTTCTGCGCGTTGGCCTCCGCTACGGGCGCATAAATCAGCCGTAAGAACCCGGTCTGGATCGGCTTGCGTGCGGGTACGCGCGCCGGCACGGTTGAACTGGCGCGCGCGAGTCGAATGCCGGGTGAGATCGAGCCTTGAGGCTCGAATCGATCGACTCCTCCTTTCAGATAACCACCGGATAGGGCGCAACCCGCTCATACACGGCGCCACGGCGCTTTTGCGAGATGCGCTTGACAAGATGCCCCGGCTTGATCACGAGAACATCGCAGGAGAGCCGATCGAGAACGCGCTCTGCCGTATTGCCGATCAATAGCCGCTTGAACCCGCTGCGGGGAATTGCACCCATGACCACCAACGAGCAGTGAATCCCGTCAGCGACCTGCGCGATGGCGTCCGCAGGGTGACGGTCGATGACATGTGAAACGCCGTTGCGGATATCTGCATCGCGTAACGCCCGCTTAAGTTTTTTATTCGCGTTCTCACGGGAGCGAGCGCATATCGCCTCTACATCCTCTTGGGTAATGGCGCCGGTCGGCAATGCGAGCACGGGAATCGGGGCATACGCATGCACCGCGTGCAGAGTCCCGTGCAGCGCTTTGGCGATTTCCTGGCCGGCATTCAGGATCTCGCGATCCAGCCAGACGGGCTTGGCGTACGTATGATTGGGATCTACCGCCGCCAGGATCCTTGGACGCCGATAGGCATGCGGATCCTTGACCAGCAGCACCGGAACCGGGCTTAGCCGTAACAGTTCCCAGTCGACCATGTGAAGCAAAGATGCGGCACGATGACCATGATGCTGCTCAGCGACAATGAGGTCAGCCTTAAGGCGCGTCGCCTCGCGTATGACTGCTTCGTAGATGGGATAGTCGAACTGGACGCTGACACAGACTTTGATGCCCTTGCGTCGCAGCGGACGTGCGATTGCACCGAGGGTTTTTTCGCAGGCTTCACCCGTGCAGCGCTCGGCATCTGCCAACCCATCATTCATGTAATTCACGTCGCCTTCCACGTAAATGGGAAGAGCGATCGATTGAAAGAGTATCAGCTCCGCCCCAAGGGACCTGGCGAGCTGCGATGCCTTAAGGACTGCGGGAAGCGCCTTTGCCGCCGGGTTCTTGATGGCCACCAGAATGCGACGAATCTCATTCATGACTTACTCCCGCGCAACGAGGTGACGGCTCACGCGAGCCGCCACCTCCACCTGCCTCAGGTACGTACGCGGATGTCGTTCCTGACCCAGGTTACCCCAGGAGCTGCCCAGGCGGTCTGCTGGGCCTGATCGTGCTCGGCCCAGGACCGAACCTCACCCCGCAGCGTAACGTCCGAGCCCTGCGCATCCACGAAGATCTTGTCTGCGTCCACTTGCGCGAGGCGTCGAAAGGCTGCCTCGATCTTCTGCTTGATGTCGCGCGGTGCGACTTTCGGCTCCAGCGTGATCAGGTTGGTCACGCTGATTACACCCCTGAGGCGGCGGACCCCACTTTCGGCCAGAGTGCGCTGAAGATCCCATTCGACTTTGCCTTCGAGCGTGACCCGGCCTTCGTGCACGATCACCTTCACCGAGTCGTGCGTGAGCGGCAGGTCGAACTTGAGCACTGCCACGGCGGCACGCGCGATTTCCGGATCGCTCGGCGCACCCGCAATGGGCTTGACCTGAATGTCGTTAGCCACTGCGGACACACCCGCGATGCGCTTCGTCGCTATCTCAGCCTGATACTTCTGGGCGAAATCGGGCACAAAGCCCGTCAAGCTAACCTCGCCGCCCGTGACCTTAACGGCGATGTCCGTCTCATCGACGTCCGGCGCCCATTTGAGTTCAGACTCCACGTCTGTCTTGATGTGAGCATCAGATTTCATACAGCGTCCTCCAGGTTTCCATGAGGCAGACACCTGCTGTCTGCTTGTGTTGATCATGGTGGAGCGCGTGGACGTTTCGCGGAATTCGCACATGTACCTAGCTGGCAGGCGTGCAGGCACCCGGCCGCAGACCGGGACGCGAAGTATCGCGGTCGCCGCGGCGCGACACCTACCGCGGGGTCGAGCGGTAGTGCGGAGCAGGTCTCGAACGCTCGTGATCGTCACGTCTAAGTAAAAGCCCGGATTCAGTGACCACGGCGGTGCTCCTATGCTTTATGAAGCAGCCAGGCGTCGGGCGGTGCCCGGACGGTTGTCGTGACCGTCCTTGGCTGGACGAGCCTGATCAAGGGCGGGGGCTTCACTACCGGGAGCTGTTCTACCTCTATGCCGCGCTCTGCCTCGCCCTCGGCATGTACCTGGCATACGGCGGGTTTCGCGACCGCGTACGGACTGGGACGACCTGGGCGGCTGAGATCCTCGGCGGACAGTGTGACCTGCGGTCGAAACACTCCCGCGCGGATCGGTTAAGCTCCTATGAGAGTCCCCCCAGGAGTACCGAGCGTGTCTCAGGATCACTTCCGGAGTCGCCGTCAGCTCGATCGGCGTGATTTTCTGCGTTGTGCGGGCATGGCGGCGCTGGCTATTGCGCCCCTGGGGAGCCTGTGCGCGCGAACCTCGCAAAGCCGCTCGTTGTCATTCGTGCACACTCATACGGGTGAGAGCCTGTCGACGGCTTATTTCGCTGATGGGGCGTACCAGTCGTCAAGTCTCGAGCGCCTCAATTACCTGTTGCGTGACTTTAGGACCGGGGACGTGCATCCAATTGATCCGAGCGTGCTGGATATCCTGTCCGATCTGCAGACCCTCGCCAATCGCGATGCACCCTACCAGGTCATCTGCGGATACCGCTCCCCGCGAACCAACGCGGCGTTGCGCCGCCGTTCGCACGCGGTGGCGGAGCACAGCCTGCACATTGAAGGCCGCGCAATCGACGTGCGTCTCGACGGTTTCTCCACCAGCAAGCTGCATCAGCTGGCCCTGGGGATGCAGCGCGGTGGCGTCGGCTTCTATCCCGGCGCGGACTTCATACATCTGGACAATGGCCGGGTGCGCTTCTGGTAAGCACGCAGGCGTCGCTTCAGGTAGCGGGCGGCAGACCCAACAGGCGCTCGAGAGTGCGGTCGTGGCCATAGATGTCGTCGAAGAACAGGACCGGGCCGGCTTCGGTGGCCAACGCCGTTCCGTAGAGAACCATGACGCGGATCGGGCGTCTGAGGTCCACCCGTAAGGTGGCCGGCCCGTTCATCGCCGCGCGGATCGTCTCGGGCGTCCAGGTTCCTGGCGCGTTGCGCAACACGTACGAGCCGAGTGCCACCGGATCGGCGACACGGATGCATCCGTGACTGAAAGCCCGGCGTGACTCGCTGAACAACCGGTGCGCCGGAGTCGAATGCAGGTACACGTTGTACCCATTCGGCAGCATGAACTTGATGAGTCCCAGGGCGTTGTCCGCTCCCGGCTGCTGACGCAGGCGCAAGGCGCCGGAGGCGAGGGCGCGCAAGTTATCGACCGTCGGCGGCAGCGCGGCGCCCGGGTCCGCCGCGGCACGCACGATCTCCAGGTGCTGCTCCTGCAGATAACGGGGGTTGGCCCGAATGGCTGGCAGCATCTCGCGCCGGGTGATGCTGTACGGCACATCCCAATAAGGGCGGAAGATCACGTATTTCATGTCCGCCGCGAATACCGGAGTATGCAGGCCCGGGTAGGTGCGACCGACGATCACATCCATCTGCAGAATCTCCGTCTTGCGATCCTGAGTCGACTGGAATGCAAACAGCCGGAATTGCGGAATGTTGACAATGATCGGAGGCGTGGTGAGCGCCGGTAGCCAGCGCCAGCGCTCCAGCGTCAGCTCGATCTGACGCACACGCTGCGGCAGCGGGACCGTAAGAGCCGCGAATGTCTCCCTGCCAAGCGCTCCATCGGGTGGCAGGCCGTGGCGCTCCTGAAAGCGTTGCAGCGCCCTCACCAGGCCCGGATCCATCGCGCCTTCGGCGCCGCTGCGCAGCGCGTCGTCCGGCAGATCGCCGAGAGCGTGCAGCAGTCGGCGCAGTTGAGCGGCGCCCGCATACGGTTCCCCCGGCTTGACCGAGCGTCGCTGCGACGCAGGCAGCCGCCACAGAGTCGGGTCGCGCGCCAGGGCACGGTAAGGCAGCAACGCCTCCCTCAGCAGCCGGTAGTGGTAGAACTGGGGCTCGATCGAGGAGATGACCCGCTGCACGTCGTCTGTTGTTGCGAGCTGTCCCAGGGTGGCCGCGATATCGAGCTCCGACTGCAGCCTGGCGAAGTTGAACCCGGCAGCGCGCGGATCGACGCGCCCGTAGTGCAGATGGGTGACGAATCGCACTGTCGCCTCCGACATTGCGACATCGAATCGTGCGGCGCGGCCGGCGTCGCGCGCTGATGCGCTGCCTGGATCCGCAAGCAGGGCCTGCATGTAATCGCCGGGCTGCAGGCCGTAAGTATCGGCGCTGCGCAGCGTCTGCAGCATTGCCGAGGCCTGGCGCGAGGGCGCTGCAGCGCCACCCCACAACGGCGCGAATTGGCGCGACGCGTATAGCGCGCGGAGGGCCGCACCTTCACCCGCGGACTGCGGGCCGGCCGTTACCTGTACGGCGGTCTGCGTGAGTAACCGGCGGATTGCCGCGGCGACCGCCTGATCATCTGCGGCCTGAACTGTGCCTGCCGCAGCGAGAGCGAGCGTCGCAAGCAGCGCGATGCGCAAGGAAAACAGGGCAGCGCCCTGGATCGTTACCCGGCCGCCAGCGGGTGGCTCGGAACCAGCAGCACCGGGACCGGGCTGTAGCGCAGGATGTCTTCCGCATTGCTGCCCATGACAACGCGCCCGATGCCGTGGCGTGCGTGTGTGCCGCAGACGATCAGGTCCGCGGGCCATGTCTGCGCTTCCTGCACGATGTACGCGCCCGCCCGGCCGCCCGTAGCTTCAATGAGCTTCGTGTCCACCGGCACCTGGGCATCACGCGCGGCCGCGGCAGCCTCGTCGAGGATTGAAGTGCCGGTGCCGCGCAATTGCACGACCAGCTCATCGCCAGCCGGGGCGGCGGTCGCCGTCGCCAGTTCATCCAGGATGTGAATTACGCGAATCTGTGCCCCGTGGCCCTGCGCCAGCCTGAGCGCCTCCCGCAAACCCAGGGTAGCCGTTCGACTGCCGTCAACCGGAACCAGGATTTTCCTGTACATGATGCTATCTCCGAGAACCCTCAGGCTAGTCTCCTCAAAAGGGCGCTTCTGACCAATCAGGGAAACTACGGTAGCGGTAGGTGCTTCAGGCTATCCTTAGCCGTGCCGCTGGCCGGCGTGCGAATCACGCGCGGAGCGGCCCAACGTCATTGGGCGGTTAGCGGGCCTGCATGTTATCCACTCAGCCGGAACTGGCGCGCGGCGTGCTCGATGCGGCACCGGACGCGATGATCGTCATCGACGCATCGGGGGCGATCCGCTTCGCCAACCGCCAGGTATCAGCCCTCTTCGGCTACCCACACGAGGCAGTCATAGGCGAGCCGGTCGAGTGCCTGATGCCCGAGCGTTTTCGCCATCGTCACCTCGCTCATCGGCGTAGCTTCGCGGACAGCGTGCGAGTGAGGCCCATGGGCGCGGGACTGGAACTTTTCGGTCGGCGACAGGACGGCAGCGAATTCCCGGTGGAGATCAGCCTGAGCCCGATCGAGTACGGTGGTGAAACACTGGTGGCGGCGGCGATCCGCGACGTGAGTGATCGCAAGCGCGCATCCGCCGAGCTGCTGGCCGCGCGCCAGGCCGCCGACCGGGCCAACCGCGGCAAGAGCCGCTTCCTGGCGACCGCCAGCCACGACCTGCGGCAGCCGCTGCAGACGCTGTCGCTGCTGAACGGCGTGCTGCGCCGCCTGGTCCCGGGTCCGGACGCCGTCGAGGCGCTCAACCAGCAAGAGCAGGCGATCAGCGGCATGGCGCGCTTACTCAATGCGCTGCTCGACATCAGCAAGCTGGAATCCGGGGCCATCAGGCCCGAGCTGGCCGACTTCGTAGTCGGCCCGCTGTTCGAGGAGCTGCGGCTCGAGTTCGCCGGCCTCGCGGAGCGCAAGGGCCTGACCTTACAGATCAGCCCGTTTGGCGATTGTGTCCACAGCGACCGCTCGCTGGTCGAGCAGATCCTGAGGAACCTGCTCTCGAACGCCATCAAGTACACGCGCCATGGGTCGGTGGTGCTGCGCTGCGTGCGCGAAGAGCCGGCGCTGGTGCGCATCGAAGTGATCGACACCGGCATCGGCATCCCCGCGGATCAGCTGCGCCATATTTACGACGAGTTCTATCAGGTTGGCGTGCCCACCAACAGCTCGCGAGATGGCTACGGACTGGGCCTGGCGATTGTGCAGCGACTCGTGGCATTGCTCGATCTCAAGCTCGACGTGCGCTCCGAGGTCGGCAAGGGATCGGTGTTCGCGCTCACCTTGCCGCAAGGCCGGGGAACTGTGGCCGCGATAGCCCCCGTGGGCCGGGAATCACTGCGGCACGAGCGGCCGCCACAACTCCACGTGCTGCTGGTTGAAGATGATGCCAGTGTGCGCGACGCCACGCGCATGCTGCTGCGCAGTGAGGGGTATCTCGTCACCGCGGTTACATCACTCGCCGAGGCGCTCGAACAGATATCCACAGAGCCGGCGCCGGACCTGCTGGTGACGGACTATCATCTGCGCGATGGCGAGACGGGAATGCAGGTCATCGCCGCGGCGCGCGCCGCGCGCGGCGCTGGCTTCAAGGCGGTACTGATCACCGGCGACAGCTCCTCGGCGATGCGCGGGCTGCCCGCGGACCCTCACCTGCGCGTGGCGATCAAGCCGCTGCAGGCCGAGGAGTTGCTGGACACGATCACCGGCTTACTCGGGTCCTGAGGGTGCCTGCGGGCGCGGACCGTCCTGACGCGGCTGCGCGTCCGCCTCCAGGTCAAGAACCATGCGCACCAGTTGAGCGAGCGAGGCCGCGCCCATCTTCTCCATGACCCGCGCGCGGTGAATCTCGACCGTGCGCTGGCTCAGGCCCAGGTCCGCAGCCATGACCTTGTTGGCTTTTCCGGCGGTCACGAGGGCGAGTACCTCCCGCTCGCGCGGCGTCAGCGAGTCGCGACGCTCGCGAATGCGGCTACGCTGTGCGAGTTCGTTGCGGCGCGTGCCATCGCTCTGCAACGCGCGCTGGATGCGATCGATGAGTTCCTGATCGCGAAACGGCTTCTGCAGAAAATCGAAGGCTCCCTGCTGCATGGATTCGACCGCCATGGGGACGTCGCCGTGCCCGGTGATGAAAATTACGGGAATGACGGCGCCGCGCAGGTTCAGCTGCTGCTGCAGCTCGAGCCCGCTCATGCCGGGCATGCGCACGTCGAGCACCAGGCACCCGGGCTGCTGCGGATCGTAGCTTCCCAGGAACTCCTGCGCCGAGGCAAACACCGTCGCGCTGAGGCCCACTGACTTCGCGAGCAGGCGCAGGGAGTTGCGCACGCCGTCATCATCATCGACCACGTAGACGATCGCGGTTCGTTGTTTCATGTTTCGTCGCCGCGTTGCAGAGGCAGCCGCATGGTAAAGCACGCGCCGGCCGGAACATTCGGCTGATACTCGAGCGTTCCGTGGTGATTACGCATGATTGTACGGCTGATGGCGAGCCCCAGGCCCGTGCCGCCTGGCTTGGACGTATGGAAGGGATCAAATAGCGCAGCTGCCACCGCCGGGTGCACCCCGGGGCCGCTGTCACACACCGCAACCTCCACCTCGCCCTCGGCGGCACGGCAGGTGCGTACCACGACCTCGCGCGGCAGCCCGGAAGTTCCGGCCAGTGCCTCGATGGCGTTGTGCACCAGGTTGAGTACCACCCGCTGAATCTGGGCACGCTGTACCTTCACCAGCGGCAGATCCTCGGCCAGCTCGAGGCGGTATTGAACATCGTGGCTGCGCGCATCCGACTGCACCAGGCTCGTCAGGTCGGTAATCAGCATGTTGATGTCGGTCGCTACCGGCTCGCCGTCCTGATGGCGGGTAAGCGCGCGCAACCGACGGATGATGTCCCCGGCGTGCAGTGCCTGACCGGTGATTTCCCGCAAAGCCCCGCGGATCTCCTCGTAATCCGCAGCTCGCCTCGCCAGCAGCCGGTCGCATGCCTGGGCGTAGTTGGCGATAGCGGTCAGGGGCTGGTTCAGCTGGTGGGCAATTCCGGATGCCATTTCGCCCATAGTGGCAAGCCGCGACACGTGAAACAAGCGCTCCTGCAGCCGACGTGCCTGCTGCTCGCTCTGCTGTCGCAGGGTTATATCCTGTACAAAGCCCACGAAGCGCGGCGGCTCGGTGTCCTGCAGCGCGCCCACCGACAGAAACGCCGGAAAGACACTGCCATCCTTGCGCTGCGCGCTGACCTCGCGTCCCTTGCCGATGATGTGCGGAGTGCGGGTGGCCAGGTATGTTGCCAGGTGTGCGTCGTGCGCGGCGCGATCCTCGGCGGTCATCAGCACGCTGACATTGCGGCCCAAGAGCTCCCGTGCGCGATAGCCGAACAGCCCCTCAGCGGCGCGATTGAACGCCACGATATGGCCGGCATGGTCGATGATGACGATGCCGTCGACGGCAGCGTCCAGCAACTGGCTCAACTCGACGCGCAGTTCAGTCGTCTGCGGCATGTCCATTACCGTGTCAACGCTTGGCGTCGCGCCTGCACGAGGCAGCGCTGTGGCAGCGGGAGGGTCGATGGCCATCAGGTGACAGGGCTGACCACGAATTATGCGGACCTTCGATCATGGCTACTCCCTGACATGGCGACTGCGGTTCGCCGCACTTCGCAGCAGGCTAGTTGCGCCGCAGCTAGCCACCAATACGTACTAACCGCAGTCGGACCGTAGTGTCCGCAGCGAAGCGGGCCGCGGCTCACACGACCGCGGAGAAGGCGGGTCGCCGCGACGCGATGGGCGCTGCGTGCAGGTAGGCGTCAAAGCACATGGCAATACTGCGCAGCAACAATCGTCCCGTGGCCGTCGCCACCAGCCGTTGGCCCTCGATCCTGACGAGGCCGTCGGCAAGGCACGGTTGCAGCCGCTTGAGCGCATCCCTGAAGTAAGCGGCGAAGTCGAGGCAGTAATGCTGCTCGATCGCGGCGATGTCGACGTGGCCCTGGCACATGAGTTGCGAGATCACGGCGCCGCGTACACGGTCATCAGCGCTCAATGCGAGACCGCGCCACAGCGGCAGGCGGTCGGCATCGATCGCGGCCTGCCAGGTTTTCACATCCCGCAGGTTCTGGCTGAAACTATCGCCGATGTGACTGATGGCACTCGCCCCTACGCCGAGCAGGTCACAGCCCGCGTGGGTGGTATAGCCCATGAAATTGCGCTGCAACTCCCCGCGCCGCTGCGCGTGAACCAGCTCATCGTCCGGCAGGGCGAAGTGATCCATGCCGATGTAGCGATAACCGCTGGCCGACAGCTCTTCGATAGCGAGCCGCAGCAGTTCCAGCCGGCCTTCAGGAGTTGGCAGGGCGGCAGCATCGATGCGGCGTTGTGCCTTGAAGAGCGCCGGCAGATGCGCGTAGCCGTATACCGCCAGGCGGTCGGGACGCGAGGAAATAACCGTGCGCAGCGTGCGGCGGAAGCCGGCGGGCGTTTGCCGCGGCAGACCGTAGATGAGATCGACATTCACGGAGCGAAAATCATGGTCGCGACAGTCGTCGATGAGATCCAGTGTCTGCTGCTCACTCTGGATGCGATTGACTGCCCGTTGTACGTCGGGGTCGAAGTCCTGCACGCCGAGGCTCACGCGGTTGAAGCCCAGGCGCACCAGGATAGTCGCATAGCCCGCCGGCACCGAGCGCGGGTCGAGCTCGATGGAAAAATCCCGGCCTCGAGCGCGGCTCATGCAGAAGATGTCACCCAGACCGTGGATCAGCCGGATGAGTGCTTGCGGCTCCAGAAAGTTCGGAGTGCCGCCACCCAGGTGCAGCTGCGTCACTTCGCGCTCGCCCGCGAGGAGCCCCGCCGCGAGCCGGGCTTCCTGCAGCACGCGTTCCACGTAACACGCGCCTCTGCCGGTGTCACGCGTAATGACCCGGGTGCAGCCGCAATAAAAACACGGGCTGCTGCAGAAGGGGACGTGCACATACGGCGGCGATCGGCGCGTTCCCGGCGCGCCGCTGCCGGACACCGCGCGCGCGCCCAGCTTCAGCGCGTCGAAATGGGCGCTGAACTGCGGCGCGGTGGGATAGGAGGTATAGCGCGGACCGGCGCAGTCGTGGCGACGCAGCACTCGGCGTCGAGCGTGGGCAGGGAATGCACGTTACGACGCGCGCGATGCTGCCCGAGGCGCGCCGTTACCGCACGCCGCGGTGTCAGAAGGTTCGAACCGCACAATCAGATCATTGCGCACGGTGCGCGCACCCGGCGCTGTCTGGGCGACCTGTTCGGCCTGGAGCCGCTCGGCCCAGGTATCGACGTACCCGTGCAGCGTCACGCCCGATCCCCCAGCCTGGACGTGTACGTCGTTGGCGTCGCGTTGACCACGCGCCGGAAGGATTCCTCGATCAACCCCTTGATGTACTCAGGTCGGACAGGCAGTCCGCTCGGGGCGAGGCCGATCCATCCACCACACATACACGCCCCTTACCGCGCGCACCGCCGCCACCGCCGCGGCACGCTGCTGCTCGGTATCCACCGACCCTCCAGCGTCACGCTACCCTGGTCACGATGGAGCGGATCCTTTGCCACTGCTCGGGCAATTGTCTCCTCGGCGGCGACAGCTCGCGTGCCACCAGTGGATCGCAGGTTGCACTGGTCTGCGACGCACAGACCTGAATATCGTTGGCGATTGCGACCACGCCTGCGACTCGCTTCACCGCGTCCTCGGCGCTGTACTTGTCAATGAAATTGCGGACGTCGCCGCTCAGCATGACAATGCCATCCGTCACCTTGACCACGATGCCGCTCTCGTCGATCTGCGGACAACTCCGGACGCGCTTTCGCTGTTGAGTTTGATTTCAGTGTCGTTTCTGGTGTCCACGTTTCCCACCCCGCTGCGCAAGGAGCGCCGCCATATACAACAAGGTATGCCGGTCGCCGCCGGCGGGAAATACGCACTAACGCCTAGCAGCACCCTGGGAATACCAGCCCGCAGCCGGGTACGTATGTTCCACTGTCCGTTACGCAATCGCCCGCATGATGCCCGGTGATCGCGGTGCGAGAATCCTGGCGATGGCGGCGGGGCGCAAATCATCTGGTACTTCAGGAGCGCGGCACCATGAGTGAGCATTACCACGCACTGGTGTGGATCGACCATCAGGAGGCGCGGATCTTTCACTTCAACGCCGCGGAGGTGGAGCGTACGAGCGTGCGCAGCAGCCATCCGCAGCAGCACCTTCACCATAAGGCCAACACCCGTGGCAGCGGCCATGCGCCGGTGGAAGAGGGTTTCCTCGAGCGCGTGGTACAAGCTCTGGGCCACGCCGGCGCAATATTGATCACGGACCCGGGAGCGCCCGCAAGGAACTGGCGGCGCACATCGCGCGCGTGCATCCGCAACTGGCCGTGCGCATTTCGGGCGTTGCGCCCCTCGATCACCCCAGCGACGGGCAGCTGCTGGCTCTGGCACGCCGGTTTTTCCGGGCCGACGATCGCATGCACGCCGTGCCATGAGCTTCAGGGTTGCGGCAGCGTTCTCGCGCTAGCCTTGCCGCCGGCGGCGCCGGCCGCTGCCCAATCCGCGGCCGAGCTTATATCCATGACGCTTGCCGTGACCCCGGATGCGGAACACGGCAAGATCCTCTACCTGAAGCATTGCGCGCGCTGCCACGGTGGGCATGCCTGGGGTGATGGTCCCCGGGAGATACCTACCCTTGCCGGGCAGCGCGAACGTTACCTCATTGAGCAACTGGCGCGTTTTTCCACCAGCGAGCGCCCCGGATCCGAGATGCACGGTCCGGCGATGTTTGAAAGCCTTCAGGTCGGCGTGAATGTCCGCAGGCGCTGGGTGATCTGGCAGCCTGGCTTGCGCGGGCTGCGCGCAATCCACAGCCGGAGCGCGCCGAGGACATCAAGAGCGCACACGCGCGCGGCCCGCGCATCTACATCCAGGTCTGCTCGGCGTGTCACGGCGGTGATGGCGGCGGCAGGGAGAGCGGCACGATACCCGCCATCGGCGGGCAGCATTACCGCTACCTGCGCACGCAGCTGCGCGGCCTCGCGGCGGGGCTGAGAAGCCACCCGCCGGGTGTGGTGAAGAGCCTGACGCCCGAGGAGCAGCAGGCCGTAGCCGACTACGCCTCGACACTTACGTATCTCAGCGCGGACGGCAGTCGGTAGAAGGTTGCCGCGGTGGCTCGAGGCGCAAGAGTCCGGCAGTGAACGCGGCACCGCTACACGAGTGGCCGCGCTGGCTGCGCAACTGGCGCGCCGAACACGACAGCGCCGCGCTATACGCCGCCCTCGCGCAGCTCGATCGCGATCCGCGCCAACGTGACGTATATCAGGAACTCGCCAGCGCCGAGTTGCGGCACGCGCAATTCTGGGCGACGCGGCTGCGCAGCGCCGGACGGGATATTCCGGCGTTCCGGCCGTCGCTTCGCACCGCGCTGCTTATTCAGCTTGCGCGCCGCTTCGGTAGCGGTTTCGTGACGCCGACCGTAATCGCGCGCGAGATGCGCGACCGGGACGAGTACACCGACCAGGAGGACGCGCGGGCAGCCGGGCTGGCGCATGAGGAGCACGGCCATGCGGCCGTGCTGCGTGGCGGCGGCCACGGCGGTCTCGTTAACAACCTGCGCGCCGCCGTACTCGGCGCCAACGACGGCGTGGCGTCGAACTTCTGCCTGATGATGGGCGTCGCCGGTGCGGGGGCCCCGGGGCTGACCATCCTCCTGGCCGGGACCGCGGGCCTGGTGGGCGGCGCCTTCTCGATGGCTCTGGGCGAGTGGCTTTCGGTCACCAACGCGCGCGAGCTGGCGCTGAGTCAGCTCGACCGGGCCATCGGAACTCGCCAGCCCGACGCGCACGATCCGAGCGTGGCGTCCGCAGGCAATGCCGCCAGCGCGGCGCTTTTCTCCCTGCTGTTGTTCGCCATGGGCGCTCTGTTACCTCTGCTGCCGTTCGCCGTGCTGCCCGCAGCGCTGCGAATCCCCGGCAGCGTTACGCTCTCGATCGCGGCGCTGTTCGGCTCGGCCTTGCGACCTCCCTGTTCAATGCCCGCTCGGCGCTTTTCTCGGGCCTGCGGCAGGTACTGATCGGCGCAGCCGCTGCGGCAGTCACTTACCTTGCCGGGCGTGCCTTCGCGGCGCTCGTCGGCACCGCACCTTAGATCATTGCAGGTACTGCCCGCCGTTGACGCACAGCGTCTCGCCGGTGATGTAGGCCGCATCGTCGCTGACCAGGAAGGCGACCGCGTGTGCCACCTCCTCGGGTCTTGCCAGGCGCCCGGCCGGTATTCGGGCGATGATCTTGTCGAGAATCTCCCGCGGCACCGCGCTCACCATCGCGGTATCCGTGTACCCGGGGGCAACCACGTTCACGGTGATGCCGCGCGCGGCGCTTTCCAGCGCCAGCGCCTTGGTGAAGCCGACCATGCCGGCCTTCGCCGCTGCATAGTTGGTCTGGCCGAACTGTCCCGCGAGGCCATTGACCGAGCCAATGTTCACTATGCGCCCGAAGCGGCGCTCGCGCATCGAGCCAATGACCGCGTGGCACATGTTGAAACAGCTGCCCAGATCAACCTCGATCACGCTGTGCCACTGCTCACAGGTCATCTTCTGCAGGCTGGCATCGCGCGTGATCCCGGCGTTGTTCACCAGGATGTCGATCGGCCCGATGCTGCGGGTAACTTCGGCGATACCGTTGTTGCAGGCATCGAAATCCGCCACGTTCCATTGAAACGTCGCGATACCGGTTTCCTCGCGTAGTGCCTTGGCGGCGGCGGTATCGCTGACGTAAGTAGCGGCGACCTCGTAGCGCCGCTGCCGCAGTGCCCTGCAGATCGCGGCGCCGATGCCCGCAACGCCGCCAGTGACCAGTGCAACCCGTGCCATGGCTTCAGACCCCCGGCATCAACATCCCGAGGGCGGGGTTCTGACTGAAATCGACGAGGTGCTTCATGGCCTCACTCCGTGCAACCGCAGTCCGCAGGGCGATTTCAGTATGGAAGCCACGGCGGCGCTGAAAAATACGGACAAGTGCGTAAGCGCGTGGACTTAGTACGGATTTCAGCAGCCACCGGCGGCACGCATGATGCTGCACGGCGTTCACTGTGACGCCATAGACGGGCTGTTCTCGAGGCAAGCGACTGCAATGAAGGGAATTCTCATCCTGGCGTTCAAGCTGCTGGTCAACGACCGGGCCAAGTACGCGGCGCTGCTGGTCGGCATCACCTTTGCCGTGTTCCTCATGATCGAGATGACCTCGCTCTTTGCCGGGATTCTGAGCCGCGCCTCCGCGACCGTCATCAATATCGGCGCCTCCATCTGGGTGATGGACCCGGCGGTTCAGACCGTCGCCAATACCATCCCGCTGCCGGACTACGTTCTGGATGAGGTCCGCAGCATCCCGGGCGTCAAATACGCCGTGCCGCTGTATTCCGGCGCGGCACTGCTGAAGCTGCGCGACGGCACCTACCAGGCGGCCAACGTCATCGGTCTCGACGATGACAGCCTGTTCGGCCGGCCGCTGCTGCTCGACGGCAACATCGCAGGACATCTTCGCCGAAAACGCCTTCATCGCGGTCAAGGACGCCGAGTTCTACAAGCTCGGAAAGACCGAAAATCGGTACCGAGTTCGAGCTCAATGACCATCGCGGCGTGATCGTCGGCATCGCCCACGTCGCCTCCAGCGGACTGTTCGGCGTGCCGACGCTCTACACGACCTACAACCGCGCGCTGCAGTACATCCCCAATCCGCGCTTCACGATCTCCTACTTGCTGGTGGAGCCCAAGTCGCCGGCCGACATCGCCGCGCATCAAGCGCCAGGTCACCGCCGCCGGCTATCTCGCCCTCACCAAGCGAGGAGTTCATTCAGAAGATCTCCGACTTCTACAAGTACCAGACCGGCATCGGCACCAACATGCTGATCATGACGGTGATCAGCTTCATCGTCGGCCTGTCGATCTCCGGTCAGACCTTCTACACCTTCGTTCTCGAGAACCTCGACAAGTTCGGCGCGCTGAAGGCGATCGGCGCCAAGGGCCGCGAGCTCATCGCCATGATTCTGTTCCAGGCGACATTCGTCGCGCTCACCGGCTATGGCATCGGCGTCGGACTGTGCGCCGCCGTCATCTGGCTGGCGCGGCTGTATCTGCCGGACTATGCCGCCATCATCACCTTTACCAATCTCGTTCTCGCGTTCGGCATGGTGGTGATCATCGCCGCCATCTCCAGCTACGTCGGGGTGCGCAAGGTGCTGACGATCGAACCGTTCGACATCTTCCGGGGCTAGCCATGGCGAAGACGCAATCCAGGCGGTGGGCCTCAACAAATGGTTCGGCGAGGGCGAGGCGCACGCACGCCGTGAAGGACGTGAGCTTCGAGGCGCACTTCGGCGAGATCCTTTACGTCGTCGGACCCTCCGGCAGCGGCAAGACCACCATGCTCAGCATGATCTCGGGGATCCTGCGCCCCAACTCCGGCACGGTGAAGATCGAGGGCACCGACATCTGGACGCTGTCAGCGGATGCGCTGGCGGAGTTCCGGCTGCACAAGATCGGTTTCGTGTTCCAGGACTTCCACCTGTTCCCGCGGCTGACGACCGCCGAGAACGTCGCCATCCCGCTGATTCTGCAGAAGCGCAACTGGGATGCGGCGCTCAAAGAGGCCGGCGCGGATCTCGAGATCGTCGGGCTGAAAGACCGCGCGCAGCTGCCGCCGGTGAAACTCAGCGGCGGCGAGCAGCAGCGCGTCGCCATCGCGCGCGCCATCGTCAGCCGTCCCGACATTCTGATCCTCGATGAGCCGACGGCATCGCTCGATGGCGATACCGGCCGCAACATCGTGAGTTTCGTGCGCGAGCACATCCTCACCGACCAGCGCTGCATCGTCATCGTGACGCACGACAGCCGCATCTACGAGTTCGCGGATCGCATCGTGAAGATGGAGGACGGCAAGATGATGGGCATCGACCGGGGAGCCTCAATGCGCAGTAAAGCCATTTTCATCGTCTCGGGCATCGGCCTGCTGGTGGCGCTCGTCAGCGCCTTCATCTTCAGCCAGCAGCCGGACGCGCAGCCGCCGGCCTTCAATCCCGCGGCGAATCCCTACGCAAAGGGTATCTACGCCAACGGCATCATCGAAAGCGACCAGGCGCAGGGCGAGAACATCAACATCTACCCGGAGGTCGCCGGACCCATCACGCAGGTGCTGGTGGCCGAGGGCGCCAACGTCCACAAGGGCGATGTGCTGCTCAGGATCGACGACTCGGTGCAGCGCGCGACCACCGAGCAGCAGCAGGCACAGGCGCAAGCCGCCGAGGCGATGCTGAGTGAGCTCAAGGCGGAGCCGCGGCCGGAGACTCTGCGGGTGGCGAAGGCGCAGGTGGAGAACGCGCGTGCGACCTCAAGAATGCCGAGGATCAGCTGGCCAAACAGGAGCATGCCTATGCGATCGACCCGCGATCGGTCAGCCGCGACGCGCTCGACAACGCCCGCAACGCGGAGCGCATCGCCGCGACCAACCTGATGGTGGCGATCAAACAGTACGAGCTGACCCGCGCCGGCGCCTGGAGTTACGACGTTCGAATCAGGAGCGCAGACCCGGCGCTACCCAGGCGTATGCTGCTTCGGCGGCGCTGCTCGCAAAGTACTCCATGAGTGCGCCGGCCGACGGCATCGTGCTCGCGATACAGGCGGCCGTCGGCAGCTATGTTTCGCCGCAGGGCGCCTATGACTCCTACACCCAGGCCGTCGGTCCGCTCATCGTCATGGGTACGCCCGATGCCAGCTGCAGGTGCGCGCCTACATCGACGAGATTCTCGTCTCGCGGCTGGCGGCGCCGCAGGCCATGAGTGCCGAGATGTTCATCCGCGGCACCGAGCTGAAGGTGCCGCTGACCTTCGCGCGCATCCAGCCCTACGTCTCGCCGAAGATCGAGCTCTCCGACGAGCGCCAGGAGCGAGTCGATCTGCGCGTGCTGCCGGTCATCTTCCGCTTCGAGCAGCCCAAAGAGCTGAACCTCTACCCTGGGCAGCTGGTGGACGTCTATGTTGCCGCCCGCTAAGTGGCGGCGGTCATCTGCGGCGCCGCTTGCGCGCCGCCGGTGCCGGGATGCGCTGCTGGTGAGCGCGTTCGTCAGCCTCCTGTCCGGCTGTGCGGTCGGCCCGAACTTCGCGCGTCCCGCGGCGCCGGCCGTAACCCGCTATACCTACGACTCCGATCCGCTACACACGCCGGCGGCCGGCGGCGCCAGCCAGCAGTTCACGCCGGGAGCGCAGGTCGATGCGCAGTGGTGGCGTCTATTCCGCTCGCCAGGCCTTGACTCGGTCGTGTCCGAGGCGCTCACGGGCAACCCGGGGCTCGAGGCGGCGCGCGCCAGCCTGCGTGAAAGTGAGCACAGCCTGCGCAGTGGATACGGCGTGTTCTTCCCACGCGCCGACGCCGAGGCCGGCGCCCTGCGCCAGCGCTACAGCCCGGCGATGATCGGCGAGGACGTGCCGGGAAAGGTGTTCACACTTTTTACGCTCTCAGCCTCGGTCAGCTATGCGCTGGATGTGTTTGGCGGGCAGCGCCGCCTGGTCGAGGGATTTCGTGCCCAGCGCGACGTGGCCAGCGCGACGGCGGACGCCACCTGGCTGGCGCTGTCCGCCAACATCGTCAACACCGTGATTGCCCGAGCCGCCTATCAGGCGCAGCTGCAGGCGACGCGTGAGCTGGTGACACTCGAAACTGAGCAGGTGCGGCTGGCACAGGTGCAGGTGCAGGCCGGTACGGCAGCGTATTCGACCGTCCTCGGCCTGCGCAGCCTGCTGGACTCCACGCGCGCCACCATCCCGCAGCTCGAACAGAAGGTGGTGCAGAGCGAGGATCTGCTGGCGACGCTCGCAGGTCACACGCCGGCAGAGTGGCGTGCGCCGCAGGTGACACTGCACGAGCTTATCCTGCCGGCCGAGCTGCCGGTCAGCCTGCCCTCCGAGCTCGTGCGCCAGCGCCCGGACATTCTGGCCGCCGAAGCTACGGCTCACGCGGCAAGCGCGAACGTCGGTGTATCGACCGCGGCGATGTTGCCGAGCGTCACGCTCAGCGGCAGCGCCGGCGGCGACAGCGCCACCACCGGGGCGCTGTTCGGGACGAGTGCGAGGACATGGAGCGCCGGGGCTGGTGTAACAGCACCGCTTTTCCAGGGTGGGACACTGTGGTTCAAACGCAAGGCGGCGATTGACGCCTACGATCAGGCGATGGCCTTGTACCGCCAGACGGTGTTGAGTGCCTTTGCGCAGGTCGCGGATACGCTGCGGGCACTCGATCACGACGCGAGCGCCCTGCAGGCCGAGGATGATGCCCTCGCCGCGGCCGCAGATGCCCTGCACCTGGTGCAGGTCAACTACGAGGCCGGTGTTGCGACCTACCTGGATGTGCTGAACGCGGATGCGCAGTTTCACCAGACAACGCTGGCGCAGCTGCAGGCCGTGGCGCTGCGCAGCCAGGACACCGTCGCATTGTTCGCCGCCCTGGGCGGTGGCTGGTGGTCCGACACAAAGCCGCTTGCCGGCCCGGCGCCGCGTGAGGGTGCCACGATTGCGCCGTGACTCCATCCGCGACTTACTCGGGGACGAGTACGGCGGCGCCCTCGAAGCGCCCGGCGCGCAGATCATCGAGCGCCTGATTGGCCCGTTGCAGCGGGTAGCGCGCGGTCGCAGTGATGACGGGGATCTGCGATGCCGTGCGCAGAAAGTCGATGCCGTCCTCTCGCGTGAGGTTCGCGACCGAGAGCAGCTGGCGCTCCTCCCACAGCGAGCGATACGGAAAGCTCGGGATGTCGCTCATGTGGATTCCCGCGCACACCACGCGGCCACCCTTGCGCACCGCCAGCAACGCGCGCGGCACGAGTTCACCGGCGGGCGCATAGATGATCGCCGCATCGAGCTGCCGCGGTGGCATCTCATCGGAGCTGCCCGCCCAGGCGGCCCCGAGCCGCCGTGCGAAAGCCTGGGAGGCGAGATCCCCGGCCTGGTAAAGGCGAAGACCGAGCGTCCCTGCCACAGGGCGACCTGCGCGACGATATGCGCGGCCGCGCCAAACCCGTAGAGGCCGAGCGTTTTGCCCTCACCGGCGATTTTCAGCGACCGCCACCCGATCAGTCCGGCACACAGCAGCGGCGCCAGCGAAACCGCATCCCCGGATTCACCGAGGGGAAAGGCGAAGCGCGCGTCGGCGACGGCGGCCGTGGCGAAACCGCCATCACGGGTGTAACCGGTGAACAGCGGCCGGTCGCAGAGATTCTCGCGCCCTTGCAGGCAATAGGGGCACGCACCGCAGGTATGGCCCAGCCACGGTATGCCCACGCGCTGGCCAAGCTGACTGGCATCCACGCCGGCCCCCGTGGCGTCGATCCGACCGATGATTTCGTGGCCGGGCACGAGCGGCAGCTTTCCATCCGGCAATTCCCCGTCCACCACATGCAAGTCAGTGCGGCACACACCGCACGCGAGTACCTGGATCCGGATCTCTCCCGGTCCGGGCGTCGGGTCCGCAAGCTCCGTCCACTCAAGGGCGGTGCCGGGTTGTTTGAGGATCATGGCGTGCATGGTTTGTGGCGCAAAGAATCCTCCGGCTGGTCATGAAATTCAACGCAAATACCTGCGCTGCAGCGCTCGTGTCATCATCCGCCGTCAGTGATCTCGCCGTTCAGGGGACGCAGCGATGAGCCGGCGCAACCTGGAACACCTGTTCAATCCCGCCTCGGTGGCGCTGATCGGCGCCTCCGACCGGCCGCACAGCATCGGCGCGACCGTGATGCGCAACCTCGTGCAGGGCGGGTTCAAAGGACCCGTGTGGCCGGTCAACCTGCGACACTCCGAGGTTGCGGGTGTGCGCGCCTATCGCACGGTCGCGCACCTGCCGGGCATACCGCAGCTCGCCGTGGTGTGTACACCCGCGCCGGGCATTCCCGCGCTCATTGAGGAGCTGGGCAAACGCGGCACGCGTGCCGCGATCGTGATCAGCTCGGGGCTGGAGCAGTTGCGGGCGGACGGTGAGGCTCTTGCCAGCGCGATGCTGCGGGCGGCCCGGCCGTACACACTGCGGATCCTCGGTCCGAATTGAATCGGCCTGCTGGTGCCGGGAATTGGTCTGAACGCCAGCTTCGCGCAATGCGGCGCGAGCGCAGGGAGCCTGGCGTTCGTGGCGCAGTCGGGCGCGCTCACCACCGCGATGCTCGACTGGGCGCGCAGCATGCGCGTCGGGTTCTCGCACTTCATCTCGCTCGGCAACGCGGCGGATGTCGACTTTGGCGACCTGCTCGACTATCTAGCCAGGGATCCGCAGACGCGGGCGATCCTGCTGTATATCGAGTCGATCACCGCAGCGCGCAAGTTCATGTCGGCGGCGCGCGCGGCGGCCCGTGACAAGCCGGTGATCGCCGTGAAGTCGGGGCGCACCACCCAGGCCGCGCGCGCGGCGCATTCGCACAGCGGGGCCCTGGCCGGATCGGATGCGGTGTATGAGGCCGCCTTGCGGCGTGCCGGGGTCCTGCGTGTCGCCACCATGCGCGAGCTGTTCGATGCCGCCGAGATTCTCGCCCGCTCAAAGCCCTACGCCGGACCGCACCTCACCATCGTGAGCAACGGCGGAGGTCCTGCGGTGATGGCGACCGACGCCCTGACCGGCGCCGGCGGCGAGCTCGGCAGCTTCGGCGCCGAGACCTTGCGCCGCCTTGATTCGCTGCTGCCCGGCGCCACGCACGTGAACCCCCTCGATATTGGCGGCGATGCGCTGCCGCAGCGCTACGCCGCGGTACTCGAGTCGGTACTGGCGGATCCGGCTCTTGAGGCGCTGCTGGTAATCCACGCGCCGACCGCCGCCGCTTCGGTGCCGGAAGTTGCGACCGTCTGTGCGCCGCTCCTGGCCGGCGCGCGCTGCCCGGCCATCGCCTGCTGGCTCGGCGGCGAGGAAAGCGCAGCGCACGCGTTGCCAGCGGACAGCAGTGTGCCCGTATACACCACTCCGGAGGAGGCGGTGGGCGCCTTCATGCACGTGGTGCGGCGTCGGCAAATCCAGGCGCTGCTCGCGGAAGTGCCGACCTCGCTCCCACAGGCGTTTCAGCCGGACGCAGTGAAGGCGCGTGCCATCATCAGTGCAGCCCTCGACGCAGGGCGGAATACATTGAGCGAACCGGAAGCGAAGGATGTGCTCGCGGCCTACGGCATTCCCGTGGTCGTAACGCGAAGTGTTGCTGAGGTCGCCGGGCTGCCGGCGGTGGCCGCGGCGATCGGTTATCCGGTGGCGCTGAAGATTCTCTCTCCGGACATCTCGCATAAGTCGGACGTCGGCGGCGTCGCCCTGAATCTTGGCAGCGAGCCAGAGCTGCAGCAGGCAGCGCAGTCCATGCTCGTGCGCTGCCGGCAACTACTGCCCGAGGCCCGGCTACAGGGTTTCACCGTGCAGCAGATGATCCGGCGCGGCGGAGCGCGCGAACTCATCGCTGGTATCGCCGTGGATGCAACCTTCGGCCCGACGATACTCTTTGGCCAGGGTGGTACGGCGGTGGAAATCATTGCTGATCGCGCCCTCGGTCTGCCGCCGTTGAACGCCACGCTGGCGCACGATCTGATCGCGCAGACGCGGGTGCGCCGGCTGCTCGAGGGCTATCGCGACCAGCCGCCAGTCGACATGCCGGCGCTGGAGCTGACTCTGGTGAAGCTCGCGCAGCTGGCTGCAGATGTCCCGGAGATTCTCGAGGCGGACATCAATCCGCTGCTTGCCGATGAGCACGGAGTGCTGGCGCTGGATGCGCGCATGCGAATCGCGCCGCGCGCGGCCGGCGCCCCCGAGCGTCTCGCAATTCGCCCGTATCCGGCTGAGCTCGAGCAGCGCGTGGATTTTCACGGTCGCGACCTGTTGTTGCGCCCGGTCAGACCCGAGGATTTTGCGCAGATACAGCGTCTGCTGGCCCAGGTAACGCCGCAGGACATGCGCATGCGATTTTTTTCCTCCATGCGCGAGCTGCCGCAGGCGCAGCTCGCACGCCTGACGCAGCTGGATTACGAGCGCGAGATGGCCTTCGCGGCGGTGGGGTGCGACAAAGAGGGTGGCGAGGAAACACTGGGTGTGGCGCGCATGTCCGTCGACCCGGAGAACGTCGAAGGCGAAATTGCCGTGTTAATCCGCTCGGATCTCAAGGGACGGGGACTGGGGACGCTGCTGCTCGGGAAGCTCATCGACTACAGTCGCGCCCGCGGCACGCAGCGTCTGGTCGGTCAGACGCTCGCCGAGAACTCCCGCATGCTGCACCTGGCGCGCAAGATGGGCTTTCATACCGACTCAGGCGGCGGTCAGCCGGTGCAGTTGCGGCTGGAGTTGCGAACGGCTTCCTGATTCAGGGACCGGATCTTACTGCGTGTTCCTCTTGCTCAGGCGTGCGGCCGAGTGCAGCGTCGGCGTGCCGGTGGCGTGCGGCCAGGCGATTACCAGCACGGCGAGCCCCGCTACGAGACCGAGCGCCACGAGGAGAGTGCGGCCGGCCATCAGGGGATGCGTCCCGGCGAACGCCTGCACCGCAGCGAACCCTGCGATAGTCAGCCCGGTGCAGGCAAGGAGCGCAGTGATGACGATGCCGAACGTCAGGGCATACCCGCGAAGCCCGGCCTGCATCGCGGGCGGGACGCGACGCGCAATACGATCCAAGAACGGAGCAACTTTGGGCATGGCCGGCACTCCTCGTGAAGCAATGCCGGGATCATGCAGCAGCGTGTGCGGAACGACCATTTCGGATGGTACCTAGCATACCTGCGGATATCCCGTATTCAGGCCGGGAGCGGCATCCGGATCAGTCATACCGGGTCACCGTGGACATCGAGGGCGGTGCGATCATGTTGCGCGGGCGGATCGGTACCTGGGTGCAGCGGGCGCCCGGTCGTAATAGCGCCCGAATCCACACCCCGGAGCCTGACCGGGACGATCGTCGTGGCCTGGAAGGAGACGCCCGAGGCCGCGCGGGTGGTGACGGCCGCCTTGCCACTGCTGAAGGCAGCGGCCCGTGTAGTGCTCGTCGGGGTTGCAGAGCCGGGCTCGGCGTCTCGTCAGGCGTTCGGTGACCTCGCCCGGCAGATCGCCTGGCACGGCATCGAGGCCGAGGTGCACATCGTCGACGCCGGTGCGCATTCGTCAGCGGCGCGGCTCGTGCAGGCCGCGACCAGGTTCCAAGCGGATCTGTGCGAGAGCTCGTTTTCGGCGGCGTGACACGCGCGCTGATCGAGAACGCGGGGCTGCCGGTGTTCTTGCTGCACTAACGCGCGCAGCCTAGCCTCCGATCCAGCGCACCTCGGGCGGCTTCCTCGGCACCGCAGGTGTGGCTGCTGCTGGATGGCCTACGATGATCGGCGCGACCGGCAGGTAGCCAGCGGGCACGCCGAGCGCCGCTTTACCGGCCGAGGTTTCGAGCCAGGCCTGCGCGAATCCGATCCAGCAGCTGCCAAGGCCGGCACCGCAGGCTGCCAGCATCAGGTTTTCCGCAGCCAGCGCGCAGTCTTCCACGGCCCAGCGGCTGCGCGCGCGACTTGCGATGACGATCAGCGCCGGAGCCCCATAGAAGATGTCGAAGGCGGGATCGCGCAGCTCCTCGAGGTGACGCGGGCTGAATTCCCCGGGAGCGGTCGCGAGCATTTGAGCCTTCGACTCGCTCGAGATGCGCGCCAGCGTTGCGCGGTCTTCGATGACGACGAATGACCAGGGCTGCTCGTTGACCGCGCTCGGCGCCTGAACGGCGGCGTCGATCAACTGTACCAGCGTTGTGCGATCGACCCGCTCGGCGCTGAAGCGTCGTATCGCGCGCCGTGAATAAATGGCCTGTTGTAGTTCCACGTGTCGACTCCCGCTTGTAATCCGACGGGCTCATTGTTTCAGGCCGCATGCTGGCGCGGCATGCGCAAAAGTGCCTATCACCAAGTGCGGATGTACTGAGCGCCGGGTAATCCGTATAGCCCGCGGGGATAGTCCGGCCAGCGCTGGGCAGTGCAGGAATACATGAGGGCGACCCGTAACCACCGGGTCGCCGCGATGTGGCTACGGCTTCGGAGGGCGATCCGCCTGATCAGCGCTGACGCGCCACGCGCATCAAACCACTCTCGCCGCGCCGGCGCGCGCCATAACGGCGACGTGGCTTTCGCTCAGTCCCAGAACGGCTTGACGCCGCAGAACCTCTTGAAGGCGCACTCGGCTTCCTGCAACAACTGGGCCACGCGTGGCCCTTGTGCACCAAAGCTCACTCGCGCTGCGAATGCTTTTGGCACAGCGCCGGCCGCGGTCGTCGACGGTCTGCCATGAGAGCGGATGACCTCGCGTCTTGCGAGATCGTTGAGTGCGCCGAGCGAATCCTGCAGGTCCCGTAGTGCCGAGAGACTTTCCTCGCACCGCTTTCTAGGTTTTTTGCCCGGGAAGACACTGGAGAAGAATTCTACGGCGTAGCGCAGCTTCTTGGCGCGGATTCTCATTCTGTGCCGATCTTTGCGGCTGAGCTTGGTCAGCGGCTGCCCGGTCTTCCTGAGCTTCTTTCGCCCTCGGGCCAGTGTCTCAGCGGCAAGCCGTGTGACGGGTCGGTCGCGCCGCCGCGCTGCCGAGGCAGTTGGGCTTGTGACCCATGAGCCAGCCTCGATCCAACGCGCTAATTCGAACTCCAGATGGCGGAATCGTGCCGACTGAAGCGACGTGGCGACCCGTCGGTACGCCAGCGCGCGGCGGCGCCCGAAATTGCGGCAGATACGGCTCATTTTGCGATCCTGGGGGTATCGCTCATGTAGCGGACCTACGACCTCGGCTATAAACACATCAAGGTCCCGGGCGGCTCCGAGCTGTCGTCCGATCGAGCGAAGCTCAGACCTGATTCTCGCCAAATTCCCATCGCCGATCACTTCTGAAAAGACGCTGATCGCCGATCGCAGTTGGCGCAACGCAACGCGCATGCGATGCAACGCAGCGCCGTCGCGAGCGAGCACAGCCTTCTCATTCGCGATCAGCTGTCGCAGACAGCCGCGGGCGATGGTCTGGAACGCGCGGCCGGCAGTGGCCGTCGGGGATGGCCGGGCGCTCTGCGGCGGCATCGGTTCGGGGCTGCCTTTCCCTTGCAGGAGCTCATAGCCACGATCCGCCTTTGTTTTGACAGACAGGTGCATGGGAGCAACGTCTTGCAGCGCTTTTGCAACACTGAACAATGCACTTGGCGCGCCGCGCAACAATTCCAACTCAAGTTCGCACAGCCTGCAGTGGCGGGACCCGGCGCGTATGATCCCATAGTCCAGGGCAGCTGCGATCACTGCTGCGGGTCGGGTCAGCCGGTATTCGATTCGGCGAATGCGCGTTTCGAACACGGGCCGAAGAGATGCGGCAAGCCTGTCGTTCAGCAGCGGGCCGAGTGCCGTTTCCGTCGTCCACGAAAGCTCAGGTTCCGGACCTTGTATAGCATGCTGCCATTCCACCCGATCGTATAAACCCGCGGCCAGTCCGTCAGAGCTTTTGACGGTCTGCACATATTGATGGTTCCCGTGGCGCACGCGCAGCGCTACGCGGTGCTCGCGCAGCGTCCAACGCGGCGTGTCGAAATAAAGCGAAACGAGAGTGTGCGCGACAGGTTCGGTAACAGAAAGCTCGCCTAGCCGACGTTTGATACTGGCGACATCTCCCGGTTCCATCTCCAGCTTTAGCTCGATTTCGCGGAGCGCTGGTGTCCTGTTAGGGTTCATTTACGGCTCCCGACGCGGCCCGAAGCGTACCCGAAAGGCTCGGCACCAGGGACCACCGAGAACAGTCCGACGGGCGAGGACCATCGCGACGCTGCGTGGGCGGTGGGTCGTGGAGTTCAAGGCGGTCCCTGGGGTTCGCTGCCCTTCTGACGCAGCTGCTGCCGCAGCGCTTCGAGTTCGCTGTGGTAATGCTCCGCATCCCCGTAATCGACGAACTGAGGGTAGCGCTCGTGCACCGCAAGAACCCGCCGGGCGTGCTTGATTGGGCACCAGAACTGCTCGGTCAACGAGGCGATCTCGCGAACATATGCAATGAGCCCATTGGCATACGAACAATATGAGCAATTGATCTTTTCGATCACGTTGAGATAAGCAAGCTGGCCACGGTCAAACACGAAGTAATCGTGTCGGCGGACACGCGCGATTCCGAACACCGGAAAGCAGGTGAACTGATATAGCGATACGAAAAGATCCAGCAGGATGAATGGGACGAGCCCAGAGTAAATGATGGGCGCGGTAAGGATCATCAGCGGTCGGGCTCTGAAAATGTAGGCCGACAGGCGGGTTTTCAAATCCCGATGTCGCTTGAGGACGTATTCTTCGAACCGAACTGCGTCACCCTTGATAGTGAACGCGAACGCGAGCCGCCGCCGGGCCAACTCAACCTCGAGCTCGGATTCGAGTTCGTGGATCCGCTCGATAATGGTTGCAATGCGCTCATTCATGGATATCTCTCGGTAGTGATTCTGGGCAGAACACGGCGCAGCACATGGGCGACGGTTCAGGCAGGGGCGAAATAAGATCGATAAGCCGCCTTGGCTTCTGCGCGGCGTCCTCGGGCCTAAGTGAATCTCTGCGGAGGATCAGCTCCGGCTGGTATGGGAAAACATCAGGGCGACCCGTACGCGGGTCGCCCTGCAACTTGCATCCCTGGGATGGTGCTACTGCACCTTGATCTGCTTCGGCTTCTGCGCCGCAGTCTCGGTCTTGGGGATGTGCACCGTCAGCATGCCGTCCTTGCTCTCGCAGCGGATGGCATCGGCGTTCACGTTCTCGGGGAGCGAGAAACTGCGCTCAAAGCTGCCGTAGAAGTTCTCGGTGCGATGGTACTTCTCGTTCTTGTCTTCCTTCTGCTGGTGGCGTTCGCCCTTGATAGTGATCACGCCGTCATTGAACAGTACCTGGACGTCCTCTTTCTTCACCGCTGGCAGCTCAGCGCGGATGAGGTATTCCTTCTCGACCTCGCTAATATCCGCCGACGGCGTCCACTCGAACTTGCCGGCACCGCCGCCCGAGGCGAGCCGCGGCCAGCGCATCAGGGTATCCGGCAACAGCCGGTTGAACAGGGTGTCGACGTCACCGAAACGATCCAAACGAATGAGGTTCATGACTGGCTTCTCCTCTGCAACGTATCGTGCATGAAGCATTCTGTGCCCGTGAGCGGCGCCGAAAAATTCGGGGATGTACCTACGCCGGCACTCAGCGTGCCAGCCAGCCCACATCGAGCAGGCCGGCGCTGAACTCTCGCACCACGCGGCGATCCGGCAGAGCGACTTGCCGCCTTCTCTGCTTAGTCGGTATTCGCACGAGCATGTCGCGGATGAGGTTGAGCCGCGCCTGGTGCTTGTGGTCGGCGCGCAGCACGATCCATGGCGCATCGTGGTGGTGGGTGCGCAGCAACATGCTGTCACGCGCGCGGCTGTAATCGCGCCAGTGCCGCGGCGCTGCCCGGTCCACCGGGCTGAGCTTCCATTGCTTGAGCGGATCGCGGCGCCGGGCGCGCAGCCGGCGCGCCTGCTCCGCACGGCTGATATCGAGGTAGTACTTAAGAACAAATATCCCTGAGCGCACCAGCATGCGTTCGAAGGCCGGCGCGGCCTGCAGAAACGCCTCGCGCTCCGTGCGCGTGCAGAACTTCATGACGTACTCGACACCGGCGCGGTTGTACCAGCTGCGATTGAAGAGCGCGATTTCCTGCGCCGCGGGCAGGTGCCCGGCAAAACGCTGGAAGTACCATTCGCTGCGCTCGCGATCGCTGGGCTTGCCCAGGGCCACGATGCGCGCTTCGCGCGGGCTTAAGTGCTCGGTGATGCACTTGATCGCGCCGTCCTTGCCCGCGGCATCGCGTCCCTCGATGATGACCAGCACCTTGTCGCCGCGGGCGATGACCTGCCGGTGCAGCTGCACCAGTCCGATCTGTGCGCGCCGCAGCTCGCGCTCGAAGGCGTGCTTACCCATCCGCGGAACTGTGGCCTGGCCGTGTTGCATGGCGCCGCTCAGTGCGCGGCAATGCCTCCAGGGAGCAACGGCGCGGCGATGATCTGGGGTCCGCGCGACACGCGTGGCACTGCGGCGCTGAATTGGGTGGGCTTGACGATCAACACATCGCTGCTCAGGCGATCCAGCAGCCGCTCGGCCGTGTTGCCGATGAGCAGGCGCTTCAGGCCGGTGCGGGACACAGCTCCCATGACGACGAGCTCGGCTTTGGTCTCGTGCGCGACGTTCTGAATGACGTCGAAGGCAAATCCGGAAACCACATGTCGCCGTGCGCCGGGTATACCCAGGGTGTGCAGCTTCGGATCCAACTCCCTGTGGGCGTTTGCGGCCGCTTCGGCCTGTGCGGTGGCGATGCCTTGCGGCGTGGCGAGGGCGTTTGGCGTCATCTCCACCAGCAATGGGTTGTAGGCATGTACCACGTGTAGTGCACCGTGCAGCGCCGTGGCTATGGTCGCGCTGAAACGCAGGATCTCGTCGTCGAGGTTCGCAGGCTTGGCAAACGTATGGGTTGGATCGACCGCGGCCAGCACTTTGGAACGCCGATAGGGCCGCCGGTTCTTGACCAGCAGGACCGGCAGTGCGCTCTGACGCAGCAGCTCCCAGTCCGTAAAGTGCAGCAGCCAGGGCGCCACGTGCGAGCTGCGACGGCATTCCGCGACGATGAGGTTGGCTTCGTAGCGCGTAGCGGCGCGTATGACCGCCTCATGGCTCGGATAATCCCATTCCACCGATGTCGTCACCTTGATGCCGCGATGCCGTAACGGTTTGGCGAGGCGTTCCAGGCGCTGCTGATGGGCCGCAGTGGCGCGCTGTTCCAGTTCCGGCAGCGAGCGGCCGCCCACTGCCTCCACATCCAGGTATAGCGGCTCCGGGATGGCGTGGAAAAGGCACACCTCGGCGTCCAGCGCATGGGCCAGTTGCGCCGCCTTGGCGACTGCCGGATGCGTCCGCGCCCGCGGATCCTTGATAGCGACCAGAATGCGATGAATGGCATACATGCGGGTGAATCTCCTTGGTGTCTTGTGATCCTCAGCCCGACCTGCCGAAGCGGCACACCGCGCTGCGTGCGGCGGCCGTGACCTCGCGCTCAGCCGCGAGCCAGTCGTCCAGTTCCTTGCCGGGGGCAAAGCCGCGGCGCTCTGCCCGGAGGTATGCGGCCTTGCGGATCATGTCCTCACGCGTTTCCCCTGCGGGGAAAGTTGCGGTTCGCTTCCCCAGCTGAGCCGTGGAAACGACACGTGGCGCGATCATGGGGGCGACCTCTGGCAGATGCACGATGCATGCAACGTAGCGCTGGGCAGGCGCGCCCGCCATACGGAATTCTCCCTACCAGCCGGACGTAATTACGGACGCAGAACCCGGGGTGCCCCCCTAACATGTTCGTGTGTAAGTACGTAGGAGGACTGCCATGGATGCCGGAACTGTTTGCCAGCGGATGCTGATTACCGTCCACCGATCGGATGCGGTCACGCACGCCGCGCAGCTCATGCGCAGCAAGCACGTCGGCTACCTGGTGGTCGTGGAGCCGCACCCGGACGGCTGTCTGCGCGCAGTCGGCGTGCTCACCGATCGCGACATTGTCGTGGGCGTGGTGGCGCAGCAGGTCGATCCGGCGGGTGTCGTGGTGGGGGACGTCATGACGCCGAACCCGGCCACAATTGCGGCGACGGCCTCCATCGAGGAGGGACTTCAGGAACTACGGCGCGCCGGTGTACGCCGGGCACCAGTCGTGGGCGCGCGCGGCGAGCTGGTAGGCGTGCTGTCGTTCGACGATTTGCTCAAAGTCATTGCCAGTGAAACGCAGGACTTAGTCGCGGCACTGCGCGGCGAACGCCAGATCGAAGGCCTCATGCGGCCGTAAGCTGGGACACGAAGGCGTTCGAAGTCCGGAGACGAAAGTTCATGCGTGAAAAATTCCTGGGCATACGTAGAAGCCACAGCTCAGGTTGTTTGAAGAACCAGATAGGCTGCGTCTTTCCCGGAGCCCAAGTTCTGTGATGGGGGGGGTCATGACGGTAGCCTATTCTAGGACACAACGACTTTCTGGCAGTGGATGCGCTTTCCTGGAGTGTGGTTTTCGCACTCGGTGCCTTGCTGATGGCGTGGGATTTCATTGTCAAGATGGGACCGCTGCTGCCGCAGTTCTTGTCGTGGCAGGGGCGGGAACCGCATGCCGCAGCTGCAAAGCCCACCGTCTGATTGCAGGACCTGAGAACCCTCTGCATCGATGCGCATGAGTCTCTTCAACTACGGGTTTAGACCCTTCTTTCTCGCCGCCGGCGTCGCGGCCGTGGTTTTAATTCCGCTGTGGGCGTCAAGTGTTGTGTACGGCACGAGGCTCGGCAATCCTTGGCCAGCGACGCTGTGGCACGGTCATGAAATGCTGTTCGGCTTTGTCGCGGCGGCAATTGCCGGTTTCTTGCTCACGGCCGTGCCGAGTTGGACCGGCACGGGCGGATTTGCGGGCGGTCCGCTCAAGATACTGTCGCTGTTGTGGCTGCTGGGACGCGCCGGGGCACTCAGCGCCGGTGCGCTGCCCCTCTGGCTCGTCGCGGTCGTTGATCTGAGCTTTCTCCCGGCGGTGGCCCTGCTGGTCGCCCCCCGCTTGCTACACAAAGGCAACCGCAACGCACTGCTCCTCGGCGTTCTGGCGGCCCTGACGGTCTGCGATGGCGTGTTTCACTGGGCCGTGTGCCACGGCGATGCCCTACTCGCGAATCGTGTGCTTATTGTTGCAATCGATATCGTACTGGTGCTCGCCTCCGTGATAGGCGGGCGAATCGTGCCCGCCTTCAGCACTTCGACGTTAAAGCAGCAGGGCCGGACCCCTGGAGCCAGCCGCCCCCTGGTCGAACGCTTGACCGTAGCGCTCATGGTCGCGATTGTTGTGTGTGACGCGGTTATCACCGTGAGCATCGTCGCCGGAGTCCTCGCACTCGCCGCCAGCCTCGTGCACGTCCTGCGGATGTCTCGCTGGCAGTCGTTACGGACGTGGCGCGAGCCGATTGTCTGGAGCTTGCATCTGGGCTATGCATGGATCCCGGTGGGACTCGCCCTCAAGGGCATTGCTTTGCTGAGTGGCGCAGCGATCGCGGCGTTCTGGCTCCATGCACTTACCGTCGGCGCGCTCTCGATGCTGATACTGGCCGTGATGACACGGGCTGCACTTGGTCACACGGGCCGTGCGCTCGTCGTCGCGCCCCCCATGACTGCCGCGTATCTGTTGCTCTTGGCCGCCGCTCTGGTCCGAGTCTTCGGCTTAGGGCTTCTCGGCTGCGGGTACGCCGCGGTCGTACTCGGCGCGGCCGCTTTGTGGACCGGTGCCTTTGGATTCTTTGTCTGGGTGTACGCACCGATCCTGATGGCACCGCGCGCCGATGGAAAACCTGGTTAGTGAGGCCTCGCATGTGGAAATCGACGACTTCTTTGCTTTGTACTGCCATCATCGTGGTGGCGCTGCGGCTCGCGACATCGATCGCCTGCGCCGCCGCGCCGGCAGACAGCCGTAAGTCCGGCGATCTCGGTCCCCCGCAAGGCGAACCGATTCATGCCGTGCTGGCCTCGCCTCCCAACGTGCCGCCGGCCATCCATCGCAATCACCCGGCGAAGGTGATCGTCGAGCTTGAAATACGCGAGATCCAGAAGGAAATCTCCGAGGGCGTGCAGTACACGTTCTGGACCTTCGGCGGCACGGTCCCAGGAAGCTTCATTCGCGTGCGCGAAGGCGATACCGTCGAGTTTCACCTGAAGAACCACCCGGACAACAAGATGCCGCACAACATCGACCTGCATGGCGTCGTGGGTCCGGGCGGAGGCGCGGCCTCGAGCTTTACCGCACCGGGCCATGAGTCGCAGTTCACGTTCAAGGCTCTTCACCGAGGCATCTATGTTTATCACTGCGCCACCTCACCGGTGGGTATGCACATCGCCAACGGGATGTATGGATTGATGTTGGTCGAACCCCCCGGGGGCCTGACACCGGTCGATCACGAATATTACGTGATGCAGGGAGATTTCTATACGGTCGGAAAGTATCGCGAGAAGGGGCTCCAGGCGTTTGACATGCAGAAGGCCATTGATGAGCGGCCGACCTATGTGCTGTTCAACGGCAGCGAAGGCGCGCTCGTCGGTGATCACGCCTTGACCGCCAGGGTGGGCGAGAAAATTCGCTTATTCGTCGGAAATGGCGGTCCCAATCTCGTCTCTTCCTTCCATGTCATCGGCGAAATTTTCGATCGAGTGTGGTTCGAGGGCGGCACGAGCCATCAGGATCATGTCCAGACGACGTTGATTCCGGCCGGTAGCGCGATGATCGCCGAGTTTCATACTGTGGTCCCTGGAAGTTTCGTCATTGTCGATCACTCGATCTTCCGTGCGTTTAACAAGGGTGCGCTTGCGATCCTCAAGGTCGATGGCCCGCAGAACAAGGCCATCTATTCAGGCAAGGAAGTCGACGCGACCTACTTGGGTGACAAGGCGCAGAGCCTCGCGAGTGTGGGCCAGGCAACGACCGCTGCCGAGCACGGCACCCTGACCCGTGAGGAGCAGATCGCCGCGGGCGGAGCCCTCTTCGCAGGTACTTGTTCGGTCTGTCACCAGTCGAGTGGTCAAGGTCTCGAGGGAGTGTTTCCGCCGCTTGCGAAATCTGACTTCCTCATGGCGGATGCCAAGCGGGCCATGACGATTGCTCTCAATGGTTTGACGGGACCCGTGACTGTGAGTGGCAAGACTTACAACTCCGTTATGCCGCCGATGAGTCAGCTCAACGATGACGAGATCGCCAATATCCTGACTTACGTGCGAAATTCGTGGGGCAATACCGACGAGGTGGTGACCGCTGCGCAGGTTGCGCAGATTCGCGCAGCGACCGTTCGCCCGGCGGGCGCCGCGCACTAGAACCCTATGCGCGCGACGTATGCGTTGGCGTTGGCGTTGGCGTGGCTTGGAATGGCCGGCGATGCAGCCTTAGGTGCCGAGCGCAGCGCCATCGGCTCCACCGAATTTGTGTCGGTCCTCGCGCCCGCACCAACCCAGAAGGTGGTCCACGTTGAGGCTTTTCGACTCGACCGGCACCCAGTGACCAACGGGGAATTTCTCGCCTTCGTCCTGGCCCACCCCACTTGGGAGCGCGGCCGGGTGGCGTCGCTTTTTGCGGACCAAGGCTATTTGTCACACTGGGCGGGCGCCGTTGCCCTCGGCGGTGAGGCCCTGTCCGACCAACCGGTCACGCGAGTCAGCTGGTTCGCAGCGCGCGCCTACTGCGCAAGTCAGGGCGCTCGCCTACCGTTCTGGGTGGAGTGGGAGCTGGCTGCGGCGGCGAGCGAAGACCAGCCCGACGCACGGCAGGACCCTGCCTGGCGCGAGCAAATTCTCACTTGGTACTCGCGCCCCTTAATTGCACCCCTGCCACACGTTGGGCAAACGCCGGCAAATTTCTACGGAGTTCAAGATCTTCACGGATTGATCTGGGAGTGGGTCGAGGATTTCAGTGCGCTCATGGTCAGTGGCGACAGTCGCGATCAGGGCGATCCAAATAAACTCGCCTTCTGCGGCGCCGGGGCGCTGAGTGCCGAGGATCGCGAGAATTACCCGATCCTCATGCGCATCGCGTATTTGAGCGCGCTGGAAGGCCGCTCGACGACCCGCAGCTTAGGATTTCGCTGCGCAGAAGGTTCGACGCCTTGAAACGCCGATGGGCCGCTCTGCTCGCCTTGGTCGCATTCATCGGCTGCGCCGCCGCCGCGCGGGATGCGCCGCCCGTGCATGTCCATGAATCGATGCCGACCGCCGCCATCGCCAGCGAGTCGCTTTACCAACTGCCTGTGCACCTCACCACGAGTCGGGGCGAGGTGCTGGAGTTCTCCTCCCTGCGAGGTCGACCCCTGCTGGTGACGATGTTCTACAGTCGCTGCGCCTCGGTGTGCCCCATTCTGACCATGACGTTGCAGCGCCTCGACGGTGCCCTAGGGGAGGCCGGGCGGAAGAATCTTCGCGTACTCATGGTGTCGCTCGATACATTGCATGACACGCCCGCGACCCTCGCCGCCTTCGTGCAGGAGCACCATGTCGACCTGTCGCGCTGGGTGGTGGCGCGCGCGCCGAGCGACGATGTGCGTGCTCTAGCGGCGGCGCTCGGCATCCGCTACCGTGCGCTCCCCGATGGGACCTTCAATCACTCAACCGTGGTCTCGCTGCTTGATCGGGAAGGCATAATTCGCGCGTCATCGACCGCGCTTACTGGGGTAGATGAGGATTTCCTCAGCGCGGTGCTGAGGACGGTAAATGCTGGCTCTGGCGGTGCTCAGTAAGAAGAATCGACTTCGTGTAGCCCGCGCGGTTCAGTTGGCGTCGGCAGGTCTATTGGACGAAGCAGCCCCCTGTCTGTGCCGGGACAATGGCCGTGGACGTTGAATCTGACATCGTATGCCGCCAACTGTCTGCGCTAAGTGAGCCGACGTAAATGCGCAAATGTGACTATGCGCGGTTCCGGCTCTATCGTACCGGCGGTGGGCTCTGGGTCGTGGCGTTAAGAGGACGTCAGGATCAATTGCATCTCAGCCCTGCGTGGCGGCTTCAATCCGATCCGGCGTCGCCCGGTGTCCTGTCATTCGCTTGACGCGAATGCGGTAGAAGATCGCCGGGCGCGCTTCCCCCTTCTCAATGCTGACCCAAGCCGGCTGCCACCACATCGCGCGTTTCTGCAGAACTTCCAGAGCGTGCGAGCGCGCATATTCATATTCGGGTGTATCGGGCATCTCCTCGTAGCGACCAAATACAACAATGCTCATCCAGTTAAAGTGACTCGTCCGTTCATCAATCTCTACACAGACCAGCGGGTTGGAGCGCATCCACTCGGTCTTTTGTCCCAGCGTGGTGACACCGTAGAGATGCTTTCTATCGTATGAAAAGTAAATTGGGACAATGTAGGGTTGATCATCGCGCGCGCACGCCAACCTGCCGAAGCTCACCCGCTCGAGTGTCGCGCCACATTCGTCCTCAGTCATCGCGTGAATGAGCATTGCAGCCTCTCCCCGTGGGGATGTCCTGGAGCCTCAAGAACCGCGGTCGGATCCGTTAATTCCGTACAAGGCACAGGTTGGCTTGCTCCAGCAGGCCGCGTCCATACGTAGTTCGCACGATGATAGGGATGCATTAAATGTGTTACTGGCTTTGTCGCGCTATCTCGCGCGTTTCAGTTAAGCTCGCCGGCCGAGTTGGCGCTGGCACCCGCACGTCCTCTCAGTATGTTTACGTGGCCGACGATGGCGCCGACTCTGCGCCGCAATTTCCGAGCTGAGCTAGAAGCCATGCTCGTCGAACGCATCCGTTCGAACGCCGGCCACTTATCGTAGAATCCTTGCGCATGTCGAGCCCCATCGCGCCGCGTCCGGTCACCTGGCACGCGTACGTTCCCAAGCTGTTCACCGTACTGCGGTTCGGTTACAGGCGAGGCGACCTGCGCGGCGACCTGGTCGCAGGCCTCACCGTCTCGATCGTCGCCCTGCCATTGGCAATGGCGCTCGCCATTGCCTCCGGCACCACGCCGGAGAAGGGCCTGTATACAGCGATCGTGGCCGGGTTTCTCATTTCCCTCCTGGGCGGCTCACGCGTACAGATCGGCGGGCCGACCGCAGCCTTCGTCCCGGTGGTATTCAACGTCATCGAAAAGTTCGGCTACGGTGGATTGATCCTGTGCACGTTGCTTGCCGGCCTAATGCTGATCGCAGCCGGCGTGCTGCGTATCGGCACCCTGCTCAAGTACATCCCGCAACCCGTAATCACCGGCTTCACCTCCGGCATCGCCGTCAGCATCTTTTCCAGCCAGATAAAGGACCTGCTCGGCTTGCACATGGACAAAGTGCCAGCTGACTTCTTTGCGCGCTGGTCCGTTTACTTCGCTAATTTTTCAAGTCTCAGCGGCGTTACCGTGGCGCTTGCAGCCGGAAGTCTTGTTCTGATTGTGACGTTGCGGCGCGTGCGCCCGAGCTGGCCAGGGTTCCTGATCGCCGTGATCGCGGGCGCGCTCCTGGTCGCCGTGATTCACCTGCCCGTGGCGACGATCGGCACGCGTTTTGGAGGTATTCCCGCGACCTGGCCCCATTTCTCGGTTCCGCACATTCCGTTTGAACGCACGCGCGAGCTGTTTCCCAGTTCGTTCACCATCGCGTTCCTCGCCGGCGTCGAATCCCTGCTGTCGGCGGTTGTGGCCGACGGCATGATCGGTGGCCGACATCGCTCCAATTGCGAGCTCGTCGCTCAGGGTGTAGCTAACATCGCATCGGCGCTCTTCGGTGGACTACCGGCGACGGGCGCTATCGCCCGCACCGCGACTAACATCCGCTCGGGGGCACGCTCGCCGGTTGCCGGTATGGCGCATGCCGTGTTTCTGCTGCTGTTCGCGATGACGCTGGCGCCACTCATGAGCTACGTGCCGCTCGCGGTGCTGGCGGCTGTACTGGTGATGGTGGCCTGGTACATGGCCGAGATTGAAAGCTTCCGGCACCTGATGCACGGGCCACTGGGGGACCGCATGGTACTGCTCGTGACCTTCGGGCTGACGGTCGTGTTCGATCTCACCGTGGCCATCGAGGTCGGCATCGTGCTCGCCGCCTTCCTCTTCATGCATTCCATGAGTGAAGTCGTAGCCGTGGAATCGCATATCTCCCTGGTCGAGGAAGACGAGGACGATTTCACCCGCGCGCCGCGTGCGGATCAGCGCGCGCAACTTCCGCCGGGCGTTGAAGCGTTCCAGATTTCCGGACCCTTATTCTTCGCTGTCGCGAATCGCCTTGACGATGTGCTCAACCAGTTCACGACGACGCCACGGCTGTTCATCTTGCGCATGCGCCTGGTGCCGCTGATCGACGTCAGCGGAGTGCGAGCCCTGCGCCAGATGATTGAGCGTTGCCTGCGCAATGGTACCCGCGTGATTCTCTCCGGACTGCAGCGGCAACCAAGCGAGATCCTCGCGCAGATGGGCGTGCAGGCGGACGGGCACTCGCTGCAATTTGCCGAGAACTTTGCCGACGCAATTCAACTCGCAGCAATCACCCCGAGCGCCGACGCGGGTTGAGGCGACTGCTAGATGACACCCGTATCTGCCGTCGGCCTCTTTGCCGTTGTCGTTAGGGCTGTGCTTCCAGGTACGCCGCCACCGACTGCATGTCCGCCAGATGCAGGTTCTGGGCGACGCCGTGCATGATGGCGACGTTGCGCATGTTGCTCTGGAAGGAGGCCAGTTGCTTCAGGATGTATTGCGCGTGCTGACCCGCGAGCCGCGGGAAGTCCTGCAGGCCGTGGGCGTCGGGCCCGTGACAGGAGCTGCAGGCAGGTACGCCTTGCGAGGCGATGCCCTGCTCGTAGATTTCACGTCCGCGTGCCACCAGCGCCGAGTCGCGCCCGGCCGAGGAAGGCTCCGCCTTCTGCTCGGCGTAGTAGCCGGCGAGCGCCTCGATCGAGCTGTCGTCGAGCTCGCTGGCCATCCCCCACATGTAGCCCAGGGCGTCGGGGTCGCCGCGCGTCCGGGAGCGAAAAGCCTTGAGCTGCGTCGCCAGGTAGTGCGCATGCTGGCCCGCCAGTCGCGGGAATTTCGGCTGTGTGCTGTTTCCTTGTGGTCCGTGACAGGTGCCGCACACGGTGACGGCAGTCCTGTGGGCGCCGGCCCTGGCGGCAGCGTCCGATTCGTCCGCGAACGCCGCCGGGTCAGCCACGCTGAGGGCAGCCAGGCCCGCGAGCAGCAGCAGGCAGCGTGCCCAATCGGCCCGGGGCAAGCCACCTGCGTTTTCAGGGTTCCTATTAAGGATGTGCATGATATGCAACCTCAGTACGCAAACCACAGCAGCAGGTACAGCGCATTGTTGTCGGAGGCATTGCGTCCGGCCCCATCGTAGTTCGAACCCGACCCATTGAACTTGCTGTACCAGGTGTATTGCGCCGACAGCTTGACGTTGAGCCAGGGCACATAATTCACCTCCGCGATCCAGCCGCTCGAATCGGGCGAGCCGTTGGCACTGGTGACGACACCCGGGCCGCCCACGGCGTTTGACGGATACAGTCCGCTATCGGTGCTGCCCGTGGTGGAAAAGTGGCCGAGCGTCCCGCCAAAGCGACGGCGGTAGTAATAGGTGGCCCAGAAACGGGTCGTGGTGAGGCTATCTGCCGGGTTCGCGGACCCGCCGGCGGCAAAACTCGCGTCCAGCGACATGGATTCGTGGATGTGGGTTCCAGCGAAAGTGAACAGGTGCTCATCGCCCACGAACTGATACTGCACATCCTCGGCCACGTCGTTGAAGCGGTTGAGCGGCCCGGTCAGTGGCGCCGGCGTGGTCGTTGTGCCGCCGGGGTACAGCTTGAACGTGGCGCCGTAGAGTCCCGCCTCGAGAGAATGCCGGTCCCAATTGTGTTCGTAGGCGACCCGCCAGTACGGCGCAACACCCGACATCACATTCGAGGTGGTGCCATCGAGGGGCCCAGCGCCGCCGGTCAGCACATTGGTTGATCCCTGCTTGGCCGAGCGATAGCCACCTGCTTCCACGTAGAGTGATTCGTCCCACAAGGCGTAGGCGGTCAGACCCGCGACGTCCTGAGCGAACGCACCGTCGATTGCGGTAGCCGCGAGCGGGGATACCACAGCGTTGCTCCCCGCGTACGGAAATCCCCACGCGGGGGTCGAGTTCCATAAGTCCTGAACCGTCGGGTTGTTGTTGACCGACACGCCGTAGGTGAAGCTGCGGTTGTCCGGTAACACGGTGGCAGCGGCGAACCTCAGATCCGTATTGTCGATGCCGATCGAGCCGCTGTCGTTTGCGTACGTGAGCTGAATCATCCCGCCGAAATTCGGCGCGATCTTGCCGGCGTAAAACAGGCTCAGTTGCTGCGGAAAGCCCGCGGTGCCGTTCTGAGCGAGGCCGGGAGCTGCTGGATTGCTGACGTCGGGCACTGCCGTCTTCAGCTGCGTATCGGAGATCTGCACCATGATCGACAGGGGCGGCATTTGCGAAAGCGCGAGCAACTCCTCCTTCATGCTGCTGACGTCGCGTACCTGCTTGAGGTTTGTGAGCGTGTAACCGTTGGCCTTGAAAACGCGCCCGAAATGGGTCAGTTCGGGAAACACGGTGTGACAGGCCTCGCAGGCCATGCCCGTCTGCCGTGCAAAACTCGGCACGGCAAGCGCAGCGGGCGCCGCTGCCAGAAGTGCCACGACCAGGATCGCCCTGGCTGCGAAATTCCACGGGGCTTCGATCATTGTTCTGCGTGGCATGCCGTGCTCCCTGTTTGACCGACTGCGGTTCTCCGCAGCTTCGGTTCAGATTAGCTACATTGTCTCCGGCCCCTCGGGCGCGGAGCAGCAAGCAGTCGCCGATTACGCTTCTCGACTTGAGTACAGCAGTTCGCTCGCCGCTGCGTAGTTCGCCGGCGGCCGGCTCGGATATCAAGCAGCCTTAGCGGTCCAGGAACTGCACCAGCCGGTTGATTTGACGGACTTGCCCGGGAACAGCAGGCAGGCCCCCTGTGCGGAGCCAGCGGCGCCCTGGTAGAGGGTGCAATTCGCACACTTGCTGCCCGGCTTGGCGTCGGCTGCCTTGCTGGCATCGCCAACGTACTTCAGTGCCTTGGCCGTTGGGTCATCCGCGGCGACCAGCGGCGCATCCGTGGCCCGGGCCGCCGTCAGGCCGCCTGCGATCGGTATCAACACCATTCCGAGGGTGACATTCTTCAGCAGCCGGCGACGGGATACATCAACCACTTCGTTCATGCGATTCTCCTCTGACTCCACCGTGGTCAGGGTCAGGTTCTGACAGTGAGTTCGTTTCTGACACTAGTAACGCCGGGTGCAGACCAGGCGGTTTGTTGAGCCTGATCGCGCTCCACCCACGAGCGCACTTCACCTCGCAGAGTGACCTCGGACCCTGCAGAGTCTACGC
>CAVRAE010000001.1:0-1079429 GCA_963718865.1 uncultured Gammaproteobacteria bacterium | reverse complement strand
GCCCGCTGGCGAGACTCACCTCGACCTGTACCTGCGGCGCCGACAGTCCCACCTGCGCCCGGCAGGCCACCCGCGCGACCGCCATGAGCGGTCGCTAGCCCGTGCCGGGTGTCTTGCCGCCAGGGGACGGGGCGGCGCTGCCTTCGAGCGTTGCGAGCCGCGCCTCGAGTGCTTCAAGCCGCGCGCGGGTGCGCTCCAGGACCTTGGCCTGCGCGTCGAACTCGTCGCGATTCACCAGGTCGAGCTTGCTCAGGCGCTCGCGCAGCACCGCCCGGAAGTTCGTCTCCAGATCCTTCTGCATGGTGCGCAGCGCCGGCGGCACGCTCTCGAAAAGGCGCCGCGCGATCTCATCGATACGAAATGAATCCATCCCCTTACCCCACCTTCAGTCTTGCCCCGAATTGAGGCAGCACGCCCACGCAGTGCTCCAAGGCGGTGCAGCCCGCGCGCCATCGCAGGGCGTGGTTGCCGGATTCGCCGCCGCTTTGCGTGGCACGGAATCTGCACCCCGTCTTAAGCGCTACTAGCTTACGCGCGGCACCGCGCGCGTGCAGTGGGCGTTTGCAACGCGAAGACACAGAAAAGGCACACCATGCCCGCCGCTGCGAAGACTGCCCGCACCCGAAGCTGCCTGGCCGCGGCGCTGGCCATGCTCGCGCCGGCACTGTCTTATGCGGCCGCCGCGCCGCTGCCGGACAAGGGTGACACGGCGTGGATGCTGACCGCGACCGCGCTGGTGTTGCTGATGTCGGTCCCGGGGCTGGCGCTGTTCTACGGTGGCCTGGTGCGCACCAAGAACATGCTGTCGGTGCTCATGCAGGTGTTCGTCGGTTTCTCGCTGATCACCGTGCTGTGGTGCGTCTACGGCTACTCGCTCGCCTTCACCGAAGGCAACGCCATCATCGGCGGCTTGAGTCGCGTGTTTCTCCACGGCACCTTCGATCCGCAGAGCGGCGCCTACTCGCTGGTGTCCACGTTCAGCAAGCACACCCCGCTCTACGAGCTGGTGTATGTCGCGTTCCAGGCGACCTTCGCGGCCATCACCTGCTGCCTGATCCTCGGGGCGCTGGTGGAGCGCATCAGGTTCCCGGCGCTGCTGTTGTTTCTGGCCATCTGGTTCACATTCAGCTACTGCCCGATCGCGCACATGGTGTGGTACTGGGCGGGAGCGGACGCCTACACCTCGACGGCCAAGGTCACGGCGCTCAATGCAACCGCGGGCCTCATCTGGCAATGGGGCGCGCTGGATTTCGCCGGCGGCACGGTGGTGCACATCAACGCCGGCGTCGCCGGACTCGTGGGGGCATTCGTACTCGGCAAGCGCATCGGTTTCGGTCGCGAACCGATGGCGCCACACAGCCTCACCATGACCATGGTCGGCGCCTCACTCTTGTGGTTCGGCTGGTTCGGTTTCAACGCCGGCTCCGCGCTCGAGGCTAATGGCTCGGCAGCGCTGGCGTTCATGAACACCTACCTCGCCACCGCCTGCGCGGTGCTGTCGTGGATGGGCGGGGAATGGCTCATCAAGGGCAAGCCGTCCATGCTCGGCGCCGCCTCCGGAGCCGTGGCGGGACTGGTCGCCATCACCCCGGCGGCCGGCAACGTCGGCATCCCCGGCGCGTTCGCCATCGGGCTGGGTGTCGGCGCGGTATGCCTGTGGGGCGTCACGGGGCTCAAGAGGCTCATCAAGGCCGATGACTCGCTCGATGTCTTCGGCGTGCACGCCGTGGGCGGAATTTTCGGCGCGCTCATGACCGGCATATTCAACGCGCCGTTTCTGGGTGGTCCCGGTTCGACCGTGGACTGGGTGACGGGCGCCACGGGCTACCCCGGCGTGTGGACCCAATTGCTCATCCAGTTGAAGGCGGTGTGCCTGGTGTTCGCGTGGACCGCCCTCGTGGCGTTCATCGCGTTCTATGTGGTCGAGCTCGTGGTGGGGCTGCGCGTGCCGGAAGAAGAGGAGCGCGAAGGGCTCGACATCACCTCGCACGGTGAGCGGGCGTACGACCTGTAGGGTTGGGCACCCGGTCGTTTTGGCCTATATTCGTGACCTGCGGCCAGGCGGCGGCGGCGCTTGCCCCGAAGGGTGTGACGGAGTTCAAAGGTCACCCGCCGCCCAGGCCGTCATAATGTACGGGCGTGGGAGGTTCACTATGCTGCGACTCGTATCCATTGCTGCCCTGATCGTCGCCGGCGCGATAGCGAGCGCCCAGGCCGACGTCTATCGGTGGGTCGATGAACACGGCCAGCCGCACTACAGCGACCAGTGGGTCCCCGGGTCCGAGGTCATCAAGACGGGGAAGGGCCGCCCCCCCGGGAGCGAGGCACACAGCTTCGATCAGAAGAGTGTGAGCGCCTCGAACCAGCGCGTCGACGCGCAGCTCAGTGAAGAAGCCAATGCCCGTGCCACGCAGCAGGACGTGGCGAAGTCCAAAGAGCAGCAGTGCAAAGTCGCGACCGCCCGCTACGTGGCCGCGGTGAAGTCACGGCGCATCTACAAAACCGCCGCTGACGGCAGTCGCGAGTACCTGCCGGATGCGGACGCCGACGAGTACCGCGTGCAGTCCCGCAAGGAAGTCCAGGACACCTGCGGCAGCGTGCCGGAAGTGAACTTCGATGCCCCGGCGCCGCCGCCTGTGCCGGTCGCCCAGTCCGAGGAACCGGGCAAGTAACCGCGGGCGGCAGAGGCACGCCCCCGGGGCGCCGGCGCGAATATTCCGCGCGCCAGGCCAACCCTCTATAGTGACGCCCGCGGCCGCCAGGGCCGCATGAGCAGGACGAACAAAATGCGCGCGGGTTTCGTCGGGCTCGGCGCCATGGGATCGAACATGGCGCGCAATCTGCATCGTGCGGGACTGCTCACCGCGGTCTGGAACCGCAGCGCACCCAAGGCGCAAGCCCTGGCCGCGGACCTGGGAGTCACCCCCTGCACGAGCCTCGCGCAACTCGCCGCCAGTGTCGATGCCGTGGTGTCGTGCGTGTCCGCCGACCAGGACCTTCTCGAGGTGACGCGCGGCGTCGCCGCGGAACTTAAGGCCGGCTCACTCATGATCGACTGTTCCACCGTCGGCGCCGAGACTGCGCGCCAGGCGGCGGAGTTCCTCGAGCCCAGGGGCGTGGACTTCCTTGACTGCCCGGTCAGCGGCGGAGTTGAGGGGGCCCGCGACGGCACGCTCGCCATCATGGCGGGCGGCTCGGACGCGGCGTTCACCCGCGCCATGCCGATCTTAAGCGCGCTCGGGCGCACCATCACGCACTTTGGCCCGGTCGGCAGCGGCCAGGCCGCCAAGGCCACCAACCAGATCATGTGCGCCGGCATCATCGAGGCGATCGCCGAGGCCATGGCCTTCGCCCGCGCCCAGGGGCTGCCGCTCGACAAGCTCATCGACACGCTCGGCAAGGGCGCGGGGTCGTCGTGGTACTTCGTGCACCGCGCGCCCAACATGGCGCGCGGGGAATTCCCGGCCGGGTTTCGCGTGCGGCTGCACGCCAAGGACCTGAAGATATGCCACGACATGGCGGCACGCTTTGGCGTCGCCCTGCCGGTGGTGGAACGCATGCTGGCGGAGTACGCGGAGCTCACCGCGCGCGGCTACGGGGATGAGGATGTGTCGGCCACCTTCCGCCTGAAAGCCGAGCTCTTTGAGCGCACCAACATCATGAGCGCGCCCCCGGGCACCCCGCGCCGCGACGCATGAAGACCGCGCCAGGCAGCGACGACGCTTTCTACCTGCCTGATTTCTGCGCGCAACGCACCGCACTGGCGATCGTGCTGATCGTGGAGCTCACGGCGATCGTGCTCACCCTCGCCCGCCGCAGCACGCTCGATTTCTGGACCGACCTGGCGAGCACCTCGATGTTGCTGCTGTGGACCGGGCTCACGGTGGCGGCGCTGCTGTGCGCATTGCGCGACCGGCTGCTGCGCCTCACGGTGCCGGCCGGCTCGGCCGCGGTGTTGATCCTGGTCGCCGCCGTGGTCGCGGCGGTGTCGGTGTGCGCCTGCCTCGCGGGGCGCTCGCACCTGGTGGTCGACTCGGGCGCTGCGGCGCTCTTTCCCACCGATGCGCGCAGTTTTGCCCTGCGCAACGTGTGGATCGGGCTGGTGGTGAGCGGCCTGACCTTGCGCTACTTCTACGTGGCGCAGCAGTGGCGCCGCAGCGTCGAGCTGCGCGCCGCCGCACGCGTGCACGCCCTGCAGGCGCGTATCCGGCCGCACTTCCTCTTCAACAGCATGAACACCATCGCCGCCCTCACGCGCAGCAACCCGGCGCGTGCCGAGAGCGCCGTGCAGGATCTCGCCGACCTGTTTCGCGCCACCTTGAGCGACAAGCACGACACCATCACGCTCGCCGAAGAGCTCGAGGTGGCGCGCACCTACCAGCGCATGGAGCAGCTGCGGCTCGGCGAGCGGCTGAAGGTGGAGTGGCACACCGACTCACTGCCGGCGCAGGCGCTGGTGCCGCACCTGATGCTCCAGCCGCTGCTGGAGAATGCGATCTACCACGGCGTCGAGCCACGGCCGCAAGGCGGGACCGTGATCATCAGCGGCGAGGTCAACGGCGGGTTGATCACGGTGGTGGTGCGTAACCCCTTAGGCAACGCGGTGAGCATGCGCGACGGCAACCGCCTGGCACTCGCCAACATCCGCGAGCGCCTGAGCCTCATGTACGGCGAGCGCGCGCTCATGAAGTCAGGACGGTTCGATGCCGAGTACATCGTGACCCTGCGCTTCCCACTGCTGGAGAAGGCGGCCGAGCCACTCACCCCGGGAGCGGCGCTCGCGACATGAGCGCGCCGGCGGCGCTGAAAGTGCTCATCGTCGACGACGAGGCGCCGGCGCGCGAGCGGCTGCGCAGCCTGCTCGCCGAAATCGCCGACATCGAGGTGATCGGTGAGGCGGCCAACGGCCACGAGGCGCTCAAGGCGACGAGCGACCTCAACCCCGACGTGGTGCTGCTGGACGTGCGCATGCCGGGAATGGATGGACTCGAGGCGGCGCGGCATCTGAACGTCCTGGAAGAACCACCGGCGGTCATTTTCACCACCGCCTACGACCAGTACGCGGTGCAGGCGTTCGAAGCCCACGCCGTCGGTTACCTGTTAAAGCCGGTGCGCAAGGAACAACTGGCGGCCTCGCTGGTGCGCGCCGGGCGCCTGACGCGCGCCCAGCTGCAAAAACTCGCCGCCGGCGCCGAGGCGCGCCGCACCCACATCGCCGCGCGCCATCGCGAGGGCTTAAAGCTCATCCCCATCGAGGAAGTGCAGTACTTCCTCGCCGACCAGAAGTACACCACCGTGCGTCACCTAAACGGTGAGGATCTGATCGAGGACTCGCTGCGGCTGCTGGAGCGGGAGTTCAGCGCGGCGTTCGCCCGCATCCACAGGAACGCGCTGGTGAGCGTGAAGTACCTCGAGCGCATCGAGCGCGATCCGGATGGTCACTACTTCGTGCACCTGCGCGGCTGCACGGCGCCGCTGGAGGTGAGCCGGCGCATGGCCGGGGAACTCAAGGAGCGGTTCAGGATCTGAAAGCCGCTTCAGCGCCGATCCGGCAGCAAGCCGTGTCGTTGATGACCACCGTGGCACCCCGCGCGCGCAGATCACGAGCCGAATGTTCGGATTTCATTGTTGGTGAGCCTCTGGAGGCTTCGGGGCGAGTCAGTTCGATGCTAGCGGGATGACGCAAGGATTCAAGCCGGGCGTGGTAAATCCGCAACGGTCGTCGGCACCTCGTATGTGTGCATATAATAACGTAATAACGTCGGCGTCCCGGGAGCGGTAGTCTTTCCGCCGACAAACACAGGAAGGGGAGCAAGCACATGGTTTGGACCACAACTGGCAGCCGCATCGCACAGGCGGTCGCGATCGCAATGGGACTGGCCCTCGCCGACAGCGCACACACGCAGGCCCAGGCGAGCGGCGATTCCGGGGATGAGCTTCAAGAAGTGGTGATCACCGCCAATAAGCGCGAGTCGACTGTGCAGAACACCCCAATGAGCGTCACGGCGATCTCGGCGAGCGATATCGCCAACAAGGGATTGACCGATTTCAACAGTCTCGCGCAAACCGTGCCCGGCATCTCCATGCGCACCGCCGGTCCCGGCCAGACGGAATTTGAGATGCGGGGCCTGAGTTCCGCGGGTGGCAACACTTCCGTGGTGGGTTTCTACCTGGACGAGACTGCGCTGTCGTCGCCGGCCTCCGCCCAGCTGGGCAAGATCGTCATCGATCCCAACCTCTACGACCTGAACCGCGTGGAAATCCTGCGCGGCCCGCAGGGAACGTTGTACGGTTCCAGCTCCATGGGGGGCACGGTGAAGGTCGTGCCGAATGCCCCGCAGCTGGGTGAGTTCGCCATGAGCGGCCAAACCGTGGTGTCCGAAACCAACTCGGGCGGCGGCACTAACTTCACGCAGAACGGCATGTTGAACCTGCCGCTGGGAACGGCTGTGGCGCTGCGCATTGTGGGCTCGTCGGACTCGCAGAGCGGCTGGCTCAATCGCTACGTGTTCGCCGATGGCGCGGTGACGACCGACGGCGCGACCGGCGCCCGGCCGGCCAACTTTTATACCGCACCGCTGGCGGAGACCGTGAGCCAGGCCAATTCCTCAACACTCGACTCGTTCCGCGCCTCACTTCTCTGGCGTGCCTCTGACGCACTTTCCATTACCCCGGCATTCATGTGGCAGCACACGCACCAGGCTGCACCGAGTGCCGTGGACGTCGACGGCACCCCCAGCCACCCGTCCTTGCCTTCGGCAATGGGGCACTTTGAGATCTACGACACGGCCGAACCCCAGGATGATTCGTTCACCCTGGGCAGCCTCAAGATTGAATGGCAGACCGAACACTTCCTCGTCACTTCGGCCACGGCGAACTGGAACCGCATCACCGTGGTCTCGCAGGACGGTAGCGAGGAAAACGCCGGGCCCTCGGGGCTCGGGTCTCTCGGCAGGGCCGATCCCTACTCCGACTACGGCCCGACCGGCCCCGGACCCAGCGGACCGGGGGTCCAGGAGCGCGATGGCACCTCACAGCTGAGTGAAGAGTTGCGCCTGACCTCCACCGACAAGGGACCTTTCCAGTGGCTGGTCGGCTACTACTACCAGCGCCTCAAGTCCGAGTGGTCAATGTGGTCTATCAACCCGCAGCTTGTGTCGGCGGGCGTCGGCAACGTCTACGTTGACGACATGCCCCAGACCATCACGCAGAACGCTCTGTTTGGCGACGCCTCGATGGAGTTCGCCGAAGGCTGGAAGGCGACGGTGGGACTGCGCGCTTACAAGTACAAGTACGATCAGACCAACACGGAATACGGTGATTTCACGCCGTTCGGCTTCAATAATCTTTTCGCGAGCCCTCCGACGCTGGCGGGCAACACCGCTCCGTTTAACACGTCGGCCTCCAACAGCGCGAACGGCGTCAACCCAAAGTTCGATCTGTCGTGGCAGGTTAATTCGGATCTGCTCCTGTATGCCACGGCGGCCAAAGGCTTTCGTTTGGGCGGCACCGATCAGCCATTCACTGGCTATCTGACCAACGTGACGCCGGCTAACTGCGCGGGTCTGACGATCCCGACTCTGGCAATCCTCCTGCAGTGCGGCTTGCAGACCAAGCTGTCGGCGACGGCCACCAACCCCGGAGGTTACTACGCTCCCAACGTGCAGTTCCCCAATGCCAACGCGCAGGGTGTGCCGGCGTTCAACGCCGATTCGGTATGGAACTACGAGGTGGGCGAGAAGGGGGAGTTCTTCGATCGCCAGCTCACGCTCAACGTGGATGCGTACTACGAGCGTTGGACCAGCCCACAGCTTGCCACCAACATCGGCGGCTTCGGGTACACCGTCAACGGAGCGGACGCCAGAATCATCGGATCGGAAGTTGAAGCGTGGCTCAAGCTGCCGGCGGGTTTCTCGTTCTCCGGGAACTTCGGCTATGCGGACAGTAAGTTCCTGACTGACAGCGCCATCACCGGCTATCTGTCGGGCACGGCCATTCCCGATTCCCCGAAGGTCACCAGCTCCCTGACGCTGCGTAATGTGCAGCCGCTGTCAGCCGGGCTGGAGCTGACCAGTTTGCTGTCCTATAACTACATTGGCGGGCGCACCAATGCTCCGTACGGGGAGACCATCACGCTCAACAACATGAACCAGCTGCTGGTGCATCTGCCTTCGTATGGCCTGGCGAATCTGCGTGTGGGAATCAAGTCTGACAATTGGACCGCCAGTCTGTTTGTGAACAATCTGTTCAACAAGGAGACCCTGCTCGACACGCAGCCACAGATCAATCTTCAGAGTGCGGCCTTTACTCGCTACATCGTCAATCAGCCGCTCACCTACGGTCTGGACGTGAGTTACAGATTCGAGCGCTGAAGGTCGCCATAACGTGCCTGGACGGGGGAGGGGCTTATTGCCCCTCCTCGACGCGGTCAGAGGATGTAGCGGCTCAGGTCCTCGTCCTGGACCAGCTTGCCCAGGTGGTCATCGACGTACTTCGCGTCCACGGTCACGGCGGCGGATCCGCCATTGGATTTTGCGCCCTGCTCCGCCGCCTCGTAGGAGACGGTTTCCAGCAGTCGCTCCATGACGGTGTGCAGTCGCCGTGCACCGATGTTCTCGGTGCGCTCGTTGACGTGAAAGGCGATCTCGGCGATGCGCCGTATGCCGTCGGCCGCGAACTCAACTTTAACGCCTTCGGTCGCCATCAGCGCCCGGTATTGCGCGGTGAGTGAGGCGTCCGGCTCGGTGAGGATGCGCACGAAGTCACCCACCTTGAGAGAGTCGAGCTCGACGCGGATCGGCAGCCGGCCCTGCAGTTCGGGAATCAGGTCCGAGGGCTTACTCAGACTAAAGGCGCCGGAGGCGATGAACAGCACGTGATCGGTTTTCATCTGCCCGTACTTGGTGGCGACGGTGGAACCCTCGATCAGGGGCAGAAGATCGCGCTGCACGCCCTCGCGCGAGACATCGGCACCCAGGGTCTCCTGGCGTCGCGTTACCTTGTCGATCTCGTCGATGAACACGATGCCGTTCTGCTCGGCGTTGGCGAGCGCCTGGATCTTCAGCTCATCTTCATTGATGAGCTTGCCGGCCTCCTCGTCGGTGAGGAGCTTGAGCGCTTCGGGCACCTTGACCTTCCTGGTGCGAGTGCGGTTGCCGCCGAGGTTCTGGAACATCGACTGCAGCTGCTGCTGCATCTCTTCCATGCCGGGTGGGGCCATGATCTCGACCCCGCCAGGAATCGCGCGCAGCTCGATCTCGATCTCCCGCTGGTCGAGTTCGTGCTCGCGCAGCATCTTGCGGAATTTCTGGCGCGTCTCGCCATCGCGCGCATGCGCCGGTTCGTCGGTCGAAAACCCCATCATGCGTGGTTTGGGCAGGAGGGTATCGAGCACGCGCTCTTCGGCCGCATCCAGTGCCCGCTCGCGCACCTTGGCCATTTCCTGCTCGCGCGTCATTTTCACGGCGACGTCGGCGAGTTCCTTCACGATCGAGTCGACGTCCCGCCCGACATAGCCGACCTCGGTGAACTTCGTGGCCTCGACCTTGACGAACGGTGCGTTGGCGAGCTTCGCCAGGCGCCGGGCGATCTCGGTCTTGCCGACACCGGTAGGTCCGATCATGAGGATGTTCTTGGGGGTGATTTCCTGGCGCAGCGGCTCCTCGACCTGCATGCGGCGCCAGCGGTTGCGCAGTGCCACGGCCACGGCGCGCTTGGCGGCATCCTGGCCGATGATGTGCTTGTCGAGTTCCTGGACGATCTGACGGGGTGTGAGGGATTCCATGTGGGTTCAGACCCTGATGCCCTGGATCGGATTCAGTTCCTCGATCACGAGGTTGCGGTTGGTGTAGATGCAGATGTCGGCGGCAATGTTGAGCGAGCGCTCCACGATGCTGCGGGCATCGAGCGTCGAGCCTTCGACCAGCGCGCGTGCCGCGGCGAGCGCGTACTGGCCGCCGGAGCCGATCGCGGCCACGTCGTGGTCCGGCTCGATCACATCGCCGTTGCCTGAGATCACGAACAGTTTTTCCGGATCGCCGACCAGCAGCAGCGCCTCCAGGCGCCGCAGGTAGCGGTCCGAGCGCCAGTCCTTGGCGAGTTCGATCGCCGCGCGGGTGAGGTTGCCGTACTTCTCGAGCTTGCCCTCGAAGCGCTCGAACAAGGTGAAAGCATCCGCCGTGCCGCCGGCAAAACCGGCGATGACCTTGTCGTTGGCGAGGCGTCGCACCTTGCGCGCGTTGCCCTTCATGACGGTGCTGCCGAGGGTGACCTGGCCGTCACCCCCTAAAGCAATGACGCCGTTACGGCGCACGCCCAGGATGGTGGTGCCGTGGGGATTGAAAGTTGCCTGCTCGCTCATGTGATTCCCAAGCTATGCCTTGCGGCGCGCCCGCGGGTGGGTAGCGTCGTAAATGCGGGCAAGGTGCTGGAAGTCAAGATGGGTGTAGATCTGGGTGGTGGAGATGTCCGCGTGCCCGAGCAGTTCCTGCACGCCGCGTAATTCCCCACTTGACTCAAGCAGATGCGAGGCAAAGGAGTGCCGGAACAGGTGGGGGTGGACGTGCACACCCAGCCCCTGGCGCCGCGCCCAGTACGCCACGCGCAGCTGCACCGCGCGGGGACCCAGGCGCTTGCCCGTACGGCCGACAAAAAGTGCCACCTGGTCGGGCCTGACCAGGGTCAGGCGTTCCTTCAGCCACACCTTGAGCGCCGCCGCCGCGAGGCGTCCGACCGGCACGATGCGGGTTTTGCGGCCTTTGCCGAGGACCTGCACCATGCGGTCCTTCAGGTCCACGCTCGTCACATCGAGGCCTACGAGCTCGGCCAGGCGCAGCCCCGAGGAATACAGCAGCTCCATGATGGCGCGGTCGCGCGCGACGAGGCCGTCGCCGGCAGGAATCGCCAGCAGGCGTGCCATCTGGTCAGCATCCAGGGTATGCGGCAGGCGACGCGCGGCCTTGGGCGCGCGCACGTCATGCGCGGGATTGTGCGTCACGCGCTCGCTGCGTCGCGCGCGCGCGGCCGGACTGTGGCCTTCGCGCAGCAGGAACTCGTAGAAGCTGCGCACCGCCGACAGGCGGCGCTGGATGCTGCGCGGACCTAACCCCTTCGCGTGCGCGTGCGCGGCGAAGGTGCGGATGTGCTGGCTGTCCAGCGCGCTCCAGTCGGCAATATCCCGGGCATCGCAGAACTTCACCAGCGCCGCAAGATCGCGCGCGTAGCTTAAGTCGGTGTGCGCGGAGAGGCGCCGCTCGGTGCTCATGTAGCGCCGGAAGCGCTCCACCCACGCGAGCGCGGCGGGAGTCATGCCTGTGGTCGATTGGCGGTGCTACACGGCCGGTTCCGCAGCGTGGACACGCCTTTAGCGTGCCGCGCTCGCGCTCAGGGACTCGGTGATCAGCTCCGCCAGGCGTGCGAGGAACTCGGTGCTCATGCCGGGGTGGAAGCGCTCCTTGTCCGCACTGCCGAGCGCCAGCAGGCCCAGTGACCCCTTGTCCCCGAGCGGCACCAGCGCGAGGGAGGCCATCTCGGTGCCTTCGGGTCCGAAGAGAAATTCGCGCTGCGTGTCGCGCGCCTGGCCGCAGCGCGGCTTGCCGGTGGCGAACAGCGACTCGAAGGACTTAAGGTTAGGATCATCCGCCCGCATCGTACGCACGAAATGTTGTCCGGCAAGATCCGGGTGTTCGCCGATGAGAATGAGCACGGCGTGAAAAGCGTCGAAGTCCTCGCGCAGACCCGTTTCGATGCGCGCGATGGCCGCATCGGGCGCGATCGCGCTCATGAGGCGCCGCGTGAAGCGGTGCAGGCGCTCGGCGATGGCGTCATTGGCGCGCGCCACCCGCACCAGTTCCGCGAGCTTGCCTTCCAGGCCGGCAAGCTTCTCGCGCAGCACTTCGATCTGCCGCTCGACGAGTGAAATGGTCGCCCCGCCGCGCACGTGCGGCAGCTTCAGGCGCACCAGCACCGCCTGGTGCCGCTCGAAGAAATCCGGGTTGCGCTGCAGGTAGCCGGCGATGGTTTCCTCTTCGGTTTCCACCGCTGTCAGTCCGCGAGCCTCTCGTGTCGTCATAATGGTTCAGACCTCGAGGTGACCTTCAAAAGAAATTTCCGCTGCGCCGGTCAACCAAATGTGTTCTCCGGGACCCGCCCAGTTTACGCGCAACTCGCCGCCGCGCACGCTCACTCGCACCGTCTCGTCGAGGAGTCCCCGGCGGCGGCCGACCGCCACTGCGGCACAGGCACCGGTGCCGCAGGCGCGGGTTTCACCCGCGCCGCGCTCCCACACACGCAGCAATACCCGCGCACGGTCCACGATCTGCAGAAAGCCGACGTTGACGCGCTTCGGGAAACGCGGGTGGCGTTCGATCTGCGGCCCGAGCGTATCCACCGGTGCCGCCGCTGCCGCGGCCACCGTCAGCACCGCGTGCGGGTTGCCCAGGGAGACTACCGCGATGTTGAGCGTCTGTCCGCCAACCTCCAGTACATAGCTGTCGGCCGCGCGCGGCGCTGCAAACGGCAGCGAGCGGGGGTCGAAGTCAGGCACGCCCATGTCGACCGAGACGTTGGACCCGTCGAGGCGCGCATGCACGACGCCGGCGGGACTGTCGAGCGTGACCGCGCCATTGCGCACGGCGCCGCGGTGCCGCAGCAGCGCGGCGATGCAGCGCGCGCCATTGCCGCACTGTTCCACCTCATCGCCGTCGGCGTTGAAAATCCGGTAATACACGCCGCTGTCCGCGCGCCGCGGCTTCTCGAGGACCAGCGCCTGGTCAAAGCCGATACCGGTACGGCGGTCGGCAAGCGCACGCAGCACCTCGGGCTTGAGGATGGACTCGTCGGCGGGGGCATCGAAGACCACGAAATCGTTGCCGACACCGTGCATCTTCGTGAAGTCGAGGCGCATTCCGCGGCAAGAATAGCCCAAAACGCGCGCCGTATGCTCACCACCGCAGCCGGCCAAAGTCGCGCCTTTGGCCGGCGCAAATGGAGCCGTGGCCCGCCGAAATCGCTGCCAGGCGATTTCGGCCAATTAACGCAGCGCGCTGCGCTCCTTGAACAGGCAGCGGTCCATGACCGTGAAGATTCCGGCCTGCACCGCCCGGGCGGCGGCCGCATCGTCCACCACGCCCTCCTGCAGCCACAGTGCCGGCAGCTTGAGGCGAATGCAGTCGCTGACGATGCCGGCCACGTGCACGGGCCGGCGGAAGACATCGACGATATCAACACGCTCGTCGCGACCCAGGACGTCGGGGAGCTGATCGAGCCCGGGCACCGCCGGCTCGCCGAGGATGCTCTCGGCGGCGGGCGTCACCGGAATAATGCGGTAACCGAAGCGCTGCAGGGCGCGGGCGACGCCGTGGCTCGGCCGGGTGGGATCGGCGGACAAACCCACGACTGCGATGGTGCGGGCAGCTCGCAGCAGTTGCGCGATCTTCGCGGCTGGCGGATTGGTGAACACGGCGACTCCTTGGCCTTTGGCTGCCTCAGCGCCTAGTCTAGATTACTGGCTGAAAGCGCCTGCGGCGATTTCAGCGAGCGCGCCCGGAGTTGTATCGGGCACGCGGGCAAAAGGCGTGGCTTTTGCCCGCGAAAAGCAGGCCGGTTAAGCGCGAGGGCGAGAAGGCTACTGTATGAATCTCACAGGACGGCCGTGAGGAAGGACGGACACGGCGTGCGCGTCGAGCCCTTGGGCCGCACGCTGCACGTTGACGCCGGGCAGCCGGTGCTGGAAGCAGCCCTCAGCGCCGGGCTCAACCTGCCGCACAGCTGCAAGTCGGGGCATTGCGGCTCGTGCCGCGCCCGGCTTCTCACCGGTGCAATTCACTACCCGCACGGCCGCCCGCTCGGCATCAGTGAGGCGGAGGCGGCCGCTGGCTTCGTGCTGCTGTGTCAGGCGCGCGCGGACACGGACCTGGTGGTGTCGGCACAGGTGATCGCGAGTGTCGCGGACGTCGAGATCAAGACGCTGCCCTGCCGGATCGGGCGCATGGCGCTGCTGGCACCGGATGTGATGCAGGTGATGCTGCGGCTGCCGGCCGTGGAACCGCTGCGCTTCCAGGCGGGACAATACCTGGACGTGCTGCTGGATGACCGGCGGCGCAGCTTTTCCATCGCCAGCCCGCCACATGACAGCGAACTGATTGAACTGCACGTGCGGCGCGTGCGCGGTGGCGGATTCACGGAGCGGATATTCGATGGCGACCTCAAGACCGGGGCGCTGCTGCGCATCGAGGGGCCGATCGGGCAGTTCATCTACCGCGACGGCTCGGGCCCCCTACTCATGGTCGCCGGCGGCACGGGGTTTGCGCCGCTGAAGTCCATGCTCCGGCACCTGCTCGAGTCAGGCGTGCAGCGCGACGTGCACTGTTTCTGGGGCGCGCGCCATGAACGCGACGTCTATGAACAGGTGCTGGTGCTGGACTGGGTGCGGCGCTTTCCGCACCTGAAGTTCACCGCGGTACTCTCCGAGGCGAGCGTCGCGGAAGCCGCCCATCATCGGGTCGGTTGGGTGCACGACGCCGTGCTCGCCGACTACCCGGACCTGGCACCCTTCGAGGTGTATGCGGCGGGTCCGCCGGCGATGATCGAGGCGCTGCGCGAGAGTTTCCCGCGTCATGGACTTAGACCGGGAAAGCTGTATTTCGATTCGTTCGACTACGCGCCGGATAGCAGGCGCGGGAGCGCCTGAGCGCTTTCACGCCTGCTTGCTGAACATCTCGCGATAGTCCTCGATCGAGGCGCGGATGACGGCCGCAGCTTCCGCGTAACCGTAGCGACCGGTCACCTCGATCCCCGGCGGCTGGTCGGGCACCAGCTTATAGGTGGCGAAGTAATGTTCGATGCGCTCCAGCAGCGCGCCGGGCAGATCGCCGAGTTCGTGCGCGTCACCCCACACGTAGTCGCCCTCCAGCACCGCGATGATCTTGTCGTCCGCCTCGCCGCGATCGATGATTTTCAATCCGCCCACCACGCAGGCGCGCAACAGCACCTCGCAATGGTTGATGGGGCGCTCGCTGATGACGCAGATGTCCAGCGGATCGCCGTCGCCGCGCTCGCACCTGGGAGCCAGGCGCCGCACGCGCTCCCCGCAGTAGGTCTGGGGAATAAAGCCGTACAGCGACGGCGGCTGTGAGGAGGTGCGCTGCGGACGGTCGACGCGCAGGTAGCCGCTCGCCTTGTCGACCTCGTATTTCATGAGATCAAACGGGGTGATCTCGATGTACGCGTTGACGATGCGCGGGGCATCCGGCCCCGGCTCCAGTCCGTGCCAGGGATGGGGTCGCCAGCGCGAGTAGGAGGAATCGGGCACGTCCTGATTGTACCGTCACCCTGCTATGGTTATAAATCCACCCTGGCTGCCGGCTGTGCGAGGGGCAATCCGTGACTTATGCGGCGATCACCGGCTGGGGCAAGTGCCTGCCGCCGGCAGTCCTGACCAACCACGACCTCGCGAGCATCCTCGACACCAATGACGAGTGGATCGTGAGCCGCACGGGGATCCACGAGCGGCGTATCTCTCATGTCGGGCTGGAAGAACTCGGTTACGTCGCCGCCGCGCGCGCGCTCGCAGCCGCGGGGCTTAGCGGCAGCGCCGTCGAGCTGATCGTCTTCGGTACCTGCAGTCACGATGACCAGGTGCCCAACATGGCCTCGGGTATCCAGCGGCGTATCGGCGCCCAGCCCGCCGCCGCCTACGACATCAACACCGCCTGCACCAGTTTTCTCTACGGACTGTCGACGGCGACCGCGCTCATCCGCACCGGTGTGGTGCGCAACGCCCTGGTGATTGGCGCTGAGCTGATCTCGCCCTTCATGGATTGGGCGGATCGCGACGTGGCGGTGCTGTTCGGCGACGGCGCCGCCGCGGTGGTGCTGGAGGCCAGCGAGCGCCCCGCAGGGGTACTGGCGCAGAAGCTCGGCTGCTACGGCGAAGCGCGCGAGATCCTGCGTGTGCAGGGCATGGGCGGCCGCTACGCCAACCGGGGCGTGCTGTACGGGGTGACGCGCTGGCAGTTCGAGGGGCAGGAAATCTTCCGGCGCGCCGTACAGGGCATGAGCAGCGCCTGCGATGATGCGCTCGCGCAGTTGCATCTCAAGGCCGATGCGGTGGACCTGGTGGTGCCGCACCAGGCAAACCTGCGCATCATCGAAGCGGTCGCCAGGCGCACGCACGTGCCGATGGATAAGGTGTTCCTCACCATCCAGCACTACGGCAACATGTCCTCGGCCACCGTACCGGTTGCGCTGTGCGATGCGCTCGAGGCGGGCCGGGTACGCCCCGGGGCGCTGCTGCTGATGCCCTCATTTGGCGGCGGCTTAAGCTTCTGTGCGCATGTGGTGCGTTGGGGGGAGCGCACGACTGCGCTGCATACCAGCGCCGTCGAACTGCCGCCGAACGATCGGCCGGCGCTGCAGATCCTGCGCGACTGCCTGGCACGCAAGACGAACCCGATTGCTACCGGGACGGCGATGCCGTTTGGCGAGGGCTAGGCGGCGTTAACGCCTCAGCGCCTGGCCGCCTTGGCGGCTTTCTTCCTTTTCTTCGCCGGGTCCTTGGCGCGGCTCTTGCCGAACGAACCCTGGTAAATCTTGCCGCGGCGTGTTCTGTGATCGCCTTTACCCATGAGAAACAACTCCGATTAATACTTCAACAAATAAAAAGGCCGGCCGCCCATGCCGTGAGGCACTGACGGCCGGCCTTGGCAGCTAAAAGCTTACCAGCGCTTCGGTGCGCCGCCGCCGCGGTTGCCACCGCCGCCGCCGCCAGTGCGCTCCTGAGCCTCGTTAACGCGCAAGGGGCGTCCGCCCAGGTCCTTGCCATTGAGGTTCTGGATCGCGCGCGAGGCATCGGCACGTGACATCTCGACAAACCCGAAGCCGCGCGGGCGGCCGGTGTCGCGATCCGTGATGATGCTCACCGACTCGACGGTGCCGTGCGCTGCGAACAGCTCACGAATCTCGGCGTCGGTGGCGGAAAACGGCAGGTTGCCAACATAGATCTTCGTCATTGCAATCAAACTCCTGAAACAAAAAGTACTAGCAGGAGTGCAAACCGAAGATCGGTTGAGTCACGCGCTGCCACCTGGTCGGGAACGATTCGGCTTTTCAGACTCGGAAGCCAACTCGCGAACGAAAGCGGGCGGCAGGCGGCAGAAAGGGAAAGGTCACGATCCGGCGCGCACGATACCGCAAGCCTCGGGCGGGACACAAGTTACGGGCATGTGAACGGCCGCCAAGGCGGGCTGGGCGGCCGCCGCAGTTGCCCCGGGAGCGGGCGAACCCTGACATAACCCGCTCAAGACCACCACCAGCAGGGCAAAGCCGATCCCGGCTGCGACCGCGCCGAAGGGCCGGTTGAAGACGAACATGCTGCACCTCCTGCGGGCGACCCTAGGCCCATCCTTCACTTCTAAAAACAGGCTAATTACGGATTTATTATTCGCTAGAGCAGTACAATCACGGCATGGATCAGCTCGCGTGCATGCGCAGCTTCGTGCGGGTCGCGGACCTGCACTCCTTTACCCGCGCGGCGGATGCGCTGGGCATCTCCCGCGCCGTAATCAGTACCCACGTTGCGCAGCTCGAGAGGCATCTGCGCTGCCAGTTGCTCCATCGCACCACGCGCCGGGTGGGACTCACGAGTGACGGTGCGGAGTACCTGGCACGCTGCCAGCGCATCCTCACCGAGCTCGACGGCGCCGACGAGACGCTGCGCGGCACACGGCTGTCGCCGCAGGGACGCCTGCGGGTCGACGTGCCGGTGGTATTCGGCCGCGCGCTCCTCATCCCGGCGCTCTCGAAATTCACCGCGCGCTACCCGCAGCTGCAGCTGGAAGTGCAGCTCAACGATCGCGTCGTGGATCTGATCGCAGAGGAAGTGGACCTGGTGGTGCGGGTGGGCGCGGTAAGGGAGCCACACCTCATCGCGCGACGCATCGTCAACACGCGGCTCCTCACCTGCGCATCTGCGGACTACCTGGCTGAACACGGCGTGCCCGCGACACCGGAAGAACTGCGCCGCCACCAACTCATCGGGCACCTGGGCGCCGATAGCCGCCGCCCGCGCAAGTGGCAGTTCCAGCGCGGCACCACGCGCCGCCAGCTCAGCTTCGCGTGCAACGTGGCCTTCAATTCGGTCGAGGCGCAGGTCATGGCGGCGATGCGCGGCGCGGGCATCACCCAGACCATGGATCTGGTGGTGGCGGAAGCGCTCGCCAGCGGCCGGCTGCAGGTCGTTCTGCGCGAGTGGTCGGCCCCGGGCGCACCGATCTGGGTGGTGTGCCGCAGCGCGCTGCGCGACTCGCCGAAGATCCGGGTGTTTGCCGATTTCGCCGCGGAGCTGCTGCTGCAGTACCGGCGGCGCGTCGACGGAATGCTGGATTCCCCGCCCTGAAGGCGCGCGCTCAGCGGCCTGATTTCTGGGTAAGCTGTTCGAGCGCCCGGATCTGCAGCGTGGTCGAGTCCGAGGCGGGCAGCAGCTGGTTCGCCCGGCGCACAAACGCCGGCACTTCCGCCGCCGGCAGCGGCCGACTGATCAGGTAACCCTGCGCGAAGTCGCAGCCGAGCCGCCGCAGCAGGTTCCAGGCGCCCGGTTCCTCGACCCCCTCCCCGACCACTTTCATCCCCATGCTGTGGCCGAGCTCGATGGTCGAGGTGAGGATGGTGACCGCGCCGCTGGCGGCCTGCGAGATGAACGAGCGATCGATCTTCAACTCATCCAACGGCAGCACGCTCAGCTGCGAGAGCGAGGAGTGACCGGTGCCGAAGTCATCGATGGCGAAGCGCAATCCGGCGATGCGCAGCAGCTGCATGTTGCGCGCCGCAACCTGCGGGTCGCGCATCACCGCGCTCTCGGTGATCTCCAGCATGAGCGTGCCGGGCTCCACCCGCTCGGCGCGCAGCAGCCGCAGGACCTCATCACCCAGGTCAGGATCGAGAATGTCCGAGGCCGACAGGTTCACGGCCAGCTCGACCTCGAGCCCCTGGCGGCGCCACTCGCCCATCTGGCGGATCGCGGCGGCCAGAACCCAGTTGGTTAACCGGCGCGAGCCGCCGGTGCTCTCGGCGAGCGGCACGAACTCCCCGGGCGGGATAGCTCCGAGTTGCGGATGTGTCCAGCGCACCAGCGCCTCGAGGCTCCTCACCGAGCGGGTCGACATGGTGACCTTGGGCTGATAAACCAGCGTCAGATGGTCCTCGTCAATCGCCGCGCGCAGATCGGTGATCAGGGTGAGGCGGCGGCGATGCTCTTCGTCCTGCCCGTGGCGGTAGAGCGCCACGCGGGCCCGCGCCTCGTCCGCGTCCTCGAGGGCCACCTGCGCGCGCTGCAGCAGCTCCTCCGCCGTGCTGCCGTGCACCGGAAATAAGCACACCCCGCACGCCACACGCAGGTCGAGACTGACGCCGGCCAGATGAAAGCCGGTGCGGATCACCGCCCCCAACTGCTCGGCATACAGCAGCGCGCGCTCGGCCGAGCAGCGCGGCGCGAGCACCAGGAACTGAGTCTCGCCCAGGCGCGCGACCGTATCGTGTGTGGCCACGTTCTGCTGCAGGCGACGGGCCGCCTCCCGCAGCACGTCGTCGCCGACCTGGTGCCCGAGCGAGGCATTGATGTCGCGCAGGTTACGCAACTCTATCAACAGCAGCGCGGCACTCGGCTGACTCTCGACGCCGGCCACCAGGCTCTCCAGGTCGCGCACGACGAACGCGCGATTCGGCAACTGCGTGAGTGGATCGTGGTAGGCCTGGAAAGTGATGTCCGCCTCGCGCGCCGCGATGTTGCTCTGCATCGTATTGAAGGTCGCCGCGAGACGCCTGAACTCGGCGCCGCCCGAGACACTCACCGCGGTCTGGTACTGCCCCTGCTCGATACGCCGCGCGGCGCGCATCAACTCGCCGATCGGGCGTGTGGCACTACGGCCGAGCACGGCGCCGATCACCGCGGCCAGCGCCAGCGCGATGCCGTCGATCAGCAGCATGTCGTCGCGCAGGTCGCGGTAAGGGGCCAACACCTCCTGCAGCGGTCGCAGCAGAATCAGGTCGACCGAGTCCCCGCGCGCGTCGAGACGGCGCGCGAAGCTCAGGTAGTCAGCCGCGGCAACGCGCGCGAGCCGCGGGCGATCCCTGGGCGTCGGCAGCGCGAGCGCGGTAGCGACCTCGGGCGTCGTCTGTCCGGGCGCGAGCGTCGAGGCGACGCGCAGCGCCCCGTCGTGACCGTGGGTCACGATCACCACCTGCGAGCCGACCAGGTCGCGGATCTTCTGCGCGAGCGCGTCGTCGGCCGCGAAGCCCATCGCGACCCAGGCGATGGTCTCGGGCGCGCGCACCGGCGCCAGGAAGAACTGGTAGGACTGTGCGCCAAACACCCGGAAGCTGGGCTGATCGCGTTCGGTGGCAACCTCCGCGAGCAGGCTGTGGAGCGATCCGCCGGCGCCCGCAGTTCCCGGCGCCGTCGAGGCGAGCACCTGCCCGTGCGTATCGAGTAACAGCACCAGGTCCGCGCCAATGCGCTGCGCGTTGTTGCGGGCGGCGGAAAGGATGGTGGGAACGTGCGCGCTCGCGACCGCCTCGCGAAACCCGAAATCCCCCGCCAGCACCGCCACGCCGCTGGCCAGCTGCGCGGCGCGAAAGCGGATGAGGTGCTCGGCGAGCGCCGCGCCGGAACGCAGCTGCTCGGCGGCGCGCGCCTCGACCGTGCGGCGCGTGCTGATCAGCACTGCGGCGAGCGTCACAGTTTGCGTGACGACACTTAAGCCGATGATCAGCACGAGAAGCCGTTTACGGAAACTGCCCATCAATCCCTCGAATATGTCGTCCATCGTAAGAGCCTGGCGGGCGTTCCCGCGAGGATCCGAGTGCGGGAATGAGACCTCCGGCACGACTGTGTCGCTCCAGGGCGATCGCCGGGCTCACCGCCGGCGCGCTGCTTGTGTTTGCCGGCCTCGGCACGGCCGGCCCCGCAGTGGGCGCGACGCTCGCCATCAACGTGCAGACACCCGACGGCCGCGCTCTGGCGGGCGCGGTGATCACGGTGCGGCCGCTCGACGGACCGCCCCGCAAGCCCGCCCCGGTGCACGCCGTCATGGACCAGGTCGACCGCGCCTTCGAGCCTGACCTCATGGTCGTGCCGGTCGGCTCCACGGTGGAGTTCCCCAACAGCGACTCCGTCAGTCATCAGATCTACTCGTTCTCCCCGGCCAAGCGCTTCCAGCTGCCGCTGTACCGGGGCAAACCGTATCCGCCGGTGCACTTCGACCAGGCCGGTGTGGTCACGCTCGGCTGCAACATCCACGACGAGATGCTCGCGTACCTCCTGGTGACCGACGCGCCGTACTTCGGCCGCACCAACCAGAGCGGCGGCTGGTCGGCGGAAGTGCCGCGTGGTCGCTACCACGTCGCCATCTGGCATCCGCGCTTGCGCGACAGCGCCGCAGACCTGGAGCGCGAACTCACCGTCGGCGACACCGATCGCGCCACCCTCACGCTGCGGCTGGCCAAACCGCTCGAGCCGGCGCCGCTCACGGGCCGCCCGCATTCCTGGGATTACTGAAGGCGCCCCCCTGATGTTGCGCGCCGCCGCAGTCACCCTCGCACTGCTCCTGCTCACCGCCAGCGCTCGCGCCACCGACTGGGAAGTGAGCCTCGACACGCGGCTCGTCAACTCCGACGCCGATCGTCCCTTCATGGACGGGGGGCTGGGCACCGTGCGCTTCGGCCGCAACGATTCCGGAGTGCAGCTCGGGCGCGCGAGGTTTGCGCTCACCCAGCAGCTGGGCGAGTTGTGGAGCGCGCATCTGGATGTGTCCGCCTGGGACAACCAGGGCCGCAGCCCGGTGGGCGCGACGGAAGCTTATCTGCAGTTGCGTCCCTACCCACGGTCCGGCTACCGGTTGCGTCTCAAGGCGGGCGCGTTCTATCCGCCGGTCTCGCTCGAGAACCGCGCACCGGGGTGGGAGTCACCCTACGGTCTTTCCTACTCGGCGATCGACAGCTGGCTCGCCGTCGAGGTGCGCACCATCGGCGTGGAGGCGCAGCTCGAGTGGCTTGGTACCCGCAGCGGTCACCTGTTCGACTTAGGTCTTACGGGCGGTGTGTTCGGATGGAACGAGGGCGCGGGCACGGTGCTCGCCAACGACGGCTTCTCGCTCACCGACCGACAGACTGCGGTGTTCGGGCGCGTCGGGCAGCCCGGAGTCGCGCCCCTGTCTGGCGCGGAGCCTTTCCTGCAATTGGACCACCACGCGGGCGTCTACGCGGGCGTCGAGGCGCGTTATCTGGATCGCGTGGTGCTGCGCGTGCTGCGCTACGACAACCGCGCCGACCCGACGCAAATCGATCACGTCTCCGACGCCATTGCCTGGGATACCAGCTTCACCAGCGCCGGAGTGCGCGTCGAAGGCGACAGCGGCTGGACGGTGATCGCGCAGTGGCTCGACGGCAGGACCTCCATCGCGCCCGCAGGCATGCAACTGAGCTGGCCGTTCCGCGCCGAGTATGCCCTGGTGTCGCGGCGCCTCGGCCGGCACACGTTCAGCGCGCGCTATGACCGCTTCCAGGTGAACTCCAGCAATCTTGAGCAGGGCGGCGGCTGGCAGGACGGGCATGCCTGGACCGCGGCTTACAGTTTCAACGCCAGCGCGCACTGGCGCTTCACGCTCGAGTGGCTGCGGGTGGTGAGCGGTTCCTATGACCGGCAGGAGCTGGGCGGGCCGCTGCTGGCCACCGAGACACAGCTGCAGTTCGCGATCCGCTACGCACTCGGTTCGACGCTCCGCTGAGGCTGCGCGCTCGCGAGGAGCGCGGCCAGGCAGTCCGGCGGCGCCGGCTCAGCGGTAGCGCGCCAGCACTTTCTCCAGTCCCTTGGAACCGGGCGACAGCGCCTCGAAGGACAGGCTGTTCAGCGGCGCGTCCGGGGTGCCATTGATGTCGTGGAAGTCGCGCTGCGACGCCTCGATGTACAGCAGGCCGGTGAGATGCTCCCCGACCTTCATGCGCTCCTGGATGTGCGCCGCCGCGGTGCTGCGGTTGGTGGCGTCGTAGGCCGCGTCGAGCTTGCGCAGCAGGATGCGGCTGCCGTCGTGCATCACCACCGGCACGGTTTCTCCCGCCTGGTAGTCGACGGTGATCTCGCGCTGCAGCGGCACGAAATCCGCATGCACCGCCGGCTCGTAGTGCTCGCGCGTGTAGGCGTAGCTCTTGGTGGAACCCTCGTGGTCGTTGAAGGTCACGCACGGCGACAGCACGTCGATGAGTGCAAACCCCTGGTGCTTCAGGCCCGCCTGGATGAGCGGCACCAGCTGCTCCTTGTCGCCCGAGAAGCTGCGCGCCACGAACGAGGCGCCGAGGGTGAGTGCCAGCAGCACCGGGTCGATCGGCGGCTGGAAGTTGGTTTCGCCCTTCTTCGCCCTGGTGCCGAGGTCGGCGGACGCGGAGAACTGCCCCTTGGTGAGGCCGTACACGCCGTTGTTCTCGATGATGTACAGCATGTTCAGGTTGCGGCGGATGGCGTGGCAGAACTGCCCGAGCCCGATGGAAAGCGTATCGCCGTCCCCGGACACGCCGATGTAGGTGAGCGCGCGGTTGGCGGCGTTGGCGCCCATGGCGATCGAGGGCATGCGGCCGTGCACTGAATTGAAGCCGTGACCGCCGCTGACGAAATAGGCGGTGGTCTTGGAAGAGCAGCCGATGCCGGAGAGCTTCACCATGTTCTGCGGCTCGATGCCGAGGCCCCAGCTCGCTTCCACGATCGCGGCGGTGATCGAGTCGTGGCCGCAGCCGGCGCACAGCGTCGACAGCGCGCCCTCGTAGTCGCGGCGCGTGAACCCCAGTGCATTCTTCGGCAGCGAAGGGTGGGCAACTTTTGGTTTGGCCATGAATGTCATGTTTGTCTTCCCTTAGTCCATCGGCCGAAATCGCTGGAAGCCGATTTCGGCAGACAGTAGTTCCGTTTCCGCCGGCCAAAGGCGTGACTTTGGCCGGCTGCGGCGGAGCGCACGCGGTTGGTTCTGCGGTGTTAACACGCCTCAGCCGCGCGCGGCGCCCTGGGTCTCGATTTCCGGACGCGGTTGCAGCTCGGCCAGCACGCCCTCGACGATGAAGCTCGATGAGATCGGCAGGCCGCTGTAGTGTAAGAGCGAGCGCAGCTTCGCCTTGTCCACCGCCGTCTCAAGGGTGAGAAGCGCGCGCAATTGCGCGTCGCGGTTCTGCTCCACCACGAACAACAGCTCGTGCGCGGCGAGAAATTTCTCGACCTCCTCGCCGAAGGGAAAAGCGCGCACCCGCAGGTAATCCACGCCCATGCCGCGTGCGCGCAGCACCTCGAGCGCCTCGCGGATCGCGCCGTCACAGCTGCCGAGCGACACGAGGCCGCACGATGCGCCGGCGGTGGTGTCGATGACCGGGCGCGGCATGAGCTTTTTGGCGGTGCCCCACTTCTTCAGGAGCCGATCGAGTACCTGCTGGTACTCGGTCGAGTCCTCGGTGTAAGCGCCGTACTGGCTGTGTCCCGAGCCACGCGCGAAATACGCCGCCTTGGGATGCACCCCGGGAAGGGTGCGGGCGGTGATGCCATCGCCGTCCCTGTCGATGAAGCGGTAGAACTTCTCGAGCTTGAGAACCTCCTCCTTGCTCAGCACCTTGCCGCGATCGGGGCGGTAGCTGTCGTCCCACTTCAGATCCCGGCACATCCAGTCATTCATGCCGATATCCAGATCCGACAGCACCATCACCGGGGTCTGCAGGCGCTCGGCCAGATCAAACGCCTGCACCGCCATGTAGAAGCACTCTTCCGGGTTCGCCGGATACAGGCACACGTGGCGCGTGTCGCCGTGCGAGGCGTAGGCGCACTCCATGAGGTCACACTGCTGGGTGCGCGTCGGCATGCCGGTCGAGGGACCGACTCGCTGGATATCAAAAACCACCGCCGGTATCTCCGCGTAGTACGCCAGTCCCAGGAACTCGTTCATGAGCGAGATGCCGGGGCCGGAAGTGGCGGTGAAAGCGCGCGCGCCGTTCCACATGGCGCCGATCACCATGCCGATCGCGGCCAGCTCGTCCTCGGCCTGGATGAAAGCGAAGTTCTTGCGTCCGGTCGCATCCACACGCATGCGGTCGCCGAACATCTTGAAGGCGTCCATGAGCGAAGTGGAGGGCGTGATCGGGTACCACGCCGCCACCGTGGCGCCCGCAAACACGCATCCCAGCGCTGCCGCGGTGTTGCCATCGATCATGATGTTGCCGGCCGTCTTGTCCAGCTTCTCCACGTGCAGCGGCAGCGGACAGGTGAAATTCGCGCGCGCGTAGTCGTAGCCGAGCTGGATGGCCTTCATGTTGCTGTCGACCAGCTGCGGCTTTTTCGCGTAGGTCTCGGCGAGCAGGTCCCGGATGCGCGAGAGGTCCAGGTCCAGCAGCGCCGCCAGCACTCCGGCGTAACAGATGTTCTTCATGAGAATGCGGGTACGCACGCCGCTGAAGTTCTCGTTGCAGAGGCGCGCCAGCGGCACGCCGAAGACCGTGATGTCCTCGCGCTTGAGCAGTGCCGCCCGCGGCCAGGTCGAGTCGTAGACGAGGTAGCCGCCGGGGGCGACTTCCTTTACATCGCGCGCATAGGTCTCGGCATTCATCGCCACCATGATGTCGACCGCCCCGGAGCGGGCCACGTGGCCGTCGCGCGTCACGCGGATCTCGTACCAGGTCGGCAATCCCTGGATGTTCGACGGGAAGTAGTTCTTGCCCATCACCGGGATGCCGCTGCGGAACAGGGACTTCATGAGCAGCGAGTTGGCGCTCGCGGAGCCGGTGCCGTTGACGGTGCCGATCTTGATGGTGAAGTCGTTGACGCGTGTGGGGGTCGCTGCAGGCATGTTGGTTACGCTCGGAAATTACGTCTGACAGGCGGCTCGCTGGCGGCGGCCCTTCAGGCAATCTTGGGTTTCTGCGCCTCGATGGTCCGCGCCTCATCGGTGGCGTGCGGCCAGTGCAGGGAGGACTTCTGCATGTCCCACGCGGCGGTCGGGCAGCGCTCCGCGCACAGGCCACAGTGCACGCACAGGTCCTCGTCCTTCACCATGACGCGCGCGGTCTGCGGCAGACCCGCGGAGACGTACAGTGGCTGCGCGAGGTTCTTGGCCGGCGCTTTGAGGCGCGCGCGCAGTTCGCTTTCCGTGCCGTTGTGGGTAATGGTGAGGCAGTCCACCGGGCAGATGTCGATACAGGCGTCGCACTCAATGCACAGCTTCGCCACGAACACCGTCTGCACGTCGCAGTTGAGGCAGCGCTGCACTTCCTGCTCGACCTGCTCGGCCGTGAACCCGAGCTCCACCTCGATGTTGAGCTTCTTGAAGCGCTCCTTGATCGACACGTGCGGCATCAGGCGCCGCTCGACCGGCGTGTAGTCGTTGGAGTAACTCCACTCGTGCATGCCCATCTTGCGGCTCTGCAGGTTGATCGTGGGCGGCAGGCGCTCGCTCACGGCTTCGCCCTGGGCATGGCGATGAATGGAAATGGCGGCCTGGTGCCCGTGCTCCACCGCCCAGATGATGTTTTTCGGTCCGAAGGCCGCATCGCCGCCGAAGAACACTTCCGGCCGCGTCGACTGGAAGGTGGTCTTGTCGATGACCGGCACGTCCCACTTGTCGAACTCGATCCCCAGATCGCGCTCCACCCACGGGAAGGCGTTCTCCTGGCCGATGGCGAGAATCACATCGTCCGCGGGCAGAAACTCCTCGCCGGCGATGCGCTCGGCGATGATCTGACCGCGCGCGTCCAGGTCGTACTCCATCTTGTCGAACTGCATGCCGGCGAGCTTGCCGTTCTCCACAACGAAGGCCTTGGGCGAGCGGTTGATGATGATGGCGACGCTTTCCTCCTCGGCGTCCTCGAGCTCCCACACGGAGGCCTTGAAGAAGCCGCGCGGCTTGCGCGCCATGACTTTCACGCTCTGCGCGCCCAGGCGCAGGCTGGTGCGGCAGCAGTCCATCGCCGTGTTGCCCACTCCGATGATGAGCACCCGCTTGCCGATCTTCTCGATGTGCCCGAACGCCACCGACTCGAGCCAGGCGATGCCGATATGCACGTTGGCGGCCGCCGCCTCGCGTCCCGGGAGTTTAAGTTCCTTGCCCCTGGGCGCGCCCGAGCCCACGAACACCGCATCGAAGCCTCCGTTGCCGAGCAGCTCGCGCATGCTCCTGACCGGTGAGTTGAGGCGCAGATCCACCCCCATCCCCGTGATCATCGCGATCTCCTCGCTCAGTACCGCCTGCGGTAGCCGGAACGAGGGAATATTGGTGCGCATGAGCCCGCCAGGCTCACCGTACTGCTCGAAGATCGTGACTTCGTAGCCAAGCGGCATGAGGTCGTTTGCCACGGTGAGGGAGGCGCAGCCGGCGCCGATGCAGGCGATGCGCTTGCCGTTCTTCAGTTTCGGGATCTTCGGCAGCAGCTTCGTGACATCGTCACGATGATCGGCGGCGACGCGCTTCAGGCGGCAGATCGCCACCGGCTTCTGCTCGATGCGGCCGCGGCGGCAGGCCGGCTCGCACGGCCGGTCGCATACCCGCCCGAGGATGCCGGGAAATACGTTCGACTCCCGGTTCACCATGTAGGCGTCGGTGAAGCGGCCCTGCGCGATCAACCTGATGTATTCGGGGACGTCGGTGTGGGCCGGGCAGGCCCACTGGCAATCCACAACTCGATGGTAGTAATCCGGATGAGTGGTATCGGTCGGTTCCATTCAGTGCCCGGGCACTCACGGCCCAGGCCCTCTTTCGCAATCGTTGAGGACTGCGAGTATAGAGGCGCGCGGCGGATTGTGCCGGGCGTGGCCGCAGCCGCAGAGCACCCCCGGCGGCCCTTGCCGGAGTCGTTGCCGCTCCTGTTGTTGCGCCGCAGCAACGCCTATACTGACGCCGCCATGTCCGAACCTGTTGCCACCGAGATCCGGCTGCGCCGCGCGTCGCGCGTGCTGGCGGTCACGTTCGCCGACGGCAGCCGCTTCGAGCTGCCGTTCGAGTATCTGCGTGTGCATTCCCCTTCCGCCGAAGTCAAAGGACACGGTCCGGGGCAGGAGGTACTGGTGCTCGGCAAGGAGAGCGTCGGCATCACGGCGGTGGAGCCGGTGGGGCAGTACGCGGTGAAGCTCGTGTTCGATGACGGGCACGACACCGGGCTTTACACCTGGAAGTATCTGCACGAGCTCGGCCGCGAGCAGGCACAGAAATGGGCGCACTACCGCGAACGGCGCGCGCACGCGCCGGCCGCTGCGCCCGCTGCACATACGGGCGGCTGCGCGCATCACAAATAGGAAAACGGGCCGGACATCACTGCCCGGCCCGCTTTGCACGCAAGACCCCCCTAAGCGGCGGCGATTCTGCGCGCGGCACGAGCCAGATTGCAACCGCCATCTAAGCAAGCAGAGCGCCGCGTGCGATCATCTAGAATGCGTCTCGCAAAAACCTTCGCCAGCTGCACGCGTGAAATGACTGCATCCTGACCATGGCCGACGACCGCTCCACCGATTTCGGCTTCCAGCGCGTGTCGCGCGCAGACAAAGCGCGGCGCGTGCGCGGCGTGTTTGATTCCGTCGCCGGCAATTACGACCTGATGAATGATCTGATGTCGGCGGGCACGCACCGGCTGTGGAAACGTTTCACGCTCGGGGTCGCGAACCTGCGGCCCGGGCAACGCGCGCTGGATGTCGCGGGCGGCACCGGCGATCTCGCCGCGGGGCTTGCGCGTCAGGTCGGGGAGCGCGGCCTCGTCGTGCTCACCGACATCAACGCCGCCATGCTCCGGCGCGGCCGCGACCGGCTGATCGATGCCGGTCATGCGGGCAATGTCGCCTACGTGCAAGCAAACGCCGAGCGGCTGCCCTTCCCCGACGGCGCCTTCGACTGCATCACCATCGGCTTCGGACTGCGCAACGTCACCGACAAAGCGGCAGCGCTGGCTGCCATGCGCCGCGCGCTCAAACCCGGCGGCCAGCTGCTGGTGCTCGAGTTCTCACGGCCGGGCATCGCGGGGTTGAAGCCGCTGTACGACGCTTACTCGTTCCGCGTGCTGCCGCTGCTGGGCCGCCTGGTAGCCGGCGATGAGGCCAGCTATCGCTATCTCGCAGAGTCCATCCGCATGCACCCGGACCAGGAGACGCTTCTGAAGATGATGCAGGACGCGGGCCTCGAGGGCTGCCGCTATCACAACCTCTCCGGCGGCATCGTCGCGGTGCACCGCGGCTACAGGTACTAGCGGCCGCCGCCGACCCGCCGCATGCTCACCGGCATCATCGCCAACCTCCTGAACCGCGGCCTGCCGCGCTCACCGCGTGCGCGGGAGCTGTGCGCACAGCTCAAGGGTCGCAGCGTTGCGATTGAAGTCGGTGAGCTCACGCGCCTGCGGGTGGCCTCCAACGGCACCACCCTCGAGGTCACGCGCGGCGACGCGGCCTCGGATGCCGCCATCGCCGGCGGGCCGCTGGCGCTGTTGGCATTGACCCGGGATGCCCCGGAAAGCGTCGTGCAGCGCGGCGCCGTCACCATCCGGGGCGATGCCCAGCTGGCGCAGCAGTTCCGCGAGCTCGCGCGGCTGCTGCGGCCGGACATCGAGGAAGATCTGTCGCAGGTGCTGGGCGATGTCCCCGCCCATCAGCTTGGGCGCCTCGCGCGCCTCAGCGCCAGCTGGACGCGCAAGGCGGCCACCACCACGCTGACGAATCTCGCCGAGTACCTGGGCCACGAACGCGCTGACCTGGTGCCGCGCAACGAGGGGGAGCAGTTCCTGCGCGGCGTCGATCGCGTGCGCGAGGACCTCGAGCGCCTCGAGGCGCGCTTCGCGATTCTCGCGCGGCGGCGTGCCAGCCCGTGACCCGGTTACGTACACCGTGAAGCTGCGCGTGATCGTACGCCTCGTGGAGATCCAGCGCGTGCTGCTGCGGCACGGTCTGGACGACTACGTGCGCGCCACTCATCTATATAGGCCGCTGCGATTCCTGTTCTTCCTGTCGCCGGGGGTGTGGTTCGAGCGGCGCCGCCAGGCGAGCCGCGGTGAGCGCCTGCGCCTCGCGCTCGAGGAGCTGGGGCCGATTTTTGTCAAGTTTGGGCAGGCGGTTTCCACGCGCCGCGACCTGTTGCCGGCCGATATCGCCGACGAGCTGGCGAAACTGCAGGACCGCGTGCCGCCCTTTCCGGGCGAGATCGCGCGCGAGCTCATCGGGCAGGCCTACGGGCGGCCGGTGGCGGAGGTATTCCAGGATTTCGATACGACCCCGCTGGCGGCGGCTTCGATCGCGCAGGTGCACGCCGCGCATCTGCACGGGGGCGAAGAGGTCGTGGTCAAGGTGCTGCGGCCGCAGATGCGCGCCATCATCGAGCGCGACCTGGAAGTGCTGCACGCGCTCGCGAACCTCGCGCAGCGCTACTGGGCGGACGGCCGGCGGCTGCGGCCGCGCGAAATCGTCGCCGAGTACGAGAAGACCATCCTCGATGAACTGGACCTGATGCGCGAGGCCGCCAACGCCTCGCAGCTGAAGCGTAATTTTGCGGGCTCGCAGCTGCTGTACGTGCCGGAAGTCTACTGGGACTACTGCCGCAACGACGTCATGGTCATGGAACGTATCCACGGCGTGCCGATCAGCGACATGGCGCGCCTGCAGGCCGCGGGAACCAACATCGCGCAGCTCGCCGAGAATGGCGTGCGCATCTTCTTCACCCAGGTGTTCCGCCATAACTTCTTCCACGCCGACATGCACCCGGGCAACATCTTTGTGCTGCTGGACGACCCGCAGCACCCGCGCTACGCGGCGGTGGACTTCGGCATCGTCGGTACGCTTGATCCGCGCGACCAGCACTACCTCGCGGAAAATTTCCTGGCGGTCTTCGACCGCGACTACCGACGGGTCGCGCAACTGCACCTGGAGTCCGGCTGGGTGCCCGCCGGCACGCGGGTCGACCAGATGGAATCGGCGGTACGCACCGTGTGCGAACCGATCTTCGACCGCCCGCTGAAGGACATCTCCTTCGGGCGAATTCTCCTGCGCCTGTTCGAGATTTCGCGCCGCTTCAACATGCAGATCCAGCCGCAGCTGCTGCTGCTGCAGAAGACCCTGCTCAACGTGGAGGGTCTGGGGCGCGACCTGTACCCGGACCTGGACATCTGGAACACCGCGAGTCCGATCCTGCGCGAGTGGATGCGCGAGCGCACCAGCGTCGGCGCCCTGATGCGCGACCTGCGCGCACACGCGCCGCAGCTCATGGAGGCGGCACGCGGACTGCCGCTGTTCCTCACGCAGCTCGCGCAGCGCGAGCGCGGCGCCGCGCCGCCGCAGGGGCAACTGCAGACACCAGCAGCGACACCCGAGTTAAGCGAACTGCGCGAGGAGCTGCGCGCAGCCGGCCGGCGTCGCGACGCGCTCACCCTGGGAGCGGCGCTGCTGCTCGCGGGGTTCATCTGGGTGGTGGCGGGCCGCGGCTACCCGTGGCTCGGCTGGGCGCTGCTCGCAGCCGGGGCCGTGAAGCTCATCTACGGGTTGTGGCGCTGAGGCGTCTGGACGCACTGCGGCCGCGCTGCTAGCCTGCCGGCCCTTCATGCCACGCACCCTCACCGAAGGCTCGATTCCCGCCGGCCTGTTCAAGTTCTCACTGCCGATCCTCATGGCGAATGTGCTGCAGTCGCTCAACGGCTCGGTGAACTCCATCTGGGTGGGGCGTTATCTCGGCGAGGCGGCGCTCACCGCCACCTCCAACGCCAACACCGTGATGTTCCTGCTCATCGGCGCGGCCTTCGGCGTGGCACTCGCCGCCACCATTCTCATCGGGCAGTTCATAGGCGCCAACAACATCCGCGAGACCAGGCGCGTGGTGGGCACCAGCGCCACGTTCTTTGCCGCGATTTCCATCGCCATGGCGATCGCGGGCCTGCTGCTGTGCCGGCCGCTGCTCATTGCCATGAGCACTCCGGCCGATTCGCTGCCCCTGGCAGTGGCGTACATGCGCGTGATCTTCCTGGCGCTGCCATTCCTTTATATGTACGCGTTCGTGATGGCGGTGCTGCGCGGCGCGGGCGACTCCAAGACCCCGTTTTATTTCATGCTGCTCTCGGTCGGTATCGACATTGCGCTGAACCCGGTGTTCATCTTCGGGCTCGGACCGATTCCGCGGCTCGGCATCGCGGGCTCGGCGCTGGCGACCTTTGTCGCCCAGGCCGTGAGCCTCACGGCGCTCATCCGCCATCTGTATCGCAGGAAGCACGTGCTGTGCCTGCACAAGGACGAGCTGGCGCTGCTCAGGGTGGATTGGTCGGTGGTCGGCACGCTGGTAAAGAAGGGCATCCCGATGAGCGCCCAGATGCTCGTCATCTCGCTCAGCGGCGTGCTCATGATCACCCTCGTCAATCGCTTCGGCGTCGACACCACCGCCGCCTTCGGCGCCGCAATGCAGATCTGGAACTACATCCAGATGCCGGCGTTCGCGGTGGGCATGGGGGTGTCGGCCATGACGGCGCAGAACGTCGGCGCGGGCAAGTGGGAGCGCGTCGGGCGTATCGCCAGGGTGGGGGTGCTCTACAGCGTGCTGCTCACCGGTTCGGTCGTGGCCCTGATCGAGGTGCTGAATCTGCATATCTTCGGCCTGTTCCTGCCTGCCGGGTCCGGCGCACTGGCCGTCGCGTCGCACATGAACCGCATCGTCACCTGCTCGTTCATTTTCTTTGGCATCTCGGTGGCGCTGTTCGGCGTGGTACGCGCGACTGGCGCGGTCATCGCGCCGCTCATCGTGCTGACGATCTCGATGCTGGCAGTACGCTTCCCGCTGGCCGAATTTTTTCTCGACAGGTACCACGTCGATGCGGTCTGGTGGAGCTTCCCGATATCATCGGCGCTGTCCTCGATTCTGGCGCTCCTTTACTACCGCTACGGCGGCTGGCGCAGCGCGCACATGCTGCCTGCGACGGCCTGAGGCGGCGGCCTCTTCCTTTCTGGTGAGGATTGCCTGGCACGATCTCTGCTAGTGTCGCTGTGCTGAGAGTTGCTTGATTTACGGCAGAAGGAGCGCGCGCATGCAGACCCGCAAACTTGGCCGCAATGGCCCCACGGTTTCCGCGCTCGGCCTGGGCTGCATGGGCATGAGTCAGTTCTACGGCGCTCACTCGGACGCCGAGTCGATCGCAACACTGCATCACGCGCTGGATTGCGGCGTCACGTTCTTCGACACGGCGGACGTGTACGGGCCGCACACCAACGAGGAGCTTCTCGGCCGGGCACTCAAGGGGCGGCGTGCACAGGCGTTCATCGCCACCAAGTTCGGCTTCGTGCGCGATCCGGCCAATCCCGGCGCACCGGCGATTGACGGCACACCTGCACGCGTGGCCCAGGCCTGCGAGGACAGTCTCAAGCGTTTGGGCGTTGAGTACGTCGACCTCTACTACCTGCATCGCGCCGACCCGAAAGTTCCGATCGAGGACACCGTGGGCGCCATGGCGCAGCTGGTGCGCGCCGGCAAGGTGCGGCACCTGGGTCTTTCGGAGGTTTCACCGCAGACACTCGAACGCGCGCACGGCGTACATGCCATCACGGCGCTGCAAAGCGAGTACTCGTTATGGACGCGTGATCCTGAGGCCGGGGCGCTCGAGGCGTGTGAACGGCTCGGCATCGGCTTCGTACCTTTCAGCCCGCTCGGACGCGGCTTCCTCACCGGTGCCCTCAAGAGTCCGGATGACTTCGCGCCAGATGACTACCGCCGCACGAGCCCCCGCTTCCAGGGTGAGAACTTCGGTAAGAATCTCGAGCTGGTCGAGAAGGTGAAGCAGCTGGCCACCGACAAGGGCTGCTCAGCCGCGCAGCTGGCGCTCGCGTGGGTGTTGGCGCAGGGGGAGCATATCGTTCCCATCCCCGGCACGCGACGCTTACGCAATCTGGATGAGAACCTTGGCGCGCTGGACGTGCGCCTGAGCGACGATGAACTGGTTGAGATCGATGCCGTGTTCCCGGCCGGCGTGTTCGCGGGAGCACGCTACCCGGAGAGCATGATGCGGCTGGTGCGGGGCTGAGTCGGCCGGCGCGCCTCACAGCGCCGTAACATTGGCGGCGCGCGGTTCGATCCACAGCGCGCGTGCCTTGGCGCACAACACCCCCTTGCCGTCGAAAATAGCCGTCCCGGCCTCATGCTTGCGGCCGGCGGAACCCACGTGCCAGCCGACAATGGTGCAGGACGAACCGATGTGGACCAGGCGGTCGACCTGCGCGGTGAGTTCCGCGAGCAACATCATCCGATCATCGGGCGCGACCGCGTAATAACCCGGACAGTCGAGCGCCGCCGACATGAATTCGGGGGACACCTTGCCATCGCCACCGTCCAGGGACGCGTCCGGAACCCACGGCGCCGCCACCAGGCCGCGCGCCGGCAGCGGGCCCGCAAAAATGCGCAGGCCGTCGCCGCGCGCGCGCTGCGTACCGCAGACAAAGCAGGTCGGAAAGCGATGGCTGCGAAAGCCCGCGTAGCGTCGCGACGCCTCCACCGCTTCCAGGTATTCAGGCGCGGGCTTCACCTCCAGCTGCAGGCTCGCCGGGTGTGCTTCCCCGATGGGATCTGCGCCGCTCAGAACCTGCAGCCCGCCGTCCGGCAGTTCTGTCACGGTGAATTCGCTCTCCAGTGGCGGCGGCTTCAGCAGCCGCACGCTCACCCGCCGCGCGGCGAGCAGCGCCACCATGCCAACGAAGTAGCCGCCATTGGCCGAGGTCGGCGGGCCGCAGAAGCGCGAGGCGATGGTCAGGGTCTTCATGGCGGTTGACGCTTTAGGATGCGGCGCGACGCGCAGAGACGCAACGCCCGCGACCGGAAGCCGCATTTTTGCGACATCGGGGGCACGCGGCCGTATCAGCTGCGGCGCAGCCCGTGCAGCCAGCTGCCGGGATCCTCGCCGCGCTCCAACACCTCCACCAGCGCCGAGCCGATCACCACGCCGTCGACGTGGCCGCGCAGGCGCTCGACCTGTTCACGTCTGCGGATGCCGAAGCCGGCACACACCGGCACCGGCGCGTGCGCCCGTACGTTGTCTAAATAGCCGATCACCTCGTCCGGCACCGCGACGCTCTTGCCGGTCGTGCCGGTCATGGTCACGGCGTAGACGAATCCCTGGCTGCCGGCGCACAGTTGCTGCAGGCGTTGTGGCTCGGTGACCGGCGTCACCATCTGCACCAGCGCGATTTGCTTGTCGTCCAGCGCGTCGCGCAGCTCCTCGCTCTCATCGAGCGGCAGATCCGGCACGATGAATCCCGCGACGCCCGCGTCGGCTGCTGCCTGCGCGAGACGCCCGATCCCGAATGCGAGCAGGGGATTCAGATAGCTCATGAGGATGAGCGGGGCCCTGATGTCATGCAGGGCTGTCAGCTCGGCGAGAATCCACTTGAGGCTCACGCCCTGCGCGAGCGCCGCGAGGCTCGCGCGCTGGATGGTCACCCCGTCTGCCATGGGATCGGTAAAGGGCACGCCGATCTCGACCACGTCGGCCGCGGCTGCGAGTGCGCGCACATGCTCACGAAATTTGTCGCGCCGCGGGTACCCCGCGGTGAGATACGCCACCAGCGCGGGCTCGCCCTGGGACGCGGCGCTGCGGATCGCGTCGCTGATGCGCGCGCGCGGACTCACTTGTGCTGCGCCTTCAGAAGCGTCTGCTGCAGCGTCGGCATGTCTTTGTCGCCGCGTCCCGAGAGGCACACGAGAATGGTGCATCCGGGATGCGCCTGGGCGTAGCGCTTCGCGCCCGCGAGCGCGTGCGCGCTTTCGAGCGCCGGCAGGATGCCCTCGCACTCACTTAAAGAGCGCACGCATTCGAGTGCCTCGTCATCACTCGCGGTCTGATAGCTGACGCGCCCGATCGCCGCGAGCAGCGCGTGCTCCGGACCCACGCCGGGATAGTCGAGCCCCGCGGATACCGAGTGGGTCTCCTGGATCTGCCCGTCCTCGTTCTGCAGCAGCATGGAGTAGGTGCCGTGCAGCACGCCCGGCCGGCCGTGCGCAACCGTCGCCGCGTTCTCACCCAGACCTGCACCGCGTCCGCCGGCCTCGACACCGATGATCTCAACCGTGGCATCCGCGACAAACGCATGAAAGGCGCCGATGGAATTCGAGCCCCCGCCGACACAGGCAATGAGCGCATCCGGCAGTGCATCGGTGGCGGCGAGCAGCTGCGCGCGCGCTTCGCGGCCGATGACGGCCTGCAACTCACGCACCAGGTACGGATAGGGGTGTGGGCCCACGGCCGAACCGAGCAGATAATAAGTATCGCTCGGGTCCGCCACCCAGTCCCTAAGTGCCTCATCGATCGCCGCGCGCAGCGTGCGGTCGCCGCTCGTCACCGGCACCACCTCGGCTCCCAGCAGGCGCATGCGCCCGACGTTCGGTGCCTGGCGCTCCATATCGACGGCGCCCATATACACCGTGCATGGCAATCCTAAGCGCGCGCAGGCAGCGGCGCTGGCGACCCCGTGCTGACCCGCGCCGGTCTCGGCGACGATGCGTTTCGCACCCAACCTTCTGGCGAGCAGCGCCTGGCCGATGGCGTTGTTGATTTTGTGCGCGCCGGTGTGGGCGAGATCCTCGCGCTTCAACCACAGCTTCGCGCCCCAGCGTTGCGACAGCCGCCCGGCAAACGTCAGCGCCGTCGGGCGACCGACCCAGCTGCTGAGCTGCTCCTTGAATTGCGCCTGGAAGTCGTTCGCGTGCAGGTGCGCACGCACACCGCGCTCGAGCCGCTCGAGCGCCGGAATGAGCGTCTCGGGAACATAGCGTCCCCCAAAGGGTCCGAAGCGCCCGCGCTCATCCGGGAAGCGGCCGGCGATCAGGCCCGCCAGCAGGCGCGTGGCATCGGGCGATGAAACCGGTGTACTCATGAGAAATCCCCACTCATCCTCGCCGCCGGCGCGGCTGCAGCGCGCACGGCCGCCACGAACTGTGCAATTGCGCGCGGGCTCTTCACGCCCGGCCGTTCCTCAACGCCGCTCGACACGTCCACACCGAAGGGTCGCACCCCGGCGATCGCAGCGGCAACGTTGCCCGCATGAAGGCCCCCCGCCAGGACCAGCTGGGTGAGAGGTGCCAGGCCTTGCGCGGCCTGCCAGTCCGCGGCGACGCCCGTGCCGCTCGCCGGCCCTTCGAACAACATCCGCCGCGCAAGCGTTGCCGGCGGTGCATCACCGGCGCGGATCACCGGCAGCAACTCCAGCGCGGCGGGCAAGCGCAGAGTCTGCAGGTCGCCCGCGTCCGTCTGCAACACATCCGGCTGGAACGCGGCGAGGATTTCATCCAGCTGCGCCTGGGTCGGATGCCGCGTCACCGCCACGCAGCGCGCACGGCCGCGTGCCGCGGCTGCCAGTTCGCGCGCCTGCTGCGGGCTCACGTGCCGCACTGACTGCGCAAACACGAACCCAATCGCATCCACACCTGCCGCCACTGCCGCCGCCACGGCGTCCGGTGTAGTCAGGCCGCAGATCTTGATCCACATCTAATGGGTCCCGCGCGCGGCGCGACCGGCAGCCAGGAGTGCGCCCGCAAGTGCGCCTGGGTCCGTGCCCTGCATGAGGGCGCTGCCGACGAGCGCGACGGTATAACCGGCCGCGGCGACCCGGCCGGCATCCGCCACCGAGATGACGCCACTCTCGGCAACGCGCGGAACGCTCGTCGGCAGGCGGGGCGCCAGTTCGATGAGCCGTTCGGGCACGACCGCGAGCGTCGCGAGGTTGCGGCAGTTGACCCCGGCGAGGAGTTGATTGCTGCCGCGGTGCGCTGCGATCAGCTCGTGCATGAGTGCAATGTCGTCTTCATCGAAGGCCTCGAGAAGCACGAACAGGCCGTGCGCGCGGGCGCAGTCGAGGAGCGCCGTGAGTTCTTCCCGCGGCAACAGCCGCAGGATCACCAGCACGCCGCCGGCGCCGGCAGCGCGAGCCTCCAGTACCTGGTAAGGATCAACGAGAAAATCCTTGCGCATGGCGGGCACGGCGAGCGGCGCGAGCGCGGTGGCCGCGCGTTGCAGGTGCGTAAGCGCCCCGTCGAAGCGGCTGGGCTCGGTGAGCACCGAGACCGCGGCCGCGCCCGCGCGCGCGTAGGCCGCGACGCGCTGCTCGACGCTGTCCGGATGAGCGCCGAGCGGTCCGGCGGCCGGTGAGCGCAGCTTCAGCTCCGCGATGAGATCGAAGCCGTCAGTCTGGAGCGAGAGGCGTGTCGGCACCGGAGCGCTGCGCACGCGCGTCTCGAGCGTGGCCTGCGAACAGGCGCGTTTCGCCAGCCGCACACGCTCGCGGCTGCCGGCCGCCATTTCCTCGAGGAAAGCCCTCATGCCCGGGTCCTCAGCGCCTCCAGCAGGCGGCGGGCGGCGCCGCTGTCGATCGCCGCCGAGGCGCGCGCGATCCCCTCCTGGGGGTGTTGGGTCTCGCCGGCAATCTCGAGCGCCAGCGCCGTGCCCAGCAAGAGACAGTCCCGGTGCGGCCCGCGATCCTCACCGGACAGCACCGACTGCAGCGCCTGGGCGTTGAATTGCGCGTCACCGCCAGCCAGATCCGCCGCGCTGCAGGGCTTGAGCCCGTAGTCAGAAGGTGATCTCAGGCCTGTATCGACCTGCCCCGGCCGCACGTCAAACACCGTGAACGGTCCGATCGGCGTGGGCTCATCCCAGCCTTCAGCCCCGTGCACGACAAAAGTCCGTTCGATGGGCAGCCCCGCGAGGGTGTCGGCCATCAGGCGCGCGACGTCGAGGCTGAACGCGCCGATGAGATGCAGCGGTGGCTGGGCGGGATTCACCAGGGGCCCCAGGATGTTGAATACCGTGCGCACCCCAAGCGCGGCGCGGACGGGAGCGATCGCCCGCGTCGCCGGATGATAGTGAGGCGCATACAGAAAGGTGAAGCCGGTGGCGGTAAGACAGGCGGCGGCGGCCCCGGCATCCGCCGCTATCCCGATGCCGAGCGCTGCGAGCATGTCGGCGCTGCCGCAGCGGCTGGAGACCGAGCGGTTGCCGTGCTTGATGACCGGCACGTCGCAGGCGGCGGTCAGCAGCGCCGTGCCGGTGGAGATGTTGAAACTCCCCGAGGCGTCGCCGCCGGTACCGACGATATCGATGGCGCGCAGGTTGGTGGGGATTCCGGTGGGCAGGGCCAGCCGGCGCATGGCGAGCGCCAGGCCACGCAGCTCCTGCGCCACCACGCCCTTGGTCGAAAGTGCGGCGAGCAATGCGCCGGCCATGGCGGGCGGGGTGTCCGCATCGGTAAGCCGCGCCAGCAGGTCTTCCGCCTGCGGCTGCGAGAGGTCGCGCCGCTCGAGGAGCTGTTGCAGCAATTTACCCGCCGCGGACATCAGTTACTCCAGCCGTGTACTGCAGGAAATTCTTCAGGAGCTGCGGACCCTCGGGGGTAAGGATACTTTCCGGATGGAACTGCACGCCCTCGACCATGAGGGAATGATGGCGCACACCCATGATTTCCCCCTCCGCGGTCTGGGCGCTGACCTCAAGAACTTCCGGCATCGCCTCGGGAGCTGCGATGAGGGAGTGGTAGCGCCCCACCTCACACGGCTGCGGGAGACCTGCGAACAGCGTGCGCCCATCGTGACGCACCAGCGAGGTCTTACCGTGCATGAGCCGTGCCGCGCGCACCACCTTGCCGCCGAACACCTCCACGATCGACTGGTGACCGAGACACACCCCGAGCACCGGTATGCGGCCGGCGAACGCCCGGATCATGTCCATGGACACGCCGGCATCGTACGGCGTGCCCGGTCCGGGTGAGATGCACAGGTGCGAGGGCGCGAGCGCCAGGGCGTCCGGCGCAGTCAGCGCGTCGTTGCGATAGACACTGACCTCGGCGCCCAGCACCAGGAACGCCTGCACCAGGTTGTAGGTGAAGGAGTCATAATTGTCGATCAACAGCAGCCGCGGCCTCACAGCCCCTCCCCCGCGAGCTCCAGCGCCCGCACCATGGCCGCGCTCTTCGCCAACACCTCTTCGTGCTCGCTGTGCGGCACGCTGTCCGCGACGATGCCGGCGCCCGCCTGGTAGCTGTACTCATCGCCCGTGAAGACCAGCGTGCGGATGGTGATGGCGTGATCCATGTCGCCGCGCGCCCCGAAGTAACCGACCGTGCCGCCATACAGGCCGCGACTTACCGGTTCCAGCTCGTCGATGATCTGCATGGCGCGCACCTTGGGTGCGCCCACCAGGGTTCCGGCCGGAAAAGCCGCCGCGAACAGGTCGAACGCGTCGCGGTCCGCTGCCAGTTCGCCATGCACGCCGCTCACCATGTGCATGACGTGACTGTAGCGCTCGATACAGCGGTAGGGCTCGACCTGCACGCTACCGGCCCGCGCCACGCGCCCGAGGTCGTTGCGGGCGAGGTCCACGAGCATCACGTGCTCGGCGTTCTCCTTCGGATCAGCGAGCAGCTCGCTCTCACGCGCCGCATCGACCGCCGCATCCGCCGCGCGCGCACGGGTGCCGGCGATGGGCCGCAGCTGCGCGTGCCGGCCGTTGAGTTTCACCAGCGCCTCGGGTGATGAGCCGACTACGGCGAGCTCGCCGAGCGCGCAGTAGTACATGTAGGGCGAGGGGTTGATGAGGCGCAGCGCGCGGTACGCCTGGAAGGGATCGAGCGCGTGCTGTCCGCTGAAGCGGCTCGCCAACACCAGCTGGTACACGTCACCGGCGGCAATGTACTCCTGCGTGCGCCTGACGCCGGCCAGATAGTCGGCGCGCGGCCAGGCGGCGCTGGGCGGCCCGTAGCGGCCGGCGCGCCGGTGGTTGGGTAATGCGCCCCGCAGCGCCTGCACCACTTCCCTGCGCAATGAGCGCCGCTCCTCCTCGGAGCCGGCATGCACCAGTGCGATACCGCGCGTCAGGTGATCAAACACCAGCACCGAGCGCGGCGCGACGTAGTGCAACGCCGGCACGCCGCTCGCACGTCCGCGGGGCACCGGCAGCCGCTCGAAGTAGCGCACCACGTCGTAGGCGGCGTAGCCGACCAGCCCGCCGGCGAGCGGCACGCCGGCAATGTCCGGTTGCGGCGCGGGCGCGGCACGCAGCGCGGCACGCAGCGCGGCCAGCAGCTCGGCGCTGGTGGCCGGCAGCGGGCGGCGCTCGCCGCCGACCGTAAGGGCGGTGTCGTCAAGGCGCACCTCCAGCCCGGTGCCAAAGCCGATGAAGGAGTAGCGCGCCAGCCGCTCGCCGCCCTCGACGCTCTCCAGCAGGAAGCGCGGCTCGAATGCGGCGAGCTTCATGAACGCCGATACCGGCGTGTCGAGGTCACCTGCGATGTCGAACAGAGCCTGCAACGCTCAAACTCCAGTTTCTTAAAAGACAACAAAAAACCCATCCCGGGGGCGTCCGGAGATGGGTTTACGATGCGGTGAATTCTTTAAGTCGCGAAAACAGCTGGTCGTCAGCCCACTCCGTTATGAAGTGCGCCACCACCAAATACGAGACGTGCTGACAGGCTGGTTCGACATGTTGCGAACGAGTATCGCCGTGGGATGCGCGGGACGTCAAGCGCCGGGCCCCAGGCGCCCCGCGTCATTTCAGGCACACCGCTTCGACATTGTTGCCGTCGGGATCGAAGAGAAACGCCGCGTAATACGTGGGGCTGTAGTCCTTGCGCAGCCCCGGCCTGCCGTTGTCGCGCCCGCCGGTCTTCAGCCCCTCGCGGTAGAAAGCATCCACCGCAGCACGGCTGCCGGCTGTGAACGCCAGGTGCACCAGGGAATGCGCGAGCTTGGCGTCGCCGCCCAGCCACAGTCCCGGGGCGTCCTTCGGGCCCAGGCTCACCACCGTCTCGTCGCTGTAGCCCTGCTCGTAACCGAGTGCTCCCAGGGCGGCGGCGTAGAAGCGCGCGCTGGCGTCCAGATCCTTCACCTTGAGACCGACGTGATTGAACATGACTGTGTTCCCCGCGAGTCGCGACCTGTCGCAATGCTACCCGCCGCGGCCGAGCGCTCACAACCGCGCGCGGGTGAGGAACGGATTTTTTCGCTAAAATACACGGCGGCTGCTCAAGATCCGCGGCTGTCAAAGTGGTGCCCAACGTGAGCTTCAAAGAGTTACTGGAAAGCTGGCGCGAGCACGCCGCCGCACCACGCACCGCGGGGACCTGGGCGGTGCGACTGCCGCTGGATGACGCGGCGCGTCTCGCGGCGCTGGCGGACATGTTCCCCGGCCGCTCGCCCGAACAGCTCATCACCGAACTTCTCGGCAAGGCGCTCAAGGAGGTCGTGGCCGCGATGCCCTACGTGGCAGGCAAGCAGGTGATCGCCACCGACGATCAGGGCGACCCGGTGTACGAGGACATAGGTCCGACCCCGCGCTTCATGGCACTGGCGCGGCGCCATTACACGTCGCTGACGCCGGCAGCCGCGGAACGGCCGGGCAAGCGTGCGCCGGCTGCCACCCCGGGTGCACGCAGAAAAAAGGGCGGACGCGCCCGCCAACGCCCGCAGGCTGCTCGCCGGAGCACGCGCGGCAAGACCGCACGCTGACACGAGGCTCGCATGCCCTCTTTCGACACGGTTTCAGAACTGAACTCTCACGAAGTGATCAACGCCGTCGATCAGGCAAACCGCGAGCTGTCGCAGCGCTTTGATTTCAAGGATACGGGCGCGCGCTTTGAACTGCAGGAACTCACCGTCACCCTGCACGCCCAGGTGGACTTTCAGTTGAAGCAGATGCTGGAGATCCTCAAGCTGCGGCTCTCCAAGCGCGGTGTCGACCTGGTTTGTCTCGAGCCGAAGGAACCGCAGACCACCCTGTCGGCCGCGCACCAGGAAATCGTGCTCAAGCACGGGATTGACGCGGACAGCGGCAGAAAGATCGCCCGCCTGATCAAGGACTCAAAGCTCAAGGTGCAGGCGAGCCTGCAGGGCGACAAGGTGCGTATCACCGGCAAGCAGCGCGATGACCTGCAGGCGGCGATGGCACTGCTGCGCGGCGCGAAGTTCGACGTGCCGCTGCAGTTCAACAACTTCCGCGACTAGCGACGCGCGATCACTTTGCACAGCTGCGCCGTGGCGTCGATGACGCTGGGGCCTAAGCGGCTGAGGGCCTGGTCCTCGAACACCACCAGGTGCTGCTCGCGCACCGCCTTGAGACTCCCGAAGCGGCGCCAGTCGGCAAGCCAGGCGGCGCCTTCACCCGGCGGGGCGGCCGCGATGATGATGTCCGGATCACGGGCGATCACCGCCTCGATGTCCACGACGGGGCCGGCTTCCGGCAGGTCCGCAAACACGTTGTGCGCACCGCAGATCTCCAGCGCGTCGCTCATGAGCTGGCGGCCGCCGACCGTGTAGATGGGGCGGCCCCACACCTGCAACAGCACGCTCGGATGCACGGCGCCGGGGGCGCCGGCCCGAGGCTCGTTGCCGTACGTCGCCTTGAGAATGGCGAGCCGCGCGTCGATGTCCTGTGCGGCGCGCGCCGCCTCTGCCTCCGTGCCCGCGAGCGTCCCCAGCCGGCGCACCGAGTCGGCGAGTTCCGCGAGCCGCACGACCTGCTGCTCATAGACGGGAATGCGCAGCCGCGTGATCTTGGCGCGCTGCGCGGGGTTGGTGCCCGCGGGCCAGCTGATCACCACGTCCGGATGCAGCGCGACCAGGCGCTCGAGGTCAACCGCCGCCACGTCGCCGATGCGCGGGATGCGGCGGGCGGCGGCGGGCTCGTCGGAATACTCAACGGTGGCAATGACATCCGCGCCCGCGCCCGCCGCGAACAGCATTTCAGTCGCCCCCGGCGCGAGACTCACTATGCGAAGCGGCGCATCAGGAACGCGCACCGCGCGGCCCGAATCGTCCGTCACGGTGCGGGTGGGACGCGCGTTGCCGGCGGGCGTTGCGGCCTGCGATACGCCGACAGCCAGCAGCAGCATGCCGATGCGCGCAGTCCCCAGAAAATTCAACGATCTGGCTATTGGCACCGGGTTCAATCAGCTGCGGGGCTCATGGCATCATGAATTACATTGCCGAACTCCGCCAAGCAAATCCGTGGATCAAGCCGCCCGCGACTGTCCCGCAGCTCCCTCCCCACCCAGGCTCTCCAGCACCCGTGCCACCGCGTGCACGGTGGCGGCGATGCGCACCGCGCTCTGCACCGCCTCGCGTTCCAGGCCGTGCGCTCGCAGCTGCCTTTCGTGCGAGGCGACACAGGTACCGCAGCCGTTGATGGCCGACACCGCGAGCGCCAGCAGTTCAAAGTCGGCCTTGGCGATGCCGGGGCTGCCGAGGATATTCATGCGCAGCCGCGCCGGCAGCTTCGCGTACTCCGCGTCCTCCACCAGGTGCAGGAAGCGATAGTAGACGTTGTTCATGGCCATGACCGCGGCGGCGGCGTGCGCAGCACTCACATGCGCGGCGTCCAGGTGGCGCGCGGCCAGCGCCTGGATATCGCGAGTGAAGGAGGCGTTGCGTGAGGCGGCGGCGGCGGCCAGCGCCACCGCCCAGATCTGCCGTTCGCTCAGCCCCGGCGCACCGGCAGGTGTCAGCACGCTGCCGAGATTCAGCTGCAGATCGCGCGCGTAACCGGGCAGTGCCTCGCGGATGTTTTCGAGCGTGTTCACGTCAGGCCGCCTTGAGGGTCTGATCGCCCTTGTTCCAGTTGCACGGGCACAGCTCATCGGTCTGCAGCGCATCCAGCACGCGCAGCACTTCCTCGGGATTGCGTCCGACGTTCAGATCCGTGACGTACACGAAGCGGATCACCCCGTGCGGGTCGACGATGAAGGTGGCCCGCTGCGCAACCCCGGCTTCCGGATCGAGGATGCCGAGCGCGCCCGCGAGCTCGCGCTTGACGTCGGCCAGCATGGGGAAAGGCAGATTGCGCAGCTCTTGCTTCTCGCGCCGCCAGGCCAGGTGCACATACTCGCTGTCGATGCTCGCGCCCAGCAGCTGCGCGTCGCGCGCCCGGAACTCCTTCTCGAGCTTGCCGAAGGCGGCAATTTCGGTGGGACACACGAAGGTGAAGTCCTTGGGCCAGAAGAACACCACCCGCCATTTACCGGGGAAGCTCTCGTGGGTGAAGGACTGGAACGCGCTCGCCACGTCGTTGGACACGACGCCCGTGAGTGCGAAATTGGGAAACCGGTGACCGACGCCTGACATGCCTGGACTCCTGTGATGCGGGTGTTGCGGAGGCTCCCCGCGGGACGGACGCCATGATGACGGCGTACCTGCTATCATTCCAATCGATTGATTTTATGATTCTGATAGATTTCCTGTATAGGACGGCATGGACCTCAAGCTCAAGGACCTGCGTTATCTCGTGGCCGTGGCCGACCTGCGCCACTTCGGCAAGGCCGCGGCGCACTGCTTCGTCAGCCAGCCGACGCTGTCCGCACAGGTGAAAAAGCTCGAGCAGGATCTGGGCGTGCAGCTCATCGAGCGCGCGCCCAACAACGTCAGCCTCACGCCCGCCGGGCAGGAGATTGTGGCGCGTGCGCGGCGGATGCTGGAGGCCGGCGACGAGGTGGTCGAGCTTGCACGCAGTCACCGCGATCCGCTCGCGGGCAAGCTGCGCGTCGCGCTGCTGCCCACCATCGGGCCGTATCTGCTGCCGCGGGTGGCGTCGGCGCTGCGCCGCTGCCTGCCGCGTCTGGAGTTGCGTCTGTACGAGTACCAGACGGCACCGATGCTGGAGAGGCTGCAGGCGGGGCAGCTCGACGTCGGCATCCTCGCCCTGCCGGTCGAGGCCCCGGGCTGCGAGGCACGCGAGCTCTACAGCGAGCCGTTCACCGTGGCAGTGCCGCAGCACCATGCGCTCGCGGCCAGAAAGTCGCTGCAGGTCGCGGATCTCAAGGACGAGACGCTGCTGCTGCTCGAGGACGGACACTGCCTGCGTGACCAGGCGCTCGAGATCTGCAGCCGCGCGGGAACCAGGGACTCACAGGACTTCCGCGCCACGAGTCTTGAGACCCTGCGCCACATGGTGGCGACCGGCGCCGGCGTGACGCTGCTGCCGGAGCTTGCCAGCCGCGGTGCCTGGGGCAACGCGCGCGGCGTGGCCATTCGTCCATTCGTAAGACCCGCGCCCGCGCGTCGCATCGGCGCGCTGTGGCGCAAGAGCACGGCGCGGCAAGCGGCCATCGACGCCTTGTGCAAGGTCGTCGTGGAACACGCGCTGTGACGGGTGCGCAGCGCTATCGCGAGTCGCTGCGGCGCGGCGCGCCCGACTGGCTTGCGGCGCCCGGCGGCTGAAAGCTGCGCGCCAGCGCGATCGCCGCCAACACGATGGCACCGCCCACCAGCTGCACCGGCGCCAGCCGCTCATCCAGCAGCAGCCAGGCGTAAACGGCGGCGGCGACTACCTGCACATACAAGCCCACGGAGCCGAAGGTCGCGGGCAGGTGCGCGAACGCGTAGGCGATCAGGCTTTGGCCGATTACCTGCGCGGAAAGCGCGCAACCGGCCAGCACCAGCCAGCCGTGCACGCTGTCAGGCAGGAATTTCTGCCCGAGGGCGAGCGGCAGCAACAACACGGTAAACACCAGGGTGGTGTTGAACATGACGATGGCCGTGCCGTGACGGGAGCGCAGACTCGTCACGGCGAGAATATAGGCCGCATAAAAACATGCCGTGCCGAGCCCGAGCGCATCCCCGAGCAGCGCGTGGCCGCCGGCGCCGAGCTTGGGCGCCAGAATCAACAGCATGCCGCCGAAGGCGCAGGCGAGCGCCACCGCAAATCCCAGGCGCGGCCGCTCGCGCCACAGTACCCAGGCCGCGAGCGTCACGAAAATCGGTGCGCAGTTCGCTTCGAGTGTCGACGCGGCGATCGAGGTGAGCAGCAGCGAGGAGTGCCATAGCGCCAGATCGCCGGCGAAGAACACGCCCGCCCACAGGAACAGCGGCTCCAGGGGCGAGGCGCCTGCCCCCGCGGTGCGCCGCGGGCGCCGCGTGCGCTCCAGCAATACCCAGGCCCCGAGGAACGGCAAGGCGAAAGCTCCACGCCAGAATGCCGTCGCGGTCGGTCCGGTCTGCGACCAGCGCACGAACAGGCCGGAAGCGCCGATCGCGAGTGCACCGGCGAACAGCGCCAGGAGGGCCGCGAGTTGCTGACGGGCGGGTGTAGCGGGTATGTGCTGGGGCATCGTGTGTCCACGGGCGCGCCCGCGGCCTAAGGATCATAGTGGGTTGCCTCGAAACCCGTCTGGCATAATCACAACGTGAAACTCCTAACGCGGTACGGCGCCGGATTGCTGCTGCTGTGTGCGCTCAGCTCGCAGGCGCCCGCCCAGACCGCCCACGTCGCGGCGGCGAGCGCGCCAGCCGCGGCGAGCGCCCTGACGGTGCAGAACGCGTGGGTACGCGTCACGCCGGGCGCCGACGTCGCGGCCGCCTACATGACACTGCACAACCGCAGTGCCCGGCCGGTGGTGGTGATCGGTGTGCAGTCAGTGCTCGCCGGGCACGCGATGATTCATGAGTCGAAGATCGAGGGTGGACAATCCACCATGCGTCCGCACGAACGCCTGGTGGTGCCCGCCGGCGGCAGCGTGCGCCTCGAGCCCGGCGCCCTGCACGTGATGCTGCATATGCTCGCGCACACCCCCGCGATCGGTGAGCAGGTGCCGCTGGTACTGCAGCTCGAAGGTGGTGGAACGGTGAGTGTCAGCGCCCAGGTGCGCCCGCTGACCGCCGACTGACATGCCGGGTACCCCTGCGACTCCTCAAGCGCCCGATCACGTCACTCCTTACGACCGCTTCGCGTGGAGCGACACCACGGTCGGGGAATGGCTCGCGAGCGGCGCGCATCGCGCCGAGCTCAGCGCCTACTTCGGCGCCGCGGAATATCGCGACCTTGCGGCGCTGGCGCGCCGGGCGCAACGCACGCCGCCAACGACCACCGACTGCAGCGTCATCGTGGTGCCCGGCATCATGGGATCGCAGCTCGGGATCCGGCGCGCGCCACCGCTGCCGGATGACATCGTGTGGATCGACCCGATCGACATTCAGCACGGCCGCCTGCGTTCGCTGCGCGTTGCCGCCACGACGCGCATCGTGCCGCTCGGCGTGGTGTTGTTTTCGTACCTGCGGCTGAAACTGCACCTGCGCGCGCGCGGCTTTGCGGCCGAGTTCTACGACTACGACTGGCGGTTATCGGCTGCCGAACTCGGGCGCGCCTTTGCCGAGCACCTGCGTACGCACCCGGCGGCGCGCCTGAGTGTAGTCGCGCACAGCCTCGGCGGACTCGTCACGCGCGCGGCGCTCGCGCACCCCGGCACCCACAAAGTCGCACGGGTGATTCTTCTCGGCACCCCCAACCAGGGCTCGTATGCCGCCGTGCAGGCGCTGCGCGGCACGGACGCCGTGGTGCGCAAGGTGGCGCGACTCGCGCCCGGGGATTCGGCGGAAACGCTCGCCGCGGATGTGTACAGCAGCTTTGCGAGTCTCTATGACCTGCTGCCGGTGGGCAGTGTGCGCACCGCGCTGTTCGATGCCGCGGCATGGCCACACAGCGGTCCGCAGCCGCGGGCCGCGTTGCTGGCGGCCGCGCGCGCCGCGCGCGAACGGCTGGCGCCGGGCGATGCGCGCTTCGCGACGATCGCCGGAATCGGCGAGGCCACGGTTACCGCGGTGGCGCGCCGCGGCGATGACTTCCACTACACCCTCACGCGCGCCGGTGACGGTACCGTGCCGGCCGCCAGCGCCGCCCTGGCCGGCGCGCGCGGCTTCTTCGCACATACCGCCCACAGTAACCTCACGCGCGACCCGCAGGTCGCCGCCGCGGTAGTGGACCTGCTGCGCCACGGCGCGACGCAGCGCCTGCCGGAACGCTGGCGCGGCGCGAGCCGCGCCCAGGCGCAGGTGAGCGATGCGCAGCTGCGCCGCTTGCACGCCAGCAAGGTGAACTGGGGAATCCTGTCGCCGCAAGAGCGGCGCGTGTTCCTGCAGAATCTGAACGAACCGGTTTCGCTGAAGCTGCGGGTGCCTGCGAAGCATACCCGCAAGCTGCCGCGGCGCACGCGCGGCCGCCGCTGACTCAGCCGAAGGCGCGGGCAATCGCTTCGCGCTGGCGCGCATCCGGCAGCCGGCCGCGGCCACCACCGAGGTTGTCGCGCAGGTGCGCGAGCTTAGCGGTGGCGGGAATCACGCAGGTCACCGCCGGGTGCGACACGATGAACTTCAACGCCAGCTGCCCCCAACTGTGCGCATCGATATCCGCCGCCCACAGCGGCAGGGGCTTGTCGCGCACTGGCCTGAACAGCGCACCGTCCTCGAACGGACGGTTCACCAGCACCGCCACACCCCGCTCGGCGGCGAGCGGCAGCAGCCGTGCTTCGGCGGCGCGGGTCAGCGGCGAGTAGTTGAACTGCACGAAGTCCAGCCGCTCACGGGCCAGGACCTGCGCGAGTTGCGCGTGCGCGGACACGGTGTAGTGGGTGACGCCGATGTAGCGCACCCGGCCCGCGTCCTTCCAGGCACGTAGTGTCTGCAGATGCGTGTTGAGATCGAGCAGGTTGTGCACCTGGATCAGATCCAGGCGCGCGGTCCCAAGGCGCTCCTGCGAATGCGTCATCTGCTCGATGCCGGAGCGCGCGCCGCGCGTCCACACCTTGGTGGCGAGCGTGGCATGCGCGCGCATCTCAGGCGTGAGCAGTTCGCCTAAGACACTTTCCGCGCTCGAGTACATGGGCGAGGTGTCGATGAGGCGCCCGCCACCGCCAAAAAACCCCGCCAGTACCTCTCCCAGGGGCGCGCGTTGCGCCGCGGATTCGCCCACTTCGAAGGGCCCGGAGGTGCCAAGCCCGATGACCGGCAACTCCTCGCCGCTCGAAGGCACCTTGCGCGTGAGCAAGGTGGCGCCGCTTGCCGTGGCGATCCCTGGAACGCTCATGGCGGCCGCCATGTTGATGCCTCCTGCGAGCAGCTCGCGCCGGTTCATCAGATGAGCGCGGCGTCGGTTTCCACCACGCTCGCAGCCCCATCGTCGACCACGCGCGAGAGTCCAAGCCCGACCGGCAGCACCTGCGCGGCAAAAAAGGCGGCGGTGCGGATCTTGGCGGCATAGAACTCCCGCTCGCTGCCGGAGGCCTTCGCGGCCGCCACCGCCGCCGATTTCGCCATCAGCCAGCCGCCGATCACATAACCGCACAGGCGCAGATACGGCACTGACACGGCCATGCCCGCATCGGGACGCACGGCGAGCGCCTTGAGCAGTGATTGCGTGGAATTCTTCAGCCACCCCACGGCCTCCAGCGCCGCCGTGCGGGTCGCCACCACGGCGGCATCCGCGGTGGCCAGGGTCTGCAGCTCGCGCTCCATGTCGGTGAGCAGCGCGCCCATCGCAGCCCCGCGATCCTTGGCGAGCTTGCGCCCGATGAGATCGTTGGACTGGATACCGGTGGTGCCTTCGTAGATGGTCGTGATGCGCACGTCGCGCACGTACTGGGCGGCGCCGGTTTCCTCGATGAACCCCATGCCGCCGTGAACCTGCACGCCCGTTCCGGCGACCTCGTTGCCGATCTCCGTGCACCAGCCCTTGGCGATCGGTGTGAGCAGCGCGCCGCGCGCCTCGGCGGCCTTGCGGGCCGCCGCATCCGTGCCGTACTCGCTCAGGTCGAACTGGAACGCCGTATAGAGAATGAGCGCGCGCGCAGCCTCCACCTGCGACTTCATCATCAGCAGCATGCGCTTGACGTCGGGGTGATTGATGATGGGCGCGGGACCGGCGGCCGCTGCAACCGGGGGCTTGCCCTGCACCCGGGTGCGCGCCCACTCCGCCGCGCGCTGGAAGGCGCGCTCACCGACCGCGTAACCTTCACTGCCCACCGAGAGCCGCGCGCTGTTCATCATGATGAACATGTATTCGAGGCCCCGGCCTGGCTCCCCAACCAGGTAGCCCACGGCGCCGCTCTTCTCGCCGAAGGCGAGCACGCAGGTCGGGCTCGCATGGATGCCGAGCTTGTGTTCGATGGACAGACAGCGCACCTCATTGCGGCTGCCCAGGGAACCGTCGGCATTCACCAGCCACTTCGGCACAATGAAGAGCGAGATGCCCTTGACCCCCGGGGGTGCGCCGTCGATGCGGGCGATCACCATGTGAATGGTGTTGGCGGTGAGATCGTGGTCCCCCCAGGTGATGAAGATTTTCTGACCAAACAGGCGGTAGTGATCGCCCTCGGGGGTCGCGCGCGCGCGCACCTGACCCAGATCGGAACCCGCCTGCGGCTCGGTGAGCACCATGGTGCCGGTCCACTCGCCGTTCACCATCTTCGGCAGATACTGTTGCTTCTGCGCCGGCGAGCCACACAGCTCCAGCGCATGCACGGCGCCGTGGGTCAGCATCGGACCCAACTTGAAGGCGAGGTTTGCCGAGCCCCAGAACTCCCCGACCGCGCTGCCGAGCACCTGCGGCACGCGCTGGCCGCCGTACTCCGGTGCCGACCCGAGCGCCGGCCAGCCGCCTTCCGCAAATTGCCTGTAGGCCTCGCGGAATCCCGGCGCCGTTACGACGCCGTCCGCCGTCCAGCGTGCCCCCTGGGTGTCACCCGGACGATTCAGGGGGTCGAGCACGCCTTGCGCGAAGCGCGCGGCCTCCTCGAGCACGGATTGCGCCAGCTCGTCGGAGTAGTCGCTCAGGAGTGGCGAGGCGGTCAGGCTCGAACTCCCCAGGAGCTCCTCAAGGACGAAGCGCATTTCGCGCACAGGCGCTCGATACATGATCAATCCCCTTTATGGACGCGCGCCACATCCACAGGCGCAGGCGCATTTCTAGTGTAGCCGGTCGGGCGGCGGCCTACCCACGCACCGCGCCGGGCGTGCGACAGCGCCCCGCGGCCGGCGCGTTACTAGTGCCGCGCGGCCGCCGGCAGCGCGAGTGCCGGCACGATGTTGGCCGCCAGGAAGTCCACGAACTGCTGCGCGCGGGCGTCCGACTCCATGACCGCCGGAAACAGCGCGAAGAGCGCGGCCGCAGGCGGCACCTCCCACTCCGGCAGCACCGCCTTCAGTCGGCCGGTCGCAAGTCCCTGCCGGCACAGAAACTCAGGCAGGAGGCCGATGCCGAGGCCCGCCGCGGTCGCCGCATGCAGCACGGCCGGGTCATCAACCGCCAGTTTCGGAGCGAGCGGTACCTCGGCGCGTTGCGCGCCGCGTGACAGATGCAGGCGAAACTCCGGCAGCTCCGCGGCGTCAGGCGTCAGCATGTCGTGGGCGCGCAGCTCGTCCGGCCATTCGGGCACACCGTGCTGCTGCAGGTAAGCCGGCGTCGCGCACAACAGCGCCGGCGGCGCCCCGAGCAGACGCTGGATCACGGCATCATCCGCCGGCGGATGCGTGCGGATCGCGACATCCCATTCGCCCGCGGCGAGCTGTCGCGCGTCGAGCGCGACTTCCAGCGGCACGTGCGCGAACGCTTCCAGGAAGCGTGGCACCAGGGGCGACAACAGCACGCGACCGTACGTCGGATCGGCGGCCACGCGCAATGGCCGCGCCTCCGGGGACTGCAGCTTCGCGATGCTTGAGCGCGCGAGGTCCGACTCCTCGCCCACGCGCTTCGCGTGCGGATACAACAGGCGCCCCGCCTGGGTGAGGGACAGCCGTCGCGTGGTGCGCTCGAGCAGGCGCACGCCGAGGCTCTTTTCCAGGTCCGCGACTGCGCGACTCACCGCCGCCTTGGGCACACCAAGTGCCCGTGCCGCTGCCGAAAACCCATTCAGGTCCACGACCTTGGCGAGCATCGCCAGCTGAGCAGGTGTCCAGATCAGGTTCATGATTGCTGCAATCCCCCGTTTGGGAGGGGCTATTGTTTCACCTGAGAGGCACGCACACCAGTCCCCTGGGGGCTAGACTGCGATGCATGAACAAAATCTCCATGCACGTGATGTCGGCCGAGCTGTTCTGCAACACGCTCGGAAACCTCTCCTCGATCCTCGACAAGGGGCTTGCGAGCGCCACGGCCCGCAAGTTTGAGCCTGCTGTACTGCTTGCCTCGCGGCTCGCCCCGGACATGCTGCCGCTCACCCGCCAGGTGCAGATCGCCTGCGACATCGCGAAGAATTCTGTGGCGCGGCTCGCCGGGCAGGAGCCGCGCCGCTTTGAGGACAACGAAACAACCTTTGAGCAACTGCGCGCGCGCATCGCCGCCACGGTTGACTACATCAAGAGCATTCCCGCGAGCGCGCTGGAAGGTTCGGAAGATCGCGACATCAAGGTGCCCGGGCGCGAGCGCACGCTCGAGTTCAAAGGACTGGAATACCTGCAGCGCTGGGCCATTCCCAACGTGCTGTTCCACGTCACGACGACCTATGACATCCTGCGTCACAACGGCGTCGAGCTCGGCAAGCGCGATTTCCTCGCTGGCGGCAGCAGCGGCTGAGCGGGGGCGGTGGCGCCGTCGTCACGCGCCGCAGCCGCCGCGCATTCGCCGCTTATGACAAACAGCGCGCGTGCAGGCGCACCTGTCGCCGATTTGCGAACAGGAACCGCGAGGGAAATCACGGCGCAGCTGGCGCCGCACTGCCACCCTCTACTCTTAGTAACGGGCGACGGGCGCCTGCCATCGTGGGTCCAGTACGGAAGTGAGTCCCTTGCGACACAAGTTCACGGCCGTGCGCTCTTCCGACTCAACCACCGCCAAACCGGCGCCGGTGCGCACGCCCGTCGACACCGCGCCCGCGACGGTGGAATCCCTCGGCCGGCAGTTGCTGGAGGCGCTGGCGCTGCGCCGCCTGCAGTCCATTTCCATCTGGGATTCCGAAGCCAGCGTGCAGTGGCTGAATGAAGGCGCGCTCGGACCGGACGAGCACACCCTGGTGCTGGAAGCATTGGAGCAGCTGGCCGGCGATAGGTCCCTGACGAGCCATGAAACCGGCCTCGAGGACGGGCGCTATGCCCTGTTCCTGCCGGTGCGCTCGCCCTCGGGCAATGCCGTCGGAGTCGCGATGGTGCTCGCCGACGTCAAGTCGGTGGGCGAGGGCGCCCAGGAGCGCATCGCCACGCCCGCGGTTCGAACCATCATGCAGCGTCTCGCCGTGCTCTTGAAACCCGCAGGTGTTTCCAGCACTTCGGTCCCCATGCTCGCGGTCCTGGAACTCGCAGACGAGCCGGCAACCCCCGCCGCCGCCGCGACCCCGGTGCCGAGAGCGGTGAGCGTGGCCGCGCCTGCCGACATATCAACGTCCGGGATCTCTCCCCAGGCGGTCCACGACCTGCTCGAGTTCGAGCTGGCCCCGGAAGGATCAGCTCCGCGACCTGCTGCCGCCGCGTCCCCCATGGCGCAAGCCATCCAGGAAGTTTCGGTACTGGAGTTTATGGCCGAACCTCCGGTGCTGAGCGCCGCGCCCACACCAAAGCCCGCACCCGCACCCGCACCCGCACCCGCACCGCCCAAAGCCCGCGCCGCCCCTGAGCGCCACCCCCGAAACGCGCGCAACCCCGTTTGCAAGCGCCGCGCCGGTGCGCAGCGCATCCGCCAGCGCATCCGCCAGCGCGCGCGTCAGCGCCGCAGTCCAAAGAGCCCGAACGCCCCAGGCGCCACCGCCGGTGGCGACACCGCCGCCCGCCGAAGCGCAACCCGTCGCTGCTGCCAACACGGTGAGCGCAGACGCGCACCTCATGCTGGAGCTCGTGCATTTTGGCAAGCTGCGCCCGGGCGGACAGAGCCGTCGTTTCCAGGTGCAGGCGCGCGCGACACCGCGCGAGGCGCAGCACACTGCCGCGGCGACCGATACCGTCATTCTGCAGCGCCTGGTGTCCTGGCTGGCGGCGTATCGCAGCGGCTGGAGCTCACAGCCGACCAGCTTTACGGTCAACCTGTCGATCTCCACGCTCGAGGACGAGCGCTTCGTGCAGCGCATGGCCGCGACGCTCAACAGCAACGGTCTGTCGCCCGATGTGCTGGGATTTGAAATCACCGAGGCGCTGTGCACCCAGCGGCGTGCCCTGGTCGAGCGCTTCATCGTCCAGTGCGAGAAACTCGGCTCGTGGGTGGTGGTGGATGACTTTTCCTTCGACGCCCAGGTGCTGCCGCTGCTGCGCTCCAGGGCCGTGCGGCTCGTGAAACTCGACCACAAGCTCACCGCGTCCGCCCTGAAGGACAAGCTCTCGCAGGCGCTGGTGATCGCCACCGTGCAGGCGGTCAAGGTGCTGGGAATCCATTGCGCCGCCAAGCAGATCGAGTCTCAGGCGGCGCTGCAATGGCTGACCGCCGTAGGCTGCGATTTCGCGCAGGGCAGCGCGCTTTCCCACCCACAGTCCCTGGACAGCCTGCTGGCCAAGACCCCGGTTCCGGGCTGATTCCTGCGACGAAGCGAGCCGCGGGCGCGCCGTTTGAGCGCCGTCCGGCCCCGCATATGCCATAAGCTTTCCGGAAGCTGCCGTGGCTGTACTATGCGGCAGCTGTTTGCAATGAAAATGCCGACCTTCGAACAACTGCGAACCAATCGTAATGTGCTGTTCTGGAGCCTGCACGCGGCCGGCTGGGCGGCGTACGGCGTCACGCAGTACTTCGGCGCGTTGCTGTACGAGAAGCCCTCGAGCTACGCGCGCGTCATCGCGGTGGCGGCGGTGTCGGGTTTCGTGCTGTCGATGCCCATGCGCTTCATCTACCAGCGCCTGTGGGGTCGCAGCCCGCGCATCATGATCCTCGGGGTGCTCGCCACCTGCTACATCACGGCGCTCGCGCTGCGCATCGTCATCAACCTCTCCTACAAGCAGTTCATCGAACCGGACTGGCAGGCGCAGACGCTGTTCGAATTCTTCGGCGGCGCCCTGTCGACGACCTACCTGCTGTTGTGCTGGAGCGTGCTGTACTTCGGCATCAAGTTCTACGAGTCGCAACGCAAGCAGGAGGCGGCGATGTTGAAGGCGGTGGCGCTGGCGCAGGAGGCGCAGCTGAAGATGCTGCGCTACCAGTTGAACCCGCATTTCCTCTTCAACACCCTGAATGCCATCTCGACGCTCATCCTCGACAACCAGAATCGCACCGCCAACCACGCCGTCACCCGGCTGTCAGAGTTTCTGCGCTATACCCTGGACCAGGATCCGATGAAGAAGGTCACCTTGCGACAGGAAATCGAAGCGCTGGATCTGTATCTGAACACCGAGCGGCTGCGCTTCGGGGAGCGGCTGCGGCTCGAATACGCCATCGACGCGCCGGCGCTGGAGGCGCTGGTGCCAAGCCTGCTGTTGCAGCCGCTGCTGGAAAATTCGCTCAAGTACGCGGTGTCGGCGCGTGAGCAGGGGGGCCTGGTGCGCATCGAAGGGCGCGCCCGTGAGGGCCTGTTGGAACTTGCGGTCATCGATGATGGGCCGGGCCTGCGCGAGGACATCCCCGACGGCACGCGCCGCGGCGTGGGCCTGCGCAATACCCGCGAACGACTCACGGTACTGTACGGCGAGCGCTGCCGCTTCACGGTGCTGAACAGTCATCCGGGCCTGCGGGTCGACATGGCCTTACCGCTGGAGACCGCCGAGGTGGCGGACGAGCAGCTGGCGCTGCGAGCGGCCCCGGCGCGTGCCGCGGCTGGAGTGCGCCGATGAGCATCCGCACGATCATCGTGGATGATGAAGTCCTGTCGCGCCGCGGCATCGAAATCCGGCTGCGTGCGAACAGCGATTTTCAGATCCTGGCCCAGTGCGCCAACGGCCGCGAAGCGCTGGCGGCCATCCAGCAGTACCACCCGGATGTGATGTTCCTGGATATCCAGATGCCCGGCGTGTCCGGCTTTGAAGTGCTGGCGCAGGTACCGCAGCAATCCCTGCCACTGGTGGTGTTCATCACCGCCTATGACCAGTACGCCATCCAGGCCTTTGAGGCCCGCGCGATCGATTACCTGCTGAAGCCGATCGATGATGTGCGCTTTGCGGCGGCGTTGCAGCGCGTACGCGAGCACTTGCGGGCGCGCAGCGCCTCGGCGCAGCGCGATCGGCTGCTGGAGATCATCGCCGACATCACCGGCTGCGGCGAACTGGCACTCGATGAACTGCTGGTCCATGGGCGCAAGGCGATCGAGGGGCGCCATCCTGAAGTGCTGCCCATCCGCCAGGGGCGCGAGACGGTACGTGTGCCGATCGCCGCGATCCAGTGGGTGGATGCGGCCGGCGACTACATGTGCGTGCATGCCTCCGGCGACACGCACATCCTGCGCGGCACCATGAAGGAACTCGAAGAAATACTCGATCCGAAGCTCTTTCAGCGCGTGCACCGCTCCACCATCGTGAACCTGCGCCTGGTGAAGAGCCTGCGCGCGCACATGAACGGCGAGTACTTCCTTACCCTCGAGGGCGGCCACGAACTGAAGCTCTCGCGCACCTATCGCGACAAGGTGGAGTACTTCCTGAGCGGCTCGGCCGCGCGTAGTCGACCCGGCGCGGATCGTCGCTAAGTAAGTCCACGAGTCTGTCCGTGCCTTGAGCGGCCTGCCGCAGCGTCCTCTCGCGGTCGTCGTAGCACGTCGGCAGCGCAATTCGCTGCCTGCTGCTGCTAGGGACCCGCGCGGCGCGCGAGCAATCGAGCGATCAGCCCCTCTATGCTGCCAACCGTCTGGAAGTTCTCCGGCATCACTTCCTCATCGGGAATGCGGACGCCTGTCTGCTCCTCTATGAAGCCGATGGTCTGCATCAGCCCCATCGAATCGATCAAGCCACTATCGATCAGTCGCGTGCTCGCATCGACCTCGAACGCTCGCTCCTCGCCGACAAGCTCCGCTTGGATGAACGCGATCAGGGCAGCGCCAATGGTCATCAGTCGCTCACCGATTTGTCGCCGGCGACCCGTCCCCTGCGAGCGCCTGGCGATCTATCTTGCCTGTGGAAGTCTTAGGGAGCTCTGGTCGAAAGACAAACGTCTCGGGAACCATGTACCGCGGCAGGCGCGCAAGACAGAAGGCCCGAAGCTCCTCCTCGCTGACCGCGTCGTCGCCGAGGGCCACCACTGCTTTCAGCCTCACTCCGATCTCATCGTCCGGCACGACAAGCACGGCCGCCTCGCGAACACCGCTATGTTGCAAGAGAACCGCCTCGATCTCACCGAGCTCGATCCGGTAGCCGCGCGACTTCACCATCTCATCTCTGCGGCCGACGAACGAGTAGCTTCCGTCCGGTTCCAATCGGACCGTGTCCCCGGTGCGGTAGACGTCCTCGTCAAATGCCGCCTGAAGAGGATTCCGAATTAGCACCTCGCGAGTCTTTCCCGGAAGTCCCCAATATCCCGCCATGAGCGTCGGACCGCGGACATACAGCTCACCAGTTTCTCCAGCGCCGATGGAAACATTGTCGGTATTGAGCGCAAACACCTCGGTGTTCGCGCAGGCACGGCCGATCGAGATCTCGGTGACGTCCAGAGGAAGCGGGCGAGGCACCCTCGAATAAGTGCACACGTTGGTTTCAGTAGGGCCGTACAGGTTGAAGAAGGCGGCCCTCGGAAACCGCGCCATGACCTCGCGCAGGTATTTCACCGGGAATACCTCGCCCGCGAAGAGGACAGTGCGCAGCCGTTCGTAGTGATAGCGATCGAGGCCGCCATGCAGCAAAAGCCTGGTCAGAGCCGACGGGACCGAATACCAGATGCTGATGCCCTCGTCGTCGATCCAGCGCGCGACCGCAGTTGGAAAGAGTGCAATCTGATCTGGCACCATGACCACCGTCGCACCGGCGCGCAGCGCGACGAATATGTCGAACACGGACAGGTCGAAGTGCAGAGGCGCGTGGTTCGACAGGCGGTCGTCGGGCCGCACGCCAAAAGTCTCCGCACCCCAGTCCACGAATGCGAGTGCACTACGATGGGTGAGGATGACACCTTTCGGATTTCCGGTGGAACCCGAGGTATAGAGCAGATACGCCGGGTCGGTTTCGATCGAGCTGCCGGCTTTGGGCTCAGCGGCCTCGCTACTCGTCAATTCCGCCCACTGCTTGATCTGCACGCGCTCGAGCGGTGCCGGCGAATCGCCGTCATCGTCAGTCAACAGGATAGTCCCGAGCGACGCGAGCCCAATGAGGTGCGTGCGAATCTGCGTGAGCGTGTCGGCAGTCGTAATTAGGCCGCGCACCGCGCAGTCGCGAAGGATGTAGGCGGCGCGCACAGGCGGGGCGTGCGGATCGATGGGAACGTACGCCGCGCCGGCCTTCAACACTCCCAGCATTGCGACAACGCCGCGAGGCGATTTGGGCAGATGCAGCGCCGCGCGACTCCCCCGGCCGATGCCGCGCGCCTCGAGAAGAGTTGCGACGCGATTGCTCTGTGCCTCCAGATCGCCGTAAGTAAGCACCGTTTCGCCCCACATCACCGCTGGGCGCGAAGAATACTTTCGCGCGCTCTCTCGCAGGTGATGCCAGAGAAGAAACGCCGCCGCGGGGGCCGACGAAGGCTGCTGGCGAGCGACGACGTCACCGCTCACTGCGGCGCGAGGCCGAGGTTGCGCGCGATGATCAACCGCAGAATTTCCGCTGTGCCGGAGTGGAGCGTGCCAGCAATCGCGTCCCGTAACTCGCGCTCCCGCTCGAACTCCTTCATGTAGCCATAGCCACCGTGCAGCCGGATCGCATCGAGCGCAGACTGCACCGACGCCTCGCTGATGTACATCTTCGCGATCGCCCCCTCGAGTGCGTTGTTGTCTCCGCGCGAAAGCGCCCACGCTGCGCGGTACAGAAGAAGTCGCGCGGTCTCGAGGCGGACTTTCATCTCCGCGATCGTCGCCGCCACGAGCTGGAAGCTGCCGAGCGGCTTGCCGAACTGATGGCGAGTCTTGACGTAGCCCAGGCAGCTGTCGAGCTGTCGTTCCATCGCACCGACCGTGCTTCCCAGGATGCAGCCTCGCTCCCAGCCCATCAAATGGTTGAAGATGGCTGCTCCCTGCCCCTCGCGTCCGAGCATATTCTCGGAAGGCACCGCGCAATCCACGAAGAAAAGCTCCGCCATTGGGGACGTAGTCAATCCCATCTTCTCGATATTTCTGCCAACCGACAGCCCCGTGGTGCCGCGTTCGATGAGGAACGCGGTCACTCCCCACATCCCCTTGCTCCGGTCCACCGTTGCGAACGCGAGTATGAGATCCGCTTCGGGAGCGTTCGTGACGAATGTCTTCGAGCCGTTAAGACCGTATCCGTCGTCGCGACGGTCAGCACGGGCATGCAGCCCAAACGCATCCGAGCCGGATTCCGGCTCGCTCATGCCCAGCGCTCCAACCCAGCTGCCATCGCAGAGACGCGGCAGATAGCGACGCTTCTGATCCTCGGTGCCAAACTTCAGGATCGGCATCTCGACGCTCCACATCTGAGCGTGCAGCGAAAAAAGCAGCCCCTGGTCGCGACAACCGTAGCCGAGCGCTTCCATCGCGAGCGCAGTGCTCACCGCATCCTGGTCGCTGCCGCCGTATTCCTCCGGAATGGGCAGCCCCTGGATTCCGAAGGCAGCGCACTTGCGCCACAGATCACGCGAGAAGCTGCCGGCCCGGTCGCGCGTCCCGAAGTCCCGATCGAGCTCTTCGCGCGCAAAGCGCAATACACCTTCGCGCAGCCTTACCTGATCCTCGCTCCAACCAAAGTCCACTTCGGCTCAACCTCTATCCGCTGGAGCAACAGTGTTCGACGCAATATCCGAGGCATCCGGCGTGACGAGGACATCCAGCGGTTGAGCTTTCAGCCGCCATACGATGCGCGCAGGGTTGCCGAAAACGACGGCATTCGGAGGTACGTTGCTCGCAACGACCGAGCCGGCACCCACGACGGAATTCTCGCCGATCCGCACCCCCTTGAGGATCATCGCACCGGCTCCGACCCACGTGTTTGCGCCGATGACGATCGGCTTGGACACACCCCGCGTGTTGTAGCGCGGGCGCCCGTGTGACTCGACGGCGTGGAAGTCGGTGTCCATGATGCGGGCATCCGATAGTCCTGCATTGTCGCCTACGTCGATGCGACGCTCGCAGCTGAGGCGCGTACCGGTGAGAAGCACGCGGTTTCCGAACCGGATAACCGCCTCGGGATTCAGCGTGTACGGGGTGGTGGGTGCGAGACGCGAGGAAACGACTGTGCACTCATCGCCGAAGATGACCGTTCCGGGACCGCGAATCTCGAGAGTTCCCGTCACCTGAAATAGGCGTCCGACTGTCACTCGCCGGCCAAACACCAGGAACTTCGCGCGATAGTACTGTCCACGAGCCAGCGCGACGCCTGTTCTGAAGGCGGCTCCCGGGTGTTCGCGCGCGCGCTTGAGCGCAACTTGCCACCTCAGCATGCAACCCTACTTTCCGCGACAGTTCACCATAATGTCGACAGTCGGCCCCCATCGTACCAGTCCTGCTACCCAGCGCGATTCGCGCCTGCAAAGCCTCGAGCATGGCCTCCGAGGGCTGGCGGGCTCCAGCACACGATACGCGCCGGCCGGTTGGGAACGCCACAAGAGCTTTCCAGGAGTCACGACGCCGCACTTCTCCGTGCACTCGTTCTGCCTGCGTCCGGCCGCCGTTGACAGTCGCTGCGCGCAATGCTGATACACGGCCGATCGGTCGGCGTTGCACTGCTGGACGTGCCCCGTGTTCCATTGCTTGCGGAAGGCGTCGGCCAGGTCCCGGGTCGGCCAGGTCCCAGATGGAGTCACAGGGGGCCTTGTTGTGTTCGCTTTAGTGACGTGCGGAGGAATCGCGTCTAACGTGCCCTGAACGACTGCGCTCTTTTGGTGCCACCGCTTGTAGTGTGGTGGTCCTCACGAGCGCTTCCTCGCGGTGACCGGAACACTCATCTACGCGCGCCGTGCCCTCAGCGCATGCACCGCTCCACCATCGTGAACCCGCGGCTGGTGAAAAGTCCGCGCGCGCATGAACGGCGAGTCCTTCTTCACCCTCGAGGGTGGCCACGAGCTGAAGCTCTCGCGCACCTATCGTGACAAGGTGGAGTACTTCCTGAGCAGTTCGGCGAGCTGACTACGCGTGTTGCGCGAAGCGCTGGAGTTCCAGCCTGACGGAATTCTCGAGCTCCGGTCCCCGGAAAGACGCAAGTTGTTGCAGTGAACGCCCGCCGGCGAGCTTGCGGGCGACCTGGTAACCCACGTAATACCCGCAACGAGGCGGAAGATCAGGGCGACCACTATTCGAGCCAAAGAAAAAGGGCGCAGAGCGTTCCGCGAGCTTGCCAGACATCAGCACCTGAGCTTCGGAACTTCCGGGATTAATTTGTTGGCTGACGTAGGTCGCCAGACCCTCTTCCCACAGCGATACCCAAAGCGGCGCGTCATCAGCCGTCAGCTCAGGTGCTATCTGTTGGTGATATTGATGAAAGAGCTCATGATCGAATAGCACTTTGAGGCTTTCATCTTGCGCATCGTAACGCGCGATTCCATCGATTGCGAATAACAGAGCAGACTTGCCTGCGACCTTGCGTGTTGCCCCATCGAAACTGAACAGCGAGATAAGAATTGCCAGCAATGCGAAGCGCATCACACCTTCAGGAGATCAAGAGCGTCTGAGAGCTGTCGGATTACCGCTTCGGCTTCCTGAATACCTCACGGCGCACTGTCGAGGCTTCAACCGGACCCACGTTGGCATCTCTATCGTCAGGTTTAACCCCTTCGCGCGGCACCACGCTCGCTTCGAATACTACGCGCCCCAGGTTGCAATCAAAAAACATCAGGTACACACAATCTTCGTTCGATGCGTGTTGGTCCTCCAGGCAACCCACTGAGCTTACGTCGTCCGGCATAGTCTTCACGGAAGTCAGAACGCTCTGGCAGTTGACGCCGCGCTTCGCGACACGGCTATGGAACTCCAAAATCGATAGCTTGCGAATTGCGGAAGTTCGTACTCGTCCCCGCCAGCTACGCACCTGTCCTGCTGGCGCTGGATTTGGCGCGCTGCAGCCAAGCTTGCGGAACCCCGCGCTAGGCGCACCGCGCCCATGCCGGGCCGCACTCAAAAAAAGCCCCGCACGAGGCGGGGCTTTAAATCAACTTTTCCCGGGAGGAATTTAGAAGAAGGTGTATTTCAGATTGATATAGAAGTTGCGCAACAGCGGGTCCGCAACGAGCGCGTTGTACCCGGCTGCAAAGTTGCCCTGAAATGCGTTGGTGAACGGCGGATTCTTGTCGAGGATATTCTTGATTCCAAACAACACGGTCAGGTTTTTGACCGGCTTGTAGTTCACATAAGCATCAAAGAGCGAATAACTGCCCACCGTCGGCCGAGGGCCCTGATTGGTGGCGCCAGTGCCGAATTCGTCGATGTACGTCGACCAGAAGCGGTTGCTCAGTCCGCCACCAAACATCTCCTGCGGGCTCGACCAGTCGAGTCTCACGTTATGCTGCCACCGGTACGCCGGCGGAAGTTCATTGTAATCGCCCACCAGGTTGAGGTTCGGGCCGCCGTTGTACTGCTGCTGCAGATACTGCGTGACCGCGGTCCCTTCCAGATCCTCGCGGAACGTCCCAACGCCTGTGTGCTGCACGTATTGGATGCTCAGATCGAATCCGGAGGTCGTGATCCTGCCGGTATTCGAATCGGTCAGCAGGATGTAGCCACAAGTCGGTGCCGTGTAAGGATGGCAAGAGGTGGCCTCCTGAACCGACGGCGTGAGCCCCCCAACGTTGTTCAATACGTAATAGTTCGCGAATTGGGTGGGATCCCCGTAAATGGCCTGTGCCGGAACCCCTCCAATGGTGTTCTTGAGGAGGATTCTGTACCAGTCCAGCGTAACGCCCATATTCTCGATCGGCTGGAAAATGACCCCGATATCGAAGTTCTGCGATGTTTCGGGCGTCAGGGTTCTGTTTCCGCCGAACAACCCCAGTCCCTGCTGGGCGCAGGTGGAGTTAGTAAACGGCGCAATGGCGGGGTTGACCAGGCAGTTCGGGTTCCCTGATCCCATGGTGCCGCCCGTCGAAGCTGACATGTTATCCGGGTTGTACAGATCGAACAGCGTGGGCGCCCGGAAGCCGGTGGAGGCGGTGCCCCTGAAGGTAAGGTAACTGGCCGGCTGATAGCGCAGCGAGATCTTGCCGTTGTTGGTCCTGCCAAAATCGCTGTAGCGGTCCTCACGATCCGACAAATCGATATCGAAGTTCCTGGAGACCGGTACGTCCACCTCCATGTAAACCGCCCCCACCGTGCGACTGCCTTCGACTGCACTGTCCGTAAGGCCACTTGCGGCGCTCGTGAGGGTGTTATAAGGCGTGGTCGCGTAGTCGAAGTGTTCGCCGTTCACATCAAAGCCGAGCGCCACGGTCGCCGGAGTACCCGAATTAAAAGCATCGCCCAGCGCGTGGCTGGCATGGCCGTCGACGCTCCAGCGTTTGTCCTCGCCGGCCGAGTAGGTGCCGTTTATATACGCGGAGGTGATCAAAGCCTGGCCTGCCGCGCTCTGCGGACCGAAGGGGTTGATCAGATCGCTGAGGACGCCGATGCTGCCGCCGGGCCCAGGCGCAAGCACCGCCTCATTGGGCATGCCCGCGGTCCAGCGATTGTCGCCCTTGCTCTGGCTGTAGTTGAGTACCGCACTGTAGTCCCAACCGCCGTTCGTGCCAGAGAACGTCAACAGAGCCCGCTGCTCGGTATTGATGTTCTCGAATTCGCGGTCGTTCAGGGGGTCACTCCAGACCGCATCGCCCCCATCGGCCAGATCCGGCGTCGGGGTGCTGCAGGCCGCCGGGCCTCCGGCGCATGTCAGCTGAGACGCCTTCGGGTAGTAGGGGCTCGCCGGGTCCATCTGAAAGAAATAAAACATGGGACCGAACCAACCGGACACTTTGGATTGGGTATAGAAGTACTGCACCTGCAGGGTGTTGTTGGCTGGCAGCGCCTTGGTGAAGGACACCATCCCGGAACCCTCGCTGGACTGCGGGAGCAGGTCCGACGCGGCGGAATACCGGTATTCACAGTCACCGAAGTACGTCGTCAGCGCCGGATTGCCCGCGCAGGTCGGATAGCCCGACTGCCATCGGTTACCGTTGGCGTCCACGAAGGACCCGGGCCACGTTCCTATACCGTTGGTACTGGAATATCCTCGGCCGGGATCAAAACCGTAGGCGGAAAACGGCCGCTGCGTCGCGCGCAGTTCCCCTTGCCTGCTGTAACTTCCGGTGATCATTAGGTTATAACCGTCACTCGAGAGATCCCCGTGTCCGAAGGTGAAATCCCCCTCGCCGGAGCTGCCGCCGGATTTCTCCGGGTGGTCGAAATTAGCCTGGACTTCGAGCCCCTGGTAATTTTTCCTGGTGATGAAGTTGATCACGCCCGCAATCGCGTCCGAGCCGTACAGTGCCGAGGCGCCTTCCCGCAGTACCTGGACGCTGTCGATAGCCGAGAACGGAATGCCGCTCAGGTCGACCGCATTGTCGCTGAAGGCATTGGGGGCCAGTCGTTGGCCATCAAGGAGCACCAGGGTGCGGCTATTGCCCAGGTTGCGCAGGTTGGCGTAAGTACCGCCGCCGGAAAACGTGCCGACGGACTGGGCGATGTTGACGCTCGGAGTGTTGGAGGTAAGCGTGTTGAGCGCCTGCTCCACATTCACGATGCCCTGGTCCTTGAGGCTGTCCGCCTTGATGACCGTGATGGCCTCGGCGGTTTCGGCGTTGGCCCGTTTGATCATGGTGCCGGTGACCACGACCTCCTGCAATTCGGGAGCTTCGGCTGCGCTGGCCGCTGCGTCCGCCTTCTGCTGCGCGAGCGCCACGTGCCAAGCTGCGGTCAGCGCCGTCGCGGCCATCAACGAAACAGCCATTCGGCTCTTGGATCCAAACATAGAATCACTCCCCCTATCGCAAAAAAACTACAGCCTCGGAAATACGCTGCGCTATGGAACTCCGAAAGCGACGGTTTGCGAACCACATAAAGTCGTACGCGTCCCCGCCACCAACGCACCTGTCCCACCGGCCTGAGAGGTGTGTACGAAACGCAACATCTGCACGGCGCACCGCTTATTCCAGATGTAGAATTCCCTGGTGAACGACAGCACACGCAGCCTGCGGGGGTTCGCTGACTTCCGAACCGAACGGGGTTTTTCACCGGACACGCTGACCGCCATCAAGCCGCTGGGCGGGATCCGCCGTGACCTCGGTCTGCTCACCGTGTTCTGGGCCTACGTTGCGCTCTCGAACGTGCTGTGGGGGCTCAGCATGGAGGCGAACCTCGAAACGACTGGCGTGAGGAACGTGTTCACGCCCTGGAACGCGCGCCTCCTGCAACACTTGCTGCTTTACCCTGCCTTGATCGGCTGCCTGTGGATGTCCCGGCGTATCGGCTGGCAGCCGCTGTGGCGCGCAGCGCCGCTGCAACTTCTGTGCGGACTTTTTTTCGCGGCGCTCGCGCATCCGGCCATCGATATCGCCGAGAGGCTGGTTGGAAGTCTGCCGCCGATGACTCCATGGTTTCCGTCCATTAACTGGGTGATCGAAGCCTACCCGGGCCAACACGGGTTTCTGTGGCTCGCGTCGGCCACCATTTTTCTATCGACGTACTTCTTTGGCGTTGCACTCGTCACGGGATTCGATTTGTACCGGCGCTACAGTGATTCGCAACTGCGCTCTGCGACGCTGGAGCGCTCACTGAGCGCTGCGCACCTGGCGGTGCTGCGCACACAACTCTCGCCACATACGCTCTTCAACCTGCTTCACACCATCAAGGGAAACGTCGCCTGGGATCCGCCCCTGGCGCAATCGATGATTATGCAGCTCAGCGATCTTTTGCGGCGCGCGCTGCGAATCGGCGAACGTGAACTGTGTCCGCTGGAGGAGGAGCTGGAACTCGCTCGACTGTACCTGCAGTTGCAACAGCGACGATTTGCGGACCGTCTGCGGGTGGTTGTTCCTGAGCCCGGCTCGAGTCCTTCGATCTGGGTGCCGAGTCTGATTCTTCAGCCGCTGGTGGAAAATGCGGTGGTGCACGGCCTCGCGCATGATCACGCGGCGGTGACGGTGCGGGTTGAGGCGCACACCGCCGGCGAAACCTTGCTGTTGCGGGTGGTGAATTCCCTACCGCCCGGTTACAGCGGCGCGGCTGCTGGGTCGGTCGGCATCGGCTTGAAAAACGTGCGCGAGCGCCTGAGCATTCAATTTGGTGGACGCGCGACGTTCAAGGCTGGTCTGAGTCCGGACCAGAACTGGGTGGCGGAGATACGCCTGCCGGTGTTGCATGGGCTGGCAAGTGAACATGACTCGTAACAGCGTGGACCCGGCGCCGCAGCCGACACCCATGCTGGACGTCGTGATCGTGGATGACGAGCCCGCCGCGCGTCGCACGCTGCGGGAATACTGTACGCGTGAGCCGGATCTGCGCATCGTCGGCGAATACGGCGACCCCAGGGCCGCACTGGAAGCCATTCGTGCCCAGCCTCCGGACGTGCTGTTCCTCGATGTGCAAATGCCCGCGCTGACCGGTATCGGCCTCGCCCGCTCGCTCGACTCCGGGACATTGCCGCAGATCGTGTTCGTGACCGCCTACGATCGCTACGCGGTCGATGCGTTTGACGTTCGTGCGATCGACTATCTGCTGAAACCCTTCGACGGGGAGCGTTTCCAGGTCACTTTGGCACGGCTACGCCAACGACACGATACGGCGGGTGTGGCGCGGCGAAATGCCGCAGTTGCTGAAGTGCTGGAGCTCCTGGAGCGCAACGCCGGGTCCCCGCGGGAGCCGCCGCCGCGGGTCATCGCCGAAGCGGGCGGCAGAACGTACGTGCTCGACGCGGGGCGCGTGGAGATGATCGAGGCGGATAGAAACTACGTTCGACTCACGGTCGGGCGCGATGCGTATTCGGCGCGTAGCACGCTGCAGCACGCGGAGGAGTCATTGAGGTCGCAGCCAATGCTGCGGGTCAGTCGCTCGTGCCTGGTCAACCTGAATCACGTGCGCGAGATCAGCCGCACCCCGCGTGGGGACATCATCGTGATCCTGGCCGGGGGTGCGACGGTCACCAGCAGCGAGCGCTTCCGGGACTCGGTCCGCAAGCAGCTGCAGCTGATGCAAATCAGTCCGCGGGAATCATAAAGCCGCGCGGGATTTTCAGTCCGGCGACCCCGGATCCGCGCGACGGCCCGGTTGCCGCGCCGCCAGCGTGCGCAAGCTGGGTGAGAAATGTCACTGCGTCGCGATGGAGCTGTTGGGGCGCCATGCGGGCCAGCTGCGGCAGGGAGTGGCCACCGCCTTCGAACCTGGCAAACAGATAGCCAAGATAGTAGCCGGCGCGAACCGGAAGACCTTGCACCGCGGGGCTGATATGAAACCAGCGATCTGCGTCGGGCCCGGTCTTGTCGATGTCGCGCAGCATGAGTCGCGCCGCGTGCGTCAGCGTCTGTGTCTGCTCCATCCTCGCCACGATATCGCGGGGGTACCACAACACCTGCTGCGCATCGAGCCCGGGGTTCATGCGCTGGCTGACGTAAGTGGCCAGTCCCTCGACCCACATCATCCACCAGGCCGGGTTCTCGCCCTGCGGCCAGGCGACGACCTGCTGGTGGTAAAGATGAAAGAGCTCATGGTCGAAAAATGCGGGCATGTCCCCAGGACCGTGGAACATCGCCATGACATCCACGCCGAACAGCAGATGGTACGTACCGTTGCCGAACTGGGTCCCATGTCCGTCGAACTCCAGCAGCGACACCCCCAACTCAACTATTGTGTGACAGTTGAAATCAGGAAAGGACCGCATGAATCTGCGCTGCTGCCGGGCGAACTGCGGGCCGACTACGCCGGCCAACGCCGCGAGGCGCCCGGCAGTGAGCGGCGGAACGTCCTTGAAAACGACGGCCGCTTGCGCCGGATCGAAATAACGCACGGCGTGCGCCTGCAGCCTGGCCGCCTCACCGAAGACCTCCGGGGCGTAATAGTCAGGGTACCGCGGCGCGAAATCCCGGACAAAGGCGATGGCGCGTTGCTGTGCAGGAAGGTCCGAGGTCCGGGCGGCGAACTTCTCGTAGGCAGGCATCAGGTCCTGATAGCTGCACGGCTTGCTCGCGGCCGCTCCAGCAGGAGCCAGCGCGCTTACCGCGAGCGTCGCCAGAGCGCACAGGGCTGTTCTAACAACCGCACCAATAGCCAGCAGGCGAATAGCCGCGAGCGCGATACGACTGCCGCTACGCAAGTTTGCAGTCCGACTCAAACCGCGTCCAAGATCACACAACATCTGCGAATGCATAATTCACCCCCGTACCCGAAGGACTACTCAAATGCCCGTGCTTCATCAGATGCCGATGTCCGGCAATTGCTACAAGGTTCGACTCGCCGCGCGACAGCTCGGCGTAGATCTCACACTCAAGGAGTACGGGCTGCATGACGGCGCTACGCGCCAGCCCGAGTTTCTCGCCAAGAATCCGAATGGCCGCGTGCCGTTACTCGAATTCGAGAATGGCCGCACGCTCGCGGAGTCGGGTGCGATCCTCTGGTATCTGAGCGAGGGTGCGTTCCTGTTGCCCGCCGACCGGTGGGGCCGTGCCGAGGTGCTGCAATGGATGTTCTTCGAGCAATACAGTCACGAGCCCTATATCGCGGTGGCCCGCTTCTGGCTCGCATTTGCACCGCAAGAGGAACTCGAGAAGCGGCGACATCTGGTCCCTGAGTGGCATGCAAGAGGCAATGCCGCGCTGGGCGTGATGCAGACTCACCTTGCAGGGTGCGACTGGTTCGCCGGCGGGCGCTACTCGATCGCGGACATTGCGCTCTATGCATACACGCACTGCGCTGCGGACGGCGGATTCGATCTCACCGCCTATCCGGCAGTTGGCGCATGGCTCAAGCGGGTCGAAAGCGAGCCGGGCTACATGTCACTGCAATGACTGGCAGGCTGCACTGCGAGCGGCGCATAGTCGTTCATGGGCAACCACCACCGTCGGGAAGATGCAGTGAAGCCTGGCCGAAAAAGTAACGCCAGCCCGCAGCGGTGCGCACATAGGTGTCGCTGAACCACAAGTGTCGCTCGAAGGCGATACCCCGGCTGGTGCCCTTGATTCGCAGGCACGCCGTCACGACTGCCGTATCGCCGTAGACGCGCACCATTTGTGTGCCGGGATCCTCGTCCTGGATCTCATACGCAACGAGCCTGTCCCGTGCCTCCTGCAGCTGCTCCGCACGGGTGTTGATGCGCCCGTCACCGAGAACCAAGACCATGTCGTCGTGGAGAATACGCGCCATAGTTGCGGCGTCATTATTTTTTACCGCGGCCTGGAATTGCGTGTCGAGTCTTGCGACTTCGGCGCGATCGCTTTGCGGTGTCGCGGCCGGTGCCGCGGTCCACGGTCCGCTCAATGCCAGCAGCGCCGCACAGATGCGTCTCATGCATTCACCTCCTGCGTCGCGTACCGCCGCGCCATTCGACACGCCTTGGACCGGCGTGCCAACCCAGTGCCCTCGCACTCGTCCCCGCCACTTACGGCTTCGTCCCAAGTGCTTAAGCGGACATCAACCCCCATTTCTGCCCTGTTTGTACAGAAATGCATGCCCTTGTAATAGATCCCAATGGTTAGCCGTGTAATTAGTTGCTAGGCTGAGCCCATAACAACAACAAGTCCGCGTGTGCCTCGGGCAAACGGGACAGGGAGTCGACATGTCATCGCAGCCACCATCACGGGTGCGCCGGCAGGCCAGCCTGAGTTCCCAAGGTCGCATCAGCGGCATCGCCCTGGTCGCCCTGTTGCTCACCGCTTGCGGTGGCGGGGGTAGTGGCGGGAGCAGCGGGAGCGGCGGCTCCAGCGGCGGCGGCAATTCGGGGGTGACCATGACGGTGGCTCCCCTCACAGTTACGGCCGCGGCAACGGTCGCCCAGAGTGCGCCGACAGGAAGCTTCCAGGTGAGCCTGAACGGGATACAGTCGGGCCAGAACATCTATCTGTCCGGCAGGTACAGCGAGAAAGGCATCGCGAGCCTTTATGCTCACGGTGCTTGGAACCGGCTTTACCAATGCATCGGTCGTGCAGTGGAACGGCGGCGCACGCACCACCACGTTCGTCACTACCTACGAGTTGGTCGCCCAGATTGCCGCTGCGGATATCGCGGCTATCGGTACAGCCTCCGTCACCGTGCATGACGCAACCAGCGCGGTTGGGACGACCGCTCCGCAGACGGTCACGATCGCGCCGGCGTCGAAGGATGCCGTCGCCTACCAGATCAACCCCGCGCATACCGGGGTGGTGAACTTCGCCTCCGTCACCTTCCCAGCAGGCCCGGCATGGAGTGTCGACGTCGGTGGGCTGGCGTCCTACGCGCTGATCGTACAGGGCAAGGTGTTCGTGACCGTCAACGTCGGTAACAGTAGCACGCAGTTGTTCGCGCTCGAGCAGACTACCGGAGCCATATCGTGGGGCCCGCTCACATTCCCCGGTCTTTCCAACGCCGCCTACGACGCCGGTCAGATATTCGTCATCAGTTCTCCGACCGGGGCCGCAGCCACGATGGAAGCGTTCGATGCGGCTAGTGGAACGGCGGCGTGGAGCACCGTGCTGCCAGGCGCAACCCAGTTCGACGCAGCGCCCACAGCGGCAAATGGACTCGTATACATCAGCGCCTTAGGAAGCAACGGCGCGGTGTACGCGCTCGACCAGGCCACCGGCGCGATTGTGTGGTCTCAGCCCGTGCAGCAAGGCGCAGACAGCGATCCCGCAATCACCGCGGATGGCGTGTACGTTACTTACCCTTGCCAGACATACGATTTCCGCCCGGCGACCGGCGATTTGATCTGGCATAACAACACCGGTTGTGGCGGTGGCGGTGGTGCCACCCCGGTGGTCGCAAATCAGCGGGTTTATTCTGCGGATGTCGGGCCGCGTTACTACGGAACGGTATACAACGCCGAAACGGGAGCGGCCGTCGGCTCGTTTGGCGCCGATGAACCACCGGCACTCACCACAACCACAGAATACTTCCTGCAGAATGGCACCTTGAGTGCGATCGCACTGAGCAATAACGCCACGCAATGGAGTTTCACCGGGGACGGCCAGCTATCCGGTGCCCCAATAGCCGTAAATCAATATGTATTCATTGGCTCGTCCTCCGGCAACCTGTTTGCAGTGGATGGCAGCACTGGTAAGCAGGCATGGCAGGTCGCCCTGGGCGCGCCCGTGAATACCGGCTCAATGGGGATACCCATGTCAGGCCTGAGCGCCGGCGACGGACTGCTGGTCGTGCCGGCGGGCACCAAGGTGACCGCATACACGCTGTCAACGAATCCGTGAGGACGCCCGTGCCGCCGGCAGAGTTTGGCGAAGGCGCTCCTGGGTGCTCACCGATCGAACCAATGCCGCCGCGATGGCGTTGTATGCATCCCTCGGCGGCACCGAGGGAGCGGATGACGAGGGCCCCGCTGACGGCACGCTCGGCTACACATTCGCTCTTACCTGAAATGAGACCCGCGTCACGAACCGAAGGCTGACCGCCTGATCTGTGAGCCATGGCGAGGCCGGCCGGCCGGCGCGTTGCTTAGATAGCAGGCATGGAAGCCGCGTCTCGCCCCACGCTGGAACTCCTTGCCGACCTGCCGGTCGAGGAGCCCCTGGACACGCCTGCAGCGGCCCCGGCGCCGGGCTCAGCGCCCGCATCCGCGCCGGTTGCTGCGACTCCGGGGAAGTCACTCGATGCCACCGGCATTGAGTTCATCAAACCTGAAACGCTGTTCGGGCCCGATGCGCACCTCGCCTCCGCGCCACCCGAACCGCCGGCGCCCCCGACCCTGTCACCGCCAGCGCAGTCAGCGCCAGCGCCGAGGCCGCCGGCGGGCGCCGAAGTCGAGCTCACGCTGGAAGATCCGAAGGAAGTTGACCGACTGCTGACGGGCGCGCCGGCGAGCGCATCAACGCCGGCCGCGAAGGGCGCCGCGACACGCTCCGCATCCCCGCGTGCGGCAGCGGCGACGCCTGCGCCGACCGCATCCCCTGCGATGACCATGGTGCCACTGGCGAGCACCGCCTCGTTGTCAGCCGCGGCCACCAAGCTCGCCGCCGCCGCACGACACGCGGACCGTAGCGCGCCGAAGCCGAGCGCGGCCAATGTCGCTGCACCTGCAGCGCCGGTCGTCAAAGCCCCGGCCGCCGAAAAAGCCGCGGTCAAGCCACCCCCGGCCGAAGCGCCGAGTCTGGCAAGCTGGGCGAGCGCCCGCGAGGCCGCAGCACTGGCGAGAAAGCCCACCCCGGTCGCGTCGGCCACTCCGGCCCCTGTCCCTGCCGCCGCCTCAAGCCCCACGCCGCAGGTGAAGCCGGCCGCCGCGCCTGTAGTCGCACGCGCGCCCGCTGCGTCTGCGCCTCCCGCCCCAACCTCCGCTCCAGCGTCCGCCCCGGCACCGGCTGCTGCGCCGATGGACCGCGACTTCGTCGCCCGCAACCAGGTGGTCGAGCGTTATCTGTCAGGACGCCTGCCGTTGAAGGGTGCGACAGATTTCGAGCGCTTCTGTCACGAGAACCCGGAGCTGCTGGATGAGATTGGTCTGCCGGAGCGCGTGAACGCGGGTTTGCGCCTGCTGGAAGCGAGCGGCAAACCTGAACCGTGGCAGGAAAAAGCCAAGCCCAAGTGGCAGAGGCCCGAGGTAACGATCGGACTCGCCGCCGCGGTCGTGGTATTGGGGCTGACGCTGCTGATGTTCGGCGGCAATAACGCCGGCAAGAGCCGGCAGATCGCGGACCTGAAGAAACAGATGCTCGAGCAACCGCTCGACCCGGCGACCAGCACACGCGAAATCCGCGTACTGCCGAGCCGTTCGGGCGCTTCCAACACACCGGCGATCACTGTGGGCGGCAGCGGCGGCGCGCAGCTGGCGGATCTTAAAATCGACGAGTCCCGCTCGCCGTTCCATTCCTTCCGGGTGACCATCGATCGCATCGACCAGGGGCGCGTGGCGATCATCACCAACATTGCCAAGGACTCCAACGGCAACCTGCGCCTCGCCTTCAACAGCTCGGCACTCGGCCCCGGCGCCTACCAGTTCACCATCGAAGGGGTCACCTGGCGCGGCGACACCGAGCCGGACTCCTGGGTTACGATCGGCGTCGCCCGCTGATCTATTGGCGAAAATCGCTTCGAAGCGATTTTCGCGGACATCAGCTTCGTTTCCGCCGGCCAAAGGCGTGACTTTGGCCGGCTGCGTTGATCGTGTCCGCTTCACGCCCGCAGCGTCGTCAGCGGCGGCTGATTCACCACAGCGCGCGTGGCGAGCCAGCCACCCAGCGTCACCAGCAGTGTGCCCCCGCAGACCCCGATGACCCACACCCAGGGCTCAAAGGTGTAGTGCAGTTCCAGCCACTGCGTGGTGAGGAAATACGCGGCGATCGAAGCCCCGATGGCGGCGATCAACCCCGAGAGGCAGCCGAGGGTGGCGAACTCGGCGAGCACACCCTGCACCACCGTTGCGCGGCTGGCACCGAGCGTGCGCAGCATGGCGCTCTCGTAGCGCCGCTCGTCGCGACTGGATTGCACGGCCGCGAGCAGCACGGTGAGTCCCGCGAACAGCGTGAAAGCAAACACGCTCTGCACCGCGAGCGCCGCCTTGTCGAGCACGGCGCGCACCTGCACCAGCAATTCCTGGATGTCGAAGATCGACACGCTGGGGAAGCGCCGTGCGAGCTGCGCCAGCGAATGCGCCGTCCCGGGGTTGACGTACGCGCTGGTCATATAGGTGCCCGCCGCGCCCTCGAGCACTCCCGGCGGAAACACGATGAAGAAATTCGGCTGGAAGCTGTCCCATTTTACCTTGCGGATGCTCGCGACGGTGACCTGCAGGGTCTCCCCGGCAATGTCAAAGGTCAGCCGGTCGCCGACCTTGACGCCCAGGGAATCCTGGAACTCGGTGGCCAGGGAAACGAGCGGTTTGCCGGCATCCGCCGGCGTCCACCAGTGACCTGCCACGATGCGGTTGTCGGGGCCGAGTTCCGTCGTCCAGGTGAGATTTTGTTCGCGGGTGGCGAAATTATCCTCGCCACCCCGCCGCCGCTCGCCGCCACGCTCGCCATTGCCGCCAGTGCGCGCGTCCTCCACCGGGTGACCGTTGATGAGCGTCAGGCGGCCGCGGATCATGGGCAACACGCGCGTGGTGCGCGCCCCCTGGGCCGCAAGATAACGGGTGAAGTTCTCGCGCTCCGCCGGGGGAATGTTGACGAAGAAATAGTTGGGAAGGTCCGCGGGGAGCGTGCGCCGCCAGTCGCCGTTCAGGTCGCCGCGGATAATACCCAGCAGCAGCAGCACCATGATGCCGGCGCCGAACGCCACCAGCTGCACCACGCTCTCGGCGCGCCGGCGGCTTAGGTTCGCCACGCCGTAGCGCCAGGCGACGCCCACCCGTCCGCGCAGCCGGCCGGCGAGATACACCAGCGCAAAACCCGCGAGCGCCAGCACTACCACGAACGCCGCCAGTCCCGCGGTGAAGTACCCCAGCAGCCGCAAATCGCGCACCACCCAGTAAATCAGCGCCAGCACCACCGCTACCGCCGGCCCAAACGCCAGCACCACGAGCGGCGGCGGCGGACCGACGTCACGACGCAGCACCCGCAGCGCCGGCACACGCGACAGTTGCAGCAGCGGTGGCAACGCAAAGCCGGCGAGCACCGCGATCGCCGCCGCAAAACCGATGGCGATTGGCGTGATACCCGCTGCCGGCAGCTGCGTGACCGCAAGCAGGCCCTTGATCGCCTGCAACAGCCACTCCTGCGCCACGAACCCGAGCGCCGCCCCCACCAGCGCCGCCACCAGCGCGATCACCAGCAGCTGCGACAAAGACAGCGCCAGGGTGAAGTTGCGCGTGGCACCCAGGGTCTTCAGCAGCGCTACCGTATCGAGGTGGCGATGCACGTAGCGCCGTGAAGCCATCGCCACTGCGATGGCACACAAGAGCACGCTCACGAGGCTCGCGAGGGTGAGAAAGCGTCCGGCGCGATCGACGGCATTGCGCACCTGCGGACTGGCATCCGTGATGTCACGCAGCCGTTCGCCGTGACGCTTGGCAGCAGTGAGCCAGGTCTTGAAGAGCTCAACGCTCGCGCGCTCCCCGGCAAACAGTGCACTGTAGCTGACGCGGCTGCCAGGCTCGATCAGTCGCGTGGCCGGCAAATCCTGGGCATTCATGAGCAGGCTCGGTGCGAGCTCGGCGAACGTGCCGCCCTGGTCGGGCTTGGCGATCAGCACGCGGCTGACGCGCAAGGTCGCCGCCCCGATCGACAGCTGCCCGCCGACCTTGCCGCCGACGGCGGCCAGCAGGCGCGAGTCGGGCCACACCTCCCCGGGGGCCGGAATGCCGGCCGCCGGCACCCCCGGCGCAAACGGTTCGTCGCCAACCAGCACGCGGCCGCGCAGCGGGTAGTTGGCGGTCACCGCCGCGATGTTGGTGAGCTGACTGGCCTCGCCATTGAACACCACCGACAGGAGTGAAGTGCTGCGCGCGGTGCGCAAGCCGCGCCGTGCGCCTTCCGTGAAATAGCGCTCATCGAGGGGCTGCGGAGAACCCAGCCGCAGGTCCGCCGCCAGCACCGAGCTCGCCTGCAGGGCGACCGCCGCGCTGATGCGGCCGACCAGAAAGCCCACGCCGGTGAGTGCGGCGACCGCGACCGTCAGCGCCAGCAGTAACACCCCAAGTTCACCCGAGCGCCACTCGCGCGCCAGGGTGCGCAGCGCCAGCGCCAGGGCTTTCATATCACCCGCCCGGCTTCCATGTGCAGGGCGCGCGCGCAGCGCGCGCCGAGCGCCGCGTCGTGCGTGACCAGCACCAGCGTCGTATGCGCGTTGGCGTTCAACTCGAACAACAGTTCCCCGACCCGCGCGCCGGTGACGGTGTCAAGATTGCCGGTCGGCTCGTCGGCAAACAGCACCGCCGGCCGGGTGACGAAGGCGCGCGCGATTGCGACGCGCTGCTGCTCGCCGCCGGAGAGCTGCCGCGGGTAGTGGCCGGTGCGCGACTTCAGCCCGACGCGCGCCAGCGTCGCGTGCGCCGCGGCGCGCGCGTCGGAGCTGCCAGCGAGCTCCAGCGGCAGCATCACGTTTTCGAGCGCGGTGAGTGCCGGGATCAGATGAAACGACTGGAACACGAAGCCGACACGCTGCGCACGCAACCGTGCCCGCCCGTCCTCATCCAGCGTGGTGAGATCCACGCCCTCGAGCAGCACCTTGCCGCTGGTCGGCAGATCAAGGCCCGCAAGCAGCGCCAACAGCGTCGACTTGCCGGCGCCGGAAGGCCCGGTGACCGCCACCGACTCGCCGGCGGCGATGTCGAACGACACCCCATCGACAATGGTCAGCGGGCCTTCGGGGCTGCTAACCTGCTTGCAGAGGTTGTCAGCCTTGAGAACGCTGTTGCGAATTGTCGGCGCCGCGGCGCTGGGCATAGGGTTGGTGTTCATCGCGCTCCAGAACGCGGTGGCCTCCGACCGTACGATCCTTGTATTCGGCGACAGTCTGAGCGCCGCTTTAGGAATCCGGCCGGAGCAGGGTTGGGTCGTGCTGCTCGAGACGCGACTGAAGACTCAAGGGTACGGATACGAGGTCGTCAACGCCAGCGTGAGCGGCGAGACCACCAGCGGCGGCCTGGAGCGACTGCCGCGGGCGCTGCAGCTGCACCAACCGGGAACGGTGATCCTGGAGCTGGGCGCCAACGACGGCCTGCGGGGACTGCCGCTCGAGGCGATGCGCGACAACCTCGCGCACATGGTGCGCATGGCGCAGGCCAAAGGAGCGCATGTGTTGCTGGTCGGGATCCAGATCCCACCGAACTACGGACCGCGCTACACCGAAGAATTCGCGCGCGTGTTCCCGCAGATCGCAAGCCAATATCATCTGCCGCTGGTGCCGTTCCTGCTGGCTGGCGTGGCGCTCGATCCCACGCGCATGCAGGAGGATGGCATGCACCCGAACGCTCAAGGGGAGCCCCCGGTGCTCGACACCGTGTGGCGCTACCTGCAGCCGCTGCTGAAGAAGAATGCCGAAACGGGGGGACGCTGATGGACAAGATCTGGCTGCAATCGTATCCGCCGCACGTGCCGGCCGAGATCGACCCGGGGCGGCTGCGCTCGCTGAAGGAGCTGATCGAGAAAGCCTGCGTCGAGCATGCCGAGCGGGTGGCGTTCATCCAGATGGGCGCTGCGATGACTTATCGGCAGCTGGAGGTGCGCTCGCGCGCCTTCGCGGCCTGGCTGCAGCACTCGGGCTTCGTGAAGGGCGATCGCATCGCCATCATGCTGCCAAACACCCTGCAGTACCCGATCGCCATGTTCGGCGCACTGCGCGCGGGACTTACCGTCGTCAACACCAACCCGCTGTACACCGCGCCAGAACTGCAGCACCAACTCAGTGATTCGGGCGCGACCGGAATCGTAGTCATCGAGAATTTCGCCCACATAGTCGAGAAAGTCGTGGCGCAGACGCGCCTCAAGCACGTGCTCGTCACCGCCGCGGGCGATTACCTGGCGTTCCCCAAGTCGCAGATCGTCAACTACGTGGTGCGTCGCGTGCGCAAGCAGGTGCCGCCCTGGAACATCCCGAATGCCGGCTCGTTCAAGGCGGCGGTTAACGCGGGAATGAAGCTGCCGTTTGCGAGCGTGGATGTCGGCCCGGATGATCTCGCCTACCTGCAGTACACTGGCGGCACGACCGGCGTCGCCAAGGGCGCCATGCTCTCCCATGGCAACGTCAGCACTAACGTCCTGCAGGCCGAGGCGTGGCTCGGCGAGATGGCCAGCGAGCCGGGGATGCTCATCACGGCGATCCCGCTGTATCACATCTTCGCACTGTCGTGTAACTGCCTGCTGTTCGCACGGCTCGGCTGGACGAATGTGCTAATTATCAATCCGCGCGACCTGCCGGCGATGATGGCGGAGTTCAAGCGCTACCCGTGTGTGTTCCTGAGTGGAGTCAACACGCTGTTCAACGCCATGCTGAACGCGCCGGACTTCAAGGAGCTGGATTTCAGCCAGCTGAAAATCACCCTCGGCGGCGGCATGGCGGTCCAGGAGGCCGTGGCGAAACGCTGGAAGGAAGCAACCGGCACGGTTCTGACGCAAGCCTGGGGCCTCACCGAGACCTCACCCGCCGCGTGCATCAATCCCCCGGACACGGACTTCAACGGCTCTATCGGCCTGCCGATTTCCTCCACCGAAATCGCCATCAAGGACGACGACGGCAAGGATGTCGAGCTCGGCAAGGTGGGCGAGATCTGCGTACGTGGGCCGCAGGTGATGGTGGGTTACTGGAATCGCGCGGACGAGACCGCGAAGGTGATGCTGCCGGACGGCTACCTGCGCACGGGTGATGTCGGTCGCATGGACGCGCGCGGCTTCGTGTACATCGAGGATCGCAAGAAGGACATGATCCTGGTGTCCGGGTTCAACGTGTACCCCAACGAGGTCGAAGCCGCCATCGCCTCGCATCCCGGAGTCCTGGAGGCTGCCGCTGTGGCCCAGCCTGACGAGCACTCCGGCGAAGTGGTGGCGCTATTCGTGGTCCGCAAGGACCCGGCCCTCACCGAAAAGGATGTGATCGACTACTGCCGCCAATCGCTCGCCGGGTACAAGGTGCCCAAGCACGTTTACTTCAGGCAGGAACTGCCGAAGACGAACGTGGGGAAGATATTGAGGAAGGTGTTGAGAGAAGAACTAACGAAAGCAGCTTAGCGAGGAGTTTTCGACCAACCCCACGACGGCGATATCCACAAATGAAACGGGCGCCGTCTTGAAGACCGGCGCCCGTCGTGTAGCGGATTACAACTCTCAGCGACTCGAATCTAGCGTCGCCTTCCAGCTGAATGACCTGCGAACCGCGTGAACGTCGGAACGTTCCGCATTCCGCCACCTGCTGATCCCGAGGCTCGAACGAATGCCACCACCCGCGATGCCCTTGTCCTGGAGGATCGTGCATTCCAGCCGCCGCGATCCCGAGGCTCGGACGAATGCCACCACCCGCGATGCCCTTGTCCTGGAGGATGTGCATTCCGCCGCCGCGATCCCGAGGCTCGAACGAATGCCACCACCTGATGCCCTTGTCCTGGAGGCCATCGAGCCGCATTCCACCGCTGCCCGCGATCCCCAGGCTCGGACGAATGCCACCACCTGATGCCCTTGTCGATGGCATGTGCGCATCCGAGCCGCCGTGAGATCCCGCGAGGATGCATGCCGCCACCTGATGCCCAGGCTCGCACGAATGCCGCCGCCGCGATGCCCTTGTCTGGCAGTGCGCACTGCAACCTGCCGGAGTATCCCTAGCATGCTGCCGCCTGCGATGCCCGAGGCTCGGACGCAAGCCACCACCCGCGATGCCTGCCCAAGTTGTCGGCGTCGTGGCAAGCAGGAGCATTGCCGCGAAAGCCATGCGTGAGGCAGACGACTATCGATTCTCATGTTCTAAGTTCCCTTGTAGTCTTCTGATCTTTTCAGTCAACGATTTTTGGTTTGGCGCCGGAGTCGCGAGCACTCTCGAGGCAGAGAAGGAGCGGCGCCTTCATTTACCCCAGGAAAACCAGCGAGTCTCTTTGGACGCGGCGGAGAAGTTGTCGGATGGTTCTGGTCTGAGTGAATCTCGCGTGGTTCGACAAACCCGAACACCGCATACCCCACTCGCCGTCCGTTCTCGGCAGCTGGAGGTTGCTCCTGAAGCCACTTGTCCAGTGACTCGAGGAAAGGCTGCCGCATTCGCTCGAACAGTCGTCCTAAAGGCGCTCTTCAGCTGCCTCGTCGATTGCGAAGTCAGCCATAACCTTGCGGTCGAAGCGGCGGGCCGCCGCGTCAGGCGTCTGAGAGTTTGCGTACAGAGTTTCCGTCAATTCCTAAGCAAGATCCGATGCGCTGCGCATTGATCCGCGAATAGGGTTCGGCGATAAACGCACGGGACACGGCCTGAATTCGGTTTGTCTCCGGATTGATTCGTGCCGCTCCTCCAGCGCTAATCAACTCCTGCAATAACTCTCACGGGGCTCGTGCCCGGCGCGAACTCCTGCACAAGCGCCGTGAAGCTTGGCTTGTACGCCGAGGCCTCATAATCAAGCTCGTAGGGTGTGCCGGCCAATGTAAATGCGTAACGGGAATCCTCGTGCCAAGCAGTTAAGAGCGCAGCGAGGTCGGCGACGAAATTCGGGCCCGTGTCGCGACCCTTTCTTGAGTAGCGATGATGTTGTCAATTTCGCGCGATGTTAAGCCCGTGAAAACACTGAGGCGCGCCGACGTGATTGGCAGCTCGCGTTCCTTCAGTACGTCTATCGTTGCCGAAACGTATGCTCGCTTTATGCGTTCAAGTGTGCTGCGGGCCCCGATGCCTTGTCGCACGAGCATCCGCGCCAGAGGCTGAAACAACGACTCAATGGCGTCAGCAAGTGCATCGGCTGCGTCGGTCGGTGCGGTTTTCTCCGCATTCTGGTTGTTGTGAGACACGTCACATAATGTACCTTTTCGGGCACTTATGACAAGTATGTAGTTGCTATTGCTGTTATTGCGCCACCTAGATGCCTCTTGCTGCAACGCAACAATTTCGGCGCATTTTTCCCGGCGCCCCGCTAAGTGCGCATCAGGATGCACGTAAGTGGCTAAACCCATTATAGAGTTTTTACACCGTGTCGGCACCGGGCGGCCAACGGCGGGTATTCAGAGACACGCAGCGCGGGTACGACAAAGACAATACTCAAGGCATGCCATTGGCCTTCGCGGCAGGCGTACGCCACGCCACCCGGTCCAGCCGGTACAGCAGCGCGGAACTTCGGGGCCAAGCTCCAAAAATTGAGCTTTGAAGAGACATCCCCAATTTGGTCAGCACTCTGACGCTCGCGCGGTTGTCTGCGTACACAGTAGCTACAACCGAGCCAATCGGGAGGTAGTGAAACGCCAGATCGAGCGAGGCCTCAGCAGCTTCCGTGGCATAGCCACAATTCCAACTCGCTCGCTCAAGGGCGAATGCGAGCTCAACGTATGGGGTGTTTGTCAAAGGCCGCACGCCGCAGTACCCAATACATGCACTGTCGGAGCGTTGCACAACTGCGAGCGTCCCCCACCCGCGACCCGCAAAGGCGTCGCGCATGTATCGCGCTGAATCAGCAGCGGCGGCGAAGGACTTCGTGCCACCAATAAACTTCGTTACCTCTCGATCGGCCAAGAGTCCAGCGAATCTCCCGATGTCCTCTTCGCGGAAAGGGCGCAGTTCCAGCCGAGCCGTCATGTGAGGGACTGGAATTCCTGCAGACACGGAGTAGCCGCAGAGAGCTTCTACAGATGAGGTTAAGTGCTCCATCAATCGCGCGTCTTCAGGCCGGGAGCCTTCACGCGTGCCGCCTTAAGCGACCGGGAATCTCCCGTGTACGCATAGCAGTGCAAGGCGACCTCGCGCACCGGCCCTGCGTCGTTGCGACGCGAGTGATCTTCGAGCCAATTGTCGACGCCCTCCAAAAACACACGCGCACGTTCACGCGCTACCTCACGCCAAAGTGGAACGTATTTCTCTGGCAGATACAAAACTCGGGCGTCTCGATCGATGTCTCGGGACCTGGGATCCTCACTGTCTGCATTGTGCAGCGTAGTTCGAAGGTATTGCGGAATCAATGCAGCGGCTCGTTGGAACACGACTGCGCGTCGCCCCTCTTTCATCATGTATACGACCTGACGCCCCGCAACCAGGGCGATCCTGCCACGACCGGTTTTTCTGATTAAGCCGTTCTTGAACATCCAGCCAACAATTGCCGGGATTGTCTGCTTCGGAAACCGCTGGGTCACCAATGTTCGCAGCGATTTCTGAGTCAGATGGCGTGGTTCCCCATGCTCGTCCGTGTAGGCGGGCTCGCGATGCCAGTCGTGGACCACTCCGGTTACCTCAATGTAATGCTCACGCCCGTCTTGGACCTCTTTTGCATCCTTGGCATGCCACAGGTGCACTCGACTCTTGAGGCGCTCGGCCTGCTCTTCCAGCTCGAGGACGAGATCTTCTGGAGACTTTCCAGTGTTGAGCAGGAACTCGATCGTCTTGCTTAACAACAGGTGAAGGGCGTGATCTGCGAATTGGCCGGATCGCGCCGCCCCGCGACTGGCCTTTTTCGCGGGCTGTGGGCGCGCGTTATGGCGAGTCCGAGTCGTTGTCTCCACCGCGCTCACTTTGGTCGCTTCCTTGATGTCTGTTGACTCTGTTTCTTGCGTTTCCTGCGGCATTGCCAGTGTTGGCCACTCCAAGCAAACGGGGAGTCCGCCGTGTATCCGCATAACAGTGCACCGCCACCTCGCACACCGGCCCTGGGTCGTCCTGACGGGCGTGATCTTCAAGCCAGTTATCGACGCCTTCGAGGAACATCTGCGTCCGCTCACGTGCAACCTCACGCCAAAGCGGCACATACTTTTCAGGTAAAAAGAATACGCGTGCTTCCCGATCGATATCGCGGGAATAGGGGTTTTGGTGCGCGCGTTGTGCAGGAAGACGTTCGAAAGATATTGGGGTACCACTCCGGCCGGTCGACAAGCAAGTCGCTACCGCACCTTTCACAAGTACGACCCGCGTCCCGCCAACTCAGAGCAATTTTGCCACGGTTGGTCTTTCTGATTAAACCGTTTGCGAGCATCCAACTAACAGTCGCGGAGATTTTCGGACTCGCAAACCGTTTTCCGACCAGTGTTGACAGCGATTTCCGAGTTAGCTGCAGTGGTTCCCCGTTCCGGTTTGTGTAGGCGGGTTCACGGTGCCAGTCATGCACTACACCAGCAAACTGCAATGACGCGCTCACGCCCGTCTTGAACGCGCCTTGCGTCTTTGGTACGCCAAAGACGCAGCCGGCCCCGGATGCGTTCAACCTGCTCTTCAAGCTCGAGAGCAACGTGCTCTGGAGACTCGCAAGTACTTACAAGGAACTCAACAGTCTTGCTCAACAGGACGCGAAGCGCCGCCGTGTCAGCCTGAGCTGCCGAGCCTTGCTTCGGGCGAACCCGAGTTTGTCCGTTCATCCTTTTTACTTCCGGCAGTTATCGAGCGCTTCCGGAAACACCCCGGCCCGTTCGCGTACAACGGCGTTCAGAAGGAACTCGATTGTCTCGCCGACCAAGACGCAAAGCCCTGGCTTAATTGAGTTGGCGTCCGGAGTACTTGCGTGTTCTCTTTTCAAGTCGGCTATTTCCCAGATCTGCGCTGACCGAAGCGGCCACGCATTTTCTTGACCTTGTCTGTCTGGCGGGATTCCTGCAGTACTCTCTCGAAACTGAAGGCAGACATCCCTATGAAGATCTTTGTCCCAGAGTCGTTGCTGTCGGGTTTCCAGCGCGCGCTGTCGAGCTCGTCGGCCAGCTCGGATACCGCGCTATCGAGCCGTTCGCGGACCATCTTTCGGACCAACGGGACCTTGTCCCGAGTGATGTGAACGCCTTGGGCGGTGCGCCACGAGCGGCGCCGGCCGGATTTCAGGTCGGAGAGCTGACTGTAAATCGCATCGCGTAGGAGTTGACTGGAGGAGTCGTCCACGACCCGTGCGGACTCGACACGCTCTGAATCTGGCTGACGGGCGCAGCGAAACGCTCCGTCTGGCAGGACTTCGACCAGATCAACGCGGATGAGCTCATCGATTACCAGGCGGGGCCATACACCCGGCGCGTAGTCCTCAACCAAAGACCAGACGGTACGGCCGCGGGATCGTGGATCGCCGACCTGCAATGGTAGTGGCTGCCCCCTCCTGGAGTAGCGCGGATCAGAGAACCATCCCGCGATGACGCGGCTCGTTGCATCACGGCGTGTCTCCAACTTTCTGTCTACCCGGGGTGGGGTCTTCAGAATCTCCGTCACCACATGCCGATCCACCCCGGTCTTGATCGCGATCTGGGATACATTCGGGCGTCTCCCACTCTCTACAAAGGATCTGGCGGCCTCGTGAACGCACACCGCCCGCAGCAGGGCCTCCGCCTCCGAGCTCGTGATGCCGCTCTCGACCAAGTGTGGTGCCAGTGTTTCGAAGATCGTCCTAGCCGTACCAAGAGCCGCGATTTTTGCCGAGTCGCCCATCACCCCTTCAAGAATAAACGGGCACCTGCCCGGGTCAATTCACACCGGCACTTGGTTGATTGGCACCAATTTACAACTCTACGCGGGTTGGCCATGAGCGCCAAGGTGCGTCCCTAACGCCAAACGCCACCGCACTGAGAATCTCGACGAACGCGTGAATAACTCGACGCACGCGCTGTGGCGGGGCCATGCATCACGTCCTCTCCCCCGGCTCAAACAATCTGCGATGCTCAAGGATCGCGTAGCGATCCGTCATGCCCGCAATGTAATCCGCCACCCCGCGTGCGCGCCCGGCGGCGCCATGCGCGGCCTCCGCCTGCACGGACTGCGCGCGGTGTTCCGGCGGCATGAGGCTCAGGTCCTGGAAAAATGCTTCGAACAATTCCTGCAGCACGCGGCGCGCCTTGGTCGTCATGCGCAGCACCTTGTAGTGCCGGTACACATGCTCGCGCAGGAACGCCTTGAGTTCCAGGTGCTCCTCACGGCAGCCGTCGCTCAGCGTCGCCAGCGTCTTCGGGTTCGCGCGCACGTCCTCGATGCTCCGCGGCCGCGCGGCGTCGAGCTGCGCCTGGGTGCTGTGTATGAAATCGAGCACGATGTAATTGATCATGCGCCGGATGGTCTCGTGGATCACGCGCCGCTCGCCCAGCTGCGGGTACTGCGCAGCAACGGCATCGTACTGGCGGCGAAACAGGCGCACTTCGCGTAACGCGGCAAGATCGAGCAGTTGCGCGCGAATGCCGTCGTCCACGTCGTGATTGTTGTAGGCGATCTCGTCGGCGAGGTTGGCAATCTGCGCTTCAAGTCCCGGCTGGCGGCGCTTGATGAAGCGCTCGCCCAGCTCGCCGAGCTCGCGGGCGTGGTGCACTGAGCAGTGCTTGAGGATGCCTTCGCGGCATTCGAACGTGAGGTTGAGACCGGGAAATTCCGCGTAGCGCTCCTCGAGTTCATCCACCACCCGCAGCGACTGCAGGTTGTGCTCGAAGCCGCCGTAGTCGCGCATGCAGTCATTGAGCGCGTCCTGGCCGGCGTGTCCGAAGGGGGTGTGGCCGAGATCGTGCGCGAGGCAGATCGCCTCCGTGAGCGCCTCGTTCACCTTGAGCGCGACGGCGACCGAGCGGGCGATCTGCGCCACCTCAATCGAATGGGTCACGCGCGTGCGGTACAGGTCGCCTTCGTGATTCACGAACACCTGGGTCTTGTAGACCAGGCGCCGAAAGGCATTGGAGTGGATGATGCGATCGCGATCGCGCTGGAATTCGCTGCGCAGTTCGGGCTTGGGTTCCGGGTAACGCCGCCCGCGTGACTGCGCCGCATGCGCGGCAAAGGGCGCGAGTATCGCCTCGCCCGCAGACACGTCATTCATCGTGCCGCCCCACAATACGCCGCGAGTGTGTCCTGCAGGGCCGCCTGCGGGTAGTCGTCCGTGATGAAGGCGCTACCGATGCCACGCAGCAGCACCAGGCGCACCCGGCCACCCTGGACCTTCTTGTCGATGCGCATGTGCTCGAGCAGCGCCGCCGGTGCCACGCTCGCCAGGTGTGTCGGCAGGCCGGCACGCTCGACGAGCTGCCGCACGCGCGCCGCATCCGCGGCGCCGAGGTAACCGCAGGCATGCGACATGGCGGCCGCCATCACCAGCCCCGCCCCCACCGCCTCCCCGTGCAGCCACTCCTTGTAGGCGGTGGCCGCCTCCAGCGCATGTCCGAACGTATGGCCGAGGTTCAGGAGCGCCCGCTCTCCCTGCTCGCGTTCGTCGCGGCCCACGATCGCCGCCTTGATCTGGCAGGAGCGGCCGATGACGTGCGCGAGCGCCGTGGCCTCGCCGGCCAGCAGGGCATCGAGGTGCGCTTCGAGCCACGCGAACAGCGCCGCGTCGCAGATCAGTCCGTACTTGATCACTTCGGCCAGCCCGGCACGCAGCTCGCGCGCCGGCAGAGTCGTGAGCGTGAGCGTGTCGCTCACCACGGCCGCGGGCTGGTGGAAGGCGCCGATCAGGTTCTTGCCGCCCGGATGGTTGACGCCGGTCTTGCCGCCCACGGCCGAGTCCACCTGCGCGAGCAGCGTCGTGGGCACCTGCACGAACGTGACCCCGCGCTGGTAGGACGCGGCCACGAAGCCGGCAAGATCCCCGACCACCCCGCCCCCCAGGGCGAGCACCGCGCAATCGCGCCCGAAACGGTTGGCAACCAGCGCATCGATCACACGCGCGACATTGGCGAGGGTCTTGTGAGCCTCGCCGTCCGGGAGGATCACCGCCACCAGCCGCCGCGGCTTGAGCGCCGCGCTCAGCGCCGGGAGATACAGCGGCGCGACCGTGGTGTTGCTCACCACCAGCACATCACGCGCCGCAAGAAGCGCGTCGAGCACTCCCGGGCGACCGAGAATCCCGGCATCGATCAGGATCGGGTAGCTGCGGGTACCGAGTTCGACGTTCAGGGTGTGCACGTGCTCAACCCGCGCGCGCAGGAGATCAGGCGCGGCACTGCGCGGCAGTATACGTGAGCGGTGCAGCGGGGCGCGCGCCGCCAGGAGACAGTTACCGCGCGCCGGACACCGAGGCGAGTTCACGCAGGATGTGCTCTGCCACGCTCGGCACGCGCCGGCCGTCGGTGGGCACGACGATGTCCGCGATCTGCGCGTACAGGGGCGCACGCACTTCCATGAGGTCCTCGAGGCGTGCGGCGGTGTCGCCGGCGCTGAGCAGCGGCCGGTTGCGGCCGTGACGCACCCGCTCGGCCTGCTGGGTTACCGAGGTCTGCAGGTAGACGACGCAGCCGCGCTCGCGCAGGTGGCGGCGGTTCTCCTCGAGCAGCACCGCGCCGCCGCCGGTGGCCAGCACGATGCCCGGAGTCGCGGTCAGCGCCTCGATCGCCTCGCGCTCGCGCTGCCGGAAGCCCGCCTCGCCCTCCTTCTCGAAGATGAAGGGGATATCGACGCCGGTGCGGCGTTCGATCTCCGCGTCGCTGTCATGGAAGGGCAGCCCGAGGGCGCGCGCCAGCGCCCGGCCCACGGCGCTCTTGCCGGAGCCCATGGGGCCAACGAGAAATACACTCTTCTGGTCGAGCATCCTTAAGGGACAGGATACCCAAATGCAGCGGCCGCCCGCAGGCGGCCGCTAATCCATCGGCTTTGGCCGGCTGCGGAGGCGCGGATCAGTTATAGACGTTGACGCCCTCGCGCAGGATCTTCGGGGTGATGAAGATCATGAGCTCGTCCTTGTCGTCGGTGTGGGCGGTGGACTTGAACAGGTGGCCGAGGATCGGGATGTCGCCCAGGTACGGCACCTTGTTGTCGTTCTCGCGCTGCGTGGTCGACAGGATGCCGCCGAGCACCACGGTCTGGCCGTCGTTCACCAGCACCTGCGTGGAAATCTCGCGGGTGTCGATCGAGGGCACGTTCACGCCGCCCGAGGCCACCACCACCTGGCCGACGGCGTCGTCACGCACATCCAGATCGAGAATGACGCGGTTGTCGGGCGTGATGTGCGGCGTGACTTTCAGCGACAGCACCGCCTTCTTGAACTGGATGGTGGTCGCGCCGCTGGACGCCGACTGCTGGTAGGGAATTTCCACACCCTGCTCGATCAAGGCTTCCTTCTGGTTCGCCGTGATGACGCGCGGCGAGGAGATGATGTTCGCCTGGGTTTCGGCCTGGGCCGCTGACAGCTCCAGGTCGAGGATGAAGTTCGAACCCAGCACCCCGACCGCGATGCTGCCGGCCGGATTACTCGCCGGCAGGTTGACGTTGTAGCGGTTGAAGGCATTGGTACCGGTGATCGTCGAACCGATGAGCGGATTGGGGGCGTTGGTCATGATCGCGTCGGTGGCCGCGGCGGTACCGCTGGTGGTGTACAGGCCGTTGGCACCGTTCTTCTGCGCCGTCGTGATACCGAAGCGCGCGCCCAGGTCACGCTCGAAATCATTGTTGACGATGACGATACGCGCCTCGATCTGCACCTGGCGGATCGGGATGTCGAGGGTCGCGACCAGGCGGCGAATGTCCGCCAGCCGGTCGGGGGTGTCCTGCAGCAGCAACGTATTGGTGCGGTCATCGACCGCCACGCTGCCGCGGGCGGACAGCAGTGAGTTGTTGCCGGTCTTGATGAGCGAGGCCATATCCGCGGCCTTGGCATAGTTGACCTGCAGGTACTCGGAGCGCAGCGGCGCGAGTTCCTGCACGTCACGCTTGGCGGCCAGCTCGGCCTTCTCATGCGCCGCCAGTTCCGCCTGCGGGGCGACGATGATGACGTTGTCCTGCTTGCGCTTGTCCAGGCCCTTGGTGCGCAGCACGATATCCAGCGCCTGGTCCCAGGGGACGTTCTGCAGGCGCAGCGTGACGCTGCCGGTCACCGAATCACTCACCACGATGTTCTGGCCACTGGCGTCCGCCAGCAGCTGCAGCACCGCACGCGTCTCGATGTCCTGGAAGTTCAGCGTCAGCCGCTCGCCGGTGTACACCGGCTTCTCATCCTGGGCGGCCGCGTTCTTGTGGCGCGTGGCCACTTCGACCACGTACTGATCGTCGGATTGATAGGCGAGTTGCTCGAAATCCCCGGTGGCGTTGATCGCGATGCGCGTGCCGTTGCCGACGCGCGTGACATCGAAGCCGGTCACCGGCGTGCCGTAGTCGGTGGCATCGTAGCGGCGCGCGAGGTTGGCCGCGACGCTGGCGTCGCTGAAGTCGACCACGATCTGGCTGCCGACCTGGTGCAGGTTGATATGGATATGCGGGTCGGAGAGCTTCACGACCACCCGGCCTGCGCCATCGGCGCTACGGCGGAAATCGATCGCGCGCAGTTCGCGCGCCGCGCCGCCGCTGGTGACGGCGGCACCGGTGGCCGCAGCGCTCGCGGCGACCGCGCCGGTGGCGGCTCCCAGGGTGACGATGACATTGCTGCCATCGACCCGCGTGTCATAGGGCACGAGCTTGTCGAGGTTGAGCACCAGCCGCGTGCGGTCCTTGGTCTCCGCCGCGACGATGGTGTCGAGCCCGGAAGAATGCACGTCGATGCGCCGCGAGGGCAGCGCCAGCGTCGTCCCCGGCAGGTCAAAGGAGATGCGCGCCGGGTTGTCGATGGTGAACGACAGTGGCTGCGGTGCCGGTCCCGACAGGCGCATGGTGAGCTGCAGCTGCTGCCCCGGCAGGGGCTGCACGTCAATGGCCTGCAGCGCCGGTTGGGTCGCGGCCTGGGCCAGCGCCGGTGCGTCCGGGAGCATTGCAAGTACCCCTGCAACCACGAGCCACGCGGCCGTGCTGAGGAGGCGATTCATGGTGCGATACGCGTGCATTCGTGAGACTCCCTGCTGGACCTTACTCATTCAGGGCAAGCGCGGCGGGGCGCTCCATGTACCCGCCTACACTGTCCGGAACGATTTCAACGAGACTGATTTTTGAAGGGGTAATGTCGGTGATCTTGCCTTCGGCCTGGCCGATGTGGTTGCCCGCGGTCACGCGATGCACCAGGCCATCCTTGGTCTGCACCAGGCCGTACATGCTGCCACCCAGGCGCAGCGTGCCCACCATCCTGAGTGTGTCGAGCGAGTATTGCTCGAGGAACTCGCGGTTGCGCTTGGAATCGGGGCGCACGCCGTTGATGCCGGCGCCCGAGCCGGGGCTCGACGGCAGGAACGGTGAACGCATGTCACTCGCCGCGTACACGAAGGTCTCGTACGGCTTGATCTCCGGCAGCGGATCGACGCGGCCGCCGGGCTCTTTCTTGGTGTCCTCGATGAAACGCGCCAGATCGCTGTCGGCGCTCGAGCAGGCCGTGAGTACGACGTAGCCGGCGCACGCGAGCGCAATGCACAGCAGGCGCAGCGGGGATCCGTGGGTGGCGTTGTTCATGGGTGAGTCCTAGGTCGCCGGCTTCGGACGATGCGTGACGTCCTTCTTCTTGTCCGCTTCGCCTGCGGCGATTTCGTCCTCGTCCATATAACGATAGGTCTTCGCCGTCAGTTCCAGGGTCAACTGGTCGTAGGCGTCCTTGTTGTCCGATTTGATGTCGATGTCGTGCAGCGTGACGATGCGCGGCAGGGCCGCGATGCCGCTCACGAACTCGCCGAACTGGTGATAGCTGCCGGTGAGGCGGATCTTGATGGGCAGCTCCGCGTAGAAATCCTGCTTGTGCTCCGGCTCGGGCTGGAACAGCTTTTCCTGCAGCCCGGCTGCCAGTCCGGTCTGCGAGATGTCCACCAGCAGGCTCGGCACTTCGGTCTTGCCCGGCAGCTGGCGCAACAGGGCGCCGAATGAGCGCTCGATGTCCTTGAGCTGCTGCTTGTAGACCTCGAGATTCACGGCCTTGGCGTGCTTGTCGTGGAACTCCTGGCGCAGCGTGAGTTCCTCGGCCTGGTGACGCTGCAGGTCCGGACGCTGCTCATTCCAGACGAACAGGTAAATGCCCGCCAGCGCAACGGCAACGAACACCAGGGCCACCGCGCCGGCGAGAATCGGCATTGGCCAGCGACCCGGGTCGCGCGGATCAAGTGCCCGCAGTTCCTCGAGCAGGTTCATTGCCGCGCTCCCATGCCATCCAGGCTTGCTTTGCGGATCTTGGCCTTGCGCGCGCCGGCGGCGGCGCCGCTGTCGTCATCGGCGCCCGCGGCGTTAACTTCGTCCGCGGTGAGCGTGAAGCTCGAGCCGGTACCGGAGGTCTTGGCGGTCTGCACCACCTCCAGTTCCGGATTGCGCAGCCACTGCGAGCCGTCGATGTTGCGCATGAAGGAGGAAACGCGGGTGCTCGACTGCGCGATGCCGTCGAACTTGAGCGTGTTCTTGCCGGTCTGCTTGATGGCCGTGAGGTACACCCCTTCCGGCAAGGTATGCACGATCTCATCGAACACGTGCACGATTTCCGGCCGCGAGCGCTGCAGCTTCTCGATGATGTTCATGCGTGCGATGAACTTCTGCTTGGCGCTCTCGAGGTCGTTGATCTCCTCGATCTGTTTGTCGAGCGTCTTGATCTGGGCCCGCAGCTGGTTGTTGCGGTGTTCCTGCGCCTGGATCATCGAGCCGTAGCTCAGGTAAACGACGAACGCGGCCACGATACCGGCGCCGGTCGCCGCGACCAGCGCCACCATGAACCTGAGCTTGCGCTCCTTGCGTTTACTTTCCCGGTGGGGAAGTAGATTTATGCGTGGCATATCAGTCAAAACTCCGCAGTGCGAGCCCACAGGCCGTCAGCAGCGCCGTGGCGTCGCGTTGCACCGCCTGCGCCTTGGCGCGCGAGGACAGCTTCATCTGGCCGAGTGGATCGCCCTTCTCGGCGGAAATACCCACGCGGCTGGAAATTACCTCGGCCACGCCCGGAATGTTGGCGCAGCCGCCGCACACCAGGATCTTCTCCGGCTGCTCGCGCCCGGAACCGGAGGCGAGATAAAACTGCAGCGAGCGGCTGACCTGCTGGGTCATGTCGTCGATGAACGGATCGAGCACTTCGGACTGGTAGTTGCCGGGCAGGCCGCCTTCTTTCTTGGCGCGCCCCGCCTCTTCCATCGCCAGTCCGTAGGTGCGCATGATCTCCTCGGTGAGCTGCTGCCCGCCGAAGGTGAAATCGCGCGTATACACGACGCGCAGGTTGCGCAGCACGCTGAAGGTGGTGCTGCTGGCGCCGAAATCCACCACCGCGATAGTGCGGTCGATGCCGCCGTCGGGCATCTGGTGGGTCATCAGCTTGCAGGCGTTCTCGAGCGCGAACGCCTCGACGTCGACGATCTTGGCCGTGAGACCCGCAGCCTTCACCGCCGCCTGGCGCTGCTCCACGTTCTCGGTGCGCGTCGCCACCAGCAGCACATCGTTGGCCTCGGGATCTTTTTCGTTCGGTCCCAACACTTCGAAGTCGTAGCTGACTTCGTCCATCGGAAAGGGGATGTACTGGTCGGCCTGCATTTCCACCTGGGATTCGAGATCCCCCGTGCGCAGCGCGCGCGGCATCTGGATCACCTTGGTGATGGCGGCGTCTCCGGAGATGGCGATCGCGACTTCCGCGCTCTTGGCGCCGGCGCGCTTCACGGCGCGGCGAATCGCCTCACCGACCGCCTCCGCATCCACGATCGCCTTCTCATTGATGGCGTTCGCCGGGGTGGGCTCGGCGGCATAGGCCTCGACGCGGTACTGCCCGCCGGCCATGGCAAGCTCGATGAGCTTGACCGACGAGGTCGTTATGTCAAGTCCCAGTAGTGGGCGGTACTTGCGCTGTAGAAGGAACATTTTTATTTCCTTTTCAGGACATTACGCCTGAAAATGACCACCCTGCGTCAGAATCCGAAGCACTATATATCAGCGCAAAGTTAAATTGAACGTGAGGCGGCTCACGGAACCGCACGGTACCCGGGCGCGATGCTGCGCAAGTGCCGTTCGCGTCACGGGCGCGGGCAACCAGGAGCAACCAAGCGTGTCGAATCTTGTCGTCCAAACGTCTCAAGGGGACGGAGGAGCTTCGCGGGCGGGGGCGCTAAGTGCAGACGAGCTCAAGGGGTGGTCGGTTGAACCGTGCCTCCCGGGCTTTCGCGGACCGCGTGGTCCGCCACCGTGGAGTGCGTTAACGTTCGCACCGGCAACCCCGCTGTCATAGGCACATACGTCCCGTAGACCGGAGGCTTTGCGTCCCCACCTTTCGGTGAGTTTGCCTAAGAATCGGCCGGTACTATGCAGGCGCCCCACAGGGAGCGCAAGCAACGGAGTTGGTTTTTTGTGAAATGGAATTACATTCGCGTGTTGGCCGCGGTTGCCGGCTCTGTGATGCTGATCACACTTCTGGGCGCCTACGCGCTCGCCTGCAGTTATGTATACCTGGCGCCCTCGCTGCCGGCCCTGGATGCGATGCGCAACGTCGAGCTGCAGGTGCCGCTGCGCGTCTACACGCGCGGCGGCGCGCTCATCGCGCAGATCGGTGAGCAGCGGCGCATCCCCGTCACCTACGAGCAGATCCCCGAGCTCGTCAAGCACGCCTTCCTCGCCGCCGAGGACGAGCGCTTCTTCGAGCATCACGGCATCGACTACTTCGGCGTGGTGCGCGCGGTCCTCATCGACCTGCTGTCGGGCGAGAAGACCCAGGGCGCGAGCACCATCACCATGCAGGCGGCGCGCAACATGTTTCTGAATCTCGACAAGACCGTGCGCCGCAAACTGCAGGAAACCTTCGTCACCTACCGCATGGAGCACGAGTTCACCAAGCAGGAGATCTTCGGGCTCTATCTGAATGTCATCTTCTTCGGCCAGCGCGCCTACGGCGTCGCGGCGGCTGCGGAAGCCTTCTTCGGCAAGCCGCTCGACAAGCTCGATGTGGCCGAGGCCGCCACCATCGCCGGGGTGCCCAAGGCACCCTCCAAGTACAACCCGATCGTTGATCCGGAACTCGCCACGCAGCGCCGCGGCTACGTGCTGCGCCGCATGCGCGAACTGGGCTTCATCGACGCCGCTACCGCGGAAGCCGCCAACAAGGAGCCGATGCAGGCGCGCGCGCACGCGCCGCTGTTCGACGTCGAGGCGCCATACGTCGCGGAGATGGCGCGCCTGGAGCTGCGGCAGCGCTTCGGCGCGAACGCCGAAAGTGCCGGCTACAAGGTCTACACCACCATCGACGGGCGGCTGCAGGCGGCGGCCAACCGCGCGGTGCGCATCGGGCTCATTGAATACGATCGCCGCCACGGCTGGCGCGGGCCGGCCGGGCACGTCGAGCTGCCGACGCACGGCGAGCCGGACTTCGATGACCTCGTGGATGAGTACGCCTCGATCGGCAATCTCGCGCCGGCGATCGTAGAGTCGGTCGCCGACAGGAGCGCGCGCGCCTACGTCAAGACCTTAGGATCGGTGCAGATCGACTGGGACGGGTTGTCGTGGGCGCGTAAAGAAGGCCGCAACGACACCCTGGGTCCGGCGCCACAAAACGCCCACCAGCTGCTCGCCCGCGGGGATGTCATCTACGTGGTGGCAGACACCGCCGGCCACGCGCAGCTGGGACAGATCCCCGCGGCGCAAAGCGCGCTGGTAGCGCTCGACCCGAACGACGGCAGCATCGTGGCCCTCGTGGGTGGCTTCGATTACTTCACCAACAAGTACAACCGCGTCACCCAGGCACGCCGGCTGCCCGGTTCGGGCTTCAAACCATTCCTGTATTCCGCCGCGCTCGAGCATGGCTTCACGCCGGCGACCACCTTGCTGGATGCGCCGATCGTGCTCGAAGGCAATGGCACCGAGGAGGCGTGGCGGCCGAAGAACTACGAGCACGCCTTCGGCGGACCGACGCGCTTGCGCGACGCGCTGGTGCACTCGCGCAACCTGGTGTCGATCCGGGTGCTCAAAGCGATCGGTATTCCAACCGCGATCGACTACATCAGCCGCTTCGGCTTCGATCCGCGCAGCATGCCGCATGACCTGACGCTCGCGCTGGGCACGCTCGAAGCGACGCCGCTGGAGGTCGCCGCCGGTTACGCCGTATTCGCCAACGGCGGCTACCGGGTGGAGCCGTATTTCATCGATCGCATCGAGGACGCCTCCGGAGCAGTGGTGTGGCGCGCGACGCCGCGCCGGGTGTGCGGGCAGTGCGATGGCGGCGCCGCCGCGGCGGCTCCCGGCACGCCACTACAGGTCTCCGACACGACCCACGGCGAACCGCTGCCGCTCAAGCCCGAGGAGATCGCCCCGCGCGTCATCAGCCCGCAGAACGACTACCTCATGACCGACATGATGGCGGACGTGATCCGGCGCGGCACCGGGCGGCGGGCGCTGGCGCTCGGGCGCAGCGACATCGCCGGCAAGACCGGCACCACCAACGGGCCCACGGACACCTGGTTCAACGGCTTCACGCCCAATCTCGTCGCCACGGTGTGGGTCGGCTTCGACCAGGAGCGCCCGCTCGGTGAGAGTGAGGAGGGTTCAATCACCGCGCTGCCGATCTGGATACAATTCATGCGCGAGGCGCTCAAGGGCGTGCCGGAACAGCACCGGCCGATGCCCGACGGCCTGGTGACATTGCGCATTTCGCCCGAGACCGGCACGCTGGTAAGCGCCGAGAATCCCGACGGCGTGCCGGAAATATTCATGACCAGCCACCTGCCCGCGGCCGCCGACGCCGACTCCGGAGGCCAGGGACCCGAGGGGCCGGCGAGCAGCGAACCGATCTTTTAGCGGCGCCAGCCGATGAGAGCCAAGAAACACGTCACGCGCGCCGACAATCTGCGGCGGGCGCTGGCGCAGGAAGCCGCGCGCATCATGGCCGAGCACGGCATCCGCGATTTCCTCGTCGCCAAGCGCAAGGCGGCGGAGCGGCTGGGGGTCACCGACGGCACGGCGCTCCTGCCCAAGAACTCGGAGATCGAAAGCGCGCTGGCGGAGTACCAGCGCCTGTTCGGTGGTGCCTCGCATCAGCAATCGCTGCACGCGCAGCGGCGTGCGGCCCTGAGCGCCATGCGCTACCTGCGCGAGTTTGAGCCGCGCCTCGTGGGCGCGGTGCTCGCCGGTACGGCCACGCAGCACGCCGAAGTGCAGCTGCACCTGTTCACCGAGCGCGCCGAAGCCGTGACGCTGAAGTTGCTGGACACCGGCATCCCGCACGAGGTCACCGAGCGGCGCGTCAAGCTCGCCCCGGAGCGGGTGCGCGCCTACCCCGGCGTGCGTTTCCAGATGGAGGATCAGCCGATCGAGGCCACGGTGTTTCCCACCGACGGCATCCGCCAGGCGCCGGTGAGCCCGGTGGATGGACGGCCGATGCGGCGCGCGAACGCCTTCGAGGTGGAGGCGCTGCTGGGGCAGTTGTAGCTTTTAAAGCACCAGGATACATACGACCCACACGCCGGCGTATTTTCCCCAGTACCGGAATCCGGTGAAGTCAATGCGGGCCAGAATAAGAGAGTACGGTCGCAGCGGCAGCTAGTATGTGGGCGACCAGGAGCACGCCTCTGTCGAATGCGAGCTGCCGGAGCACTGCCGCAGAGCTGCTGTGTGCCTTAGGTGCGCTTCTTGACGTCGACGTAGTCGCGGCGCGTGGCACCGGTGTACAGCTGCCGCGGCCGGCCGATGCGCATGCCAGGGTCGGAAATCATCTCCTGCCAGTGCGCCACCCAGCCGACGGTGCGCGCGATCGCGAACATCACCGTGAACATCGAGCGCGGAATGCCGATGGCGCTGTAGATGACGCCCGAATAGAAGTCCACGTTCGGGTAGAGCTTGCGCGACACGAAGTACTCATCCTTGAGGACGATCTCCTCCAGGCGCAGCGCCAGCTCAAACAGCGGATTGTCGGTACGCCCGAGCCGCTCGAGCACCTTGTGGCACATCGCGCGGATGATGGTCGCGCGCGGGTCGAAGTTCTTGTAAACGCGGTGCCCGAAGCCCATGAGGCGAAAGTGGCTCGACTTGTTGTCCTTGGCCATCGCCAGGTACTTCGGAATGTTATCCACGCTGCCGATCTGCTCGAGCATCGACAGCACCGCCTCGTTGGCGCCGCCGTGCGCCGGACCCCACAGCGCCGAGACGCCCGCGGAAATCGCCGCGTAGGGATTGGCGCCGGTGCTGCCCGCGAGGCGCACCGTCGAGGTGCTGGCGTTCTGCTCGTGGTCGGCGTGCAGCACGAACAACAGATCGAGCGCCTGGGCGGCGACCGGATCGACCTGGTAGGGCTCGCACGGCACCGCGAACACCATGTTGAGTACGTTGGATGCGTAGTCCAGATCGTTGCGCGGATAGATGAACGGCTGGCCGAGCGAGTACTTGTGCGCCGCCGCCGCCATGGTCGGCAGCTTGGCGATGATCCGGTGCGAGAAAATCTCCCGGTGGCGCGGGTTATGGATGTCCATGGTGTCGTGATAGAACGCCGACATCGACGCCACCACCGCCGACACCATCGCCATCGGATGCGCGTTGTGATGAAAGCCGTTGAAGAAGCGCAGCAACGACTCGTTGATCATCGTGTGATAACGAATGTTGCCGGTGAACTCGGTGAGCTGCTTCGCCGTCGGCAGCTCCCCGAGCAGCAGCAGGTACGCGACCTCCATGAAGGAGCTCTTCTGCGCCAGCTGCTCGATCGGGTAGCCGCGGTACAGGAGCACCCCGGCATCGCCATCGATATAGGTGATGCGACTCTCGGTCGCCGCCGTCATGCCGAAGCCCGGATCGTAGGTGAAGACGTCCAGTTCCTTGTGGATCCCGGCGATGTCGAGCGCCGCCGGCCCGATAGTGCCGTTGCGCACCGGCAGCTGTGCGCTGCGACCGCGGACCGGGTCGCTGAGCTGGAATGTCTGCGGGGCCTTCTCTTCCATGATCCGAAGCAGATTTACATGGTCCGTGTGCCGAATCAAGGCAACGCGGTTCCTTAAGCGCGCGCCGCGAACACGGCGCACGGCGGCGAGGAAGTTTCGCGGAACGCGCGTTACTTGGGCGCGGCGGGGGCGGGCGCGGCGCTGGCGGCCGCGCCAGCGGCGGCGTAGCGCTTGCGGAACTTGTCTACGCGGCCGGCCGTGTCGAGAACCTTCTGCTTGCCCGTGTAGAACGGATGACAGTTCGAGCACACCTCGACCTGCAGATCGTGACCCAGGGTCGAGCTCGTCTTGAACGTGTTGCCGCACGTGCAGGTGACGTTGATCTCTTTATAGTCGGGATGAATCGAGGCTTTCATGGCTGGGCTCACGCGGTTTCCAAAAAGGGGTCTTGCCGCTACATGGGGAGGCGGCAACGACAATTAAAGGGCGCGGGAGTTTAGCGGCACAACCCCGCGGCCTCAAGCCTGGTCGCGGCGGCCGCCTTGCGGGAGCGTTTCCTTATCCACAGAACCTGTGGACAAGTCTGTGGACTCATGGGCCCGGGAGGCTCCGATTTCGCTGCCAGATTGCATTTTTGTTACCTTGGTCAAAAAATGATCACGGTGTTTTGACCATATTATTCAGTTAGTTACGATGATCATGTTGAGCAGCTTAGGTGGTTTGGAGCGTAATTCACTCATTCTGCGTTGAGGGCCTCAGGACCTGTGTATAACGGCGCCGAAGCGCCCTGACCCCGCTCACGCGAGGTCATTGACAAAGCCGATCCGCCGGACATTTTCGGCGTTTCCGGCATGAATTCGAGCAGCAGGTCGTTCAGGAACCGCAGTCCCAGGGCGCTCGGCCGGCAGTGCGTTGCGGTCATTTCAAGGAGTCCCCGCCCCCGCAGCGCTGCGACCCGCGCGCCGATGACCTCCCACGCAAGGCCGGTGCGCTCCTCGAAGCTGCGACACGTGAATCCGCCGGGAAGCCGCAGGGCGTTCAGCATGAATTCGAATGGCAATTGCTCCGCGGCAATCACCTGGCGCGCGAGCGCCGCGTCCGCGGCGGCCAGATAGCGGCGCGGCTCGCGCGCCTGCACGGTGCGCAGGATCTCACCGCGATCCGCGAACGTCAGCTTGCCGTGGGCGCCGGCACCCACACCCAGGTAATCCCCGAAGGTCCAGTAGTTGAGGTTGTGCCGGCACTGCTGCCCGGCGCGCGCGTAAGCCGATACCTCGTAGTGCGAGAAACCCGCCGCCTGCAGGCGCCCGGTGCACGCGCTGAGCATCACGGCGGCGGCGTCCTCATCCGGCAACGCCGGCGGACGCGCGGCGAATACCGTGCCCGGCTCAAGCGTCAGCTGATAGTGCGACAGGTGCGCCGGCGCGAGCGCGAGCGCCGCGGCGATGTCGCGCTCGGCGCCGGCCGTGTCCTGGCCTGGCAGCGCGTACATCAGATCAATGTTGAAGTTGGCAAGCCCCGCCGCGTGCAACTCGGCCGCGGCGCGGCGCGTTTCATCAGATGAGTGAATACGCCCGAGGATCCGCAGCGTCGCGTCATCGAAGCTCTGTGCGCCGAGCGACACGCGCGTCACGCCTGCCGCGCGGTAGCCGGCAAAGCGCCCGCGTTCGATGGTGCCGGGGTTGGCTTCGAGCGTCACCTCGGCATCCGCGGCCAGCTGCAGATGCTGCCGCGCGGCCTGCAGCACCCGGGCGATTGCATCCGGTGAAAACAGGCTCGGTGTGCCCCCGCCGAGGAACACGCTCACCAGCTCACGGCCCGCGACCTGCGGCGCCTGCGCTTCGATATCGCGAGTCAGGCGCTGAAGATACGGCTCCTGCGCCAGCTCGCCGTTCAGGGTGTAGGAGTTGAAATCACAGTACGGGCACTTGCGCACGCACCAGGGAAAGTGCACGTAGAGCGCGAGCGGCGGGTTACGAAGGGCAGACATCGCAAGGCGGCGGCGCGGCGCGCTATTCCGCGTTCTGCACCTGCTCGCGCATCTGCTCGATGACGACCTTCATGTCCACCGCGCTGCGGGTGGTCTCCAGGTCCTGGGACTTCGAGGACAGGGTGTTGGCTTCGCGGTTCAGCTCCTGCATGAGGAAATCCAGCCGCCGGCCGGCCGGCTCGCTGCCGCCGATGACGCGCACGATTTCGCTGATGTGCCCGCTTAAGCGCTCGAGCTCCTCATCCACGTCCAGGCGCTGCAGCAAGAGCGCCAGCTCCTGCTCGAGCCGGTCGTGGTCCACGCTCGCGGTGATTTCCGCCAGCCGTTCATCCAGGCGCGCGCGTACCCGCGCCTGCACCTCCGGCAAGCGCGCCCGCACCGTCGCCACCAGGGTCTGCAGCGCCGCGCAGCGCTGCTCCAGGAGTTCACGCAGCCGCTCGCCTTCGCGGCCGCGCGCCGCCACCAGCTCCGCGAGCGTGGCATCGAATACTGCAAAGGCTGCGCTCAGGAGCTCTTCGCTGCCGCCGCTCTCTTCGCGCAGCACGCCCGGCCAGCGCAGCACGTCGAGCGCGCTGACGGTGGACGGCTCGCGCAGCGAGCGGCTCACGAGCTGCGCGGCGGCCACCACCCGCTCGAGCGCCACCGGGTCGACTTCCAGTGCGCCGGCCACACCGTGTGAGCGCCGGTAGGTGAGTGTGCAATCGACCTTGCCGCGGCGTACCTGGCGCGCCAGGCGGGCGCGCAATTCCCCTTCCGCGGCACGCAGCTCCTCGGGCAGGCGCAGTCCCGCCTCCAGAAAGCGGTGGTTCACGCTGCGCAGCTCGCACACCAGCGTGCCCCAGGGGCCGCTGGCCTCATGCCGTGCGAAGCCCGTCATGCTCGCGATCATGAAAAGCTCCGCCTGCGTAAATAATCGAATGTCATGAGGGTTCGCGCACCTGCGGTCGCGGGCGCCATAAGCGCTACGTCCGTGCGCGTCAGGTGATATAAAGCGCGCCAGAAGTCTAACAGATGCATGGGTCGCTTCTTGCAGGTCGAATACGCGGACATCAGCCTGCTCGGCGGGCGGGAAGAAAACCAGGACCGGGTGTGCGTCGCGGTGGCGGAGCACGCGGCGCTGCTGGTGGTGGCCGACGGCATGGGCGGTCACGCCGACGGCGCGCGCGCCGCGCAGGTCACCCAACAGGTGATCGTCGAGGCGTTCTGGCATTCCCCGCAACCGCTCCTCGACCCGCTGGGTTTCCTGCACCTGACGCTCGGGCGCGCGCACGAGGAGGTGGTGAAGCTCGGCGTGCAACTGCCGCTCGAGCAGCGGCCGCGCGCCACCTGCGCGGTGTGCCTGATCCAGCAGCATGCGAGCTGGTGGGCGCACGTGGGCGACAGCCGCCTCTACCACGTGCGGCACGGCAAAATGCTCGCCCGCAGCCGCGATCACAGTCACGTCGAGCTGCTGTTGCGCGAGGGGCTCATCAACGCCGAACAGGCGCACAATCATCCGATGCGCAACTTCGTCGAGTGCTGTCTCGGCGGCGATCCGATCCTGCCGGACATGTCGTTGTCGCGGCGGCGGCGGCTGGAGACCGATGACGTGTTACTGGCGTGCACCGATGGCTTGTGGGGCCCGCTCAAGGACGAGGAGGTCGCCGCCGGCCTGGGGGCGCGCGGCGCGCTGCGCGACAGCCTGATCGCACTCGGCAAGCGCGCCGTCAAGCGCGCCGGCGCCGGCAGCGACAACACCTCGGCCGCGGCGCTGCGCTGGATCGGCCAGGCATAGATGGCCGTGGCCGTGGTGCAAAGAGCTTGCGGACGCGCGGCCAGCGAACTGCGGCCGGTGAGCTTCGCGCGCCGGCACGCCAAGCACGCCGAGGGCGCGGTGCTGGTTGAGTTTGGCGACACCCAGGTGCTGTGCACTGCGAGCGTCGAGGAGGGGGTCCCGGGGTTTCTGCGCGGCAAGGGCCAGGGCTGGATCACCGCCGAGTACGGCATGCTGCCGCGCGCCACCCACACGCGCACGGCACGCGAGGCGGCGCGCGGCAAACAAACCGGCCGCACCCAGGAAATCCAGCGTCTCATCGGCCGCTCGCTGCGTGCGGTCGTGGATCTGAAGGCCCTCGGCGAGCGCACCGTCACGCTCGACTGCGACGTGCTGCAGGCGGACGGCGGTACGCGCACCGCCTCCGTCACCGGCGCCTACGTGGCGCTGGTGCAGGCCTGTGAGCGCCTGACCCGCACCGGGCGCCTCGCTGCCAGCCCCCTGCACGGCCAGGTAGCGGCGGTATCGGTCGGCATCGTGGCGGGCGTGGCGGTGCTGGATCTGGACTACGCGGAAGACTCGCAGGCAGAGACCGACATGAACGTCGTTATGAACAACGGCGGCGGCTTTGTCGAAATCCAGGGCACCGCCGAGGGGCACGCGTTCCGCCGTCATGAACTCGACGCGCTGCTGGAGCTCGCGAGCGCCGGCATCGCGCAACTGTTCACGCTGCAGGCGCAGGCGCTGCAGGGCCCGTGACGCGGGTGGTGCTGGCGAGCGGCAACGCGGGCAAGCTGCGTGAGCTCGCGGCGCTGCTCGCGCCACTTGATCTCGCGCTGGTGCCGCAAGGCGAGCTCGGTGTGCGCGCGGTAGCGGAAACCGGCACGACGTTCCTCGCCAATGCGCTATTGAAGGCGCGTCACGCCGCGGCGGCGACCCGCCTGCCGGCACTCGCCGATGACTCCGGGCTCGAGGTCGACGCCTTAGGCGGGCGTCCCGGGGTCTGGTCGGCGCGCTTCGCCCGCGAGGGCGCGAGCGATGCGGAAAACCTTGAACACCTGCTCAGCGAACTCGCCGGCGTCCCGCAAGAGCGGCGGCGCGCGCGCTACCAGTGCGTCATCGTGTTGGTGCGCAGTGACGGCGATCCTCAGCCGCTGGTGGCACATGGCACCTGGGAGGGGCGCATCGCCTCAGCCCCCAGCGGCCGCGGCGGCTTTGGCTATGACCCGGTGTTCGTGCCGGCGGACCATGCGGGTAATGCGCGCACCGCCGCGCAGCTGACTCCCGCCGAGAAAAACGCCGTGAGTCATCGTAGCCAGGCACTGCGCGCGCTGCTCGCGGGGCTCGCGGCGGCCGGCGTATATTTCCGCCCATGAAGCGCGGGCGCCTCTTCGTCATCGCGGCGCCCTCGGGCGCCGGCAAGACCACGCTGGTCAAGGCGCTGCTGGCTGCTGAGCCGCAGCTGCGTGTCTCGGTCTCGCACACCACCCGCAAAATGCGCCCCACCGAGGAAGCCGGCCGCGAATACCACTTCGTAACGGTGCCGGAGTTTGAGGCGCTGGTGGCGCGCGGCGAGTTCCTCGAGCATGCACGCGTGTTCGACAACTACTACGGCACCGCGCGCGCGTTTGTCGAACAGCAGCTCGTCGCCGGGCACGGCGTGGTGCTGGAGATCGACTGGCAGGGCGCGCGGCAGGTGCGCGCCCGTATGCCCGAGTGCGTGAGTATTTTTATCCTGCCACCCTCGCGCCACGCGCTGACCGAACGCCTGGCGCGCCGCGCCACCGACACCGCGCAAGTCATCGCGCGGCGCCTCGCGGATTCGGTGGCCGACATGTCCCACTATCGCGAGTTTGGCTACGTGGTCGTGAACGACGACTTCGCGGCGGCGGTAGCCGAGCTGCGGCGCATCGTCGCGGGTCAGGGCGAGGATTTGCGCGCCGACCGGCCCGCCTTGCGCCCGCTGCTCACGGAACTGCTCGCCACCCCGTAAGGCGCGCGATTCAGGAATGGCTGCGCGCGTACTCGAGGCGGAACTGCCGCGCCCAGGTGCGACCGTTGTCGGTGGATTTCTCCCACGTCTGCTCGAGCCGATCGGGCGCAAGGCGCCGCAGGCGGATGCGGTTGAGGGTTGCCTCGCCGTGCGGCCCGCGGCTCGGCCCGCGAAATTCGGCGGCGCCGGACTCGACCTTGCCCTCGACAAACACGTGCACGTGGCCGCGGTTGTCGAAGAACATGCCGCGCCAGCCCTCATCCGCCTGGCTGTAGGCGAAGATATTCTCGCCGTCGTGGCCTTTATGGTCGCCCCACTCTTCGATCACCACACACTCATTGAGCGCGAGGTGCACCTTGCTGCTGCTGTTGCCGGCGCCCTCGGGGTTGGTGACGACCCAATCGCCCACCCAGTAATCCAGTTGCCGGCTGGGGGCGTTTGCCGCACACGCCTGCTCCTCGCCGGCGCGGCTGGCCGTGGGTGCGAGCGCCAGGCCGCCGGTCGCGGCGAGCAGCAGCATGAGGCCGGTAGTGAGGTGGTGGGTCATCGCGCGTTCCTTTGAAACGGGTCGGGTGGAGCGCGACACTAGCGGTTGTCGTTCCTACGTACTTTCGATATTGTGACAATTAATGTCGAAAATGCGCCGAGGCACACAATTCGAGCGCGTCGGTGACCGGCACTCGCAGATCACGACCTTCACGCGCGACTACCCCGCCGGCCACCGCATCCGGTCGCACTTTCACGATCGCGACCAGCTGCTGTACGCCTCGCGCGGTGTCATGACCGTGCTCACCGGTGAGGACACCTGGGTGGTCCCGACCTACCGGGCGGTGTGGATCCCGGCGCGCGTCGCGCACAGCATCGCCATGTCGGGCACCGTGGCCATGCGGGCGCTTTACCTGCGGCCGCGGCTCGCGGCCGCTTTGCCGCGCAGCTGCTGCGTGGTCAACGTGTCGCCGTTGCTGAAGGAACTGCTGCTGCACGCCTGCGGCTACCCCGCGCTCAGCCGCCGCATCCCCTGGCAGCGGCACCTGATCGACGTGGTCGTCGATCAGCTCGAGCGCATCCAGATGGTGCCGTTGCAATTGCCGAACCCGAGCGACCCGCGGGCGCGCCGCGTCGCCGCGCTGCTGCTCGCCAACCCGGGTGATCCCCGGCCGCTGGGGAAGATCTGCGGCGCCGCCGGCGCCAGCAAGCGCACCGTGGAAAGGCTGTTTCAGGACGAGATCGGCATGACGCCCGGCAAGTGGCGTCAGCAACTGCGTCTCATGCAGGCGCTGCGCCTGCTCGCGGATGGCGCCAGGGTGACGCGGGCCGCCGTGGACGCCGGCTACAGCACGCCGAGCGCGTTCATCGCGATGTTCAAAAGAGCGCTCGGCCGCACCCCGAGGGCGTACTTCAGCTGCGTTGCGAAGCCCTGACGAGGACTCCGGCGTGTGCGCTGGATCCCCTGCCGGCTGGCGCGCCGGGTGGGTTTTAGCTTATAGTTTCAGGCCCTGCGCACCTCTTCCCGGTGCCTCGCAATCGTTAAGGTACCCATGGCCCGCATCACCGTAGAAGACTGCCTGCAGAACGTCGACAACCTGTTCCAGCTGGTGCTGCTCGCATCCCAGCGCGCCCGCCGGCTTGCCAACGGCGCCGAGGCGACGCTGCCGCTCGAGAATGACAAGCCCACGGTGCTGGCGCTGCGCGAAATCGCCGCCGGCCGCGTGACCGCCGAGATGCTGCGGGAGCCCGAGCCGGCTCCGGAGCCCGCGGTGCCCGAGGCGGACAACCAGTCCAGCTTCCGCGCGCCGCAGTTCGGCCTCGGAGACTGACACCGCGCCAGACCATGGACTATGCGTCTTCGCTCCTGGGACTGCTGCCCGGCGCAAGACGCACTCCGGGTCTGAAAGAGCTGCTGGCGTCCGTCGGCGGCTACCTGCCGGAAGAACAGGTCACGCGCATCCGCGAGGCCGCCGAATTCGGCGCCTCGGCACATCACGGCCAGAAGCGCCTCTCCGGTGAGCCCTTCATTGCCCACCCGGTAGCGGCGGCGGCCATTCTGGCCGACCTGCGCCTGGACGCCGACACCATCATCGCGGCGATCCTGCACGACGTCATCGAAGACACCCCTACCCCTAAGGACCAGCTGGCGGCACGCTTCGGCGCGGACGTCGCCGAGCTCGTCGACGCCGTCACCAAGCTCGACCAGATCAAGTTCAAGAGCCGCGAGGAAGCCCAGGCGGAGTCGTTCCGCAAGATGCTGCTGGCGATGGTGCGCGACCTGCGGGTGATCCTGGTGAAGCTCGCCGATCGCACCCACAACATGCGCACCATCGAGGCCATGGCACCGGCGCGGCGCCGGGCGATCGCGCGCGAGACGCTCGAGATCTACGCGCCCATCGCCGAGCGGCTCGGGCTCTACACCATGAAGCTCGAACTCGAGGACCTGGGGTTCAAGGCGCTGTATCCGCGCCGCTACCAGGTGCTGGAGCGGGCGCTACGCCGCGCCCGCGGCAACCAGAAGGAGTTCCTGAAGAAAATCGAGCAGCAGCTGAATGCGGCGCTGCTCAAGAACAACATCCACGCGCAGGTCGAGACGCGCGAGAAGTACCTCTACAGCATCTATAAGAAGATGCGGCGCAAGCGCGCGCTGCTCGCCGAGATCGTCGACGTCTACGGCATCCGCATTGTGGTCGAGACGACCGACACCTGCTACCGCGCCCTCGGCGCCGTGCACTCGGTGTTCAAGCCCATGCCCGGGCGCTTCAAGGATTACATCGCCATCCCACGCGTCAACGGCTACCAGTCGCTGCACACCACGCTCTTTGGCCCCAACGGGGTGCCCATCGAGGCGCAGATCCGCACCGCCGACATGCACCGCGTGGCCGAGGCCGGGATCGCCGCGCACTGGAAGTACAAGACCGGCGAGCGCTCCGGCAGCGGTCAGGAAGATCGCACGCGCGAGTGGCTCTCGAATCTGGTGTCGCTGCAGGAGGCGGGCTCCTCGGAGGAATTCCTCGAGAGCGTCAAGGTCGACCTGTTCCCGGACAAGGTGTACGTGTTCACGCCCAAGGGCGAGATCCTGCGCCTGCCAAGCGGGGCCACGGTGGTGGACTTCGCCTACGCGGTGCATACCGACATCGGCAATCGCTGCGTGGCGGCCAAGATCGACCGGCGCCTCACGCCCCTGCGCACGGTGCTGCGCAACGGCCAGACGGTGGAGATCATCAGCGCCAAGGGGGCGACTCCGAGTCCCTCGTGGGTGAATTTCGTGGTGAGCGCCAAGGCACGCAGCGCCATCCGCCACTACCTGAAGAGTCTGCGGCGCTCGGAAGCCATCGCGCTGGGCGCCAAGCTCCTGGGACAGTCGCTCGCGGAGTTTGGACTGACGCTCGAGGACGTCGCCCCGGACGTGCAGCAGGCGGCGCTCGGTGAACTCGGCATGAAGGATCTGGACGAGTTGTACGAGAAGATCGGCCTGGGTGAGCGCCTGGCACCACTGCTGGCGCGGCGCCTCCTGCCCGCCGGACCGGTGCTGGACGGCACGAGCCCCGCGCCGCTGGCGATCGCCGGTACGGAAGGGTTGCTGGTGACTTACGCGCGCTGCTGCTTCCCGATTCCCTACGACCCGATCTTCGCCTTTCTGTCCACCGGCCGCGGCGTGGTGATCCATCGTGAAAACTGCGTCAACGTCGAGGACTACCGCAAGCACCCGGAGAACTGGCTGCCGGTGGGGTGGCAGAGTGCTCCGGATCGGCTCTTCAATTCCGAGATCCGCGTCTACGTGGTGAACCGCACCGGCGTACTCGCGGCCATCGCCGCCGCCATCGCCGGCACTGAAACCAACATCGGCCACGTCTCGATCGACGAGCAGGACAGCGGCGCGGCCATGCTGACCTTCGAGCTGCGGGTGCGCGATCGGCGGCACCTGGCGCGCGTGGTGCGCGTCATCCGCCGCATGCCGGACGTGAGCCGCGTGACCCGCACGATCGCCGCGCACGCCCGCGATGAACAAAGCGCCGAGGATCACGCCGCTGACAGTGACGGCGACATGGACGACACTGACGCCAGTGATGGCAGTGACGCCAGTGACGCCAGTGACGCCGAGGGCTGAGGACCAGGGCGTGTTAACACTGCAGAACCTGCCGTATGGTCACGGCCGCAGCCGGCCAAAGTCGCGCCTTTGGCCGGCGGAAACGGAACCGCTGTCTGCCAAAATCGCTGCTAAGCGATTTCGGCCAATGGACTAAGCGAGGGAGCACAGCATGAACCGCCAGGTCATTCATACCGAACGCGCGCCGCAGGCGCTCGGCACCTACTCGCAGGCGGTGCGCGCCGGCGACACGGTGTATCTGTCCGGCCAGGTGCCGCTGGATCCGGCCACCACGCAGCTGGTGAGCGGGGACTTCGAGGCGCAGGTGCGCCGCGTCTTCGAGAACTTAAAGGCGGTGGCGGAAGCCGCCGGCGGCTCGCTCGCACAGGCGGTCAAGGTGAACATCTACCTGCTCGACCTGAAGAATTTCGCCAAGGTCAACGAGATCATGGCGCTGTACTTCAACAAGCCCTACCCGGCGCGCTCCACGCTCGGGGTGGCGCAGCTGCCGCGCGACGCGCAGGTCGAAATCGAGTGCGTCCTGTACCTGGGCTGAAAGCCACCGCCCCGCCCGCCGGGACGCCGGCTCCACCGCCCGCGCTCGAGCGCGACCCACAGCGCCCGGTCACCGCGCTGCGCGGCGTGGGCGCCGCGCTGGCTTCGAAACTTGCGCGCCTGGGCGTCACGCGCGTGTCGGACCTCCTGTTCGTGCTGCCGTTGCGCTACGAGGACCGCACCCACGTTGCACCGATCGGCTCGCTCACGGCGCAGCAGCGCGCAGTGGTCGAAGGGGAAATCCAGCTCACCGAAGTCGCCTACCGCGGCCGCCGCCAGCTGTTGTGCCGCATCAGCGACGGATCGGCCATGCTGACGCTGCGGTTCTTCTATTTCTCGGCCAGCCAGCAGCACGCACTCGCGCGTGGCACGCGCCTGCGCTGCTTTGGTGAGGTGCGCCGCGGTCCCCTGGGACTGGAAATGGTGCATCCGGAGTACCGGCGGGTCGTGGCCGGCGCGGCCCCGCTCGAAGATGCGCTCACGCCGATATATCCCCTCACCGAAGGCATTCCCCAGGGGCGTCTGCGGGCACTCATCGGGGAAGCGCTGTGGGAACTCGAGCGCGCGGGTCTTAAGGACTGGATCCCAAAGGGATCGGGTCTGCCGCCGGACCTGCCGACACTCAAGGAATCACTCAACTATCTGCACCACCCGCCCATCACGGCCCGGCTTCCCGAACTCGCCGCCGGCCGCCACCCCGCGCAGCGGCGACTCGCGTTCGAAGAACTCCTGGCCCACCACCTGGCGTTGCGGCTGCGCAAGCGCCATCTGAAAGCCGACCCGGCCTGGGAGCTGCCGGACGGCGCCGGTCTCGCGCGGCGGTTCGTCGCGGCGCTGCCCTTTGGGCTCACCCGCGCCCAGCAGCGCGCACTGCGCGATGTGGAAAGCGATCTTGCCACCGGCGTGCCGATGGTGCGGCTGCTGCAGGGCGACGTGGGTTGCGGCAAGACGGTCATCGCGGCCGCGGCGGCGGCACGCGCGGCCGGCAGCGGCATGCAGGCGGCGCTCATGGCGCCGACGGAACTGCTCGCCGAGCAGCACTGGCGAAATTTCCGCGACTGGTTCGCGCCGCTCGGGCTCACGGTTGCGCTCGTGTCAGGTTCGCAGCCCGCGCGCACGCGCAAGAGCGCGCTCGCCACCATCGCCGCCGGCGAAATCCAGCTGGTGGTCGGAACGCACGCGCTGTTCCAGGAAGGCATGGACTTTGCGCGTCTCGCACTGGTCATCGTCGACGAGCAGCACCGCTTCGGCGTGCAGCAGCGCCTCAAGCTCGCGGAAAAAGGCCAGCTTGCGGGCCGCGTGCCGCACCAGCTGATCATGACGGCCACGCCCATTCCGCGCACGCTCGCGATGACCGCCTACGCCGACCTCGACATCTCGGTGATCGACGAGCTGCCGCCGGGGCGCACGCCAGTGCAGACGGTGGTAGTGCCGGCGCAGCGGCGCGCGCAGGTGGTGGCCCGCATCGTCGAGGCATGCCGCGCGGGCCGCCAGGCCTACTGGGTGTGCCCGCTGATCGAGGAATCCGACGAGCTGCGGGCGCAGGCCGCCGAGGAAACCGCGGCGGCCCTCAGCGAGGCGCTGCCCGGTGTGCGCGTCGGCCTCGTGCACGGCCGCATGCCCGGCAAGCCCAAGGAACAGGCGATGCTCGCCTTCAAGACCGGCAAGCTGCAGCTGCTGGTGGCCACGACGGTCATCGAGGTCGGGGTGGATGTACCGAACGCGACGCTCATGGTGATCGAGAACCCCGAGCGCATGGGACTGGCGCAGCTGCATCAGCTGCGCGGGCGGGTCGGGCGCGGCAGCGAGGCGAGCACCTGCGTGCTGCTGTACCAGGCGCCGCTGTCGCCGCTCGCCCGCGAACGCCTGCAGGCGATCCGCGAGAGCAACGACGGCTTTGCCATCGCGCGCCGCGATCTGGAGCTGCGCGGACCGGGCGAGCTTCTGGGTACGCGCCAGACGGGACTCGCGCAGCTCAAGGTCGCCGACCTGATGCGCGACGCGGACCTGCTGCCGCGCGTGCAGGCGTGCGCCGAGGTGCTGATGGGAGTGCACTGCGCCAGCATTGCGCCGCTGGCTGCGCGCTGGATCGGCGCCGGCGAGCGCTACGGACGAATCGGATAACGTAAGCTTACGGTCACGATGGCTGCCGTTACCCCGGACCTGGCGTCGAAGCCGAAGCCTGCTGAGGCACCGCTGTCGCATCGCCTGGGCGTGCGCGTCAACGAATACGCGCGCCTCGCGCGTCTGGATCGTCCGGTCGGCACCTGGCTCTTGCTGTGGCCGGCACTGTGGGCGTTGTGGATCGCCGGCGCCGGCCGGCCGGCCCCGCGCGTACTGATCGTGTTCGTGCTGGGCGTGGTGGTGATGCGTGCCGCCGGTTGCGTGATCAACGACTTCGCCGACCGCGATATCGATCCGCACGTGCGCCGCACGCGCGACCGCCCGCTCGCCGCGCGGCGCGTTGCGCCCGGCGAAGCGCTGGTGATTTTCGCCGGGCTGCTTGGACTGGCGCTGCTGCTGGTGACACGGCTGAACCTGCTCACCGTGAAGCTCGCCTGCATCGGCGCCCTGCTGACGGTCTCCTACCCATTCTTCAAGCGCTTCTTCCCCATGCCGCAGCTGTGGCTGGGAATTTCCTTCGGCGGCTGGAGCGTGCCGATGGCGTTCGCGGCGCAGACCGGGGTGCTGCCGCGGGTGGCATGGGTGCTGTATATCGCCGCCGTGCTGTGGGCGGCGGTGTACGACACCATTTACGCCATGATCGACCGCGAGGATGACCTGAAGATCGGCGTCCGCTCGAGCGCGATCCTGTTTTCCGACATGGACAAGCTGCTGATCGGCGTGATGCAGGCGATGATGCTGTACGCGCTGGTGCTGGCCGGCCGCGACATGCACTTTGGGCGCTGGTACCAGGGCGGGGTGATCGCCGCCGGGGTACTGTTCGTGTGGCAGCAGTGGCTGATCAGAAAGCGCGAGCCCGCCGGCTGCCTGCGCGCCTTCCTTAACAACCAGTACGTGGGGCTCGCGGTTTTCATCGGCGTGCTGCTGCAGTACGTGTACGCCTAGCGCGATTCGATGAACGTCCACAAGAACCACAGCTTCCCGACCCGACTCGGGTTTGCGCTGCGGGGGCTCGCTTACGCGCTGCGCACCGAGCGCAGCCTGCAGATCCAGGCGCTGGTGTTCCTGCTGGTGGTCGTCACGCTGGTGTTGCTCGCGCCCGAGCCGCTGTGGTGGGCGCTGGTGCTGCTCGCCAGCGCCGCGGTTATCGCGGCGGAGCTCTTCAACACCGCCGTGGAGCGCCTGGCCGACGAACTGCACCCCCGGGACAGTCCCGGGATCGCCGTGGTCAAGGACTGTGCCGCCGCCGCCGTGCTGATCGCCGTCCTCGGCGCGCTGGGAGTCGCCGTGGCACTGCTCGTGCACCTGGTCGCCCTCGCAGGCCCTTCCGTATAAATATTGATCAATTGTCGACTTTCAACCCGGCAGCTCGTTGACATGCGGACGGGCGCTCGGGCATGGTCGCCGGCGACCGGCGTAGCGCGCCGCGGGGGAGAAATCGGCATGCAGAGGACCTACGAAAGCGCAACCACGGAGTGCCTCCGCCACGACTGGTCGCTGACTGAAGTGCAGGCACTGTTCGCGCTGCCCTTCCTGGACCTGCTGCTGCGCGCCCAGCAGGTGCACCGGGCGCACCACGAACCCAACACCATACAGATGAGCACGCTGCTGTCGATCAAGACCGGCGCGTGTCCCGAGGATTGCGCCTACTGCCCGCAGAGCGTGCGTTATGAGACGGGCCTCGAGCGCGAGGCACTGCTGGAGGTGGCGGCGGTGCGCGAGAGCGCCGTGCGCGCCAGGGCAGCCGGAGCGACGCGCTTCTGCATGGGCGCGGCCTACCGCTCGCCGAAGCAAAAGGACCTCGAGGTGATCGCGCAGATGATCCGCGAAGTGCGCGCGCTCGGGCTCGAGAGCTGCGCGACGCTCGGCATGCTCACGCCGCTGCAGGCACAGGAGCTCAAGTCAGCCGGCCTCGACTACTACAACCACAACCTGGATACCTCGGCCGAGTTCTACGGCGAGATCATCACCACGCGCAGCTACCAGGAGCGGCTCGATACGCTCACGGCGGTGCGCGCGGCCGGGCTTAACGTGTGCTGCGGCGGCATCATCGGCATGGGCGAGTCGGTGGCCGATCGGGCGGCGCTGCTGCGCACGCTCGCCAATCTCCCGGCGCACCCGCAGAGCGTGCCCATCAATCGGCTGGTGAAGGTCCCGGGCACGCCGCTCGCCAACAGCCCCGACGTCGATCCCTTCGAATTCGTGCGCACCATCGCGGTCGCACGCCTGCTCATGCCCGGCGCGCATGTGCGGCTCTCGGCCGGGCGCGAGGAAATGAGCGATGAACTGCAGGCGTTGTGCTTCCTCGCGGGCGCGAACTCCATTTTCTATGGCGAGAAGCTCCTCACCACCGGCAACCCGGACGTCGCTGCCGACCGCGATCTTTTCGCCCGCCTCGGCCTGAAACCCGAAGCACTCAAGGCCGCGCCGCAGGACGCCTCGGCGCCATTGACCGCCATGACGGTGAGCGCGGCTGCGGCCACCGCGGCACGCTGAGGGTCTGAGGGCGGCGGCGGTGAAACGCGCAACAGCGGCGCTGGCAGCCGTGCTGTCGCAGCTCGACGCCGCGCAGTTGCGTCGTCAGCGCACCACGGTGGAGAGTTTCCCCGCCCCCGGCACGCGCGCGGTAGGCATCGCCGGCGGCCGCGAGCTCATCGACTTCAGCAGCAACGACTACCTGGGACTCGCGCGCCACCCGGCGCTTGCGGCCGCCATGGGCGAATGCGCCGCGCGCAGCGGCGCTGGCAGCGGCGCCTCGCACCTGGTCACGGGTCACGGCAGTGAGCACGCCCGGCTGGAAGAGGAGCTGGCGGCCTTCACCGGGCGCGAGCGCGCGCTCTTGTTCCCGAGCGGCTACATGGCAAACCTCGCGGTGATGACCGTGCTCGCCGGGCGCGGCGAACGCGTGCTGCTCGACCGGCTGTGCCACGCCTCGCTCGTCGACGGCGCGCGCCTCTCGGCAGCAGCGTTCAGGCGTTTCGCGCACGCGGACGCGGCTGCGGCGTCGGAACTGGCGGCCGCGGATCCGGGTCATACTGCCCTCATCGCCACCGACGGGGTGTTCAGCATGGATGGGGATCTCGCACCCCTCCGGCAGCTGGCAGGCATCGCACGCGCACAGGATGCGTGGCTCGTGGTCGACGACGCCCACGGCCTGGGCGTGCTGGGCGCCACCGGGGGCGGTGCGCTTGAGGTCTGCGGTGTCAAACCCGAGGACGCCCCGGTGCTCGTCGGCACGCTCGGCAAGGCCTTCGGTTCATACGGCGCGTTTGTCGCAGGCTCCGCGATGCTGATCGAGCTGCTGATCCAGAAGGCGCGCACTTATATCTACACCACTGCGCTGCCGCAGCCGGTCGCGGCCGCCACCCGGGCGGCCCTGAAGATTGCGCAGTCCGAGAGCTGGCGGCGCGAACGCGTGCTGGCGCTCACCGCGCGCTTTCGGCGCGCGGCGGCGGCGGCCGGCGTGACCTTAAGCGGCTCGACCACCCCGATCCAGCCCATTGTGCTCGGCAGCGCCGCCGCCGCGCTCGCGGCGCAGCGCCGCCTCGCGCAGTCCGGTTTCTGGGTGGTCGCCATCCGGCCCCCGACGGTGCCGCAGGGCGCTGCGCGCCTGCGCATCACCCTGTCCGCGGCGCACGCGGAAAGCGAAGTGGATGCCCTGGTCGCGTGTCTGGCGCATGCCTGCGCGGACGCGGGCGCGGCGCGCGGTGCGGCATGAGCGCCCTGCACTATGAAATGCGGGGGCGGGGCAAGGATCTGGTGTTGCTGCACGGCTGGGGCCTGAACCTCGGCGTGTGGGATGAGCTCGCGCGCGCGCTCGCCCGGCGCTTCCGGATCATTGCCATCGATCTGCCCGGACACGGCCACAGCGACTGGGACTCAACGGCCGTGACTCCGGCTGCGCAGGCATGGCGCGTGCACGAGACGCTCGCACCGCTGACCGAGCGCTACTTTCTCCTGGGCTGGTCGCTCGGAGGCCAGTTCGCGCTGGATCTCGCCGCCGCCATGCCCGCCGGCGTCGAGCGCCTGGTGCTGGTGGCCACGACACCGAAGTTCCTCGCCGCCCCGGGCTGGCGCTTTGGGATGGCGCCGGCTCTGCTCACCAGGCTCGCCGAGGCCCTGCGCGCCGGACGCGACGCCGCGATGGACGATTTTCTGGCGTTGTGCGCCCGCGGCGGCGCGCCGCGCACGGCACTGAAGGTTCTGGAGCAGTTGCGCCGCGCGCTCACCGAGCGCGGCGCCGCACACCCCGAGGCGCTCGCGAATGGCCTGGAGAGACTCAAGGAATGCGACCTGCGCGCCGCGCTGCCGTTGCTGCGCGTGCCGGCACTGGTCATCGCCGGCGAGCACGACCGCGTTACCCGGGCGGCCGCCGCACGCGCCCTCGCCGCACGCCTGGCGGGTGCCCGCTACGTGGAATTCCCCCGCGCGGCGCATGCACCCTTTCTGTCGCACCCGGCGCGCTTCGCACAGACGCTGTCGAGGTTCCTGCGTGGTTGAGGCGCGCGAGGTGTTCGAGCTGGATCGCGTACGGCTGCGCGCCGCGTTCGAGCGCGCCAGCGCCGGCTACGAATCCGCGGCCAGCCTGCAGGCGCGGGTCGCCGCGGAACTGCTCGAGCGGCTCGTGGCATTTGCCCTGGAACCGCGCGTGCTGCTGGACCTGGGCGCCGGCACCGGGCGCATCACCCGGGAACTGAAGCGCCGCTACCCGCGTGCGCTCGTGATCGCGCTCGATCTCGCCCCGGGGATGCTGCGCGTGGCGCGCCGGCACCAGCACTGGTGGCGGCGGTTCGAGCGCGTCTGCGCCGATGCGCTGCGGCTGCCATTCGCAGACGGGAGCGTGGATCTGGTGTTCAGCAGCCTGATGCTGCAGTGGTGCGAGCCGCTCGGGGACGCCATCGCCGAAGTGCGCCGCGTGCTCGGAGCGGAAGGTTTTTTTGCCTTCAGCACTCTGGGCCCCGACACCCTGAAGGAGCTGCGCCAGGCCTGGTCGCAGGCCGATGGCTACAACCACGTGAATCATTTCGCGGACATGCACGACGTCGGCGACGCGCTGGTGCGTGCCGGTCTCACCGAGCCGGTTCTCGATGTCGAGCGCCTGGTGGTGCACTACGCGGATGCGCTGACGCTGATGCGTGATCTGAAGGCGATCGGCGCCCACAACGCGACCGCCGGACGCCCGCGTTCACTCGCCGGCCGCGCGCGACTCGCCCGCGTGCAGGACGCCTACGAGACGTTTCGCAGTGCGGGCCAGCTGCCCGCCACCTACGAGGTCATTTACGGCGCGAGCTGGGGGGCGGCCGGGCGCGGCGCCGCCCGCATGAGCGACGGGGAGACCGTGATCGCGCCCGGATCCATCCGGCGGCGGCTGCCACCGTGACCTTGCGGGGCATTTTCGTGACCGGCACCGACACGGATGTCGGCAAGACGGTGGTCGCATGCGCCCTGACGCGGGGGCTGACCTCCCTGGGATTGCGCGTGGCGGTGATGAAACCGATCGCCTCCGGTTCGGTGCGAACCACGGCCGGGTTGCGCAACCCGGATGCCGTGGCCCTGGCGCAGGCGTCCAACGTGACGCTACCCTACGAGGACATCAACCCTTATTGCCTGGAACCAGCGATTTCGCCGCATATCGCTGCAAAAGACGCCGGAATCAGCATAGATATCGACAAGATCCGCCGCGGTTACGTGGCGCTGACGGACTGTGCCGACTGGGTCGTCGTGGAGGGCGCCGGGGGTTGGCTCGCGCCCCTGAGTGACCGGCAGACCATGGCGGACCTCACCTGGGCACTGGGTATTCCGGCCCTCCTGGTCGTGGGCGTGAAGCTCGGGTGCCTGAACCACGCGCAGCTGACGCAGCTCGCAATCGAAGCGCGCGGCGTGAGCTTCGCGGGCTGGATCGCCAATCACCCGCAGGCGCCGATGGCGCGTGCGGCCGAGAATCTGGCGGCGCTCGAGCGGCTTCTCGGCGCGCCACCGCTCGGCCACGTGCCGTACTCGCCCGGGGACACTTCCACGCTCGTGCTGCGGGAAGCCGCGGCGCGCCTCGGGGCTTCAGGATTAACTTTCTGAGTTACCATCGAGTGCGTCGTGGAAGACGAGCCGCTGCGCATCGAGATCCGCCCGAACTGCTCGCTCAGCGTGCGCGGCGCGCGGGTATTTTTCGCCAGCGCGTGCCTGGTGCCGTTCGGCATGGGAGGCGTGTTCGCCTGGAAAGGTTTCTGGCCGATCCTGCCGTTCGCGGGGCTGGAAATGGCGCTGCTCGCCTGGGCGCTCAAGGTCTCACTGGAGCGCCGCTTTCATCGCCAGACCATCACCGTGACCGACGCCCAGGTACGGGTCGAATCCCACGACGGACGCGGATCTTCGCAAGTCGTGTTCCCGCGGCATTGGGCGCAGGTTAAACTTCGGCGCCCCGCGGCGCGCTTGCATCCCTGCCGGCTCACGATTGAGTCGCACGGCCGGCAATACGAGCTGGGCGGCTTCCTCACGGAGGAGGAGCGGCGTGGACTTGCACTTCGGTTGCAGCGTCACATCGGCCGCATCAAGTGAGTATTTCGGAACGCACGCTGTAAGGGCACGACAATAATGACGATTCGCGCAAAGCTCGCCTCTCTCGCCGGCGCCCTGGCTGCGGCCTCCATCACGCTGGCGGCGCACGCCAGCGAGGACGGCGGCTCGGGCTGGAGCCAGCTCAACATGACCCGCGGGGTCACCGACATCAGCCGCAAGATCTACGCCCTGCACATGGAGATCTTCTGGGTGTGCGTGATCATCGGGATCATCGTCTTTGGCGCGATGATCTGGTCGATCATCGCTTTCCGTAAGGCCAAGGGCGCGATTCCGGATGTCACACTGGTGCACAACACCAAGGTCGAGGTGATCTGGACCGCCCTGCCGGTGGTCATCCTCATCGCCATGGCGGTGCCGGCGGCCCGCACGCTGGTGGAAATCGAGGACACCAGCAAGACCGAACTCACCGTCAAGGTGACCGGCTTCCAGTGGGGCTGGCAGTACGACTACCTCGACGACGGGGTGGTGTATTACTCGCACCTCGATCGACAGAGCAACAAGGCGCGGGAGCTGCTCTCCGGCGTCGATCCGAACACCGTCCCGCACTACCTGCTGAACGTCGACCACCCGTTCGTGGTGCCGGTCGACACCAAGGTACGCGTGCTGGTCACCGGCGCGGACGTCATCCATTCCTGGTGGGTACCGGACTTCGGCGTCAAGAAGGATGCCATCCCCGGCTTCATCAACGAGGCCTGGTTCCGCGTGGATGCCGACAAGCCGGGCCTCTACCGTGGCCAGTGCGCGGAGCTGTGCGGCCGCGACCACGGCTTTATGCCGATCGTGGTGGATGTGCGCTCCAAGGCGGATTTTGCAGCGTGGCTGAAGAACACAGCCGCCGAGCAGAAGCAGGCCGCGGCTGCCGCGCCCGGCGCGACTCCCGGCGCGCCCGCCCCAGCGACGCCCGCCACGCCAGCCTCTGACACCACCGCGAGCCTCGCGGCTCCCGCGACCGCTCACTGAGCAGACGAAACTTAAGGCTTAAGAGAACCCGCCATGGCAGAGCCGCTCGCACACGCCGCCACGCACGACGACGACCACGACCACAAGCCGCACGGCTGGCGTCGCTGGGTCTACGCGACCAACCACAAGGACATCGGCACGATGTACCTGATCTTCGCCTGCACGATGTTCTTCATCGGCGGCGGCGCGGCGATGCTCATCCGGCTGGAGCTGTTCCAGCCCGGACTGCAGTTCTTCGATCCGCAGTTCTTCAACTCCCTCACCACCATGCACGCGCTGATCATGATCTTCGGCGCCATCATGCCGGCGTGGACCGGGCTTGCGAACTGGATGATCCCCATGCAGGTGGGGGCGCCGGACATGGCGCTGCCGCGCCTGAACAATTTCAGCTTCTGGATCCTGCCGTTCGCGTTCACGCTGCTGATCTCCTCGTTCTTCGTGCCCGGCGGGGCCCCGGCGGGCGGCTGGACCATGTACCCGCCGCTGATCCTGCAGACCGGCGCGTCGTTTCCGATGCTGATCTTCTCCATCCACCTGATGGGCATGTCCTCGATCCTGGGCGCCATCAACGTGGTGGTCACGATCATGAACATGCGCGCGCCGGGGATGACGCTGCTGCGGATGCCGCTGTTCGTGTGGACCTGGCTCATCACCGCGTACCTTTTGATCGCGGTGATGCCGGTGCTCGCGGGCGCGGTGACCATGCTGCTCACCGACCATTTCTTCGGCACCACCTTCTTCACCGCCGCCGGTGGCGGCGATCCGGTGATGTTCCAGCATATTTTCTGGTTCTTCGGGCACCCCGAGGTCTACATCCTCATCCTGCCGGCGTTCGGCATCGTCTCGGAGATCATCCCGACGTTCTCGCGCAAGCCCCTGTTCGGTTACGAGGCGATGGTGTACGCGGTCGCCTCGATCGCCTTCCTGTCCTTCATCGTGTGGGCGCACCACATGTTCACGGTCGGCATGCCGCTCGCCGCGCAGCTGTTCTTCATGCTCTCGACCATGCTGATCGCCGTGCCCACCGGCGTGAAGGTGTTCAACTGGACGGCGACCATGTGGCGCGGTTCGCTGTCGTTCGAGCCACCGATGCTGTTCGCACTGGCGTTCCTGTTCCTGTTCACCATCGGCGGGTTCTCGGGCCTGATGCTGGCGATGGTGCCGGCGGACTACCAGTACCAGGACACGTACTTCGTGGTGGCGCACTTCCATTACGTGCTGGTCCCGGGCGCGATCTTCGGCATCATGGGCGGCGTCTATTACTGGCTGCCGAAGTGGACCGGCAACATGTACGACCTGAAGCTCGCCACCTGGCACTTCTGGCTGTCGACGATTTTCGTGAACGTGCTGTTCTTCCCGCAGCATTTCCTGGGGTTGGCCGGCATGCCGCGCCGCATCCCCGACTACGCGGTGCAGTTCACCGACTGGAACATGGTGTCCTCGATCGGCGGCTTCGGCTTCGGCCTGTCGCAGCTGTTGTTCCCGTACATCATCTGGAAGTGCGTGCGCGGTGGGGTACGCATCGGCAACAAGGCGTGGGAAGGCGCGCATGGACTGGAGTGGGAGCTGCCGTCGCCGCCGCCCTATCACTCCTGGACCACCGCGCCCTCGGACGCGGTCATCGCCCGCGGAGCTGCGCACTGATGCGCGAAGAGATGCTCAGCGCCGCGGGTGCAGCACCCGCTGAGGCCGAGCGGCGCCGGCGCGTACGACGCACGGCGCTCGCATTCACGTTCATCGCCGCCGCTTTCTACTTCGGCTTCATCATCATGATGCTGGTGCGTGGCTCGAAATGAACGAGCTGCAGCGCGCCAACCGCAACATGACCTGGAAGCTGCTCGCCATCGCGGCCGGCGCCTTCGGTTTCGGCTTTGCGCTGGTACCGCTGTACAACGTGCTGTGCTCGGTGACCGGCTACGGCGACCAGGCGAAACTGCTGCAGAAAGTCACTGCCATCGAGCATCCGGACGTCAACCGCACGGTGACGGTGGAGTTCCTCACTGACGTGGCGAGCTCCGGGGAGTGGGAATTCAAGCCGCTGAAGCGCCGCATCGAAGTGCATCCGGGGGAGCTCTACACCGCGGAGTTTTACGCCCACAATCTCACCGGCCGCGACACGGTCGCCCAGGCGGTTCCCAACATCTCGCCCTCCGAGGTGGCGGCGTACTTCCACAAGACCGAATGCTTCTGCTTCGCGCCGCAGCACTTCAGGGTCAACGAGGGGCGCAACATGCCGGTGCGCTTCATCATCGATCCGGCGATGCCCGCGCACATCGATCTGATCACGCTGGCGTACACGTTCTTTGATGAATCCTCGCGCGTCACGCAGCGCCGCTAGCGTCCTTTTCGCGAAAGAAAGTTCACAACCCATGTCCAACGCCCCCGCACCCGACAGCAGCAGCTACTACATCCCGCACCATAGTCCGTGGCCGATCCGCGGCTCGGTGGCGCTGTTCTGCATCATGATCGGCGCCGTCGCCTACCTGAACGACTGGACGGGGCTGTGGTCGTTCGCTCCGGGCGCGGTGCTGCTCGCGTACCTGCTCTTTGGCTGGTTTTCGACCGTCATCGGCGAGAGCCAGCGCGGTACTTTCAACAGCCAGGTCGACCACTCGTTCCGCATGGGGATGATGTGGTTCATTTTTTCCGAGGTGATGTTCTTCGCGGCGTTTTTCGGCGCGCTGTTCTACTCGCGCATGCTGTCGGTGCCGTGGCTCGGCGGTCAGGGCGTGAAGGTGTTCAGCAACTTCATCCTCTGGCCGGGTTTCGAAGCCGCGTGGCCTACCAATGGCCCCGGGCACGTGGGCGGCCGTGCCGATTCCACCTTCAGCACCATCCCGGCGATCGGCATACCGGCGCTCAACACGGCGATCCTGCTCACCAGCGGCCTGACGGTGACGCTGGCGCACCACGCGCTGCGCGCCGGCCAGCGCGGCCGGCTGGCGCTGTTTCTGGCGCTGACCTTCCTCCTGGGGTTCAGCTTCGTCGGCTTCCAGGTGCACGAGTACGGCGAGGCCTACCGGCAGCTCGGCCTGCGGCTCTCGACCGGTATCTACGGCTCGACGTTCTTCATGCTCACCGGCTTCCACGGCCTGCACGTGACGATCGGCGCAATCATGCTGCTGGTGATCTGGCTGCGCGTGCTGCGCGGGCATTTCACTCCCGACAAGCACTTCGCATTCGAGGCAGTCGCCTGGTACTGGCACTTCGTCGACGTGGTGTGGCTCGGCCTGTTTATTTTCGTCTATTGGCTGTAATGGCCGTAGCAGCCGTGTGGGCTCCGCCGCAGCCGGCCAAAGTCCCTGCGCCAGCCTCGCTTTGAAGTGCGCGGCTGCCGAGGTGATTGGAACAGATGCGTATCGAGCCCCGCCTTTGGCCGGCGGAAACGCAACTGCTGTCCGCGAAAATCGCTGGCTGCGATTTTCGCCAATGATCTAGCGCGGTGTGCCGCCTTGCAGCGAGTGCGGTGAGATGAGCCCGAAGTACCAGGCGATCATCAGCAGCGCAAACAACATCAGCGACACCGTGATGCGGATGGTGAGCGCCCGCGCCAGCAGCCTGGAATCCTCGGCACGGCCGCGCGACAGATGAAACAGCCCCGAGCCGAGGCTCGCGACGATCGCCACCAGCGCGCCGAGCACCAGGAACCACACGATTCGGTCCATGGGCGCGAAGTGTAGCGTGCCCGAGACTGCCGGACGCCGCTCCTTTGCGCCCACGCCAGGCTTCACGGTGCTGGCGCTGCTGTCGTGCGCGCTGTTCATTCGTCTGGGCGTGTGGCAGTGGCACCGCGGCCTTGAGCGGCAGGCAGAGTGGTCACGGTTCGCGCGCGGCACCGACACCCTCACGCCCCTGGGCGATCGTGCCCTCACCGAGCTGCCGCTCTACCAGCGCCTGAGTGTCACCGGCACGCTTGACGGTGCGCATCAGTTCCTGCTCGACAACCGCAGTTACCACGGGCGCGCCGGCTACGAAGTCCTCACGCCGCTGCAGCGCACCAGCGGGCGCGTGCTGCTCGTTGATCGCGGCTGGGTGCCTTTCACAGGCTCACGGCGCACGCTGCCGAGCGTGACGCTGGCGGACGGCGCCGCACTCAGCCTCTGCGGGCGCGCGGCCAATCTGCCGAGCGCCGGGCTGGCTTCAGGCAGGGCGGCACCGGGCTCTGCCGACCCGTGGCCGAAGGTCACGAGTTTTCCGACCGCCGATGAACTCGCCCAGGCGCTGGGGGAACCGGTCGAGTCGCGCATCCTCCTGCTCGACGCCCAGGCCCCACTGGGGTACGTGCGCGACTGGCAGCCGCCGGGCATGGCGCCGCTGCGGCATTTTTCCTACGCCATCCAATGGTGGTGCTTCGCCGCCCTGGCGCTGGTGGTGTGGGCAGTCATGAGCCGCAGGCGCGCCCGGGCATGAACACCCCCGGCAACCTCGCCAGTGCCCGCCAGCTGCGCGCGCGCAACCTGCGCACCCTCGGTGCGCTCGCGGCGCTGTTCCTGCTGCCGCTCGCCACGGCGTTCTTCGCTTACTACGGCACCTCCTGGCGCCCCGTGGGACGCGTCAACCACGGCGTGCTCCTTACGCCGGTCCGGGCGCTGCCGGCGCTCGGTGAGTTTCGCGGCCACTGGTCGCTGGTGTACGTCGGCGATGGCGCCTGCGATGCCAACTGCCGCCGCGCGCTGTACGTGATCCGCCAGACACGCCTCGGACTCAACAACGACATGACGCGGGTGGAGCGCGTGTTCGTCGTCACCGGCAACTGTTGCGCGCGGGAGTTCCTCGCCCGCGAGCACCCGGGTCTTGAGGTGCTGGAAGCCCGCGGCGCGCCAGGTGCGGCGCTGCTGCGGGAGTTCCCGGCCGCGGGGCGCGCCGACGCGCTCTACATCGTCGATCCGCTCGGCAACCTCATGATGAGCTACGATGCGCGGCAGAATCCGCACGGCCTGCTCGAAGACCTGAAAAAACTGCTGCGGCTGTCGCATATCGGTTAGTGAATGCCCGCTAACTCTGTTGCCCGCTGGATGCGCCGCCTGACCATCGGCGGCGTGTTGCTGTGCTTCGCGGTGGTGGTGCTGGGCGCGTACGTACGACTCAGCGCCGCCGGGCTCGGCTGTCCGGACTGGCCCGGCTGCTACGGACACCTCACGCCCATCGGCGCCGAGCACGGCGCGTCCAGCGACGCCGCGTATGCCGCCCGTCCGCTGGTGCCCGGCAAGGCGTGGCGCGAGATGCTGCACCGCTACGCGGCCGGCGCACTCGCACTGGTGATCCTCGCGATTACCGCGCTCGCCATCAGTGCGCGCCGCGCACGCCTGGTGGGCGTGGGGTTCGCACTCGCGCTGTTCGCCACGGTGATCGTGCAGGCCATCCTCGGCATGCTGACCGTGACCTGGCAGTTAAAGCCCCTGATCGTGACGCTGCACCTGGTGTTCGGCATGACCACGCTCGGGCTGCTGTGGTGGCTGATGCTGTCGCTGCCGTTGAGCTCCTGGGGCGATGCCTTGCTGCGCGGCGCCGCGCGCGCCGTGCAGGGCGGCGGCGCCTTGGCCCTCAACGCTGCCCGGCAGCTGGCGCTCGTGGGCCTGATCGCGCTCATCGTGCAGATCGCCCTCGGCGGCTGGACGAGCAGCAACTATGCCGCCGTCGCCTGTCCGGACTTCCCGACCTGCCAGCACGCCTGGTGGCCGCACGGTGACTACCGCAACGCCTTCGTGCTGTGGCGCGGACTCAACATCGACTACGAGGGCGGCGTGCTCGCCAACCCGGCGCGTGTCGCCATCCATCTCACCCATCGCCTGGGTGCGCTGGTCGCCAGCCTCGCGCTCATTCTCGCCGCGGTGTTTGTCCTGCGGCAGCGCGGGCTCTCCAAGGCACGCCCGCGCGCCTGGGGCCTGTTGGGAGCGCTGGCGCTGCAGCTCATCATCGGCATTTCGATGGTGGTGAAGGGTTTCCCGCTGTGGCTTGCCACCGCGCACACGGCGGGAGCCGCGCTGCTGCTGCTCGCGACCCTGGCGCTGCTGCGCTCCCTGAGCGCGCGCTAACGGCACGCGCGCAGACGGCCATGAATACCCCGCTGCGCATCGCGGCTGTGCTGGCACTCAGCGGCGCGCTGCAATTCCCCACGGCCCTTGCGGGCGCGACCTGCACCGCGGTGGCGGATGCCGTCAGCGGCAGGCTGCTGCGGCACGCGGGCCCCTGCGAGGCGCCCGTTACGCCGGCTTCGACCTTCAAAATCGCGCTCAGCCTCATGGGCTACGACTCCGGCTACCTGACGGATGAGCATCTGCCGGCGCTGCCGTTCCACGAGGGCTATGCGGACTGGATGCCCGCATGGAAGGCGACGACCGATCCAACGACCTGGATCAGCAACTCCGTCGTCTGGTATTCCCAGCAGCTCACCGAATGGCTGGGAGAGGAGCGCCTGCAGCACTACGTCGGCGCATTCCACTACGGCAACGAGGACCTGACGGGCGATCCGGGCAAGCGCAACGGCCTCACGCGCGCCTGGCTCAGCTCGTCGCTGAAAATCTCGCCGCTCGGGCAGCTGCAGTTCCTGCACGCGCTCGTCACGCGGCAGTTGCCGGTGAGCGCCCGCGCCTACGAGATGACGACCCGCATCACGGCCGTCGGCACGCTCGCGGATGGCTGGGAGGTGCACGGCAAGAGCGGCAACGGAGCGCAGGTCGCCGCCGACGGCACCGTCGACCACTCCCGCCAGATCGGCTGGTTCGTGGGCTGGGCGTCAAAGGGGCAGCGGGTGATCGCGTTTGCGCGCTGCATTCAGGACGACGCGCCGCAGTCCGCAAGCGCCGCGCTGCGCGCCCGTGAGGGCATGATGCGCGACCTGCCGGGAATTCTCGACGCGCTGTGAGGGCGGCCGCGCCTAGGCATTGCCGGCACGCGCCTTGGAGAGCCGCGCCAGCGGATTCGGGGTCGGCTCGGCGACCTTCACCAGGGTGTTGCGGTCACGGTGCAGGAACGGCTCGGGGCGCCCGCGCACGAGCAGCATGGTGTCGAGCACGTAGCTCCAGCTGCCGTCGGGGTTGAACTTCACCTCGATGCGGTAGGAGTCGGTGCGAAAGGCGTACTCGAGGAAGGCGGTCGAGCAGATGCCGTAACCGCTATCGCCGCGCCGCGCCGTGAGCACCAGCTCGCTCGCATCGGCGCTCGCCTGGCCCGCGGCGATCGCCACCTGGCCGCGCGGGATGGACAGCGTCTGCAGCACGAGTCCCGTTGCCGGTTCCCACAGCCAGTAGCCGCACTGGTCATGGAAGGTCGCGTCCTCGTCGCTCGCGAGAATGTGGGTGTGATAGCGCAGGCCGTAGAACAGCTGCGGTCCGTTGGCCTGGGCGTCGATCGGCTGCAGTTCGATGCGCTCGCTGAACTGCCGTTGCTGCGGGCCTGCGGGCTTGGGGTTGATGTCGACGCCGGCGCGGCTCTCCCAGATGCCGGCCAGTCGCTTCAGGGGCCCAAGATTGGCCAGAGTGTCGGCAGCGGCGTCCTGCTCGGTGAAGATGTCGTCGGGAAAGCTCATAGCGGCTCCGGGTGTGCTGACGCGCTCATTTTAAAGCACGCGTGCGGTGCCGGGACGATCTGCTAGGCTGCGCATCCTTTCCCTGACCGGTCCTTTTTTTCTGCCGTGGCGACCACATCGCATTATGCACCGGCAGCGCCCGCGCTCTGGCGGCGCTACCTGGAACTCACCAAGCCGAAGGTCGTCGCGCTCATCACCTTCACGGCGATCGTCGGCACGCTGCTCGCCAGCCCCGGCCTGCCGCCGCTCACTGCGCTCGTGTGGGGCAACCTCGGTATCGCGCTCGCCGCGGCCTGCGCCGCCACCATCAACCACGTGCTCGACCGCCGCATCGACGAGCAGATGGCGCGCACCCGCGCCCGGCCGCTGCCGAGCGGCAGCCTCACGGAAGGCCCGGCGCTGCTGTTCGCGGGGGTGCTCGGGGTGAGCGCGATGACGATCCTCGCGTTCCTGGTGAATCTGCTCACCGCGGTACTCACCTTCGCCTCGCTGATCGGCTACGCGGTCGTCTACACGCTGTGGCTGAAGCGCGCCACCTCGCAGAACATCGTCATCGGCGGGGCGGCGGGCGCGGCGCCGCCGGTGCTGGGGTGGGCGGCGGTCACCAACAGCGTCGATCCGAACGCGTTGCTGTTGTTCCTCATCATTTTCATCTGGACGCCGCCGCATTTCTGGGCACTGGCGATCGCGCGCCGCGATGACTACGCGCGCGCCGGCATTCCCATGCTGCCGGTCACGCACGGGCTTGCCCATACGCGCCTGCAGGTGCTGCTGTACACGCTGCTGCTCACGCTGGTCACGCTCATGCCATTCCTGACGCACATGAGCGGCCTTTTGTACCTCGCCGCGGCGCTGGTGCTCAACGCCGGGTTTATCTACTACGCGCTGGCGCTGAAGATCACCGCGCGCGAAGAGCTGCCGATGCGGGTGTTCCACTTCTCGGTCCGCTACCTGATGTGGCTGTTTGCGGCGCTGCTGGTGGACCACTACCTGCCAGTGCTGCGCAGCGCCTAGTCCTGCTGCGGCAGATCAAACAGCAGCACTTCGGCATCGGTGCCGTCGTGCAGTGCCAGCCGCGCCGGGCCTGCGGTGCGCGCGCCGTCGCCCGCCGCAAGGCGGGTATCACCCACCGACACGGCACCGCGCGCCACCTGCAGCCAGGCGCGCCGGCTGCCCGCCAGCTCGTAGTCGGCACGCTCCGCGCCGCTGAACAGTCCGGCGTAAACGCGCGCGTCCTGGCGCAGGCTCAGCGAGCCTTCAGCGCCGTCACGCGAAGCGATGAGCCGCAGACGCCCGCGCTTGTCGGCGGCCGTGAAGTGCTTCTGCTCGTAGCCCGGCGGCTGCTGCAGCGCTGCGGGGGTGATCCAGATCTGCAGCAGGTGCACCGCGGTGTCCGCGGACGGATTGAACTCGCTGTGCGTCACGCCGGTCCCGGCGCTCATGCGCTGCACGTCGCCGGCGCGGATGATCGAACCGTTGCCCATGGAGTCGCGATGCTCAAGCTCACCGGCGAGGATGTAGGTGAGAATTTCCATGTCGCGGTGGCCGTGCTTGCCGAAGCCTTCACCGGCGGCGACGCGGTCGTCGTTGATGACGCGCAGCGGGCCGTATTCGATCCACTGCGGATCGTGGTACTCGGCGAACGAGAAGGTGTGGTAGCTCTGCAGCCAGCCGTGGTCGAAGAACCCGCGCTCGTTGCCGCGGCGCACCTCAAGCACGGCGGGCGGTATCCGCGCTGCGCTCGAGATTCAACTGCCAGGTGTAGATGACCATGTCCTTCAGCAATAACATGCCGGCAGAGCGGTAGTGGCTGGCGTCGATCTGGCCAAGATGCTCCGCGCCGTGGTAACCGGAGGTCTCGCAGCCGTACACCGACACGATGGACGGGCCGATGACGGCGAAGCGCCCGAGGAGCGTGCCGAACATGGCGCTCTCGAAGGTCCATTTCATGGTGGCGCCGGTCTTCGCCGGGCGCTCGATCATGTACGCATGCACGAACTCCGTCGGCGGCGAACCGAGCACCTTGAGCGTCCCGGACAGCAGCCAGCATTCCGGGCAATGCGCAATCTCGGTGCGGCCGACGGCTTCCAGCGGCTCGCCGTCCGCGCGCCACAGCGTCCCGCTGGAGGTCCATACCGCCGGTTCGAACAGAAACGAGTGCGTCATGGGGGCATTATGGCGCGCCCTTAAGCTTCAGGGTACGTTGCTGGTAAGCGACAGTAAAAGGGACATGCCATGCTCACGGAGCGCATCTGGTCGGGTAATTCCTGGCGCAATTTTCACTATCTCATCGCCTGTCCGGAAAGCGGCGAGGCGCTCGCCGTGGATCCGCTGGAGTGGCAGCTGTGCCTGGCCGCGGCGCGCGAGCGCGGCTGGCAGATCACCCAGATCCTCAACACCCACGAACACCCCGACCACACCGGCGGCAACGCGGGATTGAAGGCCGCGACGCATGCACCGGTGCTGGCACACGCGGCCGCCGCGGCGCGCATCGGCGGGGTGGACCGCGGGCTCGCCAAAGGCGACATCATCAAGGTCGGGCGCACCGTGGAGCTGGAATGCCTGGATACCCCCGGGCACACGCTCGCGCACGTGTGCCTGCTGGCGCGCGGCGAGGAGCCGGCACTGTTCTGCGGCGACACCCTGTTCAACGCCGGCGCCGGCAACTGCCACAACGGCGGCAACCCCGAGCGGCTCTATGAAACCTTCGTCACCCAGCTGGCGCGGCTGCCGGATGAGACGCGGGTATTTCCCGGCCACGAGTACCTGGTGCGCAATCTGGAATTCACGCTCGACCGCGAGCCCGGCAACCGCGATGCGGCGCGCCTGCTCGGGCAGGCGCGCGGCCACAACCCGGCGGCGGCCGCGATCACCACGCTCGGCGAGGAGAAGCGTATCAACACGTTCTTCCGCCTGCAGAACCCGGCGGTGATTGCGCGTCTGCGCGAAGCGTTCCCGGAAATCGGGGAACATCCGGACGCCCGTACCGTGTTCGTGAAGCTGCGCGAGCTGCGCAATAGCTGGTAAGAAGTGCGCTTGCCGCGCGGCCCGTGAAGTCGCAGCATAAGCGTCTGCGCACACCACCAGTGGGGCCGGCCATGCGTATCGCGCTCGTGTTGTTATCAGCCGCCTGGGTGCTCACCGCGGCGTCGCCCGGCTTCGCCAGCGGCGGCGGGATGATGCGCGCGCCGCAGCCGCCGCCGCAACAGATGCAGCCGCAAAGTCCCGCGCAGCAAGCCGCGAGTGTCTACAACGACGGCGTGCGGCTGGTGAAGAAGGCGGACAAGGCGCAGGAAGCCGCGACCGCGGCCGCGGACGCCGGCAGGAAGGACAAGGAAGCCAGGGAAGCACAGGACAAGTACAGCGCCGCGCTCGCCAAGTTCCAGCAGGCGGTGCAGATCGACCCCACGGCGCACGAGGCGTGGAACTACGTGGGTTATACCAACCGCAAGCTTGGGCACTACACCGAGGCACTCGCCGCCTACGACAAGGCGTTGTCGCTCAAGCCCGGCTACCCGGAAGCGCTGGAGTACCGCGGCGAAGCCTACCTCGGACTCGATCACATCCCGGACGCAAAGCAGGCTTACCTCGACCTGTATGCCGGCGACCGCAAGCTCGCCGACAAGCTGCTCACCGCCATGAAGGCCTGGGTCGCCGCGCAGCGCGCAGCTCCTGGCGGGGCCTCAACTGGCGTCGATGACTTTGATCACTGGATCCAGGAACGCGCGCAGATTTCGTCCCAGACCGCGATGCTGACGCGCGCCGGAACCGCCGCCAGCTGGCGCTGATTTTGCGCGCGCGCGCGCGGCGCGGCCCCGCAGCGGCGCTCCTGAGCTGCACTTTGCTCGCAGCACCAGTTGGCACAGGCGCAGCCGCCGGTGTGCCCGCAGCCGACGCGGCGCACTACGACTGGCACCTGCCGCGCGGCTTCCCGACTCCACGGGTGCCGGCCGACAATCCCATGTCCGACGCCAAGGTGGCACTCGGACGGCGCCTGTTCTTCGAGCCGCGCCTCTCGATCACCGGGCACTACAGCTGCGCCAGCTGCCACGATCCGGCACGCGCCTTCTCCGATGGCCGCCGCGTGGCCATCGGCGCCACCGGCGCGGCGCTGCCGCACAACGCCATGGCGCTGGTGAACGTCGCCTACAACATCAGTTTCGGCTGGACGAAACCCCAGGTGCGTTCCCTCGAGGCGCAGATGCTCGAACCGATGTTGAATGAGCACCCGGTGGAGCTGGGAATGAAGGGGCGCGAGGCTGGCGTGAGTGCCGGCCTCGCCGGCGATCCGGCCTACGCGCATGAGTTTGCAGCAGCCTTCCCGGGTGAGGCGGCGGCGGTTACCTTCGGGAACCTCGTCAAGGCGATCGCGGCGTTTGAGCGCACGCTGATCTCCGGCGGCTCGCCGTTTGACCGCTATGTCTTCGGCGGCGAGCACGCGGCGCTCAGCGCGCAGGCCAAGCGCGGCATGGCGCTGTTTTTCTCACGCCGCGCCGGCTGTGCCGGCTGTCATTCGGGATTCAACTTCTCCGGCAACTGGCGTGACACCCAGGGCGCCACCGGGCGGGCGAGCTTCGCGGTGAATGGCACGAGCCACACGCCGATGCGGGTGCCGACCCTACGCAACGTGGCGTTCAGCGCGCCCTACATGCACGACGGCCGCTTCGCGACGCTGGCCGCGGTGCTCGAGCATTACTCGGCGATCGGCGCCCGCGTCGCGGCCGCCGGGGCGGTGGCGGGCGGCCCACGCCAGCCCCGGCTCGACCCGCGCCTGCCGCGCGCTGCCTTTAGCGCCGCCGAGCGCGGCGAGCTCGAGAGCTTTCTTGACAGCCTGACCGATGCATCCTTCGTGAAACGCTTCGCGCCGGACGCAACCCCGGCAGTCGCGGCGCTCGAGTAAATAGCGCGCCGGAGGAATCGCGCCGCCGCGCGCTTCCCGCTACCCTTGGCCCCTTTGGTCGCATCGAGGTTCCATGTACTCATCTTTCTATCGGCGCTGCTTCCAGGTCGTCGCCGCCGCGATTCTCGGCTACCTGCTGTTCCAGGTCGTGAGCCCGCTGCGCGGCATGCTGGGATGGGCCGCGGTACTGGCCTTCATTCTCCACCCGCTGCATGAGCGCCTCGCGCGCCGCCTGCAGGGCCGCAACGCCCTGTCGGCCGGTATTCTCACGGCACTCACGCCGTTCTTCGTGCTCGCCCCGCTCGCGGTGCTCGGGGTCGTGTTCGCCGGCCAGGTGGCGCGCGTCGTGGCGTACCTGCGCACTCACACCTTCCTTTCCTATCCGGAACTGGTCGATCGGCTCTCCGGCTATCCGCTCATCGGCGGTGCCGTCGCCTGGGTGCGCGCAAACGCGGAAGTCAGCGCCGCGCAGGTGCAGGGATGGATGACCGAGAGCGTGCAGGCGCTGCTGAAGTCAGCAGCGACCACCGGCGGTGACGTGGCACTCGGGGTGTTCGGCACGCTGCTGGGATTTTTCATGATGCTGTTCATGCTGTTCTTTTTCCTCCAGGACGGGCGCGCGATGTTCGAGAGCCTCACGCGCCTCATCCCGGTGGAACCGGCGCGACGCGCGCAACTGCTGAAGTACCTGGGCGACGTCACGCGCGCCGTGGTGTTCGGCTCGGCGGCCACCGCGCTCATCCAGGGCGTAGTGGTCGGCGTCGGTTTCGCGCTGGTGGGTCTGCCCTCGCCGGTGGTGTTCGGCGTGCTCGCGACCATCGCCGCCTTTCTGCCGGCAGGGGCTGCAGTGGTGCTGCTGCCGGCGGTGCTGTATCTGGCCATCGCCGGACGCTGGGGCGCGGCGATTTTCCTCGCCTTGTGGACCGCGGGCCTGTGGATCAGCGAGAACATCCTGCGACCCATCCTTACCGGACATCACGCCCAGGTCTCGACGCCGGCGATTTTCGTCGGCGCGATTGGCGGCGCGGCCGCCTTCGGCATCCTGGGACTGGTGATCGGGCCGGTGTTGCTGAGCTTCGCGGTCGCGCTGGTGCGCTTCGCGCAGCAGCAGCTCCCACGGGAAGGCTAAGAGCGCCGGCGGGATTCTGCGTAGAATGCGCCGGCCATGGATCTGTCCCCGGTCCTTAATCCTCTGAACGACGCGCAGCGCGCCGCCGTCACCGCCCCCTTAGCTCCGGTGCTGGTGCTCGCCGGCGCCGGCAGCGGCAAGACGCGCGTGCTGACGCATCGCATCGCCTGGGTCATCCAGGCCGAGGGCGTCTCGCCGCACGGGATCCTGGCGGTGACTTTCACCAACAAGGCCGCGGGCGAGATGCGCGCACGCGTGGAGCAGCTGCTCGACATCCCCGGCAGCGCACTGTGGATCGGCACCTTTCATGGCATCGCGCATCGCCTGCTGCGCATTCACTGGCGCGAGGCGGGTCTGGTGCAGGGGTTCCAGATCCTCGACTCTGAGGACCAGCAGCGGCTCATAAAGAAAGTCCTCAAGGCAGCCGATCTCGACGAGACGCGCTGGGTGCCGCGCGAGGTGAAATGGTTCATCAACTCCAACAAGGACGAGGGACGGCGCCCGCAGCACCTGAAGGACGGCAACGATGCGACGCGCCAGCAGCTGATCAGACTGTACGCGGCCTACGAAGAAGCCTGCGCACGCAACGGCGTGGTGGACTTCGCCGAGCTGCTGCTGCGGGCGTTCGAGCTGTGGCGCGACAATCCGGCGCTGCTGGCGCACTACCGCGCGCGTTTCCGGCACGTGCTGGTGGATGAATTCCAGGACACCAACGCCATCCAGTACGCGTGGATGCGCCTGCTGGCGCCGGCGGCCGCGAGCGGCGCGCACGGGCAAGCCGCCGACGCACACGGCGCTCACCCCTTCGTGGTCGGCGACGACGATCAGTCCATATACCGGTTTCGTGGTGCGCGGGTGGCGAACCTGCAGCAGTTCCAGCGCGACTACCCGCGGGCGTTGTTGTTTCGCCTCGAGCAGAATTACCGCTCGACCGGCACCATCCTCGAGGCCGCCAACGGCCTGATCGGCCACAACGCGGGACGCCTTGGCAAGAAACTGTGGACCAGCGGCGCGCGCGGCGAGCCCATCCGTCTCTACACGGCTTTCAACGAACGCGACGAGGCGGAGTTCGTGACGCATCGCATCCGCGAGCGCGTGGCGCAGGGAGGGCTGCGGCGCGAGATCGCGATCCTGTACCGCTCGAACGCGCAGTCGCGGGTGTTCGAGGAGGCCTTCCTGTCGGCGCGTGTGCCCTACCGCGTATATGGCGGCCTGCGCTTCTTCGAGCGCGCGGAAATCAAGGACGCGCTGGCGTACCTGCGCCTGATCGCCAACCGCCGCGACGACGCCTCGTTCGAACGCGTGGTGAACCTGCCGCCCCGCGGCATCGGGGCGCGCAGTCTCGATATGCTGCGCGCGCAGGCGAGAGCCGCGGGCGCCTCGCTGTGGGAGGCGGCCACTGTTGTGAGCGGCGGGGAGGTCCTGGGCGGGCGCGCGGCGACGGCGCTGCATGGCTTCATGAGCCTCATCGAGCGCCTGGCAGCCGAGGGCGCGAACCTGGCGCTCCACGAGCAGGTCGACCAGCTTCTCAAGGGCAGCGGCCTCATCGAGCACTACAAGCGCGACAAGGCCGAACGCGGCGAGGCGCGCGTGGAAAACCTCGACGAACTGGTGAGTGCGGCGCGCGGCTTCACCCCCGAAGCGAGCGAGCTGCCGCCGCTGGAAGCCTTTCTCGCGCACGCGGCGCTGGAATCCGGGGAGGGCCAGGCGGACGAGTGGGAGGACTGCGTGCAGATGATGACGCTGCATACCGCCAAGGGCCTGGAGTTCCCGGTGGTGTTCCTGTGCGGCCTGGAAGAAGGCCTGTTTCCGCACCAGCGCTCGCTCGCGGACCTGGACGGTCTCGAAGAGGAGCGGCGCCTGTGTTATGTCGGCATGACGCGCGCCATGCGCTCGCTGTACCTGACCTACGCCGAGCAGCGCCGCATGCACGGCGTGGACAGTTATGGCCAGGCATCGCGCTTCGTGCGTGAAATCCCCGAGGACCTCATCGAGGAAGTGCGCCCGCGCGTGCAGGTCTCGCGGCCGGCAACCACGGGGCGCTTTCGGCCCCAGGAACCGGCGGTGGCCGGCGTGCGGCTCGGCGCGCGCGTGCGTCACGGCAAGTTCGGCGACGGCGTGATCCTCAATGTCGAGGGCAACGGCGCGCAGGCGCGCGTGCAGGTGAGCTTCGAACGCCAGGGCACCAAGTGGCTGATGGTGCAGTACGCGAACCTCGAGCCACTATGATTTATTGGAAAAACCGGCCTGCGGCCGTTTGTCAGACTGTGCCTCCGTTGCCGGCGGCAAAAGGCGCGACTTTTGCCGCCTGCGGAGCAAGGTTGTGAGGCATCAATGAAAATCCTCATCCTCGGTGCCGGTCAGGTCGGACGCACCGCCGCCCAGCACCTCTCGCGCGAAGAGGCGAACGAGGTCACGGTGGTGGACATCAATGAGGACATCCTGCGTGACCTGCAGGACCGCCTCGACGTGCGCACCGTGGCGGGCAACGCCGCCTGGCCGACGGTGCTGGAGGCGGCCGGAGCTGCGGAAGCCGACATCATCGTCGCGCTCACCTCCAGTGATGAGGTGAACATGATGGCCTGCGAGGTGGCGTTCACGCTGTTCCGCACGCCCACCAAGATCGCGCGCATCCGCGCCGCCGAATACACCGGCACAGATAAGCTGTTCGGGGCGGAAGGACTGTCGGTGGACGTGTTCATCAGTCCCGAGCAGCTGGTGACCGAGTACGTCGAGCGGCTCATCCATCACCCCGGCACCCTGCAGGTGCTCGACTTTGCCGACGGCAAGGTGCGCCTGGTGGGCGTACGCGCGCGCCGCGGGGGCCTCCTGGTCGGACACGCCTTAAGTCAGCTGCCGCGGCACCTGCCGAAGATGGAGGTGCGGGTGGTGGCAATCTACCGCGACGGGCGCGCGGTCGCGCCCGAAGGCGACACCGTCATCGCCGAGGGCGACGAGGTGTTCTTCCTCGCCGCGCGCGATGACATCCAGCGCGCCATGACCGAGATGCGCAACCGCGATGATCCGGTACGGCGGGTGGTGATCGCCGGCGGCGGCAACATCGGCTTTCGGCTGGCGCAGACGCTGGAAAAACACAGCCAGGTGAAGCTCATCGAGCGCGACGCGCAGCGAGCCCGCAAGATCTCGGAAGTGCTGGTGAACGCCATCGTGTTGCACGGCGACGCCGCCGATGAGGAACTGCTGATCGAGGAGAACATCGACAGCGCGGACGTGTTCGCCGCCCTGACCAACTCCGAAGAGGCCAACATCCTCTCGGCGATGCTCGCCAAGCGACTCGGCGCGAAGAAGGTGATGGCGCTCATCAACAAGCCCTCCTATACGGAGCTGGTGGAGAGCAGCAGCATCGACATCGCCATCTCGCCGCAGACCATCACCATCGGCTCGCTGCTCGCCTACGTGCGCCGCGGCGATGTGGTGCGCGTGCACGCCCTCAAGCGCGGCGCCGCCGAGGCGCTGGAAGCCATCGTGCACGGGGACGAGCGCAGCTCGCGCGTGGTGGGCCGCACGGTGCAGCAGATCGCGCTCCCCGAAGGCGCCTCCATCGGCGCCATCGTGCGCGGCGATGAAGTCATCATGGCGCATCACGACACCTTCGTGCTCGCCGACGATCACGTCATCCTGTTCCTCGCCGATCGCCGCCACCTGGAAGCGATCGAGCGGCTGTTCCTGCGCGCACCGCACTAGGACCAGCGGCGCAAATGCTCCCGGTCGCAAATGTCCTGGGATGGCTGCTCGCGACCTTCGGGCTCGCGTGTCTTTTGCCCGTCGGCTGCTCGCTCATCATGGGCGACGGCGAGTGGCCGCGGCTGCTCCTGGCCGCGGCGCTGAATATCGGCGCGGGACTGGCGCTCGCGGCCATCACCTCACGGGCGCGACGGGAACTTAAGCCGCGCGACGGGTTCCTGCTGGTGACGCTCGGGTGGCTGCTGCTGACGGCCGCCGGCGCGCTGCCGCTGCTGCTGACGCTGCCGTCCTTAAGCTTCACCGGCGGCTTCTTCGAATCCATGTCGGGCCTCACCACCACCGGCTCGACGGTGCTTAACGGGCTGGATGCGCTGCCGCCGTCGGTGAATTTCTGGCGCCACTGCCTGGAATGGTTCGGCGGCCTCGGCATCATCGTCATGGCGCTGGCGGTGTTGCCGCTGCTCGGCATCGGCGGCATGCAGCTCTACAAGGGCCAGACGCCCGGAGCGGTGAAGGACGAGCGTCTCGCGCCGCGCATCACCGCGACCGCCAGGTCGCTGTGGTTCGTGTACGCGCTCCTCACCGCCGCCGGCATCGTGAGCCTGCGGGTGTGCGGCATGTCCTGGTTCGACGCCATCTGCCACGCCTTCTCGGCGGTGGGCCTGGGCGGCTTCTCGACCCACGACCGCAGCATCGCGTACTTCAACTCCCCGGCGATCGAGCTGGTGCTCGCGGTGCTGATGGTGATCGCCTCGCTCAACTTCGCGCGCCACTTCATCGCGCTGCGCCGCCTGTCCATCGAGGGTTACCGGCACGACCCGGAAGTCAAAGGCATCTTCGCCATCCTGTCGGTGAGCGTGCTTGGCATCGCGACGCTGCTCGCCTGGCGCGGCGTGTACCCGGATTTCATGACGGCACTGCGCCACTCGGCGTTCACCGTTATTTCCCAGGCCACCACCAGCGGGCTCACCACCCAGGACTACCAGCAGTGGCCGGTGTTCGCGCCCTACTGGATGCTGTTCCTGTCGTGCATCGTGTGCAGCACCGGCTCGACCGGCGGCGGCATCAAGATGTTCCGTACCCTGCTGCTCGCGCGCCAGGCAGGCAGGGAGCTGAAGCTCCTCATCCATCCGAGCGCCATGGCGCCGGTGCGGGTCGGCGGCCGCGTCATTCCCGACAGCGTCGGCCACGCGGTGCTGGCGTTCATCTTCCTGTACTTCATGACGGTGGTGCTGCTGACCTTCGTCATGCTGCTCACGGGCCTCAGCTTCGACTCCTCGTTCACCGCCGTCGTGACCTCGATCACCAACACCGCCCACGGCTTCGGTCCTCCCGGCGCGGTACATAACTTCCACTCGCTCAGCAGCGTGCAGATCTGGGTGTGTGCGGCGGCGATGCTGCTGGGAAGGCTGGAGATCTTCAGCGTGCTGGTGCTGTTCCGGCGCGCCTACTGGCGCAAGTAGCGGTCAGTGCCGTGCCGGCCGCAAGCCGCTGCAGCATTCAGCTGTGGATGTAACTTTCGAGCTGCGCGATCTGCTGTTGCTGCTCGGCGATGACCGCCTTCACCAGGTCGCCGATCGACACCATGCCGATGACGCGCCCGGCCTCGGTGACCGGCAGATGCCGCACGCGCCGGTCGGTCATGAGCTGCATGCATGCCTGCACTGAAGTCTCGAGCGACACGGTGAGCACCGCGGCGGTCATGATGTCGCGTACCGGGGTGTCAGCCGAGGACCGTCCGAGCAGGATCACCTTACGTGCGTAATCGCGCTCCGACACGATGCCGTTCACGACCAGCCCGCTCATGACCAGCAGCGCCCCGACGTGGTGTTCGGCCATGAGGCGCACCGCCTCCAGCACCGGGGCGCCGGGCTCCACCGAGTAAATCGCCCGGCCCTTGTCGGCGAGCAGCTGACGCACGGTGGTCATGAGCGGGCGAGCCTAGCGCGCCAGCGGCGCGACTTCCACTGTCAGCGTGAGGTCAGCGGTGACCTCGAGGGTTCCGGCTTCCACCGGCGTGGACACCTCGGCTGCCGAGCTCATGGCAACGCGCGGCATCGGCATGTTGAGCACCGGCAGCATGCGGGGGCTCGACTCCTCGACGCTGAGGATGCGCACCACCCTGAGCCCCAGGGCTGCGGCCAGCACGTCGGCCTCGGCGCGCGCCCGCAGCGCCGCCTCGCGCAGCGCCGCGGCGCGCACGGCGTCCTGATCGCGCAGGGTGAAGCGGATGCCCTGCACGTGGTTGGCGCCCGCCTGGGTCGCGCTGTCGATCACGCTGCCGATCCGCGCCAGGTCATCGAGTGTCACCTGCACCGTGTTCGAAGCGGTGTAGCCGGTGATGCTCGGCTCGCCGCCGCTCACGTGGTACTGGTAGTTTGGATTGAGTGCGTAGCCGATGGTCTTGAACGTCGCGGTGGGACCAGCGGAGCGCTTCACCGCGGCCAGCACCGCGTCGAGCTGGCGCGCGTTCTGCGACGCCGCCTCCTGCGAGTGCGTGGCGCGGGTCGTCACGCCGAGGTCGATCTGCACGCGGTCCGGTTTGGCGGTGACTTTCGAATCGCCGGTGACGCGGATTGACGACAGCGTGGGCGCGTTCTCCAGCGCGAGCGCCGGCGCCATCGCGGCCGCCGCCAGCATCACGAGTGTCAGCCCGAGGCGCATGCACGCATTCTACGCGCCGCGCGTGCGGCAGTTCATACTTTGCGGAAGCGGACGCGCGGGATGCCATGTCGGCAGCGTATACACACGGTCATGCAGTTAAGGGAGATCCATGTCGGTCCCGACCGTTTCGAGGTCACGGCCGAGGACGCGTTCCTGGTGACCGAGTTGCAATCGGCGCTCGCCGTGTGCGTGTATGACGCGACCGGTGAAGCCGGCGCGCTGCTGCAGCTGCGCTGCGTCGCCAAGGCCTCCAAGCCCGCGGACGCCACCGACACGACCCTCGCCACCGAGATGCTGCTCCTCGACCGCTGCCTCGAGGCGCTGCGTGCGATTGCCCCCGGCGCCCGCCACCTGCAGGGACGCATCGTGGCGCACCTGGCGGACGCGCCGCACGCGCAGGCCCTGTGCGAGAGCGTGGTGAGCCTGGTGCGACGCTACCTGGAGGATGGCGAGGTACAGGTGTTGCCCGAAGACATCGCCGCGGGTCCCGCGCGCATACTGCGCTTCCGGCCCAGCATGGGTTGGGTGCGTACCGGCGCTTAGTCGATGGGAAAAAGTCGCCTCCGGCGCTTTTTCGGACCGCGGCTGGGTGTCCCCCGGCAAAAGGCGCGGCTTTTGCCGGGTACGCATTCCCAGGTTTTTGGGCGCGAAGCGGCGGTACCGGGCCCGGTGCGCGTGGCGCTGGAAGAACTACTGGGTGCGTCCATCGCTGACGTGCGCGTGATCGAGCACTCCTGGTTCGCACGCCTGCACGGCCGGGCGCTCGCCACCACCCGCCGCGGCCGCATTTATCTGCGCGGCAGCGCCGCCGACTTCTGGAGCAATCCGCCGCTCATGCTGCACGAGTACTGGCACGTCATCGGCCAGTGGCAGACCGGCAAGCTCTCGACACTGCGCTATGTGCTTGCGTGCCTGCGCCGCGGCTACTGGAACAACCGTTTCGAGATCGAGGCGCGGGCGTTCGCCGCGGCACACAGCGCGCAGCTGCACCAGCGACTTCAGCCGAGGATCTTTTCCCGGTAGTAGAGCCGGCCGGCGACCAGGCACAGCGCCAGGCCCAGCGCCAGCGTCGCGGCCACCGACAGCAGCAGGTACAGGTGCGGCAGCGACTCCTCGCGCAACACGCTCATGATGAGGAAGTGCTGGCTGAGCGAGGGTACGAGCATCAGGGGCGCCGTCGGCCGCAGTCCCATGATGCCGGCGAACACCAGCGGCACGGTCGGCACCATGAGCATGATGCCCACGTAAGTCTGCGCCTCGCGCATGGTGCGCGTGGAGGCGGCGACGACGGTCATGAGCCCGGCGCCGACCGGGACCATCGGCAGGCAGTACAGGATGAGCCGCAGCGCCACCGCGGGGGGCATGTTGACGCTCATCCCCATGCGCTCGAGGCCACTGAAATGCACCACGACCGCAAACGCGCTCGTGGTGATGGTCAGCGACAGCGTCATGTACGCACAGGTGGTGAGGATCTTGCCGGCGAGCAGCTGCCAGCGCGGCACCGGCACCGTAAGCAGCGGTTCGAGCGAACCGCGCTCGCGCTCACCGGCGGTGGCATCGATGGCCAGGTACATGCCGCCCATCAGCATCGCCACCAGGATCAGGTAACTGAGCATGCCGAGCGCCAGCACCGAGCGCGTCTCGGGCGTCGACACGTCGATGCCCCTCACCACCACCGCCGAGAGCACCAGCGGGTCAAGCCCGCGCGCCACCAGGCGCAGCTGCGCCAGCTGCTGGCCATAACCGCTGATGAGGGCGCGCACCCGCTCCACCTGCTGCGCGGCGTTGGCGTTGGAGGCATCGGTGTACAGGGTGAGCGGCGCCGGGGTCGCATCCGCCAGGTGGGCGCCAAAGTCCGCGGGGATCTCGAGCACCATCACGCGCCCACGCGTGGCCACCGCGGCGCGGGCGGCCGCATCGTCCATGGTCACCGGGGCGATGAGCACCTGGTATTGCCTCAGATACGCCAGCAGGTTCGGTGCGCGCTCCGCGTGCGCGACCGCGACCGTCACCGGCTGGTCGCTCTCGCGCATTCCCACCCGGGTGCTGGTGGAGGTAACGGCCGCGAACAGCACCGGACCGAGCAACGGGCCCAGCAGCAGTGCCGAGAACATGGTGCGCCGCTCGCGCAGGTTTTCCCGGAACTCCTTGGCGAACACCGCGAGGATGGCGTGCATCACGAGTCGCCCCTGGCGCCGGTGAGCGTAACGAAGGCGTCCTCCAGGGTCGCGGCGCCCACGCGCGCGCGGACCTCCTCCGGCGTCCCGGCCGCGAGCACCGTGCCGTGCGCGATCACCACCAGCTCATCGCACAGCGCGCTCACCTCCTGCATCACGTGGCTCGAGAACAGGATGCAGTGGCCCGCGTCGCGCAGACTCACCAGCAGCGCGCGCAGATTGCGCACCGCCATGACGTCCAGACCGTTGGTCGGCTCATCGAGCAGCAGGTTCTGCGGTCCGTGCACCAGCGCCCGCGCCAGCGCGGTCTTCACGCGCTGCCCCTGCGAGAAGCCGCGGGCGCGCCGGTCGGCAAACTCCTGCATGTCGAGCAGCTCCACCAGCTGCTGCGCGCGACTGCGCGCGGCGGCGCGCTTCAGGCCCTGCAGTGCGCCGAAATACACGATGTTCTCGCGCGCGGTGAGGTTGGCGTAGATACCCGCGCCGTGCGGCAGCACGCCGATGCAGCTGGCGGCGCGCAGCGGCGCGCACATCACGCTGTGGCCGTCGATGAAGGCGTCGCCGGAGTCGGGTTTGAGCACCGTGTACAGGATCCGCAGTGTCGTCGACTTGCCGGCGCCGTTGGGCCCCAGCAGCCCCGTGATGCGGCCGTCGCGCGCGGCGAGACTTAAGTCCCGCACGGCGACCACCGTGCCGAAGCGTTTGTCGAGGTTGTTGGCTTCGATCACGCGCGCGCCTGTCGGTCCTAGGGTCCCGGACCGTTGCGGGAGATGAAGAACGCCTGCGGCCGCGCCTGCTGCGTGCAGCCAACGTCCAGGTGAGCGACGCTGGCGCTGGCGTAGAAGCGCTCGAGCAGGCGCGCCACGCACGGCGTGCCGAGCTGCGCGTGCCCAAAGCCCGGCAGCACCAGGCTCAGGCTGTGATGCAGACCACGCCGCGCTTCGGCCGCGAAGGACGGCGGCGTCACCGGGTCATCGCTGCCTGACAGCAGCAGCACCGGCACGTCGCTTTGCAGCGGGGCGTGAAAGTCAGCATCCACCGGCCCGTGCGGCCAGGCACGGCACAGCGCGATGAGACTATCGAGCTGGCGCGTGCCCATGAAGGTGCGCGCCAGCGCGGCGCGATCGATGGACTGTGCCGCGTAGAGCGGCACGTCCTCCGAACACACCACCGTGTTGTGCATGCCGATGGCGAACTCACCGGCGTAGTCGCGGCTCATGAGGCGAAACTGCGCCGCCAGCGCCGTGAAGTCGTGCTCAGCGTCGGCCTCGTGCAGCAACAGCGGCAGCAGCGCCGCGCCTTGCGGGGAGTAGACCAGCAGGCGCAGCACCGCCGCGAGGTGCTGGGCGGTGAAATCCATGTGCACCGGTTCCCCGGAGGTCGGATCGGCAATGTTCACGGGCACGGCGCGCAGCGCGAGCGCCGCACGCAGCTGCCGGTAGGAGCTGGTGGGATCGCCAAAGCGCGCGTCGCACAGGGCATCGTGCACGCAGCGCGCGAAGGTGGCCAGCAGCGCGTTCTCGGCGTCCTGGGCCGCGGACGCGCCGAGCGCGACTGCGGGCGGCACGACGCCGTCGAGCACCACGGCACGGGTGTGCGCCGGGAAGCGGCGCAGGTAATGCTGCGCGACGCGCGTGCCGTAGGACACCCCGTACAGGTCCACCTGCTGGTAGCCGAGGGCGGCGCGCACGCGCTCCAGATCCTGCACCGCGAGACTGGTGGTGTACTGCGAGACGTCGGCGCTGGGTGCGAGTGCGGCGAGGCAGCGCTGCGTCTGCGCGAGCAGCTGGGCATCGCTCCCGCTGTAGAGCTCCTCCTCGGATAGTGCGCAGTTGAGCGCCTGGGACTGGCCGGTGCCGCGCTGATCCACGAGCACGATGTCCCGATCACGGTGAATGCGCGCAAAGGCACCGGCGGTTTCCGCGTAAAACGCGCCCGCCGCCATGCCCGGGCCGCCGGCAAGCACGAACAGCGGATCCGGGCGCTTGTTGCGATTGACCGCCGGCACGACGGCCACGTGCAGCCTGATCCGCCGCCCGGCCGGTGCCTGGGGATTTTCCGCGACGGAGAGTTCCAGGCACTGCGCCGCCACCGTCGTCAGATGCAGCGGGTGCTCGAGTTCGCAGGCGGACAGCGCGGGTGCGGGTGGCGGTGCGGCGGCAGCGTGCGGCGCGCTCGCCGCGACCAGCCCCAGAATCACCAGGGCACTCACACCGGGAATGAAGTCCCGCATCAGAAGCGGATGCGGACGCTGTCGGCCCGGGATGCCCTCGTCATGGCGCATGATGTCATCCGCGGCCTGCCAGCTACAATACGCACCCCAACACCTGCGCCATTGCACCGTGACCCAGCTGCGTACCTCCGACCGCGAGAGCTTCCACGTCATCGTCATCGGCGGCGGCCATGCCGGCACCGAAGCGGCGCTGGCGGCCGCGCGCCTGGGCGCCCGCACGCTGCTCCTGACCCAGAGCATCGAGACGCTCGGGCAGATGAGCTGCAACCCTGCCATCGGCGGCATCGGCAAGGGTCACCTGGTGCGCGAGATCGACGCGCTCGGCGGGGCCATGGCGCGCGCCACCGATCGCGCCGGCATCCAGTTCCGTACCCTGAACGCGAGCAAGGGACCGGCGGTGCGCGCGACGCGTGCCCAGGCCGACCGGCAGCTGTACCGCCAGGGGATCCGGGCGTTGCTCGAGAACCAGCCGGACCTGGCGCTCTTTCAGCAGGAGGCCGCGGATCTGGTGGTGGAGGGCGGCCGCGTGCTCGGCGTGGTGACCGCCACGGGAATTATTTTCAAGGCGCCCGCGGTGGTGCTCACGGTCGGAACATTCCTGGGCGGACGCATCCACGTCGGCCTCACGCAGTCCGAGGGCGGCCGGGCCGGCGATGCGCCGTCCAATCGCCTCGCGGCGCGGTTGCGCGAGTTGCCGCTGCGCGTCGAGCGTCTGAAGACCGGCACGCCGCCGCGCATCGACGGCCGCACGATCGACACGTCTGTCATGACCGAGCAGCCGGGAGATGAGCCGGTACCGGTCTTTTCGTTCCTTGGGCGTGCTAATGAGCATCCAAAGCAGATCAACTGTTTCATTACTGCGACTAATGAGCGCACACACGACATAATTCGTGGGGCGACGGATCGCTCGCCGATGTTCACCGGGGTGATCGAAGGGGTGGGTCCGCGATACTGCCCGTCGGTCGAGGACAAGGTCGTGCGCTTCGCACACAAGACCTCGCACCAGATTTTCGTCGAGCCCGAGGGCCTCACCACCCATGAGATTTATCCGAACGGGATCTCGACCAGCCTGCCCTTCGATGTGCAATGCGAGTTCGTGCGCACCATCCGCGGCTTCGAGCACGCGCACCTCACGCGTCCCGGGTACGCCATCGAATACGACTTCTTCGATCCGCGGGATCTGAAGCCCTCGCTCGAGACACGCCCGCTCGCGGGCCTGTACTTCGCCGGCCAGATCAACGGCACCACCGGTTACGAGGAAGCCGCCGCCCAGGGGCTCATCGCCGGCATCAACGCCGCGCTCGCGGTGAAGGGCCGCGAGCCCTGGCACCCGAAGCGCAGTGAGGCGTACCTGGGAGTGCTCATCGATGACCTGGTGACGCGCGGCACGCGCGAGCCCTACCGCATGTTCACCAGTCGCGCGGAGCACCGCCTGGTGCTGCGCGAGGACAACGCGGATCTGCGTCTGACACCCAGGGGCCGCGAGCTCGGGCTCGTGGACGATGAGCGCTGGCGGCTCTTCGAGTCGAAGGCGCGCCTGACGGAGCTTGAAGTCGGGCGCCTGAGCGCGCGCCGTGTAAAGCCCGCGGAGCTGCCGCAAGTGTGGGCCGAGCACGTCCTCGGCGGCCCACTCACCCGCGACGTTTCCGCGTTCGAGCTGCTGCGGCGCCCCGAGGTGAGCTATGAGGCGCTCATCGAGGTGGCGGGTGCGCCGCCGTGGTGGGGGCCGGACGCCGAAGTGGTGGACGATCGCCTGCCGGCTCAGGTGCGCGCGCAGGTCGAAGTACGCGCCCGCTACGCGGGCTACATCGAGCGGCAGCAGGACGAAATCGAGCGCGCGCGGCGTAACGAGGAGACCGCGCTCCCGGCCGACCTCGACTACGGTGGGCTCACCGGCCTGTCGCACGAGGTGCGCCAGAAGCTCAGCGAGTGCCGCCCGGCGACGCTCGGTGCGGCCGGGCGGATCCCGGGCGTGACGCCGGCGGCGGTATCTATTCTGCTGGTGCACCTGAAGAAGCGCTCCGCGAGCCGCGCGTTCAGGGTCGCATGAGCAGCTTCATCCAGGCGCTCGCCGAAGCCTGGCGCCGGAACGACTCGCTGGTATGCGTGGGGCTGGATCCTGAGATCGAGCGTCTGCCGCGCCACCTGGCAGCGGGAGCCTCGCCGATTTTCCAGTTCAACAAAGCCGTCATCGACGCCACCGCGGACCTGGTGTGTGCCTACAAGCCGCAGTTCGCGCACTACGCCGCCTGCGAGGCCGAGGACCAGCTCGAGCGCACCATCGAGTACATCCACAAGACCCACCCGGGGGTGCCGGTCATCCTCGACTCCAAGCGCGGCGATGTCGGCAACAGCGCCGAGCGCTACGCGATCGAAGGGTTCGAGCGCTACGGCGCCGATGCGGTGACCGTCAATCCTTACCTCGGCGGCGATTCCCTGGAGCCGTATCTGCGGCGTGCGGACAAAGGCGTGATCATCCTGTGCCGCACGTCCAACCCCGGGGCCGGCGATCTGCAGGATCTTCTGGTCGACGGGCGCCCGCTCTACCAGGTGGTGGCGCAGCTCGCCGCGCAACGCTGGAACTCGCGCGGCAATTGTCTCTTGGTGGTCGGTGCGACCTACCCGCGCGAGCTTGCGCAGGTGCGCGCGCTGGTGGGCGACATGGCGCTGCTGGTGCCGGGAGTGGGCGCGCAGGGAGGCGATGTCTCCCAGGTCGTGCAAAACGGCCAGACCGCAGACGGCACCGGCCTCATCGTCAGCTCCTCGCGCGGCATCCTGTACACCTCACAGGGCGAGGACTTCGCGAGCGCCGCGCGCAGCGCCACGCAAAAGCTGCGGGCCGGGATCAACGCGAGCCGGGCACGCGGTCGATGAAGCCGGGGCGCGGCTGGATATCAGCTGTTTTTTGCCTCATTGGCGCGCTGGCGGGCTGTGCGCGGCATGAGGGCGCTGGCGCAGCGGCGAGCGCTCCGGCGAAACAGCCGCTTATCCTGGTGCGCGGTGTGGGACCGGATCCGGACTCGCTCGATCCCCAGAAAGTCCGCGGCTCCGAGGCCCAGGCCATCGTGCGGGATCTGTGTGAAGGCCTCACCACTCTCGATCATCACGCCGACGCCGCGCCCGGCGTCGCGCGCTCCTGGAGCGTGAGTGCAGACGGCCGCACGTGGACGTTCAACCTGCGTCCCGAGGCGCGCTGGTCGAACGGCGACCGGGTGGTGGCTGCGGATTTTGTGGCGGGGCTGCAGCGGCTGGTGAATCCGGCGACCGCTTCCGCCTACGCGCAGTACATCGACGTCATCGCCAACACCAACGACATCATCACCGGCAAGAAGCCGCCGCAGTCACTCGGGGTGGCAGCCCCCGATGACTCCACCGTGGTGGTGACGCTCTCCTCCCCGGCGCTGTACCTGCCGGCACTGCTGTCGCACCCGAGCACCTGTCCGGTGCACCGCCCCACGCTGGCGCGCTACGGGGACGGCCTCGCGCGGCCGGGCGTCATGATTTGCGACGGCGCCTTTGTGCTCAAGGAGTGGGTGCAGGGCTCGTACATCCTGGCCATGCGCAACCATTATTACTGGAACGACGCGGCGACCCGCCTGGATGGCGTGAAGTACCTGCCCATCGCGGACGAGAACGCGGAGCTGGCGCGCTACCGCGGCGGGGAGCTGCAGATCACCGCGGTCGTGCCGCGCGGACAGTTCGACTGGATCAAGGCGAACCTCGCCGACCAGCTGCACATCGGTCCGCAGCTGACGACCTACTACTACGGCTTCAACCTGCGCCGCGCGCCGTTCAGCAATAACCTGAAACTGCGCCGCGCGCTGTCCCTGGTCATTGACCGGGAGATGCTGGTGCAGCGGGTGCTGCGGGTGGGGGAGTTGCCCGCGGACGGCTGGGTCCCGCCGGGGGTCAACAACTACACCTCGCAATACTTCGACTATCACGGCGAACCCATGGCGGCGCGTATCGCCGAGGCGCAGCGCCTGTACGCTGAGGCCGGGTATTCGCGCGCGCGGCCGCTGTCCTTCGAGCTGCGCTACAACTCCGGCGAGGTGCACACCAAGCTCGCCGTGGCGGTCGCCTCCATGTGGAAGGCGGCGCTGGGCGTTGACGTGCATCTGACCCAGGTGGAGTTCAAATCGCTCCTGCAGGATATCGATCGCGGCGATGTCGAGGTGTTCCGTTCGAGCTGGGTCGGGGACTACAACGACGCCTACACCTTCGCGCAGTACCTGAAGAGCGATTTCGGAGTGAACCTGCCGCATTACAGGAGCCCCGAGTACGACGCGCTGCTGGCGCGCGCGGCGGTGGAACTGGATGCCGCGAAGCGCCGCGCGCTGCTGGAAGCAGCCGAACGCATCGCGCTGCGCGATCATCCGCTCATGCCGCTGTACTTCTATGTCAACAAGCACCTGGTGAAGCCCGAAGTCCTGGGCTGGTACGACAATGTCATGAACGTCGTCTACAGCAAGGACCTCGCGCTGCGCGCGCCCTAAAGGATCGGGTGCGAAATATCGCACTCGCCGGTGTCGTTCGACCAGGTGCTCTGCATGGCGTACGCGCCGTTGCCCATGCTCACGTTCGCCGATGCGCCGATGCCGGAGCTGATCCAGGCGCACTCATCGCCATCCTCCGCGCCCGAGGATGCGGTCCAGCCACCCGCCGGGTCCTGATCCGTCAGCGTCTCCGCGTACTCGTGGCCGTTCACGATCGAGAAGCCATCGAGAATGCCGGCCGCGCCGCTATTGACGAAGTTCTGGCCGCAGCTCGTGCCCTGGTCGCTCACGTACGGCATGTTGCTGTAGGCGATGTCGCCGTAGGGGGAGGTCGTGTAGTTGTGCCAGGCGCAGAAATTCCCACCGGCGGTCCCAAAGCCGTCGGGATGAGTGCCGGAGGGCGAAACGATCACGTACTGCGCGTAACGGTTGGCCGCCGGGGTGCTGTTGCCGAAGTGCGCTGCGGCGTTGACCGCCTCCTGCGCCAGTTGCGTGCTGGTGGCGCTGTCCGGTGAGGCAGCGGTGTCGTCGAACCAAACGCCGGCGAGCGCGCCGCTGCCGGGGTAACCCACGTGCGGCGTGGTGGCGGGATTGCAGGTGGTCGCACCCGTGGCGACCGTCGGGCCATCGCAGTACTGCGTCATGGTGCCCGACCACTGCTCAGCGCCGGTGCCGATGCCCTTGAAGAGGTTCTGCAGGTAGGTGGCGGCGCCATTGGGATCGCCGCCGGTGCTGCCGCTGCTGCGCCACTGGCTGCCGTAGAACACCAGGTAGACGCGCGGCGTACCGCTCGTGACACCGGTGCCGTCGATACCGCCGCCAAAGGCGAGGACCATGGAAGAGGCGGGCGGGGCGACGGCGGCCGCCTGCCGGGCCGCCGCCCAGTCGCGCATCTTCTGGTGTGCCTCGCGCGTCGGCACCGCGCCGTGGCGGTATTCATGACGGTAGCGGGGTCCGTAGGGATTCTCGACCTGAGTGATACGCGCCGGCGGCGCGGTGCAGGCCGCGAGACACCCGGCAGCCAGCGCCGCAAGCCTCCAAAGCCACTTCCCTGACATGCTCATGTTGCCTCCTCCTGCGCCGCGGCGGCGCGGCGCTCACTTGCCGATGCAAAACCCCGAGAAAATCCGCCCCAGCAGATCCTCACTGGTGAACACGCCGGTGATCTCGCTCAGCGCCTGCTGCGCGGCTCGCAGCTCCTCGGCGACCAGCTCTCCGGCGCGCCGCTCGCTGAGCTGCCGCGCGGCCTCCTCGGTGTGCGCGCGGGCACGCGCCAGGGCCTCCAGGTGCCGGCGGCGCGCGCTCACCGTGCCGCCGCCCGCGGTCTGGTAACCCATGCAGGTCTTCAGGTGTGCCCGCAGCTCCTCGAGGCCCTTGCCGGTGAGCGCGGACAATGCCAGGCGCGGCGCACCGGTGAGGGTGTCGGCAACGGGGATGCCCACCGCCAGGTCGCACTTGTTGAACACCAGCGTCACCGGCACATCCCGCGGCAGGCGCTCGCGTTCCTCGCGAAAGGCGGCGGCCGACGGATCCGCGGCGGCGTCAATGACGAACAGCACCCGATCCGCGCGTCGCATCTCGGCGTGGGCGCGCCGCATGCCCTCCTCCTCCACCGCATCGCCACCGTCGCGCAGGCCCGCGGTATCGAGCACGTGCAGCGGCATGCCGTCGATGCTGATGCGCTCGCGCACCACGTCGCGCGTGGTGCCCGCGATCGGCGTGACGATCGCGGCCTCGTAGCCGGCGAGGCGATTCAGGAGACTCGACTTGCCGGCGTTCGGACGACCGGCGATCACGACCGTCATGCCCTCGCGCAGCAACTGTCCCTGGCGGGCGCTGTCCGACACGCCCTCGAAATGATCGCGCACCGCCTGGAAGCGCGCGCTGAGCTCGCGGTCGGCGAGAAAATCGATTTCTTCTTCCGGAAAGTCGATGGCCGCCTCGACGTAGGTGCGCAGTTCGATCAGCGCCTCGGTGAGCCCCTGCACCATGGCGGAGAACTCGCCCTGCAGTGAGCGCATGGCCGCGCGCGCCGCCTGCTGCGAGCCGGCGTCGATGAGATCCGCTACGGCTTCCGCCTGCGCCAGGTCCAGCTTGTCGTTGAGGAAGGCGCGCTGGGTGAACTCCCCGGCCTGCGCGCGGCGTGCGCCGAGCTCCACGGCGCGCGCCACCAGCGCCTCCATCACCAGCGGGCCGCCGTGACCGTGCAGCTCCAGCACGTGCTCGCCGGTGTAGGAATGCGGGGCGGGAAAGAACAGCGCCAGCCCCGCGTCGATCGGCTCACGCTGCGCATCGAGGAAGCGCGCGAACGTGGCATGGCGGGGCTTCGGCAGCTCGCCGCCGAGCAGCAGCGCGGCCAGCTCCGGCACCTTGGGTCCCGAGATGCGCACGATCCCGATGCCGCCTCGTCCCGGAGGCGTGGCCGCGGCCGCGATGGTGTCGGTGCGCGTCATGTGGGTCTCACTTCTGAAGGCTAGTCCCGTCGCGCTGTCGCGTCACCCGTCGCTTGGCTATGCTTGCCGGGAGCCTCGGGGAGGGACTCACTCATGTCGGCCTATGAACTCGCGCAGCTGAACATCGGCATCGTCAAGGGGCCGATGGATTCGCCCGTCATGGCGCAGTTCGTTGCCAATCTCGCGCGCGTCAACGCGCTCGCCGACGCCGCGCCGGGTTTCGTGTGGCGTCTGCAGACCGAGGCCGGGGACGCCACGGCGATCCGGCCCTTCGAGGATGAGAACCTGCTGGTCAACATGTCGGTGTGGCGGGATGCCGAGTCGCTGCGGCAGTTCGTCTACCACAGCGGCCACGTCGAGATCATGCGCCGGCGCCGCGAATGGTTCGAACGCATGAGCGATTCGTACCTGGTGCTGTGGTGGGTGCCCCGTGGAGAGCGGCCCACGATCGCGCAAGCGATCGAAAGACTTGAGGCGCTGCGCCGCCACGGTCCCAATCCGCAGGCCTTCAGCCTCGGTCAGCTGTTCCCGGCGCCGGATGCGCCGCCCGGTGCGCGGCCGCTCGCCCTGAACGATCCGTGCCCCGCCGGCTGACGGCGGCGCGCCGGCCTCAGGTGCGCTTGCCCATCGCCGCCTCGATGCGGCGATTGATGTTCCACTGCTGCGCGATCGAGAGCACCGTGTTCGTGACCCAGTAGAGCACCAGTCCCGCGGGGAAGAACGCGAAGGTCGCCGACATGACGAGCGGCATGAACATGAACACCTTGGCCTGCACCGGATCGGGCGGCGCGGGGTTGAGCTTGTACTGCACGAACATGGCCACCGCCATGATGGCCGGCAGGATGAACAGCGGGTCGCGCGAGGAGAGGTCGTGGATCCAGAACGCGAACGGCGCCTGGCGCATCTCCACGCTCTCGAGCAGCGCCCAGTAGAAGGCGATGAACACCGGGATCTGGATGACGATCGGCAGGCAGCCGGCGACCGGATTGATCTTCTCGCGCTGGTAGAGCTCCATCATCGCCTTGCCGAGCTTCTCGCGGTCATCCTTGTAGGTCTCCTGCAGGTTCTTGATGCGCGGCTGCAGGGTTTTCATCTTCGCCATGGAGCGGCCGCTCGCCTCCGACAGCGGATAGAAGATCAGCTTCAGCAGCAAGGTCACGAGGATGATCGCCACGCCCCAGTTGCCGGTGACCTTGTGCACGAAGGCGAGCGCGCGGAACAGTGGCTGGGCGAGAAAATACAGACGCCCGTAATCGGCGACGTGGCCGAGTTCGGGGGAGGTCGCCTCGAGCTGCGCCTGCAGCTTGGGCCCCGCGAACAATGTGGTGGTGAACTGCGCGCTGTCACCGGGGGCCACGGTCTTTTCGGGTCCGGTGGCGGTGAGCAGGTACTGCTGACCTGCGACCTCCAGGCCGAAGTGCCAGGGCATCTCGCGCGGCGGCACGATGGCGCTCACGAAGTAATGCTGCAGGGCCGCGATCCAGCCATTCTTCACGTCGATCGACAGGTGGCTGTCCTGCGCGTCGCTGACCTCGAGCTTTCTGTACTTGGTGCCGTCGTACAGCGCCGGGCCGTGGAACGCGTAGCTCGAGACATTGAAGTACGAGCGCTTGGTGGGCGGGTCATCGCGGCGGATCTGCGCGTAGGGGCGCGGGGTCCAGGCCGCCGCGCCGCCGTTGTGCACGGCGTAATCGACGTCGATGCGATAGCTGGCGCGGTGGAACACGAAGGTCTTGGTGACACTCACGCCACCTTCACTCCAGGTGAGCGGCACGCGCAGCTCGCTGCCACCGTCGAGCGTGTAGCTGTCCGCCGCGCTCGTCCAGGTGGCCAGGTGCGTCGGGTAGGGCGCGCCCTCGGGACCGGCGAGACCGGACTGCAGCACGTACAGCGACGCCGGGTCCTGATTTTCCAGGCGCACCGGAGTGGGCTCACCCTTGACCAGGGGATAAGCGAGGAGGTCGAGGCGTTCGAGCGTGCCGCCGCGGGTGCTGATGTCAAGATCAAGCACGTCGGTGCGCACGTGCACCACGGGCGCGGGAGCCGCAACGCTGGCGCTGGTTGCGGCCGATGCCGGGGTGCCCGGCACGACGCTTGCCAAAGCCGCTGAAGACGCCGCGGACGGCTGCGCGCCCGCTGCCGCGCTGCCAGTCGCCGCGGCGTTGCCGGTCGCGGCCGCCGGCGTGGCGCCTGGAATCCGGTTGGCGAGATCGTTGGCGGCGGGCGTTGCCGCGGTGTTGGCGCTCGGCGCGGTGGTGGTCGTCGCGCCGGGGGGCGGCGCGTAGTCGCGCATCCACGCCTCGTAGTTGAGGAGCAGCAGCGCTGCGAGCGCCACCCACAGGTAAACGCGCGGACTGTTGGAGAAGAAGTTATTGGTCATGAGCGTGATGGGTACAGGCAAGGTGACGCGGCGCCGGCGGCACGGGATCGAAGCCGCCCGCATGCCAGGGATGGCAGCGGCCCAGGCGCAACAGCGCGAGCCAGCCGCCCTTCAGGACGCCAAAGCGCAGTACCGCTTCCAGGGCGTACTGCGAACAGGATGGATAGAAACGGCAGCGCGGGCCCAGCAGCGGGCTCACGGTCCACTGGTACACACGGATCAGGATTGCTAGAGGTGCGCGCATCGTGCCGCCACTTCCTTCCACAACGATTCGAGGCTCGCGCGCAGCGCCCTGGCGGGCGCGCCCCTGGCGCGCGCGCGCGCACCCACGACCAGGTCCACGGCAGGGATCTCGCGCTGATGCAGCCGGAAGGACTCGCGAATGATGCGGCGAATGCGGTTGCGCGCAACCGCGCCCCCCGCCACCTTCACGGCCACCGCCAGTCCCAGACGCGGCGCGTCCAGCTTGTTGTCCATCACTGTCACGCTGAAAAATCCGTCACCCAGGCGCCGGCCGCGCGCGTACGCGGCGTCGAAATCGCGTTTACGCCGCAGGCGGCGCTGCGCCGGCAGAGTGAGCTGCCCTCGCATTGAGCCCCTGACTTAATGAAGATCTTGGGGTCGCGAGTGCGACCTTAGGGGACTAGGGTATCAGCTTGCGCCGGCCCTTGGCGCGGCGCCGCGCCAGGACCCGGCGACCGGTCTTGGTCGCCATGCGTGCTCGGAACCCGTGGGTGCGCTTGCGACGCACTTTGCTCGGTTGATAGGTACGCTTCATACCGTGGGCTCCGTAGATCGATTCTTGGCGACAAAAAAGGGCGGCAAGGCTAAGCCGTTGAGCGCCAAGGTGTCAATACAAAGCACGCGCGAAAATCTTCAGCCCGTCGCACGATCGGTATAGACTTCGCAGCCTTTTCCTTAACGTTCACAAGAAACGTCGCGGAGGCAACGCGCGTGGAAGCGTCCCTTTGGACTCGCTGCATGGGGGCGTTGGAAGCGGAGCTTCCCGAGCAGCAGTTCAATACCTGGGTTCGGCCGCTGCAGGCCATGGAGGGCAACGGTGCGCTGAAGCTCTTGGCCCCCAACCGGTTCGTCGTGGACTGGGTCAACGCCAACCTGCTGCCGCGCATCGGGGAACTGCTGCGTGACGAAAGCACCGGCGATGCCCCGATTGTGACGGTCGAGGTCGGCTCGCGCGCGCTGCCCCTGCGCGGCGCGCCCCCGCCGCTGCAGCCCCCGAAGCCACGCCGGGCCGAAGGACTGGTGGTCGGGGCGCGGCTGAACGCCGACTTTTCCTTTGCCACTTTCGTCGAGGGCAAGAGCAACCAGCTCGCCAAGGCGGCGGCGCTGCAGGTCGCGGAAAACCCCGGCCGGGCGTACAACCCGCTGTTCGTTTACGGCGGTGTGGGCCTGGGAAAGACCCACCTCATGCACTCGATCGCGCATCTCATCAAGGAACGCGATCCGGAGGCGCGGATTGCGTACGTGCACTCCGAGCGCTTCGTCGGCGACATGGTGCGTGCGCTGCAGCATGGCGCCATGAGTGAGTTCAAGACCGCCTACCGCTCGCTGAATGCGCTGCTCATCGACGACATCCAGTTCTTTGCCGGCAAAGAGCGCTCGCAGGAGGAGTTCTTCCATACTTTCAACGAGCTGCTCGAGGGCCAGCACCAGGTGATCCTCACCTGCGATCGTTATCCGAAAGAAGTCGAGGGGCTCGAGGAGCGGCTGAAATCCAGATTCGGCTGGGGACTGACGGTGGCGATCGAGCCGCCGGAGCTGGAGACCTGCGTGGCGATCCTCATGACCAAGGCCCACGCCACCGGCGTGACTTTGCCGGAGGAAGTGGCGTTTTTCATCGCCAAGCGGATTCGCTCGAACGTGCGCGAACTGGAAGGCGCGCTGCGCCGGGTGATCGCCAACTCACGCTTTACCGGGCATCCGATTACGCTGGAATTCACGCGCGAAGCGCTCAAAGACCTGCTGTCGCTGCAGGCGAAGCTGGTCACCATCGACAACATCCAGAAAACGGTCGCGGATTACTACAAGGTGCGCATGGCGGATCTGCTATCCAAGCGGCGCAGCCGCTCCGTAGCCCGCCCGCGGCAGGTGGCCATGGCGCTCGCGAAAGAGCTCACCACGCACAGTCTGCCGGAGATCGGCGACGCGTTTGGCGGGCGTGATCACACCACGGTGCTGCACGCCTGCAAACGGATCAAACAGCTGCGTGACGTGGAGCAGCGCGTGAAGGAAGATTATTCAAACCTGTTGAGAACCCTGGCCGGATGATGTGCGTTTCGCTGTGGGGTTGCTGTGAGCGAAACTGTGGATAACTTACCCACAGGTCCCACACACGTGTCCGGCAGCTTGTGCGGGGACTTGTCGCTGCCGAAACCGTCGCCAAGGTTCTGAGGGCAGAGAGGAAGTTTTTTTATACTCGTAATTCACAGGCTCTATAGTCTTAACTATAAGTCTTTATATAAAGCCGACTTGATTTCAGACAGAGAGTTAATCCCATGAAGCTGACCGCCGCGCGCGAAGACATCCTTGCTCCACTGCAAAGTGTCATTGGAGTTGTAGAACGACGGCAAACCATGCCGGTACTGGCCAACGTACTGCTGGGAGCACGCGACAACCGCTTGAGCGTGACGGGAAGCGATCTGGAAGTGGAACTGGTGGCCACCAGTGAAGTAAGCGTGCAGCAGCCCGGTGACATTACCGTGCCCGGACGGAAACTCCTCGATATTTTCCGTTCTCTTCCCGAGAAGACGAGCGTCACGCTGAGCACCGAGGGCGAGCGCGTATCGGTGCGCGCGGGCCGCAGCCGCTTCACGCTCTCGAGTCTGCCGGCGGCGGAGTTTCCGCTGGTGGAGGAAATCAATGCCCAGCAGACCCTCACCGTGGCGCAGGGGGAGTTCCGGCGCCTCATCGACAAGACGCATTTTTCCATGGCGCAACAGGACGTCCGCTATTACCTCAACGGCCTGCTGCTGGAGACCGATGGCAAGGCACTGCGCGCCGTGGCGACCGACGGGCACCGGCTCGCCCTATGCGAGATGGCGCTGGCGGGCAAGGCAAAAACCAACCACCAGGTGATCGTGCCTCGTAAGGGAGTCCTCGAGCTGCAGCGGATTCTCGGCACCGAAGGTAATATCGAGCTCGCCGTAGGCACAAATCACGTTCGCGCCCAGATCGGCGAAATTCGCTTCACTTCGAAGCTGATTGACGGACGTTTCCCGGAGTACGGGCGGGTGATCCCGACCAGTCCGCCCCGGACAGTGGAGGCAGACCGCGAGGTTCTGCGCCAGGCGCTCCAGCGGACGGCCATTCTGTCCAACGAAAAGTACCGCGGGATCCGGCTCACGGCGCGCCCGGACCTCCTGACCCTGCAGGCTCATAACCCCGAGCAGGAGGAAGCCGAGGACCAGGTGGAAGTGGCGTACAAGGGCGAGGAAGTCGAGATCGGCTTCAACGTCAACTACCTGCTGGATGCCCTGGGGGCGATCGAAACCGACAAGGTCATTATTGGTCTTACCGACTCGAACAGCAGCTGCCTCATCCACGCGCCGGATACGACGAACACCCGGTACGTGGTGATGCCGATGCGGCTGTAGGGGTCACGTCGATCGCGACCTGCGGGCTAAACCAGGCGCCGGTTGCGCATCCACTATTTCAACCCGACCACCAGGCGCAGCATGCGCGGCTCGAGGCGCCGTGATATCCAGGCAGTGGCGTGGGTTGGCGCGACCCGATCAGGCGCAGAACTACATTGCGCACCTGCGCAGCGAGACGTTTCCCGCTCTGCGCGCGATCTCAGGTTTTGTCGATGCTTCCATACTCTCGCGCCAACTCGCCAGCGGCATCGAGTTCCTGGTCATCACGCGGTGGCGCTCGCTCGAGGCCATCGCGAGATTCGCGGGAGCAGACGCGGAAGCTGCGGTCGTGCCGGCCGGTGTTGTCGCGATGATGATCGAGTACGACCGGCGAGCCAGACATTTCGAAGTCGTCGAGTGATCGCGATGTCCTTCGTGATCGCCGACGCGAATCACCGATTCCCCGCAGCAGTGTTCCACGTGGAACGGGTCGGGGGCATGACGGGCGGAGTGGCACGAAGAGAAGGATCTGCAGCTGGCCGTCCTTGGCTCACCCGCGAACGTTCCACGTGGAACGTAGCGCCGGTGGCTCAACGCTCCTGGGCCTGGGTGCCAATGTGAATGGATTCGGGGTGCTAATGAGCCACGCTCACCTGCCCGCCACCAGCCTCAGCACTGCAACACCCAGGAGCCGGCGTTGAGTCTGTCCGAGCTGACCGTCAGCCATCTGCGCTGCATCGAGGACGCCGAGCTCCAGACCTCTCCTGGGCTGACACTCATCTGGGGAGATAACGGGTCCGGCAAGACATCCCTGCTGGAGGCTATATTTCTGCTTGGGCGCGGTAGATCGTTTCGTACGAGGAACAATGAACGCCTGATTCAGCGTGGTAAGGATCACCTGCGCGTCATTGGTCGAATTCAAACGACCTCGGGTGAGATTCAGACGCTGGGCTTCGAGGCGACTCAGACATCAACAACCGCGCGGATTGCAGGCCGCCCCGCCCAATCGCTCGCAGAGCTCTCCAACGCTTTCCCGGTCCAGGTGATCGAGCCGGGGGTTCACAGACTGGTGGAGGAAGGCGGTTATCGCCGGCGCCGGTGGATGGACTGGGCGGTGTTCCACGTGGAACCCTTGTTCATCGACACCTGGCTTCGCTATACGCGCGCCCTCAAGCAGCGCAATGCCGCGCTCAAGATCGAGGCCTCGCAAGCGCAGGCGTTTGATCCGGAGCTCGCGCGTCTGGGCGAAGTGATCGCCGAGTCGCGGCACCGATTCGTCACTCAGCTGCAACCCTACTGGCAGGATGCGGTCGCCGCCCTGAGCGGACTCGACGTCGATCTTCACTACCTGCGGGGCTGGGGCCAGGACCAGACGCTGCTGGAAGCGCTGACGGCCTCGAGGACGCGAGACGAGGCGCGGCATATGACGCACGCGGGTCCGCATCGCGCCGACATCGCCGTACGGATTCACGGCAGACCGGCACGGGAGGTTCTTTCGCGCGGACAGCAAAAGCTCGTTGCCGTGGCGATGACGGTGGCTCAGCTGCGATTGCTGCAGGACCTGACCCACACGACTCCGACGTTGCTGCTGGACGATCCCGCGGCGGAGCTGGACGGCGAGCGGTTGCAGCGATTTATCACCCAGGTGGCGAGCTTGCGATGTCAGCTCGTTGTCACGTCATTGCACCCAGAATCGCGACTTTTCGGTACACCAGAACGCACGTTCCACGTGGGACAGGGGAGGGTGCAACCGGTATAATGTCGCATCACAAGATCGGGTTCCGGCATGGCATCAGACGACGTCTACGATTCCAGTAAAATCAAAGTCTTAAAGGGTCTTGATGCGGTGCGGAAACGTCCCGGCATGTACATCGGCGACACCGATGACGGCACGGGTCTGCACCACATGGTTTTCGAGGTCGTCGACAACTCCATCGACGAGTCCCTGGCCGGCCACTGCGACCGCATTGTGGTCACCATTCACGCGGACGAATCGGTAACCGTTTCGGATAACGGCCGCGGCATCCCTGTGGATATCCACCCCGAGGAGGGGCGCTCGGCGGCCGAGGTCATCATGACCGTGCTGCATTCGGGCGGTAAGTTCGACGACAGCTCCTACAAGGTCTCAGGCGGCCTGCACGGCGTCGGCGTGTCGGTCGTCAACGCGCTCTCGGACTACCTGCTGCTCAGCGTCTCACGCGACGGCAAGCTGCATCGCCAGGAATACCACCTGGGCGTGCCCGCGGCCCCGCTCGCGGTCGTGGGCGACACGCACGACCGCGGCACGGTCATCCGCTTCAGACCGAGCTCGCAGATCTTCACCAACATCCAGTTCAACTACGACATTCTCGCCAAGCGACTGCGTGAGCTGTCGTTCCTGAACTCCGGGGTGCGCATCGAGCTCATCGACGAACGCGAAAACAAGAGCGACGTGTTTGCACACGCCGGCGGTCTGCAGGCGTTCGTGAAGTATCTGAACCGCACGCGCACGCCGGTGCACGAGTCGGTGTTCTGGTTCCGCACCCAGGACGGTCCGGTGTCGGTGGAAGTGGCGATCCAGTGGAACGACTCCTACCAGGAGAGCATGTTCTGCTACACCAACAACATTCCGCAGAAGGACGGCGGCACGCATCTGGCTGGATTCCGCAGCGCGCTGACACGCACCCTCAACGATTACGTTGAAAAGGAATTGTCCGGCAAGAAGGACCGGATCCCCATGACCGGCGATGACGCGCGCGAGGGATTGACGGCGATCCTGTCGGTGAAACTGCCCGATCCGAAATTCTCATCGCAGACCAAGGACAAGTTGGTTTCCTCCGAAGTCAAGGGCGTGGTGGAGACCGCGGTCGGCACCAAACTGCAGGAATTCCTGCTGGAGCATCCGCAGGAGGCGCGCCTCATCGTCGTCAAGATGGTCGAGGCCGCGCGTGCGCGCGAAGCGGCGCGCAAGGCGCGCGAGATGACCCGGCGCAAGGGCGCACTCGACATCGCTGGCCTTCCCGGCAAGCTCGCCGACTGTCAGGAAAAAGATCCGGCACTGTCGGAGATCTTCATCGTCGAGGGCGACTCGGCCGGCGGCTCGGCCAAACAGGGGCGCGACCGGCGCACGCAGGCAATCCTGCCGCTCAAGGGCAAGATCCTCAATGTTGAAAGAGCGCGCTTCGACAAGATGTTGTCTTCGGCCGAAGTCGGCACGCTCATCACGGCGTTGGGTTGCGGCATAGGCAAAGACGATTTCAACGTCGAGAAATTGCGCTATCACCGCGTGATTATTATGACAGATGCGGATGTTGACGGTAGCCACATACGCACTCTGCTGCTCACGTTCTTCTACCGGCAGATGCCCGAGCTCATCGAGCGCGGCCACATCTACATCGCGCAGCCGCCGCTGTACAAGGTGAAGCGCGGCAAGCAGGAGTCCTACGTCAAGGACGAGAGCGAGCTCACGCAACTGCTGCTCAACAGCGCGCTGGAAAACGCCGGCCTGCACGTGAATGCGCAGGCCCCCGCGCTCTCCGGTTCAGGCCTGGAGCTGCTGGCGCGCAAGTACATGGAGGTGCAGGCGATCGTCAAACGCTGGTCGCAGCGCTACGACGACCGGCTGCTCGATCAACTGATCTACATGCCGGAGGTGACCCTGGCGAACTTCGATCGCCCCGAGTGGCTGCGCGGCTGGGCCCACGATCTGAATGCGCGGCTGAACGCGCTGGCCGACGGCACCCGCAACTACCGCGTGGAATTGCGTACGGCGAGTGACGGTCACGCGGCGCGCGTCATCGTGCACAAGACCGAGCACGGCACACCGAGCCACAAATACCTGCCACGCGAATTCTTCGAGTCCGCCGAATACCAGCGCATTGCGGATCTGGCCCGCACGCTGGCGGGGCTCATTGGCGAGGGCGCGTATGTGACCCGCGGCGATGAACGCCAGGATGTCGGCTCCTTCAAGGAAGCGATGAAGTGGCTGTTCGATCAGGCCAAGAAGGGCCAGACCATCCAGCGTTACAAGGGCCTCGGTGAAATGAATCCCGAGCAACTCTGGGACACCACCATCAATCCGGAGTTGCGGCGCCTGCTGCAGGTGAAGATCGAGGACGCGGTCGCCGCGGACGATATTTTCACGACGCTCATGGGCGATCAGGTCGAGCCGCGCCGCGAGTTCATCGAGAAGAACGCGCTGTCGGTCATTAACCTCGACGTCTGAAGGAACACCGCCGGCAGCATGGCGGCGTTCCCATCGCGCACTGCAAAGTGCGGCGCCCGGAAGTCTGCCATATGATGACGGCCGCGCCAGCCCCACCCACGGGCAATCAGGGAGGCGTCATGCTGATCCGCGGGAAGAGCAAGACGAAGCGAGCGGGCATTGGCGCACGCGTGTGCGGCGCGCTGACCGCGCTGACCGCGCTGACCGCGCTGACCGCGCTGGTGAGCGCCAGCGTCATCTTCGGCACAGCGCAGGCGCAGGGCCGCACCGAGAAGCCTCCGCTGCACGCACGGCACTGGATGGCGATCACCGGCAAGCCGCTCGCGGCGGCCGCGGGCGCGAAGATCTTCGAGCAGGGTGGCAACGCGGTGGATGCCGCCTGCGCCATGATCGCAGCGGATGCGACCCTTTGGACCACCATGTCCTGGGGCGGGGAGACCCAGGCGCTCATCTACAACCCCAACACCGGCAAGGTAATCGGCATCAACGGCTTGGGGGTGGCCCCCACGGGCGCCACACCTGAGTACTTCCACAAGCTCGGCATGAAGTATCCGCCGGAGTTCGGCCCACTGGCCGCGGTCACCCCGGGCACGCCCGGGGGACTCATGACCATGCTCGCCGAGTACGGCACCATGAGCTTAGGCCAGGTGCTCGCGCCTGCGATCGAGTTGGCGGACGCCTATCCCATGGAGGCGCAGCTGGTCTACACCATCGAGCACTTCAAGGCGCAGTTGAAGAAGTGGCCGGACTCCAGGCGCGTGATGCTGGTGCACTCAGGCCAGGAGCACGAGGCACCGGAAGTGGGCGAGATTTTCCGCCAGCCGGAGCTGGCCGCGACGCTGAGGAAGCTCGTGGAGGCCGAGAAGAAGGCGCGCGCCGCCGGCAAGGACCGTAAGGCGGCGATCTATGCCGCCTATGATCGTTTTTACCGCGGCGACATCGCGCGTGACCTCGTCAGCGCGGTGCGCGATCTCGGCGGGCTGTTCACGCTGGAGGATCTGGCCCACTGGAGGGTGAAGATCGAAGAGCCGGTACACACCCGTTACAAGGGGATCGAGGTGTACAAGCTCACCACCTGGGTGCAAAGCCCGGTGATGCTGCAGTCGCTGAACATCCTGGAGAACTTTGACTTAAAGGCGATGGGCTACGACAGCGCCCGCTACATCCACACCCTCTACCAGGCGATGAACCTCGCCTACGCGGATCGGGACTTCTACTACGGCGATCCGGACTTCTCCCCCGCCCCGCCGATCAAGGGACTGCTCTCCAAGGACTACGCACGCGAACGCGCGAAGCTCGTGCGCCCTGACCACAACGACCCGGACATCCGCCCCGGGGATCCGTATCCCTTCGAGGGCGGCAGGAATCCGTATCTTTCGATCCTCGGGCAGTGGCACACGAAAATGCCTGCGCCCGCGCCAACACCCACCAGCATGGCCGAGTTCGATCGCACCTTCCGCTTAGGCACCACCAGTGTGGAAGCGGCGGATGACAAGGGCTGGGCGGTGTCGGTGACCCCGAGCGGCGGCTGGGTGCCGGCGGTGATCGCCGGCCACACCGGCATTGGCTTGAGCCAGCGCATGCAATCCTTCGTGCTCGATGCGCGCGAGGACCCCTACAACGTGCTCGCCCCGGGCAAGCGGCCGCGGGCGACGCTTACACCCACGCTCGCGCTGAAGGATGGCAAGCCGTATCTGGTGTTCTCGGTGCAGGGCGGGGACACCCAGGATCAGAACCTGCTGCAGTTCTTCCTCAATGTCGTCGAGTTCGGCATGACGGTGCAGGAGGCGACCGAGGCGCCCAACATCACCAGCTACCAGATGCGCGACTCCTTCGGCATGCATGAGTCCTTCCCCGGGCGACTCACACTCAACACCGCGACTCCCCCCTGGGTGCGCAAGGAACTCACGCGCATGGGCTACTCGCTCGAGTTCGAGGAGCGCACCTCAGGACCCATCAACGCAATCTTCGTGGACCACGCCCACGGCACCCTGTGGGGCGGGTCGAGCAACTTCGGCCAGGACTACGGAATTGGCTGGTAACAGGCCGCGGATCGTTTAGCGGCGACGTCGCAATGAGGTGCTGCCGGGCGTTGCCAAACACCAACAGCGGGAACGCAATGGTTATTTCACCTTATCGCCAAGTTATTTCCAATTAGTCACAATCCAGCGTAATTCAAGCGTAAGCGTGGTGGGAGCCATAATAAGGGGAGATTCTGTGAACGCACGCAGTGTTGTTGATCTGGTCTCGGGCCGCAGTGGCCTGGTTATTTTGGCGGTCAGCTTGGGAATTGTGGCCGCGGCACGGCCCGATGGGGCTGGGGCGCAAGTCGCACCAGCCGAGGCGGCGGCAGGGAACGGCGCGTCGCTCCAGGAAGTCGTCGTCACGGGTACGTCGATCAAGGGCATCAACGCCGAGACTGCTCTGCCGGTGCAGGTGCTGACGTCCGCGGACATCGCGCGCTCGGGCGTGACGACGGCCGAGCAGCTATTCGAGCAGATCAGCGCGGCGAGCAGCTCAGGCATCACGAACGCCGCACAGGCTACGGGCTTCATAACCGGCGGCATCTCCACCATCTCGCTGCGGGGCCTGGACAGCGCACGCACCCTGGTGCTGATCAACGGCCGACGGTCCGCTCCCTACGGCGGCGGCGGCCAGGGGCCCGCGGGCGACTCCGTGGACATCAGCTCCATTCCGATCTCGATGGTCGAGCGCGTGGAAATCCTCAAGGACGGCGCCTCGGCCATCTACGGCAGTGATGCCATCGCGGGCGTCGTTAACTTCATCCTGAAGAAGGACTACCAGGGAGCGCAGATTACCGCTTATGCCGGCACGCCGACGCGCTCCGGTGGCGGCGCCGAGGAGAACCTTTCGGGCTCCGTGGGACACGGCGACCTGAACACGGATCGTTACAATATTGCGCTGGGCTTCAACTTCGATCACATGTCGCCGATCATGGGCTCGTCACGCGCGTTCGCGCAGCGCTACTCGCCGGCCTATGGGAACGATGTCACCTCGTCGTTCGCCTTCCCGGCCAACGTCGCGATTCCGGGTGTGGGCAATCGCAATCCCAACACGCCGGATTGCGGCCCCGACTCGCTCTTCGATACGAACTTCCCGAAGGCGTGCCGCTTCGACAACTCCAAGTTCGACTCGCTGCAGCCGGTGCAGCAAAAGATCAATTTCTACCTCACCGCAACCAAGGCGCTGGCGGGCAACAACCAGCTGTACGGCGAGGCGAGCTACGCCGAGACCAAGACGACCACCTTCGTGCAGCCGGTGCCGCTGTCGTATCAGAACCCGTTGCTGCCCGGCAATCCGTACATCGCGTTTCTCGCCAACCTGCTGGCGACCAAGTATCCGACCTACAACAACCCGGCCGTGCAGCCGGGCGACGGCGCGTTCCTCCTGCCGCCCACGAGCCCCTACTACCCGGCGGCTTTCGCCGCGGCCAACGGGCAGGCCGGCCAGCCGCTCAACCTGGTGTATCGGGATTTCGCGAACGGCGATCGCAAGACGCTCGATACCGCCGATACCTATCGTGCGGTGGCCGGCATCAGGGGGACCGTGGCCGGTTGGGATTACGACGGCGCGGCGCTGTACAGCGAGATCAAGGTGCACGAAGACCTCGAGTCGGGCTTTGCGCTGTACTCGCAGATCATGCCACTGCTCGACTCGGGCACGATCAACCCATTCGGACCGACGAGCGATCCTGCGGCTCTCGCCGCGGCCAAGGCCACGGAGTTCACCGGCCAGGACTTCGCGAGCAAGACGAGTCTCACCAGCGTGGCCGGCACCGCCAGCCGGGAAATCATGCCCCTGCCGGCCGGCAAGCTGAGCGTCGCGGTCGGTGCCGAGCTGCGCCACGAGACCTTCGAGTTCGATCCGGCCGAGGTCATCCAGACGGGTGATGTGACCGGACAGGGCGGCAATCAGCTCCCCGTGAATGCGTCCCGGAACGTGGAGTCGGCGTTCGCCGAGGTGTACGGGGATCTGGCGAGGGGTCTGTCCGCGGACGCCGCGGTGCGCTACGACAACTATCAGACGGTCGGCAGCACCGTGAACCCGAAGGTTTCACTGCGCTGGCAGCCGGCGCAGTGGGTCCTGTTCCGTGGCTCAGCAGGCACGGGCTTCCGGGCGCCGTCGCTCACCGACCTGTATGCCCCGCAGACGACCAGCGTCACCTCGAACGGCACGCGCGATCCGATCAAGTGCCCGGTGTTCGATCCGAACAATTCGGCTTGCAGCTTCCAGTTCACCACGGTGGACGGCGGTTACCCCGGCCTGCAGCCGGAGAAGTCGCGCACCGTCACCTTCGGGACCGTGTTGCAGCCGACCCCGGATCTGCGCATCGATCTGGATTCCTTCTTCATCTTCCTCAGGAACCAGATCGTGGTGGGCGGCCTCAACTACGCGAACATCCTGCAGAACGCGCAGACCGCGGAGCAGTTCGCCGGCCTGATCACGCGCGATGCCAGCGGCAACATCATCTCGATCAGCCAGACGAACGCCAACCTGTTCAAAACCGATCTGAGCGGTCTCGACATGGATCTGAGCTACGGGTTCGATGTGGGGCATGCGGGTCGCATCTCGCTGCTCGGTAACGGCACGTACTTCTTCAGGTACGTGACCGAGAACTTCGACGGCAGCTACACGGAACAGGTCGACCAGGGCCTGGACACGATCGGTGGCGTCATCTCGAGGTTCCGCGCCAACCTGACAGCCCTCTACCAGGTCAGTAACTGGGAAGTTTCGCTGACCCAGCACTACCAGAAGCGCTACCACGACGCGGAGTCCTCGATTACCGGGGTGCCGCGTTTCGTGTCCGCATACGAGACCGCGGATGCGCAGCTGTCCTATACGGGGCTTAAGTCCTTCCGCTTCACCCTGGGAGCCAACAACGTATTCGACAGGGATCCGCCCTACGCCAACTATGCCGCCTCGGCCAACAACTTCGTCGGCGGCTACGACCTGGCTTACGGGGACCCGCGCGGGCGGTTCGTGTACCTGAGCATCGGGTACACGCTGCAGTAACAGCCGCTCTTTTTACACGCTCTGCGGATCGAGGCGGCGTACCGTCGCCTCGATCCACGCCTGCACCTCTTCGTTGATCTCGCGCACCTCGCGGCCCGCGGCCGCGATCGGCGGACCGATGACCACGCGCACGGTGCCCGGCCTCTTGCGCAAGCCGCGCCGCGGCCAGTAGCAGCCGGCGTTGTGCGCGACCGGCACGATGAGTTTGCCGGTCTCGCTCGCAAGCAGCGCGCCGGAGACGCCGTAACGGCGCGTCTCCCCAGCCGGCATCCGCGTGCCTTCGGGGAAGATCACGATCCAGTCGCCCTCCGCCAGGCGGTCCTTGCCCTGCTCGATGACCTGGGAAACCGCGGAATGCCCGGCCTTGCGGTCGATCGCGATCGCGTGCATCTGGCGAACCCCGATGCCCACCACCGGTATCCACAGCAGTTCGCGCTTGAGTACCCACACCTGGCGCGGAAACACGACCATCATCGCCATGGTTTCCCAGGACGAGGAGTGTTTCCAGAGCGCGATGTGGCAGCCGTCGGGAAGGGCGGCACCTTCTATTTTGTAGTCGAGGCCGCAGGTCCACTTCAGTACCGCGAGCACACTGGCTGCGTAGGCGCGGGCGAGCGGGAAGCGACGCCGGAAGGGAAGGAACGCACAGATGATCACGAACGGGATGGAGTACAGGAACGTCCAGGCGAACAGGAACCCGGTGAAGAAAAGCGAGCCCAGCCACTGCACCACCGGCCCGCGCCAGTGACGCTCACCCGCGGCGCTGCCCGGCGGGCTGCTCAACCGGGCAGTCGCGACAGGTCCGCGACCCCGGCGAAAAGTCCCTGCAGCTGGGCGAGGAGCCCCAAACGGTTGGCGCGCAGCAGCCGATCCTCGTCCATCACCATGACCTGATCGAAGAACGCATCGACCGCCGGGCGCAGCTGCGCCAGTTGTCCCAACGCTGCGGTGTACTCGCGCCGCTGCGTCGCCGCCGCCACCGAATCGCGCAGCCCGCGCATGGAGTCGTAGAGCCGCACTTCCGCCGCTTCGCGCAGCCGCGCGACGTCAACTTCCCGGGCCGTCTGCTGCGGCGCCTTGCGCAGGATGTTGGCGATGCGCTTGTTCGCCGCGGTGAGACTCACCGATTCCGGGAGCCCCATGAAGGTGCTGAGCGCCTTTAAGCGCGCGTCGAAATCCAGCGGCGATGCGGGACGGGCCGCGAGCACGGCATCGAACATCTCGGTGGTCACGGCGGCCATCCCCAAGGTGGGCGCGGCGCTCCCGCGCTCGAGGTAATACGCCCGCAGGCGCTCCATGAGGAACTGGTAGATTTCCTCTGATTGATCCTGTAACGAGACAGTGACACCGGAATTAGCTATGACTGTCTCCTTAGATGCCTTAATACGGACCCGTTCCATGTCCGCATGCACTGCGGTGAGCGCCTTGCCGATGGCACTCCTGAGATCCAGATCGAGCCCCTTTTCAATCAGGATGCGCTGCAATCCGAGCGCGGCGCGGCGCAGTCCGAACGGGTCCCTGGTCCCGGTGGGTCTGCCGCCGATCGCGAAAATTCCCGCGAGCGTGTCGAGCTTGTCGGCGATCGCGACCGCGACTCCCGCGTGCGTTGCCGGCAACTCATCACCGGCTGCACGTGGCAGGTAATGCTCGCGGATGGCCGTGGCCACTTCGTGCGGCTCGCCGTCCGCCTGCGCGTAGTAGGCGCCCATGATGCCCTGCAGCTCGGGGAACTCGCCCACCATGGCGGTGACGAGATCGCACTTGCTTAAGCTGGCTGCGCGCTGCGCCGCCTCGCGGGAACCGCCGGTGGCGGCGGCGATGTCGGCGGCCAGTTCGCGCACCCGCCGGGTCTTGTCGCCGAGGGAGCCAAGCTGCGTCTGGAAGGTGACGGCATCCAGTGCCGGCAGGCGCGCTGCGAGCGGCTGCCTGCGATCCTGCTCCAGGAAGAACGCCGCATCCGCCAGCCGCGGCCGCACGACCCGCTCGTTGCCGGCGCGCACCTGGGCGGGATCGCGGCTCTGGATGTTGCTGACCGTGATGAAGGCGGGCAGGAGCCGGCCGGCCGCATCCTCGACCGGGAAGTAGCGCTGGTGATCCTCGAGCGTCGAGATCAGCACTTCACGCGGCAGTGACAGGAAGCGCTCCCCGAACGCTCCCGCCAGCACCACCGGCCACTCGACCAGCGCGGTCACTTCGTCGAGCAGCGCCTCGCCGATCAGTGCGCGCCCATCCAGCCCCGCCGCGGCCGCGATCACCTCGGTGCGGATGCGCTCGCGCCGCACCGCGAAGTCCGCCAGCACGTAACCGCGCTCGCGCAGCGTGCGTTCATAGGCGCCGGGGCTGCCGATGCGCAGCGGTCGCGGGGCGTGGAAGCGGTGGCCGCGGGTCATGCGGCCCGCCGGGGTGTCCAGCAGCGTCGCCGGGACCACGTCCCTGCCGAACAGCATGACGACCCAGTGCACCGGACGCACGAACAGGGCCGTGCCGTCGCCCCAGTGCATGCGGCGCGGGATCGGCAGCTGCTCGAGGGCCGCTTTGACGAGTCCCGGCAGCAGCAGCGTCGCCGCCTGCCCGGGTTTGGCGCCGATGAAGAACAGGAAGGAGCCCTTGCCTTCGTCGAGGCGTTCGAGGGAGTCGACGCGCGTGCCGCAGCTTTCAGCAAAGGCGAGCGCGGCGCGCGTGGGGGTGCCGCTGGCATCGAAGGCCGCGCTCACCGGCGGACCGCGCCGCTTCAGATGCTGTTCGGGCTGGGCGGCGGCGAGGCGCAACACCCGCACCGCGAGCCGCCGCGGCGTTGCGAAACCGCAGATCTCGCCGTGACTCAATCCGGCCTTGTCCAGGGCCGCCCCGAGTGCGGCCACGAAGGCGTTCTGCAACGTGAGCAGCGCCTTGGGCGGCAGCTCCTCGGTGCCGATTTCAACCAGGAAATCATGGTGCGCGAGGCTCATGGGCGCTCTCGCGCGGAAGCGGCCGCGGGCCCTGCAGTGAGCAGCGCACCTGGTGCCTTCATCAAGGGAAATCCGAGCGCCTCGCGGCTCTCCAGATAGGCCTTCGCCACGGCACTGGCGAGCGCGCGCACTCGCAGGACGTAACGCTGCCGCTCGGTCACGGAGATCGCGTGCCGCGCGTCCAGCAGATTGAAGGTGTGCGAGGCCCTGAGCACCTGCTCGTAAGCGGGCAGCGCCAGTTTCGCCGTCAGCAGCGCCTGGCAGGCGCGCTCGTGATCTTCGAAATGCCTCAGCAGTGTGGGCACGTCGGCGTGTTCGAAGTTATAGGCGCTCTGCTCGACCTCGTTCTGGTGGAAGACGTCGCCGTAGGTGACCCTTCCTGAGGCGCCCGCGCTCCACACGATGTCGTAAATGCTCTCGACACCCTGCAGGTACATCGCCAGCCGCTCCAGCCCGTAGGTGATCTCTCCTGTCACCGGGCGGCAGTCCAGTCCGCCGACCTGCTGGAAGTAAGTGAACTGCGTGACCTCCATGCCGTTCAGCCACACCTCCCACCCGAGACCCCAGGCGCCAAGCGTGGGCGACTCCCAGTTGTCCTCGACGAAGCGCACGTCGTGCACCAAGGGATCAAGGCCGAGAGCCGCGAGGCTGCCCAGATACAAATCCAGGATCGGCAGCGGTGAGGGTTTGATCACCACCTGGTACTGGTAGTAGTGCTGCAGGCGAAACGGGTTGTCGCCGTAGCGCCCGTCGGTTGGGCGGCGCGAGGGCTGCACGTAGGCAGCGCGCCACGGCTCCGGCCCCACCGCGCGCAGAAACGTGGCGGTGTGAAAAGTGCCCGCGCCGACTTCCATGTCGTAGGGCTGCAGGATCACGCAGCCTAAGTCAGACCAGTAGCGCTGCAGCGCGAAGATCAGTTCCTGGAAGGTGCGCGGCGGACGGCCGATTTTCATGGCGCGCGAGTATACGGTGCGGGCGCACGCCGGCCCGCGACGGCAGCGTGCCGGGCCCGCGGCGGGATTGAAGCTCGCGGGCGCCGCCGTGAGATCGTGCTTGCACCAGCAGCGCGCATCAGACGCGTCCGACCGGGTTGCAGACGCTGGCGGCAGTGCATCTTGCACATAAGTGGTGCAATAATCGGTACTTCGCGCATCATTATAGTGCAAAGAGCTTGCACCCCGTCCCCTAACTCCTTGATTTGGCGCACGCGTGATTCTGGCACAGCCCCTGCACTAGAGAAGCACTCCCGCCGCGTGTGCTGGCGAGATTACCCCCTTTTCCGGAGGCCATATGACCCCCAGTGATGTCCTGAAACTCATAAAAGAAAAACAGGTGAAGTTCGCGGACCTGCGCTTCACCGACACGCGCGGCAAGGAGCAGCACGTGACCATCCCGGCGCAGCTCGTGGACGAGGACCTGTTCCGCGACGGCAAGATGTTCGACGGCTCCTCGATCGCCGGCTGGAAGGGCATCAACGAGTCGGACATGATCCTCATGCCCGAAGCCGGCACGGCGATACTCGATCCGTTCTTCGAGTCCACCACGGTCAACATCCGTTGCGATGTGATCGAGCCGACGACCATGCAGGGCTATGAGCGCGACCCGCGCTCGCTCGCCAAGCGCGCGGAGGGGTACCTCAAGTCCACCGGCATCGCCGACGGCGCGCTCTTCGGCCCCGAGAACGAGTTTTTCATTTTCGACAGCGTGCGCTTCGGCAACGAGATGCGCGGCTCGTTCTATTCCATCGACTCGGTGCAGGGCGCGTGGAATTCACCGACCGAATATCAGGACGGCAACAAGGGACATCGCCCCGGCATCAAGGGCGGCTACTTCCCGGTGCCGCCGGTGGATGCGTTCCAGGACATCCGCTCGGCGATGTGTCTGGCCTGCGAGGAAATGGGACTCAAGGTCGAGGTGCATCATCACGAAGTCGCCACCGCCGGCCAGTCCGAAATCGGCATCGGCGCCGGCGGGCTGGTCACGAAGGCCGACCAGGTGCAGATCCTCAAGTACGCGGTGCATAACGTGGCGCACGGCTACGGCAAGACCGCGACCTTCATGCCCAAGCCCCTGGTGGGCGACAACGGCAGCGGCATGCACGTGCACCAGTCGCTGCAGAAAGAAGGCCGGGCACTGTTCGCCGGCGACAAGTACGGCGGGCTCTCGGATCTGGCGCTGTACTACATCGGCGGCATCATCAAGCACGCCAAGGCGCTCAACGCCTTCACCAACCCCGGTACCAACAGCTACAAGCGCCTGGTGCCAGGCTTCGAGGCGCCCGTGATGCTCGCCTACTCGGCGCGCAACCGCTCCGCGTCGATCCGTATTCCATGGGTGTCTTCACCTAAGGCGCGCCGCATCGAAGTGCGCTTCCCGGATTCGTGCGCAAACCCGTATTTTGCCTTTGCGGCGATGATGCTCGCCGGCCTCGACGGCATCCAGAACAAGATCCACCCCGGAGATCCGGCGGACAAGGATCTCTACGATCTTGAGCCCGAGGAAGCCCGGCACATCCCGACGGTGTGTCACTCCCTGGATATGGCGCTCGAGTGCCTCGACAAGGATCGCGAGTTCCTGACGCGTGGCGGGGTGTTCACCAACGATGTCATCGACGCCTACATGAATCTGAAGCTCCAGGAGGTGACGAGGTTCCGGATGTCGACCCACCCGGTGGAGCTGGAGCTCTACTACAGCTGCTGAAGCGCGCCATGAAGCGGGAGAATCTCAAGCTGCTACCCGTGCACGAGACGCAGGCCTCGTGCGGCGCTATGCTGAGATCGCATGCGCTGGAAGCTTTTTACCTTAATGCTGCTCGTCGGCCCGCTGGCCCTCGCCGGCCCGATCTACAAGTGGGTCGACGAGAACGGCGTGGTCCACTACAGCGATCAGCCGCACCAGGACGCGCAGCAGATCCATCTCGGCGCGCCGCAGACCTACAAGCCGACCCAGTACGCGCAGCCGCAGCCCGAAGCCACCGCGGCGCCTCCGGTCTCCTACACGTGCGCGGTCACCTCGCCCACGGACCAACAGGCGTTTCCCGACGCCGATACCGTGTCGGTGAGTGCCCAGGTGGATCCGCGGCCGGGCCCGGACAACCCGATCTATGTGGTGCTCGACGGACGGGTGGTCGCGGATCAGCCCACGAGCGGCCTGCAGTTCACACTCGGCGTGGAGCGCGGCGAACACTCGGTCGCGGTGCTCATTCGCGATGCCAACGGCAGGACGGTCTGCCAATCGGCCGCGGTCGGGTTTTCCGTGCGCCAGCCCTCCCTACTGAGTCCATCCAACCCGAACAATCCCGTCAACAACCAGCCCGTGAAGCCGAACCCGCGACCCCACTAGCGCAACTCCACCTGCGGCCATGCCATGGCCGCTGAGTACGCCAGCCCCTCGGCGCTGGCACACTTCGATCCCGCGGATCTGCTCGATGCGTTGTCCACCGGCATCATCATGCTGGACGCTCAGCTGTGCCCGGTGTACGCCAATGTCGCCGCCCAGGACCTGCTCGCCTTCAGTCTCAAGACGGCGCGCGGCCGGCCGTTTGCCGAGTTCCTGCACGACAGCAACGGACTGAACCGGATTCTCGCGCGCGCGCTGGAAAGCGGCGAAGGTATCGCCGACCGGGAACTGGCGGTGCGCCCGGCCGGCGCGCGCGAAGCCCGCACGCTCGATGTGACCATCACGCCGCTCGCCGGACTCACCGGTACGCACCTGTTGCTGGAACTCGCCGACACCACCCAGCGCCAGCGCATTTCGCGCGAGAACGACCTGCTGGCGCGCCTGGATGGCAGCCGTCTGATGGTGCGCCAGCTCGCCCACGAGATAAAAAATCCGCTCGGCGGACTGCGCGGCGCCGCGCAGCTGCTGGAGCGCGAGCTGCCGACCCCGGCGCTCAAGGAATACACGCGGGTGATCATCGGCGAGGCGGACCGCCTGGCGGCGCTCGTGGACTCCATGTCCGGTCCCAGCCAGGCGCCCAGCAAGAGCGTGCTCAACATCCACGAGATCTGTGAGCACGTCTATCACCTGCTGCGCGCCGAGGCGCCAGCAGGCGTGAGCATCGAGCGCGACTACGATCCGAGCCTGCCGGATGCGCGCCTTGACCGCCATCAGCTCATCCAGGCACTGCTGAACGTGGCGCGCAACGCGCTGCAGGCGCTCGACGGCAGCGGCCGCATCGTGCTGCGCACGCGGGCGCGCTCGCACGTCAGCATCGGCTCCGCATCGCACCGCCTGGTCGCAGACGTGGAGGTCGAGGATTCAGGCCCCGGCGTGCCGGCGCAGCTGCGCTCGTGCATTTTCTATCCGCTCGTCACGGGGCGCGCGCAGGGCACGGGACTCGGGCTCGCGGTGGCGCAGGAGCTGGTCACCCGCAACGGCGGCCTCATCGAATTCGAAAGTGAAGTGGGGCGCACCGTATTCACGCTGCTGCTGCCGCTCGGAGAACACACATGAGTGGCGCGGCACTGAATGTCTGGCTGGTCGACGACGACGCTTCCATCCGCTGGGTGCTGGAGCGCGCGCTGCGCAACGACGGCATGACGGCGCGGGCCTTCGAAGCCGCGGAGGGCGCGCTCGATGCGCTGCGGCGCGAAGCCCCCGACGTGCTCATCACCGACATCCGCATGCCAGGAGCCTCGGGACTGGACCTGCTGCGCCGCATCCGCGATCAGCGCCCGGCGCTGCCGGTGATCGTCATGACGGCGCACTCGGACCTGGGGAGCGCGGTGTCCGCGTACGAGGGCGGCGCGTTTGAGTATCTGCCGAAGCCTTTCGATATCGACCAGGCGGTCGCACTGGTGCGGCGGGCGGCGAGCGCGGGACTGCCCGGCAGCGCCGAGGGCGGGGGCGCGCGCATCCCGGAGCTGCTGGGAAGAGCGCCAGCCATGCAGCAGGTGTTTCGCGCCATCGGACGGCTGGCGCGCTCGAGCGTCACGGTGCTGATCACCGGTGAGTCCGGGACCGGCAAGGAACTGGTGGCGCGCGCGCTGCACGAACACAGCCCGCGCACCGGCAAGCCGTTCATCGCCCTCAACACCTCGGCGATCCCCACTGATCTGCTGGAGTCCGAACTCTTCGGCCACGAGCGCGGCGCCTTCACCGGCGCCGACACGCAGCGCCGCGGGCGCTTCGAACAGGCCGACGGCGGCACCCTGTTTCTCGATGAGATCGGCGACATGTCCGTGTCGCTGCAGACGCGCCTGCTGCGGGTGCTCGCCGAAGGGGAGTTCTATCGCGTCGGCGGCCAGACACCCATCCGCGTGGACGTGCGCGTGATCGCCGCCACGCACCAGGATCTGGAGGAGCGCCTGGCACGGGGCCTGTTCCGTGAGGACCTGTATCACCGGCTGAACGTGATCCGCGTCGAGCTGCCGCCGCTGCGGGCGCGCGGCGAGGACATCCCGGACCTGCTGCACCACTACCTGCAGGTGGCGGCGCGCGAGCTGGGCGTTGAGCCCAAGGGTCTCGCCCCCGATGCGCTGGCACGCCTGGCGGCGCACAGCTGGCCGGGTAATGTGCGCGAGCTCGTCAACCTGTGCCGCCGGTTGTCGGTGCTGGCGCCGGGCAGCGAGGTACACCTCGCCGACCTGCCGCCGCAGATCACCGCCGCGGGCAGCGCTGCCGTGCAGGCTGACTGGATGACGCACCTCAACGGCTGGGCGCAAGGGCAGCTCAGCGCCGGTGGTGCACCGCTCCTGGATGCCGCGCTGCCGCAGTTCGAGCGCGTGTTGATCCGCGCGGCGCTCAAGCGTACCCAGGGACACCGCCAGGAAGCGGCGAAGCTGCTGGGCTGGGGCCGCAATACCCTGACGCGCAAGCTCAGGGAACTGGGTATAAGCGCGGATGCGCCGCCGCCGCAACCTCCCACTGACACGTAGTCCTCGCTCAGGCAAGTAAGGTAAGGTTCGCGCCCATGCCGGGTGCAGCAGAAGTCTGGAACCACGTTTTCCTGGGCAACCCGCTTGGCGAGTGGACGCTGGCACTCGCGACCTTCCTCATCACCTTCACGGTATTGCCGCTGGCGCAGCGCTTCATCAGTGCGCGGCGCGCACGCTTGAGCCCCCATGGCCCCTCGCGGGCGTACGACGCCATCGATCTTGCGGGCCTGCTGGCCGAGCGCACCAATCGCCTTTTCATATGGGCGGTGGCGGTGTGGCTGGGTTCGCGCCACCTGACATTCCCGCCGCGGCTGGAACGCTGCCTCAGCGTCGCGCTGGTGCTCTTGTTCTGGATGCAGGCGGCGCTGTGGGCGATGGCGGCGGTGCGCTACGCCATCAACGCGCGGCGGCGGCGTGCCGGCGGCGCGGACCCGGTGCTCTCAAGTTCGCTCGAAGTGATCCTGTTCGTCGCCGCGATAGTGATCTGGTCGATCGCGCTGCTGCTGGCGCTCGATAACCTCGGCGTACAGATCCGGCCGCTGCTGGCGGGGTTGGGAATCGGCGGCATCGCGCTGGCGCTCGCGGTGCAGACCATGCTCTCGGACCTGCTGGCCTCACTCTCGATTGCGCTCGATCGTCCGTTCACGGTCGGCGACGCCCTCGGCATCGACGGCTACTCAGGCACCGTCGAGTACATCGGCGTGAAGAGCACGCGGCTGCGCAGCGACTCGGGCGAGCAGATCATCGTCGCCAACGGCGATATGGTGAAGGCGCGGGTGCGCAACTTCAGCCGCATGCGCGAGCGCCGTGCGCTGTTTCACCTCGGCGTGGACTACGGCACGCCGGTGCCGGCGCTGGCGGCCATCCCGCGCGCGGTGCAGGAGATCATCGCGGCCATGCCCGACACACGCTTCGAGCGCTGTCACCTGCTGAGCTGCGATACGGCGCTGCAGTTCGAGATCGTGTATTTCATGACGCGGCCGGACTATTCCGCCTACGCCGACACCCAGCAGCGCATTTACCTGCGCATCCTCGAGCGCCTGCGGGCCATGGACGTGAATCTCGCCGCCGCCATGCCGACGACGGTGCAGCTGCAGAACCCGCCGCCCGCACCGGAGGGACCGGGCGGGCAGCAAAGGCTGCTGTAGCGCTGACCCATCGGCCGAAATCGCAGGAAGCGCCCTAGTGGCGCTCTTCCTCGCGAGACTTTTCCTGCGGCTGCGCCGCGCGCTGCGGGCGGTACGCCGGACCGACGGGTTTCGCCGCCGTCACCTCATGCGCCTGGAACGCGCTCGGGCGCGGCGTCGCGGCGACCGGCGGACGACCTTCATTGCGCACCGCGTTCTGCAGCGGGCTGGTGCGTGCCGCGACCTGGTGCTGGGCCTGCGGCGGGGTGGGCGCGTAGTGCGGCTCATGCGCCGCCCCGGATTCCGCGCGCGTGGGCGCCATGCGCGCCGTGCCGGCGGCCCCGACGTAGCTCACCCGCTGGACGTTGGAGTTGTTGACGGTGACGTTGTTGATCACGGTCCTGTCGATGTAGGTGTTGTGGACGTTGGTCACGTTCACGTTGCTGACCGCGGTGTTGTACTGGAAGCGGTTGTTGACCCAACGACCCCCGCCGTAGCCGGCGCCGCTGTAGCCACCGCCGTAGTTAATCCCGCCGTAGTAGCCGACGTGATTGCCCCAGTGACCGGCGTGGAAAACGTACACCGCACCGGAGAGTGCCCAGAACCCGGGTGTCCACAGCATGCCCACCTGGGGAGGCGCGACCCAGGTTCCCGGCACCCAGAAGTAGCCTTCCGGGCCCCAGCGCCACAGTCCCGGCGTCCAGATGTAGCCCTCTTCCGGGCACGGCGGCTGCTCGTAGACGGGCAGCGACGGGGGCGGCTCGCTGGCCTGCTCCTGGTCCGCCTCGTCCGCGAGCGGGGGTGCCTGCGCCGCCTCAGGCTGCGTGTTGTAGGGCGTCACGATGCAGCCGCTGAGCGTGGCCGCGAGGATGGCCGCAAGCAGCGCCAGGCCCACGGAGGCAGTGGTCTTGGTCATGGGAGACTCCTTCAGGGTAAGCGGTATCAGCCGGAGATGGCGCAGTCCTGCATGCGTGCGCCGGTGCGCAGCGTGCCGACGAGCTGCGTCACGTCGGTCAGTCCATTGTTGCCAAGGTACTCGGTGATGCCTTCATTGATGGTCTTGCACACCATCGGGTCGTAGAACAAGGCGGTGCCGATGCCGATCGCCGTCGCGCCGGCGATGATGAACTCGAGCGCATCGGCGGTGCTGGTGATGCCGCCCTGGCCGATGATCGGCACTGCGTGCGGGCGTGCGACTTCGTAGACCTGGTGAACCTTAAGGAGCGCGATCGGCTTGATCGCAGGTCCCGACAGGCCCCCCTGCACGTTGCCGATCACCGGGCAGCGCGTGCGCACGTCGATCGCCATACCCATGACGGTGTTGATGACCGCCAGCGCGTCCGACCCCGCCTCGATGCAGCGGCGGGCGTTCTCGCGGATGTCGGTCTGGTTGGGAGACAACTTGGTGATCAGGGGTTTTTTCGTCACGCGCCGGCAGGCAGCCACGACCTGGGCCGACATGTCAGGATAGTTGCCGAAAGCGACGCCGCCCTCCCTGATGTTCGGGCAGGAGATGTTGATCTCGATGGCATCGATCGGCGACTCATCGAAGCGCCGCGTGACCTCGACGTACTCCTCGATGGTGGAGCCGCAGACGTTGGCGATGAAACGGGTTTCGCCGAAGTCAAGCTGCGGCAGGATGCCGCTCACCACCTGCTCCACCCCCGGGTTCTGCAGGCCGATGGCGTTGAGCATGCCGGCGGGGGTTTCGTACACGCGGTGCGGCGGGTTGCCGAGCCGCGCCTTGCCGGTCGTGCCTTTGAGCACGATGGCGCCGGCGTCGCGATTGGAGAAGCCCTCGATGCGGGTGTACTCCTCGCCGAAACCGACGCAGCCGGACAGCAGCACGATCGGGGAGGCGAAGTTAAGGCCGCAGAATTTCAGCGCCAGGGGGTTTGCTGCTGCGGGCGCCGCGGCTCCCGGGCCGGCTGGTTTGACGGTCGCCATGGCGGGCATTATCGCACAGGCCTCAGGCACCCGAGTCCCTTAAGCCCCCCGAAGCGCATGTTCCACATCGTTCTGCTGCAGCCGCAAATCCCGCCCAACACCGGCAACATCATGCGCCTGTGCGTGAACAGCGGCTGCACGCTGCATCTGGTGAAGCCGCTTGGCTTCGAGCTCACCGGCAAGGCCGTGCGCCGTGCCGGCCTCGACTACGCGCAGGTTGCGCAACTGCGAGTGCATGCTGATTTTCCCGGCTGCCGGCAAGCGCTCCAGGGCGCGCGGCTCTTCAGCATCGAGACCACCGGCACCCGTCCCTACAGTGCGGCCGCCTTCGCCCCCGGGGACGCGCTGCTGTTCGGTTCCGAGACACAGGGACTCTCGCCGGCGATACTCGCGCAGGTTCCCGGCGAGCGCCAGCTCACCATCCCGATGCGCGCGGGCAACCGCAGCCTGAATCTGTCCAACGCGGTGGCGCTGGTGGTGTACGAGGCCTGGCGCCAGAACGGCTATGCGTAGGTCACAGGTCTTCACGCGGGCTGCGCGCCGTGTCGCACGCGTCCTCGCGGTGATCGAGCGGACTGCGCACGCCCCTGGCACCCTTTGACATCACGTGGGTGTAGATCATGGTGGTCTTGAGATCCGAGTGGCCGAGCAGCTCCTGCACGGTGCGAATGTCATAGCCGTCCTCGAGCAGATGGGTGGCGAATGAGTGGCGCAGGGTGTGGCAGCTCGCGGGCCGGGAGATCCCGGCCCTGCGCACCGCGGCCTGCACCGCACGCTGCACCACCTTCTCGTGCAGGTGATGGCGCAGGGGCAGCCGGGAATAAGGATCGCGAGACAGTACCGCCGACGGGAACAGGTACTGCCAACCCCATTGCGTGGCCGCCTGGGGATATTTTCGCGCCAGCGCGAACGGCACGGTGACGCCCGGCTGCTGGCGGCGCCGCTCATCCTCGAACCAGGAACGCAGCCGCCCCAGGTGCGCCCGCACCTGGGTGTCGAGCGCTCCGGGCAGCATGGTGACCCGGTCCTTGCCGCCCTTGCCCTCCCGGACGATCAGTTCCCCACGCCCGAGCGCCAGATCCTTGACCCGCAGCCGCAGCCCTTCCGTGAGGCGCAGGCCGCTGCCGTACAGGAGGTTCGCAACCAGCCAGGGGGTGCCGCGCAGCTGCGAGAGCAGCGCCTGCACCTCGGTGCGATCCAACACCACGGGCAGACGCTGCGAGTGGGCCGCGCGCGTAATCTCGTTCAGCCACGGCAACTCGACCTCCAGCACGTGGCGGTAGAGAAACAACAGCGCCTGCAACGCCTGGTTCTGCGTGGCGGCGCTGACCTTGCGGTCCACGGCCAGATGGGTCAAGAATTGCTCAACTTCCGGTGCGCCGAGCTCACGAGGATGCCTACGTTCGTGAAACGCAACATATCGCCGCAGCCAATGCAGGTAAGCCTGCTCGGTGCGCAGGGCAAGGTGCCGGGTGCGCATTCTTTCCCGCGCCACCGCGAGCAAGCCGGGTTGGGTCTGCATGTGAGCATGGCAGCAGTCCGCCGCCAGCAAGTCGAGCCGCATATGCGACGCATTTGGGGTATTTAGATGAGTGCCGTGTTTAAACGCGTGCTAATGCTCGCTGTGTGCGTGAGCCTTCTGGCAGGCTGTGAGCGGCAGTTACCCCTCTCGCTGCCACCCAACACCCCGGCGCAGGTCACGGAACTGGGTGGCACCCAGTACACACTGGACCCCGCCAGCGACGGTTACCGTGCCCTCGACCACTGGATTTCAAACAACCGCGCGGGTTGGTCCTGGGGTCACTACTACGCTACGCCGCCTCCCAAGGGCATCACCGTTCGCGCCGGCAACCTGTATCTGCAGTTCTTCGATTCCACCGCGCTCGCTCGCACGCCGCAGGGTGATTACAGGAAGAGCGTGTCGCCGTCCGACTATGCGTTCCTCACGCGCCCTGCCGGCGGCACCTAGCAGGGTGGGAGCGGATACGGTGGGGTGCCAGAACGTTATGCGACAGACGGGCCAAGCAATTCAGATGGTTGCAACATCCCTGGCGGATTACACACCCGAAATGTCGCAACACATCGCCCCGTTTGTATCACCCAAATATAGTTAGCTCGCGAGCAAGAGGCTCCGCGCCTTCGCTTGACGCCTGTGTACACATGTACATACACTGTACGCTGTGGACGGGTACGAGTGGGATCCGGTCAAGGCTGCGGCGAACCTTGCCAAACACAAGGTCGACTTCGCTGACGCGGCGCTCTCGCTAGAGGACCCACTAGCGCTCACCATGTCCGACCCTGACGCGGTGGGTGAGGAGCGCTTTGTGGCGCTAGCTGCTGATCCGACCGGGCGGATACTGGTCACGGTATTTGCTTATGCAGGCGCCGACGTTCGAATCATTTCTGCTCGCCGCGCTAGTCCGGGCGAGCGCAAACGTTACGGGAAACGCTAATGCGTAGAAGTTACGATTTTTCAAAGGCAAAGCGCGGCGCGGTCGGTATGGCTTCCGCAGGGAAGACTCGCATCACCATTCGCTTGGATGACGACCTCCTCGAGTGGTTTAAGGCGCAAGTACACGCTGCGGGTGGTGGTAACTATCAGACGCTAATCAACGCTGCGCTTCGGGAGCACATGAAACGTAAGCACGAGTCGCTTGAAACGACGTTACGCAGGGTCCTTCGCGAAGAACTCCGGACCGCGAGCTAACAATCGTTGGAGGGGTCCGTGATACTCGGTAGTGTCGCCGCGGGTGCGGGAAGACAGTGTGCACCCGCGGCTCTGATCGGGCGCTTCTGTGCGGCCCCTCAACTTCACCGTTAGGCGGCTATGCTGAAGCTCCGAGCTTACGGTGCACTGATCGCTGTGGTCCTAGTGACGCTGCCCCTGAGCAACTATCTCCAAGGGTTTTGGGATAGGGCGCTTATTAGCGAGTCGGAGCGCACTTGGGGGTGGTGGTCCACGCGCTGGCTCGCTATTACGTGGGGCTGGGAAGTGCTGGTTGCACTGGTAGCGGCCGTTGGGCTCGCGCTTCTGTTGCCGCGCGGCTCCAGGTTTCGGTGGTACGTTGGACTGGGTGTCGTCTATGCCCTTGTGCGATTCCTCATTGAGGGTGGTGTCGCATCAGGCAACTCAGACGTGGGTTTCGCCGCCTGGAGGTACGGGTCCTATCTCATGACTATCGTAGGCGCCGGGTTAGGTGGGTGCATCGCTCTTGCCTCGGCCGCGTGGCGCCGCCGCCTAACAATCGTTGGAGGGGTCCGTGATGCGTGATCGGCTTGGCGCCTCGTGCGCTGAGAAATTGTGCGCCCTCGGCGCCATCACGCGCTTCTGTGCGGCCCCTCAACTTCACCGTTAGACGGCAAGGAGAACGGCATGCGGTTTGCCTCGGCGCTTGTGTTGGCGACAGCTCTTCAGGTTCCTTTTGGCGTCGCTGCCAATCCAGCCGAAGCGCCGCAACCCGTCGCGCTAAAAGCTCTTGCCGAACGGTTGAGCGAAGAATGGCCAGTTCCTTCGCGTGACATCCGGATGACCATGACTTGGAGGCTAGAAGACGGTAGTGAACTTCTGCATTGCCGCATCGTGAATACCTCCTCCCACGCTCTAGAGCTGAACGAGTCGGAGCTTCCCTGGAACGCGCCACACCTAATGGCTGTGACGATGCTTAGCGCCGAAGGTAGCGTTGTCTTCTCGAACACGAACGTGCCGGTTATTCAACCGATCCCGTGGCGGCCGCGGACCCTTAGTCCCGGGGAAGCTCTGGAGGGCGACCAATACTTCGCAGCTTTCTATGGAGCCGCTGTGCGCAAAGACCTGCTGGTGGTGTGGAGCCAACAGGTTGTCCTTTACATGGGTCAACATCCCAGCGGTGTGGGGCTGCCCGTAAGCGGCATAACATTCGTACCGAAGCACGAGGAGCGGGACTAGGTCTGGAAGCTGGGTATTCGAAAATGCCGTCTAACAATCGTTGGAGGGGTCCGTGATACCCGGTAGTGTCGCCGCGGGTGCGGGAAAAGAGTGTGCACCCGCGGCTCTGATCGGGCGCTTCTGGGCGGCCCCTCAACTTCACCGTTAGAAGGGACTTGTTCGGGGGCAGTGCCGAAATCGGGCGCAGCGCTTTGTAAGGCGGTTCGAAGACACTCCGTTGCCGCGGCGCGCAGGGACTGTTGGTTTGTAGCTCAAGTGCATCGCCAGGCCTTCGAAAAGCGGGCCGGTGTTGCGCCGCTGCCGAGGCGGTAGCATTCTGGCTCGGTGGCTTCGGTGCGCATCCTTCGCTCATCGGCGGAGCTGCGCGCAGGCGCGCGGTAAAGTCTGTGCCAGAAAACACAGGTGGCTACGTTTGAGGTCAGCGCAAGTCCTTCTAACCAATCGCTGGAGCGATCGCGCGGGTAGCTTCGGTGAGGTCACGAGAATGTCGAGGTTCTGGATAAAGTGCCTTCGTTTGACGCTGCAAAGACCGCGCGTCGCTCAGCTCCATCGTTAGGCGTCGAGTTAGCCCGCTCGAATCAGCTTATCCGCTAGACTTAAAGCTTAAAGCATCTTACTTGTAACCCGTAACGTTATGGGTTACACTGCTTACTATGATCCGATCCTTCCGACACAAGGGATTGGCTAAGTTCTTTACGACGGCGTCCCGGGCTGGGGTTCATGCCGCTCACGCTGAACGCCTGGGGTTGATTCTGGCGGCGTTAAACGCTGCGGTTGCGCCAGGCGACATGGGGCTACCTGGGCTCAAGCTGCATCCTCTTAAAGGAGGCCGTAGCGGTAGCTGGTCGGTAAGCGTTAGCGGCAATTGGCGGATCACGTTTCGATTCAGTGGTAAGGACGCCGTTGACGTTGACTACGAGGATTATCATTGAGGTGGCGCATGAAGATGCATAACCCGCCCCATCCAGGGCAGATCATTCGGCAGCTGTGCCTTGAGCCCTTGGGCGTGACGGTGACGGAGGCGGCGAGCGCCTTAGGCGTGAGTCGTAAGACCTTGTCGGCGCTGCTCAACGGCCGCGCTGGGATTAGCCCCGAGATGGCGGTTCGCCTGTCGATCGCGTTTGGGACAAGCTCTGAGAGCTGGATGAATCAGCAGACGCAGTACGACTTGTGGCACGCGGAGAAGCGCCGGAAGGATCTTCGGGTTTCACGCGTTGCGGCCTGACTCGACGCCTAACAATCGTTGGAGGGGTCCGTGAGGCTCGGTAGTGTCGCCGCGGGTGCTGGAAGGCAGTGTGCACCCGCGGCTCTGATCGGGCGCTTCTGGGCGGCCGCTCAAGCGCGGACGTTAGAGGCCATGCTGGGGGCCGCGGGGTATACTCAGTGCCTATGGACACCAAGCACTCCGTCGATATGCCCGGCGTGGAATTCCTCGTAAACGACCGCGGCCAAAAACGCGCTGTGCTCATTGACCTGAAGAAGCACGGAGCGCTCTGGGAAGACCTCTACGATGCTTATCTGGTAAATGCTCGTCGCCGTGAGCCGCGCGAGTCCCTCGCGCAGGTCAAGCGCCTGATATCGCGTCCGGTCAAGCGCCGAAGCCGTGCGTGAATACACGGTGGTTTTTGCGCGCTCCGCGCGCAAAGAACTACAGGCGCTTGATCACACCGTTGCGGGGCGAATTCTCAAACGCATCGAGGCTCTGATGCGTAACCCTCGCCCGTCCGGCTGCAGAAAGCTCGAGGGTGCGGATAACCTCTGGCGAATTCGCATTGGAGACTGGCGCGTCGTTTACTCCGTTGCCGACGCACGATCGCTGGTTGAGGTTTCCGTGATTCGTCACCGACGTGAGGCGTATCGCTAGCATGGCGCCTAACAATCGTTGGAGGGGCCCGTGAAAGTCGGTAGTGTCGCCGCGGGTGCGGGAAGACAGTGTGCATCCGCGGCTCTGATCGGGCGCTTCTGGGCGGCCCCTCAACTTCACCGTTAGGTTCCTCTGGAAACACCTTCGCAAGGCGGTTGCGCTGACAGGTTATTGTAGCTACAATAACATATGCGCCTAACCTTCGATCCGGCCAAGCGTGCTAAGACCTTGGCGGAACGGGGGCTCGATTTCGCAGACGCCGAGATTGTCTTTGCCGGCGTTACTGTGGAGGTTGAGGACACGCGCAAAGACTATGGCGAAACCCGCATCATCTGTTACGGCCATCTCCAAGGACGCCTGATCGTCATTGGTTACGTCCCACGGGGTGCGAGTCGCCACATTTTCAGCATGAGGAAGGCCAATGCCCGCGAACAAGAACGCCTCGCGCCGTACCTTGAAATCTGATCTCGCTCGGGTTGACGCCCATGTCGTCAGTGCCAAGGAATACCGTGAGCTCCCGCAACTCACGTCAGACATGCTTGCACGCGCCAAGGTGAAGAAAGGCGGCCGTCCGCGTTCACTCAACCCCAGAAAGCTCATTTCGCTTCGCCTTCCTGCAGATGTCATTGCGCGCTGGAAGGCAACGGGACCGGGTTGGCAAACGCGCATGGCCGAGCGCCTCGGCAAGGCGCGGTGACGGAACCTAACAATCGTTGGAGGGGTCCGTGATGCTCGGTAGTGTCGCCGCGGGTGCGGGAAGCCAGTGTGCACCCTCGGCTCCAATTGGGCGCTTCTGCGCGGCCCCTTAACCTCACCGTTAAGCGCCGCGGACGCGCCGTCGGACCCCGATCAAGGAGACTCACGATGAATGTGAATTCACCCATTAGGGTTGGCACCTTGACTATCCGATATCTATTGGACGGTATAGAGACCGGTGGAATGGGACTTTTCGAACTCGAGGTCCCGCCCGGCTCGAATGTGCCGCCGCCGCACAGCCACACCCACAACGAAGAATGTGTCTATGTTCTTGAGGGAACGCTACGCTATTCAGTCGACAGCGTTACGAGGGATTTACGTCCAGGCGACTGGATGCGCACCCCAAAAGGTTCGGTGCATGGATTCAGCAACCCGCACGATCAGAGCGCTCGCGCTCTGATCTTTATGACTCCTGACGTTGGAGCGCAGTATTTCCGCGATGTCGCAAACGTCCTCAATGCTGGCGGGGCACCGGATAAACGTGCGCTGATGTCCGTCATGAGCCGCTATGGCCTGGTGCCGGCCGCGCCATCCGGCGCCTAACAATCGTTGGAGGGGTCCGTGAAAGTCGGTAGTGTCGCCGCGGGTGCGGGAAGACAGTGTGCACCCGCGGCTCTGATCGGGCGCTTCTGCGCGGCCCCTCAACTTCACCGTTAGGCGCCATGCCCACCACCCTGACAGCGCTCTGCATCGGCTTCTGCGCCGGCTTCCTTTGCACGTCCTTCGTCGGCAGCACGCTTCGCCTGCTCTACGCCATGTTGGGGAGAGGCACCGGTGCGTCACAACCGTTTGCTCCGAAGAGAACCCTATGGGCGCTCCCGCTGTTGCTGCTACAACCTGGCGTATGGGTTCTCGTAGCCATTCCCTATCTTTGTTACCTTGCATTTTCTGGCCGCATTTCCGCTAAGTGGGCTTGGTCAGTCGTTGGTTTCTTCCTCAGCATCGCTTTCATGAGTGTGATGATGCTCTGGGCGATGCGCAGGGCTAAGCGAAAGCGCGCTCGTGTTGGCGCCTAACAATCGTTGGAGGGGTCCGTGATGCGTGATCTGCTTGGCGCCGCGGGCGCGGGAAGAGATTGTGCGCCCGCGTCGCCTGTCCGACGTGGTCGTGCGGCCCCTCAACTTCACCGTTAGAAGGGACTTGTTCGGGGGCAGTGCCGAAATCGGACGCAGCGCTTCGTAATGCGGTTCGAAGACACTCCGTTGCCGCGGCGCGCAGGGACTGTTGGTTTGTAGCTCAAGTGCATCGCCAGGCCTTCGAAAAGCGGGCCGGTGTTGCGCCGCTGCCGAGGCGGTAGCATTCTGGCTCGGTGGCTTCGGTGCGCATCCTTCGCTCATCGGCGGAGCTGCGCGCAGGCGCGCGGTAAAGTCTGTGCCAGAAAACACAGGTGGCTACGTTTGAGGTCAGCGCAAGTCCTTCTAACCAATCGCTGGAGCGATCGCGCGGGTAGCTTCGGTGAGGTCACGAGAATGTCGAGGTTCTGGATAAAGTGCCTTCGTTTGACGCTGCAAAGACCGCGCGTCGCTCAGCTCCATCGTTAGATTGCACTCTCTTATGCGCTGTCGGTAGCCTTGGCTCCGTAGCTCCGAAGAGGACTCATCTCCGATGGCGGCCAGTGATTACACGGACATCGTCGCGCGATTTTCGGATCAGCTTGCCGCTGAAACGCTTGCGAACTTCCTTGCATCGTCCGGCATTCCGTGCGATGTGCAGACGCTGCCTCCCGAAAGCATCGGCGGTCAAACTTACAGCGTTCGCGTAGCCAGAGGCCTAATTGCCGAAATGAAGGAAGTCTGCAAGCTCACCCGAGTCGCGAGATTCAACGACCCCGTTTCTCCGCAGATAGTGGCAGGGAGACTGGCGCGTGAGAACGTACCATGCTTCGTCGGGCTCATACCCGTACTCTGCCCCGCTGCCGGCCCCTGGGCGGGCATGGGCTATTCCGCGGTCCCGATCGATGACACTGGGGAGTTGGCGGGCCACGCGGTCATCGTCCCTGCTTCCTTTGTCGAGCTGGCTCAACGCATCCTGAATGAGCCACCTCTGAGCGACGCGGAGCTTTCCGAGGCGGCGTTGCGCGCCGTCCCGGATCCGGAAGATCCGCCGTAGCGGCGCAGGTCCACGGTCAAAGGATGCTCTGTCGTGGGAGTGCAATCTAACAATCGTTGGAGGGGTCCGTGAAAGTCGGTAGTGTCGCCGCGGGTGCGGGAAGACAGCGTGCACCCGCGGCTCTGATCGGGCGCGTGCGCGCGGCCCCTCAACTTCACCGTTAGGCGTCGGGAGCAAGCTCTTGCCGCACCGGTCTCCTCACCTCAGAAACAAATCCCCGCACGGTTGGTGGCTCGCCAGCTATCTGGAGCGGTTCGAGTTTCGTGACGCGCGGCCACGCAGACCCGAAGCGCGCTGCTTGGCTTGGGAAAACATGATTCTGGTTCGTGCCAAGACCCGCGATCTCGCCCATCAACGCGCCGTCGCTCTGGCAAAATCCAAGACTACCCGCCGCTGGCGCCGGTATGGTGATCCGCCGGGGCGTGTAGGTAGGTGGGTATTTGAGGGACTGGTAGACCTCATTCCGATATATGAGCCGCTCCGACATGGTGCCGAGCTTCTGTGGACTGATCATGGCAACCTATCCCTCAGGGGCATTCGGCGGCGGGTCAAGCGCAAGCGCGAGCTTCCGATTTTTGCCGACGCCTAACAATCGTTGGAGGGGTCCGTGATGCGCTTGCGGCTTGGCGCCTCGGGCGCTGAGAAATTGTGCGCCCTCGGCGCCATCGTGCGCTTCTGTGCGGCCCCTCAACTTCACCGTTAGACGCCATGCTTAGGTCTGCGGCATTCCTTGGCGCTCTCATGGTCTCATCCGCTGCAATGGCTGCGGACTCTGTGATTCTCGGACACGGCGTGAGTAACGTCTTCCTCTCGCTTCCGCCGTGCCCGAAAGATTCACTTTGTATGGATGCGAACTACGTGTGGGTTCTGGATGCAGCACACACCGTGGTTGGTCCCGCCATTACCGGAAGGGTCCGCGCGATCGCTTCACAGCACACAGCCGCCACTGCCAGGTATGTTGAGTCCGTGGAGCTCTTCGTTTTGCGTCCCATCGAAGATCCAGCCCTGCAGGAATCGTCCGGGGCCAAGTACTATCTCGTTTCCGAATCCCCACGAGATTCACACGGTCGGTACTGCCTATCGGAAAGTCCTGCTGACCTCAAACTCAGAGTGAGTCCGTCCGAGGTTAAAGTGAATGAATACGGGGACTTCTGTTTCAGAGCAACCGCATTGGCGTCTAACAATCGTTGGAGGGGACCGTGATGCTCGGTAGTGTCGCCGCGGGCGCGGGAAGAAAGTATGCACCCGCGGCTCTGATCGGGTGCCCTCGCGCGGCCCCTCAACTTCACCGTTAGACAGCATGCGAGCGTCACCAGTGGATTAGACGTAAGTGGTCTCGCGGTGAGGCCCGAGGTCGAGGAGAACTTCGATGCGGAACACCTTGTTGACTATGCTCGTGGGGGCTCTGACGCTGTGTCCGGCGCAGGCTCCGGCGCAGGACGCAGAGACGATCGCGGACGTGCGCTGCGTTATCGTCGGTATGAAGTTTGCTGGAATGGCCGACCCTACCCAGCGATCAGCCGGAATGATGCTGTCCATGTATTACATCGGCCGACTCGACGGGCGTGTGCCCAAGCTTGATATTGAGGCCCTCATGATCAAGGAAATCAGCACCATGACTACCACCGATTATGGCTTCGAGGCGAAACGTTGCGGGGCGAGTCTTACAGACAAGGGACAGGAAATAACACGAATTGGCAAAGACATAGTCGAACGCGGGCAGAAGATGTCGGGTGAGCAAGCCAAGTGACAGCTAGCCGCACGCGGCGTCGAAGCATGCTGTCTAACAATCGTTGGAGGGGTCCGTGACGCGTGGTCTGTTTGGCGTCGCGGGCGCCTGGGGACAGTGTGCGCCCGCGTCGCCAGGCGGGCGCTTCTGTGCGGCCCCTCAACTTCACCGTTAGAAGTCGCTGTGGAACAGTTCGACCTTGCACCTTGGCCTACCGCACGCGTCTGGCGCCTACGCATCTATCGTTTGGTTGCCAATTCCTTCTGGCTGTTCTTTGGCGTCGCCGTCCTCGCCAATTTAGTTCGTTGGGTGTTCCCTCAACTCGGCGGTGTGCTTGCCCTCATTTGGGTTCCGTTCGGGCTCTTGATGACCGTGCTGATTGTGCCGTGGGCTGTGACGTCGTTCGCGTTCGCCCTTGGGGCAATCGAATGCGCCCTCGTGCGAGCAGCCGTTTTCATCCAGACTCACTTTCTGGGTCCGAAGGTCCTGCCGGAATTGCGGCTATGACATCTACGCACTTCGCCATGGGGCGACTTCTAACAATCGTTGGAGGGGTCCGTGATGCGTGCTCGGTTGTCGCCTCGGGTGCGCTGAGAAAGTGTGCGCCCTCGGCGCCAATCGCGGCGCTTCTGTGCGGCCCCTCAACTTCACCGTTAGCTCGCGAGCAAGAGGCTCCGCGCCTTCGCTTGACGCCTGTGTACACATGTACATACACTGTACGCTGTGGACGGGTACGAGTGGGATCCGGTCAAGGCTGCGGCGAACCTTGCCAAACACAAGGTCGACTTCGCTGACGCGGCGCTCTCGCTAGAGGACCCACTAGCGCTCACCATGTCCGACCCTGACGCGGTGGGTGAGGAGCGCTTTGTGGCGCTAGCTGCTGATCCGACCGGGCGGATACTGGTCACGGTATTTGCTTATGCAGGCGCCGACGTTCGAATCATTTCTGCTCGCCGCGCTAGTCCGGGCGAGCGCAAACGTTACGGGAAACGCTAATGCGTAGAAGTTACGATTTTTCAAAGGCAAAGCGCGGCGCGGTCGGTATGGCTTCCGCAGGGAAGACTCGCATCACCATTCGCTTGGATGACGACCTCCTCGAGTGGTTTAAGGCGCAAGTACACGCTGCGGGTGGTGGTAACTATCAGACGCTAATCAACGCTGCGCTTCGGGAGCACATGAAACGTAAGCACGAGTCGCTTGAAACGACGTTACGCAGGGTCCTTCGCGAAGAACTCCGGACCGCGAGCTAACAATCGTTGGAGGGGTCCGTGATACTCGGTAGTGTCGCCGCGGGTGCGGGAAGACAGTGTGCACCCGCGGCTCTGATCGGGCGCTTCTGTGCGGCCCCTCAACTTCACCGTTAGACGGCAAGGAGAACGGCATGCGGTTTGCCTCGGCGCTTGTGTTGGCGACAGCTCTTCAGGTTCCTTTTGGCGTCGCTGCCAATCCAGCCGAAGCGCCGCAACCCGTCGCGCTAAAAGCTCTTGCCGAACGGTTGAGCGAAGAATGGCCAGTTCCTTCGCGTGACATCCGGATGACCATGACTTGGAGGCTAGAAGACGGTAGTGAACTTCTGCATTGCCGCATCGTGAATACCTCCTCCCACGCTCTAGAGCTGAACGAGTCGGAGCTTCCCTGGAACGCGCCACACCTAATGGCTGTGACGATGCTTAGCGCCGAAGGTAGCGTTGTCTTCTCGAACACGAACGTGCCGGTTATTCAACCGATCCCGTGGCGGCCGCGGACCCTTAGTCCCGGGGAAGCTCTGGAGGGCGACCAATACTTCGCAGCTTTCTATGGAGCCGCTGTGCGCAAAGACCTGCTGGTGGTGTGGAGCCAACAGGTTGTCCTTTACATGGGTCAACATCCCAGCGGTGTGGGGCTGCCCGTAAGCGGCATAACATTCGTACCGAAGCACGAGGAGCGGGACTAGGTCTGGAAGCTGGGTATTCGAAAATGCCGTCTAACAATCGTTGGAGGGGTCCGTGATACCCGGTAGTGTCGCCGCGGGTGCGGGAAAAGAGTGTGCACCCGCGGCTCTGATCGGGCGCTTCTGGGCGGCCCCTCAACTTCACCGTTAGACGGCATGAGCTCCCCCGCCGACGCGCTGCACCTTAGTTTCGCGCGGCGCGTCGCGCGCGTAATCTCGTGCGCCGAGGCGCGTAGGGTAACCCTCCCCACAGGCGAGAACGAGCAATGATCTCAGACAAGCGCTGGAGAATCATCGTTCTGCTGCTTAGCTTGGCGTTTGCGGCGGCGATTACTTGGTCGGACTATCGCGGCGGCCAGCACTCTGGGCTTCTGACTGTGGTGTTGTTCGTCCTGTTGTACGGTCTTATCACGACCGGAGTAATCCGGTTGCCACAAGGCGTCAACATTCCGTTCTTCACCGTTTGGCCGCGGCTTTCGGACGCTGTAAAGGCGGTTGCTTGCTTCCTCCTGATGTTCCTGTGGACGCCGACAGCCATGCGGTTAGTCCCGGATAGCTATCTTGGTGCCGCGCTTATTCTGGTGCCCGATGCCATTTTTCTCGTCGCAGCGTTCGTTTACGTCAGCAACGGCATCAGCCGAAACCTGCCGTAAGTGCGATAGGACGCACGGTGCAATTGCCGTCTAACAATCGTTGGAGGGGTCCGTGAGGCGCTTCTGGGTTGTCGCCTCGGGCGCTAAGAAATTGTGCGCCCTCGGCGCCATCGGGCGCTTCTGCGCGGCCCCTCAACTTCACCGTTAGGTGACCGTCAGCTCCGTGCGATGATTGCCGCCAGCTCGCGGTTTGACGTCCCAAGTGCCAGTAGCGACTTCACCAGCAGATCGAGCGAAACGGTCGGATCACCGGCTTCCATCTTGGCGACTCTGGATTGGCTCGAGCGCAGCGTTTGCGCCAGCTGCGTCTGGGTCACGCCTCGGGAATGGCGTCTCATCTTTAAGCCGTCGGCAAGCCTTAGGCGCAGCTCGATATAAGCGTCCTCCTCTGGGCTCAAACCCAGAAATTCCTTGGCACTCCCGGTCTTCCAACCTTTGGCCGCGAGCTTTTTGCGCTTACTTTCCCGCATTGTCGTACTCCTTCAGGCGCCGACGGCATATCTCAAGTACTGTTTTGGGCGTCTTCGCAGATTTCTTGGCAAAGACCTCCACGATCACGATCGCGTCAGCGTCGATGCGATACATCAGCCGCCACTGGCCTGACACATCATTGATCCGCAGCTCATGGCACCGCGGCCCGACGCTGGGCATTGGCCGAGACTGCGGCATCGTGAGCGTGTCCCCTCGTTCGAGGCACCTCAGCAAGTACCCAGTCTCAAGCCGAGCTGCGAGAGAAAACGGCGGGGTCTTAACCTCCCCGTGCAGCCAGGCAAGCGGCTTGTCCTTGCGACTCACTGTCGGTAGTATATGTCAGAATGGACATAGGCACAAATGGTCACCTAACAATCGTTGGAGGGGTCCGTGATGCTCGGGAGTGTCACCGCGGGCGCGGGAAGACAGTGTGCACCCGCGGCTCTGATCGGGCGCCTGCGCGCGGCCCCTCAACTTCACCGTTAGGGAGCAACTAATGCAACGATTTCTCCGGGTCCTCGCGGTCGCATTGGCCTTGGTCAGCTGCGCCACACAGCTTGAAACTGCGACGTTCCACGTGCCCGACGGTCTCGGTAAATGGAAGGCAGCAGGCGGCTCGGAGCGTCGAGGACGAACCCTTGCGGAGTTTGTCCCACAGGGCGAATCCATTGAGAACTGGTCGCGTCTGCTGACAGTTCAATTCATCGAACAGCAGGGATTGTCCCCTATGGAGTCTATGACTCAACTTCGTGCCACCATGCAGAGCCGATGTCCCAGCTCCTCTTGGAAAATTGTCCAACAGGACTCCACCAGTGTGTTGTATGAGTGGAGTATCGCCGGCTGCGGCAGTAACCCGGATCAGCACGAGATTGCCCGGCTGCTTAAAGGGAACGATGGGATTCAGCGAATCGCTTTCACGCGGAAGGGTGCTGAGTTAGAACCCTCTGAGCGAGAACAATGGATAAAGACATTTTCTGAGGCCTATGTGGTCAAAGGCGGACAGAAAGTTGTCGTTGCTCCCTAACAATCGTTGGAGGGGTCCGTGAAAGTCGGTAGTGTCGCCGCGGGCGCGGGAAGACTGTGTGCGCCCCCGGCTCTGATCGGGCGCTCCTGCGCGGCCCCTCAACTTCACCGTTAGGCGGCGTGCAGTCGCACGTTTGACCGCATCGAGTCCTTTGACCTCGTCGCGGGCCTTTGCGACGATGAGGCATGCACTTCCGGATCCTCGGCGAGATTTCGGATATCGAGACCATGGCGGCAGGGTCCGGCATCCGCGAAATCGCACGCCTGCGGAAGCGTTATGGGCTCGGGCGGTGGCGGAAACGTAAGGGGTTCGCAGAAATCGAGCTCACTGGCGGTGAGATCGTCTCTGCGGAGTTACACTGGTACGAGGCGACGGGAATCGGGCGTCGCGAGTTCAAGATCAAGCGCCTCCTTTGAGGTCACGATGGCTAAAACAGCAAAGCGCCTGGTGATTTGTGTCGATAACTCCGGATACGAGGTATCCCTGGAGCGGCGCAAGATTTACGTGTCCATTCCGGACGCCAAGGCAGAGCGCCTTGGCCACGTGCGAGTAATCGACGAATCCGGCAAGGACTATCTTTACCCCAAGAGCGCCTTCGTTGAGGCGGCGCTGCCTCAACCTATACGGCGAGCGGTGCTGCACGCCGCCTAACAATCGTTGGAGGGGTCCGTGAAGGCGGCTGTGTCGCCGCGGGTGCGGGAAGACAGTGTGCATCCGCGGCTCTGATCGGGCGCTTCTGGGCGGCCCCTCAACTTCACCGTTAGGCGTCGAGTTAGCCCGCTCGAATCAGCTTATCCGCTAGACTTAAAGCTTAAAGCATCTTACTTGTAACCCGTAACGTTATGGGTTACACTGCTTACTATGATCCGATCCTTCCGACACAAGGGATTGGCTAAGTTCTTTACGACGGCGTCCCGGGCTGGGGTTCATGCCGCTCACGCTGAACGCCTGGGGTTGATTCTGGCGGCGTTAAACGCTGCGGTTGCGCCAGGCGACATGGGGCTACCTGGGCTCAAGCTGCATCCTCTTAAAGGAGGCCGTAGCGGTAGCTGGTCGGTAAGCGTTAGCGGCAATTGGCGGATCACGTTTCGATTCAGTGGTAAGGACGCCGTTGACGTTGACTACGAGGATTATCATTGAGGTGGCGCATGAAGATGCATAACCCGCCCCATCCAGGGCAGATCATTCGGCAGCTGTGCCTTGAGCCCTTGGGCGTGACGGTGACGGAGGCGGCGAGCGCCTTAGGCGTGAGTCGTAAGACCTTGTCGGCGCTGCTCAACGGCCGCGCTGGGATTAGCCCCGAGATGGCGGTTCGCCTGTCGATCGCGTTTGGGACAAGCTCTGAGAGCTGGATGAATCAGCAGACGCAGTACGACTTGTGGCACGCGGAGAAGCGCCGGAAGGATCTTCGGGTTTCACGCGTTGCGGCCTGACTCGACGCCTAACAATCGTTGGAGGGGTCCGTGAGGCTCGGTAGTGTCGCCGCGGGTGCTGGAAGGCAGTGTGCACCCGCGGCTCTGATCGGGCGCTTCTGGGCGGCCGCTCAAGCGCGGACGTTAGAGGCCATGCTGGGGGCCGCGGGGTATACTCAGTGCCTATGGACACCAAGCACTCCGTCGATATGCCCGGCGTGGAATTCCTCGTAAACGACCGCGGCCAAAAACGCGCTGTGCTCATTGACCTGAAGAAGCACGGAGCGCTCTGGGAAGACCTCTACGATGCTTATCTGGTAAATGCTCGTCGCCGTGAGCCGCGCGAGTCCCTCGCGCAGGTCAAGCGCCTGATATCGCGTCCGGTCAAGCGCCGAAGCCGTGCGTGAATACACGGTGGTTTTTGCGCGCTCCGCGCGCAAAGAACTACAGGCGCTTGATCACACCGTTGCGGGGCGAATTCTCAAACGCATCGAGGCTCTGATGCGTAACCCTCGCCCGTCCGGCTGCAGAAAGCTCGAGGGTGCGGATAACCTCTGGCGAATTCGCATTGGAGACTGGCGCGTCGTTTACTCCGTTGCCGACGCACGATCGCTGGTTGAGGTTTCCGTGATTCGTCACCGACGTGAGGCGTATCGCTAGCATGGCGCCTAACAATCGTTGGAGGGGCCCGTGAAAGTCGGTAGTGTCGCCGCGGGTGCGGGAAGACAGTGTGCATCCGCGGCTCTGATCGGGCGCTTCTGGGCGGCCCCTCAACTTCACCGTTAGGTTCCTCTGGAAACACCTTCGCAAGGCGGTTGCGCTGACAGGTTATTGTAGCTACAATAACATATGCGCCTAACCTTCGATCCGGCCAAGCGTGCTAAGACCTTGGCGGAACGGGGGCTCGATTTCGCAGACGCCGAGATTGTCTTTGCCGGCGTTACTGTGGAGGTTGAGGACACGCGCAAAGACTATGGCGAAACCCGCATCATCTGTTACGGCCATCTCCAAGGACGCCTGATCGTCATTGGTTACGTCCCACGGGGTGCGAGTCGCCACATTTTCAGCATGAGGAAGGCCAATGCCCGCGAACAAGAACGCCTCGCGCCGTACCTTGAAATCTGATCTCGCTCGGGTTGACGCCCATGTCGTCAGTGCCAAGGAATACCGTGAGCTCCCGCAACTCACGTCAGACATGCTTGCACGCGCCAAGGTGAAGAAAGGCGGCCGTCCGCGTTCACTCAACCCCAGAAAGCTCATTTCGCTTCGCCTTCCTGCAGATGTCATTGCGCGCTGGAAGGCAACGGGACCGGGTTGGCAAACGCGCATGGCCGAGCGCCTCGGCAAGGCGCGGTGACGGAACCTAACAATCGTTGGAGGGGTCCGTGATGCTCGGTAGTGTCGCCGCGGGTGCGGGAAGCCAGTGTGCACCCTCGGCTCCAATTGGGCGCTTCTGCGCGGCCCCTTAACCTCACCGTTAAGCGCCGCGGACGCGCCGTCGGACCCCGATCAAGGAGACTCACGATGAATGTGAATTCACCCATTAGGGTTGGCACCTTGACTATCCGATATCTATTGGACGGTACAGAGACCGGTGGAATGGGACTTTTCGAACTCGAGGTCCCGCCCGGCTCGAATGTGCCGCCGCCGCACAGCCACACCCACAACGAAGAATGTGTCTATGTTCTTGAGGGAACGCTACGCTATTCAGTCGACAGCGTTACGAGGGATTTACGTCCAGGCGACTGGATGCGCACCCCAAAAGGTTCGGTGCATGGATTCAGCAACCCGCACGATCAGAGCGCTCGCGCTCTGATCTTTATGACTCCTGACGTTGGAGCGCAGTATTTCCGCGATGTCGCAAACGTCCTCAATGCTGGCGGGGCACCGGATAAACGTGCGCTGATGTCCGTCATGAGCCGCTATGGCCTGGTGCCGGCCGCGCCATCCGGCGCCTAACAATCGTTGGAGGGGTCCGTGAAAGTCGGTAGTGTCGCCGCGGGTGCGGGAAGACAGTGTGCACCCGCGGCTCTGATCGGGCGCTTCTGCGCGGCCCCTCAACTTCACCGTTAGGCGGCACGACGGCGACTAGCCTCGCTGAGCGGCGACATCAACAAATGAGCTACCCAATCCGCCTGATCGCGTGGATGAGTCCAAAGCACGCATCACACGGCTTGCCTGTTTGGGCGCCGCTGGCTCGGAATGAAGAGAGGACGCTGATATACAAGCGGCTTGATGAGGCCTTGAGTCTGCTAAAAGCGGCCGCTCCGGGCCGTTACGAGCGCGTGAGGCATTCGCTCAAAGGCTTCCTCATCTTCGGAACGGACGCCATCAACGCCGATTACGACCCGGCCACAGGAGTTTGCCGGCTCGGCGAAGGGTTCATACTTGCGCCAGACACGACCGTGGCGGCAGTGGCATGCGCTGTTGTGCACGAGGCCACGCACGGACGGCTCTGGAAACTCGGTATTTCGTACGATGAACCAATTCGTTACCGAGTCGAACTGGTGTGTATCAAAGCTTCCTTGCTTACCGCGCAAAGGCTTCCCGGCGCGGAGGCACAGGTGGAACTCTGTCGCCGTCAATTGTCCATCGATCCAGGATTCTTTTCGAAGGACAGCTTTACCGAGCGTGCTGCCAATAATCTCCGCAGACTCGGCTCGCCCGAATGGCTTATTCGGACCTTTCGCCGCGGGTGCGGGAAGAGAGTGCGCACCCGCGGCTCCAATAGGGCGCTCCTGCGCGGTCCCTCAACTTCACCGTTAGAGGGCACGTTCCGCTTCGTTTGGTGCAGGAGTAAGCTTTGGGCATGGCGACTTCGCGAGACGAAATCCTCCGTAAGGCACTGTCTCTGCCCGAGCGGGATCGCGCCGACCTGATCGGCGCCCTGATTGAGAGCCTCGACGTGGGGGTTGCGGAAGGTGTCGAGGAAGCCTGGCGCGTTGAGATCGAACGCCGCGCCAAGGAGCTCGATTCCGGCGCCGTGCAGAGCATTCCCTGGGAAGTGGTGAAGGCACGCCTGTCGCGCGCTCCGCGTGGCTAGCCACACAGTTCGGCTCCATCCGCTTGCTGCGGACGAAGCGCAAGGGGCACGTGCCTGGTATTTGGCGCGTAATTTAACGGTTGCAGACGCATTTCTGCTCGAACTCGAGGCTGGAATCGCGAATATTGCCGAAGGGCCCATGCGGTGGCCGCGAGTCCACGGACGTTTTCGGCGGTATGTGTTACATAAATTCCCATTCAGCGTTGTCTATCTTGAACGGGCCGATTTCATTGAGGTCATTGCCGTGGCACACCATCGCCGGAAGCCAGGATACTGGTCTAAGCGATGAGGACGTGCCCTCTAACAATCGTTGGAGGGGTCCGTGATGCTCGGTAGTGTCGCCGCGGGTGCGGGAAGACAGTGTGCACCCGTGGCTCTGATCGGGCGCTTCTGTGCGGCCCCTCAACTTCACCGTTAGGCCGTACATGACCAAATGGCGCTACACGCTGTCTCTCTCGTTTCTTATGTCGCTCAGCGGCTGCATCGAGATAACCACGTATGTTTCGCCCTCTGCGTCGGGTACGGTGGTTGACGCCGCCACTAAAAAGCCCATTCAGGGAGCTACAATCTCGGTGGACAACCACCCAGGCTTATTCGCGCAAACGAACTCCGACGGACAATTCTCCTTAGCGCCCACTACGCGCACGACACATATCTTCTGGCTCGCTCCTTACAGATCACTCCCTCCTGGCGGCACCGTAGTTGTTTCTGCCGACGGCTATGCTTCGAAAGAAGTAGTTGTTAATGGCAATGCTGGCCCGCTTCTCGTCTCTTTGCTCAGAGTTCGCTAGTGCGGCCTAACAATCGTTGTAGCGTCCGTGAGGCGTGGTCTGCTTGGCGCCGCGGGCGCCTGGGGACAGTGTGCGCCCGCGTCGCCCGGCCGGCGCTTCTGTGCGGCCTCTCAACTTCACCGTTAGGCGCTTCAATATGGCTCTACGCGTCGAAATTTTTCGATCCTCACGGAGGCTCACATGAAAGCGATTCTGGCGATTTGCACTATTGCGGGGTTTGCGTTGGCCAGCTTCGGCTGCGTCACGGTTGCGCTCGCGCCAGGAGCCGACCAGGTGCATTTGACAAAGAACGCTGCAGATGTTGCCTCTTGTAAGGCGGTGGGAAACGTTAAGAGCCCCCAGAGCGATAACGCCTTTGACGCGGAGCCTAGCATACGGAATCAGGCGGTCGGGCTCGGCGGGAATGCCATATTCGTCACCCGAGATTTCAACAGCGCGCTGGAAGGCATCGCCTATCACTGCCCGTGAGCACGCTCTTTCAGCGCCTAACAATCGTTCGAGGGGTCCAGGCTCGGTAGTGTCGCCGCGGATGCGGCAAGAGAGGGTGCACCCGCGGCTCTGATCGGGCGCTTCTGGGCGGCCCCTCAACTTCACCGTTAGACCTAGCTGTACCACTAGTTCGCTCGGTGGTATGGCTTAACGCATGCGGCTTCGTTTCTACAGCGACCCGCCTCAGACACCCGATGCTTGTAAATGTGCGGTTCGCCTGAGGTGGAGCAGCTTCTTGGCCACGCCGGTGAGGACCGGCCAGGCCGCGACGGCTCCAGGGTCGCAGTCGGACGCGCTTTATCTGGTCGGCTTTTGCGCGTAATTTATGTTCCGGACCCGCAGCCCGACAGCCACTTCGTAATCACGGCCTATGAGCTGCAGGGCAAGGCTGCGATGGCATACCGGCGCCGACGGCGCAAGAAGCGATGAAGCGATCCAAATTTCCTTCGGGTTGGGACGAGGAGCGCGTGAGGCGGGTTCTCGAACACTACCAATCTCAGACTGACGAAGAAGCGGTTGCGGAAGACGAGGCGGCGCTTTCAGCCTCGACGGTTATGGATGTTCCCGCGGAGCTGGTGCCGACCGTTCGCGAGCTCGTTGCCAAGCACAAGAAGAGCGCCTAAGCGACGTCTAACAATGGAGGGGTTCGTGAGGCGCGGTAGTGTCGCCGCGGGTGCGGGAAGAGAGAGTGCACCCGCGGCTCCAATCGGACGCTTCTGGGCGGCCCCTCAACTTCACCGTTAGAATGCCGCGTCTTCTCGCTTGCCTACCTCTTCACCAAGGAGTCCTACGCCATGACCCCAAGCCCATTGCTAAGGGTTGTCGTCATCCTGGCTACGCTGCTGGGTGTGACTGCCTGCGCATTGTCGGACGACGACCTCAAGGCTGTGAGCGCCGGGCACATTGGATGTGCACCGGAACAGATGACGATTTCAAACCGCCGCGCAAATGGAGGTGTCTTACTTTGGGACGCGGCTTGTAATGGAAAGACCTATCTTTGCTCACAAGTCATCACGGGTAAGTCTTCCGCGGAGTACAGTTGCGCGCCAGCACAGTAGCCAGCGCGACATCTAACAATCGTTGAAGAGGTCCTCGGCGTGCGAAACGTCACCGCTGGACTTGAGTCGAGCGCTTCTGTGAGGCTGTAACCCTAGTGACTGACGACGGCACCATCGACTACTCGAAGTTTGAACGCGCCCAGTTGCTCGAGGCGCTCTCACGGGTCGACCGCTCTCGATATCCTCACAACTTTGAAGCTCTGAACCGCGAGCTGCATTCGCGTGGCCCCAAGGCGATCCCTCAAGTGAGTGATACGGCGTTGCGACTAAAGCCAGTCTCAATGTGGCCGTACTTGGGGGCGTCCCTGCTCTGCGGTAACTTCATGTTCGCGATAGCCATATTCGCGAAGATCCGATTTGGCGTTACCGCACCGATGCTTTTTGGTCTCACCAACGCGTTCATTTCCAGTGCAGTTCCGGCCTACCTATTCTTTGCAACTCACCGCCGCCCACTGCTTTCCGTGGAGCAACGCTGGCTAACGGGCGGGTGTTTTCTGGTGTTCTGGTTCTATGATGGCTTCCTGCGAACCGCACACACGTTCATTCACGGAGAAGAGACGCTGCGTGACACCCTCTCGGAGATTGGAGGAGCAGTTTTCGATTTTGTACTTGTGTTGGGGATCGTTCACGCTCTCGCATTTTGGGGGGCCAAGCGTTATAGGATGCTCCACACCGTGTCGCCGCCTAACAATCGTTGGAGGGGTCAGTGAGGCGCGGTAGTATCGCCGCGGGCGCCGAAAGACAGCTTGCGCTTGTGGCTCTGATCGGGCGTCCCAAGTGCCAATAGCGATTTCACCAACAGATCGAGTGAAACGGTTGGATCACCAGCCTCCATCTTGGCGACCCTGGATTGGCTTGAGCGCAGTGCATGGGCCAGCTGTGTGTGGGTTACGCCTCTGAGACGGCACCGAGCCCACCCTCGTGACCGTGACCTCGGTCGTACTCCAGGCGCATAAAGGTGAGTGCTTGGTCAGCGTGCTCCTCCTAATCGCTCGCCGACGCTCGTCTAGACACGGGAAGATAACGATATGCATTACTCACGCCTCTGTGCCTTGCTGATCGACTGCAACACCTCTAACGTAGACGCGGCCGCTGACTTCTGGGCGAACGCACTGGGTCGAGCCGTAGATCCCGCACATCCGGGCACCCGCGGCAATTATCGAATGCTGGAGACCCCGTCGGATGAACCCATTGTGCAGGTCCAGCGCGTCAGTCACGAGAGTCGCATTCACATAGATATTGAGACCGATAACATCCCAGCAGAAGTCGCCCGCCTGGAGAAGCTAGGCGCCAATGTGCTGGACCGCCTGGAGCGTTGGGTGGTGATGCAAGCCCCTACCGGCCAACGTTTCTGCGTTGTGCGGATACAGCGTCCCGGTTTCCCGAAGAACGCTAATAGATGGGTCTAATTGATCGCTGGGAATCGCGGCCTGTGAAAGTCCCGTCTAACAATAGTTGGAGGGGTCCGTGAAAGTCGGGAGTCTCGCCGCGGGTGCGGGAAGACAGTGTGCACCCACCAAACTGGCCCTCAGCTACCCTCCACCAGATCAACCCCGGATTTGCTTTAGACCATATGGAGCTATCGGGCGCTTCTGTCCGGCACCGCAACGTTCACCGTTAGACCGGCACCGCAGGCGCCTCATCGTGGGCCTCCACACGAGTGGTACTCTAAACGCATGAAAGTCGGTGAGGCTTGCGCATGACCATCGGCCTGCGCATAGGTTTAATCGGACTCGGTAACGTCGGTAGCCAACTCGCGGCAAACCTGCAGCGACACGGCGTTGATCTGACAGTACGCGACCTTGACCCACAGCGGGCTGCGACGTTCGTTGCCCGGGGCGCAAAAAGCGTGGAATCGCCCCGGGCGCTGGCCGCCGCGGTCGATATCGTGATTACCTGCCTGCCCTCGCCAGCCGCGAGCGCCGAGGTGCTGGAAGCCGCCGACGGCATTCTCGCCGGGCTCTCCCCCGGCAAGATATGGCTCGAGATGAGCACCACCGACCCTGCCGAAGTGCGGCGCCTCGCGGCGCGCGTCGCGGAGCTTGGCGCCGCCGCACTCGACTGCCCCGTGTCGGGGGGTTGCCACCGCGCCGCCACCGGCAACATCTCCATCTTTGCCGGCGGCGAGCGCACGGCGTTCGAGCGTGTGCTGCCCGTGCTGGCCATCCTTGGCCAGCGGATCCTGCACAGCGGGCCGGTCGGCAGTGCCTCGCAGCTGAAGGTACTCACCAACTTTCTCTGCACGGTTCACCTCGTGGCGCTCGCCGAGGCGTTGACCACGGCCAGGGTCGTGGGCCTCGACCTCAATACCGTGTACGAGGCGATCCGCATCTCTTCCGGGAACTCCTTCGTGCACGAGACCGAATCGCAGGTGATCCTGAACGGCAGTCGCGACATCAATTTCACGATGGATCTCGTCGTCAAGGACGTGGGGCTATTCGATGCCCTGGCGCGCGAGCATCACGTGCCGCTCGCGCTGTCACCACTCGTACTCGGTATCTTCCGCGACGCTGCGCGCCGCTACGGGCCACGCGAGTTCTCACCTAACATCATCCGCCGCTACGAGGAGTCGTGCGGGGTGCGTGTGGTGGGCGAGGGGTTCCCAGCGCAGATGGTTGATGACGAGCCAAAGGTCCCGGGCTATGAGGTAGTGCCGCGGCGGAACGCGAACTGACGCGCGCTCGAGCGCTATCTCTCGAACGCACCTGCTGGCAGCGCTATCCTTGGCAGGAGCCCCTTTCATTGTGCACAAAGGAGCTGTTTATGGCAGCAATGGAAAGTGTCCGAGTTCTCTTCGTCACCGGCTTTGGGCCGATTGTCAGGGATTCTGCGGCAAGCCGGAAGCTGTACAGTCAGGTCCTCAATATTGCCTTCAAGGAGGAAACGGGCGGGTACCTTCACACTGAGGCACTGAAGGGGACGAATACTTTCGCGCTGTGGCCTCTCTCCCAGGCGGCGCACTCCTGCTTCGGCAAGGATTCGTGGCCAGGCGACGTGCCTGTCCCACAGGCTTGGCTTGAGTTCGACGTTGACAACGTCGAGAGCACCACGGCAGAACTCGAGTCGCGCGGCTATCGAATGCTGGTCAAGAACAAGAAAGAGCCTTGGGGGCAGACGGTCAGCCGTTTCCTCGACCCGGAAGGGCTATTGGTGGGAGTCACGCTTACCCCGTCGATGAGGCAAGGAAATTCTCTGTGATCGCTAACGATCGTTGGAATGGTCAGTGACAATCGGTAGTGTCGCCGCGGGTGCGGCAAGACAGTGTGCACGCGCGGTTCTGATCAGGCGCTTCTGTGCGGCCCCACAACTTCACCGTAAGGTCTAGCAGGGGCAACCATTCAGGAACAGACGCGTTGAACTGGGTGCCTGTACCGTTTGACAATCGTTGATAACTCTGAGGAACCCGAGCAGTGAAGACACATTTCGCAATACCCACGCTCCTCGGCACGCTGCTGCTAGGCCTGCCGCTCGCGGCGGCGGCCGACACTTACAATCTGGACGGCATGCACAGCATGCCTTCATTCACATTCAAGCATCTGAATCTGTCATCGTTTCGGGGGCGGTTCGATAAGATCACTGGCACCATTGAGTTTGATCCCGTGCAACACACTGCGGGCGCGGATATCGCCATTGCTATCGATTCGGTCAGCACGGGCGTGCCGATGCTTGATCAGTTTCTAAAGAGCCCGAAGTTCTTCGATTCCGAGAGATTTCCCACGGCCACATTCAAGTCGAACAGTTTCAAGTTCTCCGGCGGACAACTGATCTCGGTGAGCGGGGATCTGAGTCTGCATGGGATCACGAAACCCATGGTATTGGAAATCGTCTACCTTTCCTGTCGAGAGCATCCACTATTGCATGTCCCGTCGTGTGGCGCGGATGCCAGTGTCACGATCAAGCGTTCTGAATTTGGCCTCGATGCTTTTATTGGGAACGACAGCGACGAAGTTAAGGTCGATATCTCGGTGGAAGCCCTGAAGGCGTCGCGACCATGATCTGGAGAGAGACAAGTTGTCTGGCTGCGGTCTAACCAACTCCTGGAGGGGTTCGTGACGGGTGGTGTGTCTGGCGCCTCGGGCGCTGAGGGATTGTGCGCCTTCGGCGCCGTCATGCCCTTGGGTGCGCCCCCTCAACTTCACCGTTAGACGCCGCGGGCATGCGCATCGCCAACATTGACCCGATGGGCGAGACCGCCACCTCTTTGTTGCGCGATGCTGCTGCCGAAATACGTCCTTTATACGCGCGATCTCCCGCGGAGCCGATGCCCGCTCCCACAAATGATCCGCTGCGCAGCCGCGATCTATATGTCGCGGCATTTCTGGGCGGCTCACCCGTAGGTAGTGGCGCGCTGCGCGAGTTTGACCGTACTACAGCCGAAGTGCGCCGCATGTACGTTCGTCCCGAGCATCGGCACAAGCAGGTGGGCCGCACTATTTTGTTGCACTTAATTGCCAGCGCACGGCAGCTCGGCTATGAGCGGCTTATCCTTGAGACCGGAGATAGACAAGCACCCGCAATTGCTTTTTATGAGGCCCATGGTTTTAAGCGGGTCGAGCCTTTTGGCGTGCATATCAACGACCCGACAAGCCTTTGCTATGAAATGCGTATCGGTAGCGCTGCAGGCGTGCGTGCGGCGGTCTGACAATCGTTGGAGGAGTCCGCGCCTCAACTTCACCGTTAGACGGCTGTCGCACGTATGACCGCTCCAGCAAAACGGCCTCCCAGCCACGTCGTGCCGGCGCTTCTGGTGCTTGTGGCGCTCGCGCTTATTCTCAACCCTGAACTTCGCGCCCTGCTTTTCCTCACGAACGTAATTGGCTTTGAGGTTATCGGTATCCTGCTTGCATTGCAGTTGCGAGCGCTAATCGACCTCGTTCCGGAAATGCTTCGCCCGGCAGCGTTCGCATGTAACCTGCGCTTGCGGGCGGTCCATCAGCATCAGCGGCAGCTGTCATGCAGACGCCTTGCTATGAGACTCACTACCACGATGTGCGCGTTGCTGATAATGGTGCCTGGACTCTGCCTGTCTGAGACTTTCCGCTGCGGCAGATGGCTTGTGACCGAGGCTCTATGGCTGCACCGATGATAGTGACCATTGTTGACGGACAGATTCACAGCATGGAACGAGGCAAGTGACAGGCACTCTGATGCACGGCGCGCCCGGCTTGTGCTTCGGCATCCTCATCAGGACTCTCCTGGGCTTGGTGCGGGCGGAATCTAATCGTTAGACGGATGAGCACAGGTACTCACCGTGCGGTTGAGCTGTTTTTTGGAGTCGCTCTGGTTGGCTACTGTACGTACGCCATGTACACAGGTCAGGTGCAGGGGAAGTTTCGCTCGTACAGTCGCAGCGAGAACCCATGGGCATTCTGGACCACGGTCCTGATCACGCTTGGTGTCGGAATAGCGTTCCTTCTCGGGGCTGTTTCATGGCGCAAATGACTCATCCGTCTGACAATCGCTGGAGGGGTCCGTGCTGTGCCTGTGGCTCGGCGCCACGGGGGGTTCAGTGCGGGCTCTCAAGTTCAGCGTTATAGGGCGCTGCAGTCGTGACCCTTAGCGTGCTTGTCAACATTGACGTCGATGATCTGGCCCGTGCTACGGAGTTCTACTGCAGTGCTCTTGGGCTGCGTGTCGGACGCCGCTTTGAAGCCTCAGCAGTTGAGCTTTTGGGTGGGTCTACACCGATCTATCTGCTCAGGAAGGCTGCGGGCACGCCAGCTTCACCGGTTTTGGCGGCACGCCGCGACTATGCTCGGCATTGGACGCCAGTTCATTTGGATTTTGTGGTGCCGGACATCTCGGCCGCAGTGGCTCGCGCTCGGAGTGCGGGTGCGAGTCTGGAAGGGGAAGTCAGGACGCATAAGTGGGGCCGTATTGCAGTAATGGCGGACCCATTCGGTCACGGGTTCTGTTTGCTGGAGTTCTTGGGCTGCGGATACGATGAGATCGCGTCTTAGCGCGACCGCATGCCTGCGCTCTGCCGCGGTCGTCCGGCCCTCAACCTCGCCGTCAGACACCAGGAGGATAAGACGTGATTTGTCGCATGTGGCACGGGCGTACGCCGCGCTCAAAGGCTGATGCCTATGCGCGCTTTCTCGAGCAGCGAGCTATTCCAGACTACCAGTCAGTTCCAGGGAACCTGAGCGTTGCTGTGATGCGGCGAGACGAGGACGCCGTAACCCACTTCCTGACCGTAACGCATTGGGACTCTGAGAGCAGCATTCGCGCTTTCGCCGGCGATGAGCTGTTGAAAGCCAAGTACTATCCGGAAGACAACGACTACCTCTTGGAGTTCGAGCCGCTGGTCCAGCACTACACCGTAGTGGCTGGGGCACGTGGTGCCTGACCAACGCTTGCAGCCGCGATTCGGCGGCGCAGTCACTTGGGGAAATTCAGCAATTCAGGGGTGTAAGTAAGATGTTCACGCTGATTCTTACATTAATCGTAAGTCAACCCTCTTGCTCAGGGCCCAACTGCATCGGTGTTTCGACTATCGCGAGCGTTCCGGGGTTCGAGTCGTCCTGGCTCTGTGAGCAGGCCGGGCAAAAATGGGAACAAGCGATCGTGCCGCGCAAGCAATCGGCCAGTGCCAAGTACGTTTGTGTGCAGCTTAAGTAGGCAGACGCCTGGAAGTTGCCGCCGGCTGACACTCCTTGCACGGTTGCAGTGAACCGCGGGTGGGTGCGCGCCCCCAACTTCACCGTCAGACGTCGTTGTCGGCGATACTGGTTTCCCACTGACATGGGTCGGGCTCGGCGACCAGGCTCTGGAAGTATAGGAGAGTAAAAATGAACCTCGATAAACAATACCTCGTATGGGCGTTGAGTTTTGCCGTAATCGGGCTGGCTTTAGGGATCTATATGGCGGCGTCTCAAAATCATGGGGAGCTGGTGGCCCACGCGCACATTCTTTTGATCGGCTTCGTGGTCTCTTTCATTTACGCAATCATCCACAGGTTGTGGCTGGTGAAGCCGACTCGAGGCATCGCCAATACCCAGTTTGTGTTGCATCAGGCGGCAGCCGTGACGCTTTCTTTGGGGTTGTTCCTGCTTTACGGAAACATGGTGCCAGAGTCGGTGCTGGCTCCCATCCTTGGCGTTGCCGCGGTCGGCGTGCTTTTGGGCATGTTACTCATGCTCTACATGGTCATTAGATTTGGTAGCGGAGAAGCGGCCATTGCGAGCTCGTAAACCAGGCGCCCGGATCGCGATGTCTCACCTTCGGTTGGAGCGGACCGTGATGGTCGGGTGAGGCTGACAGCAGCATGTCGGACAAGCCTCAATACTGGTACGCCGCCAAACGCTACGGGTGGGGCTGGGGTCCGCCCACCAGTTGGCACGGCTGGGTGGTTTTGGTGCTGCTCATCGCCGCAATGCTCGGGCCGGCGCCCTTGTTCCTGCGGCCTGACCGCATATGGATGTACTTAGTCTATGTCGGAGCCTTGACCGCCCTGCAGGTTCTTATTTGCTACCTGAAGGGCGCACCTCCGCGCTGGCGCTGGGGAGATTCAGATGACTAGCTCCCTCATGTGGGCGCCCCACACGGCAGCACTTGGCCTCGGCCCCTGCGACTATGCGCGCATATCGACGCTCATGTACATGCTGACCGGGGTGGCCGTCGCGCTGGTTGCGGCGCTATTACCGGGCATACCGACGTTCACTTACATGCATCGCCGGACAATCGTTGGGGTGATACGCAGGCCGCCATTGCGGTTTGTCTTGAGCTGGCGTTTTATGCAGCAGGTAAAGGGAAAGACGCCTGGCCAGCCCGGAGCGCACGCGCGGCCGCAGGCATGTGAAAAACATCTACGTTTCAGTGGAGCGCCGCCATGAGTCACAAGGGTAGTTGTCACTGTGGGCAAATCACATTTGAGGTTCAAGGCGACTTCGACACCGCAATGGAGTGCAACTGCTCTCACTGCAGCCGTAAGGGCTACCTGCTGTGGTTCGTGCCGCGGGCGCAGTTCACGCTGCAATCCCCGCAAGCATCTCTATCCACCTATACTTTCAACAAGCACGCCATCCAGCATCACTTCTGCGATAGGTGCGGCTGCGCGCCGTTCGGGTTTGGTACCTTCAAAGGCGCAGAAATGGCGGCTATAAACGTGCGCTGCCTCGAGGGCGTGGAACTCTCCACTATCAAACGCAAGTTCGTGGACGGACGCTCTTTCTAGGGTTCTGCACATGGCCAACCCCGCGCTCGCGCCAACGGTCGTGCTGAAGACCGAGCGACTCTTACTGCGGCATCTGGGGCCCGGCGATGCGCCATTTATTCTGCGACTCCTTAACGAGCCGGCCTGGCTGGCGAACATCGGCGACAAGGGCGTGCGCACGGCAGCCGACGCGCAGCGATACATCGACACCGGACCCGTCGAGATGTATGGGCGTCTGGGTTTTGGATTGTATCAGGTTCGCCTGATCAACAATGATGAGCCAATCGGCATGTGCGGACTCCTGAAGCGCGCGACGCTCGAAGACGCAGATCTCGGGTTTGCTTTTTTTCCGGAATTTTGGGGTAACGGATATGCCCGCGAAGCCGCGGCGGGCGTTTTAAAGTACGCACGCGACCGGCTGGGCCTGGCCCGGATTGTAGCCATTGTCGCGCGCCACAATGACGCATCGCGCCGAGTTCTCGCGACGCTTGGATTTGAATTTGAACGCTCAGTTCACCTCGAGGCGGGCGGCGAAGAGCTGCTCCTGTACGCGAACGCGGGTGACGACGGCGTCCGACCGGCGCACGGTTCTGCGCCAGGAGCCACACGTGTCGAGATTTGAAGACAAGTTGCGCAGCATGGGACTCACTCTCCCGCCTCCTCCGCAGCCGCCTCCAGGGGTGGTTCTGCCTTTCCAGTTCGTGCGGATCGTCGCTCACCGGGCGCTGATCTCCGGCCACGGGCCGCAGAGCCCTGATGGCTCTTTCGCGCAGCCTCTGGGAAAGCTGGGACGCGAACTCTCGCTCGAACAGGGCTACATGGCCGCGCGTCTGACCGCGCTATCGATTCTCGGAAGCCTGAAACGATCACTGGGAGACCTTGACCGCGTAGCCGCATGGTCGCGCGTATTCGGCATGGTGAATTCCGCGCCGGGCTTCAACCAGCAGCCCAGCGTCATCAACGGGTTCTCCGATCTGATCCTCGAAGTGTTTGGGCCTGAGGTCGGCGCCCATTGTCGCAGTGCGGTCGGCATGGCAGAGCTGCCCTTCGACATTCCGGTTGAGATCGAGGGCGAAGTCGAAATCCTCAGATGACGGCCGCTGAATCTTTCCCTCACGAGGCTCGCCTGCGGAGGAGACATGCATTTCCTGCTCTTCTATGAGTTCGTGCCTGACTATCTGCAGCGCCGGGGGCAGTTCCGGTCCGAGCACCTGCGGCTGGCCTGGGAGTCCCAGAGCCGCGGCGAATTGATTCTCGCTGGTGCTTATGCCGATCCGGTTGATGGGGCAACCCTGCTGTTCAAATGCGACTCAAGCACTGTTGCGGAGCGCTTTGTCGCCTCGGACCCGTACGTGGTCGCGGGTCTCGTGAAGAGCTGGCGTGTACGCGAGTGGACAACGGTGGTGGGTCAGGACGCCATCGCGCCGGTGCGCCTTCCCGCCTGACCGCCGGCTGATGCAGGCCGCGATTACCGGATGCCAATGACAGGTGGTGACATGATTGACCCAGGGGTGATCCTCAAGCGCTTTGAAAACCCCGATGAGACGCGCCACTTTGAGCACGGCAGCTTTGAAGTAGTGCAGATCGGCGGAATCGCTATTGGCCGCGCGACTTATCAGCCCGGGTGGAAGTGGTCGAAGCACGTGGGACCTGGCCTGGGTCTCTCGCGTTGCAGCGTGGAACATGTCGGCCTCGTGCTCGCCGGTGTGGCGACGGCGGCATTTGATGACGGCACCATCGTCGAGCTGCGCGCGGGTGAGCTGTTCTACATCCCACCGGTACCACATGACAGTTGGGTCATTGGTGACGACCCGTATGTGTCGCTGCATTTCATGGGCGCAGAGAAGTACGCCGGGTACCAGTCGCCGTCATGAATTCCACGACTCTGGCTGCCCGGCCGCGAGCCAGGTTGACCGTATCGCGTGCCGGGGAGCACGCTGCAGCGCGGTTCTTAGGTCCACATCGGCACGGAGAAAACCCATGAAGGTCATGACTTTGGTGTGCGGCGCGGCTTTGCTGTTCGGCCTCGGCGTCGCCACGGCGCAACTTGCACAACCGTCAAGCGATTCACCGCAGCGTGTGGAACAAAAGCGCACCGACCTGACGGGAGCCCCTGGCATGGAAGTCATCGCGTCGGTGGCCGAATACAAGCCCGGGGACTCGATAGGCCGGCACAGCCATCACGGTGTGGAGGTGGCATACGTTATCCAGGGCGCCAGCATTCAAGTCCCGGGCAAGCAGCCGACAGCGCTGCCAACCGGAGCGACGCTGCTGAATCTGCGCGACGCGAAGCATGCTGGCTTCAAGGTCGTGGGAGACACGTCGCTGAAGCTGTTTACCGTGCACATCGTCGATAAGGGTAAGCCGCTGTACGAGTACACGAAGTAGCGAGTCCTCGCGTCCGTTCAAGGCGTCGGCGTGCGAGTCCGCAGCTTCAGTCACTACAATCTGCGCGCTCCCCGGGAGCTGCTCGAGCAGCTGCGGGTGTTCTACGTCGAGGTCGTGGGGCTTGAGGTTGGGCATCGCCCGGCGTTCCGGCGCTTCGGCTACTGGCTGTACGCCGGCGAGCAGGCCGTTCTGCACCTCAGTGAAGCCTCAGGCGATGAGGCGCGCGTTCCCGGGTCCCCGGGCACCTTCGATCACGCAGCGTTCAACTGCATCGGGCAACAGGAATTCGAGGCACGGCTTGCGCGCCTGGGGATTGGCTATGAACTCGCCCATGTGCCACAAAGCGGCCAGGTGCAGCTATTCTTCCATGACCCCGCCGGAAACGGTGTCGAACTGACCTTCGCGGGCGCAGACACCCCAGCTGTGTAAAGGACCCGCCATGCCACTCGTGACACTCACCGTTCGCAAGCCAAAGCCAGCCAGCTTCAAGACCACCGTACTGGACGCGGTGCACGCCGCGCTGGTTTCCTCGGGTGTTCCCGCCGCGGACAAATTCCAGCGCGTCATAGAGCTGCAAGCCGGTGACTTTCGTTTCGATCCGACCTATCCGGACCTGACGCTCGGGCGCGACGAGAATTTCGTCCTTATCGAGATCCTCTGGTCGGTGGGACGCAGCGTCAAGGTGAAGAAGAAGCTTCTGCAGGAACTCATGGCAACGCTCGCCGGTGCGGGCATCAACACCGAACACGTGATGGTTTGCTTTACCGAGACGGCGTGGGAAAACTGGGCCTTCGCCGGCGGCCGCCTCATTCACACGTAAGCCGCGCGCAATTCGACCATGTTCCGAATCCGGGAAATCGATCACCTCGTCCTGCGCGTCGTCAGCCTCGAGAAGATGCTGCGGTTCTACTGCGAGGTGCTCGGCTGCAGCGTGGAGCGCCGCCAGGACGAGATAGGCCTGGTGCAACTGCGTGCCGGCAACAGCCTCATCGACCTCGTGCCCGTTGACGGCAAGCTCGGCCGCGCGGGTGGCGGCGTGCCGGATCCGCAGGGTCGCAACCTCGATCACTTCTGCGTGCGCGTGGAACCGTTCGATGCGGCGGCGATCAGCGCGCACCTGCGCCGCCATGGGGCGTCGGCGGGTGAGGTGGAAACGCGCAACGGCGCGCAAGGCGAGGGCCCCTCCATCTACGTCGCTGACCCGGAAGGCAACACGGTGGAGCTCAAAGGGCCGCCAGACACCCATGCTCATTCGCGGTAGCTGTCACTGCGGCAACATTGCGTTCGAGCTCACCTGGGAGCCGGAGCCGCGGGAAATCCCGGCGCGCGCCTGCGATTGCACGTTTTGCAGCAAACACGGCGGGGTCTGGACCTCCAACCCTGCCGGTTCGCTCACGGTTCGCGTGCGACAGCGCGCGCTGGTGTCGAAGTACTCCTTCGGCACGGCGACGGCGGTGTTCCATGTATGTGCCCGCTGTGGCGTCACGCCGGTGGTGACGAGTGTGATCGACGATCAGCTGTATGCCGTGGTCAGCGTCAACGCGTTCACCAACGTCGAGCCGGCGCTGCTGCGCCGCTCTGACGCTTCCTTCGATGGCGAGGAGCTTGCATCGCGCCTTGCCCGCCGCCAGCGCAACTGGATCGCCACGGTCAGGTTCGAGGAGGAGTCCGGCTCATAACAGCAGCCAGGCGAGCAGCGCGGCGGACTTCTGATCGGCACCCCAGGGCGCGCCGCATCCCTGCCCGAGTGTCGCCAGCGTTGCGGCGAGCGTGTCCGCAGACTTCCTCAAGGTCACGGCCGCGCGCGCGGGCAGGGCTTTGGCGGTGACCCGCGTGACGTCAAGTTCAAGCGCTTCGCAGCCGCGCCCGAGTGCGTCGCGGAAGTGATTGCCATCGGCCGTGTGGATGAGCGCATGCGAGCCGAGGATGGCCTCGAGTGTCGCGCCGCCACGGCCGGAGGAGGCGAGAATGCCGGCGGCGCGCGCTTCGGCGCCGCGGTCGCGGACCGCCGCCGTCAGGGTCCGCAGCGCGCCCAGTGCCAGGCGGTTTGCCGAGGCTTCGAACAGCGCCAGCCGCGCACGCGCTGCGCCCGGCGCCAGGCCCTCGATGTCGTGATAGGGCTGCTTCGATCCGGGCAGGCGCGCGTCCGCAAGTTCCACCCGCTCGCGCAGCAGTACGCGTGGCGCGGCCGTCGTGCCGCCGATGATCACCACCGCCGCCCATCCGCAGTGCGGTGCGATTCCCAACACGCACGGCGGCTGCGTGCTCATGCCGCCGCCCTTACGCAGTCTCCGCCTTGATCGGCCGGCTCATGAGAGTCCGCACCGCATCTTTGGCCGGCAGCTTTTCGTACAGCACGCGGTAGACCATCTCGCACAGCGGCATCTCGACCGCGGCGCGCGCGGCGACTTCGTGGATGGCGCGCGCCGCCGCGTAGCCTTCCACCGCCTGTGCGATCTGGGTGAGCGCTGCCTCGCACGTCAGCCCCGCGGCGAGCAGCAGGCCAAAGCGGCGATTGCGCGACTGATCGTCGGTGCAGGTGAGCACCAGGTCCCCCAGACCCGCGAGCCCCATGAAGGTGTCGGGGTGCGCGCCGCGGGCCACGCCGAGCCGCGTCATTTCCTTCAGTCCGCGGGTGATCAGCGCCACCCGCGTGTTGGCGCCGAACCCCAGGCCATCGGAAAGTCCCGCACCGACGGCGAGCGCGTTCTTGACCGCGCCACCGATTTCCACGCCCACGATGTCGCTCGAGGTGTAGGCACGGAAGTTCGCCGATGACAGCTCGCGCGCGAGGGAACTCGCGTACGCCGGATCGGCGGAGGCGATAGTCATGGCGGTCGGCAGCCCCGCGCCGACCTCGCGGGCGAAGGTGGGGCCCGAGAGCACCGCCACGGCACGCCCGGCACCAAGCTCCTCGCGCGCCACTTCGTGCGGCAGCTTGCCGCTGCCCTGCTCGAAGCCCTTGGTCGCCCAGGCGACGTTCATGTCCTTGCCCAGAAGTGGCGCCAGTTCCTTCAGGAGCGCGCGCAGCGCGTGGCTTGGCACGACCACCAGCACATCGCGCGCTGCGGCCAGCGCCGCCGGCAGCTGCGCCTCCACGTTGAGCGAGGCGGGAAACTGCGCCGTCGGCAGATAACGCTCATTGCGCCGGGCACGCGCCATGGCGGCGAGCGCCGCCGGATCGCGGCCCCATAACCTGACCGCACGGCCACCGCGTGCAAACTGGATCGCGAGCGCCGTGCCCCACGAGCCCGCGCCGAGCACGGCGATGGGCGTGTGACTGCTCATGCGCGGCGCCGGGTGGTCAGTTGGTGACGGCAGGCGGGGTCTGGTTCGCGGCGTACAACGCCTCGAAGTTCACCGGCGGCAGCAGGAACTGCGGGAAGCCGCCCTGTGACACCAGTTGCGACACGACCGCGCGGGCGTATGGGAACAGCACTCCGGGGCACAGCGTGCTGATGGCGCGCTTCAGGTCGTTTTCCGCAAGGTTGCGGATCACGAAGGTACCGGCCTGTTTCACCTCGACCAGGAAAATGGTCGCGTCGTTCTGCTTCGCCGATACCGTGACGGTGAGCACCACTTCGCGCACGTCCGCGGTCATCACGGTGCTGCCGCTCTGCAGGTCAAGATTGATCTGCGGGTTCCAGCTGCCATCCAGGCGTGGCCCCTGCGGCGCCTCATAGGAGCAATCCTTCAGGTAGACGTTCTGCAGCACCACCATCGGTGCCGAGTCAGCCGCCATGGTGGGTGCCGGTGCGCCGGCCGTTTCGTTCGACATGGTTCTCACACTCCCGTCAGCATTGAATCAAGACTGCCCGCGGACTCCAGTGCATACAGCTCGTCGCACCCGCCCACCGGGGTCTCGCCGATGAAGATCTGCGGTACGGTCCAGCCACCACCCTTTTTTATCATGTCGCTGCGCGCCTGCGGCACCGCGTCGACGTCGATTTCCTCAAACGGCACGCCCTTCTTTGCCAGCAACTCGCGCGCCTGCGCACAGTACGGGCACCACGAGGTCGTGTACATCAGCACCTTGGGTGCGGGCATGGGGATCGGCGCGGCTAGGCGCGCGTCAGCGGCAGGTTATCGGCGCGCCAGGCGGCCAGCCCGCCGCGCAGTGTGACCGCCCGGGTGAAGCCCTGCTCGGTGAGCTGGCGCACGGCTGCCGGTCCCAGCGCGCCGGTCGCGTCGTACACCACGATGGCCTTTTCCTTGTATTTTTTCAAAGCGTCGGCGGCCTTCAGGATCTGCTCGCCGGACATCTGCCGCGCGCCCGTCAGATGGCCGGTGGCGAACTCTTCCTGCCCGCGCAGGTCAAGCAGCAGCACCCCCTGGTTCATGAGGCGGATCAGCTCCTGGGGCGACACCGAAACGAGACTTTCCGAGCGCGCGCGCATTTCGTATACAACAATGAGCGCCGCGACCACCGCCGTGGCGGTGGCGAGCCAGGGGTGGTGGCTAAGATATTCGAGGACGCGGTCCATGAGGGAGTCGGGCATGCCGGGGGCGAAAAAGGGCGCGCATTATAGCGGCTTGGCCCTCGTGCTGCTGTGGACGCTCGCCACAGCCCCCGCGCCCGGCGCGCCGCAGCACCCGGAGGCGGATGCCAGGAAGGCCGAGGCCGACCTCAAAGAGGTCAAATCCGAGATCGAGCGCGTCACGCGCCAGGTGAGCGAAGAGCAGGTGGAACGTGACCGGCTGACGCGCGACCTGCGCAGCGCGGAGCTCTCGGTCGGCAAGACGCGCCTGTCGCTGAGCGACATACGCCGCGAACGCGCCGAGCGCGCCACGCGCCGCGCCGCGCTCACGGCCGAAAAAAACACGCGCGCGGGCGAACTCGCCGCCAACCGCGATGCGCTCGCGGGCCAGATGCGCGCCGCCTACCTGATCGGCCGTCAGGAGCCGCTGAAGCTGCTGCTGAACCAGCGCGATCCCGAGGTCGCCGGCCGCATGTTCGCCTACTACAGTTACTTCGGCCACGCCCGCGCGGGGCAGATCAGGCTCATCGAGTCTGACGTGCAGCGCATCGCGGAACTGCAGACGCAGCTGGAAGCCGAGGACGCGAAGCTCGCGGAGCTCGAAAAACAGCAGCGCACGCAACTCGGGAGCCTCGAGCAGGCGCGCGCCCAGCGCACCCGCGTGCTCGCGGATCTGGAGGCCCGCTCGCGCACCCGCGCGCAGAATCTGGAGCGCTTGAGCCGCCAGCAGGCGGGCCTGGAAAAACTGGTGCGCGAGCTGCGTACGGCCATGGAGCGTTTTCCGGTCGAAGGTAACGACGCCTTCGCGCGCTTGCGCGGCAAGCTCGCCTGGCCGGTGAGCGGACATATCGTGGCGCGCTTCGGCGATGCGCGCGCCGGCGGGGTGCACTGGGACGGGCTCGTGGTCGCCACCGAACGCGGTACCCCGGTGAAGGCGGTATTCGCCGGCAGGGTTATCTACGCCGACTGGCTTCCGGGGCTGGGCCTGCTGGCCATCGTGGACCACGGCGACGGCTACCTGAGCCTCTACGGGCACAACGACCGGCTCTACAAGGCGGCCGGCGAGCACGTGGCAGCCGGAGACACCATCGCCGCGGCGGGCGACAGCGGCGGCAGCAGCCGGCCGGAGCTGTATTTCGAGATCCGCAAGGGGGGTAAGCCGGTGGATCCACGGCCCTGGTTTCGCGCCGCGGACCCGTGATCCGGGCAGGCTGAGCCCAGGCTCCGGCCCGGTGTGACCTCGGTCAACTTTTCGCGCAGTCGGACGGCCGTTCGACGCTGATTCGCCAACTCCAGCAAGGTTCCATTTGCACATAAGAGCAATGGTGTCGGCAGCCATGCATCCGAGTGAGCACAGCGACTTGCCGGCCGGACAGCCCGAAGCGCGGTTCGACCCGTTCGTGCGCCTCTTGCGCTCGCTGCTGCCGCGCGCCTCGTGCACCGCGCTTTTTGGGGCCAACGGCGAGCTCATGTGGTCGACCGACCCGACGCTCGGACCGGACCTGCTGAACGCGGTGGATGACGCACTCCTGGGTGCGCGCGCCGGCACCACCGGCCCCGGGCAGCTGCGTACGCTCGCCGGCAACACCCCGGTTTACCTGTGTCCGCTGCGCGGGGACGCCGGACAGCTGCTGGCCGTCACCGCCATCGTGTGCCGCGCGCAGGACGACCAGGATAAGCGCAACGCCGACTTCGCCTTCGCCTACTCGCTGATCGCGCCGGCACTGGAGTGCCTGCGGCGCGAGCTGATCGCACGCCTCACCATCGATGAGCTCAACCACACGGTGAGTGCGCTCGAGCGCGACCTGAACCTGCTGCTGGCGCGCGGCGCGTCCGAGCCTGCCGCCGAGACACCCGACGGCGCCAACGATCTGCCGCTGCTGCTGCAGCAGACCATCGAACACCTGCGCGCCTGTACCGGGGCAATGTTGGTTCCGGAGAAGAACGTGCTGCTGGTGCGCGCCGGCGGCCGCTCAGCCCCCGACAGCAAGTTTCTCATGAGCTCGCACAAGCGCCTGCTCGCCATGGCGCAGCAGAACGCCGAGCCGTTGATCTGTAACGACACCTTTTCGCCGGCGTTTCCGGATGCGTTCCCCTATCGGGTGCTGTGCTGTTCACTGCGTTCCCGCGCCGGGCGCTCGATGGGCGTGCTGGCGCTGTTGCGCGAAGAGGCAGCCGAGCCTTTCAGCGACCGTGATGCACACGTCGTCGAGATTCTCGCCCGCAAGGCTATCGCCGTCATCGAGAGTAACTACGACTCCCTGAGCGGCCTGTACACGCGCGCCGCGTTTGAGCGGCGGGTGCGCGCCGTGGTCACCGACAATAAAATGACGCGGCAGTGGTGCGCGTTGTATGTCGACGTCGACCAGCTGCACCTCATCAACGAGAAATCCGGGATGCACGTCGGCGACGCGGTGCTCGCCGAGCTCGGTGAACTGCTGCGCCAGAGACTGCCGCCCGGGGCCCTGGGCGCGCGCATTTCCGGCGACCGTTTCGCGGTGCTCCTGCCGGCGCACCCGAGCGACGCTGAAAAGTTCGCCGAGGCGCTGCGCGCGGGCGCCGGGTTTACCGGATCGGCACAGGGCGAGGCCCGCCTGCCGGTGTCGATCAGCATTGGAGTCGCGCTGCTGGAGGATGCCGCCGGGGAGCTCGCGCACGTGCTGGCCGCGGCCGAGACCGCCTGCAAGGCGGCCAAGGACCGGGGACGCAACCGGGTCGAGGTCTACCGCCAGAGCGATGTCAGCATCGTGCGGCGCCACGCGGACATCGGCATCGCCGGGAAGCTGCGCGAAGCCATCGATGCCGGACGGCTGCACCTTGCCGCGCAGCTGATTCTGCCGTTCAGCGCCGCCGAGACCACACGGCCGCACTTCGAACTGCTGCTGCGCATGACCGACGAGGCCGGCAACACCGTGGGACCCGACAGCTTCCTGTCTGCCGCCACGCGCTACCAGCTCATGCCGGTCATCGACCGCTGGGTGGTCAACCACGTGATCGAGGCGCTGCGGCCGCGCGCTGCTGTGCTGGACGGCAAGGCGCTCGGCTTTTCCATCAACTTCTCCGGCCAGTCCCTCAGCGACGACGCGTTCTCCGACATGCTCATCGAGCGTATCGGCTCCTCGGGCCTGGATCCGGAGCTGTTCTGCTTCGAGCTCACCGAAAACGCCACGGTCGCGGCCCTGCCGCGTGCCACGGCGCTGATGCAGCGGCTGCGCAAGCTCGGCTGCGGGGTCGCGCTGGATGACTTCGGCACCGGCCTGTCCTCGCTGTCCTGCCTGCGGCAGCTGCCGGTGACCATGCTGAAAATCGACGGCAGCTTCGTGCGCGACGTGCTCAAGGACGCGCGCGCCGAATCCATGGTGCGCGCCATCGCGCAGCTTGCCCGCAGCATGTCCATCACGACGGTCGCCGAGTACGTGGAGACCGCGGAGATCGGCGAGCGTGTGGCATCCCTCGGCGTGGATTACGGGCAGGGATTCGCGATCGGGCGGCCGATTCCCTTCGCCGACCTGCTCAGCGAATTGCCCTTGCCCAACCCCACGGACGAGGCGACGACCCAGGAGGTCCCGATCGCCCTCATCGATCAGGTGCCGCAGACGCACCCGACGGCGGCCCAGACGGACGAATCTGACCAGACGATCGAGGAACCGGCTCCGGTCACCTGGTATGCCAGCCCCTGAAACCAAGGCTCGCCTGAGCAACCGCTCACGCACCCTGGCCATCCTGGCCGCGGGGGTGGTGCTCGGTTTCTGCGGCGCGCTCGCCGGAGGCGCGCTTGCCGAGCGTGCCCCCGACACCATGCACGCGGCCAACCCGGCGGCACTGCCGTGGGAAGAGGCCAGCCTGTTCGCGGAAGTCTATGAGCGCATCAAGCGCGACTACGTGGACGAGGTTGACGATCACGCGCTGATGGAGAAGGCACTGCGCGGCATGGTGGCAGCGCTCGACCCGCACTCCGCCTACCTCGACAGCTCCGAGTTCGAAGAGATCCGCCTGAGCACCATGGGGTCCTATCCGGGTGTCGGAATCGAAGTGGCGGCCGAGGACGGCGTGGTCAGAATTCTCAAGCCCCTGGATGGCTCGCCCGCGCAGCAGGCGGGACTTAAGGCCGGCGACGAAATTGTCCGCATCGACAGTCATGACATCGGTGCCGATCTCGCCGGCGCCATCGCGCATATGCGCGGCCCTGCCGGGAGCCGGCTGAGCCTGACGATCAGACGCGAGGGCACCCCCGGGCTGGTTGAGTTCGACCTGCGCCGCGCAGAGGTGGAAGTCCACAGCGTGACCTGGCAGACCCTCGAGCCGGGCTACGGCTATGTACGGATCACGAGTTTCACCGAGACCACTCCCGGTGAGCTCAATCATGCGATTACCCTGCTAAAACGCGACAATCCATGCGGGCTAAGCGGCCTGGTGCTTGACCTGAGAAACAATCCCGGCGGAGTGCTGGAAGCGGGTGTCGCGGTGGCCGACGATTTCCTGGAAAGCGGCGTGATCGTCACGGCCGACGGGCGCACCCCGGAAGCACGCTTTGAGATGGACGCCATGCCTGGGGATCTTCTCAACGGCGCGCCGCTCGTGGTGCTCGTCAACAAGGGCTCGGCGTCGGCCTCAGAGATCGTGGCGGGTGCGTTGAAGGACCACGGGAGGGCACTGCTCGTGGGCCACAGGACCTACGGCAAGGGCTCGGTGCAGACGGTAATGCCGCTCGCCCACGGCGGGGCGCTGAAGCTCACCACCTCGCGCTATTTCACGCCCTCGGGTGCATCCATCCAGGGCAAGGGCATCGTGCCGGACGTGCTGCAGAGTGGCGCCGAAATAGCGCCGGCGGAGCTTTTGACCGGGCGGGGATCCGCGCCCCTCACCGCGCGCGACCCGGGGGTGCGTACGGCCCTGCGGACCTTAAGGGGCGAGGTCGCACACATGCGTGCCTCTGCCGCTGCGCTGACGGTCCGCAACCTCTTCCCCTGATTCATTGGGCGGTGGGGTCGGCGCCGCCAACACGCGCGCCCCAGGCGCTTCCCGTATCCTCGCGGCCATGCTGGCCTGGCTCATGGACTGGGGACTGCATCTCGACCGTCACCTGATCGAGGTGCTGAGCGACTATCACGCGTGGATATATCCGCTGCTGTTCGCGGTGATCTTTGCCGAGACCGGGTTGGTGGTGACGCCGTTTCTGCCCGGGGATTCACTGTTGTTCGCGGTCGGTGCGCTGGCCGCCATTGATTCGAGTGGCACGCTCACGGCGCCGCTTGCCGGTGTCGTGCTGGCGGCGGCGGCCGTGCTCGGCAATATCGTCAACTACAGCATCGGTCGCGCCATCGGCCCACCGGCCTTCAGCGGCCGCTACCGGCTGCTGCGGGTCGAATACCTGCATCGCACCGAGGAGTTTTTCCGCCGTTACGGCGGCATGGCGATTTTCCTGTCGCGCTTCATGCCCGTCATCCGCACCTGCGCGCCCTTCGTCGCGGGCGTCGGACGCATGCCCTACCGCCGCTTCCTCGGCTACAACCTCGCGGGAGGGTGCGCGTGGGTGGGCCTGTTCATCTGCGGCGGCTATCTTTTCGGCAACGTGCCGCTGGTTAAGCAGCACTTCGGGCTGGTCACGCTCGCCATCATCGCGCTGTCACTGGTGCCGGTGGCGGCCGCGTGGCTGCGCCGCGCCAGTTCATAGGCGAAAATCGCTTCGAAGCGATTTTCGCGGACATCAGCTTCAGGGGCCGTGCTGAATCAGTCCGTGGATGGCGCCCGCAACGCTGCCCACGAGCAGCACCAGGTTCGGCACTGAGCTCACCATGAAGCCCAGGTGGCGCTGGTCCGCGGCGCGGGTGTAACCGTAGAAGTACATCGCCCGGCCGATAATGAACAGCGCCCCGAGCGCTGCCGCGATGGCGGGACTCCAGAAATGGGCGAACATCACCATCGAGGGCACGAAGATGACGAGCTGTTCCAGCGTGTTCATCTGCACGCGGAAGTAGCGTTCAAAGGTCTCGTTGCCGGTGCTCGCCGGCGCCGGCACGTTGTAACGCACGCGCGCGCGGCCTACGGCCCAGCCAAAGGCGAAAAACTCCGCGAGCGCGAGGGCGATGACCAGATGCACCAGCGACATGAGACCTCCCGGCTATCGCGGCCACAATGGCACAATGCGCTCATGAGCGACAAGGCCCGCGGCTACGCGCACCGCATCGACATCAACGCTGACGCGCAGCATGTGTGGCGGGCGCTGACGGACAGTGAGCAACTGCGCCTGTGGTGCTCGCCCGGCGCGGAAATTCGCGCGCGCCAGGGCGGCTCGTTCCGCGCCAGCGTCGATCGCATGACCGAGTTCGAGGCGCACATCGACGTTTACGAGCCGGGGCGGCGCCTGAAGCTGCTATACCTGCCCACACCGGGGGCACCGCCGGCGGACCGTGCGATGAGCGACGATTTCATCCTCGACGCGGTGCCGGAGGGCACAATCGTGCGGCTGCTGGGTGCGGGCTTTCCGGTAAGTGACGCCTGGGAGACGCAGTACCTGCGCCTGCGCACCGGCTGGAGCCAGGCGCTGGCGCGCCTGAAGGTGTTGGTCGAGAAGCAACTCAAACAAGGAGTCCATTCATGACCGGGTTTCTGCTGCGCGCGGTGATCAGCGCGATCGGCTTGTGGCTGGCGACCGTGTGGGTGACGGGCGTGCACATCGACGGGGTCGGCACGCTGTTGCTGGCCGGGGTGCTGCTGGGCGTGGTGAATGCGGTCGTCAGACCGATCGCGTTCATTCTCACCCTGCCGATCACCATTCTTACACTGGGACTTTTCCTGCTGGTGCTGAATGCCGCGATGGTGGGGCTGGTGGCCTGGATCCTGCCGGGATTCCATCTTCCCGGTGGCTTCAGGGCGGCGCTGCTGACCGCGATCATCGTGTGGCTGACCGGCTGGGTCGGTTCCTGGTTCATCGGCCACCGCGGCATCGAACGCTTCGCGCGACGCTGAGCGCGCGGTGTGCCAGCCGCTAGGCGAGGTACCGGCCCACGCGCCGATAGAGTGCATAGATCACCACCGCAAAGGCGATGCCGCCCAGCCACTCCGAAGCGCTAAGGAACGAGTCTCCCACCAGCGCGATGGGAAACTGGTTGTTGGTGAAGGCCACCAGGGCGGTGAAGACTACCGCCAGCACGCTCTCGCCCACGATCAGACCGGAGGCGAGCAGCACACCCAGCTGCTTCATGGCGTCTGGTTTGCTGGTCCGGTCGGCGCGCTTGTCAAACCACCAGCCCACCACCGCCCCTACGGTGACCATGAGCGTGGATGCGGTGGGCAGGTAGATGCCAAGGCCGACGGCGAGCGGCGGCAGGCGCATGGAGCGGGTGGTCTTCGAGAGCAGCCAGTCGAAGGTGATGACGACGGCCCCTACGAGGGCGCCCCAGCCCATCAAGTGCCATTTCTCCGGGTCGTTCTGGATCACCGCCTGGGCGAGGGCGGAGATGAGGCCCGCCTGGGGCGCGGGCAGAGCGTGGGCGGTCGCGCCGGGGGCGCCCGCAAAACCGTAAGCCCTGTTGACCAGGTCCAGCACCGGCGGGATCACCAGCGCGCTGGCGACTACGCCGATCACCAGCGCCCACTGTTGTTTCGAGGGCGTGGATTCCACCAGCTGGCCGGTTTTCAGGTCCTGCAGGTTGTTGTTGGCGATGGCCGCCACGTTGAATACCACGGCCGTGACGAACAGCGAGTAGGCCACGAGTGCCTTGCCCATCTCCGGGGGGAGTGAGGACTTCACGGTCACCACCAGGAACAGCGCCGTGGTGGCCACCACCAGGATGCCTATCCCCGAGAGCGGGCTGTTGGAGGCGCCGATGAGCCCCGCCATGTAGCCGCAGACCGTCGAAACCAGAAACCCCACGACCACCACGATGAAGATGCCACCGATGGTGAGGAGCAGCGCATGTTCTCCCAGGCCCGCGCTGGTGGCGAAGTTCCACAACAGCCAGCAGATCGGCAGGATGCACAGCAGCGACACCAGGCCCACCTGGTCCACGGGAATGTCGTGCTCGGTGCGCGCCAGGGTGTCGCCCTTGCCGGCCTTGCGCACCCGCGAGGAAGCGATGGCGCTTTTCAAGCCACCGATCACCGGCTTCACGAGCTTCAGCAGTGTCCAGATCGCGGACACGGCGATGGCGCCCGCGCCCAGGTAACGCACATAGTGGCTCCAGGTGGCCCCCGCCAACTCCCCCGCGTCGCCCGCGGCGGCGTGCAGTGCGCTGTAGTGCGGCACGCCCCCGCCCCAGCCGATGAGTGCGCCCACGAACATGGCGATGCCGCAGCTGATCCCCACCAGGTGACCAATGCCGAACAGCGCGAAGGAGAGCTGGAAATCGAAGCCCGTGACCGGCGCCTTTGGGTCTTGCCCCAAGCGGAAGCTGTGGGCGACGTCGCCGAGGAACAGCCGCGTCTGCACCAGCACCAGGAACGCGGCGGAGACCAGCGAACCGAGCAGCACCGCTTTCAAGCCCAGACCGCTGGATTCCACTGCATCCTTGTCGGTAACGTCGCCGGAGCCGACCTTGATGACCTCGGCGCAGGCGGTACCCTCCGGATAGGGCAGATCCGAGTCCGTCACCAGCGCGCGCCGCAGCGGGATGGAATACATGACCCCGAGGATGCCGCCCGCGGCGCAGATGGCTACCGACTGCCAATAAGGAAAGCCGTTCCACCACCCGATCATGATGAATCCGGGCAGCACGAAAATGATGGAGGAGAGCGTGCCGGCGGTGGAAGCCACCGTCTGCACGATGTTGTTCTCCTGGGCGCTGGTGTTGCCGAGCCAGCGCAACAGCGCCATCGAGATCACCACCGCCGGGATGGAGGTGGAGAAAGTGAGCCCGGCCTTCAGCCCGAAGTAGACGTTGGCGGCGGTGAAGACCACGGTGAGCAGCACGCCCAGGACGATGGCGCGCAGCGTCAGCTCCACCCGGGATTCGGTATTCATTATCTTTACTTCTCCAGGCCCCAGCGCCAGACAACCCCCGCGCTGCCCCCATAGTCGCAGACATGACCGCCGCATCGCCACAGATCTTCCGTGCCGGGCTGGCCCGGTCCCAAGCGCTCAGCCGTGCGCGCGCAGCGCGTGTTCGAGGGCGGTGGTCAACGGCTTCATGAAAAACGTTGCGGTGGGCGTCAGATGCGCCTCGACGCCGTGGCGTTGCAGCGCTGCCGCCACGACCGGGCCCACCGCCGCGACCAGCGTTGCACCAAGCGCCGCGTTCACCGTGACCGCTGGAGCCACGGCGAACAGGCGCTCCACCTGCGGCGTGCTGGTGAAGGCGATGGCATCCACCTCGCCGGCGGCGAGGCGCGCCAGCAGCTGCCGAACCGCGGCATCATCGCTGGCATCGCCATACACGTAAGGGGCGACGCTCAGGACGGTGGCGCCCGCGGCCTCGAGAAATGCGGCGAGCGGCGGGTTGGGTTTATCCCCGGCGAGCTGCACGCCAACCCGGTGGCTCTTCAGGTCGGTGCCGCCGAGGCTCGCGATGATGCCGGCGGTGGTGGGCGGTTCCGCGGCCAGGTCGCTCTTAAGTCCCACCTCGCGCAGCGCCCGCGCCGGCTTCGGACCGCGGGTGATCTTGCGCACCTGCGCGAGGGCTTTGAGGAACGGCTCCTTGAGCGCCGGTTCGTGGCGCTCGATACAACTGAGGATGCGCCGCAACCCCTCCCCGGTGGTGAGTATCAGCTCATCGCAGGACCCATTCGCGAAGTCACGCGCGAACAACAGTACCTGCGACGGATCCGGAGCATCGCGAATGGTGATGAGCGGACAGCGCACGACACGTGCGCCGCGCCGCTCGAGCATGGCGGCGAAGACTTCCAGTTCGCGCGTCTCCGGCACCGCAATGGTACGGCCGGCCAGCGGCTGTGAATCCATAAGCGGCCATCTTAGCCTCGCTCCACTGCGCCTGCGCGACCAGCCGGCGCGGCAGTTTTTGGTGGGCAGGACCCCCACCGCCCGCGTTATGCTGCGCTTCTCACGCGGGCTGGCGGTGGACCCGCAAACGGGGATCGAAGGTGCTCAAGGTGTTTGTCGGCTTACTGGTGTTGGTATTGCTCGCGGTGGGTGGGTTCGCCTGGGCAACGCTGCACTGGGCGTACTCCGATGGCGAGCGCGCCGGCTACGTGCAGAAATTCGCCCACAAGGGATGGCTGTGCAAGACCTGGGAAGGCGAGATGGCGATGGTGACTATGCCCGGTACCGTCGCCGAGAAATTCCAGTTCACCGTGACCGATAACACCGTCGCGCAGAAGCTCAATGCCGTCATCGGCAAGCGCGTGGCGCTGCACTACGAGCAGCACAAGTGGCTTCCGAGTTCCTGCTTCGGCGACACCGAGTACTTCGTGACCGACGTGCGCGTGGCGGAATAGCTCCGCAGCCCGCCGGCTTAGTGCACACCCGCCATCAGCTTCTTCACCAGCGGCGTGAGCAGCAGCATCATGACGCCCACGATCACCCCGTACCAGAATATCTTCAGGAACAGGCCCGGCAGCGACTCGAGGTGGCTCGCGTCGTACTGCCCGGTGAGCACACCGGCGAGGTTGCCGCCGAGTGCCAGCGACAGGAACCAGACTCCCATCGCCTGCCCCACGAACCGTGGCGGCGCGAGCTTGCTCATGTATGACAACCCCACGGGCGACAGACACAGCTCCCCGCAGGTGTGCAGGAAGTAGGTCAGCACCAGCCAGGTGGGCAGCACCAGCTGGCCGGCCAGCACGTGCTGCGCGGCGAAGTACATGACGAGGAAACCGAGTCCCAGGAATATCAGCCCGACGCCGAACTTGGCGGACGCCAGGGGATCGCGGCCACGCCTGCCGAGCGCGATCCACAGCGCCGCGAACACGCCCGCGAGGGTGATCACGAAGAACGGATTCACCGCCTGCAACACGCCGGCGGGCATCTCCCAGCCGAAAATATGGCGGTTGGTATAGCGCTCGGCGAACAGGTTGAAGGAACCGCCCTGCTGGTAGTACCCGGCCCAGAAGGTGGCCGAGGCGACGAACAGCGCCACCATGACGAGCGCGCGCTTGCGCTCCACCGCGGTCAGTCCGGCGAAAAACAACAGATACACGAAGTACGCCAGCGCCAGCAGCCCGTAACCCCAGGAGGCCAGGCGCAGGAGCACGGCGGCGTTGAGCGTCACGGTGCCGGTGAGGGCGAGGAGCACGATCACCGCGACCGCCGCGAGGAATACGACCACCGGGGTCCACGAGCCGCGCCGCGCGCGCGCGGGTTGCAATCCTGCGGCGCCGAGGTAGGAACGCGTCCACAGGAACTGCACCACGCCGAGCGCCATGAACAGCGCCGGCAGCGCGAATCCAATGCGCCAGCCGAAGGCCGCGGCGCACAGCGGCACGAAGAACGAGCCGAGGGCCCCGCCGATATTGATGCCCATGTAGAAAATGGAGAAACCCGCATCGCGCCGCGCGCCACCTTCCGGGTACAGCGACGCGACGATCGCGCTGACGTTGGGCTTGAGGAGTCCCACCCCCATGGCATTCAGCAGCAGGCCGAGGAAGAAGATCGCGTGATTGCCGATCGCCAGCAGGACGCTGCCGGCGGCGATGAGTATCCCGCCGCTGATTACCGCACGCTGTGCGCCGAGCAAACGGTCGGCAATCCAGCCCCCGAACAGTCCCAGCAGGTAGGTGCTGCCGAGGAACAGGCCGAAGATAGAGCTCGAGGTCCTGTCATCCAGCCCGAGGCCGCCCCGGGATACCGCGGCTACCATGAACAGGATCAGGATGGCCTGAATGCCGTAGTACGTGAAGCGCTCCCACATCTCGGTGAGGAACAGCGTCGCAAGTCCACGGGGCTGGCCGAAGAGCGTCGCGCCCGGGGCGACGGGTGCGGCGTCGGTGGCGGAGTTCATTGTTGGACTTCCGGCGCGCGCACGCGCGCGAGCATGCGCGCCATGATGATGCCCCCCTCGTAGAGCAGGTACATGGGTATCGCGAGCGAGCATTGCGAGATCGCGTCCGGCGGCGTGAGCAGTGCCGCGAGAATGAAAATGCCGATCAGCACGTAGCCGCGACTCTGCTTGAGCTTCTCGATGCGCACCAGCCCCATGACAACCAGCAGCACCACCGCCACCGGCACTTCAAAGGCGAGTCCGAAGCAGAAGAACATGGTGAGCACGAAGTCCAGGTACTGGTTGATGTCGGTCATCATCGCCACCCCCTTGGGCGTGGTGCCGGCGAAGAACTGGAACATCACCGGGAAGACAAAGTAGTACGCAAACGCGATGCCGACATAGAAGAGCAGGATCGAGGAACCGAGCAGCGGCACCGCGAAGCGCCGCTCCTTGCGATACAGACCCGGCGCCACGAACGACCACAGCTGGTAGATGACGTACGGCATCGCCGCCAGCAGTGCCGCAAAAAACGACAGCTTGAAGGGCGTCGTGAATGGCGACATGACGCCGGTGGCGATGAGGTTGCTGCCCTGGGGGAGCTTGGCGAGCAGCGGCTGGGCGACGAAGGTGAACAGGTCGTTCGAGTAGTACATGCACGGCAGGAACGCGATGCCGACCGCCACCAGTGCGCGCAGCAGCCGGTCGCGCAACTCCAGCAGGTGCGAGATCAGCGTGCCCTCGGCGAGCGCCTCAGGTTCGTTCATCTTGCGCAGACGCGTGGCCGGTTCCGGCGGCGGGCTCCGCGCCGGTGGCATCGGTCGGATGGGTGTGCGAGAACGTCGGCGCCAGCGGCGGCTCCGCCGGTGGTGTCGGCGGCTCCACGAGCGGTGGCGCCTCAACAGGAGGTGGCGACGGGTCTGCCGGGGCGGGTGCCGCGGCGCGTTGCGCCGCCTGCGCTTTGCGCGCCTCCTCGAGCTGCACTTCCTCTTCGAGCTGCTCGCGGAACTGCCGGGCCATGGAGCGCGCTCTGCCCACCCAGCGGCCAACCTCGGAAACGACGCGCGGCAGCTTCTCCGGCCCCAGCACGATCAGTGCCAGGACGAAGATGATCAGGATTTCCGAGAACCGGCCTTCGAACAGATCAGGTGCTCCGTTCGTTCTTCGCGTCGCTCTTGGCCGCGACCTCCGGGAACTCCGCATCCGTGCCGTCGGACCGGATCTGCTTCGGCGGGGTGCTCTGCTCCTCCTCGCCCTCGCTCATCGCCTTCTTGAACCCGCGCACGGCGTGTCCCAAGTCCGAGCCCACGGTGCGCAGCTTCTTCGCGCCGAACACCACCAGCACGACGAGCAGGATGATCACCAGCTCGCGCATTCCGATACCCATAGCTCACGACTCCTAAGTCCCCGCTCCGGCGGGGAAAGATCAACGGATCATAGGTCAAATGAGCCCCCGTAACCGCAGAAGTTCGCCCGAATCCGGGTCTCCGTCACGCTCTGGTCGGGGAGCTCTGCAGCCAGAAGGTAACCGGACCCTCGTTGGTAAGCGATACCTGCATGTTCTCGCCAAATACGCCTGCTGAAACATGGGCATACGAGGCCCGCGCGCGCGCGAGCAGATGCTCGAACAGGCGCCGCGCATCGGCGGGGGCCGCCGCCGTGCTGAACCCCGCGCGGGTCCCCTGGGCCGTGTCCGCGGCGAGGGTGAACTGGGGCACGAGCAGCAGCGCGCCGCCGGTGTCACGCACCGACAGGTTCATCTTTCCTGCGGAATCGGCAAACACGCGGTACGACAGCAGCCGCTCCAGCAGCCGTTCGGCAGCGCTCGCATCATCGCCCTTGACCACACCGATCAGGGCGAGGACGCCCGCGCCAATCGTCGCGACCCCGGTTCCGGCGATGCGGACCTCGGCGCGGCTCACGCGCTGGATGAGAGCGATCATGGAGGCGCGATTGTGGCATTTGGCCGGGCGAGTCCGTTAAGATTCGGGGCCATTTTTTTGCGGCAGGGGAGATCTGATGACGCGTGGCGCGCGACTTTCTGCAGGACACGCAGTACCTGTGCTCGCCATGCTGGCCGTGTGCGCATTCGCGTCCCCCGCCTGGTCGCAACCGGCGGCACCCGCGGCACCCGCGGCACCCGCGGCGCCTGCGCCCGCCACCGCAGCCCCGGCGCCGCTCATCGCCAATCCGGCGCGCGGCAAGGCGATCTCCTACACCTGTCTTGGTTGCCATGGCATCGACGGCTACAAGAACGCCTACCCCAATTACAGTGTCCCGGAACTCGAAGGCCAGCACCCTGAGTACCTGGCCGACGCGCTGCATGGTTACCGCGATGGCGACCGCGCGCACCTGACCATGCACTCGCAGGCCTCCACGCTCTCCGACCAGGACATCCTGGACATCGCAACCTACTTCGCCGGCAAGCCGCTGACGCCGACCGGCAAACCCGCGAGCGCAGTGCCGAAGGCGGCAACGCTGTGCGTTTCCTGTCACGGCACCGACGGGATCGGCATTATGCCCAACTACCCTTCGCTCGCCGGCCAGCACGAGGACTATCTCGTGCGCGCGCTGGATGAGTACAAGAAGGGCGGCCGCAAGAACCCGATCATGAAGGGCTTCGCCTCGAACCTGTCGGACGATGATATCGACATCATCGCCGGCTACTTCAGCGGGCTTAAGCCCGCGCTTGCCACCGAAGAGCGGCCGTACACGCGCTTCACCGTGCACTGAGCCTGAAAAGCGACAGGCGGAACGGCTGCGTTTGCGCCGCGGACCGGGGCCTTAAGGCTCCCATAAGATTCCGTTCCTATTGTTCGCTCACGGAGCTGACAGCCCCATTTCGGAAAGACACCCATGAAGCTGCTGAATCTCATCAGGAAACCCCTCATTGCCGCGATCCTCGGCGCGGCCGCCATCGCCGTTCCCGTGAGCGCGCTGTACATCGCGGGAGCCACGCGCGCGGTGGCCACACCCGCGGCGCTGACCGCGCTCGCAGCCGCGCCCGCCGCGTCCCAGGCCACCGCGGCGCCCATGGCGGCACCCGCCACGGCGCTCCCCGATTTCAGCAGCATGGTGCAGCGCTACGGGCCTGCGGTGGTGAACATCAGTGTCGTGACCAAGACGGCGGCGATGAACTCGCAGGGCGATGACGAGGATTCACCGGACAACGGTAACGACAACAATCCCTTCGGACCCAACAGCCCGTTCGCGCCGTTCTTCCGCGGGCTGCCATTTCAGTTGCCGCAGCCGGGCCCCACGCACGGTGAAGGCTCCGGTTTCATCGTGCGCGCGGACGGAGTCATCATGACCAATGCGCACGTGGTGAACGGCGCCAGCGAAGTCACGGTGCGGCTCACCGACCGGCGCGAATACACCGCCAAGGTGATCGGCGTCGACACGCGCTCGGACATCGCGGTGCTGAAGATCGCGGCGAAGGATCTGCCGACTGTCAGGATCGGTGACTCGCGCACGCTCAAGGTCGGTGAATGGGTGCTGGCGATCGGCGCGCCGTTCGGCTTTGAAAACAGCGCCACCGCCGGCATCGTCAGCGCCAAGGGGCGCACCCTGCCGGATTCCGGCTACGTACCTTTCATCCAGACCGACGTGCCGATCAACCCCGGCAACTCCGGTGGGCCGCTGTTCAACATGCGCGGCGAAGTGGTCGGCATCAACTCACAGATCTACAGCCGCAGCGGCGGCTACATGGGCGTGTCGTTCTCCATCCCGATTGATGTCGCCATGCGGGTCAGCGAGCAGCTGCAGGCCACCGGTCACGTGGCGCGCGGCAAACTCGGCGTCGTCATCCAGCCGGTAACTCAGGGCCTGGCCGACTCCTTCGGCCTGCCGCAGCCCGAGGGCGCGCTGGTTGCGAGTGTCGAAAAAGGCGGACCCGCCGAGCACGCCGGGGTCGAGGCAGGGGATGTGATCCTGAAGATCAGCGGCCAGGCGCTCAAGGACTCCAACGAGCTGCCGGTCGCGGTCGCGAGCATCAGTCCCGGGACCGAGGTTTCGCTTTCGATCTGGCGCAATCACAGCGCGCGTGATGTCACGGTCAAGCTCGGCGCGCTGGAGGACAAGCGCACCGCGTCCAACGCCCCCGCACATGCGCAGGGCGGCAAGCTGGGCCTCGCCGTGCGGCCGCTGACTTCCGATGAGCAGCGCCAGGCCAACATCAAGGGCGGACTGGTGGTGGAGCGCGCGAGCGGGCCGGCGGCCGAGGCCGGGATTCAGCAAGGCGACGTGGTGCTGGCCGCCAATGGCGCCCCGGTCACCAGCGCCAGTGAGCTCACGAGCGCGGTGGAGAAGTCCAAGGGGCACATCGCGCTGCTCATCCAGCGCGGCGAGACGCGGCTGTTTGTGCCGGTGCGGGTGGGCTAGTTCATCGGCCGATATCGCAGCAAGCGATTTCGGCGGACAGTGCCCTAAGCCGGGCCGTTGGTCACCATTGCGGCCAGCAGCTCGTTGACCGGCAGCGCAGCCAGTTGCGCAGGAGCCGCGAACAGCGCCTTGATGCGCTGCGCCTGCCTGGCGCTGAAGTGCGCGTCCACGGCAGCCTCGAATTTCTTCACCAGCACCGGCGTGCCTTCGGCGCGCCGCCGGCGATGGCCGATGGGGAAGTCCACCTGCACCCGTTCGGACTGGCTGCCGTCGCTGAAGAACACCTGCAGCGCGTTGCCGATATAGCGCTTGTCGGCGGCGTAGTAATCACGCGTGAAAGCCGGATTCTCGCGCACCTGCATTTTCGCGCGCAGCGCATCGATGCGCGGGTCGGCGGCCACCGCGTCCTCGTAATCCTCCGCGGTGAGGCGCCCGAAGATCAGCGGCACCGCCACCATGTACTGGATGCAGTGATCGCGATCGGCGGGGTTCGCGAGCGGCCCCACCTTGTCGATGATGCGCACCCCCGGCTCCTGGGTCTCGATCACAATGCGCTCGATGCGCTCGAGCCGATCCGCGACCGACGGGTGCAGGGTCATCGCGGCCTCGACCGCGGTCTGGGCGTGGAATTCCGCGGGGAAAGAGATCTTGAACAGCACGTTCTCCATGACGTAGCTGCCGAAGGGCTGCGGCAGGATGAGGGGCTTGCCCTTGAAGAGCACGTCGCTGAAGCCCCAGGTTTTTGCCGACAGCGCTGACGGGTAGCCCATCTCGCCGGTGAGTGCGATGAGCGCGAGGCGCACCGCGCGGCTGGTGGCATCCCCCGCCGCCCAGCTCTTGCGCGAGCCGGTGTTGGGAGCGTGCCGGTAGGTGCGCAGCGCGCCGCCGTCTATCCAGGCGTTGGAGACCGCGTTCACGACCTCATCGTCGCTGGCGCCGAGCATGCCCGCCACCACCGCGGTGGAGGCGACCCGCACCAGCAGCACGTGATCGAGCCCGACGCGGTTGAAGCTGTTCTCCAGCGCCAGCACGCCCTGGATCTCGTGCGCCTTGATCATGGCGGTGAGCACATCGCGCACCGTCGGCGGGTTCCTGCCGGTCATGAGGGCGTTGCGCGCCAGGTAGTCCGCCACGGCGAGGATGCCGCCGAGGTTGTCCGAAGGGTGGCCCCACTCGGCCGCGAGCCAGGTGTCGTTGAAGTCGAGCCAGCGCACCATGGCACCGATATTGAACGCGGCCTGCACCGGGTCGAGCTCAAACGAAGTGCCGGGCACGCGCGCGCCGCCGGCCATGACGGCACCCGGCACCACCGGACCTAAGAGCTTCCGGCACGCCGGGTACTTCAGGGCCTGAAAACCGCAGGCGAGGGTATCCATGAGGCAGTAGCGGGCGGTGTCGTACGCCACCTCGCTCTCAACGGTGAAATTGCGCGCGTAGCGGGCGATGGCGGTGAGGGCGGCGTCGGGCTGCGGACGCTGTGTGGACCTGATATCGGCTGCGGACATGGTGTGCAGTGCGCCTGGGCGATTACTTGCGGTTCTCGATGGGGACGAACTTCAGGTTCTCGGGGCCGACGTAGTTGGCAGCCGGACGGATGATCTTGCCGTCGGCGCGCTGTTCCATCACGTGCGCCGCCCAGCCGGTGGTGCGCGCGATGGCGAACAGCGGCGTGAACATCTCGGTGGGCACGCCCATCATGTGATACGAGACCGCCGAGAACCAGTCGAGGTTCGCGAACATGTTCTTGGTCTCGTGCATCACCTTCTCGATGCGCGCGGCGATGTCGAACATTTTCATGTCGCCGCTTTCTTTCGACAGAGCGCGGGCGACTTCCTTGATCACCTGGTTGCGCGGATCGGCGAGGGTGTACACCGGGTGGCCGAAGCCGATGATCACTTCCCTGGCGGCCACGCGCGCGCGGATGTCGGCATCCGCGGCATCCGCGGTGTCGTAGCGCTTCTGAGTCTCGAACGAGAACTCGTTGGCACCGCCGTGCTTGGGTCCGCGCAGCGCGCCCATCGCCCCGACGATGCACGAATACACGTCGGCGCCGGTGCCGGCGATCACGCGCGCGGCGAAGGTCGAGGCATTGAACTCGTGCTCGGCGTACAGGATCAGCGAGGTGTGCATGGCGCGCACCCAGGAGGCAGGCGGCGCGCGCCGGTGCAGCAGGTGCAGGAAGTGTCCGCCGACGGAGTCGTCCTCGGTCTCCACCTGGATGCGCTGGCTTGAGTGACTGAAGTGGAACCAGTAGGCGAGCATCGAGCCCAAGGAGGCCACCAGCCGGTCGGCGATGTCGCGCTCACCTGGAGCCCGGTGATCATCCTTCTCCGGCAGCGTGCAGCCGAGCACCGAAGTCCCGGTGCGCAGCACGTCCATCGGATGCGCGCCCGCGGGCAGCAGTTCCAGTGCGCCGCGCACCGGACCCGGCAGGCCCCGCAGCGACTTGAGCTTGCTCTTGTAGGCGTTGAGCTCGGGACGGTTCGGCAACTTGCCGTGAATGAGCAGGCAGGCGATTTCCTCGAACTCGCACACCGTGGCGATCTCGAGGATGTCATAGCCGCGGTAGTGCAGGTCGTTGCCGGTGCGGCCCACGGTGCACAGCGCGGTGTTGCCCGCGGTCACGCCCGAGAGCGCGACCGACTTCTTGGGCCTTACGCCCAGGTTGTTGGTGGGTGGCGCCTCACTCAAGTGGAGTTCTCCTTTTCAGCGGCAAACAGCCGGTCGAGCTTGTCTTCGTAGGCGTGGTAGTCCAGGTATTTATAGAGATCCTCACGGGTCTGCATGCTGTCGAGAACGTTCTTCTGCGTGCCGTCGCGGCGGATGGCCTGGTAGGTCTTCAAGGCCGCCGCATTCATGGCGCGGTAGGCCGAGCAGCAGTACAGCACGATGTCCACACCCACCGCGGCCAGCTGCTCGCGGCTGAAGAGCGGGGTTTGCCCGAACTCGGTGATGTTGGCGAGGATCGGCACGCGTACCGCGTCCCTGAAGCGCCGGTACATCGACAGTTCGGTCATGGCCTCGGGGAAAATCATGTCGGCGCCCGCCGCGACGCAGGCCCGGGCGCGCTCGATGGCGCGGTCGATGCCTTCGATCGCCAGCGCGTCGGTGCGCGCCATGATCACGAAGCCCCCGTCGGGGCGCGCATCCACGGCGGCCTTAATGCGATCCACCATTTCCTCCAGCGGCACGATCTCCTTGCCGGGGCGGTGGCCGCAGCGTTTGGCCGCCACCTGGTCCTCGATGTGCAGGCCGGCGGCGCCGGCCTTGCAGAAGCTGCGCACGGTGCGTGCGATGTTGAAAGCCCCGCCCCAGCCGGTGTCGGCGTCGACCAGCAGCGGCAGGCCGCTGGCCTCGGTGATGCGGCGGATGTCGATCAGCACGTCGTCCATGGTGGAGATGCCGAGGTCGGGCATCCCTAGGGAGTTGGCGGCGACACCGCCTCCGGAGAGGTACAGGGCGCGAAAGCCGCTCGCCTCGGCCAGGCGCGCGGCGTAGGCATTGATGGCCCCGACGACCTGCAGGGGCTGCTCAGCCGCGAGCGCCGCCCGCAGGCGTGCGCCGGCGCGCACAGGGGTTTCCGTCATGGTTGATCCTTCAGCGCAGGAGCGGCGATTGTATACGCGGCGGCGGCGCACGGGCCAGCGCGCGCCACCCTACTCGCCAGTAGGTTCGGGCGGGACCCTCATGCAATCCGCACCACGGTGCGGCCGGTGATCTTGCCTTCTATATAGGCAGGAAACGCCGCCGGCAGCTCATCGAAGTCGATGGTGCGGGTCACGATCCGGGCGAGGTGCTTAGGCTTAAGGTCGGTGGCAATGCGCTGCCATACCGCCAGCCGCCATTCGCGGCGGGTCGCCGAGGAGTTGATGCCGATGAGCGCTACGCCCCGCAGGATGAACGGCATGACGGTGGTCTTGAGTTCCGGCCCGGCGGCGAGCCCGATGCTGGCGATGTTGCCCCAGAAATCCACCGTGCGCGTGAACCAGGCGAGCATCTCACCGCCGAGGTTGTCGATGGCGCCGGCGAAACGCGGGGTCTCCAGCGGCTTGCTGCCGAAGTCGAGTCCCTCGCGGTTGAGCACCTCGGTGGCCCCGAGCGCCTTGAGGTACTCAGTGGCGCTGTGCTTGCCGCTGATGGCGACGACCTTGTAGCCACGGCCGCTCAGCATGTCGACGGCGATGCTGCCGACGCCGCCGCTCGCGCCGCTGACGGCGATCGGGCCGCCTTGCGGGGTCTGGCCGTTTTGCTCCATGCGGTGGATGGCGAGCGCCGCGGTGAAGCCGGCGGTGCCGAGCGACATGGCGGTGAGCGCATCGAGTCCCGGCGGCATCGGGATCACCCAGTCCCCCGGAACGCGTGCGAACTGCGCGTAGCCGCCATCGTGCGTCTCCGACAGCGAGCAGCCGGTCACCAGCACCGCGTCCCCGGCCTTGAAGCGCGCATCGGCGGAGGACTCCACCACCCCGGCAAGATCAATCCCGCCGACCAGGGGGTAGCGGCGCAGGATGCGGCCGGCGCCGGTGGCGGCGAGCGCGTCCTTGTAGTTGATGTCGGAGTGGCTGACCCGGATCACCACCTCGCCTGCCGACAGATCCCCAAGCGAGATCTCCTCGAAGCGCGCGGCGATCCTGCCGTTCTCGGAGTGGATGCGGAATGCCTTGAATTTCGCGGTCATTTACGTTTCTCCCTGTGAAGCCACGCGATCAGTCCCTGAGTGTTGAGTTCCAGGTCGCCAAGCAGCGCCTGCTCGATGTCATGGGCGCTTAAGGGGCTGCCCTGCAGTCGCAGCAGGCTCACCCAGTGCGCGAGCATGGCGGTGCGGATGCCCGGGAACGGGTCGGCATCATCCGCATGCGCGCGCGTGAAGCGCACGAACTCGTTGATCTGCGCCTTGAGCATCTCGGCGAGACGCCGCACGCCGGTGACGCGGCTGAAGTGCATGAGATACATGGAGTCAGGTTGGTAGGCGAGCATGCGGTCGATGGAGGCGAGGTGCTGCACCGGGTCGAACTGCGTGGGCACCGTCGACGGGGTGATGAACGCGCCCCTGGGTGTATCCAGGGCGCGGTAGGAAATCCCGAAGGTGTCGCCGGAAAAAATGCTGGCATGGGCTTCGTCAACCACCACGTAGTGGTGCTCGGCGTGCCCGCGCGTGTGCAGCAGCGTGAGCTCGCGGGCACCGAGCCGCAGGCGCTCGCCGTCCCCGACCACCCGCACGCGTGCCGCCGGAATCGGCACCAGCTCCCCGTAGAGACGCGCGAAGCGCTCCGCGCCGTAGACTGCGCTGGCGCCCGCGACCAGCTTCGCGGGGTCGAGCATGTGCGGCGCGCCGCGCGGATGCAGCACCGCCTGCGCGGCGGGAAGCTCGCGCATGAGAGCGCCCGCGCCACCGGCGTGATCCAGGTGCACGTGCGTCAGCAGCAGGTAATCGACCGCGTCGCGCGGCACGCCGAGCTGCCGCAGAGCGGCGAGCAGATAGGGAACGGAATCGTTGGTGCCGACATCCACGAAGGCGGCGCGGCCGGCGTCAACTATGATGTGCGCGGCGGCGTGCCCGGAGTAGAGGTACTCGCAATCCACGGCGGTGATGCCATGCGGATGCCGATAAAGCGCCGCGGTCACAGGAACTGTTGGCGCGGCTTGCCGGTCGGAGTGGCCCATGTGCACATCGTAACCAAGTACACTATTGCATTGGCCGAAATCGCTGCGCAGCGATTTCGGCGGACAGTAGTTCCGTTTCCGCCGGCCAAAGGCGCGGCTTTGGCCGGCTGCGGCGGTGCCACACGGTTCGTTCCGCAGTGCTGACAAGCCCCAGTCCATAACACATGAGCCGAAAGTTTTTTCTGGCCGCAGCGCTGCTCGCCGGCGCCTCCGCCGCGGGAGCCCAGCAGGCCGCCACGCACGCGCTCACGCATGTTGAACGTGGCGATCTGGTCTTCGAAGGCATTGCGCCGCCGGACGCGGCGCTCAATGCACGCCTCGACGGTTACCTGCAGTCGCGCGAAGCGACGTTCCTGGACTGGCTGCCCGACGGCGCCATGCTCATCGCCACCCGCTTCGGCGACAGCGTGCAGGTGCATCGCGTGGCAACTCCCCTCGGGGCGCGCGAGCAGCTCACCTTCTACCGCGATCCGATCACCTGGGCGCGGGCGGCGCGCAGCGGCGGGCGCTTTGCGTTCCTGAAGGATGAGGCAGGCGACGAGAACACCCAGGTGTACGTAGTGGCGCCCAACGGCAGCGTGCGCCAGGTGACGCACGGCGATTTCATCCACGGCAGCCCGGTGTGGGCGCACGACGGCAAGCGCATCGCCTTCTACGGTAACGACCGCGACGGCGCCAGCTACGATGTCTACGTTGCGGATGCGAGCACCGGAGCTGCGCCGCAGCTGGTGGTCGGCGGCCGGCACGACACCTGGTATCCGCTCGACTGGTCCCCGGATGATTCGAAGCTGCTCGTATGGCGCTACGTGTCACTCGAGGAGAGCTACCTGTACGTCGCGGACGTCGCCAGCGGCACGCTCACGCCCGTGGACCCGAGCGGCCGCAAGATCGGTATCCGCATGGCCAGGTTTGCCCCCGGCGGAAACGGGGTTTACCTGCTGACCGATGAGGGCGGGGAGTTCAATCATCTCCTCTACACGGACCTCGCCACCCACACTACGCACCGCGTGTCGCCCGACACCGGCTGGGATGTGGAGGATTTCAATGTCAGCGCCGATGAGCGCTACATCGCCTACGTCGTCAACGAGGGCGGCATCAGCCGCCTCGTGGTGCTCGACACGCAGAAAAAAATAGATCTGGCGCCGGTGGGATTGCCGCAGGGGCGCATCGCCAACCTGCGCTTCGACGCCAGCGGCACGAAGCTCGGCATGTCGGCCGAGTCGGCGCAGTCACCGCGCGATGCCTACGCCTACGATCTGGCGAGCGGCAAGCTCGAGCGCTGGACCCACAGTGAGGCCGGGCCTGCGCTCGGCGGCAATCTCGTGGCACCGGAGCTCATCCGCTACCCGACCTGGGACAAGAGCGGCGGCCATCCGCGCATGCTGTCCGCGTATGTCTACCGGCCGTCGGCCGCCGGGCCAAGTCCGGTGCTCATCTATGTTCACGGCGGTCCGGAGGACCAGTACCGCCCCGGCTGGGATCCGTTCGTGCAGTTCCTGGTGCGCGAGCTCGGGTATGCGGTGGTCGCGCCCAACGTGCGCGGCTCATCCGGCTACGGCAGAAGTTTTCTCGCGCTCGACAACGGCGTGCTGCGCGAGGATGCGGTGCGCGATATCGGCTCGCTGCTGGTGTGGATCGGTGTGCAGCCGGCATTCGATCGAGCGCACGTCGCCATCATGGGCGCCTCCTACGGCGGCTACATGACACTCGCCTCGCTGGTGGCGTACGGCGAGCGCTTAAGTGGCGGCATCGACGCCATGGGCATCAGCAACTTCGTCACCTTCCTGCGCAACACCGCCCCCTACCGGCGCGACCTGCGACGCGAGGAGTACGGCGACGAACGTGATCCGGCCATGCGCGTATTCCTCGACCGCATTTCTCCGCTCACCAACGCCAGCCGCATCAGGAAACCGCTGCTGGTGGTGGAGGGATTCAACGACGTGCGCGTGCCGGGGTCCGAATCCGAGCAGCTGGTGTGGCGCGTGCGCGCCGCCGGCGGCGAGGTGTGGTACCTGGTGGGGAAGGACGAGGGTCACGGCTTCCGCAAGAAAGCCGACCACGACGCCTACATGCAGACCGCGGCCGCGTTCCTGCAGAAACTCGCTCATTAGATTGGCGCAAGGGGCCGGACGACCCCTTCCGCAGGCCCACCCAGCGGCTGAGTCAGACACGTCGGCAAAAACGTGGTTTTTGCCGGCGAAAAGATGGCCAATTCGGCCTAGGGAAATAACACCGTCACGGTGAGGCCCTTGCCGTCCGGCCCGTCACTTAGAGTGACGGTGGCGCCGTGCGCCACGGCGATCGCCCGTACGATCGCAAGGCCTAAGCCGCTGCCCGGCGCCGTGGCACCCGCACGCCGGTAAAAGCGATCGAACACCCGCTCGCGCTCGGCGGCGGGAATCCCCGGACCATCATCGGCCACGACGAGGCGTGCCCCGGACGGTGCGCTGGGCGGCGCGGCCGCCGCGGGCGCCTCGACGCTGACATCAACACGACCGCCCCTGGGCGTGTAGCGCACGGCGTTATCCACGAGGTTGCGCAACAACGTCCGCAGGGCATCCGGTTCGCCGGTGACACTCGCGGGCTGGGCCGCGGAAACCCCGAGGTCGATGCCGCCGGCGTCCGCGAGCGGCACCAGTTCCGCCACGACCTCACGCGCGAGGTCATCGAGTCGTACCGGCACGGGCGCATTTTCCGCCCGCGGTTCCTGCCGGGCGAGCGACAAGAGCTGTTCCACGAGGTGGATGACGCGCTGCACGCCCGCGGTCAGTCCCGCCATGGCGGCCGTGCGCTCCGCCTCCCCGCTGGCGCGCGCCAGAGTTCCGGTCTGCAGGTGCAGGGCGGTCAGCGGGGTGCGCAGCTCGTGCGCCGCATCGGCGAGAAACGCGCGCTCGCGGTCGAGTGCCGCGCGCAGCCGCTCCAGGAGCTCGTTGAGCGCTGCGACCAGTGGCTGCACTTCATCCGGCAGGCGCTCAGCGGGCAAGGGATCCAGGGTATGAACGCGGCGCGCCTTCACCAACGCGGTGACCCGCTGCAGCGGTTGCAGGGCCGTGCCGACCGCCAGCCAGATGAGAATCGCCAGCACCGGCAGCAGCAGCGCGAACGGTCGCAGCGTCTGCAGGGCAAGCTGCGCGGCGCGTTTGCGTCGCACGCTCATGGGCTGCGCCACCTGGATGACCTTGGTGAGCGCCTGCACGCCGTAAACACGCCAGCTGCCTTCGCTGGTGGCGACGGTCGCAAGTCCCAGGGTCGTGATCCGCGGCAGCACCGCGTGCGGCCGTGACAGGTAGACGCGCACGCCATCGAGCGACCAGACCTGCACGACGAAGTCGTAGGCCGCGTCGGTCGGCGGGATCTGCGGCGACAGCAGGTACTCGACCGGCTGGTCGCGCAGGATGAGCGCGGTCTGGCGCAGGTGGTAATCGAAGAACTCATCCGCCTCGGCGAGCGCGTTGCGGTACACGATCCAGCCGCCCGCGGCCCCCAGCAGGACCACCGCGCCCAGGAGCCAGGCCAGCAGCCGCGCCCGCAGCGAGCTCATGCCGCCGGTCTCACGCGATAGCCCACGCCGCGCACCGTGAGAATGAACTGCGCGCCGAGCTTGCGGCGCAGGCCGTGTATGTGGACCTCCACCGCGTTGCTCTCCACTTCCTCGCCGAAGCCGTAGAGACGCTCCTCGATCGAAGCGCGCGACAGGATGGTGCCCGGGCGCTCCATGAGCAGTTGCAGCAGGGCGAACTCGCGCGGCGACAGGGCAACCTGCGCGCCGTCGTGCGTGACGCGGTGAGCCGCAGGATCCAGTTCCACGCCCAGATGCGAGAGCAGCGGCGCTCCGGTGCCGGCGCGCCGGCGCAGGAGGGCGCGGATGCGCGCGGCGAGCTCATCGAGGTCAAAGGGCTTGACCAGGTAGTCATCGGCGCCGGCGTCGAGGCCGGCGACCCGATCGGACACCGCATCGCGCGCGGTGATGATGAGCACCGGGAGTGAGCCACCGCGCTCGCGCAGGCTCTTGAGCAACTGCAGGCCGCCGGGCCCCGGGAGCCCCAGGTCCAGAAGCACCAGTTCATAAGGCTCGGTGTGCAGCACGGCGGCGGCGGACTGCGCCTCGTGCACCCAGTCCACGGTGAAGCCGTCGCGCTTCAGTCCCGCGCGAATGGCCTCGCCGATCATGGGATCGTCCTCTACGAGCAGCAGTCTCATGATGCCCAAAGTATGATCAATCGCAGCTTAAGCTGGCCTTAAAGTTGCTGCGGGGAGTCGATATTTGGGTGCCGTTGAACAACTGGTGCGGGACGCCGCGACCCTTGAGGTCACGCTCACGGATGCCCAGGCCGGGCGGCTCCTGGAACTGCTGGATGAGCTCGTGCGCTGGAACCAGATGTACAACCTGACCGGGATCACGGCGCAGCCGCAGATGATCACCCATCACCTGCTGGACAGTCTGGCGGTGAATGCGGATCTCGCCGGCGAGCGCGTCGCCGACGTCGGCACCGGCGCGGGGTTCCCGGGGCTGCCGCTCGCGGTTGCGAACCCCGGCCGGCACTTCACCCTCATCGATTCGACCGCCAAGAAGATCCGTTTCGTCGCACACGCCGCGCAGCTGCTGCAACTCGCCAACGTGACCGCACTGCACGCGCGTGCCGAGCAGATGCGCCCCAAACCGCCGTTCGACACGGTCGTGGCGCGGGCGCTCGCGCCGCTGCCGCGCCTGCTTGAGACCGTCGCGCCGCTGTGCGGGCCGCGCACCCGGGTACTCGCCATGAAGGGCAAGTGGCCGCAAGGGGAGCTCGCAGCGCTCCCGGCACCCTGGCGCGTGAGCGCCTCGCGTGCGCTCACGGTCCCCGGACTTACCGCGGCGCGCTGCGTTATCGTACTCACGCGCAAATGATGCGCCGCCATGCCCATTAACCCCCTCCTCGCCACCTGGCCGCTGCTGCTCGGCATGGGCATCCTCATGCTCGGCTCGGGGCTGCAGAACACGCTCCTCGGGCTGCGCGCCACGCTCGAGGGCTTCCCCACGCCGGTCACGGGACTCGTCATGTCCTGCTACTACGTGGGGTACCTGAGCGGCACGCTGCTCGCGCCGCGCCTCTTGCGGCGGGTCGGGCACGTGCGGGTGTTTGCCACCCTCGCCGCGCTCGCCTCGGTGGCGGCGCTGGTGCAGGCCTCCTGGGTGCACCCCGTGCCCTGGGGCGCCATGCGCCTGATCTCCGGGCTGTGCTTCGCCGGCATCTACGTCGTGGCCGAGAGCTGGCTCAACAATCGCGCGAGCCGCAGCAACCGCGGGCGGCTCCTCGCTGTGTATATGCTGGTGCTGTACATCGGCCTGGGGGCCGCGCAGTTTCTCCTCGTCCTGGCGAGCCCGCAGACCGCCGCCCCATTCATGCTGGTCTCGGGCCTGATCTCGCTCGCGATGGTGCCGATCGTCGCCTCCGCGCAGCAGACCCCCGAGGCGGCCGTCTCGCACCGGGTCCGCTATCGCGATCTGTACCGCAACTCCCCGCTCGGGGTGGTGGCGGTCGCGGTCTCGGGAATGGTCTCCTCGATCATCTTCTCCATGGGCCCGGTGTACGCGCGCCTGAGCGGCGCGGGGACCCACGGGGTGGCCGAGTTCATGGCGGCCAGCATCATCGCGGCGGCGCTCACCCAGTACCCGGTCGGCAGGCTCTCCGATCGTGTTGACCGGCGCACGGTGCTGGGCGGCGCGTGCCTCATCGCGACCCTGGTCGCGGGCAGCATCGTGCTCTTCGGGCCGCTGCCCAAGGCCGTGCTGCTGCTGCTCACGGCGCTCTTCAGCGGCGCCGCGCTCACCTTGTATTCGCTCGCGGTCTCGCACGTGAACGACAAGCTTGAGCCGACGCAGATGGTGGCCGCGAGCAGCGCGCTGCTGCTCGTCAACGGCATGGCGGCGGCCGCCGGCCCGGTGCTGGCCGGAAGCCTGATCGGCGCCCTGGGGCCGGGCGCCTACTTCGGCACGCTGGCGACGCTCACCGGGGCGCTGAGCCTCTACAACCTCTGGCGCATGAGCCGGCGGCGCCCGGTGCCGGGCGCCCACAAGAGCCCCTTCATCAACACCCAGCAGATCGTCACCTGCGCCGGGCTCGAGCCGGCGCCGGCGGCCCCCGGCGCGGAGGATCTGCCGCTCCCCACGGTCGTCAAGGCAGCAGCGGCAGCGCGCTCTTCTCCTTGATGACGGCGAGCGCGATCGAGGAGTTCACCGACTGCACGCCGGGAAAGCGCGACAGGTGATCGAGGAAGAACGCCTCGTATGCCTTGATGTCGCGGCACACGATCCGCAGCAGGAAATCCGTCTCGCCCATGAGCGTGTAGCACTCGAGGATCTCCGCGTGCTTGCGCACGGCCTGCTCGAAGCGCAGCAGCGCATCGCGCCCGTGACCGGCGAGCTTCACGTGCGAGAACACCAGCACCGAGAGCCCGAGTTTCTCGCGATCCAGCAGCGCCACGCGCTTCAGGATGACGCCCTGCTCCTCGAGGCGCGTGATGCGCCGCCAGCAGGTCGAGGCCGTGAGACTCAGGCGTTCGGCGACCTGCGCCGCCGACAGGTCCCCGTGCGCCTGCAGCAGGTCCAGGATGCGCATATCGGTCCGGTCCAGGGCAGAGTGCATTGTTCATGCCGGTAAATGGCCAGTTAGTGAAACATATATTTCACCAGGGAGACTTCTGAAGCAACTCTTGTGACGTGCAGTGCGCGGCACAGGGGTAGGCTGGCGCCCCTTGTCCCCCTGGGCGGAGCTGCGGCTCCGAGCGTGCGCCGATGGAAGTCTTCGACAGACCTGAGTTCGACGGCCACGAGCTCATCGCCTTTGGCCACGACGCTGCGACGGGGCTGAAAGCCATCATCGCCGTGCATTCGACCGCTCTCGGTCCGGCCGCCGGCGGATGCCGTATGTGGCCGTACGCCACCACTACCGAGGCGGTGTCGGATGTGCTGCGGCTGTCGCGCGGCATGAGCTACAAGAACGCCATGGCGCAGCTGCCTTTTGGCGGCGGCAAGGCCGTCATCATCGGCGACCCGCGCGCGGCCAAGACCCCGGAGCTGTTCGAAGCCTTCGGGCGTTTCGTGGATTCGCACGGCGGGCGCTACATCACGGCCGAAGACGTCGGCACGACCATCACCGACATGAGCCACGTCGCCCGCGCGACGCGGTACGTTTCGGGCCTGGCGCGCGCGCCGGGTGAGGCGGGCGGGGATCCGGGACCCAAGACCGCGCTCGGGGTTTTCTTAGGCATCAAGGCCGCGGTCAGATTCAAGCTCGGCCGCGCGGATCTTGCCGGCGTCAGCGTCGCTGTTCAGGGCGCCGGCGGGGTCGGTTATCACCTGTGCGGCATGCTCGCTGGCGCGGGTGCGAAGCTGCTGGTCGCCGACGTGCGCGCCCCGGCAGCCGAGCGGGTGTGCCAGGAATTCAAGGCCACGGCCGTGTCCGTGGACGAGATCCTTTCCCAGAACGTCGAGGTGCTCGCGCCCTGCGCGCTCGGCGCGGTGCTCGATGGGACATCGATTCCGCGCCTGCGGGCCCGCATCATCGCAGGCGCCGCCAACAACCAGCTCGCCCAGGGACAGGACGGCACGGCGCTGCTCGCTGCCGACATCCTTTACGCGCCCGACTATGTGATCAACGCCGGCGGCATCATCAGCGTGGCGCGCGAATACTACGGCGGCGCGACCCAGGCGCAGGTGACCAGCGATATCCAGGGGATCCCGCAGCGCCTGACGGAGATCTTCGAGCGCGCCCGGCGTGAGAACCGCACCACCAATGCCGTGGCCGACCACATGGCCCGCGAGCGGCTCGCGCGCCGCCCCCAGCAGCGGGTGGCATAGTTCAATTGGCCGAAATCGCTGCGCAGCGATTTCGGCGGCTGCGATGCTCGCCCGGCGGCGCGGGCGCCGCAGTGAAGTACACTGTCGCCCATGCAGCGCGTCATCGCCATCGCGAATCAGAAGGGCGGGGTCGGCAAGACGACGACGGCGGTGAATCTGGCGGCTTCGCTCGCCGCCACCAAGCGCCGGGTGCTGCTCATGGACCTGGATCCCCAGGGCAACGCCACCATGGGCAGCGGCATCGACAAGGGCAGCTTGACGTACAGCGCCTGCGAAGTGCTGCTGGGGGAATGTGAGCTTGCCCAGGCGCTGGTCGCGGTGGAGCAGTCAGGCTTCATGCTGCTGCCGGCGAACCAGGACCTGACCGCGGCGGAAGTGCGCCTCCTCACCCTGCCCATCGGCCGGGAGATCAAGCTGCGCCACGCGCTGGCCGCCAAGCGCGCGGACTTCGACATCATCCTCATCGACTGTCCGCCGGCGCTCAACATGCTCACCGTGAATGCGCTGGTGGCCGCCGACAGCGTGCTGATCCCGATGCAGTGCGAGTACTACGCGCTCGAGGGCCTCACGGCGCTGCTCTCGACCGTGGAGCAGATCCGCGTGGCCGCAAACCCAGGACTTACCGTGGAAGGCGTGCTGCGTACCATGTTCGATCCGCGTAATAACCTCTCCAACGAGGTCAGCAACCAGCTCATCAGCCACTTCGGGAACCAGGTGTTTCGCACCATCATCCCCCGCAACATCCGCCTCGCCGAGGCGCCCTCATTCGGCAAGCCGGCGCTCTTTCATGACAAGGAGTCCCGCGGCGCGCTCGCCTACCTCGCGCTCGCCGGGGAGATGATCCGGCGCGAGGAGGAGATGCTCACTGCCGGGCAGGCTGCGCCTGCGGCGAATGACGCCGCCGCGCATGAGCTCCCCGCAGCGGTCACCGGCACGGAGCTCACGCGATGAAAAAGCCCTCCCTCGGCCGCGGTCTTGCCGACCTGCTGGGCACCGCGACCGCACGCCACACCCTGGCGGCCGCGGACGCAGCGCCGGCACCGGCGGCTGTTGGCGAGCAGCTTGCGAAGCTGCCGCTGGATCTGCTGCAACGCGGCCGCTACCAGCCGCGCATGGACATGCGCGCCGAGACCCTCACGGAACTCGCCAACTCGATCAAGGCGCAGGGCGTGGTGCAGCCGATCGTGGTGCGCCCGCTCGCCGCTCCCGCGGGCGGTGAGTCGCAGCGCTACGAAATCATCGCCGGCGAGCGCCGCTGGCGCGCCGCGCAGATGGCGGGCCTGACGGAGATTGCGGCGGTGATCCGCGCGATTCCCGACGAGGCGGCCATTGCCGTGGCCCTCATCGAGAACATCCAGCGCGAGAACTTAAACCCGCTGGAGGAGGCGCGGGCGCTCACGCGTCTGATCAGCGAGTTCGGAGTCACCCACCAGGAAGCCGCGGACGCGGTCGGCCGTTCGCGCGCGACCGTCAGCAACCTGCTGCGGCTGCTGGAGTTGTCCGCGGAGGTCTGCGAGCTGGTGGAGAAGCGCGAGCTCGAAATGGGGCACGCGCGGGCGCTCCTGGGCCTGACCCATCGGCGCCAGCAGACCGAGGTCGCGCTGCTGGTGGCGAAGAAGGGCCTTTCCGTGCGCGAAACCGAGGCGCTGGTGCGCCGGCTGCAGACCCCGGCGGGTGCCCGCAGCGAAAGCGATGCGGGCTCGCGTGACCCGAATGTGGAGCGCCTCGAGCAGGAGCTGGCCGAGAAACTCGGCGCGAAGGTCGCCATCCAGCAGGGGGCCAGGGGCAAGGGCAGGCTCGTGGTCAGCTACAACACCCTCGACGAACTGGACGGGATTCTCGCCCACATCCAGTAGTCCTGTGGACGGGGGCACGGGGGGTCTCTATAATCCCGCGGCTTTTTTGCCGTCTGCACGTAAGTGACTGAACGGCCGAAGTAATGTTAAGCCGCTTGCGTTCAGGTCACGCGCAGGACAAACGGCTGTAACGGGCCCCTCGAGCGGGACTTATATAAGGTGTTGGCAATCGATCTGCCCCGTGCGCGGCGGCTGGCCTTCGGCGTCGTGCTGGGTCAGGCGAGCGTCACCGTGATTGCGGCGTTGTGCGCCTGGGCCCTGGCCGGTGAGCGCGCCGCGCTCTCGGGGCTCCTGGGTGGTGGCATCGCCACCGCCGGGAGCCTGGTGATGGCGGGCCTGGTGTTTGCCGGCGCCGCCTCTGCGGGCGCGCCGCGCGCCCTGGGCCTGTTCTATGTCGGCGAGACGGTGAAGATCGCGCTGGTGGTGGTGCTGTTCGTGGTGGTACTTAAATTAGTGCGGGTGGTGCCGCTGGCGATGTTCGCCGCGTTCGCTGCCACGTTCCTGGTGTATTGGATTGCGCTCCTGAGCGCGCTGCCCGGCTTGAGCGGCGCGCGCCACGGCGGCTAGAGGACGGGTGGATCGGTGACGGGCATGGCGGCAGCAGAGCAAGGCGGGGGCGGCGCGACTGAATACATCGTGCACCACGAGACGTTCCTGTCGAACAAGGTGCCGCACGGGATCGTCGATTTCTCGGCCATCAACCTCGACACGGTATTTTTCTCGATCCTGCTGGCAGCGCTCTTCGGCGGCGCCTTCTACTTTGCGGCACGCCGCGCGACCACCGGCGTGCCTGGGAAGTTTCAGCTGTTCGTCGAGGTGCTGATCGATTTCATCGACACCCAGGTGCGGGATACCTTTCACGGCAGCAGCAAGCTCATCGCCCCGCTGGCATTGACCATTTTCGGCTGGATCCTGCTGTTCAACATCATGGACGTGGTCCCGGTCGACCTGCTGCCGGCGGCCGCGCACCAGGCCGGATTCGAGCACCTGAAGATCGTGCCGAGCACCGACCTCAACGCCACTTTCGCGATGTCCCTCACCGTCTTCGTGCTGATCATTTTCTACAGCGTGAAAATGAAGGGTCTGCTCGGCTTCGTCCGCGAGCTGACCCTGCAGCCGTTCAGCGCCAAAAATCCGTTCCTGCAGGCGCTGCTGGTGCCGGTGAACTTCATCCTCGAGTCGGTGACGCTGCTCGCCCGCCCGGTATCGCTGTCACTGCGCCTGTACGGCAATCTGTACGCCGGGGAGATGATCTTCCTCTTGATCGCGGTGTTGACGCTGTCACACGGACTTCAATCCCTGGCGAGCGTGGGCGGCTGGGTATGGATCATCGTGCAGATCATTCTCGGACTGGTCTGGTCGATCTTTCACCTGCTGATCATCGTGCTGCAGGCCTTCATATTCATGGTACTGACCATCGTCTACCTGGCGTTGGCCAGCGAACATCACTGACGGGCGGCGTGCGCCCGCCAGCTTCTGCTATGCCCTTCGTTTTTTGAGGAGAGTTGAATGGAAATTGCACACATACAGGCCATGACCGTGTTGGCCGTCGGCATCATCTTCGGCCTGGGCGCGGCGGGCACCGCCATCGGCTTCGGCATTCTCGGCGGGCGCTTCATCGAAGGCTCGGCGCGCCAGCCGGAGCTGCTGCCGGTGCTGCGCATCCAGATGTTCGTGGTCGCGGGCCTGCTGGACGCGGTGGCGATGATCGGCATCGGCTTCGCGCTGTTCTTTACGTTCGCGAATCCGTTCCTGGGTGCGCTGCACGCGGCTCATTGAGCCGCGCGTGCAGTCCGGGGCAGGAGAGAGCACTTGAACATCAATCTCACACTCGTCGTGCAGATGATCGTGTTCATATTGCTGATCTGGTTCACGATGAAGTTCGTCTGGCCGATGATCCTCGGCCCGATGAACGAGCGCGAGAGCAAGATCGCGAAGGGGCTGGCGGCCGCTGAAAAGGGCGAGCAGGAGCTCACCGAGGCGCGCAGCAAGGCGGACGACATCGTGCGCGAGGCGCGTGAACGCGCCACGCAGATCATCGACCATGCGCAGCACCGCGCCGATGAGCTGGTGGAAGAGGCCAAGGGCACGGCCACCACCGAGGGCGGCCGCCTGGTCGCTGCCGCCCACCAGCAGATCCAGCTCGAAACCACGCGCGCCAAGGAGAGCCTGCGCCGCGAGGTTGCCGGCATCGCCGTCGGTGCGGCCTCCAAGCTCCTGGGCAGGGAGATCGACGCGCGCACGCACGCGGATCTTCTCGAGCAGCTGGCGACGCAGATCTAGGGCAGCCATGGCGGACAAGAGCACCATCGCCCGGCCCTACGCGCGCGCCGCCTTCGAGGAGGCGCGCGCCCATGAAGGTCTGGGTCCCTGGTCCGACGCGCTCAAAGCAGCCGCCCAGGTGGTTACGGATCCGCGCGTGGCAGCCCTGCTCGGCAATCCGCACGTGACCCCGGAGCAACTGGCGCAGCTCGTGTCCGGTATCGCGGCAGCGAAGCTCGGACCCCATGGCGCCAATTTCGTGAGCACGCTCGCCGCCAACCGGCGCCTGGGATTTCTGCCGGAGATCTCAACGCGCTTCGATGAGCTCAAGGACTCAGCCGAGGGCGTCGCGGATGTCACGGTGACCTCCGCCGCCGCGCTCAACGACGCGCAGCGCAACAAACTCGCCGCCGCGCTCGAAAAGCGACTCAGGCGCAAGGTGCGTCTGCACTGCGATGTCGACCCGGGCCTCATCGGCGGCGCCGTGGTGCGCGCGGGGGATCTGGTGATCGACGGCTCGGTCAGCGCGCGCCTCAATCGCATCGCTTACGAGCTGACCGCGTAAAGACCACCCATGAAATTGAGCTTGCACATTGATTGCAAGTTGCTGGCCGTCCGGCAAGACGCTCAATTTCACGGGGCCCGGTAACCATTCCGCACCCACGAATTCGTTTAATAGAGAACGCACATGGCCATCAAGGCAACCGAGATCAGCGATCTGATCAAGCAGCGGATCGAGAACTTCAAGTCCGTCACGGAGGCGCGCAACGTCGGCTCCATCGTGTCGGTCACCGACGGCATCACCCGCATCCACGGACTGGCGGATGCGCGCTATGGCGAGATGCTGGAGTTCCCCGGTAACACCTTCGGCCTGGCGCTGAACCTCGAGCAGGACTCGGTCGGCGCGGTGGTGCTCGGCGAGTACAAGCACTTAAAAGAGGGCGACACTGTCAAGACCACGGGCCGCATCCTCGAGGTGCCGGTGGGACCGGAGCTCCTCGGACGCGTGGTCGATGCCCTGGGCGCGCCGCTCGACGGCAAGGGTCCGATCAAGGCGACGCGCACCGCTCCCATCGAGCGCGTGGCGCCGGGCGTCATCTACAGAAAGTCGGTCAGCCAGCCGGTGCAGACCGGCTACAAGGCGGTGGACTCGATGGTGCCGATCGGCCGCGGCCAGCGCGAGCTCATCATCGGCGACCGCCAGACCGGCAAGACCGCGCTCGCCATCGACACCATCATCAACCAGAAGACCAGCGGCATTAAGTGCGTGTACGTCGCGATCGGCCAGAAACAATCGACCATCGCCAACGTGGTGCGCAAGCTCGAAGAGCACGGCGCCCTCGCGCACACCATCGTGGTGGCCGCTTCCGCCTCGACCGCCCCGGCGCTGCAGTACATCGCCGCCTATTCGGGCGTGACCATGGGCGAGTACTTCATGGACAACGGCGGCGATGCACTCATTATCTATGACGACCTGTCCAAGCAGGCGGTCGCCTACCGGCAGATATCGCTCTTGCTGCGCCGCCCGCCGGGCCGCGAAGCCTTCCCCGGGGATGTGTTCTACCTGCACTCGCGGCTGCTGGAGCGCAGCGCGCGCGTCAACGAAGAGTACGTCGAGATGGTCACCAAGGGCGCGGTGAAGGGCAAGACCGGTTCGCTCACCGGGCTGCCCATCATCGAGACCCAGGCAGGGGATGTGACGGCGTTCGTGCCGACCAACGTCATCTCGATCACCGACGGACAGATCTTCCTGGAGACCGACCTCTTCAACGCCGGCATCCGCCCGGCCATGAACGCCGGCATTTCCGTGTCGCGCGTCGGAGGCGCGGCCCAGACCGACATCATCAAGAAACTCGGCGGCGGCATCCGCCTGTCGCTCGCGCAGTACCGCGAGCTCGCGGCGTTCTCGCAGTTCGCGTCCGATCTCGACGAGGCGACCCGCCGGCAGCTCGAGCGCGGCCAGCGGGTCACCGAAATGATGAAGCAGAAGCAGTACGCGCCGATGTCGGTCGCCGAGATGGCACTGTCCCTGTACGCGGTCAACAACGGCTACATGGACAAGGTGGATCTGAAGAAGATCGTGGCGTTCGAGGCGGCGCTGCAGGCCTTCGCGCACACCAACTACAAGTCCATGATCGATGGCATCAACGCGAATCCCAAGTTCTCCAAGGACAACGAGGCGGCGATGAAGAAGTGCATCGAGGACTTCCTCGCCACCGGGACTTACTAGGCTTCACGCGATGCCCGGCACCAAGGAAATCCGTACCAAGATCGCGAGTGTCAAGAGCACTCAGAAGATCACCAAGGCCATGCAGATGGTGGCCACCAGCAAGATGCGGCGGGCCCAGGAGCGCATGAAGCTGGCGCGCCCGTACGCGCAGAAAATGCGCAACGTGATCGGGCACCTGACCGAGGCGAACCCCGACTACCGCCATCCGTTCCTGGTGACGCGCTCGCCATCAGCCGTCGGCCTCATCGTCATCTCCACCGACCGGGGCCTTGCCGGCGGGCTCAATGCCAACATCTTCAAGCAGACCTTGTCGTTAGTGCGCGAGTGGCAGGGTAAAGGCGCGCAGGTGAGCCTGTGCCTCATCGGCAGCAAGGGGCTGACCTTCTTCCGGCGCTTAGGTCTGCCGATCCTCGCCAACGTCTCGGGGCTGGGCGACAGGCCGCACGTGAAGGATCTCATCGGCACGGTGAAGGTGATGCTGGACGCCTATCGCGCCGGCGAACTGGATCGCCTGTTCCTCGTGAATGCGCAGTTCGTCAACACCATGACGCAAAAGCCGTGCGTCGAGCAGCTGCTGCCCATCGAAGCCATCGACACCGAAGGGCTGCAGGAGCACTGGGACTACATCTACGAACCGGATGCCGCCGGCATCCTCGACGGCCTCTTGATGCGCTACATCGAGTCGCAGGTGTATCGCGGCGCGGTCGAGAACGTCGCCTCGGAAATGGCGGCGCGCATGGTCGCCATGGGCGCGGCCTCGGACAACGCCGGCAAGCTCATCAACGAATTGCAACTGATCTACAACAAGGCCCGCCAGGCCGCGATCACGAAAGAACTTTCGGAGATCGTGGGCGGCGCGGCTGCGGTTTGAGGAACCAAGACATGGCCAGCCCCGCTCAAGGACAGATTACCCAGATCATCGGCGCCGTCATCGACGTCGAGTTTCCGCGGGAGTCCATCCCCGGTATTTACGAGGCGCTGAAGTTGAAGGACGTGGACCTGACGCTCGAAGTGCAGCAGCAGCTGGGTGACGGCGTGGTGCGCACCATCGCCATGGGCCCCTCGGAAGGCCTGCAGCGGGGACTCGCGGTGCTGGGAACCGGCGCGCCGATATCCGTGCCGGTGGGCAAGGGCACGCTCGGGCGCATCATGGACGTGCTCGGCAAGCCACAGGACAACCGCGGACCCGTGCAGGCCAAAGAGTACCTGCCGATTCATCGGCCGCCGCCGGCGTTCGACGAGCAGGCAGGCGGCCAGGACCTGCTGGTCACCGGCATCAAGGTCATTGACCTGCTGGTGCCGTTCGCCAAGGGCGGCAAGGTGGGACTGTTTGGCGGCGCGGGCGTCGGCAAGACCGTCAACATGCTCGAGCTCATCAACAACATCGCCAAGCAGTACAGCGGGCTGTCGGTGTTCGCCGGCGTCGGCGAGCGCACCCGTGAGGGCAACGACTTCTATCACGAGATGATCGAGTCGGGCGTCATCGACAAGGACAACCTGTCGAACTCCAAGGTGGCGATGGTGTACGGCCAGATGAACGAGCCGCCCGGCAACCGCCTGCGCGTGGCGCTCACCGGACTCACCATGGCCGAGTATTTCCGCGACGAAAAGCGCGAGGACGGCGGCACCGGCCGCGACGTGCTGTTCTTCGTCGATAACATCTACCGTTACACCCTCGCCGGCACGGAAGTCTCGGCGCTGCTCGGGCGCATGCCTTCCGCGGTGGGTTACCAGCCGACGCTGGCCGAAGAGATGGGCGTGCTGCAGGAGCGCATCACCTCCACCAAGACCGGCTCCATCACCTCCATTCAGGCGGTGTACGTGCCGGCGGATGACCTGACGGATCCCTCCCCGGCGACCACCTTCGCGCACCTGGATGCGACCGTGGTGCTGTCGCGCCAGATCGCATCCTTGGGTATCTATCCGGCCGTGGATCCGCTGGATTCCACCAGCCGCCAGCTCGATCCCCTGGTGGTCGGCGAGGATCACTACAACACCGCGCGCGGCGTGCAGGCGGTGCTGCAGCGCTACAAGGAGCTGCAGGACATCATCGCGATCCTGGGGATGGACGAGCTGTCGGAAGAGGACAAGCTCACGGTGTACCGCGCGCGCAAGGTGCAGCGCTTCCTGTCGCAGCCCTTCAACGTCGCCAAGGTCTTCACCGGCCAGGACGGCAAGATCGTGCCGCTCAAGGACACCATCCGTGGCTTCAAGGGAATTATCGGCGGCGAATTTGACGCGCTCCCTGAACAGGCCTTCTATATGGTGGGCACCATCGACGAAGCGGTAGCCAAGGCGAAGACGCTGCAATAATCATGGCTGAAGCACCCACCATCCAGGTCGACATCGTCAGCGCCGAGGGCGAGCTGTTCTGCGGGCCCGCGGCGATGGTGTTCGCGCCGGCCAAAGAGGGCGATCTGGGCATCCATCCGCGCCACGCCCCGCTTCTCACCCTGCTGAAAGCCGGCGAAGTGCGCGTGCAGACCCCCGACGGCGAAGAGCATCACTTCTTTGTCGGCGGTGGCGCGCTGGAGGTGCAGCCCAGCAAGGTCACGGTGCTCGCCGATACGGCGCTGCGCGCCAGGGACATCGACGAGGCGGCGGCACTCGCGGCCAAGCAGCGCGCGGAGGAGGCGCTGAAGGACAAGGCGGGGCACATCACGATTGCCGAGGCGCAAGCCGAGCTGGTGCGCGCCATGGCGCAGCTGAAACTCATCGAGCGGCTGCGCAAGCTCCGGGGCTGAGCGGCTGGACGCGGTTCCCACTGCGGCAGCGCCCGGGTTTCTCGCGGGCCTTGGGCGCAATCTCAGCAGCGGGGCGCAGCTGCTCGTGCTGCGGCGCCTGTGGCCACCGCGTTTTGCGGTCAGCTTCGATCAGCTTGCAGCCCTGCTGGCACTGAATCTTCTGGTATGGGCGGGGCTCGACGCGCTGCATGCCGACCGGCACGCCGAGCTTGCCCTCGATGGCCTCTTCGGCTGGACGTGTTACCTGCTGCTGGCGCTGCTGGCCGCAGGAATCATCGCGCGCGCCTACAGTCGTGCGGCCGACACGCGCGCGCTGCTGGTGCCGGCGCTGGCCGTAGCGCCTTACGTGCTGGCGATTTTCTGGCTGGCGGGAGATCTGGCGAGCGTTGGCCGCCACCCGCTCACCGCCACCGTCGTCGCCGTCGTGTACCTGTGCCTGCTCGTCGTGCGGGTGCTCGGCGCGGCGTTTGGCCCGCTGCACACCGCCGCCGCGCTGCTCGCGGTGCTGCTGGTCGGTACGGCGCCCTGGACGCTGGATTTTCTGAACCTGGATACCCGGCTGTGGATTGCCGCGGATACGCAGGCGCAGGAGACCGAGGATCCCGGCGCCGTCGAGGAACTCCTCTATGACCAGCCGGCGCGCATCGCCGCGGCGGTGGAGCGCCTGCAGCCCGTGCCGGCCCACGTGCCCGGGGTCTACTTCGTCGGCTTCGCGGGCGATGGCGACCAGGCGGTGTTCCGGCGCGAGGCGCTGTATGCCGCCCGGGTCTTTGGCGAGCGCTTCGATGCCACTCAGCGCTCGGTGCTGCTGATCAACGATATCGAGGATCGCGACTCGTATCCGCTGGCGAGCGTCTCGGGGCTGGCGCAGACGCTGAAGCTCATGACTTCGCGCATGAATCCTGACGAGGATGTGCTGGTGCTGTTCCTCAGCTCGCATGGCTCGGAAGAAGGGCTGGAAGTAGAGAACGGCACCCTGCCACTGGCGCAGCTCTCCCCGGCCGACCTGCACCAGGCGCTGGATGATTCGGGCATCCGCTGGCGGATAGTGGTGGTGTCGGCCTGCTACGCCGGGGTGTTTCTCGATGAGCTGAAGACCGCAACCACCGCGGTCGTGACCGCCTCGGATGCCGAACACAGCTCTTTTGGCTGCGACGCCGATCGCGACCTCACCTGGTTCGGTGAGGCGTTTCTGAAGGACGCGCTCCCGGGCAGCGACTCACTCGACGACGCCTTTCACAAGGCCGCCGAGCTCATCGCCCGCCGTGAGACGGCGGAACATCAGGTGCACTCGAATCCGCAGCTGTTCATCGGGCCGCTCATGCGGGCGAAGCTCGAGGAACTGAAGGCGGCGCAGCGCGGCCGCACGCGACCCTCGTACACTGTCAGGCGATAACGTATGCGCAAGACACCCAGCACCAAAGTTGCCCGCGCCCCCCAGCGCCGCGCCCGCCGTGCGCCGCCGCGCATGCCATTGTCAGTCGTGATCCTCGCCGCCGGCGAAGGCAAGCGCATGAAATCAGCGCTCCCCAAGGTGCTGCAGCCGCTCGCCGGCCGGCCGCTCCTGAAGCACGTCATCGACACCGCGCGTGCGCTCAAGCCCGCCGCGGTTCACGTGGTCTACGGGCACGGCGGTGAGCAGGTGCGCGGCGCCCTGAACGACGAGGGTGTTTGCTGGATTCTGCAGCAGCCGCGCCTGGGAACCGGGCATGCCGTGCAGCAGGCGATGCCGCAGATCGGCGCTGATCAGCTGGTGCTGGTGCTGTACGGCGACGTGCCGCTCATCAGCCGCGCGACCTTGAGTGAGCTGCTGGCGCTCGCGGGACCGCGGGCCTTAAGCCTCCTCACCATGCGCACGGACCACCCCGGCGGCTACGGCCGCATCGTGCGCGACGCGCGCGGGCAGGTGGTGCGGATCGTCGAGCACCAGGACGCGAACGCGCGGGAACTGAAGCTCACCGAGTGCAATACCGGCGTACTCGCCGCACCCGCGAACCTCTTGCGCAAGTGGCTCGCGCGGCTCGGCAACCGCAACTCGCAGCGTGAGTACTATCTCACCGACGTCATCGCCATGGCCGTGAAGGACAAGATCCCGGTACGGCCGCTCGTTGCACCGACACTCACGGAGGTGCTGGGGGTGAACGACAAGGCGCAGCTCGCGTACCTGGAAACCGCCTGGCGGCAGCGCGCGGCTCACGCGCTCTTGCTCGCCGGGGTGACGGTGGCGGATCCGGCGCGCCTCGACGTGCGCGGTACGCTCACCCATGGCATGGATGTGTTCCTGGACGTGAACGTGGTGCTCGCGGGTCGCGTGGTGCTGGGCGACGGCGTACGCATCGGCGCCGGTTGCCTCATTCGTGACAGCGAAGTCGGCGCCGGCACCGAGGTGTTCCCGCACTGCGTCATCGAGGATGCCGCCGTCGGCCCGGGGTGCCTCATCGGCCCGTTCGCGCGGCTGCGTCCGGGCGCGCGGCTCGCGCGCGGGGTGCACATCGGCAATTTCGTCGAGGTGAAGAACGCCCGCCTCGGCGATGAATCCAAGGCCAATCATCTCGCCTACGTGGGTGACTGCGAGCTCGGCAAGCGGGTCAACATTGGCGCCGGCACCATCATTGCCAACTACGACGGCGCGAACAAACATCGCTCCGTGATCGGCGACGACGCGCACACCGGCTCCAACAGCGTGCTGGTGGCGCCGATAACGGTTGGCGCGGGCGCCACCATCGGCGCCGGTTCCACCGTCACCCACGAAGTGCCGCCGGGGAAGCTCACCCTCGCGCGCGCGCGCCAACAGGTCATCGAGGGCTGGCAGCGGCCGGTCAAGCCGCGCAAGTAGGCAAGGGACCCGTCCGCACTGGCGCCGCCCGCCGACAGCCCCAGCGCACGCCTTATGTCAGCGGCGGGCCGCGCTTTGCGGCGGGTTCAGGCACACTTAGCGGTCACCGGAGGCAAGAAGCCATGTGTGGAATCGTTGGAGCGATCGCCGAGCGAAACGTGGTACCCATCCTCATGGAGGGTCTGCGACGGCTCGAGTATCGCGGCTACGACTCCGCCGGCATCGCGGTGCTCAATGGTTCCAGGCACCTCAGGCGGCTGCGCACGGTCGGCAAGGTGCGCAGGCTCGATGAGGCCCTGGAGCAGACCCCGACCACCGGCAAGATCGGCATCGCCCACACCCGCTGGGCCACGCACGGGGCGCCGAGCGAGCGCAACGCCCACCCGCACATCTCGCGCGACGGCATCGCCATCGTGCACAACGGCATCATCGAGAACCACGAGGAGCTGCGCGCCGACCTCGAGCGCCGTGGCTACACGTTCTGTTCGGAAACCGACACCGAGGTGATCGCGCATCGCGTGCACTATCACTTAGGCACGCTCAAGGACCTGTTCAAGGCGGTGCGCGCCACGGTGGCCGAACTCGAAGGCGCGTACGCGCTGGTGGTGGTCAGCGAGCACGATCCTGAGCGGCTGATCCTGGCGCGCCAGGGGTGCCCGGTGGTCATCGGTCTTGGCGACGAGGAGAACTTCGTCGCCTCGGATGTGGCGGCGCTCCTGCCGGTGACCCGCCGTTTCATTTTCCTCGAGGAGGGCGATGTTGCCGACGTGCGCCGCACGACGGTGCGCATCCTCGATCGGGATGGCAACCGCGTGGAGCGTCCGGTACGCGAAAGCGAGCTGTCCTCGGATGCCGCCGAGAAGGGTCCGTACCAGCACTACATGCTGAAGGAAATCCACGAGCAGCCGCGCGCCATCGCCGACACGCTCTCGGAACGCGTCGCCGGCGGGCGCCTGCTCGCCGCCGCTTTCGGCCCGGACGCCAACGATATCTTCCGCCGTGCCCACAACGTGCACATCGTCGCCTGCGGCACCAGTTTCCACGCCGCTTCCGTGGCCCGTTATTTCATCGAGCAGATCGCCAAGGTTCCCTGCTCGGTGGATATCGCGAGCGAGTACCGCTACCGCAGTCCGCTCGTGCCGCCGCACTCGCTGTTCGTCACCATCTCGCAATCCGGGGAGACCGCGGACACACTGGCGGCGTTGCGGCTGGCGAAGCAGTCCGGCTACCTCGCCACGCTCGCGATCTGCAACGTGCCGGAAAGCTCGCTGGTACGCGAATCGGACCTGGTGATGCTGACGCGCGCGGGACCGGAAATCGGCGTGGCTTCCACCAAGGCCTTCACCACCCAGCTGGCGGCGCTCGGCATGCTGGTGGCGGCGCTCGCCAAGCACCACGGCGCGGACGCCGAGCGCGAGCGCGGCCTCGTCACGCGCCTCATCGAGCTGCCCGGGATGGTCGAGCGCACCCTCGAGCTGGATGCGGTGATCAAGCGACTCGCGGAGCGTTTCGCCGACAAACACCATGCGCTGTTCCTCGGGCGCGGCGCGCTGTACCCGATCGCCATGGAGGGCGCGCTGAAACTGAAGGAAATCTCCTACATCCACGCCGAAGCCTATCCGGCCGGTGAACTCAAACACGGACCGCTGGCGCTGGTGGATGCCGATATGCCGGTCGTGACGGTGGCGCCCAACAACGACCTGCTCGAGAAGCTCAAATCCAATCTCATGGAAGTGCGGGCGCGCGGCGGGGAGCTGTTCGTGTTTGCGGATCCGGAGTCCGGCATCAGGCCGAGCGACGGGGTGACCGTCATCGAGATGCCGCGCAGCGTCACCTATGTGCAGTCCCCGGTCGTCTACACCATCCCGCTGCAGCTGCTCGCCTATCATGTGGCGATCCTCAGGGGGACCGATGTGGACCAGCCGCGCAACCTCGCCAAGAGCGTTACCGTCGAGTAGCCGCTGCCCCCGACCAGCGCTGCAGCCACCGTGGTGTCCGCCGGAGCGCGCGCTGTCGCTAACCAGACCAGCATGACAAAAACCCTCTCTGCGGATGTGCTCGCGGGACTGTCGATCGCGGGCCTGTTGTTACCCGAGGCGGTGGCGTACTCGGGCGTCGCCAACCTGCCGCCGCAGGCGGGCGTGATCGCGCTGTTCGCGGGCCTTACGTGCTACGGGCTCATCGGCCGCAGCCGCTTCGCCATCGTCTCGGCGACCTCCTCATCCGCCGCGGTGCTCGCCTCGGCGATGCTCGCACTGGGAGTCACCAGCGTGGCAGAACGCGTGGCGCTGGCCGCGGCGCTGGTGATTGGCACCGGCATCGCGTTCGCACTCGCCGGCTGCCTGCGCCTGGGGGCCATGTCGAACCTGATCGCCCGCCCGGTGCTGCGCGGCTATGCGTTTGGCCTGGCACTGGTGATCGCGGTCAAGCAGTGGCCGCAACTCGTGGACCTGCACGCGCACGCGACCGGGTTCTTTGCGCTGATCAGCGAGCTTCTGCAGCGCTACCCATCCTGGCAGCTGCCGAGCCTGTGGTGTGGACTGGCCGCGCTCGCGGGCCTGTTCGTGCTCGAGCGCATCCCGCGCGTCCCGGGGGCGCTGGTGGTCATCGTGGCGAGCATCGTCGCCTCCGGCGCGCTCGCGGCGCACGGCGTGGTGCTCACCGGTCCCATACACCTGTCGCTCGCGCTGCCGCAATTTACCGCCCCGCAGGCGCGCTGGCTGCCGCTCGGGGAGTTCTCGCTGGCGCTGATGTTCATCCTGTACGCGGAGTCCTATGGCTCGATCCGCACCTACGCGCTCAAGCACGACGACGAGGTGCAACCCAACCGCGACCTGCTGGCCTTGGGGATCGCCAACGCCGTGTCGGGACTGTTTCAGGGCACCCCGGTCGGGGCGGGTTATTCGGGCACCTCCGCCAACGAGGCCGCCGGCGCGCAGTCGCGCTTCGCGGGCCTGTATGCGGCGGCGATCGTACTGGCGCTGGTGCTGGTATGCCTGCGCTGGATCGAGCGCATCCCGGAACCGGTGCTCGCGGCGATCGTGATCCACGCGGTCAGCAAATCGCTGCGGGTGAGCGTGTTCCGCAATTATTTCCGCTGGCAACGCGATCGGCTGGTGGCGCTCGCGGCGGTGTCGGCGGTGATCCTGTTCGGCGTGTTGAATGGCCTGCTGGTCGCCATCGCCTTCAGCGTCGCCATGCTGCTGAAGGCGCTCACCCGCCCGCGCCTGTCGGTGCTGGGGCGTGTCGGCGAGCACGACTATGTCAGCATCGCCCGCTTCCCGAAGGCCGAGGTACTGCCCGGGATGCTGGTGCTGCGTCCCGAGGAACCGCTGTTCTTCGGCAACGCCGAGCCGGTGTTCATGCAGGCGCGCGAGCAGGTGCTCAGGCAGCCGGCGGCGAAGCTCGTGGTTTTCAGCCTCGAGGAGTCGGCCGATCTGGACAGTACGGCGCTTGAGTCGCTGGGCGATTACTGCGGCTGGCTCAACGCGCGCGGCGCCGAGCTGCGCGTCGCGCGCCTGAAGGATGCGGCCCGCGACGCCCTGATGCGCGCCAACCTCGCGCAGCTATCCGGCGCGGCCCTGGATTACTCGAGTGTGGATGATGCGGTGCGCCGGCAGTGTGTGACGCCCGAATAGCCCGCCAAAGTGCCTGCAGTTCGGTCCAGCTGCCCTTCGTGTTAATCTTGAGGTTCGTACAGCGAACGCGGTCCGGTCCCCGCGGCGCCATGCATCGTATCGTATCAATACCAAGAAACTACGGTGTATGACCCCACAGAGCCGGGACGCTGCTTGCTGGCAAACGGAAGCTGGGCAACATCGGAGGACATCATGGCGGATGACAAAACCCCTCCGGCAGCGAACAACCCCTACACCCAGACCTACGTGGTGGTGTCGGGCGACACGTTGTCGAAGATCGCGCAGAACCACTACGGCGATCCGGCGCTCTACACGAAGATTTTTCAGGCCAATCGCGACGTGTTGAGCGACCCGAACAAGATCTCCCCGGGTCAGAAACTGCGCATTCCCTGAACCACTGATTCGTGTAACACCGCAACGAGAGGATCTTAAAAATGAAAAAGCAATCTGCCTGGCTGCTGGCTTCGCTGGCCGCACTGGTGTTGGTCGGCTGCGCCGGCCAGAAGGAACCGGCCGAAAAAGCCATCGCGAGCGCGGAAGCCGCGCTGGCCGCGATTCATGACACCGCGCAGAAATACGCTCCCGACCAGCTACAGGCCGTGGAGACCCAGCTGGCCGGCGCGAAGGACAGCCTCACCAAGGGCGACTACAAGGGCGTGCTGGCTGCGGCCCCGGCGCTGACCTCCGCCATCAGCGGACTCAAGGACACGGCCGAAGGCAAGATGAAGGATGCCGAAGCCGCCACCGCCCAGGCCAAGGACGCGTGGGGCCCGTTGTCCACCGACGTGCCGAACATGGTCACGGCGATTCAGAAGCGGGTCGACATCCTGTCGAAGTCGCATCACCTGCCCAAGGGTGTCAGCAAGGACGGGCTCGCGTCCGCCAAGTCAGGGCTCGATGCCATGAAGACGGCATGGAGTGATGCTTCGAACGCCGCTACGTCCGGTGACTTCACCACGGCCGTGAGCAAAGCCCAGGCCGTGAAGGCCCAGGCGGCCGACATCATGAAGTCCCTCGGAATGAGCTCGGGCTGAGCCTGGAGTCCATGCGAACCACCGGTCGCCTCACGCCGTGAGGCGGCCGGTGAGATCGTAGCTGTCGGAACCCACGATCTCGACGTCGGCCCACTCGCCGACCTTTAATCGCTCGCTGCCCGCCGCCGCGATCCGTACCACCCCGTCGATTTGCGGCGCGTCCGCTTCACTGCGTGCGATTGCCGCACCGTCGTCCGTCACCGAGTCCACCAGCACCCGCAGGCGCTTGCCGACACGCGCGGCGAGGCGCTGCGTGCTGATGGCGGCCGCGCGCTCCATGAAGCGCGCGTAGCGCTCCTCCTGTACCGCCGGCGGCACGTGCGCGGGAAGCGCGTTGGCGGCGGCGCCTTCGACCGGGGAGTACCTGAAGCAGCCGACGCGGTCGAGCTGCGCCTCGTCGAGCCAGTCGAGCAGTTCCTGGAACTCCGACTCGGTCTCTCCCGGGAAACCGACGATGAAGGTGCTGCGCAGGGTGAGATCCGGGCATACGGCACGCCAGGCGCGCAACCGCGCGAGCGTGTTTTCCGCGTGTGCGGGACGGCGCATGCGCTTCAGCACCGCCGCGCTGCCGTGCTGAAAGGGGATGTCGAGGTAGGGAAGGATGCGCCGCTCGGCCATGAACGGGATCACGGCATCGACGTGTGGGTACGGATAGACGTAGTGCAGGCGCACCCAGATGCCCAGCTGCGCGAGCCCGCGTGCCAGATCAAGGAAGCGCGTTTCATAGGAATCCCCGCGCCACTCGCCGCGCGCGTAGCGCAGGTCCGCGCCATAAGCGCTGGTGTCCTGCGAAATGACCAGCAGTTCCTTCACGCCCGCCCTGGCGAGCCGCTCGGCTTCGCGCAGCACCTCGTCAATGCGGCGGCTCGCGAGCCGCCCGCGCATGTCCGGAATGATGCAGAAGCTGCACTTGTTATTGCAGCCTTCGGCGATCTTCAGATACGCGTAGTGCCGCGGCGTGAGGCGTACCCCCTGCGGCGGCAACAGATCAAAGAATGGCTCGTGCTGTGGCGGCAGGTGCTCGTGCACCGCGCCGACTACGTCCTCGTAAGCGTGGGGACCGGTGACCTTGAGCACGCGCGGGTGGCGCGCGAGGATGCGCTCGGGTTTTGCTCCCAGGCAGCCGGTGACGATCACCTTGCCGTTGTGCTGGAGGGCTTCGCCGATGGCATCGAGCGACTCATCCACCGCCGCATCAATGAAGCCGCAGGTGTTGACGACCACGACATCGGCGGCCTCGTAGGTCGGGGAGACTTCGTAGCCCTCCGCGCGCAGCTGCGTGAGGATGCGCTCGGAGTCCACCAGCGCCTTGGGACACCCGAGGCTTACAAAGCCAACCCGCGGTGCGCGTGTCGGTGCCGCCCGGACACGGGCCTTAGGTGCACTGCCAGGCATACGCCGTCTTATTTGCCCGCGGGCGCGCCGTCGCCGCCGCCCGTGGCGTGGCTCCACAGCTCACTCCAGGGTGTGCCGGAGGGGTGATGCACGCGGAACAGCGCGTAGAACACCACCAGCACCACGACTGGCATGACCAGCCACGGCCAGACGGCCGGCCGGCGCTCACGCGATCTGGGACGCTCAGCGGCCATACACTCCCATGAGCTGCGCGCGGCCCAGCGCCTGCGCCCGCACGTTGAATCCGATGTAGGCGGCGGTGGCGTCGGCGGGGACGTCGAGCCGCTCAACCTTCAGGGCGTACAGCCACAGATGATAGTGGTGCGGCTTGCCGGGCGGCGGACACGGTCCGCCGTACCCGGGGGTACCGAAATCCGTGCGGCCCTGCAGCGCGCCCGCGGGCAGCAGGTTCTTGTGCGGATCGCCGGCACCGGCCGGGAGCGAGGTGGCGGTTGCCGGGATGTTGTACAGCACCCAGTGCCACCAGCCACTGCCGGTGGGCGCGTCCGGGTCATACATCAGCAGTGCGAAGCTCCTGGTGCCTGCCGGGGCGCCGCTCCAGGCGAGCGCCGGGGACACATTGCCGCCCTTGCAGCCAAAGCCGCTGAAAACCTGCGCTTCGGCGATCTTGCCGCCGGCGGTGATTTCCGGGCTGCTGAGGGTGAAAGCGTGCGCCGCCTTGCCCGCGGAGGTTTCAGCAGCCAGCGCCTGCGCAACCAATAATGCCGCCGCGAGCGCCATGCCCGCGATCCGTGCCGTGCCCTTCATGACTTCGCTCCTCGAGGTATCCCGTGGCTATCGCCGCAACCGCGCAGTGTGCAGCGGCGCCCGGGAGGAGCGCAAATGTCCAGAAGCCGCAGCCGGCCAAAGTCCTAAGCGCCAGCCTCGCATTGAAGTGCTCGGCTGCCGAGCTGATCGGAACAGATGCGTATCGAGCCCCGCCTTTGGCCGGCGGAAACGCAGCTGCTGTCCGCGAAAATCGCTTCCGAAGCGATTTTCGCCAATGTCTAGCGCGCCCGCTCCCAGCGGCCGCCTTCGTCGTGCCAGCCGTTGCCGGCACGCCGCCAGGTGTGCGGCCTCCAGCGATAGCCGCGGCGCGGTGCGGCCCAGTGGCCGGACTCCCAGACGTAACGCCCGCCCACCCAGCCATAGCCGCCACCCATCCAGAAATACCCCGGGCTCGGCGCCACGCCGATGACCGCTTCGACCGGCGCCGGCGGCGGCGCCTCAGCGACCACCGCGCCGTAGCCAACCGGTGTGACCACGCAGCCGGACAGTGCGGCGCTCAGCGCAAGGGCTGCGACCGCGGCGAAAATGGATTTCATCACTGCCTCCTCTTGTTCGCGTGCACGATGCCGGAACATATTACGGATAACGTGCCGCGGGTCCGAAAAGCATACACATCGGCAAGCCATATGGACCGTGACCCAGATCAAGCGTTCAACCAGCCCGGCGCGCCGCGCGCCTACAACCTGTTCAGCACGCATTCAGCAGCACCATGAGGCGGCGGCAAACACGCGCGGCGCCCTTTGGCCGCGAGTACTACCAGCGCTATTACCATGATCCGCGCACCGCGGTGACCAGCCGCGGTGAGATGCGCGCGCGGGCGCGGCTGATTGCCGCCGGCAGCGAGCACCTGGGACTGCCGGTGCGGCGCATTCTCGAGGCGGGCTGCGGTACCGGACTGTTGCGCACGCAACTAAAGCGCCTGTGGCCGCGCGTGCACTACGTCGCGCTGGAGGCCAGTGACTACCTGTGCCGGCGCTATGGCTGGCAGCACGGCAGGATCGAGGACTACCGCGCGCGGACACCCTTCGATCTGGTCGTGTGCTACGACGTGCTGCAGTACCTCGACGGCGCGGCCGCCACGCGGGCGCTCGCGAACTTCTCACGGCTATGCCGTGGCGCGTTGTACTTCAGCGCGCTCACCCGCCACGACTTCGAACATAACTGCGATATCGGGCGCACCGATCCGGATGTGCACCTGCGCAGTGCCCGCTGGTATCGCGCGCGGCTCAGGCCGCGGTTTCGCGAGGCGGGACTCGGCCTGTGGGTGCGGCGCGGCGCGCCGCTTACGATGTGGGAGCTGGAATCGGACTGACGCGCTGGCGGCGCAACAACGGATACAGCGGCAGGCCGAGCAGGATCAGCACCAGGGTGGCGATCGACTCCTTCGGCGTCGTGATGAGCGCACTGACCACGATCCATGCCATCACGGCGACGAACACGAGTGGCACGAGCGGGTAACCGCGCAACCGATAGGGGCGCGGCGCCAGCGGCGCGCGCCGGCGCAGCACGATCACCGCCAGCACCACCGGGATCCAGAACACCGCGTACGAGGTCACCGCCATGTTGCTGAGCTGATCAAAGGTGCCGGTGGTCGCGAGCAGCGCCGCCCACACACACAAGCGCACGATCGAGGTGAGCGGCACACGTGAGCGCGGGCTGAGGGTGCCGAAACTCGGGAAAAACAGGCCGTCGCGCGCCGCCGCCCAGGCGACCCGGGCACCCGCGAGGATCGTGCCGTTCAGTGAGCCCATGGTCGACAGCAGGAAGATGAGCGCGGCCACCGGAGCGGCGCGCGCACCGAGGAAGGTGCGCACGGCACGCGCAGCCACCGAAGGCGCATCCGGCCAGGCGCTGGAGCTGGCGCTTGCAACCTGCGCGAACGGCAGAGCGTAGAGGTAGGCGAGGTTGATGAGCAGGTAGATGCCGAGCACCAGCAGCATGCCGCGGACAATGGCGCGCGGCAGATTGCGCTGCGGTTCCTGCACTTCGCCCGCGGCCATGGGCAGGTACTGCCAGCCGCTGTAGGCCCACAGGGCCGCGAACATCGCAGCTCCAAAGCCGCTGAACCCGCCGCCGGCAGCCCCCGCCGGAGCGGCGAGATTGGCGCTGCCATGCACGTCGCTGAAAAAGAATACGCCGCCGGCAACCCCGAGAATCGCGATGACCTTGGCGACCGTGAGCAGGGTCTGCACGCGCCCACCGAGCATGACGCCGGCGCAGTTGATGAGCGCGAACACCGCGATGACCGCGACGGCGATCAGCTGGCGCGGACCGAACTCGAAGGTGAAGTGCGTGCCGAAGAGCGCCGTGGTGTGCGCAAACCACGCCGCTCCCAGCGGGTAAATATCGGCGCTAAACACCGCCACCGCCGCGCCATAGGCGGCGACAATTGCCCCGCCGAGCACGAAGCTGTTGCAGGCGAAGAGGAAGGCCGGGACTTCGCCATAAGCCGCCCGCAGGTACACGTACTCCCCGCCCGCTGCCGGCAGCATCGCGCCAAGTTCTGCAAAGCACAGCGCGCCGAGCATCGCGACCAGACCCGCCGCAGCCCACGCCCCCAGCACCAGCGCCGGCGTGCCGACGGCCTGCGCCATCTGGGCGGACTTGAGGAACACGCCCGTGCCGATGGTGATGCCGACGACCAGCGAGGTGGCGGGCAGGAGTGTCAGGACGCGGCGCGGCTGCAGATCGGGTGACTTCATGCGCGTATCGTACAATCCCAAGGCCAGCGGCAGTTTCGGAAGACTAAGGTCATGGCGGGACACGAGCACCAGGCACGGATTCACTGGGCGCGCGGCAGCGCGCCCTTCACCGACAATCGCTACAGCCGCGCTCACACCTGGGCGTTCGACGGCGGCGTCACGGTCCCGGCGTCTTCCTCGCCGCACGTCGTGCGGGTTCCCATGTCGGTGGAGGCGGCAGTGGATCCGGAAGAAGCGCTGGTAGCCTCGCTCGCGAGCTGTCATATGCTGTGGTTCCTGTCGCTCGCCGCCGGGCGCGGGTTCTGTGTTGAGGACTACAGCGACGCGGCGAGCGGCGTCATGGGCCACAACCCCGCCGGCAGAGTGGCCATGGTGCGCGTCACGCTGCATCCGCGTGCGGTGTTCGGGGGCTCCGCCCAGCCGGCACGCGAGGACATCGTGCAGCTCCACGCCCAGGCGCACGAGGAGTGTTTCATCGCCAACTCGGTCACCACCGAGGTGCGCTGCGAGCCCGTGTTCGATGCTTAAGCCGCTGGTCGCGTTCCACGGCCCGGTTGCGGTGCAGCGCCAGAACGCCGGCGCCCTCGGGCTGACGCTCGTCGGCACCGCCGGTGAGGGCCCTGCTGAGCCCACCTCGCTGGCCTTCAGTGGCAAGGCCCCGGGGGACTTGCCGCTGACGCTCGCGGATCCGAAGGTCGTGGCCGCCGGCGCCACCCGCTACCTGCTCGAAAGTGCCGCGCGCGAATGGCCGCTGGAGGCGGCCGCCACCCACCTGCACCACGACGTCAGCACGGCTTTCTACCGCGCGCTGCCGCCAAGGCACGTGCCGCTTGCCAGGCGCTGCCTGTGGTCGCTGGTGCTGACACTGGCTGCGAGCCGTTCCGGCCTCGCACTGCTCGCGGCGCTGCGCCGCTAGTTTATTGGCCGAAATCGCTTCGAAGCGATTTCGGCGGACAGTAGTTCCGTTTCCGCCGCCCAAAGGCGGCGGCTCGATGCACATCTGCCGCAATCACCCCAGCAGCCGAGCACTTCGGGGCATGGGTGGGCGCACGGGCTTTGGCCGGCTGCGGCGGAGCCCGCTGTGGCACCATAAACCCATGCCGAGCCTCCTGTACGCGCTCGCCTTCGCCGCCGGCGTGTCGCTCATCCTCCAGGTGGGTATCAACACGACGCTGCGCAATGCCCTCGGAGGTCCGGTGATTGCCGGTCTCGTGAGCTTCGTAGTGGGTTCCGTGGCGATCGCCTGCTTCGTGGTCCTCACGCGCACTCCGTGGCCCATGCGCTCGCAGTTCCTCGGCGCCCCCGCGTGGGCCTGGCTGGGCGGGGCGCTGGGCGCGTTTTACGTGATCACGACCGTCGTGGCGGGCCCGCGGCTGGGCGCGGCGACGCTTCTGGCGCTGGTAGTGCTCGGGCAGCTGGCCACCTCGCTGCTGGTCGATCATTTCGGCTGGCTGGGATTTCCGCAGCACCCGCTGACGCTGGTGCGGCTGGCAGGTGCGGCGCTGTTGTTTGGCGGGGTGCTGCTCATCACCCGCTGATGCGCCGCGGGACGCTACGGCGAGCGCAGTTCCAGACCCACGCCCTCGGGGACACTCTGGCGGCGTGCCCCGGCAAGGGACGCGTAGATGGATGTCTGGGCGTGGAAGGCGCGATGCCAGGTGAAGTGCTTCAACACCCGGGCGCGGGCAGCGGCGCCGAGCGCGGCGATATCACGCTGGTAAAGCGCCGCGATCGCTTCGGCCATGCTCGCCCCGCTGTTGGGCTCGGCCAGCACGCCGACGCTCTCATCCACCAGCTCCGGGAAGGCGCCGGCGCGCGCCGCCACCACCGGCCGGCCACACGCCATGGCTTCCAGAATCACCAGCCCGAAGGTTTCCTTGGTGCCCGCATGCACCAGCGCGTCGGCGGAGGCGATCCACTCGGCGAGCTCCACGCTGTCGCGGCGGTACGGCATCATGGTGACGTTGCCGGCCGGCCGTGCGGCGCGCGCGCCGCCGATCAGCAGCAGGTGATACGGCGCACCTAAGCGCGCAAAGGCCTGCAGCAGCACCGGCAGATTCTTCTCTTCGGCGAAGCGTCCGGCGTACACGAGCACGCGGGTCGCGGCTGGCAGGCCCAGCCGCGCGCGCAGCGTTTCCGTGCGGCGCTGCGGGTGGAACATCTCGGCGTCCACTCCGAGCGGCTGGTGCATGGTGTGATGTACGCCGATGTCGTTCAGATACGCGCACATCAGCCGGCTCGGCGCGAACACCACGTCGAACCCCTCGTACAGCCAGCGCACGTAGCGGCCGAGTCCCGGTTCGGTGAGCGCGCCCCCGAAACGCCGCCCGATGATCCGCGGCAGGTTCGAATGGTAGAAGCCGGCGAGCGGTATGCCGCGGCGCTGCGCCACGCGGCGCGCGCACCAGGCCGGATGGAAGGCGTCGCCGGCCTCGATGAGGGTCGGCTCGAGCGCGCTCATGAGGCTCGCCCAGCGGCGCGGGTTCAGGGGCAGACGGTAGTTGAAGGTTCCGGGCACCGGGTAGCCGGACAAGGTGCACACGCCGCCGCGCTCGAGGTGATCAAGCGACCCGGGCACCACGATGGTGTGTTCCCACGAGGTGTGCGCGCCAAGCCAGGTGTGCTTGGCCGTGAGATAGCGTTTTACCCCGCCACTGGTGGGCGAATAGAACAGTGTTGTGTCGAGAAGATGCATCGCCCTGGCACGTCATGCACACTGCCGGCATTGCACCTTTATGAAGCAAGCGTGTCAAGCGCGCACCCGCGCCACGGAGCCGTCACCTTGGTGACGGCGACAATCCAGGCGCGTGTTGAGGCGCGTGGCGGGCGCTCACGCGGCGCTTGACTGTGCCTCGGGCGCGGCGCCCGGGCGCAGCGCGGCCGCAGCCGTCACGATTTCCGCCGCAGTGGCGAAGCGTTCGTTGCGCGACTTGGCGAGCATGCGTGCGAGGAACGGCTCGTAGCGTTGCAGCGTCGGCGGCAGCGCGGGGGGCGCGGCGCTGACGTGCTGTTGCAGCACTTCCATGGCGCTCGCGCCCGTGAAGGGCTTCTGGCCCGTCAGCATTTCGTAACAAATCACCCCGAGACTGTAGAAGTCCGAGCGCGCGTCGAGCTGCTCGCCGAGGGCCTGTTCGGGACTCATGTAGTACGGCGACCCGAGCAGCACGCCGGAGTGCGTGTTGGTGGTGCCGCCATCCAGCGAGCGCGCCAGACCAAAATCGATGAGCGCCACCGTATCGCCCGCCCGCAGCATCACGTTGGGTGGCTTCAGGTCGCGGTGCACCAGTCCCGCCTCGTGCACGACCTGCAGCGCCTGGGCGATGTCTTCCACATAGCGCAGCGCCTGGGCTTCGCTCACCCCGCGCTGGATGCGCGCCTTCAGGTCACCGTGCGGCAGGTATTCCATCGCGAGATATTCCAGTCCCTGGTGCACGCCGTAGTCGTAGATTTCCACCACCAGCGGACTATGGATCGCGAGAATCGCCGTGTACTCGCGCTCCAGAAACTGCCGGCCGGCGGGTTCCTCGCGCACGCTCTTGCTTACTTTCAACGCCACGTCGCGCCCCCGCCGGCTGCTCGAGGCGAGATAGACCATGGCTTTTTCCGACTCACCGATTTTCAGCCGCAAGGTATAGCCGGGGATGAGATTCTCGCTGATCGCGCTGTCCAGCAGCGCCGCGACGCCCGGGGCCTCAAGCGCACCGGCGGCCTCAGGCGCACCGGCGGCCTCAGGCGCGCCCGGGGATTCGGCCGCTGGTGCCCCTGCGGCGGCCGCAACCGGCGGCGCCGCAGCTTCATCCGTGGATGCCGGTGCGGGCGCCGTCATGCGCTCGTGCGTCAGGTTCGCGAGGCTTGCGAGCCGGCGCGCCACGCGGCGTTCCACACGCCGCAGGGCGACGCTCACCGCAGTGCTGAGGCGTTCAGGAGTGAGCAGGCGTTTTGGCAGATAGTCCACGGCGCCAAGCTGCAGCGCGCGCACCGCCGTGAGTTCGTTGCCGTCCTCGGCGAGCGCGATGACCGCCGGGGTCGCCGGCTGCAGCCGCAGGCGTCGCAGCAGCGACAGGCCATGCGCCTGCGGATCCTCGGGACTTGAGCCGAAGCCTGCCGAGAGCATCAGCACGTCGCAGTCGCTTCCGGAACCGCGCGCACACCAGCGCTCGAACTCCGCGATGCTGAGCATGCTGACGCTCGCCTGCGGACACAGCACGTCCAGGTGATGCCGCAGCCACTCGCTGTAGCGCGTGTCATCGTCCACCACCATCAGGCGGGCAGGAGGGGCGGCGCGGCGCGTCATTGCGGCGCCTCGAACAACACGCGCACACGGGCGCGCTGGGCGACCGCGCGTCCGTCCTGGGTCACCGGCTGGTAACGCCAGTGGCGCACCGCATCCAGCGCGGCGTGCTCGAACACGCCCACCGGCTGGGCGCCGACGATGCTGGCGCTGCCGACCGAACCGTCGGGCGCGACCATGAACTGCACCTCCACCCAGCCACCCAGCCGCTGCGCCTGCGCGCCGTCCGGATACAGCGGCGACACGTAGCGCGTCTGGGTGAGGACGCTGGCGCTCACGAAGCGGTCGGCCTGGGCGCTCGCCGCCTGCGCCGCGGCTTGTGCGGCCGTGAGCTGTGCCTCGAGGAGGCCCGCGGCGGCGCCGTCGGCGCCGGCGGCGCGCGCCTGCGCGAGCCAGTGCTGCGCGAGCGGATAATCCCGGGCACTGCTGGCGGTGCGCGCCTCATCGAGCAGGCGTGCGGCAAACGCCGCGCGCGCCAGCTGCGTCGAGGGGTGCGTGGCATCCGCCTGCAGCAGCTGCGCGAGATAGAATTTCGCACTGTCGGTTTCCGGCTCGGTGAGCCGGCCCTGTGCCAGACGCTGATTGAAAAGCGTTGACAGGTGCGCGAGGGTTTCCGCGCTGGCGGTGCTGCGCAGGCGCTGGGCGTTTTCCCGCAAGGCCACGATCCGCGCGTGGTCCGCGCCGGCATCAAGCGCCGCCGCCGCCCAATAGTCGCTGCGATCGGCGTTGCCGGCGGCGAGCGCCTTGTTGGCTTCGCTGAGCAGGCGTGCGAGCAGGTCCTGCTGCGCCTGCTGCACCTCAGGGTTGTCGGGGGAGAGCGCCCGCGCCGACTCGATGTAGAAGCGCGCGTTATGTTCCGTGGGCTCGATGAGTCCCCCGTGGTCCAGGGCGTCATGGCCGGAACGCAGCAATTCCGCGACGCGCGCATCCAGCTGCTGGCGCGCAAACTCCGCGCGTGCTTCGGTGGCGAGTGTCGAGGGTTGCGAGCCGTGCGCGGCGTTGTCGAGCACCGCCAGCGCACGCTCCACGTCGCCGCGGGCCGCGGCACGCCGCGCCTGCGCGAGTACTGCCCGCTCGCGCTGCGCCCCGATTTCGGCGGCGAGGAACGCGGCACGCGGGTGCTCCGGATTCACGGCCCGCGCCGCATCACACAGCTGCTGCGCGGCATCCAGGTGCCCGGCCCTGAGCTGTGCGCCGGCGGCCGCCAGCAGTTTGTCGACGACCTGCTCCAGGCCGTTTGCCGCGCGCGGATCGCGCGCGTTGTGACTCAGCGCTTCACGGTACAGCTGGGCGGCGTTCGCGCCCGGCGGGGAGACGAGTGCGCCGGCTTCGAGCGCCCGGTCGGCGCGCGCCAGCAGATCCTCGAGGGCCGCGTCGCTGGCGGACATTGTCTGGGTGGGGTGCGCGGCCGAAGGCGCGTCGGACGCCGGCGGCGTCTGCAGGGCGCGCCAGGCGAGTGCAGCGGCGACCGCCGCGACGCCGGTGAGTGCGATCAGCCAGCCCGTGGTCGCACCAGCCTTACCCCCCGGGGGAGAGGCGGTTGCAGTGGCGCGCGCGTCCGCGAGCAGTTCCCCGTGCCGGCGCCACGCGGCATCGACGAACAGGCGCACCCGTTGCTCGGAGACCGGCTTGTGCAGAAAGCGATGGACCGAGCCGTCGGCAATCATGTTGGCGAGCGCCCCCTGGTCATCCAGGCCGCCCGCCGCCACCAGCACCAGGTCCGGGAACTGGGTGTTGAGACGCCCGGCCAGCTGGCAGATGGACGTAGCCACCGCGCCGGCGTCGAGCACCGCGACGCCGCAGGGCTGGGTCATGAGCGCTGCAGCCAGGTCGATTTCTGAACCCACGGTGTTGACCGGGTGCTGTGGCCCGGCGACCGTGCGTAGCGCCTCGATCAGCCGCTTATCATGCGTCAGCGCCAGCAGCACGCCGCTGGGGTATGCGGGCGAGGGCAACAGGTCCCCGGACGGCGTGGTACCCGTCAAGCCATCAACGCTCACCCTGGTGGTCACGGCTGTCACATTCAAAATCCGCCCGTCGGGCTCCTTACCCGGCCGCACCAGTCACCATGACGTAATGCGGCAGGCTTGTCGCCGATGGGGGAGGGATTCTGTGAAACCGATCAACCCGCGCGCCGCAAAGCGCCGGGGGCGTCACAAGGCGCCGCGAAACCAGCCCTGCCGCCACCACGGCAGCCGGCGAAAGTCACGCTTTTCGCGGCGGCAACGAAGCTGATGTGCGCCGAAAATCGCTGCGCAGCGATTTCGGCCAATGGCTCAGTCGCGCGGCAGCAGGAAGCTCGAGCCGTGGTAGGACAGCACGGCGCCATCGGGCGTAATGCTGTCGACACGCACGCCTTCGGGCAGCGTGTCGCCCTCGTGCATCTTGTGCATGTTGATCATCACCCAGCGGTCCTGGGGTCGTGCGGCATAGGCGTGCAGGTCCAGGCGCAGCTGCGGGATGTTGGTGCCGGGAGTCGTGGCGGCGTCCTGGTACAGCGGCACGCCACTGGCGGTGCCGCGGCGCACGTGACCACCGAGTGAGGAGGTGGTGGGTTCGGCCGCCGGCGCGTAGTCCTCGGGAGTGAGGCTCTCGCCGCGGCCGGCGTCCCCGGCAGGCAGCGTCGCCGCCACGGGCGGGGTTTGCGCGCCGGCAATGGCCGCGCCTGCGGGGGCTGAGGTCACCACGGCGGTCGGGCCCGGCGCTGGCGCTGACGCGGCGAGCGGAGCCACGGCCACGGGGGCGGTCGCGACCGGTAGTGCAGGCGCGCTGGCCTGCGCTGTTGGCGTGGTTGCCGGCACTACTTCGGCTGTGGTCGCGGCGCGCGCGCCCGGATGGCGCAGCAACAACCACAAGCCGATCACCAGGTTCACCGCCAGGAGGAGCACGACGGCGATGACCCACGGCGGCAAGCCGCTGCGTGGCGGCGCCACCTTGACCTCGTACAACGCCGGCCCGCTCTGGCGCTGCCGATCGCTTTCGGATTTCTTCAGCGCATCAAGGATGAACGACATCGATCACCCGCCGTGAGTATTGGCCGTGAACAACAGCGGCCCGTTGGGTCCGGCAACCGCACCCGCGAGCGCGATCTGCGTCTGCAGACCCGCGATCCCGTCAACACTGAGCTGATGTTGCCGCTGAAACTCGCGCACCTCGCGCGTCAGCTCCTCATCGAAGACGTCGCTCGCGGGCGTGTCGCTGTGCAGCCCGTGAAGCTGTTGCAGGCTCTGGCGCAGCCAGCGCACGTCGGCGCCGCGCATGCCGGCCGACAACGGCTTCACCGGAGAGCTGGCCGGACGCCACAGCATCACGAAGTCCCCCATCCAGTAGCGCGACAGCTCGCCGATCGGTACCTCTTGGGCGAGGCCGCCGAGCTCCAGCCGCGCGTGCTCGTCATCGAGCGCCGTGAGCACCACCTGGTGCGTGCCGCCGGCCGAATCGGTCAACAGCAGGATCGCCGGATGGTTATACAGGCGCAACTGCCCGAAGGAGCCGCGCTCGGTCACGCATTCAAGGCCCTGGGCCGCGGCCTGGCTGCACGGCTCGGCGCCGCCGCTGGCGTACTTCGCGCCCCACAGGCCGAAGAGCTTGCCGAACGCACCATCGGTGTCGGTCTCGGCGGCGTGCTGCGCCAGCAGATCCGCCACCTGCGCGGGCGCGGGCGGCGCTTTCGCAGCGGCGGGGGTGGCGGCCGCGGCCACTGCCAGGCCCGCGGCGCGCGTGGGCGTCGCGGAGGCGGCACTCCAGCCGAACGGCCGCAGATTCAGCACCAGCAGCGTCGCGAGCAACAGCATGATGGTGGCGCCGCCGATCGCCGCCCACGGCAGCCACTGCGGCGCAATGCGCTTGCCGAACACCTCGCTCGCCGCGTGTCGCACCAGGTTACCCGTGACGCGGTGCCGGTCGAGCGAGTAGGCGCCGAGCAGCGCCCGGTCACAGATGACGTTGATGACGCGCGGCACGCCCTGCGAGAGCCGGAAGCTTTCGGTGAGCGCCGCGGGTGCGAAGATGTCGGTGGTCGCGCCAGCGACCCGCAGGCGATGCCGCACGTAGGCGGTGGTCTCGTCGCGCGACAGTGGATTCAGGTGGTAGCGGCCGGTAATGCGCTGTGCGAGCTGGCGCAGCTCGTTGCGCCCCAGCAGTTCGCGCAGCTCCGGCTGGCCGATGAGGATGATCTGCAGGAGCTTCTGGGTGTTGGTTTCGAGGTTGGTGAGCAGGCGCACCTGCTCGAGCACCTCGGGCGAGAGGTTCTGCGCCTCATCCACTATCAGCACCACGCGCTTGCCGGCGGCATGGGCGCGCAGCAGGTAGTGGCTGAGGATATCGACCAGGTCCTTGAGACTGCCGAGCGCGGAATCCGGCACGCCGATGCCCAGTTCCTCGCAGATGGTCAGCAGGAATTCCGGCGCGGTCATCCGCGGGTTGAGGATGAGGGCGATTTCAGCGTTGCTGGGAGTCTGCGCCAGCAGCGAGCGCACGATGGTGGTCTTGCCGGTGCCCACTTCCCCGGTGAGCTGCACGAAGCCGCCGGCCTCGTTGATGCCGTACAGCAGGTGCGCCAGTGCCTCCGCGTGCCGCTCGCTTAAGTACAGATACCGCGGATCGGGGGTGATCGCGAAGGGCTTTTCGTTGAGGCCGAAGAACGTCAGGTACATGGGGTCGATGCTACTCGATCGTGTTGCCGCGGCGCAGTGCGTGGCTACCGAAACGTCCGCGCACTTCGTCCAGCGCCGCATCGATTCGCGCCGGCTGGCGTGGGTCCTCGAACAGGCCCAGCTGTGCGGCGGGCGTGAGCTCAGTAAGGACCACGCCGAGGAGGCGAAGTTTCGTATCGGGGTTCGCGGCCAGCCAGCGGGTCAGCAGCTCCGCCGCCACCCCGCCGATGGCACGCCCCTCGCTGGTGGGCGGCGCGACCGCGCGCTGGCGCGTGAAGGTGCTGAAGTCATCGCGGCGGATCTTCACCCCGATGCAGCCGGTCACCAGCCCCCGGCCGCGCAGCCGGCTGCCGGCCAGATCCGCCAGGCGCGCGAGCTGGCGTTGCAGGAGGCGCGGATCGGCAATGTCCTCCTCGAAGGTGTCCTCGGCGCTCAGGGACTTGTCTTCCATGTCAGGCAGCACCGGGCGCTCATCCACGCCCGAGGCGCGTTCGCGGATCCAGGCACAGTAGCGCCCGAAGATCGGCCACAGGATCGCATCCGGTGCGCCGCGCAGTTCGCCCAGGGTGTGAATGCCAGCCGCTTCGACACGCGCTCCGGTCTTGCGGCCAAGTCCCGGCAGGCGTCGCACCGACAGAGGATCGAGCACCTCGCGCACGCGCTCCTGGGTGACCTCGGTGAGTCCGTCGGGTTTCTCCAGATCCGAGGCGATCTTCGCCACCAGCTTATTGGGCGCGACCCCCACCGAGGCGCGCAAGCCGGTGAGTTCACGGATGCGGCTCTTGATGCGGCGCGCGATGTCGACGCCGCTGCCGAGCAGCTGTTGACTGGCGGTGACATCCAGAAATGCCTCATCGAGGGACAGGCCCTGTACCAGCGGGGTGATTTCGCGAAACACACCGAACACCACCGCCGAGACTTCCTGGTAGCGCTGCATGCGCGGCCGCACGCACAGCGCGTCCGGGCACAGCCGCAGCGCGGTGCGCATCGGCATGGCGGAGTGCACCCCAAAGCGGCGCACTTCGTAGCTGGCCGCAGCCACCACGCCGCGGCCGCCGCTCCAGCCGACGATCAGCGGTTTGCCAGCGAGCGCCGGGTCGTCATGTTGTTCTACGGAGGCGTAGAACGCATCCATGTCGACATGCAGAACCGCGCGCGCCATGTCAGTGCCGCGTCAGCCGGTGACGGTGATGGTGATCTTTTTGGAGATCACCGGCGGATCGTGCGGCACGTGGTTCTGGTCGCCGAGCAACAGCTGCAGCGTGTGCTTGCCGGGCGGCAGATGCAGCGTGGTCTCGGTCTGCCCCTTGCCGAAGTGCAGGATCTTGTCGGTTGCCGGCAGCGGCGCGCTCAGGTCCGCGGGAGCCTCGGTGTCGATGAGCAGGTGATGGTGGCCGGTGTTTTCCATTTTCACGCCCGCTGGCGCGATGCCCATGCCCTTCAGGCCAAACTGCACCCGTACCGGTCCGTGAACTTTCGCGCCATTGTGCGGGCTGATGATGTAGACCTCGGCGCCCGCCGGCGAGGGAGTGCGCGCCGCAGAAGCGGCGGGCGTCTGGGCGCTGGCGGGCGGGGCGGCGGCGAGCGGGGCGGCAAGGATCAGCGCGGCGACGAGCAGAGTGCGCATGGTGGACTCCTTCACGACGTGAGAACGCTATAGATGCTGGTGACCGCGAGCGTCAGGGAGGCGAACACCAGGTAAAAGAAACCCAGCAGCATAAGCTTACTTATGGTGAGCACGCGCCCCTGGCCGTAGACGACCCGCATGGAGCGGTATGCGTACCACGCAAAGTACACGAAGATCGCCAGGCCCAGACCGGGAATGTCCGGCACGAGCCTGTCCAGCAGCATCACGACGCCCAGCACCAGGAACGCGACGGCGTGGTTGTGCACGAACAGCAGCAGGTGCTCGACGTAATAGTGCGGCGGCCGCCAGTACATGAGCATCATCAGGCCGGCGATCAGCGGCAGGAAGATGAACATGGCGCGCGGCATGTTGTGCATAAAGGCCTGCTGCACGTGGCTGTTGTCCACGATGGTCTTGCGGCAGACTTTCTGGATGAGCGGCCGCAGCGTGCCCGCCCAGGGGCCGTCGTAGTTGGCGTCCGCGCACACCCGATTGGCGCGTTGCTCGGGGGTCTCGCCCGCCTTGGGTTTCAGCGCCGGCGCCTCGTCGAGTTTCCCGACTACCGTGGCTTTGTCACCAACCGGGTTGTCGTTGAACTCCACCACCGCGAACTTCGTCTGCACGGCGCTCGCCACCAGGAAGAATGCTACCGAGAGCACCAGGTATAACCGCACGGGCGGCAGGTAACGGGCGCGGCGGCCGCCGAGAAACTCCCGCGTCAGGTGTCCGGGCTTGAAGAGCAAGGCCCGGAGCGTGTACCACAGGCGCGAGTCCGCGTGCGTCAGGTCCTCGGTAGCGAGGCGCGTGAAATGCCACAACGAATGCACCGGCGCCTCGAGCCGCTGACCGCAGGTGCCGCAATACCGCCCGGGCACCGCGGCGCCGCAGTTCTCGCACAGCACCGGCGCGGCGAGCGCCGCGGTGGCCGGCACTGCCGCCGGCGCTGCAACGGCAACGGCTGGCGCAGAGGCCGCGGGCGCCAGGACTTCCTGCGACGCCGCCTCGTTCATGCCACGTGCGCGCTGGCTCTCACGAGAGAATCGGGAGCCGGTTGCGCCTGGGTGCCGAGCTCGCTGGTATCGAAGTCATCGACGTTGATCAGATCCATGACCTTGCGGTCGTAGTCGCGCAGCGCCGCGGCCTCGGTCTCGGAAATCAGCCCCACCGCGAGCGCCTGCTGAATCCTGCCGGGCAGGTCGAGCGCCGTGACCTTGCCGGTCTTGACGCCTTCTACGCGGATGCGTTTCTCGAGGGGCTCCAGCTGCACCGCCAGCTGCAGGGCCTCCTGCAGCAGGCCGAGTGGATTGTCGGGCGCCACCGTGCGGTAGATGAACTGACACAGCCGCTCGCGTGCCTCGGTGGGACTCGTGACCAGTCCCGCCACCGTGCGTCCGAGGCGGTCCCCTGGAGCGGAGTAGATGCGGCCGCGCGGGAAAATCAGCACGCGCATCGTCGCCGCCAGCAGGCGGTTGGGGAAATTACGCAGGAGGCCGTGCAACTGCTCCTGCGCGTGGTAGAGCAGATTGCGGCAGGCCCATTCGAGGATCGGCAGATCCTCCTCGCGGCGTCCCTGGTTCTCATGATGCTTGAGCACCATGGAGGCCAGATACAAGGACGACAACACGTCACCGAGGCGCGCCGACAGGCCTTCTTTCTTCTTGAGATAACCGCCGAGGGTGAGCATCGAGACATCCACCGCGAAGGCGAACGAGGCGCTGAAGCGCACGATGTGCTGGTAGTAGCGGGCGGTGGCGCCCTGTACCGGCGCGCGCGTGAAGCGCGCATGCGTGAGCGCCATGATGAAGGAGCGCACCGCGTTGGAAATGGTGAAGCCGATGTGCCCGAACAGCGCCCGGTCGAACTCGTCCACGCCACGGGTGCGGTCGGGATTGCGCGCCGCATTCATCTCGCGCAGCACGAACGGATGGCAGCGGATCGCGCCCTGGCCGAAGATGATGAGATTGCGTGTCAAGAGGTTCGCTCCCTCGACGGTGATGGCGACCGGCACGATCTGGTAGCCGCGGCCGAGGTAGTTCTTGGGACCCAGGCAGATGCCCTTGCCGCCGTGCACGTCCATGGCGTCGTTGGCGACCTGGCGGCCCATCTCGGTGACGTGGTACTTGAGCATCGCCGAGGGCACCGACGGTTTTTCGCCGCCATCGATCGCGCCGGCGGTCACCGAGCGCGCCGCGTCCATGGTGTAGGTGAGTCCCACCATGCGGGCGATGACGGCTTCGACGCCCTCGAAGCGTCCCACCGGCATGTTGAACTGCGTGCGGATGCGCGCGTAAGCGCCGGTCGCCCACACGCCCGCCTTGGCGCCGCCGGTGGTGTTGGAAGGCAGTGAGATGCAGCGGCCGACCGACAGCTGCTCCACCAGCATGCGCCAGCCGCTGCCGGCCATCGCCGGTCCCCCGATGATGAAATCCAGCGGTACGAACACGTCCTTGCCATGAATGGGTCCGTTCTGGAACGGGATGTTGAGCGGAAAATGGCGGCGCCCGATGCTCACTCCCGGGGTGTTGCGCGGAATGAGCGCGCAGGTGATGCCGATGTCGACCTTGTCGCCGAGCAGGTGCTCCGGGTCGAACATGCGGAACGCGAGCCCGACGACGGTGGCGATGGGTGCGAGCGTGATGTAGCGCTTGTTGAAGTTGAGCTTCAGGCCCGTGACTTCGCGGCCCTGCCACATGCCGCGGCACACGATCCCGGTGTCGGGAATCGAGCCGGCATCGGAGCCGGCGCGTGGGCCGGTGAGCGCGAAGCACGGCACTTCCTCGCCGCGCGCCAGGCGCGGCAGGTAGTAGTTCTTCTGTTCGTCGGTGCCGTAGTGGTTCAGCAGTTCCGCGGGACCGAGGGAATTGGGTACTGCCACCGTGGAGGACGCGGTGGCGCTGCGGCTGGAGACCTTGGCGAGCACGCACGAGTGCGCGTAGGCGGAGAACTCCAGCCCGCCGTACTTCTTCGGGATGATCATCGCGAAGAAGCCGCGGCTCTTGAGGTAATTCCATACCTCGGGCGGCAGGTCACCGCGCTCGTGGGTGATGTTCCAGTCATCGAGCATCGCGCACAGTTCCTCGCACGGACCGTCGATGAACGCCTGTTCCTCGGCGGTGAGCTGCGGCGGCTTCGCGGACAGCAGCTTCGGCCAGTTGGGTGCGCCGGTGAACAGCTCCCCGTCCCACCACACGGTGCCCGCCTCGAGCGCCTCTTTCTCGGTCTGCGACATCGTGGGCAGCAGTCGCAGGTATGCCTTCATGAACGGACGGGTGATCAGCGCCTTGCGCAGCGGCCGCACGTTCAGCAGCCACAGTGACGCCAGCAGCACCCACAGCAGGCCCTTCCAGATGCCCGCCGGCGCGCTGGAAGCACCGAGCACGGTGTAGGCGGCTAGCAGCACCGTGAAGGTCACCGTGAAGACCAGCAGCGACAGCCGCCGGTAGGCCAGGAACAGCACCGCCGCGACGAACAAGAGCGTGATGAGGCCGCCGATCTGCGTGACCGCATAGGCGGCCGCCACCACCAGCAGCAGGGAAACGATTGCGCCAAGCATATTAAATTCCTCGCGTGCGGCGCCTGAGCACCTGCGCCTGTCTTCAGCCCAGGAGAGCCTTCACGCCGTCGCGCTCCTCGCGCAGCTCGGCGTGCGTCGCGTCCATGCGCTGGCGGCTGAATTCGTCCACGGTGAGTCCTGGCACGATGCGGTAGTCGCCGTTCTCCACGGTGACCGGATAGGAATAAATCACCCCTTCGGCAATCCCGTAGCTGCCATCGGAGGGCACCGCCATGCTCGCCCAGTCACCGCTCGCCGTGCCGTGCAGCCAGGTGTGCACGTGGTCGATGGCGGCGGAAGCAGCGGAAGCGGCCGACGAGGCGCCGCGCGCCTTGATGATGACGGCGCCGCGCTGCTGCACCACCGGGATGAAAGCCTTCTCGATCCATTCCTGGGTCACCAGCGATTTCGCCGCCTTGCCGCCCACCTCGGCGTGGCTCAAGTCCGGATACTGGGTCGCGGAGTGGTTGCCCCAGATGGTCATACGGCGGATGTCGCTGACGTGAGAGCCGGTTTTTTCCGCCAGCTGCGACAGCGCGCGGTTGTGATCGAGGCGCGTCATGGCGGTGAAGTTGCGCGGATTGAGGTTGCGCGCATTGGCGCGCGCGATCAGCGCGTTGGTGTTGGCGGGATTGCCGACCACCAGCACCCGCACGTTGCGGTCCGCGACCTCGTTCAGCGCCTTGCCCTGGGCTGAGAAAATCTGCGCGTTGGCGAGCAGCAGGTCCTTGCGTTCCATCCCCGCGCCGCGCGGCCGCGCGCCGACCAGCATCGCGGCCTGACAGTCGCGGAATGCCAGGTTCGCATCGTCCGTCGCCATCACCTTGTTGAGTGTTGGGAAGGCGCAATCGTTGAGTTCCATCACCACGCCCTGCAGCGCCGGCAGCGCCGGCGTGACTTCCAGCAGGTGCAGATTCACGCGCGTGTCGCGGCCGAAAAGCGCCCCCGCGGCGACGCGAAAGGCGAGGGCATAGCCGATCTGGCCGGCGGCACCGGTGATGGCAACGTTGACTGCGGGTTTCATAGGCGAAGCGTTTCTTCTGGCAGTAAAGGGAATCTCGAATTCTAGCGGCGATCAGGCCCTCTCCCTAATCGCGCACCCATGACTCAAACCCGCGGCGGCGCACCGCGCTCCAACCGGGCGCGAGAAGCCGCACCCCACCTGTAAGGGCCAGAAAGGAGGCCGGGAACGCCCGGTTAGTGAGTCGGCTTGACACTAGGGTAGTGTGCTAGTAGAGTACAACACCAAGGAAGGCCAACCTGCCGGTGCAGGGAGGCCGGAAGAGACAGAGCAGATAAACGTAAGGAGATCCGATCATGAACGCACTCAATGTCCTCTATCGTGACGTCAGCTGCGCTGCCGCCGCCGTCCTCATCACCACGGTCCTTGGCCTGAGCTTCGTGCAGTCCACGGCTGTAGCCCCTGGCACGCGCGCTGCCTCCATCCCAACCGTCTCCCTGCAGATCGCGCCGGGTTGGTTCGGGGAGCCGCAGCCGGCCGTTTTGGTAGATTAGTCCGCTACCCTTCCGTCACAGGCTTCAGGACATCCAAATGGACCCGCAGTGGGACGAAAGCCAGCCGATTTACCGGCAACTGCGTGACCGCGTGGTGGCCATGATTCTGGAGGGGGCTCTGAAGGAAGGCGACGCCCTGCCATCCGTGCGCAGCGTCGCCGCCGACTTCCGGGTGAACCCGCTGACGGTTCTCAAGGGCTACCAGCAGCTCGTGGACGAGCAGCTGGTGGAAAAGCGCCGCGGTCTCGGCATGTTCGTGAGCCATGGCGCGGCCAAGGCCCTGATGAAGGACGAGCGCCAACGTTTCCTGGAAGACGAGTGGCCGAAGGTGCTCGCCAGCATCCAGCGGCTCGGGCTTTCAGCCGCAGAGTTGCTGCGCCAGAGCGCAGCGGCGCCGCCGCCCGCCCCGCGCACAGCAGCAGGTAAAGAAGATGACAGCAGTAATTGAAGCCCGGGGCCTCAGCAAGTCATACGGTGCGCAGCGCGCACTGGATGGAGTGAGTTTCGCCGTTCAGCCGGGGCGCATCCTGGGTCTCATCGGCCCGAACGGCGCCGGCAAGACCACGGCGCTCAAGGCCATCCTGGGGCTGACCTCGTTCACGGGTGACCTGCGCGTCATGGGACTCGATCCGCGCTCGCAGCGCGACGAGCTCATGCGCGAGGTGTGTTTCATCGCCGATGTGGCGGTGCTGCCGCGGTGGCTTAAGGTGAGCCAGGCGCTCGACTTCGTCGCCGGCGTGCATCCGCGCTTTGATCGCAGCGTCGCCGAAGGGTTTCTGAAGAAGACCGATATTCACGCCTCGAGCCGCATCGGCCAGCTCTCCAAGGGCATGGTGACGCAGTTACATCTGTCGCTGATTCTCGCCATCGACGCGCGCCTGCTGGTTCTCGATGAGCCGACACTCGGGCTCGACCTGCTTTACCGGCGGCAGTTCTACGACACGCTGCTCAACGATTACTTCGACAAGCAGCGCACCATCCTCATCACCACCCACCAGGTCGAGGAGGTCGAGCACCTGTTTACCGACGTTATTTTCATCAATCATGGTCACGTCGCGCTCGACTCCCCGGTGGAGGATCTCGGCAGCCGTTACCAGCAGCTCACCGTGAGCGCCGAACAGGCTGGCGCCGCGCGCGCTCTGAAGCCCTTCTACGAGCAGGCGGTGTTCGGACGGGTCGCCATGTTCTTCGAGGGCCGCTCGCCGGCGGAGCTTGGCGCGCTCGGTGAGCTGCACACACCCTCCATCGCGGACCTCTTCGTCGCCAAAATGCAGCGAGCAACACCATGAGCACCAACATGACAAGCCCCATCGGGACCGCGGGTCTGGCCGCGCCGGGCAGTGGCGTGGCGCGCGCCAGCCTGCAGCAGACGCTCGTGACGCTGGTGCGCCGCGAGTTCTGGGAGCACCGCTATCTGTGGATCGCACCGCTCGCCCTGGCGGTACTGCTGGTGGTGTTTATGCTGTTCGCCCACGGGCACGTGCACATAGAGGGCAGCTACTTCGGCGATCACGGCTTCAGCGCGCGGCAGGCAGTGGCGATCTCCACCATCGCGCAAGGCGTGATTTTCGAGGCGCTGAACCTGGTGATGGCGGCGGTGTTGAGTTTCTATCTCGTGGACTGCCTGTACGCCGAGCGCCGCGACCGCAGCATCTACTTCTGGAAGTCCCTGCCGGTCTCCGACGGGCTCACCGTGGCATCGAAGCTGCTGGTGGCGATGGTGGTGGTGCCGCTCGGGGTGTGGGCGCTGGCGGCCGTGACGCACGTGGCGGTAAGCCTCGTGTCCGCAGCGCACTCCGCCATGGGACAGATGCCCGCCCACCTGATGGCGTGGAATACCCTTACCTGGCTGCGGGTGGAGTGGCTGCTGCTGATCGGCGTCTTCCTCGGCGCGCTGTGGTACGCGCCGATAACGGGATTTTTCCTGCTGGTGTCGGTGCTGGCGCGGCGCAATGCGGTCATGTGGGCAATGGGTATACCGCTGCTGGCGCCGCTGCTTGAGCGCGTGGTGTTCGGCACTCACTACATCTGGACATTCATTATCTACCGGACAATGGGCATCTGGGACGTGCTGGCCAACCACGGCGATCTGAAGTTCATCAACGCGCAGGCGGCCGAGGGCAACCGGCACTTCAACGTCCCGCCGCTCGATGCGCTGCTGGGCGAGTTGCATTTCCGCGCCGCCTTCGCGTTTCCGGACCTGTGGCTGGGCGTCATCGCCGCGGCCGTGATGATCTACGCCGCGACCCGCATGCGCCGCTACCGCGACGACACCTGACATCTCGCGGCTGCTGCGGCGCGGCGCACCCGCGCCGCCACTGCGCGGGACGCGCGCGATAGATCGCGCTTATCATCCTCATGCGGACAGACGATTGGACCGCGGCGCCGCCGCGATGCTCCAATGCGGCGAGCCACAGGAGGTTATGTATGTTCGACACCAGGAATGATCTGCCGGCCGGCAAGCGCTCGAAGGTGATCGCGGTGCTGAATGCGCGACTCGCGGATGCCATCGATCTGGGTGCGCAGTCCAAGCACGCGCACTGGAACGTGAAGGGCCCGAACTTCATCGCGCTGCACGAATTGTTCGACAAGGTGGCCGAGAGTGTCGAAGGCCACATCGATGAGCTCGCCGAGCGGGTCACGGCGCTGGGCGGCACCGCCCACGGCACCATTAGCGCCGTGGCGCGCGCGACCACCCTCAAGCCGTATCCGGAAGGCATCTCAGAAGGCCTGGCGCACGTTGAAGCACTCTCCAGCGCGCTAGCCGCCTTCGGCGCGAAGGTGCGCGCCGCAATCGATGCCACCGACAAGCTCGGGGATGCCGACACGGCCGACCTCTTTACCGGGATCTCGCGCGCGAGCGACAAGTACCTGTGGTTCCTCGAGGCGCACCTGCACGCCAGGCGCTAAGGCACGCTGACCCGCCCGCATGTTCGTCGAAGTCGCGAGAACCGGCACGCAGGTCGCGCTTGAGCTGACCGGCGAGTGGCGGGCGCTTAAGATCGCCGACATCGAAAGGGCGCTCGCGGCTATCGACCTGCCGGCGGGTAGTGCGGTGCGCGTCGGTACCCAGGAGCTCATCGCGCTCGACCTGTCGGGCGCCTGGGCGCTGCGCGAGTTCCTGCATCGCGCGCGCGGCGCCGGGAGTGAAGTGAGCTTCAGCGGCGCGCCACCCGACCAGTTGCGCCTGCTCGATGAAACGCTCGCCGGCGCGGACGCCGAGGCCGCGGCGGCTGCGGCCGCGCTTCCCGCGGCGCCTTCCGGACACGACCCGGTGCTGACCGCGATCGGTCGCTACGCGGTGCGGGCGGGCGGGGATTCGGTGGAGGGACTCGCGTTCCTGGGCCGCGCCAGCACCACCTTCCTGCGCGCACTGCTGAGCTGGAAGCGCCTGCGGCCGATTTCCATCGCGCGCCACGTGTACGACACCGGCATCACGGCGGTGCCCATCGTGGCGCTCATCGCCTTTCTCATCAGCGTCATCATCGCCTACATGAGCGCCCAGCAGCTACGCGGGCTGGGCGCCGACATCTACGTGGTGGACCTGGTGGCCATTGGGGTGCTGCGCGAGCTGGGGGTGCTGCTCACCTCGATCATCGTGGCCGGGCGCTCGGGCAGCGCCTTTGCCGCGGAACTGGGCTCCATGAAGCTCAACGAAGAGGTCGACGCGCTGACCGCCACCGGCGTCGATCCGTTCGAGGTGCTGGTGGTGCCGCGCCTGCTGGGACTGGCGATCGCGCTGCCGCTGCTCACCATCATCGCGGATCTGGTGGGCCTGGCCGGCGGCGGGCTCTTGTGCCGCTACCTGCTCGATATGCCGCTCACGCAATTCGTGGGCCGCGTGAACTACGCGATCTCGCCCAGCACCTTCTGGGTGGGCCTGTTGAAGGCCCCGGTGTTCGCGCTGCTGATCGGGCTGGCCGGCTGCTACCGCGGCATGCAGGTGCGCGGTTCGGCGCGCGAGCTCGGGCGGCTGGTGACTGTGGCGGTGGTGCAGGCGATTTTCTTGGTCATTCTTGCGGATGCGCTGTTCGCGGTGCTGTTCATGAACCTGGATATCTGATGTACCCGGTGCTGGAAGTGCAGGGGCTGGTCAACCGCTTCGGGACGCAGCTGGTCCACGACGGCCTGAACATGCAGGTGGCGCAGGACGAGGTGTTTGGCATCGTCGGCGGGTCCGGCTCCGGCAAATCGGTGCTGCTGCGCACGATTCTCGGGCTGCAACGCCCGCGGGCGGGCGTGGTGCGCATCGGCGGCAGCGACATCACGCAAATGAGCCCGCCGCAGCTGCGCGCGGTCAAGGCCCGCTACGGCGTGAGCTTCCAGGCCGGCGCGTTGTACTCCGGTCTAACGGTGCTGCAGAACGTGCAGCTGCCGATGATCGAGCATCTGCAGCTCACGGCGGCGGCGCTCGATGAGCTGGCGCTGCTGAAAATCCGCCTGGTCGGGCTGCCGGCGGATGCGGCGGGCAAATACCCGGCGCAGCTCTCCGGCGGCATGGTGAAGCGTGCCGCTCTGGCGCGGGCGCTGTCGCTCGACCCGAGCCTGCTGTTTCTGGACGAGCCGACCTCGGGGCTGGATCCGGTGAGTGCGGCCGCTTTTGATGAGCTGGTGCTGTACCTGCAGCAGCATCTGCGTCTTACCATTGTCATGATCACGCATGATCTGGACACGATCTTCCGTACCTGTAATCGTGTCGGGGTGATCGTGGACCATCGCATGGAATCTGACACGCTGGAACGCATCGTCGACCACCCCAACCCGTGGATCCAGGCTTACTTCCACGGTGAGCGAGCGCGCGAGCGCCGAGGCTGCGCACGTGGAGCGTGACGCCAACTACGCCGCGGTCGGGGCCTTCGTGCTGGTGGTGGCGCTGGTCGGAACCTTGTTCGTCTATTGGTATTCCGACAGCCGCGAGCACCGCGACTACAACCGTTACGAAATCTACTTCACCGGCAGCGTCAGCGGACTCGACAAGGGCGGGGCGGTGCGTTACCTCGGCGTCGGTGTCGGCCGGGTGGTCGACATCGCCATCGACCCGCGTGATTCCGGCCGGGTGGAAGTGCTGGTCGATATCGATTCGCGCACCCCGATCTCCGAGCACACGGTCGCGGAACTGCAGCTGCAGGGGGTCACGGGCCTGCTGTACATCGACTTGGGCGAGGACCGCACCAACAAGCGCATGGCGCCGGCCGTGGCGGGACTTAAGTACCCGGTGATCCGCTCGGCGCCGTCGCGGTTCGATGTGTTCCTCTCGACACTGCCGGAGGTGCTGGCCGAGACCGGCGATGTGGTGAAGCGCGCCGAGCGGCTGCTCGGGGATAACAACCTGAACGCGGTTGCCGGCGCGCTGTCGAACCTTGACCAGGCGAGCCGCACGCTGCCGCAGACCGTGCACGATCTGAACTCGCTGATCGCGGAGCTGCGCGGCGCGAGCGCCGAGCTCGGCGCGTCGGCGAAAAGCGCTCACGGCGTGCTCGACGCGGTGGGTCCTGAGGTGCAGAGCGCCGCCCAGCGGCTGCATAGCATCGCGGACCACCTGTCGGATGCCACCGATCAGCTCGATAAGGTGATCGGCGAGAACCGCCAGGACATACGTGCCTTCGCGCGCGACGGTCTGCCGGAAATCGAGCGGTTCGTGCGCGAAGGCAGGGCCACGGCCCAGGACATCCGCGCCCTCGCCACCAGTTTGCGCGAGAATCCCGGACAACTGTTGTATCAGCCGGCGGACCACGGCGTGGAGATCCCACGGTGAAATTTACGCTGCCCGGCGGCTATACACTGCGCGCCGCGGGGCTGGTGTGCGTGTTGCTCGCCGGTTGCACGGGTCTCTTCCACAACAACGCGCAGCCCGAGCAGACCTACTACCTGCGCGCCCCGCCCGGCGCCAGCACCGTGGCTGGCGCGACGCCCGGCGCCGGGTTGACCGCCACCGGCGCCTCGCTGCGCGTCGCCACACCGCTCGCCAGCCCCGGACTCGACAGCTCGCGCATCCTGCTGGTGCAGGCGGACCATCGTATGAACTTCTATGCCGCCAGCCGCTGGCCGGGCACCGCGCCGCAGGTTATCGGGGCGCTGACGGTCGAGACGCTGCGCGACTCGGGCGCCTGGAAGTGGGTGCAGGATTCGGCCAGCGCTTTCCCCGCGGATTACCTGCTGCAGATCACGCTGCGGCGTTTCGAGGCGGACTACAGCGCCGGCGGCGGGCCGCCGCAAGTGCAGGTGGCGCTTGATTGCACCCTCGGGCGGCGCGAGGGGCACGAGGTTATCGCAAGCTTCGTGGCGCAGGGTGCGGCGAGCGCGCCCGCCGACCGCATGAGCGAGGTGGTGGCGGCGTTCGAGCAGGCGACGCGCGTGGCGCTGCAGTCGCTGTCGCAGCAGGCGGGCGAGGCGGTGCGCACGCACGCGAGCGCCGTGCCTTCAGAACGCTGACACGCCGCTCGCCTCCATCACGCGAGAGAGCCAGTAGTCCGCCTGCGAGGGGTTGGCGAACACCGCGAAGTCGCTGCTGTATTCGATGCCGAGCGCCGCGCGGTTGCTCCACAGGGTGTCAAAGTAGCCGAGCACCTGCGTGGCCAGCGCAGCCGAGCGCGACACTTCCACGGCTGCATCCGCTTCCAGGTTGTAATCCCCGAGGCTGCGGCGGGTGAGATTCGCCGAGCCTGCCATGAACCACAGCCGCTCCTGGCCGTAGACCATGACGAGGTTCGAGTGGAAGCGCTCGCCGTGGGTGCGATACCAGCGCACGCGCACCGCGCCATCACTGCGGGACTCCAGCTCGCTCGCCATGGGCTGATTGGGAATGCCGCCGCTCGTGACCTGCTCGTCCTCGCCCGCATCGAGCAGCACTCGCACCCGCGCGCCGCGGCCCGCCGCCGCCAGCAGCGCGCGGATCACGCCGCGATCCGCGAGCTTGAAGGCCGCCACGTCAATGCCGTCGCCGCGGCCCGCGGCATTCAGCTGCGCCAGCAGCGCCTCGCCGATCGCGCCCTCGGTGAGTGTCTGCACGCGCGCGGTCGCTTCGCCTGGCACAACGGCGGGCACGCCCGGGGTTGCAGCCTGCGCGCCGGCGGCGGGCGCGGCAGTGGTGAACTGCGCGGCGTCGCCGCGCCAGCCGGACGCCCGCGCCAGAGCAAGTTCCGAGGCGAGCAGCACATCGAGCGGCGCACCGCCGAGGCGCACCGCGACGTTGGACCACAGCCCCTCATCGTCCTGCGGGTTCGCCGAACCGACCATGCCGGTGAGCGCGCCGTTGCCATCATCGGCGATGACAACCTTGCGGTGGTCGTACTTGAAGTTGTAGCGCTGGGTGACGCCGCGCAGCGGGCCGGCCGGTGTATCCCACCAGCTCGCCGTGAGGCGCCACAGGCCGGAGTACAGCGGATTGGAGTCACGCAGCACACCCGGATCGGTGATCACGACATCCAGACCTGCGGAGCGCAGCAGCTGCAGTACCGCCGACGCAGCCGGGCCGCCGGAAATTTCGTTGGCGGGGTCGCTGATGAGCAGCACCTTCAGCGCCGGCAGCGCCCGGCGCCGCTCGAGCAGCGCGTCCTGCAATTGCGCGCCGAGCGTGGGGGAGCCTGCGACCGGAGCACCGCCGATGAGCGCGTAGTCGAGCACGACAAACACCCGCGCACTGCGCACGATCTCAAGCAGCTGGTTGAAAATCGCCTGGCTCACGACCGGGCGTCCGTAGGCGTCCGCGGCGGTGATGTCGGCAATGAACGCGAGGTCCGCCGCGGGCACCGCCGTCAGCGCGGAGGCCACGTGCGCGCCGGGCGGCAGGGCTTTGTGGCTACCCCACCAGCTGCTCGCCGCCCAGGCGGCGGCCACGCAGCCGGCGAGTACGCGCCGCGAGCCGCGCCAGCCAAGAGACACAGGATCAGGCCAGTCGGGGTGCTGCGGCGCTCGTCTGGCGCAGCAGATGCGCGAACGGCACGCCGCCTTCGGCCTGCTGGCCAAGCAGCACGAGCAGATCGTCGGCAGTGCACGGCTCGCCGAACAGGCGCCCCTGCCCGAAATGGCAGTTGTTGGCGCGCAGGAACTCCAGCTGGCGCAGCGACTCGACGCCCTCGGCGATCACTTCCATGCCGAGGCTGCGGCCCATCTCGATGATGGTGCGCACGATAGTCGCGTCCCCGGCGTCATCGCTGGCGTCACGCACGAATGACTGGTCGATCTTCAGCGTGCCGATCGGGAACTGCTGCAGCGCCGACAGTGATGAATACCCGGTACCGAAATCGTCGATCGACAGGTGCAGACCCATGGCATACAGCTCATCGAGCAGCCGCACGGTGCGCTGCGGATCCGCCATCAGCGTCGTTTCGGTGATCTCCAGCTCGAAGCAGGTCGGCGACACGCGGTGCTGCTTGAACACCGAGCGGCAGCGCAGGATAAAGCTCGCCTGGCGCAGCTGCTTCAACGACAGATTGAGCGAAATGCGTCCCGGGTCGCCGCCCCTGGCCTGCAGCTTGCGGTAGTCCAGGCACACGCGGTTCAGCACCCATTCGCCGATATCGAGGATGAGGTTGGTTTCCTCGGCGAGCGGAATGAAATGCGAGGGCGGGATATCGCCGTGTCCGGGCAGCCGCCAGCGCAACAGCGCTTCGGCGCCGATGATACGGCCGTTGCGCAGGTCGACCTTGGGCTGGTAGCGGATATCGAGTTCGTCGCGCTCCAGCGCCCGCCGCAGCTTGCTCTTGAGCATCAGCCGCTCGACGGCGGCGGCGTTCATCTCCGGGGAGTAGAACGCGAACGTGTTGCCGCCGTTCTGCTTGGAGTAATACATCGCCGCGTCGGCGTTGCGGATCAGATCGATGACGTTCTCCGCGTCACGCGGGCAGAAGGCGATGCCGATGCTCGCCGTCAGGAACACCTCGTGCTGGTTCAGCTGGAACGGGCGGCTGATTTCCGTGAGGATGGTGCGCGCCAGCTGCGCGATCGGCCCACGGTTGTCGGCGTCCGCCGGCAGGCCCTCCACGAACAGTGCGAACTCATCGCCGGCGAGCCGCCCGACCACCGTTTCGTGGGGCACGGCGCGTGTCAGGCGCTCCGCGAGCACCTCCAGAACACGGTCCCCGGCGCCGTGACCGAAGGTGTCATTCACTTCCTTGAAGCGGTCCATGTCCAGGTACAGCACCGCCACCACCTGGCCGGCGCGCAGCGTGCGTGCGATGGTCTGCTGCAGCACGTGGTGGAACTGCATGCGGTTGGGGAGCTTGGTGAGCGCGTCGTAGCGCGCGAGGTAACGGATGCGCCGTTCGGCGCGCTTGCGCTCGGTGATGTTGCGCGCGACGAAGATATTGCCCTGGAACTGCGGATCGTCGCTGTCGATGCGCGAACCGGTGAAGGACACCGGGATGGTCTGGCCGCTGCGCGTGCGCACCACGGTCTCGCGCGTTTCCTGCGCCGCCTGCAGCAGATCGAAGCCGGCGCGCTCGCCCTCCTCGAGCACCGCGAGAATGCCGCGGCCGAGCAGTTCCTCCTCCGCGTAACCGAGCAGCTTGCACGCCGCCAGGTTCGCAAGCTTGATCACCCCGTCCGGGGAGGTGACGAACACCGCGTCCGTCATGCTGTTCAGGACGCTGTGGAGGTAACTTTTGTTGATGGTGGATTGCCGCAGCCGCCCGCGCATGCGCTCGAGCGCCTGCTGCAGTTCCCCGAGCGCGTCCTTGCGGCCCACCTCGACCGGGCGGGTGTAATCACCCAAGCCGATGCGGTCGGCGCTCCTGATGAGTGGCGCGACCGGCCTCGCCAGCTCCTGGGTCGCGCGCCAGATGAGGATGGCGGCGAGTACTCCGCCTAAGGCCGCCAGCGCCACGGCGAGCAGCAGCGTGCCGCGCTCGCGCTCGGACATGGCCGCCTCGAAGCGGCTGGCGAGGCTGATCTGCGGTACCGGGGCCGACTGTTCGACCGTGACGTTCAGGGATGCCAGGGTCTGCGGGGTGGCAGCGCCGGGAATGTTCTCCACCATCGCCCGCACCGGCACGGTGGCGTGCGCTCGCAGTGCCCCCTTGATCGTGCCGCCGGGCTGCTGCCATCTGAAGAGCGTCGCCCCGGCGGCGTCGGTGACCTCGAGCGTGGCGATCGAGGGGTCTTCCGTGAAGGGCTGCAGGCGGCGCGCGACGCCACTGGTATCGCGCGCGCGTACGGCTCCGGCGATCGAATCGGCTGCGTGTGCGCCGACGCTTTGCGCGCGGGCTTGCAGTTCCGGATCGAAGCGCTCACGCGCGACGCGCTCCGCGAGCGTGCCCAGGTTGCGGGTCTCACCCTCCTGCCGGTACAGGAACAGCGCCGCAATCGCCGTCGCAATCACCAGCACGACCATGAAGGCCGAGCCGGCGTAGCGGAATTTGAAGTTGGCGGCAGTCACGGTGCGTGCGCCGGGCGGGATGAGCGTCCCGCCAGTGCCTGATCCCCTTTAGATTAAGGGATTCATCTTAACCGCCACCCCCCGGTGGCGCTACCCGCGGGGCGCGCCGGGGCGCCGCTTCAGCCGCCCGACCAGACCCTCTTGATGTGTCCGAGCATAAGACCGCGCATGGTGGACATGGGGTCCGCGGTCGCCGCGAATATCGGTGGCCGCCGCCGCAGCAGCTGCCAGTTCTCGCTGCGCAGCACCTGGCGCAGGTACTCGACGTTGCGTTCGATGGCTTCCAGATAGGGATTGCGGCCGCCGTAGAGAATCTCCAGATAGCGGTACGCGCCGTGAAATTCGCGCTCCAGGCGCTTCTCGCGCACGTCGTTCACGAACTCCGGCGTCTGCCGCAGCAGGTCCAGGCCGGATGCGTACTTGACCTGCGGGTAGCCCTGCGTGAAGGGCAGCGCGACGCCACCGAGCACGAACTCCGCATACAGCCGGTCACGGCATTTCTCCAGGTAACAGCGATCGGCCATCTGCGCGATCATGTCGGCGGTGCCCAGCAGGTGTCCCACCGTTATGTCACGTGGATCGGGGACTTTGGCTTCAATGCGCGCGAACGGCACCTCGTAGCCGGTGAAGTGGATGATCTGGGTGGCCACGGGCACCCAGCCCCCCAGGCCCAGCACCGGCAGATACTCCTCCAGAAAGCGCGCACCGCGCGACACATGGGTGCGAGTGAACTCCGCGCCGTTGCGTGAATCGCGGTCGTCGCTGCGCCGCAGATAACCGACGTCGTGAAACAAACCCGTCAGCAGACCGATCAGGGCACGCGCACCGCCGAGCTGCGCTGCGCTGTCGGCCTGGCGCTCGTAACCCACCAGCAGGCGTGCCAGCGCCAGGGTGATGTCGAGGGTGTGCTGACGGTCGTGGTAGACCGTATCCACGCCGTGAAATCCCGGCACCTCGCCGGCGAACAGCCGTTCGAAGTGCGCGATGGCGCGTCGCAGGGGATCCAGGTCGAGTTGCGGCCAGGCGGGCTGGCAGAGCGCCTCGATGGCGGCGAGCACCGCCGTGGGCGAGCTCACCTGCACGCTGTTGGTTACGTCAAAATCACTGCGCCGCGTGCTGGTCAATTGGCCATCCCCTGTCAGGCCAAACGATGCCTTAAAGCGCAGTCTAGGCAGTTCAGGCGCCCCCCGGGCGTGAGCCGGCGCACACTTTTAGCGCCGTTAGCCTCCGGGCAGGGTGAAATCCGCGACCACCGGGGCATGGTCCGAGGGGCGCTCGGCCTTGCGCGGCGCCCGGTCGATGACGCAGGCGGTGCAGCTCGCGGCCAGCGCTTCGCTGGCGAGCACCAGGTCGATGCGCAGGCCCTGGTTGCGGCGAAACGCCAGCATGCGGTAGTCCCACCAGCTGTAAGTTCCGGGCGGCTGCTCGAAGCGCCGGAACACATCGATGAGGCCGAGCTCCTGCATCGCGCGCAGCGCGCGGCGCTCCGGCTCGCTCACGTGCACCGAACCGACCCACGCCGCCGGGTCGTGCACGTCGCGATCCTCGGGGGCGATGTTGAAGTCCCCGAGCACGATCAGCTGCGGGTGTTGCCGCGTCTCCGCGCTCAGCCAGTCCCGCAGGGCCGCCAGCCAGCGCAGCTTGTAGTGGTATTTGTCCGAATCCACCGCCTGGCCGTTCGGCACGTACAGGTTCACCACGCGCACACCGGCGAGGGTGGCGGCGAGCACACGCCGCGGCGGGTCCTCGAAGCCGGGAATGTCCGTGAGTACTGCCGTAGCCGGCGTGCGCGCCAGCAGCGCCACGCCGTTGTAGGTTTTCTGCCCGCTGAAGAGCACCTGGTAGCCGAGCGCGGTGAACGCCGCGGTCGGGAAGTCGGCGTCGACGAGCTTGGTTTCCTGCATCGCCAGTACATCGACGGCCGATCCCGCCAGCCACTCCAGTACCTGCGGCAGCCGCACGCGCAGCGAGTTCACGTTCCAGGTCGCGATACGCATGCTGCCGTCAGTAGATGCGCAAGCCGCCGTACTTGGCGCGGATACGCTTGTCGAGCGCGCGCCAGCCGAGCGCGAAACCGGCGCCCAGGCACACGAGCGCGCTCACCCACACCCAGATCCACCCCGGGCGGGCAGGAGTCTGCGACACCGCGAACAGCCCGCCGTGCGCGGCCGGCGGATCATCGGCCGGCGCGACCGTGGTGGCCGCAGCCGTTGCCGGGGTCGCGGCGGCGCTGCCAGCCGTGCGCGTCGCCTGCAGCTGCGCCTGCAGCGCATCCACCTGCTGTCGGAGGCGCGCGACTTCCGCGCTGCGCGCCGCGAGCTGCAGTCGCAGCGGCTCGTCCGCCGACAGGTAGCTGGCGCGGACCCAGCCGTCGCGGCCGCCGGCGAGGCGCACGTGAACTTCATCCCCGGCGCGCTCGATCACCTCCACGCGCTCGCCGCTGTGCAGCGAGGTGACGCGCTCACCGGCGCCGCCCGGCGCGCTGTTGAGGCTCACCACCAGCTGCTCGATGACGTACAGGCCCTCGGCGTGCACCGCTGTGCCGGCAAATACGCCCGTCAGCAGCAGCGCCGCGCTCGCCGGCGCGGCCAGCAACGGCGCAGCTGCTGGCCTCATGCCGCGAGTTCGCCGGCGCGCAGAATGCCGTTTTGTTTCAGCAACGCGCGCACATCGGGCCGGCGGCCGCGAAACTCGATGAACGCCTCGAGCGCGTCGCGGCTGCCGCCGCGGCTCAGGATCGCGTCGAAGAAGCGCTGCGCCGTGGCGCGATCGAAAACGCCGTACTCTTCGAAAGCGCTGAAGGCGTCGGCGGCCAGCACCTCGGCCCACTTGTAGCTGTAGTAGCCGGCCGCGTAACCGCCCGCGAACACGTGTCCGAAGCTGTTGGGGAAGCGATTCCATTCCGGCACCGGCACGACGGCGACCTCGCTCCTGACTTCGCGCAGGATCTGCATGATGCGACCGCCGGCTTGCGGCGCGTACTCGGCGTGCACGCGGAAATCAAACAGCGCGAATTCCAGCTGCCGCATGGTCGCAAGCCCGGCGTGAAAGCTGCGGGTGGAAATGAGGCGCGCCTGCTGGTCCGCAGGCAGCGGCGCACCGGTGGCGAAATGACCGGAGATGCGCTGCAGGACTTCCGGGTGCCAGGCATAGTTTTCCATGAACTGGCTGGGCAGCTCGACCGCGTCCCACGCCACGCCGTTGATACCGGCGATGCTCGGATAGTCGACGCGCGTGAGCAGGTGATGCAGCCCGTGGCCGAATTCGTGGAACAGGGTCACGACGTCATCGTGAGTGAGAAGCGCGGGTTGCTCGCTCCCGGGCGGCAGGAAGTTGCACACCAGGTACGCGACCGGCAACGCCGCGCCCGACGGCAGGTGCTTGCGGCCGATGCACTCGTCCATCCACGCGCCGCCGCGCTTGTTGGGGCGGGCGTAGGCATCCAGGTAGAAGCTGCCGATCGGCTCACCGCCCGCGCCGTCGATCGAGAAGAAGCGCACATCCGGATGCCACAGCGGCGCGTCGCGGTTCTCGCGGATGCGCACGCCGAAGAGCCGCTGTGCGACTTCGAACAGTCCCGTGAGCACCCTTGGTAAGGGAAAGTATGGCCGCAGCTCCTCCTGCGAGACCGTATAGCGCTCGCGCTGCAGCCGCTCAGCGTAGAAGCCCACATCCCACGCCGGCAGCCGCTGGCCGGCGAATTCCTCGAGCTGCGCGAATTCTTTGTGCGCCGCGCCGCGGGCGGCGCGCGCCATCTCGTGCAGGAAGCCGGTGACCTCCTCCACGCTGTGCGCCATGCGGGTGGCGAGCGCGTATTCGGCGTAATTGCCAAAATCCAGGAGGCGCGCGGCCTCGTGGCGGCGCCTGAGGATCTCCTCCATGACGGCCGAGTTGTCCCAGCGGCGGGCGTTGGGCCCCTGGTCGGAGGCGCGCGTGGTCCACGCCTCGTAGAAGGCGCGCCGCAGCGCGGGGGACTGCGCGTCGGTGATGACCGCCACGTAAGTGGGTTGATCCAGGGCCAGGGTCCAGCCCGCCACGCGCTGCTCGGCGGCGCGGCGGCGCGCCTGCTCGATGAGCATGTCGTTCAGGCCACGCAACTCCCCCACGTCGGTGACGTGCCAGCTCCAGCCGTTGGTGGCGTCCAGCACGTTCTCCTCGAACTTCGCCTGCAGCTGGGAGAGTTCGAGCATGGCGGTCTTGAACTGCGCCTTGCGGTCTGCGGGCAGGCCCACACCCGCGAGACGGAAATCGCGGACCGCGTGCTCGAGCAGCTGGCGTTGCACCGGCGCCAGCGCCGCGCCTTCCTGCTCGGCGATCGTGCGGTAGGCGTGGAACAGCGGTTCGCTTTGCGCCAGATCGGTGTGGTAGGCGGACAGCAGCGGCAGGCAGGCGTTGTAGCCGGCGCGCAGTGCGTCAGAATTGAGAACCGCGTTCAGGTGGCTCACGGGCGACCAGGTACGCGACACCCGGTGGTGCAGCTCCTCGAGCGGCTCGACCACGGTCGCGAAGGTCGGGTCGGGCGTTGCGGCCAGCTCCTCGACGCGGGCGCGGTTCGCGTCCAGAAGTTCCCGCACCGCCGGCTCGACATGCTCGGCACGGATGTGCCTGAACTGCGGCAGCGCCTGCAGGTCGAGTAGGGGATTGGCCATGCGGCATTGTAGCGAGCTTCGCGCCGCGGCGTTCCGCTTAGGTGGAACGGCCGGCGAGCGTCCTCATATAACATGCGGGTCCCGCGCACGCCTGCTGCGGACCTGAAGGGGCTTATGGACGCACAACTGGACCTGGTGGTGATCGGCGGTGGCAGCGGCGGCCTGGCTGCGGCGCAGCGGGCGGCCGAGTACGGCGCCCGGGTGGCGCTCATCGAGTCCGGGGCGCTCGGGGGCACCTGCGTCAACGTCGGCTGCGTACCGAAGAAGATCATGTGGAACGCCGCCGAGGTGGCTGCGGCGCTGCACGCCGCGCCAGGCTACGGCTTCAGGCTCAGCGCTGCGCAGCATGACTGGGCGGCGCTGAAACACGCGCGCGACGCTTACATCCACCGCCTCAACGGCATCTACGCGGCCAACCTCGCCAGGCGCAACGTCGAGCTGCTGCGCGGGCGTGCGCAGTTGCTCGACGCCACCACCGTGAGCGTCGCCGGCCGGACGCTGCGCGCCGCGCACCTCATCGTTGCGACCGGCGGCCGGCCCGTGACACCGGCCATTGCGGGCGCGGAGCTGGGCATCACCTCGGACGGCTTCTTTGCGCTCGGCGCGCGACCCGCGCGGGTGGCGGTGGTTGGTGGCAGCTACGTCGCGATCGAGCTGGCGGGAATTTTCGCGCAGCTGGGAAGTGCGACCACGCTGGTGTTGCGGGGTACGAAGATTCTGCGTGCCTTCGACTCCATGCTGGGCGAGGTCACACTCGGGATGATGCGCGACGCGGGTGTCAGCATCGCGACGGACGCGGCGCCGGTCGCGCTCAGTCGCGGCGCCGACGCCGCGCTTGCGCTTGAGGTCGCCGGCGGGCGGCAGCTTGGCCCGTTTGACTGCGTGTTATGGGCGACGGGGCGCGCTGCCGATGTCGCTGACCTGAAGCTCGAGCGCGCCGGGGTGCGCCTGGACGAGCGGGGCTTCGTTGCAACCGACCCGTACCAGGCGACCAGCACCCAGGGAGTATTCGCGATCGGTGACGTCACCGGGCGCGCGCAGCTCACGCCGGTGGCCATCGCCGCCGGGCGGCGCCTCGCCGAGCGGCTGTTTGGCGGCCAGACGGACCGGCACCTGGACTACGAGAACATCCCGACGGTGATTTTCGGACATCCGCCCATCGGCACCGTGGGGTTGACGGAAGCCGTGGCGCGTGAGCGCTACGGCGATGCGAACGTCACCACATTCCGCGCCGGGTTCCTGCCGCTGTACCACGTGCTCACCAGCGCCAAGCCGCGCTGCGAGATGAAACTGGTCACCGCGGGAGCCGCGCAGCGCATCGTCGGCCTGCACGTGGTGGGCGAGGGCGCCGACGAGATGCTGCAGGGGTTTGCGGTGGCGCTGCGCATGGGCGCCACCAAGAAGGATTTCGACGATACGATCGCGATCCACCCGACCAGCGCCGAGGAATTCGTCACCATGCGCTGACGGCGCGCCGTCGCGGGTTACGCGCCGCGCGCCTTGAGTGCCGCCAGCACCGGAGCGGTGCTGGGGCGCACGCCGCGCCACAGCTCAAAGGACGCCGCCGCCTGTTCCACCAGCATGCCCCAGCCCTGCAGCGCGCGCGCGCAGCCACGCTGCCGCGCCCAGGCGACGAACGCGGTCGCGGACTTCCCATAGGCGAGGTCATAGCAAACACTGTTGGAATCCACGGCGCCGGGCGGCAGCGGCGGGATTTCGCCGCTGAGGCTGGCGGAAGTGGCGTTGATGACGAGAGCGAAGGGCTCAGCGCCGACGTCCGCGAAGCCAACACCCTGGGTGACGCCCAGATCCGTGAACGCGGCGGCGAGTGCCGCGGCGCGTTCGGGGGTGCGGTTGGCGATGACCACCACGGCAGGCTCGAGGCCCAGGAGCGGCGCCAGCACGCCGCGCGTCGCGCCGCCCGCGCCCAGGATCAGTACGCGGCGGCCGCCGAGCTTGATGCCGAGGTTGTCGCGCAGGTCGTGCACCAGTCCCGCGCCATCGGTGTTGTCGCCGAGGATCGAGCCGTCGCCGGCGCTGACCAGGGTGTTGACGGCGGCCGCGTGGGCCGCGCGCGGGGTGAGCTCGTGGACGAGCTCCCCGGCGGCGATCTTGTGGGGCACGGTGACGTTCAGACCCCGGCCGCCCTGGGCGAAAAAATCGCGCACGTGCACTTCAAGGTCGGCAGGCCGCACGTCGAACAGCCGATAGGTGATGGCCTGGCCCGTCTCGCGGGCAAACATCCCGTGGATGAAGGGCGAGAGGCTGTGGCTGACGGGATGTCCCACGACGCCGTACTGGTCCAGTAACGTACTCATCGCCAACGATTGTGCGGAGGTGCCACAGTATTTAACACGCACTACAGCATGCGCACCAGCGAACCGGCGCCCGCCTCGACAGCGAGGCTGTGCTGCAGCTGCGGCAGCCAGGCCTGCATGCCCTCCGCGACGAGATAGGGCGGGTTGGTGATGAGGAGTCCCGAACCATTGAGGGCGACGCGCGAATCGCGCGGGTACAGCCACAGCTCACTCACCAGGGTCGCGGCCGTGATCGCCTCCGCGTACGCGGCCAGCCAGCTGCCCGCATCACGCGCATCCTTGATCGGGTACCAGGCCGCGAACACGCCGGTGGGAAAGCGGCGCAAGCCTTCCGCGACCGTGGCGACGACCCGCTCGAAGTCGTTTCTTTCCTCGTAGGGCGGATCGATGAAGGTCAGTCCGCGCCGCTCGACGGGCGGCAGCTGAGCGCGCACGAGCTCAAGACCGTCGCCGCGCTCGATGCGCACCCGGCTGCCTTCCCCGCCGGCTGCGGGCAGCGCCTGGGCGAGCGCGTGCGCCTCGGCGCCCAGCAGCTCGATGCACACCGCGCGATCCTGGGGACGCAGCGCGCGGACTGCGAGCAGCGGCGATCCGGGATACAGGTGAGCGTTACCGGGCAGGGCGCGGAAGGCACGCAAGGCCTGCGCGTACTGGTGCAGCTCCGGTGCGCTGTATTCGCCGTGCTCGAATCGGCCCACACCCGCGGCGCTCTCAGCGCCCGGCGTCGACAGGTCATAGGCGCCGCGCCCGGCGTGGGTATCGAGGTAGAGGAACCCCTTGTCCTTGCGCTGCAACGCCGCCAGCAGCGCGAGCAGGGTGACGTGCTTGTGCACGTCGGCAAAGTTGCCGGCGTGATAGGCGTGGCGATACTTCATCGTGGGGCGTGAGTCTCCGGTGATTCGGGCCGCACGGCAACGCCTTCAGGGTGGCGGCTTGACTGCCCCCGGCAGTAGTTGAAACTGACATCATGACGGCGGCGCAGTACTGGTTCGACAGCCACGATGGCCTGCGGCTCCATAGCTTCGTGCACGCGGGTCCCACGGCAACTGCGCCGGTGGTCCTGTGCCTGCATGGCCTGATGCGTAACGGCCGCGACTTCGAAGATCTCGCGCCGCAGCTGGCGTCCCGCTACCGCGTCATCGTGCCGGATGTGCGCGGCCGCGGCTTCTCGGCGCGCGATCCGGATTACAACAACTACCAGCTGCCGGTGTACATCCGCGACACGCTCGCGCTGCTTGCCGGACTCGGCGTCGCCCATGCCAGCATCATCGGCACTTCCATGGGCGGTCTCATGGCGATGCTGATGGCGGCCATGCAGCCGGGTCTCGTGACCGGCATGGTGTTGAACGATGTCGGCCCGGAGCTGGACCCGGCAGGGATGGAGCGCATCCGTGGCTACGCCGGCAGGACCGCGCCGGTGGCAAGCTGGCCCGAGGCGATTGCGCAGGTACGCCGGGTCTACGGTTCCGCCTGGCCGGACTTAAGCGAGGCGGGGTGGGAGAAGCTCGTCCGCCGCGGCTACCGGGCCGACGCGCACGGCGTTCCGCAGCTGGACGCGGATCCCATGATCGGCGAGCCGCTGCGCAACACCCATGCTGCGGCGCCGGACCTGTGGCCGCTGTGGGATGCACTCGCGCAGGTTCCGGTGCTGGTGATTCGCGGCGCGCACTCGGACATTCTCAGTGCCGCCACGCTCGCACGCATGCAGAAAAAGCCCGCGGTCACCACCCTCACCGTGGCCAACCGCGGCCATGCCCCACTGCTGGATGAACCCAGGTGCCGGGCTGCGATCGAGGCACTCCTGGCGTCGCTCCCGCGCGCGGCGCCCTAAGAGCGAGCAGTCCGTTCAGTCGCCGTGAGCCCGCTGCGTGTGGCTGCCGGGGATTGCGCTGCCGCAGACGTAGGCCAGGACTGCCTCGGCTTGTGCGGATTTCGGCCGTTTTTCGCACGGGAACCAGAAAGACAACAACGCGTGCTGGCGACACGTGGATCCTCCTGGGCTTATTTGATCCCGCGCACCCGGGCAGGCGCAGCGCCTGGCCTTGCGGCTGCACGCGGCTTGCGTCCCGCGGGCTTTTTTGCCGGCGTCTTCGGGGCGGCGTGGGCCTTGCGTCCGGCGCGAGCCTGCTTGGCGTGTGCCGCGGACGGTGATTTTGCGGCTGTGCCGCTGTTGGCCGGCGTGACGGCGGGCGCAGACGCCGCGCTCGATTTGCGGCGCGCGGCCTTCTTCACGGTCGGTGCGGCAGCGTCAGCGGTCGGTGCCTGTGCACCGTCGATCGTCTTGGCGGCCGGTGCCGCCGCGCGCTTGCCCTTGCCCCAGCGTCCGAAACGTCCGCCGCGCTCGGGGGCCGCTGCCAGCAGCGCACGGCATTCCTCCAGAGTGACCGTCTTCGGGTCGCGGTCCTTGGGGATGCGGGCGTTCTTTTTCTTGTCCGTGATGTACGGGCCGTAGCGGCCGTTGAGCACCTGGATGCCGGCGGCGGGGAAATCCTGGATGAGGCGCGCCGCATCCGTCTCCTTCTTCAGGCGGATGACTTCGCGCGCCCGCTCGAGCGTTACGGTGTAGGGGTCGTCCTCCTTCAGCGAGGCGTACTTGCTGCCGTACTTCACGTACGGGCCGAAGCGCCCGACGTTGGCGACGATGGTCTCGCCGTCGGGCGTGTCGCCGAGCGTGCGCGGCAGCTGGAACAGATCCATCGCGATGGCGAGCGTGATCGCGTCCATTTTCTGACCCGGCCGCAGACCCGCGAAGCGCGGCTTTTCCTCATCGTCCTTGGTGCCGATCTGCACGAAGGGGCCGAAACGCCCCATGCGCACGCTGACCGGTTTGCCGGTGGCCGGATCTTTGCCCAGCTCGCGCGCCTGCGCCACCTGCTCGCGGGTGACGGTCTTCTCGATCCTGTCGACCTGCTTGATGAAGGGCTTCCAGAACTTCTCCAGCGGCGTGGTCCAGTTCTCCTCGCCGCGCGATACCGCATCGAGCTCATCTTCCATCTGGGCCGTGAAGCCGTACTCCACGTAGCGGTGGAAGTGCTCCGTCAGGAAGCGGTTGACGATCTTGCCGATGTCGGTCGGTATGAAACGCCGGGCGTCCATCTCGACATACTCGCGGTCCTGCAGCGTGGAGATGATGGTGGCGTAGGTCGAGGGACGGCCGATGCCGTGCTCTTCCAGTGCCTTCACCAGCGAGGCTTCGCTGTAGCGCGGCGGCGGCTCGGTGAAATGCTGCTCGGCGCGCAGGGCGCTCAGGCTCACCGTGTCGCCTTCATTCATCGGCGGCAGCACGTGATCGGTGTCGTCGACCTTGGCGTCGTCGGTGCCTTCCTGGTAGACGGAAATATAGCCAGGCTTCACGAGCGTTGAGCCGTTGGCGCGCAGCAGGTGCCGCTGCGGCCCGTCGGGACCGGCGAGCATGTCCACCGCCACGGTGTCGAACACCGCATGGCTCATCTGCGAGGCGACCGCGCGTTTCCAGATGAGGGAGTAAAGCCGGAACAGGTCGTCCTCGATCTTGCCCTCGACGTCGGCGGGCGTGATGCCGGCCGAGGTCGGCCGGATGGCTTCGTGCGCCTCCTGGGCGTTCTTCGACTTGGTCTTGTAGATGCGCGGCTCCTCGGCCACTTCATCCTTGCCGTAGAGGCGCGCTGCGACTTCGCGCATTTCGGCTACCGCTTCGGCGGCCATGGACACCGAGTCGGTACGCATATAGGTAATGAGACCGACGCTGCCCTCGCCGATGTCCAGTCCTTCGTACAACTGCTGCGCGAGACGCATGGTGCGCCGGGCGTTGAAGCCGAGCTTGCGGGCGGCCTCCTGCTGCAGCGTGGAGGTGGTGAAGGGCGGCGCGGGATTGCGGCGGCGCTGCTTGCGATCGATGGCGAGTACCCGCAGTTCGCCCTTGCCGGCGGCACCGGCGGCGCTCTGGATGCTGCGCTCGACCTCGCGCGCCTGGGTTTCGTTGGTGAAGCTGAACTGCTCGACCTTCTGGCCGCGGTACTCCAGGAGTTTGAGCGGAAACCCCTGCGCGCTGTGCGTGCCCTCGCCCTCGATGCTCCAGTATTCCTGCGCGATGAAGGCGGCGATTTCCTCTTCGCGCTCACAGATCATGCGCAGCGCCGGGCTCTGCACCCGTCCGGCGGACAATCCGCGCCGTACTTTTTTCCACAACAGCGGCGAGAGGTTGAAGCCCACCAGGTAATCGAGCGCGCGGCGCGCCTGCTGGGCGTTGACCAGATCGAGCGACAGGTGCCGCGGCTCCTGCACGGCCGCGCGGATGGCGTTACGGGTGATCTCGTAGAACACGACGCGGTGCACGTGCTTGCCGTCGAGATCCCCGCGGGCGGTGAGAATTTCCTTCAGGTGCCAGGCGATCGCCTCGCCCTCGCGATCCGGGTCAGTCGCCAGGTACAGCGCCTTGGCCTTGCCCAGCGAGCGCGCGATGGCTTCCACGTGGCGCTCGTTCTTCTCCAGCACCTGGTACTTCATGGCGTAGCCGTTGGCCGGATCGACCGCGCCTTCCTTGGGCACCAGATCGCGCACGTGCCCGTAGGAGGCGAGCACGTCGAAATCCCGTCCCAGGTACTTTTTGATCGTCTTTGCCTTGGCGGGCGATTCGACGATGACCAGGTTATCTGCCATGAAGTGATTTCTTAAAAACGCACTGCCGCAGAAACGAAAAACCGCGGACGAGCCGCGGACCTGCAAACCAGAGCACGCATGCGAGCTTCAGTGCGGCGCATTAACCGGCATTTCCGACATCATCAGGCCCCCCAGCCGCTCGACCGCCAGCTCCTGCCCGGGGGTGCTCGAGAGCACCATGAACACCACCCATTTCAGATGCTCGATGTCGGGTGCGCCCGGCAGGGCCAGGGCGCGTTCGATCACCATCTCACGCTGCTGCGCCGTGAGCACGCCCTGGCGTTCCAGCGACAACAGGTAACCGCGGCAGTCGGTCGACAGACGCGCCAGCTCGCTGTCCGCAAACACCCGCACTGCGGGCGTGCCGGCGGCGGGCAGCAGCGGCGCGCGCTCGTGCCCGAAGGCCAGATCCGTCAGCCAGTCGAGCGCCCGCTCCACGTGCACGCGCGCAAAACCCGCGCGGCGCAGGTCGCGTGCCAGGTGTTCGCGTCCGGGTACATCCGCCGTCTCGGCGAGCATGTAGCGGTCGAACACGTAGATGAGGATGTCGAGAACGCTGCCAGTAGTCATCGGAAGATCTATGGTACGCGGCCGAAGCGGCCGCCCGCGAGAGGCGCCACACGTCCCTGGAGTTCCAGGATCAGCAGCATCGAGGCCACCGATCCGCTCGGCAGCTGCGTGCGTGCGATGAGCGCATCCATGGTCGCCGGTTCAAAACCGAGCGCATCTAACAGCATTTCATACTCCTTGTCCAATTCGGGAGCGGCAGCGGGCGCGCCCGGCGTGCGCGTAACAGCCTCTTGTGGCACGGGAATCTGCAGCTCCGAGAGCACGTCGGCCGCCTCTTCCACCAGTCGTGCACCCTGCCTGATGAGTTGGTGGCAGCCGCGCGACAGCGGGCTGTGGATCGAGCCGGGGATCGCAAACACCTCGCGTCCGTATTCGCCCGCCAGCCGCGCGGTAATAAGTGAACCGCTGTAACGCGCGGCCTCGACGACCAGTGCGCCGAGCGACAGGCCGGCGATGACGCGGTTGCGCCGCGGGAAGTTGGCCTTCAGCGGCGCGGTGCGCGGCGCAAATTCCGACACCAGCGCGCCGTGCTCGCTGACACGCCGCGCGAGCACGGCGTTCTCGGGAGGATAAATGCGGTCAAGCCCGGTGCCGAGGACCGCCACCGTCAGGCCGCCGCCGTGCAATGCCCCTTCGTGGCTCGCGGCATCGATCCCTGCGGCGAGACCGCTGGTTACGGTGAGCCCGGCGCGGGCGAACCAGGCGGCAAAGTCGCGTGCGGTGGTGCGTCCGGCGGGGGTGGGGCTGCGTGAGCCGACCATAGCGAGCTGTGGCGAGGACAGCGCCGCGACCGATCCGAGCACGTAAAGCGCCGCCGGTGCGCCCACGGTCTGCGCCAGCAGTGCCGGGTAGGCCGGGTCGGTGCTGAGCAGAATCTGCGCGCCGCCTGAGCCAAGCCAGTCGAGATCCGCCGCCAGTGCGTCCGCATCGGGGGCGCGCAGGAAATCGCGCGCCGCCGCGGGCAACTCAACCTGGGCGAGTGTCGCGCGCGTCGTGGTACGTTCCAGCTCACCGCCCGCGGTACGCAGCAGCGCCTGCAGGTGTTCGGCGCTTAGCCCCGGGGCCCGGGCCAGCAGCGCGCGCGCGGTGAGTGCATCCATGGGGCGAGCATAATGGAACTGACCCCGCGGCCGCGGCTCGCAAAAGGCACGCAAGTGATGAGCGCGGCCCGCTATGCGCCGGCAAAAGCCGCGCCTTTTGCCGGCGAGCGCGAAACAGCTGTTTGGCTGGCCCGCCGCAAGGGCCGTCCGGCCACTTTCGGCCAGTGAACTACGGGTTGTGTACTACGTCGCCGGTGTGGATGGCATCCGAGGCGCCAACGATCAGCGCGTAGCTGACCCGGTCGAACACCTTGAATACCAGCGCGGTGCCGGAGCGCTCGTCGGGCAAGCGTACGGTGGGGGCGAACGAGGTGCCCACCCCGTTGGTAGAGTCACCGATGTTCTTGCCGCCGCGATACCGATCGATCGTAGTATCGCCGGCGGTATCCACCGCCAGTACCGTGCCGGCTTCCAGTCCGTGGCGGGCGCCACGGTTGATGGCGACGACATTGTACTGACCGATGAGGTCGGTGCCGCCGACGACCGCGAGAATGCGGCCGTGCACATCCCCGGCGGGGGCCTTGAGCGTGAAGTTCGCCGGTCCCTGCTCACTGGGGGTCAGGAGCCGGTCGCCCTGCAGCGTCTCGCGGGCCGGATCGATCAGCAGCGCCTTGGCGGGATTGCCGGGCCGCTGCACCAGCGCGGTGGCGGTGTAGATGCCGATATAGCCGAGGACCTTGCCGTCGTCCGGATCACGCAGCTCATCGCTCACGTGCATGACGTTGAAACGGGCGTTCTCATCGGCCGTGAGGTTGCGCACGTAGACTTCGTTGCCGGAGCCCGCGATCTGGTGCATGTCGCGGAAGGCGAGCACGTAAGGCGCGTGACGGATCTCGTCGGCGGTGAGCAGCGTCGGCCGCGACAGGAACGCGGCAATCGCGGCGTAGGGAATGGTCGGAATGGCGCTGTCGAGCGGGGAGCTGCGCAGGCGCGGATCCAGGCGCACGGTGCCGGCCTGCTCGAGGCGTACCTGGGCGTGGCCATCGGCGCCGTAGGCGAGCGCGAGGGTGTCGCCCGGATAGATAAGGTGCGGATTCGGCACCTGCGGATTGATGATCCACACTTCCGGCCACAGCCACGGGTCTCTGAGGAACATCGACGCGATGCCCCACAGCGTATCGCCGCGCTTGACGGTGTAGTGTTTCGGGGCGGTGGGGTTGACCACCGCACCGGCATCGGAACTGGCCGCCGGGGCCTGGGCGCCGGAGGCGGCGATGGCGGCTTCGGTCGCCGTCATGTCCGGGGCGGGAGCGGCCGTCGCGGCCGCGGTCACGGGCGCGGGAGCCACGGTGGACTCACCGGTGCCACGCGTGTGCGAACAGCCGCAAAGCGCGACCGTCAGCACCACCAGGGCGGCGACGCTGCGCGCCCCAAGTAACTGATTTGAGACCATCTCCACTCCTCAGCGGACCACACAACCCGCGCACGAAATTCTAATTGTTATACTGGCATGCCGCCGCTGCCCGTACGAATTAATGTCAAGTTTGTGCGCTGGATCACGGCTGGCGGCGCCCCCATATCAGGCTGCAGACCATGGCCCTACGAACCATCCTGGAATTCCCCGATCCGCGCCTGCGCACGCGGGCGCAGCCCGTGACGCGCTTCGACGCCGCCCTGGGGACACTCATCGACGACATGCTCGAGACCATGTACGCCGCTCCCGGCATCGGGCTGGCGGCCACGCAGGTGGACGTACACCAGCGGGTCATTGTCATCGACGTTTCCAAGGAACACGACGAGCCACTGACGCTCATCAATCCGGTGATCCTCGCGCGCGAGGGCGAGGCCAGCACCGAGGAGGGCTGCCTGTCGGTCCCCGGGATTTTCGATGATGTGAAGCGCGCCACCAAGGTGCGCGTGCGCTCACATGATCGTAAGGGCAGGGAGCATGAGCGCGATTACCAGGACATTCTCGCGGTGTGTATCCAGCACGAGATGGATCACCTGGAGGGCAAGCTGTTCGTGGACTACCTCTCGGACCTCAAGCGCGAGCGCATTCGCAAGAAGCTCGAAAAGGAGCGTCGCGAGCGCGGGTCGCGGCCCGCGTCCAACGCCGCCGGCGCGCGACGCGCGTACTAGTCGATGGGAAAAAGTCGCCTGCGGCGCTTTTTGTGCCGGCCGGTCCCTAGCCGGCACCCTGCGGGCCGACCTTCGGTCGGCCAAATTCGCTCCGGCGAATTTGTCGGACTGCGGCTGCGTTGCCGCCGGCAAAAGGCGCGACTTTTGCCGGCTGCTCATTGCCAGGTTTTTGGGTCGGCTGGTCCGACAGGCGGGTAGTAGTGTTGCGCGTTGCCTTTGCCGGCACGCCGGAATTCGCACTGCCGGCTCTGCGGGCGCTCACCACTCATCACCAGGTGGTCGGGGTCCTCACGCGACCGGACCGGCCGCAAGGCCGCGGCCGCAAACTCACCGATGGTCCGGTAAAGGCCGCGGCGCTGGCGGCACACCTGCCGCTGGCGCAACCCCGGTCGCTCAAGGATGAGGCGGGGCGTGCGCCGCTCGCCGCCTGGAATCCGGACGTGCTGGTGGTGGTGGCCTACGGTCTGATTCTCCCGCTCGAAATCCTGCGCCTGCCACGCTTCGGTTGCGTCAACATCCACGCCTCCCTCCTGCCGCGCTGGCGCGGGGCAGCCCCCATCCAGCGCGCGATCCTGGCCGGGGACCCCGAGAGCGGCGTGTCCATCATGCAGATGGACTCAGGGCTCGACACCGGACCGGTACTGCTGCAGCGGCGCTGTGCGATCCCGCGCGATTACACCGGTGGCCGCCTGCACGATGAGCTGTCGGTGCTCGGGGCGGACGCGCTGCTGGCCGCCCTCGACGGCCTTGAGCGCGGCTTGCTGACGGGCGTGCCGCAGTCGCAGGAAGGCGCGAGCTACGCCGCCCGGATCGACAAGGCGGAAAGCCGCATCGACTGGCGGCGCGACGCGCTTGACATCGAGCGGCAGGTGCGTGCGTTCAACCCCTGGCCGGTGGCCGAGACCACCCTCGGGGGCGAGCAGCTGAGGATTTTCGCAGCTCGGGCGGAATCTCCGTCTTACGAGACCCTAAATGCATTGAAAAGCGTTGATCCTGGATCGATTATCTGTGTTCAGGACGATTTCATGCGGATCGCGTGCGGCACCGCCACGCTCGCCGTCACCCAGGTGCAGCGACCGGGTAAACAGCCGATAGCGGTGCGCGATTTTTCGCACAGCCTCAAGCTCGCGGGACGGCGCCTTGGCTAGATCGCCGTGGGCCCCTGGCGCACCGGCGCTCGCCGGTGCGGCGCAGGCACTGGATGCGGTGATCTCGGATGGCCGCTCGGCCGACGCGGTCCTGGGTGCGTTCGAGGCGTCCGCAGACCGGGCCGCAGTGCGCGCCATTACGCTCGGCACGATCCGCTGGTACCTGCGCCTGGCGCCCGCGGTTGAAGCCCTGCTCACGAGACCTACGGCCGTGTCGGCACCCGTGCGGGCGCTGCTCATCGTGGCCGCTCACCAGATCGAGTATTCGCGCAATGCGCCCGAGGCGACCGTGCACGCCGCGGTCGATGCGGCGCGGATTCTCAAGTCCGAGCGCGCCACCGGCTTCGTGAATGCCGTGCTGCGCCGCTTCGTGCGCGAGCGCGCGCAGCTGTTCGCGCGGGTCGATCAGGCACAGCCCGCCCGCACCGCGCACCCGAAATGGCTGATCGGGAAATTACAGGCGGCATGGCCGCACGAATACGCAGCGATGCTCGTGGCGAACAATGCCCACCCGCCCATGACCCTGCGGCTCAACGTCTCGAGTGCCTCCAGGGAAGCGTACGTCGCCCAGCTGTCTCAAGCCGGCATTGAATCTTCAGCGGTACAGTGGATCGATTCAGCGATTACTTTGACTCAGCCGACGTCCGTATCGGCGCTTCCAGGGTTCGCAGAAGGTTGGGTGTCCGTGCAGGACGCGGGCGCTCAGCTCACTCCGCGGCTGCTGGATATGGGCTCAGGAATGCGGGTGCTGGACGCCTGTGCCGCCCCCGGTGGCAAGACCGGGCACCTGCTTGAGCGTGCGCCGCCGGGCGTGACGGTCATGGCGGTGGACATCGACGCGGAGCGCGTGGCCAGGATTGACGAGAACCTCAAACGCCTGGGAAGGACGGCCACACTCGTGGTGGCCGATGCCAGCGAGCCCGGGAGTTTCTGGGACGGGCGTCCGTTTGATCGCATTCTGGTGGATGCCCCCTGTTCATCCACGGGGGTCATCCGCCGGCACCCCGACATCAAGCTGCTGCGCCGCGCTTCCGATATCGCCCGGTTCGCCACCGCGCAGCTCGCGATCCTTAAGGCCGCGGCCGGCATGCTCGCCCCGGGCGGGCGGCTGCTCTATTGCACCTGCTCGGTGCTGCCCGAAGAGAATGAGATCGTAGTGGAGCAGCTGCTCAGGGATGCGCCGGCACTGCACGTCGCCCCGCTGCCGCCCGCCCGGGAGCTCGCTCCCGGGGCGCGGGAGCGGCCGCTGGGGGTGCAGCTGCTGCCGGGAGCAGACGCGGGGACCGATGGCTTCTATTATGCTTGTCTCGAAAACACAACGACCGGCACATAGGGCGCACGCCACCGGTCGCAGGTTTGTTGTTGCATCCATGCTACGGCGTCCGTTCATTCTTCTGATCCTGGCGCTGGGCGCCTGGGGTCTTGCGCTTGCAGACGCGCTCGACGGCGTGCTCGAAGTGCGCGCCGCGTACGTGAACATCGACAAGGGCGTGTTCCTGCTGCACGCGCGGGTGGAGTACCCGGATAACCCGGCCATCCGCGATGCGCTGCGCGACGGCATCACGCTCACCTTCGATCTGGATGCGCGCGTGGATCGCGAGCGCCACCTCTGGTTCAACGCCAACGTCGTCGATCTGACGCTGCGCCGCGAGCTGACCTATCACGCGGTGAGCGAGCGTTACGTGGTGCGCGACACCCGCAGCGGCGACCAGGAGACCTTTCCAACACTGGAGGAGGCGCTCGACTACCTGGGCAAGGTCGACGCCTGGCCGATACTGGTTGAGCCGCAGCTCGATGGCGGCAGCTACACCATCAATGTGCGCGCCGGCGTACGCCGCGGCCATCTGCCGGCATCGCTGCGCGCCATCCTTTTCTGGACCGATGACTGGGCCCGCGTGAGCGAGTGGTACACATGGTCGCTGCCCGTGTAAGCCCACGTCCGCCACGCGGCATGCGCTGGGTCGCCGTCGGCCAGGCGGTGCTGTGGAGCGCGATCGGGCTCGGCGCCTTCGGCCTGCTCGCCAAGAGCGTGCAGAACTCCTCCGAGTTCGGCCGGCTGCAGCTGTGGATCCTCGGGGTCGATGTCGCCGGGGTGCTGGCGCTCTCGGTGCTGCTGGCGCGCAAGATCTGGCGCCTGGTGCGCGACTACCGCGCGCACGTGCCCGGCTCGCGCCTCACCGCGCGCACCGTCGGCATCTTCGGCGCGCTGGTGATCGCGCCGCTGCTGATCGTGTACCTGTCGTCGCTGGAGTTCATCAACCAGGGCATCGACAGCTGGTTCAAGGTGGAAGTGAAGCAGGGCCTGAGCGACGCGCTGGGTCTGTCGCGCGCGGCGCTCGACCTGCGCATGCGCGAGTACTCGCATCGCACCGTGGCGCTGGCGGCGGCGCTCGCCTCCGGCAGCCCCGGCGAGATGCAGGCCAAGTTGAATGCCGAGCGGCGCGCGAGTGAGGCGCTGGAAATTGCGCTGTTCGGCTCGCACGAACGCATCCTCGCGGCGAGCATGGAAAATCCGCTCGACAGCCTGCCGACGCAACCGACCGCCGACCTCGTGCGGCAGGTCGAGCAGCATCTGCCGTATGTGAGTCTTGAGCCGCAGTCCGACGGCCGCTACCTGATCCGCACCGCCGCGGCGCTCGGGGATCCGGGCAGCCGTGAGCCGCGCTTCGTGGTGGCGATCTACCCGGTGCCGGCGCAACTCGCGGCACTCTCCGAAGCGGTCCAGAGCTCCTACAACCAGTACGGCGATCTGGCCGCCATCCGCGAACCGCTGAAGTACAGCTTCCGCCTCACCCTGACGCTGGTGCTGCTGCTGTCGATGCTGGCCGCTATTTACGGCGCGATCTATTCGGCGCAGCGCCTGGTGCGCCCGGTGCAGGATCTCATCGCCGGCACGCGCGCGGTCGGCAAGGGCGATTTCGCCACGCGCCTGCCGCTGCCGTCGCGCGACGAAATGGGGTTCCTGGTGCACTCCTTCAACGACATGACCAAGCGGCTGCGGCGCGCGCGCGCGGAAGCCACTCACAGTCAGCAGGCGGTGGAGCGCGAGCGCGAGCGCCTCGCCATCATCCTCGCGCGCCTCTCCACCGGGGTGCTGGCCATCGACCACAACATGACGGTGCGCATGGCGAACGAGGCGGCCGGCGCGATTCTCGGCGGCGACCTGTCGGCGGCGACCGGTCACGCGCTGCCGGAACTGGCCGCCGGCAACGAACGGCTGGGGCAGTTCGTCGCGGCGCTCGCGGTGCGCTTCGCCGGCGGCCGCGAGGAGTGGCGTGAGCAGCTTGACCTCGACAGCGCGAGCGGGCGGCGCACACTCATGTGTGCGTGCACGGCGCTGCCGGGTGAGGACTCCGACATGGGCTTCGTCATCGTGTTCGATGACATCACGGCGCTCCTGCAGGCGCAGCGCGATGCCGCCTGGGGCGAGGTGGCGCGACGCCTGGCGCACGAAATCAAGAATCCCCTCACGCCCATCCAGCTGTCGGCGGAGCGCATGCAGCGGCGGCTGCTCGCTGGCATGAACGAGGGGGACGCGGAGATCCTCGAGCGCGGCACCCGCACCATCGTGCAGCAGGTGCAGAGCATGCAGCAGATGGTGAACGCCTTCAGCGAGTACGCGCGCGCCCCGGAAATGCAGATCACCCGCTTCAGCCTGAACCAGCTGGTGACCGAGGTCGCGGACCTGTATCGCTCGCAGGATCCGCGCGCCCGCATCCGGCTGGAGCTGGATGCCGCCATTGAAGGCATCGAGGCGGATCGTGGCCGCGTGCGGCAGATTCTCAACAACCTGCTGACCAATGCCCTGGAGGCGCTCGAAGGCGTCGCCGAGGCGCTGGTCGAGATCGCGACCCACTTTGAGGTCACCCCCGAAGCCGCCTATGCGGAGGTCACCGTGTGTGACAATGGACCGGGCTTCCAGCGCGAGCTACTCGGCCGGGTGTTTGATCCGTACGTGACCAGCAAGCCCAAGGGCACCGGCCTCGGGCTCGCAATCGTCAAGAAGATCGTTGAGGAGCACGGCGGCCGCATCGACGCCGACAACCGCCCGCAGGGCGGCGCGCGCGTGCGGGTCGTGTTACCGGTGAAAGACAGCACCCGCTCCGCCGCCGGCGGCGCACGTGAGCGGCGGGATCAGTTGCGGAGGGAAAGAGCATGAGCAGCCCACACATTCTCGTGGTCGATGACGAGGCGGACATCCGCGGCCTGTTGAAGGAAATCCTCTCCGAGGAGGGCTACGAGGTGGACGTCGCCGCCAACGCCGCGCAGGCGCGCGCCTCGCGCGCCCGCCAGATCCCGGACCTCGTGCTGCTCGACATCTGGATGCCGGATGTCGATGGCATCACGCTGTTGCGCGAGTGGTCGGTCGGCGCGACCGACGGCTGCCCGGTGGTGATGATGTCCGGCCACAGCACGGTGGAGACCGCGGTGGAAGCCACGCGCCTGGGCGCCTTCGACTTCGTGGAGAAGCCGCTGTCACTCGCGAAGCTGCTGCGCACCGTGGAGCGCGCGCTGGATGCCGGCCGGCGCCACCGCCAGGCGGGGAAGCTGCTGGGCTCGCCGCTCGCCGTGCCGGTCGGCAAGAGCCGCCTCATGCAGCAGCTGCGTGCGGATCTGCAGCAGATTGCGGCCAACCCTTCCCCGGTGCTGCTGGTCGGTGAACCCGGCTCCGGCCGCGAGGCCTTCGCCCGCTATCTGCACGAACATGGGCCGCGCGCCAGCGCGCCGTTCGTAGCGCTCATCGCCAGCACCCTGCGCGAGTCGGATGCGGAAGCGCGGCTGTTCGGACGCGAAGAGCCGGGGGCCGTGAAGGTCGCGGGGCTGCTCGAGGAGGTCGGCACCGGCACGCTCTTCATCCAGGAGCTGGAGGATCTGCCGCCGGGCGTACAGCGCCTGCTCGCGGGCGTGTTTGAGTCCGGACAGTTCACACGCCTGGGCGGCAGCGAGACGCTCAACTTCCGCGCGCGCCTGCTGGCGGCGGGCCAGCCGGGTATCGAGCAGCGTGCCGGCGGGGAGACGCTGCGCCGCGATCTGCTCGCGCATCTGAACGTGCTGATCATGCGGGTGCCGCCGCTGCGCGAATATGCCGAGGACGTGCCGGACCTGCTGCGCCATCACGTCGATCGCCTGGTCGATACCGACGGCCTGACATTCCGGCGCTTCAGCGTCGCGGCGCAGAATCGGCTGCGCAACTACCCCTGGCCCGACAACGTGCGCGAGCTGCGTCACCTGGTGCATCGTCTCCTGATCCACGGCGGCACCGAGGAGATTCGTCTCGAAGAAATCGAACGCGAACTGGCGGTGCAGACCCCGCCGGATGAGCCGCTGGTGAAGCAGGACCTGCTGGCGCTGCCCTTGCGCGAGGCGCGCGAGCAGTTCGAGCGCGCTTATCTGCAGCAGCAGCTGCTGCTGTGCAACGGCAAGGTCGGGCAGCTCGCCAAGCGTGTCGGCATGGAGCGCACGCACCTGTACAGGAAGCTGCGCTCGCTCGGCGTGGACTTCCGCAATATCAGCGAGGACTGAGCGCGGCGGCGCCGGTGACCGTCAGCACCGATTATCTGGCGTATGTACTCGAGCAGCTCGCGCCGCTGGGCGGCGTCAGCTCGCGCCGCATGTTCGGCGCCGCGGGGCTGTACTGCGACGAGCACTTCTTCGCGCTGATCGCCGACGACACGCTGTACCTGCGGGTGGACGATTCCAACCGGGCTGATTACAGCGCGCGCGGCCTGGCGCAGTTGCGTCCCTACGCCGATCGCCCGCACCTCAGCATGAACTATTTCGAGACTCCGGCGGAGGTGCTGGAGGACGCGCGGCAGCTGCTGCTGTGGGCGAGCCGCTCGGTGGCGGTCGCGCGGCGCGCGGCGCCTGGTGGGGCGGCGGCTGCGGGGATTGCGGCGGCGCGGCCGGTTGCGCCGGCCCGGCGCCCGCATCGGCGGCGGCCCTGATGCGCGCCGCGGAGTCGCGCGCGATCTCCTGGATCTGCGGCATCATCTCGCGCAGGCGCTGCTGCATGAGCTGCACCGTCTGCTGACTGGCGCTCGGGAGTTTCCCGGCCACGGACTTGCCGATCGGGGTGCCGTAGAACTTAAGCAGCGCGTCCACTTCCTGCTGCGTGAAAGTATCGCGGTAGGACTCCACCATGATCGGCTCGAGGGCCGTCGACCAGTCGAGCTGCTGCTTCATGAGCGCAACCACTTTATCGCGCGTCTCGTCGCGGATCTTCTGCTGCTCGGCGTTGAGCGGCCGACCGTTCACGTCCTTCATGGAGCTGCGCAGCATGTCGTCCATGTTTGCCATCGCTCCCTTGACCGACTCGCCGGCATGCATCGTCTCGAGCAGCTGCCGTACCGAGTGCTCGGAGGGCTTCGGGCTTTGGGCGAACGCCGGCTGCAGGGTGAGGATCGCACTTGACGCAAGCAGCGTCGCCAGGATCGGGGTGCTTTTCATAGGAACAACTTCCGGCAGCGCCGTGGTGCGCTCAGTCTCCCACACGGATCACCAGCGCATCCACCTCGGCCGCCTGCAGCTGCTTGCGGACCTTGTTGAGCTGCTCGAGGTTGCTGATCGGGCCGATACGCACGCGGTGCCAGACATCCGTGTCCACGGCGACCCGCTGTACCTTGGCCTGCACGCCCTGCAGCGCGAGCTGCTTCTGCACCCGGTCGGCGTCCGCCTCGCTGCGGTACGAGCCGGCCTGCAGCACATAGACCCCGGGGCGCTCGATCCTGGCGGCGGCCGGCAGGTCGCGCTTCACTTCCTTGTCTTTTTCCGGCACGACGACTTCGAAGTTCGGCAGCATCTCGTAGAAGTCGAATTTCTCCGCGGGCTTGGCACCGGCAGCGCCGGGGTCCGGCTCCGCGGGCGCGGCGCGCTGCGGCTCGGGCCGCGGGCTGTCCGCGGCTTGCGCACCGCGGTGCGCGCGGCCGCCGAGGTACACAAACGCCATGCTCGCCACGACCACGCCGGCGAGCGCGCCATAACCAAACTCGCGCCACCTGCTCATATCGAGCGAGCGGCGCGGTGCGGTCTTGTAATCGCGGGCGCTGAGCCTGGCCATTTCTCTACATGCTCTCGGGTGCGGACACGCCGAGGAGCGTGAGCCCGTTGCGCAGCACCTGCTGCACACCGAGCACCAGGGCGAGGCGCGCGTTGCGCAGCGGCGCGTCATCCACGATGAAGTTCGACGCGTTGTAGTAGCTGTGGAAAGTGTTGGCGAGATCGCGCAGGTAGTGCACCAGGGTGTGCGGCGCGCGGTTCACCGCCGACTGCTCCACCACTTCGGGGTGACGGGTGAGCGTGCGCAGCACCGCCTGCTCGGGCTCGCTGGTGAGGAGATCCGTAGCAGCGAGGCCCGCGACCAGATCGAAGCCGAGGCCGCGGGCGGCGAGTTGCTTCATGACGCTCGCCACGCGCGCGTGCGCGTACTGGATGTAGTAGACCGGGTTGTCGTTGCTGCGCGCCTTGGCGAGCTCCAGATCAAAATCGAGCGGCTGGTCGTGGCTGCGCATGAGGTAGAAGAACCGGCAGGCGTCATTGCCGACTTCGGTGCGCAGCTCGCGCAGCGTCACGAACTGCGCCTCGCGTTTGCCCATCGGGATCTTTTCGCTACCGCGGAACAGGCTCACAAACTGGATCAGCGTCGCCTCCAGGCAGTCCCCCGGCTGGCCCATGGCGATGAGCCCGGCGCGCACGCGCGCGACGTAACCGTGGTGATCGGCGCCGAGCACGTCGATGAGGCGCGCGAAGCCGCGCTCGCGCTTTTCCAGGTGATAGGCGATGTCGGATGCGAAGTAGGTCTTCTGACCGTTCTCGCGCACCACCACGCGATCCTTTTCGTCGCCGAATTCGCTGGCGCGAAACCAGGTCGCGCCGTCCTTGATCAGCAGCCGTCCCTGCTCGCGCAGCACCGCGAGCGCGTGATCGATGGCGCCGCTTGCAGCCAGGGCCGCTTCCGAGCACCAGTTATCAAAGACCACGCCGAACTCGCCGAGATCGTTACGGATGTCGGCGAGCATTGCGGTCAGTGCCAGCCTGAGCACGGTGCCGTAGCCGTCGGCACCGATGAGCTGGCGCGCGCGCTCGATGAGCGCATCGATGTAGGCCTCCTTGTCGCCGGCGGGCGCATCCGCCGGCAGGTTCGCGAGCACCGTCGCTGCCGGGTGGCGCAGCTTCGCGCCCACCGCGCGCTGCAGCTGCGCGGCCAGCGGACGCACGTAGTCACCGCGGTAGCCGTTGTGCGGAAACGGCAGCGCTTCGCCGCACAGTTCCAGGTAGCGCACCCAGGTGCTGACGGCGAGGATGTCCATCTGCCGGCCGGCGTCATTGACGTAGTACTCGCGCGCGACGCTGTAACCCACCGCGGTGAGAAGGTTCGCCAGCGTCGCGCCGTAGGCGGCCTGGCGTCCATGGCCGACATGCAGCGGGCCGGTTGGATTGGCCGACACGAATTCCACCAACACCCGCTCACCGCCACCCAGGCGGCTCTCGCCATAAGCCGCCCCCTGCTCATGGATGCTCGCGAGCTCGCGCGCGTAGGCAGCCGCGGCGAGGTGGAAATTGATGAAACCGGCGCCGGCGACTTCGGCACGTGCCAGCAGGGGATTGGGCGGCAGCGCTGCCAGGATGGCGGCCGCCAGTTCACGGGGGTTCGTGCGCGCCGGCTTCGCCAGGCGCAGCGCCACGTTGGTGGCGAAGTCACCGTGCTGCGCATCACGCGTGCGCTCCACCACTACCAGCGACGCGGCAGGCATTTGCGGCAGGACGCTGCCGGTGAGCCGGGTGAGGGAGGCGAGCAGCAGCTGCTCGAGTTCGGTCTTCAAGGGTGTGGAAATCCGCGCCGGGGCTTGGCGGCGTGAGTTTACCCGAATCAAAACAGCTCGAGCGGATCCACATCCAGCGACCAGCGCACCGCGCGCGCGCTCCTGAGCGCCTCCACCTGCGGCAGCCACGCATCCAGAAACCCATGCAGGCGCGCGCGCTGCGGGCTCTCGATGAGTAGTTGCGCGTGATAGCGCCCGGCGCGCTTAGCCATCGCCGCCGGCACCGGCCCCAACAGACGCACGCCGCTTAAGCGGCGCGGGGCGAGTGCGCGCGCCTCGCTGAGGAAGGCGAGCGCGGCTTCGCGGGTCCTGGCGGAATCGCGCAGCGCCGCCAGGCGACTGAAGGGCGGCCAGCTGGCAAGCGAGCGCTCCTCGAGCGCCACGTGTGCGAAGCCGTCGTAGCCTGCCGCCAGCAGGTTCTGCAGCAGCGGATGATCCGGAAATTCCGTCTGGATCAGCACCTCGCCGGCCCTGCTGCCGCGCCCCGCGCGCCCGGCCACCTGCACGATGGTCTGCGCCAGGCGCTCGGGAGCGCGAAAGTCGGTGCTGAACAGACCCTGATCGGCGTTCAGCACCACCACCAGGGTCATGTTCGGGAAATCGTGCCCCTTGGTCACCATCTGCGTGCCGACGAGAATGCGTGCCTCGCCCGAGGCCATGCGCCGCACCACCGCCTCCAGGTCGCCGCGCTTGCGCACCACGTCGCGGTCGAGGCGCGCGATCGCCACGCCGGCGAATCTCTCGGCCAGGATCTGCTCCACGCGCTGTGTGCCCTGGCCGACGGCCTTGACCGCGAAGCCGCACACCGGGCAGCGCGGCGGCAGCGGCGCATCCGCGCCGCAGTGATGACAGCGCAACCGTCCGGCGCCGAGGTGCACGGTCAGCCGCGCGTCGCACTCGCTGCACGGCGCGATCCAGCCGCACGCGGTGCACAGGAGCGTGGGCGCGTAACCGCGGCGATTCAGAAACACCAGCACCTGGCCGTCCTCCCCCAGGTGCCGCTCGATGGCGAGCATGGCCTGCGTCGAGATGCCGGCCTGCATCGGGCTCTTGCGCAGGTCGAGGAGCATCAGATGCGGCGGTTGTGCAGCGGCTGCGCGGCGCTGCAGCCGCAGGTGCGTGTAGCGGCCGGCGGCGACGTTGTGCAGGGTCTCCAGCGAGGGCGTCGCCGAGCCGAGTATCACCGGGACGCCGGTCTGCTGCGCGCGCACCACGGCCAGATCGCGCGCCGAGTAGCGAAACCCGCCCTCGTGCTGTTTGAACGAGGAATCGTGTTCTTCGTCGACGACGATGAGCCCAAGATCAGGAACCGGTGCGAATACCGCCGAGCGGGTGCCGAGCACGATGCGCGCGTGGCCACTGAAGGCGTCGCGCCAGGCGCCGAGTCGTTCAGCGTCGCTCAGCGCGGAGTGCAGCACGGCCATGGGCACGCCGAAGCGCTCGCCAAAGCGCCCCACGAGCTGGGGCGTCAGTCCGATCTCGGGCACCAGCACCAGCGCTGCGTGCCCCGCATCCACCACGCGTTCGACCAGGCGCAGATACACCTCGGTCTTGCCGCTGCCGGTGATTCCGTGCAGCACGAAAGCGCGGTAGCCACCCAGGCTTGCGCCGATCGCCTCGACTGCCGCGTGTTGTTCGGCGAACAGCTCCGGTCCCGTGGCGCGCGCGGCGTGCGGTTCGGGAGCGCGTTCGACGGCGACCGCGGCGCTGGCAATCCAGCCGCGCGCCGTGAGGGCACGGGCGGCCCCGCGCCACGATCCGTGGTGCTCATCGAGCGTGGCGGCTGTGGCCGCGGCACCCGCCGCGAGAAACTCGAGCAAGGCGCGCTGCCTGGGGGCACGGCGCGGCTCACCGTTGGCGCGCGCCGCGACTCCCGCGGCGGTTGCAAACCAGCGCTCCTCACTCGCCGCGGCGCTGGCTCCCATGCGCAGCGCCCTGGGGAGTGCGCTCGCGAGCACCTCGCCGATGGGGTGGTGGTAGTACTGGGCCGCCCAGCCGAGCAATGTGAGCGCGCCGGCGTCGAGCACGGGAGTGCTGTCCAGAACCTCGAGGATGGGCTTGAGCCGCTCGGCAGGCACCGCGGAAGAGTCGGCCGCTTCGAGGATCAGCCCGATGAGTCGCTGACGGCCAAATGGCACCCGCACCCGGGCTCCCACGACAGGGGGAAATGCCGTTTGGCCCGACGCCGCGGGCAGGTAATCGAACAGCCGGCGCAGCGGGGTGTCGAGCGCCACCCGGAAGACTTTGGGCACCGGTCCTACACCTAAATTAAATCAGTGACTTGCGCCGCATCGGGGGCGTCAACCAGCTCCCGTGCGCGCGCGTTATACAGGGCATGTCCGAGTTTGCTACGCTCGCGTCGCCTTATAGCATGCCGGCCGCATTACACGGCGACGTGGACCTGACGGATTCCTCTCAGCAGACCCGCTCCCGTGCGCTGAACCAGTTCCTGGCCGGCGTCGAGCTCAAGGCATTCAAAATCGCTCAGGCGGGATTGCGGCACGAGGACGACGCGCACGATGCCGTGCAGGACGCGATGCTGCAGCTGGCGCGGGCCTACGCCGACCGCCCGGCCGAGGAGTGGAAACCGCTCTTCTACCGCATACTTGAAAATCGCATCCGCGACATGCAACGGCGACGCACCGTGCGTGGCCGCGTCATCGCCTGGTTGCCGTTTCGCGGCGACGAGGACGAGGATGAGCCGGATCCGATCGCCCAGGCGCCGAGCCCGGACCCCGAGCCCACGCAGCGGCTCGAACTGGACCAGGCAATGGTTGTTCTGGAAAAGGCCGTGGGCGAACTGCCGCGGCGGCAGCAGCAGGCGTTTCTGCTGCGCGCGCTCGAGGGACTGGATGTCGCCGAGACCGCGACCGCCATGGGGTGTTCCCAGGGCAGCGTCAAGACACATTATTTCCGCGCCGTGCAGGCACTGCGCGCGCAACTTGGGGACCTGTACGTATGAGCCCGCCGGATGAAACACTGACGCAATTCGAACGCAACGCGCGCACGGTGCTCGAGGAGAGCGTGCGGCGCATCGATGGCCGTACCCGTTCGCGCCTGAATCAGGCGCGCCAGGCTGCCGTGGCGGCGGCCGCTGCCAGGCGTGCGCCGTGGTGGCGTGGCTTCACACTGATGCCGGCGGCGGGGGCCGCAGCCGCGGCGGTGCTGGTGATGGTGGTGATGTGGCAGCGCCAACCAGCCGGGGAGCTGCCGTTACTGGAGCCGTCGCATGTATCCGCGGAGCATCCGGCGGTGGAGGACATTGATCTCTTGGCGGACGGCGAAGCGATGGACATGATGGAGGGATGGGACGGTTCGTTTTACGAGTGGGCGGCTGGCCAGAACGATGCGAGTGGCCAGAGCAACGGCTAATGTGGAAACGGCGGGCGGGCTCGGCAGTGCTCACCATGTTGGCGCTCAGCAGCGCCGTGGCATGGAGCGACGATCACAAGAGCGTGCCTCCCGATCCGGATCCGGGTTTTCTGGAGTTCCTGGGCAGCGTGGACCGCATGGCGGAGGTGAACCCGGACTACCTGGCACAGGCGGGGCGCCCAAGGGCCGCGACACCGCCCGCCAAGGGCGCGGTTACATCACCGCCGCCCTCGCCACCGCCGACGGCCGCCGCACCCGGAGTAAAGAACAATGACCAATAAGCTCTATGCGCTGCTCGCCGCGCTGCTGCTGTCTGCGGCAGTGCCGGCGTTTTCCCAGGAGACGCCGGCGCCACCGTCGACTCCTCCGGCGCCCGTGGCGTGGTCGAGTCTTGGGCCGCAGCAGCAGCAGTTGCTGTCGAAGTTTGGTGGCCAGTGGGCGAGTCTGCCGCCGGCCCGGCAACAGGCGCTTGCGCACGGCAGCGAGCGCTGGCTGGCTATGTCCGCCGCCGAGCGCGACCAGGCGCAGGAGCGCTTCTCACGATGGAACTCGCTGCCGCCCGAGCAGCGCCGCGCGCTGCGCAGCCGCTGGCAGCGCTTCCAGGCTCTGCCGCCGGAGCAGCAGGCGCGGGTGCGCCAGAATTTCCACCGCTTTCAGCAACTGCCCGCCGAGCGGCGCCAGATGCTGCGTGAGCAATGGAACCGGGCCACGCCCGCCGAACGCAAGGAAATGGGGCAGCGCGCGCGTGAGAAGCGCGAGAAGAGAAATGGAAATGCGGGAATGCGGCGGGGCAATCCTGCGAAGTTCACTCGCTCGCATTAGTGTATTGGCCGAAATCGCAGGAAGCGATTTCGGCGGACAGTAGTTCCGTTGCCGCCGGCCAAAGGCGTGACTTTGGCCAGGCTTCGCCTGGGGCCGGTCACTTCGGCGCCGCGGCACTCGGGCGTAACCGCGATGGAATGGGCAGGTTACAGACGTCGATGCGCCCGGCGGGTACCTTGAACCACTCCTCGCGGCGGTTGCGTCGCGCCTCCAGGTAAGCCGCGAACGTCGGCGTGTCAGTGCGCAGCACCTCCAGCGGCGTGCGCTCGCTCTGCGGAACATCGGCAGCCACGCGCACCGACCTGATCACCGTGCGCTCCGCAGGGTGCTCGTAAAAACCCAAGGCACCGCTGCCGCGCGGCATCACCGCCAGCAGATCCATGCCCTGCACGACGCGTCCGAGCAGGGTGATGTTACGGTCCAGCTGTCGCGGCGCCTGGCCGATGACGACATACAGTTCCGTGCCGCCGCCGCTGTCGACGTCGTTGTCGCGGCCGGCGCCGACCATGCCGTAGCAGTGCGTCAGCCAGGCGCGGCCAATCGCAGGATCCGCGGCCGCCGGGAAATCCTCCACGAAGCCGGTTTGCGGCGCGTAGGTGTCGGGGTCCGCAAGTCTGGTCAGCGTGAGATCCCGCAGCGGCCGCTCGAACTCCGCCGGCAGGGTGCGCCTGGCGTTGTGGATCACCTTCTTCTCGTCCGGATCTCCCCACTGCACGACGTAGTTGTCCTGCGCACGCATGATCCACAAGCCGTCGAAATAACCCTCACGCGCCAACGCCTCGACGTTAGCGGTGTGATGCGGCGCGAACTGCGGCGCGAGCTCGATGATCACGCGACCCGCCGGCAGTTCCATGTAGAGGGTGTTGTGCGGATCGAGTAGCCGCCAGTCCGCGGGCGCGGACGCGGCGAGAATCTGCGCCGACGTGAGCGGCTGCTTCGCCGTCTCCGCGGGCGCGGCACCGGGTGCCGCGCCCGCAGGCAGCTGGGCTGCCGCCGCGAGGAGCGCGGCTGCGGTCAGTGTCGCGAGGGTGGGGCTGGCGGGTCGGGTGTGATGGTTCATTTGTCCTTCTCGTCGCAATGGAAAAGGTGCAGTCCGCGGTGCACCACCGGCGCCAGGATGATGCTGGCCGTGACCAGGAACAGCAGGCCCGCATACAGTGCGTACCACCCCGCGAACAGTTTCCCCGCCGGCGTCACCGGGTTATTCACCGGCCCCATGCCGCCTAACAGCATGGACGCGTTGAGGAACGCGTCGCGCCATGCGAGTCGTTCATAGTGCTCGTAGCCGAGCATCCCAAGCCACAGTGACACCGCAAGCAGCAACGCCGCGAGCGCCAGGTGCAACAGCAGTCGCCACAGGAAACGGCTGTATGGGAGGGGCGGGTGGCTGCGATGTTCGTACATTTACGCGATCCTTGTGAAACCGTCGGCGCTCCAGTCCTCGCTCCCCGCGCCGTGGTGCACGAAGAACAAGTGCGGTGCGGCCCTTGAGGAGTCTGCGGCGATGCATGGCCAGGGCCGGTATCGCAGATCCGCGTTACACCGCCTTGATCGCCTGGATCAACTCTGCTCCCGCTTTCTGCGCGTCGCCATACAACATGCGGGTGTTGTCGAGGTAGAAGAGCGCGTTCTCGATGCCGGAGAAACCCGCGCCCTTGCCGCGCTTGATGACGATGACGTTCTTGGCCTTGTCGGCGTTGAGGATCGGCATGCCGTAGATCGGGCTCGACTTGTCGGTGCGCGCGACCGGGTTCACCACGTCGTTGGCGCCGATGATGAGGGCTACGTCGGCGGTTTCGAACTCGGCGTTGATCTCATCCAGATCCGAAATGAGATCGTAGGGCACGCCGGCCTCGGCCAGCAGCACGTTCATGTGACCGGGCATGCGACCGGCGACCGGGTGGATGGCGAAGCGCACCTGCACGCCGCGGTCGATGAGCAGCTGCGCCAGCTCCCAGATCTTGTGCTGGGCCTGGGCGACGGCCATGCCGTAGCCCGGCACGATGATCACCTTCTGCGCGAACGCCATCATGACGCCCACGTCGGCGGCTTCGATGGGCTTGAGGCTCCCGGTGACTTCACCGCTCGCCGCCGCGCCGGTGTCGCCAAAGCCCGAGAACAGCACGTTGCCGAGCGAGCGGTTCATGGCCTTCGCCATCAGCTGCGTGAGCAGGGTACCCGCCGAGCCCACCACGGTGCCGGCGATGATCATGGCAGCGTTGTTGAGCACGAAGCCTTCGAAGGCGACCGCGAGTCCCGTGAGCGCGTTGTAGAGCGAGATCACGACCGGCATATCGGCGCCACCGATGGGCAGGGTCATGGTGAGTCCGAGCACCAGCGCCAGCACGAAAAATCCCGTGACCACGGCGGGCGAGGCGTTGGCATGGGAGGCGACCAGGGCGCCGAGCACGAGAGCGGCGGCGAGCACCGCCAGGTTCAGGATCTGCTGGCCACTGAAGCGGATGCTGCGGGTGATGAGTCCCTGGAGCTTGCCGAAGGCGATGGCGCTGCCGCTGAAGGACACCGCGCCGATGATGCCGCCCGCCACCGCCAGCGTGCTGGTGGTGTAGCCTTGCGGCCCGCCGCGATACAACTCCACCGCGGCAATCGCCGCCGCCGCGCCGCCGCCCATGCCGTTGTAGAGCGCGATCATCTGCGGCATGTTGGTCATGGCGACGCGCTTGCCACTCCACCAGGCAAGCCCCCCACCGACCAGCATCGCCGGCAGGATCAGGCCGTAGTTGGACATCCCGGGATAGAGGAAGGTGACCAGCGTCGCGACCGCCATGCCGGCGCCCGCCCACAGGATGCCGCTGCGCGCGCTCACCGGGGAGCTCATGCGCTTGAGCCCGATGATGAAGAGCGCCGCGGTGACGAAGTAGCTCGCCTGGATCGCCAGGTCCGCCGACAGCCATGCGGGCATCAGTGCGCCCTCTTGGCCGCACCGGCACGCGCACCGCTCGACTTGAACATCTCGAGCATGCGTTCGGTGACCACGTAGCCGCCGACGGCGTTGCCGGCGGCCAGCAGCACCCCGAGGCAGCCGATGGTCTTCTCCAGCGGGGTATGCGCGCCTCCAAGTGCCACCATGGCGCCCACCAGCACAATGCCGTGCACGAAATTCGACCCCGACATGAGCGGCGTGTGCAGGATCACCGGCACGCGGGCGATGACTTCGTAGCCGGTGAAGGCCGCGAGCATGAAAATATAAAGCGCCACGATCCCGGTCATGTCTTACCCTCCAGCGCTTTGGCCGTCGGTTGGTGTTTGATCTCGCCGCCCGTGGTCAGGCACGCCTGCGCAAATACCTCATCGCTCCAGTCGATCTTCAGTTCGCCGTCGTGCAGCGCGGGCTTGAGGAAGTTCAGCAGATTGCGTGAATACATCTCGCTCGCGTTGTAGGCGAGCGCGGCGGGCAGGTTCACCGCCCCCACGATGCTCACGCCCTGGTGCTCGAGCACTTCACCGGCGCGCGTCAGCTCGCAGTTGCCGCCCTGTTCGGCGGCGACGTCGACCACCACGGAGCCCGCACGCATACGCTCCACCGCGGCGCGCGAGATGATCTTGGGAGCCGGGCGCCCGGGCACGGACGCGGTCGTGATCACGGCGTCCGCGGCGGCGATGCGCGAGTCGAGCACCTCCTGCTGCGCGGCTTTCTCCTCTGCGGTGAGCTCGCGGGCGTAACCGCCCGAGCCTTCCGCGCTCACCCCGGTGTCGACGAACCTGGCGCCCAGGGATTTGACCTGCTCGCGGGTCGCACTGCGCACGTCGTAGGCTTCGACCACCGCTCCTAAGCGCCGCGCGGTGGCGATCGCCTGCAGCCCCGCGACGCCGGCACCGATGACCAGCACCTGCGCCGGGCGGATCGTGCCGGCGGCGGTGGTCAGCATGGGCAGGAACTTCTGCAGCTGGTTGGCCGCGATGAGCACCGCCTTGTAGCCGGCGATCGCGGCCTGCGACGACAAGGCATCCATGGACTGGGCGCGCGAAATGCGCGGTACCAGCTCCATGGCGAAGCTGGTGATGCCGCGCTCCTTCAGCGCCCGCACTTCGGCGGCACGCGCGTGCGGCTGCATGTAGCCGACCACCACCGCGGCGGGCCTGAGCTGCTCAATCTGTGCGACGCTCAGGGGCTGCACGGTGAGCACGACATCGGAGCCCGCCAGCACCGCTCCCGGGGAGTCCGCCCATTCGACACTCTTATATAGAGCGTCGGGGAAGCGGGCGCGCTCGCCGGCGCCGTGCTCGATGAGAATGCGGGCGCCCGCGGCGGCGAACTTGCCGGCTACCTCGGGAACCAGACTGACGCGCGTTTCCTGGGGCGTGCTTTCGCGCAGCGCGCCAATCGTTACGGGCATTCAAAACCTCGCGAGAAGTGTGACGCAGGCGGCTAAGGAGCGGAAATTTTCGTGTTGAATTAGGATCTTGCGCGGTTGAATTCTTGCACAAAACTGCCGTATCTTACAGCGCCATGCTGGGCATAGATCTCGAGCGAGCTGATCACGGTCTTCTGGACGACTGGCGCTTAGTCGCAAGTCCCGCGGCCCGCGGCTTGTCGCAGCTCGTGCTGCGTACGGACATCGCCGGCATGCCGCTCGAATGGATCGACTACAAGGAAGCTGCGCGACTGTACCACCAGGAACAGGTGGCCTACACCTGCGGCTCCGCCCTATATGAACTATACGGCGGCACGAATGCGCGCAGCGGCCGGCGCACGGTGCTGGAGGTCAACTCCATCGTCGCGACCGTCGGCCACACCGGCAATCCCGGCAACACCCGCCACGACTACGTTCCGCCACTGAATAACCAGACGCTATTCCGGCGCGATGCGTTCCTGTGCATGTATTGCGGCGAGCGCTTCGCATCGCGCGAACTGTCGCGCGACCACATCCGCCCCTTCAGCCAGGGTGGCACCGACGTGTGGATGAATGTCGTCACGGCCTGCCGCCGCTGCAACAACCACAAGGCCTCGCGCACCCCCGAACAGGCGAAGATGCAGCTCATCGCCGTGCCCTTCACGCCGACCTACGCGGAATACATTTTTCTCAAAGGTCGCCGCGTGCTCGCCGACCAGATGGAGTACCTGGTGGCGCACTTCCCGCGCTCGAGCCCGCTGCACGCCCGCATCCAGCACTGGTTGTCCTAGAAGGTGGCGTCGGATCTGAGCTGCGGGTCGGCGCCTTGATCTTCCTCGTCGACGCCTCGGTCTACGTATTTCGCGCTTACCACTCGATGCTCCCCGAAATGCGCGATCGGGACGGCAATTCCGTGCACGCCGTGTTCGGCTTCGCGCGCTTCCTCGGGGATCTCATCGAGCGCGTGCGTCCGACCTACATTGCGGTGGCCTTCGACCAGCGGCGCGCGAACTCCTACCGCAACCGCATTTACCCCGCTTACAAGGCCAACCGCGAACGTGCGCCAGCGGACCTGGTGCAGCAGTTCGGGCGCTGCCGTGAACTGTGCCGGCACCTGGGGCTCTCGATGTTCGTGGATCCCGAGTACGAGGCCGATGACATCATCGGCACGCTGGCGACCCTGATGCGCGAGGAGGGCGTGCGCTCGGCGTACATCACGCGCGACAAGGATCTCGCGCAGCTGATGCGTGACGGGGATCTGTTCTGGGACTTCGGCGCGCGCGAGCAGTTCGGTTATCACGACATCGAACGACACTTCGGCGTGCGCCCCGAGCGCTTCGCGGATTATCTCGCGCTCACGGGGGATGAGGTGGACAACATCCCGGGCGTACCCGGTGTCGGACACCGTACCGCGGCGTCGCTGATGAAGGCCTTCGGTTCGCTCGATGAGATCTACGGGGACCTTGCGAGTGTCGCGCGGCTGAAGCTGCGCGGCGCCGGCACCCTCGGTGCGCGCTTGAGCGAGCACCGCGAGTCGGCGTATCTCGCGCGCCGCCTGACGCGTATCAGCTGTGACCTGGCCCTCGGCGTAGGCCCGCCGGGACTCAAGCGCCGGCTGCCCGACATGCCGGCCCTGAGCGACTTTTACGATGAGCTGAATTTCGGTCCGTACCTGCGCCGCCAGGGCGAGCGTCTCGCGCGGCTGCCCGCGGCCTGAAATGCCCACCAGGGACGAGATCGCGCAGTTCCTGGCGACGGCCTTTCCGGAGCGAAGCTTCGTTGTCGAGGCCGTCGGCAACGCCGCGGCGACGCTCAGCTATTCCGTGGGCGCCGATGATTTGCGGCCCGGCGGCACGGTGTCAGGTCCGGTGCTCATGGCGGTCGCCGATGTCGCGCTCTACGTGGCCGTTCTCGGGGAAATCGGCATCGTTCCCCTGGCGGTAACCACCAGCCTGACCATCAACTTTCTAAGAAAGCCCCTGCCCGACAGGCGCGTCGTCGGCGTCTGCAAGCTGCTGAAGATCGGCAAGGCGCTGGCCGTGGGCGAGGTGACTTTGTACTCGGAAGGAAATGACGTGCCGGTGGCGCATGCCGTCGGCACGTACTCCATTCCACCCACAGCCAGCCTGACCGGGCCTGGCTGAAGCCTACCCGCGCTGCTCCTGCGCAGGCCGTTCGCCCCCAGGGCGCGGTTCGCCCTTCTTCTGATTGGCCTTCGCCGCAGCCTTTGGCTTCGCCTGCTGCTGGTGATTGCCCGGCGCAGCGGCGCGCTGCGCGGGGTGCGCGCGGTTGGCGGCAAGGGCGTGCCCGGGAGCTGTCGCTGCGGCCGCCGCAGGGGCATGCGTCGGGTACGACCCAGCACGTGTCGGGTTAGCCGCGGGACCGTGCGCGCCGGCATTTACCGCCGCGGGGGGCGTGGCCGGATGCCACGGAGCACCCACGGGCTTGGCCGCGGTCACGCCAGGCCCGCTGAACGCTCCGGGGCGGGTGGTCGCGGCAATCGGCGGATGTCCCTGGTTATGCGCGGCGGCCAGCTGCGGGTTGGCACGCGCCGCGCCCTCGTGCTGGATCTGCATGGCCGTCGGCTGCACGTGCGGTTCGTTCACGGCCGCCGCCTCCTGCGCGGTGGGCTGCGTGCGCGTGCCCCGCGCACCGGCGTAGCTGGCCTGGGTAATGTTGGTGTTGTTAATCGTGGTGTTGTTCACAACGTTGACGTTGTTGACTACCGTCTGGTTGTAGGTGTTATGAATGTTGGTCACGTTCACATTGGTGACGGCGGTGTTGTACTGGAAGTTGTTGTGCACCCAGCGGCCACCGGCGTAGCCGTTGCCGACATAGCCGCCCCCATAGTTGATGCCGCCGTAAAAGCCGACGTGCGGGCCCCAGTAGCCGGCGTGAAATACGAACACGGCGCCGGCCATGCCCCAGTAGCCGGGCGTCCACAAGAGGCCGACCTGCGGCGGCGCGACCCACGTGCCTGGCACCCAGAAGTAACCCTGCGGACCCCAGCGCCACAGGCCCGGAGTCCAGATGTAGCCCGCCATCGGGCACGGCGGCTGCTCGTACACCGGCAGCGGCGGTGGCGGCTCGGACACCTGTGCGGCGGCCTCATAGTCCACGACCGGCGCGGGCTGTGCCGGGGGTTCATAGGCGTACGCAGGCGGTGCAGGTGGCGGGGGCGCGGGGCGATACGCGACCGGCTGGACGATGCATCCGGTAAGCGCGCCCGTCATGACGACCGCAGCCAACCCCAGTTTGTTTGCCATAACAGCTTCCTCCGTAACCGCAACACAAGCGCGCCTTGCGGGCGGCGATTGTCGACGCTATCGACCTGATCCCGCAGAGACACCCGTCACAACCAGCGTAAACCTGCTGAACTGAACCGGCTCTGTACGGGGCTTGAATGGCCGGTGGTGTCGAAAGAGAACACACTCCGCCCCTTCGCAGGCAGACCGCCCCGGCTGGGGCGACGAGAAACTCGATGGAGCGCTTCGCGGCCATCGCTCAGCAAATCAGCGCGCTCAGCGGCGCGCGCTGCGGGCTGCGTCCGCTCAGCCGCGTGCCCGGCGGCAGTATCAATGAGTGTTACCAGTGGCCGTGCGCCGGCGGCGTGCTGTTCGTGAAGGTGGCCGCGCGCGCCACGCTCCCCGACTTCGAGGCCGAGGCGGCAGGGCTTGCCGAGCTGGCCGCGGCGCGCGCCCTGCGCGTGCCACGCGTGCTGGCCGTCGGGCACACCGACGATGCGGCGTTCCTGACGCTCGAATGGATCACGCCTGGCGCGCGTACCCCGGACTGCGAACGGCGCCTGGGGGAAGGCCTCGCCGCACTGCACGCGGTGACCGCGCCGCGCTTTGGGTGGACGCGCGACAACAGCATTGGCCGCACGCCGCAGCTGAACAACTGGGCGGACGACTGGGCCGAGTTCTTCCGCGAGCGGCGCCTGCGCCCGCAGCTGACACGCGCGGTGGCTGGCGCTTACCGGGATCTTCTGCAGGCCCCCGGTCAGCGCCTGCTCGAATCCGTGCACCTGTTGCTGGCCGATCATGGGCCCGCACCGTCGCTGCTGCACGGCGACCTGTGGGGCGGCAACTGGCTCGCGAACGAAGCCATCGAGCCGGTGGTGTTCGACGTCGCCGTCTACTACGGCGATCGCGAGGCAGACCTGGCGATGACCAGGTTGTTCGGTGGTTTCGGGGACTCCTTCTATAAGGGCTACGAAGCGGTCACGCCGGCCGCCCCCGGGGAAGCCGGACGCCGGGATCTCTACAACCTCTACCACCTGCTCAACCACGCGAATCTCTTCGGCGCCGGTTACGCTCGCCAGGCGCGTGAAAGTATCGACCGGCTGTTGTCGCAGCTGCACCGCCGGGGACTCCGGGCCTGAAGCTTTTTCCGCTATGCTGCAGGTTCGCAGCAGGAGAGAGCCATGGCAGACAAGAACATCAAATCCGTTCTGCTGGAGGAGCGCAGCTTTCCCCCACCGCCCGCGTTCGCGGCGCGGGCGCGCATAAAACCAGCGGACCTCGAGAACCTGCAGCGGCGTGCGCGTGAGGATCATGTCGGGTTCTGGGCCGCTCTTGCCGCCCAGGAACTCACCTGGCACACGCCGTTCACGGTGGCGCTCGATGGCGCACAGGCTCCCAACTATCGCTGGTTCACCGACGGGCGGCTCAACGCCTCGGTCAACTGCCTCGACCGGCACCTCGGTGAGCGCGGCCATAAGACTGCGGTGATTTTCGAGGGCGAGCCGGGAGATGTACGCCGCCTGAGCTACCGCGAGCTGCACGCGGAAGTGTGCCGGTTCGCCAACGCACTCAAAGCGCAGGGCGTGGCTGCGGGTGATCGCGTCATCATTTATATGCCGCTGGTGCCGGAGATCCTGGTGGCGATGCACGCCTGCAATCGCATCGGCGCTATTCATTCGGTGGTGTTCGGCGGTTTTTCTGCACCGGCACTCAAGGATCGCATCGAGGACACCGAGGCGAAGCTGGTGATCACGGCCGACGGCGGCTGGCGCGGCGGGCAGGCGGTCGAGCTCAAGGCAGCCACCGACAAGGCGCTCAGTTCCGGGTGCCGCAGCGTAAAAAAAGTCATCGTGTTGCGCCGCACCGGCAAGAGCATTGCCATGCATCCGCAGCGCGATGTCTGGTGGCACGACGTCGTCGAGGGCCAGCCGGCTGCCTGCGAGCCCGAGTGGGTGGAGGCGGAGCATCCGCTGTTTCTCCTGTACACCTCCGGTTCCACCGGCAAGCCCAAGGGCATTCAACATTCAACCGGCGGGTACCTGCTGGGTGCGAAGCTCACCACGCAGTGGGTATTTGATCTGCGCGATGACGACGTGTTCTGGTGCACGGCGGATGTCGGCTGGGTGACCGGGCACAGTTACGTTGCCTATGGACCGCTCGCTGCAGGTGCGACCATCGTGCTGTACGAGGGCGCGCCCAACGTCCCGGATGGTGGACGGTTCTGGAAGAACTGCCAGGCGCACGGCGTCACGGTGTTCTACACCGCGCCCACCGCGATCCGCGCCCTCATGAAACTCGGTGACGAGCTGCCGAAAAAATACGATCTGTCGCGGCTGCGACTGCTCGGCACCGTCGGCGAGCCTATCAATCCGGAGGCCTGGATGTGGTATCACCGCGTCATCGGCGCGGGCCGCTGCCCCATCGTCGACACCTGGTGGCAGACCGAGACCGGCGCGATCCTCATCTCCCCGATCCCGGGCGTGACAGCCACCAAGCCCGGCTCGTGCACCCGGCCGCTGCCGGGAATCGATGCGGACATCGTGGATGATCACGGCGACACGGTGAAGGGCGTGGAGGCCGGGGGTTATCTGGTGATAAGAAAACCCTGGCCGGCGATGCTGCGCACCATCTGGCGCGACAACCCGCGTTACCTCAGTGCCTACTGGGAGAAGTTCAACAACCGTTGCTACGTCGCCGGTGACAGTGCTCACCGCGACAAGGACGGCTACTTCTGGATCATGGGACGCATGGATGACGTGCTGAAGGTCGCAGGTCACCGGCTCGGAACCATGGAAATCGAATCCGCGCTGGTCGCGCATCCGCGCGTGGCGGAAGCCGCCGTGGTCGGTAAACCGCATGACGTGAAGGGCGAATCGGTGTTCGCCTACGTGGTGCTTCGTGGACCGCGGCCGAGCGGCGATACCAGTGCGCTCGTGAAGGAACTGCGCGACTGGGTCGGTGAGCAGTTAGGTCCCATCGCCAAGCCCGACGACATCCGCTTCGCCGACAACCTGCCGAAGACCCGCTCGGGCAAGATCATGCGGCGGTTGCTGAAGACGATCGCACGCGGCGAAGAGATCACGCAGGACGTCTCCACGCTGGAGAATCCCGCGATCCTGGATCAGCTGCGCGGCGCGGACACTGCACGGCAAGCGAAGCCTGCGGCAAAGCGCGGCGCTGCCGCCAGACCCAAGGCCCGCAAAGCCGCGCGCAAGTCAGTCAAGCAGCGCCCAAAGCGGCCCGCGAAGAAAGTCGCGGCGAAAGTTGCGCGCAAAAAAGCAGGGCGCGCGGGCAAACCGAAGTCGAAGGCAGCGCGCGCGCGGATGCGCCGGGCGGTGCGCGCCCGCCGCCCGGCAAGGCGACCCGCGCGCAAACGCTAGCGACGAAGCGGCCGCAGCGAGCCTTACCCAAGGCTCGTTCCGGCCCTCGCCGTCGCGTCCAGCGCCAGTACGATCAGTCGTCGTGTGAGGCGCTCGCCTAAGCCGTGGGGTGTTGCGAGTCCCATGCGCGCAAGCGCCGCGGCGTGGCGTGGAGCCGGGCGGCCGCGGGCGAGCGCCGCGGCCACGGTTGCGACCCGGTCCGCGCGGTTGCTGGTGCGCGCATCGAGAAACTTCAGCGCCCGGGCAAGTTCAATTTCCACCGCCGTAAGGTCGGTGCCGAACGGGTACTCGCTGAAGCGCCCGGCGTCGCGGTGCGCGGCCAGCGCGCGCTCCAGACGCTGCGGCAGGTTGTCGCGGCAGGCGTCCGGGATCCCGTAGTCGCCGCGGATCTTGCCCGCCGCCGTGGCGCGCGCCAGCAGTTCGCCCTGGAAACGCGAGTCGGTGATGTTCAGGAGTGCGGCGATCACCTCCTCGTCGGTGCGCCCGCGCAGGTCCGCGACCCCGTACTCGGTGATGACGATATCGCGCAGGTGGCGCGGAATGGTCTCGTGGCCGTAATTCCACAGGATGTTCGAGGTGGTGCGACCGTGGCGCGTACGGGTGGCGCGCACGCACAGGATGGAGCGCGCATCGGGAAGCGCGTGCGCCATGGCCACGAAGTTATATTGCCCGCCGACGCCGCTCACCACCTGGCCGCTCTCCAGAGCATCGGAAACGGCAGCGCCCAGCAGCGTCACCATCATGGTGGTGTTATAGAAGCGTGCACCGCGCCGCTGCAGCACCCGCAGCTCCAGGTCCTCGCCATAAAGCTGGTTCACGTAGGCGACGCCGCGCATGCCGAACTGCGCGCGGTCGCTCTCGGGCAGCTCACGCAGGGCGGCGTAAAAGCCCCGTGGACCGAGAAAAAAGCCCGCGTGCAGCACCTGGCCGTTGCGCAGCGCACGCCCCAGGCACTCCTGCGCGATGCGTGCACGGCTGCTCGAATCTGCCAGGTCCGCGGCGATCCAGCTGCCGCCGCGGGCGCGCAGCCGCCCTGCCTCATAGTCCACATCCTCGCGCAAGACGCCGTAGCGCTGCAGCGCCGAGAATTCCGCCGCGCTCAGGCGCGGACCCACGCCGGCCGTGACCAGCAACTGCAGAACGTGCTCATCGAAGCGTTCCGCCAGCTCGCCCGCCGCCAGGAGTTTCTCGACAGGTAATGAGTCGTACACGCGCCGCCGCAGCACCCCGGCGCGATACAGCTCAAGCAGCTGGTCGACGAACATTTCGGTGGAGGCGAACAGACCGGCGGCAAAGGGCGCCGCGCCGCCTGCGACTCGCATCAGCGCCGCGCACGAGTCGCTGCCGAGGGCCTCCAGGGCGGAGTGCCAGGCGGCGTTCTGCTGGTGACGAAGCAAGAGCGCGTACACCAGCGCATCGCCCATCTCGCCGATGCCGATCTGCAGGGTTCCGCCGTCGCGCGCCAGGCTGCTGGCGTACATGCCGATGGCGTGATCGGCACTGCTTAGCGATGGATTGGGCGGACTGAACAGGTCGTAGTCGTAGCGTGGATCGTCGATGAGGAAATCGAAGCGCTCGGGAGCCACCATGGCGTGCCCGGTCATGAAGGGCATCTGCGCGTGGGTTTCACCCACCATGACGATGTCGCGGCCGGCGCGGCGCGCCGCCTCGATGAGCGGCAACAGATCGACCGTGACATCGGTGTTGGAACCGAAGGAAAGCTGCAGCTCCGCGCCGCTGCCGCGCCGTGCCACGAGGTGCGCGATGACATTCACGCCACGCGCGAGCACCTCGCGCGCCACATGAGTGTAGTTGGCGCTGAGGTAGTTGCGCTGCGCGTGCGGCGCGCCCAGGAATGCCCCCGGCGTCAGGAAGAATTCGATGACGCGGACGTTAGGCGGCACGCTGTCGGCGCGCACGGCACGCGCGTACTCGGGCTCCACGTAGCTGCCGAACACCCGCTCGGTGATGGGATCCAGCAGACGCCGCTCGAGCGCGGAGCGCGCCCTGGGCTTCAGCAACGACAGCGCCGTGATGATAGTGAGATCGATCGAGGGATCCCGCAGCGCGCGGCGGAAGAATTCGTTGGCAAGCGGATTGGGTTTGCCGATGCCCAGCGGCAGCGCCAGCACGACCCGCGGCCCCACGCGGCGCAAAACCGCGTCCACGCAGTGACCGACGTCAGCGAGTATTTCAGGCATACAACTTGTGGCATGCTCCCCGAATCGCGCGCTGCACGTCAACCGCGCCGCCGCCACCGAAGCGAGCCAATCATGTCATTGCAAATACCGGCACTGGATCCGCACGCCGTCGAAGCGATCTCACGCACCGAGTACCCGGAACCGTACCGCTCACGCGTTCTGCCACGCGCCAGGCGCCGGCTCGGGGATGCACTCCGGCTCACACGCATAGGGATCAACCACACGACGCTGCCGCCGGGCAAGGAGTCTTCCATGCGGCACTGGCACACGCACGAGGACGAATTCGTGTACGTGCTGGAAGGGGAGGTGGTGCTGCGAACCGGTAGCATCGAGCAGCTGTTGCAGGCGGGGATGTGTGCGGGCTTTCCGGCGGGTGCTGAAGACGGGCACCAGCTCATCAATCGCAGCACGCGCCCGGCTACGTACCTGGAGGTGAGTAACCGCGATGGCGACGACAGCGCTCATTACACGGACCCCGACGTCGATCTCGCGTGGGGTCTCCCGCAGAGCCGCGGCAAAATGACGCGCCGCGACGGCACGCCCGTGTAGCGGCGCGCGCCGGTGCATGGCCGGCGGTCAATGACCCGTGAGCCGCAGCGCGAACGACACCACGACGTCGTTACCGACCTGATCCGTGGCCTTCCAGTCGCCCTGGCCGACGCCGAAGTCGAGTCTGCGGATTGTGACCTTGCCGCTCATATAGCCGACAGTCGTGCCCTGCTCGGAGGCGGTGCGGAACGTGAACGGCACGCGTACATCGCGCGTCACGCCACGAATGGTGAGCTTGCCGGCCGCTTCGTAGCCCGCCGCGGTCTTCACGATCTGCGCCGCGCTGAAATGCGCCTGCGGGAACTTCCCGACCGAGAGCAGATCGGCGCTGCGCAGCGTATCGTCACGATCCTTGTCGCCGGTGTCGAGCGAGGTGACGTCAACGCCAACCTCCAGGCGGCTGGCCGAGAGGTTATCCGCGGCAAAATCCAGGGTCACCGGAAAGCGTCCGAAGTGGCCCTTGTTGAGCGCCCCGGCTTGTTTGAACGTGAATTCGAGCGCGCTCCTGGCCGGATCGAGCGTGTAATGAGTGACCGCGGCTGCGCTCGGCGCTGCAGGTGCGGCAAAGACGGTTGTCGCGGTGAGCGAGGCGGCCAAGCCGGCCGCGGCGCAGATCACGGTGAGCGATACACGTGGCATGTTCTATGTCCTTTGGTCCTTGCCGGGGAAGGGCAGCATGCGCCGCAGCGTGTCATCCTTGAGCACGAAGTGATGCTTGAGGGCTGCGGCCACATGCAAGGTCACCACCGCTCCCAGAGTCCACGCCAGCACCTGGTGGGTGGTCACGAACGCCTCGTAAAGGGGCTTGCTCTTGGGCACCAGGTCCGGCAGCTGGATGAACCCGAACCAGCTCACCGGGAACCCACGGGCAGAGGACATCATCCATCCCGACAGCGGCATGGCGAACAGCAGCACATACAGCGCCCCGTGGGTGAACTGCGCCAGCACCCGCTCGTACGGTTTGAGCGTATCCGGCAGTGCGGGCGTGTCATTGAAGCGCCGCCACACAAGCCGCAGGATCGCCAGTCCCAGGATGGTGATGCCGAAGGACTTGTGCCGCGCGAACAGGGTGAGCTTTCTCATGCCGTTCGGCAGATCGTCCGCCATGAGTGCGAGCGTCACCTGCACGATGATGAGCACGACGATGGTCCAGTGCAGCAGCTGCGAGACGCTGCCCCAGCGTCGCGTGGTGTTTTGAATGGCCATGGCACGTAAGCTTATGCATGTGAAGGGGCGTTGCCTACTGCCACGGACGGCTGCCGGGTTGCTGCTCGCGCTGCTGGCCGGGTGCCCCGCTCACCGGCTGGCTCCCTCCACAGCCCCGCAGCCGGCAGCCCCCGCCGCAGTGGCCAATGCACCCCCCGAGCTGCCTGCGCCCCACCTTGGGCGGCCCTATGACATCGTGCCGCAGGAGTCCTTACTCACGATCCTGGTGTTCCGCGGCGGCACGCTCGGGAGCGCCGGGCACAATCACGTGATCGCCTCGCATTCGCTCACCGGCACGATTTACCTGCCTCAGGAGCTGGCCGGCGTCAGCTTCGAAGCGCACGTTCCGCTCCTGGATCTCACCGTGGACGAAGCCGCGCTGCGCACGGCGCAGATGAGCCGCGACTTTCCACCGGATGTGTCCGACGCGGCCAGGCAGGGGACCCGTCGCAATATGCTGGGTGCGGCGCTGCTGGACGCCGCAGACTATCCGCAGATCACCCTGCGAACGCTGTCCGTCGTGCCCGCTGCGGACGGCATGGTGCAGGTGCGCATGCAGGCCGAGGTGCGCGGGCAGCAACGGCTGCTCATCGTGCCGGTGCGCTATGAACGCAGTGATTCAACCGTCATCGCATCCGGCGAATTGACCTTGAGTCAGTCGAGCCTCGGACTCACGCCCTTTTCGGCCATGCTGGGCGCGCTGCAGGTGCAGGACGAGATGCACGTACGGTTCCGCATCGTGGCGCGGGCCTCGCACTGACGGGCCAAGCGGTCGCACAGAGCGCTACTTTTCGCCCATCTCCGCGAGCAGCTCGTTGGCCTTGTACACCTTGCGCAGCGCCTCGAGGATGATGGTCGTGTCCACTGCTACCGAGCGATTCAACTGCGGGTCGAACCAGTAATCGCCTGCAATCGAGTGGATATTGCCGTCGAAGATAAGGCCCACGAGGCGCCCCCTGGTGTCGATGAGCGGGCTGCCGGAATTGCCGCCAACGATGTCGTTGTTGGTCGAAAGGTCGAAGCGCGTTTGCGGATCGAGTTGCTCCTTGACCGCCAGCCAGCTGTCCGGAACCTTGAAGGGCTCCTGCCCGGTGGCGCGCTCAAACAGCCGCGCCGTATGCGTAAAGGGCTCCACTTCCTGCGAGCCTTCGCGCCAGCCCTGCACGGTGCCGAAGTTCAGCCGCAGTGTGAAGGTGGCATCCGGCGGTACGGTGGTGCCATACACCTTGAAGCGCACGCGCGCGATCTTTTGCGCTGCGGCCTGTGCCGGGGCCTCCACTTCGTCCTCCTCCTGCTTGCGCACTGCGCGCGCCTGCGCGTCGACCTCGCGCGCCAGCTCGATCATCGGATCGTGCGAGGCGTCGACGGCAGCCTGGCCGCCTTCCCACAGCTGCTTGCGCACCGCGGGATCTGCCAGATGCGAACCATCCACCACGCGGGTCGCGAGGCTGTCCGGGGAGTCCTTCGACAGCAGCTGCCTGACCAGCGGCGCATCCGGTCCCAGCCACTCGCGCATGCGCTCGAGCGAAAACGACAGGGTGAGCTTCTCGAGCTGCGGATAGACCGGCACGGGAGCTAACAGGCGGCGCTGTACGCGTGGCAGGGCCGTCTCGCGGTATTCACTGAGACGCTCGGTGTTGGCTTTGGGGCGTTCGGCCGCGCCGCGCACCAGCATCCGCGCGTAGCTGAACAGGCGGCTGTTGAACCCCGCGCCCTGTTCGACGAACGAATAGGGGAGCGACAGCTCGCGCGCCCGCACCTCGGCGCCCGCGATAGCGGCCCACGGATCGCCGCCGCCGCCGGCGAGCGCCGGATCGGCCGCGATTTTGGCGCGCAGCGCCACTTCCTCGGCGCGCTTGCGCTGCAGCAACCGGTCATCGAGCAGGGCGTCGAGCTGGTTGCGGCGCACCTTGATGGCATTCTCCAGCCCGTTCAGCGGGTCCTCCACGATGCGGTTCGCCTCCGCGCCGGTCTTGCCGAACTGGATGTAGCGGCCGCGCAGCTCGGCGGCGCGCAGCAGCCAGCGCGGCAGCTCCACGTCACGCAGCGTCTGCAGCTGCGCCACGGTCAGCAGCCGCTGGGTGGTGCCGGGATGTCCGGATACGAACACCAGCTCGCCGGCCTGCGGTCCTGCGGCGCGCAGCCTCAGAAAATCAGGGCTCGCCGCGGGCTTGCCATCCGGTCCGTAGGCGCGCAGCACCGACATGTCGAGGCACCAGCGCGGGAACTGGAAGTTATCCGGGTCACCGCCGAAGGCGGCGATGCCGCGCTCGGGCGCGAATACCAGCCGCACATCGTCATAGCGGTGGTACTTGTAGAGCCAGTACTGCCCGCCCTGGTACAGGTCCACCGCTTCACACTTGAGTGCGCCGCCGGCCTGCTTGCTCGCGTCTTCACAGGCCTGCTCGAGCTGCGCGAGGGTCTTCTTGCGCGTCTCGTTCGCGGTCTTGTCGTCGAGCCCATGAATTGCCGCCGCAACCTTGGCGGTGACGTTCTCCATGCCCATGAGGACATCCGCGACCTGGGCCGTGCACTTCAACTCCTTGTCGCGCGAACGTGCCAGGAACCCGGCGCGCACCAGGTTCTGCTCGCTGGTGGAGTGCTCGTCGAGGCACGCCTCCGAGCAGTGATGGTTGGTGAGAATCAACCCCTCGGGAGAAATGAACGAGGCGGTGCAGTTCGACAGGCGGATGGTCGAGGTGCGCACGCGATCCAGCCAGGCGGAGTCGATGTCAGCGCCGTGTTCGCGCTTGAGGAGCTCACGCGGGAAATCATGGAAGGTCCACATGCCGGCGTCGCTGAACACCGGCGGGGAAGCCAGCAGCGCGAGCAGCACGAGCGGGAAAAAACGGCGCATGGTACGGTCCTTTCGGGAGGTTGTTCTTCTAAGACGCGGGATTATGCGCGAAAACCGGGTGGCAACGCGCGCGGGCTCTCAACCCTCGCCCTGCAGCAGCAGCAGCGCCGTGCCGTCCGGGCTTTCCAGCAGGGCGTTGGCACCGGCGCGGATGCCGCGCGGCAGGTCTGACATGGCGATTCCCAGCTCCCGCAGCCGCTCCACCCGCGCCGCCATGTCAGGGCTGCGGAACACCAGCATCGGCCGCTCGAAAGTACGCGGGTGGTGAAAGCTGACGTCGAGCGTATCGCTCGTGAGGGGCAGATGAGCGTAGGGCTGCTGCGCCTCCTCGGCGGCCACGAACCCCAGCGGCTCCCAGAAGGCCTGCGCGACCGCGAAATCGGTGGCCGGCAGACTCACCTCGGCGAAGTCCCCGAGCAATGAGACATCCGTGGCCGGGCGGGCGACGGGCGAGTAGGTGCGTGCCTCGAGCACCGTGACCGCCTGGCCAAAGGGATCGCTGAAGGCGATCTCGTTGAACACGTCCTCGCCGGTGCGGCAGGTCGTGAGCTTGATCCGCGCGGCGGCAAAGGCCGGCAGGCTTTTGCCAACATCGGGGCGCACGAAGGTCAGCGCCGGGGAGGGCACGCTGCGCTGATGCACCCCGAGGTACAGCCGGCCATCGCTGAGCACTCCGTACGGATGCGTGAGGGCATCACTGGTGGCGGCCGGCGTGAATCCCAACCGCTCGTAGAACTCGACGCCCGCACGAATCTCGGTGGTGGTCACGCTGAACTCGTGAAAGCGTCCGATCAGCGGCAGGGGTGCGCTGGCCACGGCTCAGGCCACGAGCCCGTAGCGCCGCGCGATCAGCTGCGCCAGGCACTGGGCGTGGGCGGCACTGGCGTTCAGTGCCGGTACGTATTCATAGCGCTGCCCGCCCGCGCGCATGAACACGCCGCGGTATTCAATGGCGATCTCCTCGAGCGTCTCCAGGCAGTCGGCCGCGAATCCCGGACACACGACGGTGACCTCGCGCTCCCCGCGCGCCGGCATGGCCGCGAGCACCGCGCTCGTATAGGGCTTCAGCCACCCCGCCGGACCAAAGCGCGACTGGAAACTCACGCTCCACTCGCCGTCCGCGAGCTCAAGGGCCCGCGCCAGCAGCGCCGCGCTCTGCAGGCACTGCTCGTAGTACGGATCGCCCTCGCGCGCGCGGCGCTCCGGGATGCCGTGAAACGACATCAGCAGATGCGCGGTGCGACCATGCGCGCGCCAGTACTGCGCGACGCTCGCGCGCAGCGCTTCGATGTAAGCCGGATCATCGTGGTAGTCCGCGATGAAACACAGCTCGGGAGCGTAAGTGTGTTGCTGCAGCTCGGCGTTGACCCGATCCCGCACCGCGCCGGTGGTCGCCCCGCAGTACTGCGGAAACAGCGGCAGCACCACGAGTCTGGCTACCCCGCGCTCGCGCAGCCGCCCAAGAGCCGCGCCCAGCTCGGGCGAGCTGTAGAGCATGCCGGCCTCCACCGCGGGAGCGCCCGCGCCGCGCGTCAACGCCAGGCTCAGTTCATCGCGCAACCCCAGGGTGTACTCACGCAGCGGTGAACCGGCGGCGCGCCAGATGAGCTGGTAGCGGTGCGCGAGCTTGCGCGGACGCAACGGCAGGATCAGTCCGTACAGCAGCGGCAGCCACAGTGCGCGCGGCAGATCCACCACGTGCGGATCGGCGAGAAAGCGTGCGAGGAAGGCGCGTACCGCGGGCGGATCGGCGGCTTCCGGCGTGCCGGAGTTGACCAGCAGCACGCCGGCGCGCGCGGCGCCCTCAGCCGAGGCTGACACAGAGGAACTTGATCTCGGTGTAGTCGAGGATGCCGTACTTCGAGCCTTCGCGGCCGATGCCCGATTCCTTCACGCCGCCGAACGGGGCAACCTCGGTGGAGAAGATGCCGGTGTTGAGTCCCACCATGCCGTATTCGAGCGCCTCGGCGACCCGCCAGGAGCGGGCCAGGTCGCGCGTGTAGAAATACGCCGCCAGCCCGAACTCGGTGTCATTGGCCATGCGGATGGCATCGTTCTCGGTGTCGAAGCGGAACAGCGGCGCCACCGGACCGAAGGTCTCCTCACGTGCCGCGAGCATCGCCGGCGTGACGTCCGTGAGCACCGTCGGCTCAAAGAAGTTGCCGCCGAGCGCGTGGCGTTTGCCGCCGAGCGCGATTTTCGCACCCTTGTTCACGGCATCGGCGACATGCTCTTCCACCTTGGCGAGCGCCTTGGAGTCGATGAGCGGGCCCTGGTCGGTGGCACCCTTGAGCCCGTCCCCCACGCGCAGCTTCGCGACCGCCTGCACGAGCCTGGCGGCGAAGGCCTCGTACACCGGCGCCTGCACCAGCACGCGGTTGGCGCACACACAGGTCTGGCCGGTGTTGCGGTACTTGCTGGCGATGACTCCGGTAACCGCGGCATCCAGGTCGGCGTCTTCGAAGACGATGAACGGCGCGTTGCCGCCGAGCTCCATCGAGACTTTCTTCACCGTGCCGGCGCACTGCGCCAGGAGTTTCTTGCCGACCGCGGTCGAGCCGGTGAACGTGAGCTTGCGCACCAGCGGATTGGACGTCAGTTCCGCGCCGATGACTGCGGCATGCGCGCCGGTGACTACATTCAGGACGCCGGCCGGCACGCCGGCGCGCTGCGCGAGCACGGCGGCCGCGAGCGCCGAGTACGGGGTCTGATGCGCGGGCTTGCACACGAAGGTGCAGCCGGCGGCAAGCGCCGGGCCCGCCTTGCGGGTGATCATCGCCAGCGGGAAATTCCACGGCGTGATGGCGGCGACCACCCCGACCGGCTGGCGCAGCACGAGGTTGCGTTTGTCCGCCTGGTGCCCGGGAATCACGTCACCGTAGAGGCGTTTGCCTTCCTCTGCGAACCAGTCGATGAAGGAGGCGCCGTAGGCAATCTCACCGCGGCTCTCCGCGAGCGGCTTGCCCTGCTCGGCGGTCATGAGCGTGGCGAGATCCTCCTGGTTGGCCATGAGCAATTCGTACCAGCGGCGCAGGATCGCGCCGCGTTCCCTGGCGGTGAGCGCCGCCCACGCGGGGAATGCCTGCCGCGCCGCCTCGATGGCGCGACGGGTCTCCGCGGCGCCCATGTCGGGTACGGTGCCGAGCGGCTCACCGGTTGCGGGATTCACCACCTGTTGGGTGGCGCCGCTCGCGGCATCGAGCCACTTGCCGCCGACGAAGGCCTGGGTCCGCAGCAGGTCCGGGTCGCGCAGTTTCATGTTGCAGCACCCCCGAGGTAACGCGCGAAGAAATCCAGCGTGCGCGTGCGCGCCAGCACCGCGGATGCAGCGCTGTAAGTGGCACGCTGATCGCAGCTGAAGCCGTGGCCGGCGCCGTCGTAAACATACAGGAGCGCGCGCGCATCAGCGGCGGCCCTGACCTTGTCGACATCGCTCATGGGGATGCTCGTGTCGGCGGCGCCGAAGTGGTACATCACCGGGCACTTTGGTTTTTGATCGAGGTAGCCGGCGAGCCTGCCGTAGTACGCCACCGCGCAGGCGATGGGCAGCTGGCAGGCGGCCACGTAGGACATGGCGCCGCCAAAACAATAGCCCACCGTTCCCACGCGTCCGGATGAGTGCACCACGGCCACCGCGGCGGCCAGGTCCCGGAGCGTGTTCTCGGGCTTAAGCTGCTTGAGATACCCGGATCCTTCCTGCAAGTCCCCCGGCGCGTATGCCAGTTCAATACCGCGCCGCACGCGATCGAAGAGGCACGGAGCGATGGCGGTGTAGCCTTGTGCCGCGAAATCATCGGTCACGCCGCGGATGTAGGCATTGACGCCGAAGATCTCCTGGATCACCACCACCGCGCCGCGCGGCCGTCCCGGGGCGGCGCTCAGCCAGGCCTGAAACTGGTGCCCGTCGCGGGCCATGATAGTGGTGTACTCGCCCATGCTCATGGCATTCTAACCCGCTGCCCGAGGTGGAGGTGTCATGCTCGTCGGATCCCAGGTCAGGCGCGTCGCCATCGTCGGCGGCGTACGCATTCCGTTCGCGCGTTCATATGGCGCTTACGCTGCCGCCAGCAACCAGGACATGCTCACCGCCGCGTTCCGTGGCGTGGTTGAGCGCTTCAAGCTGCAGGGCGTGCGCCTTGGGGATGTGGCCGGCGGGGCCGTCATCAAGCACGCGAAAGATTACAACCTGGTGCGCGAGAGCGTGCTGTCGAGCGGCCTTGACCCGCACACCCCGGGACTGGACATGCAACGCGCCTGCGGCACGAGTCTCGAGGCCGCCATCGCCATCGGCAACAAGATCGCGCTCGGGCAGATCGAGGCCGGCATGGCCGGCGGCACCGACACGGTGAGCGATCCGCCGGTGGTCTACCCGCGTTCCTACCAGCAGCTGCTGCTGCGCAGCTACCGCGGCAGGAGCGCCCTGCAACGTCTGACGCCCTGGTTCGGATTGCGGCCGAAGCATTTCCGGCCGGTGCTGCCGGCGGTGGTCGAGCCACGCACGGGACTGTCCATGGGACAGAGCACCGAGCTCATGGCCAAGCGCTGGCAGATCACGCGCGCCGAGCAGGACCAGCTCGCCTGCGAGAGTCACCTGAAGGCGGCGGCTGCCTGGCGCGAGGGGTTTTACGAGGACCTGGTGATCGAGTACCAGGGGCTGAAGACGGACAACAACATACGCGCCGACACCAGCGTGGAAAAACTTGCGAAGCTCAGGCCCAGCTTCGCCGCCGACGGTACGCTGACCGCCGGCAACAGCACCCCGCTCACCGATGGTGCGAGCGCGGTGCTGCTGGCGACGCCGGAGTGGGCCGCGGCGCGCAGCCTCCCGGTGCTCGCTTACCTGCGCTACGGCAAGGTATGGGCGGTCGACTTCGCCAGCGGCAAGGAGGGCCTGCTGATGGCGCCCACGTATGCGGTTGCGGCGATGCTCAAGGATGCGGGGCTGACGCTGCAGGACTTCGATTACTACGAGATCCACGAGGCATTCGCGGCCCAGGTGCTGTGCACCCTGAAGGCGTGGGAGTCGCCCGACTACTGCCGCGGCACGCTCGGGCTGGCGGACGCGCTCGGCAGCATTGATCGCAGCAAACTCAACATCAAAGGCGGCAGCGTCGCCATCGGGCATCCCTTCGCTGCCACCGGCACGCGCATCGTCGGCACGCTCGCGAAGTTACTCGCCGGCAACCCCGCCGCCAAACGCGGCCTCATCTCGGTGTGCGCGGCCGGCGGCCTCGGCGTCACGGCGATCATGGAGCGTTGAAGCCACAGGGCGGCCGCGGATCATGCCTGCCTCACGACAGCAATCCTCGACACCCGCGGGTTTCGCGAACTTCCGCGAGTTTTATCCTTACTACCTCGAGCAGCACCGCAACCCCGTATCGCGTCGTCTGCACGTCACCGGGACGCTGCTGGCGATCGTGTGTGCGGTGGCGGGGCTCCTGAGCGGCCACTGGCTGATGTTGCTGGCCGTGCCGCTTGCCGGCTACGGCCTTGCCTGGGCCGGTCACTTCCTCTTCGAGCACAACTCGCCGGCGACCTTCGCCAATCCGCTCTACAGCCTGCGCGGCGATCTGACCATGTTGGGCGAGGTGCTCTCGGGTCGCCGGCGCTGGTAGCGCGCACCGCACCGGTAAGCGCGCCATGAGCCAACCTGCGATCGACCGCGCCTTCGAGCGCCGCCTCGCCGCCCTCCTCAACGGCGGCGCACCGCAATTGCTGCAGGGCGGCGCTAAGGGTGTGGAGAAGGAGTCGCTGCGCGTGCTGCCGACGGGGGGACTGGCGGGCAGCCCGCACCCGCGGGCGCTCGGCTCCGCGCTCACCAACGAACACATCACCACGGATTACTCAGAGGCGCTGATCGAGCTGGTCACGCCGGCGTTCACGCACAGCTGGGAGCTGCTGCAGTACCTGCTCGACCTGCACCAGTTCGTGTATCGCCACCTGGGGGAGGAATTGCTGTGGGCGACCAGCATGCCGTGCGCCATCCGGCGCGACCAGGACATTCCCCTGGCACAGTTCGGCAGCTCGCACGTCGGTCGCATGAAGACCGTTTACCGCAACGGCCTGGGGCTGCGTTACGGGCGCATGATGCAGGCGATCTCCGGGGTGCATTTCAACTACTCGTTTCCGCTACCGTTCTGGGAGGCGTACGCGGCGGTGCGCGCTTCGCACCGGCACGACGCCGCCTTCACGTCCGCGTGCTACTTCGATCTGCTGCGCAACTACCGACGCTACGGTTGGGTGGTGCTGTATCTGTTCGGCGTGTCGCCGGTGGTGTGCAAGTCGTTCCTGCGCGGGCGCGACGTGGTGCTGCCGGAGCTCGCGCCCGGCACGGCGTATGAACCGTACGCCACCAGCCTGCGCATGAGCGATGTCGGCTACCGCAACCGCAACCAGGCGGGGCTCGCCGTGTCGGTGAACAGTCTCGAGGAGTACATCCGCGACCTGTCGCGCGCCATCAGCACGCCGCACGCGGCGTATGAGGCACTGGGTGTGGAGGTGAACGGCGAGTGGCGTCAGCTGAACGCCAACATCCTGCAGATCGAGAACGAGTACTACAGCTTCATCCGCCCCAAGCGCGTGGCGCGCTCCGGGGAGCGTCCCACCAAGGCGCTGCAGCGCGCCGGTGTCGAGTACGTGGAAGTGCGCGCGCTCGATGTGAGTGCCTTCGACCCGGTCGGCGTCAACCAGAACAAGCTGCGGTTCCTGGAGGCGTTCATGGCGCTGTGCCTGCTGAAGGACAGTGCGCCGATCGGCGACAGCGAACAGGCGCGACTCGATGCCAATCACGTGACGGTCGCCCGCCGCGGACGCGAACCCGGACTTACCCTGTGGCGCGATGGCCGCGACGTGCCGATGCAGGCCTGGGCGCGCGAACTTCTCGACTCCATGACCGGGATCTGCGAGATCCTGGACCGCGGGGATGCGGCCCGGCCCTACACGCAGGCGCTCGCCACACAGGCGGCGAAGATCGCGCAACCTTCCCTGACCCCTTCCGCGCGACTGCTGGAGGAACTCAAGGGCGGGGAGTCGTTCTTCGACCTGGCGTTGCGCATGTCCCGGGAGCACAAGGCTTATTTCCTTGACCTGTACCCGCCGAACGAGGAGCGGCTGAAGGAGTTTGCGGGCGAAGCGCAGGAGTCACTGCTCGCGCAACGCGCCATCGAGGCGGCCGACCGGGGAACGTTCGAGGAGTATCTGCGGCGTTATTTTGCTTAGCGACTGTCGCGCGCCGGCAACCCGTTCAGCTGCCGTTAATCTTAACATAATCAGTCACTTTGACATTCGCTTTTGCGAGTGTGACGCACTAGACTTTGTTGCCCACGTCGTCCTAAGGAAGGAGCGACGGGCCACGGACGACGGAACGCCGCCCACCAAATAGAAGCAGGAGCGCAGCAGATGAAAAAAGGAGCGCAGGAACTCCCCGCAGACCGCCGGTTGACTGCGGCCGCCAACGAGGAATTCAGCGGCGGTGTTGCCAGCGCCGTGCGCGAGCCTGAGCCGGTGAAGTACGGTTGGGATCCCTACGAGGTCTGGGCAACGCGCGTGAAGGCGGCGGCGCGCTCCAAGCGCGAACGACGGCGCGATTCTCTCGGCCAGGGGTAAACTGCGCACACAAGGGTCCTTGAGAAGGGTCGGCAACCCGCACGACCCCGGATAAAAAAACATCGTGCCGACAGGCGATCGCCCGGTCCGCGCGCGGCTGCAGCTGCGCTTCCCCGATGCGGAAGTGGAGCGGCACTTCCTGATGAGCTACCGCGCAGCGGCGCGCCCCTGGATCCGCATGAGCATCCTGGTCGCGCTCTCCACGGTGCTGGGCTTCGCGGTCATCGATCACTGGTTGCTGGTTGGTCCGCGCCTGGTGCAGCCGGACGTCTGGCGCTTCGGCCTGCAGCTGCCGCTGGTGCTGATCATGCTGGGCCTCACCGGGGCGCACCTCTACCCGCGCTGGTATCAGCCGGCGATCCAGCTCGCCGCTCCCCTGTTCGGCGTGGGCTCGGTGCTGATCGCGGTGGATGCGACGCCGGCGCAGCTGCCGCTGGTGGCGGCGCGGCTGCTGCTCGCGGCCTTCTTCTTCTACTTCATGCTCGCGCTGTCGTTCAAAGCGGCACTGCGCACCAACCTGCTGCTCATTGCCGCTTACGCCTGCGCGGCGCTGCTCGGGAAGATCGCCCCGACCGTGGCCGCCTATTCGCTGTTCGTGCTCCTGTGCGCCAACCTCATCGGCGGCGCCGGCTGTTACGCGCTCGAGTATGCGAACCGCGTGGCGTTCCTCGAGCGGCGGCGCCTCGCGGAGGTGGCCGCTCACGACGGTCTCACGGGGCTGCTCAATCGCGCCGCGCTCGAAGAACAGGCGCGCAGTCTGTGGCAACACGCGCGGGTGAGTGGCCTGCCGGTGTCGGTCATGCTGATCGATATCGATCACTTCAAGGCCTACAACGATCACTACGGCCACCCGGCGGGCGACCGCTGTCTGAAGGAAGTCGCCGCGGCGATTTCCGGGGCGGCGCGCCGCCGGCCGCTGGACGTGGTGGCGCGTTATGGGGGCGAGGAGATCATCGCCATCCTGGTCGGTAGCGATCGCGCCGAGGCCACCAGCGCCGCCGCCAACGTGCTGCAAGCCGTGACGGAACTCGGCATTGCGCACGCTGGCGCGGGCACCCGTTCCCACCTCACGGTCAGCGTCGGCATCACGACCGTGGCCACCGGTGGCAAGTACGCGCACGAGGATGCCGTGCTGCTCGCCGACATTGCGCTGTATTCGGCCAAGAAGCGCGGTCGCAATGCCTGGTGGTACCACAGCGAAGCCGAGGAGGGCGGCGGCGTGGAGGGGCTGCTGCGCGACGCGGTCTGAGTCAGCACGCTCGCGCGCACGTCAATCCCCCGCCCGGGGCAGCCGTTTCCACGCACGCAGCGTGGCGCACACGGCCCCCGTCACTTGCGCTCGCGCTCGTGAGCCCCGATCCTTCCCACCATGAATGCACTGTCCGTACGCGGGCTCACCAAGACCTACAGGAACGGCGTCCAGGCGCTGCAGGGGGTGGACCTGGACGTGGAGCAGGGGGACTTCTTCGCGCTGCTGGGCCCCAACGGCGCCGGCAAGACCACGCTCATCGGCGTCATCACTTCGCTCGTCAACAAGACCGCAGGCGTGGCGCGCGTTTTCGGTCACGACATCGACCGCGAGCTCGAGGCGGCCAAGGCGTGCATCGGCATCGTGCCGCAGGAACTGAACTTCAACATGTTCGAGTCGCCGTTCACGATCTGTGTGAACCAGGCGGGCTTCTACGGCATTGCGCGCCCGGTGGCGCGCCAGCGCGCCGAGAAGTACCTGAAGCAGCTGCAGTTGTGGGACAAGCGCGGCGGCATTTCCCGCGGCCTGTCCGGCGGCATGAAGCGCCGTCTGATGATTGCCCGTGCCCTGATGCACGAGCCGCGACTGCTGATTCTCGATGAGCCCACCGCCGGGGTCGACATCGAAATCCGCCGCTCCATGTGGGAGTTTCTGCGCGAGATCAATGAGCGCGGCACGACGATCATCCTGACGACGCACTACCTGGAGGAGGCGGAGACCCTGTGCCGCAACATCGCCATTATCAATGGCGGGCGCATCGTGGCGCGCGATCGCATGAGTAGCCTCTTGCGCCAGCTGCACTTTGAGACCTTCGTGCTCAACCTGCGCGACTCACTCGCGCGCGCCCCTACGCTCGAGGGTTACGCGCTGCAACTGGTGGATGACCACACGCTGGAAGTCGAGATTTCCAAGGATGAGAACCTCAACGGGATCTTCGCGCGTCTCTCCGCGCTCGGCATCGAAGTGGTGAGCATGCGTAACAAGGTGAATCGGCTGGAAGAGATATTCATGCGGCTGGTCGAGGGGCGTAGCGGGGCGGAGGGCAGCCGCGCGGAGGCTGCGCCGCCACGCACCGCTGCCGAGCCGGTCGCGCCCGCGCCGGCAGGCAGCGTGCGATGAGCGCGGTGCTGCAATCCAGCGCGCCGCCGGTGAATCTGAACGTGGTGCGCTGGATCGGCTTCAAGACCATCGTCATCCGTGAGTACGGGCGCATCATCCGCATCTGGGGCCAGACCATCGTGCCCTCGGTGGTCACCGCGGTGCTGTATTTCGCGATCTTCGGCAGCCTCATCGGCCGGCGGGTCGGAAGCATGGGTGGCTTCGACTACAAGCAGTACATCGCCCCGGGCCTGATCATGATGTCGGTGATCACCAACTCCTACGGCAACGTCGTGGCTTCGTTCTTCGGCGCCAAGTTCGGCAAGCACGTCGAGGAACTGCTGGTGTCGCCGCTGCCGAACTGGGTGATCGTGGGCGGTTACGCCGCCGGCGGCGTCCTGCGCGGGGTGCTGGTGGGACTGGCGGTGACCATCGTATCGCTGGTGTTCACGCACCTGCACGTGCAGCACCCGCTGATCATCGTGTCGGCGCTGCTGCTTACTTCACTCACCTTCGCGCTCGGCGGCTTTCTGAACGCGCTGTTTGCCAAGAACTTCGACCAGGTGAACTTTATCCCGGCCTTCGTGTTGACGCCGCTCACCTATTTTGGCGGCGTGTTCTACTCGATCACTCTCTTGCCACAGTGGGCGCGCACGGTAAGTTTCGCGAATCCGATTCTCTACATGGTCAATGCCTTCCGCTTCGGGTTCCTGGGTGTGTCGGATGTTGATGTAGCGATCGCCTTCGCGCTGATGACGGCCGCGGTGATCGTGCTGTACAGCGCGGCCGTGATCCTCATGAACCGGGGCACAGGGATCCGCGAGTGACGGCGGCGGTTGCGCTGGTGAGCGCGCGCGCGGCGCGCGCCGAGGATGAGGACCTGCCGCCGCTTTTGGCGGCGTTCAGCGCCGCCGGCGTGCGGGTCGAGATCGCTGACTGGGACGACGCGGGCATCGAGTGGGCGCGGTTCGATGTCGCCTTGCTGCGTTCCACCTGGGATTACACCCAACGCCTGCCGGCGTTTCTTGCCTGGGTGGAGCGCGCCGCGGCACTCACGCAGCTCCTGAATCCCGCCCCGGTGGTGCGCTGGAACGCCGATAAGCACTACCTCGCCGAGCTCGGCCGGATGGGAGTGCCGGTGGTGACGAGCACCTTCGCGGAACCCGGGGCGGACCCGGCGGCGGTGCTGGCGCAGTTCCTCGCGCGCGAGGCGTGCGCCGAGTTGGTGGTGAAGCCGGCCGTGAGCGCCGGCTCCCGCGACACCCGCCGTCACGCACGCACGGCAAACGCGGAGGCGCTGGCGCACCTGCGGCGGCTTCTCGACGCACAGCGCAGCGTGCTCCTGCAGCCGTACCTGCCGGCCGTCGAGACTGCAGGTGAGACGGCGCTCATTTTCATCGCCGGACGCTTCAGCCACGCGATCCGCAAGGGTGCGCTGCTGCCGGCGGGGGCGCCCGCCACGCGCGCGCTGTTCGCGCCCGAGCAGATCACGGCCCGATCTGCGCAGGCCGATGAGCTTCAGGTCGCTGAGCGGGTGCTGGCGGCGCTGCCATCTGGCGTCCTGACCTACGCGCGCGTTGACCTGATTCGCGATACCTCGCACGCCCCGTGCCTGCTCGAGCTCGAACTCATCGAGCCGTCGCTGTTCTTCGCGCACGCCCCGGGGGCCGCGCAGCGCCTCGTCGAGGCGACGCTGGCGTTCCTGTAAGGCGCCCGCGACAGCCCGCCCGGGGGCGGAAGATCATGCGGATCTGTGATGTAGCGCACACAAAAACCCTCTTAAGTCTTTGTAGCAACAAAAGTTTCACATTCCCGTCACGGGTCTGACGCGCCCAGACCCGAGGCTTACGGGTGGCTGATACGGCCGTCGCACGGGAGGCTTGCGCCCATGAAAGCGACCGGAATCAACACGGTCATTGCGCGTTTCGATGCTGCCGAATACAGCCTGTGCCGCAGCCTGAACCGCGGTGCGTCGTTCGCGGTTCCGCGCCGCGTGTTCCAGATTGCGAGCCGCCTCGGCGACGGACTTGCCTGGTACGCGCTCATCCTCGTGCTGCCCCTCATCTACGGCCGGCCGGCGGTGAAGCCGGCGATCGTCATGGCGCTGACCGGTGCACTCGGGGTGCTGGTGTACGCGCTGCTGAAACGCCTGTTCGTGCGCGAGCGTCCGTTCATCACGCACGCCGCCATCGACCGCGGCGCCGCGCCCCTCGACCGCTACAGCTTCCCCTCCGGTCACACGCTGCATGCGGTGTCCTTCACCTGGCAGGCGTGCGCGCACTTTCCCGAACTCGCCTGGGTGCTGGTGCCGCTGGCGGCGCTCATCGCCAGCTCGCGTGTGGTGCTCGGTCTGCACTATCCTTCGGACGTGGTGGCCGGGGCGGCGATCGGCGCGGCGCTCGCAGCGCTCGGTATGTCGCTGTGATCGCGCCCGCACCGCCGGGAGCTTACTGAGCGCGTGCGGGTACTGTTCATTTCCGACGTCTACTTTCCGCGTGTCAACGGCGTCTCCACCTCCATCCGCACCTTCCGCCAGGATCTCGCCAACGAGGGCGTGGCCTCGACCCTGGTCGCGCCGCGCTACGGCGACACCGACCGGGACGATGAGCCTGACGTCCTGCGGGTGAGCGCCGCGGGCGTGCCGCGTGATCCGGAGGATCGCCGCCTGCGCTGGGGCGCGCTCACGCGCGTGCTCGATGCGCTGCCGCATGCCGATTACGACCTGGTGCACATTCACACGCCCTTCGTCGCGCACTACGCCGGCACGCGCTTCGCGCACCGCGCCGGCATTCCGTGTGTCGCGACCTACCACACTTTTTTTGAGGAATACCTGCACCACTACCTGCCGGTGTTGCCGCGGCGGGCCGGCGCGGTGCTGGCACGCGCCTTCACCCGCTCACAGTGCGCGCAGGTGCAGGCGCTGATCGCGCCCTCCGAGCCAATGCGCGCGGTGTTGAGTGCGTACGGCGTGAAGACGCCGATTCACGTGCTGCCCACGGGGCTTGCCACGGACCGCTTTCGCAGCGGCGACGGCCGCCGCTTTCGCGCGCGCGCGGGACTTGGCGCCGAGCGCGCGCTCGTGACTTACGTCGGCCGGGTCGCGCACGAGAAGAACATCGGCTTCCTGGTGCAGGTGTTCGCACGGGTGCTCGCGAGCGTGCCGCAGGCGCTGCTCGTGATCGCCGGCGAAGGTCCGGCGCGCGAGGCGCTGCGCGCCCAGGTGGCAGCCCTCGGGCTCACCAAGCAGGTGCACTTCGCGGGATACCTTGAGCGCGACACGGAGCTGCTCGACTGTTACGCCGCCGCGGATGCATTCGTGTTTGCCTCGCGCACCGAAACCCAGGGACTGGTGCTGCTCGAGGCCATGGCGCAGGGCGCGCCGCTGGTCTCGACGGCCGAACTCGGCACCCGCTCGGTCCTGTTGCCCGAGTCAGGAGCCGTGGTGGTGCCCGAGGAGCGCGATGCGTTTGCCGCCGCGGTGGTGCGGGTTCTCACCGAACCGGGCTTGCGCGCCGAGCTTGCCACGCGCGGCCGTGCCTACGCGCGCACCTGGTCTTCGGCGGTGATGGCGCGGCGCCTCAAGGGCCTGTACGCGCAGCTACTCATCGCGCCGTACACCGTGCGCGCCAGCGCCTGAAGAGCGGGCGTGTCTTTGGCGCGCGACGCCTTCGACCGCAGGGGGTTCTGAGCTACACTTTCACGCCCGCAGGAACGCGGGTGTTGGGAGTGCGGGCATGGGGGCAAAACGGGCGCTGATCGTCGATGATTCGAAGTCGGCGCGCGTGTTTCTCGCCCGGGTCCTGGAGAATTATGACATCGACGTCGACAGCGCGGAGAGCGCGGAGGCGGCGATCGAGTACCTCACCAGCAACCGTCCCGATGTGATCTTCATGGATCACCTCATGCCGGGCATGGACGGCTTCCAGGCCGTGCAGGCCATCAAGAACGATCCGCGCACCGCGACCATCCCGATCATGATGTACACCTCCCAGGAAGGGGAGCTGTACCTGGGACAGGCGCGCGCGCTCGGCGCGGTGGGCGTGCTGCCGAAGCAGATCAAACCAACCGACGTTTCCAAAGTGCTGTATCAGCTGCACCTGGTGCCCGATCGGCGCAATGCGGAGCAGGCGACTTTTACTCCGGTCAACCTGCGGCTCGAGTCTGCAGCGGATGGCGGCGGCGGGGTGACTTCCAAGGCGCTCACCGAGAGCGCGCTGCGGGAGCATTTCGCGGACCTGCGCCGGGCGCTGGTGGCCAGTATCGACACCCAGACCGATCGCATCACCGCCGAAGTACGGGCGCTGCTGCTGGAATCGCTGCCGCCGGCTCCGCAGGCCGGCTCACCGGCGCGAGCGATCCCGCCGTGGGCGTGGCTGGTGGCATGCACGCTGCTGGCGGTGGGACTTGCCGGCGCCGCCGCCTGGTGGCGCAGCGCGAAGCTTCTGGAGGCAATGCAGAGCGAGTTCACGCAGCAGCGCGAACGCGGCGCGGACATCTTCGGTGCGAGCGGTGCGGCCGCGGAAGCCGGCGCTGCCACGGGCGCGGTGCCGGCTGCAGCCGCGCCGCCGCACTCCCCGGGCGCGCAGGGGCCTGAGATCAGGCCCATCATCGTGCCGGTTCCCTATGGCGCGGATGCGCTCGGCGGCGCGCGGCTTGAAATCATCCGCCGTCTGCTGGATCGGCTGACCCAGCAGAAGGTATCTGGCGTGGTGGATGTCAGAGCGTTCGCCGGACGCTTCTGCCTGGTCGGCAACGCCGTGGACGGATTTGCCGTGCCACCGGATGAGATGCCGTTTGCCAAGTGCGACACGGTCGGCAACCCTGCCGATGACTCCCTGTCGCCGACGCAGCGCACCCCGCTGGCGCTCGCGAATCTGGTCGCCTCGGTGCGCAGCGCCACACACGGCGCGTTGCAGGTGCAGGTGTCGGCAGGCGATCCGGACAATCTGCGCGCACCCTATCCGACGGTCGCCGGGGACCTGACGGCCGGCGACTGGAACCGTGCCGGCAGCGCCAACAACCGGGTCGAGATCCGCATACCTTGAATCCAGGCGCACCCGGCCTCGCGCCATCAGCGGACGACGATTTCCGGCCACCCAGGTGGCTGCGCAACCGCCACGTGCAGTCGGTGCTCGCGAGCAGCTTCATACGCCGCAGCCGCGTGGTGCACGAGGCGGCGCCATTGGTCGCGGCCGAGCGCGAGGTGCTGCTCGAGTGCGGGGAGGGCGTGCGCCTGCAGTGCTTCGTGTCGCGTCCCGCGCACTCCAGCGGTCGGCCGGTGGTGCTGCTGCACGGCTGGGAGGGCAGCGCCGAATCGCTCTACGTGCTGTCGCTCTCGCAGCGGCTGTTCGCGCGCGGCTTCGAGGTCGTGCGACTGAACCTGCGCGATCACGGCGAGACCCATCATCTGAATCGCGGGCTGTTCCACTCCTGCCGGCTGCCGGAAGTGGTCGGCGCGGTGCGTGCGCTGCAGGGATTATTCCCGGAGCATGCCCTGCAGCTGGTCGGGTTCTCGCTCGGCGGTAACTTCATGCTGCGCGTAGCGGCGCAGGCGCGTGCGGCGGGCCTGAACCTCGCGCGCGTGATTGCGGTCTCACCGGTGCTCGACCCGCACGTGACCATGGCGGCGCTGCAGCGTGGCATGCCCGGCTATGAGATGTATTTTGTTCGCAAGTGGCTGCGGTCGCTGCGCAAGAAGCAGGCGGCCTGGCCCGACAGCTACGATTTCAGTGCGCTGGAACGCATGCGCGACCTGCAACAGATGACCGCGGAGCTGGTGCGTCACTACACCGGGTTTGCGTCGCTCGATGATTACCTCAGCGGTTACGCCGTCACCGGCGAGCGCCTCGCGCAACTGACAACCCCGGCACACATCCTGACATCGCGGGATGATCCGATCATCCCGGTGGCCGATCTGGCGCACATCGCCTTCCCGCCGGCACTCGCCGTCACGCTCACGCGCTACGGCGGGCACTGCGGATTCTTTGAGAATTTTCGCGGTCCGACCTGGCTCGAACGGCGCGTACTGACGTTGCTGGGGGCTCTCGAGCGCGAGCCGGCTGCGCCCGCCACGGGTGAGGAGCTGCGCGCGCGCACCTAGCACTTTCCGGGTGGACACCGCGCTCGACGGGCAAGTCGCGTCCTCAAGTGAGTTCGATATCAAGCCCTGGCGGCGCTCAGGTCACGCGCGGGCTGAGCGCTTCTCCTCGAACTGCAGCACCGGCTGGCCGCTGGTGACGGTGACTGCGCCTTCGATCACCGCACCCCTGGCGATGGCGATGGTGCGCGCCACGATGTCCGCACGGATGACCGCCGTCGCGCCCACCTCGAGTTTGTCTTCAACGACGAGGCGGCCGGTGATCCGGCCGGCGACGACAGCCGCCTGCGCATGGATCTCGCCGTGCCACTCCCCGGTCACCGACATGTGCAGCGTACCGGCGACGCGTCCGTCGCCCGAGATCGCGCCGCACACCACCAGTGGTCCCGGAGCCTCAAGATCGCCGGTGATACGGCTGCCTTCTGCGACGAACGTCGGCGAATCACCGATTTGGTCAACGAGCCTGCGTTTGAGGGTGTCAGCCATCCGGTGCTCCCGATTGCGTCGACGGGCATCATACGAACCCCAGCTGACTTAAGATGCCGACCATGGTCACATTCCAGGGAGGAAGCGTTGCCCGGGCGGCGCTGCTCGCCGCATTGGCGTTACTGGCAGCCGCGTGCAGCCGGGAGCAGCAGGACTGGCACGCCGCGGAGAGTGCCGGCACGAGCGAGGCCTACGGGGTCTTCATCGAGCAGCATCCGGACAGCGAGCTTACGAGACAGGCGCATGCACGCATTGCGCAGGTTGCCGAGGATCGGGACTGGCAGCGCGCATCCGCAGTCGCGACCCTGACGGCCTACCAGCAATTCCTGGCGCAGCACCCGAGCGGCCACTGGGCCGAAACCGCGCGGATCCGCATCGAGGGATTTGCGCTCGGTTCAGCGCCGCGTATCGCGGCGCAGCCTCCGGGGGAGGCGAGTGCGCTGCAGGGCACCAGTGGCGTGCGGCTGATGCAACTTGCCGCCGCCAGCGCGGCAGTTCACGACCAGCAGCAGGCATCCGACGCGGGGAGCCTGCCCACCGATGCGACCACCGTGCCGCCAGAGGTGGCGCAGACCGCAGCGCGGCTGCGGCTCGCCGTAGCCACCCAAACCCCATCGCCTGCGACCAACGCGGTGACCACGGCCAGTGCCGGCAACTACTCGGTGCAGCTTGGGGCGTTCGGCAGCGAGGCGACCGCAGGCGCCGAGTGGGATCGACTGCAATCGCGCTTTGGCGCGCAGCTCGGCGGCCTCGAGCCGCACATCGTCGCGGCGAACACTCCCGCGGGGCTTCTCTATAGGCTGCAGGCGCCCACCGATGACGAGGCGCAGGCGCGCGCGATCTGCGCCTCGCTCCGGACACAATGGCAGGCCTGCATGGCGGTCCCGCAGCATTAGGCCGCGTCGGCCGCTGACCCACGGGTTTGGCCCTGCGTGGTCCGGGTTTGCGCCGCCCGGGTGCCGCAACTGACAATTCTCGTCACCGCCGGCCAGGGCGGTCGATTCGCAACTACCTGATTGTAAAGCCCTTTCAAGCCTGGCACAGGGCTTGCTCCTCCTCAGAGCAGTTGCGAACAACCTCCCCGTGTTCGCTCCTTGTACGCCGCGATGCGATTTCCCCCGCACGCGGCGTCTTTTTTTCCCGGCGCCAAGGGGAGACGGAGCATCCCACTCGAGGGGGGATCGAAGGGATACCCCGTCTCCCACTGCGGTCATTTTATTGTCCGGCAGCGCAGGCATTTTGCCGCTGGCAGATTGCAGGCAGATGTTGCTTCGCCTGTGCCGCTGAGTGCTGCGGCTAGAATGGCCGCACTATGGAATTTCGCGACTACTACAAGGTGCTCGGCGTCGAGCGCGGTGCGAGCGCAGACCAGATCAAGACCGCCTACCGCAGGCTGGCGCGCAAGTACCACCCGGATGTGAGCAAGGAAAAGGACGCCGAAGCGCGCTTCAAGGAGATGCAGGAGGCGTACGAAGTGCTGAAGGACCCGCAAAAGCGCGCGGCGTACAACGAGCTGGGGAGCGAGTGGAAATCCGGTCAGCAGTTTCGGCCACCGCCGGGCTGGGGTGACGGTCACGCCGGACACGCGCCGCGCGGCCGCTCCCGCGCCCGGGCGGGGCCGGACGAGGCGGCCTTCGCCGACGAGCGGTACAGCGACTTCTTCTCCTCGCTCTTTGGCGAGGAGCGAGGCTACGCCGCGGGCGCCGCGCGCGCGGCGGGGCGTGATCATCACGCACGCGTGGAGCTTGATCTCGAGGAAGCGTTTCGCGGCACGACGCGCACCCTGGAACTGCGCCATCCGCAACTGAAGCCCGACGGCTCGGTGGAACTGAAGTCCCGCACCGTGCGGGTCAACATTCCCGCGGGCGTGGCCGAGGGTCAGCTGGTACGCCTCGCCGGGCAGGGGGAGCCGGCAGCCGGCCAGGGAGCCGCCGGGGACCTGTACCTCGAGATACACATCCAGCCGCATGCCCAATACCAGCTCGATGGCCGCGACGTGACGGTGAGCTTCGCGATCGCGCCCTGGGAGGCCGCGCTCGGGGGCGCCGTCACCGTGCCAACACTCGGGGGTGCGGTCGAGATGCAGATTCCGCCCGGCGCCCAGTCAGGGCAGAAACTGCGGCTGCGTGGCCGCGGACTTCCCGGGCAGCCCCCGGGAGATGAGTACGTGCAGTTGAAGGTGGTGCTGCCGCCGGCAGACACACCGCAGGCGAAGGCCCTCTACGAGGAGATGCGCGCCAGGCTCAACTTCAATCCGCGCGCGACCTGAAGGCGAGGAAACGAACATGGTAAGAGTGACCACGACGGTACTCGAAGCTCACGTGCTCGGCGATGGCGACTGGATCGCGGCGGCCGAGGTCTGCCAGCTGTGCGACATTGATCTCAAAGCGGTGCGCGAGTTTGCGGAGCTCGGGTTCGTGACTCCGCGTGAGAGCCTGCCGGGTGAGTGGCAGGTGCCGGCGACGGTGTTGCCGCGGCTGCGGGTCGTCAGCCGCCTGATGCGTGATCTCGGGGTGAACGCCAGCGGTGCGGTGCTGGCGATGGAACTGCTCGAGCGCATCCATGAGCTCGAGCGGCTCGCCGGCGATCACTGACCGAAGGATTCCCCGCCGCTGCGCAGCCATTCCAGTTCCTGCGCGGTGCTGGTGCGCCCGAGCGCCTGGTTGCGGTGCGGAAAGCGGCCGAAGCGCGCGATGATCTGCCGGTGGTTTTCGGCCGATCTCAAGGTGCCTTCGAATGGCCCGCGCAGCTGCCGCGGGGCCTCGGTGAGCAGCCGCCGGTACGCCACCACCGACTCGTCCTGTACCTCGCCGTTCTCCGCGTGCTGCAACGGCATGTAGAAGAACAGTCGTTCGACGACATCCAGCGCGCCATCGGCGGCGGACTCCATTCCCGAGAGCGTGAGCCCCAGCGCCTGCTCGTCAGAGGCGAAGGCACGCGCACTGCCGCGAAACATGTTGCGCGGGAACTGATCGAGCACCAGCACCAGGCTCAGGCGCCGTCGCGGCCCATCCGCCCAGCTGGCAAGCGCGCCGCTGACCGCCCGCTCGAACAGCGCGCCGAAGCGCGTGCGGATCTGCTCGTCGCGCCGCAGCCGCAGCTCCGAAGGCTCGGCACCGAACCAGAAACGCATGCGCTGATCGAGCGTGCTCGCCGACGCCGGCAACTGCCCGAACCAGAACTCACGCACACTGCGGGCTTCATCCATGTCATTGCGCCGGCGGGCGGTCGGCCTCGAACAGCTTCTCCAGCTGCTGCGCGGCTTCACGCGAGGTGGCGAGGAACTTCTCGGCATCGTCCTTGACCTGGTACTGGGCCTCGAGGGTTGCTTCATCGGCCTGGCGGAAGCGGCGCACCGCCTCGCGTGCCGCGGCCGTTGTCACCCCCAGCGCTTCCAGCACCGCCGCCGCCATTTCCAGGCTCGAGCCATAGGTCTCGCGGATCAGGTTGGTGACACCCGCGTCCTTGAGCGCGAAGGCGTGCTGGCGGTTGCGGGCGCGGGCAAACACCTTCAGGTGCGGGAACTGCTCGCGGGCCAGTATCGCGGTGCGCACCGAGGCGTCCACGTCGTCGATCGCCAGCACCAGGATGCGCGCGCTTTGCGCGCCCGCGGCGCGCAGCAGGTCAAGCCGCGAGGCATCGCCGTAGTACACCTTGTTGCCGAAACGACGCACGAAGTCCACGTGCGTCTGGTTGCTGTCGAGCGCGGTGAACGGCAGGCCCTTTACCCGCAGGACGCGCGCCACGATCTGCCCGAAACGGCCGAAGCCGGCGATGATCACCGGGATGTCGTGTTCCTCGATGGCGTCGAAGGGCCGCGTCGCCGGTGGCAGCCTGAGTTTCACCAGCGCCTCGTGCGCCAGCTGCAGCAGGGGTCCCAACATCATCGACAGTGTCACGGCCAGCACCAGCAGATCCGCTACCCGCTGATCGAGGATCTGCTGGCTGGCCGCGAGCGTGAACAGCACGAACGCGAACTCGCCACCGGCGGGCAGCGCGAACCCCAGCCGCCACGCCGCGTCCGGGCGCAGCCGCGAGAGGCGCCCGAGGGCTGTGACGGCGAGCACCTTGATCAGCAGCAGGCCGGCGGTGAGTGTGAGCAGGGTGAGGGGCTCTGATCTTAAGAGCCCGAGATTGGCGCTCATGCCCACGGCGACGAAGAACAGCCCGAGCAACAGGCCCTTGAACGGTTCCAGGTCCGCTTCCAGCTCGTGGCGGAATTCACTGTCGGCGAGCAGCACGCCGGCGAGAAACGCGCCGAGTGCCATGGAGAGCCCGACAAGATTGGCCAGCAGCGCCGTGAGAATCACCGTGAGCAGCGCCGCCGCGGTGAACACTTCCACGACGCGCACGCGCGCCACCACGCGCAGCGCCGGCCGCAACAGCAGTCGCCCGCCAATGATGACCACGAGGATCACCGCCACCAGTTTCAGCAGCGGCACCCACCAGGCGCCGCTGGCGGCGTGGGCCTGCGCGAGCGGCGACAGCAACGGCAGCACCGCGAGCACCGGCAGCACCGCCAGGTCCTGGAAGAGGAGAACTCCGAAAGCGGCGCGTCCCTGCTGCGTCTTCAGTTGGCCGCGCTCGGCCAGCACCTGCAGCACCAGTGGCGTCGAGGACAGCGACAGGCCGAAGCCGATGATGGCCGCCGGTATCGGCGGCGCACCGAGTGCCCAGGCGGCTGATCCCAGCAACACTGCGCACGTCAGCACCTGCGCGGCCCCAAGTCCGAACACCACCCGGCGCATGACCCACAGCCGTGTCGGTTGCAGCTCCAGCCCGATGATGAACAGCAGCAGCACGATGCCGAACTGCGAAACCTGCAGGATGCGGCCGATTTCGCCGATGAGATTCAGGCCCCAGGGACCGATCACGAGCCCCGCCGCGAGGTAACCCAAAATCGAGCTCAGGCGCGCAAAGCGGAACAGCGAAACCGCGACCACGGCGGCGGCCAGGAGAATCGCGGTCTGGGCGAGGGAGATCATGCTGGGGTGCGGTGGATTCTGGCAGATCCTTGAGTTTCCCGCGCCGCATCCCCATGCCTTGCCGATGCTCGAAAGCGAACCCCTGCCGGGCGCGGCACCGACCCGTGCACCCACCGAGCCGCTCGATGCGTATTCCGCCGCCGTGGTCGGGGCGGTGGCCGCCGTGGGACCGGCGGTCGTCAGCGTCTACGTCGGCGGAGCGGAGCAGGCAGCGCGGGCGCGCGGCGGCGCGGGCTCCGGAGTCGTGGTGACTCCGGACGGCTACCTGCTCACCAACGAGCACGTCGTGCAAAAGGTGAGCGAGGCGCGCGTCACCTTCATCGACGGCCGCAATGTTGCCGCGGTGGTCACCGGGCGCGATCCGGCTACGGATCTCGCCGTGCTGCGGGCGCAGGCCGGCGCGCTGCCGTACGCGCAGCTCGCAGCTTCGCAGTCCCTGCGTCCCGGTCAGCTGGTGGTCGCCGTGGGTAATCCGTACGGGTTCGAGTCCACGGTGTCGGCCGGAGTCGTGAGCGCGCTCGGCCGGTCGCTGCGCAGCCGGCACGGGCGGCTCATCGAGGGTGTGGTGCAGCACAGCGCCGCCTTGAATCCCGGCAACTCAGGCGGCCCGCTCACCGATGCGAGCGGGCGAGTCGCCGGCATCAACACCGCCATCATTGCCGTCGCCCAGGGCATAGGCTTTGCGGTCCCGGCCGCCACGGCCCAATGGGTGCTCACCGAGATACTGACCCAGGGACGCGTGCGGCGCGCCTGGCTTGGGGTTGCGGCACGTGACCGCCCGCTTGATCTGCGCCTGGTGCGCGCGCTGCGCCTGGAGGTCGCGCGCGCCGTGGAAATCCTGTCGCGCGAGGCGCAGGGACCCGCGGCGCTTGCCGACCTGCGCGCCGGGGATCTGATAGTGAGTGTGAATGGGCAGAGCGTTGATGGCATCGACGCGCTGCATCGCGCCCTGGGCCGCGTTGCGCCCGGGTCCGAGCTGCAACTTTCGATCGTGCGCCGCACGCAGCTCACCACCGTGTCGCTGACGGCGCGCGAACCGCCAGCCTAACGAGGCCTTTGCACTGGTCGTGCTCGACGAAGGGTTCAATGGCCTGGATCCCGCCAGCGCACTTGTTCTCAGGCGCGAACTTCAGCGCCGCCTTGCCGAGCGGCGCTGCGCGCTGTTGCTGGCGACGCATGCGCTGGATAGCGTGCTGCGCCACGCAACTCGGGCAGGCCTGTTGCTGGACGGCGCCCTCACGAGGAGCTGGGAACCACAGGAACTGGATGCGCTGCGCACGGGCGACCCAGGGGCCCTGGAGGTGGCGCTGGCGGAAGCGGCACGGGAGTGTGCTGCCTGACCGCGGGTACGGCCTAACGCTTGGCTTTTGCGAGCCGTGCACTCTCGCGCTTCAACGGCCGTGACACCGGGCAGACCTCTTGCAGATAGCCGTTGAGAGTGTTCATGAGGTTATCCCCCACCAGGCGGTAGTGAATGAATTGTCCGCGCCGTTCACCGGCAATGAGGCCGGCGTTCTCCAGAATGGAGAGGTGCTTGGAGATCGAGGGCTTGGAGATCTCGAAGCGCTGCGCGATTTCCCCGGCGGTAAGTTCGGTGGCCGACAGGTAGGCCAGGATCTTGCGCCGCACCGTCGATGAGAGGGCTTCAAATACGCTGTCTAGTGTCATAATAGTTAACCTATTGACTAATTATCTAAACGCGCCTAGGATAATTAGCGAGTAAGCTAACTATACAACAAAAGGAGAGCGATCATGATGCTCTGGACCTATCTGCTGTACGTGGCAATCAGTCTGGCGGCGACGATCTGGGTGGGGCGCAGCCTGCACGGCAACGGCCGCATCTTCCTGGTGGAGAACTTCCATGGCCGCGAGGCACTCGCCGACTCGGTAAATCATCTGCTGCTGGTCGGCTTTTACCTGATCAATATCGGCTTTATCTCCCTGGCATTGCGCTATGGCACGAAGCCGGTCGACCTCGTGGGGGCGGTGGAGTTTCTCAGCACCAAAATAGGCCTGGTGATCGTGCTGCTCGGCTGCATGCACTTCTTCAACATGCGCATGCTGGTGCGGTTCCGCGAGTCGGCGCTGTTCGGACGCCTCGCGCCGGGGGTTGCGGCCGCAGTCAGCGCGGCGTGACGAACCAAGAGATCCTGCTGGTCTACGATGCGGACTGCCCGGTCTGCGACGCCTATTGCCGGGCAGTCCGAGCGAACGAGCCGAGGGGGAATCTACGGCTGGTCAACGCGCGCGAGGATACGGCCGTAATGGCGGAAGTCACGCAGCAGGGGCTCGATATCGATGAGGGAATGGTCGTCAAGGCAGACGGTGTTCTCTACTACGGTGCGGAGGCGATTCACGTGCTGGCACGCATGAGTCACGCGCCGGGCGCTTTCAACGTTATGAACCGCTGGATCTTTGGGTTACCAAGCCGCTCGCGGCTGCGCTATCCGCTGCTGCGCTCCGGGCGGAACCTGGTATTGAAGGCGCTGCGAAGGACCCGGATCAACAATCTGCAGGTGCCAGGCAACGGTCGGTTCTGAAATCGACGTCGAGCAGGCTTGCAAGGGCCTCGCGGGCCGGTATTATCGAACGCATAGTGATGGTGTAAGACGGCCGCGGACCCTAAGTGGGTTGTCGCGCATCTCCCTTCCGACAGCATTGGCGTCAGGTGTGATTCCCGGGTATGCGCTCACGGGTTTCGCGCACCTGCTGCCCGCGTAAAACCTAAGGCCGTCACCATGCACGTTCCGCACCCGGGACTCTTCAAGCACGCCTACGAGCGCGACAGTTGCGGCTTTGGCGTGATCGCCAACCTCGACGACGCGCCGAGCCACGCGCTGGTGCGCACCGCCATGAGCTCCTTGAGCCGTCTCACCCATCGCGGCGCCGTCGCCGCGGACGGCAAGACCGGCGATGGCTGCGGGCTGCTGCTGAAAACGCCGGTTGGGTACCTGCGCGCCGTGGCGGCGGAGGCGGGCATCGAACTCACCGCGCGCTTTGCCTGCGGGTTGGTGTTCCTGTCACGCGATGCGCGCGCCGACCAGGCGGCGCGCGACACGCTCGCGGCGCAGCTGACGGCGCAGGGCCTGCGGCTCGCGGGCTGGCGCGCGGTGCCGGTGGACCCCACCGCGTGTGGTGCGGAGGCGCTCAAGTCCCTGCCGGTGATCGCGCAGCTGTTCGTGAATTGCCCCGCGGAGCTGGATGAGGCGGCCTTCAACCGACGCCTGTTCATGGCGCGGCGTCACGCCGAGAAGGCGCTGGCGAGGGATCCGGTGTTCTATGTGCCGAGCCTCTCGGCCAGCACCATCGTCTTCAAGGGCATGGTCATGCCCCAATACCTCGCGCAGTTCTATCCGGACCTGGCCGACCCGCGCCTCGAGAGTTCCGTGGCGGTGTTTCACCAGCGCTTTTCCACCAACACCCTGCCGCAGTGGCGCCTCGCGCACCCCTACCGCTACCTCGCTCACAACGGTGAAATCAACACCATACAGGGCAACCGCAACTGGGCCGCGGCGCGCGGACCGCTGTTGGGTTCGCCGCTGCTGCCGCAGCTGCAGGAGGTGTTGCCGCTGGTGTCCAGCAGCGGCTCCGATTCGCAGAGCCTCGACAACATGCTCGAGGTGCTGCTCATGGGGGGGCTTGATCCCCTGCACGCCATGCGCCTGCTGATACCGCCCGCGTGGCATGGGCTGGATGCGCTGGATCCGGACCTGCGCGCGTTCTACGAGTACTACTCGGTACACATGGAGCCCTGGGATGGACCCGCCGGGGTTGTGCTCACCGACGGCCGCTATGCCTTGTGCACGCTGGATCGCAACGGCCTGCGGCCGGCGCGCTTTTGTGTCACGCGCGATCGGCTGCTCACCATCGCCTCCGAAACCGGCGTGTGGGATTACCAGCCCGAGGACATCGTCAGGAAGGGCAAGCTCGGCCCGGGCGACATGCTGGCGCTCGACCTCAGCACCGGGACGCTCTTGAGTTCCGCCGACATCGACCAGCTGCTGAAAACCCGCCATCCGTACAAGGCGTGGCTGCGCCAGGGGGTGCGTTACCTCGAGAGCGACCTGGTGGATGCACGGCTCGCGGCCGAACCCATGGATCGCGACACGCTGTCGCTCTACCAGAAGATGTTCAACGTCACCCAGGAGGAGCGCGACGACATCATCCGCGTGCTGGCGCAGGATGAGAACGAGGCGGTGGGCTCGATGGGCGACGACACGCCCATGCCGGTGCTGTCGCACAAGGTGCGTTCACTCTACGACTATTTTCGTCAGCAGTTTGCGCAGGTGACCAACCCGCCGATCGATCCGCTGCGCGAGACCATCGTGATGTCGCTGCAGACGCAGATCGGGCCGGAGTGCAACATCTTCGTGCCCGAGCCCGGGCACGCGCGCCAGATCGTGCTCGGTTCGCCGATCCTCTCGCAAAGGAAGCTGCGGCAGATCCTCGCGCTCGAGGAGGTCACGCACGAGTTTCTCGACCTGCAGTACGAGCCGGCGGAGGGTTTGCAGCGCGCGATCGCGCGTCTGTGCACGCAGGCCGCGGACGCGGTGCGCGACGGCAAGCTGGTGCTGCTGCTCTCGGACCGCTACCTGGTGAGAGGACGCCTGCCCGCGCACGCGCTGCTGGTGACCGGCGCGGTGCATCAGCACCTGGTGAACACCGGCCTGCGCTGCAAGTGCAATCTGCTGGTTGAGACCGGCACGGCGCGCGAACCCCATCATTTCGCCTGCCTCATCGGCTACGGCGCCACCGCCGTGTATCCCTACATGGCCTACCAGGTGCTGTTCGAGATGATGCGCGGTGGCCACGTGAAGCTCGACTTCGCGGCACGCCTGGAGCTGGGGCGCAGCTTCCGCGCCGGCCTGCGCAAGGGCTTGTTCAAGATCATGTCGAAAATGGGGATCTCCACCATCGGCAGTTACCGCAGCTCGCAGCTGTTCGAGATCGTGGGGCTCGCAGACGAGGTGGTCGCTGTGTGTTTCACCGGTACCGAGAGCCGCGTGCAGGGCGCGGACTTCACCGATCTGGAGGCGGACCTCAAGGAACTCGCGGCGCGTGCCTGGAACCCGCGCGAGGCGGTGGAGCAGGGCGGACTCCTCAAGTACATGCACGGCGGGGAGTACCACATGTACAACCCGGACGTGATCGCGGCGCTGCAGGCGGCGGTGATGTCCGGCGAGCGCGCGCACTACCGCCAGTACGCCGATCTCGTGAACCGCCGTCCCGCGTCCACGTTCCGCGATCTGCTGGGGTTGAAACCCGGCGCGCCGCCGGTGCCGCTCGCCGAAGTCGAACCGGCGGAGGCGGTGCTGGCGCGCTTCGACAGCGCCGGCATGTCCCTAGGCGCCCTGTCGCCCGAAGCGCACGAGGCGCTCGCCATCGCCATGAACCGCCTGGGCGCGCGTTCCAACTCCGGCGAAGGCGGCGAGGATCCGGCGCGCTATCGCACCGAGAAGAACTCGAAGATCAAGCAGGTGGCTTCCGGGCGCTTCGGTGTGACGCCCGAGTACCTGATCAACGCCGAAGTGCTGCAGATCAAGATCGCACAGGGCGCCAAGCCCGGTGAAGGCGGGCAGCTGCCCGGGCATAAGGTCAACGACATGATCGCCACCCTGCGCTTCGCGCGCCCCGGTGTGGGTCTGATCTCCCCGCCGCCGCATCATGACATCTATTCCATCGAGGACCTGGCGCAGCTGATCTTCGATCTGAAGCAGGTGAACCCGCAGGCGCTGGTGTCGGTGAAGCTGGTGGCCGAACCGGGCGTGGGCACGGTGGCCGCAGGCGTTACCAAGGCGTACGCCGATCTCATCACCATCTCCGGTTACGACGGCGGCACCGGTGCGAGCCCGCTGTCTTCGATCAAGTACGCCGGCACGCCCTGGGAGCTGGGACTCGCCGAGACCCACCAGACGCTGCGCATCAACGAGCTGCGCCATCGCGTGCGGCTGCAGGCCGATGGCGGCCTGAAGACCGGGCTCGACGTGGTGAAGGCCGCGATCATCGGGGCGGAGAGTTTCGGCTTCGGCACCGCGCCACTGGTGGCGCTGGGCTGCAAGTACCTGCGCATCTGCCATCTCAACAACTGCGCGACCGGGGTGGCAACCCAGCACAACGTGCTGCGCTCGAAATACTTCACGGGCCTGCCGCAGATGGTGATCAACTATTTTCGCTTCGTGGCCGAAGAGGTGCGCGAGATCCTCGCCGCGCTCGGCGTGCGCACGCTCGCAGAGGTAATCGGGCGCACCGAGTATCTGGAGGTGCTGCCGGGGGCGACGCCCAGGCAGCGCAAACTCGACCTGACACCGATCCTTTCGACCGCCGGCGTGGCGCCGGATGCGCCGCAGTACTGTGGCACGCCCTCGAATGCGCCGTTCGACAAAGGCGAACTCGCGGAAGCCATGGTGAAGGACATGGAGTCGGCGATTGCCGCGAAGAGCGGCGGCGAGTGGCGCTATACGCTCAAGAACTACCATCGCTCGATCGGCGCGCGTATTTCCGGGGAGATCGCCCGCCGCTGGGGCAACTACGGCATGGAGGACGCGCCCCTCACGGTGCGCTGCAGTGGCAACGCCGGGCAGAGCTTCGGCGTGTGGAACGCCGGCGGCCTCAACCTCTATCTTGAGGGTGACGCCAACGACTATGTTGGCAAGGGCATGGCCGCGGGCCGCATCGTGCTGCGCCACCCGGCGAGTGCGCGTTTCGTGGCGAAAGACACCGTCATCATGGGCAACACCTGCCTGTACGGTGCCACTGGCGGCGCGCTGTATGCCGCCGGGATCGCCGGTGAGCGCTTCGCGGTGCGCAACTCCGGGGCGGTGGCCGTGATCGAAGGCGCAGGCGATCACTGCTGCGAGTACATGACCGGCGGCGCGGTGTGCGTGCTCGGCCGCACCGGTGTCAATTTCGGCGCCGGGTTCACCGGTGGCTTCGCCTACGTGCTGGACCTGGAGCGGAATTTTGTCGATCGCTACAACCACGAACTGATCGACATCAGCCGTCTGCATCCGGAAGCCATGCAGTCGCACGTGCAGCACCTGGAAGCGCTCCTGGATCGGCAGGTGAGCGAGACCGGCAGCGTCTGGGCGCAGGAGATTGCCGGCGATCTGCGCACCTTCCTGCCGAAATTCTGGGTGGTGAAACCCAAGGCGGCCTCGATCGATTCCCTCATCGAGAACCTGCGGCGCGCGGCGTAAGTCGCGCAACTCACGTGGCCGACAAGAACCTGCAGTTTCTCGATGTGCCGCGTGCGGATCCGGCCAAGGCGGCCGCCGAGACGCGCGTGCAGTCCTTCCGTGAGATCTATGGCTCTTACGATGCGGCGGGCGCCGCGCAGCAGGCCGGCCGCTGTCTGGCCTGCGGCAATCCCTTTTGCGAGTGGAAATGCCCGGTCCACAACTACATCCCCAACTGGCTGAAGCTCATCGAGGAGGGAAGTCTTTTCGCGGCGGCGGAACTGTCCCACAAGACCAACTCGCTCCCCGAGGTGTGTGGCCGCATCTGCCCGCAGGACCGGCTGTGTGAAGGGGCCTGCACGCTGAACGACGGTCTGGGCGCCGTCAGCATCGGCTCGATCGAAAAGTACATCACCGACGAGGCGCTCAAAGCCGGCTGGAAACCCGACATGTCGCACGTGCAGCCCACGGGCAGGCGCGCGGCGATCATCGGCGCGGGACCTGCGGGCCTGGGCTGCGCGGACATCCTGGTGCGCAACGGCGTGCAGCCGGTGGTGTTCGACCGGCACGCGCGCATCGGCGGCCTGCTCACCTTCGGCATCCCGCCGTTCAAGCTGGAGAAAGAAGTGGTGGAAAAGCGCCGCGAGATCATGCAGGGCATGGGAGTGGAGTTTCGCTTAGGGTGCGAGGTCGGCACCGACATCCCCTTCGAACGCCTGCTGGCCGAATACGACGCGGTGTTTCTCGGCATGGGTACCTACACCGCGGTGCGCGGCGGCTTCCCGGGCGAGGAGTTGCCCGGCGTCCACGAGGCGCTGCCTTATCTCATTTCCAACATCTGCCACGAGCTCGCCTTCGCCGGCAGCGCCAGCGCACTGGTGAGCATGCGCGGCAAGCGCGTGATGGTCCTCGGTGGCGGCGATACCGCCATGGACTGCAACCGCACCGCCATCCGCCAGGGCGCGCAGTCGGTCACCTGCACCTACCGGCGCGACGAGGGCAACATGCCCGGCTCGCGCCGCGACTACCGCAACAGCCGCGAAGAGGGTGTCGAGTTCCTCTTCAATGCCCAGCCGATAGAAATCGTCGGCGCTGACGGGGTGGAAGGCGTGAAGCTGGTGCAGACGCGCTTAGGGCAACCCGACGCGCGCGGCCGGCGGAGACCTGAGGCGGTGGCGGGCTCGGAGCGCATCGTGCCGGCGGATGCGGTCATCATCGCGTTTGGTTTTCTACCAAGCCCGGCCGCCTGGTTTGACAGTCACGACATCCGGGTGCACGACGGCGGGCGGGTGCGGGTATCCGCCGGCGCCGCCAATGCATTTCAGACCACCAACCCGAAGGTGTTCGCCGGCGGTGACATGGTGCGCGGCTCGGATCTGGTCGTGACGGCGGTGTTCGAGGGCCGCGAGGCGGCGCGCGGGATGCTCAATTACCTCGGCGTGGGTTGATGGCGCTATCGTAGAATCCCGTGAGGTTGGCGCTGGTGGTGGTGATGCCTGCATTCGTGCCACGCCTTGAGATCCTGCCGCCGGCTCAGAAACGGCTGTGGGGTGAGCTGTCTGCAGTCCCGCGTGAGTTCGTGCTGTACGCGCTCGCTCTGCACCTGGGGCATCGCCAGTCCGTGGACTTCGACTTTTTTGCTGACCGCGCGCTTGACGTGCCGGCCCTCGAGACACGTATTTCGTTTCTCGGAGGCGCCACGATTCTGCAGCGGCAGGCCAATACCTTGAGCGCACTCATTGATCGGGGGGATCCAGTCAAAGTTTCCTTCTTTGGGGTACCGAAACTCCCGCGGCTGGCGCCACCCCATGTGGCCAGCGACAACGGACTGCAGATCGCGTCCCTGCTTGATCTCGCGGGTACCAAGGCCTCGGTGCTACAGCTACGCGCCGAAGCCAAGGACTATATTGACCTTGACGCACTGTTGAAATCCGGGCAGGTCGATTTACCGACGGCGCTGTCGGCAGCTGGCGCGCTCTATGGAGCAGCGTTCAATCCTGAGATCACGCTGAAGGCGCTTTCCTATTTCGATGACGGAGATCTGCGCGACTTGCCAGACGCCTTGAAGCTGCGTCTGGCCACGGCGGTTCGCGGGGTGGACCTGGATCATCTGCCGAGCCTTGGCGCCACGCCGCGACAGCGCGATTACGGACACGAGCTGTGAAGGGCATCCCCCTCAACCCACTTACCTCGCAGATCGCGCGCCGGGTCATCTGGTTCGAGGCCGCCGAGCAGGCGCTGGCTCGGCCGGTGCGGTTCCTGGCCTACGCCATGACCTATGCGCGTCATGAAGATATGCAGGTGATACGCCGCTACGTGTCGGACGATGAATTCCGGGAGGCTCTTGATCTGGCGCCTGCCGGCATTATCGATCCGCGCTCCTGGGCGTACTGGAACCTGAAAATGGGCCGCTATCCCGCGCCACCGATGCCGGTTCGGAAATTCGCGGCGGGCCAGCTGTGCGTGGAGAAGTCCTCGCCGGAGGAGCAGCGCGAGCGCGCCAGAGCGAGGTGGCTGGAGATGAAGCGGCGCAATCCAACAGTCGATCCCGAAGAGACCCGGCGTCGGGCGCGCGAGGAGTGGGCTGCGAAGTACGGGCCCAAGAGCTCCAAATAAAAAAGCCCCGCCATCTGGCGGGGCTTTAAGTTTTCTGCATCGCTTCGAACGACCCGGTGGTTCGCTGTCAGCTCCGTCCGGGGCGCGCACCGACATCAGGTGCCGCACCGACATGTCGCGTCTTCACGAGCATCTAAACTTTTTCGGCTGAAACAATTGGAGCTGACGCTCCGGCTTCTATCGCGAGGCCCGCGTGTTCTTCCACGCGTTGTCGTTCCTGACAGCCACAACAAGTTCGCGGCTGCCGTTACCCGTGCCCGCTACGATCCCCGAGTTTTCTGTTGTAAACCCTCTGCAGCTGTCTGCTGTTCGGACGCATCATCGCTCCGTTTACGCTGCGCCGCAATAGGGAAAAAGTCCTTTACCCACGGGAGGTTCGCCACCCAATTGAACTTATTCCAGCCCTGCCGCCGATGTCGTAAATCATCCACAAAGTGGTCCGTTGAGGCGAAAGGCCTAAGGAAACCACCCCGGTGCGTCTTCATGAAGCGGGCAGCCGCGGCTCGGCTAGAATGCCCGCCCCGAACGGGGGGCCGCCGTGCGCCCCCACCCCGATTTGAATGGACGCTCATGCTCTCTACTTCCAATGTCGCCATCCAGTTTGGCGCCAAGCCGCTGTTCGAACAGGTCACCGTCAAGTTCACCGACGGCAATCGCTATGGCCTGATCGGCGCGAACGGCTCGGGCAAGTCGACGCTCATGAAGGTGCTCGGCGGGGAGCTCGAAGCCAGCGCCGGCGACGTCATGCTGCAGGCGGGGTTGCGCCTCGGGCGGCTGAACCAGAACCAGTTCGCCTACGAAGACGAGCGCGTGCTCGAGGTGGTGATGCGCGGTCACACGGAACTGTGGGCGGCGATGAAACAGCGCGATCTGATCTACGCCGACGCCCATGCCACCGACGAGGACTACATGAAGGCGGCGGAGCTCGAGGGGGTGTACGCCGAGTACGGCGGCTATGACGCCGAGGCGCGCGCCGGCGCCATCCTCACCGATGCCGGCATCCCCGAGTCGCGGCACAACGGCCCGATGCGCGAGGTGCCCCCGGGACTGAAGCTGCGGGTGCTGCTCGCGCAGGCGCTGTTCTCCAGGCCGGACGTGCTGCTGCTGGATGAGCCGACCAACAATCTGGACATCAATTCGATCCGCTGGCTCGAAGGCGCACTCAACGACTACGACGCCACCATGGTCATCATCAGCCATGACCGACATTTCCTGAACCAGGTGTGCACGCACATCGCGGACCTGGATTTCCAGCAACTGAAGATCTATCCCGGCAATTACGATGACTTCATGCTGGCCTCCGTGCAGGCGCGGGCGCGCGTGGAAGCGGCGAACGCCAAGGCCAAGGACCGCATCTCCGACCTGCAGGAGTTCGTGCGGCGCTTTTCCGCCAACGCCTCCAAGGCGCGGCAGGCCACCTCGCGCAAGCGGCTGCTGGAAAAGATCAAGATCGAGGAGATCAGGCCCTCATCGCGGCAGAACCCGTACATCCGTTTCGAGCAGGCCAGGAAGCTGTATCGCTCTGCGGTCAACGTCGAGCATCTGAGTTTCAGGTACCCGAAGTCCGACGAACTGGTGCTGAAGAACCTCAGCTTCAATGTCGAAGCGGACGAGCGCATCGCCATCATCGGGCCGAACGGCGCAGGCAAGACCACGCTGCTGCGCTGCCTCGCGGGGGAATTGAAGCCCACCTCCGGGCGCATCGTGTGGGTGGAAAACGCCCAGCCGGGCTACATGCCGCAGGATCCGCAGGCCGAGTTCGAGGAAAAGACGGATCTGTTCACGTGGATGTCCCGTTATACCGGCAAGGCGGACGACGACCAGCTGATCCGCGCGACGCTCGGCCGGTTACTGTTTTCCGGCGACGAGACCAGGAAATCGGTGAAGGTTCTGTCCGGTGGCGAGAAGGGCCGCATGATCTACGGCAAGCTGATGCTGACCAGGCCCAACGTGCTGTTGCTGGATGAACCCACCAACCACATGGACATGGAAACCATCGAGTCGCTGCAGATCGGACTGGAGCACTACCCGGGCACGCTCATCTTCGTGTCGCACGACCGCGAGTTCGTCGGCGCGCTCGCCACCCGCATCATCGAATTGCGCGGCGACGGCGGCATCAAGGACTTCAAGGGCACGTACGACGAGTATCTGAAGGCGCAGGGCATCGAAATCTGAGGTGCTCAGCGCGGCAGGCGCACCAGGAAGCGCACGCCGCTGCCGTCGGGGAGATTCGAGGCCTGCGCCTCGCCACCATGGAACTTGGCGATCAGCCGCACGATATAAAGCCCCAGGCCGAAGTGCGGCCGGCTGTCCGCGTCGGGGCGCGACTGCCACAGGGATTCGAACAGGCGCCCCTCGACGTGCAGCGGCAGCGGCGGACCGGGATTATCGACCTCGATCACCGCCGCCAGGGCTTCCAGCCGCAGCCGCACGGTGATCAGCGCGCCCGCCGCGGTGAAATCCACGGCGTTGTCGACCAGCTTGTCGAGCATCTGCACGATCAGGTCCGGCGCGCCGTCCAGCGTCACCGCCTCATCGGGAAGCTCGGCACGGAAGACGCGTCCCGGGAAGGCGCCGCCGTAAGCCGCGACCGCCGATGCCAGCACCGGACCTAAGTCAAAGTGCACCCGCTCGGCGCTGCCGATGGCTTCCTCGACCCGGGTGGCCGCGCCCATGGCGATGAGAATGGCGTTCAGACGTTCGCTCCCCTGGCGCGCGCGCGCGATGTATTCGCGCGCCGCGGGTGTTACCTGTTCGGATTCGAGGTTGTCGAGGGATGAGCGCACGATGGTGAGCGGCGTGCGGATTTCGTGGGCGAGCTTGCCCGCGAGGGTGCGCAGGTAGGTGGTGTACTCGTTCAACCGCGACAGCAGGGTTGCGAAGCCGCGTGCGACGTCGCCCAGTTCATCCGGGGCGCCAGTCTCCGGAAAGCTCGTGACCAGATCCGTTCCGGTCAACGCCGATTCGCTCGCCTGCCGCAAGCGCGCGAGCCGCAGCGCCAGCCACGCCGCGAAGGCGAACATCGCGGTGACCGCCACCAGACTGGTGATGAGCGCGAAGTTCAGCATGCGCGTGAGCGCATGATCACGCAGGTGGATCCAGCGCTGCGCACTCTGGGTGACCGACAGCGTGCCGATGAGGTCTTTGTGATCGCGATCGTAGATCGGCGCGCTCGATTCAATGAGCTGCCGTTCACCGGGCCGGTCGACGAAGCGCCGGTACAGGCGTGCGAGCAGCGGCGACTCCGGACCCAGGGTGCCGGTCTGGGCCAGCGCGTCGGCGCGCGCCAGCATGTCCCCATCCGGCGCACTGAGCGAGAGCTTCAGCCCCGGTTGCAGGAACTGCGCAAGATAGGAGGTGAGTTCCGGCGCGGCCACGATCAGGCGCCCCAGGGTATGCAGGTCTTCGCTGCGCAGGGAACCGTAGCTCAGCGGCAGCGCGCCGCGCGTATCGCGGTCATCCACCAGCACCCCAAATCCCCGGCCGAGCATGGAGAGCGGCACGCGCAGTTCTATCCGGTAGCCCTGGGATGTGGTCTGCCAGGCGCCGCGGATACGTGGCTCGAGGGGTGCGGTACGTTGCCCGTACTCGCCGATTTCCACGCGCCGCGCCGACACCGCTCCCGGTCCGGTGGCGGCCAGGAACACCTGCTGCTGCACACCCTGCGGGTCCTCATACCCGAGCCACACCCGGTCGCCGAAAATCGCCGGATCCAGCACGTTGGTGCCGGGTGCATCGAACAGCGGATGCGCGTCGCGCACCTCGAGCAGCACGAACAGCATGCGCTCGTAGACGCCGGTGAGGATCCCGAAGCGCCGGCGCTCGCCGCTGGTGAAGTACTGCCACGCCGCGGGCACGCGCGGCCAGTCGTCGGAGTACCCGTCCAGCAGCGGCGCCGCGGTCAATACCAGCGGCTCAAGATCATAGGGGCCCCTCTTGGTTGGAATCGCATCGTCAGGAGCCGGGGTCGGGGTCGAGGTAGCGGAGGCCGTGGGCGCGGCGGGCGTCGTGGCGCTTGATGCGACCGGTGCCGGCGTCGCACCGCTATCGGCCGGCGCCTCCTGGGAGGCCTCCGCAGCGGCAGACGTGGGCGCCGGTGCGGGCGCGGCGGGCGCCGGTGGCGCCTCGCGATACAAGAGGTCGGTGCGGCCCTGCAGGGAGGCGGCGATAGTCTGTGCGACCGACTGCAGCGAGGTCTGCTCGCTTTCGCGCAGGGCCGACTCCATTTCGCGCGCGTAGCGGCAGCCGGCCCACGGCAGGACGAGCGTAGCGAGGCCGAGCAGCAGCAGCTTCAGGCGCAGGGTCATGACAGATGCTCACTCGACCCAGCGATAACCCATGCCGTAAACGGTCTGCACGGCGTCGAACTTCGGGTCGACATTCTGGAACTTGCGGCGGATGCGTTTCACGTGCGAGGTGATGGTGTTGTCATCGAGCACCACATTGGCGGCGTCCATGAGTTGCTGGCGGTTCCTCACGTGACCTACGTGCCGGGCGAGCGCGTGCACCATCCAGAATTCCGTGAGCGACAGCAGCACCACCTGGCCGTTCCACTGCACGCTCATGCGCTCGGCGTCGAGGGTCAGGGCACCGCGGGTGATGATGTCGGCGGGCGCCGCGGGTTTGCGCAACGCATCGAGCCTGCGAAACAGCGCGTTCACCCGCGCGACCAGGTGCGGCAGACTCAAGTCCTTGGTAAGAAAATCGTCCGCACCCAGGCGCAGTCCCGACACGGCATCCAGATCACTGTCGCGCGCAGTGAGAAAAATGATCGGCAGCTCGGCCGAGCGGGCGCGCAGCTGCCGGCACAGCTCGAAGCCGCCTTCCGGCTCGTCCTGCAGGGAAATATCGATGATCGCCAGGTCCGGCAGGCGCGCGGCGAAAGCCTGCATCGCCTCGGCGCGGTTGGCGTAACAGCGCACCGCGTAACCCTCGCGCGTAAAAGCCGCCGCGTAGTTGTCACGGATTGCCGGCTCGTCTTCAACAATGGCGACCTGGCGCTTCATGTGCCGACAAGGCTACAGGCTGCGAGTGGGAGGTGAAAGCGCTCAGGGCGTGACGCCACAGTGCGCCACAATTGCCGCGCGCGACGCCACATTTACGCCACCGGGCCCGACGCCGTGCCGTGGCGAAATGTCCCCGTCACCAGCGACGGGAGCCTGTCTTGAACGCACGATCACCCGGAACCCCCGAGGCGGCCGCGGCACTGCAAACACTCGCCAATTGGCTTGCGCTGCTGGTGCTGCTGGCCCTTTGCATCGTCAACTGAGTCGAAGTTCACAGCTACGGAGATTGACCGCCAGCGCGCGCCGGGTATAGTCCTTATTGTTGAAGTTTTCAACAATGGAGACGGCGGTGGCCATCGTCAATTTCAGCGTTCCCGACGACGTCAAGGCGGCCTTCGACAAAGCCTTCGGTGAGCACAATAAGAGTGCGATCATCGCCAAACTCATGCGCCGCGCGGTCCGGGAGCGGCAGCTGCAAGGTAAGCGGGAGAGGTTGTTTCGTCACCTGACCGCGGCGCGCCCCTTGCGTACGACGGTCACGAGTGAACAAATCAGGAGAACGCGCACGGCCGGGCGAGCATGACGGTCGTGGTTCTCGACGCGAGCGTAATTCTCAAGTGGCTGCTCGGGGATCCTGCCACCGAGCCTGACACCGCTAAGGCCCTGGCGCTCATCGGCGCCGTGGTTGCCGGTAACCTGGAAATTCTGCAACCCGCACACTGGTTAATCGAAGTAGCGGCGGTGGTGGTCCGCTTGTCGCCGCAGACCGCGGTCGAGGATGTTGGGTTGCTGTCGGCCATGGAATTACCGACGAGCGATGAGCCGAATATTCTGCTGCGGGCGACGGCGCTCGCGATCGAGAGCGGCCAGCATCTGTTTGATACCTTGTACCACGCAGTCGCGCTGGAGCACGAAGGGGCGGTGCTCGTAACAGCAGATGATCGTTACCGCCGCAAAGCGCAACGTTACGGGAAGGTCGCGGCGCTGAACGACTGGGAAAGGGCCTTGTAGCCGTCGACGAACGGATCGCCCGCTAGAACGCGTTGAAGCCGGTGAGCTCGCGCCCGATGGTGAGCTGGTGAATGGTCTCGGTGCCCTCGTAGGTGATCACACTCTCGAGGTTCAGCATGTGGCGGATGGGGGAGTACTCGGCGCTGATGCCGGCGCCTCCCAACATGTCGCGGCAATCGCGCGCGATATCCAGCGCCATGCGGCAGTTGTTCCACTTGGCGAGCGACACGTGCGCGGGCTGCATGGTGCCGGCGTCCTTCATGCGCCCGAGCTGCAGCGCCAGCAGCTGTGCGGTGGTGATGCGCCGGGCCATGTCGGCGAGGCGCACCTGGATGGTCTGGTTGTGTGAGAGCGGCCGGCCGAAGAGCGTGCGCGTGGCGGTGTAGTCGAGCAGCTGCTTCAGGCACGCCTGGGCGGCGCCGATGACGCCCCAGGCGATGCCGTAGCGCGCCTGCGTGAGGCACGACAGCGGCCCCTTGAGCCCGACGACCCCCGGCAACACGCGTTCCGCGGGCACGACCACGTTATCAAAGAACAGCGAAGCGGTGATGGAGGCGCGCAGCGAGAACTTGTGCTGGATCTCGGGAGCGGAGAAACCCGGCGTGTCTTTTTCCACCAGGAAGCCGCGGATGCCATCCGGCGTCATGGCCCACACCACGGCGACGTCGGCGATCGCCCCGTTGGTGATCCACATTTTCGAGCCGTTCAGCACCCAGTCCGTGCCGCGCTTTTTCGCGTGCGTCTTCATGTTGGCCGGATCCGAACCGCCGTGCGGCTCGGTGAGGCCGAAGCAGCCAATGAGCTCACCGCGTGCCATCCCCGGCAGGTACTTGCGCTTCTGCTCCTCGGAGCCGAACGCCCAGAGCGGATACATGCACAGCGAGGATTGCACCGACACGAAGCTGCGGATGCCCGAGTCGCCGCGCTCCAGTTCCTGGCAGATGAGCCCGTAACAGATCGCGTTCAGACCCGCGCACTCGTAGCCCTCGATGGAGGAGCCGAGCAGTCCCAGCGAGGCGAGTTTCGGGATCAGCTCCTTCGGGAAGCGGTGCTCCTCGAAGCAGCGCTGGATGACCGGCAGCACTTCGCCATCCACCAGGCGCGCCACGGATTGCTGCACCAGGCGCTCCTCGTCGCTGAGCGCGGCACGCACGTCGAACAGGTCGAGCGGGTCGAGCGCGGCAGCGGCGGACCTGGCTGCGGCGGCGGTGCTGGGGGAAGCGGCGGCTTTGGCCACGGCGGTATCCTTGGCGCTCCGGCGGTTTTGCGCCGGCGCGCATGATAGCGGGTCTGCGCGCACGGCGACATCCATTGCCACGAAAGTGCGGTGGAATTGGCGCACTCGTTGGTGCACCCTGCGGCCATGAAAATCCCGGAAATTCTCATCGTCGAGACGGTGCACCAGCCCGGCAGCCTCGCCAGGGTCCTGCAGGTCATTGCCGATGCGGGGCTGGCGATCGAGCATCTCACCGCGCTGCGGCGCGACCAGGGCAAGACGCTGTGGGAAATCACCCTGGAGATGGACGAGGAGGCGGACCGCTCGCTGTACGAGCGCATCGGCCAGTTGCCCAGCGCGCGCTTCGTCGGCAAGTCCGACCGCGTCTTCAACCGCCACCGCGGCGGCAAGATCCACACCGTCGCGAGCCTGCCGATCAACACCCGCCAGGTGCTGCGCGATGTCTACACCCCGGGCGTCGCGCGCGTGTGCCTCGCCATCCAGAAGGACCCCCAGGCGGCATACGAGTTCACCGCGCTCGGCAGCACCGTCGCCATTGTCACCAACGGCACCGCGGTGCTGGGCCTCGGCAACATCGGCGCACTCGCGGGGCTGCCCGTCATGGAAGGCAAGGCGGCACTGTTCGCGGACCTGGTGGGCCTAAGCGGCGTGCCGATCCTCATCAACGAGACCGACCCCAAGCGCGTCGTGGATATCGTCGCCGGCATCGCCAGCTCTTTCGGCGCCATCCAGCTCGAGGATTTCGCAGCACCCGAGTGCTTCGAAATCGAACGTTCGCTGCAAGCGCGCCTGGACAAGCCGGTGCTGCACGATGACCAGCACGGCACGGCGGTGGTGACGCTGGCCGCGCTCATCAATGCCGGGCGGCGCTCAGGGGTGGACCTGCGTGGCAGCATCGTCGGGCAAATCGGCCTGGGAGCCGCGGGCGCCGGCATCGTGCGGCTGCTGCAGGCTTACGGCGTGCGCCACGTGTTGGGGACGGATCGCAACCCCGCTGCCGTGGCGCGACTGGTGGCCTCCGGGGGCGAGGGCGTGACCCTCGAGGCCCTCATGCAGCGTGCCGACATCGTGATTGCGACCACCGGGGTCAAGGGCCTCATCAAGCCGCAATGGGTGCGCAAGGGGCAGGTGATTCTCGCGCTCTCGAATCCGGACCCGGAGATCGAGCCGCTGGCGGCGCGCGAACAGGGCGCGGCCTTTGCCGCCGACGGCAAGGGCATCAACAACGTGCTGGCGTTTCCCGGCCTCTTCAAGGGGGCGCTGGAGGCACGCGCGCGCAGCTTCTCGGATGCCATGCTGATGGCGGCGGCGAATGCGATTGCGGATCTCGCGCAAGGCGATGAGCTGGTCCCCGATCCGCTCGACAAGCAGCTTCACGAGAAAGTGACCGCGGCGGTGCGCGCGGCCGCCACGGCCGCCGGCAGTGGCCATACGCGGTTCCGCAGTGTTGCTACGCCCTAGTACGGGACGTTGAATCGGCGGTAGAGCGCGGCCTCCAGCCACAGCGGTCCGATGAGCAGGAACTGCAGGTCCTTGAAGAACGAGGGCCGCTTGCCTTCAACCGCGTGACCGATGAACTGCCCGACCCAGGCGATGGCGAAAATGGCCAGCGACGTGCGCCACAGCGGCCAGGGCAGGTGCGTGAGCCCCTGCGTAAGCGCGAGCAGCACCACGAACCCGATGAGGGCGCCGGCGGCCAGCGCGGGCGAGAGCCGCAGGTAATAGACGATCGTCGCGGCGGCACCGAGGCTCGCCCAGTTGAGCCACGGCGACCAGGCGGCTACGGGCGCGGGTACCGGCACGCACCATAGAAGTCCCAACACCGACAGCACGATCGGCGGCACGCAGATCCAGTGCAGGCGCTTGTTGGTCGGGTCCTGGTGGCTGACGCTGTACTCGGTCAGCAGATCGTTCACGCTGCGCATGCCCGGCAACCTAACCCCGGGTATGCGCGGCGTGCAAGCGGCGCCGGTTCAGGCGGCCATCAGGCCGCGCAGCTTACCGAGCGCGCTCGCTTCGATCTGGCGGATGCGCTCCGCTGACACGCCGTACTTGTCGGCGAGCTGGTGCAGCGTCGCCTTGTCTTCGCTCATCCAGCGGCGCTGCACGATGTCGCGGCTGCGCGCATCCAGGCGCCCGAGCGCGCCGTGCAGCTGCTCTTCGGACTCTTCCTCGCTGTCGGCGCTTTCCACCAGTTCGGCCGGATCAGCGCCGGCCGAGGGCAGGTAGGCCGCCGGGCTCCAGGCCTCTTCGTCGTCCGTCTCGGGAGCCGGATCGAAGGACATGTCGCGGGCCGCGAGCCGCTGCTCCATTTCGGTGACTTCGCCAGGCGTCACGCCCAGGTCGCGCGCCACGGCGGCGGTCTCCTCCGCCGACAGCCAGCTGAGATTCTTTTTCAGGCGCCGCAGGTTGAAGAAGAGCTTGCGCTGCGCCTTGGTGGTGGCGACCTTCACCAGCCGCCAGTTGCGCAGTACGTATTCGTGGATCTCGGCGCGGATCCAGTGCACCGCGAACGACACCAGGCGCACGTTGACGGAGGGGTCAAAGCGCTTGACCGCCTTCATGAGTCCGACGTTGCCTTCCTGGATCAGGTCGCCGACCGGCAGACCATAGCCGCTGTAGCCGCGCGCGATATGCACCACAAAACGCAGGTGCGACAGCACCAGCTGCCGTGCGGCGGCCAGGTCGTCCTTGGATCGGAAACGCTCCGCCAGCTCGCGCTCTTCGTCGCGAGACAGGATGGGAATGCGGCTCACCCGCTCGAGGTAGGCGTCGAGACTCCCCAGCGGACCGGCTAATGCCTGGTCGCCGCCCATGCGGGCAACCAATGCGGTTCCAGCAATCATGAGATCTCCCGTGGCTTGGGTCGATATTCTAGCAGTCGAGGTATTGGAGTGCTAAAGGCGCCCGGAGTTCCGGCAGCCGTAAATTTTTTGTGTTTCATAAACAATAGCTTGCGGTCGATCCAGGCTCCCCCGGAATCCCCCATCGGAGAGGGTCGCCGGCGCCCGTTCAGGGGTGCCAGAATCCGCGGGTGGAAAGCCAAGCGTTGCTCCTCTCCCGGCTGCAGTTCGCGTTCACCATCAGCTTCCACATCATTTTCCCGGCCTTCAGCATCGGCCTGTCGGCGTTCATTGCGACGCTGCTGGTGATGTGGCGGCGGACCGGCAGTGAGCATTTCCACCGCCTGGCGCGCTTCTGGACGCGGATCTTCGCCGTGGCCTTTGCCATGGGCGTGGTGTCGGGCATCCCGCTCAGCTACGAGTTCGGCACCAACTGGAGCCGCTTCGCGCTGGTCGCCGGCAACGTCATTGGACCTCTGATCGGCTACGAAGTGCTGACGGCGTTTTTCCTGGAGGCCACTTTTCTGGGCGTGATGCTGTTTGGCTGGCGGCGCGTGCCGCCGTGGCTGCACGTGACGGCCGCGATCCTGGTGGCCACCGGCACCGCCATCTCCGGATTCTGGATTCTCTCGGCCAACAGCTGGATGCACACGCCCGCCGGTTACCAGATGCGCGGCGGCATCGCCTATCCGCTTGACTGGCTGCGGGTGATTTTCAATCCCAGCTTCCCCTACCGCTTCGCGCACATGATGTGCGCGGCCTACCTCACGACCTCGGTGGTGGTGCTTGCCGTGGGCGCGCGTTACCTGTTGCAGGGAAGCTTCGCCGCCGAGAGCCGCACCATGATGCGCATGGGAGTCGGCATGATGGCGATCCTGGGACCGCTGCAGCTGCTGCTCGGGGACCAGCACGGCCTCAACACCCTGAAATACGAACCGGCGAAAATCGCCGCCATCGAGGCGCACTGGCGTAACGACGGACCTGCGGCGCTGGTGTTGTTCGGCTGGCCGGACGAGCAGGCACAGCTGAATCACGCCGAGATCGCCGTGCCGCGTCTTGGCAGTCTCATCCTCGACCACGACTGGAGCGGCCGTGTCCCGGCGCTCATGGATTTCGCGCGCGCCGATCGCCCGCCCGTGAAGCCGGTGTTCTTTGCCTTCCGGGTAATGGTCGGCATTGGGCTTACGCTCATCGCCTTCGGCCTCACGGGTGCGTTCCTGTGGTGGCGCCGGCGCCTGTTTGATACGCGCTGGTATCTGCGTGCGGCCGCCGTCGCCTGGCCGCTGGGGTTCATTGCCATTCTCGCCGGCTGGCTCACCACCGAGACCGGCCGGCAGCCGTACATCATTTATGGCGTGATGCGCACCGCGCAGGCGGTCTCGCCAGTGAGTGCTGCGACCGTGGCCGTGTCGCTCACGCTCTTCGTGCTGGTGTACTGCGCGGTGTTCTCGATGGGGATTTACTACATTCACAAGCTCATCGCGCGCGGGCCTGCCCCCGCCACGCTCGCACCGTCGCCGCTGCCGCTGGGGCTTCCCAACCGGCCGCTGTCGCTGGCCGATCCGCCCGCGAGTCCGCCGGACGCCCCACCCACAAACGCGGGGCAGCCGCCGTGAACCCCGCCGGCCTGTCCGGGGCGGCGTACTGGCTGCCGCTGCTGAGCGCGGGGGTGATCGGCCTCGCCGTCGCCATGTACGTGGTGCTCGATGGCTTTGATCTCGGCATCGGCATCCTCTTTCCGTACTTTCCGTCCGAAACCGAGCGCGACCAGCTCATGAATTCGGTGGCGCCGTTCTGGGACGGCAACGAGACGTGGCTGGTGCTCGGCGGCACGGGCCTGTTCGTGGCCTTTCCGCTGGCGTACGCGGTCATCCTGCCGGCGGTGTATCTGCCGGTGATCCTGATGCTCCTGGGACTGGTGTTCCGCGGTGTCGCCTTCGAGTTCCGCTGGGTGGCGAAGCCGCACCACCGGCGCTGGGACGTGGCATTTGCCGTAGGCTCAAGCGTCGCCGCCTTCGCGCAGGGCGTGATCCTGGGCGCGGTGCTGGCCGGGATTCCGGTCGCCGGCGGCGCCTTCGCGGGTGGCGCGTTCAGCTGGCTCACACCCTTCAGCCTCATGTGCGGGTGCGCGCTCGTCGTGGGCTATGCCCTGATCGGCGCGTGCTGGATCGCCATGAAGACCTCGGCGAGCGCGGAGGCACGTGCCCGGCGCCAGGCGCGTACGCTGCTCGTGGTGCTGCTGTTGTTCATCGTGTTGGTGAGCATCTGGACGCCGCTGCAATTTGCGCGCGTCGCGCAGCGCTGGTTCAGCTGGCCGAATATCCTGTACCTCTCGCCGGTGCCGCTGGTGACGGCCGTGCTCGCGGTCACCTGCTGGCGGGCGCTCCCCCAACGCCACCCGACGCTGGCGTTCTACAGCGCCGTGGGGCTTTTTGTGGTCGCCTACATCGGTCTCATGATTTCCACCCTGCCGTACCTGGTCCCACCGGTGATCTCCCTGTGGCAGGCGGCGGCCGCGCCGCGCACCCAGGCGTTCATACTGAGCGGCATGGCCGTGATGATCCCGGTCATCCTCGGATACACGGTCTTTGTGTACCGCACCTTCCGCGGCAAGGTGCGCCCCGGCGAGGGTTATCACTGAAGGCGCGCCGGGAGCGGCGCTTACCGCTGGTGATTTCGCGGCTACGGGCGTTTGGGGTTACAGTCATGCACTTGAGGGCGCGCGGCTGCGGCGCAGGCGTACGGAACATAATAATTAAGGGGACCAGATGATCGCTATTCATTTCGCGGGTTTGCATGCGTTCTGGCTGCCGATCCTGCTGTCCTCGGTCATCGTGTTCGTGGCGAGCTCCGTGATTCACATGACGCCGCTGTGGCACAAGAGTGACTTCCCGAAGATGCCGATGGAGCCGCAGGTACTCGATGCCCTGCGTCCGCTCGCCATCCCGCCCGGCGACTATTTCATTCCGCGTGCCAGTGGCATGGATGAAATGCGGACCCCGGAGTTCAAGGACAAAATGGCCAGGGGCCCCGTGGCGGTGCTCACGGTGATGCCCAACGGCCCGATCTCCATGACCCGCAACCTCATCCAATGGTTCGTGTTCCTGCTGGTCGTCGGCATATTCGTCGCCTACATCAACGCGCGCGGCCTGCCGATGAATACCCCGTACCTGCGGGTATTCAAGAGCGTCGCGGTGACCGCTTTTGCCTGTTATTCACTGGCGCTGGTGGAACTGTCGATCTGGTACCGGCGCTCGTGGGTCATGACCGCCAAGTCCGCCCTGGACGGGGTGATCTACGCGCTGCTGACGGCCGGGGTCTTCGGCTGGCTGTGGCCGCACTACTGAATTGGCCGAAAGTGGCCGGACGGCCCTTACGGCGGGCCCACCGATCCGCTGGGGTCGGGCACGCGGGCAAAAAGCGTGGTTTTTGCCCGCGAAAAGATGGCGCTCAGGCGCGGCTTTTGCCGGCTGGGCTGCGGCGGAAAATGCCCTTGTGGAGCGCGTCACGCGGACGCGGTGTTATGACCGCGGCTGTTTGGATTTGCAGCAAAGGGTGAATCACCCCCGGCCTTTTGCGCCAAAAAGTTAAGAGTACGTCACGCTTGCATGACATAAGGAATGGTCTGATACAGTCACTACCTCAAGTACTTTCTAGGCGCGTGGGCTCGATGAATCAGGGTCGCTTTCTGTCCGTCACGGCATTTGCCTGCCTGCTCGTCCTGGCCGCGTCCGCCTCGCGTGCTGCCACTGCCGAAGGCGCGCTGCTGCCCACGCACCTGAAATACGCCCACCGCGCCGCGCTGGCGGCTCCCCGGGGATTGCGCTCGGGCGCAGCATTGGTGCTCGACACCACGCACTCCTCGATCCTGTATTCGCGTAACGCCCAGGTGGCCGTGCCCATCGCCTCGATCACCAAGCTCATGACGGCGCTGGTGGTCATGGACGCCGGGCAGTCACTGGATGAGCCCCTGGAGGTCACCGCCGAGGACCGCAGTCACGGCAAGGGATCGCGCTCGCGGCTGCTGCCGGGCACGCGCCTCACGCGCGGCGACCTCATGCACCTGGCGCTCATGGCCTCGGAAAACCGAGCCGCACACGCGCTCGGGCGCAGCTACCCGGGCGGCCTTGACGCCTGTGTAGCCGCCATGAATGCCAAGGCACGCGAGCTGGGGATGACGAACGCCCATTTCGTGGAGCCCACGGGACTTTCGGACGAGAACGTCGCGAGCCCCTCGGACCTCTCCAAGCTGGTGATGGCGGCCGCCAAGGTGCCCGCCATCCGCGAGTACTCCACCGACCGCAACTACGAGGTGCGCGTCGGGCGGCGGATGGTGCGTTTCCGCACCACCGATTCGCTGGTGACGCGGCCGGACTGGAATATCGAAGTGCAGAAGACCGGCTACATTTCCGAAGCCGGACGCTGCCTCGTGATGCAGACCGTGATCGAGGATCGCACCGTCGTCATCGTACTGCTGAATTCCTACGGCAAACGCACCCGCGTGGCCGATGCGCGCCGCGTCCGTAAGTGGGTGGAAGCACGGCTATCGCAACCCGCGCCGGTAGCCGCGACCACGCCGGTAGCCGCGACCACCTAGGCGCGCGGCTCTATGTCCCGCAGGTGGCGGGCGGCGGCGATCCAGGCCCCGAGCCACCCCAGTACCACTCCCGCCCCCAGCAGGACGCCGACATCGTCGGTGCCCGGCCCGCGCAGCACATAGCGGCTGCCGTACAGGCGCGCGAGCGTTGCCACCGGCTCCGCGAGCACCACGATGGCGATGGTGACGATTCCCCAGGCGAGCAGCGCACCGCCCAGCCCGTACAACATGCCGGTGTACAGGAACGGGCGGCGCACGAAAGCGTTGGAGCCACCGACCAGCTTGGTGACTTCGATCTCGGCGCGCCTGCCGACGATCTCCAGGCGGATGGTGTTGCCGATCACCGCCAGCACCCCGACACCCAGGAGTGCCGCGCCGAGCAGCAGCACGCGCCGCAGCAGTTCCAGGATGGCGTTGAAGCGCATGACCCATTCGGCGTCCATCTGCACCACGTCCACCTCCGGCCAGGCGCTGAAATAGCGTCGCAGCGACTCCAGCGCCGCGCCGGAGGTGTAGTCCGTGCGCGGCCGCACGTGCAGCACGTGGGGGAGGGGGTTTTCCTTCAGGGCCGTGAGCGCATCCCCGAAGCCCGAGTAGTTGCGAAACTCCTGCAGGCCCTCATCCGCCGGGATGAGGGTCACGGTGGCGACGTCGTTGCGCTGCCGGGCGGCCTGGGCGAGCTGCTGGGCCTTGGCGAGCGGCGTATCGGTCTTCAGGTACACCGACATGTCCACGGCGTTGGCGAAATTGCCGGTCGCCGCCTGGGCGTTGATCACGAACACGCGCAGCGCGGTGGGCAACGCCAGTGCCAGGGCGATGACGGTGAGGGTGAGCACGGTGGCGGCCGGGCTGCGGGCGAGCTTGCCCAGCGATCCCAAGAAGGCCTGCAGATGTCGCGCGCTCGTGACCCCAAGACTCATCGGGTCGCCACCAGGCTCGGCAGCGAATCCCCGGCATCGCCCTGCACCTGGCCGTTCTCCAGCACGATGACGCGCTGGCCGAACTCACGCACCAGGTGCATATCGTGTGTCGCCACCACCACCGTGACGCCGACGTCCTGGAAGCGCCGGAAGAGGCGCATCACCTCCAGCGACAGGTCGGGATCGAGGTTGCCGGTGGGTTCATCGGCGATGAGCAGCGCCGGTTTACTGACCACGGCGCGCGCAATGCCGACGCGCTGCTGCTCACCGACCGACAGTTCCTGCGGCAGCACGCGCTCTTTGCCGAGGAGTCCCACCTGGTCCAGGGCCGCGCGCACGCGCTTGTCGATTTCCTTGAGTGGTGTCGCGGCCACCGCCAGCGGCAGCGCCACGTTGTCGTAGACCGGGCGATCGGCGAGCAGCTTGTGGTCCTGGAACACCACGCCGATATGACGGCGGAAGGCCGGGATGTGGCGGGCCTTCAACGCGTGGGTGTTCTTGCCGTTCACCAGCACGTTGCCGCGACTCGGCCGCTCCAGCAACGCGATGAGCTTCAGCACCGTGCTCTTGCCGGCGCCCGAGCGGCCGGTGAGAAACACCATCTCGCCGTTATGGATGTTGAAGGTGATGTTGCTGAGCGCTTCGCGCCCGTTGCCGTAGCGCTTGCTGACCCGGTCGAAGACGATCATGCCGCGCCCGTCCCGCCGGTGAGCGCCGCGGCGAACGCCTGCGCGTCGAACTCGCCGAAATCCTCGGCGCTTTCCCCGACGCCGATGTAGCGGATCGGAATCTTCAGCTCCTGCGCAATGGCGATCACGATGCCGCCTTTGGCCGTGCCGTCGAGCTTGGTGAGCACCAGTCCCGTCACGCCCACGGCAGAAGTGAACTGGCGGGCCTGGGCGAGGGCGTTCTGCCCCTGGTTGGCGTCCAGCACCAGCAGCACCTCGTGCGGCGCCGCCGGGTCCACACGCTGGATCACGCGGCGGACTTTTTTCAGCTCCTCCATCAGGTGCGACTGGCTGTGGAGCCTGCCGGCGGTGTCCGCGAGCAGCACGTCGCTGCCGCGCGCGCGCGCCGCGGCCATGGCATCGAACACCACCGCGCCCGGATCCGCGCCCGGCAGCTGCGCGGCAAACGCCGCACCCGAGCGCTCCGCCCACACCTGCAGCTGCTCGATGGCCGCGGCACGGAAGGTGTCGCCGGCGGCCAGCAGCACGCTCTTCCCCTCATCCGTGCAGCGCCGTGCGAGCTTGCCGATGGTGGTGGTCTTGCCCGAGCCATTGACGCCGACCACCAGGATCACGAACGGCTTCGCGGACGGTTCGATTACGAGCGGCTGCGCGCAGGGCGCGAGGATCTCCACGATGGCCGCCCGCAGTGCGCCGATGAGCGCCGCGGCGTCGGCGAGCTCATGGCGCGCCACGCGGGCCCGTAAACCCTCGAGAATGCGCTCGCTTGCCTCGACGCCGACATCCGCCCCGAGGAGCCGGGTCTCCAGTTCCTCGAGAATGGCCGCATCGATGGCGCGTCCCTTGAAGAGGTCGGCAAGATCATAGGTGAGCCAGGAGTTGCCGCGGTTCAGGCGCTGGCGCAGGCGCTTCATGAACCCGGAGCGCTCATCGGGGCGCGGTTCGGGGGAGGTTGCGGGTGCGGGGACTGCCGGAGCGCGTCGGAACATGGCGGCATTGTAGCGGGCAAAGAACAAGGGCGGCCGATTGGCCGCCCGTGCTGCAAAAAAGCTGCGGCCGCGCCGCGCCGGCTTGCGCTACTGGATTACGCTGGAACTCACCAGGCCCAGCACCAGAGTCGAGCCTGGCGTGTTGGCCGGGATACCCAGGGGCGGGATCGGCGCGCCCGTGAAGCTGATCGCCTCGGCCTGCATCTCGCCGGTCACTGCTGGTACCACATCATCGATCACCGAGCCGTGATCGCCCTGGATGAAGTTCACGTAGGCCCGCACGCCGCTCGCACTGCTGATCACCGTCGGCAGCGGCGAGGCGGTGGCGTGGACTTGCGCGAGCGGCGCAGCCCCATAGGTCGAGGCGGTGAGCATGGCCTGCGTTGCGGAGTTGGGTACGACCTGGTCAGGACAGCCGTTGATGAACGACTGCGCGTTGCAACCGGCTGGCGGCGGGGTGCTGCCGACCACCTGCAGCAGGTGGATAGGATGCAGCTCGGTCGTCTGCGCGATGTAGTTGATCGGATCCCCCGCGTCGATCGCGTTCTGCGAGTCGCGGAAGAACTGGGCGTACAGCGTGGTGCCCGGCGTCAGGCCCTGCGCGGCGAGCCCGGCGTTGATCACCGGGGCGAAGCTCGGGGAGGTGATGAGCAGCTGGGTGAGCTCCCCACCCGGGTTGGCGAGCGTGCCAGTGCTGACATCGGTCGCCGGCACAACGCCCAGGAATACGGCGCCGACGATGGCGCCGAGGGAGTGGCCCAGGTAGTGCGTCTGTCCCGCCGCGAACATCTTGGCATTGCCGGCGTTGGCCACGACCGCGTTCGACACCGAGCGCTCGAACGTGATGAGGTCCGCCGCGCCCTCGCGCAGGTTGTCGCGCGAGGTGAGCAGGCTCGTCAGGTTGATGAAGTGCGAACCGGAAGGATCGATGGTGCCCGGCGTGATGAGATCCAGGTCGAAGGTGCGCTCGATTGAGCCGCTGGCCGGCAGCCCCAGCCCCGCGTATAGCGGGTTGGCGCTGCTGGCATAGAAGAAAGTGGCCGGATTGGCGGCGTTGTAAGGCGTCGTGACGCCGTGCAACGGCAGGTCGATGGCCACTACCGCGAAGCCGGCATCGGCGAACGAGTCGGCCACCGCGAGCATGTCCTCGCGGTTGCGCGTGATGCCGTGCTGGAAGATGAGCACCGGCCAGGGCGGCACCGCCCCGGCCTTCACCGCGGTCGAGTTGGCATTCGGCGCCGTGGCCAGCACCGGGATCTGCAGCATCTGCGTCGCCACCGGCAGCGGGTTGTAGCGGGTGACGAAGGTGCTCGTCATATCGAGCGGGAAGGGCGGCGCCTGCCACGATCCCGTCAACGGCGCGGCCTTGCTCAGGTAATAGGGAATATTCAGGACGCCGACGAAAATGTTGGAGTGGCCCGGCAGCGCGGGATTCGCGGCACTGGTGGGCAGCCCCGTTGCGTTCAGCTTCATCGCCTGTGACGCGGTCGTGGCGGAGATCAGCTCCAGGGAGTCCATCGTGGATCCAGTCGTGAAGCTGAAGGTCAGCACGATGTTGGCTGGATTCAGGCTGTTGGCCAGAGCCGGGATTCCGGCCGCCAGGGCCTGCGCGATCGCCAGGTGCGCGCCGGTCAGCTGGCACACCCCGTTCAGGGTCGGGTCGGTGATGCTCGGGCAGGTCGGCCCGCCGGCGAGGGCCGCCTTGATGGCGGCGTAGTCGGTGTCGGGCACGGCGGCGTTGCCGGAGGTATCGGTGATGTTGTTATTGAGGATCACGAGGTAGCCGTTGCCGGTCTTGCAGTTGGCTCCGAGGAACTGGCCTGCCTGGATGCAAGTGCTCGCCGTCAACGGATGCAGCGGCCGGATCTCCAGGATCTCCGGTCCCACCCCCGCATCGCTCGCCACGCCCACCGTGTAGTCCACGCCCTGCGTGAGCGGGGCTCCCGTTCCGGCGACCCCGATGGTCGCCTTGGTGGTGTTGCTGGTGATGACCGGCACCACGATCACCGACAGTGGGGTGAGCGAGGCGGGGTTGATCGGCCCACCGAAAGTCGTACGGATTACCGCGTTGGTGGAGTAGCCGTCGAGTGCGTTTACCGCCGCCTGGTTGGGCTCGAGCGCGTTCGCCGGCTGAATGTTAAGGGTGCCATCGGTGGAGCCCGCGAAGTACAGGTCGGTCGGATACGGCAGGACTCCGGATGAGAGCTTGAACAGCGCCACGTTGGTACCGGATGGGGCAACCGGCGCCGCGCCGCCGGGGTTGCCGTTCTGGCTGTAGGGATTGACCGGGCCGATGGTGTCGCCACCCCCGCAACCATCAATGAGCAGTGCAACCGTTGCGATGGCGGCGGCAATGAGCTTTTTCATATCCCTCGAACTCCCTGAAGCCCTTGAGACCGCCTCGCGCGTTCGGGTGTCAGGCGCGGGCGCGGTCCATGTTTCTTGCTGAATTCGCGAGCCACAGTTCTTATCGTGGCCCACCTGGCGTGACCCCTCCCGCCGGTGCTGTTTGAGCGCATGTAAATGAGCCAAGCTAGAGTACGCTTAGGGCGAGAAGGGTGGCAAGGTGCGACATTTTCTGGACGCAAAGTAAGTGGCGTTCCGCGGCAAGTCAGGCGTTGGTGTCGCGGTTCCCGTGCGGCGCGCCGGCCACGCTCGCGTTCTGCGCATCATCGGTGGCAGCTGGCGCGGCCGCAAACTACGCTTTCCCGCCAACGTGGCACTGCGCCCGACACCCGATCGCGTGCGCGAGACACTGTTCAACTGGGTGGGCGCGCGCGCGCAGGGGGCGCGGTGCCTGGATCTTTTCGCCGGCAGCGGCGCGCTGGGACTTGAGGCGCTGTCGCGCGGCGCGGCCCACGCAACTTTCGTCGAACGCGACGGCGCGGCGGCGCGCGAGCTCGGCGCGCGGCTGAGTGAATGGGGCGCCGCGGACGCGCGGGTCGCGCACACCGACGCCCTGGCGTTCCTCGCCGGCAAGGCGGGCGCCTTCGACCTGGTATTCCTCGATCCGCCGTTTGATTCGGATCTGCTGCCGCGCGCGGCCGTGCTGCTGGAGAACGGCGGCTGGCTCAAGGGCGGCGGGCTGGTTTATGTGGAATGCGCCTCCCGTACCGGGCTGCCGCCGTTGCCGCCGGCCTGGGAGCTGCTTCGGGCGAAGCAGGCCGGCGAGGTCGGTTATCATCTGTTTGCGCGCGCCGCGCTCAATGCCACCACGCCGCATGAAACGTAACGCTGTCTATCCGGGTACTTTCGATCCGATCACCAACGGCCACCACGACCTGGTGCGCCGCGCCGCCGGCATTTTCGACCAGGTCATCGTCGCCATCGCGGCGAGCCCCACCAAGACGCCGATGTTTCCGCTCGCCCTGCGCGTGGAACTGGCGCGCCGCGTCCTGAGTGACCTGCCCAACGTGGAGGTGCAGGGGTACGCGGGTCTCACCGTCGACTTTGCGCGCCAGCACCACGGGGCTGTCATCGTGCGCGGCCTGCGGGCGCTCTCGGATTTTGAGTTCGAGTTCCAGCTCGCCAACATGTCGCGCCACCTGGACCGCAACTTCGAGACCGTGTTTCTCACCCCGCAGGAGCAGTTCACCTTCATCTCCTCGACGCTGGTGCGCGAGATTGCGGTGTTGGGGGGCGACGTACACGAGTTCGTGCATCCGATCGTGGAAGCCGAGCTGAAGAAGCAGCGCCGCACCTGAACCGGCACGGGCACATGGATGTTGAACACGGACTCGAGGGCGCGTGGGTGCCGATCGACGCCAGCGTCGCGGGCAGCCAGTTGCCGGTGAACGACCTGCGGGTGCGCTACCTGGTGCTCGCCGCGGGTGGCTACCGCATCATCGATAGCAGCAATCAGGTCGTGGACGGCGGGCACTACCTGGTGAACGCGGCACCGCAGCCGCCGACCATGGACATCGTCGGCAGTCATGGCCCGAACGCCGGCCGCATCATGCACGCGATCTACCAGCTGCAGGGCGATGAGCTCACGGTGTGCTACGACCTGGAAAGCGGCGAGCGCCCGAGCGACATGTGCTCGCGGCACGATCAGCTGCTGCTGCGTATCACCTACACGCGCGCGGCTATCGGTTTTGCCTGACTAGCGCGGCTTGCGTGCGCGGGCGCGCCGGCGCTGCGGACGTGCAACGGCTTTCGCAGCCCGCGCCACACGCTTCTTGCGGCCGGCCGCCTTGCGGCGCTTGCGCGGCAGGCGCGGCAGACGCACGCGCTGCGCGGGTGCCGGGAGCTTGCCGGCGCGCTCAAGTTCCAGCGCCCGCCACAGGTACCAGGCCGCGGCGCTGCGGTACGGCTTCCAGCGCTCGCCCCACAGCGCCAGCACCTTCGGTTTCGGCAGGCGCGTGAGTCCGTAAGCGGCGCGAAATCCCGCGCGCACGCCGAAATCATCCACCGGCAGGATGTCCGGACGCCCGAGCTGGAACATGAGGAGCATTTCCACCGTCCAGCGGCCGACACCGCGCACCTGCGTGAGCCGCTCGATGATCGCCGTGTCCTCGAGTGCTGCGAGCGTGCTGCGGTCGGGAACCACCGCGGCGAGGGTCTTGGCGGCGAGATCCTTGAGCGCCGCGACCTTGGCGAAGGAAAAGCCGGCGGCGCGCAGGGTTGCGGTGGAGGCATCCAGGATCGCCTGCGGAGTGGGGAAGTCGTCCTTGCCGCAGGCAACCACGAGGCGCCTGAGGATGGTGTTGGCCGCGATGCCGTTCAACTGCTGGTGAGCAATGGCGTGGGCGAGCGCCTGGAAGGGCTCATGGTCCCCGAGTGGCAGTCGCAGTGGGCCTGCGATGCGGATCACTCCGCCCAGAATCGGATCGCTGCGGGTGAGATGGGCGAGGATGCGTTCGCTCATATTATTTCTGGCAGGCGGGGCAATAGTACGTCGAGCGCTGGCCCTGCGTTGTGGAGCGCACCGCGGTGCCACAGCGGCGGCAGGGCTTGCCGGCGCGCTCGTAGACGTAGAGCCGCTGGCGGAAATAACCGGGGTCACCATCGGCGCCCACGTAGTCGCGCAGTGTCGTGCCGCCGGCGCGTATTGCCTGCGCCAGCACCGCGCGCACCGCGCGCACCAGCTGCGCGGCCTCCACGCGCGACAGCGTCGCGGCGCGTCGCCCGGGAGCGATGCGGGCGCGGAACAGCGCCTCGCTGGCGTAGATGTTGCCCACGCCGACCACCAGATGACTGTTCATCACGAGCTGCTTGATGGCGACGCGTCGCTTGCGTGTCACGCGCCACAGGTAGTGCGCGTCGAACGCGGCATCGAAGGGCTCGGGCGCAAGTCGCGCCAGCAACGGGTGCCTGGCGGGATCCGCGCGCGTGAAAATGAGACTGCCGAAGCGCCGCGGATCGTTGAAGCGCAGCGCCTTGCCCGAGTCGAGCACCACGTCGAAGTGGTCATGCGTGCGCCGCGGCTCGTCTGCCGCCACGACCCGCAGATTCCCCGACATGCCCAGGTGCACCAGCAGCGTCCCGGACTTAAGTGTAATCAGCAGGTATTTTGCGCGGCGGCCGATGCCGGTGATGCGTTGCCCGGCGACATTGGCCGGCAGCGTCGCCGCCACCGGCCAGCGCAGCCGCCGCTCGTAGACTGCGAGCGTGACAATGCGCCGGCGCCGCACGTGAGGCTCGAGGCCTCGGCGCGTCGTTTCGACTTCAGGCAGTTCAGGCAAGCGCGGGTTCGCCGCGCGGCACTACTTGATCTTCGACTCTTTGTAGGCGACGTGCTTGCGCGCCTTGGGGTCGAACTTCTGCACTTCCAGCTTATCCGGATGCAGGCGCTTGTTCTTGGTGGTCACATAGAAGTGACCGGTGCCGGCCGTGGACAGCAGTTTGATCTTCTCGCGCATGGTGTTCTCCTACCGGGTGCCTTCAGACCTTGCGGCCCTGGGCGCGCAGCTCCGTGAGCACCTTGTCGATGCCCCGCTTTTCGATGGTGCGCATGCCGTTGGTGCTCAGGCGCAGCGTGACCCAGCGCTTCTCGGTCTCGACCCAGAACCGCTGCGTGTGCAGGTTCGGCAGGAAGCGGCGGCGCTTCTTGTTATTGGCGTGAGAGACGCGATTACCGACTGCCGGCTTCTTTCCGGTGACTTCACAGACGCGGGACATACAAGAACCTTCAAGAATTTCAGAGACTTAAGAGTCCGCCGCCACACGGCAGGCGGCTCCCGGGCCGGGCTTTATACCAGCCCGGCGGCGGGATCTCAAGGAGGCACGGTGGGAACATTGGCACGGCCGGCGGAGTCGACGCCGCCCGCCGGCCTCTCATCATATGAGTCCATGCTCGGAAAACGAGAAGCAGCCGCCGTCGCCAACAATGAAGTGATCGAGGACGCGCACGTCCATGAGAGCGAGCGCCTCCTTCAGGCGCCGCGTGATGAGCTCATCCGCCTGGCTCGGTTCCAGCACCCCCGACGGATGGTTGTGCGCAAAAATCACCGCCGCCGCGTTGTGCAACAGCGTCTGCCGCAGCACTTCGCGCGGATGCACGCCGGCGCGGTCGATGGTGCCGCGGAACAACTCTTCGAATGCGATCAGCCGGTGGCGGTTGTCGAGATAAAGGCAACAGAACACCTCGTACGGCCGGTCGCGCAGTTGCGCGACGAGGAAGGTACGCGTCGCCTCCGGGGCCGACAGCGCGGGAGCTGAGCGCAGGGCTTCGCGGAAATGCCGCCGCGCCAGCTCCACTGCAGCCTTCAGGATCGCGTAGCGCGCCGGCCCTATGCCCGCGAGTGCGCAGGAGCGCGCCCGCTCGGCGCTCAAGAGCTCGCGCAGCGAGCCGAAATGCGTGATGAGTGAGCGTGCCAGTTCCACCGCGGAGCCGCCGCGGGTGCCCGAGCCCAGCAGCACCGCGAGCAATTCCGCGTCGGACAGCGCATGTGCACCGCGCTCGAGCAGTTTCTCGCGCGGACGCTCAAGCAGTGGCCACTGGCGGATGGTCACGGCTTTTCGGGCTCGTCGAGATCGGCGGTGAATCCGCTGCCGCGGCGTTTTGAGGCCGAGGGGATCATCAGGGCTCTGATGGCCTCGTAGACGTCGCCGAATTGCCGCTGAGTCTCAGCGTCAAGCGCTGCCAGCGAACGCTCGAGCACCGCCAGCTTGTGCACCAGATCCTGGTTCGATGCGAAGACCTCGCGCAGCTGCACGAACGCACGTACAACGTAGACCCCCATAGCAACAGCGTGCGGCGAGTTCAGTACGTTGGCGGCCTGGATAGCGCCATGTTCGGTGAAGGCGAAGGGCCGGTAGCGGCGCCCGCCCCAACTTGAGGTCGCAAATTGCGATCTCAAGTTCTCGAGCTCCTGGACGGTGAGTTGGAACATGAAATCCGCCGGGAATCGCTCGGGGTTGCGCTTGACGGCCTCGTTCAGGTGCCCGGTGCTCACGCCATAAATCGCGGCCAGCTCACGATCGAGCATCACGCGCCGGCCCCGCACGACAAGGATCGCGCGGCTGATCCGCTCACTGGCTAGCGCGCCGCGGCGGATGGTCATGGCGTGCCAGTCCGGTGCCGGTGGTCATTATTTTCCGCTCCAAGGTCCGTGCCCTCGCAGTCTAAGAACTGCCGGCCCTCCTCGGGGAGGGGGACAAAGCGTCGCGAATGATGTGATTTGGCGTTAATCACACGCCACTGCCGCACGCGCTGCCGGGTGCGGCGATTTGCCTCAGCGCTCGCGCGCCAGCACCGCGCGCATTTTCCGCAGCTCCTTCATCTTTCCCGGTCCCACCTGCGGATACGCGAGGTTAAGTTCCTCCACCGCCTGCCCGATGGCCGCGGCGACCACCAGCCGCGTGAACCACTTGTTGTCGGCCGGCACCACGAACCACGGCGCCTGCTTTGAAGCGGTCGCGCGGATGGTCTGTTCGTAGGCGTGCATGTAGTCGGACCAGAAGCCACGCTCGCGCACATCGGACGCCGAGAATTTCCAGTGTTTGCGCGGTTTGTCGAGGCGCTCGAGGAAGCGCTGCTTCTGCTCGCCACGCGACACGTGCAGAAAGAACTTGAGGACAACCGTCCCCTGCCGGGTGAGGTATTCCTCGAAGTGCGCAATGTCGGCTAGCCGTTCGGTCCAGATGTGCTTGCTCACGCACGAAGCCGGAAGCTTCTGGCGCCTGAGGATGTCGGGGTGCACCCGCACGACCAGCACGTCCTCATAGTAGGAGCGATTGAAAATGCCAATGCGCCCGCGTTCGGGCAGGCACTTCGCGTGACGCCACAGGAAGTCGTGGCTGAGGTCCTCCGCCGAGGGCTGCTTGAACGAAAACACCTGGCAGCCCTGTGGATTGATTCCCGACATCACGTGTTTGATGGTGCTGTCTTTGCCGGCCGCGTCCATCGCCTGGAAGATGAGCAGCAGCGACCAGCGATCCTGCGCATAGAGCAGGTCCTGCTCCTTCGCCAGCCATTGCGTACCGCGCTGCAGGAGCTGCGCCGCCTCGCTCTTGCCCAGCCCCAGGGCGCAGGTGTCCCCCGGGTCGAAATCCTTCAGACGGAATCCCTTGCCGCGGGTGATGCGGAAGGGTTGCACGTAGTGCGCGAGGTCCTCGAGGATCGCCTTTCCCGCCATGCCGCTGTTATAAACCGTGCGGACTCTCTGGGCGAGAATCGCGGCCGCGGCCTGCAGGTCATTCCTTTACGTTCTAAGGTGCCTGCCTTAGCAGTCTAAGGAAGTTGCCAGAACCCCCCGGGAGGGGCCAAAGGAGCTGCCGACGGGATGATTTGGCGTTAATGACACGCCCCTGCCCGCGGGCGTTCCCGGGTGCGATAATTGCACCATGCAAGGCAAGCACATTCTGCTCGGAGTGACCGGCGGCATCGCCGCGTACAAGAGCCCGGATCTGGTGCGGCGCTTACGCGAGCGCGGCGCGGAGGTGCAGGTGGTGATGACCGCCGGGGCACGCGAGTTCGTGACCGCGACCACTTTCCAGGCGGTATCGGGGCGCACCGTCCGCCACGACCTGTGGGATGCGGCGGCGGAAGCGGCCATGGGACACATCGAGCTCGCGCGCTGGGCGGACGCGGTACTCATCGCGCCGGCGAGCGCGGATTTTCTCGCGCGTCTGGCCACCGGCCAGGCCGACGATCTTCTCGCGACGCTGTGCCTTGCCACCGAGGCACCCATCGCCGTGGCGCCGGCCATGAACCATGTCATGTGGGCGCACGCCGCCACCCGCGCCAACATCGCGACACTGGTCGAGCGCGGTGTGCAGGTTTTCGGACCCGGGGCCGGCGACCAGGCCTGCGGAGAGACCGGCGACGGCCGCATGCTCGAGCCTACCGACCTTGCCGAGCGCGTGGCCGCGCTCCTGCCCGGCAGCGGGGTACTTGAGGGGCGGCGGGTGGTGGTGACCGCCGGACCGACGCGTGAGCGCATCGATCCGGTGCGCTTCGTCAGCAACCGCAGCTCCGGCCGGATGGGTTTCGCGGTCGCGCAGGCGGCGCGTGAGGCCGGCGCCACGGTGGTGCTGGTGAGCGGGCCGGTGGTCCTGCCGACGCCGGCGGGCGTCGTGCGCGTCGACGTCGAGAGCGCCGCGGAGATGCTCGCGGCGGTGCTGCGGGAGCTGCCGGGGACCGACATATTCATTTCCACCGCCGCGGTCGCCGACTACCGTCCGCCGCAGGCGGCGGAACAGAAGATCAAGAAAACCGCACCCACCATGGAGCTATCCATGGAACGCACCACGGACGTGCTGGCCACCGTGGCGGCGCGCGCCGACCGCCCGTTCGTCGTCGGTTTCGCCGCCGAGACCGAAGCCGTGGAGCAAAACGCGCGCTCCAAGCTCATGAAGAAGAATCTCGACATGATCGCCGCCAACGAAGTCGGTCACGACAAGGCGTTCGACTGCGAGGAGAACGAACTCATCGTGCTCGGCCGCAACGGCCGCCACCATCTGCCGCGCGCCGACAAAGTCACGCTCGCGCGCGGCTTCATGGCGCTGGTGATTGCGGATTTCGCCGCGCGCGCCGGCACCCGTCAGCGACCTGCGCTGGCGCAGGTTTGAATCCACCCGTCCGCCGCGCACTCCAGGTGCGCATCATGGATGCGCGCATCGGTGGGGAATTCCCGCTGCCCGCGTACGCGACCGCCGGCTCGGCCGGACTGGACCTGCGCGCCTGCGTGGCCGCGCCCCTGACGCTCGCACCCGGACGCGCGCAACTCATTCCCACCGGGCTTGCCATTCACGTCGCCGATCCGGCACTCGCCGCCGTGATCCTGCCGCGCTCGGGCCTCGGGCATAAGCACGGCATCGTGCTCGGCAACCTGGTCGGCCTGATCGACTCGGATTACCAGGGCCAGCTCATGGTGTCGTGCTGGAATCGCTCGGCGGAGCCGTTCACGATCCGCCCCGGCGAGCGCATCGCGCAGCTTGTCATCGTGCCGGTCGTGCAGGTGGAGCTTGAGGTGGTGGCGGATTTCGAAGCATCCGTCCGCGGCGCGGGCGGCTTCGGGCACTCAGGCCAGCACTAGATCGGCTGACCTAGTCTCGGTGCACGGTGCTCAGTTCGCGGTAGCGCTCGATGTCGGCCTGGAACTGTGAGCGCAGCTGATTTTCCGCAGCCCCGTTGGCGGCATAGACGTTGGTCTGCACGCGCAGTTCCTTCACGGTGCGCACCAGGTTTTCCGCCAGGTCATCCGGCATGCGGCGCGCATCGGCTCGTGAGCTGTAGGGTTTGAACTGGATCGCGCGCGCCTGCAGCGTCGCGAGCCGTGACTGCAGGCTCTCCACGTATTGCTCGGCCGCGGCTCCCTGCGCCTTCAGCTGCGTGAGACGCACGTCGCGCAACGCCTCAATGTCCTTGACCGAGGTGTAGGTGGTCATGAGGAAGCTGTCATGCTCCTTCTGTCTGATGACGGCCGCGCGGGCGCGCTCGTCGGCGGCAATCTGCTCTGCGGATTTCTGCGCATCCAGATGGCCGACCTCGACCCCGCGGCCGTTGAGAATGTCGCGCTCCTTGCCGGTGTACTCCGGCGGGACGTGATCGCCGTAGTGCACCACGCCCTGATCGTCGACCCAGCGATAGGCCACACCCTGCTTTGATGTCGATGAACCGGGCGGTCCCGCATGCGCGGCGCCGCAGATTGCCATCATCGACACCGCGATCCACAACCGTTGCAAGGCGCGCCTGGTCATTCCCCTAGTTTCCCGCCGCACGCTGCCGGCTGGCAAGCCTCAACCCCCACCGTAGCGTGCCTGGTAGGCACTGAGAGCTGTGAGCTGTTCGTCGGAAATGCGCTTTCGTCCGCCGACCGGATGTGCCAGCGCCGCGATGAGCTCAGCGAGTGTGACGATGCTCACACATTTAAGACCGTAGTCCTTCTCGAGCTCCTGCACCGCGGTGAGTGCGCCCTGGCCGCGCTCCTGGCGATCGAGCGCGAGAGCCACGCCCACCGGGGTCGCTCCCGCGGCGCGAATGACGGCGAGCGAGTCGCGCACCGCGGTGCCGGCGGTAATCACATCGTCGATGATCAGCACCCTTCCCGCGAGCGCGCTGCCGACGACGCGACCCCCTTCGCCGTGATCCTTCGCCTCCTTGCGGTTGAACGCGTAGGGCACGCTGCGCCCGTGGGCGGAGCTAAGCGCCACCGCGGTCGCGGTTGCAAGCGGGATGCCCTTGTAGGCGGGGCCGAATAGCATGTCGAAGCCGATGCCGGAGTGCACAATCGCCGCGGCATAGCAGCGCCCGAGGACTGCGGCCGCCTCGCCGTCGCTGAAGAGGCCGGCGTTGAAGAAGTACGGGCTTTCGCGTCCGGACTTGAGCGTGAAACTCCCGAAACGCAGCGCGTCACGCTTCAATGCCAGGTCAAGGAACGTGAGTTGGTATTCCTGCATGTCATATCATGCCCTCATGCGCGTCATTACCGTCAATGTCTGCGGGATCCGCTCGGCGGCCGGCAAGGGCCTGTTCCGCTGGCTGCGCCGCCAGCGGGCGGATTTCATCTGCCTGCAGGAGACCAAGGCCCAGGAGGATCAGCTCGCCGGCCACGACGTGCAGCTGCCGGGCTACCACAGCTACTTCAGCGACGCGCAGCGCAAGGGCTATTCGGGCGTCGCGGTGTATTCGCGCGACAAGCCCACCCGGGTGGTACGGGGCTTCGGCATCCCGGAGTTCGACGGCGAAGGACGGTATCTCGAGGTGCAGGTGGGCGCGCTTGCGGTCGTGTCGCTGTATCTGCCTTCGGGCTCTGCGGGACCGCAGCGCCAAGCGTCGAAATTCCGCTTCCTCGAGGCCTTCCGTCCGCACCTGGCGCGCTGTGCTGCACGCCGCCGGCACTACATCCTCGCCGGCGACTGGAACATCGCCCACCGCGCGATTGACCTGAAGAACTGGAGGTCCAACCAGAAGAACTCCGGCTTTCTGCCCGAGGAGCGCGCCTGGATGGATGGACTGTTCGGGCCGGCGGGCTACGTGGACGCATTTCGCGAGGTGCGTCCGGGCCCGGACCTCTACACCTGGTGGTCCAACCGCGGTCAGGCGCGGGCCAACAACGTGGGCTGGCGTATCGACTACCAGGTGGTGAGCCACGGGCTCGCCGGTAAGGCGCGCGCCGCCACCATATATAAGAAGAAGCGCTTCTCGGATCACGCCCCGCTCATCATGGACTACGAGCTGTGAGTGCGGCCGCTGGCGCCGGCCGGCCACGGCTGCGTGAGGTGCTCGCGACCCCGAAGATGCTGGCGATTCTGCTGTTAGGCGCGGCCTCCGGTTTCCCCAACCAGCTCACCGAGAGCGCGCTGCAGGCGTGGCTCAAGGACCTGGGCAGGAGCAACACCACCATCGGGCTCATGTCGTACGTGGCGCTGCCGTATCTGCTCAAGCCCCTGTGGGCGCCGCTGGTCGATCGCTACCCCATGCCGTTCCTCGGCCGCCGCCGCGGCTGGATGCTGGTGATGCAGGTCGCGCTCGCCGGCGGCATTGCGCTTCTGGCGCTGCAGAATCCGGGCGTTTCGCTCACGCCACTCGCCATGTGCGCACTGGCCGTGGTGTTTTTCTCCGCCACCCAGGACATCGCCATTGATGCCTGGCGGGCCGACGTATCGCTGCCGAGCGAGCGCGGGCTCGCCGCCGCGGCCACCAATCTCGGCTACCGCTGTGCATCCTGGATCGCGTTCGCGGTGGCGCTGGTGGTCGCGGATTATTTCGGCTGGCGGCCGGCGTTTCTGCTGCTCGCCGGCGTGATGCTGCTGTTTTGTTTTGCGACGGTGCGGGCGCCCTCGACGCACAACACCTATCGGCCGCGCAGCCTCAGCGAGTCGGTGGTTGAACCCTTAAAAGAACTCCTCGGCACGCCCAGCGCGCTGGCGCTGATCGGCGTCGTGCTGCTGTTCAAGGTCGGGGACGCGTTCTCCAACAAGCTGTTCACGCCTTTCATGATGGACGTCGGTTTCAACAAGACCGAGATCGGCCTCATGGTGAAGGCGGTTTTCACGGCCAGCAGCCTCATCGGCGCGGCGCTGGGCGGCGTGCTCATGGTGCGCCTGGGGCTGTTGCGCTCCATGCTCGCCTTTGGCGTGCTGCAGGCGCTGGGCAATCTGCTGTATTGCGCGCTGGCGCTCGCCGGCAAGAGCTGGCCGATCATGGTCGCTGCGGTGGGTATCGAACACATAGCGGCCGCCATGGGCAGCATTGCGCTCACCGCCCTGATCATGGCGCTGTGCGACACGCGCTACAGCGCTTTTCAGTACGCGGTGCTGTCGGCGCTGGCGCTGATGCCGCGCTATAGCCTCGGGTACCCGGCCGGGTGGACCGCCGACCACGGCGGCTGGTACACCTATTACGTGACGAGTTTTGCGCTCGCCCTGCCGGGACTGGCGATGGTGTGGCTGATGCGCGCGAAGATTACCGCGCTCGATGAGCGCAGCAGCTAGTGCTATTCGAACAGATCGACGCCTTCGAGTGAGCTCGCACGCAGCTCGCGGTCCTCGCCGGTCATATCCGGTACCCGGCCCTCTTCGGCGGTAGCTTCGACGTCCACCGAGCCGCTCCAGTCCTCGGGGGCCTCCGCCGCCTCCAGTTCACCGTCTTCCCAGCGGGCGTCCCAGTCCTCCACGTCCATCTCTTCGATGGTGCCGTCGAAGTACTGCAGCTCGATGGTGCCATCGTCCTCATCGAGGGCGACAACCTCGAACAGTTCGCCGCCCGTGAGGCGATACCAGTCGCCGATACCCGGTTGAGGACTCGTCATCGTCGCAACCTCCCGCTACGGCCGTCCGTGGTGCTTTAAGATTACGCGCGCACTCTGTAATTTATGTTGCGCCTCGTCCCACTGGCTTTCAAGAATTAAATGTTCGAACAACCCCTGAAATTCTTCGTGGTGTTCTTCGTGGTGGTCGAACCCATCTCGCTCATCCCGCTGTTCACCGGACTTACTACCGGTGCCGCGCCGCAGTACAAGCGGCGCATGGCATTCAAGGCCGTGAGCGTTGCGGCCGCGATACTGCTGCTGTTCGCGGTCGGCGGCGCCGGGTTCCTGAAGCTGATGGGCATCAGTCTCGAGGCATTTCGCATTTTCGGCGGGTTGTTACTGTTTCTGCTGGCCCTCGAGATGGTGTTCGCGCGTCAATCCGGCACGCGCACCTCCAGCGACGAGGCCGCCGAGACCCGTCAGCGCACCGACATCTCGGTGTTTCCGCTGGCGTTTCCCTTCATCGCCGGTCCCGGGGCACTCGCGACCATCTTGCTGTGGTTCGGGCCGGTGCATCCGTTTGCCAACACCACGCTCTTCCTGGGCCTTGCCGTGGCGGTGATCGTGGTGCTTGCGATCTCGCTCGTGTGCCTGCTGCTCGCCGACCCGCTGATGCGCGTAATCGGGGTAACCGGTGCCAATGTCGCGAGCCGGCTCCTGGGGGTGATCCTGGGTGCGCTCGCGGTGCAGTTCGTGCTCGACGGCTTGCGGCAGTCCTTCGGCGTGAGCTAACCGGGCACCGCGGTTTCGACCCATGGATCAGACGCGCCGGAACGCCAGATCCCAGACCTCGTGCCCAAGGCGGACACCGCGCTTTTCAAAGCGCGTCGCCTCGCGCTCGGGGGGCCGCGGCGCATACGTGGCCGTGCCGGCGAGATTCTCAAGCTGCGGCGTTGCGCCGAGCACCGCGAGCATCTCCAGCGCGTACGGCTCCCAGTCGGTGGCGAGCCGCAGTACCCCACCCACACTCAAACGGCTCGCGGCCAGTTCCACGAAGGGGCGCTGAATCAGCCGCCGCTTGTGATGGCGCTTCTTCGGCCACGGATCTGGAAACAGGATGAGTATTTCCTGCACCGCTGCCGGTGGGATCTGTTGCGCCAGCACGTCCACCGCGTCGTGACAGATCAGGCGCACGTTCGCGAGCGCATGCTCTTCGAGCGCGAGCAGCAGGCGCCCCACGCCCGGGCGATGCACTTCAACGCCCAGGTAATCGCGTTGCGGATGCCCACGGGCAAGGGCGAGGAGGTTTTCGCCGTTGCCGAAGCCGATCTCAATGGTCCGCGACGCTTCGCGGCCAAAGAGCGCTGCGCAGTCGAGCCGCTGGTCCCCCGGCTCCACGCCGTACTTCGGCCAGAGCGTAACGAGCGCCCGTTCCTGTGCCGGCGTGATGCGGCCGGCGCGGGTCACGAATGAACGGATCGCGCGCGGGTGTGGTGACTCGGACATGGGGCATCTTACAGCCGCCCATGGACGCGGCGCGTTTAGCGGCTGGTCCACACAGCCGTCACCGGCAGCACCATCTGGGCGCGCAGGCCCGGATGGTTGTCGAGCAGCTGCAGCGCCCCGCCGTGCAGCTTCGCGACCGCATCGACGATCGACAGGCCCAGGCCCACGCCCGGAGTGCCACGGCTGCGGTCGCCGCGGAAAAACCGCTCGGTGGCCTTGGGCTTGTCCGCATCCGCGATGCCCGGGCCGTCGTCCGCTACGGCAATTTCGACCGAGCCGTCGGCGCGGCGGCCGACGCGCACGCTGATGGCGCCGTTCTCGGCCACGCACTTCAGGGAATTGTCGATCAGGTTGCTCACGGCCTGCGCCAGCAGCACCGGGTCCCCGGCTACTGCGGCGTCGCCGTTGCTGGTGAAGGAGAACGCCACGCCCTTCTGCTCGGCCGCGGGTTCATAGAACTCCACCACCTCGGCGGCCACCGCCGCCGCGTCCACGCGCACGAAGCCGGAGCGGCGCGCGCCGGTGTCGATCTCGGCCAGCCGCAGCAGCGCGTTGAAAATGCGGATCACGCGGTCGACGTCCGCGACCGCGCCGTCCACCTCGGCGAAGGTCTCGGCGGGCGCCGGCCGCGTCAGCGCCAGCTCCTCCAGCCGCGAGCGCAGCTCCGCCAGCGGCGTGCGCAGATCGTGCGCGATGGAGTTGGAGACGTTACTGATCCCTGAGATCAGGTGCTCGATGTGATCGAGCATGCCGTTGATGGTCTGCGAGAGCGTGTCGAGCTCATCGTTGGTGCGGCGGATCGGCAGCCGATGGTGCAGGTCACCCTTCATGATGGCCGAGACCGTCTGGCGAATGCCCTGCACGCGCGCCAGCAGCTCCCGGCGTATGAGGATGGCGCCCGCCACGCCCACCAGGAACAAGAACCCGATGGCGGCGCTGAGTCCGTAGGTGAAGCGCCGCTCCAGCGGCAGGAAGCGCGCGAGATCCCGGCCCACCAGCAGGTGATAGCCACCCGGCAGGCTCGATTGCACCAGCATGGTGTGGGTCGGCTGGCCGGCCAGATCCACCATCACCGCGCGGGTGCCCTGCCTGGCGCTGAGTTCCTTCGGCCAGCGCTCGACGTTGCCCGCCAGGCGATGGTAGTTGGCGTCGGTGAGCAGCAGCGTGCGCTCCCCGGGGATCTGCATGGCGACGCGCGCGTCGATGAAGGCGGTGAGTCCCTCGGGCCCCTGGCGATGGAAGATTTCCGCAAGGCGCTGCGCGTCGTCTTCGAGAATGGCGGCCCGGCCATCGAAAATGGTGACACTCCATGCGTACCACAGCGGCACCGCGAAGGCGGCGAGCGCCGCAAGGCCCAGCAGCACGTAGCCGATCGCCCAGGTGACCGCCGAGGAGCGGTTAACCCTGATCATGCTCGCACATCATGTAGCCGGCGTTGCGCACCGTGCGCACCAGCGGCCGCTCGGTGTCGAGCTCGATTTTCTGGCGCAGCTTGCTGATGTGCACGTCCACGACATTGGTCTGCGGGTCAAAGTTATAGTCCCATACGGCTTCCAGCAGCATGGTACGCGTCACGACCTGGTTGGCGTGGCGCATCAGGTACTCGAGCAGCTTGAATTCGCGCGGCTGCAGGGTGATGAGGCGGGCGCCGCGGGTGACCCGGCGCGACAGCAGGTCCATGCGCAGGTCGCCCACCTGCAGGACACGGTCGGTATCGCCGCCCGAGCTTCGCCTGCCGAGGGCGTCGACGCGCGCCAGCAGCTCCCCGAACGCGAACGGCTTGGTGAGGTAGTCATCCCCGCCGCTCTTCAAGCCGCGGATGCGTTCATCCACGGCATCCAGCGCGCTTAAGATCAGGATCGGCGTGCGGTTACCCGCCTTGCGCAGCGCTTCGATGATGGCGAGGCCATCGATGTTGCCCGGCAGCATGCGGTCCATGACGATCACATCGTACGGCTCGCTGGCCGCGCTGAACATGCCGTCGCGGCCATTGTCGGCGTGATCCACCGTGTGCCCGGCTTCGCGCAGTCCCTGGGTCACGAAACGCGCCACGCGCGCGTTGTCCTCGACCACGAGTATTTTCACGACGCGACCTGCACGCCTTGCGGGGGCGGCACTTGCGCGTGCGGGTGCTTGCGCGCCCAGCGCACCGACAGCCGATCCAGGTACAAATAGACCACCGGCGTTGTGAACAAAGTCAGCATCTGGCTCAACACCAGCCCTCCCACCATTGTATAGCCGAGCGGCTGGCGCAGCTCGGAGCCCGTCCCGCTTCCGAGCATCAGCGGCAGGGCTCCCAGGATCGCCGCCATGGTGGTCATCATGATCGGACGGAAACGCAGGAGACACGCCTTGCGGATCGCGGCCTCGGGCGCGAGATGCTCGTTGCGCTCGGCATGCAGTGCGAAGTCGACCATCATGATGCCGTTCTTCTTCACGATGCCGATGAGCAGAATGATGCCGATGAGACCCACGACCGACAGGTCGAAGTGGAACAGCATCAGCATCAGCAGCGCGCCGACGCCCGCCGATGGCAGCGTCGAGAGAATCGTCAGCGGATGGATGTAGCTCTCGTAGAGCATGCCCAGGATGATGTAGACCACCAGGAGCGCCGCCAGGATCAGCAGTGGCGCGGTCTTGAGTGACGCCTGGAACGCCTGGGCGGTTCCCTGGAAGGTGCCGGAGACCGAGTCCGGCATGCGGATCGAAGCGGCGACCCGCTGGATGGCCTTGACCGCATCGCCGAGCGCGACCCCGGGCGCGAGGTTGAAGGACAGAGTCACCGCCGGGAACTGCCCCTGGTGATTGATCGACAGGTAGCTGGTGTGGCCGGTGTCGTAGCGGGTGAACGCCGACAGCGGCACCTGCTGGCCGGTGGTCGGCGACTTGATGTAGATCCTGTTGAGGGTGTCGGGTTGGCCCAGCAGCGAAGGCATCACCTCGAGCACCACGTGGTAGCTGGCGAGCTGGGTGAAGTACTGGGTCACCTGGCGCTGGCCGAAGGCGTCGTACAGCGTGTTGTCGATGAGCGCCGGCTGGATGCCGAAGCGCGCCGCCTGGTCGCGGTCGATGACGAGCGCGAGCTTGGTGCTGCTCGATTGCTGGTCGGAGGCGACGTCGGTGAGCTGCGGCAGTTTCTTCAGCTGCGCCAGCAGCCGCGGCGCCCAGTAGTTCAGCTCCTCGATGTTCGGGTCCTGGAGCGTGTACTGGTACTGGGTGCGCGTGGTGCGCCCGCCGACGTTCAGGTCCTGCTGCGACTGCAGGAATACCGTGCCCCCCGGCACCGCGGCCAGCTTGGCTCGCAGGCGGTTGATCACCTGGTCCGAGGTCGCGTCGCGCTCATCGCGCGGCTTCAGGCCCAGCACCACGAAGCCGTTGTTGAGCGGCCGCGACCCGCCGACGAAGGCGCCCCAGCTCTCGACCGCCGGATCCTTGCCGGCCACCGCCATCAGCCGGTGATCGAGGTTCACCATCTCTTCGAATGAGACGTCCTCGGGTGCATCGGTGAGACCGACGATGATCCCGGTGTCCTGCTGCGGGAAGAAGCCCTTGGGGATCACCACGTAGAGCAGCACCGCGGTGGCCACCGTCGCGATGAAGGTCAGCAGCGTCGTGCGCTGGTGGCGCAGCACGAAGTCGAGGCCGCGCGTGTACTGGTCGAGCAGCCACTGGAAGCCGCGCTCGAGTGTCAGGTAGAAACGGCCGTGCTGGGCGTGTTTCTCGTCACGCAGAAACAGCGAACACATCATCGGCGAGAGGGTGAGGGCCACCACCGCCGAGACCGCGATCGTCATGGTTACCGTGACGGCGAACTCGCGGAACAGCCGGCCGACGATGCCGCTCATCAGCAGCAGCGGGATGAACACCGCGACCAGCGAGATGCTGATCGAGAGGATGGTGAAGCCGATCTCCCCTGAGCCCTTGAGCGCCGCTTCATAGGGACTCAGGCCCGCTTCGATGTGGCGATAGATGTTCTCGAGCATCACGATCGCATCGTCCACCACGAAGCCGACGGCGATGGTGAGCGCCATCAGCGACAGGTTGTCGAGGCTGTAGCCGATGATGTACATGAGCGCCGCCGTTCCGAACAGCGCCAGCGGCACGGTCACGCCCGGGATCGCCGTGGCCCAGAAGCTGCGCAGGAACAGGAAGATCACCATCACGACAAGGAAGATCGCCAGCAGCAGCGACAGCTCGACATCCTGCACCGAGGCCTTGATGGTGACGGTCTTGTCGATCAGCTGGTCGACTTTGAGCGACGGCGGCACCTCCGCCATGATGTGCGGCAGCACCGCCTTCACCCGGTTCACCGCGTCGATCACGTTGGTGCCGGGCTGCTTATAGATGAGGAGCAGCACCCCGCGCCTGCCGTTCTGGAAGCCGGCCACCTGGGTGTTCTCCGCGCCGTCGACCGCGACGCCGATGTCGCGCACGCGGATCGGCGCGCCGTTCTTGTAGGCGACGACGACGTCGTTCCACGGCTTTGCGCTCAGCAGCTGATCGTTGTCGTAGATGGTGTAGTTCTGATGGGCTCCGGTGATGGCGCCCTGCGGGGTGTCCACGGTCGCCGTCGTGATGAGATTGGCGACGTCCTCGAGCTGCAGGCCCACCGCGGCGAGCTTCACCGGGTCGACCTGGATGCGTACCGCGGGCTTCTGCTGGCCGCCGACGTTCACCTGCGCGATGCCCGGCAACTGCGACAATTGCTGGGCGAATACCGTCTCGGCGTAGTTGTCGACCGCGGTCATCGGCAGCGCGTCCGAGTGCACCGCCAGGATCAGGATCGAGGAGTCGGCCGGATTCACCTTGCGGTACGAGGGGGGCGAGGGCAGGTCTTTTGGCAGCTGACCGCTGGCGGCGTTGATGGCCGCCTGGACGTCGCCGGCCGCGGCGTCGATGTTGCGGTCGAGATCGAACTGCATCGTGATCTGCGAGGTTCCCAGCACGCTGGTCGAGGTCATCTGCGACATGCCGGGGATCTGCGCGAACTGGGTCTCGAGCGGTTGCGACACCGAGGAGGCCATGATCTCCGGGCTCGCGCCGGGAAGCTGCGCACTCACGAGGATGGTCGGGAAGTCGATCTGCGGGATAGGCGCCACCGGCAGGAACGGAAAGGCGGCGAGACCGACGAGCGCCACGCCGGCCATGAGGAGGGTCGTCGCGACCGGGCGCTCGATGAAGGGCCGGGAGATGTTCACGGTGCGCTGCCCGGGGGGTGTCCGGAGCCTTGCGGCAGGTGCGCGGCGGCCGCGGGCGTGTTGGCCTGGATCAGGCTTCCGGGCTGCAGCCGGTACTGGTTGCTCGACACCACCTTGTCGCCCGCCGTCAGGCCCTTGTCGACCATGACGAACTCGCCGCGCTGTTCACCGACGGTCAGCGGCACCATCGAGATGGTCGAGTTCGGCTGCACCACGTAGGTGAACACGCCGTCGGGCCCGCGCTGCAGCGCAGTCGCGGGAATGACCAGCGCCTGGCGCCGGGTCTCGACCAGCGCCCGCATGTTGACGAACTCTCCCGGCCACAGCTTGCGATGCTTGTTGGGAAAGGTCGCCTTGATGCGGATCGTGCCGGTGGTCTGGTCGATCTGATTGTCGATGAGGGCGATCGTGCCCTGGTCGAGCTCCTCGGTGTCGTCGCGCGACAGTGCCGTCACCGGTACAGCGCCGCGTTGCAGCGCGTCGTTCAGCTGCGCGAACTGCTCCTCCGGGAGGCTGAAGATGACGCTGATGGGCTCGAGCTGCGTCACCACCACGATGCCCTGGGTGTCGGTCGCGTGCACGTTGTTGCCCGGATCGACCAGGCGGATGCCGGTGCGGCCGTCGATCGGGGAGCGGATGCTGGTGTAGTCCAGTTGCGTGCGGGCGTTGTCGACGGCCGCCTCATCGCCCTTTACCTGGGCTGCGAGTTGCGCGATGAGCGAGCGCTGCGTGTCCACCGTCTGCTTGCTCGCGAGGTCCTCGGGCGCGAGCAGCGCGTAGCGATCCATGTCGCGGTGCGCATTGGCCAGCAGTGCCTTGTCCTTGTCGCGGGTGGCGATGGCTACGCCGAGGGCTGCCTGGAAGGGACGCGGGTCAATCTGCACCAGCAGCGCGCCCTTTTTGACGTCCTGGCCTTCCTTGAACGCCACCCGCTCTATCTGGCCGTCAACCCGCGCGGTCATGGTGTCGGTATAAAAGGCCTGCACGGTGCCAAGTCCTTCGAGGTAGACGGGCATGTCGCGCTGCTCGACCGGCACCACGTCCACGGCGATGGCCGCGGCGGGCTTCGGCTTCGCCGCGCGCCCGAGGAACGCCGCGACCCAGTGCCAGCCGATCAGCACTGCGAGCAGCACGACCGCCCCGCCGATCAGCACGCGCGGCTGCATGCGACCTTGTGCGCTCACAGCGGCTTATCCTGCTGCCAGCCGCCGCCGAGCGCCTGGTAGAGCGTGACCAGGGCCTGAAGGTGCGCGTATTTCGCCTGCGCAAGGGCATCCCGGGCGCTGAACAAGGCAGTCTCCGTATTCAGAAGTGTCAGTACGTTGATGGTGCCGGCGCGCATCTGCGCCTGGGCGAATTCGTAAGCGCGCTGCGCGGTGAGCGCCGCCTGCTGCTGGCGCTCGACGAGATCGGAGGTTTCGCGCGCGGCGATGAGGGCGTCCTCGACGTTGGCGAGCGCTGCAATCAGCGCCTTGTGATAGTCGGCGAGCAGCTCCTCGTACCGTCCCTTGGTCAGCTGGTACTGACCGACGAGCGCACCGCCCTGGAATATCGGCTGGCTGAGGCCCGCGGCGAGCGACCACACGCGATTCGCCGGCGTGAGCAGGCCGGCGAGCGCGGCACTCTCGTAGCCGCCGTTGGCGGTGAGGGAGATGCTCGGGAAGAACGCGGCGCGCGCGGCGGCGATGTTGGCGTTGGCGGCGCGCAGCTGCGCCTCCGCTTCAGCGACATCGGGGCGCCGCGCGAGCAGCTCCGAGGGCAGTCCCGGGCGCACCGCGGGCGCGGCGAGTTCATCGAGGCTGCCATGCGTCACGTCCACAATCTCCGGGGTGCTGCCCACCAGGATGGCGAGCGCGTCCAGACTCTGGCGCAGCTGCTGCTTTAAGGGTGGGATGGTGGCGTTCACCGTCGCGACCACGGTCTGCTGCTGCGCGACATCCAGCGCCGTGGTGAGACCTGCGGTTTCCTCGAGCTTCAGCCCCTGCAGCACCCTGGTGGCGTTGGCGAGGTTGGCATCCGCAATCCCCAACCGGTCGCGCAGTTCGAGCGCCTGGAAGTAGGTGCCGGCAACTCCCGCCACCACCGCAAGCTCGATGGTGGTGCGGTCGTAGCGGCTGGCCTTGGCCGCCGCGCTCGCGGAGGCGAGTGCGGCGCGGTTCTTGCCCCAGAAGTCCAGCTCGTAGCTCGCCGACAGCAGCGGGCTGAAGTCGTTGCCGGTGACGTAGCCTTCGCCGCTGGCGGCAGCCCGCGCGCGCGTCGCCGTTGCCTCAAGCGCGACCGCCGGCAGCAGCGGCGCGCCTGCGATGCGCCGCTGCGCGTCCGCCTGGTGAACGCGCGCGATGGCGGCGCGCAGGTCATCGTTGGCGTTCTGCGCCTGCTCGATGAAGGAATCCAGATCCGCGGAGTTGAAGCCGCGCCACCAGTCGCTCGCCGGCCACTCGGGCGCATTGGCGTCGCCCGCCGTCACCCAGGCAGGGGGAGGGGCGACGTCCGGACGGTGGTAACGGGGGCCTAAGCTGCAGGCCGCGAGGGAACCCAGAACGCTGCACGCGATGAGACGCAAGGCCGGCATGGTCGCGCCAACTTAAGCCCGGCGAGGTTCACGCTCCGTGGGCGAATGATTAAACTCTGTTAACCTTCAAAGGCATGCAGTCGTTGGTTACGCGACGCCAGTGGCTTCTCGGTCTCGCGGGCGGCGCAGCAGCGACGCTGGCGGCACGCGTCGGGTTCCCGCACCAGGCGGACGCCGGCGCGCGCTGGGATACGGTGGTCATCGGCGCCGGCGACTTCGGCGCGTGGACCGCGTGGAACCTGCGCCGCCGCGGTCAACGCGTCCTGCTCATTGATGCCTGGGGCCCGGGGAACGCCCGGGCATCCTCCGGCGGCGAGTCGCGCATGACGCGCACCGCCTACGGACCGGATGAGGTGTATACCCGCATGGCTTTTGAGTCACTCGAACAGTGGCGCTGGCTGTCGGGGTTTTCGGGGCTGCCGATTTTCCGTCCCCTGGGCGTATTGTTCTTTTTCTCCCGCCTCGAACCCTACGTCACCCAGACGCTGGACGTGCATCGGCGGCTGGGAATTCCCATCCAGGAGTTGGGACACGCCGAGCTTGCACGGCGTTTCCCGCAGTTCTCCTGGGACGGGATCGAGCTCGGTCTGTACGAACCGCAGCTTGGCGCGCTCATGGCGCGGCGCGCCGTGCAGACGCTGGTGCAGCAATTCGTTGCCGCGGGCGGGGAGTACCGCGTGGCGGCCGCCGTGGCACCCGCGGGCGGCGGCACGCTCGCGCCCGCCCCCACCGCGGCGCTCCTCGACACCCTGGCACTTGCGGATGGCACACGCGTCAGCGCCGGCAACTTCGTGTTCGCCTGCGGCCCATGGCTGCCGAAACTCTTTCCGGACGTGTTGGGCGCGCGGATTTTCGTGACCCGCCAGGAAGTTTTCTTTTTCGCGCCACCCGCGGGTGATGCGCACTGGCAGCCCGGCGCCATGCCCGGCTGGGCCGATTTCAATGGCGGCGACATCTACTACGGCTTCCCGGACCTGGAAGCGCGTGGGCTCAAGGTGGCGCATGATCGGCATGGCCCGCTCATGGATGCGGACCGGGGCGATCGGGAGTTCTCGGCGGCGGCGCTGGCAGAAGTGCGCGCCTTCATGCGGCGGCGCCTGCCGGCGCTCGCGCGGCGCCCGCTGAACGAGGCGCGCGTGTGCCAGTACGAGAACAGCTCCAACGGCGACTTTCTCATCGACCGCCATCCGGCGTGGCGTAATGTATGGCTCGTGGGCGCCGGCTCCGGCCATGGTTTCAAGCATGGGCCGGCCGTGGGCCGTTACGCGGCGCAGCTGCTGCTGGGGGAGTTGCAAACGCGCGAGCCGCGGTTCGCCCTGGCCACCAAGGCCGACACGCAACACCGCGCGGTGCTTTGACGCACCTCGGGTCTCCCTAAGGGGGGATGACGCAGGTTCAGGGAAAAGACTTCACTTCAGGCTTGTCCGCAGCATAAACCCCGGAGGCTTTCATGTCCGTCAAGTTGACCGTCAATGGGGTGACTCGCGATCTCGAGGTGGATCCCGCCATGCCGCTCCTGTGGGCGATCCGCGATCACCTGCAGCTCACCGGCACCAAGTTCGGCTGCGGCATGGCCCTGTGCGGTGCCTGCACCGTGCACATCGACGGCGTGGCGACCCGCTCGTGCGTGATGCCGGTGGGGGCGGTGCAGGGTAAACAGATCACCACCATCGAGGGGCTGTCCTCGCCTGCGGCGCACGCGGTGCAGAGCGCCTGGATCGCACTCGACGTGCCGCAATGCGGCTACTGCCAGAGCGGGCAGATCATGTCAGCCACGGCGCTGCTTACGGGCAACCCCAGGCCCTCGGACGCCGACATCGATGGCGCGATGGCGGGCAACATCTGCCGCTGCGCCACCTACGTGCGCATCCGTCATGCCATCCACGAGGCCGCCGCCAGGCTGCCCGCTGCCGCGCCGGCGCACGGCTGAAGGAGCTCATCATGTACCTGCGCCACTTTGAACCCACGCCTTCCGGGATGACGCGCCGGCAGTTCCTCAAGGTCAGCTCCGTCGCCGGCAGCGGATTCACGCTCGGGCTGCTCATGCCGGGCGTTGCGGCGGCGACCGCACGCGGTGGCGCGCCCGCCGGCTCGTTCGCGATGCCGTTCGTGCACATCGGGCCGGACAACACCGTGACCGTCATCTGCAAGCATCTCGAGGCGGGTCAGGGTGTGTGGACGGGACTGCCGGCGATTGTCTGTGAGGAACTCGACGCGTCCTGGGCGCAGATGCGCGTGGAGAACGCGCCGGCCCAGGTGCCGCAATACGGCAATCTCGCCATGGGCGGCAAGATCCAGCTCACCGGCGGCTCCACCGCGGTGGCGAACTCCTGGCAGCAGCTGCGCGAGGCGGGAGCCACCGCGCGCGCCATGCTGGTGGCAGCGGCCGCCAAAACCTGGAAGGTCCCGGCGAGCGAGATTACGGTGAGTGAGGGCGTGGTGTCGCACGGCACGCGCACCGCGACCTTCGGGCAACTCGCGGATCAGGCGGCCAAGCTGCCGGTGCCGACGCAGGTGAAGCTCAAGGATCCGGCGAACTTCAAAATCATCGGCAACGAGAAACTGCCGCGGCTGGACGCGCGCGCCAAGTCCACCGGCAGGCAGCAGTTCGCGATCGATGTCATGTTGCCCGGCATGATGACTGCGGTGGTCATGCGTCCGCCGCGTTTCGGCGGCAAGGTCGCCTCGTTCGATGCGACCAAGGCGAAGGCGGTGGCGGGAGTTGTCGATGTGGTGCAGATCCCGCGCGGCGTGGCGGTGGTCGGCCGCGACATGTGGTCGGCGAAGCAGGGCCGCGAGGCGCTTAAGGTCAGCTGGGACGAGTCGGGCGCGGAGAAGCGCGGCACCGATGCCCTGGTGAAAGAGTACCGGGCCATGGGCGCCGGCACTCAGGCCGTCACGGTGACCAGGTCCGGCGATGTCGATGCGGTGCTGGCGCAGACGGGCAAACGCGTCGCAGGGGAGTTCGAGTTCCCGTACCTGGCGCACGCGCCCATGGAGCCGCTGACCGCGGTGTGTCGCCTGGAGCCCGACCACTGCGAGGTCTGGGCGGGATGCCAGTTCCAGACCGTGGACCAGGCCAACATCGCCGCGGCGGTGGGGCTCAAGCCCGAACAGGTGTCGATCAGGACACTCGCGGCCGGCGGCACGTTCGGCCGGCGCGCGACACCGGACTCGGATTACCTGTCCGAAGTCGCCTCGATCGCCAAGGCCACCGGCGGCAAGTACCCGGTGCGCCTCATCTGGACGCGCGAGGATGACATCACCGGCGGGCGTTACCGGCCGATGAACTACCACCGCATCAGCGCGGCCATCGGCAGGGACGGCAAGCTCGCCTGGCGTCAGCGGATTGTTGGCCAGTCGATCGTCGCCGACACGGCGTTCGCGCCCATGATGATCAAGGACGGCGTCGATCCGACCGCGGTCGGGGGCAGCGCCCCCGAGCAGTACGATCTCACCGATGTGCATGTGAGCTGGACGCAGGCGAAGGTTGGCGTGCCGGTGCTGTGGTGGCGGTCGGTTGAGAACACCCATATGGCGTACTCGAAGGAAGTCATCATCGATGAGCTGGCGCAGGCGGCAGGTCAGGACCCGGTCGCGTTTCGACTGGCGATTCTCGGCAAGCGAGCGCGTCATATCGGCGCGCTCAGGCTCGCCGCCGAAAAGGCCGGCTGGGACAAGCCGTTTGCCGGCGGCGCGGGCCGTGGCCGCGGCGTCGCGCTCCACGAGTCCTTCGGTACCGTGGTGGCGCAGGTGGCGGAAGTCACCGTCAGCGGCGACAAGATCACCGTCGATCGCGTGGTGTGTGCGGTCGACTGCGGCATCGCCGTGACCCCCGACGTCATCCGGGCGCAGATGCAAAGCGCCATCGGCTACGGCTTGTCGGCGGCGCTGTCAGGGAAGATCACCCTCACCGACGGTCACGTGGACCAGACCAACTTCCACCAGTACCAGGTGCTGCGCATGCCCGCCATGCCGCGCAACATCGAGGTGTACATCGTGCCCTCGGGCAATGCCCCCTCGGGCGTGGGTGAGCCCGGCACGCCGCCGATCGCACCCGCGGTGGCGAATGCGGTGCGGGCCGCGACGGGAGTTCGCCTGCGCACGCTGCCGTTTGACCTGGCCGCGGCGCGCGCCGCGAAGGCCTGATCTGGCCCAGCGAGCCAAAGTCACGCCTTTGGCGCGCGTAAACGAAGCTGATGCCTGACGAAATCGCCGCAGGTGATTTCGTCCTATAAAGCAGAGAAGCTGCGCGCCGCCGCGCTCCATTCGGGGGCGGTGGCGAGCGCGGCCGGAACTTCCTCGGGCGTGTCGACCACCTGCCACATGGTGAGGTGCCGCGGATCCATGAAGTGCTCGTCCACGGCGCGCGCGAGCACTTCAAGCAGCGGGTTGAAGAATGCGCGCGTGTTCACCAGCACGATCGGGTTGAGATACAACCCCAGGCGCTTGAGCGTGATGGCCTCGAGCAGTTCCTCCAGGGTTCCGGATCCGCCGGGCAACGCGATCGCCGCCTGGCTCGCCGCCAGCATCAGATGCTTGCGCGTGCGCATGTCCTCGACCAGCTTAAGATCGCTGAGGCCGGTGTGGCCCCATTCCAGATCCGCCATGAAGCGCGGCAGAATGCCCACGACGCGCCCACCGCCGGCGAGCGCGCCGTCAGCGAGGGCCCCCATCGAGCCCACCGCGCCGCCGCCGTAGACAATCCCAACACCCGCCGCGGCCAGCACTTCTCCCAACCGGTATGCCGCCGCGCGGTACTCGGGGTGCGAGGCGCGGCTGGACGCGCAGTAGACGCAGACAGTTCGTTCGATTGTCAGTGTCCCTCAGTGTGGCGCGGGGGCTTCGCGGCGGTGGGCTTGCCGGACAGCTCATTTGCCTGCGTCACCCAGTGATCGCGTTCGATGCGGCCCTTGAAGGCCGGCAGGACGCTGTCCACGTGTTTGACATCCTCGGGCGACCACTCGGCGATCTGCCAGAAGTAGTACACGCCGACCTTGTGCAGCGTGCGTTCCAGCACCCGCTTGACGCCCTTGATCTGTTTCAAGTCATCCGGCCGGCCGTGACCGGCATGGGAGAGCAGGTTCTTGCTGCCCTCGCGCACGCCCACCGTCGGCGCCGGCGGTGCCGGGGGATTTTCGATGCGCGTCTGCAGTAGCGACAGACGCTCCAGTACCGGGTGCAGGTCGGGTGCATCCGGTATGCGGATGGCGTCCACGCGTGCCTGCAGCTGCTGCAGCCGGGTCGTGATCGCCGGGATGTTGATGTCGCGTACCGCCTGCTCGATACGGTCGAGTCGTCCCTGGGTCGGTGCCAGGTCCACCGGCGCTGCGGCATCCGGGATTCTGATGGCACGCACCGCCGTGTCGATGGCAGTGAGGCGTTGTAGCGCGGGATTCAGATCGACGTCTTTGGGCTGCGGGATGGTGATGCCGGCCAGGCGCTGCTCGATGGCGTCCAGGCGCGCGTGCAGCGGCGCGAGGTCCACCTTGTCCGGAGTCGGCATTCGCAGGCCCGACACCGCGCTCAGCACCGGGCTTAGATCAGTCGCCTTGACCTCCGGGATGTTGATGGCGCGCACGGCCGCATCCACACCCGCCACCTGCTGGGTGAGGGGCTGCAGGTCAACCTCGGGACGCGCCGCGAGGCGCTCCTCGAAACTGCGGCGCCAGCTCGTCCACTCATCGCGCGAGCGGGTGTATTCCAGGGTCACGTCCTCGTAATAGCGGCGGAACCACCAGTACGCGAACGCAGCGCCGGCGGCCGCGGCGGCCAGCAGCAGGATCAGGATCTTCGCCAGCAGAAAACCCATGTTGTCTCTCCCTCAGATCTTTCAGGAAGCGTGGAATTCGATGCGGCGGTTCCTGGCGCGTCCCGCCGCCGTGTGGTTGTCGGCCACCGGGCGTCTCGCGCCGAAGCCGCGCGACTGCAGCCGCGCGGCCGGCACACCGCGATCGATGAGCGCGGCGCGCACCACCGCGGCACGCGCGTCACTCAAGCTCTGGTTAAACCGCGAGCGGCCCACGCTGTCGGTATGGCCTTCGATGCGGATGTTGCCGGGGCAGGCGCGTGCTTCTTTCGCCAGCCGGTCAAGCAGCGGCGCGCTCCTGGCGCTGATTGCAGCACTCGCGCTGCCAAACTCGATTTGCTCACCGGCGAGCTGACTCGCGAGTGAGCGCTCGCACGCCTGGGCGGCCGCCGGGACGGGTTGTGCTATCGGGGCGGGAGCCGCAGCGATGGCGGGGGTCGCCGCCGCGACCGTGGGGGCAGTGAAATCTGCGGCTACGCTCACGGCGCAGGTACGCCGTCCGAGCCAGGTCGGGCAGGAAGCACTCTTCGCCAGCGCGATGGCGCGCTCCCCGGCGCTGGTCGTGGGTTCGAGGCCCGACAAGGTGACGTTCTGGCCCGCGACCTTAAGTCCCACCCAGGTGTAACCGGCGGCGTTCAACTGTTCGCGCGTCTCGCGCTGCACGCTCGCTTCGATCCAGCTGCGCGCGAAGGTGCCGAAGGCGAAGAGCGCAACCGCCGCGAGCCCCAGGAGCGGCAAAAGACCGCGCCACACGAAGGGCCACAGGGGCGGGTCGCGCCACACGAGCAGATGCCGGTGAACAACAGCCGCGGATTGCATCGCAATCTCCCTGCACCGAACGAGCCGCAGACGCCGCTGCATTTATACACGCAGCCGGAACGGCAGGGGAAGGGGTGCCAAAGCGCTGCGGCGCGGCGCGCGCAAGCCCTCGACGGCGCCGTTCGAGCGCGGCTCAGGGGCGCGGGCTCTCACCGAGCGGCTGATTCTGGCTGCCAACAACCAGCTGCTGGTCGGCGGCTCCTGCGTGCAGGTTCAGTTCCATCCAGCCCAACAGGTCCTGACCTGGATCGTAGGCTTGCGCAGGACCCGGCGGGATGCGGCCGCTTATTGTTATTGTCATGGGCGTTCCGGACCTCAGTATTATACGCAGCGCGCCAACACGCGAGCTGGCCGCAGGTGGGGTTGCACCGCGGTGCTGTCGCGCATGGGCGATGAGGGTGGCGACCCTCCGCGGAGGGCGCTCCCCGGCGCCCGGTTGTGGTCGCCGGGAGTCGACCCTAGAATCGGCCCCCCAGGCGGGTGTAGTTCAATGGTAGAACTGCAGCTTCCCAAGCTGCTAACGTGGGTTCGATTCCCATCACCCGCTCCATGGCACCATGCCATCCACGTGGCGACGCGGCGCGGCGCGCAATGGCCATAGACTTGACTTCGATGTACGTAGGTAGTACTTATTGACTACCTAGGGTCACATGCGGAGCACTACATGGCCGCCACCAGTCTCAAGCTTCCCGAGGAGCTCAAGCGTCGAATCAAGCGGCTGGCCGGCGCCGCCAATAAAACACCGCACGCGTTCATGGTTGAGACCCTGAGCCAGGAGGCGGACCGGGCCGAGATTCGCGAGCGATTTGCCAGGGATGCAGCGTTGTCCGAACGCGAGACGTTGCAGAGCGGCAAGGCGGTTCCATTGGAGACCGCATTTGACTATCTCGAGGCGCGCGCGGCAGGAAAGCGCGTCCGACGTCCGCGGGCGCGTACATGGCGCGCGTCCAGATAACCACTCGAGCGCTCGCCGATCTCGAGCGGCTTTTCGAGTTTCTTGCAGACCACAACCCAAATCTCGCGCGTGAGCGGATGCTCAGCGTTCGACGCGCCTTCGAGTTACTTGCGGAGCATCCGTTGCTGGGCCGCCGGGCGGAAGACGGGCGCCGGGAATTGATACTGGAGCGCGGCAGGTTCGGCTACGTGGCGAAATATCGCTGGCTGGCGGCCGAGGACGTGGTGCTGATTCTCGCGGTGCGGCATCAGCTCGAGGCGGGCTATAAAGAGGAATAGGTTTCCGCGAAGCGGGTCTCACGCCGTGACCATTCGGTGACATCTGGGCTTGCCGCCCGCGGCTAAGCTCGGACGATGCACCAGATCGGCGTGGTAGGAGTGTCCTATCGCCACGCGAGCGTGGAGGAGGTGGCCCGCTTTGCCGTGGCGCGCCCGGAGGTGGCCGCGCGCCTGGCGGCACTGCGCGAGCGGCTGGCCGCCGCTGAAATCCTCTACGTCTCCACCTGCAATCGCGTCGAAGTGATCTACGCCACCGCCGATGACAGCGCGGCGGGGGACTCCCGGGACGCGGTGTTTCAGGTCCTGACCGGACGCGAGCCGCAACCCGGCGAAGCCGCGCGCATCCTGCGGGCGTGGACCGGCGAGGCGGCGGTCGAACACCTGTTGCTGCTGGCCTGCGGACTGGATTCCGCCCAGACCGGCGAGCAGGAGATCGCCGCGCAGTTGCGTGTTTCCTGGGAGGAGGCACGCGCGGCCCGGATCTGCGGACCGGTTCTTGATCGGCTGGTAGCCGAGGCGCTCGGCATGGCGCGGCGGGCGCGCCGATTGACCGCGGCGGACCGCCCGCCCTCACTCGGGGATCTTGCGGCGCAGCGCGTGCGGACGCACCTCGGCACGACGCCCGGTCGCGTCGCGCTCGTCGGTGTGTCGCCCATGACGCGCCGCTGTGCGGCGCTGCTGCACGCCGCGCAGGTGCCACTTCTCATCGTCAACCGCACGCTTGTCGCGGCGCAGGAGCTCGCCCGCGCCGTGGCGGGCGAAGCTTCCTCACTGGAAGGGTTTCGTGCCACGCCCCCCGGGTGCGTGGCGGTGGTGCTGGCGGCGGGCGGCGGCGAAACACTGCTCGATGAGGGCGCGCTTACGCGGTTGCGCGCGGCGGGCGCCGCGGCGCCACTCCTTATTGATTTCGGCGTGCCACCCAACATCGACCCCAGGGCCGCGCAGCGTGTCGGGCTTTGCCGTGTTGGCATGGGTGATCTCATCAGGTCCGCGCAGGGGCGGCGCCTGGGCGAGCTCATGCGCCTGGCGCCGGTGCGTGCCGCTATCGATGAGCGCCTGGCGCACCTGCGATCGGAACTCGCGACCCGCTCCTTCGGGCCGCAGCTATCTGACCTGCGGGGCGCGTTCGAACAGATTGCCGCCGAGGAAGTAGCGCGTGCGCTCGGCGGCGAGCTGCGTACACTTGACGCCGCGCAGCGTGGACAGCTCGAGCGCCTGGCCCGCACGCTGGCGCACCGGCTCGCGCATCTGCCACTCGCCGGCATCCGCGCCGCGGCGGTGCACGCAGGTCCCGACGCGCTGGATGCGTTCTTTGAAGCGGCGAGGGCCGGCCGCACACGCGCTGACACGGAGAAGACATGACGAATGCCCCGCCCGACGGCGCTCGCGAGAACCGGCATCCGCGCTCGGCGGAGCTCTACGAGCGCGCCTGCCGTGTTATTCCGGGAGGGGTGAGTTCGCCGGTGCGGGCCTTCCGCGCCGTCGGCGGCACGCCGCTGTTCATCGCGCGCGCCGCGGGCGCCCAGGTGTTCGATGCCGACGGTCGCGCCTACCTCGACTTCGTGGGCTCCTGGGGGCCTTTGATCGCCGGCCACGCGCACCCGGCGGTGATCGCTGCGGTGACCGAGGCGCTTAGCCGCGGGACCACCTACGGCGCACCGTGCGCCGCGGAAGTGGAACTTGCCGAGCGGGTCGTGGCCTCCTACCCCGCCGCCGAGCAGGTGCGTTTCGTCTCCTCGGGAACCGAGGCGGTGATGAGCGCCATTCGCGTCGCGCGCGCGTTCACGGCCCGCGATCTGATCGTCAAGTTCGCCGGCTGCTATCACGGCCACGCGGATCACCTGCTGGTCGCCGCGGGCTCGGGGCTCGCGACTTTCGGCCGCCCCGCCTCGGCGGGCGTGCCGGCGGCGTTCACCGCCTGCACGCGCGTGTTGCCGCTGGATGATGAGGCGCTCGTCGCGCAGCTCTTCGAGCGCGAAGGCGCCAACATCGCCGCCCTCATCATCGAACCGGTGCCGGCGAATCATGGACTGCTGCCGCAGCGCAGCGCTTTCCTGCAGGCGCTGCGCCAGATCACGCGCGAGCACGGTGCGCTGCTGGTGTTCGACGAGGTGATTTCCGGGTTTCGCCTGGCGCGTGGCGGGGCGGCCGAACTCACCGGGATCACCCCCGACCTTGCCACCTTCGGCAAGGTGATTGGCGGCGGCATGCCGGTCGGCGCCTTTGGCGGTGCGCGTAAAATCATGGCGCGGCTCGCACCGGATGGCGACACCTACCAGGCGGGCACGCTCTCGGGCAATCCGGTCGCCATGACGGCGGGGCTCGCGACGCTGGATCTGCTGGTGCGCGAGTCGGGCTGGCAGCGCCTGGAGGCGCGTGGCGCGGAGCTTGAACGGCTGCTGGCGCCGGTGCTGGCGCGCGCGCCATTCCCGGTGCACCTGGTGAGGCAGGGGTCGCTGTTCTGGCTGTCGTTCCACGAGGCCGGGGCGCCGCGCACCGCCGCCACACTCACCGACCGCGAGCGCGCGCGGTACGCGGCGCTCTTTCACGGCATGCTCGACCGCGGCGTGTACCTGCCGCCGTCCGCCTACGAGGCATGCTTCCTGTCGCTGGCGCACACGACCACCGACCTCACGCGCTTCGCCGCGGCCTTGAGCGCCGCACTGGCGGCGATCGCATGAAGTCGCCGCGGGTTTTTCAGCTCACCGCGCTCGCCCTCGTCGTGGTGTCGGCGGTGCAGGTCGGCTGGTGGCTCTTCGATCAGCGTGCCTACACCATCGAGAAGGTGGGCGCGGAGCGCCAGGCCTACGCCGGGCAGACCGCCGCCGCGCAGGCACTGCTTGACTCCGGGACTGCACCGCAGCGTGTGCGGCAGCTGCTGCCGCAGATCGTCGTCAGCGGCACCCGGGCGACGCTCGCGCCCGCGGTGGAGCAGGCGCTGCGCACCGAAGAGCACCGCCGCATCAATCAGTACGCCTGGGAGGGCGGGTTTTTCCTGCTGGCGCTCGGGGTGTGCATCGCGGTGATCGCGCGCGCCCTGCGGGCCGAAGCGCGGGTGCTCGAGGAACAGGACAGCTTTCTCGCCCTGGTGTCGCACCAGTTCAAAACCCCGCTCGCGAGCCTGCAACTCTCGCTCGAGACACTGGCGCTGCGCGCGCCGCCGCCCGCGGCGGCACGCACGCTCATCGACCGCATGCTCGCCGACATCGCGCGCATGGAGGCGATGGTCACCCAGATCCTGGAGAGCGTGCGCCTGGAGCGCGGTCGCGTGGACCTCAGGTCCGAGCCGCTGGAGCTGCGCGCCGCGGTCACCCGGGTCGTCAGCCAGCTCGAGGAGCGTGCGCGCAATGAACGCATCAGCATCGCCAACTCCATGGGCGCGGGCCTGTACGTCATGAGCGATGCGCTGGCGCTGGACGTGGTGGTGCGCAACGTGCTGGAGAACGCGCTCGCCGCGGTCAGCGCCGCGGGCGGCGGCAACATCCAGCTGAGCACCCGCGAGGGTGTCGGGGAGGTGGAGTTGTCGGTGAAGGACACCGGCGTGGGTTTTGAGCCGGCCGCCGGTGCGCGCCTGTTCGAAAAATTTACCCGCCTGGGCGCCGCCCCCGCCGGCGGCAGCGGTTACTACGGCACGGGACTCGGGCTTTACATCGTGCGGCGCCTGATGGCGCTCTCGCATGGGCGGGTTAGCGCGCACAGCGACGGCACCGGTAAGGGCGCGAGCTTCGTGCTCGCCTGGCCCGCCGCCCAGGAGCGCACGCCGTGAGCCAGGCTACTGCCCGCCCGACGCAGGTGCTGGTGGTCGAGGATGATCCGCATCTCGCCGCGGGCGTGCACGAGAACCTGCGCGCGGAAGGCTACGAGGTGAGCGCCGCCAGTGACGGCGAGCAGGCGCTCAGCTGGCTGCGCGAGCACGAGTGCGGACTCATCGTGCTGGACGTGATGCTGCCCGGCATCGATGGCCTGGGCGTGTGCCGCACGCTGCGCGAGCAGGGCAATAACACCCCGGTGCTGTTCCTGACCGCGCGCGGCGATCCGGCGGATCGCGTGCGGGGACTGGAAGCCGGCGGTGATGACTACCTGGCGAAGCCCTTTCACCTGCAGGAGTTTCTGCTGCGGGTGCGCGCGATCCTGCGGCGCTGGGACTGGTATCGCAACGCTTCGGCGACGGCGGCTACCGCGGTGCTGCGCTTCGGCGGTAACGAAGTGGACTTTCGGGCCTTCCGCGCCCGCTCCTGGAACGGGCAGCTGCAGGAGCTCACCGAGAAGGAGGCCATGATCCTCAAAGTGCTCGCCGAGCACGCCGGCGAGATCGTCTCGCGCGAGGATCTGCTCGAGCGCGTATGGGGTTACGACGTGTTTCCCTCCACCCGCACGGTGGACAACTTCATCCTGCGGCTGCGCAAGCGCTTCGAAGCCGATCCCGCCAACCCCAGGCACTTTCTGACCGTGTGGGGCGTCGGCTACCGCTTCCTGGCGCAGGACCCGCCATGAGCGCACGCGCGCTGCGCATCGGCACGCGCGCCTCGCAGCTCGCGCTGTGGCAGGCGCGGCATGTGGAGGCGCTGCTGCGCGGGGAGCCGGGGACCCCGTGCGTGGAACTGGTGCACATCAGGACCCAGGGCGATGCACAGGGCGAAGTGCCGCTGTGGAAGGTCGGCGGCCGGGCGTTTTTCACGCGCGAAATCGATAACGCCCTGCTGGCCGGGACGGTGGACATTGCGGTTCACAGTCTCAAAGACCTCCCCACCCAGTTGGAGCCTGGCGTGACGCTGGCGGCGATGCTCAAACGCGCGGATCCACGCGATGCGCTGGTGAGCCGCGAAGGCGCGCGGCTGGCCCAGCTGCCGCGCGGCGCGCGCGTCGGCACGAGCAGCTTAAGACGCCGCGCATTTCTTGCGCGGCTGCGCCCGGATGTGGTGCCGGTGGAGCTGCGCGGCAACGTGCCCACCCGCATCGAGCGGCTGCGCAGTGGCGACTACGACGCCATTGTTCTCGCCGCCGCGGGACTGGAGCGCTTGAGTCTTACGAGCGAGATCACCGAATACCTGGACGCGGCGGACTTTCCGCCGGCGGTCTCACAGGGCGTCATTGGCCTGTGTGCGCGCGCGGACGATGCGGAAGTGTGGCGCGCGCTCGCGCCGCTGGATGACCGCGCCGCGCGTATCGCCGCGAGCGCCGAGCGCGCCTTGCTCAAACGCATCGAAGGCGGGTGCCAGGTGCCGCTCGGGGCGCTGGCGAGTCTGGTGAACGGACGGCTGAGCCTGGATGCGAGCGTGTGTGCGCTCGATGGATCGCGCACGCTGACCGCCCGCGGCAGCAGCGCTCCCCTCGACGCCGCGCTGCCGGAGGCGATCGCCGCGGCGGTCGAGCTCGGCGAGCGTGTCGCGCTGGATCTTCTCGGGCAGGGCGCGGCGGCGCTCATGGCGCAGGAGCGCGGCGCGCTCGCGGTGGAGGGGCCATGAACCCCGGCAGACCGGTGGTCGTGACCCGAGCTGAGTCCGCCGACGGCCCGCTCACCCGCGAGTTGCAGGCACTCGGACTGTCGGTGCTGCTGTGGCCCGCGGTCAGCGTCAGCGCCTCCGACCCCGCCCCGCTGGCCGCGGCGCTCGCCAACATCGGCGCCTTCGGCTGGATCGTGTTTGCGAGCCGCCACGCGGTGGCCGCGGTGCTCGAGCAGCTGCCCGTGGCGCCGCCGGGTGTGCGCGTCGCCGCGGTCGGCAAGGCAACCGCGCAGGTGCTGCTCAAGCGCGGCTGGCCGGTTGATCTGGTGCCCGATGAGGGCAGTGCGGCAGCTCTCGTGGCCGAATTCGCGACCCGCTGGTCGGACTGCGACAAGGGCGTGCGGGTGTTGTATCCGGCGAGCTCGCGCGCGCTGCCGACCATCGCGGCGGGGCTCACCCAGTTGGGCGCGGTGGTGACCCAGGCCGAGGCCTACCGCACGGATGCCGCCGCGCTCGACGTCGCTGAGTGCCGCGAGTGGATCGCACGCGGCAGCATCGCCGCGGTGACCTTCGCCAGTCCCTCCGCGGTGAGTGAACTGGCACGCCAACTCGGCATGGAGGATTTTGGCCGCCTGCTGTCGGGCGCGGCTGCGGTCGCCATCGGCCGCAGCACCGCGCGCGAGCTGGTGGTGCGCGGCGCCAGGTGCGCCGTGGCGGAAGTGGCGACGCTGCGCTCCCTCGCCCAGACCACCTCGCAACTACTGCAGACGAGAACTTAAATCATGGGATTCCCCAGCGAGCGGCCGCGGCGCACGCGGCAATCGGATGCCTGGCGCCGCATGGTGCGCGAGACGCGTCTCGCCCCGGACATGTTCATCTATCCCTTGTTCGTGGTGCCGGGGCGCGCCGTGCGGCACGCCGTGGACAGCATGCCCGGCATCTGCCAGCTGTCGGTGGACGAGGCGGTGAAGGAGGCCAGGGCGGCCCTTGCCGCGGGCGTTCCGGCGGTGCTGGTGTTCGCGGCCCCCGCGCAAAAGGACGCCAAGGGGAGTGCCGCAACGGATCCCAGGGGGCTGGCATGCCGGGCGATCAGCGCCATCAAGGAGGCGTGTCCCGAGCTTCTGGTGTGGGCGGACGTGTGCCTGTGCGGCGCCACCGATCACGGCCACTGCGGTCACGTCACGCCGAGAGGGGTGATCGACAACGATTCTTCCATCCAGACACTCGCCGAAGTGGCGCTCAACTACGCCCACGCCGGGGCCGATGCCGTGGCGCCGAGCGACATGATGGACGGCCGCGTGCAGGCGATCCGGGCGCTGCTGGACGCCAAGGGATACGCGGCGACCCCGATCGTGTCCTACGCCGCGAAATATGCGTCCTGCTTCTACGGTCCGTTTCGCGAGGCCGCGGAGTCCGCACCCGCATCTGGCGACCGCCGCTCCTACCAGATGGATCCCGCCAACGTGCGCGAAGCGCTGCGCGAGGTGCTGCTCGACATCGACGAGGGAGCCGATCTCGTCATGGTGAAACCCGCAGGTCCCTATCTTGATGTGATCCGCCAGGTGCGCGACGCGGTGCGTGTGCCGGTGGTGGCCTACCAGGTGTCAGGGGAATTCAGTCTCATCAAGGCGGCGGCCGCGCGCGGCTGGATCGACGAGCGTGCCGCGGTCATGGAAACCCTCACCGGGATTCATCGCGCGGGGGCGGATCTGATCATCAGCTACTTCGCGCCGCAGGTGGCGCAGTGGCTGCGCTCATGAAGCCCGCCGCGGCGGGCGCATTTCTCGCGGCCTGCCGGCGCGAGCGCGTGCCGCACCGCCCGATCTGGATCATGCGGCAAGCGGGACGTTACCTGCCGGAGTACCGCGCGCTGCGCGCGCGAGTGGACTTCGAGGCGCTGACCCGCACGCCGGAGCTGGCAGCCGAAGTGACCTTGCAGCCGCTGCGGCGCTTTGAGCTCGACGCCGCGATTCTCTTCAGCGACATCATGACGCCCATCCAGGGCATGGGCATCGAGCTCGCCTTTGAGCCCGGTCCCGTGGTGCGTGAACCCATCCGCACCGCGGCGCAGATCGACGCCCTGCCGGCGCTCGTCCCCGAGCGCGACGTGCCGTTTGTGCTGGAGACGCTGCGCCTGGTGCGCGCGAATGTGCCGCGCGGCGCACCGGTGATCGGCTTTGCGGGCGCGCCGTTCACCTTGCTGTGCTATCTCGTGTGCGGCCGGCCTTCCAAGGAGTTCGCCCCCGCGCGCACCTTCCTGTACGCGCAGCCGGATGCCGCGCAGCGCCTGCTCACGCATCTGGCGGACGCCATGGCGGCTTATCTTCTGGCGCAGGCGGGAGCCGGTGCGCAGGCGCTGATGTTGTTTGAGTCCTGGGCGGGGCTGCTTGCGCCGCGCGAATTCACGCGCTTCGCGCTGCCGGCCGTGCGGCGCACGGTGGCGGCCGTGCGCCGCGCCGGCGTGCCACTCATCTATTACGTGAACCAGGGCTCCGCGCTCATGGAGACGGTGAGGGATCTTGAGGTGGAGGTCATCGGCGTCGACTGGCGCGCGAGTCTAAAGGACGTGCGGCGCACGCTGGGTGAGGGCAAGGCCGTGCAGGGCAATCTCGACCCGGCCGCGCTCTTCGCCGCGCCCGCGGCGCTCAGGGAGCACGCGGATGCGGTGCTCGAGGCGGCGGGCTGCGCGCCCGGACATATATTCAATCTCGGGCACGGCATCTGGCCCGAGACCGACCCGGACGCGGTGGCGCGCCTGGTGGACTACGTGCATGAGCGACCCTGACGCGCATCCCGGGGAGGAGGGCCTCGCCGGCGTCGCGACCGCGCACTTCAGGGACCTGCAGACGCGCCTGTGCGCCGCGTTCGAGTCCTTTGAACCCAGGAGCCGCTTTGCAGCGCGCAGCTGGACCAAGCCGGAAGGTCACCGCCTGCAGGGCGGCGGGCAATCACGCCTCATGCGCGGGGAGGTGTTCGAGAAGGTGGGGGTCAATGTCAGCCATGTCTGGGGCGTGTTGCCGCTCGAGGCCCGCGGCCAGGTGGCGGGCGCGGACGACTCCGAGGGGCGCTTCGTCGCCTGCGGCATTTCCCTTGTCGCCCATATGATGAATCCGTACGTGCCGGCCGTGCATATGAACCTGCGATACCTGTCCACCAGCCGCGCCTGGTTCGGCGGCGGCTCGGATCTCACGCCGACATTTCCGATTGCAGAAGACACCGAGGCGTTCCACGCGGCACTGCGTGGTGCCTGCGAGGCGTACCGGCCGGGTGCCTACCAGAAATACAAGGCGTGGTGTGACCGGTATTTCTACCTGCCGCACCGCCAGGAGCCCCGCGGTGTCGGGGGGATTTTCTTCGATGATCTGGCGAGCGCGGATGCCAGCGCGGACTTCGCGTTCGTGCGCGCCGTCGGGGATGCGGTCGTTGAAGTGTTTCCGCAGATTGTCGCGCGGCGCAAAGACACCGCGTACGACGCTGCAGCGCGCGAGGCGCTGCTCGTGAAGCGCGGGCGCTACGTGGAATTCAACCTGGTGTACGACCGCGGGACGCGCTTCGGCTTCAGCACCGATGCGGACCCGGACGCTTACTTGATGAGCCTGCCGCCGCTCGTGAAGTGGTGATCGCCCGCGGCCGGGATCGCCGGCCGGTACTTCAGCCAGCTGATGGGGGTGGCCCAGAACAGCTGCTCCACCTGTAAGGTGGCCGCCCGCCAGCGCCTGCCCAGCACTGCCGCCGGGTTTTCCACGGTCAGGCTTTCCAGGGCCTGGGCTCCTGGCTGCCAGATTCGCTGCAGTGCACGATACGGGTTCATGTTGGTAAGACGAGCATAACGTGCCTCTGGTTCCAGAGAAACCTGTTGCAGATCAGCGACGTAAGGTACTTTCACTCCCAGGCTCAAACCCACAGTGCCTCCCCGCTCTCCAAGAAACAGATGACACAGGCTCAGGCACAGCACACACAGATCGACTGGGAGGCGGGGCTGGTGTTGCGTGCCAGCGGCGGGGATGCCCGCGCCTTCGAGCGGATCTACCGCGAGTACTCGGGACGCGTCTACGGCCTGTGTCTGCGGATGACCCGGGACGCGCACATCGCCGAGGACTGTACGCAGGAGACCTTTATCAATGCCTGGAAGGCGCTCGCCGGATTTGAGACACGCAGTTCGCTGGCGACCTGGCTGCATCGGATCGCGGTGAATGTGAGTCTCGCGAAGCGTCGCAAGGCCTCGCGGGAAGAACCCCTGCCGGAGGACGACGAGGGCCGCGCGGGCGGGGACTGGACACTGGAGACGCCGGTGGAAGTACGGGAAATCGAAGCTGCCATCGACGCCCTGCCGGACGGGGCGCGCGATGCGCTGGTGCTGCACGCGCTCTACGGTTATTCGCACGACGAGGCGGCGCAGATGCTCGGACTCGCCCAAGGCACCTGCAAGGCGCAGCTGCATCGGGCACGGCGCCTGCTGCGCGACAGACTGGGTATGGAGGTGGGGACAGCATGAAGATCAAGTCGCTTCAGGATCTGCCGCAGGACATCGCGCCGGCGCGTGATCTGTGGCCACAGATCGCCGCGCAGATTTCCCCGTCAGGGCATCCCGCGCAGCTTGCGGGCGTGACCCAGGCAACTCCTGCGGGCGCGCGCACGGCGCGGCTGCGCTGGCTGGCGGCCGCGGCGGTGCTCGCGTGTCTTGCGGTCGGAATGTGGATCGACCGCACTCTTCTGCCCGTGCGCACCACGAATGAGGGCGGCGCGTTGTCGGTCCTCAACGCCACATCCGCTGCTCCCGCAGGCCTGGACGTGGCCTACGTGTCCGACCCGCGCTACCAGCGCCAGCGCGCCGCGCTCCTGAGTTCGCTGCAGGCGCAGCTGAACGCGCTGCCGCCGGTGACACGCACCAAGGTACTCGCGAGCCTCGTCACCATTGACAAGGCCAAGCAGGATTTGCAGGACGCGCTCGGCAAGGACCCGGGCAATGCGTTGCTGCAGGAATTACTCGTCAACACTTACCAGGATGAAATGCGCGTCCTCACGGATGTGCACAGTGCCAGCCACGCTGGCGAGGGGATCTGATCATGCGTACTTTTTTCACGGCCATCGCGTGGCTCGCGCTCGGCATGAGTGCCGCGGGCAGCGCCGCGGCCGCCGACCGGACTTTCGACAAGGAGGTGGCCGCGGACCCCAGGGGCGTCGTGGACATCTCCAACGTGGCCGGCTCCATTGACGTGACCGGCTGGGATCGCAACACCGTCAGCGTGCACGGCCTGCTCGGCGAGGGTGTCGAGCGTGTGGACGTCGACACTCAGCCGGGACACATCAGCATCAAGGTGGTGCTGCCGAACGGCCACCACCACAACGATGGCGATGCGAAGCTCAAAGTGCAGGTCCCACAGGGCAGCGAGCTGGATGTTTCGGCGGTGAGCGCCGATGTCATGGCGCGCAAGCTGACGGGTGTGCAGCGTCTGCAGAGCGTCAGCGGGGATGTGAGCGCGGAACTCGCCGGTGCGGACGCGGACATCAAGAGCGTCAGCGGCGACATCACGCTGCATGGCCACGGCCAGGCTGCGGCCACCCACATCACCACGGTGAGCGGGGATGTGCACATCGAACACCTCGCCGGGGACCTGGATGCCAGTACCGTCAGCGGTGAAGTAAAGGGCTCCGTCGACGGTGGCCACGCGCTGCGCGTACGCAGCACCTCGGGAGACGTGACCTTCACGGGCAAGCTCACGCGTGGCGTGACGGTCGATGTCGAGTCGGTGAGCGGGGAGATCACGCTCAGGGCGAGCACCGAGAGCGGCTACGCTTACGAGCTCTCGAGCTTCTCGGGCGACATCAACAACTGCTTTGGCGCGACGGCGGAGCGCACCAGTCCGCACGGACCGGGCAGTTCGCTGCGCGGCACACGTGGCGAGGGCAGCGGACGGGTGCACATGCGCAGCATGAGCGGCGATCTCACCGTCTGCGACCAGTGACCAGCCGCTGGTGGCACCCGGTAGAATGCACCGGGTGCCCGCCGCCGAAGCTGAATCCCCGATTGCCGCCGCGCTGATTGCCTGGCAGGCACGCGCCGGCCGCCAGCATCTCCCCTGGCAAGCTGAACGCACTCCCTACCGCGTGTGGGTATCGGAGATCATGCTGCAGCAGACCCAGGTCGCCACGGTTACCCCGTACTACCAGCGCTTCATGGCGCGCTTCCCGGACGTGCGCGCGCTTGCCGAGGCGAGCGTGGATGAAGTGCTGCATCTGTGGTCGGGGCTCGGGTACTACGCGCGGGCGCGCCACCTGCACCGCGCCGCGCGCCTCATCCGCGATGAGTTCGCCGGGGAGTTTCCGCGCAGCTTCGCCGCGGTCGCAGCGCTCCCCGGCATCGGCCGCTCCACGGCGGGCGCGATTCTCGCCTTGAGTGCGGGACAGCGCTTCGCGATCCTCGACGGCAACGCGCGGCGCGTGTTGTCGCGGTACTTCGGGGTGGCGGCCCCGGCGGGTGAACGGGCGACGCTCGAGCGACTGTGGGCGCTCGCGGAACGCTGCACCCCGCACACACAGCTCGCCGGCTACACGCAGGCCATCATGGATCTGGGCGCGACCGTGTGCGTGCGGCGCGCGCCACGGTGCGGGGAGTGTCCGTTGCGGGGTGAGTGTGTCGCGCGCAAAACCCAGCGCCAGCACGAGCTGCCGGCGAGCCGCAAGGCCCGCGCGCGGCCGACGCGGCAAGCCGTCATGGTCGTCGCCATGAGCGCTGCGGGCAGCGTGCTGCTCGAACGCCGGCCGGCGAGCGGTGTCTGGGGAGGGCTGTGGTCGCTGCCACAGTTCGAAAGCGTCGATGCCGCCCGCACCTTTATCAGCCAGTTGCCGCGCGGGGTGACGCCGCCGGCGCACAGCGAACCACGCTCACTTGAGCCCGTCGAGCATGCGTTTACGCATTTCAACCTCGTCATCCGGCCGCTGCTGGTGCGCTGCGCGGATGAGCTGGCGGTGATGGAGGAGGGCTCGACCCTCTGGTATAACCTCAAGGTGCCGGCGCGGGTTGGTTTGCCGGCGCCGATCCGTACGCTTCTTTTTAGTGTGCTCGCGGATAAAGCGTAAATGTCACGCATGGTTCAATGTGTATTGCTGAAGCGCGAGGCGCCGGGACTTGACCGTGCGCCGTACCCGGGCGAGCTCGGCCGGCGCATCTACGAGGGTGTTTCGAAAGAAGCCTGGGCGAACTGGCTGAAACACCAGACGATGCTCATCAACGAGTACCGCCTCACGCCGATCGAACCGAAAAACCGCAAGTTCCTCGAGGCGGAGATGGAGAAGTTCTTCTTCGGCGCCGGCTCCCAGGCGCCGCAGGGCTTTCAGCCGCCGCCGGCGTAGTCGCCCCGCCGCACATGTCACTGGATCGGGTATTGAGATTTCTTGCCGTCGGACTGGCAGTTATCTCAGCCGCGGCATGCGGCTTTTCCAAGAGCCGCGATGACGGCGAAGCCTTCGCCGAGCGTTATTTTACCGCGATGAACAGCGACGACGTCGCCGGCGCGCTGGCGCTTTACTCGCCGAAATTCTTTGACAGCACCCCGCGGGAGCAGTGGCTGGCGACGTTGCGAAATCTGCGCGAACGGTGTGGCACGCCGACCTCCCACGCACTGAAGAACTGGATGGTGACCGATCGGGTCGGCACGGCGAGCGGCTCGACGACGACCCTGACCTATGACGTCACCTACTCGTCATGCCGTTTGACCGAGACCCTGGTCGTCTCCAGGCCCGAGGGCGGCGAAGACAAGATCATCCGCCATGTCCTGAAGCTCGAGGGAACGATGCCGGATAAAGCCGGCTCGGGAGGGACGAGCGTCTGAGGATCGTTGGTCGCGCGCCGGCCTGCGCGCGCCGCACCTATAGGTGAATCAGGCCGCGCTTGTGCGCGACCGCCACCGCTTCCGTACGGCTGATGGCATCGAGCTTGGTGAGGATCGCCTTGACGTGCGTCTTCGCCGTGCCCTCGGTGATGGAGAGCCGGCGCGCGATGTCCTTGTTGCTGCGTCCCTGGGCGACCAGCTGCAGCACGTCGAACTCGCGCTGCGTGAGACTCGGCTTCGCCATGCGCTGCAGCGCCTTGGCGGCCACCTGGGATGAGGTGTAGGGACGATCCTCACTCACCGCCCGAATGGCGGAGAGAATCTCGGTTCGCGGCGCGTCCTTGAGCAGATACCCCTTCGCGCCCTGCGAGAGGCACTGAAAGATGTCCTCATCGCCGTCGTAAGTCGTCATGACGAGAATGCGCGCCTTGGGGTTCTTCGCCAGCACGTACTGCACCACCGCCACCCCGTCGCGCTTGGGCATGCGCAGGTCGAGCACCATGACATCGGGCCGGTGCTGCTCGAAGAGCGCGATGGCTTCGTCACCATCACCGGCTTCGGCCACCACTTCCATGTCGGCCTGCTGGTTGATCATGGCGGCAAGACCATCGCGCACCACTGGATGGTCATCGGCGAGCACCACGCGAATGCCGTTCTTCACGTCCTTCATGACCGCCGACACTAAGAAGCCTGCTTCAGCAGCCGCACGCTGATGCGGGTGCCCGCACCCGGCTGACTGTCGATCTGCCACTCCCCGCCGATCGCGCCGGCCCGCTGGCGCATGCTGGAGAGCCCAAACCCCTGGCGCGCGTACAGCTCGGGCCGCTGCTGCATGCCAACGCCGTCATCCGCCACCGCCAGCACCCAGTGGTCGGCCTCATCGGCCATGGTGATGTTCACGGTGTGCGGCTGCGCGTGCCGCACCGCGTTGCTGACCGCCTCCTGGGCGATGCGCAGCAGTTCATGTTCATGTTCGGGTCGCAGCCCGGTGTTGATGCCGCCGCCGCCGAAGGTACAGGTCACCCCGCCCGGCACGGTCGAGCGGTCCGCGAGCTGGCGCAGTGCGAGTTCGAGCCCCGCGCGGCGCGTCTGGTCAAGCCGAAAACCCATCACCGAGCGGCGCGCCTCGGCCAGGCCGTCACGGGCGAGTGCCCGGATGCGCGAGTGGGTGAGTGCCAGCTCCGAGCCGCGCTTCTTGCAGGAGGGGAATTCCTCGACGGCTCCCAGCTGCATGAGGATGCCGGTGAAGGCCTGCGCCAGGCCGTCGTGGATCTCCTGGCCGATGCGGGTGCGTTCCGTGAGTACCGCGGCCTCCTTGGCCGAGTACGCGAGGCGCGTCAGTTGCACCGCGAGCGTCGCCTGGTGAGCGAGCGCTACCAGGAGGCCGCTCCGCGTCACATCGCGCGCTTCGCGCTGGAAACTTAGGATCATGAAGCCGACGCTGCGCGCGCCGAACACCAGCGGGTACACCACTGAACCCACCGCGCCCTCGCTGCGGTGAAACGCGAGCACCCCCGGCCACATCTCCTCGGCCTCGGCTTTCGCGACTTCGACATACTGCGGCTCGCGCAGGCTCGCGAACCGGGTGCTCACCGTGGAGCCTTCCACCGGCACGCTGATCGGGAAGGGTGGCGGCTGCAGCTTGCCTTCGCGGGCGTGCGCGATGATGCGCCACTGCTGTGCGGAGTCCTTGAGCACCACCACCGCCCCTGAAACCGCATCGAACTGCCGCGTCGCTTCCAGCAGGATGTGCCCCATGAAGCTCGGCATGTCGGTCTCACCGGCGAGCCGCTCGAGATTGCCGCGGATCACGGCGTTCGCCTTGGCGAGCTCCACGACGCGCTCCTCGGCGGCGTGCTCGCGCTCGCGGCGCACGTCATCCAGCAGCCGCTCGCGGTGCAGGGCGGCACCGATCACGCCGGCCGCGTTCTCGAGCGCGGCAAGTTCCGAGGACTCGATGGCACGATGCTGGCGGGTGTTGTCGAAGCCCACCACCCCCATGAAATCCCCGCCGACGAAGATCGGCACGATCGCCTTGGTCTTGGTATCGGGGGCCTCGATGGCCGAACAGGTGTTGTCCGAGCAGATGGCGCTCTTGCTGAAGTACACGCCGCGCCCGGCGCGCAATTCGGAGAACATGGAGGTGAAGTGCGGTTCGTTGCACGACCACGCGGTCGCGTCGTGCAGGCGCGCCGGTACGCCATCGGCGGTCCACTCGTTCACCGTCACCAGCAGCGGCTCGCCGTTGGCGCCGGCGCGGGTTTCCATGACATTCACACGATCCACGTGCGCCGCCTCGCCGATGAGCCCGAGCACCCCGGGAATGGCGGCGCGCACGTCGGCGGCCTCCAGCAGCATGCGGCTCGCTTTCGCGGAAGCCGTGAGCAGCCGCTCGCGGGCCTTCAATGACTCATTGATTCGCGTCAGCTCTTCCGTGCAGGGGGCCTGGCCTTCTTGCAGGGGAGCGAGGTTGGCATTCATTGGGGGAGGTACCCGCGCGAGCGCATAAGAGAAGAATAATGCAGGGGCGCAGTGTAACGCCGGCCGGGGCCACGGCAGCGCTGCCGCGGCTGACACGCTCTACAGGCAGGCACGCAGCTCACTCTTTAGGGAGAGCGGGTAAAGCCTGAGCCTCACGATCAGCGGCGCGGCGGCACGCCGGCCTGCAGCCTAAGAATCAATGACTTAGATCGGCGAACGCGATTATGTCAACGAGGGGCCGTCGCGGGCGTGAACGCGTCTGTGATCAACGCCGGCACACGTCCACGGATGCGCGACAGGGCTGCGGTGGCAAGGGCCACCAGGGTCCACAGATCCAGCACGCCTCCGCCACCCCCGCTGCTGCCGCTGCCACTGTGACCCAGGGCTGCCAGATCCTGCGCGGTGACGCTGAATCTGCAGTTGGCGTTCGTGCGGGTCGTGAATACGCCCGAGGCGTCAAAGCACGCCTGGTACCACATCGCGAGCGGCGAGGGGGTGTTGTAGGCATCAGCGAGCGTCGTGTAATCGATGTTCCAGCCTTCGGCGGCCAGTTCCGAGTATTCCCTTATCGTGTCGACATCGATGGTCCCGGCAACCCCGGCCGCCTGGACATTGAAGTGCACGACATCCATCGCGGACAGGTTCACGAGATTCGGATCCAGGAACACCACCTGCCGCGCCGTCTGGGTGCTGAAAAAGCCCTCCTGGAAGCCGATGTCGCCGTCCGGGTTGTAGACCTGCGCACTCGCATCCATCAGCGGAAAGTACTGTGGGCCGCCGGTGAGGCTGTAGACCATCAGGTGATCATGCGAGCCAAACTGAATCCACGGCGTCAGCCCCGCGGCGCTGGAGGCAGAGATGATCGTGTTGGGCTGGCGCGCATCGTTGTTGCGGGGCGCGGCCGTGAAGTCCGCGTTGCTCTGGATGCCCGGATGCCCGTAGCCGGGCACCACGTAATCTGAATCCAGATCGAACAGGTCAAGCAGGTACAGCGCCGTGCCATAGGTATAGGCGAGCGAGGTGCCTTCGTTGCCGATCTTGTAGTACTGCGATTGCATGACGCCCAGGATGTGATTTAACTCATGGTTGAACACCCCGACCAGGTCGGTGCCGGGATTGGCTCCATTGGGAAACCGGCATTGCGTCGGGTCGGAGCAGGACCCCTGCGGCAAGGCGAGGTTGAGTGAATTTTGAAAAAACGCCTTCGGCAACTGCGTCGCCACGACCGCAGGGTCCGTGGGGTCGTAGATCCAGGTGGGCGCGGGGCTGGTGTTGGGTGGAAAGACCGTCAGGTCCGGGATCACGAGCGCGCCATCGGTTCCCGGGAGCGTCACGTTCATGTTGTTTTGCGGCGAGTTGATATCGTCGATGGTGTGCCCGTTCACCTGGAAAACCGGCGCAAAGCCGAGCATTTTCATGGCCGCAGGGGCTGCGCACAGCGTGAAGGGCTGGGCGGCGGGCGTCACCGGGTAGAAACCGGCGGGGCCCACGAGGAAATTACTGACCAGGTCGGTCGAGAAATTGCTGCTGCCCTGCCAGGCGTAGAAGTTCGCAGGTCCTGCCGGCCATTCGACGCTGATCTGCGACTGACTCGGCAGGTAGTTGATCAGATCCAGCGGCGTGAGGTTGGCGGCGTTCTTGGTCTGCAGTGCGGTCAGGACCTGCGTGTAGGTCTCGGGGAGATTCTGATAGCTGAAGCTGCCATCAGGATTCTGGATGATGGTTGGCGCCTGCGTGCTGTACGGCGGCAGCAACGCATCGGCGCCGCACACCGGGTTCCAGTACTCGTTGCCGAGGAAGAAGAGACTGTTGTTACCGGCGGAATCGAGGTAAGCGACCTTGTATACCTCAACGGTCACCGTGACATTGTCGGTGACGTAAGAGGCGACTCTCTGGGCGGCGGCGAGGAAGGCCTGTTGCTCCTGCGCGTTCAGCGGCATGCTCATCAGGGTGTTGCCCGGGGAGTTGAAGCCAAGTCCCGCCGGCACCGTCGCGCAGTAGCTGACGGAGGTGTAGCCGGCCGGCAGCAGCGCCGGGTTGTAGAAGGCCGGGCAGGTGGCGGCGCCGTTCGGGCAGGCCGCGCCGTCCGGAGGCGCGATGTTTGGGCAGGGTCCCTTGGTGAAGTGCGCATCACCGGGCGCGTTTGGAATAATGTTCAGGGCAAATGCCGGGGTCGTAACACACAGCAGCACGAGCGACAAAACGCCCCGACCGTAAAATCTCTGCATGATGTTCTGTCCGACGCGATAGGGGCCTAGGAATCAAAGACTTAGATTGGCGATTGCTTGACGATGCGCGCGGGTGTCGGTCTAATACGCGCCCTTTCCGTTCAGCGGCCAGGTAGCTCAGTTGGTAGAGCAGCGGACTGAAAATCCGCGTGTCGGTGGTTCAATTCCACCCCTGGCCACCATCACAATCAGCAATTTAGATTGATCATTGAGTCGCCGGAGCGGGCGATGTTTCCATTTGGTTTCCATTCTCTTGGAACCGGCAGCACTCTAGGGAGAACTCTGATTTACCGGTAAAATCTGCTGCATTGATTGGTGTCATACGAGTACCTCGATGAAGCAGCAGACGCTGACGGGCTTTGAGAAGTACGGGAAGACGACACGTCGAGCGCAGTTTCTGGCGGACATGGAGCGGATCATTCCCTGGCCGGAGATGACGGCAGCGGTGCGAGACGGTGTATCCGAAGATCAGCGAGAACGGCGGTCGGCCGCCGATTCCGCTGGAGCGGATGCTGCGGATCTACTTCCTGCAGCTGTGGTTCAACCTGTCGGACCCGGCGGTTGAGGAAGCCCTGTACGACTCGGTGGCGATGCGCAGCTTCGTCGGCATTGATCTTGGGGCTGAAGGGGCACCGGATGAGACGACGGTGTGCAAGTTCCGGCACCTGCTGGAGCGCAACAAGCTGGGCAAGACGCTGTTGAAGGCGGTCAATGAGCATCTGCACCGCAGCGGCATCAAGATCGCCAAGGGCACGATCGTGGACGCCACCATCATCGGGGCGCCCAGCTCGACCAAGAACAAGGACGGCAAGCGGGACCCGGAGATGCATCAGGTTGCCAAAGGCAACGAGTGGTACTTCGGGATGAAGGCGCACATTGGCGTCGACAGCAAGACGAAGCTGGTGCACACGATCCTGGCATCCGCTGCGAACGTTGCCGATGCGCTGGCGCTGCCGCACCTGCTGCATGGCAAGGAGACGCGGGTCTGGGGCGACCAGGCATATCGCGGACAGAAGCAGCCGATGCGTGCGGTGGCACCGCGCGCGCGTGACTTCACCAACCAGCGCTATCGATGGGGCGGCCGGATCGATGCGCAGGTCAAGGCGAGCAATCGCACCAAGGCGCGCGTTCGAGCCAAGGTCGAGCACGTGTTCGGCGTGATGAAGAATATCTTTGGCTTCCGGAAGGTGCGCTATCGGGGTCTTGCCAAGAACCTGCATCGCCTGGAAGTCACCGCCGCTCTCACCAATCTGTACCTGGTCAGACGGCGGTTGCTGAATGCGTAGCACACGTGTCGCTGCAGATCGGGAAATGCGCCGCTTCGAGGCGAAAAGCGCCGAAGCGGCCACCGAATATCGCCCGTCCGACGCGATCTCCACTCCAAATCCTTGCCGACTCTGGTTCTCATCGCCAGTTCTTCAGAGCTTCCCTAGCGAGCATCTGCGAGCTTCCTTAGAAGGGTGCTCGTCAACTCGTCCAGTTGCGCGCCGAGGGGCTTAGTCCGATCCAGAGTCCAACCACCGTACTTCCGGGAATTATCGAAGGCGCTTTCAGAAACATCTGCAAACCAGATCGGTATCACGGCGTCTGTCCCGAATCGCTCTCGGAACTGTTCAGATTCAAATCTAGTCCAGATCTTCTTCGGGTAGGCATTGCCGATGAGCGCGACGATAAAGCGTGCTTCTGACTGGTAGATCGGTCGGAGATACTCTTCGACGTCTGCTGCGAGCATGCGGTGCTGTTCGTTCTTGTCGTAGAAGACTTCAGTCTCGGAGTCTTGGAGACGTTGCGCCAGTTCCTTGGCAACATCCCTGTCCTCTCCTGCGAATGACAGGGCGAAGTCATAGCGGTGGGGGAACTCCACGCCCATGAAACCACACCCAAGGGCGAAATGCCGCCACGGAATGTTTCTGATGAAGTAAATGAACTGCGGATCTTCCACAGTCAATTGCGCAGATCACGATTCATAGTGCATCACCGCCGCGATGTCAGCGTCAGAAGTCACTAAGTCCTCAAGATACCCCTTGTCAACAACCTGCCCAACGCTTCCGCGCATTTCGGGGTGTTGCCTCATCGCGTCTCGGAGCGACAAAGTCCATTCCGTGCCTTCGGCGAGCCATCTGAGAATGTGCAGGTAAGGAGCTCTGCCCTCTTTCTTCATCTTTGAGCCCCGACAAAATGACTGGCATCGCGTTCGAAAAACTTGAGCCAACCGATCCCAGACATCTGCCTTGACCGACTCGAAGCTAATTTCAATGGTCTTGGTAGATTCCGCTCGCTCTGTGATGCCCGCGTCCTTACACACCTCTCTGCCAAGCATTTGAGCGATGTAGAAGCTACCCTGCGAAGATGTGACCATGTCGGGAATGGCGTCGATGGCAATGTTGAGGGCGGCGGCCCCTTGCTTCAGCAACGCCTCGACTTTCTCATCGGGATTACTCTCAAATGGGACGATGTCGATGCGGTTAACAAGGTCGTGAGCGAAATCGATCAAAGCCTGTCCAGCCTTGTTGATCCCGACCACGATGATCTTTGTCTCTCGCGACTCTTCGTCTGCCAGTGTCTTCATGTAGTCAGCCAAAGCTGACCGAGTCTTTTGATCGAGCTTGTGGAAATCATCAATGATCACCACTCCGACGGACCCTAAGTCTGGCAGCGCCTGAATGTATTCGAGATCCTTGGGCTTCCTTGCCGAGAACTTAGTGACGTGCTCCGCCAACCCGAGTCGCTGTAACGCGGTTTCAACCGCAGTCGTTTTCCCAATCCCGGAAGGCCCTTCGATAACCAGGCCCCGCCCTGGCGTTCTTAGGTTGAGCAGCAGATCCGGATACTCCTTGGGCTCGACAAACGTATGAGTCGGGACGCCACCGGTTTTAAAAACGTCTTCGAGTAACGGGGCCATTACACTTCCCATCTCATCTTAGTATTGTCGCGCTGCGATCGGCTAAGAGCATAGCCCAAGGGCTTCTTGGGCGTCAGGGCGAGTGCCTGGGCCGGTGGCGTTTTGAACCTGTTGATGCGACACCTACTTAAAACCGCGAGCGAGACCATCTTCGTCACGAACTACGGGGCGCAGGCAATGTAAGAACGCTCAACGACTCGGGTGTAGTCTAGCCGGAGGTTATCTACCCGACGCATCGAATGCATATGGCCAGATCCCCTCAACCCCCGGCAAGCCGACCGGCTCGCCTGTCTCCGGAACAAATGCGAGCCGCGATTCCAAAGCTCCAGCGACGGATTGAGGATCTCGAGTCGCTCGATGTGAACACGATCCAGGGGCGCGACGACCCCAGAGTGGCCGCCATCGAGCAGAAAATAGACGACACATTGGGTCAGGTGTTTGGAACCGACACTCTCGAATACAAGAAGTACGGAGACACCGCGTCCGTAAATTTCATGCACGGAACTCCCCTGCACGAGGTCCGCGAAGGTTTCTCGAAAGGCGTTGCTCGCGCGGTATCATGTCTCCAAACCATCATCGATCTAATCAATGAGAACCTCGCGGATAGTGGAGAGTCGCCTCGCGGACGAGCGATTCGCGCATTTTCGCGTCACTTTGGGGTAGCGGACTCCCGGACGTCAACGAGCTGCACTTGAAGCGATGATCAAGAAAGTCGGCAATACACCAATTCTTCCGAAACATAAGGCAACGTGCCACTGCGGCTCGGTGGTTCTATAGGCTCGGAACTCGCCGAAATACTCGGGACCATTTGTCCCGGTGTGCGTATGACCCCAATTGCGCAGCTCACGCAAGATCAAGCAGATTTACAGATGTGGCTTAGAAAACTTACCAGTCGAAGGATCGTGAACGGCCGCCGCCGCTTGGTCTGGCGTATCGATGTGCTGGAAGAGATGCTTCAATTTGCGGAGCAGTGCTCCGTAGAAGTGCGTTTCCTCTTTCAGCGGGCGTCTGATTTGAGCGAGCATTTCTCGGTCAAAGCGGCGACTCCCGAAGGCGCACACAGCTACGCGTTGGGTTTGCTCATTCATCGTAGGAAGGGCTGGTCTCGCCTAATTCGTCGGTGTGAGTGGGATGGGTGCGGGAAGTTCTTCCTGTCAAAACCGATTCGCGGCGGCGGTGGCGGCGAGCATATATGCAGCGCTGAGTGCGCCAAGGCGGCCCGCAGGTGGAGTGAAAAGAAGTCACGGAGCCGATGAGGCGTGAATGTCTTCGGGTACCGCGGCCCTAGGATCGTCTGCGCGGACGGAGTCGCCCAACGCACTGACTTCGACGCGATACTGACTGGCCCATCGCTCAAGGTTGGCCGGTCGGTAGTCGGTGTTTTCTTGCCAACGCTTAAACACCGAGCCGTCGATTGTTTCGTTAATAGAGGCTTTCGTCGATGTCGCGTTATCGATGGGTGCCGCGCCGAGGGTGCGGTAGTATCGCCGGCCCAGACGCAATATCGGGTACAGACCGAGTCCCATCTGAGCGAAGGAGTCGTGCACGTCAGCGTGCACTTCGTCCCCATCGAGAGCAACGGAATTGCGGAACCTGAGTCCGTGCGCTTCGGCCTTGGACTGCAACCAGCGCAGCGGAAGTTGCGCGAGCACCCCATCCTCGTAGCCACCGCCTACATCGGCATGGGCACCGACGAACCAGCGCTGTTCAACCTCTGTGAGCGGGCGTGGCGGAACATTGTCACCACTTTTGCGCGTCACTTTGGTCCAAAGAGTGGGTGCAAAGTCCACGCGGTGCTCGTCGATAGCGAGTGCGTGGTAAGCGAAGGAGTAGTTGATCCGCAGATCGGTTTCAAGGAATTTGAACTGAGAGCGGCTGACATGCGCCAGGTTGCCGAACGGCAATCCCAAGGCACCTACAGTGTCCCAGACACCCTGAAAGTAGACGGGAATATCTCGGGAGTATTTCAGCAGCCAGGTTTCCTCCTGCGACAGAAGATCGGCCGTGCGGTTCTTCAGCTCCCGGATGCTGTCGGCACTGGTGCCTAGCCGGTACCGTGAATAAAGCTGGTCTAGCGACAACGGTGCCCCGGGGGTAAGCAAGCCACATTTGGCGATGAAGCCGGCAAGGCTCCGTGCTGTGAACGCACCTCGGCTGAATCCGAAGATGAACAGCCTGTCACCGACCTCGTAATGTTCAATTAGCCACTCGTAGGCGTCGGTGACTTCGCGGTCGAGCCCGTAACCGAACATGCCACCCGACACCCTTTCTCCACGGGTCGTGCCGACGCCCTGGCTGTAGTAACAGAGTTGGTTCGGGTCGCCTGTAGTAAGCAGGGATTTCATGCGCCACACGTTGGTATTGTCGTTAAGCGTGTTCCACGTGCCATCCAAGAAAAGAGCGAGCTTCCGGATCTCAGGCATTGGCGCATCCTCTAACGAGCACGGTCGGGCGTCCAAAGCCGCCCCTGTGCCCTTTATCTTGCATCGACATAAATGACTTATGAGCCTTAGAGTCCGGCAGATCAGTGATCAACTTCCCGATTTTGACGAAGAAACCGGGGTAGCCTTCTAGCTAAGACCATCTGGAACAGGCCATGTACTCAAAGGATTCGCGGTCCCCCCTTCGTGCAAGGCCGCTACGCCTACCGGGCCAGTCGGTGCAGGAAGCAATCGAGGCCAGGCTTCTTGGGACTTTCTTCCCATTGCTTGTCTGTTCTATTTTTTTGACGTGGTTCGCTGTATCCGAATGGCTCGCGGTCTGGCGTCATACCCCGCGAACGCCCTGGCTGTACACCACTCTGGCGGTTGTCGCTGTGGTGATCTCTGCCGCTTACTACTGGTCAGGTCGGCGAAGGGTCAAACAACTGAAGTTGGGTCGAGATGGCGAGCGAGCCGTCGGTCAGTTCTTAGAGGGCCTGCGCGTGAACGGTGCGCGGGTCTTCCACGACATCCCGGGGGACGGCTTTAACATCGACCACGCCGTGCTTTCGACGCACGGTATCTATGCCGTAGAAACCAAAACCTGGATGAAGCCGCGCCAAGGTGCAGCGCGAGTAACTCTCACAGAAGATAGGGTCTTGGCAGCCAGCTTTGAGCCGGACCGAAATCCCGTACACCAGGCGGAGTCGGGCGCTCGCTGGCTTTCTCAACTCATTGAGGACAGCACCGGCAAACGGCTACCCGTGCGCGGAGTCGTCGTCTTTCCCGGATGGTTCGTGGAGCCAATGAGTGAGGGTTGGAAGGCGTCACCTGATAAGCCGTGGGTATTGGAACCCAAGGCGTTACCGGAATTCATTGAACACGCACGTGAGCGTATATCGGAAGAGGATGTGGCGATGGCGGCATTTCACCTCTCACGCTATATCCGATCCGAACAGGCCAAAGGCTGACGGGATGAGCAGCGCCGGAGTACGGGCCAAACCGACGGGGAAATTCGATACTCAGGCTGTGCCGATGTGTCACGCCAGCATGCAAAGGAGCAAGCGTGGATTTTAGAAGGGAGCGAATCGCCGCCGCTCAGGCCATCCTCGCCAGCATCTTCGCGTCTCAACGGGCACTTAAGTCCTTGGCACCCGAGTACCGTTGGCAAGGTCTCGGAAACCTGCTTGGGGACTTTGGAGAGTTGATTGCGACGGACCACTACGGTCTGACAAAGGCCCTCCAGGGTGCGGCGATTTCGACGCGCGCTCGGCGGAGGGCAAGACAGTTCAGATCAAGACGAACCGCTCCGCCAACCAAATTGGATTTCGAGGCGACGCAGAATTGCTGCTCGTAATCAACGTGAAAGACGACGGTTCCTGGGAGCAGATCTACTTCGGACCATTTGCGCCCGTTAAGGAGGCTTCGAGGTTTTCGTCAAGGGACAATAAACATATGATATCGGTTACGAAATTGCGGTCGCTCTCGCTGGCCAGGGCCGGTTCGGGACCAAGTGATCCGGTTTGTCCGCGACTGCCACCGCCTGCAGTCCCCCGAGATCAATGTCGTACTCGAGCCCAGAGACCCCGGGCATCAGCGAGCAGGGCGAACGGCTCAATATCCGTAAGGCGACGCTCCGTGATTGGCGCAAGGCAGTCGCCCGTCATCTGCGTAACCATGGAGTCGCTTCCTAGGCTACGCAACGGTCGATCTGCGAAAGGGCCAGAATGAGCAAGTCGAAGGGCATTTACCGACCGGTACGAACTCCCCGAGCATTCCCCCATGTCAGTGTTCCGAGATCCGTGAGCTGGCTACAAAGTGCCCTTCCCAAGGACTTGCGCCCGCCAAGACTGCTCCGTGATCGTGTACTGAGTTGTAGTTGTGATCTTGACTAATAGAAACCATATGGTTACCATTCGGTAACTAGATGGTTACCATTACGAAGGCACAGAGTCAGGCAATCTTCCGGGCTATCGCCGATCCGACGCGCCGAGAGATCCTGAATTTGCTCAAAGAAGGCCCGCAGGCGGTCGGAGAAATCGCCGGCAATTTTCGCACAAGTCGTCCCGCGATTTCGAAACACCTTAGATTGCTCAAATCGGCTGGACTTGTCGTTGCGCGTCAGCGTGGCACCGCCAACATTTGCGAACTGAATGCTCGGCCACTCGGTACGGTGAACGATTGGTTGGGCGATTATCAAGCCTTCTGGAAGGACACGTTGCGCGACCTCAAGAAGTATATCGAGGAGGATCGATGAATCACTCGAATTCAGGCGAGACGATTACCGAGGAAATAAAGATCAAGGCTCCGGCGGAGCAGATCTTTGTCGCACTGACCAGTCCAGAGGAGCGCGTAAAGTGGTGGGGTACCGAGGGTCGATTCAAGACGACGCACATGGAGTCGGACCTGCGCGCCGGAGGCAAATGGCTCATGAGGGGCAGTGGTATCGGTGGCAGACCGTTTACGGTGCAAGGCGTCTATCGCGAGATTCAACGGCCGAACGTGCTCGCATTCACTTGGCTTCCGAGCTGGCAGGACGATGCGTTGGAGTCACTTGTCCGCTTTGACCTGGAAGAAAGGGACGGCACGACGACAGTACGCTTGACACACTCCGGCCTAACGACTGCGAGCGCCCGTACCCAGCACCGAGGCTGGCCGGATATTCTGGCTTGGCTGCAAGCGTATCTCGAACAGCGCGTGTGAAGCGGAGGTGTGTGCACCCATCGGACACGCGGGGCGGTGCGGTGCCGCGGGACGCACCGGCGCTCGTGCCGAGATCGTGAACTGAGTTCGAGAATCTCACGTCGGTTTCCATCTTGCTCCGAGCCGCATTGCGCATCGATCTTCGCTAGCGCGACTCCGGCGGGTTCACTAGGCCGGTGGATCCGTTAATGCGCAGGTCCACGGCGCCTGCCTTCCCGTCCTTCATGGAACGCAAGTGCTCGATCACATTGTCTGGTGCGGGCGTGTTAGTGGGGTTGGACTGAACCGAAGCGGCGTCGCCACTGATGCCTGAGACTATGCGGAGGCTTGCCATGGCTAGCCGAACCTCTGGCTCGAACCCCTCACTACTGCCACCAACAGCGAATACGTCCGACTTAAATTGCAGCGCGATGTGTTTCTTGAACACGCGCGCGTCCGGTGGCGCGGGTAAGGGGGATGCCGTCTCGATGGCGCGCAGGAGGGAGGACTGCCAGCGCGCATCCCCGTTGCAGGACGACAGCGCGACCTCAAGGACATCCCCGGATGGACTCTGCAGGACCTGTACCCGGCACACGAACCGATCGGCTCCTGGTGAGCTGCGGGGTTTGATCCACGCTCGCTCGATGCGGGCGCTGATCTGGCCCACGTACATTCCATAAAGGCGCGCTTCAGCGGCCTCATCGCCTTGGACTTGCGCTGCAGGGGCCTGCGATTCGCGTTCGTCCTCAAGATCCGGCACCGGCAAGGAGCGCACGAGGTCCGCGATGGCGGTTCGTAGCGATGCGTCCGAAGGCGTTGGCAGAGGAGCGATCTGTGGCACACGGGCGGACGCCTTTGAGGCTCCGTCCGACTCCTCGATAAGCTCCACGATCAGTGCACCGTCCGCACCCGGGCGGTCAGCAAGGGCCGTCCCGAGCGCATCCGGTGTGTGGGTTTTGTTCCCTCCGCCGAAAAGGATCGTATGACGCCAACGGCAACGCGCTCACCCGCCAAGGCAGCACCATAGGGTGGACGAGCTACAACTATCCGACGGTGGTCAGTGCCGGCGTCGGATCGACGGCAGAGGTTGTGTCTTTCCTGTACGGCCCTGCCCGGCAGCGCTGGCAGCAGGCGTACAGTGGCAACGGCATCAACGAGACAACGAACTACATCGGCGGGCTTCTCGAGCAGGTGGTGAGCGGCGGGGTCACGAACTACCGCCATTACATTTATGCCGGTTCCGAGCCGGTCGCGGTGTACTCGCGCACCTCGGCAGGCACCAACACGTTCAGCTACATGCTCTCGGATCATCAGGGAAGTGTTTCGGATCTGACGAGCAGCACCGGCACGAGCACTGTGAACGAGAGCCTCACGCCATTTGGAATACGACGAAACCCCACCACCTGGTCGGGAGCGGCCAGCAACTTAGATCTCACAACGGCCGCTGGCATCACACGCCAGGGTTACACGTTCCAAACCCAGTTGGGCCTGTGGATGGGCCTGAATCACATGAACGGGCGGGTGCAGGATGCGATCACCGGCAGATTCCTGTCGGCGGATCCGACGATTCCAGATCCGACCAACACGCAGAGCTACAACCGATACAGTTACGTGAACAACAATCCGCTCTCGCTCGTCGATCCGACGGGGTTTGATCCCAAGCCTTGTGGAACAGATGGGTGTCCGGGGGGCCAATGGAACTGGAGTTGCTACGGAGACTGCGGCGCCGGGTACGCGAATTCATATGGAACCGTTACCGTACCCGGAACCAACATCCAAATACCATGGGTGGGGGACCCGTCGATGGCGGTGGATCAAGCATACTCGTTGGAATCCTCGGCGGCTGCGTTTGCTGCGCCTGCGAACCCCTTTTCTCAGTTTCAACCATCGGCGAATTCGTTCTGGGGCGGCGGTGCCTCTGGGTCGGCCGCGCTGGGGAGTCAGCTGCCAGCGGATCTTGAGTTCAACGCTCCACCCATACCCATAGGTTTTGGAATCGGCACGTATGGCCCAGTCGGCGTAACAGGGAACTTCGCCTGCGGGACCTTTCAGTGTTCATATCAGATGGGGCCGTTTTCGAACGGCGACTTAAGCGGTGCCTGGATTGGGGTCAGTCTCTCGGGAGGTTTTGGCGATGGGCGCTGGGTGCAATCATGGAGCACCAGTATCAATCAATCCGGCATGGATACACCCGAGACCTACCCCTTCTACCCATCCTATGCCAGTGGCGGGCTGTATTTCGAGGACCGGCCAGCGCGTTTCTTTGATCAGTCCGTGACTTGGGTCGCTCAGACATCCTATGTGCAGCCCTACCAGAATGGCGCGGCGTTCACGTTCCAGTGGGGTTTCACCCTTTCAAATCGCAGTGTCAGCTATATTGTTCCAGCACTTGCAGCTCCTTGGCCTCTCCAGCAGCAGCTCATATCAGCGGCGCAATGGTGGTTGAAACAATGACGCGCGCGGTCGTCGTTTGTGCCGCGGTCCTCGCCACTTGCATCGCCACGAGCAATTCGGCGCAGAACTTGGCACCCGGAGAGATCGTGTCGGCCGGCCAGGATACTTACAGGACGCGGGTGATCAGCGATGCGATCGACAAACCTCTAGATATAGATGTCGCGGATACACACGCCATGAGGCTGGCCAGCGAGCACTGCGCGAAAACAAAAAAAACCATGATCGTAAAGGACAAAACGATTGATATGGGCTATGGCTACACACTCACTTGGAGCTGCCGCCCACCACAACTCAATTCGGCGCACTTAGCACCCGGAAGGGTGGGTAGAGTTGGCCAGGGTACTTACAAGTTGCGGGACACCAGCGAACCCGTAAGTCTTGCTGAAACAAGGGCCATTAAGCGAGCCGACGAGTACTGCACCAGAAAGAAACAAACCATGGTGTTTAAGGAGGAAGCGTTTGATACGGAGCTCGGCTTGACGCTGACCTGGAGTTGCGTGACAAGGCAACAGGCGCCCGTTGATCGCTAGCGCAGTACCAATCCCGCGGTTGGCGATGCGTCGGTCACTGGTGCGATCTAACAAACGTTGGAGGGGTCCATGAAGCTCGGTAGTGTCGCCGCGGGTGCGGAACGCACACATCGGTAAGTGGGGTTATGGGCTACGGCAGATTGAAATTGTCGTCGTCGGGCTGTGTTCACTTTATGTGCCATGAAGGTGCACAGAGCCAGAAACGCTTTTAGTTTCCACGTTGGTTTCCAATCCACCGTCACCCAGCGTGACCTACCAGCACTCACCGTAACGCGGGAATCAGCTAAGTGCCTGTATTAGATGACCCTCGGTGATGTCGAGTGCAGATTCAGCTTAGCAGCGAAGGGGTTTTGCCGCGCTCTCTACCCGACATGTGTCTCGTGATCAAAGAAGCCCAGGTCATGGCGCATAAAGCTCACCAGCCAGATCTTCTCCTCGACCTGGGCGTGATTGCTGGTTGCAGTCGATGACGTTAGCGCACGATACCGATCGAATTGAGTCGGAGCGACTCATCTTTCGCAGGATTGAACAGGCAGATTTCGAATTCTTTGCTCGTATTCATGCAGATCCGATTGTTGCCAGATATCTGGGAAATGGCAGGGCGCGTTCCATTCATGAGACCTATGCATTGCTGGAAGCGTTTCGTGAAACTTACAAGAGCCTGCAACTAGGTCCGCTCGCTGTTGTGCGTAAGTCTGATGGAGCGCTGATTGGTCGCTGTGGCCTTAGCGATATGGCGCTCGAGGTGGACACGGCATCTGGGAAATTCCCTCGGGTGTGGTATCAACGCTCGCAGGTACCCTTGGATACGAACGTCATTTTTGAGCAAGAGCTCGGCTATACCTTTGACCGAAACTACTGGGGCCAGGGATATGCCCGTGAAGCGGCGGCCCGGGTGTTCGAGTACGCCTCGGTGATGCCGTTCCGACGCATCGTTTCCGTGATTCATCCCGACAATAGCCCCTCAATTAAGATCGCAAAGAGCTGCGGAGCGCGGCGGGAAAACACTGTCATGCTGATGGGGCAGGAGTTTTGTCGATTCATATGGCCCCCCCGGGGGGCGGCTTCGCACCACCTTACGGAGCCACAATCAGACGCCTTGAAAAATAGCGAAGGATAGTCGGCGACTGCGGGCGGCTATGGGAAAGCGAAATGGCCGAATGGGTTCCATTCGATAAAGGAATAAGCGCGCCCGGCGTTCGACTGATTCTGGGACGATTTGGCATCCCGTCGCCTTGGTCGGAGTTCTGTCGGGCGATTTTTGACGTTAAGTCCATCGCCTATCTGCTCGTCGACGCCCGCGATGCCCAGGGCACATACCGGGCGCTCAAACCATTGACAGCGCAAGAGAGTGTGCCTGTTGTATTGATTGGGCAGGAGCGGCCCCGCTCCAATTGGCTCGAGCAGCTTTACGCAGCAGAACGTCTGTCCTCGACGATCCCCTTGCTCCCTGCTGACGTTGCTGAGCGATCGATGACCATTGGTCTGGTCGCTGAGCTGTGTGGGGAGGGCGGCTTCGGGTGGTGTCGCCGGCTGCAGTTCATCGAACAGCTACTGGCACCGGATTCCTCAGCGCGCGACCGACAGGCGGGTAAGTATCTCCACGCTAAATACGGAACCACTACGGAACACGACAACGAGCTTCGTAGTGAGGCCGTCGTATCTTTGCTGGCTAATAGGCTCCGCGCTCAAAAGCTGGCAGGCCGCTCAATGTTTATAGGTGAACAAATCACGGCTCTGGACCTGGCGTGGGCGGCATTTGCGGCGCTGGTGCAGCCACTACCCGAGTCTGTTTGCCCAATGCACGGGCGTTGGCGCGAGCTGTTCAGTTGGGTTCCCAAGACGGTTCACGCTGATGACCTGTCGCTATTACTCGCACATCGTGATCGCATTTATCACGATTTCCTGAAACTGCCGGTGCCAACGTTTTAGATCGCCTAAAGAGTCAGTCGCCGGTGCTCACCGGCGCTGCGCCCGGAGTAAACTGCCCAGGGTGGCCAGGCAGCAACGCTCCCGATACCGATCGATCCGATTCGGCGTCGAAACTCTGCAACCCGGGCTCGCGCTGCCGCGGCACCGTCATGCCGCCGGCTATGCAACGGTGGTGCTGGCCGGCACCTTCGAGGAGGCGAGCTTCGCGGGTCGTTTTATTGCAGCTCCGGGCGGTGTGCTGCTACACGGAGCATTCGATTGCCACGCGAATCGGGCTATGAGTCATCGCGCGCTGCAGATCCTGCGCCTGCCGTGGTGCGACAATCTTCTCGAAGGCTACTTTCGGGTTCGTGATCCAGATGCCCTGGCAATGCTGGCGGAACGCGATCCGCTCGCTGCGATGACCCAGCTGCGCTCTGAGCTGATTCACGTCCCGGCACCAGCATTCCATTGGACGGAACGACTGGCCCAGGCCCTGCGTGTGGACAGATGCACGCAGCTGGAAAGCTGGGCCGAATCGCAGCGCCTCGCCCCGGAGACGGTATCAAGGGGTTTTCGTCGCGCCTTCGGCGTAGCCCCCAAAGTGTTCCGTATCGAAAGCCGTGCGCGCCGGGCATGGAATTTATTGCTGCACTCCTCATCACAACTCACCGTTATTGCTCACGAGCTGGGCTTTTCGGATCTCGCCCACCTTTCGCGAGCCATTGGAGCTTTGACCGGCGCGCCGCCCAGCTACTGGCGACTTCACGGCGTCGCCAACGGCCTGGCGCGTCAAGTGCATTCAAGCTAGCGGGTTCGGCTGGCGAGCATACTCGGGCGGCCTTTGGTCGGGCGGCAGGCCATCTTAAATGCATAAGGTCGTGGCGATGCTGGCGGCAGTGGTCCTCGGCATGGGTACCGCGGGCTGTTCGGGCGGTCGTGATGAGATGATCACGCAGGCGGAGCTGGTGCGCAGAAGCCAGGAACTCCTCGACGGCGTGACGGCGGGAAACCGTGCAGCATTCGAACGCTACTTCGCCAGCGACAGCCTGATCCATGACGAAAAGGGTCGCACCATGGACAAGACGGCGTTGCTTGCGGATATAACTGCGCCGCCGCCGGATTGGTCCGGCGCAATCGCGATCAAGCATCCGCAGAGCCGCATCGTCGGCAGCGCCGCGATCCTCAGCTATGACGTGGAGGAAACCGAAACCATTTCCGGCCAGACGGTGCACGCCCGATACCACACCACCGACACCTGGTTGCGGCGCAACGGCGCATGGCAGATTGCAGCCGAACAGGTACTGCGCTACTACGAGGACCCGGCTCAGGGCCTGCCGGACACCGCCAGATACGCTGACTATCAGGGCGTATACGAGCTTGCACCCGGGAAAACCATGGAAGTGTCGAGCGCAGGCGAAGCGCTTTTTTCGCAAAGGTCCGGCCGCAGCCAGGAACAACTATTTCCGGAGACCGGCGATCTGTTCTTTCGCAGGGGCATTGAAGGGCGCCGGCTGTTTCGCCGGGATGCGCGCGGCAAGGTTGACGCATTGATCGACCGGCGCAACAACGAGGACATCGTTTGGCGCAAGGTTCGCTAGCGCGCACACACACCATGATCACGCTGTATGAGCCCCCGGACTCCAGTTCATCGCGCTTTATCTGGCTGCCCGCTCTTCGCATCCTGGCGCTTGCAGTCGCTTTGACCGGCCACGCCCAGGCGGCCGGGACGGACGCGCACGTGTTCGGCAATCCGGATGTCTGGCAGTGGCCCCCCAGCCGCACCTACCACGTCGAGAACTACAAGCTGACGCTGCGCTTCGATGCACCAAAAGGCGAGGTCTTCGGGGACGAGGTCGTCACGCTCCAGCCCCTCGGAGCGCAGTTCCATGTGTTCGACCTGGATAGTGCCGGACTGAGCATTGAGTCAGTCGCGCTGGAGCTGCCGGGACGCGCGCCCGTCAGCTTGGCGCACAGCGCCCACGGCTCGCGTTTGCGGGTCAGCCTTGATCGCGATTACGACGCAACCAGCACATTGAATGTGCGCATCGCCTACCACGGCTTTCCACGCACCGGTCTGTTTTTTGTGAATCCGACGCCGGAATATCCAAGCCGTCCGCAGGAAGTCTATTCACAGGGAGAAGCCGAGTTCAATCACTACTGGTTTCCGTGCTGGGATTATCCGAACGACATGGCGAGGAGCGAGACCATCACGACGGTTGCCGAAGGGCAAAGCGTAGTTTCAAACGGCAGGCTCGCCAGCGTGACGCGCTCCGCCGGATACGTCACCTACGACTGGGTGGAGAGTGTCCCGCACAGCTCGTATCTGATTTCCATCGCCGTGGGCCCGTGGCGCAAAGTGGCCGATAGCTACCAGGACAAGCCGGTTGACTACTACGTTCCAAACTACGTGGACGAGGCCACCGCGCGTCGCTCACTGCACCTCACGCCCGACATGATTGGCTTTTTCTCGCGCGCAACGGGCGTCAACTACCCATACGAACAATACGCACAGACTGCGGTCCACAATTTCATATTCGGGGGACAGGAGAACGTCAGCGCCACGACGCTGACGGAATTTACCCTGCATGATGAGCGCGCGGATCGCGACTACCCGAGTACCGTGCTGGTGGCGCACGAGTTGGGCCAGCACTGGTTCGGGGATCTGGTGCAGGGTCGCGACTGGGCCAATATCTGGCTCAATGAGGGCTTCGCGACCTACCTGACGGCGCTCTACACCCAGTACCACGAGGGTAACGACGCCTATCGCTTCGAGATCTACAACGACCAGCTCAGCGAGCAGGCGGAGGATCGCGACGACTATCGCCGACCGCTGCTCGAACGGCACTACACCGATCCCATGCAGATGTTCGATGCGACTACGCACCAAAAAGGCGCGGCGGTGCTCGACATGCTGCGCTACGTGCTCGACGGCGCGCAGGCCGCCTCGCACCCCGCCTCGCAGCACGAGCCGCTGTTTCAGGCGCTGCATCACTACCTGGTCGCGCATCGGGAGCAGGCCGTGGACACCGCCGCCCTGCTCGAGGCCATCCGCGCAACCACGGGCCAGGAGCTCGGCTGGTTTTTCCGCGAATGGGTGTCGATGGCCGGGCATCCGGACTATCGGGTCGAAGCGAGCTACGACTCCGCCAGGAAGCTTGAAAAGTTAATCGTCACGCAAACGCAGCAACTCGACGCGCTGACGCCGCTCTTCGACATGCCGATTGAAGTCGCGTTCTATGGTGCGGGCGGGGAGCGCCAGGCGAGCCAGATCCGGGATCATTTGCAGCGGCAGGAGTTCGACCTGCCACTGGATTTCGCGCCCCAGTGGGTGGACTTCGATCCGGACGACCGGCTTGATAAGGCGGTGCAGTTTGATAGGCCTCTCGCGGCGCTGATCGCAGCGGCGCAACGCGACCCGTCGATGATGGCTCGCTTGTGGGCGGTCGAGCAACTCGGCCAGCACAAGGGAGCGCGCGCCAATGGCGGCGTCGCCGCATTGGCGCAGGTGCTCGGTCACGATGCCTTTTACGGCGTACGAGCCGCCGCCGCGGCGGGGCTCGGCAAGGTTGGAAATGCGGCGGCCAAAGGCGCGCTGCTCGCGGCGCTACGGCAGCCGGATAGCCGCGTACGCGCGGCGGTGGTCACCGCGCTCGGAAATTTTTCCAGCGAGCGCAGGGTCTACGACGCACTGGTCAACGCGCTCCACAACGACGCGAGTTACGCCGTGCAGGCTGCGGCGGCCACGGGGCTGGGCAGATCGGGTGTAGCGCAGGCGTTCGACACATTGCAGACCGTGGCCGCGACAGCGTCCGAGGTACACCTCATGGCGGCAACCCTGGACGCGCTGGTCGCAACCAAGGACCCACGGGCGGCCGCGATCCTGCTCGCGCAGGCGCGTGCGGGCGTCCCGGAACAAAATCGTCTGAGCGCGCTGGGTGGGCTTGCGGAACTGAAGGCGGTGCTCGAGCACGATCACGCGCCAGAGCTGGTCGAAGTAGTTCGGGCAGCCTTGCATGACTCGTTCCTCCCGGTGAGGCAGGCCGGCGAAACCCTGGCCGGAGTCTTCAATCTGGTGCAGTTTGCGCCAGACATCCAGACCGACGCCGATGCGCCGCTCATCATGCAGCGCGACCTCGCACGGCAGGTTCTCAGGCAATTGCATCGCTCGCCATAGGCGTCCGCCGGCCGCCGCCGGTGGGCTCACGCCTGTCAGCCGCTCGGTCCGGTTCGCGATCCAAACGTGTACAGCGTAACCGGTGAGGCTGCCCCACCCAGGGCGCGATAAAAGTCGAGCGCATCGGTATCGGCGTTATCAGCACACACGAAGGCCACCCCGATTCCGCCGGCCGCCGCGCGCCTGCACAGCTCGCCGAGCAGGCGCCGCCCAACGCCCTGACGCTGACAGTCACTGCGTACCGCGATGTCGTAAATGAAAATCTCGGATGAGGACGAGCTCGTCATCGGCAAGCTATGTGCGGTCAGGCCGCCGACGATCAGATCGTCGACGCGCGCCGCGAGCGCCCAGAAATCTTCGCGCGCCAGAACACGATCGATGTAGTCGTCGCTGAGGGCCTCGCTACCCTGCCCGAACACCTCAGCCATGGTGGTGAAGAGCCTGCGGGCGAGTTCCCGGTCACGAGGAGTCAGTCGCGTAACCTCAACATCAGTGGCGTGAGCCATCCGCGCCGTCCTGTCATCCTGCCGCTGCGGCACCTGCAGCGCGCACCCTTGGCCGCCTCGGCCGCGCCAGCGAGTCCGCTACGACCCAGGCGGCGCCGGTCAGGGCGAGATTCACGGCGTTCTCGTTCCAGATCCAATGGCTGGAGGGATCGGCCAGGAGCATCCGGATGTGCACCAGTGGCGTGAAGGACGCGAACATCACGGTCAGCAGGATCGCGGCGAGGCGCGCCTGTACGCCGGTCAGGATCGCGATGCCCGCGGCAATGTGCGCTAGCCCGGTCGCATAACCCCAGAACTCCGGCGTAGGCGGCAGCCATTTGGGGACCAGCGGGGCCGTCAAGTTCATATAGACAAAATGCGCGCCGCCGAATATCAGCGCGCAAATCCCGAACGCCAGCTGGCCGAGGCGCGTCAAACGTTCAGCCAGGACGGCATCGATCCTGGCGTTGGCGGCATAGACGATCAGCGCGCCCACCGTGACCGCGAGTTCTATGGCGGTGGTTTCGTACGGGCCGTACTCGGCGTAATTGGCGAGCAGCACGCTGCCGTTCATGAGGATGACGACAATGAGCGCGAAGTAGGCGCTGAGTGCCGCGGCCGCCCAGGCCACGCTCCGCCGCCACTCGACGGCGGCGCCCGCGACGAGCATGAACGCCGCGGCGGCGTAGGCGAGGACGGTGCGGCCGGGGAAACCCTCGGGCACCGGCTGCCCCGGGTGGAAGTCGCCGAACGCGAGGCACACCAGGCCCAACGCCATGACGCCCAGGCCGTAGACGCGCCAGCCGAATCCCATGGTTACTTCTTTTTCAGCAGTCATCACTTTCCCGCTTTCAATTTGCGTGCGCGTTATCGGTCCCGTAAGTGTAGCGAGGGCTTGCCCGAATACGTAGTGTCCGCTGGCCGTTGATGCTGGCAACGGCTTGTACGCCGGGAAGCTTCGCTGCTTCTGAGGTGCGTGTCTCCTGAGGCGCTGTTGTGAGTGCGAGACGACGAGTCTGCGCTTCTCGCAAGCCTGTCTGTTCCCCGCGCGGAACTGAATTCCACGCTTTTCGACGCACGTCGCCACGCAATTCACCGCGACGGGATAACGCTTCGACGGCGATTCGGTCCTGTGCACCGCAAAGGTGCCTGGGGCCTGCGACGGGCTTTTATTATCGGTGCGAGCTATCGATTGGTACGCGTCGATCGCAGAGGTGCCGGCGAGTGTCACGAAGCAACAAGTCTGTAGAGCGCAATCAGGGGAGACATCTAATGAGTCATTTTTCATGGGTCAGCAAAGCGACTGATTCGCTGATCCCTCGCGCGTCGGTGATCAAAGCTACGCGCAGGGCACTGCTGACAAGTGCGGTCGCAGCATCGTTTGCATTCGTCAGCCAGCATGCAAGCGCTCAACAGCAACAGGAGGCGGCTGCTGAAGAAGCCCCCGTGCTGCAGGAAGTGGTCGTAACCGGCTCCCTCATCAAGAGGCCCGCAGCGGAAACCGCGGAGGCCGTCACCATCCTCAAGGCGGACGCCCTCAAGGACCAGGGCATCGCGACGGTGGAGCAGGCGATGAACACGCTTACCTCCTCCGCCCCGTCGGTAAACATTTCCTCAAACGTAGGGTCATTTTCCGGCGGCGGTAGTTACGCCAACCTGCGCCACCTGGGCAATGGCAGTACCCTGGTGCTGCTTGACGGCCAACGGGTGGCCAACAATGCTTTCAACGGCCTTTCGGTCGACCTGAGCGGCATTCCGTTCTCGGCTATCGGCAGCGTCGAGGTACTGCGGGAAGGCGCCTCGGCGCTGTACGGCTCGGACGCGATCGCGGGCGTGATCAACTTCATTACCAAGAAGAATTACCAGGGGGCCGAAGTCGAGTTCAATTTCGATCACCCGCAGGAAGCCGGCGGCGGCTCGGGCCAGGCGGATTTCACTTTCGGACACGGCGATCTGACGAGCGACGGCTATAACTTCATGATCACGGGAAGTTACAGCAAGCAACAGGAACTGCGCGCGACGCAGCGGGGGTTTTCCGCCGAGGGTTTTGATCCTGCACGGGGCGTCCCCAATACCAACTATCCGGGAAATTGGCCCGGGAATGTACTTGATAACAACGGTAACTTCTGGCAGTCGGGTTATCCGGCCTGTGCGGGCAATCCGCAACTGACGACCTATTACGGGGACTGCTCATACCGGTATTCCGCCGCGACGGATCTGCTCCCGGAGTCCCACGAGTCTTCCGTGATGGCGACCTTGACCAAGGCGCTGCCGGCCAACAACACCCTGCAGCTGCAGTACTTCTGGACGCAAGCCGAAGTGAACGGTTACTCCGGTCCCATGTTCTATGAACTCCAGATGGATCCGGCGAGCCCCTACTTCCCGAAGGCGTCGCAGCTGATCTGCTCCAGAGGCGCGGGGAACTGCGGCGGCCTGGCGCCGGATCTCACCGATCCGATCTTCGCGGTCTGGAGTGACCCGGACAACAACCGCTACGGGGGCGCTCTCAACACCGCGCAGAGGGTTCTGTTGACGTTCTCCGGCACCAACGGCGGTTGGGACTACGCTACGGACCTCAATTACAGCAAGAACCAAAACGACAATCGCTGGACCGGGGGCATACCCAACGAGAACGTCTCGGGCTTTCCCAATAACCCTCCGCTTGCGCCCGGCGGCATCCTCAGCGATCTGATCAACCCCTTCGGTCCCCAGAGCGCCGCAGGACAGGCGTTGATCAACTCCTCGTATGTAAATGGCATATACCAGATTGGTACCGACACACGGTGGAGCGTCGACGGCCATGCCAGCCACGCGCTGGGCGATGCTTTCAATGCGGGCAATCCGGCGACCGTGGCGCTCGGCTTCACTGTTAACGGCGAACGCTACGCGAATGCGACCACGCCCTTGAACACCCTGGTAGTCGCGGCCACCGGACTTACGGACAGTGCAGTCGAAGGCAGTCGCAATGCGCAGGCGGCTTTCGTCGAGCTGGACGTGCCGATCACCAAGGGTCTCGATCTCGACGTGTCGGATCGCGAGGACCGCTACAGCGATTTCGGCACGACCAACAACGCGAAGCTGTCGGTGCGCTATCAGCCGCTCGATGCCGTGACCTTCAGGGGAGCGGTCTCGACCGGCTTCCGGGCGCCCTCGCTGTTCCAGCTGTACTCGCCGCCGTTCCTGACAGCTTCGAACTCCCCCACCATGGGATCAGGGAACCCGTTCTGCTCACCGGGCAACTACACTGCCGAGTGGACGCCACTTGCTTGCAGCTCACAGGGACTGGCGTTGAACGGCGGCAACAGAAACCTGGGACCCGAAACATCGCAAAACCTGGATCTCGGCGTCATCGTCTCGCCGATACAGGATATGGGTATTACGCTGGACTATTACCGAATCATCCTGAAGAACGTCGTCCAGACCGTTCCGGCCTCGGCCATTTACAGTGATCCCACCGGGCTCGCGGCCTATATCACTACGAACTCAAATGGGACGCTCACTACATCGGTCGCCGAGGCCAATCAGTGCAATCCTTACACGCAACCGACCTGTGGATACATCAACCAGAACTTTCAGAATACCGGCAGGATCACGACCGACGGGTTCGACCTGAGCATCCAGTACCAGCAACATACCTCCATCGGGACGTTCCACGAGGATCTGGAAGGCACCTCGATCACACAGTTTCTGGAGCAGCAGTACAGCGGCGGGCCGAACAAAAACCTGGTGGGCAATCTGGGGATCGTTACACTTCTGCCGGCGTACAGGTGGGAGCATAACCTGAGGGTCGACTGGACGAGCCCGCAAAGCATGTTCGGTGGCGGACTGAGCAACCGCTTCTACTCAAGCTACACCGACGAGTTCGGCAGTGGCCCCATCAATCAGGGCCCACGGCCGACGGTGGGCAGTTATTCGCTCTGGGATGGCTACGGCGTCTACAAGCCGACCCCCAAACTGTCCGTGTTGTTTGGCATTAAAAATCTGCTCAACACAGCTCCGCCGTACACCAATGCACAGCAAAATAACTTTGCGGCCGGGTACAACGCGCTGGTTGCGGACCCCCTGTTGCGCAACTTCTATGTCAATGTGAAATACACCTTCTTCTAAATTTCCTCCGGGATGAGCTTAAAGCCCCGCCTCGCGCGGGGCTTTTTTTGGGGTTGGCGGCCATTCTTGACTCCATACCGACCGGTTGGTACGGTGGCGTTTGCATGCCACTCAGTGCGAAAACAAAACTGCTGGAAGCGGCGGTGGATGTCATCCGCGCCAGGGGTTACTCGGCAACCACGGTGGCTGACATCTGCCAGAGCGCCGGCGTGACCAAGGGCGCATTCTTCCATCACTTCGCGGCCAAGGAAGATCTGGCGGTAGCGGCGGCCCGGCATTTTTCGTCGCTGGCGGACGGTTTGTTTTCCTCTGCACCCTACCGCAAGCTCGTTGACCCGGTCGATCGCCTGGTGGGCTACGTGGAGTTTCGCAAGGCGCTCCTGCAAGGGGCGCTGCCCGAATTCACCTGTCTCCTGGGCACCATGGTGCAGGAGGTCTACCAGACCCATCCGGCAATCCGCCAGGCCTGCGCAAGAGCCCTCGGCGAACACGTCGCCATGCTCGAGTCCGACATCGCCGCGGCGCTGCGTACCTACGGCGGCGATGGACAATGGCGCGCCGGGAGCCTCGCCATATATATGCAGGCGGTTATCCAGGGCGCCTTCATTCTCGCCAAGGCACACAAGGGTCCTGCGGTTGCCGCTGCCTGCCTGGATCATCTGGGCCGCTACATTCAAACGCTGTTCAGCCCGGGAGAAAAAAGTAAACAACCTGCCCGCCGGGAGGATCGCCATGCAGGCGCTCGGGTTCGCCGGCGCGCTCAGCGCGGTGCGGCAGCGGTACGCAGCGGCAGCAAGAACAGCCGAGCCGCGCGTGGCGCCGGCGGCGCACTACCTCATGAGCGATCAACCAGAGGAGCTCGCCCTGGTGCGTAGCGCAGCAGCACCAGTGGCGGTCGCGGTATGACCCTGCGCGCAATTATTGTCGATGACGAGGATCTTGCGCGTCGCGGCATTCGCGCTCTGCTGCAGCGCGCCGGGGATGTCGAGATCGTATCCGAGTGCGAAAGCGGCGAGGAGGCTATCAGGGCGATCAGCGCGATGCAGCCGGAGCTGGTGTACCTGGACATCCAGATGCCGGGTAAAACGGGTTTCGATGTGATCGGGGCTCTTCCTGAAACCAAATGCCCGCACGTGATCTTTGTTACGGCGTTTGACCGCTTCGCGGTGCGGGCCTTTGAGATCCACGCGCTCGACTATCTGCTGAAACCCGTCAACGAAGCGCGCTTCGACGAGTCGCTGGCGCGCGCCCGCGCCGCCATTGCGGGTGCGCGTGACGACTCCATGATCCGGCGCTTCTTGCAAATGGCGACGGAGCTGCGCACCTCCTCAGCGGCTGAGGACTTGCTGCCGACGACTTCGGATCGAATCCCAGTGAAGGCACAGGGTCGCGTCATGATTCTGCGCGTCGCCGAGATCGACTGGGTCGAAGCCGATGGTGATTACGTGACAGTGCACGTCGGTGCCAAGAGCTGGCTGCTGCGCGAGACGATCGCGGCGGCGGAAGCGCGCCTGGCGCTTTCGGGGTTTGTGCGCATCCATCGCTCGACGTTGGTCAACATCCATCGCGTGCGGGAACTGCTGCCGTTGTCGAAGGGGGAATTTACAGTCGTGCTGCTCGATGGCACGGAACTGAAGCTGAGTCGCAATTATCGGTTCGCCCTGGAGCACTTGTTGGGGAAAGCCCTGTAAGCCGGTCAGCGAACCGCCAATTGCACGGTTAGCGAGCGCACCGCACCCCATCGGGCGCTGCCCTGCAGGTGCGCCAGGCGCCAAGACACCTTATCTCCGCGCCTCGTCGGTTGGCCGACGCCGCGATCACCGCCTGACATTCGTAGCCCCGCAGCCTGCCGCCGCGACTGGCGCTGAGTCTGGTTGCGCGGAACCCCCACGCGCGTCGGCCGCGTGCAGCAACTGTTGTACCGGCACAACAGCTACTGCGCTTCACGTGCCCGACTCATGTCGCCGCGCCGTTCATCCACAAATGGCCCCCTCTCAGCGTCCCATCCGTCCCTCGTGTCGCTCGAAACGAAGGCGATTTCACGTGTTCAGCTCGTGCCGCGGCGCAGTTCACCACGATAAGAACCCGCTTCGTCGTGGTATCGGTCCGTTAAGCCGCAAAGCTGCGCGGCGCCGGTAGTCGATCTCTTACACTCGCCGCGATTTCTGGATTGAGGCCCGTCGATCGACGCAGCGTTTGCGCCACAAATCCACAAGTCCAGAGAGCGCGCAGGGGAGACCGAATATGTCAGAGCTGAACAGATCGACCCGTCCACTGGCGGTTTGCCGCCAGGATGATCAGCCGAGACGTGAATCCGCGCCACGTTTTGCACAGCCCGAACAGCCGGCGACTCATGCGGGATATGCCGGTCAGAACAGAACTTGCCATGGGAGAAAAGTCTTGACCCTATACATTGGAATCTCGCGCTCAATCCGGCGCCTCCTCGCGGTGGGCGTAGTAACACTCGCCAGTGGCGTCGTTGCCGTGCACGCGCAGCAGAAGGCGGACGCAGCGGCCGCAGCCGAGGCTCCCGAGTTGCAGGAAGTCGTGGTCACCGGCTCGCTCATCAAGAGGGCCAATGCCGAAACCGCCGAGGCCATCACGATCATCAAGGCGGACGCCCTCAAGGACCAGGGCATCTCGAATATTGAGCAGGCGCTGAACACGCTTACCTCCAACACTCCGGCCGTAAACATCGCCCAAAACGTAGGGACGTTTACCGGCGGCGGTAGTTTCGCCAACCTGCGTGACCTGGGCAATGGCCGCACCCTGGTGCTGCTTGATGGTCAACGGCTGGCCCCCAATGCCTTCAGCGGCAATGCGGTCGACCTGAGTGGTATTCCGTTCTCGTCCATCGACAGCGTCCAGGTGCTGCGGGAAGGCGCCTCGGCGCTGTACGGCTCGGACGCGATCGCGGGCGTGATCAACTTCATCACCAAGAAGAATTACCAGGGGCTGGAAGTCAACGCCAATTTCGACAAGCCAGAGAAGGCCGGCGGCGCCTCGGGCCAGGGGGACATCACCTTCGGACACGGGGATCTCTCGAGCGACGGCTATAACTTCATGATCACGGGAAGTTACCAAAGGCAAGGGGAGCTTCGCGCGACGCAGCGGGCGTTTTCCGCCCCCGGTTATTTTCCCGCGGGAGGCTATACCAGCACGAACAATCCGGGATCGTGGCCCGGGACCCTCGTGGATTCCAGCGGTAACGCGTGGCAGCCGGACTTTCCGGCCTGCCCGGGCAATCCGTTGCTGACGACGGATTTCGGCAACTGCGCATACCGGTATTCCGCCGCGACGGATCTGCTCCCGCAGTCCAGCGAGGCTTCCGGGATGGTGTCCTTCACCAAGTCGCTGCCGGCCAACAACACCCTGCAGCTGCAGTACTTCTATACCCAATCCAAAGTGTCCGGTTGGGCCGGTCCCATGTTCTATGCACTCCCGATCAGCCCGACGAACCCTTTCCTCCCGACGGCGGGTCGGCTGACGTGCTTATCACCACCCTGTAGCGCGCTGAATGAGACCGGTTTTAACGGCGTATATCCACCCGGCACCATCCCTGCTTCACTGGTCGGCACACCGATGCCGTCACCGATGACTGCGATCTGGACCGACCCGCTGAACGACCGCTACAGCGGCGCCGTCAATACCGAACAGCGGGCTCTGGTGACGTTCTCCGGCAGCAACTCCGGTTGGGACTACAGTACGGTACTCAACTACAGCCAGAACAAAAACAATAATGACAACTTCGCGGGCTTTCCCAATGAGCTTACCCAGGGCGTTCCCGGTACGCCCGCGCTTGTGGGCCCAACGGCTACCTCAGCGATCTGGTCAACCCCTTCGGTCCCCAGACCGCCGCAGGACAGGCTTTCATCACCTCCACGTATATAAACGGCACATATTTGCGGGCGAGGACCGACGCTGGAGCGTCGACGGCACTGCCAGCCACGCGCTGGGCGATGCTTTTAATGCGGGCACTCCGGCGACCGTGGCGCTCGGCTTCGATGTGAACGGCGAACGCTTCACGATCCGCGACCACGCCCTATAACAACATCGTAAGCGCCGCAACCGGACTTACGGACAGTTCAGTCGAAGGCAGTCGCACGCTAGGGGCGGTTTACATGGAGGTGGACGTGCCGGTCTCCAAGGAGTTCGATATCGATTTGTCGGATCGTGAGGACCGCTACAGCGATTTCGGCCGGACCAACAACGGCAAGATCTCGCTGCGCTATCAGCCGGCCAGTTACCTGACCTTCAGGGGCACCGCCTCCACCGGCTTCCGGGCGCCCACGCTGTTCGACCTGTACAACCCGATTACCTTGGCAGCTGCGACGGCCGGCACCATGGGACAAGGGAACCCGGACTGCGTGAACGCCAACGCCACTCCGCCCTCCGCCATTGCGCCGTTTACTCCGGCAACCTGCAACACGCAGGGAATTGGGGCGACCGGCGGAAACAGAAACCTGACGCCCGAAACATCGCAGAACTTCGATATCGGTGTCATCTTCCAGCCGGTCGAGAACATGGGGGTAACGCTGGACTGGTTCAGAATCCTCCTGAAGAACACCATTGGAAACATTCCGCCAACAGCCATTTACGGTAATCCCAGCCAATTCGCGAACTATTACGTATTGAACAGCGCTGGGGGACTCACGCCGACGATTGATGAGGCCACTCAGTGCAATCCTCTCACGCGACCGACGTGTGGATACATCCTGCTGACCGATCAGAATACCGGCAGGATCACGACCTCCGGATTTGACCTCAGCATCCAATACCTGCAGCACACCGGCGTCGGGACGTTCCACGAGGATCTGGAAGCGACCGCGGTCACGCAGTTTGAGCAGCAGCAGTACAACGGCGGCCCGCTCCTCAACCTGGTGGGCGCTTTCAATGAACTTCCGCCGGCGTACCGGTGGCAGCATAACCTGAGGGTCGACTGGACGAGCCCGCAGGAGATGTTTGGTGGCGGACTGAGCAACCGCTTCTACTCGACGTACATCGACGAATTCCCCGATGGCGCCGGCAATCAGCGGATCGTGGGCAGTTATTCGCTCGTCGATGGTTATGTGAACTACAAGCCGGTCAAAAACCTGACCGTGTTGTTTGGAATCAAGAATCTGCTCGACAGGAGTCCGCCGTTCACCAACGCATTCCAGGGCAACTTTGCGGCCGGGTACAACACGTTCAATTCGGACCCGCTGTTGCGCAACTTCTATATCAACCTGAAATACGTCTTCTTCTAAATTCCTTTCGGGAAAAGTTGATTTGAAAGCCCCGCCTCGTGCGGGGCTTTTTTTTGGGGGGCAGCAGCGAACGACGTCTGGCTCATTTACCAAACACCTGGCAACGCCTAAGATCACTGGCATCCTTAAGCAGGCGCACAGCTGCGCCAGCAAGCCACCGGGGGCGGGAATTCCCGAGAGCTCATCCGTGTCGCAAAAGAAGATCTCTGGCGGTGTGGTGCACGAAGTGCCGGCAGACTTAAAGAGAGCACTCAGGGCCCACCGGCAAGCGTTAACCGCATGGGAGGACATTACCCCGCTCGCCCGCAACGAGTGGATCTGCTGGATTGAGTCGGCAAAGAAATCGGCTACCAGAAGCCGTCGGATCGAGTGGGGCTGTTCGAGCCTTAAGGACGGGAAACGACGTCCCTGTTGTTGGCCCGGATGCGCCCATCGCTCGGCTAAGAGGTAAAAAACAATGAAACTGCCTCACTCGCGGCGTACGTTCCTGCGCGGTGCTGTCACGGCAGCGCTCACCGCACCTTACCTGATTGGTACTCGTGAGGCGTTCGGCGCGCCAACCGGGCCGCAGTACCCACAGCGGCTGCTGCGATTGGTCAGCGAGTCGCTGGTCATCGACATGCTCAACCAGTTTCTGTATCGCACCGACAAAGAGGACACTCTGACTGCCTGGCTCACGAAGCCCAATGCGTTTAAGTCAGCTGATTTCCGGCAGTTTGCCGATTCGGGAGTCAATGCCATCAACTTTGGTCTCGGCGCGGCCTCGCTGCGTGAGGCGACGGAGCTCTTTGGCCGCTGGAATGAATTCATTCTCCAGTATCCGCAATGGCTGATGCGCATCGACGCGGCCAGGGATTTCGCTGCCTGCAAAGCCGCCGGCCGCTACGGAATTATCTACGGCCTGCAATCCAGCGCGCAGTTTGAAACCGTGGATGGCGTCGATAGCTGTTACGCCGCCGGACAAAGGATTTCACAGCTGTGCCACAATTTTCGCTCGGCGGTGGCTGACGGCGCTTTTGAGCCCCGCGACGCGGGCATCAGCGAATTTGGCGCCAAAGTCATCCAGCGAATGAACCGCGTCGGGATGGCGGTTGATCTGGGTCATGCCAGCGACCGCACCAAGCTGGAAGCCTGCGAACTATCCTCGGCACCTGTGATCCTGTCACACGGTAACTGCCGCGCGCTCATTCCCGAGTCCCTGCGCGCGGCCACCGACGACGCCATCCGTGCCCTCGCCAGGCGCGGTGGGGTCATGGGCATCACCTGCATCGCCTTCATGGTCAGGGGCAGCGAGCCGGTGACCGTCGAGCACGTAGTCGATCACATCGACCACGTGCGCGATCTGGTCGGCATCGAGCACGTCGGCATCGGCTCGGACGCGGGGATTGAGAGCAACGATCTGGGTGCGCCGCAGACGCTCAGGGACATGCTCACGAAGGGGGATCCACGCTACCACGTGCACGGCACTCACGAAGTCGTTGCCGGTCTTGAAGGGCCCAATCGCATTTATGAACTGACTGCCGCGTTGTTAAGAAGGGGCTACAGCGACGCTCACATCAAGCTGGTGCTGGGCGGAAACTGGCAGCGGGTGCTGGGTGAGATCTGGCGCGGCTGAACGGCTGCCGGCGGAAACGCGGCGCGCGCGACCTAGTGTGTTGGGGTTGCTGCGAGCGGCAGCACCAGGCGGCTGGCTCGATGCTCGTCGTGGTAAATGCGGATGCTGGCAACACGCGCATTGGCGGGATTCTCATAGCCGATGCGGCCGCCGGTGTTGTAGTTCTTCTGATAATTCGGCGAGTTAAGCGGGGTGATTACGACTCGCAGCCGCGCGCCGGCGGGTATGCGCCACGCCGTCCATGCGAACTCAAACGGGATCTCGACGATCTGCCCGGGCTTGAGGAGCTCCTCCTTGAAGAACCCGTCGCGAAAGCGGGCGCGCCGGATAGCGGGCAAGCCGAGTTGTACCGCGGAGCCATCCGGGTTGACGAGCATCACCTGGCTCCAGAGGTCAAAATCCGGCGTGTCCGAACTGCAGAGCAGTGTCAGCCGCATGTGGCCGGCAAGCTCGGTGGCGGTTGCAAAGGGCTCGGAGTGAAAAACGATCGCGCGCTTCTGGAAGGCGCGGAATTGACTGGTCAGACCTTCCTCGGGGAGATACTTCGCCACCTCGAGCTCGGGTAATTCGCGCGGATCGCTGACCAGGAGTGCCGGTGGCTCGGCACCCGGCCGCTTCGCCGTGAGCGCGCCGGAATGGAAGACCCCACGTGGCGTACCCGCGGCGTCCGACAGGTACAGCGCCAACTCCCTGCCCGAGGATGCGCGCTCGAGAGTGGGCGCATAGCGCCACTCATCCGCACCCATCATGAAATAAGCGACCCGATCGTGAAAGAACTGCGGCAGGGGGGCGCGTCCAAGCGCCCAGTCATACCAGCCAAGGTGCAGTGTCTTCATGTCGAGCACCGCCGCATCCGGTATGCGCAGGTTCTCAATCTCCTTGGCCGGCCCCTGCGTTCCGGGATGATCCCACGGACCGATAATCAGATAGTGCTTTGCGGCCACCGCAGCTGAGCGCGTATGCAACGTGACGCCGGTAGTAGCGCAGGGCGCCCGGCTGATCGTCATCGAAGAATCCCGTTGCCGTGAGAACCGGGAAGCTCATGGCGGCGTAGTCCTGGGCCTTGGGCTCGGCGGCGAGATTGAAAGCTTCGTCGCCGACGTGATTGAGCCACTCGGTCATGAACGGGACCTTCTGCCCCTGCTCGTTGAGCATCCACCAGTCGTCGGTGGCAGCGATGCCCACCGCGCGGTCGAGTTCGGCGAATGGCCGCTGGGCGGCGTACTGCTCGAGCATCTTGCCCGTCCAGTAGCCCGGGTTGCTCAGGACGCTCGTGTTCAGCGTACGGCCGGAGGTATAAGCCAAGATCACCGCCGTCCAGGACTCCGGTATGCCGTTGTCATTCGGAACATCCCAGCCCGGGTAAATCGGCACGTAGGGAGCAATTGCCGCAAGATGCGCTGGTCGCTGGGTGGCCGTACGCCATTGCGTCATGCCCACGAAGGACCCGCCGTACATCACCACCTGGCCGTTGCTCCAGGGTTGCCTCGCGATCCACTCGACCAGATCGGCGCCGTCGCGCCCGACCTGTGCACCCAGGTTGTCGCTCTTAACGCCTCCCGAACGTCCGCGCCCGCGCACCTCTGCCTGGACGAATACGTAACCGTGCAGAGCAAAAAATGCCGGCTCGGCGTGTCGTCCGCCGTCAATGTCGTACTGAGTCAGCTCAAGAACCGCTGGCACCCGCTCTTTGAGTCGGGACGGCAGGGTAAGCCAGGCCTCGAGTTCGACGCCGTCGCGCATGGGGATCATGCGACTCATCTGGATGTCGTAGCCTGGCCCGACAGCTGAGTCCGCCGCCTGTGCCGCGCAGGTTGTCACGAGTAGTGCGGCTGCCAGGACCAGTACGCGGGATGTCATAGATACCGAGCGTACAGGCAGGCACACACACCTATAAAGGAGTCACCCCCACCCGCCGAGGGGTCGCTTTGGCCGGTGAACGCAGAAACCGCGCGTCGGTGGCCCAATTCCACCCCTGGCCACCATAAAAATCAGCAGGTTAGCCTCGTCGCCGAAGCGACCGGGCAGGCCTTTTTTTGGTCAGGACGGTGTTGCCTCAACCGCCCGGTTGAGCCCGTTCATACGTGCGAATTAGCCTCGGTGTGGACTGTCGTTGTGACGCAACGTCAGGGTCCAGACGGATTTCGATGAGGGGAGAAAACGGGTACGAAGCGGTTGGACGGGAAGACGAGCGGCGTGAATTATGCGACGAGCCGCCCGGGCGCTGGTTGTTGCTATTTTGCCAAAAAGCTTCCACTTCGCTGTTTGGCCCAGTACTATCCGCCGAAGCGTGAAGCCGGGCCGCGTCTTTTACAGCCCAGCGACAGACGGCGCGGTCTTAGGGGAGCGCTGGCTGAAACAGAATTGTTGCACCCGTTTAGGAGAGCGATCTTATGTTTGGATCCAAGAGCCGAATTGCTGTTTCGTTGATGGCCGCGACGGCGCTGACCGCAGGTTGGCACGTGGCGCTCGCGCAGCAGAAGGCGGACGCAGCGGCCGCAGCCGAAGCTCCCGAGTTGCAGGAAGTCGTGGTCACCGGCTCGCTCATCAAGAGGGCCAACGCCGAAACCGCCGAGGCCATCACGATCATCAAGGCGGACAGCCTCAAGGACCAGGGCATCGTGAATGTGGAGCAGGCGATGAACACGCTTACCTCCAACACTCCGAGCGTAAACATCGCCCAGTCCGTCGGCACGTTTTCCGGCGGCGGTACTTACGCCAACCTGCGCAACCTGGGCAATAGCCGCACCCTGGTGCTCATCGATGGCCAACGACTGGCCCCCAATGCCTTCAGTGGCAATGCGGTCGACCTGAGCGGTATTCCGTTCTCGTCCATCGACAGCGTCCAGGTACTGCGGGAAGGCGCCTCGGCGCTGTACGGCTCGGACGCGATCGCGGGCGTGATCAACTTCATCACCAAGAAGAATTACCAGGGACTGGAAGTCCAGGCCAATTTCGACCACCCGCAGAAATCCGGCGGCGCCTCGGGCGAGGGGGATCTCACCTTCGGACACGGGGATCTGGCGAGCGACGGCTATAACTTCATGGTCACGGGAAGTTACAGCAGACAAGGCGAGCTGCGCGCGACGCAGCGGGATTTTTCCGCCGCCGGTTTTTATCCCGCGGGGGGCTACACCAGTACCAACAATCCAGGATCGTGGCCCGGGACCGTACGTGGATTCCAACGGTAACCAGTGTGCAGGCGGGCTTTCCGGCCTGCGCGGGCAATCCGTATCTGACCACGTCGATTTCGGCAACTGCGCATACCGGTATTCCGCCGCGACGGATCTGATCCCGCAGTCCAGCGAGGGTTCCGGGATGGTGTCCTTCACCAAGGCGCTGCCGGCCAACAACACCCTGCAGCTGCAGTACTTCTATACCCAATCCAAAGTGGAGGGTTGGGCCGGCCCCATGTTCTATTTCTTTCAGATGGACCCGGCGAGCCCCTACTTCCCGGCAACGCCCAAGGCCCGAGCGCGGCTTCGCTGGTACCCTTGCATGGCGCCACTGGCGCGCCGAATGTGAGCGGGATCACGTACGTGTCGACCGGTAAGCCGGGGTGTGCCAACCCGACGACCGGACCTGCTCAGCACATCGTTGAACTGCGTCCCCGGTCGCTGCGATCTGGTCCGACCCGCTGAACGACCGCTACAGCGGCAACATCAATACCGAGCAGAGGGTTCTGTTGAAGTTCTACGGCAGCAACGCCGGTTGGGACTACACCGGGACACTCAACTACAGCCAGAACAAGAACGACAATCGCAACCTCGCGGGCTATCCGGTTGAGTTCGCGGTCGCGGGCTATCCCAATCAGCCCGTGCTTCGCGCCCGGCGGCGTGCTCAGCGATCTGATCAACCCCTTCGGTCCCCAGAGCGCGGCCGGACAGGCCTTGATCACCTCGACGTATTTGAACGGCACCTACTCGGCCGGCGAGGACAACGCTGGAGCGTCGACGGCAATGCCAGCCACGCAGCTGGGCGATGCTTTCAATGCGGGCACTCCGGCGACCGTGGCGCTCGGCTTCGATGTGAACGGCGAACGCTTCACGTACGGGACCACGCCCTATAACGACCTGGTAAACGCCGCAACCGGACTTACGGACAGTCAGCGTCGAAGGCAGTCGCACGGTAGGGGCGGTTTACATGGAAGTGGACGTGCCGGTCTCCAAGAACTTCGATATCGATTTGTCGGATCGTGAGGACCGCTACAGCGATTTCGGCCGGACCAACAACGGCAAGATCTCGCTGCGCTATCAGCCGGCCAGTTACCTGACCTTCAGGGGACCGCCTCCACCGGCTTCCGGGCGCCCACGCTGTTCGACCTGTACAACCCGGATAGCCTGGCAGCCTCGACGGGCGGCACCATGGGATCAGGGAACCCGGACTGCGCGAACGCCAGCGCCACTCCGCCCTCCGCCATTGCGCCGTTCACTCCGGCAACCTGCAGCACGCAGGGAATCGGGTTGTTCGGCGGCAACAGAACCCTGACGCCCGAAACATCGCAGAACTTCGATATCGGTGTCATCTTCCAGCCGATCGAGAATATGGGCGTAACGCTGGACTGGTACAGAATCCTCCTCAAGAACACCATTGGGGCGATTCCGGCAACGGCCATTTACGGCAATCCCACCAATTTCGCGAACTATTACGTATTGAACAACGTTGGAGGACTCACGCCGTCGATTCAGGAGGCCACGTCCTGCCATCCTTACACGCAGCCGACCTGCGGCTACATCCTGCTGACCGATAATAATACGGGCCGGATCACGACCTCTGGCTTCGACTTGAGCATCCAGTACGTGCAGCACACAAGTGTCGGGACGTTCCGCGAGGATCTGGAAGGGACCTCGGTCACGCAGTTTGTGCAGCAGCAGTACAACGGCGGCCCGAACCTCAACCTGGTGGGCGATTACAACGAACTGCCGCCGGCGTACCGGTGGCAGCATAACGTGAGACTCGACTGGTCGAGCCCGCAGGAGATGTTTGGCGGCGGGCTGAGCAATCGCTTCTACTCGACGTACATCGACCAATTCCCCGATGGCGCCGGCAACCAGCGCATAGTGGGCAGTTATTCCACCTTCGATGGTTACGTGACCTACAAGCCGGTCAAAAACCTGACCGTGTTGTTGGGAATCAAAAATCTGCTCGACAAGAGTCCGCCGTTCACCAACGCGTTCCAGGGCAACTTTGCGGCCGGCTACAACGCGCTCACTGCGGACCCCCTGTTGCGCAACTTCTACGTCAATCTGCATTACACCTTCTTCTAATTCCTTTCGGAAAAAGTTGAATTAAAGCCCCGCCTTGTGCGGGGCTTTTTTTTGGGGTGCGATCCTTGCGGCCCTGGCATTTAGCCAACGCAATCCTGATTGTTACCTCAGGAACGAGCCGAGCGGCGCGCTTTGCGAATGGAGAAAAACAATTGCCGGTGTGAGCCTACTCGCAACAGCGCCGCCTGCTCGAGCGCTACCAGCACATACAGAATATTCAGCGCCGACAGACTGGAGGCAACGTGCCTGGTGCGCCGGGCGCTGGACACGACATCCCGGGCGGTCACCCCCGAGCGTCCGCCGAGACGCTGCTGCACATAGTTGACCGCCGCGAGATCCACGACGTTGAAGTAGCCGGACCCCTTGCGAGCCCTGGACAGCGCGAAGGAGAGCACGAAGAAGTAATCCTGTGCCTCAAAGATATGATAGGTCTGCCTGACGGCGGCAACGCGGCCGCGGTATTTGAGCCCCTGTTGAAGCTTTCTGATGTTCACGTGACCCCCGACGCGTGTGTGTACAGGGAATCCATTTTCGACCTAACGGCGGCCGAGCACCACTTTCTGAAGGTCAGCCTCTTTGTTTTCATCTCGAATGTGATTCGGACGGTGCCCTGGTCAAAGAAGCGGTGATCGCGGCCGGGAGCGCCAGCCGTTTTTCCATGTCATTAATTTTGGCGATTGCATCCTCAAGTGGCTCCCCCGGCGCGGTGCTGAAGGATATGGTCATGGTCACCGTCGGGAGCTTCCTGAGGTCATCGGCTGCCGCAGGTTGGCGCTCGACATTGACGCTTGCCTGATGGCGCTTGAGCTGCGGATCGAGAGTGACGTCCTTAACAACGATCACGGAAAGCCGGCGCATTTGCGCCTCGATCACCGGCGCTAAGCGGTTCAGGTCTTCGGGACTGCCGGATTGGAGCGTGTACTGGTAAAGAGTGCCGGGCGTCGGGCGGTCGAGAAACAGACGGCCGTAGTGATATCCGACGCCGACCAGAAACAGAATATTTCCGGCGAGCACGAGCCCCTTGAGCTGCCGTGGGAAAGAGGTGATGAGCCAACTCAGGACCGACACGGCGGCGATCGAACTCAGCGGGCCAAAGACAATAGCGCCAGGCAACCAGCACAGGTTCCCCGAAGATGGCCCGCGACACCCGAGGCGCGCGGCGTACCCGGCGCCCACGAAGAATGCGACGAAGGCGCAGATCAGCAGTGCCACGACATAACGGCCGAGCGGCAAACGGTTCTGCGCCGCGGGCGTCTCTCTGACGTGCCGCCTGTAGAATGAGAGCGCCGGGACAATCCCCGGCGCACATAGAATGACTAACGCCAGCTTGCCGATCAGCGCGTACGACACGGTCGCTTTCCCCCAGCGAAGCTGCCCAACCGCACGTTACAGCAGTTGCGCTGGCGAACAAAAGCGCCCGCATCGTTTGGCCCTCTCGCGCCGTGCTTGAGGCAGGGCGCAAGAGAGCCTGGCAGTTATGCTCTGTCGCCTAATTCCAGCACGGGGGCGAAGCCACCAAATATCATCCGTTTACCGTCGAATGGCATCGGATTACTTTGCGGACTCAACCGCGGATCACTCATCACTTTCGGCATCGCGGCATCTCGAGTTTTCTTGTCCGGCCACTCGATCCATGAGAACACCACCACTTCGTCAGCCTTGGCCTGCACGGCACGGCGAAAGTCGGTCAGCGTGCCGTCTTTGACGTCATCGCCCCAGCACTCGAGGACGCGCTTCGCGCCGTTTTCGATGAATACGGAATCGCCTTGCCTGGCGTGCTCAATGAACTTTTGCTTGTTCCCCTGGGGTACTGCAATCACGAAGCCGTCGATGTAGCTCATGTACCTGCTCCTTTTGAAAAGACCGTGGGCGCGCAGAAGGCACCATCGCATGCGACGGTGTCGTCCTCGTGAAAGTTCCATGGACGCAGTCGAATCTGCCGCCGCCGCCGGAGCTCATGTCAAGTTGAAGCTTGTAAGCCTGAACGTGCGCGCTGTTCCTCGAGCGATTCCCAGCGCGCGAACTTCGCGAGCAGCAGCTCCTCGAGCTCCGCGAGCCGTTTGCGGTCGCCTCGCAGCCGCGCGCCTCCCAGGCGGTGATAGTCCGGCTCGCTCATACGCGCGATGAGCTCAGTCTGCTCGCGCTCCAGGGATTCGATCTCCGCGGGCAGGGCCGCAAGCTGGCGCTCATCCTTGTAGCTCAGGCGCGTGCGGGTCCTGGCGGGAGTTTCGCCCGCGGAGCGGTTGCCCGCGGCAGGCCGCGCAGGCGCCTGTCCGGCTTCATCATTTGAGCGGCTGGACGGCAACGCCGGCCGCTGCTGCAGGTAGTCGCTGTAACCGCCGGGGTACTCGCGCCATAGCCCATTTCCCTCGGCGACCAGCGTCTGGGTGACGACATTGTCGAGAAAGCGCCGGTCGTGACTTACCAGGAGCAGCGTCCCCTTGTAGTCCTGCAGCCGCTCCTCGAGGAGCTCCAGGGACTCGATGTCAAGATCATTGGTCGGCTCATCCAGTATGAGAAGGTTCGCCGGTTGCGCGAACAGGCGCGCCAGCAGGAGGCGGTTGCGCTCGCCGCCGGAGAGCATGCTGATCGGTGACCTGGCGCGCTGCGCGGGGAACAGGAACTCCGCGAGATAGCTCACGATGTGCTTGCGCTCCTCGCCCAACTGCACCCAGTCCGAGCCTGGGCTGATGGCCTCGGCAAGGGTCGCGTCCGGATCGAGCTGGGCTCGCAGCTGATCGAAGTAGGCGATGTTCAGGCGGGTTCCGAGGCGGACCGTGCCGGCGTCTGGCGCAAGTTCACCGAGAATCAGACGAATCAGGGTCGACTTTCCCGCGCCGTTCGGGCCGATGAGGCCGATGCGATCGCGACGCATGATCCGCATCGAGAGATCCTCGATAAGCGGTCGGGCCGCGAAGCGCTTGCTCACGCGATCGAACTCGGCCACCAGGTCCCCCGAGCGCTCACCGGCATTGAGCGTGAGGCGAATGTTTCCGAGCCGGTCGCGGCGCGCGGCGCGCTCGATGCGCAGGCGCTCCAGACGCCGCACGCGGCCCTCGTTGCGCGTGCGGCGCGCCTCGACGCCTTTGCGGATCCAGACCTCCTCCTGCGCCCAGAACTTCTCGAAGCGGCGCCGCGCGGTGTCCTCGGCCGCGAGCTCCTCGTCCTTGCGCTCTTCATAGGCCGAGAAGCCCCCGGCGTATGAGCGCAGTACGCCGCGGTCAAGTTCAATGATGCGGGTGGTGATGCGATCGAGGAAGGCGCGATCGTGGGTGATGACAATGGCCGCCGGCACCTTGAGCAGCAGCTCCTCCAGGCGTTCGATTGCCTCGATATCCAGATGATTGGTGGGCTCATCGAGGAGCAGCAGATCGGGCTGCAGCGCGAGCGCCAGGGCAAGCGCGGCGCGCTTGCGCTCGCCACCTGAACAACTCGCCGGTGAAGTGACCCCGGTTAGACCGAAGCGGTGCAGGAATTCCCCGAGGCGCGACGTAAGATGCCAGTGCTCGCGCTCATCGGCGCTCGCCCCCGCGCCTGAGGCCCCGTATGACCCGGCCTGCAGCACGAGACTGTCCTGCAGAGTTTCAGCCGGGGGGAGCTGCGGCTCCTGTTCGACGAGCCCAAGGCGCAGGCCCTCGCGTCGCTGCAGTTCCCCATCGTCGAGTGGGGTCTTGCCTGCGAGCACACCCAGCAGGGTCGACTTACCGGTGCCGTTGCGGCCGATCAGGCCGATTCGCTCGCCGGCCCGGACGCTGAGCTGCGCGTCATCAAGGAGCGGCCGTTCGCCGAAGGCGATATGCGCATTGAGAAGGGTGATCAGGGACATGGGAACATTGTCCGGCCTGGAGGTGCGATGGCAAAGTCAGGAGCGCCTGAAGGAAGGATCGCATCTTCCACGAAAGCCGGGTGACGGTAATATGGTGGCCTCGCGAACCCTCACCCTTGTCGGAGATAGCCGTGCCTTCCACATTATCAGTTCGTGCCGCGTTGCTACTGACGCTCGCTGCCGTTGGCGGCAGCGCAGTGGCGGCTCCCCAGGATCCGCTCGCCGCGGCGATTGCCAGTCCCTCGCGCACCGCGAAATTCACGGCGCGTGACCCGTATCGGCATCCGTACGAGACGCTGCGCTTCTTTGGATTGCGGCCGAACCAGACCGTAGTGGAAATCTGGCCCGGCCGCGGCTGGTACATGGAAATCCTGGCGCCGTACCTGCGCGATGCGGGCAAGTACTACGCCGCCATCGAGGCTGCCGATGTGCCGGGCGCGGGCAGGGAGGCTAAGGACAACGCGGCCGCGCTGCGCAGGCGCATCGCGGATGATCCGACTCACTTCGGCAAGGTGGTTGTCACCGAATTGCATCCGCCGCAGCTCACCGAGATCTGCCCGCCGGGAACCGCCGATGTGGTGCTGACGTTCCGCAATGTGCATAACTGGCTGGAAGCGGGCGATCAGCAGGCAATGTTCAACGCGTTCTTCAAAGCACTGAAGCCCGGTGGCGTGCTCGGCGTGGCCGAGCACCGCGCCAGGCCGGGCACGAGTCTTGCGGAGATGCGCAAGTCCGGCTACATGGACGAGGACTACATCAAGAAACTGGCGGTGACTGCAGGCTTCCGCTTCGATGCGGAGTCACCGATCAACAACAACCCGAAGGACACCAAAGACTATCCGCGGGGGGTATGGACGCTACCGCCGACACTCGCGCTTGGCGACACAGATCGTGACAAGTACCTGGCAATCGGCGAGTCGGATCGGATGACGCTGAGGTTCGTGAAGCCCGGCAGATGAGCCGACTCTGGGACGGACCTGACCAGCATCAGAGGCTAAACGGCATCGAGGTCGCTCCATGGTGGAGGAGCCAGGTTTGCGACCAAATTTGATTTGTAAGCCGCAGGTCATCTGTTCGAATCAGATAGTCGGCATTTCTATCCCTACATGCTCCCTGCCGAGGATCACAGCTTGCGAGCTATCAAAGATGCGCGCGCGTAACCGACCGGTCGGCCAACGACTGGAAAGTCAGACAGCACGGAGGCGCCTTCGCGCAGCATCAACACCCTCGAACGCGGCTACGAGTATCTCCTCGCCTGTGCCGCGCAGGGCCAACCGAGCCGCGTGACGCCGCCGCTCGGGGCTGTCAGAGGCCGCAAGCGCGACGCCGCCATCAGTCGTGGTTACTCCGATCTTGGAGTCTTTGCTGGGGCTGTCGGGGATTTCACATCGGGCGTGGCTTGACTGTCGGAAGGCGCAACTTCCGTGCTTGTTCCCATCTTCTGCGCGTCGGCGGGCGGGCTGCCGATGGCCGGCGTCGTCGTCGACCCATCCGCCGCGGGGGCGGCGGGAGCCTGGGCAACAACAAATGGGGTCGGTGGGGGAGGGGTGTGAGCGACCTGGGCAGCTTCGTGCGAGCGCTGCGTGAATACTACGAACAGGGCGCCGACGACGACGGCCATGCCGCCGGCGACGATGATTCTGCGAGAGACATCAGAGTTCATGTTGAGCTACTCCGTTGGCTTAAGTATGGGTGGAATCCGTTCCCTGGCGCACTTAGTCTCACCTATTTGTTGTGCGCGGGACGATGTGTGTCTGCCAGACGACACCCCCGCCTGACCTGGCGCTTGCTTGCAACAACCATTGCTGCCCGCTGGCAGCCGCAACGAGGAATTCGCATGACCTTGCTGCAGCGCGGTACCCGTACTCGCGCAGCGCTCAAGACGCTTTTCGAAACGCAGCGCGGCATGGCGCTGCCATTGACTCCCAACCTCAAGCGCCTAACGGCGTGCCGACCGGTCCGGTCGTCATCGTCGCGTCGGTCGCGGCGGGCGACGTGAAGTTTGCAACCAACAGTTCTCCGAAGCTATTCGGGAAGAGAACCGTTTCGTGTGGGAATTTTGCGGTAGCGCCAGGGTAAGCCTGGGAAAGGAGGAAGTCCGATGTAGAGGATGGAAACCTTTCGAAGGAATCCAGTGGGTTCGACTCCCGCCCGGTAAAGGCTAACCACCGACCGGAAGCGAGCCTTGCATGTGCGTGCGGTAACGCGCGACTTGAAGCGTAGGCAGCGGGTACTGAAGCCGCGTGATTGAGTCTCGATAAGTCCGTGATGCCAGTGTCCTCATTGTCCGCAAGGTGGGGACCGCATTGTCGGGCCGACAAGGTGAGGACCGATGAACTGGCCGGGATCCTAGAGCGGGGCAGAGGTACGGGATGGGTTCTCCAGGAACCTGGGAGCTCCTGTGTGTGACCAACCGAAGAATAGCCAGCGGTACCGGGCTCGAGCGGGACCAGGCCCAGCGGTTCTCTCCGCCGCATGGGAGCGAACACGGGAGAGGATCGGTTGGAGCGGGGAAGCGAAAAACATAAGCGACCCCGTACTCAGCACAGGAAGTCGTAGTGCTCTGATAGTACTGATGAGGCCGGGGAACGCGGCTCGCGCGGACCCGGTCGAGGGAAGCGGGGCACCGTAGTACAGAATCGCTTTTGAGAAACACCGAGGGCGCATTGAAGCCTGAGAGCGTGTCAACGAAACAGGAGCGAATAGCCAAGCTGGCGGCGGAGAATCCGGCGATGGCGTTCACCTCTTTGAACCATTACCTCGATGCCGAGTGGTTGAGGTACGCCTATGAGTGCACGCGCAAGGACGGCGCGGTGGGAGTCGACGGTCAGACGGGGCAGGAGTATGCAAGCGCTTTGGAGCCGAACCTGCAAAGTCTGATGGACCGTCTCAAATCGGGTCGTTATCGCGCACCGCCAGTTCGACGTCACTACATCGACAAGTCGAATCTCTCGAAATTTGTAAACCGTTGGTCGGGGTTTTACGCCATTACCTCGATGGCGTGACAACGAACATGCTGGCTCAAAATCCCGGCTTTCGGGTGAGATAGAATCACCCCATGCCGAGTCTCCCTGACCCACGTGTCTTGTTTTCCGCCGAGCGCACGCTCCTTGCATGGCAGCGCAGCAGTCTCGCATTGATGGGCTTCGGCTTCGTAATCGAGCGCTTCAGTCTTTTTCTTGCGGCACTGCGAGGCGCCGCTGCGACGCCAAAACCCCACACCTTCTCTTTGTTGGTGGGCGTAGTGCTCATCCTGCTGGGTGCCGGCATCGCGCTCGCTTCCAGCATCGGCTACCGCAGGTTTATTAAGACGCTGCCAGCCCAGGACGTCTCCTCCGGCTACCTGATTGGCCTGGGTGCCATCATGAATCTCCTGATCGGCGCCGTTGGAATCATTCTCGCGGCCTATCTGCTGGTGAGCGGTTTCCAGGCCGATTGAGGCTGCTGTTCGCCGCTACGTTCCCAGGACCAGCCGCACGCTGTGGGTGTTGCCGTCATCCACGAGTTCGATGCGAGCCTTGGAATCTGAGGACAGAGCCTGACCATCCAACTCCGCGTACGCTACGCCGCGGCTGACGTGCTGGGGGTTCTCGATCAGGATTTCGTAGCGCGTCGAGCGATACCTGAACGTGATTTCGAAATGCGGCCATTTTTCAGGGATGCAGGGAGTGAGGTACAGGGTTGTCCCCTGGACGCGAAATCCGAGGATTCCCTCAAGTCCCGCCCGATACATCCAGCCTGCGGAGCCCGTGTACCAGGTCCAGCCGCCACGCCCGACGTGCGGCGCCACGGAATACACGTCCGCGACGATGACGTAGGGCTCGACTTTGTAGCGATGCACATCGGCGCGGGTGCTGGCACGGTTGATGGGATTCAAGAGTGAGAACAGCTCCCAGGCCTTGTCTCCTTCGCCCAACTGCGCGTAGGCGAGCACTGACCAGGTGGCGGCGTGGGTGTACTGACCACCGTTTTCACGGATCCCCGGCGGATAGCCTTTGATATAGCCCGGGTCGGGCATTGAGTGATCAAACGGCGGCGCAAAGAGGAGCGCGAGGCCCGTGTCACGCCGGATGAGCTGGCTCCCGACGGCGGACATTGCCCGCGCGGCGCGCCCGGGCTCTGCGGCGCCTGAGAGGACGCCCCAGGACTGTGCGATCGAGTCGATCCGGCATTCGGTGCTGGTGGCGGATCCGAGCGGCGTGCCATCGTCAAAGTAGCCGCGCCGGTACCACTCGCCATCCCAGGACTTCTCTTCGAGTGATTTCTTAAGCGCTGCAGCGTGAGTGATCCACGTCTGCTCGCGCGCACGCTGACCCCGCGCTTTAGCCAGCGGTGCGAACGCCAGGAATGTTGCGTGCAGGAACCATCCGAGCCAGACGCTTTCACCCCGGCCCTTTTCGCCCACCCGGTTCATGCCATCGTTCCAGTCGCCGGTGCCGAACAGGGGCAGGCCGTGTTCCCCGACAGCTAAGCTCTGCTCGAGCGCCCGCGCGCAGTGCTCGAAGAGCGGCGCGGTCACATCCGAGATCACCGGCTGAAAAAACGCGTCCTCTTCGCCGGCGCGCAGGGCCGCCCCTTCCAGAAACGGCAGGCTCTCATCCAGAACCGCGACATCGCCCGTCGCCTCGACGTAGTGAGCCGTGGCGTACGCGAGCCACACCCGATCATCCGCAATGCGGGTGCGAACTCCGGCGCCGGTTGAGCCGGTCTTCCCCGGCGGCAGCCACCAGTGCTGCACGTCACCCTCGATGAACTGCCGGCGTGCGGCCCGCAGCAGATGCTGGCGCGCCAGGGCGGGCCTCGCCAGGGTGAGTGCCATGGAATCCTGCAGCTGATCGCGGAAGCCGTAGGCGCCGCTCGCCTGGTAGAAGGCCGATCGCGCCCACATGCGGCACACGAGGGTCTGATAGAGCATCCATCGGTTGAGAATGATGTCGAGTGAGCGGTCCGGGGTCTTCACCTGCACCGTTTCGAGCACCTCGTCCCAGTACTGCATCACGGTGCGGAACACCGCATCCAGGTCGAGCGCGCGATAACGGACGAGAAGCGACTGCGCATCGCCCGCGCTGGCCGCCTGGCCTAAGAAGAACACCACTTCCACTGTCTCGTCGGGCGCAAGTTCAACGTGGGTTTGCAGGGCACAGCAGGGGTCAAGGGCCGCGCCCACGCGCCTGGAGAGCGGCGCGCGACCAATGAGCGCTGCGGGCCTTTCGAGCGTCCCATGCCGTCCGAGAAACTCGCGCCGGTCCGCGGTCCATTGCGTTTGAGAGCCGGCGAGATCCGCGAACGCCACGCGCGATCCGAACTGCGTGTTCCAGGGGTTGTGCGCGAACATCGCACCGGTGTCCGGGTCGATCGCCGTCACCACGAACGGTGCCGCGGCGGCGCGTGCGGGTCCGAGCACCCACTCGGCGTAGGCGGTGACGGAGAGCTTGCGCGCGCGGGGTGAGGTGTTGCGGATCTTAAGGCGCGAGATCTTGATGGGATCGCCCATCGGGACGTACACGAGGAGCTCGAGCTCCGTGCCGTGGGAAGTGTGTTCGAAGCGGCTGAATCCCTGCCCGTGCGTGGCGCGATAATGCGCGGCGGGATCCCGGATCGGGGAAGCCGTCGGTCCCCACAGCTCGCCGCTGTCTTCATCCTTCAGATACAGCACCTCGCCCGGGCGATCCGTGACCGGATCGTTCGACCACGCCGTCAGCTGGTTCTCCTTACTGTTCTCTGCCCAGGTGAATCCGCTGCCCTCGGCGGCGACCTGGAAGCCGAACCCGGGATTGGCGATGACATTGATCCACGGTGCGGGAGTTGACTGCCCGGGACCTAAAAGCGTGACGTATTCGCGGCCGTCGGCCGCGAATCCTCCCAGTCCGTTGAAGAACTCCAGCTCCTGTGGCACGGGCGTGGCAGATGCGACCTCAAGCACAGGGCTGCCGCGCGGCCGCCGCATGGCGGGGGCGGCCGGCGCCCGCAGGCGATCCAGCTGATCGGCAAGATCGCCGCGTTGTGCGACCAGCACCACCCGCGCAACGGATGACAGGCGCGCGCGCGTGTCTCCTGAGATCAGATCCGTACGCAGGAGGTACACCGAACCGCGGGCATTGTCGGCGGCGGCCTGCGGCTGCGCCTGGCTCATGCGCAGCTGGGTCTCAAGCGCGATCTGCAGGTCCTGGTGATAGGAAGTGCCGCGGTCGTTCAGGATCACGAGATCCACCGCGAGCTGCTTCATCCGCCAGTATTCGTGCGCGCGCAACAACTGCCGCGCGATGTCGATGTCTTCGACGTCATCGATGCGCAACAACACGATCGGCAGGTCACCGGAGATGCCGTGAGCCCAGAGTGCATCCGGGCCGCCGGCGCCGCGGCGCACCGTATCGGACGAGGGTCGCATGGAGGCGTCGGCGTACAGGACGTAGCCCGCGAGACGCTGAAAGAGGCCGGCCTCGGCGGCGTCGATACCGATGTGCCGCAGTTGCACCTGCGCCTGTGTCCACGCGAGGGTCGCCGCACGCACGAAGGCGTTTGCCTCCCGGTGCTTGTCGATAAGATCAAGAACCGCATCGCGGGAAGCGGCAATGCTGGTCCAGAACGCAATGCGCACCGTGGCGCCCGCGGGGATGCGCACGCGATAGCGCAGCGCAAACACCGGATCCAGCACCGTGCCCACGCTGTTGGACAGGCGCCGACCGTCGGTCATGGCGATGGGTGCGCAGATGTCGCAGCCGCGGCCGAGGAAGCGCGCCCGATCGGTTTCCAGCTCCGGTTTACCCAAGGCCTCGCCTTCAATGACGGCGTGATGGGCCACCCAGACTTCAGGCTCCGTGGGCGAGCGCCGGCGGCGCGTCGCCAGCAGCGCGCCGACCTTTGCCGCGTACTCGGTCTGCACGAAGAGCTTGGAAAAGGCCGGGTGCGCGGTATCGGCGGCGGCGGTCGCCAGCACCAGCTCGCAATAGGAGGTGATCTCCATGTCGCGCGTGCGGTTGCCACCATTCACAATTGATATGCGGCGCACTTCCGCGTCGTCCTCGGGCGAGACGATGACTTCGAGGATAGTGGTGATCGCCGCATCCACGCGGATGAACTCGGCCCGATCTTCCGTGAAGCTCGCCTCGAAGCTGTCGGGCTCGACGCCCGTGGGCTGATAACCCGCCGACCACACCGCGCCGCTTTCGATGTCGCGCAGAAAGAAGTAGCTGCCGGAATCATCGCGGGTGAGGTCCTCGCGCCAGCGCGTCACGGCAAGATCGTGCCAGCGGCTGGAGCCGGAAGCGGCTCCCGTGAGCATCACCGAATAACGACCGTTGGAGAGCAGATGCGTCTGCGGCGTAGCTTCGTGCGGGGTTCGAAGTCGCCGCGCTTCGGGGAACTGCACCTCGCCGACCCGCGGTGCCGTCCCGACTTCCTCGGCGCGCGGATGGGCGACCGAGACGTCGCGCGGCGCGCGCTCCTGCAGCAGCAGTTCAGTGGCCTGGATTGCCGGCTCGGCGTGAAAGCGTTCGCGCATCCGCCCCTCGAAGAGCACGTTGGCGATGGCGATGACGCTCATGCCCTGGTGATGCGCCATGAAGGCCCGCACGATGGCGACGCGGGCGCCTTCGGGCAGACGGCTGCGGGTGTAGTCGAGCGCTTCATACAGGCCGTAGCGGCCGCGTGCGCCGACGCCCATCAGGTTCACGAAATTAAGCGCCGCGAGCCGCGGATCGATCATCGCGGCCAGTGCGGTCGCGTAGGGGGCGATCACGGCGTTTTCGCTTAAACCGCGTTTGAGCCCGAGTCCCGGCACCCCGAAGTTCGAGTACTGGTAGGTGAACTCAAGATCACGCGCGTTGTAGGCGGATTCGGAAATGCCCCAGGGAACCCCGAGCTCAACGCCATATTCGATCTGGCGCTGCACGATGAGGCGATTGGTCTGCTCCAGGAGGCTGCCGAATGGCGCCCGCATGACGAGCGACGGCATGAGGTATTCAAACATCGAGCCCGACCAGGAGATCAGCGCCGCACCGGATCCGACGGGCGTCACCGAGCGCCCGAGCCGGAACCAGTGGCGCGCCGGTACGTCGTTCTTGGCGATGGCGACAAAGCTCGCCAGCCGCGCCTCTGACGCAAGTAAGTCGTAGCAGTTCGGATCGAGCGTGCCCTCACTCGCCCGGTAGCCGATGGAGAGGAGCCGCCGCTCCGGATCCAGGAGAAAACCGAACTCCATCGCCTCGGACATTTCCCGCGCGGTGGACTCCAGGGTTGCCAGCCGCCGCGTCAGGTCCCGGATGCCCCCCTCGCCAAGGGCCAGGTCCCGCCGCCAGCTCGCGATCGAACGTTGCGCCGCCTCCGCCCAGAAGAGGGTGTCGCCGCCCACGTCATCGGTGAGCTCACCGGCCAACGCCCGCGCAATGTCGGCAAGGGTCGCAGCCAGCGGTGCGGTGCGCCCCAGGCGCGCCGTGAGATCCGAAGCTTCCGTCTTGTCCTCGCCAAGTGCCGCCGCCAGGGCATCCAGGGCGTGTTGAAAGTGCGCGGCGGCGATGGTGTGCGCCCGCAGTTCGCCGGGAAGCTCTGCAAAAGCCTCGCGCGTGAGCTCAAGCGCATCATCGACCCCGATCCAGGACGGGCGATCGGCAACGGGCTCCGCTAGCCATTCCCGGCACACGTTGGCGAGGGCAATGAGATGCGCTGCGAGGTTGCCGCTGTCCACGGAGGACACGTAGCGCGGATCGAGCGGGCGCAGATCCTTGGTGTCATACCAGTTGTAGAAATGACCGCGATAGCGCTGCAGGCGGCTCATGGTCGCGAACGTCGCCTCCAGCCGTTCAACGGTTTCTGCAGTTCCCGCCCAGCCGAAGTCCCGCGCGCACACGGCGGACAGCAGATACAGCCCCAGGTTCGTCGGCGAGGTTCGATGTGCCAGGACCGGCTGCGGGTCCTCCTGGAAGTTGTCCGGCGGCAGCATCTGGTCTTGCGCGGTGACGAAGGTCTCGAAGTAACGCCAGGTACGACGCGCGATGAGTCGCAGCGCGCGCGCGTCTGCAGCCGTGACCGTGAGGCGACCGGCGATGAGCGGCGAGAGACTGATCCACACGGCGATGGCGGGGGAGGCAGCCCATAGCACTACAAAGGGGGTTGGCAGCCACCACAGATGCGGCCGCAGATAGCCGATGAGCACCGCAGTAAGCAGTGCGATGAAGGGACCCTTCCACATGCGCCGATAGGCGCTCTCCAGATCAAGCTGGGGCCGCAGGCTTACCTGCGCTGCCGTGACCCACTGCAGGAGCCTGCGCCGGCTTACGGACAGCCGAAACAGCGTGCGGCTGATCGCGTCAGTCATCAGCCATGCCTGGTGCGCAAGAAAAATGACCAGGAAGGCAATCAGCGACCCGGCCAGCCACAGGTCGGTACGCAGCGCCCGCAAGTGGCTGCGTGCGTTGACGCCCGCACGGCGCGGCACGATGGCGGCGAATATCGGCAGCAGCGCCGGCACGGCAATGGTCAGGATGACAAAGCCGGTCCAAAGCAGTGCACCGTTGCGCGGCAGCAGCCAGCCAGCCACGAGAGCCGCGACCGTCGCGGGCGCCGTCAGCGAGCGGCGCAGGTTGTCGAGCATTTTCCAGCGGCCGATCAGCGGCAGGCTGCGACCGCCCCGCACGGCTTCGGCCGCGTCCCGCGCCGCATCCTTGCGCCCGAAGATCCACGGCAGCAATTGCCAGTCGCCCCGCGCCCAGCGGTGCTGGCGTGCGGCCGCGACGTCGTAGCGGGACGGGAATTCCTCGACGACCTCGATGTCGGAGACCAGTCCCGCGCGCGCGAAGATGCCCTCGAACAGATCGTGACTCAAAAGCGTCCCGTCGGGCACCCGCCCGGCGAGTGCCGCCTCAAAGGCATCCACATCGTAGATGCCTTTGCCGGCGTACGAACCTTCACCGAAGAGATCCTGGTAGACATCCGACACCGCGGCGGCATAAGGATCGATTCCGCTCGAGCTCGAGAACACACGCTGGAAGAGCGAGCCTTCGCGACCCACCGGCAGCGACGGCGCGACCCGGGGCTGCAGCACGGCGTAGCCCTCGACCACGCGGCCGGTTGCCGTGTCGAAGCGCGGGTGATTCAGGGGGTGGGCCATTTTGCCGACCAGCCGCCGTGCGGTTTCGCGCGGCAGCTTGGTGTCGGCATCCAGCGTGATGACGTAGCGCACGTCCGCGGGAACCTGCGGCGGACCGCCCCCGACTTCCTGGAAGGTGGTATCAGTCGCGCCACGCAGCAGGCGATTGAGTTCATGGAGCTTGCCGCGCTTGCGTTCCCATCCCATCCACTGCCGCTGCACCTCGCTCCACACACGGCGGCGGTGCAGCAGGAGGAAGCGCTCACCGGCTGCGCCCGCGCCGTGCAGCCGGTTCAGCCGCGCGATGCCGGCGCGCGCGAGCGTGACCAGCTCATCATCGCCAGTGGCGTGTTCGGTTGGGGCATCGGCCCAGTCCGTGAGCAGCGCAAAGTACAGCTCGCCCTCGGGGGAGGCGAGGTAGTGCACTTCCAGGCGGTCGATCTGTTCCTCGAGTGCCGCAGCGGTGGTGAGCAACGCCGGTACGACCACCATGGTTCGCAGGTGCGCCGGGACGCCGTCGCGCAGGGCAAGACCCGGCAGGATGGAGGCGCCGAACACTCGCATGACGCCACGATTCACCAGCGCAATGGCGGCATCGAGTGCGGGAATGAGCCCCAGGATCGCCAGCACGAGAAGGGAGGTGCGCCCGATGCCCCACCTGTCGAGCATGAAGAGTGGCAGCGACAAGGCGAGCGCGCCGATGAGAGCGATCGCGGCCAGGTAGGTCCCCACGCCGTTCGCAGGTCCGAGCCACCGACGCGACTCGAACAGGGACCCCCGATAACCGATGCTGGCCCCAAAGCGGCCCCTGCCGTTGGCGATCAGGTAATAGCCCGGATCAAGACGGCGCCGATCGCTTAAGTTCGGTGTTGCCGCGGCCTCATTGGCAGCCGCCAGCGCCGCGCCCGCGACGCCGAGTTCATCCAGTTTCGAGCCGCGCGCAAACCGCTCAATCGCCCGGCGATAGAGGTCACGCGTGGAAAAATCCGCGGCGGCGAAGTCGCTGCCGGAACGCAGCAGGTCGTCCACCAGGCTGACGCTCTCGAAGAACTGCGGCCAATCCACATCCGAGAGCAACCGCATGCTGGTGATGATGTTGCGCACGGTGACGTTGGAGGCACCCTGTCTTTGGTGCTCATCGCGCACGGTCGCATCGCTCGTGGTGCCTTGCGCGGCCAGGCGTTCCTCCAGCCACTGCAGCGCCGGTGTGACTCGCGGGTCCTGATCGCGCAGGCGCTGCACGAGCTGCACTGTAAAAGCCGGTGAGAAGGAGTCTGGATTGGTATCGCGGCGCAGCAGCGCATCCGGCTCGGCGATGTAACCGTTGACGCCCAGCAGCCGGTCGGCGAGCGCATCCGCGTCCTGGCGCGCGTCACGACTGCTGACGATGCGCGCCGCGGCGCGGCGCAGGTTTTCCACCAGCACGATCCGCAGGGTGATGGTGACCGCCCACAGCTCGCCGATGGTCAGTGGCTGCACGCCCTGGTAGGCGCGCACAAAACTGCGCAGCGCTTCCGGATCAAAGCGGCTGTCGGTGTGGGCGACGAACGCCCAGGCCACCCCGAGCACCCGGGGGTAGCCCTCGAATGGGCCGCTCGCGAGCTTCGGCAGCATGCGATAGAAACCGGGCGGGAGATCCTGGCGGATCTCGCGGATCTGCTCTTCGACGAGGTGGTAGTTATCAAGCAGCCACTCGGCGGCCGGCGAGATCGTCCGACCTTCCCCCGCAGCGGATGCAATCGCCCGATAGGCGGCGAGCAGCACCAGCTCGTTGTCGCGCAGTCGCGTGCGCAGCGGCCGGCAGGGTGCCGGTCGCGGTGTGACCTCCTGCGCGGCGGCGAGGCTGCGCGCGTGTTGCTCGAGGCGCTCAACGCTGAAGAGCTCTTCGCGCAGGATTTCGTCACTGTTCCAGGGTGAGTCGGGAGACCCAGGCCCGAAGAGGCGACGCAGCAACGGTTTCAATTTCGCCAGCTTGTCGAGGGGTAAGCGCAGACGTCAGCGCATCCGCGGGGCCGTGAGTCTCCTTGCATTGGCCATTCCCTCGGTGTTAACTCGCACCGCTCTTGAAGGAGGTGCCATGAGTGTCCCTCTCGCCGTCGTCACTCCCGCCGACGTATTCTACGTCGTGCAAAGCTCAGGTGCGCTCGGCCGGCGCGAGCACGATGTTTCCTCGGCCCTGTACGAAACTCATGCCCAGGCGCACATAGAACTTGCGCGCCTCAAGGCGGGCAATCCTGGCGGCGACTACGACATCTGGAAAAGCTCCAGCTACGTCGAACCGCCCGCGTGGCTCTACTGCGTGGTGCTGGCTGACGGTACGGTGATTCCCACCGTGAGCGAAAAAGAGCGGACTGACCACTGAGGCTTCAGGCGCTCAAGGCCTGCGCAGCGGCTTGTTGGATGACGCACCGCCCGGAACCGGTGGGGCGCGGTCCGGTCCCGCAGCGTGCGCGGCGAAGGCCCGCAGACACTCGCGCGAACAGATCACCGTCGCCGGCGCCTGGTCATCCATGGTCCCGGGATTCGGCAGGCGGCTGACGAGGAAATGCGCGCGTGGCCGGCGGCCATCTTCATGGCCGATGTCACAGCCGCACACATCGCAGGTGAGCACCTGGACTTCCACCGGAGGGTGGAAGGTCCCGGAATTGCGCCAGGCCATGGATCACACCTCGCCCAGCCGATGCGGCTCCCGCAGGCGGCTTGAGCCACCGCCTGGGGAGCAGCACTTCAAAGGAACGACCTTTTAGTAGCGGCGCGGGCCGCGGTCGCCGCGGTCTCCACCGCCACCGCCACCACCGCCACGCTCGCGCTCCTGGGCCTCGCTGATTTTCAGCGAACGGCCGTCGAAGTCCTTGCCGTTAAGCGCCTGGGTGGCGCGGGCGGCATCGGCGCTCGACATTTCCACGAAGCCGAAGCCACGCGGGCGGCCGGTATCGCGGTCGTTGATCAGAGCGATCTTTTCAACGGTTCCATGGGCTGCGAAGAGGGTGCGAACCGCATCTTCGGTAGCCGTGAAGGGAAGATTTCCAACGTATAATTTAGTCACTGCAAACACTCACAAAAGCTAAAGGGAAACGAGCAGGAAGGCCCTGCCTCCTGGTTCGACAGACATTCCGAGGGTGGCAGACGTTGGCCAGAACACGCGCCGGAGGGGCGCCGGGGCCAAGGGCAGACAAGCCGAAAAATCACGAGCCTGCGGGGAGGCTACAGCAAAGGGCCCTGTTCTGCCGGGGTTTCGCTGCACGCGGCCCCGCTGGCCCACTGCCGCGGCACTGGGGTGGGTTCCGGCCCATGGTTAATGGTCGCACGCCCGGCTCGTCTGATCGGAGAGCCGCAGCGCCTCGGGCGCGACGCGTTCACAATGTCACGACTCAACAGGAGCGCTGGCTTGAAACACTTAGGTCTGGGCCTCTCGGCACTCCTGGTGTTGGGCGTAAGCGGCGCACATGGCGCCTGCTCACCCGAGCGCGTGGACGTGGGCGGCTACCGGATCTGGATGCAGGTCGCGGGTCACGGTGATCCCACCGTCGTATTTGAAAGCGGCGGCGGCAGTGGCAGCTCGGTGTGGGCGGGCGTCGAACCGCAGATCCGCTCCCATGCGGGGGTGCGCACTGTCCTGTATGACCGGGCGGGCCTGGGACAGAGCGAGCCGGCCCCCGGGCCGTACGCCATCGATCACGAGGTGGGGGCGCTGGAACGCGCGTTGCACAAGTGCGGTGTGCACGGGCCGCTGGTGCTGGTATCGCATTCCTACGGCGGGTTCGTGAGCACGCTGATGGCGGCGAGCGACCGTCACGTGGTGGGCATTGTGTTTGTGGACGCGAACCTCGGCAGCTTCTTCGACAAGGCCGAGGTCGATCATCTGCTCGCCAAGTACACCCCGCAGTTCGACGCGTTCCAGAAGGCCCAGCCGGAGCTGGCGCGCACCATGATTCCCATCATGCAGGCCTATCCGGACACGGCGAGGCGCGTGCGCTCGGTCGAGCTGCCCCTGACGTTGCCGGTGATCGATATCGTGGCCGAGAACACCTGGGCGGATTCCCCCCAAGAGCTCACCGCCATGCGCCAGGCGCACGAGCAGTTCGTGGCGGCCTCACCCGCGCGCGAAGCGCTCTTCGCCAGGGGCAGTGGCCACTACGTGATGCGCGACCGTCCGCAGCTCGTCATCGATGCGGTCGAGCGGATGGTGAAGTGGGTGCGCGTGAAACACCCCGAGCCCCCAACCATGAAGTGAGGCGCGCTTTGCGCCTACTTGTGCGGCTTGGGCTCCCCGAATTCCGGATGCTTCGCCTTGCAGGCGGCGATGTTCATCGTGGTTGCTCCCTGGGCCTGAGGGTCACGCAGCATTTCCGCCACTACAGAGCAGTAGTCAATCCTGCGCCGCGGCAAGTGCCTTGCGCAGCGTGGCAAGTCCCTTCCTGATCTGCGGCGGGTCGACCGCCCCGTACCCGAACACCAGTCCGCTGTGCGTCGGCCGGCCAAGGTAATAGCGGCGCAGGGAGTGGATATTGACCTGCGACCCCGCCAGCGTGGCGGTGAGCTTTTCCAGATCGAGCGGCCGGCGGGCAACCGCCGTCACGTGCATGCCGTAGGAGGAGGGGATGGGAGTGAGCCATTCGGTGAACTCCCTTTGCAGCGAGTTCAGCAGCACCTGCCGGCGCTCCTTATAAATGCCGCGCAGCCGCCCGACATGCCGTCGCAGTGAACCGTCCGCGACAAACCCCGCCACCCCCAGCTGCAGCGGCGTTGAACAATGCCAGTCGAGCGCGTTCTTGGCGGCCGCCAGCGTGGGCATGGCCCAGTCGGACGCCACGATGAACCCGAGCCGCAGGCTCGGCAGCATGCACTTGGAAAAAGTGCCGACGTAGAAGACCACGTCAGCGACATCCGAGGAGCGCAGCGCGGCGAGCGGATTGCCGTCATAGCGGAACTCCCCGTCGTAATCGTCTTCGACAATGACGGCGCCGTGCTGGCGCGCGAATTCGACGAGCGCCTGCCGGCGATGTTTCGACATGGTCACGCCGAGCGGAAACTGATGCGACGGGCACACGCAGATGACACTCACGCCTGCCGGCAGGTCCTCGATGATCAGGCCCTCGCCGTCGACACCGACCGGCACCACGCGGGCGCCGGCGGCGGCGAAGGCGACGCGCATCGGCGGATAGCCGGGGTCCTCGATCGCGACGATGGTTTCATTGGGCTTCACCAGCACCCGCGCCAGAACATCAAACGCCTGCTGCGCGCCGGCGGTGATCAACACGTCGTCCGCCCGGCAGGCCACCGCGCGGGTGAGCGAAATGTGGCGGGTGATGGCATCGCGCAGCCGGTAGTTGCCCTGGTTGCCCTGCGGGCTCTTGTAGCGTGCCGGCCGCTTTTCCAGGTGCCGCAGTTGCCGGGTGAAAACGCGCCGCAGGGTGTCGAACGGGAAAAGACCGGCATCGATAATGGCGGGACGAAAATCAATCTGCGGTAAGGAGGCGCGTGCGGTGCCGGCCTCGGCCTCCCCGCGCCAGAAGCCCAGCGCCGCGGTGACCTCCTCACGCAGCCAGAACTCGTTCAGGCGCACATCGACCGGCGGCTTGCTGCGCTGAGCTGCGCGCGCCGCGGTACTGGCCGTGAAATCCCCCACGTAGGTCCCCGCGCCGCGCCGGGTCACGACCAGGCCCTCGCCGAGGAGGCTGTCGTAGACCCGCGCGGTGGTGTTGCGCGACAGGCGGAAGAACTTCGCCGAGCTTCGGGTAGGCGGGAGTTTCGTTCCCGGCGCGAGACGGCCATCCAGTATCGCGGCCCTTATCTGGCCAAGAAGCGACGCGGTGGCTCCTTTGCCGGCTTTGGCGGGCGGCGCCAGATCGAGCTCAAAAAAGGGTTCCTTGGGCCGGGTCGGCTTGGCGTGCAAAGTGGCCCACCTTTTTTTCCGGGACGTGGCTCTTCAACGCCACGGCGTTGCCACGACAATCAGCTTTCCAAATCAACGCAACGAGGATGCTCAATGGGTCAGCGCAATGAATTACGTGCCCTTGGGAAGTATACCGGGCTCGCGCCGCGCGGCTGGCTGGCGCTGTTGACGGTGGGCTGCGGCCTGTGCGTCGGCGCAGGTCTCGCCGCGGCCGCGACTCCCGGGGCTGCCAGCGGCACGCTGCGGGACGGGCAGCATGATTTCGACTTTAATTTCGGGGTCTGGAACACCCATATCAGGCGGGTTCTGGATCCCCTGTCCGGCTCGGATGCGTCGCTGGTGTTAAACGGTACGGTCACGGTGCGCAAGGTCTGGGGCGGCCGCGCTGAGCTCGAGGAGATCGAAGCCGACGGGCCCAGGGGTCACTGGGAAGGCATGACGCTCTTTCTATACAACCCCACGGCGCATCAGTGGAGCCAGACATTCGCCAGCAGCAAGTCGGGCATGATGGAAGCCCCACTCATCGGTGAATTCGCCCATGGCCGTGGAGATCTGTACTCCACGGATACCTTCAAGGGGCGCGCCATCCTCGTGCGCGCCACCTGGTCCGACATCAAGCCCAACTCGCATCGCTACACGGAATCCTATTCGGCCGATGGCGGCGCGACCTGGGCGCCGGCCTTCATCGCTGAGCTGACGAGGAGGGAGCCGTGAAGCGTCTCGCGGTGATCACCGCCGCACTCGCACTTTCATCGGCGGTGGTTTACGCCGACGAGGCGGCGGCTCCCGGCTCCAGTGACGCGCAGCACGCGTTTGATTTCGACCTCGGCAGCTGGAAAACGCACAGCAGCCGGCTGCTGCATCCCCTGGCGCACTCCAGCGAGTGGATCCAGATGGACGGGGTGACCGTGGTGCGTCCGGTGTGGGGCGGCAAGGGGAACCTCGCGGAGCTGGAAGCCGACGGACCCAAAGGGCACCTCGAGCTCCTGTCGCTGCGAATCTACGACCCCACCGCCCAGCAGTGGAATCTTAACTTTGCAACCAGCGGCGTCGGCATACTCAACGTCTCCGGTAATGCCCAGAGCGTGCCGATGATCGGGCGCTTCGCGCACGAGGTGGGTGAGTTCTATGACCAGGAGCCGTTCAATGGCAGAACGATCTGGGTGCGGTTCCGCATCCAGCCGTTGTCGCCCACCACCGCCCGATCGGAGCAGGCGTTCTCGGACGATAACGGCAAGACCTGGGAGACCAACTGGATTAATGAATACACGCGTATCCCCGACCAGCCCTGAAGTCTGGCACGCGGCGGGTCGGCAGGGCTCGAAGGCCCCGGCGCTGGCGATGGCGCTGGCGATGGCGATTGCGCTGGGGCTGCCTGCGTTGTCGCACGCACAAGCGCGTGACGGCGCTCATGACTTCGATTTCGAGATCGGCACCTGGAAGACCCACCTCTCGCGGCTCACGCATCCCCTCACCGGCTCGAAGACCTGGGTCGATTACGACGGCACCACCGTGGTGCGCAAGGTCTGGGACGGGCGCGCGAATCTCGTGGAGCTGGAGGTCACAGGTCCCACGGGGCACATTGAAGCCCTGTCGCTGCGGCTCTATAACCCCGCATCACACCAGTGGAGTCTTAATTTCTCCAACAGCAGCGGCGGAGCGCTGGGCGTGCCGACGGTGGGTGAATTCAGGAACGGCCGCGGGGAGTTTTTCGACCAGGAGTCCCTCAACGGCCGCAGCATCCTGGTGCGGTTCGTGATCGCCCCGCAGACGGCTGACTCGTGCCGTTTCGAGCAGGCGTTCTCGGACGATAACGGCAAGACCTGGGAGGTGAACTGGATCGCGACCGATACGCGAGTTAAGCCTTAAACAATCACTCCAGGGCGGGCCAGAACCAGCCAGCTCGACTCACTGATGAGCCTCCATGTACGCACGGAGGAGCGCGTTCATACGAGACTGGTAGCCAGCACCTTGCTTCTTAAACCACTCAATGACGTCTGAGTCTATTCGCAGCGACAATAGCGCCTTCTTCGGAGCAGCCTTCAGGCCCTTGCGCGCCACGGCACGCGCGAACATCTGTGGGTTCCACTCCGGCGCGTCGCCGTCGCGCACAATGTCGGCGTCAACGATTTTGCGGACCCTCGAAAGGTCAGTCGAGGATTTGCGAGAAGTAGAAGCGCGCTTCATATTTCGTGGCCTTACGAATTGAGATGATTCTGATCTCGCGCCTCGCTCGGTATGCGTAACTGATACCACCTGGTCTTCCAGTAGACCTAAGCTAAGGAAGCGCTGCTCTCCATAAGACTCGCGAGCGTCTTCAGCGGTGAGCGTGAACCCGCGGAAGATTTTCCCGGCGTCGGCAAAATCAATTCCGTGCTTGCTCAGATTGGTCAGGCGCTTCGCTTCGTCCCAAGCGAACACGCCCTAGTGTAGCTACAAAACGTAAATACAGCAAGTACGAACCGGGCTTTGAGCCGTCCGGGGTTTCTGCGCCGCTCAGAACGCGCGCGAGATATACAGCACGCCGCTGGATATTTTGTAGAAGCTGTCCGGCCGGGCAGTGACCGGATCGGTCGGCAGCACGTGGTCGCGGGCGATGTTCTGGCCGTAGCGAAGATCAACCCCCAGGTCCCACTTGGGGAGCCACGGCATGAAGTTTCGCCACTGCGCGCCCACGCCGGCGTACATGGAATACGCCGGGGTCGCGAGGTTGTAGCGATCCACGCCGGCAAACAGACTCATCGCAAACGTATCGCCGAAGCGATGACGGTAGTCGAGTGGCCGCACGCCGATGAGGGAGTGGCCGGCGACGGCGTCGAGCTCCAGGCGCACGCCCAGGTCGTTGTATTCGGAGACCGCGCGGCGCGCGCCCAGGCCGAAGTGCGCGCCGAACCCGACGGGCGTGGTGGTTACCGGGTTGGGAGGGCCCAGGTCGACGCGCACCTGGTTCACATTCACGCCGGCATCGACAAACATCTCGGAGGTGTGCTGGTCCGGCGCGCCGTACGGGTTGTCGTCGTCGTCAGCGGCCTCGGCAGCGCGCGAGTGCCCATCGCCGAGTCGCACGAACGCGGACAGGCGCGTGAAGGAACCCCCGTAGACATCCCGTCCCGCGCCCGCTTCAGCGCCCACGGTGAGTCCGTTCCAGGGGTGCGAGTAGGTGAGGCTGAAATCGTAGAAGTGGGAATACGGGAAGGCCGCCGGCTGGCCAGGGCCATATTGCCGCGAGTCACCCCCGTAGTAGCCCTCGTTGGCAAGCGTGCGTGCGCGCGCCTCGAGGTAGCCGCCGAACGGGGGCTCCCAGCCGACCCGCAGCATCTGGCTGCGCGCGCCCACGCCGTCATTGAAGTTGCGCTGATCGGCGCCCCAGTTGCCGAGCACCAGGCCGTCGCTGGTCATGCCATCCAGAAAAATATTGTGCACGTACCAGATGTTCTGCCACTCCGAGACCTCGTAGGTGGCATCGAAGTGCTGCCACAGCCGCGGAAAGTCGATGCCGGCGGAAAGCGCCGCATTACCCAGGAGGTAACTGCCGCCGTCGGAGTTGTCTTCGCCGGCGTACTGGAAATACACCGCGAAGGGGGTCTTGCCCGGAAAGATGAAGCGGCTGATGTAGGAGGCCTGCTGGTTGCCCTGGGTCTGCGACAGCCCGCTCGGCTTGAAAAAGTCCCGGGCGAGAAAGCGCGCCGAGTCCGGCAGGCCGCTGCCACCACCGTATTCGAGGTTGCGATTGAAACCGAGCGACCAGCCGGGGAAGGGCTCGATCGACAGTTGCATGCTCAGCACGCGCGGGTCGCCACGGCTCGCCACGCCGTTGTAGAGGATGTTGTTGCCGGCGAGGCTGTTGCCAGTGTTGGTGCCGACCTGCGACAGGCGCGTGAGTGCGAATTCGTATTGGATTCCCAGGCGCGTGAACGGCTCCCAGTTCGACAGCGTCACCGACGGCCGGGTGGGGGATTCGGTGCTCAGCAGCTGGCTGCTGTCGGTCATGGGGGACAGCCAGTGGTCGCGGTAACCCACATCCAGCTGCGCCCAGTTAAAGCCGACGGAAACCATCGTGCCGGTAAATTCCGTGCGGCCGGCGTACGCGATCACCCCGACGCTGGCGAGCAGATTATCGTTCGGCTGTATGTAGCCCTGTGCGGACACGTCCCAGTCGCTGTGACTGGTCAGTCCGTGCTCGTTCGGCAGCACCACATCGGCGCCGTGATCCAGTGAGCCGGTCGCGCTCGCGTGGGTAATGCCGTGGTCGTTCGAGTACCGCTCGAGGATGTGCTGCACGCGCGTGCACAACGCCAGGTCCCGCTTGCAGGCCGCCGGCAGCGCCGCCCGCACCAGTTCAACGGCAAAGGGGCGCTTGAGGATGGGTTCATCCGCGAGGATGAGCACGCGCTCGACCTGGCGTTCCATCTCCGGCTCGAGATTCAGCGGCAGATACGCGCTCAAGGCCGCCGCGCGCGCGGTTACCCCGAGCGTGCATGCCAGGCACGCGGCCGCCGCCGCGCACTTCAATACCTTATTCCACGGCGACACGATTACCAGGGGCTCCTTAAGGGTGCGGCAGTACACACAACCACACGCGTGGCCGTCAAGCGGCAACTGTGACGATCGCACTCAGAGCTTGTCCAGCGGCGTGTTGCCGCCGGTGAACTGCGAGCGCGCCTGCGCCAGGCGGTAGCGGTGCTCCGCGCGCCAGCGGCGCCAATGGCGCAGGGCCCAGATGCTGTAGATCAGCCTGAAGAGCTGCAGGCGCCGCAAAACCTGCGGCGTGTCGAACAGGTCCCCGGCAAGCATCGAAATCACGGCCTGCTCGAGCTGCCAGCGGTTGCTCGGATGGCGGAACATCTGCTGCAGGACCGGACCGTTGAAGCGGTAGATAAAGAAGGAGAACCGCGCCATGGCGGCGCGCTGGCGTTTTTCCAGCCTGCGCAACTGCGTCAGCTCCGTATCAGGGTCCCGCAGCGCCGCGTCCACCATCTGCACCGCCTGCTCGGCTCCGCTCATCGCCAGGTACACCCCGGAGGAGAACACCGGATCCAGAAACGCGAAGGCATCGCCGACCATCACCCAGCCAGGTCCGCCCATGCAGGTCGAGTCATAAGAGTAGTTGCCGGTGACGCGTACCTCGTTGCCGATGAGCTGCGCGGCCTCCAGGCGCCGCCACAGCGCCGCATTGCGCTTGAGTGTGGCGAGGAGGAACTCCCGCGTGCTGCCCTGGCGCTGCTTGAGGTAATCCGGCCGGCACACCGCGCCGACGCTCATGACGCCCTGTGGCAGCGGGATCATCCACATCCAGCCGTGCTCGAAACTGTAAATGCTGATGTTGCCGGCGTCCGCCCCGGCGCGCGCCTCGGCGCCGCGGAAGTGGCCGAAGATCGCCGCACTCTGGTGTTCCATGTTCTTGCGGCGCAGTTTCTTCCTGGCGGCGAGAAAGGTATCGCGGCCGCTGGCGTCGACCACGTAGCGCGCCTCGATGCGGTAATCAGGGCCACCCTCGGTGCGCACCCGCAGCCGGCTCGCGCGCGGCGTGAGCTGCTCGACGGCCATGACCTCGTGGCCCTCACGCGCGCTGGCGCCGCACTCGCGCGCGTGCTCGAAAAGCATCTGGTCGAAATCCTGGCGCCACACCTGGTAGGCATGCGGCGGGCTCTTGCCGATGGCGCGCGCGAACGCGTAGGTGTTGTAGCCGCGCTCGTTGTCCGCTTCGAAATCCGCGCCCGGCTTGAACACCCCCAGCGCCCGCACCTTTTCCACCACCCCGAGGCGCTCGAATATCGGCAGGTTCATCGGCAGCAGCGACTCGCCGATGTGGAAGCGCGGGTGGTGCGCCTTCTCCAGCGCGATGACGCGGTAGCCGAGCCGGGCCAGGAGCGTCGCCGCGGTGCTGCCGCCGGGCCCGCCGCCGATCACCGCCACGTCGCACGCTTCAGCCGCCAGGTTCGCCTCATCCATGCGGAAATATTACGTCACTGGCGCACGATAGCGCAGCCACGGCAGTACCCGCCCGGCCCCTGCCAGGAACCCGTGGTGGTTGATCCATAGCGCGTAGGCCACGTACGCAGGATCGCGGCTCAGGTGGCGTTCCTCGGTGCGTGCCCGCAGGAAATACACGCCATTCAGCAGCAGCAGCAGCACGCAGTGCCGCACGGCGCTGAGCGCGCCGTCGTTCCACGCGAACGGCACCGAAATCAGCCACCAGCTCAAGTTCTTGGACAGGTACGCCGGGTGCTTGGTGAAGCGGTACGGGCCGCCGGTGATGATGCCGCGATGCGTGAGGTTGGAAAACCGCAGTCCGAAGGCGACCGTCGAGACCGCGTAGATCACCGACAGCACGATGATCGCGATCCCGACGCCGTCGCGCAGCTGCGGCAGGGGATTCAGCCACACGTCCCACGTCACGCTGCCCTCGTACTGCAGGTAGCTGCGCCCGAGCAGCGAGTAGAAAGGCTGGTAACAGATGAGCGCTACCAGCCAGCCGGCGAGTGTCGGCTCCACACTGCGCATGTGCGAATCGAGCAGCCGCGTGGTTGCGGTATAGCCGATCACGCAAAACAACAGATCAATCGCGTAGCACAGGTGGAACCAGGCGTCGTAGCGCGTGAAGGCGGACAGGTTGAGGAGGCGTACCAGGCCGTAAAGGAAATTGAACTCCTCGGCCAGATACACCGTCATCAGCGGCAGGAAGAAGGCCTTCACCGTCCAGCCCAGGAGATGCCGCCGGATCACCGCCGCGTCCACGCCGCTTGTGCCGCCTGTGAGAAGGCGGCCGAACTGCAGGAACTCGTCCTCCGGCGTGCGTGCGCGGGTGTCGGCCCATAGAAAGTAGAGTGGTACCAGGATGACGCACGGCGCGAGCGTCTCGAGGAACTGCCAGTACGGCTGATAGAAACCGGCGCGGTATTCCGGAAACAGCCAATAACCGGCCGCCACCAGCGCCAGGGTACCCGCAAACCCCAGCAGCCGCAGCGCGACGCGCCTGAGGCTCAGCGTCCGCAGCGGCGCGCTCGCGAGTTCGTCAGCCGCCGCGAGTCCCCGCATCCTGCGCAGCAGCCACTCCGCGATGACGATCACGGCAAACACCGCCAGACACGGGATCAGCGGCTGGTAGGGGATGTGCGCCCAGGGACTTTCGCGCCCGGGAGTGCTCAGCGGCCCGCGCGCCAGGCACCAGATCACCGTGAGGCCCACCGCCAGCGCGAGCATGTTGGAAGTGAAGCTGGTCGCGGACCGCGGCGGGCGCGTGGCGACGGCAGGCGGGGTGGGCTCACTCACGGGGGGAGAGCTTGCACGTAAGTGGCGCGGCTGTGAACCGGCTTGCCGCGCTGTGCCGCCGGTCCGAATTGCCGTCGGCCGTGCCTTGTTGCACACTCGGCTGTCGAATAAGAACGACCACACGGGGGCGCATTCCGGGTATGCGAGAAGCTTCGGCTGCGATACTGCCGACCAGCACGCTTGACGATGACGCGTGGGACGACCTGCTGAGCTTCATCGAGGAGCGGCGGGTCATCCCCATCGTGGGCCCGGAGCTCTTGATGGTCGTCACCGAGCGCGGACCGCGGCTGCTGTTTGACTGGGCCGCCGAAAAGCTCGCCGCGCGCCTCAACGTCCCCGCCACGGATCTGCCGCAACCCTACACGTTGAACGATGTGGTGTGCCTGTTCCTGGCGGCGCGGGGCCGGCGCGAGGAGGCCTACGTGCGCCTGCGCGCCATCATCAAGGATGCGAACTTCGCCCCTCCTACGGCGCTGCTGCACCTGGCGGGAATTACGGATTTTGACCTGTTCGTCTCCACTACGCCCGACGCGCTGCTCGAGACCGCGATAAACGCCGTGCGCTCCGGCGGCGTACCCGCGACCGATGTCGTGTCCTATTCGCCCAACCGCGTGGCTGACCTGCCCGGCGAGCGCGATCGGCTGGAGCGCCCGCTGGTCTATCACCTGTTCGGCAAGCTCGCCGCATCCCCGACCTACGTCATCTCCGATGAGGACCTGCTGGAGTTCATCTGCGCGCTGCAGAGCGAGCACCTGGTGCCCGAGCGGCTGTTTCATGAGCTCGAACACAGTCACCTGCTCTTCATCGGCAGCAATTTCACCAACTGGCTGGCGCGGCTGTTCCTGCGCATGGCGAAGCGCCAGCGGCTCTCGGATCCGCGTGATGTCGGTGAAGTGCTGGCGGATGATCACAGCAGCGAGGACGACCGCCTGGTGGCCTTCCTGCAGCAGGTGAGTGTCCGCACCCGCATTTACGTGGGCGCCGAGCGCTTCGTCGAGGACCTCTACAATCGCTGGCAGGCGCGGCGCAAGCCCGCCGCCGCAGCCCTCGCCCCGGCCCGCTTCCTGCCGCCGGCGCGGGAAATGCCGCAGAATGCGGTCTTCATCAGCTACGCGCGCGAGGATCTCCCCGCCGTGCAGCAGATCAAGGCGGGACTCGATGCCGCCGGCATCACCACCTGGTTCGACATCGACCGCCTCGAGGTGGGTGATGACTACGATCGCAAGATCCGCGGCAACATCGCGCGCTGCTCGTACTTCATCCCGGTGGTATCGGCAACCACGCAGCGGCGCCTGGAGGGCTACTTCCGGCGCGAGTGGAGCTACGCCATGGACCGGGTGCGCAACATGGCTGACGGCGCGCTCTTCATCCTGCCGGTGAGCATCGATGCGACCAGCGCCGCGGAGGCGCTGGTGCCCGAGAAGTTCAAGGCGCTGCATTTCACGCAGCTTCCAGGAGGACGCGTGCCGGCCGAGTTTGCGGCGCGACTCAAGGACTTCATGCAGGCGCGCTCCGGATGAACGACACGAGCGGCAAGCCGGCGGAGGTTGCGGTCGATTCGGCGGCGACGGTCGATGAGAGCAATCCGTGGCTGGGCCTGGCCTCCTTCACGGAGGAAACGCGGGGGTTTTTCTACGGCCGCGACGAGGAGGTCGCGGAACTTGCGCGGCGAGTGCAGCGCAAGCTCCTGACCGTGCTCTTCGGCCAGTCCGGCCTCGGCAAGACCTCGATCCTGCGCGCCGGCATCGTGCCGCGGCTGCGCGGCCAGGGCTATTGCCCGATCTACGTGCGCATTGACTACGGCAAAGACACCCCCGAGCCCGCCGAGCAGATCAAGCAAGCCATCATGCAGGCCGCCCGCCGCTCGGGGGAGTGGACCCAGGTGGGGGTCGCGGCCGCGGGGGAGTCGCTGTGGGAATTCCTGCACCATCGCGATGATGTGCTGCGCGATGAGGCGGGCGCGACGCTGATTCCGCTTTTGATCTTCGACCAGTTCGAGGAAATCTTCACGCTCGCGCAAAGCGATGACTTCGGCCGCGCGCGCGCGGCGCGCTTCATCGCCGAGCTGGCGGACCTGGTCGAGAACCGGCCGCCGAAGGAACTGGAGGCGAAGTTCGAAGAGGACGAAACTTCCGCCGAGCGCTTTGACTTTGCGCGCAGCGACTACCGGGTGCTGATCGCGCTGCGCGAGGATTACCTCGCCGCGCTCGAGGCCCTGAAAAAGGCCATGCCGAGCATCTCGCAGAACCGCCTGCGCCTGGCGCGCATGACCGGCACCCAGGCGCTCACCGCCGTGACTCAACCGGGCAAGAAGCTGGTCACGGAAGAAGTCGCCGCCGCCATCGTGCGTTTCGTGGCCGGCGGATCCGAGCTCGCCAACGCCGAAGTCGAGCCCTCGCTCTTAAGCCTCATCTGCCGCGAGCTCAACGACGCGCGCATCGCCAAGGGCAGCAGCGAGATTTCCCTGGATCTGCTTGCCGGCTCGCACGCCAGCATCCTGAGCAACTTCTACGAGCGCGCTCTGGCCGATCAGCCGCCCGCGGTGCGCCGCATTATCGAAGACGAGCTGCTGACCGCTTCCGGGTTTCGCGAGAACGTCGCCGAGGAGCGCCTGGTCAGCCACTTCACCGCCGCCGGTGCCGCACCCAACACGCTCGCGGTGCTGGTCAACCGGCGCCTGCTGCGCATCGAGGAGCGCCTCGATACCCGCCGCGTCGAACTCACCCACGATGTGCTGTGCGCGGTCGTCAAGGGCAGCCGCGACCAGCGCCAGGAGCGCGAGGCCCGGGAGGCCACCGAGCGGCTGCTCGCCGAGCAACGCGAACGCGAGAGTGCGGCGCGGCGCGCCATGGTGCGCGCCCGCCAGGTGGCGTTCGGCTGCACGGTGCTGGCGCTGGCGGCGATCGCCGCGGCGGGCTTCGCCTACGTCAACGGCACACGTGCGCAACGCGCCGAACGCGCGGCCCAGGAAACCCGCGCCCAGGCCGAGCACCTGCTCGGCTACCTGACGGATGACTTCGGGCGCGAGCTGGAGAGCTTCGGGCGGCTCGACGTGCTGTCGGAATTCTCGCAGCGGCAGATCGACTATTTCCATGCGCTCCCGCCCGCGCTGCGCGGGCCGGAGACCGTCCGCAATGGCGCGCTGGCCCTGGAGTATCACGCCCGGGCCATGCGCACTCTGGGCAAGCTCGATATCGGCAGTGCCAATGCGAACGAAGCGGTGCAGCTGCTCGAGGGGCTGCGCGCCAGGGGTGACAGCTCCGAGGCCACGCTGATCGCGCTCGCCCTCGGCTACGACATCCAGGGCCGGATTTTCGACAACCGCAACGACCCCGGCGCATCGGCGGCACACGAGCATGCCGTTGAGCTGCTGCGGCCGGCCGCCGCAGCGTCGGGCGCTTCGATTCCCGTGCGTCGCGCCTACGTCGCAGCGCTCGTCACCCAGGGGTTCCAGCAGTGGGCGGGCGATAAGCCGGAGGACGCCGCGCGCACCGAGGCCACGGCGATGCGTATCGCGGCGGATCTGGGGGCGCGCGATCTGACCGACCTTTCTATGGGGGCCTACTACGCGGAAGCGGGCGCGTGGCGGACCCAGGCACTCGTTTACCTCGGCCGCAACGACCAGGCGCGCGGTGTTGGGACCGATGCGGTCGCGGTGGCGCAAAAAGTACTCGAACGGCGCCCCGGCTACCGTCTCGCCCTGCACGCGCAGCAGATTATCGAGAGCGAGTTTGGGGCATTGGCCAGCGCGGACCTCAATCCGCCCGAAGCGGCGCGTGCCGCGCAGCGCGCGGAAGCAGTGTCGGCGACCATCCTGAGGCTCGATCCGGACAACACCACCAGCATCAACAATCTGGCGGTCGCGGAGCTGGATACTGGGGATGACCTGTGGGCCGCCGGACGACTGCGCGAAGGCCTCCAGAGTATGCGGCGCGCGGCCGATGATTTCGGACGGGCGAGTGCCGGCGGCGCCACCATGAGCATGTCGCACTTCTCCATGCGGACGCGAGCGGCGCTGTTCCAGGCTCGGGCCGGCGACTTCAGCGGCGCAACAGCGACGGTGGCCGCGGGGGGGCCTTTGCTCACGAAGCTGCGCCACAGCGAGCACCCAGGGGAGTTGCTGCTTGCCATCGGCGAAAACCTGGAGACCCTGCCGGCGGCTGTCGCCGCCGCAGAGCGCGATGAACTGCCGGCGGCGCAGCGTCTCGCCGATGACGCAGTGAACCGGATCCAGGCTGTGACCGGAGGGGGCGATGCTGGCACAAAGTACAAGACCGCCTGGGTCGGCGTTACCTCCGACGTTGCCGCCCAGATCGAGTATCGCCTCGGAAACTTTGCCGCTGCCGAGAAGCTCGAGCGCGTGGCGTTGCAGGCACGCCGGACCTGGGGCGAGCACACCGTTTCAGATCAGCGCGCGCTCGCCGAAATGTCTACCTGGCTGGCGATGGCGCAGGCGCGCCAGGGGCGGATGGCCGATGCCGCGCAGACCATGGCACCCGTCGTGAAATTTCAGCGCGAGCTTGCCGCCCGGAATCACGGCGACCAATGGCTACCGCTGGAACTGGCCCGCGCGCTGTACGCGCAGTCGCTGAGCGATCCGGCAAGGAGCGCGGCGCTGCTGCGCGAAGCCGCGAAGCTGGTGGACGGACTCGCTCCCACCATACTGGCGCTGCACGACACGCGGCTATGGCGCGAGTGGATCCGCCAGGCGCAGCACGCCTAGTCCGCGGTCTACTGCGCCGTGGCGAGCACGGTCTTGAGCTCCGGAGCGAGCTTCTCCTTCAGCGCCGCGCAGTCATCGATGATCTCGCGCGTGCGCCCGACCTGCAGCTCACCGCCGCTGGCCTTGAGCAGCCGATCCCCGAGCGCGGCGTCGAATTGCGCGCGCTGCGCCTGGCTGCACAACGGGTCGCCGAGCTGCGCGAGGAAGAACTGGAACATCCCCGGGACGCGCGCGAGGAGCGCCTCCTGGTTGGTATTGAACCACTGCCATGCAGCCTGGCGGGTCACGGGATTGTTCATCTGGATGAACATGATGCGTGCCGTGGTGGTCAGATCCAGGCGCTTGTCCAGCACCAGGGCCCGGGCCGCATCCGCCACGGGAGGTTTTTCCGCCTGCGCCAGCCCCGCGATCGCGTCGTCGCGCAGATGCGGATCGGTGCTGGTGAATATCAACGGCTCGATGCGGTCGGCGAAGGGCTTGCCGAGCTCCTGTACGGCGACACCCCAGGCCGTGCCCCGGATGCCTGCGTCGAGCGCTTTCGGGTCATCGATCGAGCGCTCGGCGGCCTGGGTCAGCACGTGGCGCACTTCAGCGTCGCGGCCAGCGAAAACCACGATGCGGATCAGTTCCCCGCGCAGCAGCTGCTGTTCGCTCGGATCCCCCGAGTAGTGCCCGGCCGCAGGATCGAACCCCAGGGCCTGCAGACGCGGCTTGTAGATCGCGTTGATCCTCTTTTCGAGCGGGCCGCGCTCATCGGCGCTCGCCATGCGATCGCGCACCGACCGCAGCTTGTTGCCGAGGCTGAGCGAGGCGGCGCGATCCGGATGGCCGGCGAGCACGCCCGCCGCCGCCAGCAGATCGGTGAACGACAGCCTGCCGGCATCGAAGGCGGCGCCGACGCTGTCGGCGAATGACAGTGCCTCGCGTGGCGGCAGCTTGGGCACCGCTGCGAGCAGGCCCTTGAAGGTGCCGGCATCCAGCGCGAAGCGGTAGTAACCCGCGCCGTCGGCGTTCGGATGAATCACGGCGCCCACCGCATCCGGACCCAGGGCCAGAGTGCCGGTGCGCGAGGTGAGGAGGGTGCAGGCCTTAGCGTGCTGCGCGGCGCTGATCACATCCACGCACACCGGGATTTTCCACAGCTCGGTATCCGCGCCTTGGGAGCCGAGCGGCCGGTAGCGCGACTGCGCGAGGTTCAGCGAGCGGCCATCGGCGGACGCGCTCACGGTCACCAGCGGCACGCCGGCCTGGTCGACGAATGACCGGAAGGCGTCGACCACGAGCGGATTACCGCTGCCTTCAGCCATGGCGGCGAAAAATTCCGCGGCGGTTGCGACCCCATAGGCATGACGCTGCAGATGCAGTCGCACCCCTTTCTGGAAGCGCTCCTCGCCCAGGTACGACTCGATCATCCCCAGCACGCCGGCGCCCTTCTCGTAGGTGATGTTGTCGAAGGCGCCGCCGATCTGCGCGTTGCTCCTTATCGGCTGGTGGATCTGGCGCCCGGCGCGCAGCGCATCCGTGTCCATGGCGGCGAGCGTCTGGCGCATCTGCTCGGCGCGGATGCCCAGGTCCGGCCGCCAGGCGGCGGAGATTTTCACGCCCATCCACTCGGCAAAGGATTCATTCAGCCAGATGTCGTCCCACCACACCGGGGTCACGAGATCCCCGAACCACTGGTGCGACATCTCGTGGGCCGCAACCGCGCCGAAGAGCTGCTGTTGCCTTGGCGGCGGATGATCGCCGAACAGCAGCAGGCTCTCATCGAAAATAATGGCGCCGGCGTTTTCCATCGCACCGCCCTCGAGGGGACTGGCGATGAGATCGAGCTTCGGATACGGGAAGGGAATGCCGAAGTACGCCTCGAGCGCGCTCAGGAGCTTCGGCGCCTCGCGGCCGGCGAAGGCGGTGCGCGGACCCTGGCCCCTGGCCGCCACGATGCGCAGCGGCAATGGCGTCGTGCGTACGGCATTGGGCGGGATCGGCGGCAGATCGACGATGTCCACGGGACCCGCGACGAAAGCCAGCAGGTACGTCGGCAGCGGGCGCGTGGTTGCAAACTCGTGCCGTACCAGGCGGTCCTTGAGCTTCACGGAGCGAACTTCCGGGGTGTTGGTGACCACGCGGTCGCTCGCGGGGACCGTGAGCGTCACGTCGAACGGGGTCTTGAAGCCCGGCTCGTCGAACCCGGGGAAAGCGCGCCGCGCATCGATCGCTGCGAACTGCGTGAAGGCATACCAGTCGTTGGCGATCCTGGTGTGATACAGCCCCTGCCCGGTCTCCTGGAAGGACGCGCCGTACTTAAAATGCAGCGTGGCAGTGCCGGGGGGTACCGAGGCATCGGTGGTGAGGCGCGCGACGCCGAACTCCCGATCAACTTCCTCGTAGTGGGCGGGAATCTGCCGCTTGCCGGAAGTAACTGACACTGCGCTGACCTTCAGTCCCATGCCGTGCAACCAGATGAGTCGGGTCGCGTGTTGCACCGTCACATCGATGGTCGTCTCGCCGCTGAACTGCGCTTTGCGGGGGTCGATGGTGAGAGTCAGCCAGTAATGGGTCGGGGTGACGTCCCCCGGCAACGGCCCCACCGGGGCGCCTTGCGCGCGGACGAGGCTCGCGAGCGACAGGCCCGCGAGCAGCAACAGGAGTGAGCGTTGCATGGTGTCAGGTCCGTAGAGAAAGGGCCCGGCAACGCCGGGCCCGGAGCTCGATCATCAGTTTTAGAAGACCGGTGTTTACTTGTGATGCTCCGCGTTGGCGGTCTCCGCGGCAGCCTTCAGCTCACGGTTGACCTCATCCAGCAGGTCCTTGGCTTTCTGCGCGTGTCCGCCCAGATCCCACTCGTTGGCCTGCTGCGCGGCGACGACTTTTTCGTACGCCCTGGTCGCCAGCCGTTGGGCGGCGGCGAGGTTGGGATGGTGGTGACCGACGTTGTCGGCGGGCGGTGCGGCCAGCGCCGCGGAGGCTGCCAGCACGAACGGAATGGAGCACAGGAGCAGTTTCATAGCGACCTCGTTGCAAATGGTTGAAGCCCTTGGGCGCTGCGCAGTGTCGTATTCACCTATGTTCATTGCAAGCGGCTGCAAGCGCCTGCGCGGCCCCATTTCGGGCAAATTCAAGACACATCGCACGCTTACCAGGGCAGGTTGGCTGACCGGAAAGCTGCCCGCCGTGATACCTTTCTATCCCGCCAGAGTCTGTTTAAGGAGTCAGCGGTTCTATGCCCAGCAAAGTTCCCGATGGTCAGCGGCGTGGATGGATCATTCCGATCGGGGGAGCGGAAAATAAGGAAAACGACCGGCGCATCCTCGAGCGCTTTGTAAGCGTTTCAGGCGGTGAGGACGCCGATATCGTCGTCATTCCCACCGCCAGCCGCATGCACGAGACCGGCTCGCGCTACGAGCAGGTGTTTCGGGACATCGGCGCTAAGCGCGTGACGGTGATGGATTTTGATACCCGCCGGGACTGCCACGAAACCGGACGCCTGGAGCGCCTCGACCAGGCGAGCGCCATTTTCTTCACCGGGGGCAACCAGCTGCGACTCACGACGCTCTTGGGCGGCACGCCGGTCGCCAAACTCATTCGCGCCCGCAACGCCCACGGTGTGACCGTCGGGGGCACCAGCGCCGGCGCCAGCATTCTCTCCGAGCACATGATCGCCGCCGGGGATGAGGGCTCTTCGCTCATCGCCGGCACCGTGCGTCTCGCCCCGGGGCTGGGACTGACCAACCGCATCATCATCGATCAGCATTTCCGCCAGCGCGACCGCCTGGGCAGGCTCCTCGCGGCACTCGCCTACAATCCCTTTGCGGTCGGCGTCGGGCTCGACGAGGACACGGCAGCCTTCATCAGTCCCGACGAAATCCTCGAAGTCGAGGGCAGCGGCGGCGTCACCATCGTGGACGGCTCGGATGTGAGCCATTCGTCCATCGACAAGGTCGGCGACGGGCAACCGGTGTGCATGCTGGGGCTGCGTTTGCACGTCCTCGTCGCGGGTGCGACTTTCAACCTGAACACTCACTGTGCCGCGGCCGCCGGGCTGCAGCAGTCGAAGGAGTAATCGACCGCTCCTGACCCCCCGCGCTTCCAAGTTGCCGTGAACAACTATTACGACCCAGAGCAACACTCATGCGCATCATCGATCGTTCCGTGTACGTCGGCCCGTCGCTATACGCGCGTTTTCCGGTCATCCGCCTGGAACTGGATCTCGGGAAGCTGGAGGCCTGGCCCACCGGCCGGCTGGGACCGGCGTTCGTCGACGCCCTGGCGGGGGCCCTGCCGGGACTCGCCGAGCACGGCTGTTCCTACCGCGAGCCCGGCGGGTTCTTTCGCCGCATGCGCGAAGGCGAGGGCACCTGGCTCGGCCACGTGCTCGAGCACGTGGCGATCGAACTGCAGAACATCGCCGGCGAGGAAGTCACCTTCGGCAAGACCCGCAGTGCCGGCACCCCCGGGGTGTATACGGTCGTCTACGAGTACGCGCAGCGCGATGAGGGCACGGCCGCGGGTGAACTCGGCCTGCGCCTGCTGCTGTCGCTGCTGCCGCCGGAGCTGCGCTCAAACGACGCCGTGCCGCAAGGGTGGAGCTGGCCGGAGGCGCGCGATGAGTTCATCCGCTTCGCGCAGCGGCGCGCCATGGGTCCCTCGACGCACTCACTGGTGCACGCCGCCGAAGCGCGCGGTATTCCGTGGCTGCGCCTGAACGAGCAGTCACTGGTACAGCTGGGTCACGGCAAGTACCAGCAGCGCATCCAGGCCACCGTTACCGGGCGCACCTCGCATATCTCGGTGGAACTGGCGAGCGACAAGGAGGAAACCAACAAGATACTGGCGGGCCTGGGGCTGCCGGTGCCCAAACAGGAGATGGTGCAGAGCGAGGGCCAGGCGGTGCGCGCCGCCAAACGCATGGGCTTCCCGGTGGTCACCAAGCCCTACAACGGCAACCACGGCCGCGGCATTTCCATCCGTCTCACCAGCGACGAGGAGGTCGCGCATGGCTTCAACGTCGCGCGCGAGCATTCGCGCTCGGTGATCGTGGAGAGCTTCCTCGAGGGTGACGATCACCGCCTGCTGGTGGTGAACGGTGAGCTCGTGGCGGCGACCCGGCGTACGCCCGGGCACGTGGTGGGCGACGGCGAGCACACCATCGCGCAGCTCATCGACGTCGTGAACCTGGATCCGCGCCGCGGCGTCGGCCACGAGAAGGTGCTCACGCGCCTGGAACTCGACGCGCAGGCGCAGAAGATGCTCGAGCACGCCGGACTCACGGCCGAGTCCGTACCGGCGCAAGGGACGGTGGTGTACCTGCGCTCGACCGCCAACCTCTCAACCGGCGGCACGGCCACCGACGTCACCGATGTGATTCATCCGGATAATCGCGAGATGGCCGAGCGCGCCATTCGCGCCATCGGGCTGGATGTCGGCGGCGTGGACTTTCTGTCCAATGACATCACCGAGAGCTACCGCACCATTGGTGGCGGCATCTGCGAAGTGAACGCGGCTCCGGGCTTTCGCATGCACGTGGCACCCAGTGAGGGCACGGCGCGCGATGTGGCCACCCCGGTGATCGAGATGCTGTTTCCGCAGGGCACGCCGACGCGCGTGCCGATCGCCGCGATCACCGGCACCAACGGCAAGACCACCACCGCACGCATGCTGGCGCACGTGTGCAAGATGGGCGGCTTCACGCCGGGGATGACCACCACCGATGGGGTCTACATCGACGGTCAGCGCACCGTGCAGGGCGACATGACCGGGCCGGTATCGGCACGCATGGTGCTCGCAGACCCGCAGATCGACATCGCGGTGCTCGAGACCGCGCGCGGCGGGCTACTGCGTGCCGGCATGGGTGTCAACGAGGTGAACGTGGGGGCGGTGCTCAACGTGCAGCCCGATCACTTAGGACTCAAGGGCATCGACACCCTCGAGCAGCTCGCCGAGGTCAAGCGCATCGTGGTGGAGGTCGCCACCGACTGTGCGGTGCTGAACGCGGATGATCCGCTGGTCATGAAGATGTCCGGCTACACGGAAGCAAAAAACATCTGCTACGTGACCATGAACCCGCAACATGCGCTGGTGCGCGAGCATGTGCGCGCCGGGGCGCGCGCCTGTGCGCTCGAAGGCGGGGTGAACGGCCAGATGATCACCCTTTACGACAAGGGCGGGCACATTCCGCTCCTGTGGACGCACCTGATCCCCGCGACGCTCGAGGGGCGCGCGACGCACAACGTGCAGAACGCGATGTTCGCCGCCGCCATGGCGTTTTCCTTAGGCATCAAGCTGGACGCGATCCGCCAGGGTCTGCGCACCTTTGACACCACCTTCTTCCAGGCGCCCGGGCGCATGAACGTGTTCAACGAGCACCCGTTCAAGGTGCTGTTCGACTACGGCCACAATGCGCACGCGGTCGGCATGATGGCGGACCTGGCGCAGCGCCTGGATGTCACCGGCAAGCGCATCGTGGTGCTCGCGGCCCCGGGTGACCGGCGCGATGAGGACCTGGTGGCGATCGCGCGCGCCGCCGCCGGACGTTTCGATCACTACATCTGCCGGCGCGATGATGGTCTGCGCGGTCGCGGGCCCGAGGAAGTGCCGCGCATCCAGGCCGCGGCTCTCCAGGCCGCGGGCGTGCGCGCGGATGCGATCAGCGTCATTCCCGACGAACAGGCCGCGATCGACGCCGCGCTGCGCATGGGCGCCCCAGGGGACCTGGTGCTGATTTTCGCGGACGTACTGGTGCGCTCATGGAAGCAGATCATCAGGTTCAAGCCCGCGGGTGTCGGCGAGTCACACGCCGGTGCGGCGGCGGCGGCGCACGCGAGCGTGGCTGGGGCTGGGGCGCACAACGGCGCTGACGAGCTGAGTGTCACGGCGCACGCGCACAAAGGCGCAGAACCGCCCGCGCACAGCCTCGAAGGTCTCATCCGCGATGAGCGCGGCGTGCGCTACGCGCCGGAGGCCGAAGACTGAACGCCGCGACGGCGCTGCCCTTTGCCTCCTCGAGGCGGCTGATCGGCGCCAACCTGTTTTTTGCTTCCACGGGCGCGGTGCTGGAGGTCGCAGACACCGCCGTGGACGAGGCACTGATCGGCGGCTGGCGCGAGCGCGTGAGGCGGGCGCGTGCACGTCTAAAGTGGGACATGCCGGGCGTCGTTGCCCGCCGCCACGCCAACGGCGCTTCATTCGCCCTCGCCGCACCCTGCGACCAGTTGCTGGTGGCGACCGAAGTCAACGAGTGGGCGCTGTGCGCGACCTTGTTCGCGAACGATCCGCGTCGCTGGAGCGCACTTGAGGACACGCTCGTCGCCGCGACGCTGGAGGACGCGACCGACCCGGACGCGGTGATCCCGCCGCTGCTCGAAGAGGACGCAGCCCTTGCGCGTCTTGAGCGCCTCGCCGCCGCCGAGGCGCGGCCGGCGCTCATTGCGCTCCTGGCCGCGGCGCAGACGCGCTCACTGCCACACATCCTCGGCGACACGACACTCACTCTCGGGGCGGGCACTTGCGGCCGGGATTTCGTACTGGCCGATCTGCCGCAGCCCGCGGACGTACGCTGGCAGGAGCTGTGCGGCATCCCCACCGCGGTCGTGACCGGCTCCAACGGCAAGACCACGACGGTGCGCTTGCTCGCCGCCTGCGCGCGCGAGCACGGCTGGCACAGCGCCTACAACTGCACCGACGGGGTGTTTCTGGATTCCGAGACGCTCGAGAGCGGGGATTTTTCCGGCCCCGCCGGGGCGTGGCGGGTGTTGCGCGAACAACGCGCGCAGGCCGCGCTGGTGGAGGCCGCGCGTGGCGGGATCCTGCGCCGCGGAGTCGCGGTGTCGCAGGCGCAGGTGGCACTGGTCACCAACATCAGCCCGGACCACTTCGGCGAGTACGGGATAGATGACCTCGACGGGCTCGCGGACTCGAAGCTCACGGTCGCCGCGGTGGTCATGCGCGACGGCCTGCTGGTTCTGAACGCCGATGATGGCTTGCTGGTGGCGAAGTCGCGCGACCTGCCGGCGCGCTTTGGCTTAAGTCCCGCGCTCGGCTGGTTTGCGCTCGACTGGGATCTGCCGCAGCTTGGCGAGCACCGCGCGCACGGCGGCTCCACCAGCGGCGTGCGTGACGGGCGCTTATGCGTCAGCCACGCCGGGACCGACCATGACTTAGGTGCGATCGCCGCCATGCCGCTCACGGTCGACGGCAGCGCGGGTTACAACATCGCCAACCTCGCGGGAGCGGCGCTCGCGGCTATCGCGCTCGGTATCCCGTCCGCGCCCATCGCGGCGGTGTTCGGGCGCTTCGGGGCAACGCCTGCGGATAATCCCGGACGGCTGATGCGCTTCGAGGTGAACGGCGTGCGCGTGCTGGTCGACTACGCGCACAACCCGGCGGGGCTGCACGGACTGCTCAGCGTCGCCGAGCACCTGCGTGCCGGTTCCGGCAGGCTCGGGATGCTCCTGGGCCATGCGGGCAATCGCCAGGACGCGGAGATCGAGGAGGTGGCGCGCGTGGCCGCGGAATTTCACCCGGCGCTCATCGTGATCAAGGAGAACGAGGGTCACCTGCGCGGCCGCGAGGCCGGCGAGATCCCGCGCCTCATCCGCGCCGAACTCATGCGTGCGGGGCTGCCGGAGGCCGCGCTGCCGGTGTGCATGAGCGAGCTGGAGGCGGCGCGCTGGGCTCTTAACTGGGCGCGCCCCGGGGATGTGCTGGCGATGCCGGTGCATTCACCGGCCGCACGGGCGCAGGTGCTGGAGATGCTCGGCGCGGTGAGCGCGTCCCCCCCGGGTTAAGGCAGCTGCGCGAGCACGCGCTGCACCAGGTGCTCGTCACGTTCGCGCGCAAGCTCGAACAGATGGCGTGCCTCGGTCAGGCGCTGGCCGGTCGCGGCCGCGAGCCGCCGCTGGGCGCGGTAGAGGCGGGTGCGCACGGTGGTCTCGTTGAGCTCCAGTGAGGCGGCGGTCTCAACGCCGCCGATGCCTTCCACCATGCGCAGCATGAACACCACGCGGAAGACTTCCGGCAGGCCATCGACGGCACGCTCGAGGCCGGGTGCCGCCGCGCCGTTCGTCGTAGCGGCGGGCGCCGCGTTGTCAGCGGGGCCGCGGGCACGCCGCGCGGCTGCGGCGTGGTGCGCCTGTTCAGCGACCAGGCGTGTCAGCCAGGCGGCGAACTTGCCGTTGGGTTGATAGCGGGTCAGGTCACCAAAGGCGGTGAGGTACGCCTCCTGCACGGCCTGCTCCGCGGCGCCGGCGTCGGGAAGGATGCTGCGCGCCACGCGGTACAGGCGCCGGCTGCTGCGGCGCACGAGTGCCTCGATGGCGCGCCGGTCACCGGAGCGCGCACGCTCGATGAGCAACAGGTCCGGCAGATTCTCTGCTGCCGGGCCTGGTGTCGTAGCGTGGGTGGGACCTCGCGTCAGCGGCTCGAGCATGTGCATGTAGACTCCGTGTGTATCCTATGAGCCATGGGAAGGAGACCCGTCTGGGTGGCGCACTATTGCGTACCCTTTGCCCTGATAGCGCTCGGCTCGTCGTGCCTGGGCGTCAGCCCGGCGCAGGCCGTCAGCGCCGGGAAAGCGGCTGGCACGGCCGCCCGGGTGCACCCGCAGGATTGGCCGCGGCTGCAACCGGCGCTGTCCACCGATCCGGACCTCGAGCGCCGCCTGGATGTGCTTCTGGCCCACATGACGCCCGAGCAGAAAGTCGGCCAGCTCATCCAGGCGGACATCGGCAGCGTCCAGCCTGCGGACGTGCGCCAGCTGGCCTTAGGTTCGGTGCTTAACGGCGGCAATTCCTCTCCCCGCGACGACAAACTCGCCGCACCCGGTGAGTGGCTGGCACTCGCCGACCGGTTCTATGCCTCTTCCGTGGGTGGGGACGCCGTGGTGCCGGTGCTGTGGGGCACCGATGCGGTGCACGGGCACAACAATATCCCGGGAGCCACCATCTTCCCGCACAACATCGGCCTCGGAGCGACCCGCGATCCGCAGCTCATCCGGCGCATCGGGGAGATCACGGCGCTGGAGGTGCGGGTCACGGGGCTCGACTGGGCCTTTTCACCCACCGTCGCCGTCGCGCGCGACGCGCGCTGGGGACGCACTTACGAGAGTTATTCCGAGAATCCGGCGTTGGTGCGCGAGTACGCCGCCGCCATGGTCACCGGCCTGCAGGGCATGCCGGGGACGCAGCAGTTCCTGGATGCCGCCCACGTGCTCGCCACCCCCAAGCACTTCCTGGGTGACGGGGGCACCCGTGGCAAGGACCAGGGCGATAACCGTTCCACTGAAAGGGCGCTCCGGGACCTGGACGCCGCCGGCTATGTAGGGGCGCTGGGCGCGGGGGCCCAGACCGTCATGGCCTCATATTCGAGCTGGCGGGGCGTGAAAATGCACGGCAACCGCGCACTGCTGACGGACGTGCTCAAGGGCCGCTTTGGTTTCGACGGGTTCGTCATCGGCGACTGGAACGGTCACGCCCAGCTGCCCGGGTGTACGGCGGTGAGCTGCGCCGCGGCGGTGAACGCCGGCCTGGATATGCTCATGGCGCCGGACGGCTGGCGCGAACTGCACGCCAATACCCTGGCGCAGGTGCGCTCGGGAGCCATTCCCATGAGCCGCCTGGATGACGCGGTGCGGCGCGTGCTGCGGGTGAAGCTGCGGGCGGGACTTGATCGGGAGGTGCGCCCGTCGCTGCGGCCCTTTGCGGGGCATTTCGAGCTCCTGGGCTCAGCGGCGCATCGCGCCGTGGCGCGCCAGGCGGTGCGCGAGTCGCTGGTGCTGCTGAAGAACCGCGGCCACCTGTTGCCGCTCTCACCGCACTCGCGGGTCCTGGTCACCGGGGATGGCGCCGACAGCATCGCTAAGCAGAGCGGCGGCTGGACCATCAACTGGCAGGGCACGGAGCCCAACCAGGACTTCCCGCACGCCGAAACCATCTACGCCGGCATTGCGCGCTGCGTGACCGCCGCGCACGGGGCGGCGCAGTTGAGCGCTAACGGTGAATTCCACACCCGGCCGGACGTGGCGATCGTGGTGTTCGGTGAGAATCCGTACGCGGAGTACGAGGGCGATGTACCCACGCTCGAATACAGCCCGGCGGACAAGCGCGATCTCGCCTTACTGCGCCGGCTGCATGCGCTGGATGTGCCGGTGGTGGCGGTGTTTCTCTCCGGGCGACCGCTGTGGGTCAACGCCGAGCTGAACGCCGCCGACAGTTTCGTCGCCGCCTGGCTCCCGGGACCTGAGGGCGGCGGCATCGCGGATGTGCTGTTCCGCGCGCCCGACGGTACGGTGCCTTACGACTTTCGCGGCAAGCTGCCCATGTCGTGGCCACGCTCACCCACACCTCCTGCGGTCGATGATGTTGCCGGCGAGCGGCCGTTGTTTCCCTTCGGCTACGGGCTCACCTATGCCGATGACGGCTACCTCGCGCCGCTCCCCGAGACCATTGCCCGGGCGCGCGCACGGCGCACCCGACGCTAATCGGCCGAGCCGGCGCCCACCGCCACCCAGGCGAGATCGGAGTTCGATACCGAGCCGACGTTAAAGCCGCGCGCGGCGGCGGCCATGCGGGTGAGCGCCTGGGCGATCGGCATCGGCGGACCGGTGTCGCCCTTCTTTGCCTTGTGAAAGCGCACCGGGTTGATGCGGGCGACGACGTAGTTGCGCAGGTACGGGGACTTGAAACCGCGCGCCTGCAGCGCTGCGATAATGCTCTTCACCCGCGCGTCGATTTCGATGAGCCGCGCGGCAAGTCCCTCACGGGCGTTGAGGCTGGCGCTCAGAGTGCGGTCGCTGAAACGGTCGACCTTCTTCAGAAATCCGCTGTAGGCGCCGCCCGCGAAGCGCGGCGACTTCTGGTAGACGATGCCGAGCGTCAGCAGCTCCGGCGCCTCGAATTCGCGCGCGAACTCCAGCTCGCGCTCGCGGCCGCGATGTTTCGCGAGATTACGCGCCATGCGCACCACCTCGAGGCTGCGGTCCTTGAGGTTATGGGCTTTCTCGGTGTTGAGCGCCAGGATCCGGTAGGCGAGGGACTCCTCGGGCGAGATCAGCACCGTGATCTGCTTCAGTCCCAACACCTTGCCCGCGGCGAGGCGATGGCGGCCGTTGGGCGTCCACAGCCTGCCATCCTCGCCGCGCACCACGATGAGCGGATCGAGAAAGGCGGCCGTCTCATCTATCTTCGCCGCCAGGCGTTTGGCGTGCGTGGGTGACAGATCGCGCTGGAAGGGGGTCGGCTGTACGGCGGCGAGCGGCACACTCGCCAGCAGCAGCGCCCGGCCGCCGAGCGGCTCGTGGTAGGCGCCGATGGGCGCCCCGCCGGCCGCGCGCACCAGCGCCACCAGGGCTGCGATCTCTTCACTGTCAAGAGCGATGGCCACCTGCGCGGCGTCGAGCCCGCGTGCCGACTTTCCCGGCGCCAGACGGCCACGGGAAGCCGCGGCGCGCTTGCTCCCTGTAACCCTTTTTGCAACAGCAGCCATGGCAATATGTTGCCATGAATTTGCCGGCACAGCGCGTGGACGCCGACGGCCGCGTGCATGTGGACCAGCGCGCGGTGTTTGCGTTGGCGCTGCCGCTCATGGCCAACAGCGCCGTGCAGATCGTGCTCAGCCTCACCGACATGTGGTTCATCGGGCATATTTCCACGCGCGCGCTGGCGGCGGTGGGCGCGGTGCAGTGGCTGGTGATCGTCGTGGTACTGCTCTTGGGCGGGGCGGGCAACGCGGTGCAGACGCTGGTGGCCCAGGCGTTCGGCGCGCGCCGCTACTGGCGCGCCTCCCAGGCGCTGTGGACGGCGCTGTGGGCGACGGCGTGCGCGGCGCCGCTGTTCGTGCTGGTGGGCGCGGCGCGGCACCTGATCCTCACGCCCTTCGGCTTTGATCCGCGCGTCGAGGATCTCGCCGCCACCTTCTGGTACCCGCGGGTGGGCGGCGCCTCGGCGGGCGCGGCGGTGTGGGCGCTGCTGGGATTCTTCAACGGCATCGGCCGGCCGCGCATCACGCTGCTCATCACGCTGGTGACGACTCTCACCAACGCCGTGCTCAACCAGCTGTTCATTTTTCGCCTGGGGTGGGGGATCGCCGGCTCCGCCTGGGCGACCAACTGCGCGCAGGTGCTGGGACTGATGCTGGGGGTCGCGATTTTTCTCTCCACCTATCACCGGCATCACTACCGCTCGCACCTGACCTGGCGGCCCCGCGGCCGGCAGATTCTCGCGCAGCTGCGCCTCGGCGTGCCCATGGGCCTGATGCCGGTCTCGGACCTGCTGGGGTTTGCGATCTTCCAGATGATGCAGACCCGGCTCGGTACGACCGGTGGCGCCGCCACCCAGCTGGTGGTCATTCTCACCTCGCTCGCCTACATGCCCGGGTATGGCATCGCGAGCGCCGGCACCACCCTCGTCGGCCAGTCCATCGGCGCCGGGGCGCGCGACTGGGCCATGCGGCTCGGCACCCATGTGATCTGGCTCGCGGCGCTCTACATGGGAGCGATCGGCCTGTTGATTGCCCTTTCTGGTCCGTGGGTGCTGCCGTTGTTCATCGGCTCCCATGACGCCGAGGCAGCCGCGGCGGTCGCGCTGGGCATACGCCTCCTGTGGTTTGCGGCCGGCTACCAGTTCTTCGATGGCCTGAATCTCGGTAGCAGCATGTGCCTGCGCGGCGCCGGGGACGTGCGCGTGCCGGCCGCGCTGGTGCTGCCGGTGTCGTTTTTATTGTTCGTGCCGCTGGCGCACGCGCTCACCTTCAAACCGGGGGAGGGCTGGTTCACGTTCCTGCCGCAGTTCGGCTGGGGTGCGGTGGGTGGTTGGGTTGCGGTGCTCGTCTATGTCATCGTGCTCGGCAGCACGCTGTTTTTGCGCTGGCGTTCGCGTGCCTGGCAGGCAATCCGGATCTGACATGTTCATTACACTGAAGACGCTGTTGCGGACCCTGGTGCTGCCGCCCATGAGTCTGCTTACTGCCGCGGTGCTCGGGGTGCTGCTGGTGCGGCTGGCCGCCACACAGGGTGCGCGCCGCGTGGGCTGGTGGCTGCTGGCGATGAGTCTCGCGACGCTGTGGCTGCTCGCGACCCCCGCGGTCGCGGATCGCCTCGAGCGCGCCGCCGAGCGCTGCCCGGTGCTGGATCTGACGCACGCCATGCAGGCGCAGGCGATAGTCATTCTCGGCGGCGGTGAGGTCCGCATAGGTGCACCCGAGTATGGCGGGCCGGCCGCAGGTGTGGGTCTGCTCGAGCGCCTGAGTTACGGCGCGTACCTCGCGCGCCATACGAAACTCCCGGTGCTGGTGTCGGGGACTTCGCGCGAGGCGCAGGCCATGCGTTCCTCGCTCGAGCGGGACTTCGGCGTCCAGGTGCGCTGGTCCGATGACCAGTCGCGCGATACCTTCCAGAACGCGCAGTTCTCGGCCCGCATCCTCAAAGCGCAACACCTGACACGCATCCTGCTGGTGACGAGCGCCAACCACGAATGGCGCGCGGTGCAGGAGTTCACCAGTGCCGGACTCACGGTGGTGCCGGCACCCGCCGGGAGCTGGTCAGCGCCGGTAACCAACGCGCTGTTTTATGTGCCGAACGCCGTCGGGCTGCAGCGCTCCACCGAGGCCCTCTATGAGTTGCTCGGCGACCTGGCACGCCAGTTCTTCGCGTTCTCGCACCTGCGCCGGCAGGCGCCTTAGCGGGCGATGGCGGACGAGGGTCGCAATGGCGGGCCCGGTGAGGACCCGGTCTTCAACGCCCAGGCCCTGGTCACGGTCTTCCGTTCGCCGCGCCGCCGCGACTGCGAGGAGCGGCTGCTGGTGCTGACCGCGGTCGGAATTCCCGGCCAGCTCGTCTACGACGGGGAGTGCCTGATCGAGGTCGGCGCGGCAGATGCGCAGGCGGCGCGGGTGCACCTGCGCCATTACGACGCGGAGAACCGGCCGGTGCCGCCGCCGCCGCCGGCGCCGCTGCCGTATCCACACGCATGGCTCGGCTGTGTTCTGTACGTCGGCGTGCTCATGGGCGTGGCGTTCGGCGTTGCCAACGGCTTGGTGCGGCTGGATGCCTTCGACCTGGGGGAGCTTGACGCGGCGCGTGTGCAGGGCGGGCAGTGGTGGCGCGCGTGGACGGCGCTCACGCTGCACCTCGACGGCCCGCACCTTGCCGCCAACCTCACCGCCGGTGTCTGGTTCGGCTATCTCGCGGCGCGCCAGCTCGGGGGCGGACTCGCCTGGTTCCTCATTGTCAGTGGCGGGGCGCTGGCGAACCTTCTGGCCGGACTTACTGGTCCGCCCGAACATCGCGCCGTTGGCGCCTCGACCGCGGTGTTCGCGGCGCTGGGTCTCATGTCGGCCTACTCGTGGCGCGAGCGTCTGCGCTGGCCGCAGCGCTGGGCACGGCGCTGGGGTCCGCTGGTCGCAGGTGTGGTGCTGCTCGGCTGGACCGGCTCAGCCGGAGAGGGGACGGACCTGGTCGGACACGTGGCCGGATTCACCGTGGGGGCGCTGCTCGGGGCGGCGGTGGCGGTGCCGCGCATACGCGCGCGCCTCGTCCGCGTGCCGCAATGGCTCACCGGCGCTGCGGCGCTGGCTTCGATCGCACTCGCCTGGACCTGTGCACTGCGAGCCTGAATGTATGGGCCGAAATCGCTTCGAAGCGATTTCGGCAGACAGCGGCTCCGTTGCCGCCGGCCAAAGGCGCGACTTTGGCCGGCTGCGTCGGTGAGCTTACGGTCCTTCGACCTCAAACCCGTGCGCCTTGAGCGTCGCGAGCGCGCCATGCTCGCCGAGCAGGCGGTCCATGGATTGCACGGCGAGCGTCCCACGGTTGCGCGCGAGGCTGTCTTCGACGGCCACGAGCCAGTCGTCCTGCGCGCGCTCGATGAGACTGCGGACGCGCTCGGAGGTTGAGACGGCGGCGACGCAGGCGGTCCGGTTGTCCGTGTGCGGCAGAGCACGCAGCGTCGCGACATCGCCCAGCGCCCAGGCACGCGCGCGCGCCTGCATCGGACCGATGTCGGTTTCCAGCCGCGTGACCACCGCATCCAGGCAGGCGATCTCGCCACTGAGCGGCGTCGCGCCGACGTCCTTCAGCACATCAAGCGGGTCATCGATCCGCAGCTTGTCCTGCCGCACACGTACGCCCTGCGCGCGCGCCAGCTGCAGCACCGTCTGCTGCACCTCGTTGCGCGCCGTGAGACCCGATGCCTCGAGCACCCGGGTCAGCAGGCGTTCCGCGGCGAGCATCGGCCGCAGCTGCTCGAGGGTCTTGTCATGCGGGTCGTAGCGCGCCTCCAGGGCCGCAACCCGCGCATACAGTGGCGCTGGCAGCACCTGCTGCAGCGGCATGTGGTCCGGGGGCTTCTGCATCCGGCGCCACTGAATGTAGAGCCGCAGCGCCGTGATGGGATTCGCGCCGATGCCGTAACTGGGCCACGCCGGGACGACCTCCTGGGCCTGCCTGAGCACCGCCTGCACCGCATCGGGCTGCCAGATCAATCTGCGCGGCAGCGGCGAGACCGTGCCGAGAATCCACAACACGTGATCATCGCGGTGTACGCGCCACATGCGCGGGCCTTCGTGCTGCCCCTCGACCACGACCTCGGGCAGCGCCGACGTTGCGCCCTGCGCGCCGGCAGTGGCCGCCTGCTGCGCATGGCTCGCGGCGCTCCCCAGCAGGAGCGCGCATGCAGCGAGCAGCGGATTCCTTGCCGACTGCATGCCGCGGTTCAGTCGCCGCTCGGCAGCTGGCGAGGCGCCGTCTCGTTGGTCAGGTCGTAGACGCGCGTCAGGTCCACCGCGGGCAGTTCCGCCGGTCCAATGCGCAGCTTCTCGATCAGGTGCCTGCCGTCGGGCGACACGGCGTAGTGCTCGGTGACGTCCGGCCCCATCTGAGCGCGGACGGTGATGACATAGTCGCGACCGCTCCAGCCGGAGTTCTGGTCACCGACCCCACCCTCGGTCGACACCACGCTGTGCTGGCCCGGTGTGAAACTGCGCTGGGAGGTGCCGTAGTCAAACACGATCTCGCCCGCCTGGTTGCGCACGGCGAGGAAGTCACCACGTGCCAGCGCCGCCGCCAGCACATGCATCATCTGCGAATGGCGCAGAGGATCGCGCGGAGGGCCGCCAGGTGCGGAGCTGTCCTCCTGGGTGTTGTCGGGGGTTTCGCCCTGGGATGCGCCGCCAACGCCTCCGCCGCGTGTCCGGGGGAGCTGCATGGGCGCCTGGTTCAGGTGGCGGTTGATGCGCTCGCGGGCCTCGGCCCGCATTTTATCGATGATCTTCCCGGGGTCATCGCTGGTGGCGGGATTGAGCTTCCACGCGCCGATGATCGAGGTGCCCGGCGCCGGTACCGCGTTGAGTTGCCCGCTGACGCACCCCACCAGCGTCACGGCGAGCAGCCCGCACAGGAATCTCACGGCATGATTGCCCGGCATGTTCCGGCTACCCCGCTGCTGACCTTGCCTCAGGCGGCATACTGCGTGCAGCATCGCAGTTAGCGGCGCCACGACGCAACGATGAAGCGAATTATGGCGAGGGAACTTGAACGGCTGCGCCGCCGGATCGCCAAGAGCGACGCGGCCACCATCGATGAACTTTACGGTCTGGAGCCGGTGTTCGAACCCGGCGCGGGTCCCGCGGCGGCCGGTCTGCAGCCGGTGGAGTTCGTGGCGGTGCTGTGCCCGTGGTGCGGCGAGCGGCTGGAAACCCGCGTTGACCTGAGCTCCGGCGACGCCTCGTATATAGAAGACTGCGAGGTCTGCTGCCGGCCGATCGAATTCAGCATCGAACGGGCCGCGGACGCAGCGTTACTCTCGGTAGGTGTACGACGTCTGGATTGAAGCACCAACCCAGGCGCACTGCGAGGCTTCCCGCGGCGGCGCTGATTGCACTCCTGGCCGGCAGCGCGTGCAGCGGGCCGCCCGCAACGGCTACCGGCACAGCGCAGCAGGACGGCTGGCCGGCGTATGCGGCCGGCTTCGTGGAGGAGTACCTGAAGTCCCAACCCTTCTTCGCGGTGCAGGCGGGCAGGCACGAGTACGACGGCCAGATGCCGGACTACAGTGCCGCCGGCATCGCCGCCCAGGTCGCGCGCCTGAAGGACTGGCGGGCGCGGGCGGCCGCATTTGACGCCGCGGCGCTGAATGCCGATGAGCGCTTCGAGCGTGAGCACCTGCTGTCGGTCATCGACACGGACCTGTACTGGCTGGAACGCGCGCGCGCCCCCTTCACCAATCCGCTGTGGTACGTCGACCGGCTCGATCCGGACGTGTACCTGTCGCGCGAGTACGCGCCGCTGCCGCAGCGCCTGCAGGGTTACCTGGGCTACGCACGCGCCGTCCCGAAAATCGCCGCCGACATCCGCGCCAACCTGGGCACGCCGCTCCCGGCAACCTTTACCGAGCGTGGTATCGCCGGCTTCGGCGGCTACGCCGACTTCTACCGCCACGACGTGCCGAAGGTGTTTGCTGCCGTGCAGGACCCGCAGGCCCAGCAGGACCTCGCGGCGGCGAACGAGGCCGCGGCGCGTGCCATGGATTCCCTCAGGGCGTGGCTGGAGGGCGAGCGCGCGCATGCCGGCGGCAATTTCGCGCTCGGCGAGGCCGGCTTTCTGGAGATGCTCAAGGCCACCGAGAGAGTCGAGATTCCCGTGGCGCAGCTGGCAGCCGTCGGTGCGGCGGACCTGGAACGCAACACCCAGGCGCTCAAGGCCGCATGCAAACGCTTCGCGCCAAAGGCAACACTGTCCGCCTGTGTGCACAAAGTGCAGGCCGACAAGCCCTCTGGCGGGGCGGTCGCCGGCGCCCGCGCGCAGCTGAACGCCCTGCGCACTTTCGTCATTGCGCACCACGTCGTCTCGGTGCCGAATGACCAGCAGGCACAGGTTGCCGAAGCGCCGCCCTACAACCGCTCCAACGGCGCCTATATCAGCGTCCCCGGGCCCTACGAGAAGGGCGTCGCCTACACCTATTACATTGCGCCCCCGGATCCGTCGTGGAGCGCGGCCGAACGCGCTGAGTACGTGCAGGGCAAGGCGGCGTTGCTATACACCAGCGTGCACGAGGTCTGGCCGGGCCATTTCCTGCAGTTCCTGCACTCCAATGCCAACCCTTCGAAGATCGCGGCGCTGTGGGTGAGCTATGCCTTCGCGGAAGGCTGGGCGCACTACGGCGAGGAGCTGATGTGGGAGGACGGTCTCGGGGATGGCAATCCCGAGCAGCACATCGGACAACTCACCGAGGCGCTGTTGCGCAACGTGCGCTACCAGTGCGCCATCGGACTGCACACGCAGGGCATGAGCGTGGCGCAGTGCGAGCAGATGTTCCGCGAGCAGGCCTACCAGGATCCCGGCAGTGCGCGCCAGCAGGCCGCGCGCGGCACCTACGATCCGGAGTACCTGAAATACACCCTCGGCAAGCTCATGATCAGGAAGCTGCGTGCCGACTGGGTGGCAAAGCAGCCGGGCGGCGCAGGGGCGCGGGACCCGCACGCCTACTGGCAGGCCTTCCACGACAAGCTCCTGTCTTACGGCGGTCCGCCCATTCCGCTGGTGCGGCGCGCGATGGTCGGCGAAGGCGGCTCGCTCCTCTGATTCATCGGCCGAAATCGCTTCGAAGCGATTTGAAAATCATTGGACCACGAAACGCCTAGGGCTGTGCGTGGCCATCACACTCAGAGACTTGCACAACGAACCGACTGTAAAGGAGCGGCAAGTGTGTCCACTTCTGTTTCCATTTTGCTCCGAGCCACCTCGAGCGTTTCGATCTTAGCTAGCGCGAGTCTGGCGGGTTCGCCAGGCCGGGGGATCCATTGATGCGCAGGTCCACGGCGCCTGCCTTCCCGTCCTTCATTGAGCGCAATTGCTCGATCACATTGCCTGGTGCGGACGTGTTAGTGGAGTTGGACTGAACCGAAGCGGCGTCGCCACTGACCGCTGAGAGTGCACGGACGTTTGCCATGGCCAGCCGAGCCTCCGGTTCGAACCCCTCACTACTGCCACCAGCAGCGAACGCGTCCGCGTCAAATTGCAGCGCGATGTGTTTCTTGAACACGCGCACGTCCGGAGGCGCGGGTAGGGGTGATGCGCTCTTGATGGCACTCACGAGGGAGGCTTGCCAGCGCTCACTCCCATTGCAGTCCATGAGCGTGACCTCCTGAACCTGACCGGTCTGATCCTGCATGACCTGCACACGGCACAGGAACTGATCGGCTCCGGGTGAGCTGCGGGGCTTTAGCCACGCGCGCTCGATCCGGGCGCTGATCTGCCCGACGTAGATCCCGTAGAGCCGGGCCCGGGCCGTCTCGTCGCCTTGCGCTTCTGCGCGGGTCTGCGACTCGCGCTGCGTTTCGATATCGGCGATCTCGAGGGATGGCACGAGTTCTGCGGCGGCGGCTCGCAGTACCGCGGTGGAAGGCGTTGGCAGAGGAGCGATCTGCGGCGCACTGGCGGACGCCTTTGAGGCTCCGTCCGACTCCTCGATGAGTTCCACGATCAGTGCACCGTCCGAACCCGGGCGGTCAGCAAGGGCCGTCCCGAGAGCATCCGGTGTGTGGGTTTTGTTCCCTCCGCCGAAAATGATCGGAGCAAGAAGCAGCGCGTGCAGGGCGAGGGAAGATAACGCGCCAACCACCACGACGGCCGGATTGCGACCTGGCCGTGTCGTCTTTGTGACGGAAATGCTGCGGCGCATGCGCTTTGAAGCGTACACCTGCTTAGCCGTTAAGGGCAGATCCATCCAAAGCCGAAGTCCCACCCGGTCGCGGGTGGACTCCCTTCATAACAGTCTCACGTTCATTTATCTAGAGTGAATATCTGGTGCGAACGTGCAGAAATTCGGGATTCCCGCACCGCCAGAATGCATATATGCTCCGCGCACATAACAGGGGGTGCGCTGTGCAAAATAGTTCAGCGATAAGAACAGTGACATGTGGGTGCACAACCGCCGCCGCCTCGCCGCGGTATTCCCCCCGAATCTCAGCCGCGGCATTTTTTGTTCTGCTGATGTGCGCGGGAGCAACCCTCTTCGGGAGTCAGGCCCACGCGAGCACCGCTGCCGGGCGCACGAAAGGCGCCTTCGCGGTTTCCCCTACAGGAGCTGCGACCTACACCATTCCGATCTGGGCTCCCGCAGGTCCCCACGGGGTGCAACCGCACATCGCGCTCACTTACAACAGCCAGCAGGGTAACGGCTATGTGGGGGTGGGCTGGGGAGTGAGCGGCTTAAGTGCGATCTACCGCTGCAACCTGACGATTGCACAGGACGGGGCTGCCGCCCCCATTGCGCTCGCGACCTCTGATGGCTACTGCATGGACGGTCAACGGCTGCGGCTGACCAGCGGGACCTATGGTACGGCCAGTTCCACCTACCAGACCGAGATCGCGAACTTCGTGAACGTGCAAGCCCTCGGGGCGGCCGGCAATGGTCCTGCGACCTGGCAGGCGACAGACAGGAACGGCTGGCAGTACACCTACGGGGGAGGTGGAACAACCAGTAACGCGCAAGTCCTCGCCAGCGGCAGCACCACGGCCATCTCCTGGCAGCTGAACGAAGTCACCGATCCTTACGGCAACTCGATGACGATCACGTACTGGACCAACAACGTCACCGGTCTGGTCGTCCCGCACGTCATCTCCTGGGTACCGGCGAGCTCAGGCTCTTCCAGTTACAACGATACGATGACGTTCGCCTACGAGACGAACGGCTCGAAGCATGGCTACGTGGCCGGCACGCCTTTCAGCAATACCAATCTTCTCTCGTCCATCGCGATCGCCTATCAGAGCACGGCGATCAAGACTTACTACCTCACCTACAGCAACACCACCACTGCCACCTCCCGGTACCTGCTCACACAGGTCCAGGAGTGCGCAGGAACGGGTACTGGTAATTGCCTCCTCCCCACGACGATGACTTATCAGGCGGGAGCGGTCGGTGTTAGCAATGGAACCGCCCTGAGCGGAACAATCGGGGGTGTTGACAGCACGGCATACGACTTCAACGGCGACGGGCGCAATGATCTCGTGATGATCGAGACCAGCGGGGCAGTGCTCGTTGCCTTCGGCAGCGCCAGCGGTTACGGCACACCCATTAGTACCGGGCTCTCAAGCACCAATGGACTTCTCATCGGGGACATCGACGGCAGCGGGGTGGATAGCCTTATCGTCGATGTGAGCGGCACGTGGTACTACTACAAGTGGAACGGCTCGTCCTTCACGGGGACTTCGACAGGCATTTCTGTGGCCTCCACTCCCGGGGCGGTGCTGGCGGATGTAAATGGCGACGGCCTACCGGACCTGGTCTATACGGGATCCGACCAGACTCTGCACGTGAGGCTGAATAAAACCACGGGTGGCACCGTCAGCTTCGCATCCACCGACATCCCCACCACTGTCCCCTCATACACCGGCTTGATCAATTCCACCGCCTCAAGCCGGGCACTGCACTTTTGGGGTGGCGCCCAGGAGGATTTGATCAGCGTCCTCACTTCCACGTGCTGCACCCAGTACCTCAAGGGCAACCCCAACGATTGCATTGCCTGGGAGAGCACGTCCACTTACACCGCCTTGCATTTCACCGGTTCGAATTTCGCCCAGGCGGGGCTTTACGAAACGCAAGTAGTCTCTGCCTCTCCGCACCCTCCGTTGACCTATCCGGTTGATTTCGCCGATTACAACGACGATGGCTGCACGGACGTCCTGACGCAGACCCAGCTTCTCCTGTCCGCCTGCAACGGAACCGCTCCGGTTGCCGTGCCGCTGCCCTCGGGGGCGACAGGGGCAATTGGGGGGATGGATTGGAACGGAGACGGCCGGCGCGATGTGCTTGTCACGCAGTCCAACGGATATATCGGCGTGGTGCTGTCCACGGGTACGGGGCTCGCCAGCACCGTAACCAATACCTCCATTCACTACTCTTCGACCACACTCTACATCTCGGCCAGCAACCTGACCGGAGATGGCCAGGATGGCTTGCTGGCGACGACCAGCACTTCCGTGTCGTACTACCTGCACGGGGGCACCACCGGTGCTCCGCCGGATCTACTCACCAAAGTCACCGATGGGTACGGCAACTCCGTGAGCCCCACCTACGTCTCTCACTCGCGCAGAGCAACTACACCCAGCACACGCGATGCGACCTACCCGAACCAGAACTACATCGGGCCGATGTACGTCGTCAATCAGAGTGACCTTCAGCGATCCGTGCAGCACATCGCGGTGCAACTTACGACCCAGAGTTTCTCGTACTACGGCGCGTTGGCTCGAATCTCCAGGGGCGCGGATTCCTTAGGCTTCAAGCGACGCTCAGCAATCACGATGTCTCCGTCACCAGCTCTTTGGGAGGGATTCTCTTTACGATGCTGACGTTCCCCTACATTGGCATTCTAGATGCCGACGATCTCACCGAGGATCAAGCCCGCACCAAGCACGTCAGGTACGGTTGGATTAATCGTGAGTCAACTCTCCTGCAGAGCGCGCAGTACCAACGAGCGCTATTTCGTTTATATCAACAACTCCACAATACAAAACTACGAATTCGGTGGAACCGAAAACACTGACCTAATTACCACTACCAGCACGAACTTCACGTTCGATAACGATGGCAGTCCAACCTCGATTGCCACCACGGTGACGGACAACGATCCGAACTCGCCCTACACCGGTCAGACCTGGACGACGACGGTCACGAACACACCGGATGAGAGCACGAGCCCCTACTGCCTGAGCCTCATGACGCAAAGCCAGGTGTCCTATGTCTCCACTGGCAGCACTACGGTGGTGAAGACCAAGACCCTCACTCCCGATCTCGCCCACTGCAATTACAAGCAGATCGTCACGCAGTCAAATGGCGGCAGTGCATATGCGGTCACCGAGGCGCTCGGTTACGACGCCTTTGGGAACGTGAACAGCGACACGGTCACTGGCGCTGGGATGACCGCGCGCCTGACGAGCGCCAACTGGGGAGCGACGGGACAGTTTCCGGCCTCGGTCACCGACCCGTCTGGGGCCACGACCCAGTTCGGCTATAACTTCAGCTACGGCAAGAAGAGCAGCCAGACCGACCCAAATGGACTGATCACCTCCTGGCAATACACGGACGGGTTCGGGAGGAAGACCAAAGAGATTCGGCCTGACGGGACTTCGACGACCTGGAGTTATGCCGACTGTAACCCGGGGTGCCTGATCGGCGCTCATGGAACGGATATCACCCACACCGTGTACGCAGTCGGTGGAACCACGGTCATCACCGACGGCACGGACTATCTGGATTCAGTCAATCGCCCGCTCGTCAGCAATACCCGGATGCTTGCAAGCGGGTCGTACAGCCGAAATGAGAAGCGCTACGACAGTCTCGGGCGGACCGCTCAGGTGATGATGCCGTGTACGTGGACAGCGCTTACGACCGCCTGCCCCTACGCGACCACGAACAGTTATGACGTTCTGAATCGTCTAACGAGCAGCACTCGCCCGATCAGCTCGACCAACAACAGCCCCCAGAGCACGAGCTACGCCTATGCCGGGCGCACGACGAAGGTCACTGATGCGCTAACAAACACTCGCACCCTCGTTAGTGACGTCAACGGCTGGCTGCGTCAGACAACCGATCCCAAGGGGTACACGGTCACGCTGGCCTACGACGCCGCGGGAAACAAGACCGCGGTGACGGATAGTCTGAGCAATAGGCTCTGGAGCGGCACTTACGCCTATGGGATTTCAGCGTTCCTTAACAGCGTGACCGACATGGACTTGGGGACCTGGGCGTTCACCCCGGATGCGCTGGGAGAAATAACCTCCTGGAAGGATGCAAAGCTCCAGCCTTTCTCCGAGACGTATGACGCGCTCTCCCGGCCGCTGATCCGCACGGAACCGGACCTGTACACGAGCTGGACCTGGGGGTCGACCCCCAGCGCGCATAACGTGGGCAAGCTAGCGAGCGTGTGCACGGGGACGGGCACCAATCCCGCCAATTGCACGGCAAACCCCGGATACTCGGAGGCGGAGACTTACGACAGTGATGGGAGACTCTCAACGCGAGCGATTACGATCCCAACCCAGGGGACGTTCACTTTCACCTCGCAATATGACAGCACAACGGGGCTGTTGAGCGCGTTGATCTACCCCACTATTCGCTCCTATCCATTGCAGCTGCAGTACGCGTATCAGAACGGGTTGCTGCAGTCGATCACAGACGTGTCGAACATGCCCACATTCACGGCATGGACCGCCAACGCCATGGATCCTGCCGGCCATGTGACGCAGGAAACCTTGGGCAACGGAATCGTGACTACCCGTAACTATGACGCAGTGACCGGATGGGTGGGTTCGATTCAGGCCGGCACCGGCGGCGGTTCGGCCACGCAGAACCAGGGCTTCCTGTACGACGAGATGGGTAATGTCACTCAGCGCCAGGACAATAATCTCGGGCTGACTGAGAACGCCTGGTACGACAACGACTATCGCCTGAGCTACACGAAGCTAAATGGGGCGCAGAACCTGTCTCTCTCATACGACGGGACCGGAAATATCACCTCTCGGAGCGACGTGGCCGGAGGTGCTACGTGGACCTACGATCCGACCCACAAGCACGAGGTTACCCAGGCTGGAAATAGCTCCTTCCAATACAGCTACGATGCGAACGGCAACGCAGTTACCCGTCAGGGAAGTTCCATTGGCTGGACGAGCTACAACTACCCCAGCGCCATCAACGCCGGAAGCGGTTCAACTGCTGAATCTGTGGCCTTCAGCTATGGACCTGATCGGGCGCGCTGGCAGCAGAACTACAACGGCAACAGTACGCAGGAGACCACCTATTACATTGGCGGACTCATCGACCTCGTAGTGAGCGGTAGCTCGATCGATACCCGATACTACATTTACGCCGGGGGCCGGCCGGTCGCGGTGCACCACTTCAATAACGCGGGCTCCCAAGCGATCGACTATATATTCGCCGATCATCAGGGTAGCGTTGCCGCACTTACCCGGGGATACGACACGCAGACCGTCGTGAGCGAGAGCTACACACCGTATGGCAACCGACGCAACTCCGCGACCTGGTCAGGGGCAGAGTTGAACGCGAATCTCACGACGAGCGCGGGAATTACGCGCCAGGGTTACACGTTTCAGACACAGCTCGGCCTATGGATGGGCATGAATCACATGAACGGGCGGGTGCAGGATGCGATCACCGGGCGGTTCTTGTCGGCGGACCCTACGATCCCGGATTTGACCAACACGCAAAGCTACAATCGCTACAGCTATGTGAACAACAACCCGCTTACGTTCATCGATCCGACGGGGTTTAATGCCGATTGCTTAGATCCCGGCGACATTACGTGTGCCTCGTCCGGTGGCCAGATGGACGAAATAGTAGTACACGGGACGACACCGCCGCCGCCGCTGCTGCCCGACCCGACTCTGATCCAGTTCCCCGGGGAGTTGGCCAATCTACCACTTACCCTTCCTCGCTTTGATGCGGGAGGGGGTAACGGGCAAAAGACGAAGCCGCAAGGGAGGCACGCGTTCTGCATACCAAACACGGCCGTGCAAGGCATCGCGGGCGCCGCTGGGGGAGTTGTAGGGGGAGCAATTCCCGGCCTTCTAACAGGGCAGCCCGAGCTCGCGATCGCGGGCGCTGTTGTTGGAGGGGTTGCTGGCGGAGTTATAGGAGCGCTTTCAGCGCAGCCCGCATCGACCCCGGGTATGGTGGCCGCCGGCGCAGCAGCCATGGGAGGCGCGATTCCTAACCCTGGCTACGGCAGAGCCACCACCGGGATAGCTGGCGCTTACATCGGATATGGAGTTACGACGTCGATGCAGGCAAGTGGGTACGGCCCTGGTGTCTCTAACATTGTTGGCGGCGCGGCTGGCGGTGGCATTGGAGGCGCGGGAGCTGCCTTTCTGGCCGGCGAGGCAATTGGCGGAGCTACCGGGATTGGGGCCCTCGCCGGAGCTGCGGGAGCGGCCACCGCAGTCGGCGTGACTAATGGTTTAAACTTCCTGAATCATGTGCTCGGCTGCGGCGGAGGCGGGTGATTTGGCAGGTTCCCTATGGCTATCTCGAAACCACTTATCACTATGACCTTCCTGCGGCGGCTACTAGCGTTGCTTCTTGTGATTGGCGTCCTCAAAGGTGTGCTGGCCGTGAGTGGGATTGTGTCGCCGTCGTGGATTTTTCTCGTCGACTTGTTCCTTCTCGGGGCAGTAGTGCTCCACAAGTGGTCGGTGCCGATCCAGTGGCTATATGGAAGCGGACATTCCCCTTTGAACCGTTTCTTGAGGTCAGCAGTCGCTTATTTCGTGCCAGCAAGTATTCTTTGGGGCCTTCTCAGCGCGGAGTTCTTTCAGCACTATCTCCCGCAAGCCGCGCATGTCCCTCCCCCAATTCCGGAGTTGGTTATGCTCGGGGGAATATATGCCGTAGCCCAAACACTTCTAGGCACCGAAATCCTACGGCTGCGGCGCCCTAAGCAATGACTGATCGCGGCACCAGCCCCTTCAGACGGCGTGAGCAACCTCACCGAGCGCTGAGCGACGCAACGTCCGTAGCGGGTCAGAGTCTAAATCTGCTAAGGGAGTACGTAACTATTACCGCCACGTCTCGAGTTAAGCTGGTTCTGGTGAGCATTCTAGTCGCCTGTCCGTTTGCGGCCGCCGGTGGTGCGCCGCCGTCGACGGAAGTTACTGATGCGGAGATTAGGACCTTACTGCACGTCAATGGAAGCGAAGATATCGCTGCGCAATTAGCTCCCGCCATCGCACAGGCCGTCATTTCCACCCTACACAGAGCCACGCCGGGCCCTTCGACGCACATCGACGACGTTGTGTCCAACGTTGTCGAGGGATATGTTCGCGAACAGGCCGTGCAGGACTCTCTTATCGATCTGCTCGTTCCGGTCTACGAGAAGCATCTGACCAAAGACGACGTCGAGCAGCTTATAGCGTTCTACCGTTCTCCGGTAGGAAGGAAGCTTGCGAGTGTGACGCCTGCAATCTCGTTGGAGAGTGCAAAGGTCGGTCAGCAATGGGCTGTATCGCTCATTCCCGGTCTTCAGGTGAAGCTGACAGAGGCGCTCAAGAACGAGAAATGAAGCGAGCGATGTCTGCCCGCTCAGGAGCTCACTGTCGTCTTCCCGCGTGTCCGGCGACTTGGGGCTGCCGCAAGGGAAACCAGCAAAGCCATACTGTTCGCAGAGCGGGGCAGCACAGTTAGGGCGTGCCCTCTACAACGGCGGCCAGGACGCGATGAACGTCGGGGCCAGTTGGGGGGCTACTGGCGCGGCGGCTATGCTGGGTGGCGCAGCGATCTCGGCGGCGGGAGCGCCCGAGGTGGGTGCACCGGTTGCAGCCGGTGGATTGTTTGTGGCGTCCGCGGGCGGTTACATCGGATTAGTCGGGTTGGTTGCGACCGGCCTTGGCTCCCTGCTGCTGGCTGCAAGTGGAGACAACCAATCTGTGGGCCCGGCAGCTGCGAATGTTGCCACAACTATCGCGGGCAATGCCTTAACTAAGGCAACCGGCCTTCCTGCCGGGACGCCAAGCCCGCTTGACCCCCTTGGTGACATGGTTGGTGGGGATCCATGCCGATAATGCGTACGAAGACCAACAAATTGCTTTTGGCGGTTCTGCTGATCACCTCGGCTCTGGCGCTGGCGATTTATTGGGCGGCGTCTTCCACGGCGATTGGACAGATTATTTTCTGGATTTTGGTGGTACTCGACGTAGTTCTTGTTCGCCATCTGCTCGGGTCGGAGGTGTTGCCGAGGCCCGTTTTTTTGGCTCGTTTAGGGTTGAAATGGGACATCAAAAGCCTGGTGATTGGGCTCGCATGTTTTCCTGCCGCGATTGCTTGGGGCGCTTGTCTTGCTTTTGGGCTTAGGCGCGGAGCTATCCCTGACACTGTGTCGGCAGTCTCTCTACTACTTCTGCCCTGCGCCGTGCTTGTGGTAGCGGGAGGATTCTTTCTATTCCGAGGACTTTGGGGCAAGGATCACTAGAGAGAGTGAAACCGGGATCGTTAAGCACAGGGACAGCCTTTCAGGGCGCGCTGTACTCGGCACGAGGGCGTTACTATCGAGACAACCGCCTGTTGACTGTCGGTGGACTTGTGACAGGCACGGGGAGTGGAGACGTTCAATGTGCAGAATTCTTGGATTGAGCGCGTTCGTTGCGACGATTCTGGCGCTGCTGCCGCTGCAAGTTCGAGCACAGGACGCGGGGACAATAGCCGACATCCGCTGCGTTATCGTGGGAGTTAGTTTTGCGGGGATGGCCGATCAATCACGCCAATCGGCCGGAATGATGCTGTCGCTGTACTATATTGGCCGACTCAACGGACGCGTACCGAAGCTTGATATCGAAGATCTTCTGATTAAGGAGATGAATGCAATGACTCCCTCTGACTACGCTTCAGAAGCAAAGCGCTGCGGCGCTAGCCTGACGGACAAGGGACGGGAGATTACGCGAATTGGCCAGGACATAAGCGCACGCGGGCAGAAGTCCAACACGGACCCGAAGTGATGGTTGCGCCGGTGGCCCTGTCGTCGTGCATCGTTGTCACACGCCTGTGCAAAAACTCGATCGATGCAGGATAGCCGCGGAGCGGCTTTTGTGGCCCATTGGGACCCAAGCGGCGGGCGCTGTGGTGCGGACCCCATGTTCGGCATTGAGGCGGGGCCCGCGGCCGCGGTTGAGCGCTGGCGCGGCTATGTGGGTGGTGCTGCCGCCGATGAAATGTTGCCGGCCGCCTGGTGGCACGATGGGGGCATGGTAGGGGCACACCCGACGCATCCTTGATGGCAGACAAACCGACTTCGGTTTAGCCGCTTTCCCTTGCGCGACAACTCGATACCGTGGCGGCCACGGCGGCAGCCACTGGCTGCCGCTGTCTGCCACACCGGCGCTGGGCTACTCGTGCTCCTTGAGATCGGCGGTGAAGCCGATGCCGCGGCGCTTCGGTGCCGGCGGATGCATCAGCTGGCGGATGGCCGAGAGGATGGCGGCGATCGCTTCATCGGCCACACCGGCGCTGGGCTACTCGTGCTCCTTGAGATCGGCGGTGAAGCCGATGCGTAAGCGCCTAAACATCCGCGTGCTGGACTGGAGCAGTCTTTCGTGATGCGGGGCGTACGGCCTTGGCATTCCATGGCAGCACGGCCTCATAGTCCTCAACCGTTTTCAGATGCGGCAGGCGTTCAAACAGGAACGTCAGATAGGCATGTGGCTCGATAGCGTTCCCTTGCAGGTCTCGATGAGCGAGTAGAGGTTGGCGCTCGCGACGGCGCCCTTGACGGTGTCGCTGAACAACCAGCCCTTCCTGCCGACGACCATCACGCAGTCATTCTGCCCATATCGGGCGGGAAGTTGAAGTTCACTACCCTTGGCATCCTTTCCACGGCCAGCGTGTCCGGGCTCACTACAGCGAGCAGCGCGCTGGCGGCCGTATCGTCCACGTTGAGATCGAAGCGGGAGTCGTAACAGCGCTTCCGGAGTGGATGCTCGACGCGGGGATTTGCGCGGCGATGACGCTCGGGACGCCACGCGTCTCGACGGACGCCCTGCGCGACTTGCATCGGCTACTCCTGGTGCGTGGATTTCGGCGAAGCTCCAGCGGTGATTCCCCCGTCGCCCAGGAGCAACAAGATGTCCGAACCGACCAAGTTCCGCAAGAGACCGTCGCCTTTAGCCCCGACGCCGCGACAGAAGAGCATCGCCTTCGAGTCGCGACTGACTCGCGGCCTGACCCGCGCGGAGCGGATGAAGGTCGTGAAGCAGCTGGCGCAGGTATTGATGCTGGCGGCCGGGATCGCGTGCAAGGAGAGCGACGTTGAGCGCTGAGGTGCTGCCGGCGAGCCTGCTGAGCCGCAAGGCCGTCGTGTATGTGCGCCAGTCCACGCAAGCCCAGGTGCAGACGAACCTCGAGAGCCAGCGCCGACAATATGATTTGGTCGAAGTGGCCCGACGCCATGGGTTTACCAGCGTGAGGTGATCGACGATGACCTCGGCCGCTCGGCAAGCGGCAGTATGGCCCGCCCCGGCTTCGATCGGTTGGTCGCTACCGTGTGCGCGGGCGAGGTCGGTGCCGTGCTGTGCCTCGATGCGTCGCGGCTCGCCCGCAACGGGCGCGACTGGCATCACCTGCTCGAGCTGTGCGGGCTCGTCGGCGCACGTGTCATCGACTCCGACGGCATCTACGATCCGTGTCGACCGAACGACCGACTGCTGCTCGGCATGAAGGGCAGTATCAGCGAGTTCGAGCTCGGGGTGATCCGCGCTCGCATGCACGATGCCAAGCACGGCAAGGCCCTTCGGGGTGACCTGCGTATCAGCGTGCCGATCGGGTATCTCTGGCATCGGGAGATGGGGTTGGGGCTCGATCCGAGCCTGCGGGTGCAGGAGGCGGTCCGTGTCGTGTTCGCGCGTTTCCGACAGCTCGGCAGCGCACGACAGGTACTGCTCTCGCTCACAGCCGAGCAGATGCATTTCCCTCGCCCCTCGGATGGCAAAACCCTCGTGAGCTTTGATTGGACTCCCATCCGCTACCGCAACATCATCTCGATTTTGAAGAACCCGTTCTACGCGGGCGCGTACGCCTACGGCAAGAGCGAGAAGCGCACCGCGCTCGTCGATGGGCGCGTACGCACGACCTACAAACATCGCAAGCCTTTCGAGCGGTGGGAGGCTATCATCCGTGACCACCACGAAGGCTACATCGAGTGGGATGAGTTCGAGCGCAACCAGAAGCTGCTTGCAGCGAACGCCTACGGCAAAGCAGGCGGGGTCAAGTCTGGTCGCGGCGGCCGTGCCTTGCTGCCTGGGCTTCTGCTCTGCGGAGGCTGTGGGTGTCGATTGGCGGTCGCCTACTCGGGACACTACAGTTCGCCGATCTATCGATGCGAGCGTCCGCACCAGATGTTGGGCCGGCCACGATGTCTGACCTTCGGGGCCAAGCGCGTCGACATTGCCATCGGCCGCGAGTTGCTGCTCGCGGTCGCGCCGATCGCGATTGAGGCGGCGCTGCACGCCGAGCACAGATACATGGAGCAAACGAGCGAGCAGCGGCGCATCGTAGAGCTGGAGCTGCAACAGGCGCGCTACGACGCCTTCCTTGCCGAGCGGCGCTACGCCGCCTGTGACCCGGATAATCGCCTGATCGCGGCTCAGCTTGAGGAGAGCTGGGAGGCAACCCTGCAGCGTGTGCAGGAGTGTGAGGCGCGACTGGCGGCGCTCGAGAAGCCGAGCCCTGCTCCTCCCACACCCGACTTCACTGCGCTTGCGGAGGACCTGGAAGCCGCCTGGAACACTCCGGGCGTGACGATGCGATTCCGCCAGCAGCTGGTGCGCACGCTCATCGCCGACATCATCGTCAACTACGATGCGAACTCGCGCGAGCTCGTCCTCACCATCCATTGGCGCGGCGGGCAGCACTCGGAACTGCGCGTCCGAAAGCCCAGATCCGGCGAACATGGATGTCGCACGTCTGAAGAGGCTGTGGCGGTAATCCGCTCCATGGCCACGCGATGGTCTGACGAAGACATCGCCGCGACACTGAACCGCATGGGTCTGCCGACTGGACAGGGCAAGACGTGGACCGCGCATCGTGTGAGCTCGTTGCGCCGTGTGCGTGGGATCCATGCGTACAAGTCGGCCGAGAAGAACGGCGAGTGGCTCACCTTGTCGGAAGCTGCGACGATCCTCGGCGTCTCACATCATCAGATCCGAAGGCTCATCAAAGAAGGTGTTCTTGCCGCCGAGCAGGTCGTTCCCGACGCTCCCTATCAAATCCGCGCCAGCGATCTGCAGGAGGAACGGGTCACTTCGGCCTTGGCGCGCAAGGGTCGCCCGTGTCGGGTCATCCCAGAAAATCAGACTTCAATGTTTTCAGACACTTGATCATGAGGTGCACAATGAGCGCTCCGTTACAAAGGGTCTGATGGCGTTCTCGCAGCGGTTGTTCGTCATTGGCACGTCGCCGTGCGTCAGGAACACGGTCAGCTTCGGCCACTGGCCGAGGGTGTAATGCACGGCTTTGCCGAGCCGGCCCTCGGGTAGCACCTGGGAGCTGAGTGCTTCGAGCCAGGCGTGGAAGCGCGCCATGATCGGCGCCGATCGGGCCTGGCGGACCGCGACGCGCTGTGCGGGCGTCAGTGGTTTTTCCCGATCCCATAGGGTGTGCTCGATCAGGTACAGCTCGCGGATGAAATCCAGCGCGCTCTTCGCATGGGCGCTGCCACCGGGAGTCGCCTTGCGCGCCTCATCGAACTTGCGCCGCGCGTGCGCCATGCACCCGGCGTGCACGAGCTTCAGTTGCGCGGCTAGGATTGTACCAGACGATGAAGCCGTTAGTTCAGCCTTGGCCTTGCCCCGGATTCACGCGCTCGTCGCGTCCATCCGGCAGTAGCTTTCGCGCGTGGCAATTGTGCCTCATGCTACATCGAGGTCGCGCGCAGGATGCGCTCCACGAGTTCTTCTGCGCGAGCGCCGACTGGTGAGCGCAATTTCTTCCGCCGCCATGGAGGTGGCCCTCCCGATCCGCTCCGCGGAGCTCCCGCTCTCGCCGTTCTGTCGGTTTCCACTTCGGTTTCCAATCCAGCATCACCTGCTGTCATCTACCAGCATCTATCGTAACGTGGGAGTTGGCTAAGTCGTTGTATCGGATGGTCTCCGGTGACTCAGGATGCAGACTGAGTCGGACTGAAAATCCGCGTGTCGGTGGTTCAATTCCACCCCTGGCCACCATCAAAATCGGGTCCAGTCCTTACCGGACACATCGGATCATTCCGAGGACATAGGTAACACTTTAGCGGCGAAGGGGGTTTGCCGCGCTCTCTACCCGACATGTGTCTCGTGATCAAAGACGCCCAGGTCATGGCGCATAAAGCTCACCAGCCAGATCTTCTCCTCGACCTGGAGAACTCCTCGGTGGTGAGTTCGAAGACAAAGTCGGCCGGGAAACGCTTGCGGTTGCGCCGCACCTGCTGGTTCAAGCGTGCGGTCGTGACACCGTAGAGCGCGGCAGTTCGGCATCGAGGAGCACGCGGTGGCCGCGCAAGACGAGGATCGTGCTGGTGATATCCCGGACCGGTGGGACCGGCAGCCTGCGCTGCCCATTTTTAGCGGCCCTGCTGGGCGAGCACGGTATCGAGCATCTCGATGACGAAGCGCTGCTTGGATCGCGGCAGGCGCTGGATGCGCTCGATCTGCTGCTGCAGCTTCGGGGCGGGGCCGCGTTGTCGGGCTGCGCATCCTTCTTGCCGATAAGATCCTCGAGCGAGACGGCGAGCGTGCTGGTGATCTGCGGCAGGAGCGAGACCGGCACGCGACGGCGACCGACTTCGTAGGAAGCGATCCCGGCATCAACCGGAATACACAGTCAGCGGCGGCGAAGGTGTGGCTGGCGGCCGGCGCGACCGACATGCGCAAGGGGTTCGGCGGATTCGGCGGACAGTAGCTGCGCTTCCGCGGCAGCGCCTGGGCTTTCAGCCCTTCACGGCAGGCTCAAGGAAGCTGAGCGTGCGCTCGCCGGCGTCGAGTCTCACCCGCGCGCCGAGCGCCAGCGGATCATTCACCTCGCCATGGCCCCACGGGAAGCCTGCCGCGCAGGGCAGCCCCGTCGCCGCCGCCAGCTCGCGCAGCACCTCGGCACTGCCGTACGGCGCGCCTTTCTCCTCGCAGTCGATGAACGAGCCGAGGACGAGACCCCGGATACGCTCGAACACGCCCGCGAGCTGCAGGTGTGTCCACATGCGGTCGAGGCGATACGGCCGCTCGCCCAGATCCTCGAGCATGAGCACCGCGCCGGAAAGCTCGGGCATGAACGGGGTGCCGAGCAGGCGCGAGAACACCGACAGGTTGCCACCCAGGAGCGGCCCCTCCGCGGTGCCACCGCAGTAAGTCGCCGTGCCCGTGAGCGGTGGGGCCGGCGAACCGGACTCCAGCAGCGCGAACAGCTGCACCGCGGTCGACTCCGGCAGGCGCCCCAGCTGGGTCAGCACCGGGCCGTGAATGCTCATGAGCCCGCGGCTCTGCATCCACAGGTGCAGGGCGGTGATGTCGGAGAAGCCGATGAGAGGCTTCACCGGGGTGGGTACGCGCTGGGATTTAAGCCGCGCCAGGAGGCGCGTCGCGCCATACCCGCCGCGGGCGCAGAACACCGCGCGGATGCCAGGGTCCGCGAGCGCCGCCAGGAGCTCCGTCAGGCGCCGCTCGTCATCCCCCGCCAGATACCGGTGGCGCTCGAAAATGCCCGCGCCGTGCTCTACGGTGTAGCGCGCCCCGATGACAGCGAGGCCCGCCTCGAAAGAGGGGCGGTCAAAGGCGCTCGCCGGCGCGATGACGGCGACGCGATCCCTGGGGCGCAGCGCCGCAGGCGCCTGGAAACTCGGATTCAACATACAATTGCTTGCCGTTTTAACACGCCTTGGGTGTGGCCCAAAAGGATGGTCAATGATCGGCTTCCTGCTCTGGCTGCTGCTGTTGTTCTTTTGCTGGCCGCTGGCGCTGGCGGCCCTGATTCTTTACCCGCTCGTGTGGCTCGTGATGCTGCCGTTGCGGCTGGTGGGGCTGACCGTCGAGGGAGTGTTCGCGCTGCTGCGCGCGCTGATCATGCTGCCGGCGCGGGCCTTGAGGGGACGCGGCTGAGTTTCAGTCCGACAGGGCCTTCAGATCCGACAGCAGCGCCGCGCGGCCGCGGGTGAGCTGATCGAGGCGCTGCGCCGCGGCGCGCATGGCGGTGAGGTCCTGCACCGGCGCCTCGTTCAGCCGCCGGTAGGCGTTGCGGGCGCTGTGCCACAGGCGGGTAATGCGGGCGTGCCGCTCGGCCAGCTCGCGGCGCAGGGTGATTACCCCTAAGGGACTTGACAGAGCGTGCACGACCCCAATCACGCTTGAAATCGCCGCTGAGCAACAGTGCGGCCGTCACAGTTCACGCGCCCGCGTGGACCCGTTTCCTCACGCGATCCTCACAGGGCGCGCAGTACCTTGGCCGCCCGAAATCACCCGACTCACTGCCGTGGATGTCATTTTCATTCTCGCCGTGGCGGCTCTCTATGCCGCGACTCACTGGCTGATCAGCGCCGTTTCCCGCCTCGGGGACAGCGGATGAACGCGGTTTATGCGGTGAGCGCGCTGCTGACCGTGGCGCTGTTCGCCTACCTCCTGTGCGCGCTGCTCAAGCCCGAGAAATTCTGATGAACGCGGCCGCCCTGACCCTGATCGTGGGCTTCCTGGTACTCGCGCTGCTGTGCGTGAAGCCGGTCGGCCTGTACATGGCGAACGTCTTCGACGCGCACAGTGTCTGGCCGCGCCGGGCCGGCGCACCGCTGGAGCGCTGGATCTACCGGCTGTGCGGCATCGATGCTTCTGTCGAGATGGGCTGGAAGCAGTACGCCATCGCACTCCTGATGTTCAACGCCCTCGGTGCCCTGGCCGTCTACGCCCTGCAGCGCGCGCAGCTGTGGCTGCCGCTGAATCCGCAGCAATTTCCCAACCTGTCCGCGGATTCCGCCTTCAACACCGCGGTGAGCTTCATCACCAACACCAACTGGCAGGGTTACTCCGGCGAGTCGGCGATGAGTTATCTCACGCAGATGGCGGGCCTCGCGGTGCAGAACTTCCTCTCGGCCGCCAGCGGCATTGTGGTGGCGATTGCGCTCATCCGCGGCCTCGCGCGCCACACCGCGGCCAGCATCGGCAACTTCTGGGTGGATGTGACGCGCGCAACGCTCTACGTGCTGCTGCCTCTTTCGCTGCTGCTGGCCGTGGTGCTGGTCTCCCAGGGGGTGATCCAGAACTTCAGCCCCTACAAGGACGTGGCCACCGTCGAGGCTCTGACCTACCAGGAGGGCAAGGCCGACGCCGCCGGCAACCCCTTGAAGGACGCGGCCGGCAACCCTGTGGTGGAAAACCTCACCACCCATACCCAGACGCTGCCGATGGGTCCGATCGCCTCCCAGGAGAGCATCAAGGAGCTCGGCACCAACGGTGGCGGATTTCTGAATGCCAACTCCGCGCATCCCTTCGAGAATCCGAATGCGCTGACGAATCTCCTGGAGATGCTGGCGATCATCCTCATCCCCGCCGGTCTCACCTACACCTTCGGCCGCATGGTCGGCGACACGCGCCAGGGATGGGCGGTGCTGGCGGCGATGGCGATCCTGTTCGTGTCGCTGCTCGCGGTGACGGTGCACAGCGAGAGCCAGGGTAATCCACTGATCGCGCAGCTCGGGGTCGAGCAGGCGGCAAGTCCGACCCAGGCCGGCGGCAACATGGAAGGCAAGGAGACGCGTTTTGGCATCGCGGCCTCGGCGCTGTTCGCGACCATCACCACCGCGACTTCCTGCGGTGCGGTGAACGGCATGCACGACTCGTTTACGCCGCTCGGCGGCCTCGTGCCGCTCTTCCAGATGCAGCTGGGTGAGGTGGTTTTCGGCGGGGTGGGGACGGGCATCTATTCCATGCTGATTTTCGCCATCGTCGGGGTATTCATCGCCGGCCTCATGATCGGTCGCACGCCCGAGTACCTCGGCAAGAAGATCGAGGCCTTCGAGATGAAAATGAGCTCGATCGCGATCCTGGTGATGCCCTTCATCGTACTCACCGGCACCGCGGTGGCAGTGAGCGTGGATGCCGGCAGGGCCGGGGTCGCCAATCCCGGCGCGCACGGCTTCTCCGAGATCCTGTATGCCTTCTCTTCCGCCGGCAACAACAACGGCAGCGCCTTTGCAGGCATCTCCGCCAACACGCCGTTCTACAACGTGGCGCTGGCGCTCACCATGTGGCTGGGCCGGTTCTGGCCGATCGTGGCGGTGCTCGCAGTCGCCGGCTCGCTCGCCGCCAAGAAGCGCATCCCGGTGAGCGAGGGCACCATGCCCACGCACGGGGTGACCTTCGTCATCCTCCTTATCGGCACGGTGCTCTTGGTGGGGGCGCTCACCTTCGTGCCGGCGCTCGCCTTAGGTCCCATCGTCGAGCACGTGATGCTCTGGAAAAGCCCATGACGCGCCGCAAGCCCGCCCTCTTCGAGCGCTCGCTGCTCGCGCCCGCGGCCCTCGATGCCCTGCGCAAGCTTGACCCGCGGGTGCAGTGGCGCAACCCCGTGATGTTCGTCGTCTACATCGGGAGCCTGCTGACCACGGGGCTGCTGCTGCAGGCGCTCGGCGGTCACGGCGAAGCCCCCGCGTGGTTCATTTTCAACATCGCGCTGTGGCTGTGGTTCACGGTGCTGTTCGCGAACTTCGCCGAGGCGCTCGCGGAAGGACGCAGCAAGGCGCAGGCGCAGGCGCTGCGCGGCATGAAGCAGAGCGTGTGGGCGAAAAAGCTCGCGACCCCCGGGGACCGCACGCGCAGCACGCGGCTGCGCGCCGATGAGCTGCGGCGCGCCGATGTGGTGCTCATCGAAGCGGGCGACTACGTGCCGGCGGACGGGGAGGTGATCGCCGGCGCCGCCTCGGTGGACGAGAGCGCCATCACCGGGGAGTCCGCGCCCGTGATCCGTGAGTCCGGCGGGGATTTCTCGGCCGTCACCGGCGGCACGCGGGTGCTGTCCGACTGGATCATCGTGCGTGTGACGGTCAATCCCGGCGAAACCTTCCTGGATCGCATGATCGCCATGGTGGAGAGCGCGCGGCGCCAGAAGACCCCCAACGAGATCGCACTCACCATTCTGCTGGTGGCGTTGACGCTGGTGTTCCTGCTGGCCACCGCGACGCTGCTGCCGTACTCGCTCTACAGCGTGGCGGTGGCGAAGCTCGGCACCCCGATAACCGTCACGGCGCTGATTGCGCTGCTGGTGTGCCTCATCCCCACGACCATCGGCGCGCTCCTGTCCGCGATCGGGGTCGCCGGCATGAGCCGCATGCTGCAGGCGAACGTCATTGCCACCTCCGGGCGCGCGGTGGAGGCCGCAGGCGACGTCGATGTGCTGCTGCTCGACAAGACCGGCACCATTACGCTTGGCAACCGCCAGGCCGCGGCCTTCATTCCGGCCGCCGGGGTCACCGAAGAGGCACTCGCCGACGCCGCGCAGCTGGCCTCGCTTGCCGATGAGACCCCCGAGGGGCGCAGCATCGTGGTGCTCGCCAAACAGCGCTTCCAGCTGCGCGAGCGCGACCTGGCATCGCTGCACGCCACCTTCGTACCGTTCTCGGCCCACACGCGCATGAGCGGTGTCAACATCGGCGAGCGCCAGATCCGCAAGGGTGCCGCCGATGCCATCGAGAAACAGATCGCCGGCTTCGGCCAGGCATTCCCGCGCGCGGTGCTCGCGAGCGTGCAGGAAGTCGCCCGCCGCGGCAGCACACCCCTCATCGTCAGCGACGGCGCGCGCGCGCTCGGCATCATCGAGTTGAAGGATATCGTCAAGGGCGGCATCCGTGAGCGCTTCGGGGAGCTGCGGCGCATGGGCATCCGCACCATCATGATCACCGGCGACAACCCGCTCACCGCCGCGGCGATCGCCGCCGAGGCGGGGGTCGACAGTTTCCTCGCCGAAGCCACCCCGGAGGCGAAGCTGAAACTCATCCGCGAGCACCAGGGCGCCGGAAGGCTGGTCGCCATGACGGGCGACGGCACCAACGACGCCCCGGCGCTCGCGCAGGCGGACGTGGCGGTCGCCATGAACACCGGAACCCAGGCTGCCAAGGAAGCCGGCAACATGGTGGACCTCGATTCCAACCCGACCAAGCTCATCGAGGTGGTGGAGACCGGCAAGCAGATGCTCATGACCCGGGGCGCCCTGACCACCTTCAGCATCGCCAACGATGTCGCCAAGTACTTCGCCATTATTCCGGCGGCCTTCGTCACCACCTACCCGCAGCTGAACGCACTCAACGTCATGCACCTGGCGAGCCCGTACTCGGCGATCCTGTCGGCGGTGATTTTCAACGCACTCATCATCGTGTTCCTGATTCCGCTGGCACTGAAGGGCGTGCGCTACCGGGCGCTGGGGGCGGCGACGCTGCTGCGCCGCAATCTCGTGGTGTACGGGCTCGGCGGCATCCTGGTGCCGTTCGTGGGCATCAAGCTCGTGGACATGACGCTCATGGTCGCGCACCTGGTCTGACGCCATGAATACCCGCGGCAACCAAATCACCACGGCGCTGCGTCCCGCGCTGCTGCTGCTGCTGGTCATGACGGCGCTGACCGGGATCGTGTATCCGCTCGTGGTCACCGGCATCGCCCGGGTGTTATTTGCGGCGCAGGCCGCGGGCAGCCTCGTGACGGTGAACGGCCGGGTGGTCGGCTCAGATCTGATCGGTCAGGCCTTCACCGCCCCCGCTCACTTCTGGAGCCGCCCCTCGGCGAGCACGCCCCAGCCGTACAACGGCACGGCATCCGGGGGCTCGAACTCAGGTCCCCTGAACCCGGCGCTGCTGGATGCCGTCAGGGCGCGCATCCGGGCGCTGCGCGCGGCTGATCCTGGCAACCTCGCGCCCGTGCCGGTTGATCTGGTGACGGCCTCGGCGAGCGGGCTCGATCCGGACATCAGCGTCGCCGCGGCCGACTACCAGGCGGCGCGCATCGCCCGCGTGCGCGGGCTGCCGCTAAAGCAGGTGCAGGCATTGATTGCCAGACACACCGCGGGTAGGTTGCTGGGAGTCTTAGGCGAACCGCGTGTCAACGTGCTGGAACTGAATCTGGCTCTCGATGCGCTGAAGTGACCTGACATGGCCGAAGAGCGGCCGGACCCGGACCAACTCCTCGAGCGTGTCAAGACCGAAGAGGCGCGCGCCCGGCGTGGGCGGCTGCGTATCTTCTTCGGCGCCTCGGCCGGGGTCGGCAAGACCTACGCCATGCTCGAGGCCGCGCGCAGCGCCCGCGCCTCAGGCACCGAGGTAGTGGTGGGCTACGTCGAACCTCACGGACGCCTCGAGACCGAGCGATTGCTGGAAGGGCTGCCGCGCCTGCCGGCCCTGCCGGTCAGCTACCGCGGCATCGTGCGCCAGGAGTTCGACCTCGACGCGGCGCTGGCGCGCGCCCCCGGCATTCTGCTGGTCGATGAACTGGCGCATTCCAACATTGTCGGCGGCACGCCGCCGCCGCGGCATCCCAAGCGCTGGCAGGACGTGGAGGAGCTGCTCGCGGCCGGCATCAACGTCTGGACCACGGTCAACGTCCAGCACCTGGAGAGCCTGAACGACCTTATCTACCAGACCACCGGCATCCGCCAGCGCGAGACCCTGCCGGATCATGTGTTTGATGAGGCCGAGGACATTGAACTCATCGATCTGCCGCCCGATGACCTGATCGCGCGCCTGCGCGCCGGCAAGGTCTATGTCGCGCACTATGCGAGTGCCGCCGTCGAGCGTTTCTTCCGCAAGCAGAACCTGCTGGCGCTGCGCGAAATCGCGCTGCGCCGGGTCGCCGACCGCGTCGAGGCGGCCTCCCGCGCGCTGCCGGTGGAGCGCACCCAGGCGCGCCACGCCCGCGACCGGGTGCTGGTGGCGGTGGGGCCTGACGAGCAGGCCGAGCAGCTGGTGCGCGCCGGCCGGCGCATGGCGGACGCGCTCGATGCGCAATGGACCGTCGTGTACGTGGAGACCCCGTGGCTGCTGAACCTTCCGGAAGTCGAGCGCAACCGCCGCATCGACGTGTTGCGGCTGGCGGAGTCCTTGGGGGGGAGACCGTCACGCTCGACGGCCCGTCGGCCGCGTCGACCATCGCCGGTTATGCGCAGACGCGCCACGCCACGCGCGTGCTCGTCGGCACGCCGAAGCGCCGTGGCTGGCGTGCCTGGCTGCGGCCCTCGACCACAACCGAGCTGGTACGCCGCGCTCGCGGCTTCGACGTGATGCTGATCGCCGCCAGCGACCGCGTACGCCGGCCGCGCGCAGCCTCCCAGGCTGCCGGCGCGGCGGGCATCAACACGCCGCCGGCGGTGCGCTGGGACCGCTATGGCTGGGCAGGGGCGATCACCGTGCTGTGCACCGCCATCGCCTTCCTCATGTACCCGCATTTCGAGCTCTCCAACCTGGTCATGATCTATCTGCTGGGGGTGACCGTGGCGGGCCTGCGCCTCGGCCGCGGGCCGTCCGCCTGCACCGCGGTGCTGAATGTGGCCGCCTTTGATTTCTTTTTCGTGCCGCCGCGCTACTCGTTTGCGGTCTCGGACGTGCAGTACCTGGTGACCTTCGCCGCCATGCTGATCATTGCGCTCGTCATCGCGACCCTGACGGCGAGCGTGCGCCAGCAGACCCGGGTCGCAGGCGCCCGCGAGCGCCGCACGGCGCTGCTGTACGCCATGAGCCGTGAACTGGCGGTGACCCGCGGCATCGCGGCGATGGCCCATGTGGCCGTGCGGCACATCGCCGAGGTGTTTGAATGCCAGGCGGTGGTGCTGTTGCCCGACGCGCACGGCCGGCTCGTGTACCCCAGGGAGGCGGCGCTCGAGAGCTCCTTTCGGCACGCGGACCTGGCCGTGGCGCAATGGGTCGCCGACCACGCGCGTCGCGCGGGCCTGGGTTCCGATACGCTGCCCGCGGCCCGCGGCCTGTACGTGCCGCTCGGGGACGAGCGCGGCACGGTGGGCGTGCTGGCGGTACTGCCGGAAAACCCGCGCCGCGTGCTGCTGCCCGAACAGAGTCACCTGCTTGAGACCTTCGCCGGGCAGATTGCACTCGCCCTCGAGCGCGCCCGGCTGGCGGAAATGGCGGAACAGTCCACGGTCGCCGCCGAACGCGAGAGCCTGCGCAACACACTGCTCGCCTCCATTTCCCATGATCTGCGCACGCCGCTCGCCGTGATGGCCGGCGCCGGCAGCACGCTCGCCCAGCACGGTGCCGCTCTGGACGAGGGCGCGCGCCTGGCGCTGGCGCGCTCGATCGAGACCAAGGCGCGGGAAATGTCCGAGCTGGTGTCCAATGTCCTGGATCTGGTGCGTTTCGAGTCGGGCCAGGTGGCGCTGCGGCGCGACTGGCAGACCGTCGATGACCTGCTTGGCAGCGCACTGGCGAGCTGCCGCGAGCGGCTCGCCCCGCGGGTGGTGGAGCTGCACGTTTCGCCGGATCTGCCGCCGGTGTGGGTGGATGCCACCCTCATCGTGCAGGTGTTCGTCAACCTCTTCGACAACATCGCCAAGTACACCCCGCCGGCAACCCGCATCGCTGTGTCCGCGCTGCTGGATGCGGACGGTGAGTTCGTGCGCGTCCAGGTGGACGACGACGGACCCGGGCTGCCCGCGGGCGATCCGGCGCGCCTGTTCGCCAAGTTCCAGCGCGGCGCGCAGGAGGGCACGGCGGCCGGTGTGGGACTCGGACTTGCGATCTGCGAGGCGATCATCCGCGCTCACGGCGGGGAAATCCGCGCCCAGCGCCGCGACGGCGGCGGCGCGCGCTTTAGCTTCACGCTGCCGACCATCGAGGCTGCCCCGTGACCGAAGCGATGCACCAGGTGCTCATCATCGAGGACGAACCGGCGATTCGCGGGGTGCTGCGGGTGCTGCTGGAAGCGCAAGGCTATCGCTGCATCGAGGCCGACGGCGCCATGCGCGCGGAGATCGAAGCACGCAGCCACAAGCCGGACCTGCTGCTGGTCGACCTCGGGCTCCCCGATGGGGACGGGCTTACGGTCATTCGTCGCGTGCGCGACTGGTCGCCGGTGCCGATCGTGGTGTTGTCAGCGCGCACCATGGAAGAGCAGAAGGTCGCGGCCCTGGATGCCGGCGCCGATGACTACGTGACCAAGCCCTTCAGCGCGCCGGAGCTGCTGGCGCGGCTGCGCGCGGCCCTGCGACGCAACGCCCGCGGCGCGCAGCAGACCTCGCAACTGCAGCTCGGGGCATTGCGCATCGATCTGGCGCGGCGCGAGTCCGCAGGCCCCGCCGGCGAGCTCCACCTGACACCGCTCGAGTACCGCGTGCTCGAGTGTCTCACGCGGCACCTGGGCTCGATCGTGATGCAGCGCCAGCTGATCCGTGAAGTGTGGGGACCGGAACGCGAGGATGATTCGCGCAGCCTGCGCGTGTGTATCAAGAACCTGCGCGGCAAGCTCGAGCCCGACCCGCGCGAACCACGTTATCTCATCACCGAGACCGGGCTCGGTTATCGGCTGCGGGCGGATGAAGAGATCAGCTGAGCGAGACGACCAGCTTCGCCGAGTGACTGCGCCAGTTGATCGGGATGATGAATGAGCGCCGTCCCGCCAGCAGCGGCACGTCGGGCTTCTCGCCCGACAGCACGCTCGGCACGGAAATCACGAACTCGCGGCTGAAATCGCGGCGCGCGTTGCCGGAGATGGTGTTGGCAACCTCGCCCACCAGGTCGCGCATGGTTTCGTGACTGAAATCGTTTTCCTGCATTTTCATCAGCATCACCGTCAGCATCGCCTTGGGCGCGGTGAAGTACACTACCCCCTCGCGCTTGCCGGAGATGCTGATGATCCCGGTGTATTCGTGCACCGACGGGGCGCCCTCCATGAGGTAGGGCGAGCCGATCGAGGCCGGTTCCTGTGCCGCGACCGAGAAGAAATTCGTCGTGGCGTCGACGAAGGTCTTCAATTCCTGTTCATACAACATTATGGTTTTGTCCCTTCAGGTGCTCAGCACAGCAGCTCGGCAATGGCTTCATTCAACTGCCGGTCGGTGAAGGGCTTGTTGAGGAAACCGTTGGCGCCTTTTTCCATGGCTTCCACCGCGGTGGCCTTGTCCGCGAGGGCCGAGATCACCAGGATCCGCACCGCGGGTTTGAGCGTGACCAGCCGCCCGATACATTCGATACCGTCCATCTGCGGCATGGTGAGATCCATGGTCACCACGTCCGGGTCGGTTTTCTTGAACAGCTCGAGTGCTTCCAGGCCGTTGCCGGCCGTGCCGACCAGCTGCAGCTCCTCGAACTGCTGCGAGCGCTCGATGCGCCGGCGCATGATGTTCGAGTCGTCGACGATCATCAGCTTGAAGGACTTCTTGGCGTTCGGTTTCAGGTTGGCACTCATCAGATTTTTCTCGCTTGCAATTACGCGACCGCGGCGCTGTCGGTATCCGCGCCAGGGAGCACCACGCGGAAACGCGTGAACTTGCCGGGGTGCGTGCTGACGCCGATCTTGCCGCCGAGGTTGGCGACACTGCGTGCCACCACGTCCATGCCGACCCCGCGGCCGGCATCCATGGAGACTCCCTCCTGGGTCGAGAAGCCGGGTGCGAAGATCAGCGCCATCGCCGCGCGGGTGTCCATGCGCTCGGCCGCCTCCTCGGTGACCAGCTGCTTGCGTACCGCGGCCGCCTTGAGGTTCTGCGGCGTGATGCCCGCGCCGTCATCCTCGAACACCAGCTCGTAGCCCGCCGGGGTCTTGCGGAACTCGACGTTAATTACGCCCACGTCCTGCTTGGCGAGCTTGCGGCGTACGTCCGGGGCCTCGATGCCGTGCACGGCGGCGTTGCGCAGCATCTGGATCAGGCAGTCCTTGATGGTGTTCGCGTAGGGCGGCGGCACGTCCGCGAGTCCCGCGACCGACAGACGGAACTGCTTGTTGTGATCCTGCGCCAGACGCGTGGCCATCGACTGCAGCGTCGGCGACAGGTCATCGAGCGAGGCGGCGGCAGCCGCACGTCCGCCAGCGGTACGCCCGGCAGCGGTACGCCCGGTAGCCGCACCCGCAGCTGCAGCCTGTGGGGCCGGCGCGTTCGCGCCTGCCGTGGCGGACCCAGCATGCGGGCTGTCCTTGAGGACCGACAGACGCATCGCCATCTCGCGCACACCGCGCAGGTGGGCGAGCAATTCGTCGAGCTTCAGCACCAGCGGCAGGAAGTCGTTGCCGGACAGCTCGGGCCGCTTCTTGCACTCGCTCACCATGTCTTCCATGGCGTGCACGCGGCTGGCGACGCTCGTGAGGTTGAGCGCCGAGGCCTCACCCTTGATGGAATGCAGCTCACGGAACAGGCCCGCGAGCTTCTTGCGGAAGTCAGCGTCGGTGCGCGCCGGCTCCCTGAGGATGGTGTTGACCAGCTTGATGCTGGTCTCGGTGGTGTCGAGGAAGGATGTCAGCTGCAGCGGGTCTACGTGCATCATGCCGATCATCATGTCCATTTGCGCGTTGGCGTTGTCCTGCGAGTCCTGCAGCTCGCGGGCGAGCAGCACGCTGGCCGTGATATCGCTCACCGAGCACAGCACGTGCTTGATGCTCTGCGGCCCCATGACGCGGTGGAAGTCGAACTGCAGGTAGCGCGTTTCCTTGGCGCCATGACCATTGTCGCGCGTGATCTCCAGCTGCCCCAGGGGGTTGATGCTCTTCATGAGGTTTTCGTGGGCGCGCTCGCCCCACAGCAGCTTCACGTACTTGGCGGCCGTGGTAAGGGTCGCCATCGGCACCAGATCCTTCAGCAGATCCTCGAACGACAGTCCCGCGAAGTCGGTGCGCGAGAACATGTGGGTCAGCGCTTCGGACCACACCGAGCCGATGCGATGATCGGCGTCGAGCAGGAAGAAGCCCTCACGCACTGATTTGAGGATGTAGCGCGTCTGTTCCTGGGCCTCGCGCGCCGCGCGCTCGTGGCGCGCACGCGTGAGCTGGAAGTACCCGGCGGCCACTGCCAGCACCAGGGCCGCGAACACGCCCGCCAGCAGCAGGGTACGCAGGCGTGTCGCCGCATCCGAGGAGCTGCGCTGCAGGGCGGTGGCGAGACTGGCGAGCTGGGCCTGCAGCGGCCGGGCGTTTTCGTTGGCGAACAGCTGTGCCCGTTTGACTTCGGCGTAGTGGCGGCGCCCGTCGCTGGAGAGCGAGCTGCCCGCCGTGTCCGAATCCACGTACGGCTGGCCGTTGAAGTTGATCACCGGTTCAAGCACCGGCTGGTACTGGCGCCACATGAGCTGCGCACGGCCCATCTGCGGACCATCGGCGTTGCCGCTGGCCTCCAGTTGCCGCAGGTTCTGGTTGACGCGCTTGACCGAGGCCTGCAATTCCGCGAGTGCCTGGCCGGAATAGGCCCGCACCTCGAGGCGATCGCGCAACGAGTTCAGCTGCTGGGCGATGGTCTCGGGGTAGGTCTGCAGCATGCTCGCCGTCTGCAGCGCGCTGATGCTGGTGCGCGTCTGCGTCGCCAGGCGAAATCCAAAGAACAGCACCGTACCCATTACGAGTATCAGGGCCGTGCCGATGCCGGCCATGAGGACCTGGCGGCGACGTTCTGTAGCTGCAACCATCATCTGAAGCTTCTCCTGTTTATTTTGGCAGCTCGAAACGCACCCGCGTCCTCACCGGCACCTCCACCGGGGCGCCATTGACGACCACCGGTGTATAACGCCAGCGGCGCACGGCGCTGACCGCCGCGTCATCAAACACACCCGGCGGCGTCGCTTCGATCACATGCACGTCGCGCGTCATGCCGCTGGTATCCACGGTGTAGGTGAGCAGCACCGAGCCGCTGATCCGGTGGTTGAGCGCGTTGGCCGGATACTCGGGGCTTATAGAGCGCGTCTGCTTGAGTTTGGCCGCCAGCGCCGCGGTGTTGATTGCCGGTGCCTGCGTCGCGGGCTGGTTCTGCAACTGCTGCACGGCGTTGACGCTGGCGCCGTCGGCGCCCCAATGCCGGGCCGCGGCGAGGTCAGCGTCTGCCGACTTGCCGGCGAGCACCGCGACGCGCGCGCGCGCCAGCAGCTTCCCGGCCAGGTCATGGCTGCCCTGCGCCAGCGCCGGGTCGTTCGGCAGGTTCGTCTGCAGCTGGGTCAGATAGTACGCGGCGCTGTCCTGCGCCGGATCGGTGAGGGCCCCCGAGCCCAGGCGGTCGTGCACCAGCTGCATCAGGCGTTCGCTTTCGGCGAGGTTCGCCTTCTGCCGCGAGCTGGCCAGTTCGCGCTGGAAGGCCGTGAACTCGGCGGGCTTCATGCCGGCGTCACGGGCTTCGTTGAGCCAACGATCCTCATCCGCCGTGTTCTTCGCCGTGGCGGCATCACGCGCTTTGTGCAGGTAGGCGCCGATCAGGTCATGCACCGCGCGCACCGTGGCGGGGTTCGCCGGCGCCAGGGTGGTGAGTTGCTGCACGTAGGTCTTGGCGCTGTCCTGCGAGTCGGCGAGCTTGCCGTCGTGAATGCGATCCGCCACCAGGCCGGCCAGGTGCTGCACCCGCGCGTCTTCCTGGTGGCGCGCGAGTTCGGCGCGCCAGCGGGCGATCTGCTCGGCCGGCACCGCGCCGGACTGTTGCGCCTGGCGCACCAGCGCGGACGCGCGCTCGTAGTTGGCGTCGGCCAGCGCCTTGCCGACCTGGATCACGGCGAGCCGTTGCGCAAAGGCGCCGACGCGCGGGTCAGTCGCTGCTGCTGCGCGGAAGTTGGCGAGTGTGAGTGCGGCCTCATCGAGCCTGCCCGCGTTCAGCGCCTCTTCAAAGCGTCCCGCGAGTACCCCGGCCACGCGCTGCAGGCCGTCGCGTGCCTCGCCATTGCTGGGGTCAGCGGCGGCCGCGGAACGAAAGTACACCAGCGCGTTGTCTCCGGCCGGCTCGGTGTAGCGCCGCTCGTGCATGGCACGGCGCGCCTGTTCGAGCAGGTCATCGACCTTGCCCTGGATGATGGAGGTATCGGCGACCGGAGTGGCAGCCTCGGTGACCGCGCTGTTGTCAGGCGTGGCGGCTGGCGCCGTGCTGCCCGCTACGCCTGCGGCCGGCGCCGTCGGCGCCGCCGGCGCCGCGGGGCTGGTCTTGCCGTGCATGAAGAACCATCCGCCGGCAGCCAGCGCCGCTGCCGCGGCGAGCGCGCCGATCAGCAGGAACTTCCGTGCGGCGCTCGAACCGCCGTCGTCGGATGCGCTGGCAGATGCCTGTGCCGGTGCCGCCCGGAAGGCGCCGATGCTCAGCTTCGCAGCCTGCACCTCGTCCGTCGCCGCGTTGTCCTTGCGTTGCTGCGCATCCGCAACCGCGCCTTCGAATACCGCCTGGGTCTTGCGTGCATCTACCGGCAGCGGCAGGACCGCGAACACTTTCGAACCCTTGAGCGCGGCGCTCACCTGCGCCTCGGTCGCGCCTTCCGTGAACACCAGAACCGCAGCAGCAGGGGCTTCAGCGTGTGCCGCATCGGCGGCGGCGCGCAGCGCGGCTACGCCGCGTGCGTCGATGATCAGCAGTTGCGCCCGGCGGGTGCTCGCAAGGTAGGGCAGCGCCGCGTCGATCGTCTCGACCGGGCGCACTGCGGCCTGGCCGCCGAGCGTCTGGCCGAGTTCGAGCAGAAAATCATCGCGCGTAGTAATCGCGGTCACGTCGGCCGCGGGGGTGGAGGCCGGGGCGGTGGTGGCTGTCGCACCGGGAGTGCTCGTCGCTTCGCGTGTGCGGGGTGCGGACGATGCTGCATTGACCACGTGTCGTATCTCCGGAAATAACTGTTTTCTGTGCGCCATCCGCTTCCGTGGAACGAGGCTCCATACCCCTCCGTTGAGCGGGTGCAACTCCTCGCAACCGCAGGATAAGTAGCCTCGAAAGAGGCGGAGTGCGTCAGTTCACAATAACGACAGGCTGCGTCTGGGCGCCGCGACGCGAACAATCAAACCCTGAAGTACTGCTCGATTTACGTGTACGCGCGCGCACCATGCGCTGCGCCTGGAGACCCCGGTGTTTCGGTTGCCAGCCGTTGCCGGCGCGCGCGCCCGCGTGCGCCGTGCGCGCCAGCGCAACGCGCTTGAGGCGCGCGGCCCTTTGCGGGCCGGGAGCCGCCGCCCCGGGCGCAGCCGGACGGGGCGCGGCGCGGGTGCCAGGTCCGAAAGGGCCGCGGTTCAGGCACTTAAGCGCGGCGCAGCCGGTGTTTTCCCGCAGCGTTTCACGTGAGGACTGGCGTGAGCACGGGCCGAAGTGAACAATCCGGTGCTGTGACCGTCTTAACGTAATAGGTGCGCCAGGATCTGAAGGCCGTCACTCATTGCGCGGCGCCTTGGGACTAAGTTAACCCGACGCTGGCATTGCCGGCACCGCCGGCCCCGGCCTCAAGACCTGATGAGCTCACGGGAGGTAAGGACGATGCGACCGCTCGCCGCTGACGCGGATTCCAACGGCTCCACTGCCGACTTCATCGATACTTTAAGTTCGTTCAGCCGGCTGCACCGCGCCCAACGCTGGGAAGGCACCTTTGGTGATTTCCTGTCGGCAATCCTGCCGGCGAATCCGGTGGCGGCGGCCCGCAGCAGCCATGAATATATCTGGGACATGTTGCGCTGGCACGGGCGCAGCGGCGATGCCGACATGCCCGCCAGTTCGCGCGCGCGGGAACTGTTCAAACGCGAGCTATTCGGCATCGACGAGCCGCTTTCACGGGTGGTCGACTACTTCAAGGCCGCCGCCGCCGGCTCCGATGTGGGGCGGCGGCTGCTGCTGCTGCTGGGGCCGCCGTCGGGCGGCAAGTCCACGCTCGCAATCCTGCTGAAGCGCGGACTCGAGGAATACAGCCGCACCGACGAGGGTGCGCTGTACGCGATCCGCGGCTCGCCGCTGCGCGAGAATCCGCTCAATCTCATCCCCACCAGCCTGCGCGCCGAGTTCCGCGAACGCTACGGCGTGAACATCAGCGGCGAGCTGTCGCCGTGGGCGCGCGACTTCGTCGAGCGCGAATTCGAAGGCGATTTCGTGCGCGTACCGGTGGAGCGCGTGTTCCTCGCCGAGGCCTCGCGCATCGGCATTGGCACTTACGCGCCGCACGACCCCACCACCGCGGACATCGCCGATCTCGTCGGCTCGGTGGACCTCGCCAAGGTCGCGCAGATCGGCGATGAAGGCGACCCGCGGGCCTGGTCATGGTCGGGGGCGGTGTATGCCGCCAGCCGCGGCGTGCTCGAGATGATCGAAATTCTCAAGGTGAAGCGCGAGTTCCTGTACCTGCTGCTGACCCTGACGCAGGAGAAAAACGTCAAGGTCTCGCGCTTCCCGCTGATTCACGTCGACGAGACCATTCTCGCGCACACCAATCTCGCCGAGTTCCACAAATTCCTGCAGGAAAAAGAGAACGAGGCGCTGCTGGATCGCATGGTGATCATCAAGATCCCCTATGCGCTCTCCTACCGCGACGAAGCGCGCATCTACCAGAAGCTGGTGTCGGGCGCACCGGCGTTCCGCAACGCGCACCTGGATCCGCACGTGCTGAATCTCGCCGCGGTGTTCGGCATCCTCACGCGCCTGGTGAAGCCGGAACGCGAGGGACTGGACCTGCCGAAAAAGCTGCGCATTTACGCCGGCGAGGCGGTCGAGGGGATCTCCGAGGGCGAGGCCACGCGGCTGCGCGCCGAGGCGCCCGAAGAGGGCATGACGGGAGTTTCGCCGCGCTTCGTGATCAACGCGATCTCCAACGCCATCACCCGCGGCAACACCCACAGTCTCACCAGCATGGAGCTGTTGCTGGCGCTCAAGGACGCCATCGAGAGCGACGCGCGCATGGATGCCAAGCAGAAGAAGGCCTGGATCGATCACCTGGTGTCGGCGCGCAAGGAGTTCTACAACCGCTGGGTCAAGGAGGACGTGCACCGTGCGATGTTCGCGTCGTTCGAGGCGGAGGCGCAGCAGCTGCTGGAAAAATATCTCGACGAGGTCGAGGCCTCCCTCGATCACCGCCAGGTGAGCGACCCGATCACCGGCGAAGCCCGGCCGGCGGATGAGCGCTTCCTGCGTTCGGTCGAGGAGAAAATCAAGGTATCGGATTCGGGCAAGCAGTCGTTCCGCCAGGAAGTGGTGCGCAAGGCCATGGTGGCCTTCAAGGCCGGGGAAAAGTTCAAGCTCGCGAGTCACGCGCGCATGCGTGAGGCGATCGAACAGTACCTGTTCGAGGAGCGCCGCGACGTGCTCAGGCTGGTGACCTCCACCGCCCGCCCGGACGAGGATGCGCGCCAGAAGATCTCGGTCGTGCAGCAGCGTCTGGTGAGCGAGTATGGTTACGATGAGCACAGCGCCAAGGAGGCCTTGAGTTACGTGACCACCCTACTGGCACAGGAGTAGCAGCGCTCTCATGGACGCTGACGGCGAGGCGCGCGAAGCACGGATCGTAGCGGCGAAGTGGTACGAGCTTTTTTCCCGCGGCGCGCGCGACTGGCTGCGCCACGACGAGAAAGTCCGCGAAGCGGTGCGTGCCAATCTGCCGGAGATCATCGCCGGCGCGGATCTCACCAATGAAGGCGCGCGCACCGTGCGCGTGCCGGTGCGCATGCTCGAGCACCATCACTTCCGGCTGCGGCGCGCCGATGAATCCCAGGGCGCCGGACAGGGCCAAGCCAAGCCTGGCGACGTCTTCACCGACCCATCAAAACAGGGGCAGGGCGAGAAGGGCCCCGGCGGACGCGAAGAAGGCGAGGTGCAGCTGCTGCTGGAGTTCAAGATCGACGACATCGTCGACTGGCTGTGGGAGGAGATGCAGCTGCCGAACCTGAAGGCGCGCGTCGGACCTTCCGATGAAACCGACTGGACGCGCGAGGGCTGGGACCGCCACGGCGCGCGTTCGCGCCTTGACCGGCGGCGCTCCTTCAAGGAGATGGTGAAGCGGCGCGGGGCCCCGGGCGCCACGCCGAGCTTCACCGATGAGGACCTGCGCTTTCGGCAGCTGGCGCGGCGGCGCCAGCCGGCGGTGCACGCCGTGGTGTTCTTCATGCTGGATGTGTCGGGCAGCATGTCCGACCGCGACCGCAAGCTCGCCAAGACGTTCTTCTTCTGGGTGGTGCAGGGGCTGCGGCGCGAGTATCGCTCGCTCGAGACGGTGTTCGTTGCCCATACCACCGAAGCGTGGGAGTTCAACGAGCCGGAGTTCTTCCAGGTGTCCGGCAGCGGCGGCACGGTGTCCTCCACCGGCTTTCGCAAGGTGCGCGAGATCATCGACGCGCGCTACAACCCCGGGCGCAGCAACATTTATCTGTTCTACGCGACCGACGGCGACAATTCGGTGAGCGATGCCGCCGAGGCGCGCACCGCGCTCGCCACCATCACGGCGGATGCCTGCTTCACCGGCTACGTGGAGGTCGCCTCCGGCCTGTCGCGGCAGCTTGCCACCGAGACCGGGCGGCTGTTTGCGGAGCTGCAGGCGGCCGGCTGCGCCGCGGGCAGCTACGCGATCGCGGACTTTGATGCGGTGTGGGACGCGGTGCGGCACTTCTTCACCGCCGAGAACGAGGCGCCCGCGCCATGACCGAGGACTGGCAAGGCTACGTGCGCCGCATTGAAGAGCTGGCCGCGCGCTCGGGGCTGAAGTTCCACCCGGTCGACTTCGAAGCGGTCCCCGACAGTTTCATGATGGAGATTGCCGTCTACGGGCTGCCGGTGCGCATGCCGCACTGGTCCTTCGGCGTGCGCTACATCTACCAGCTCATCCAGCGCCATATGGGGCATTCGCGCCTCTTCGAAGTGGTGTTTCCCGGCAACCCCGGGCACGCCTACCTCGCGCAGAGCAATGGCCTGGCCGAGAACGTCCTGGTCACCGCGCACGTGCTCGGCCACGCGGACTTCTCGCGCAATAACCTGCTGTTCCGCCGCTGCCAGGAACAGGTCAGCGAGCGCATCGTCGAGCACGCCGCGAGCCACGCGCGGCAGATTTCCGCGGCGATCGAAGCGCACGGCGCACAGCGCGTGGAGACGGCGCTGGATGCGGCGCTCGCGCTCGAGCAGCACATCGACGTGGACCAGTCACTGCGGCGCAGCCGCTATCCCGAATATCCCGCCGACCACAAGGCGCCCGCCGACGATGCCTTCCGCAAGCGCTTCGCGGCGCTGGAGAGCGCCGCCGCCGGCACGGCTCCCGAAGCGCGCAAGCGCGCCCCGGTGCCGCCGCATCCGGAGCGCGACCTGCTGTGGTTCGTGGCGAATTACGCGCCGGAAATGGAGAGCTGGGAGCGCGACATTTTCCTCGCGGTGCGCGAGGAGTCGTTTTATTTTTACCCGGTATTCGCCACGCAGATCATGAACGAGGGCTGGGCGTCCTACTGGCACGCGCGCCTGCTGCGTGAAGCGGATTTCATCCCGCAGCAGGCCTACGTGGACGCGATCAAGTGCCACTCCGACGTAGTGCGCCCGATCGCCGCCGACTCGCAGGTCTCCCTCAGCATCAACCCGTACCACCTCGGCTTTTCGATGTGGGAGAAGATCATCGCCACCGATGGGCTGGAAGCGGCGCGCGGCATCATGGAGCAGGACGATGATTTTGCCTTCGTGCGCAACCACCTGACACGCGAGCTCGCCGAGGAGCTGGGGCTATTCCGCTACAACGCGCGCAGCGACGGGCAGATCACCGTGCTGGATCCTGACCTGGGCGCGCTGCACGAGGCGGTGCTCGCACCAAAATACAACTTCGGCGCGCCGATCGTGTCCGCCGCGCACGTGCGCAACGACGGCACCCTCGAGCTCACGCATGACAGCGGCACCGATGGGCGCGGGCTCGACCTCGAACGCAGCGCCAAGGTGCTCACTTACCTGCAGCGGGTATGGCGGCGGCCGATCGTGCTCACGACCGTGAACCAGGCAGGTTCCGCCCTGGAGCTTAACGCGCCCTAGACCAGTGGCTGAAATCGCCTGCGGCGTCAACGGGCACCAGCGCCCTTGGGCGGCGGCGGTTCGGCAGGCTCCTCCCCCCAATCCTCCTCGCGGTGCGAGGTCACGATCGCTACCGGGTCGCTGGCGGGGAAAGTGTCGCTCAGCGCCTCGTCCAGCTGCCGCTGGATTCTCTGCGCTTCGCGCTGCTTTTTTGCCTCGTCCCCGGGCATGTTCACATAGTACTGCAGCGGCTGGCCCCCTGCGCACCGGCAGGTGTAGGCTTTCAGCCAAAACCGGGGAGCACGCCATGGGGTACACGACTTCGGGCATCCGAAATATCGCGCTGGTCGGACAGGCCGGCGCGGGCAAGACCTCGCTCATTGAAACGCTGTTGCTGCAGGGCGGGGCGATCCGCGCCCGCGGCAGCCTGCAACGCGGCACCACGGTGTCAGATTTCGACCCACAGGAAAAGCGCCTGCAGCACTCGCTCGACACCGCGATCTGCAGCTTCGACGTCAACAGCACGCACATCAACCTGATCGACTCCCCCGGGTACCCAGACTTTCTGGGCAAGACGCTGTCGGTACTCGAGGCGGTGGAGGCGGTGGCGGTCGTGGTGAGCGCCGTCAACGGCGTTGATGCGCTCACGCGCCGGCTCATGGATTTCGCGCGTGAGCGCGAGTTGTGCCGGCTGGTCATCATCAACAAAATCGACAGCCGCGAGGCACGCAGCGAAGAGGTGCTCGCGCAGCTGCGCGAGGCTTTCGGCGCGGAGTGCCTGCCGCTGAACCTGCCCGCCGGCGGCGGGGACTCGGTGGTGGACTGTTTTTTCCAGCCGCACGGCCGGCCGTGCGATTTCTCCTCGGTCGAGGCCGCGCATACGCAGATCATCGACCAGGTGGTGGAGCTCGACGAGGCACTGATGGCGCTGTATCTCGGGCAGGGCGAGGAGCTGTCGCCCGAGCAGCTGCACAACCCGTTCGAGCAGGCACTGCGCGAGGGGCACCTGGTGCCGGTGTGTTTCCTCTCGGCCGAGACCGGTGCCGGCATACCCGATCTGCTGCGGGTGTTCAGCAGTCTGATGCCCAACCCCACCGAGGGCAATCCGCCGCCGTTTCTCAAGGGCACGGGCGACAACGCCACCCGTGTGCCGGTCAGCCCCGATGCCGAGAAGCACGTGATCGCCCATGTGTTCAAGGTCAGCATCGACCCTTACGTCGGCAAGCTCGGCGTGCTGCGTGTGCACCAGGGCACCATGCGTCCCGGCAACCAGCTGTTCGTGGGAGATGCGCGCAAGCCCATCAAGATCGCGCACCTCTTCAAACTGCTCGGCAAGGACACGGCGGAAATCCCGCAGGCGATTCCCGGCGACATCTGCGCCATTGCCAAGGTGGATGAGCTGCACCTGGATGCCGTGCTGCATGACTCGCACGATGAGGACCAGTTTCACCTCCTGCCGGTGGCCTTTCCGCCACCGATGCTGGGACTCGCCATCGAGCCGGAGCGGCGCGGCGATGAGCAGCGGCTTGCCGACACCCTCCACAAGCTCACCGCCGAGGATCCGTGCGTGCGCGTCGAGCATCACGCGGCGGTGAACGAGACGGTGCTGTACGGCATGGGGGAGTTTCACCTGCGCGTGTTGCTGGAACGCATGAGCGAGCGCTACGGCGTGCACGTGAAAACCCACCCGCCGAGCATTCCCTACCGCGAGACCATTACGCGGCCCGCCGAAGGTCACTGCCGGCACAAGAAGCAGACCGGCGGTGCGGGACAGTTCGGCGAGGTGTACCTGCGCGTCGAGGCGCTCGACCGCGGCGCGGGGTTCGAGTTCGTGGACGACGTGAAGGGCGGCGCGATACCCGGCCAGTACATCCCGGCGGTGGAAAAAGGCATTCGCCAGGTGCTTACCGAGGGCGCACTCGCGGGCTTTCCCATCCAGGATGTGCGCGTCATTGTGTACGACGGCAAGCATCACTCGGTGGACTCGAAAGAAGTCGCGTTCGTGTCCGCCGGCCGCAAGGCGTTTCTGGACGCACTGCAGAAGGCGACCGCGATCGTGCTCGAACCGATCATGTTGCTGTCGATCACCGCGCCCGCCGCTGCGATCGGCGACATCACCGGCGATCTTGCCACCAAGCGCGCGCGCATCAATGGCAACAGCGCACTGCCCGGGCAGCGTGCGACACTACAGGCGCTCGTGCCGCTGGCGGAGGTGTCCGAGTACCAGTCGCGCCTCAAGGCGCTCACCGGCGGGCAGGGCGCCTACACCATGGAGTTGAGTCACTATGATCCGGTGCCGGCGCGCAAGCAGCAGGAGCTGACGCAGGCGTGGCGGCCGCGTGAGGCGCAGGAGTAGTGGCAGCTTCCGTCCCGACGGCCGCGGCGCTCGCCGCGGCACCCGCGCGCCGTCCGTATCTGCTGTTCGTGCGCGCCGGCGACCAGTCACTGCACCCGCGGCTGCTGGCCGAAGATCCCGGACGTAACTGGGACTGCTGTGTCAGCTGGTACGTAGCGCCGCGGCCGGAGAACCTCGCGGAGTTCTATTCTCACGGCGGCTTCAACAAGCTCGACGGCTTTCTTGAGTTCTGGCCGCAGCGCCCGCAGCCTTTCGACTATCGCTACGTCATGCTCATCGATGACGACGTGTATCTGCGGCCCGGCGAGCTGTCACGATTTTTCAGTCTCTGCGAGCACTACCGTACTTACCTGTCGCAGCCGGCGCTGCGCTGGTTCACGCACACCACGCTGAACGCACTGGTGCGCAACCCCGTGTGCGTGCTGCGCCGCGTGACCTTCGTGGAAGTGATGGCGCCGACTTTCTCGTCCGCCGCGCTGCAGGCGCTGCTGCCGACCTTCGGCATGACCCGCAGCACCTGGGGCACGGATGTCGCCTGGGCGGGCACGGTCGGCAGTCAGCATCCCATCTACGTCGTCGATGCGGTCACCATGGATCACACGCGCACCGGCGATGGCCGCCCGACGGCGTTTTACCGCAAGCTCACGCAAATGGGTGTTGATCCGGGCGCGGAGCTGCGGCGCGTCCAGGCGCTGTATCCCGCCTTCCGCGCCTCGCGGACTTTTCCCACCGGACACGTGTTCCGGCCCGGCATCCCGCGCTTCGCCGCCCCGGCGCTCCTGTGGTTCTTCGAGCGGCTGAAGATCGTCGTGCGCATCCGCAAGAAGGTGATGCTGCACCTGCGCTATTGGCGGGCAAAACTCGAGGATGCTTCCGGCAGCTAGATGGAGGGAGAACCCACGTGGCCCCGGGCGGACGCACGCGGGCACCGGCGGCCGGTTTACTTCACCGTATCCTTGGCCGCTTCCTTGGCCGCATGCGCGTGGTGCTTGGCCTTGGCCTTGTGGTAATGAGCCTTGGCCTTGTTTTCCGCTTTCTCGTGGCCGACGGCACTCTTCGCCTCGTCGCCGGCCTGCTTGGCCGTCTCCGACACAGCCTTGCCGCTCTCCTGCACCGTCGTCCCCACCTGGGCGGCGGCGGTTGCGGTGATCAGCAGGCTCGAAAGAACGATCAGTAACTTCTTCATACACGACCTCTCGCTGGTGAACCGCTCAAAATCAACGCTAGCCCAAACCCAAGCAGTCTACCGCGGGTGTGCACTACCTGCGGCGCGGAAATAGCGATCGCAGGCGGTATTGCACCTCGTGATAGCCCCGTTCGCCCAAAGCCTTCACAAAGGCTTGCTTGGCCCACCACGAGACGTGCGCCTCTGAGCGCTTCACGAATCCGAGCTCACCCGCGACGGTGATCGCATCGACCTTCGATTTCAGGTCGAGGAGGCGCGCATGCATGGCGGGATCGGCAGCAGGCGGCGCCTTGATGGCGAAGAAATACAGGTCCTTGGAATATACGTTCCTGGAGAAGAAAAACTGCGAAAAATGCCGGCGCAGGTCGATGCGTTCAGAGAAATCGCGCGGCGAGAGATTTCGATAGTAGGTCGCCTGTTCCTTCAGGCTCGTGAGGGAAGCACCCGGAGACATTCTTGGAGTTCCGTGCTCCCGTCGTCCGGTGCCCGCGCATGACAGGATGAAGCAGCCGCCAGCGCGGAGCATACGAATCATGTTTACCATGGTTTCAAGCCAGTACGGATTGTGCTCAAAGCACTCGCAGGAGATCACCACGTCGAAATGGCCGCTCGGAAACCCTATGTCCTGCCCGCCACACACCAGATCCACTCCATTGCCGGGTGCTATGTCGGCGCCGAGGTAGTCGCATTCGGCAAACAGGCCTCTGATGGACCCGTTGATGTCCCAACTGCCAACTTCCAGAATCCGTGCCTGCCGGGAAAATTCCGGAAAGCATTGCGTCGCGATTGTGACGAACTCGAGTTGCTGATAATGCGCCATGTCCCGTTACCCTACGCTTTCGCGCACCGCGGCCAGGAGGATACTGCGGGACTTGTCGATCACGCGCGCGAAGTACCACAGCGCCGGCAAGGCGCGCGCGCGCGCGACGGGCGAGAGCGGTGCCGCGGCGAGCGCCGCGAGCGCCAGGCGCATGAACTTCCTGTAGTGATCGGCACGTTCGCGAGCGGTTTTCGGCGCGTACCTGAGGTAGGAGGTAGGGCGGCCGCGCCGGTTGTAGAAGACCGCTTCGTTGCTGCCCGTCACGCCGCCGGCGAGTAACACGTGCAGGATCGTGAGCACGTCCTCGCCCCAGACCTGGTTGAGCGCGCTCGCCTGCTGCACGGCGCCCAGCAGCGTCTCGCGATGGAACAGACCATAGAACCAGCTCGGCCGCGAACGGCGCAGGGCAAGGCGCAGGCGCGCCGCGCCGGCCAGCCGATCGAGCCGTTCCGGGTAGCGCCGGACCTTGGCGGGCGTGTGCGGGGACTCGAGGAAACTCACGACCTGTGGCACGGCTAGCACGAGTCCGGGCCGCGCCGTGATCACCCGGTGCAGGGCCTCCACATAGTTCGGGCTCCACGCGTCGTCGTGCGCCGCGTAGGCGAACCAGGGCGTGTCCGCGGCGTCGAGGATCCAGCGGAAATTAGCCTTGGCGCCGATGTTGCGCGGCTGGCGGTGCACGCGCACACGCGCGTCGCGTGCCGCCCACGAGGCGATGATCCGCGGCGTTTCGTCGCTCGAGGCATTATCAGACACCAGGATCGACAGGTCCGCGAACGTCTGAGCGCACAGCGACCCGAGCGCCCGATCGAGCGACTCGGCGCCGTTGTAGACCGGCAGGCCGACGGTGACCGCGCTCATCGCCGGCGCAACGGCTGCGATCCGGCGTTCAGGCCCAGCTCTTCCAGGGCGCCTGGCCGCTCGCCCACAGCTGCTCCAGGTGGTTCTTGTCGCGCAGCGTGTCCATCGGCTGCCAGAAACCGGCGTGCTCATAGGCCATGAGCTGACCGTCCGCCGCGAGACGCGCGAGCGGCTCGAGCTCCCAGATGCACTGGTCTCCGGTCAGGTAGTCGAGGCAGCCCGTGGAGAGCACGAAGAACCCGCCGTTGATCCAGCCACTGCCGCCCTTGGGTTTCTCGATGAAGCCGCTCACCGCGCGCCCGGACAGCTCGAGCGCACCGTAGCGGCCCGGCGGCCGCACGGCGGTGATGGTGGCGGCACGCCCGTGGGAGCGGTGAAAGGCCACGAGCTGCGTGACGTCCACGTCGGCCACGCCGTCCCCGTAGGTGAAGCAGAAGTGCGGTTCCTCGCGCAGGTAGCCTGCGACCCGTGCGAGCCGGCCGCCTGTTTGCGTGGTGTCACCGGTGTCGACGAGCGTCACGCGCCACGGCTCGGCCTTGCGTTCGTGTACGTGCATGGAGTTGTGCTCCATGTCGAAGGTGACGTCCGCCATGTGCAGGAAGTAATTGGCGAAGTACTCCTTGATCAGATAGCCCTTGTAGCCGCAGCAGATCACGAATTCGTTGATGCCGTGCGCCGAGTAGATCTTCATGATGTGCCAGAGGATCGGGTTGCCGCCGATCTCGACCATGGGCTTGGGCCGCAGCTGTGTCTCCTCGGAAATCCGGGTGCCCATGCCGCCTGCCAGTATGACCGCCTTCATCTGACCCGCTTCCCCCCAACTCGATCGCGGCGCACGGGCGTCGAGCACGCGCCACGCCGCATGCAGCCACGATTCGCTTACAATGCGCCCACGGGACGTACCTGCAGTAACTATAACTCCGGGGAAAGAACGGTTGTTGCCGCGGCGCGAATTCTGGCAGGGCCGCCCGGTGTTGCTGACCGGGCACACGGGCTTCAAGGGTGCCTGGCTCGCCCTGTGGCTCAGGCAGCTCGGCGCGCGCGTACACGGCTTCGCGCTCGAGCCGCCGACGCAGCCGCATCTGTTCGGTGCCGCGCGCGTCGGCGCGCTGCTCGCGAGCGATACGCGCGCTGATCTTGCTGACCGTGCGCAACTGAACGCCGCCGTTGATCGCTGCCAGCCGGAGCTGATCGTGCATCTGGCCGCCCAGTCGCTGGTGCGGGCCGGCTATGCCGATCCGGTCGGCACCTTCGCGACCAACGTCCTCGGCACGGCGCACCTGCTCGAGGCCGCGCGGCGCTCGCCGGCGGTCCATGCAGTGCTCATCGTGACCACCGACAAGGTGTACGAGAATCGCGAGTCCCTGCACGCCTATTGCGAATCTGACCCGCTCGGCGGTCACGACCCCTACAGCGCCAGCAAGGCGGCGGCCGAGCTGGTCAGCGCTTCGTACCGTGTCAGTTTCGGTTCGCCCGCGCGTATCGCCACGGCGCGTTGCGGCAACGTCATCGGCGGCGGCGACTTCGCGCCGGACCGATTGCTGCCGGACTGCCTGCGCGCCTTCGAGCAGCGCGCAGCGGTGCGGCTTCGCTACCCGGCGGCGCTGCGGCCGTGGCAGCACGTACTCGAGCCGCTCGCGGGTTACCTGCGCCTCGCCGAGCTCCTGCACGGTGACGGCGCCGGCCGCTTCGCGCGCGCCTGGAACTTCGGTCCGGATGCGAGCTGCGATGCGACGGCGGCACAGGTGGCGCGCAGCGTGGCGCAACTGTGGGGCGGGGAGGCGCGCGTCGAAGACGATTCCGGTCCGCGGCATCCGCACGAGGCGGGACTCCTGCGACTCGACAGCGCGGCGGCCCGCGCGGCGCTCGGCTGGGCGCCGCGCTGGCCGCTTGAGGAGGCGATCCGGCGCACGGTCGAGTGGCATCGGGCACGCGCGCGGGGCGAGGATCCGCAGGCGCTGTGCCTGCGACAGATCGACGATTATCAGTCGGTGGCGAGCTCGTGAGCCCAGGCCTCGAGATCATCGATACCGCTCTCCCGGGGGTGAAGGTGGTGCAGCGCCGGCCGCGCGTCGATGCGCGGGGTCACCTCGAGCGCCTCTACTGTGCTGAGCAGTTCACGGCCCTCACCGCCGGCCGGCCGATCGTCCAGATCAACCACACGTCCACGACGCGACGGGGCATCGTGCGCGGCATGCACTACCAGCATCCTCCGTTCGAGGAGTTCAAGCTCGTGAGCTGCCTGCGCGGCGCGGTGTTCGACGTCGCGGTGGACATCCGGGCCGGGTCGCCTGCGCTGTTGCGCTCGCACGCCGAGCTTCTCAGCGCGGACAATCACCGCAGCCTCCTGATTCCGCCGGGCTTTGCGCACGGCTTCCAGGCCCTGACCGACGACGCCGAACTGCTGTACCTGCATACCGCCGCGTACGTGGCGCAAGCCGAAGGAGCACTGAATGCCTGCGATCCGGCGCTCGCGATTCCCTGGCCCGAACCGATCACCGGGCGGTCCGACCGCGACCGCACGCACCCGATGCTGACGGGCGAGTTCATGGGGGTGCGGGTGTGAAGTGCCGGCACTGCGGCGCGCCGCTGCGCCTGTCGCTCCTCGACCTTGGAACAGCGCCGCCCTCGAATGCCTATCTCACCGTAGCGGCGCTCGAGGCGCCCGAGGCCTGGTACCCGCTGCGCGTGCTGGTGTGCACCGACTGCTTTCTGGTGCAGACCGCGGACTTTGCGCGGGCGAGCGAGCTCTTCGGTAGCCGCTATGCCTACTTCAGCAGCTACTCGAGCACCTGGCTTACGCACGCGCGCCGCTTCGTCGAGGAAGTGGTCGCGCGTTTTGCGCTCGATGAACGTTCACGCGTCATCGAGGTCGCCGCCAACGACGGGTACCTGCTGCAGTACTTCAAGGCCCGCGGCATTCCCTGCCTCGGCATCGAGCCGACTGCGAGCACCGCCACGGCGGCACGCGGCCGGGGTCTGGAAATCATCGAGGAGTTCTTCGGCGTGCCACTCGCCGCTCGGCTGCACGCCACCGGCCAGCAGGCGGATCTGATGGTGGCGAACAACGTGCTCGCGCACGTACCCGACATCAATGATTTCGTGCGCGGCTTCGCACAGCTGCTCAAGCCCGCCGGGATCGCGAGCTTCGAATTCCCGCACCTGCTGAGGCTCATCGAGCACGGCCAGTTCGACACGATCTACCACGAGCATTTCTCCTACCTGTCCCTCCTCGCCGTGCAGCGCATCTTCGCCGCCGGGGGCCTGCAGGTGTTCGACGTCGCGGAATTGCCCACGCACGGCGGGAGCCTGCGCGTGCTGGCGCAGCGCTCCGCGACGGGCGCACGGCCTGTGACGGCCGCGGTCGGCGAGCTGCTCGGGCGAGAGCGCAGCGCCGGCCTGGCAACGGCCGGGTTCTACGCCGGCTGTCAGCCGCGTCTGGAGGCGCTGAAGGACGCGTTCCTGCGGTTCCTGCTCGAGGCGCGGATGCAGGGCCTGCAGGTCGCCGCCTATGGAGCCGCGGCCAAGGGCAACACGCTGCTGAATTATGCCGGCGTGCGTTCCGACCTCGTGCGCTTCGTGGCCGACCGCAACCCCGCCAAGCAGGGACACTACCTGCCCGGCAGCCGCATTCCGGTCGTGGCCGAGAGCGTGCTGCAGCAGCAGCGGCCGGACTACGTGCTCATCCTGCCGTGGAATCTCAAGATCGAAGTGCAGCAACAGCTTGCGTATATTCGCGACTGGGGCGGGCGGTTCGTGACGGCCGTGCCGCGGCTGGAGGTCGCGTGAAGCCGCGCGTCTACTACACGAAGCCGTCGATAACCGCCCTCGAGGTGCGTTACGCGACCGATGCGGCGGCCACCGGCTGGGGTGAGCGCTGCTACGAGTACCTGCAGCGCTTTGAGGCCGCCTTCAAGGCGAGCCTGAACATGCCCTATGCGATCAGCACTTCCAGCTGCACGGGCGCCCTGCATATGGGGCTTGCGGCCCTCGGCATAGGTCCCGGTGACGAGGTGATCCTGGCTGACTCGAACTGGATTGCGAGCGCCGCACCGATCGTGCACCTCGGCGCGCGGCCGGTGTTCGTCGACATCCTGCCCGACAGCTGGTGCCTGGATCCGGACGCGGTGGAGGCCGCCATCACGCCGCAGACCCGGGCGATCATCGCGGTGCATCTGTACGGAAATCTGTGCGACATGGAGCGGCTGCTCGCACTCGGGCACAAGTACGATCTGCCGATCGTCGAGGACGCGGCCGAGGCCATCGGTTCCTTGTATCGCGGACAGCCCGCCGGGAGCCTCGGGCGCTTCGGCTGCTTCTCCTTTCACGGCACGAAGACCCTGACCACCGGCGAAGGCGGGATGTTCGTCACCCATGACGCGAAGCTATTCGAGACGGTGCTGACCTCGTCGAACCACGGTCGCGCGCGTGGCGAAAGGCGTCAGTTCTGGCCCGGCACGATCGGCTTCAAGTACAAGCTGTCGAACCTGCAGGCCGCCATCGGTCTTGCCCAGGTGGAGCGGCTCACCGAGCTCGTGGCGCGCAAGCGCGCGATCATGCACGGGTATCGCGAGCGTCTCGGGGCGCTGAGCGAGGTGGCCCTGAACCCGGAAGCCCCGGGCACGCAGAGCGGCGCGTGGATGCCGACCGCCGTATTCAGCGCGGCGAGCGGCGTCACGCGCGAGGCGCTGCTGCAGGCCTTCGCGGCCGAGAACATCGACGCGCGCGTGTTCTTTTATCCGCTTTCGAGTCTGCCGATGTTCACGCCCCGGCCGCAGAACCGACACGCCTGGGACATTCCCGCTCGTGCGATCAATCTGCCGAGCTACCACGATCTCACCGCGGCGGACCAGGACCGGGTAGCGGCGGTGGTCGGCGAGGTGCTCGCCCGCCATGGCCGCTAGATCCTTCGTATTCTGGGGCGGCGCGGGCCACGCGCGGGTGCTGCGGGATCTGCTTACGCTGCTCGGCGATGAGCTGTGCGCGCTGTTCGACAACGACGCCGCACTCGTGAGCCCGTGGAGCACCGTAGCCATCCATCACGGCGCGCCGGGCTTCGCGGCGTGGCTGGCGGCGAACGACGCCGCGCAATTCCACGCGGCGGTGGCGATCGGCGGTGCGCGTGGCCGCGAGCGCTGCCGGATCGCGACGCAGCTGCAGGCGGTCGGATTCGCACTGCCGCCGCTGTTGCATCCGAGCGCGGTGCTCGCCGCCAGTGCCCGACTCGGCGCGGCCTGCCAGCTGCTCGCGGCGGCCGTGGTCGGCTCAGACGCCACGCTGGCGCGCGGCGTGATCGTGAACACCGCCGCGAGCGTCGATCACCAATGCGAGCTCGGCGAGGGCGTCCACGTGGCACCGCAGGCGACGCTTTGCGGCTGCGTGAGCGTGGGCGCCGGTACGCTGATTGGCCCGGGTGCCGTCATCGTACCGCGCGTGCGTATCGGCGCGGACGTCATCGTCGGCGCCGGCAGCGTCGTGACGCGGGATCTGCCCGACGGCGTGATCGCCTGGGGAACTCCGGCCCGCGTAGTGCGCGACAATCCCGCTGCGGCGGCCCGCATCTGAGTGCGTTGCGGCGCGGACGTTCATTGCGGCTGCCGTGGACGATACTCGCCGCTCGCGACGCTGCGCCACCAGCTCTCGTTATCAAGGTACCACCGCACCGTGCCGGCAAGGCCTGCGGCGAGATGCGTCGCGGCGCTGAACTTCAGCCGCTGGCGGATCTTGCCGGAATCCACCGCGTAACGCCGGTCGTGCCCCGGACGATCGCGCACGTGCTGCATGAGGCTGCGCGAGGGCTTGCCGGCGGCGGCCGCGCTGCGCGGAAAGCGCCTGGCGAGCTGCGGCTCCGCGGCAAACTCCGCATCGACGAGGTCGCACACCATGCCGACGATGGCGATGTTGGGATCCTGCGTATTGCCGCCGACGTTCCAGGTCTCCCCGGGCGGGGAGTCCTGGAGGATGACTTCGATGGCGCGGCAGTGATCGCTGACGTGCAGCCAGTCGCGGATCTGCAGGCCGTCGCCGTAGATCGGCAGGGAGCGCCCCTCGAGCATGTTGAGTATGCACAACGGCAGCAGCTTCTCCGGAAACTGGTACGGCCCGTAGTTGTTCGAGCAGTTGCTGATGGTGCTGGGAAGACCATAAGTGCGGCTGTAGGCGCGCACCAGGTGATCCGCTGCTGCCTTGCTGGCCGCATAAGGAGAATTGGGCGCGTAGGGCGTGCTCTCGGTGAACCCGGCCGCGTCGTGCTCGAGAGATCCGTATACCTCGTCAGTCGAGACGTGATGAAAACGGCAGGACTTGAGCGCTGCGGGCGTGTTCCAGGCGGCGCGCGCTGCCTCGAGCAGCACCTGCGTGCCCAGCACGTTGGTCTTGAGGAAGCTTGCCGGATCCTCGATGGAGCGGTCCACGTGCGACTCGGCGGCGAAGTTCACGATGGTGTCGATAGCCTCGTCCTGGAGCAGGATGGCGACCAGTGAGCCATCACCGATGTCCCCGCGCACGAAGCGCAGCGCGCCGCGCGTCTCGAGCGCCGTGATGCTCTCGAGGTTGCCGGCGTAGGTGAGGGCATCGAGCACGACCAGGCGGTCGGACGGGTGCGACGCCGCCCAGTGGTGACAGAAGTTCGCACCGATGAAGCCCGCACCCCCGGTCACCAACAGTCTTTTCACGCCAGTTCCCCGAGCGTTGTGCGCAGCGCACGCCGCCAGTGCGGCGCCGTGATTCCCAAAAGCTTCTGTGTCGCGCGCTGGTCGAGAACGCTGTAGGGCGGCCGTGCCGCCGCGGTCGGATACTCGGCGCTGCTGATCGGTGTGATGGCAGGCGCCGCCGGGAGGAGCTTAAGATCCACCGCGATCTCTGCGATCGCTACCGCGAAGTCATACCAGCTCGCCACCCCCGCATCGCACCAGTGCCAAAGGCCCGCCGTGCGTCGCGCGCTTATGGCCCACAGCACCTGCGCCAGCCCGCTTGCCGCGGTCGGCACTCCGATCTGATCGGCAACAATCGACAGCTGCGGGCGGCTTTGCATGAGCGTGAGCATGCGGGCGGCGAAACCGCCGCGCGCGCTGTAGAGCCATGAGGCGCGCACTACGGTCGAGGCTTGCGGCGATTCCTTAAGCACCGCGGTCTCGCCCTCGAGCTTGCTGCGGCCATAGACGCTCAGGGGGCGGGGTTTGGCGCTGGTGTCGTAGGGCCGGCTTTGCCCACCGTCGAACACGTAGTCGGTGGAGACATGCGTCAGCCAGGCGCGCGCGCGCGCGCAGGCTGCCGCCAGCACCGCAGGACCTGCCGAGTTGGCGCGTTGCGCCGCCTCCGGGAAGCGCTCCGCCGCATCGACCGCGGTGAAGGCTGCGGCATTGAGCACCAGCCGGGGTGAGAACTCGCGCAACGCCATCGCAACCGCAGAAGCGTCCGCGATGTCCAGCTCGGCATGAGTGAGACACCTCAGTACCGTCCCCGCGGGCGCTGCGGCCATGAGCGCTCTGCCCAGCTGGCCGTTCGCCCCGGTGATGAGCGCCCGCAGGGGCGCCGCGGTCACGGGAAAGTCTCCGCCTGCGCGAGCGCTGCGCCGTGCTGGTCCTTGGCGGACAGGAGCGGCGTGGCGCCCTCAGGAATCGGCCAGTGGATTCCAAGGGCTGCATCGTTCCACGCCAGCGTGTGCTCGGACTCGCGCGCCCAGAAATCCGTGACCTTGTATTGCACGCGGGTGTCATCGGCGAGCGCGAGAAAACCATGGGCGTAGCCGCCCGGTACCCACAGTGACTGCGCGCGCGTCGCATCGAGACTCACGCACAGGCTGCGCCCAAACGCCGGCGAGGAGCGGCGCAGATCAACTACGACATCGAAGATCGCACCCGCCAGCACCCGCACGAGCTTTCCCTGGGTGTGTGGGATCTGGTAGTGCAGCCCCCGCAGCACCCGGGCCTGCGAGACGCTGACGTTCTCCTGCACGAAACGCGCCTCGATGCCGGCGGCGGCAAAGGCACGCTCGTTCCAGCTCTCGAAGAACGCGCCGCGGGGGTCTTCGAAGCGTTGGTGCTCGATCAGTACCAGGCCGGGAAGCGCCAGCGGCACCGCGCGCATCAGAACACCCGCTCGTTCAGCACGCTCTGCAGATACTCGCCGTAACCGGTGCTCCTGAGCCCATCCGCAAGGCGCTGCAACTGTGCGCGGTCGATCAGGCCCTGTCGGAAGGCGATTTCCTCGGGGCAGCAGATCTTCAGGCCCTGACGTGATTCGATGGTCTCCACGAAGTTGGCGGCCTGCAGGAGCGCTGCATGCGTGCCGGTGTCGAGCCAGGCGACCCCACGGCCGAGCACCTCGACGTGCAGCGCGCCGCTCTGAAGATAGACCCGGTTGACGTCGGTGATCTCCAGTTCGCCACGGGCGGAGGGCCGCAGCGCCTGCGCAATTTTTGTGCAGTGGGCGTCGTAAAAATACAGCCCCGTGACAGCGTAGTGCGAACGCGGCGCCGCGGGTTTTTCTTCCAGTCCCACGGCCTTGCCGGTGTTGTCGAACTCCACCACCCCGTAGCGCTCAGGGTCACGCACGTAGTAGGCGAACACGGTGGCTCCCGCCGGACGCGCCGCCGCCGCACGCAGCTGCTCCGGCAGCCCGTGTCCGTAGAAAAGATTGTCGCCGAGCACCAGACATACCGGCTCGCCGCCCATGAAGTCCGCGCCGATCACGAGCGCCTGGGCGATGCCGCGTGGTTCCGGCTGGATCGCGTAATTCATGCGGATTCCCCACTGCGAGCCATCGCCCAGGAGGCGCTGGAACAGCGGCGCGTCCTCGGGGGTGGCGATGAGCAGGATGTCGCGGATCCCGGCCATCATGAGGGTGGCGAGCGGGTAGTAGACGAGCGGCTTGTCGTACAGCGGCAAGAGCTGCTTGGACACAGCCCGCGTCACCGGGTAGAGCCGCGTGCCGGAGCCGCCAGCGAGTACGATTCCCTTGGTAATCATGGAACTGGGCATCGTAACACCGCGCGCGCTGCGAGTAATTCGTGAACGGCGTCGCGTCTGTGCGCGCAGACATCCGTACACTCGGGTACGCCATGAAGCCATTCACCGCGTTTTTGTGCACCGTGGTCCTGGGCGCCGGGCTGACGCTCAGCGTCCCGCCCGCGCGCACCCCGGCGTGCGCGACCCCGGTTACCGCGCACCCGGATCTGCCGGGTCTGAAATCCCCGGCCAGCTCCTTCGCACCCCATGCCGCAGCACGTCACCGCGCTTATGGCATGCCGATCCAGGCGCCGATCCTGCGGCGCCACCCTCACCGGCAGGCTGTGCCGGCGCGGACCCGGCACTCGCCGTCTGCGCAGCAGCACCGCGGTCAGTGAACCGCGGCGCGCCCTTTCCAGGACACCAGGTCCCCAACTGCGAGCGACAGTTTCTGCGCCTCGCCGCCGCCAAGCTCGATGACGGCCCCCACCGGCGTATCGGAACTTAGGGTATCCAGCGTCAGCGGTCGCGCGCGCGGGGTGATCTTGCTGATGCGCCCCGCGGCGTCCACGAACAGCATGTCGAGTTCGATGTAGGTGTTCTTCATCCACATGCGCTCGATGCGCGGTGGAGTGAGCGGAAATATCATCCCGGAGCTCGCCGGCAGATCGCTGACGAACATCAGCCCCTGCTCGGCGCGCGCCGGCGTGTCTGCAACCCACACCTCGAAGCGATAGGTGTGCGATCCGTGTGCCGCGTCGCGATGGACAATCGTCAGCGACGCACGCGGGAATGTCGTGAGGTCCTGCAGCGGCTCGGACTGCGCGCGACACGGCAGCGTGGCCACGGCGAGGCACGCGGCAAGGGCCGCGTGTGCGGCGAGCAAACCTGGTGCGCGGGGTCTTCTGGTTCCTGACATTGTGGGTTCCTAGTCGCCAAATACCACCGCGCCGGCAAAGTCGAAGCGGCTCACGAGGATGCGCGCGCTGTTGTCGAGCGTGCTGGCCGGAGCCACGCAGAATCCCCGCGCGACGATCCGATAGGTCCGCTGCGTCCCCCCGAGAGCCCCGATGCGTTCCTGCGAGAGTGTGTCCACGGTGCAACGATCGTCGCCGCGCGTGGCGAAGAGCCGATCCTCGCCCTCGAATATGACCGTGAGGTTGGTCGGCAGCTCATGACCGGCACGACCCTCGCGCACCGATCCGACGCCGAAGACCAGCCGCGTGCGCCGCCCGCCCCCGTGTTCAGGGCCGGCGAAGCTGATTCGCAGCCCGCTGCCGTCCGGGCGCAGTTCACCCTCGCACTGCAGTTCGGCGTTGCGCCAGTCGAGGTCCAGATCCAGCGCGCCGCGGATGCGGGCACGCAGATAGCCGTTGCCGGTGGGCAGACAGCCGGGCGTCGCCGCAGCTGCCCGCGCGTTGGTCCCCGCGGCCAGCGCGACGGGAGACGCGGCAAGCCACATGGCAATGAGCAGCCGCCACGTCAGGGCAGTCGCAGGCTGGCTCACAGTACGGGGAGTGATCATGCGGGCCGTAATCCTAGCCCGAACCGTCGCCGGCGAAAAAATTTACGCGCCGGACTCGACCAGCAGCGCTTTGGCAAGCCGGACGTGCATCCGCGCAACACCGCGCGCAAGGTGCATGAGCAGCGTGACCAGAACGACACCGAGAACAAAGAGCACGACTGAACTGGCGGCGTTGTGGTCGTTGAGAAAGTCGTTCCCGAATTGCGGGCCCCAGCCCGAGCCGAACCACCCCAAGTGCTCCGCGAGCACTGCAAAGGGGGTCAGGACAAAGGCGGCACCCATGGCAAGCCCGGTTACCGCCACCGTGAAGTAGACGATTCCGAGGGGCAGCATGAGCAGCAGGTACAGGATCGTGGTCCAGGTGCGCGTGTCCTTCAGCATATTGAGGATGCGCGTCCACCAGGCCGCCGGCGGCCCCGGATGCACGGGCCGGCGCGGCATGCGCTCACCGGTGATGGCTTCCAGCAGCCGCCCCTCGCCTTGCGAGATGACGCGCGCCACACCGATGAAGGCGAGGAAGAACGGCACGCCAATAATCAGCACGGCGAGGCCGGCCGACAGCGACAGTCCGGTGACCGCGAAGGTGAAGTACACCACGCCGGTCGCGAGTGTCAGCAGCATGTAGAAGAGTGACAGGTAGGCCCGCGGATCCAGGAACACGCCGAAGAATCGTGCCCAGGTACCGGTGCGCGCGCTGGCCCGCGGCGGTGTCTTGAGCGCCGCGCTCACCTGCGCATCCGTGGCGCGATAGGCCGCCGCGACTTCGTCCGCAGCGCCGTAGGTGCTGGCGATCAGTTCGAGCACGTCGGCCTCGGACTTGTGGGGATGCGCGGCAACCTCGGCACGCAGGTACTCCTCGGAGTCATACAACGCGTCCTGGATCAGCGCCGGGTCCTGGCCCTCGAGCGCGCTGCGCAGCTGCTTCAGGTACTCATCAATCGAGCGGGGAGCGTGAGCGCTCATACATCGGTTCCTTCAATAAAGCGATCAACAAAGCCACGGGTCTGGCGCCAGATGTCACTCCACTGGCGAAGCACGCCCCGCCCGTCATCGGTGATGCGGTAGTAGCGCCGCGGTGGGCCGGAATAAGAGGGCACGACGCGACTGGTCAGAAGTCCGCCCGCGGCCAGCGCGCGCAGCACGGGGTAGACGGTGCCCTCTTTAAAGAGAGCCTCGCCTTCGTTCGCCCGCTGCAGACGCTTGGCAATTTCGTAGCCATAGAGATCCTCGGTCGTGTGGTCGAGGACGGCGAGCAGGACGAGCGATACGAGCCCGGCGTTCAGGTCCTTCTGGAATTTACGTGCCTGACTATCGTCCATGGGCCAGTACTATTAACTAACTAGTACTAGCTGTCAACTAGTATTATTGAGTTATCTGGCATACAGACCTGTTCCGGAGGCCGTATACGCTGCCGACGACCTGCCTGCTGGTTGCCGGTGCGCTGGATGAACGGCAAGCCGGGGCTGCTAGACTCCTTCCGAACCCCGCTCCAGGACACTAATGAGAAACTCGCTCCTCGAAGTTACCCCCGTAATCCCTGCAAGCCTGTCGCGCCTGCCTGAGCTGGCGGGCAACCTCTTCTTCAGCTGGCACCGCCCAACCCGGGCCCTTTTTGAGGACCTGGATCCGGAGCTGTGGAAGCAATCGGGCGGCAACCCACGGCTCATGCTGCGCAGCGTCGACCAGGGCGCTCTGGAGCGCTGCGCGCGCGATGAGGCGTATCTCGCGCGCTACCACCAGGAACTGCAAACGCTGGATACCTACATCGGCGTGGTCGCGCCCACCGCGGAGCAACCGCTGGTTGCGTACTTCTGCGCCGAGTACGGTTTCCACGAGAGCTTTCCGATCTACTCGGGCGGTCTGGGGGTGCTCGCCGGGGACTATTGCAAGGCCGCGAGCGATGAGCGGGCGAATTTCGTCGCCGTGGGACTGCTCTACGAACAGGGATACTTCACCCAGACGGTCGACAACGACGGCGGCCAGCATGCCGAGTATCGCGAGCGCGACCCACGCGATCTGCCGGTGGAGCCCGCGCGTAACGCCGGCGGCGAGTGGCTCAAGGTGACGGTGCGCATCGCCGCGCGCAATGTCGTGGCGCGGGTGTGGAAGGCGCAGGCGGGCCGCGTAGCGGTGTACCTGCTCGACACCAACTGCGAGGAAAACGAACCTAACGAGCGCGACATCACGCACCGGCTCTACGGGGGCGATGAATCCACGCGCGTACGGCAGGAGATGATCTTAGGGATAGGCGGCGTGCGCGCCCTGCGCGCGCTCGGCGTGGCGCCGGCGGTGTGGCACCTCAACGAAGGGCACGCGGCGTTCCTGATCCTGGAGCTGCTGCGCGAGCATATCGCGCAGGGCCTTACGTTTGAGGCCGCGCTCGAGGCGGTGGCGGCCGGCTGCGTGTTCACCACCCACACCCCGGTCGCGGCCGGACACGACGCCTTCGCGCCCGATCTGATCGTGGGACATTTCGGCGACTTCATTCGCGAACTGGGCCTCTCCGTGGAGCGCTTCCTCGATCTGGGCCGTTCCCCGGCGGCGCCGGGAATGTTCAACATGACGCGCCTGGCGCTCAAAGGCACGCGCCACGTGAACGGCGTGAGTCGCATTCACGGGGCGGTTTCCGCGCGCCTGTGCGCCGACCAGTGGCCGGAAGTGCGGCCCGAGGACAACCCGGTCGGCTTCGTCACCAATGGCGTGCACGTGCCGACCTTTCTGCACCAGCGCTGGACGGATTTCTTCGATCGCGAACTCGGGCGCGAATGGCGCGACCGGCTGCGCGATCCGCAGTTCTGGCAGAAGCTCGAGCGTGTCCCCGACGAGCGCTACTGGGCCACCTCCCAGGAGGTCAAGGCGCGCATGCTCGCGAGCGTGCGCGAGCGGCTGCAGCGCGAGTACGCACGCAAGGGCTTGAGTCCCGCGCAGCTGCGCCACGTGACGCGCTACCTGGATCCGCAGCGACCGGGCGTGCTCACCATCGGCTTTGCGCGCCGCTTCGCCACTTACAAGCGCGCGACCCTGCTGTTGCGCGACCGCGAGCGCCTCGCGCGCCTGATCAACAATGCCGAGCGTCCGGTCGTGCTGCTGTTCGCGGGCAAGGCACACCCGGCGGACGAGCCGGGCAAGGGCGGATTGCGCGAAATTCGTCAGCTGATGATGGATCAGCAGTTCCAGGGGCGGGTCATTTTCCTGGAAGACTACGACCTGCAGCTGGCGCGCAGTCTCGTGTCCGGCGTCGACGTGTGGCTCAACACACCGATCGCGCCGCTCGAGGCGAGCGGCACCTCCGGCATCAAGGCGGCGATCAACGGCCGCCTGAACCTTTCCATTCTCGATGGCTGGTGGGCGGAAGGCTGGACCCAGGACAACGGCTGGGGCATCCCGCCGGCGAGCGTGCAGGATCCGGAGCGGCGGGACGCGCTCGAGGCGGAACTGATTCTCGGCGCGCTTGAGGAGGAGGTGCTGCCGCTTTACTACACCCGCGATGACAGCGACCGCCCGCTCGCGTGGGTGGCGCGCAGCAAGCGCGCCATGATGAGCGTCATTCCCGCCTTCAACATGCGCCGCGTGCTGTTCGACTACACGCAGGGTCTGTACCAGCCGGCGGCCGCGCAGCAGCGGCGGCTGGCGGCCGGCGGCTTCAGCGGCGCGCGCGCGCTGGCGGAGTGGAAGCAGCGCATCCGCGCGGCCTGGCCGCGGGTGAGCCTGCACCTGCTCGCCGACGCGGCCCGCGATCTGCCGCGCGGTGAGCGGCTGCGGGTGCGGGTTGCCGCGCAGCTGGACGGGCTCGCGCCATCGGATGTGCGCGTGGAATTCGTCGCGCGGCGCCTGCTGCCGGCGGCGGACCTTTCACCCCCGGCGCTATCCTCCTACGAGCAGACCCCGCGCGCGGGCCTGTGGCAGGCGAGGCTCGCCCCCACCGGCGAGCACGAGGGCGAAGGAGCTGCGATTTTCGCCCTCGACGTCGAGCCGCAGGAATGTGGCCAGTTTCGCACCGAGGTGCGCATCTACCCCTGGCACGAGCTGCTGTCGCACCCCTATGAACTCGGCCTGATGAAATGGCTTTGAGATAATGTAGTCATCCCATGCCGCGCCAGCCCGCCCGCGCTTCCTCCGGACGCTATGTCAGCCGACTGACCGGGGGCACGCTCGCGATCATCATGGCCGGCGGTCGCGGCGAGCGGCTGCGGGATCTCACCGCGCATCGCTGCAAGCCCGCGACGCCGTTCGGGGGCAAGTTCCGCATCATCGACTTCGTGTTGTCGAACTGCGTGAACTCCGCCATCCGGCAGATCTCCATCCTCACCCAGTACAAGGCGCAGTCCCTGATCCAGCACGTGCAGCACGGCTGGAGCTACCTGCGCGGCGAATTCGGCGAGTTCATCGAGGTGGTGCCGGCGCAGCAACAGCTGGGTCCCGCGTGGTACCGCGGCACCGCGGATGCCGTACACCAGAACATCGAGCTGATCGCCGCGCACCGCCCCAAGCACGTGCTGGTGCTCGCCGGCGACCACATCTACAAGATGGATTACGGTCCGATGATCGCCTACCACGTGGAAAAGGGCGCCGACATCACCGTGGGTGTGGTGGAAGTGCCGGCCGCCGAGTCGCGCAACTACGGGGTGCTCACCGCGACCGAGTGGAACCGCGTCACCAGGTTCGCCGAGAAACCCGCCACCCCCGACACGCTGCCCGCACGTCCCGGGTCGATCCTGGCGTCCATGGGTATCTACGTATTCAACATGCGATTGCTCGAGAGCATGCTGGCCGAGGATGCGGCGCGCGAGACTTCCGAACACGACTTCGGCAAGAACATTCTTCCCGACGCCATCGCCGCGGGCCGCCAGGTATTCGCCTACCCGTTCCAGGACGTGCAGACGCGCGCGCAGAGTTACTGGCGCGACGTGGGCACGGTGGACGCCTACTACGACGCCAACCTCGAGCTGGTGCACGTGAAGCCGGAACTCAACATCTACGACGAGGACTGGCCGATCTGGACCTACCAGGTGCAGCAGCCGCCGGCGAAATTCATTCTCGACGAGGACGGCCGCCGCGGCATCGCCATCAACTCCATGGTGTCCGGCGGCTGCATCATCTCCGGCGCGGTGGTGCGCGAATCGCTGTTGTTTTCGAATGTCAGGGTGGAGGAGCGCACCAGCATCCAGCGCTCCATGATCCTGCCGAATGCCGCGATCGGTAGCGGCTGCACCATCACGCGCGCCATTGTCGACGAGGGCTGCGAGGTGCCGGACGGCACGATCATTGGCATGGATCGCGAGGCGGATGCGCGGCGCTTTCACGTCACCGACAAGGGCGTGGTGCTCGTAACCCCGGACATGCTGCGCCGGCCGCGCGGCGCTTAGGCCGTGTTAACACTGCGCAACCAACCGCATGACCACGCTCGCAGCCGGCCAAAGTCACGCCTTTGGCCGGCGGCAACACAACCGCTGTTCGCCGAAACCGCTTTCCAGCGATTTCGGCCGGTGAATTAGCATGGCGGCCGAGCCCAGGCGTCTGCCGGTGGTCCTGCTGTGGCACATGCACCAGCCGCAGTACCGCGACGCCCTCAGCGCCGAGTACGTTCTGCCCTGGACCTACCTGCACGCCATCAAGGACTACACCGACATGGCGGCGCACCTGGAGGACAATCCCGCCGCGCGCGCCGTGGTGAACTTCACCCCGCTGCTCATCGAGCAGCTCGGGGAGATCGCAGCGGGCATCGACGCCCACCTCACGGGTGGCACGGCGCTCGCCGATCCGGTGCTGGCGCTGCTCGGGCCGGATCCCGTGCCCACGGATCCGGCCCGACGCCTCGCGCTGTTGCGTGCCTGCCTGCGCGCGCAGCGCGCCCAGATGATCGAGCGCTTTCCCGCCTACGTGGAGCTGGCGGAGCTGGCGAAAACTTTCGGCACCAGCGAGCGCATCGGCTACGCGTCGGATCAGTTCCTGCGCGATCTTGCGGTCTGGTACCACCTCGCCTGGCTCGGGGAGACCGTGCGGCGCACTTGCCCGCTCGCGGAAAGGCTGGCGCGGCGCGATGGCGGGTTCAGCGCCGCGGAGCGTCGCGAACTGCTGGCACTGATCGGGGAACTCGTGGGCGGCGTGATTCCACGTTATCGGCGGCTCGCCGCGAGCGGGCAGTGCGAGTTATCGGTGACCCCTTACGGACACCCGATCATCCCGTTGCTGCTGGATTTCGGCAGCGCGCGCGAGGCGCTGCCCGCGCTGCCGTTGCCCGCGCACCCGGGCTACCCCGGTGGCGCCGCGCGTTCGGCGTGGCACGTGGAAGAGGCGCTGCGGGTGTTTACGCGTGCCTTTGGCACACGCCCCCTGGGCTGCTGGCCGGCGGAAGGCGCGATCAGCGATGCGACCTTAGGCGTGCTCGCCGCGCACGGGTTTGAGTGGACGGCAAGCGGGGAGGGCGTGCTGCGCGGCACTCTGGAGTCCCAGCCGGGGCACGCCGCCGCCAAGGAGGCGCTCGCCGCCGATCGTCCCTACCGGTTCGCCGGCACTGCGCTTGATTGCTATTTCCGCAACGATGCGCTGTCGGACCTCATCGGCTTCACCTACGCAACCTGGCATGGTGATGACGCGGCCCACAACCTGGTCAACGAACTGGCGCGGCTCGCCGATGTGTATGCGGGCGGCGAGCACGCCGTGCTCATCGCGCTCGACGGCGAGAATGCCTGGGAGCATTACCCCTTCAACGGCTACTACTTCCTGCGCTCGCTGTATGCGCTGCTCGCGAGCCACCCGCGCCTGGAACTCACGACGCTCTCGCAGTGCCGCGCGCGCGGTCTGAATCCGGCGCCGCTCGCGCACGTGCGGGCGGGCAGCTGGGTGTACGGCACGCTCGCCACCTGGATGGGAGATGCGGACAAGAACCGCGCCTGGGATCTGCTGTGTGACGCGAAGCAGGCGTTCGATCGCGTGCTGCAGGACGGGACGCTCGACCCGCAGCAGCGCGCCGCGGCCGGCCGGCAGCTGGCACTGTGCGAGAGTTCGGACTGGTTCTGGTGGTTCGGCGACTACAACCCGGGCGAGGCGGTGAGCCAGTTCGACGAGCTGTACCGGCGGCAGCTCGCGGCGCTGTACGCGCGACTGAATCTGCCGCCCCCGGCCGCGCTTTCCACGGCGCTCTCCAGCGGCGGCGGAACTCCCGAGCACGGCGGCGCCATGCGCCGTGCCTCTGCCTGAGCGGCGCGCCAGGAGCCGTGGGCGGTTCGCGATTGCCAGTATTCGACCGGCGGCGCGCGGGCGTGCTGCTGCCGCTGTCGGCGCTCGATGCGCCCCTGGGCCGCGGCGGCCGCGATTTTCTCGACTGGCTCGCCGCGGCGGGCTTCAGTGTCTGGCAGGTCCTGCCAGTGGGGCCTGTCGGCAGCGACGGCTCCCCGTACTGGGTATCCTCGGATCACGCCGGCAATCCCCTGCTCATCGATCCGGCAGAGGAGCCGGATGCGCGCGCGCCGGCGATGCAGAGGTTTCTCGCGGCCGCGGCTTCATGGTTGCCGGACTACGCGCTGTTTGCGGCGCTCACGCGTGCGCATGGCGAGGCACCGTTCTGGCAGTGGCCGGTGCCGCTGCGCGAGCGCGACCCGGCGGCGCTTGCCCAGGCGCGCCGCGAGCTGGCGCCGCAGTGCGCGCGCATCGAGCGCGAACAGTACGTCTTTTACGTTCAGTGGCAGCGCCTGCGCGCCCACGCGCGCTCGCGGGGTGTGCGCCTCTTCGGGGATCTGCCCTTTTACGTGGCGCCTTCCTCGGCCGAAGTCTGGACGCACCGCGGGCTGTTTCAACTCACCGCGACCGGTGAGCCGGCCGCGGTGGCGGGGGTGCCGCCGGATTACTTCACCGCCAACGGGCAGTGGTGGGGCAACCCGCTGTATGACTGGCAGGCCCTGGAGCGCTCGCAGTTTCGCTGGTGGCTCGCGCGTGTGGGTGCAGCGCTGGCGCGCCTGGACCTGCTGCGCCTGGATCACTTCCGCGCGTTCAGCGCTCACTGGGCCGTGCCCGCGGCGGCGAGCGATGCGCGCGCCGGCCGCTGGCAAAGCACCCCCGGGGAGGCGTTGCTGAAGCGCCTCGCGCGACGCTTCCGCGACCTGCCGCTGGTGGCGGAGGATCTGGGCGTGATAACTCCCGATGTGGTGGCGCTGCAGCGGGAATTTGCGCTGCCCGGCATGCGGGTGCTGCAGTTCGCCTTCGACGGCAACCCGGAAAATCCGCACCTGCCGGACCTGCATACGCGCGCGAGCGTCGTCTACACCGGCACGCATGACAACGACACGGCGCGCGGTTGGTACGCAGGGCTCGATCAGGACACTGCGCGGCGCGTTGCCGAGCAACTGGGTATCAGCGCCGATGCCGATGCCGGCGCCGGCGCGGTGCCCGGCGCGCTCCTGAATGCCGCACTTGGCTCGCTCGCGCTGCTCGCCATCCTGCCGGCGCAGGATCTGCTGGGACTTGGGTCCGCGGCGCGCCTCAACATCCCGGGCACGGCGCACGGCAACTGGAGCTGGCGAGTGCCGCCAGGCGCGCTCAGCGCGGAACTCGCGCGCCACTACGCGCGTCTGAACAGCAGTTTCGGCCGCGGCTGAAGTGCTAAGGTCCTGCTGGCAATGTCCCAACATCTGACGAAAGTAACCACCGCGGCACTGCTCGGCGCGCTCGTGCTGGCCGGTTGCACCACGCCGCACTTCGAAACCCCGCGTCTCGCCGTCGTCGGCGTGCAGGTCGTGAGCACGACGCTGTGGGAGCAGCGCCTGAAGGTGACCCTGAGCGTGCAGAACCCCAACGACGTGGCGCTGCCGGTGAAGGGCATTGAGTACACCATGGAAGTTGCCGGGCAGCAGTTCGCGAGCGGTGCTGCGGACGCGAGCTTCGTGGTGCCGGCGCTCGGGGAGACGCAGTTCGACACTACCGTGACGACCAACATGGCCGGCGCGCTGCTCAAGCTCCTCGGGCGCGACCCCAACACCCTCGCCGCGGGCGTCGACTACCGCCTCGCGGGGAAGATCTCGCTCGCGTCCGGCTGGGTGCGTTCAGTGCCGTTCGACGAGCGCGGTACCTTCAAGCTGCAATGAGTCGCGCGTAGAGCGCTTCGTAGAGGGCGCCCTGGTGTTGCCAGGAGAAGTCGCGCTGCATGCCGTTGGCGCGCAGCCGTGCGCGGTGCGCCGGGTCCGCATACAGGTCGAGCGCCAGGTTCAGCGCCCAGCCGAACGCCGGACCGTCGAAGTCATTGAACACCACGCCGGTGCCGCTGCCGGTCTGCGGGTTGTAGTGCTCGACCGAGTCGGCGAGCCCGCCGGTGCGGCGTACGACCGGGATGGTGCCGTAGCGCAGGCTGTACATCTGGTTGAGGCCGCACGGCTCGTAGCGCGAGGGCATGAGGTACAGGTCGCTGCTCGCCTCGATCCAGTGCGCGAGTTCCTCGTCGTAGCCGCCACGGAATGCCACCCGCTCCGGGAAACGCTGCGCCAGCCGGGTGAAGAACTCCTCGTACTGCGGCTCCCCGGCCCCCAGGGCGATGAACGCCAGTGGGCGCGTGTCCAGGATCTTCGGCAGCGCGTCGTACATGAGCTCGATGCCCTTCTGCGCCGCCAGGCGGCTGACCATGCCGGCGAGCGGCACCTCGCCGGCGACCCGCAAGCCCAGGCGCTTCAGGAACACGCGTTTGAGCGCCGCCTTCACCTGCAGGTGATCGGCATCGAAATGCTGCAGCAGATAGCGGTCGCGGCGCGGATCCCACTCATCGTAGTCGACCCCGTTCAGGATGCCGCTCAAGGCCGTGGCCCGCGCGCGCAGGCTGTCCTGCATTCCCATGCCGTATTCATCGGTGGTGATCTCACGCGCGTGCGTCGGACTCACCGTGGTGATCGCGTCGGCGTACAGAATGCCGTGCCGCAGGGCGTTGATGCGTCCGGCGGCCAGATCAGCCTGGTGCAGCATGTAGATGCGCTCGCCCAGGTCAAGATCGGCGCGCTGCGCGGCGGAGAAGATGCCCTGGTAGCCGATGTTATGAATCGTCAGCAGTGTGCGGGTGGCGGCAAACAGCGGCTCGCTGGCGTAGGAGCTCTTGAGGAACAGCGGCGCGAACGCGGCATGCCAGTCGTGGCAATGCAGGATCTGCGGGCCCCACGCCAGGCGCCGGCAGGCGCTGAACACCGCGCGCGTGAAGGCGAGAAAGCGCAGGTGCTCATCCGCATCGGTGGTGTAGATGGCGGCGCGTTCGTACAGCGCCGGGCAATCGATGAGGTAGAGCGGTGCGGCGCTGCCGGGCAGGCAGGCGCGCAACACCGAAAAAACGTAAGCATGCGGCCCGACCGCGAGCGGCAGCGCAGCGAGGCCGGCGATCGGCTGCGCCCCCACCGCGGCGCGGTCGATGGATCCGTAGCAGGGCGTAAACAGGCGTACATCGTGACCGCCCGCGTGCAGGTGTTTGGCGAGCGCCGCGGTGACGTCCGCGAGTCCGCCGGTCTTGGAGAGCGGCGCCACCTCGGAGGTCAGCAGCGCGATCGCGAGCCGGCTGCTCACTGCCTGGGCTCCGTGTCGGCGGGTATGATGTGCGCTATGCGCAGGGTTCTGATCGGTCTCACGCTCGCCTTGCTGCTGGTGCTGTCGGTGGGCGTTGGCGTCGTGGTTGCACGCTGGCCGCTGTATCCACGCCTGTGGCCCTAGTCAGGGCCGAAAGGCGTGACTTTGGCCGGCTACGGCGGCAAGCGCAAGAACCGGGTCGCGCCGGCACAGGGCCTGCGCCAACATGCTCACATGAACACGCCGCACACTGATGCTTTCGTAGACAGCCGTGATTTCGCCCGCATTGCGCGCGCCATCCGCTTCATCGACGCGAACTTTCGCGCCCAGCCGCGCCTCGCCACCATCGCCCAATCCGTGCGCCTGTCGGAATTTCATTTCAACCGCCTGTTCCGCCGCTGGGCCGGCATCACGCCGCGACAGTACCTCGCCTTTGTGACTGCCAGCGCCGCGCGCGCCGCGCTCCACGGTTCGGGCTCGGTGCTCGATGCGGCATTCTCGGTGGGCCTCTCGGGTGCCGGACGGCTTCACGACCTGGCGGTGACGCTCGAGGCGGTGACCCCCGGGGAGCTCAAGGCGCGCGGCGAGGGGGTCACCATCCGCTACGGCTTCAGCGCGACGCCTTTTGGACGGGCGCTGCTCGGCAGCACGCCCCGCGGCGTGTGCTGGTTGAGCTTCGTGGAGCCGGGTGCGGACGCCGCCGCGGTGCAGGCGCTCACGGCGCACTGGCCGCAGGCGCGGCTGCGTCGCGACGAGCTCGCCGCGGGCGAACTGGCCACGCGGATCTGGTCCACGACGGACGCCACCGCCGGTCCCGGCCGGGACGCACCGCTGCGACTGGCGGTGCAGGGCACGAACTTCCAGCTCAAGGTGTGGCAGGCGCTGCTGACACTGGGCGCTGACAGTCCGACCACCTACTCAGCGCTCGCGCAGGCACTGGGACGCGAGGCGAGCGCCCGCGCGGTCGGGAACGCGGTGGGAGCGAACCCGGTTGCCTGGCTGATTCCCTGTCATAACGTGCTGCGCAAGGACGGCGCGCTCGGCGGCTATCACTGGGGAGAGGGTCGCAAGCGCGCCATGCTCGCCTGGTCCGCGCTGCGCGCGCCTCCGGGGCCCGGCCTGGGTTTCCAGGGCCTCAGGCGCGCGACATAATTCATACATATATCTTAAGTTATTGATTTTGTTTATAAATTGCATCCAGAGGCGGGGCGAAGCGCCTCCGGGAGTGGTAAACTGATGCCCGTCTTCCCGCTCCCAAAAAACAATGTCCGCCTCGCCCTACAAGCAGCTCGAACAGGAGTTCAAGCGCCTGCACGCCTTCCGTGGCGCGCTCGCGCTGCTGCGCTGGGACGCCGCCGTGATGATGCCGCGCGGCAGCGCCGATGTGCGCGGTGAGCAGCTCGCAGCGCTCGAGACCGAGCATCACGCGCTCCTGACCGCGCCGCGGATCACCCGCCTGCTGGACCGCGCCCAGGCCAATACCCAGGGTCTGGCCGACTGGCAGATCGCGAACCTGCGCGAAATGCGCCGCCAGCGCGATCACGCCATCGCCACACCGGCGACGCTGGTTTCGCGGCTGGCGAAGGCCACCTCGCGCGCGGAATCGAAGTGGCTCGAGGCCCGCGCGCAGGGCAAGTTCGAGCTGTTCGCCCCGCACCTCGAAGAGGTCGTGCACCTGGTGCGCGACAAGGCGGCACTGCTCGGGCAGGCGCGCAATCTCGCTCCTTACGATGCGCTGGTGGATGAGTACAGCCCCGGGCTCACGACGGCTGACATCGATGCGCTCTTCAAGGCGCTCTCAAGACGGCTGCCGTCGCTCATCCGCGAAGCGATCGCGCTCCAGGAAACCCGTCCGCTGATGCCGCTGAACGGCAAGTTTCCGGCCGGCAAGCAGCGCACGCTGGTCACCGAGGTCATGAAGGCGGTGGGCTTCCCCTTCGACCGCGGCCGGCTGGATGAGAGCGAACACCCGTTCACCGAAGGGGTGCCGGGAGATATCCGCGTGACCACGCGTTTCGATCCCGACGATGTGTTTCCGGGCCTGCTCGGCGCGCTGCACGAAACCGGGCACGCGATGTATGACCTGGGGCTCCCGCAGGAGTGGCGCGACCAGCCCGTGGGGCGCGACCGCGGCATGGCGCTCGAAGAAAGCCAGTCGCTGCTCATCGAAATGATGGTGTGCCGCAGCCGGCCGTTCGTGCGCTACGTGCAGCCGCTGCTGGCGAAGCATTTTGGAACCAGCGGCCCGGAGTGGGACGTGGAAAACGTCTACGGGCACCTGACGCGCGTGCAGCGCGGCGTGATCCGCGTCGACGCCGACGAGCTCACCTATCCGCTGCACGTCATGGTGCGCTACGAACTGGAGCGGCAGCTGCTGTCCGGGGAACTCGCGGTGCGCAACCTCGCGGAAGCCTGGAATGCCGCCATGGAGCAGCGCCTCGGGATCCGCCCGGGGAACGATGTCGACGGCTGCCTGCAGGACATCCACTGGGCGGTCGGCTCGTTCGGCTATTTCCCCTCCTACGCGCTCGGCACGGCGATCGCCGCGCAGCTGTACGAAAGTCTGCGCGAGGAGGTCGGGGAGCTGGATGAGCAGCTGGCGCGCGGGGAGTTCGGCGGACTGTTCGACTGGCTGCGCACGCACGTGCATGCGCTCGGCGCCAAGGTGCCGGTGCAGGAGTTGCTGAAGGAGGCTACCGGCAAGCCCCTGGGCGCGACCTCCTTCATACGCTACGTCGAGGCGAAGTATCTGGAGAGCACTGCCAGCACCGCCAGCAGCGCCGCGGCTTAGAATCACCACATTGTGAGTCCCGCCGCAGCGAAGCCCTCCCGCACCCTGCAACGCCTCGCGGCCCAGCTGCGCGGCTCGGTTGGCAAGGCCATCGCCGACTTCAACATGATCGCCGCGGGCGATCGCGTGATGGTGTGTCTGTCGGGCGGTAAGGATTCATACACGCTGCTCGACATGCTGCTGTCCATGCAGCGCAGCGCACCGCTGCACTTCGAGCTGCTGGCGGTCAACCTCGACCAGAAGCAGCCGGGTTTTCCGGCCGACGTGCTGCCGCGCTACCTTGAGGCCGCGGGCGTCCCGTATCACATCATCGAGCAGGACACTTACAGCGTGGTGAAGCGCGTGGTGCCGCAGGGCCGCACCATGTGCGGGCTGTGCTCACGGCTGCGCCGCGGCGCGCTCTACCGTTTCGCGCGCGAGGCCGGCGTCACCAAGATCGCACTCGGCCACCACCGCGATGACATCGTGGAAACGCTGTTCCTCAACCTGTTCTTTGGCGGGCGCCTGAAGGCCATGGCGCCGAAACTGCTGTCGGATGACGGTGCGCATATCGTCATCCGCCCGCTCGCCTATGTTGCCGAAAGGGACATCGCCCGCTACGCGCGCGGCCGTGCCTTCCCGCTCATCCCGTGCAAGCTGTGCGGCTCACAGGACAACATGCAGCGCCGCGCGGTGAAAAAAATGCTCGCCGAATGGGAGCAGAATTTTCCCGGTCGCACCGCGTCCATTTTCTCCGCGCTGCGCAACGTCGAAACGGCGCAGCTCGCCGATCCGCGGCACTGCGATTTTGCGGGACTGGATCTGAAGCGCGTCGCCCCCGTGGCCGAGTTCGACGAGCAGCAGCTGACGGACGAGTTCACCTGCGACTCGGCGCTCGCGTAGGCCGCAGCGCATGCTCACGCCGCTGCCCAACAGTTACTGGGTGGTTCCCGGACGGGTGCTGGCCGGGGAGTACCCGGCGACAGCGCAAATCCCCGAGACCCGAGCGCGGCTGACACGCCTCATCGAGGCCGGCTTCGACTATTTTCTTGATCTCACGCAACCGGAGGAGCTGGCGCCGTATCACGCCGAGCTGCCGCTGCGGGTCGAGTACCTGCGCAAGCCCATAAGCGACCACGGCATCCCGGCAGATCCGCGCCACATGGCGGAGATCCTCGACTGCCTGCGCCAGGCCATCAGCGCGCGCCGGGTCGTGTACCTGCACTGCCGCGCTGGCATCGGGCGCACCGGCATGGTCGCCGGGTGTCTGCTGGTGGAACGCGGTATGTCGGGGGACGCGGCGCTGGTGGAGTTGAACCGCCTGTGGCAGGCCAGTGCCCGGGCGGCGCAGTGGCCGGCGGTTCCCGAGACCGCCGCGCAGAGCGATTACGTGCGCACCTGGACGCCCGGCGCAATCGCCGCCGAGCCGGAGGCTGATCCCTTGCTTGAGCCGCAGACGCTGGCGGTGGTGCACGGTCTGCGCGAGCGGTTTCACGGCGTCCTGCTCGGGCTTGCGCTCGGGGACGCCCTGGCGGCCGCGACCCAGTACAAGCGGCCGGGGAGGTTTGCGCCGGTGGGCGACCTCCTGGGTGGTGGCCCGTTCGATCTGCCGCGCGGGGCGTGGAGCGACGACACGGCCATGGCGCTGTGCCTGGCGGAGAGCCTGCTGGTGCGCGAAGGCTTTGACGCCCGCGACCAGGCCGCTCGCTACCGGCGCTGGCAACAGCACGGCCACCTGTCGGCCACCGGACAGTGCGTCGGCATTACCGCCGGCATGGTGCGGGCCCTCGCGCGTTCGCAATGGCGCCGCCAGCCGTTCTCCGGCTCGCACGCCCCGGATGCGCTCGCCCCGGAGAGCCTGTCGTGTGTCGCACCTACGGTGCTGTACGTCTTCGGCAACCCGGCGGTAGCCATCGAGCTTGCCGCCCAGGCGGCGCGCGCCACCTCCCAGGCGCCATCCGTGCTCACGGCGTGTCGGGCACTCGCGGCGGCGCTGCACGCCGCCGTCGCCGGGGAGGCCAAGCAGGCAATTGCGGCGCACGCGGCGGTGTGGCTCGAGGCACCCGATGCGGACGGGGTGATTGCCGCGGTCAGCGGCGGGGCCTCGCCGGTGGCGGCCGTGGGGTTTTCGGGCCGCAGGCCGGGCGCCGTGCGCCGCGGCGCGGTTACCGCCCGCGGGGCGCTCAGCGCGGCACTGGACGCCTTCGCGCGCACTGACAATCTGCGCGATGCGCTGCTCGCGGCGGCCAACCTCGGCGGCAACTCGGACGTGGTGGCGGCCGCCTGCGGGGCGCTGGCCGGCGCCCACTACACTGCAGGCGCCGTCCCCACTTTGTGGCGCAACAGCCTGATGAAAAAAGACTTGCTCGAGGGGTTTGCCGATCGCCTGCTGGCGCACGCGCTGCTGCAGTTGTAGGGGCGGCTCCGGGCGCTGCCAAAAGCGCGCCGGCGGGTGCAGACACGGCGCGCGGCTAAGCGTTAAGCTCGCGACTCCCATGCCTTCGACACGCGCCGCCGGCCGCCGCTTACCCTCCGCACGTGCGCGTCGCGGCGCCATTTCCTGGGCGCGCGCCTCGGACGAGCAGTTGCTGAAGCTGCGCTTCTGCGACCTGAAGCTCAGCGTCGAACGCTCGCCGCTGGCGCGCCACGTTCAGCAGCTCTACCGCGACCTCGCACAGCGCGGCGTCGGCGTGCGTCCGCACGTGTGGTTGTCCGAGGAATGGTTTTCTCCCGACGGGGTGCCGGGGATCGCGGTACCGTTTTATCTCGCGCATCCGCGCCTGGAACGGCTCGAGCGGCGCATCATGCACCAGGCCGAGGGCGCCAATTCGCGGCTGCTGATGCGGATCCTGCGCCACGAGGCGGGCCACGCCGTGGACAACGCCTACCGCCTGCGGCGCCGCCGGCGCTGGCGTGAGGTCTTCGGTCCGGCGTCGCGGCCGTATCCGGCGCGTTACCGCGCCCGCGCCGGCAGCCGCCGCTACGTTCATCACCTCGGCGAGTGGTACGCGCAGGCGCATCCGGCCGAGGATTTCGCCGAGACCTTCGCCGTGTGGCTGGCGCCCCGTTCGGGGTGGCGCAAGAGCTATGCGGACTGGCCGGCGCTGCACAAGCTGCGGGCCGTGGATGAACTGGTGGCGAGCGTGCGCGACACGCGCGCACCGGTCCGCAACCGCACCCGCATCGAGCCGCTCGAGCACAACACCCGCACCCTCGAGCAGCATTACCGCCGGCGCCTGGCGCGCGACCGGCAGTACCGCCGCGGGCTTGCCGATGAGTTGCTGCGCCGGGCATTCACCCCCGAGCCCGCGCGCCGCGGCGCCGTGCGTGCCGCCGCGCTGTTGCGCGCGCATTCGCGGCCGCTGACCGCAGCCGTAGCGCGCTCGCTCGACATCGAGCGTTACAGCGTCGAACAGATCCTGCGCATGCTCATCGCGCGCAGCGAACGCCTCAAGCTTGCCGTGCGCGGCAATCGCCGCGACGCCCTGTACTACTCGCGCTGGATGCTCGAGCGGTTGAGCGGGCTTTACTCCCAGGGCGAGACCCCGCACATGCCCTTATGAGACGACTGCGCGCACTCGTCGTGGTGCACGCGAGCCTGGTGCCGCCGGCGAGTCTCGAAGGTCACAGCGATAAGGAAATCGAGGAGTGGCGCACCGAGTACGACGTCACCACGACGCTGCGCAAGCTCGGACATGACGTACGCTGCGTGGGGGTGCTCGACTCCCTCACCGAACTGCGCAGCGCCATCGCCGACTGGGAGCCCGACGTCGTCTTCAATCTGCTGGAGGAATTCGACGGCATCGTCACCTACGACCAGCACGTGGTGGCGTTCCTGGAACTGCTGCGCCAGCCCTACACCGGCTGCAACCCGCGCGGGCTGCTGTTATCGCGCGACAAGTCGCTGTGCAAGCAGCTGCTCGCCTACCACCGTATCGCCACACCGCGCTTCAGCGTGTTCCGCCGCGGTGCGCGCGTGCACGTGCCGAAAAACCAGCGCTTCCCGTTGTTCGTTAAGTCCACGGTCGAGGATGCCTCGCTCGGCATTGCGCAGGCCTCGGTGGTGGATGACGCCGCGAAGTTAAAGGAACGCATCGCCTTCGTGCATGAGCAGGTGAAGTCCGATGCGCTGGTGGAGGAGTACATCGAGGGCCGCGAGCTGTACGTCGGCATGCTGGGCAACGAGCGCCTCACACGCCTGCCGGTGTGGGAAATGGTGTTCGGCTCCATGCCCGATTCGCTGGCGGCGATCGCCACGCGCAAGGTGAAATGGGACAAGCGCTACCAGGCGAAGTACGGCATCACGACCCACGCCGCCCTCGATCTGCCGCCACCGGTGCTGGCGGCGCTCGACCGGCTGTCGCGCCGCATCTACCGCTCGCTTGGCATGTCCGGATATGCTCGAATGGATTTCAGGGTCACTAAGCAAGGACAGGTGTACGTGCTCGAGGCCAACGCCAACCCGAATCTCGAGGCCGCGGAGGATTTCGCCGCCGCCGCCGCCGCCGCCGGCACCCCCTACGGGGAGCTGCTCGAGCGCCTCATGGACCTGGGACTGAAGTACCGCGCGCAGTGGCGGGCCTCCTATGGTTGAAGTCGCAACGTCACGGCGGTATCTCCCGGCCGCCGTGGTCCTGGGCACGCTGCTGGCCGCCGTGAGCGGCTGCAAGGAGGACCAGAGCAAAGTGAATGAAGAGCAGCTGACGCAGCTGCTCGCCCTGCTGCCCGGTGAGTACGACAACCGCGCCCAGGCGGAACTTGAAGCGCGCAGCGCCGCGCGCCCGGCGCACGATGCGGTGACCCTCATCATCACCCGCGTGTTCACGCCCCGCCTCGGCCATCACATTTATTACGCGCAGGAAATCGCCGCCGACGACCCGCGCCGCGTTCTCAGCCAGAAAATGTACAGCTTCGAGGTCGACGAGAAGCGCGGCATCGTCGAGACCATGTACGAGTTCGTCGAGCCGGTGCGCTGGCGCGATGGGCAGCAAAACAAGGACCTGTTCACCAGCGTCGTGGCCGAGGACGTGCAGGCCGAGGGTTGTGTGCTGCTGTGGAAACGCGACGGCGCGCGCTTTGTCGCGACTCACGATCCGAAGGTCTGCCCGGACCCCGCCGGCAGACCCGCCGTGACGCAGGCGGAATTCAGCTTAGGATCGCTGACGCTCGGCGACTACAGGTTCCGCAAGGTGCGCTAGGAAGGCCCGCGCTCCTGGATCGCGCGCAGACGCGAATAATTGGTCAAACAGGCGACGAATGACGCCGGCAGCGCCCGCAGGGCCTGCAGCGCGACAGTGTCCGCGCAAGTCTGACGCAAAATGTCTACATGGCGGCCGGGGTGTATACAGTTTGCGTTAGAACCGCGCGGCAGGCCATGCAGCGCAGCGTCTTAAGCGCAGCCGGTATCGTCAGCGTTCCCCGCGCTCGCATGTCTGCGGAGTGTTCGGCTGGTGCGGTTAGTTCTTCAGATGCTCGTCGAGCCACCCGAGCACCGTGTGGTACCACAGCACACTGTTGGCGGGCTTGAGCACCCAGTGGTTCTCATCCGGAAAGACCAGCAGCCGGCTCTCGATGCCGCGGCGCTGCAGCGCCGTGAACGCGCCCAGACCCTGGCTGTAGGGGATGCGAAAGTCCTGCTCGCCATGAACGACGAGCATCGGCGTGCGCCATTTTGCGACGAAGTCGGCGGGGTTCACCTGCTCGTAGCCCTGCGGGTTCCGGTAGTACGGGCCGCCGAACTCCCACTCGTTGAACCACAGCTCCTCGGTTGAGTAATACATCATGCGCTGATCGAACACGCCGTCGTGATTGACGATGCAGCGGAAGCGGTCCGGCCAGTTGCCTTCGATCCAGTTCATCATGAAGCCGCCGTAGGAGGCGCCGAGCGCGCAGGCACGCTCACCGTCGATCCACGGGTACTTCTGCAGCGCCGCCGCCAGTCCCTTCTGCAGATCCACGAGCGGCTTGCCGCCCCAGTCACGGCTGATGGAGTCGGTGAACGCCTGTCCGTAACCGGGCGAGCCGTGGAAGTCGATCATGACCACCGCATAGCCGCCGCCGGCGAAGGTCTGGGCGTTCCAGCGCCAGCTCCAGATGTTCTGCATGCTCGACTGCGGGCCGCCGTGCACCACGAACGCGAGCGGATAGCGCTTACCCGGCACGAAGCCGTACGGCTTCACGAGGTAGCCGTAGACGGTTTCATCGTTCCAGCCTTTGAAGCTGAACTGCTCGAACGCGCCCAGGGAGCGCGCGCCGAGTATGTCGCGGTTGGCATCCGTGAGACGTTGCGGCGCGCCGCCCTTGAGCGACACGCTGTACAGATCGTCCGGGCCGCCGAGGTCGGCGTGCGCATAGATCACCCGTTCGCGGCTGGCGCTGAAATCGTCTACCTCACCGCCCGGCACGAGCTCGCGCGGGCTGCCGGTCTTCGGATCGATGCGGTAGAGCGCGTGCTGTCCGAGTTCATCCACCGTCGCCAGCAGCGCCTTGCCGTCCGCTGTTGCACCCAGCCGCCCGACCGTGCGATCCCAGCCGCCGGTGAGCGCGCGCACCACGCCGGTGCGCGCGTCCTTCAGCATCACGTGAAAGCGGTCCGACTCGAATCCCGGCCGATCCTGGGCGAGCCAGGCGAGATCGCCGTTGGCGAGAAACACCGGCTGCGCGTCCCAGGCCGGATTTGCGGCGGTCAGGTTCACCGCCGCGCCGCTGCCGTCGCTGCTCGCCTGGAACAGGTCGAAGTTCGTCGACCACGGTTCGGTGCGTCCGGCGATGCGCGCCGAGAACACCAGCGTCTTGCCATCGGGACTGAAGGCGAAGTCCTCGTCGCCGCCGAAGGGCTTGCCGGGAATATCGGCGTCGAAATTCCTGGAGACCTCCACCGGCGGCCCGCTCGTGCCCTCGCCCGCGAGCGTCGCGGTGAACAGGTGTGAGCGCCTGCCATCACTCCAGGTATCCCAGTGGCGCACGAACAGGTGATCGTAGAGGCGCCCGCTCGCCTTGCTCTTCGCGCGCGCGTCGAGACGCTCCCTGGTGCAGGCGAGCGTGACGCAGTCCGGAAACACTTCCATCGAGAGCGCGAGCTGTCCGCCGCGCGGCGACACCTTCAGAGAGCCGACATCGAGCGGGTAGTCGGTGAGCTTGTGCGGCTCGCCTCCGGGCAGCGTGAGGCGCCAGACCTGCGAGCTGCCCGAGCGGGTCGAGAGGAAGTAGAGCGTGTGACTGTCCGGGGCCCAGCGCGGGCTTGAGTCATTGCCCTGGGGTGTTGTCAGGCGCCGCGGCCCGCCTCTGGCGCCCGTGAGATCCAGCAGCCACAGGCTGGTGTGCCCCTTGTTGGCCTCCATGTCCGTTTCGCGCTGCACGTACGCGACCTGGCGGCCGTCCGGTGAGACCTGCGGATCGCTCACGCGCTTCATGCGCACGAGGTCTTCCACGGTGAGGGGTCCGCCGTTATTAGCCGCGTCAGGCGCGGCGCTGAGCACCGGGACACAAAGGCTGCACAACAGGAGCAAAGCCGGGACGCGCGCATTCAGGTGCATGGTAAGTCCGTCAGGTTGTTTGATTTCAGGGGAGGACGGCCGTCAGCCGGCTTCGTCGTTGGCGATGGTCCATGGTTCGTGCTTTGCCGCCAGCATCCACTCCTGCAGCGCGGCGTCCTCGATGACACTCGCCATATACCAGCGCGCGGTCTCGGAGACGCGCGCGCCGTAGGTGTTGAAGCGCAGCACCACCGGTGCGTACATGGCATCCGCGACCGAGTAGTCGCCGAACAGCCACGGGCCGCCGCCACCGTAGCGGTGCCGGCAGTCGTTCCAGATTTCATCAATGCGCGCGACGTCGGCCACCAGCCCGGGCGTCAGCGCCGTGTGGCGATTGCGCGCCCGCGCGTTCATGGGCCAGGCGGCACGCAGCGTCTGAAAGCCGGAATGCATTTCGGCGCACACCGCGCGCGCCACCGCGCGCGCCTCGCTCGCCCGTGGCCAGCCACAGCCTGCGATCTCGGCGGCGTATTCGCAGATGGCGAGTGAATCCCACACGCACAGCGAGCCGGCGTGCAGCACCGGCACCCGGCCGCTCGGACCGTGGCGCTCGAGTTCGTCGCGGGTCCCGGGGGTGTCGAGCGGGACCAGGATCTCCTCGAACGGCAGTCCCACATGCTTTAACAGCAGCCACGCGCGCAGCGACCAGGAGGAGTAGTTCTTGTTGCCGATGACCAGAGTGAGCGGCGCCATGGAATGCTAACCTTCGCGCGTGCTGGACGACGTGCGCGCCATTGCTTTCGATCTGGATAATACACTCTGGGATGTCGAGCCGGTGCTGGCGCGCGCCGAAGGCGCGCTGCAGGCGTGGCTCGCCGAACACGGGCCACGCATCGTCCGCCGGCTGACGCCGCAAGCCATGCGCCGGGCCCGTGAGGAACTCGCCGCGCGTGAACCGCACAACGCCCACGACGTGAGTTATCTGCGCCTCTCGGCGCTCGCCGCGCACGCCCGCGAACACGGTTACGATGAGACCCTGGCGCATGCGGGGTTCGCCGTGTTCCTGCAGGCGCGCAACGAAGTCGAGGTATTCGCCGACGTGGTGCCGGCGCTGGTGCGGCTGCAGCGGCGCTTCAAGCTCGGGTCGCTGAGCAACGGTAACGCTGATCTTAAGCGCATTGGCCTCGCTCACCTGTTCGCGGTGTCGCTGAACGCCCGCGAGCTCGGCGCCGGCAAGCCCGAGCGACGCTGTTTCGAGCGCCTGGCGGTTGAACTTGATTGCCGCGCGCACGAGATTCTGTATGTCGGCGATGAACCGCTGCTGGATGTGGTCGCGGCGCGCGCGGCCGGCTTCGGCACGGTGTGGATGAACCGCCGCGCGCTCCCCTGGCCGCAGGAGCTTGCCGCCGCGGACCTTAATGTGAGCGATTGCGCACAGTTGGCCACCCATCTGGGGCTGTAGGTCCTTCCTGTCAGCACTGCCGGTGCCAGGCTGCCAGTCACCGCGCGTTGTTTTTAGTTAAGTTGGCGCATCCGTCACGGAATGGCGGCGGTTGCCTGAGGGAATCTAAGGGCGATGAGCGAGATGAGCCGCGTAGTGCCAGTGGCCAACCTGCGGGAGTTCTTCAAGGACACCCTGCACGGCGCCCTTGTGAAACAACACCTGGCGGTCGAGGACCAGACTGAACACTACGTGGTCAACCTCCTGACGCTGTTCGCACGCTCCGAAGCGCTCTACGAGAACACACCCGCGGGCACGCGCCTGAAGCCCCTGGTGGTGATGCTCGGGGAAGCCCTCGAGGCGCCGCGCGCCGCCGAACGGGCGCGCGCTCTGCAGCGTCTGGGCGATGTGTCGCTGTTCATTGCCGGGTTCTTTGCCCGCAGCTTCGCGGCCAGGCTCATCGACATCGACTACCACATTGCGATGGGAGGCCAGGCCTATGGCACGCTCGCGCAGACCGTGGCAGGGGGCAGGGGACGGGTGCTGGCCGCGGTGTTCGCCGAGCTGTCACACAAGTTCCAGCCGATGGTGGATGCGCTCAACGAGGTGAGCGAAACCTCCTATGCACACTCGGCCCGCGACATCCTGCGGCTCTACGAGATCTGGCTGAAGACCGGTAGCGCGCGCTGCCACGCGCTGCTTGAGCGCCTGGGCGTGCACCCCACCAAGGCCGGCGTAACCGCCTGCGTCCACTGAAACCCATGCTGCTGTCGCGGCTGCAGGAACTTCTGGGTGGCATTTACGATGTGCGCATCGCGCACGACGTCTATGACTTCCTGGTCACCGATCGCGCCTGCCTGCCGCGCCAGGCGCGCGGCGGCAACCTCGAGGAAGAGCTCATCGTGGCGCAGCCGGCCGACGGCGCCGATGAGCTGGCGCTGTCGCTGTACCTGGATCCTGCGCTGCTGGAGCGTCTGGCGCGCCAGGATCCGATCGTGCAGCTGCATGCCGGCAACGTCGCGGACTGCTGGACCGCGCTCGAGGGCGTGAGCCATTTTCTTTACCTGACCTGGAACGCCGCGCACGACAAGCCGGTCTCGCTCCTGGAGCTGGAGATGCAGGCCGAGGTCGACAAGTACGTCGTCAGTTACTGGCTGCTGCGCCGTCAGCTGCCCGGACATTTCCCCGCGGAGCTGCGCCACGCGTTGTTTGCACGCACGCGCACGGATCCCCGGCTGAGCGCGGGCACCTCGGCCATGTACCGCGAGGCGAGTCGTTACGCGGAGCGTTTTTGCGGGCGGCTGGAGTCGCGACTGGAGGGTTGGCGCGGGCGTCCCGAGGGCGCGGGCCACGAAGCCGAAGTGCTGACGGAACTGCGCCGCTTCTATCGTCTGACGAACACGCGCAAGCGCGCACATATCGAACGCAGCGCCTGAGGCTTACCCGTCAGTCCTCGTCCGGCGCGTCGCCGTTGCGCTTGCGCTCTTGCAGCTCGCGCATCATCTTGATCCACTCGGACAGCTTGCGCAGATCGGTGCGCGTCGCCGGGCCGCTGCCGCGGGCCGGACGGCGCGCGTAGGGGTCGTAGGACTCCTCAGCCTTCACGGTGAGCTTGGGGTCGCCGAGCACCTCGAGCACCGGCCGCTGCCAGTCGGCCGGCGCGTCGCGCCAGCGCACCGAGGCGTTGCCGCGCTCGTCGTGCACTACCGTGCCTATGCGGCGGCGTTCGGCTTCCGGCATGGGATCCGCAGTCGGTGTTTTTTTTCTGCCCGGCTCGTTCACTGGATCGGTATCCATAGGCGCAATAGCGCCACTGCCCCACAGCTAGCCTACCCGCCGCGCCAGCCTCAGGACTGCGACCCCCGTCACGGATTATTCCCGCCCGGGGTGCCCTTGGCCGTGGCACCCAGGTGGCGGGCACGCAGCAGGCCAATGACGGTTTTACAATCCGCAATGGCGCCGTTCAGCGCCCATTCGCAGGCCTCATCCAGGGGTATCCAGTGAATCTCGATGACCTCGGCGCGCTCATGCGCGGTGCTCACGGGGGTCAGCCCGCTCGCCAGGAACAGGTGCAGCCGTTCGGCGAACACCCCGGGGGAACTCAGCACGCATCCGAGGCTCTCCCAGTGGCTCGCGCTGACACCGGCTTCCTCGGCCAGCTCGCGCCGCGCCGTATCCAGCGGCGGCTCGCCGGGTTCGAGCTTGCCGCCCGGCAGTTCCCACAGGAAGCCGTCGGCGACATAACGGTACTGCCGCAGCAGGCATACGCGCAGGCTGGCATCCAGGGCGACCATGGCGGCGCCTCCAGGATGGTGCACCACTTCCAGGAGCGCGCGGTGCCCGTTGGGCAGCAGCACCTCGTCGGTGGTCACGCGGATGACACGGCCGCTGTAGTGCAGGGTCTGTTTGTCGGGATTCATGCTGCTCATCGTAACCGCTGCGCATGCCACCCGCGCGCAGGTATAGTTCCCGTCCGTGCCCACCACCTCGCACCTCGAGAAGCTCAACACCGCGCAAAGAAAGGCGGTGACTCACGGTGAGGCGCTCCCCGAAAAGGGCTACCAGTCCGGTCCGTTGCTGATCGTTGCCGGCGCGGGTACGGGCAAGACCGACACTCTGGCGCATCGGGTGGCGCATCTGGTCATCAACGGCGTGGACCCGGCGCGCATCCTGATGCTGACCTTCACGCGCCGCGCGGCCAACGAGATGCGGCGGCGCGCCCACGAGATCACCCGCAAGGCGCTCAACGAACCACTCGGGGGCGCCAGCCAGGGCATCGCGCAACGCCTGAGCTGGGCCGGCACCTTTCACGCGATCGGCAACCGCCTGCTGCGCCATTACGCGCCGCACCTGAAGCTCGATCCGCACTTCAGCGTGATCGACCGCGCCGACTCGGCGGACCTCATGGACGCACTGCGCCAGGAGCTGGGACTGGCCGCCACCGAGCAGCGCTTCCCGCGCAAGGACACCTGTCTTGCGATCTACTCGCACCGCGTCAACACCTGTGCGCCGCTCAAGGACACACTCGATCGGCACTTCCCGTGGTGCGCGCAGTGGCACGACGAGCTGGCGGCGCTGTATCGCGGCTATGTGGAGCAGAAGCAGCACGCCGCGCTCCTCGACTACGACGACCTGCTCTTGTACTGGCACGGCATGATGACCGAGCCGCGCCTCGCGCAGCACATCGGCGCGCACTTCGACCACGTGCTGGTCGACGAATACCAGGACACCAACAAGCTGCAGGCGCAGATCCTGCATGGACTGAAACCCGACGGCGCGGGACTGGCGGTGGTCGGCGACGATGCGCAGGCGATCTACTCGTTTCGCGCCGCGGCGGTGGAAAACATCCTCGGTTTCCCGCAGGCATTCACGCCGGCCGCGGAGGTCGTCACGCTGGCGCAGAACTACCGCTCGACACAGCAGGTGCTCGACGTGGCCAATGCGCTGCTGGCGGAAGCGCCGCGCCAGCACCGCAAATACCTGCTGTCGATCCGCGGCCAGGGCGCGCGTCCACGCGTGGTCACCGTGGACGAGCTGCAATCCCAGGCGGAGTACGTCTGCAACGAGGTGCTGCGGCGCCGCGAGGCCAACGTGGCGCTCAAGCGCCAGGCGGTGCTCTTCAGAAGCGCCAGTCACAGCGACGTCCTCGAGGTGGAGCTCGGCAAACGCAAAGTGCCGTTCGTAAAGTACGGCGGACTGAAGTTCCTCGAGGCCGCCCACGTCAAGGACCTGCTGGCTATCCTCAGATGGGCGGACAATCCGCACAACACGCTGGCCGCGTTCCGCGCGCTGCAGCTGCTGCCCGGAATGGGACCGGTCAACGCGCGCGCCGCGCTGGCACACGTCGAGGCCGGCGGCCATGCGTTCGCGGCGCTCAAGCAGTTCACGCCGCCGCAGACCGGCGAGGTGGACTGGCGCCGCTTCACCGACCTCATGCTGGCGCTGGCGGATCCGCAGCGCGAATGGGTCGGGCAGTTGCACCTCGCGCGCGAGTGGTATCAGCCGCATTGCGAACGCCTCTACCAGCAGTTCCACACGCGGCTCGGGGATCTGGAGCAGCTCGAGCTGCTGTCAGGGCAGTACCCCTCGCGCGAGCGCTTTCTCACCGAGCTCACCCTCGATCCGCCTAATGCGACCAGCGACCAGTCGGGGCGTGCGAGCCTGGACGAGGACTACCTGGTGTTGTCCACGATTCACTCCGCCAAGGGCATGGAGTGGGACACCGTCTATGTGCTCAACGTGGTCGACGGCAGCTTCCCGTCCGAATTTTCCACCGGCAAGAGCGAACTCATCGAGGAGGAGCGGCGGCTCCTGTACGTCGCGCTGACGCGCGCGCAGAACGATCTGCTGCTCATGGTGCCGTTGAAGTTTCACCTGACCCACCAGTCGCGCCAGGGCGATGCGCACGTCTACGGCGGGCGCAGCCGCTTCATGACGGAGAAGGTGCACAAGACCCTCGACCCGGTGACCTTCCATGGCAGCGCGCTGGGAGCCGCCGACGCGCTGCAGCAGAGCGATGCGCCGCTGACCGTGGATGTCGGCGCGCGCCTGCGCGACATGTGGTAGGGCGGGCCGGCGCCGCAGCTACTTCCTGGGCTTCACGAATCTCAGGGTGAAACGGTCGCTCTCGCCGATGGCGGCGTACTTGTCGTGGTCCTTCGCTCCTAAGCGGTAGGATGGCGGCAGCGTCCACACCCCCTGCTCATAGTCCTTGGTGTCCTTCGGATTCGCATTCACCTGCGACTTGGCGACCAGCCTGAAGCCCTGCGACTCGATGAGCCTGATCGCATAGTCCTCGTTGACGTAGCCACTCTTGGCCTGGCTGTCCTGGGGCAGCGCGGGATTGCCGCGGTGCTCGACCACGCCGAGCACGCCGCCGGGTTTCAGGGCGCGGTACATGGTGGCGAAGGCCTGTGCGGCCTGGCCCTCGGCCATCCAGTTGTGGATGTTGCGGAACGTCACGACCATGTCGATCGATCCCGGCGGTACCGCATCAGTGCCGTCCAGCGGGAAGTTGACCACCTGCACGTGCTCGTAGAGATCCGGCCGCGAGGCGAGCTTGGCGCGGAAAGCCTCCAGGCGCTGCGTGACGTGCTTGCTGGCCGGATTGGGCGTGACCGCGGCGTAGTACACACCTGAGTCGCGCACCAGCGGCGCGATGACCTCCGTGTACCAGCCCGGCTCCGGCCACACCTCCAGCACCTTCATCTGCGGACGGATGCCGAAGAACAACAGCGTCTCTTTCGGATGCCGGTAGCGATCGCGGGCGCGGTTCTCTGCCGAGCGCTGATCGCCGGCGAGAATGCTGGTGAGCGTCTGCGCGGTGACCTGCCGCGAGCTATCGGTGGTGCAGGCCGCGACGAATGCAGTGCCGACAAGTACCGCCGCCGCTAGTTTTCTGGACGCGCGCATCGTCGGCTACATTACCGCAAGTGCGCCGCAAAAAAACCCCGCGCTGCAGGCGGGGTCTCCTTGTACGCCAGGGGCGTTACGAGTGTTGGTCAGCGGCGGAACGGTCCGCCGCCCTGTCGCGGGCGTTGCGGCCGCTCCTGCGCCTCGTTGACGCGCAATGGCCGGCCGTTCATCTGAAAGCCGTTCAGCGTCTGGATGGCAGCCTGGGCTTCCGCCTGGGGCATCTCGACGAAACCGAAGCCACGCGGCTTGCCGGTTTCGCGGTCGTTGATGAGCTTGACCGATTCCACCGTGCCATGGCGTTCAAACAGGGTCTTGACGTCTTGTTCGGTGGCATTGAAGGGCAGATTGCCCACATAAATCGTCGTCACTTGGCGGTCTCTCTTGCAAAAGCGGACAGCGGCGAGCCGCACGCGTCGGTCGCATGTACCGCGTGAACAGTCAAACAGGTCAAGGCGTCAAGGCACACGATTGGACAGTGCGCAGCGCTTGGGCCGGCGGCCTGCACCTGCGTTCGCGCATGGAGGAGCGCGGGGCGGGAAACGAAGTCAACACATTCTGACAAGGCGCACTCATCCATGACGGATACGAACGCCCGTGTCATGCTACTCCCGGCATTTAGGGGACGCAAACCAGGCCCGCGCACCTGCGCAGCGGCCGGCCCGGCCAACAGTTGGTAACTATTTAAATAAGGGGTGTCGTGCAAGCATTCCTGGTTTCCTGTGGGGTCGTCGCGCTCGCCGAACTGGGCGACAAGACCCAGCTGTTGGCGCTGGTGCTGGCGGCGCGCTTCCGCGCACCCTGGCCGGTGATTCTGGGGATCCTCACCGCCACCCTCGCCAATCATTTCCTCGCCGGTGCCGTCGGCACGCTGCTGGCCGCCTACATGAATCCGCAGGTGATGCGCTGGATCCTGGCGGCTTCCTTCCTCGCCACCGCACTGTGGATGCTGATCCCCGACAAGGATGCCGACCTGGCGCAAAAACCGGGGCGCTTCGGCGCCTACGGCACCACCGCCATTACATTCTTCCTGGTGGAGATGGGCGACAAGACGCAGATCGCGACCGCGGCGCTGGCGGCGCAATTCCACGTGCTCGTTCCGGTGGTGGCGGGCACGGTGCTCGGCATGATGATTGCCGACGTCCCGGTAGTGCTGCTCGGTGAGGCGGCGGCCAGAAAAATCCCGCTCAAACTCGTGCACCGCATCGCGGCGATCGCATTCCTCGTGCTCGGGGTGCTGGTGGCGCTGGGCGTGCACACCGGCTAGGGCAGGGCGCGCCGCGCGCGGGCCGAGTTACGCTCCGGCGGGCTCCAGGTAGGCGTAGCCGTTCAGCTCGTTTTCGTAAAAGCGCTTGATGGCCTGGCTCTCGGCGATGGTCATGCGGCCGTCGCGGATGGCGCGTTCGCAGTCGCGGGCGAGTGCCGGGTAGAGCTCGGCGACGTCGTACTCCATGTACTCCAGCACCTTGTTGGCGGTGTCGCCCTTGACGACCTCTTCGATCCACCAGCCACCTTCCTCGTGCAGCCGTACGTGCACCACGTGCGTGTCGCCGAAGAGGTTGTGCAGGTCGCCCAGGGTTTCCTGATAGGCGCCGACCAGGAACGCCGCCAGATAGTACTTCTCGTCGGCCTTGAGCTCGTGCAGCTCGAGCGTGCGCTTCACGTCGCGCGCCGACACGAAGTGATCGATCTTGCCGTCCGAGTCGCAGGTGATGTCGGCGAGCACCGCGGTGCGCGTCGGACGCTCATCCAGGCGGTGGATGGGCAGAATCGGAAACAGCTGGTCGATCGCCCAGCTGTCGGGCAGTGACTGGAACACCGAGAAGTTGCAGAAGTAGGTGTCCGAGAGGATCGCCTCCAGGTCCTCGAGCTCCTCGGGCAGCTGCTCGAGCTTGCGGCAGAAGTCGCGGATCTTCGCGCAGGTCGCCCAGTACAGCCGCTCCGCGAGTCCGCGGAACTCCAGCGACATGAGTCCCAGATTGAACATCTGCAGCACTTGTTCGCGGGCGGTGAGGGCGTCGTGATAGCACTCCACCAGGCGCCGCTCGCTCACGCTGCGGAAGGCTTCAAACAGATCGTGCACCGGCTGGGGCAGTTCTTCCTCGCCGCTGTAGTCGATGGCGCGATCGCCGGTGACGCGGAACTGGTCGAGGGCCGAGGAGCCGAGCGCATCGAATATCAGCACGCTGTGGTAGGCCGCCACCGCGCGTCCGGATTCACTGACGATCATGGGGTGCGGGATATCGCGCGCGTTGCAGACGCTGGCGATGCGGTACACGACGTCGCTCGCGTACTCGTTGAGGGTGTAGTTCATGGACGAGGAGAAGTTGGTGCCGCTGCCGTCGTAGTCGACCCCCAGGCCCCCGCCGACGTCGATGTACTGCAGCCCCGCGCCCATCAGCTTCAGTTCCGCGTACACGTGTGCGAGCTCGTTGATCGCGTCCTTGACGCGGCGGATGTCCTGCAGCTGGCTGCCCGGGTGGCAGTGCACGAGCTGCAGGCAGTCGAGCATGTCGCGTGCCTTCAGCACGTTGAAAAGCTCGAGGATCTCGGTAATGAAGAGGCCGAATTTCGACTTCTCGCCCGCCGAGGCGCTCCAGCGGCCCGAGCCTTCGCTGAAGAGCTTCACCCGCACGCCGATGCGCGGTCGCACCTGGCAGGCCTGCGCGTGCTTGAGGATCAGGTCGAGCTCCACGAAGTTCTCGACCACCGGGATGATGGTGCGCCCGAGCTTGGTGGCGAGCGTCACCGCCTCGATGTAGCTGTCGTCCTTGAAGCCGTTGCAGATGATGAGCCGCTCCGGGGCGTTCTCGGTCATCGCCATCACCGCCAGCAGCTCCGGCTTCGAGCCGACCTCCAGGCCGAAGCCGTACGGCTTGCCGTAGCGATACACCTCTTCAACCACCAGGCGCTGCTGGTTCACCTTGATGGGGAACACCGCCGCGTAGTGGTTCTTGTAATCGTTCTCGGTGATCGCCTGCGCAAACGCGTCGTGCATGCGCTTGAGGCGATGCGCGAGGATGTCCGAGAAGCGCACCACCACCGGGGCGGTCAGATCGCGCGCCTTGAGTCCCTCGACCACCTCGTACAGATCAATCTCGTGCTGCCCGGTGGTGTCCGGCCGCACGACCACGTGACCGTCCTCATTGATGCCGAAGTAACCCTTGCCCCAGGCGCGCACGTTGTAGAGCTCGAGGGAGTCCTCAACGCGCCACGGTTGCGCGGGGTTGAATTTACGCTGGCCGTTGAAGGCGCTCTTGGGATCTGCTGCCACGCGCGGCGTTATATCAAAATTGTGCGGCAAGTAAGAGTGATTCGTCAGCGGCTTTGCCCGGAGCCGCGTGCCACCGGGCGCGCCGGATCGCGGATCCACTCGCTCCATGAGCCCGCGTACAGCCGCGCGCCGGGCAGGCCTGCGGCCTCCAGCGCCAGCAGGTTGTGGCAGGCGGTGACGCCCGAACCGCACATCGCGACCGTCGCGCTCGCCGGCCGGCCCTGCAGCGTCTGCTCCCAGGCCCGCTGCAGCTCGCGCGCCGGGAGAAATCGTCCCTGCGAGTCGCTATTGCCCGCGAACGGGTGGTTGCGCGCGCCGGGGATATGGCCCGCCACCGGATCGAGCGTTTCGTTCTCGCCGGCGAAGCGCTCGGCGCTGCGGGCGTCCACCAGCAGCATCTGGCCACGCGCCAGGTCCCCGGCCGCGAGCGCCGCCGCGACCTTGGCGCTGGTCACCAGCATGTCGGGGACGTGCGCGGCCGTGAACTGGCGCGGCGCGCGCTGCGGGCGTGCCCGGCTCACCGGCAGCCGCGCGCGCTCCCAGGCCGTGAAGCCGCCGTTCAGTACGGCCACCTGCGGGTGGCCGAGCCAGCGCAACAGCCACCACAGTCGCGCCGCGTAGACGCCCGGGCCCTGATCGTAGGCGATCACCTGCACCGTGGCGTCGATTCCCCAGCTGCCGAAGAGGCTCGCCAGCGCGCCGACCGCCGGCAAGGGGTGCCGGCCGGTGTCTGGGGCGTGCGCGCCGGAGAGGTCCCGATCCAGGTGCGCGTACAGCGCGCCGGGGATGTGTCCGGCCGCCCACGCCTCTTCGCCCCAGGACGGCCTTGCCAGATCAAAGCGGCAGTCGATGACCGCCCAGCCGGCGTCGGCCGCGTGCACATGCAGCTCCGCCGGCTCGATGAGCGTGGTGAACATGCCGGAACCTTACGCCTTACGGAAACGATGAGGAGATTTTCGCACGCCGTGCGCTTGTCGTTACAATCGGACCTGAGCAATGCGCGCGCGGGGGAACGATGGCAATCGAGGTTTTCTGGGGCAGCGGCAGCCCCTATGCGTGGCGGGTGCTGCTGGCGCTCGAGCACAAGCGCCTGCCCTACGTCAGCCACCTGCTGCAGTTCTCCAAGCAGGAGCACAAGTCCCCGCACATGCTGGCGCTCAACCCGCGCGGTCGCGTACCGGTACTCAAGGACGGCGACTACGTGTGCTTCGAATCGCTCGCCATCCTTTATTACCTGGATCTGAAGTACCCGCAGCCGCCGATCTTCGGGCGCACGCCCGAAGAAGCCGGCACCATCATGCGCGTCATCTGCGAGTACCAGGCGTACATCGAGCCGCATCTGCAGAAAATCACGAACGGGATCTTCTTCGGCGACGCGGATCTCGCCGGCGATGAGATCACCGCGGCGCTGCACGCCGCGGCGAGCGAGGCGCGCACCATCGAAGGACGGCTGTCGAAGTCGGAGTGGATCGTGGGGGATAGCTTCTCGGCGGTCGACATGGTGATCTTTCCGGGCATCCAGCTGCTGAAGCGTGCGCTGGAAAAACCCGCCGCGCGCGCGCTGTCCTCGCGCTTCATGCCGGTGGAAGTCAACTATCCGGCGCTCGGCCGCTGGCTGGCGCGCGTTGCAGCATTGCCGGGCTACGAGCGGACCTGTCCGCCGCACTGGAAGTGACGGTGCGCGTCAGGCGGCGGCGCGCGCCGCGCGCGCGGCGCATTGAGCCGCGCCGATCCGATTGCTACCCTGCAGAGCACTCCAGCGCAGGCGCATCATGAGCAACGAGCAAAAAATTCAGGTGGAATTTCCCGGCCGGATCCTGTTCATCGGTTTTGGCAGCATCGGGCAGGGCGTTCTGCCGCTGGTGCTGCGGCACATCGGCATTGCGCCCGAGCGCATCACCATCGTCAGCGCCGAGGACAAGGGCAACGAGGAGGCGGCCCGCTACGGCGTGCGCTTCGTGAAGGAGCGACTGACGCGGGAGAACTTCCGCCGCCTGCTCAACCCGCTGCTGGGGCGTGGGGACTTCCTCATCAACGTGTCGGTGGAAGTCTCCAGCATCGCGCTCGTCAAGCTGTGCTGGGAAAAAGGCGCGATGTACCTCGACACCTGCATCGAGCCGTGGCCGGGCGGCTACACGGATCCGACGGTGCCGCCCAGCCGCCGCACCAACTACGCGCTGCGCGAGGAAGCCCTGGCGCTGCGCGCCGGCAATGCGCGCGCGCCCACCGCGGTGCTGACTCACGGTGCCAATCCCGGACTGGTGTCGCACCTCGTCAAGCAGGCGCTGCTCAACATCGCCGCCGACACCCAGGTGGATGCGGGCAAACCCGCCGCGCGTGGCGAGTGGGGGGAACTGGCGCGACGCCTGGGCGTGAAGGTCGTGCACGTCGCTGAGCGCGACACGCAGGTATCGAACCAGCCCAAGCAGCCGGGTGAGTTCGTCAACACCTGGTCCATCGATGGCTTCGTCAGCGAGGGCTGCCAGCCGAGCGAGATGGGCTGGGGAACGCACGAGCGCAATTTCCCGCGCGACGGCAAGCGCCACGATTTTGGCTGCATGGCGGCGATCTATCTGATGCAACCGGGCGCCGCCACGCGGGTGCGCACCTGGACGCCACGCGCCGGCCATTTCCATGGCTTCTGCATCACCCATGCCGAAGCCATCTCCATCGCCGACTACTACACGGTGCGCGACGGCGCGCAGGTCGTGTACCGCCCGACGGTGCACTACGCCTATCACCCGTGCGACTCGGCGGTGGTGTCGGTGCACGAGCTGGTCGGCCGCAACTACGTGCAGCAGGAGCGCCAGCGCATCCTCATGGACGAGATCACCGCGGGCGTCGACGAACTGGGGGTGCTGCTCGCGGGCCACAAGAAGAACGCCTACTGGTACGGCTCGCAGCTGTCGATCGAGGAGGCGCGCAAGCTCGCGCCTTACAACAACGCCACCAGCCTGCAGGTGTGCATCTCGGTGCTCGCGGGGGTGGTGTGGGCGATGGAAAACCCCAATCTCGGCATCGTCGAGCCGGACGAGATGGATTTCCGCCGCACCCTCGAGATCTGCCTGCCGTACTTAGGTCCGGTGGTCGGCGCCTACACCGACTGGACGCCGCTGCACGAGCGCGAGCGGCTGCTGCCGGAGGACGTCGACAAGAGCGACCCGTGGCAGTTCAAGAACGTGCGGGTGGTCTGGTAATCGGCTGCCTCAGCGCTCCGGCGGCTCGTACCCGATCGCGACGATGGTGAGCGTTCGCGACCCGCCGGGGGCTTCCACCGTCACCTCGTCATCGAGCGCCTTGCGCAGCAGCGCCCGGCCGAGCGGCGAGTCCATGCTGATGTAGCCGGGCGCGAGGTCAAATTCGTCGGGACCGACGATGCGGTGCCGCAGCCGCTCCCCGTCGTTGGCCTCCAGGGACACCCATGCCCCGAAGAACACCCGGCGCGGGTCCGACGGCGGCGCAGACACGACCACCATGCCCTCGAGGCGCTGGCGCAGGAAGCGCACGCGGCGGTCGATTTCCCGCAGACGCCGCTTGCCATAGGTGTATTCGGCGTTCTCCGAGCGGTCGCCCTGCGCGGCGGCGGCCGCTACCGCCTGGGTCACCCGCGGGCGCTCGTCACGCCACAGCTGCTCGAGCTCCTCGCGCAGCCGCCGCTCCCCCTGGGGGGTTATGTATCTGGAGCCCGCCGGAGCGGCCTGCCGGAAGCGTCCCATCCGCGGGCCATCCTGTGACTTGTTTCGCATCTCCTTTTACAGAAATCCCCAGGTTTGTGGAAAGTGTCACGGACGGCCCATGGGGCCGCTACTACGCTCGTAACCGTGACTACCAAGTACTACACGCACTTTGTCACCGATCCCGGCAAGGCCCGCAGCGCCCCCGGCTCGAATGAATGGAGTGGTGTGGTGGAGCTGCGCGAGCCGCTGACCAACGCGCGCGCCAACCGCGAACTACGCTCGCTGCTGGCACAGAGTTTCGATCTGGAGTCGGAAGACATCCGAATCCTGCACTGGGCACGATTGCACTGAGGCTTCCTATCCCCTGGCGGACTTCCTTCCCTTCATCGAAGGTCCGCCCTTACCGACCCCAGGCCTAAAAACCTGGGGTTTTTTTTTGGATGGACTCCGTCGGGCGCTTTTTCAGCGTTGGCGCGACTCACACGTTCTGCAAGGCTGTGCCGCGCGGCGGTCGACGCGGCTTTCCTTGCTGTGTGACAATCCCCGCCCCCCGGCATGGGGCGGGGATTGAAGCATAAGGAGAATTCAATGCGTGCGTTGTCTTTAGCCCTCCTGGCCGTGGTGGCAGCAGGACTTTCCGGCTGTGGTTACAACAACCTGCAGACCCAGGACGAGGGCGTCAAAGCCGCCTGGTCCGAGGTGGTAAACCAGTATCAGCGCCGGTCCGATCTCATCCCGAACCTGGTCAACACGGTCAAGGGCTACGCCGCCCAGGAGCAGAAGGTGCTCATCGGTGTGACCGAGGCGCGCGCCAAGGTCGGCTCGATCCAGGTCACCCCCGAAGTGCTCAACAATCCGGAGCTCTTCCAGAAGTACCAGCAGGCCCAGGGGCAGCTCGGCAGCGCGCTGAAGAGCCTGCTGGCGGTAACGGAAAACTATCCGCAGTTGAAATCGGACCAGAATTTCCGCGACCTGCAGTCGCAGCTGGAGGGCACGGAGAACCGCATCACCGTGGCGCGCAACCGCTACATCCAGGCGGTGCAGAGTTACAACGTCACCATGCGCCAGTTCCCCACCAACCTCACGGCGAAGATGTTCGGCTTCCAGTTGAAACCGAACTTCACGGTCACCAACGAGCAGCAGATCTCAACGGCGCCCACGGTGAGCTTCGACACCTCGACGCCTGGAGCTGCGGGGACGCCGAGCGCGCCCGCGGCAGGCGCGCCGCCGGACCAGGGCGCGACGAAATAAGCAGATGATCCGCCCGTCGCGTCGCGGCCGCGCGCAGGCGGGACTGGCGCTGCCGCTGCTCTTGGCTTTGAGCCTGGCGGCCGCTGCCCAGGCGCCGGCCGGGAGCAGCGCGGGCCTGCAGCCCATCCCGAAGCTCACGGCGCGTGTCACCGATCTCACCGGCACGCTCAGCGCAGATCAGCAGACCGCGCTCGAGCAGAAGCTCGCCGCCTTCGAATCCGCCAAGGGCTCGCAGCTCGCCGTGCTGATAGTGCCCACCACCACACCGGAGGATATCTTTCAGTACTCCTTCAGGGTCGCCGAGCAGTGGAAACTGGGCCGCGGCAAGGCTGACGGGCAAAAGGTGGATGACGGGGCGCTGCTGGTCATTGCCAAGAGCGATCGGCGCGTCTGGATCCAGGTCGGCTATGGGCTGGAGGGCGTCCTCACGGACGCCAACTGCAAGCGCATCGTCGACGAGACCATTACTCCCGACTTCCGGCAGGGAAATTTCTACGGTGGGATCGATGCCGGCCTTGATCAGATGATAAAGCTGGTCCAGGGAGAGCCATTGCCGCCGCCCGAACAGGGGTGGCAGTCGAACCGGCGCGCTCACGGCGCGGGGATCGTGCCAGAACTGCTGTTCGCCGTATTCGTCGGCTCGGTGGTACTGCGGGGGATCTTCGGGCGGACCCTGGGATCCGCGTTCACCGCTGCCGGCGCGGGTCTGCTCGTATGGATCGCCGGCTACGCGCTGCTGCTGGCAGGGCTCGCCGCCGCAGGCGCGTTCCTCTTCACCCTGCTCGGGGGCCTGGCACGCGGCAGCGGTTGGTCGAGCCTGCCGCGCACCGGCGGCTTTGGCGGCGGTTGGGGAGGCTTCGGCGGCGGTGGCTTTGGTGGTGGTGGTGGCGGCGGATTCAGCGGCGGCGGCGGCGGCTTTGGCGGTGGCGGCGCAGGCGGCAGCTGGTGAGGGCGTAGCTATGAACCTCGCGCGTCTCGTCCGTCATATCTTCACCACCCGCTGGAGCACGCGCCGGCACTTCCCCCCGCAGGTACGCGAGGCGATCGAGCAGGCGATCAAGGAGTGCGAGGCGCGCCACAACGGGGAGATCCGTTTCGTCGTCGAAACGGCCCTCGACATCCCGGAGCTGTGGCGCGGCATGCCGGCGCGGCAGCGCGCGCTGCAGCTGTTCGGACAGTTCGGCGTGTGGGACACGGCGAACAACAACGGCGTGCTGATCTACGTGCTGATGGCCGATCACGTGGTCGAGATCATCGCCGACCGCGGGATCGCCGCGCGCGTCACGCAGGCGGAGTGGGACGCGGTGTGCCGGCAGATGGAGCATCACTACCGGGAGCGGCGTTTTCGCGACGGCTCCATCGTCGGCATCCTGGGCGTCGGCGCGCTGCTCGGGCGGCATTTTCCGGGAGCGGCGGCGAGCGGCAACGAGCTGCCGAACCAGCCGGTGCTGCTGTAGCGGATCGCCGACATCCGACGGGGCCGCGACATCAGTCATAATTCCGCGCCTATGGTGACTCGCAGATTCCTCGCCGCTCTCGCGGCCGTCGTGGTGCTGGGCGCGAGCGGCTGTTCGCTGTTCGCGCCGTTCCGCCACAAGCCCCCGCCGCCACCCCCGCCAGCAGCCGCGCCGCAGCCGCCAGCGCTGCCGCTGCCGGTTGCCACCGAGCGCTTCGAGCTGGCCACGGGCGACGACATGGTCGGCGTCGTACAGGTGGTGGTGGCCAGCAAGGACGACACGCTCACGGACATCGCCCGGCGCTTCAACGTCGGCTATGAGGAGATCCTGCGTGCCAATCCCAAGGTGGACCCGTGGCTGCCGGGAGAAGGCCGCGAGATCATCGTGCCGTCGCAGTTCATCCTGCCGAACGCGCCGCGCACCGGCGTCGTCATCAACATCGCGGCGATGCGCATTTTCTACTACCCGCCGCTGAAGAAGGGCGAACGCCCGGTGGTCTTCACCCACCCGATTGGCATCGGCAAGGTGGGCTGGCGCACTCCGGAGGGCGTGACGAAAATCGTCCGCCGCCAGAAGGACCCCACCTGGCGGGTGCCGGTTTCGGTGCGCAAGGAGCATCTGGAGAACGGCGAGGAGCTTGATCCGGTCATCGGCCCGGGGCCCGACAACCCGCTGGGCAAGTACGCCTTCTACCTGCAGTGGCCGAGCTACCTGATTCACGGCACCAACAAGCCGGCGGGTGTCGGTCTGCGTTCGAGCCACGGGTGCATCCGCCTGTACCCCGAGGACATCGAGCAGTTCTTCACCATGGTGCCGGTCGGCACGTCGGTGCGGGTGGTCAATCAGCCCTTTGTCTTCGGCTGGCACGCAGGGCAGCTGTACATGCAGCCCTTTGACGTCCTCGAGGACGACACCCGCGACTGGCGCAAGGCGCCGCGCAAGCTCCTCTCCAGGTCCCTCGCCACCACGCTGCAGCAGCAGCTGAAGATGCAACACGAGCAGATCGACTGGAACGCGGTCTCGGGGCTCACCCGCAGCCCGCGCGGCGTGCCGGTGCCGGTCACCACGCCCGGCACGGGGCTCGAGCAGGTGCTCGCCGGCGCCCCGCGGGTGCAGAACGTCCTGCCGCCCGGGTCGACCTGGGACGGCAAGACCGACCTGCCGATGGATGAGAGTTCCTTCAGGCAGATCCTGAGCGAAATCCAGCCCGGTACGCCGACTCCGGGTGCGCCGGCGGCGACCGCGGGCAGCACCGGCACCGTCCAGAAGGCTCCCGCGCCTGCCGGCGCGCCGAAAGACGGCGGCTGACAACACTCGTGAAGACGCTGTCCGCGTGGCTGCAACTCATGCTAGCGGAGATCGCACGCAAGCGCGACGAGCTCGAGCGCGCGCACGTGGAACAAACACGCCGCGCCGCCGAGCAGGCGCAGGCGGCGGCGCACGACGCAGTGCAGCGCACGCCGTCGCGTCGCTAGCGACGCCACGCAATGTGCTAGAGTCGCGCGGGCCTTAGATCCCGAACGAGGCGCTTGAGTGGCCGACAGCCCCGCGTCCGGCATAGAACTCGCACAACAAAGCCGAACGGATCACGCGATCGAGCGTGTGCCGACCGGAATCGCCGCCTTCATCGGCCGCACCCTCAAGGGTCCGGTCGATCAGCCGCTCAGCGTGCGCAGCTTTGCCGAATTCCAACACCACTTCGGTGGGCTGTGGCAACCCGCCACGCTCTCCTACGCGCTCGAGCAGTTCTTCGAGAACGGCGGTCGCGAGGCGCGCGTGGTGCGCGTCGTCAACGGCGCGCGCCCGCCGACCCTGAGCCTGCCGGCCCACGGCGCGGCGCTGCAACTTATCGCCGTCAACCCCGGGTCGCGCGAATACCTGCGTGCCTCGGTCGACTACGACGGCATCAGCGTTGCCGAGCCGGACCGTTTCAACCTGGTGGTGCAGCGGGTGCGCAGCGCCGGCTCGGAACTGGTCGAGGATCAGGAAATTTATCGCCGCGTGTCGATAGCGCGCGAATCGGCGCGCTGCGTGAGCGACATGCTGCTCAAGTCGCGCCTGGTGCGGGTGCGCGGGACGCTGCCCGCCGAGCGTCCGCAACGCTCCGCCGGCGCACCGGGGGGAGTCGCGGTCGGTTACACCCTCTCGAGCCCCGATGGCGATGACGGCGCACCGCTCACTGATTACGACGTGATCGGCTCGGCGGCGAGCCGCAGCGGGTTGTTCGCCCTCGAAGGCGTCGAGCGCTTCAACCTCCTGTGCATCCCGCCACTGGAGCGCGACCGCGACGTGGGCCTCTCGACCCTGCTGGTGGCCGCCCGCATCTGCCGCGAGCGCCAGGCGCTGCTGCTGGTCGATCCCCCGGCCGCCTGGGACAGCGCCCGCGCGGCGCTTGAGGCCCTGCGCGTCTGGCCGTTCCGCAGCGACAGCGCCGTCATGTACTTTCCAAGGGTGCAGGCCTTCGACCGGCTGCGCGGCCGCGTCGAGACCTTCGGCTCCTGCGGCGCCGCGGCCGGCATGATCGCGCGCGCCGACGAAACCTGGCCGGTGTGGACCGCGGCGGAGAGCGAGGAGGCGGTGCTGCGCCCGGGGCTGCGGCCGGCGGTGGCGGTCGCGGATGCCGATCGGGTGCGCCTCGCCCATGCCGGCGTCAACACCCTGCTGGCGGTGCGTGGCGGGTCGCGCACCGGAGTAAGTCCGCGCACCCTGGGTGTCGGTGGCGGCACGGCTGCGGACTGGAAATACCTGTCGGCGCGGCGGCTGGCGCTGTTCGTGGCCGCAAGCATCGAGCAGGGCACCCGCTGGGTGCTGCTCGAGCACAACGCCCGCGACGCCTGGCAGCGTGCCCGCTCGCAGGTGGAGCTGTTTCTCGCCGAACTCGCCGCCCAGGGGGCGTTTCCCGGGGCGACACCCGAAGACAATCACTTCGTGATCTGCGACGAGCGCGTAAACACCCCGACGACTCTCGCCGAGGGGAAGTTCAACCTGCTGTTCGGTTTTGCGACCAGCAAGCCGGGCGCCTTCGATACCTGGCTGGTGACGCATCGCGCCGGGGTGAGCCGCGTGCGGCCGGTATCAGTCAACCGCTGGGAAATCGCCAGCGCCATCGTCCGCGGCTGACGCGCCGACGCGCCGTCGGCAACTAAGGCTATTATTGAGGCATGCCGGACTCGTCGGTAACGTTGCGCCACGTCGTCTTCTCCCACGGCCAGGCGAGCGGCCCCTGGGGACGCAAGATTTCCGCGCTGGCGGAGGTCGCCCGCAGCGAGCACCACGAGGCGCACTCGGTGGACTATCGCGGCGTCGAGGAACCGCGGGCGCGGGTTGCGCGGCTGGTGGATTTCTGCAAGGACCTGAGCGGGGACCTGGTGCTGGTGGGTTCGAGCCTCGGCGGCTATGTTGCCGTGGCCGCCGCTTCGCTGCTGCACGCGCGCGGCGTGTTCGTCATGGCGCCGGCACTGTATGTTGAAGGGATTCCGCCGCTGCGCGCCGGCGGGCTCGACTGCCCCGTCACCGCCGTACACGGCTGGCGCGACGAGGTGGTGCCGTTCGAGCACAGCGTGCGCTTTGCCCAGTCATATCATGCCGCGCTGCACCTCCTGGACAGCGACCACCTGCTGCATAACCAGATTCGCGTGATCCAGTACCTGTTCGAGTACTTTCTCATCGCGCTCGATATGCCGGCGATCGCGCAAGCCTAGGGGCGAAAATCGCAGCAAGCAATTTTCGCGGACATCAGTTGCGTTTCCGCCGCAAAAGGCGTGGCTTTTGCCGGCTCGCAGGGGCGCGTTGGCTTCAGCGACGCTCGCGGATTGCGCGCTGCGCGATCCGGTCCACCACCCCGGGTGCGATGAGTCGCGCCCAGCGCCCGACACGCCCGCGCGCCGACAGTATCGCGAGGCGTTGCCGGCGCTGCATGGCGCGCACCGTCAGATGCGCGCACTGGTCCGCACTCATGATGCGTGACTCCTGCATCGGGGTCTTGCCCAGCGGTTTGCCGTCCGGACCAATGGCGCGCCGGTGGATCTGGCTGACGACGAAGTCCGGCGCGACGATGCTGACGGCGACACCGCTGCCGCGCAGTTCGATGCGCAGCGACTCGAAGAAACCCACCAGGGCGTGTTTGCTGGCCGCGTAGCCGGTGCGCTCGGGCACACCCGTGAGCCCGGCGATGCTGGCGATCGCGACGATCAGTCCGCGGGTTTGCTTCAGGTGCGGCAGGGCGGCGGCGGTCAGCCACACCGGCCCCAGGTAGTTCACCGCCAGCAGGCGCTCGAAGACGCTGAAGTCCACCACCGCATCAAAGCGCGACCACATGGTGATGCCGGCATTGTTGACCAGCACATCGATGCGGCCGAAGCGCTCCAGAGTCGCGCCGATGAGGCCCTGACAGTCCTGCCGCTGCGACACATCCCCCGGCAACGCCACGGCCTCAGCGCCCAGCGCCATGCAGTCGCGCGCCGTTGCCTGCAGGGGCTGCGCACTGCGCGCGTTCAGCGCCAGGCGCGCGCCAAGCGGCGCGAGTTCCAGCGCCAGCGCGCGTCCGATGCCCTCGGAGGCGCCGGTGATCAACACACTCTTGCCCGCGAAGTTGTTCATTGGTTGCGGTTCCCGCCTAAACTGCCGATGCAACTTATGCGCCCATCATAACGGCGGTGTCTTGCGGCGATGAACTGGCTGTTACGGCGATTGCTGGGATTGTGGGTGCGATTCAAGGTGCGCCCGGAGGACGCCGCGGCGCTGCTGGCGGGGCGTAGCCGCCCAATATGCTATGTGCTGGAGCGCCACAGCGTCACCGATCTTGCGGTGCTGCAGGATGCGTGTCTTAAGCTGAAGCTGCCGCGCCCGGGCAGGCGGCTCGCCGGGGCGGCCGGCGACCTGCGCTCATTCTTTTATCTGAGTCGCGCCCGCGGCATCTGGGACGCGCGGCCGGAGCGTTCGCCACCCCCGCACCTCGCGCAGATGATCGCCGCACTGCGCGCCGACCCGAGCGCGGATTTCGACCTGGTACTGGCGGCGGTCTACTGGGGCCGTGCGCCGCAGAAGGAAGGCTCGTGGCTGCGCCTGTTGCTGGTGGAGGACTGGGTGCTGACCACCCGGGTGCGCAAGTTCATGCAGGTGCTCTTCAACGGCCGCAACACGCTCATCGAGTTCGACGCGCCGCTGTCGCTGCGCGAGCTGCTCGGGGAGCAGCTGGGAGTGGCGGTGCATGGCCGGCGCGTCGCCCGCAGCCTGCGCGCCCTGTATGCGCAGCGGCGCGCCGTGCGCATCGGACCGGACCTCTCGCACCGCCGCACCATCGTCAACCAGGTATTGCGCACGCGCGCGGTGCGCGCGGCGGTGGCGCAGGAAATGCGCACCCGCCATCTCGCGCGTCACAAGGCGCTGCAGCGTGCGCGCGGCTATGCGCGGGAGATCGCGGCCAACTACTCGCACGCCTTCGTGCGTTTCATGGAGCATGCGCTCGCGTGGCTGTGGAACCGCCTGTACGACGGGGTCGTGTTCGCTCATGAGGCGACGCTCGCCGGGGTGGCGCAGGGCAACGAGATCATCTACGTGCCATGTCACCGCAGCCACATGGACTACCTGCTGCTCGGCTATGCGATCTACGCGCACGGCTACGCGGTGCCGCACACCGCGGCGGGCGTGAATCTGAACCTGCCGGTCGTCGGGCGTTTGCTGCGCAAGGGCGGCGCGTTTTTCATCCGCCGCAGTTTCGCCGGCAACGCGCTCTACACGGTGGTGTTCATGAAATACCTGGCCGCGATCATGGCGCGCGGCCATCCCGTCGAGTATTTCATCGAGGGTGGCCGCAGCCGCACCGGCCGCCTGCTGCAACCCAAGACCGGGATGCTCACCATGACCGTGCGCAGCTTCCTGCGCGATCCGCAGCGTCCGGTCGTTTTTGTGCCGGTGTACTTCGGGTACGAGCGGCTGGTCGAGGGCGCCACCTATGTCGGGGAGCTGTCCGGGCGGGCCAAGCAGAAGGAGAGCATCCGGGGCCTCCTGGGCTCGCTGCGGGTGCTCAGGCAGCGCTTCGGCCAGGTGCACGTGAACCTCGGTGAGCCGATCCGTTTAAGTGAGGTGCTCGATGGCGCCGATCCCGAGTGGCGCACGCGCGGCATCGATGACGAGGAGCGCGTGCCGTGGCTGGCGCGCGCGGTGGATGAGCTGGCCGGGCGCATCATGCGCCATATCAACGCGGCGGCGGCCGTGACGCCGGTGAACCTGCTGGCCGTCACGCTCCTGGGGATGCCTCGCCAGGCGCTCAGCGAGCCCGACCTCGTGCGTCAGCTGGAACTGTACCGCGCCCTGCTGCGTGACTTTCCCTACAGCGATCGGGTCACCGTGACGCAGCTGACGGGCCCCGACATCATCAGCTACGGAATTTCCATGCGGCTCATTGCGCGTGAAGCGCAGCTGCCTGGGGACATCGTGCGCATGAGTCAGGAGAGCGCGGTGCTCGCCACCTACTTTCGCAACAACGTGCTGCACCTGTTCGCGCTGCCCTCACTCGTGGCGTGTGCGTTCACCAGCAACGAGCGCGTCAGTAGCGAGGACATTCAGCGGCTGGCGTGGCGGATCTATCCGTATGTCGCCGAGGAACTGTTCCTGCGGTGGAGCGAGGCGGAGCTCCCGGGAGTCATCGACGGGGTGCTCTCCTGCCTCGCAAGCCACGGGTTGATCGCCGCCGACGCGCTCGCAGGAGTGTGGCGGCGGCCAGCGCCGAGTTCCCCGCAAGCGATGCAGCTGTCGCTGCTGGCGCAGGCCACCATCCAGACAATCGAGCGCTACTACCTCGCAGTCGCGCAGCTGGTCAAGGCCGGCAGCGGGCAGATCAGCCAGGGCGCGCTCGAGGAACGCTGCCAGCTCACCGCGCAGCGCATCGGTGTGCTGTACGGCCTCAACTCCCCGGAATTCTTCGATCGCTCGATGTTCGGGAACTTCATTGCTCTGCTGCGCGCGCGCGGCGTGGTGCGTGTCGGCGCGGACGGCAAGCTCGAATTCGACGCGGTGTTGCTGCGTGTGGCGCAGGACGCACAGTTCGTGCTGAGCGAGCAGCTGCGCCACAGTATCCTGCAGGTAACACACGGCTAATGGCCTTGCCGGATCGCGAGCCCGAGTCGTAGACTGACCCACGCAGGTTTTGTGTTGCGGCAACAAACAAGCAAAGCGCAGCGCACGCACATGATCGCTGGCGAAAGCGGGCCTACGAGCCCGGGGGCCCAAGGACGCGTAAGGTGCCGGCAGCCTCGAGGAAGCAGGGGGACACATGAGGAAAGTTCACACGGGGCGTCGTTCGTCACTGCTCGCCGTGGTAGCCGCGGGCTGCTTGGGCGTCGCCATCTGGCCGAGCGCGCATGCCATCAATTTCCAGAGCGCTTCGGGTGACTGGAGCGGCAGCTGGGATACGACTATCGGCTATGGGCAGGGCTGGCGCGTGTCGGGACGCGACTGCCAGCTCATCGCCATGGCGAACGGTGGCTGCGGCTACTCCCCGAATATCGATGAAGGCGACCTCAATTACGGCAAGGGCACTTTCAGCCAGGCCATCACCGGCGTCACCGAGCTGTCGCTCAACTACAAGGACAAGGCCGGCATTTTCGTGCGCGGCAGCGGACTGTACGACTTCTACGTCATGGGCGACCACGCCCAGTACATGCCCCTGAACCACGACGCGCGGGACGTCGTCGGCAGCTACACGCGACTGCTGGATGCCTTCGGCTACTACCGCTTCGACATGGGCAGCGTGCCGACGGAGCTGCGCCTTGGCAACCAGGTGGTCAGCTGGGGCGAGAGCACGTTCATTCCCGGCGGGCTGAACGAGGTGAATCATTACGACGTATCGGCGTTGCTGCAGCCCGGATCGGAGCTGAAGCAGGCGCTGCTGCCGGACAGCATGGCAGTCGTGAACCTGCAGCTGACCAAGGATACGAGCACGCAGCTGCTGTACCTGTTCAACTGGCACGAGACGCTGGCCCCGCCCGCCGGCTCCTACTTCGGCACCAACAACGCCGGCGTCATCGGCAGCAACCAGCTGTTCCTCGGCTTCGGCGCAATTTCCAGCCAGGGTGTTAATTTCACCCCGCTCGGCGGCACGCAGATCAGCAACTTCCAGGCCGTGGAACGGCTGCCGGACCACGTGCCCCCCGATGCCGGTCAGTACGGCGCGAACATGAAGTTCTACCTGCCGAATTTCGGCCAGGGCACGCAGATCGGGCTGTACTTCCTGAATTACACCAGCCGGCTGCCGGTGATATCGGCCACCGCCGGAACGCAGGCGGGGCTCGCCAACGCCTTCGGCGCCATCAACGCCATCGGCGGCGCCGCCCAGGCGCTGGCGGCGGGGCTGCCCTTCGCGGCCGCGGTCGCCACCGGCGCCGCCGTCGGTCAGGGGCGAGCTGCGGCCCTCGGCGGCAACCTCAGCGCGGCGACGGCGGCGCAGTACGCCACCATCGGCGCCAACACGCTGCTGGCTGGCGGCAACGTCAACGCCCAGGCGCAGAGCTTCGCCACCTACGAGTACGGCAAGACGGCCGGCTACTTCGAGGAGTTTCCGCAGGACATCAAGATGCTCGGGCTGTCCTTCAACAGCGAGATCAGGGCTACCGGTACGGCCATACAGGGCGAGCTCGCCTACCGGCACAACGTGCCGTTGCAGCTCGACGACGTCGAGCTGCTGTACGCCGCGCTCACCCCGCTGGAGGGCGGCGTCGCGCGGCTGCTTGGCGAGCCAGTCACGCCCACCGGTCACTGCGCGCCGGCCTCGGCGACTCCGATCACCGGCTGCAACCAGCTCGGCGCCTACGGGCTCGGCCAGACCATCCGGGGCTGGGAGCTGAAGGACACCTGGCAGATAGGCTTCACCGCAACCCAGACCTTCGCCAACGTGATGAAGGCCTCGCAGGCGGTGCTGCTGTTCGAGGCCGCGGCGGATGACGTGCCGGGCCTTGAGAACAAGTACACCGGCGGACCGCAGGGCCTCGGCCTGCGCTACGACGGTCCCGGGACCAACCTCAGCGGCAATCCGAACCTCGGCGGCTACCCGCAATTTCCAGCGGTCAACGGCCAGTGCGTACCGGGCACCGCCGTGAATGGTCCGGGCCAGTGCGTGGAACCCGGCTCGGCATTCGCGGACAAATTCTCCTGGGGCTACGTGATCGCCGGGCGTCTGGAGTATCCGAATCTCATCGCCGCGTGGGACATCCTGCCGCACGCCACCTGGTCGCAGGATGTGAAGGGCGTGTCTCCGGGCCCCGGTGGCAACTTCGTCCAGGGACGGCACGCGGCCACCCTCGGCATCGGCGCGGATCTGGAAAAGACCTGGGACCTGGACGTTTCCTACACGCGCTATGGAGGCGCGGGTCAGTACAACCTGCTCAACGACCGCGATTTCATCGCGGCGAGCATCAAGTTTTCGTTCTGAAGGGGATGCAATGAAAACCATCCAGGTTGCCGCAGCAGGGTTGCTGTTCGCGTCCGTCGCATGGGGAGCCGTGAGCCCGCAGGAGGCCGCGCGCCTGGGCGCGGACCTCACGCCGCTGGGCGGCGAGAAGGCGGGCAACGCCGACGGCAGCATCCCGGCGTGGACCGGGGGACTGAAGTCTGCGGCCGACGCGGGCTTTCCGACTTACCACACGGGCGATCATTACCCGGATCCGTACGCGAGTGACCGGCCGCTGTTCACCATCACGGCGGCCAACATGGCGCAGTACGCTGCGAAGCTCACCGAGGGCCACAAGGCGCTCTTCAAGGCCTACCCCGACTACAAGATGGTGGTCTATCCGACGCATCGCAGCGGCGCATCCCCGGAGCGCGTCTACGAGGCTACCAAGCGCATCGCGACCACCGCCAGGCTCGTGCCGGACGGCAACGGCTTCACCGGCGCCGTCGACGGCACGCCGTTTCCGATTCCGCAGAACGGACTCGAGGTGTACTGGAATCACGTCACGCGCTGGCGGGGTGTCGCCGCGTCGCTGCAGATCGGCCAGGCGCCGGTGACCGCCGGCGGCGGCTACACACTGGTGAACTTCAAGGAAGAGTTCTACTTCCAGTACTACGAGCCGGGCATCACTGAGGCGGCACTCAACAACATCCTGCTGTTCTTCACCCAGGAGACTACCGCACCGGCGCGGCTGGCGGGCGAGGTGCTGCTGGTGCAGGAGACCATCGATCAGGCCAAGGAAGCGCGGCGTGCGTGGGTCTACAACCCGGGTCAGCGCCGCGTACGCCGCGCGCCGGACGTGGCCTTCGACAATCCGGGCACCAACGCCGACAACCTGCGCACCGCTGACCAGTTCGACATGTATAACGGCAGCCCGCAACGCTACAACTGGAAGCTGGTCGGCAAGCGCGAGATGTACGTGCCCTACAACGCGTACCGCCTGCAGGAGCCGAGTCATAAGTACAGCGAGATCCTGAAGAAGAATCACATCAACCAGGATCTGGCACGTTACGAGTTGCATCGCGTGTGGGTCGTGGACTCCACGCTCAAGCCCGGCCAGAGCCACATCTACAGCCGCCGCACGCTGTACGTCGACGAGGACTCCTGGCAGATCCTCGCCGTCGACTGCTATGACTCGCGCGGCCAGCTGTACCGCGTGCAGGAGGGTCACGCGATGAACTACTACAACCTGCCGTCGCTGTGGACCGATCTGGAAGTGATCATGGATCTGTCAAATGGCCGCTACCTGGCGCTCGGGCTGCAGAGCGAGGAACCCAGGTCCTACAACTTCAACATCAAGCGCACCCCGGCTAACTATCAGCCTAGCGTGCTGGAGCGGATGGGAATCCGGTAGAGGGTGGCGTGAAGGCCCCGACGGCGTGCGCCCGTGCGGTTGCCTCGCGGGGCCGCTGCGGGGGCCGCGTGCTGGCACTGGCGGTGCTGCTGGCTGCACGGCTGGCACATTCCGGGCCGGCGGCCGAGGTGACGCAACCCCGTGATGCCGAACACGCGCGCCTCGCGGCGCACGCGCTTTTGATCGGACTCGCCTCGGCCGGTGAACGTCTGGTCGCGGTCGGGGACCGTGGGGTCGTGGTGTTCTCGGATGACAAGGGCAGCAGCTGGGTCCAGGCCGATCTCGTGCCGACGCAGGCGCTCCTCACCGGGGTGTGTTTCTTCGATGCGCAGCACGGGCTCGCGGTCGGGCACGACGAAGTCATTCTCGCGACCGCGGACGCCGGGCGCAGCTGGAAGCGAACGCATTACGCGCCCGAAGCGCAGCAGCCGCTGCTGGATGTGTGGTGCGGCGCCGGCGGCCACGCGATCGCGATCGGCGCCTATAGCACCTTCCTGACGAGCGAGGATGGCGGCGCGAGCTGGACGGCGCGCAAGTTCGCGCCGACGTCCCCGCAAGCGCCGGCTGTGGGCGCGCGCGCTGCGCGTGCCGCGAGCGGTGCGGTGCCCGCGGGCGCGCCGGAGGAAAACCAGCCCGGAGGTGGCTACCACCTCAATCGCATCGTCGCGGCGGGCCCGGAGCGCCTCTACATCGCGGCGGAAGCCGGGCATCTGTATCGCTCGGATGACGCCGGCGCCAGCTGGCTGACGCTTGCATCCCCTTACCGCGGCTCATTCTTCGGCGTGCTGCCGCTCGCGGCGGATGCCGTGCTGGCCTTTGGCCTGCGCGGCAATCTGTATCGCTCGGATGATGCCGGCGCCAGCTGGCAGAAGATCGACACCGGGACGGTGCAACTGCTGGACGGCGCCGCGCGGTTTGACACTGGCGGCATCGCCGTGGCGGGGCTCTCGGGCGTGCTGCTCGTGAGCCGCGACGGCGGGCATAGCTTCACGCTGCAGCAGCAGCGCGACTACACCGGACTGTCAGCGGTGGTGAGCGTCGGCGACGAGGAGCTGGCGGCGGTCGGCGACGACGGCACCAAAGTCATTACGCTCGGGGCGCACTGATGGCCGGCGCGGGCGATCCCAACAGCAACCCGTCGGCGCTGGTCGGACGCCTCGAGCGGCTCATCTTCGGTCACCGGACGCTGATTCTCGCGTTGTTCGCGCTCGGCACGCTGCTGCTCGCGGTGATCGCCGCCCGCGGCCTGCGGATCGACACCTCCTTCAACAAGACCCTGCCGGTGCAGCACGAGTACATGCGCACCTACCTGGATCCGAAGGTCGCCGACTTCCGCGGGGCGAACCGGGTGCTGATCGCGCTGATTGCCCGCGACGGCAACATGTTCACGCCGGAGTTTTTCGCCGCGCTGCGCAAGGCGACCGACGAGGTCATGGTCATGGATGGCATCGACCGCACCCGTGTGCAGTCCCTGTTCACGCCCAACGTGCGCTACATCGAGGTGGTCGAGGACGGCATCGAGGCGGGCAACGTCGTGTCCGCCGACTTCACGCCGACGCCCGCGAACCTGGCGCGCGTGCGTGACAACATCCGCAAGGCCGGGATCCTGGGGCGCCTGGTCGCCAACGATTTCTCCGGCGCCCTGGTGAGCGCCACGGTTCTCGATGAGGACGCGCAAGGCAGGCCGGTCGATCCGATCCGCATCGCTCACCAGCTCGAGAAACGCGTGCGACAGGGGCTCGAACGCGCCCCGGCGGGCGCCGGCGTTGACGTGCAGGCGCGCGCCAGCGGCGGCCTCGAGAGCGCCGCGTTGCCGCGTTCCGGGGTCGATGTGCGCATGATCGGCTTTGCCATGGTGATGGGGGACATCGCCGATGGCGCCGGCGCGGTGGCGATGTTCGCCATTGTCACCCTGCTGCTGACGCTGCTGGCGGTGCGCATCTACTGTCAGTCGTGGCGGGTCGCTTTCGTGCCGGTGTTGTGCTCGGTGATCGCGGTGCTCTGGCAGCTCGGCGCGCTGGTGTTGCTGCACTACGGGATCGATCCCATCGGCCTGCTGGTGCCGTTTTTGATCTTCGCCATCGGTGTCAGCCACGGCGTACAGAAGATCACCGCGGTGAGTGACGCGGCGCTCGCCGGGCTCGACAGCATGGAAGCCGCGCGGCGTACTTTCCGGCAGTTGCTGGCACCGGCGGTGATCGCGCTGCTGGCGGATCTGGTCGGCTTCGTCACCATCCTCCTCATCCCGGTTGCGGTTATCCGCGAGATGGCGATCACCGCCTCCATCGGGGTCGCGATTGTGATCCTCACCGACCTGGTGCTGCTGCCGGTGCTGGTCTCCTATGTGCACTTCGACGCCGGCTTCCGCGAACGCGTGCAGCGGCGGCAGGCACGGCTCGCGGTGCTGTGGCGGCATCTGTCCGGGGTCACCCGGCGTGGCCCCGCGCTCGCTATCATCGCGATCTGCGCGCTGCTCGGGTTATTCGGCGGCTGGCTGGGACGTAAGACACCGATCGGGGACACCCAGGTGGGTGTGCCGGAGCTGCGCGCCGACTCGCGCTACAACCGCGACAACGACGTCATCACCTCGAAGTTCTCTATCGGCGTGGACGTGCTGACCGCGATCGTGGAATCAAAAGACCCGGTATGCGTCAGCCACGACCTCATGAGCGGCATTGATCGTTTTGGCTGGCACATGCGCAACGTGCCGGGCGTGCAGGACGTCATCACGCTGCCATTCATCGCCAAGGTGGCGATCGCCGGCTGGAACGAGGGCAGCCTCAAGTGGCGCAGCATTCCGCGTGAACAGACGCAGCTCACGCAGTCCACGCGCTACATCGAGACCAGCACCGGCCTGCTGAACGAGAACTGCGACGTCGTGCCGGTGCTGATGTTCCTTACCGACCATCGCGCCGAGACCATCGAGCGCGTGGTGGCGGCGGTGAAGGCCTGGCGCGCGGCGAACCCGCTGCCCGGCGCCGAGGTGCGGCTCGCGGCCGGCAACGTCGGCGTCATGGCGGCCACCAACGAGACAGTGGAAGCCAAGCAGATGCTGATCCTGGCCGGGGTTTTCGGCGCCGTGATCGTCATGTGTCTCATCACCTTCCGCTCGCTGGTGGGCACACTGCTGGTGGTGGTGCCGCTGGCGCTGGTTTCGGTGCTGGTGTACGCGGTGATGTACCTGCTGGGCATCGGGCTGAAGGTCTCCACCCTGCCGATGGTGGCGCTCGGCGCCGGCATCGGCGTGGATTACGGCATTTATCTCTTCAGCCGCATGCAGGAGTTCCTGCACCAGGGACTGTCGGTGCGCGAGTCTTACGAGCGTACGCTGCGCGTGACGGGCGCCAGCATTATTTTCACCGGCATCACGCTGGCGATCGGGGTCGCGACCTGGGTGTTCTCGCCGCTGAAGTTCCAGGCCGACATCGGCATCATGCTCACCTTCATGTTCCTGGTGAACATGCTGGCGGCGATCATCCTCATGCCGGCGCTGGCCGCGTGGCTGCTGCATCCGGATGGTCTGAACGCCACGCCCGCGCCGCCAGCGCGGTAACTTGAGCCCCTGAGCAGCCGGCCAAAGTCACGCCTTTGGCCGGCGGAACCGCAGCGGATGTCCGCCGAAATCGACTTCCTGCGATTTCGGCCCATGAATCAGTCGTCCCGGCCCGGCCGGGTGCGCAGCCGCTTGGTGCGGCCCTGATGGGTCTTGTGCTCGAGCCGCCGCTCGCGCGAGGCGCGCGTGGGTCTGGTGGCCTTGCGCGCCTTGGGCGCGATCAGCGCCCGGCGGATGAGTTCGCTTAAGCGTTCTTCGGCGTCGCGGCGGTTGTGTTCCTGGGTGCGCTGGTTGCGCGCGACGATGAGGATCGTGCCTTCGGCGGTGAGCCGCCGACCGCTCAGGGCGCGCAGCCGCGCCTTGACGCCCGCCGTCAGCGTGCTGCTGCCCTCCAGATCGAAGCGCAGTTGCGCGGCGGTGGAGACCTTATTGACGTTCTGTCCGCCGGGGCCGGAGGCGCGCACGAAGGACACCGAGATTTCGCTGTCCGGGATCGCGACTCCGGGAGCGATCTCAAGCGGCATTCAGTCTGCGGCCTGATCGCTCGCGGGCGGGGTGGTGAACGACCCCACCGGGCGCGGGCCCGGCTCGCGCGCCGCCAGCATGCGCGTCTCCTGCTGCGGCACCGGGATCCGTACGCCGTGGGTGCGGAAAATGCGCCAGATCGCGCGATTCACGTCCGAGCGGATGTTGTTGACGCCGTTCACCGGGTCCGCGATCCAGAAGCGGATCTCGAGCCGCATGCCGTTGTCCTCGAAGCTGATCAGACGCGACACCGGCGGCGGCTCGTGCAGGATGCGCGGATGATTCTCGGTCGCTTCCAGCAGCAGCTGCAGCGCGATCTCCGGATCATCGTCATAGCTTACCGTCACCGGCAGCTTCAGACGCACGCGCTGGTCCGAGTAGCTCCAGTTGATGAACGGGTTGGTGATGAGGTTCTGGTTCGGCACCAGGGTGTCGACGCCGTCGCGGTCGCGCACCACCACGTAGCGGCCGCGCAGCTCCTGCACCCAGCCGAAGTTGCCGCTGCTCGCGCCGGCGTGGCCGGTGAAGCTGATGACGTCCCCCGGTTTGATGGACTTGTCCATGAGCAGCACGAAGCCGCTGACGAAATTGCTGGCCACCGACTGCAGGCCAAAGCCGAGTCCCAGGCCGATGGCGCCGGTGAGCACGTTGAGGGTGGTGACATCGACGCCGGCGGCATTGATGCCGAGCAGGATCCCCAGGCCCACCAGCAGGAAGTAGGTGAACTTGGAGACGCCGACGCGCGTGGAGACCGCCAGCTGGTCGAGCCGCATCACGCGGCCTTCGATGGCGCGGGCGACCAGGCTGGAAACGACCACGAAGGCGCTCACCACCACCAGGCCCTTGAGCAGCGCCCACAGGCTGAACTGGCTCCTGCCGGGGACCAGGCTGATGTGATTGAGCGTCGCCTCGACGACGTCGAGCCAGCCGAGCATCGCCACCGACACCACCAGCCACACGACCAAGGTGATGCGGGTCTGACGGTTGCGTACCCACGAGACCGGTCCGAGCAGCAGGCCCAGCACGTAAACGCCCGCGCGTACCAGCACCAGCGCCGTGACCAGCTGGGCCGCAATGGCGACGTGAACACCCGGGTTGGTGAACGCGCTCAAGACCAGGCGGCCGGTGTACAGCGTGGCAAGCGCCGCGAACAGCGGGGCAATGATGCGTGCCCCCTCGAGCACGTAGTCCAGCAGGCGCGGAACTCCGGCGCCCGGGCCGGCGGGCGCCGGCGGCGTGTGCCGCGCGGCGAGGGCGCGCATCACCGCCAGCGCCACCACCGCGGCGATCAGGATGATCAGCCATTCGGCCAGGGCGGGCGGAGAGATGAGCTGCAGAAAGACGGCCTTCACGGCGCTACCGGGGCTATCCATCAGGCGTTCAGATCAGGGATCAACTGGCTCTCCACGCGTGCGATCTGGTCCTTGAGCATGAGTTTGCGCTTCTTGAGACGCTTCAACTGCAGCTCGTTGATATGCAGGTCGAGCGACAGACGGGAAATGACCTCGTCGAGGTCACGGTGTTCGATACGCAGTTGCCGCAGCTTCTCCACGTTGCGGAACAGCTCGCGGTCGACGTTGTCTTCGATTTCCGCCATGCGGGGGGTGGCCCGGGGGCTGTTTGGCGGTAGGGCGCCAGACTTGGCGGAGCTTAGCCGAGAGGGCCGCGCAGCGCCACGTTCAGCGTCCCCCCCGCCCGCGGTGCGAGGAGCGCCCGGGAGGCGAGCCGCGGCGGTCGCGCCCGCCGCCGCCCGGACGGCCGCCGCCGGGACGACCACCCCCGGACCGGCCGCCGCCGTGAGGGCGTGCGCGATGCACCGGTGCACCCGCCACCACGCCGGTGGCGAGCAGTTCCGGTGAGATGGAGGAGAACGGAATCTTGTGGCCCACATAGGTCTCGATGTCCGGCAGCCCCACCGCGTACTCCTCGCACGCGAAGCTGATGGCATCGCCTTCCGCGCCGGCACGCGCCGTGCGCCCGATGCGGTGCACGTAGTCGGGCGGGTCCTGCGGCAGATCGAAGTTGAACACGTGACTGACGTCGGGGATGTGCAGCCCGCGCGAGGCGACATCCGTGGCGATCAGGACCGCAAGTTTCCCCTCGTGAAAATCGCGCAGGAACCGCAGGCGCTTGTTCTGGGGCACATCCCCGGAAAGCGCCTGGGCGCTGAAGCCGTTGGCCTTGAGGGTGCTCTCCAGACGTTCCGCCGTGCGCTTGGTGTTCACGAACACCATGGTGCGCACCGCCTCGCTCTGGTGCAGCAGGCCGATGAGCAGCGGCACCTTCTCCTCCATGGAGGGGTAATACATCATCTGCCGCACGCTATCGACGGTCATCTTGTCCGGCTCGATGCGTACGGTTACCGGATTGTTCATGTGCTCGTAGGCAAGCTCGAGCACCCGCTGCGAGAGCGTGGCCGAAAACAGCATCGACTGGCGCTGCTGCGGGGGCGGCAGGCGCCGCAGGATATAGCGGATGTCGGCGATGAAGCCTAAGTCGAACATGCGGTCCGCCTCATCGAGCACCAGCACCTGCGCGTGCCTGAGGTCGAATACATGCTGCTTGAAGTAGTCGATGAGTCTGCCGGGTGTGCCGACCAGCACGTCACAGCCGCCCGCCACCTCCTCGCGCTGCTTCTCGTAGTCGATGCCGCCGAACACCACCGAGTGTTTGAGCCCGGTGTGCGCGCCGAGAGTGAGCGCGTCGTGATGAATCTGCACCGCCAGTTCGCGGGTCGGCGCCACGATCAGCGCCCGCACTGAACTGCGCGCGCGGTTGGCAGCGGCCGGGCGCGTCAGCAGCGACTGGTACAGCGCGACCAGAAATGCCGCGGTCTTGCCGGTGCCGGTCTGCGCCTGCCCGGCGACATCGCGGCCGGCGAGCGCGATCGGCAGCGTCTGCGCCTGGATGGCAGTGCAATCAACGAAGCCGGCTTGTTTTATGCCCGCCATGACCTCATTTACGAGGCCGAGGGATGCGAAGGTCACGGAATCAGAGTGTGCGTCGGTCATCAATTCCATCTGGGATGTGAGGGGTGAAAGGCTGACGAGGCTTGCAAAAACGACTCGGAAGCGCTACAAAGTATCTTAAGTCAGCGGGCCAGCAGGTCCGCACCTGCCAGTCAGGTCTCCTTAATTCCCGAAAGATTCATACTCAATCACGAGTTATTAGTGTAACCGTTTGGCGGGCTGTTCTGGCAGCGCTTTTCGCTTACCCATTGCCGACCCGCTCGGATCCCCAAATTCTTCCCACTCGTATTTTTTCACGCTTCTGCACTGACGGAGGTTCAACCGCGTGAGTAGCTCGCACATTGTGCACACCACGGACGCCACGTTCGCACAGGACGTCCTCAAGGCCGACAAACCGGTATTGCTGGATTTCTGGGCCGAATGGTGCGGTCCCTGCAAGATGATCGCGCCGATCCTCGATGAGATCGCCAGCGAATATCACGATCGCATCAAGATCGCCAAGCTCAACATCGATGAGAACCCGCAGACGCCGCCCAAGTTCGGCATCCGCGGCATTCCGACGCTGATCCTGTTCAAGAACGGCACGGTCGAGGCGCAGAAAGTCGGCGCCGTGTCGAAGTCGCAGCTCTCGGCTTTCCTGGACAGCAACCTGTGAGAGGCTATCTGGGTAATCAGGGCCGTAACCGGCCGAATAAGGGTCCGCGCCATGGCGGCGGCGGTGGCGGCAGCCGTGACGGTAATCGCGACGGTAATCGTGGCAACAATGGCGGACGCCCCGATGACATGATGCAGGAGCCCGAGCCGTTCGACGCCGACGACTCGGAAATCATCAGCCCGGCCGAGCTGACGGCATCGCGCACCTCGATGAACCTCACCGAGCTGAAGGCGAAGCCCATTCACGAGCTGGTGAAGCTCGCCGAGTCGATGGGGCTCGAGAGCCTGGCCCGCTCGCGCAAGCAGGACATCATTTTCTCGATCCTCAAGGCGCACGCGAGGAACGGCGAGAATATCTACGGCGACGGCGTGCTGGAGATTCTGCAGGACGGCTTCGGCTTCCTGCGCTCGGCGGATGGCTCCTACCTGGCCGGTCCCGACGATATCTACGTAAGTCCAAGCCAGATCCGCCGCTTCAACCTGCGCACCGGCGACACCATCTCCGGGCTCATCCGTCCGCCCAAGGACGGCGAGCGCTACTTCGCGCTGCTCAAGGTCGGCGAGATCAACTTTGACTCACCCGACAGCTCGCGCAGCAAGGTGCTGTTCGAGAATCTGACCCCGTTCCATCCGACCAAGCGTCTGAAGCTCGAGCGCGGTAACGGTTCCACCGAGGACCTCACCGCCCGCACCATCGACCTGGTGGCGCCCATCGGCAAGGGCCAGCGCGGTCTCATCGTCTCCCCGCCGAAGGCCGGCAAGACGATGCTGCTGCAGAACATCGCCACCGCCATCACTTCCAACCATCCCGAGGTGCACCTCATCGTGCTGCTCATCGACGAGCGGCCCGAGGAAGTCACCGAGATGCAGCGCACCGTGAAGGGCGAGGTGGTATCGAGCACCTTCGATGAACCGGCCGCCCGCCACGTGCAGGTCGCGGAAATGGTCATCGAGAAGGCCAAGCGCCTGGTCGAACACAAGAAGGATGTGGTCATCCTGCTCGATTCGATCACCCGCCTGGCGCGGGCCTACAACACGGTGGTGCCATCTTCCGGCAAGGTGCTCACCGGTGGTGTGGACGCGAACGCCCTGCAGCGCCCGAAGCGCTTCTTTGGCGCGGCGCGCAACATCGAGGAGGGTGGCAGCCTTACCATCCTGGCCACGGCCCTCATCGACACCGGCTCCAAGATGGACGATGTCATCTACGAGGAGTTCAAGGGCACCGGCAACAGCGAAATCCACCTCGACCGGCGCGTTTCCGAAAAGCGTGTGTTCCCGGCGGTCAACATCAACCGCTCCGGCACCCGCAAGGAAGAGCTCATCACCGATCAGGGCGAACTCGCGAAGATGTGGATCCTGCGCAAGCTCCTGCACCCCATGGATGAGCTGGCGGCAATCGAATTCCTGCTCGACAAGATGAAGGACACCAAGTCGAACAGCGAATTCTTCGAGGCAATGAAGCGCTGAACCCTCACGACCGGGCGGCCGCGCCCGGTATCTGACCCGCTAGTTCGCCGACCGCATCACGTCGGCGTGCTGCGACGCTGGCACATTGGTGCCGCCGGTCAGTAAGATCGCCCGTCAGGCCGCTTGTTCGCGGCAGGGAGTTCACGCCCGCATGCGCATCTGGCTTGCCGCCGCCGCGGTGTTGTCTGCGACCTTGAGCGTGCCGGCGCTCGCCGACCGCGATCCGCTCTCGGGGGCGCCGCTGCCGCCGAACGGCGGCGACATTCCCAGCCCCATCACCGACCACTTCTACGCCAGCGCCTCGATCTACACGCCGAGCGTGAAGACCAACCTGCGGGTCGACCCGTCGAACGCCGGGCCCGGGGTGACGGGCACACCCCTGAACGCCGAAAGCGATCTGGGACTGCCCGGCCGCCTGACCCAGGGGCGTGTGGAGCTGATGTTCCGCCTGGGCGAGCGCAGCAAGGTGCGCCTGGATTACTTCGAGGCGGACCGCTCGGCGAGCCACACGCTCGCCAACACCATCGTCTTCGGCGACCAGACCTTCGCGCAGGGCTCGCTGACCCGCAGTTCGCTCGACTGGCGCATGTTTGGCCTGACTTACACTTATTCCTTCTACCGCAGCGAGCGGCTGGAAATCGGCAGTGGCGTCGGGGTGTACTTCCTGCAGATTGACGCGCAGGGCGCGGTGCCCGCCCAAAACCAGAGCCAGGAGGAGTCGGCCGCCGATCCGTTTCCGACGTTACCGCTGGATTTCACCTGGCGCATTTCGCGGCGCTTCGCACTCACCGCGCGCGGCAACTACCTGAAGGCGACCTTGAGCCAGTTCAGCGGCTGGATCGCCGATCTCCACGAGGATGTTCAATACCGCTGGAATCCCAACTTCACCGTCGGGCTCGGCTACGACAGCATCCGCACCTCCTATAACCGCAACGCGGGCACATTCACCGGCGCGTTCTATATGAGCTACAGCGGTCCGGAAGCCTTCGTACGCTTCAGCTTCTAAATTGGGCAAAAGTCGCCTCCGGCGCTTTTGCCGGACATCAGCTCCGTTTCCGGCGGCAAAAGGCATGGCTTTTGCCGCCTGCGCCAGTCAGGGTGTGGTGACGACGTAGGCGCGGCTGAAGACTTCCGGCATCCGCGCCGCGCGCCCCGAGTCGAGGTTGATGCACACGTACTCGGTCATGGCGCGCGCCAGCATCCGGCCGTCCGCGACCCGCCGCACCTGGAAGCGCCGTTCGCAGCGCAGCCGGCCGTCGGAGCGCGCGATCCAGGTCGCCACCTGCACGACGTCGCCGCGCATGGCGGCGCGCAGGTAATCGATTTCGGTACGCAGCGCCGCCATGCCGCGCCGCAGGGCAAGACACTGCTCGAGCGGTATGCCGAGGGCGGCGGAATGTGACCAGGCGACGCGGTCGAACCAGGTGAGATAAACGGCGTTGTTGACGTGGTCGTAGGCGTCGATGTCCCCGGGCTCTACGCGAAGTTCGATGAGGTGCGGGAAGGGGAAATCGAAGGCGTCGGCGCGTGGGTTGGCCGTCATGGCCACCGGAAGTCTACACGCCGTTGGCGCCGGGCTCACGGCGCGAGCCGGCACCCGCCGCCCGGCGGGCGGGCGGCGGGTGCGGGTCCTCAGGCGTGCGAAGCTCTGCCGGCGAGGTAGGCGTCAGCCGCCGGTACGAGGGCCTGCTTCTGTGCGTACTGGAAGCGTGCGCTCTCCATGCCCTTCTCGATGTAGTCGTTCATCTCGGCCGGCACATGCGCGCGGATCCACGCCTCCATCTTGTCCGGCGGCAGACTGTTCCAGAAGAACTGCGGCACGAACTCCGCCTCGAACAGCGGTGCCATGTTGCCGAACGGGCTCATGAGCATCTCGGCGTGGCCGGTGAAGGTGTTCCACCCGAGATCCGGGTGCTCCTGGCGCAGCGTGCCGATCATCCCCAGGCGCAGCTGGATGGCCTGTGGCGGCAGCTCCTGGGACAGCGAGATGCCCGCGGCCTCTTCGGCGAGCTTCGGATCGCGCACCCCCGCCAGCGCCACGTACAGGCGACGCTGCTGGGCGTCGTCCGTGGCCGCCTTTGCCAGCGTGTGCAGCTGCTTGAAGGTCGCGGCATCGGCGTGCAGGCCGACGACATTGAGCACCATGCTCTGGTCATCCGGCGCGATGCTGCTCTGGTCCTTTACGAAGGACGCAAAGCGGCGACGCGCCTCGGCGATCGTGTCGGCATCGCCCCACACTCCCAGGTTCTCGATCACCTGCCGTCGCAGTGTCTGCACGTCCGGCGTCTCGCCCGGCTTCGCGTCCCAGCCGATGCGCTGCGCGATCGGCTTTACCAGCGAGCGTGCGTAGGCGGCAAAGGCATCGTGACCGGCGCTGCCGCGCTCGTCGTACTCGATGGTGCCGAGGGCGGTGATGATCTGCTCCCAGGGGCGCGTGTCGAGATCGTTGCCCATGTTCTCCGCCAGCGCCAGATAGCTGGCAAGTGGCGCGGCCTGCGCCTGTACCAGCGCCCACTGGTCATCCAGCAGCGCGATGCGATCCCCGTCCGGCAGGGTGCTGAAGGCGTGCGTGTTGGCGGCGAGTGTCGCGGCGTCGTACTGCACGCGGTAGTAGCCGATGGCGTCGGCATCGGCGCTGAGCGGTTCCTGGCAGGAGCCGGCGGCGACGCTCTGTCCGTCCTGGGTGAGCAGCACCGCGTGCGCCGTGCCGCTACCGGAGCGCAGCTGCAGCGGCACACTCCAGTGGCCGACCTGCGCGGCGGCGTCCGACGGGGTGTGCAGGAAGAAGCGCTTCTGGCTGAGCGTCACGGTGCGCTTGCCGGCGGCGTCGCACTGCGACCTGACGCTGACCACCGGGAATCCGGCCTGTTCGGTCCAGGCCGAAGCGAGCGCGCCCACGTCCTGGCCGCTGGCCGCACTCAGCCCGTTCCACAGGTCCGCGGTGGTGGCGTTGCTGAAGGCGCGTGCCTTCATGTAGCGACGCACGCCGTCGCGGAAGGTGTCCGGTCCCAGGTACGCCTCCAGCATGCGCAGCACCGCCTGGCCCTTGTTGTAGGTAATGGTCGGATCGAAAGCGTTGGCCGCCTGCAGCTCGTCGGTGACGTGCACCTGGATCGGATGCGAGGTCACACGCGCATCGGCCTCCATGGCGTTCTCCTTGGAGCTGTCCTGGCGCTCCCACCACTTCCAGCCCGGGTTGCGCAGGTCCGTCTCCTTGGCTGCCATCCAGGAGGCGAAGCTCTCGTTCAGCCACAGGTCGTCCCACCAGCCCATGGTGACCAGATCGCCGTTCCACTGGTGCGCCATCTCGTGCGCCTGGGTGCTGTACACGTTCTGGATATCCCCGAGTGAGCTGGCACGCGAAACCAGCAGCGACGCGTCGGTGTAGGTGATCGCGCCCCAGTTCTCCATCGCGCCCGAAAAGCCCCCCGGGATGGCGATCGAATCGAGCTTCGGCAGCGGGAACGGATAGCCGAAGTAATCGTCGTAGTCGGCGAGAATCTGCTGCGCGTTGGCGAGCGCGGTCTGGCCTTCCTGCTCGCGTCCGGCCACCGCCCATACGCCAAAGCGTACGCGCGAGCCTTGTGCGCTGACCTCCTTCAGGTCGCCGGCGGTGAATTCCACCAGGTATGAAGGCATCTTCGGCGAGCGCTCGAAGCTGATCGTGGCGAGCTTACCGTGCACCTCACGCTTGGCGATTGGCATGTTGCCGATGGCGGCCCACCCGGCCGGCACGGTCGCCGTCAGCTTGAAGGTGGCGCGAAACGCCGGCTCGTCCCAGCAGGGAAACATGCGCCGCGCGTCGGTCGACTCCATCTGCGTCGAGAGCATCGTGCCACCGGGATTGCCGGCCGACTTGCCGTAGGACTGCACGAACAGTCCCTGCGGCCGGCTCTCCATGACGCCCGAGTAGGCAAGCGTCAGCTTGTGCGCGCCGCGGGCGGCTTTGGCGGCCAGCGTCACGGTGGTGAGCTGCTTGTCGTTGTCGGTGGCCACGGACTTGACCGGCTTGCCGTCCAGGCGCACGTCGCGCAACTTCAGGTTCAGCGTGTTGAACATCACCGTGTCGGCCGCTTCGCGGAAGTTCAGCGACACGCTTTGCGTCCCGGTGAAGGTCTTGGCGGCGACATCCGGCACCACCGCGATCGCGTAATCCAACGGCACGACGTTCTTCGGCAGCCGGCCGGGGGCCTTGTCAAAATCGAAAGGCGCCTCGGCGAGCGCGCACAGTGGCAATGCCACTGCCGCCGCCACGGCCACGAATCCGGTTGTGTTCCTGATCACTTCGCTCTCCCCCTAAAGTCGCTTCAAGACAAGTGCTGCAGTCTACGCGCCGCGCCGCCGCGACTCAGGGGTCGTGCGACCGGCCGCCCCGAATGCCCGATCAGTGGTGCTACGCCTCGCGACGAACCGCGCGGAAACCAATATCCCGCCGGTACTGCACGCCGCGCCAGCGCACCGCGTCGGCGAGGGCATACGCCTCGCGCTGTGCTTCGCGGACGTCAAGGCCTAAGCCGACCGCGCACAACACGCGGCCGCCGCTGGTCACCACCCTGGCGTCAGCAAGCGCGGTGCCCGCGTGGAAGATCTTGCCCGGCAACGTTGCGGCCTGCTGCAGACCTTCGATGACGTCACCCTTGGCCACTTCATCAGGGTAGCCGGCAGCGGCCATGACGACCCCGAGGGCTGCGCGTGCGTCCCACTGCGCGCTCACGGTGTCGAGCGAGCCTGTGAGCGCCGCCTCGCACAGCACGGTGAGATCGGATTTCAGGCGCATGAGTACCGGTTGTGTTTCCGGATCGCCCAGCCGGCAGTTGAACTCCAGTACGTTCGGCGTGCCGTCCGGGGCGATCATGATCCCGGCGTACAGGAAGCCGGTGTAGGGCAGGCCATCCGCGGCCAGCCCGCGGATCGCCGGTTCGATCACCTCGCGCATGATGCGCACGTGCAAAGCGGGTGTGACCACCGGCGCGGGCGAGTACGCGCCCATGCCACCGGTGTTGGGTCCGTGGTCGCCGTCCTGCAGCCGTTTGTGGTCCTGGGAGGTGGCGAGCGGCAGGATGTGCTCGCCATCCGCCATCACGATGAAGCTCGCCTCTTCGCCCGCCAGGAACTCCTCGACCACCACCTCGCGGCCGGCGGCGCCGAACTGGCCGGCAAACATCGCCTGCGCGGCGCTCACCGCGGCGTCGCTCGACGCGGCGATCACGACGCCTTTGCCGGCTGCAAGTCCGCTCGCCTTGACGACCAGCGGCGCGCGCTGACTGCGCACCCAGGCGGCATCGAAGCTCGCGCGCGTGAAGGTCCGCGAGCGCGCCGTCGGGATGCCATGGCGGCGCAGAAATTCCTTGGCGAAGGCCTTCGAGCCCTCCAGCTGCGCGGCCGCCTGGCGTGGGCCGAAGCAGGCAAGTCCGCGCGCCAGGAAAGCGTCGACGACACCCGCGACCAGCGGCCCCTCCGGGCCGATGATCGTCAGGTCGACGCGCTCGGCGCTCGCCAGGCGTGTGAGCCCCGCGATGTCTTCCGCGCCGATATTGACGTTGCGCACCTTCGGCTCCGCCGCCGTGCCGGCATTTCCGGGTGCGACCAGGACTTCCCGCACGCGCGGCGCGGCTGCGCACTTCCACGCGAGCGCGTGTTCGCGTCCGCCGCCGCCGACGATGAGAACTTTCACGGCGCGCGCGCTGGCATCAGTGGCGGAAATGCCGCATGCCGGTGAACACCATTGCCAGGTCATGCTCGTCGGCTGCGGCGATCACTTCCGCGTCGCGCACGCTGCCGCCGGGGGAAATCACGGCGCGAATGCCGTAGCCGGCCGCGACGTCGAGATTGTCGCGGAACGGGAGGAAGGCGTCGGAAGCCATCACCGCCTCGCGCAGGCTCAACTTTTCATCCGTCGCTTTCATGGCCGCGACGCGGGTGGAATACACGCGACTCATCTGGCCGGCGCCGACACCGAGGGTGGCGCGGTCACGGGCAAACACGATGGCGTTGGACTTCACGAACTTGCACACGCGCCACGCGAAGCGCAGGTCGCGCAGCTGCGCGGCGGTGGGCTGGCGGCGCGTGGGTATGGTGAGCTGGGATTCCGCCAGGTCCGGCAGATCCCGGGTCTGCAGCAGCAGCCCCCCGGTCACGCTGCGGAACTCCAGCGCACTGCCGCCGCCTGCGGCAAGCTCGCCGAGTACCAGCACGCGCACATTGGGCCTGCCCGCAAGCAGGCGCGCCGCATCCGCATGCACGGCCGGCGCGGCGAGCACTTCCACGAACTGCCGCTCGAGGATCGCCCTGGCCGCAGCGGCATCCAGCTCGCGATTGAAGGCAATGATGCCGCCGAACGCGGAGGTCGGGTCGGTGCGATAGGCGCCCTCGTAGGCTTCAAGGGGCGTGGCTCCGAGGGCGACACCGCAGGGGTTGGCGTGCTTCACGATGACGCAGGCGCTGTCCGCAAACTGGCGCACGCACTCGATCGCGGTATCCGCGTCCGCGATATTGTTAAACGACAGGTCCTTGCCCTGCAGCACGCGCGCGGTCGCGACGCTCGCGCCACAGACTGCCGGCTCGCGATAGAACGCCGACGCCTGGTGCGGGTTCTCGCCGTAGCGCAGGTCCTGGACCTTGTCGAACACCAGCGCGAGCGTGCCGGGGAATGCCTCGTCGGTGAGCGCGTGACGCTCCGACAGGTAGCGGGCCACCATGGTGTCGTAGCGCGCGGTGTGCGCGAAGGCCCTGGCGGCCAGGCGGCTGCGCAGCGCGAGCCCGCTGGCGCCGTGGTGGGCATCGAGCTCGGCGAGCACTGCCGGGTAGTCGGCCGGGTCCACCACCACCAGCACCGATTCATGATTCTTCGCGGCCGCGCGCACCATGGCCGGTCCGCCGATGTCGATGTTCTCGACGGCGTCGGCGTAACTGCAGTCCGGACGGGCCACCGTTTGCGCGAACGGATACAGATTGACCACCAGCAGGTCGATGGGGGCAATGCCGTGCTGCGTCATTACCGCATCGTCAACACCGCGGCGGCCGAGAAGTCCGCCGTGGATCTTCGGATGGAGCGTCTTGAGGCGCCCGTCCATGATTTCCGGGAAGCCGGTGTGGCTGGCTACCTCACGCACCGCAATGCCGTTTTCGGCCAGCAGCCGCGCGGTGCCGCCGGTGGAAAGAATTTCGATGTTGCGCTGCGTGAGCGCGCGCGCGAAGTCGATCAGGCCGGTCTTGTCGGAGACCGAGAGCAGCGCGCGACGAACTACAGGGGACACGGGCGTGACGCCCCTAAGACTTCAGGGCATCAGTAGCCGGCAAGTCCGAACTGCTTCAGTTTCTTGCGCAGCGTGCCGCGATTGATCCCGAGGATCACGGCGGCGCGGCTCTGATTGCCTTCGGCGTAGTCGAGGACCACGCGAAACAGCGGCTCTTCCACCTCGCGCAGCACCAGGTCATACAGGTGCGCCGGGCGGTGGCCATTCAGGCTGGTGAAATAATCGCTCAATGCCCGCTCGGCGTGGTTGCGCAGCGGCAAGTCCCGGCCGTTCAGCCGGTTAGTGGCGGACTCGCGCGCGCGCGTCTTCTTCTTGGCCGTCATGTGGGACCCCCCAAAGACCAGTCGTCAGGCCGCTAGCGCAGCCTGGCCCACCCAGAAATCGAAATGCTTAAGCGCCTGCGCGAACTGTGCAGCGGTACTCGTAAGCCCCATCAGTTCCCGACGAACCTGCGCGGGTTCGTCGAGCAGCTGCTCGCAGTACCAGCCGAGATGTTTGCGCGCAATCCGGACTCCTGTCTCCTCGCCGTAGAAGCAGTAAACCGAATCCAGATGCGCGAGGATCATATCACGCACGTCGGCGCGCAGAAGTGGCGGCGGGGTTTTTTCCACCAGAAGATGGGCGTTGACAGCACCAAAGATCCATGGCGCGCCGTGACTCGCGCGGCCGATCATTACTCCGTCTGCGCCGGTGAAATCAAGTACGTCGCGCGCTTTTTTTGCGCTGCTGATGTCGCCGTTCGCAAAAACCGGAATCGTTACGCTCGCCTTGATGGCGCGGATGGTTTCGTACTCCGCTTCGCCCTGATAAAAATCCGTGCGCGTGCGGCCGTGTACGGCGAGTGCCGCTATGCCGCACGCCTGCGCAATGCGTGCAATGTTCACGCCATTCCTGTGCTCAGGGTCCCAGCCGGTGCGGATTTTTAAAGTCACCGGCACCGCGGCTGCGCGCACCACGGCCTCGAGGATGCGCGCCACCAGTGCTTCGTCGGTGAGCAGCGCGGAACCGCAAAGCTTGCCGCAGACTTTTTTCGCCGGGCAGCCCATGTTCAGGTCGATGATCTGCGCGCCGAGTGCGACGTTCACGCGCGCGGCCTCCGCGAGTGCCTGCGGGTCGGCGCCGGCGAGCTGCACGACGCGCGGCTCCGGCTCGCCTTCGTGGTTCATCCGCCGCTGCGATTTGGCAGTGGTCCAAAGACGCGTGTCGGAGGTGAGCATTTCCGATGCCGCGAGTCCCGCGCCGAGCTTGCGGCACAGGATCCGGAACGGACGGTCGGTCACCCCGGCCATGGGCGCGAGTACCGCGTTCGAGGGCAATAGATAAGGTCCGATCTGCACGGCGCCCTGCGATTTCTTAACGCGCCGGGGCGTCGTTGGCGCAGGCGACGCCGCCGCCGCTTGCCGGCAGACAGGCGTCAAGCTCAAATCCCACCGCGCTTGCGCCCGGATCCACGAAGGCCATTTCGGCGTCGATGCGCTGCCCGGCGCCGAGCAGTGCCGATGCGGGTACCGCGCCCGGGACATACAGCTGCGGCTGCACGTCGCGCGCGGCGATACGATTGCCAAAGCGATCCTGCAGGGTGACCCGCAGAAGCGGCAGCGGTTGTGGCTGCGGTCCGGCGTTCTTGATGCTGGCCCGCACCGTGATATGGCCGGCATTGGCCGGATCCACGGACGCGCCGAGCTGACGCACGTCGTACGCGTGCAGATCCCAGTGGGGCTTGAGTGTCACCCCAAACGAGCCATACAGCGCCGTCAGCGGATGATTGAACCGTGCACTCGCCGCCAGATCGTCCCGATAGTGGTTCACGATCTGCGCCAGCAGCAGCAGCGCGGCAGCGGCGATGCCGAGCAGCCACAGGTACGGCGGCCGCTCGATCCTAAGCTGCTGGGCTTCTGCCGCGTCTGCGTCCGCTGCAGCCGGTACCGCGCGTTCGCGCAGTTGCGCGCGCGGCAGCACCTGAACCGACTCGGGGTGTGGCTCGGGGAGCGATTCGCGCTCGAAATCCAGTCGCGTGTCTGCGTCCTGCGCCGGTCGTGCGTGCGCGGCGTGTCGTAACCCCGGCGTCTTCGCGGACGCAGGACGTGAGGCGGCAGTAACTGCGGACGCAGGGGCGGGTGTCGGTGCGGGTGTCGGGGCGGGCGCGACTGCGGGCGTGGCGCCGCGCGCGTCGGCCTGGATGATGGCCGCCAGAAAGCCCGAATCGATCTCCACCTCCACCAGCCCATCCGGTTCCGGTTCCGGTTCCAGCTCCAGCACCGGTTCCTGATTCGCGGCGACCATCGCCTTGAACGAACCGGTTGCCGCCTCCCACTGTGGATCCGGTCGCGGCTGCACGAACACTGATTCGGCATCGGTCCTGGCGGGGTCGAACTCGAGCGCCTCTTCAGGAATGAGTTCCAGGTCTGCCGCGGCGGCGGGTTCCTCGGGCGGTGCCGCGGTGCTTGTCGCGGGAGGGGGTGCGGCAGGCTGCGCAGCGTCAGCGGGTGGCGACGGCAATGGCGACGCTGCCGCCGCCGGTACCGGCGCGGGCGGCGATGTCACGGGGGGCGCAGAGGGTTCGGGGCTGGCGCCCTGGCGCTCCTCGGTGAGCCGGGCGAGAGCGTTGAATACGCTCGAACAGCGACCGCAGCGCACATAGCCCTGGGCCACGCGCAGATCGGCAGCGGTCACGGCCAGCGTGAGTGCGCACTTGGGACAGATCGTGAACATGGAAACTTACGCCCGCGCCCGGTCAGTTGCGCCGACCCGCGAGGCACGTCCAACCGTCGCGGTCGCCGAATCGCCCGACATGAAAGCATGCGGCATAAGCGGCTGTCACGTCCGCGGCCTCATGGTCCATGAGGCCCGCGAGCACGATCTGCCCGCCGGGGCGTACGAGTGACGCGAAGGTGATGGCGAGTTCGCAAAGCGGTCCCGAGAGGATGTTCGCGAGCAGCACGTCGGCGCCGCGCGGCAGGCCATCCGGGTGCTCGTGAACGTGCACACGACCAGCCACCGCGTTGGCAAGCGCATTACCCTGCGTCGCGATGAGCGCCTGGGGATCGATATCGAAGCAGTGCACCGCGTCCGCCCCGAGTTTCGCGGCGGCGAGCCCGAGCACACCCGATCCGCAGCCATAGTCGATGACCTGGATGCTGGAGTGCCCGGCTGGCGCGCGAAACAGATGCGCATCGAGCCACGTAAGGCACAGGGCAGTGCTGGCGTGCGTGCCGGTGCCGAAGGCGAGTCCTGGATCAAGATTCACGACGACGGCGTCCGGATCCGGGACGCGTTCGTGGTGGGGGCAGATCCACAGGCGCTCGCCGAAGCGCATGGCGTGAAAGTCTTTCAGCCATTCGCGCTCCCAGACGCGATCGGCAACGGTGTGTGCGTGAATCGCTTCGGGCGCAAGCCCGAGGCCTGATGCGAGCGAGTGTGTCAGGGCGCTGGCGTCAACTCCCGCGGCGAACAGCGCCACCAGCCGCGTGGCCGGCCAGAGGCGAAATTCCCCGGGCTTAGGCTCGAGCACCGGGTCATCCCGCGAGTCGGTGAAGGTCACCGCCAGCGCACCGTGCTCGAAACACACCTGCTCGGCGAATTGAGGATCCAGCTCCCCTAAGTTGAACGATTGCTCCAGATACGCCAGTGCCATCCGCGAATTATGCGCCGCCATAAGCCACGCCTTTTGCGGGCGTGGCCGGCGAGCGCCGCAGGCGCTTGCGGCCCGTCAACGAAGTCCGAGCCGCCGCTCCAGGTAGTGGATGTCCGTGCCGCCTTTCTGGAACGCGGCGTGGTTGCAGATCTCCTGGTGCAGCGCGATGTTGGTCTTGATGCCCTCGATGACCATCTCGGCGAGCGCGTTCTTCATGCGCGCAATCGCCGTTTCGCGCGTGTCACCATGGGTGACGATTTTGGCGATGAGCGAATCGTAGTAGGGCGGCACGTTGTAGCCGGAGTAGATATGGCTGTCGACCCGCACTCCAGGTCCCCCGGGCGCATGCCACAGGCGGATCGGGCCGGGCGAGGGCATGAACGTCTTGGGGTCTTCGGCGTTAATGCGGCATTCCATCGCGTGACCGCGGATCTGCACGTCACTTTGCGTGTACGGCAGCCGTTCGCCGGCGGCGATCAGCAGCTGCGCCTTGACCAGATCGATCCCGGTGATGAGCTCGGTCACCGGATGCTCCACCTGGATGCGGGTGTTCATCTCGATGAAATAGAACTCCCCGTCCTGGAACAGGAACTCGAGCGTGCCGGCGCTGCGGTAGCCGACCGCGCGGCACGCCTCGACACAGCGGTCGCCCATGAACTTGCGCTGCCGGGCGGTGATGCCGGGGGCGGGGGCTTCTTCGATGACCTTCTGATGCCGCCGCTGCATCGAGCAATCACGCTCCCCGAGATGGATCACGTTGCCGTGGGCGTCCGCCAGCACCTGGAATTCGATGTGCCGCGGCCGCTCGAGGAATTTCTCCATGTACACCTGGTCGTTGCCGAAGGCGGCGTGCGCCTCGGAACGCGTGATGCTGATCGCGTTCAGCAGCGAGGCGTCGGTGTGCACCACCCGCATGCCGCGCCCGCCGCCGCCACCGGAGGCCTTGATAATCACCGGATAGGTGATGTCGCGCGCGATGCGCAGATTCTCGTCGGCGTCATCACCGAGCGGGCCGTCGGACCCGGGCACGCACGGCACGCCGTGGGACTTCATCACGCGGATCGCGGAAACCTTGTCGCCCATGGTGCGGATGGTCTCCGCCTTGGGGCCTACAAAAACGAAGCCGCTCTTCTCGACCCGCTCGGCGAAATCTGCGTTCTCGGACAGAAAGCCGTAGCCCGGGTGGATCGCCACCGAGTCGGTGACCTCCGCGGCGCTGATGATGGCCGGCATGTTCAGGTAGCTGCCTGCGGAGGGCGGCGGACCGATGCACACCGACTCATCCGCGAGCAACACGTGCTTCAGGCTGTAGTCGGCCGTGGAATGCACCGCCACCGTCTTGATACCCAGTTCCCGGCAGGCGCGCAGGATCCGCAACGCGATCTCGCCGCGGTTGGCGATGACAACCTTCTCGATCATGGGTGGGTCTATTCGACCACGAACAGCGGTTGACCAAACTCAACCGGGTCGCCGTTTCTCGCCATGATCGAGGCGATCTTGCCGGCCTTGTCGGCCTCGATCTGATTCATCATCTTCATGGCCTCGATGATGCACAGGACCTGGCCGACCTTGATCTCGTCGCCGATCTCCACGAAAGCCTTCGCTCCGGGAGAGGGGGATGCGTAAAACGTGCCCACCATCGGTGCGGTGATCACGTGTTCGTTGGGCTTGGGCTTGGGAGCCGCGCTCTCGGCCGCCGGCACAGGTGCCGTCTGGGTGAGCGGCGCTGTCACCGCGGCCGGGGCGGCGGGCATGTGCACGTACTGGGGCATGGCATGCGCGTAGGTGCCGGGCGCCGGCATGCGGCTGATGCGCACCGCCTCTTCTCCTTCTTTGATCTCGATCTCGGCAATGCCGGATTCCTCCAGCAGTTCGATGAGTTTTTTGATTTTTCGAATGTCCATGCCGGGAATGCCCCCAAGGGTTGGAAGTGCTTGGTCGGAGGTCTCAGGCGACGCGGGCGAGGCGTTCCACCGCGGCACGCACGGCCAATTCGTAGCCGAGCGCCCCCAGACCGGTGATGACACCCAGAGCAATATCGGAGAAGTACGACTGACGGCGAAAGTCTTCGCGGGCGTGAATGTTGGAGAGGTGGACCTCGATGAACGGCAGCCCGACCCCGAGGATGGCATCGCGCAGTGCGACGCTGGTATGGGTCAAGCCGCCGGGATTGAGCACCATGAACTTAACGCCTTCCTGGGCGGCGCTCTGCACCCGCTCGATCAGCTCGTGCTCCGCGTTACTCTGAAACGTGATCAGCTCGTGACCGGCCGCCCGGGCGCACTCCGCCGCGCGCTTCTCAATTGAGGCGAGCGTGTCGGTGCCGTAGACAGCCGGTTCCCGGGTGCCAAGCAGATTGAGGTTCGGGCCGTTCAACAACAGCACTCGGGCCATGGGATGCGTGACTTCTTATGAGCCGTCGGACAAGCGAAGCGTCGCGAATGTAACCCAATTCACCCCGATCTGGGTACTTCCGGAGGGGATTTCCGCAGATCTGGCGAGACCGGGTCTACTGCGCCGGGCCCGCTGCGGCGAGCGGCCGGGAGGCTGCAAGACGCGCGATACCAGCGTTGCTCTCATCGCGGGCGGCCTTGAGGGACAGCTGCCCCGCGTCCAGGGCTTCGATCCGATCCAGGATGAGTTCAGCCTCGTCCCGGTGCAGCTCCCCAACCTTGAGCGCGACGATCCGTCCCCGCGCGTCCGCGAATACGCTGAAGGGCAGCACCGTGTCCATCCCGAATGCGGCGGCGGCTTCGAAGCCCCCGTGCTCGCCGAGAAGAATGGGGTAGTCCATTCCCCGCTCGGCGACGTACTTTCGCACCGGATCGCGGAAATCGATGGCGATACCTACAATTTCAAGTCTTTTAGCCGCATGTTCGTTGCGCAGACTCTTGAGCAGCGGGATCTCCCGCCGGCAGGGCTCACACCAGGTGGCCCAGAAATTGATCAGGAGCGGGCGTCCAGCCCACTCGGAGAGCTTATGGAGGTCCCCGTCCAGACCCAAAAGCGCCAGATCCGGAACATTCTCGGGAACCTTTCTCCCGCTCGCCTGGGCATCCGGTTGCGCAGTGGCACGGAGTGGCGCCGGGGGCGTCACCGCGTACAGGGTGGGATGGCTGGGCCTGGAGAGTCGGTAGTAGGCGTAGCCACCGAGCGCCGAGGCGAGCACCACGGCGATCCCGAGCACCACGCCGGTGGCGCCGGCCGGCCGCGCCGGCCCCGGCGGCGGCACGATCACGGCGCTTGCAGCGCGGCGCGGGAGCGTTCGGCGAACGCCTCCGCCTTCATGTAGCCGACGACGCGATACTGCGCGCGCTCTTCGCCGTCCTTGTTGTAGAACGCAATCGTGGGCGGCCCGATGATGCCGAAATACTTCAGCAGCGCCTTGTCGTCGGCGTCGTTGGCGGTCACGTCGGCGCGCAGCAGCACCGCCGCGCTCAACGCGGCCTGCACCCGCGGGTCGGTGAATGTATAGCGCTCCATCTCCTTGCACGAGGTGCACCAGTCGGCCGAAAAATCCACCACGACCCCGCGGCCTCCCGCCTTCGCCTCACTCACTGCACGCTGCAGCTGCGCGAGTGACTTGATGGGCCGGAACGGCAGCGCGTGGGAGCGGGCCGCGAGGGCCGGAATCGGCGCCAGGGGATCGGTGCCGCCGAGCGCCGCACCCGTGGCGAGCACCATCGCATAAAGGCCCGCGGCTACCCCCGCGCCGCGCACCACCCACAGCGAAGCGGTGCGGCCGCGCGCCTCGTGCCACAGCAGCCAGCCGAGTACCAGCGCCGGCACCGCCCACAGGAGCAGCGCCGCACGTTCCGGTATCACGCGCGCGAGCATCCACGCGGCTACGCCGAGCATCATGACGCCGAAGAGCTTCTTCACCGTCTCCATCCATGGACCGGCCTTCGGCAGGAGTCTCCCGGCCGAGGCGCCCACGATCAGAAGCGGTGTGCCCATGCCGATGCTCATCGCGAAGAGCGCGCCCCCGCCGCGCGCGATCTGTCCGGTCTGGCTGATGACCAGCAGCGCTCCCACCAGCGCAGGTCCCACGCAGGTGGTAACGATCAGCGCCGACAGGGCGCCCATGATGGCCACGCCGCCGAAGGTGCCGGCGGACTGCCGGTTGCTCAGTTGCGCGATGCGCGACTGGATCGCCGTTGGCATCTGCAGCGTGAAGGCGCCGAACATCGACAGCGCGAGGACCACGAACAGGGCCGCGAACAGCGTCAGTACCCACCATTGCTGGAACAGCGTCTGTATCTGGCTGCCAGCGGCCGCGCCGGCAATTCCCGCCAGCGTGTAGGTGAGTGCCATGCCGAGCACGTAGGTGAGCGACAGCGCGAAGGCGCGCCCGGTGGTGATGTGCGCGCCGTGGCCGGCGATGATGCCGGCGAGGATCGGCACCATGGGCAGCACGCAGGGGGTGAACGCGAGCAGCAGGCCCGCGAGGTAAAACCAGCCCAGCATGACGAAGGGGTTGCTGCCGCGGATGAGCGCGGCAAACCAGTCCTGCTCGGCAGGTGCGCTGCCTGAGCCGTCGGTGCCGGCGAGGTTTGCGCCGCTCCCGGCGCCGGCCGCCTGCGCCGACAGCTGCACCGTCACGCTCTTGGTGATCGGTGGGTAGCACAGCCCGGCTTCGGCGCATCCCTGATAGGTGACCTCGAGCGGCAGGTCGAGAGGGGCGGCGCCTGCGCGCGCGACCGGGACCAGCGCACTCAGCTCGTGGTGGTAGATTTCCTGCTTGCCGAAGTACTCATCGTTCTTGATCTGACCTGCCGGCATCTGGGTCGCGCCGAGCTGCGCGGCCGTCGAGGAAGTCACCACCTTCATCCGGGTCCGGTAGAGGTAGTACCCGTCGGCAATCTGCCAGTGGAGCCGCACCTGATCGGTGCCGTCGGCGGTGGCCTCAAATCGAAATGCCTGATCGGGCTGCAGGAACTGGTCGCCGCCGCTCTTCGCGGCGTGCAGCACCGCGTTGATACCGCCGGAGGCCTGTTGCGCCTGGGGGGGAGGCGCCTGTGCGTAGACCGCGGGGCCGCCCAGCCCGAACAGGACAATCAGGGGAATATGTTTAATGAACAGGCTCATACCGTGCGGGTGACTTTATAGCTCAGGGCTTTGATGGATGGCAGGAACTGCGGTTCAGTCCAGAGGCCGCGTAAGGCCCCAGGAAGCCTTCGCGGACCGCCAGCGGGCCGATCCTGCACCAATCATGGCAAGAAAGGCCCTTACCCGGCTTGAATTCCCCGGCTGCGCCCCTATCATTAGCAGCCGCAGCGGGGGAGTGCTAATACCCTCCCCGGCGCGGGCAATCCCAATCAACAGAAGTTTTCAATTAAGGAGCGATTCACCATGAAGATTCGTCCTCTTCATGACCGCGTCATCGTGAAGCGCCTGGAGGAGGAACGTCTCTCCCCGGGTGGCATCGTAATTCCCGATACCGCGGCCGAGAAGCCGGTGCAGGGAAAGATCGTCGCAGTCGGCAAGGGAAAGATTCTGGAGGACGGCAAAGTCCGTCCGGTTGATGTCAAGGTCGGCGACAAGATCCTGTTCGGCAAGTACAGCGGAACCGAGGTCAAAGTCGACGGCGAAGATCTTGTGGTCATGCGCGAAGAAGACGTCATGGCCGTGATTGAAGGCAAGTAAGCGAGGATCACGACAATGGCTGCTAAAGAAGTCCGTTTCAGCGACGACGCGCGCGCCCGCATGTTCAGGGGTGTGAATGTCCTCGCCAACGCCGTCAAGGCGACCTTAGGCCCCAAGGGCCGTAACGCGGTGCTCGAGAAGAGCTTCGGCGCCCCCACCATCACCAAGGATGGCGTGTCGGTCGCGAAGGAAATCGAGCTCAAAGACAAGTTCGAGAACATGGGCGCGCAGATGGTGAAGGAAGTCGCTTCCAACACCTCTGACGAGGCCGGTGATGGCACTACCACCGCCACGCTGCTCGCGCAGGCAATCATCCGCGAGGGCCTCAAGGCCGTCGCCTCGGGCCGCAACCCGATGGATATCAAGCGTGGTATCGACAAGGCGGTCACCTCCGTCGTCGAGGAGCTCAAGAAGCTCTCCAAGCCCTGCAAGGACTCCAAGGCGATCGCCCAGGTCGGCACGATCTCGGCGAACTCCGACGAGTCGATCGGCAAGACCATTGCCGAAGCGATGGAGAAGGTCGGCAAGGAGGGCGTGATTACGGTCGAGGAAGGCCAGAGCCTTACGAACGAGCTGGAAGTGGTCGAGGGCATGCAGTTCGACCGCGGCTATCTCTCCCCGTACTTCATCAACAACCAGCAGAACCAGACCGCCGAGCTCGAAAAGCCGGTGATCCTCTTGGTCGACAAGAAGATTTCCAACATCCGTGAGCTGCTGCCGCTGCTCGAGAGCGTGGCGAAGGCCGGGCGCCCGCTGCTGGTCATCGCCGAGGACCTCGAGGGTGAGGCACTGGCGACGCTGGTCGTCAACAACATCCGCGGCATCCTCAAGGTGGCTTCCGTCAAGGCCCCGGGCTTTGGCGATCGCCGCAAGGCCATGCTGCAGGACATCGCGACGCTCACCGGCGGCACGGTCATTTCCGACGAGGTCGGCCTGTCGCTCGAGAAGGCGACGATCAATGACCTGGGCGAGGCGAAGAAGGTCGTCGTGGAGAAGGAAAACACTACGATCATCGACGGTCACGGTAAGGCCGCCGACATCAAGGCGCGTATCGAATCGATCCGCCAGCAGGCCGAAGAGGCCACCTCCGACTACGACAAGGAGAAGCTGCAGGAGCGTGTTGCCAAGCTCTCCGGCGGCGTCGCCCTGATCAAGGTCGGTGCGGCCACCGAGATCGAAATGAAGGAAAAGAAGGCCCGCGTCGAGGACGCACTGCACGCGACCCGCGCGGCCGTGGAAGAGGGCGTGGTGCCGGGTGGCGGCGTGGCGCTGATCCGCGCCCAGCGGACACTCGAGAAGCTGGAAGGTGCGAATGAGGACCAGTCGGTCGGCATCCGCATTCTGTCGCGCTCGATCGAGGAGCCGCTGCGCCAGATCGTCGAGAACGCCGGCGAGGACGCCGCGGTGGTTCTCAACCGTGTGAAGGAGGGCAAGGGCCCCTTCGGCTACAACGCCGCCACGGGCGAGTTCGGCGACATGCTCGATGCCGGCATCCTGGATCCGACCAAGGTGACCCGTCTTGCACTGCAGAACGCCGCCTCGGTGGCGGGCCTGCTGCTCACGACCGAGGTCATGGTGGCCGAGGCCCCGAAGGACGAGGAACACAGCCACGGCGGTGCCCCGGGCGGCATGGGCGGCATGGGCGGCATGGACATGTAAGAACCCTCTGACGCGGGGGCCAAAAGGCGTGACTTTTGGCCCCCTCTAAAGAGGTATCGATTCTGAGAACAACAGCCGATACGCTTTACATAACAGTTAAGGGTTATGTGCCGGGCCCCAGGTCGGGCGCAACCCCCAAAGCCGCGGGACAAGACCCCCTATTCCGCGCATTACTTGCAGGCCCCTTAACAGGGGCCTGTTTTTTTTTGCCTCTCGCTGGCGATGTTGCATCGCACCTACTTCCTGCGTCCCCGGTGAAGCGCTATCGTCGGTGCTCTTAAGGAGGCTCACCATGGGCTCTAGCCGTTATCGCGTCGCCGGGACGATGTGCCTGGCGCTCCTCGCGCTCGCCGCCTGTACCCGATCGGGACAGGACCAGATGAGCTGGGCCCGTTCGGCGCTGGAGCGCAACGGCAAACTGGAAATCGTCGCGACCGACCCGCAAAGCCGTACTTTCACGGTTCGTGAGAAGGACACCGGGGAGCTGCGGATGGTGCGCGCCGATGAATTGATCGGGGGGGATGGCGCAGCCGCCCCCGCCGCCACCGGCGCCGCAACCTCTGCCGGCAACCCGCCCGCCGCAACGCTCCCGGCGCCCCCTGCGGCGACGAATGCGAAGGAGGAGCCACCCACCTCAAGCGCTGCCGGCACCGCCGCGTGGGTCTCAGAACCGGCGCCAGCGGCGCCGGCCGCAGCCGCTCACAACGACACCGCGGGCGCACCCGGATCTGGCCGGGTGTTGGAAGCAGGCCCTGGTTACTCCATCAAGGCCGCTGCGACTGAGTCCGACATGAGTGGCGCGCGTTCGCGTGAGGCGAGCCCCACCAGCGCGGCGGTAGAGCGGCGCCATGAGCCGATCATCTGCCAGGGCTCACGCATGTTGCATATCGATAACCGCAACCTCGTGTTCGACGGTGACGCGGTCAGCGCCGAGGACGGCTGCGAGATGCACATCACCAACAGCCGCATCAGCGCCACGGGCGTCGGCGTGTCGGCGCGCGCGGCCAACGTGCACATCGACAACAGCCAGATCGAAGGCGGCGCCGCCTCGATCGATGCCTCCCAGGGCGCGCAGGTTTATGCCGAGTCCTCACGCTTCCGCGGCATGAGCCGCCGCCTGGACACCGCGGGCTTCCATGACCTCGGGGGCAACGTCTGGAACTGAGCTCATCTATTGGCTGAAATCGCAGGCAGCGATTTCAGCGGACAGTGGCTCCGTTTCCGCCGGCCAAAGGTGTGATCCTGACCGGCGGCATGAGTGCCAGCACGGAGCTTGCCGGTCTCATCGAGCGCTCGCTCGAGGCGCTCAACGCCAACCCCACCGCGCGCGCGGCGCTTGAACGCGCGCCCCGGACGGTACGCGATTCGCTGCGCCGCGTTTTTGCCGCCAGCGACTTCGTGGCCCAGGCCTGCGCCCGCGATGCGCAGCTGCTGGAGCAACTGATCACCAGTGGCGATCTTGAGCGCTCCCTGGGCCGCGGGGAGTTCGCGGCGCGCGCGCCGCCGCAGCCGACCGACCTGCCCACCAACGCGCAGGTGCAGACGGCACTGCGCCGCTGGCGCCGCCGTGAGCTCGCGCGCATCGCCTGGCGGGATCTTGCCGGCTGGGCCGACCTCACCGAGACGCTCACCGAGCTCACGGGGTTTGCAGAGGCGGCGATCGCGGCAGCGCTCAGCCACGCGCGCCGTATGCTGGTGGCACGCTATGGTGAGCCGCGCTCCGCCGACGGGGAGGTGCAGCCGCTGCTTATTATCGGCATGGGTAAGCTCGGCGGCGGCGAGCTGAACTTCTCTTCCGACGTGGATCTGGTGCTGCTGTTTCCGGAACACGGGGAAACCGCCGGCGTGCGCGGCATCGCCAACGAGGAGTTTTTCACGCGCCTGGGGCAGGGGCTGGTGCAGCTGCTCGAGGCGCCAACCGCCGAGGGCTTCGTGCTGCGCGTCGATCTGCGGCTGCGGCCATTCGGCGATTCAGGTCCCCTGGTCGCGAGCTTCGCGGCCTTTGAAGACTACCTGCCGCGCCACGGCAGAGACTGGGAGCGCTACGCGTACGTAAAAGCCCGCCCGATCACAGCCCTGGAGCGCTACCCGGAAATCGAGAGCACGGCGCTGCGGCCGTTTGTGTACCGGCGTTACCTTGATTACGGGGTGTTTGAAAGCCTGCGGGAGATGAAAGCGCTCATCCAGCGCGAGGTCGAGCGGCGCGAGCTCGCCGATCACGTGAAGTCAGGTCCCGGCGGCATCCGCGAGATCGAGTTCATCGTCCAGGCGCTGCAGCTTACGCGCGGCGGGCGCGACCGGCATCTGCAGACGCCATCTCTGTTCAGCGCGCTGCAGCGCCTGGCGGCGACCGGGCTGCTGCCAGCGGCGGCGGCCGCGGAGTTGCGCGAGGCGTACGTGTTTCTGCGCCGGCTGGAGAATCGTCTGCAGATGCTCGGCGATGCGCAGGTGCACCGCTTGCCCGCGGATGCGCTCTCGCGTGAGCGCATCGCACTTGCGATGGGCGTGAGCGACTGGCCGGCGCTCACTCTCGCACTCGAGCGGCAGCGCGCACGGGTCAGCCAGCATTTTCGCCTGACTTTCGGCGCCGGTGAGGCCGACAACGCCGCGGTGCGCGTGGACCTCGGGCGCTTCTGGGACAGCGAGGCCGAAATCGCGGTGCTCGAGGCGGCGCTCGCACGTGCGGGCTTCACCGACAGCAGTGAGGCGGCGCGGCTGCTGCTGGAGCTGCGGGCCTCGGCGCTGGTACGCAAGCTCGATGAGCCGGGACGCCGGCGCCTGCAGGCGTTGCTGCCGGCGCTGCTCGCCGCGGTGGCACGCAGCAGCGCACAACTGCCGGTGCTGCGCCGGGTACTGAATATCATCGAGGCGACCGGCAAGCGCTCGGCGTACTTCGCGCTGCTCACCGAGAACGGCGCCGCGCGCGAGCGCCTCATCGAGTTGTGCCGCCACGGCGACTTCCTCGCCGCGCAGATCGCGGCGCATCCGCTGCTGCTCGATGAGCTCATCGACGAGCGGCTGCTGTCGCTCTTGCCGACGCGCGCGGATTTTTCACGCGAGCTCGAGGCACGGCTCGAGCAGTTGCAGGAGGAGGATCCCGAGCAGCAGGTGGAGGCGTTGCGCCAGTTCCAGCGCGCCGCGCTGTTTCGGGTGGCGGTGGCGGATATCACCGGCGCGCTGCCGCTCATGCAGGTGAGTGACCGCCTCACGGACATCGCCGAGCTCATCGTGGAACGCGCGATGCAGCTCGGCTGGCGGCAGATCACGGCGCAGTTCGGCGTTCCCAGCTGCGGTGACGGCGCCAACCTACGCGCGGTGAATATCTGCGCTGCCGGCTACGGCAAGCTCGGCGGCATGGAGCTCGGGTACTCCTCGGACCTGGACCTGGTATTCCTCCACGACTCACATGGCGAGCGCCAGGAAACCACCGGCGCGCGTCCCATCGACAACCAGGTGTTCTTCGTGCGACTCGCGCAGCGCATCGTGCACCTGCTGACCATGACCTCCGCGGCCGGTCGGCTCTACGAGGTCGATGTGCGTCTGCGGCCGAGCGGCAAGGGCGGACTGCTGGTCACCAACATCCAGGCGTTTGCCGACTACCAGCGCCAGGATGCCTGGACCTGGGAGCATCAGGCGCTGCTGCACGCCCGCGCGGTGGCGGGCTCACCGGCGCTGCGGGCGCGCTTCGAAGCGGTGCGGCTCGAGGCGCTGTGCAACCACGTGCGCCGCGACACGCTGCGCGGGGAAGTGCGCAGCATGCGCGAACGCATGCGCCGGGAACTCTCGCGCGGGGATGCCACGCGCTTCGACATCAAGCAGGATCCGGGCGGCGTAGCCGACATCGAGTTCCTGGCGCAGTACTGGGCGTTGAACTGGGCGCACGAATATCCGCCGGTGGCGATGTTTTCCGACACCATCCGGCAGCTGGAATCGGTCGCCTCCGCGGACCTGGTGCCGCAGGCGACCGTGGATATTCTCACGCACGCTTATCGGGCCTACCGGGCGGCCGTCCACCGCCTGTCGCTCGATGACGCGGCGGCGCTCGCCCCCGCCGGCGACTTCACCGCTACGCGCGCCGCGGTGACCGCTATCTGGGACGGCACCATGGCGGATGCGCGCTGAGCGAGTCCGCTATAATCCGCGTCCCGACTACGGACAGGCGAGTGTTACCCCATGGTTGCGACGGCCCGGCCGCTGCTGGCACCCAACGCGCAGAATCACTACGAGGTCAGCGCCGAGGATCTGCCGCTGTGCTGCCCGATGCCGCAGATGTATCTGTGGAACTCGCATCCGCGGGTGTACCTGCCGATCGAAGATACCGGCTGGGCGAAGTGCCCGTACTGCAGTGCGGAGTACAGCCTGAGGCGATAGCGGGTGCGTCAGTCCTCGTCCGCCACATTCAGATCCCTTGGCGGCGCGAGGTCGGCGCGAATCGGCGCCAGGCCCGCGGCGCGCAGCTGCTTGTTCAGATCTGGAAGCTCGTCCTGCAGCTTGTGCCAGTCACTCGTAACCCCTGCGAACGCGCCCTGCGCCGCTTGCGTGGCGCTTTTCTGCGCCGTGGTAGGCGCGGCATCGGCGCGGATGACTTCGGTGTACAGACCGGCGATGCGCTCCTGCAGCTCGGGTAATGTAGCCTTCGGTTCGACCTTGGGTATTGCGGTGGCGTCGTCTTTTTTGTCAGGCGTGCCCAGCAACTCGTCCAGCCGTGCCTGGTAGGCGTGCACCGCGTCCGCGGCCGTAGCGCCTGGCTTGAGCGCTTGCAACTGTGCCTGCTCGGAGTTGGCCTGGAGCACGGCGCGCGAGCTATCGGTAAGGAGCCCCGCGAGTTCGCGGGCCACGCGCAACTGGTCCGCCAGCGCCTGCGCCGGCAGCTGCACGCGCGGGTCCTGCCTGAGGGTGAGCGGCGCTTCAAGATGCCGACCGTCAACCTCCAGGCGCACGACATAGTTGCCGGGCAGCGCGAGCGGCCCTTCCGGGCCCCGTGGTGTTGCCAGCGGCACCGCCGAGATCGGGTAGCCATGGACGGTGCTCACGGGAGCCGCGTAGCGCAGGTCCCATACCCAGCGGTGCATGCCGGCCTTTGCCGGCAGCACGCGCGGGGGTTTGATCCAGTACCGCGGGATGAGTTCGCGCGCCAGCTCTTCCGCACCCGGCTCGGGCGCATCGTCGCTGCTGAAGCGCCGCACGAGGGCTCCCTGGGTGTCGCGTATCTCGAGGCGCACCGCGTGCCGGGCGTCGTGGGGAAGAAAGAACTCGATCACAGCGCCCGCGGGGGGGTTGGCAGCCAGCGGCTCATCCGGCGGCAGTGGCGTGTCGGTCCAGGTGCTGCGGAACACACGCCAGGCGCTGGCCGGACGAAACAGCACCGGCTCGCGCAGCGGCGCGCTCGTGAGCTGTCGCAGCCGCGAGATGTCATCGAGGATCCAGAACGAGCGGCCGTGGGTCGCCACGATGAGGTCGTCATCGTGGATCGCCAGATCCCGCATCGAGGTATGCGGGAGATTCAATTGCAGCGAGTCCCAGTGCGCGCCGTCGTCGAACGAGATCCACACGGCGCTCTCCGTCGCGGCGTACAGCAATCCCCTGCGCTGCGGATCCTCGCGTACCGCATTCACCGGGGCGTCCAACGGCAGGCCGGCGCTGATTGACTGCCAGGTCTTGCCGCGGTCGCGGGTGCGGTAGATGTAAGGCCGCAGGTCGTCGATGCGCATGCGGCTCACCGACACATACGCCGTGTTGACATCGAAACGCGAAGCCTCGATCTGGGTGACCTTGCTCCAGGCAGTGAGCGCCGGCGGCGTGACGTTCGACCACTGTACGCCGCCGTCCGCGGTCACCCACACCAGGCCGTCGTCGGTGCCGGCCCACAGGGTGCCGCGATCCAGCGCCGAGAGGCCGAGCGCGTAAATAACGCCGCGCTGCTGTTCGGCTCCCTTGGGGTGCAGGGCACCGACGCTCGCCGGGACCGCGCCCGCTTCACGCGCCAGATCCGGGCTGATGGTCTGCCAGTTCGCGCCGCCGTCGCTGGTGCGGTACAGGCGGTTGGCGGCGTAGTAGAGGGTGTGGGGGTCGAGCGGCGAGAACAACAGTGGCAGGGTGCGATCGACACGCACATCCGGGCCACGCACGGGGATCGGGGTGACGTTCTGCACCTGGCCGGTCGACCAGGAGTAGCGGGAGACCTCGTTGCGCCCGGCGCCGTAGATCACGTCGGGGTCGAGTGGGTCCGGCGCCACGTAGCCGTACTCGCTGGCGCCGACCGGATGCCACTCGCGGTCGGTGATTTCCCCGTCATTGCCGCGGCTGGCGATACAGACCGAGCCGCTCTCCTGTTGTCCGGCGCACACGCGGTACGGAAAGGTGGGCGCGACGCTGACGTGATAGAGCTGCGCGGTCGGCTGGTTGTACCAGGAGCTCCAGGTCTCACCGCCGTTCTGCGTGATAAGTGCGCCCTGGTCACCGACGAGCGCGATGATGTGCGGATCCCGCGGGTTGATCCACAGGTTCTGATAGTCATCGCCTCCGGGTGCGCCGCGCAGCGACAGCCAGGTCTTGCCGCCATCGCTCGACTTCATGGTCACGATGCCGGTGCTGTAGACCACGTCCGGATTAGTGGGATCGACGCGCACGACCGGCAGATCGCCACCGCCGATACGCAGCGCGGGGCGCGGGTCGGAGGTGATCCGCGTCCAGCTCGCACCGGCATCATCGGAGCGAAAGACACCCAGCCCCGCAGCCGATGAGTAGTCCCCCGGCTCGGTGGTGCCCGCGACGGCGTAGATGCGACTCGGGGCACTCGGCGCGAGCGCAATGTTGATCTGGGTGAGGGTCGCCGGCAGGCCGCTCGCGAGCCGGCTCCAGGTGCTGCCGCCGTCGCTCGACTTGAAGAGCCCGCCGCCGGTGCCGTTGAACTCGTTCTTGTCCTCCCAGGGACCCAGGCGCGCCTGCCACAGCGCCGCATACACGATCTGCGGGTTGGCGGGATCGATCTCGACGGCCGAGCCGCCGGTGTCGTCGTCCTTGTAGAGCACCCGCTGCCAGGTGACCCCCGAGTCAAGTGAGCGGTAGATGCCACGCTCGGCGCTCGGGCCGTAGGGGTGACCCTGAACGGCGGCGAACACACGGCGCGAATCCCTGGGATCAACCGCCAGGGCCGGGATCTGCTGGCCGTCGGTGAGTCCCAGGTGCGACCAGGTCCCGCCGCCGTCGCTGGAGCGATAGATACCGTTGCCGACCGAGAGGTCCGGCCGCAGCAGCCCCTCGCCGCTGGCTACGTAGATGATGTTGGGATCCGATGGCGCCACCGCGATGGCACCGATCGACTGGCTCGGCTGGGCGTCGAATATCGGCCGCCACGTGCGCCCGGCGTCATCCGTCTTCCACACCCCGCCATTCACCGCGCCCACATAAAAGACACCCGGCCGCGAGGGCACACCGGCCACCGCCCGCGTCCGCCCGCCGCGAAACGGCCCGATCATGCGCCACGCAAGGTCCTGATACGCGCCCGCGGGTAAGTGCTGGGCGACGGCGCTACGGGCCGTAAGCCCCAGGCACAGCAGGCTCAGCGACAGGACGAGCGAAGGCCTTAACGCGCGCATTGGAGGTTGCTCCGCACCACGGTGAGGACGCACACGATAGCACCAACACGTGCCGCTGCCGGGGTGCTAGCGGTACTGCTTGTAGGATTTTTCTTCGACCAGCCGTGATCCGAGCTGCACGTTGATGCGTTTCTTGGCCGCCGCGCGCTCGTCGTTGCATACGTACACGGCGCGCGCGAGTTCGATGAAGTCCCGATCGAAGGTCTGTTTCGCTTCCTTATCGCGGATGCGGTCCTCGATGTCCCACAGGCGCTCGTTGACGTCCTGCAGCGCGTGCTCGTCCGGCGCCATCCCCGGCGTGGCGCAGCCCGCGTCCCGCCAGGTCTGCTCCAGCAGTGATAGCTCGAGTTTCACGTTGGCGAGCTTGCCCGCATCCTGGATGCGCGCCACTTTGATGCGCAGGATGGTGATCTTGTCGAGCAGTTCGCCGGGGGAAACGGGCACGAGAATGTCTTTCATGGGCGTGATCCTAGCAACTCATCGAGCTTCGCGGTCACCTGGTCAACACCGATCAGGTCCATGACCCCCGGCGCCTCGATCTTGTGGGTCCACGGCAGCGCCTCGGGGCCGACGCCGCGAAAGACGCGTGCCGCCTGCGGATAGGCATTCACGCACCAGCGGCCCGACAGGTAGGGACCGCTGCGCGCCGGGTTGGTGGCGGCGTACAGCCCGATGACCGGCGTGCCGACCATGGTCGCCATGTGCGCCGGCCCCGAGTCGGGGCTGACGAGCACGGTTGCGCGTGCCAGCAGCGCCAGCAGTTGCGGCAGCGTGTCCTTGCCGATCTGGTTGATGAGCGGCGCGCTGCCGGCAGCCTCGATCTCCTCTCCCGTCCGCCGCTCCAGCTCACTCGGCCCACCGGCGAGGATCACGCGCATGCCGTGGTGCCGTACCGCATGCGCGGCGAGTGCGGCGTAGCGTTCCGGGCGCCAGTTGCGCAGCGGGTGGCTCGAGCAGGGACTCACGATGAGGCTGGGCTGGGCGTCGGGAATCAACCGCTGCGCGTAGGCCTGCGCGTCCGCTGGCAGCGGCAGATCCCAGCGCAGCAGGCGCTCTTCAATGCCGAGCGCCGCAAGAAAGCCAAAAAAACTGTCGAGCACGTGCTCACGGGTACGCGCCGCGATACGCGCATTGGTGAACAGCCATTGCAGCTCGCGCGCGCGCGCGCGATCGAAGCCGAGCTTCACGTCCGCCGCCACGCACTGCGCCAGCAGGCTCGCCCGCAGGGCGAGCTGCATGTGCAGCAGCACATCGAAGCGGCGGCCGGCGAGCTGCGCCTGCAACGCGCGGCGGCCGTCGAGAACCGAGCGCTTCTCCACGGTGATAAACTCGACGCCGTCGATGAGATTCATCAGCCGCGCTTCGGTCTTGCCGATGACCCAGGTCAGCTGCGTCGCCGGCCATGCCTGTTGTAAGGTGCGCACGATCGGCACCACGTGGCAGGCGTCCCCGATCGCCGACAGCCTGAGGATGCAGACACTGCGCGGCGGTTCGGCGAGAGACAGCATTATGGAGTCAGGTCTTTGAGTGGGCGCTGGGCGCTTGGCCCCGAGGTAAAACGCGCCGCCGTCGCGGGCGGCGCCATGCTATATGACACCTCGCGCGCGGGCAATTTGGCGCCCGCGTGGTTCGATCCGGCGCACTGGCGCGCGCGCGGGGAGCTGGATGGCGGCGCGCAGGGCCGTGCCACCGCGCACTTCATCAACTCCGCGGACAAGCGCTACGTGCTGCGCCACTACCACCGCGGCGGGCTGATGGCGCACATTTCCCGCGATCGTTACAGCTGGCGCAGCGAAGAGAGCACGCGGCCGTTCGCCGAGTGGCTGCTGACCTATCGCATGCATCGCGCCGGGCTGCCGGTGCCCGCTCCCATCGGCGCGCGCTATGTGCGTTCCGGCTCCACTTACACCGGCGACCTCATCACCGAACGGCTGCCAACGGTGGGTTCGCTCGCCGAATGTCTGGGCACCGGTGCGCTGTCGGTCGTCACGTGGATTTCGATCGGGCGTTGCATCCGCAGGTTCCACGACCTGGGGGTGTGCCACGCCGACCTCAATGCGCACAATGTGCTCCTGAGCGAGGAGGGCGTGTACCTCATTGATTTCGACCGCGGGCAGCTGCGCGCGCCCGGCCTGTGGCGCGACGGCAATCTGGTGCGGCTGCGGCGCTCGCTCGACAAGGTGACCTGGGGCCTGCCTGCCGAGCGCTTCGGCGAGTCCGACTGGCACGGCCTGCTCGACGGCTACCGCCAGTCCTCCGGCGGCAGCGCCTTGCAGAGCGCTTAGGGCGCGGCGCGTAAGCTTGCGATTCCTCTATCTCCTCGCCGTTTACGCCACCGCACCGCTGATTTCCGCTCTGCTGCTGTGGCGCGGCCTGCGTGACCGCAGTTACTGGCACAATTTCTCCGAGCGCTTCGGATTCGGTGCGCAGCTGGCACCCCATGGCGTCTGGCTGCACGCGGTGTCGGTCGGTGAAGTGCAGGCCTGCGCCCCGCTGGTGAGCGCGCTGCGTCAGCGCCACCCGGACCTGCCGCTCACCGTCACCACGGTCACGCCGACGGGAGCGGCGCGCGCCCGGGCGCTGTTCGGCGGTAGTGCGCAGGTTCGCTATCTGCCCTTCGACCTGCCGGGCGCCGTGCGGCGCTTCTTCACGCGCGTGCAGCCGCGACTCGCGGTGATTTTCGAGACCGAACTGTGGCCCAACCTGTACCGCGAGTGCGGCCGGCGGCGCGTGCCGCTGGTGCTGGCGAGCGCCCGCATCTCGGCGCGCTCGGTTGGCCGGTATCGGCGCCTGGGGGCGTTGTTCCGCGACACCCTGTCCCAGGCCGCCGTGGTCGCCGCGCAGGCTGCGGGGGATGCCGAACGCTTCCGCGAGCTTGGAGCCGCGCCCGCCAGTACCCACGTCACCGGCAACCTCAAGTTCGATTTTGAATTGCCGCCGGATGTCGGCGCGCGCGGCGCGCGGCTGCGGGCGCAATACGCACGCGACCGGGCACTGTGGGTCGCCGGCAGCACCCACGGGGGAGCCGAGGAGCAGGCGGTACTCGAGGCACACCGGCGTGTGCGGGCCGCGCATCCTGGCGCACTGCTGGTGCTCGCACCACGCCACCCGCCGCGTTTTGATGAAGTGGCGCAGTCGCTCACCCGGGCGGGCCTGCGCTTCGTACGCCGCTCGCACGGCCGCGACGGTGCGGACACGCAGGCTGCGCAGGAGTGCGAGGTCGTGCTGCTCGACGCGCTCGGCGAGCTGCTCGCTTTCTATGCGGCCGCCGATGTCGCCTTCGTTGGCGGCAGTCTCGCGCCAATCGGCGGTCACAACCTGCTCGAACCTGCCGCCCTGGGTGTCCCGATCCTCACCGGCCCCAACAATTTCAACAGCGAGGAGATCGCGCGCCTGCTGTTCGCACGCGGCGCGGCCGAGCTCGTGCAGGACGCCACGCAACTCGCCGCGCGCCTGGACGCGCTGCTTGCCGATAGCGGCGCGCGTGAACGCATGGGAGCGGCCGGCCGCGCCGCGGTGGAGGCCAACCGCGGCGCGCTGGCGAACGTGCTGAGTCTGATCGAGCCGCTGCTGGACGGGGATAGGAGCTAACGCGAACCGTTGCCCTGCGGCGGGACTGCCGGCACCGTGGGCGCGAGGTTCTCGGGCGTCGCCACCGCGGGGGAGGTGGGCGCGGCGACGGTCAGCCAGTTGTTGATTTCCGTCAGCTGCGGGCGGTCGAGAGTGCCGGCCGCCAGGCGCAGCTGCAGCACGCTGACGATGTAGTCGTAGCGACTTCCCGCGTAGTCCGTCTGCGCCTGCACCAGCGTCTTGCGCGCGTTCAGCACGTCCACCGCGGTGCGCGTGCCGACCTCGTAACCGGCCTCGGTCGCCTTGAGCGCGGTCTGGCTCGACTCGAGCGCCTGGCGCAGGGCCTGGACGCGCGCGATGCCGCTGATCACCCCGAGGTAGGCATCGCGCGCCTGGCGCTCGGTGGCGCGTGAGCTTTGCACCACCGCTTCCTTGGCCGCGATCCAGCGGTACTGGGTTTCGCGGACCTTGGATTGCGTGAAGCCGCCGCTGAACAGCGGCACGGTGAGCTGCAGGCCGATCTGTCGGTCGTTGAACTTGCTGTTGACGTCCGAGAAGGGAAAACCCGCGAATACGTCGTCGGCGTTCTGCTGCTGGTAGGAGCGACCCGCCAGCAGGTCGAGCGTCGGCAGGTGGCCGCCAATCGCGATGCGCACGTTGTCGCGCGCGATCTCGGCCGCCAGGCGGCTGGAGATGAGCGACAGGTTCTGATCGAGCGAGACCTGCACCCAGCGGTTCTCATCCTCCGGGGCGGGACTCTTGAGCGGCATGTCGCTGCCGGGCTTGGCGAGCTGGTCGTATTTCTGCCCGGTGATCTCCTGCAGCTGATCTTCCGAGGTTGCCAGCGTGCGCTTGGCGGCGATCACGGCCGCGGCCGCCGTGTCGCGCGCCGCCTTGGCTTCCTGCACGTCGGTAATGGCGATGAGTCCGACTTCGAAGCGCTTGTCCGCCTGGTCGAGCTGACGCGAGATGGCTTCCAGGGAGGTCTGGTTCGCCTCCAGTCCATCCTCGGCCGCCAGTACGTTGAAGTACGCCTGCGCGACCCGCAGGATCAGCTGCTGTTGGGCGGCCTGGTAGGTCGCCTCGGCCTGCGCGACCTCGCGGCCGGCCTCCTTGAGTGCCATCCAGTTCGCCCAGGAAAAAATGTTCTGCTTGAGGTTCACACCCCATTGTTTGGTCGTGGTGTTCTGCACCGCAGACTCCGGCAGCACCACCAGGATCGGCGGGCCGTTCGGGTTGCTCGGGTTGACGACCTCGTTGATCTGGTCCTGGAAGCCCGCATTGTGGTCGCGGGTGACGCCGGCGGTGGCGTTCAACTGCGGCAACACCGCGGACCAGGCCTGCGGCCGCGCCTCACGCGCGGCCATGCGGTTGGCATCCGCCTGGCGGATGATCGGGTCGTTTTGCAACGCGTCTTCAAACACGCCCGTCAGGTCCTTCGGCTGCACCACTCCTGAATACACCAGCAGCACGAGAAGCAGCGTCGCAGCACGGTTCATGTCATTCCTTTGCAGATGCATCGTCAGAAAGTAAATTCCGCCGGTCGTGCCGCGTGGACCAGCGGGTCGATCACGGTCTCGAACAGGCTCGCGGAGATGAATTGGTCTTCGGTGATGCGGCGCACGAGCCGCGCTTCCATCACCGGCGCTTCGCCAACCACCGCCACCAGCCGCCCGCCAACCGTGAGCAGCTGCTCGAAGCGCTCATCGTAGAGCGGCAGCGACGCGGTGAGTGCGATGCCGTCGTAGCGCCCGGCGGTGGCGGCGAGCAGCTGTGGTGTCTGCAGCGCATCGGCGTCGCGGATCTCGACGTTGTCCACTCCCAGTGCCGCGAGGTTAGTGCGCGCGCTGGCCGCGAGTTCGGGGAAAATCTCCAGCGAGCACACGCGGGCCCCCAGGGCACGCAGGCAGGCGGTGAGGAAACCCGAGCCGGTGCCGATTTCGAGCACCGACTCCTGCGGGCCCGGCAACAGCGCCTGCAGGATCCGGCCCGCGACGCTCGGGCGCAGCATGTGCTGGCCGTGCGCGAGCGGCACTTCGGCGTCGGCGTAGGCGCGAAAGCGCTGCGCCTGCGGCACAAACAACTCCCGGGGCACGCCGCGCATCGCCGCGAGCACGCGCAAATCCAACACGTCCCAGGCGCGAACCTGCTGTTCGAGCATCTGCTCGCGGACACTGGCCGTGGACATCATCGCGGCATCTCCGATTGGACTTATTGCGTGAGCTGAGAAGGCCGGTGAACTTAAGGGTTTTCCGGACGTCTGCCAAGCGTCTGTGCGACGAGATATGGTGAAATACCGACGGGGCGAGAGGCCGCCTGCGTTATGCTTGCCTGGTCTGAGCCGTCCGGCACGAAAAATCGAATCAGAGTGCCTTCGGTACCGACGCTCCTACCCAAGCGGAAGGGCTTGAGAAGAACCTAGATGTGGATCCTTGGGCTGTTGTGCCTCCTGCTCGCGCTCATCGCCGTTCTGCTCCTGGTTCTATTCTGGTTGCAGCGCCGCGACCTTAAGAGCGTCGAACAACTCTCCCAGCAGCTGCAGCGCATCGCTATCGGCGGGCGCCTGCCTGGGCGGGTCGAGCTGCCGAGCTACAAGCCCGAAGTCGCCGCCCTGGTCACGGCCGTGAATCACCTGCTGACGCGCGTGGGCGGCGCAGATACCGACACCGTGCAGGCGCCGAAACTGTTCGCCGACCTCGGCGACCGCATCCACGAGGCCGTGTTGGTGCATCGTGAAGCGATCCTGTACGCGAACCGCCAGTTCGCCAGCCTCGTGGGGGTCGACCGCGTGGAACTCATCGGCCGGCGCCTCGCGGACCTGGTGCCGCCGGAGTACGCCGAGCTGGTGAGCGACAACATCGGCCGCCGCCTCGCCGGCGAACAAGCCGCCGAGCGCTACGAGATCGACATGGTCGGCCTGCAGGGCCAGGTGAGCCGCCTGGAGATCACCACCACGCCGGTCGATTATGACAAGGGCAATGCCTTGCTCATCACCGGTGTCGAGATCATCCCCACGCAGACGACGCCGGTGCTGCGGCTCGCCGCGGATGCCGCCGCCGCGCCGCAGATGCAGGCGCTCAACTCACTCGCCGAGGCGGTGATCGCCACCGACAAGGACGGCCACATCACCTTCATGAATCCGGCCGCCGAGCAGCTCACCGGCAGCGCCGCGGCGACCGCGGTGGGCAAGTCCCTGGAGGACATCGTCAGCCTCGTGGATGAGACCGACCGGCGCCTGCTGTCCGATCCGGTGCACCAGGCGCTCACCAGCGGCGCGGCGGTGAACCTGAGTCGCCGTGCGCTGCTGTTGTCGCGCAGCAATGGCAACGAACGCTCGATCGAGCTTTCGGCTTCACCGATCCGTACCGGCCCGAACGAGCTGTCGGGCGCGGTGATCATGTTGCACGACGTGACGGAACTGCGCGGCCTGGCGCGGCTGTCCTACCAGGCGACGCATGATGCGCTCACCGGGCTGGTGAACCGCCGCGACTTCGAACGCCGGCTGCAGGAGGCCATCGAGGGCGGCCAGCGCGGCGATGGCCAGCACGTGCTGTGTTATCTGGATCTGGATCGCTTCAAGCTCGTCAACGACACCAGTGGCCATCTGGCCGGCGACAGCATGCTGCGCGAGGTTGCCAAGCTGCTGCGCGACGCGGTGCGCGACAGTGACACGGTTGCGCGCCTCGGCGGCGATGAGTTCGGCATGCTGCTGGTCGGCTGTCCGCTCGAGAAGGCGCGGCAGATCGCGGACGATGTGTGCCGCGCGGTGGGTGACTACCGCTTCGCGTGGAAGGACCGGATTTTCAACATCGGCATCTCGGTGGGTCTGGTGGAAATTTCCCGCGAGAGCGGCACGCTCGAAGAGCTGCTGGCGGCCGCGGATACCGCCTGCTACGTCGCCAAGAAGCAGGGCACCGGGCGCGTGGTGGTGTACTCGGCGCGCGACGAAGCGCTGGCGCGCCACACCGGGGAAATCCAGTGGCTGCAGCGCCTGCAGGGTGCCCTCAAGGAGAACCGCTTCCACCTCTATCATCAGGTGATCGTGCAGGCGCCCGGCGTGACCGGGGGGCCGGCGATGGAAGTGCTGGTGCGGCTGCGCGACGAATCCGGGCACGAGCTGCCGCCGGTGGAGTTCATCCGCGCCGCCGAGCGCTACCGGCTCATGGGGCTGGTGGATCGCTGGGTGGTGCAGACCACGCTCGCGGCTTTGGGGCGCGGCGCGATCCCGGTGCCGGCGGATCGCAGCGTCGCCATCAACATCTCCGGCCAGACCCTCGGTGACGTGCAGTTCCTCGAGTTCGTGGTCGATTGCCTGGACAGCACCGGCGTGGCGCCGGCGCAGGTGTGTTTCGAGATCACCGAGAGCGCGGTGGTGGCCAACCTCGACCATGCGCGCCGTTTCATCGGCGTGTTGCACGGCATGGGGTGTCAGTTCGCTCTGGATGATTTTGGCTCCGGCGTCGGCTCGTTCTCGAACCTCAAGAACCTGCCGCTCGACTACCTGAAGATCGACGGTTCCTTCATGCGCAACCTGGCGCGCGACGCGGTCAACCAGACGATGGTGACGGCGATGATCAAGCTCGCCCGCACCCTGAACTTCAAGGTGATTGCCGAACAGGTGGAAGACAGCGCGGCGCTCGATGCGGCGCGCCGCATCGGCGTTGACTACCTGCAGGGTTACGCCATCGGGCGGCCGCAGCCGCTGTCGCTGGCTGCCTAGCCCGGCAACGAAGGTGCCGGGCGCCGCAATCGCCGCGGACGTTGGCACATCGCAGCCGGCGAAAGCCACGCCTTTCGCCGGCGGCAGCGAAACTAATGTCCGCCGAAATCGCCGCAGCAGGCGATTTCGGCCAATCTAACTACAGCAACGGCACCAGCAGCAGCGCGACAATATTGATGATCTTGATCAGCGGGTTGATGGCAGGGCCCGCCGTGTCCTTGTAGGGATCCCCGACCGTGTCACCCGTCACCGCCGCCTTGTGGGCATCCGAGCCCTTGCCGCCGAAGTTGCCTTCCTCGATGTACTTCTTGGCATTGTCCCAGGCGCCGCCGCCGGTGGTCATGGAGATGGCCACGAACAGGCCGGTGACGATGGTGCCGATGAGCAGGCCGCCGAGCGCGCGGATGCCTGCACCGCCGCCCATGAGGGAGTTGACCACGAACACCAGTACGATCGGCACCAGGATCGGCAGCAGCGACGGCACGATCATCTCGCGGATGGCGGCGCGCGTCAGCAGGTCCACGGCGCGCGAGTAGTCGGGCTTTTCGGTGCCCGCCATGATGCCCTTGATCTCGCGGAACTGACGGCGCACCTCGTTGACCACCGCGCCCGCGGCGCGGCCCACGGCCTCCATCGCCATCGCGGCGAACAGGTACGGCACGAGTCCACCGATAAATAAGCCGATGATCACCGCCGGATCCGACAGCGAGAACACGGCGAGCTTGCCTGCCGCCTCGAGGTTATGCGTGTAGTCGGCGAACAGCACCAGCGCGGCAAGCCCTGCCGAGCCGATGGCGTAGCCCTTGGTCACCGCCTTGGTGGTATTGCCCACCGCATCGAGCGGATCGGTGATGGCGCGCACTTCCTTCGGCAGGCCCGCCATTTCGGCGATGCCGCCGGCGTTGTCGGTGATCGGACCGTAGGCATCGAGCGCCACGATCATGCCGGTCATGGACAGCATTGCGGTCGCGGCGATCGCGATCCCGTACAGGCCGTCGAGCGTTGATGCGCCCCAGATCGCCAGACACACCGCGATTACCGGCAGCGCCGTGGACTTCATGGAGACGCCGAGGCCGGCGATGATGTTGGTGGCGTGGCCGGTCTGCGAGGCGGCCGCCACTTTGCGCACCGGGCTGTACTCGGTGGCGGTGTAGTACTCGGTGATCATGATCATCGCGGCCGTGAGACCCAGACCGATGAGGGTGCAGCCGAACAGCGCGGCCGAGTTTGCCGCCATGAGACGCTGCGTGATGAAGTAAAACGCGACCGCCGAGACCACTGCCGACACGGCCACGCCCTTGTAGAGCGCGTTCATGATCTTGCCGCTCTTGCCCACCGACACGAAGAAGGTGCCGATGATCGAGGCGACGATCGAGGCGGCGCCCAGGGCGAGCGGGTAGATCACCGCGGCGAGCGCCGCATCGGCGCCCTGGCCCGCGAACAGCAGACCCCCGAGCAGCATGGTGGCGACCAGGGTGACCGCGTAGGTTTCAAACAGGTCCGCGGCCATGCCGGCGCAGTCGCCGACGTTGTCGCCGACGTTGTCCGCGATCACCGCGGGGTTGCGCGGGTCATCCTCGGGAATGCCGGCCTCGACCTTGCCGACCAGATCCGCGCCGACGTCCGCGCCCTTGGTGAAAATGCCGCCACCGAGGCGGGCGAAAATGGAAATGAGCGAGCCGCCGAAGGCCAGTCCCACCAGCGCGTGCAGTGCGCCTTCGGGGCCGACCGCGGTGAAGCGCCGCAGCACCATGTAGTAGCCCGCGACGCCGATGAGGGCGAGCCCCACCACCAGCATGCCGGTGATCGCGCCGCCGCGGAAAGCGACCTTCAGGGCCGCGTTCAGGCCGCCGGTCGCGGCCTGCGCGGTGCGTACGTTGGCGCGCACCGAGATGTTCATGCCGATGTAGCCGGTGAGCCCCGAAAGCAGCGCGCCGACCGCGAAGCCGCCGGCGGTCGGCCAGCCGAGTGGCGAGAAACCGATCGCCACCAGCAGCACGACACCCACGATGAGGATGGTGCTGTACTGGCGGTTGAGATAGGCCTGGGCGCCGGCCTGGATGGCCGCCGCGATTTCCTGCATGCGGGCATTACCGGCCGGCAGACGCAGGATGGCACTCATCGAGAGCACCCCGTAGAGCACGGCAAGCACGCCGGCCGCAACGGCGGCCCACAGCCAGGTGTTGGCATCCATCAAAGCAACCTCCCCCAAAAAAGGCCGCGCACTATAGCACGCAGGGTGCGAGGTGGCCGATGGCCGGCAGCGCCGCCGGCGGCGCTACTTAACCTGGTACTGCGTGGTCAGTTTGCGGCGCACCGGCACCCCTTTGATGCGCACGTAATCCGGCAAGCCGTCCCGGTAGGGGGGGTAGGCCTCGCCCGCGATCAGCGGCTCGAGGTAGCGCCGGCAGGCCGCGGTGATGCCGAAGCCGTCGGCGCGGAGGTACTCGCGCGGGACTTTCTTTTCCTTGTTGGCGACGGCCGCGAGCGGCGCGTGGCCGATCGTCCAGCGGTAGGGGCGCGAGCTCCTGCGTACGATGGTCGGCATGACCGCGTTGACGCCCTTCACGGCCAGTTCCACCGCCGCCTTGCCGACGGCGTACGCCTGCTCCACGTCGACGCGTGAGGCGATGTGACGCGCGGAGCGCTGCAGGTAGTCCGCCACCGCCCAGTGATACTTGTAGCCGTGCGCCTCACGCACCATGTTGGCGACCACCGGCGCCACACCGCCAAGCTGCGTGTGCCCGAAGGCATCGCGCGTACCGGCGTCGGCGAGGAACTTGCCGTCCGCGTACGCCGCGCCCTCCGAGGCGATGATCACGCAGTAGCCGTAATCGGTGACACTCTGGCGCACCCGCTCGAGGAAGCGCTGCCCGTCGAAGGCAACCTCCGGAAACAGGATGATGTGCGGGGGCTCGTTGAGGCCGTGGCCGGCGAGCCCGCCGGCGGCGGCGATCCAGCCGGCGTGGCGCCCCATCACCTCCAGCACGAACACCTTGGTGGAGGTGCGCGCCATCGAGGCGACATCCAGCGCCGCCTCGCGCGTGGAGACTGCGACGTACTTGGCGACCGAGCCGAAGCCCGGACAGCAGTCGGTATGCGGCAGGTCGTTGTCCACCGTCTTGGGCACCCCCACACAGGTGATAGGGAAGCCCAGCGCGGCGCCGATCTGTGACACCTTCAGAGCCGTGTCCATCGAATCGTTGCCGCCGTTATAAAAGAAGTAGCCGATGTCGTGCGCGCGGAATACTTCGATGAGGCGCTCGTACTCGGCGCGGTTTTCCTCGAGCCCCTTCAACTTGAAGCGCGCCGAACCGAAGGCGCCCGCCGGCGTGTGCTTCAGCGCCCGGATGGTAGCCGCGCTCTCACGGTTCACATCGATGAGATCCTCGGTGAGCGCGCCGATGATGCCGTGTCGCCCGGCGTAGACCCTGTTGATGTGTCTGGAGCGCAGCGCCGTCTCTATCACCCCGCAAGCCGAGGCGTTGATCACGGCGGAAACGCCCCCGGACTGGGCGTAGAAGGCATTCCTGGCGGTGGGTTTCTTCATCGGCAAAGAATAACGCAATGCGCCACGGGTTTGACCTCGCCTGGGGCCGCCGGTAACGTGACCACCCTGCGGCTGTCACCGCCTGCGGTCCAAAGCTTAAAAACATGCGTATCGTCCTGTTGGGCGCGCCGGGCTCCGGCAAGGGCACCCAGTCTCAGCGTCTGGTCGAGCGGGTCGGTATCCCGCAGATCTCGACCGGCGACCTGCTGCGGGCGGCGGTCGCCCGGGGCACCGCGTTGGGCCTCCAGGCCAAGGAAGCCATGGACGCCGGGCGGCTGGTGGATGATTCACTGGTGCTGGGGATGTTCCGCGAGCGGCTGAAGGAACCCGACACGCGCGCGGGCTTCATCCTGGACGGGTTTCCCCGCAACCTCGCCCAGGCCCACGCGCTGGAGCGGTTGCTCGAGACCCTGAAGCGCCCGCTGGATGCGGTCGTGCAACTGGATGTCGATTACGCCGAGTTGGTGCGGCGTATTTCCGGGCGGCGCACCTGCGCGGACTGCGGGCGGGTGTTCAACCTGCTCACCTCGCCTGCAGCGGCGCAGAACGAGCCGTGCCCGAAGACCGGCGCCCCGCATCGCCTGATGCAGCGACCCGACGATAACGAAGCCACCGTGGCGGAGCGCCTGCGTGTCTATGACGAAAAGACGCGGCCGCTGATTGATTTCTATCGCGCCCGCGGACTACTGCGGGTGATCAACGCCGAAGGCGAGGTAAACGAGGTGACGCGGCGTCTGGCGCAGGCACTCGGTGCGCCCCGGCGGGCGCCGCCGGTACGCCGTAAACCAACACCCAGGCGTGCGGCCGGCAAGCGTGCGGCGGCTAAGACCGCGGTCAAAGGCGCCCGCCGCAAAAGCGCCGCCGGGCGCACCACGCGTGGCACTGCCGCGGCCACAACAGCGGCGCGGCGCAAGGCGCGCGCCGGCGTGCGCAGGAAATCGCCGCGCAAACGGCGCTAAAGGGCGGCGAGCAGCCGCTCGCCGAGGATCGCGCGGCGCCAGCCGGACAACACCGCCCCATCGCGCCGGCCGTCGGCCAGCTGCTCCAGCTCGCGCCGGGTCGCCAGCACTTCCGGGACCAGGTTCAGTTCAGTCGCGATCGCCTGGCTCAGGGTGCTGAGCTTCTTCACCAGCAGGGTCTTGGACGGATCCGGGCGCGCGCGCGCCGGTAGCGCTGGCGGCGGCTGCGGAATCTGCGCGGCCTCCACACACGCCAGCAACTCGGTGCCGCGCCGCCTGACCAGGCCGGCCGGCATGTCCGGCAACTGCCCGAGCAATTCGAGCGTGCGCGGTACCTGCATGACGATCTCGCGCAATACCGTGTCTTCGAGTATCCAGCCGCGCGGCCGGTCGTGCTCCACCGCGTTGCGCTCGCGCCAGGCGCCCAGGGCGCGCGCGAGCCGCGTGCGCGCCGGGTCCAGGTCGCGCAGGCCACGGATGCGCAGCCACGCCTCGTCGGGCTCGACGCTGAGTGCACGCGCGTCCCCGAGAGCCGCGAGCTCCTCACCGAGCCAGCCGAGCCGCCCGAGGCGCGCGAGTTGCTCCTCCAGCAGCTGCGCGAGCGGCAGCAGGTAGCGCACGTCATCCAGCGCGTACTCGATCTGCTCCGCTGACAGTGGCCGGCGCGACCAGTCGGTGCGCGTGTGGGACTTGGGAAGGTCCTTGCCGAGCTTGCGGCGTACCAGCTCGGCGTAACCCACCTGCGCCGGCAGCCCGGTGAGGCCGGCGGCAATCTGCGTGTCGAACACCGGCCGTGCAAGACCCACGACCGGCAGCAACACCTCGAGGTCCTGCCGCGAGGCGTGCATGACCTTGGTAACCCCGGGGGCGGCGAGCAGCGCGGCGAGCGGTGTCAGATCCGCGAGCGCCAGGGGATCGACGCAGGCCGCCGCCTGGGTCCCCGAGAGCTGCACCAGGCACAGCTGCGCGCGGTAGGTCCGCTCGCGCAGGAACTCGGTATCGAGGGCAATGCGTGCCTCACCGGCGAGGAGCGCGCTGAATTCTGCAAGGGCGGTGGTGGTGGTGATTACGGGCTGCAAAACGCAATGGTCGGTGATCTGTACAATCCTTCGGTCGCGCATTATGCGCAGGCCCGCGCCGGTACCGAAAGACATGCAGGAGTTTGTCCGGCTCTTCACACAGATTGCGCTGCTGCGCCGCGGGCCGCAGGACCTGCCCGCCTCGGTGCTGCTGCTGGTGCTGACGCTGGCCGGCTACCTGGGGGTGAACGCGCTGGTGAGTGCTTTTCTGCCGCCAGTCAGCGCCTGGCCGCTGCAGTTGCTGGTCGACACGCTGTTCACCTTCGCGTGGTACGTGGCACTGTTGCAGCTGGCCGGCCGCTCCGAGCGCATCCTGCAGACGAGCACCGCGATGTTCGGCTTCCAGACGCTGTTATCGCCGCCGCTGATCGCCTCCGAATGGCTCATGCGCCGGTTCGGCGAGCAATCATCGTGGTCGCTGCCGATCGCGGTCGCGGGTCTGCTGCTGGTGGTGTGGCTGGTGGCCGCCAGCGGGCACGTGGTCAGATCGGCGCTCGAGTGGTCGGGCACCGCGAGCATCATGCTCGTCATTGCGCAGATCTTCAGTGGCCAGCTGCTGCTGTTCGCCTTGTTCCCGGCACCGGTACGACCATGAGTTCACCCCGCCGCATCCACATTCTGGGCATCTGCGGCACGTTCATGGGCGGCGTCGCCGCGCTCGCCCGCGCCGCAGGCTTTCGGGTCACCGGCTCCGACAGCAACGTCTATCCGCCCATGAGCACCCAGCTCGAGGCGCTCGGCATCGCCGTCACGGCAGGCTTCGACGCCGCGCAGCTCACGCCGTCCCCGGATGTGGTGGTCGTGGGCAATGTCATGACGCGCGGGCAGCCGGTGATCGAGGCGCTGCTGGAGAGCGCCGTGCCGTACGTGTCGGGGCCGGAGTGGCTCGCGCGCGAGGTGCTCCGGGACCGCTGGGTGCTGGCGGTGGCCGGTACCCACGGCAAGACCACCACCGCGTCGCTGCTGGCGTGGATCCTCGAGCACGCCGGCTTGCAACCGGGCTTTCTCATCGGCGGGGTACCGGCGAACTTCGCGACCAGCGCGCGCCTTGGAGCGCCGCCATTTTTCGTCATCGAGGCGGACGAATACGACACCGCCTTCTTCGACAAGCGCGCGAAGTTTGTGCACTACCGCCCGCGCACCGTGATCCTCAACAATCTCGAGTACGACCACGCGGACATCTACCCGGACCTCGCCGCGATCCAGCGCCAGTTCCATCACCTGGTGCGCATCGTGCCGGGCGGCGGCCGCATCGTATGGAATGCCGCCGATGAGAGCCTGCGCGAGACGCTCAGGATGGGGTGCTGGACGCCGCTCGAGGGCTTCGCGCGCGCGGCGCACGCGGACGCGCTGTGGACGGCACGCCCGCTACCCGGCGGGGAGGATTTCTCGCAGTTCGAGGTGCTGGAGGCCGGCCGGCCGCGCGGCCGCGTGCAGTGGTCGCTCATTGGCGCTCACAACATGGAGAACGCGCTGGCGGCGATCGGCGCCGCGCGCCACGCGGGGGTGGACGTGCCGGTGGCGTGTGAGGCACTGCGGGGCTTTCAGGGAATCGCGCGTCGCATGCAGGTGCGCGGCGAAGTCGGCGGCGTCGTGGTCTACGATGACTTCGCCCATCATCCGACCGCCATCGCCACCACCGTCGACGGGTTGCGCCGTCGCGTTGGTTCAGCGCGGATCATTGCGGTCCTCGAGCCGCGCTCCAACACCATGCGCATGGGAGTGCACCAGCACACCCTCGGCCCCGCGCTCGCCGCTGCCGACGAGGTCTGGCTCTACACACCGCCGGACCTCGGCTGGGACACGGGTTCGGTCCTCGCCTCCCTCGGCGCCCGCGCTCACTCCAGCGCCGACGTGCCGGCGATGGCGCGCGAACTTGCCCGTGGCGCACGCCGCGGTGACCACGTGCTCATCATGAGTAACGGTGGCTTTGACGGCCTGCACGCGAAGCTGCTGGCTGAGCTGAAGAACGCGCGGCCGGACGCTTGAGTCTCACGCCGCCAGCGCGGCGAGCGCGCTGAGCACTTCCTCCATGCAATTGCGCACCCGCGGCTCACCGGAGCGCAGCGTTTGCGCCTGCGCCGGCCCACTCGCCAGCAGGTCGAGCGCGGTGCTGTGGATGGCCTGTGGGTCCAGCCGCGCCGCCACCGCAAGCCCGGCGCGCACGCAGGCCGCAATGCGATGCGCCTGATCGTGGGCGATCGGCACCGCCACGCAGGGACGCTGGCAGGCGAGCACCTGCAGCAGTGTGTCGCCGCCATTGCAGACGACGAGGCGCGCTGCGCGGATGAGCTCGCACAGCTGCGGCAGCGGCAAAAGCGGCGCGCGCTGCAGCCGCGCCGGATCGCTGCTATCGCCGGGACTGGGGCCGACCAGGAGCGTGGGGTGGCCGTGCGCGGCGATGACGCGCGCGGCCGCCGCGACGATGCCCGGCGCGCCCTCAGCCCCGGGATGAGCGCTGCCGCCGCCGGGCACGATCAAGACATAGCCGCCCGCCACGAGCCCGAAGCGCCCGAGGGTGTCGGCGGCCAGCGCCGCATCGGCCGCCGGCAGCAGGGTATCCACAAAGCGAACGCGCGGGCCGCCGCGGATGGCCACTTTCAGGCGCTCGAGCGGGGTCAGCGCGCCGGCGATGAATTCCGGATACGCGATCCAGTGCTCGTCGATGAGCGGCAGCCAGCGCAGGCGAAAGGCCTTGCGGCGCTGGCGTCGCCGCGAGCTGACGAACACCACGCGCGCGCCGGCCTCGTGCGCGGCGCGCAGTTGCAGCGTGCGGCCGGCATTGTCGAACACCACTACCCGCGGCTGGAACTCGCGGATCAGGGCACGCACTTCGCGCGGATGGAAGGTCGGCGAGGAGGGCAGGAGCGTGGCGGCAAACGGCGTGGTCGCAGCGTATGGCGCGGCGCGGCTGAGCAGGAAATGCACTTCCGCTCCGGGGAGGCGCTGCTGCAGGCCGGCGGCGATCGCGGCGCTGCGTGCGTACTCGCCCATTCCCAGGGGGCCGGACACGGGAATGAACAACAGGCGCGCGTTGGTATTCGTCATCGGGTCGAATGGTAGAGTACTGCAGAGCCGCGCATGACCCCAGTGTTGTTCTTCGATCCTTTGTGTCCGCGCCCCTACGACGAGGCGACGCTGCGTGATGCGGGTCTGGCGGGCACCGAAGCGAGCACGGTGCGCATCGCCGCGGCGCTCGACGCCTGGGTGTCGCAGCACAACCGTACGCAAATGCAAGGGCGCTACCGTACGCCCACGCCCCTCGCAGACCTGCGACACGTGATCGTGATGCGCGACCCGCGGGCGCTCGGCGGCGTGGCCCGCCTCTACCCCGGCGCGCGCCTGTACCTGTGGGTACACGATCGCATCGAGCCGGGTTCCTCGCGCGCGCGCTGGTTCACGGCCGCCGCCGCCGAGCTGCGCCGCTGGCAGCCGGACATCATCTGCGTATCCGAATACCAGCGCGCCAGGGTCGCGGCCACCGTGGCGCGCCTGCCGGGCTGCGAGCGCATCGCGGTGCGCAGGATCTACAACCCGGTTGATGACGACATCGTTCCGGATGGCACGCCCGTCGACCCGGCGAAGCTGGTGTTCTTCTCCTCGCCGAACAAGGGGCTGCGTTTTACGCTCGACGCGTTCGGCGCCGTACGCCGGCGCCTGCCCGACCTGCGCCTGTGCGTCGGCAACCCCGGCTACAAGAACTTCGCGGCGCGCGGCATCGCCGGGGTCGAATGGCTCGGCTCCCTGCCGCACGCGCGGGTGCTGGCAGAGGCACGCACCGCGCTGTGCACCTTCAGCGCCAACTTCGTCATACCGGAAACCTTCGGACTGGTGTTTGCCGAGTCGCGCGCGGTGGGCACGCCGGTGCTGACCAGCGATTGCGGGGCGGCGGGCGAGGTGCTCGATGATCCGCGTGAAGTGCTGCCCGTCACCTGGGCGCAGCGTGCGTACGAGGCGCCGTTGCGGCGGCTCGCCCCGCACTGGCGCGCCGGACCCGCGCGTCTCGCCGACAGGCTCGGGCTGTTTGACCGCTACATCGAACGCATCGAGAGCTGGCGCCGTGGCGCTCGCCCGCGGGTCGGTCCCGATCCGCGCTTCAGGCTGTCGGTGATTGCCGCCGAGTGGCGCGCGTTGCTGGCCACCTGACACACTGACCGCCATGCGCGCTTTCCTGTGGTTTCTCGGCCTGGTAGCGCTCGGCTTCGCCGCGATAGCACTCTTCACCTACCCGGCGTGGCTCATCCTGCACCCGCACTTTGATTTTCCTTTTCATCGCATTGGCGAGCGCATCGGCATGCTGGCGCTGCTGCTGGCGTTTGTTGCCGTGGCGCGGCGCTGGAATCTCGCCGACCGGGCCAGCCTCGGCTACGGATTGGCGCGCCGCGCCTTTGTTCGCGAACTGGGCGTCGGCGCCCTGATCGGCACCGTCACGATGCTCGCCGTGGTCGCCGTCATGGGGGCGCTGGGCCTGCGCGACTGGACGCCGCTGGGAATGTTCAGTGGTGGCGCGTTGGCAAGACTCCTCGTGCAGGCGGCGCTGAGCGCGCTGACGGTGGCGCTTATCGAGGAGACCTTCCTGCGCGGCGCCATGCACACCGCCATCGCCAGACAATCCGGCCCGCGGGCCGCGGTGGTGCTGACCGCGCTGCTGTACGCCGCCACGCATTTCTTCGCCAGCTACCACATCAATGCGCCACAGGTCACACCCTGGAGCGGAGTTGCGTTGCTGGCCGGTACGCTGCATGCATTCGCGGCGCCGCTCACCATCATCGATGCGTTCCTGGCGCTCATGGCTGTTGGCATCGTGCTCGGCGCGGTGCGCGTCGCCACCGGCAACATCGCCGCCTGCATCGGGCTGCATGCCGGCTGGGTGTGGATCATGCTTGCCGCCCACGAGCTGAGCGCGCCACGGCGCGACGCACCGCTCGCCTTCCTGCTGAGCCGCTTCGATGGGTTCGTGGGTTGGCTGGTGCTCGCCGCCACCCTCGTCATGGCGGTGCCGTTGTGGCGCTTCTATATTCGGCCGAAATCGCAGGAAGCGATTTCGGCGGACAACAGCTCCGTTTCCGCCGGCCAAAGGCGTGGCTTTGGCCGGCTGCGCCGGTAACGTCACGGTCCGCGGTGTTAAGTCACCCTAATTGAGTTGTACCGGCTGGTAGCCGGCCTGGCGCAGCAGTTCCAGTAACCCCCCGTCCCCCACCAGATGCAGCGCACCCACGACCACCAGGGTATTGCGGTCGTCCTTCAGGAAGCGCTCGATCTGCGGCAGCCAGTGCTGATTGCGATCCGTCACCAGCGGGCGATAGAGGGCCGGGAATTCGCGGAACTCCTTGGACAACAGCGCCGCGAGCCGCGCGGTATCGCCTTGCCGCCAGGCGCTGAGCACCACCAGCATGTCGGCCTGCGAGTCCTTAAGCTCACCCAGGGTCTGGTCGAGAATCTTCAGCTGGTCAGCGCGCGGCAGCCGCTCCAGGCCGCCAAGCTCCTCGTCCACGGTTTCAAGTCCAGCGGTTGGCTTGCCGTCCGCCTGCGCGCGCCGCAGCAGCTGCTCGTCAACGCCCTGGTCAGGGTCGTAACCGAGGCGCGTGTACTGAAGCTCCGCGAGTTCCACCCCGATCACCCACGGCGCCTGGGTGTCGAGGAGACTCATCGGCACGCCGAGTCCGGATGCGGCGGTTGCCAGGCGCGTGTAGCGCGGCTCACCGAGCACGGCGCGCAGCGTGGTGTCGGCGCCAAGGGTGCCGTGCTCCTGCATCCACAGCGCGAGCTGCGCCGGATCGAGCTTCCCCAGGTCGAGTTCCATCACCAGCACGGCGGAGTCGCGGTAAGCACGGTCGAACGCGCCCGGGAGTGCGGACTCCTGGGCCGGCAGCAGGTGGACCGAGCCGGCGAGGTACACGGTACCGTGGGCAGCGTGCACGGCCCACACGGGTGCCGCAGCGCGGGCGGGCGTTGAGGGAAGACTCAGGCCGCAGAGCAGACAGAACGCGAGGAACCACCGCTGTGCTGTTCTACCCATACGACCTCCGTCAGCAGGGAGCCGTCGGCGCGCAGCTCGAGGGTCCGATAGCCTGGCGGCCGCTCATCCACCGCAAAATACTCGGCCTTGGGCAGGAACTGCGCGCAGGTCGAAGGGGTGGCGAGCAGCCGCACGCCTTTACGCAGCGAGTCGTGGTTCTGGTGTACATGGCCCCACACTATCGCACGGACGTTCTTGTGGCCGTCGATGGTGTGCAGGAATTCCGCCGCGTTGGTCAGCCCGACGCTGTCGAGCCAGCGACTGTCCATCGGTACCGGGTGGTGATGCAGGCAGACCATGCAGTGCCGTTTGCCGGCGCTCGCGAGCGCGCTGTGAAGACCGGCGAGCGCCGGCTCGCTGATGGCGCCGCTGGCGGATCCCGGGATGCAACTGTCGAGCAGTACGATGCGCCACTGTCCCAGATCGACGAAGCCGCCGAGCACGAACGGCGCCCCGGCGAGCTCGCGGCGCATGGCCTGCGGCTCATCGTGATTGCCGGCGACGCACAACACGGGCAATCCGAGCCCACCGAACACGCGGCGAAAATGCGGGTAACCGGCCGGGTCGTCCTGCACGAGGTCACCGGTCACCAGCAGCGCGTCGGGCGGCCAGTCGCGCGCGCGCGCGTGGCTTACCGCCGCCTCGAGCGCCGGCAGGGTCGCGACGCCCCGCAGGCGCTGTCCCTCCCCGCCGTAGAGGTGCGGATCTGTAAAATGAGTGAGACGTACGACGCTCATGCTGGAAAGCCTAGCAGAGCCCCGGCGAGCGGCGCAGTGAACCAGGTCCCCCGGCGCAAGGCGTCACTTCCCGGCGACATGACCTGCTGCGCGTTCTGCGCGGGAAATAATGTGAAACAGGCCGCGTTGGCGCGCGGAATGTGCTTTAAGTCGCCTCGGGCCAGGGTGAACGTTCATTCATCTTCGATTGAGCATCCGGCGCGAGTGGTGGAAAATGCGCGCCCCTGACGGTGCGCGCCGCGCTCACTGCGGCCCCGAGCCGCCACTAAGAGATGTATGACTACACGCCGTGAACTCGCCAATGCCATCCGCGCGCTATCCATGGATGCCGTGCAGCGCGCTAACTCGGGACACCCGGGCATGCCGATGGGCATGGCGGACATCGCCCAGGCGCTGTGGAGCGGGTTTCTGCGCCACAACCCGGCAAACCCGCAATGGCCCGACCGCGATCGCTTCGTGCTCTCGAACGGGCACGGCTCGATGCTCCTGTACTCCGTGCTGTACCTCACGGGTTATCCGCTGACCATCGCCGACATCCAGCAGTTCCGTCAGCTGGGCAGCAAGACCCCGGGTCACCCCGAGCACGACCCGCCGCTGGGCATCGAGACCACCACCGGCCCTCTGGGGCAGGGAATTGCCAACGCCGTCGGCATGGCGCTCGCGGAGAAACTTCTCGCCAACGAGTTCAACCGCCCCGGCCTCAACATCGTCGACCACTACACCTACGCATTCTGCGGCGATGGCTGCCTCATGGAAGGCGTCTCGCACGAGGCCTGCTCATTCGCCGGCACCCTGGGGCTCGGCAAGCTGATTCTCTTCTACGATGACAATGGCATCTCTATCGATGGCAAGGTGGTCGGCTGGTTTACCGACGACACGCCGAAGCGTTTCGCCGCCTACGGCTGGCACGTGGTGCCGGCGGTCGATGGCCTGGACGCAGAGGCGGTAAGCCGCGCCATTGAGGCCGCGCGGGCAGAAACGGCCCGGCCGTCACTCATCTGCTGCAAGACCATCATCGGCTACGGCGCGCCCCACAAGCAGGGCACAGCCGAGGCGCACGGTGAGGCGCTGGGCGTCGAGGAGGTGGCCGCGGCGCGCGTGGCGCTCGGCTGGCCATACCCGCCGTTCGTGGTGCCCGAGGAGATCCGCGCCGCATGGGACCACCACAGCCAGGGCGCGGCCATCGAAACGGCCTGGCGGGGACTGTTCGCGCGCTATGCGAGCGCGTTTCCGGACCAGGCGCGCGAGTTTGAGCGCCGGACCCGCGGGGAGCTGCCGGCCAACTGGCGTGACACGGCGTCGCAGGCGCTGCAGGCGGCGCTGAAACAAACCGCGGCGCAGGCCACCCGGGCGTCCTCGCAGGCGGTGCTCGGTGTCTTAGGTCCCGCGCTGCCGGAGCTGCTGGGTGGCTCAGCCGATCTGACGCAGTCCAACAGCACCCTGTTCAAGGGAGCAACCACCATCACCCCGGCTCACGAAGCGGGTGACTACCTGCACTACGGCGTGCGCGAGTTCGGCATGACCGCGATCATGAACGGCATGACGCTGCACGGTGGGCTGATCCCCTACGGCGGCACGTTCCTGGTGTTTTCCGACTACGCGCGTAACGCGGTGCGTCTCGCGTGCCTGATGCAGGTGCGCACCATCCTCGTGTACTCGCACGACTCCATCGGCCTCGGTGAGGACGGTCCCACCCACCAGCCGATCGAACACCTCTCGAGCCTGCGCGCGATGCCGCACATGAACCTGTGGCGACCGTGCGATGCGGCTGAGACCGCCGTCGCCTGGACGCTCGCCATCGAGCGCCAGGGACCCACCGCGCTGGTGCTCACCCGGCAGGGGCTGCCGCAGCAGACACGCACGCCGGCGCAGCTTGCGAACATCAGCCGCGGCGGTTATGTGCTGATCGATCCGCCCGCGGCGCCGCAGGTGCTGGTGATCGCCACCGGCTCGGAAATCGGCATCGCGGCGCAGGCCGTGACTACCCTCAACGCCGCGGGTCAACGGGTGCGCCTGGTGTCCATGCCGTCGACCGAATCGTTTGACGCCCAGGACCAGGCCTATCGCGAGAGCGTGCTGCCGCCGGGGGTGACGCGCCGGCTCGCCGTCGAGGCGGGTGCCAGACAGTGCTGGTGGCAGTACGTGGGCGTGGCGGGCCGCGTGCTGGGTATCGACCGGTACGGAGCGTCCGGCAAGGGTCCTGAGGTGTTCACGCACTTTGGTTTTACGGCCGATAATGTCGCGCAACAGATACGCGAACTGCTGGAGGAATGAGCGCAATGGCAATCAAGGTTGGCATCAATGGCTATGGACGCATTGGACGCAACGTCCTGCGTGCGCTCTACGAGGGCAAGCGCACCGGCGAGTTGCAGATCGTCGCGCTCAACGATCTGTGCGATCCGAAGGCGAATGCGCATCTGACACGCTACGACACGGTGCATGGCAGGTTCGACGGTGAAGTGAAGGTCGATGGCGACTACATGGTCGTGAACGGCGACCGCATCCGCGTGTTCGCCGAACGCGACCCGGCGAAGCTGCCGTGGGGTGCGAGTGGTGTTGACTACGTGCTCGAGTGCACCGGCCTTTTCACCAGCAAGGCCAAGGCGAGCGCGCACCTCACGGGTGGCGCGAAGAAGGTGGTGATTTCCGCGCCCGGCGGCGAGGACGTCGATGCCACCATCGTCTACGGCGTAAATCACCAGGTGCTCAGGAGCACCCACACGGTGATCTCCAACGCCTCCTGCACCACCAACTGCCTGGTGCCGGTCGTAAAGGTGCTGCACGACAAGGTGGGCGTGCTCGCCGGCATCATGACGACGATTCACTCCTACACCAACGACCAGGTGTTGACCGACGTCTACCACTCGGACCTGCGGCGCGCCCGTTCGGCCACCATGTCGCAGATCCCCACCAAGACCGGCGCCGCCGCCGCGGTCGGGCTGGTGATGCCGGAACTGAAGGGCAAGCTCGATGGTTTCTCGGTGCGCGTACCAACCATCAACGTATCGCTGGTCGACCTGACGTTCACCGCAAAACGCGCCACTTCGGTCGAAGAGGTCAACCGCTGCCTGCAGGAGGCAGCCTCGGGAGCGCTCAGGGGGATCCTGGCTTACACCGACGCGCCGCTGGTGTCGGTGGATTTCAATCACGATGCGCACTCATCGATATTCGACGCCACGCTCACCAAGGTGATCGACGGCACGCTGGTCAAGGTGTGTGCCTGGTACGATAACGAGTGGGGATTCTCCAACCGCATGATCGACACCACCCTGGCGTGGTCGCGGGCGACATGAAGGTACTGCGCATGGCGGATACGGACCTGCGCAACAAGCGGGTGCTGATCCGGGAGGACCTCAACGTGCCGGTGAAGGACGGCGTCGTGACCAGCGACGCACGCATCCGCGCCTCGCTCGCGACCATCCGCTATGCGCTCGACCAGCACGCCCGGGTGTTCGTGATGTCGCACCTCGGGCGGCCGCAGGAGGGGCGGGCGACCGAAGCGCTGTCGCTGGCGCCGGTGTCGGCGCGCCTTTCGGACCTGCTCGGCAAGCCGGTGCCGCTGCGCAAGGACTGGCTCGCCGGGGTCGACTGCGCGCCGGGCAGCGCGGTGCTGTGCGAAAACGTCCGCTTCAACACCGGCGAGAAAGACGACGACGAGCAGCTGGCGCGCCGCATGGCGGGCCTGTGCGAAGTATTCGTCATGGACGCCTTCGGTACCGCGCATCGCGCCGAGGCCAGCACCCACGGCGTGGCGCGCTACGCGCCGGTCGCCTGTGCGGGCCCGCTGCTGGTGGGGGAACTGGAGGCGCTGGAGCGCGCGCTCGCGACGCCGGCGCGGCCGCTGGTCGCAATCGTCGGGGGCTCGAAGATCTCCACCAAGCTGACGGTACTGGAGTCGCTGCTGGAGAAGGTCGATCAGCTGATCGTCGGTGGTGGCATTGCCAACACCTTCCTCGCCGCCAGCGGCGTGGACGTCGGCAAGTCGCTGTGCGAAACCGAGATGCTGGATGTGGCGCGGCGCCTCATGGACAAGGCGCGCGCCCGCGGCGCGGAGATCCCGCTGCCGACGGATGTCGTGGTGGCCAGGGAATTCGCGGCCACCGCGCACGCCGATGTGCGCGCGGTGGGCGAAGTGCGCCGCGACGAAATGATCCTCGACATCGGCCCGGACACCGCCGACCGCTGCAGTGCGCTGTTGGCGGCCGCCGGCACCATCATCTGGAACGGCCCGGTGGGCGTGTTCGAATTCGAGCAATTCGGCGAGGGCACGCGCGCCATCGCCCATGCCATCGCGCGCGGCAAGGCATTCTCGCTCGCCGGCGGCGGCGACACGCTCGCGGCCATCGAGAAGTACGGGGTCGAGGATGGCATTTCCTACATTTCGACCGGCGGCGGCGCGTTCCTGGAGTTCGTCGAGGGCAAGACCCTGCCCGCGGTTGCCATGCTCGAGCAGCGCGCCCATGGCTGAGCGGCCGCGCGATGCGCAGCTGCGGCGCACCAAGATCGTCGCCACCGCGGGTCCCGCGACCGACAACCTCGAGGTACTGACCGACATGATGCGTGCCGGGGTCGATGTCGTGCGCATCAACGCTTCCCACGGCACGGTGGAGGACCGCAGGCGCCACCTCGGACTGGTGCGCGCCGCGGCGCAGCGCGCCGACCGGTGCATCGGCGTGCTGCTGGACCTCGGGGGGCCGAAGATCCGCATCGAATGTTTCCGCGCCGGGCGGGTGCAGCTCGCCGACGGACAGGCATTCACCCTCGACACCAACCTCGACGCGAAGGCCGGCACCAACGCGGTCGTCGGCGTCGCCTACAAGGATCTGCCCAAGGACGTCGCCGCCGGCGATACGCTGCTGCTCAATGACGGCCAGATCATCCTCGACGTCGAGCGCGTCGGTACGAGCACCATCGAAACCCGCGTGCGGGCAGGCGGGGAGCTCTCGGATCGCAAGGGGCTCAATCGCCAGGGCGGCGGCATTTCGGCGCCGGCCATCTCCGAGCGCGACCGCGAGGACATCCGCTTCGCCGCCGCCGAGGGCGTCGATTACATGGCGGTATCCTTCGCCCGCGACGCCGCCGACATGCAGCAGGCGCGTTCACTCATGCGCGCCGCCGGTGGCGAGGCACGCATCGTTGCCAAGATCGAGCGCCACGAAGCGGTCGATAACCTGTCCGGCATCATCGACGCATCCGACATCGTCATGGTCGCCCGCGGTGACCTGGGCGTGGAGATGGGGTACGCGGAGCTGACGGGCCTGCAGAAGACCATCATCCACGAGACGCGCACGCGCAACCGGGTCGTGATCACGGCCACGCAGATGATGGAGTCCATGATCCAAAGCCCGGTGCCAACCCGCGCCGAAGTGAGCGATGTGGCAAATGCGGTCATGGACGGTACCGATGCGGTGATGTTGTCAGCGGAGACGGCCGCCGGGCGCTACCCGGTAAAGGCCGTAGCGGCGATGGCGCAGGTCATCGAGGGGGCCGAGAAATACCAGCTCACCCACCCCGGCTCGCGCCAGCGCATGGTCGAGAGTGAGTTCCAGGGCACCGAGGAAGCCATCGCCAGGGCGGTGATGTACACGGCCAGCCACATGAAGGTGCGGGCGATCGTGGCACTCACGGAATCGGGCGCCACGCCCTTGTGGATGTCGCGGATCCGCTCCGACATCCCGGTGTATGCCTTCACCAGCCACGAGGCCACGCGGCGGCGCGTGACGCTGTATCGCGGCGTATACCCGGTGATCTTTGACGTCGCCGGCGCCGGTGACAGCGCCGAGAGTCTGTACCGCGCTTTGTTCACGCGCCTGCTGGAACTGAAGCTGGTGGACAGGCGCGATCTGGTGATCCTCACCAAGGGTGAGGCGTCGGGCGTGCAGGGCGGTACGAATTCCATGCAGATCCTGAAGGTCGCGCTGGACTGAGCTCCCCGCCCACGTGAAGCGGACGTTGCAGTACATCGGTGCGGCGTGCGCGCTGCTGGCGCTCGCCGCGCTGCTGCTGGCGTACGCGGTGCTGCGCGCCTCACTGCCGCGCCTGGACGGCACGCTGCGCGAGCCGGGACTGGCAGCCGCGGTACAGATCACCCGCGATGCGCTCGGCGTGCCGACCATCACCGCGGCCAATCGCGCCGACCTCGCGTTCGCGACCGGCTTCGTGCACGCCCAGGATCGCTACTTCCAGATGGACCTGTCGCGCCGGCTGGCGGCCGGGGAGCTGGCGGAGTTATTCGGGCCGGTAGCACTGGCTCAGGATAAGAGCGCGCGCCTGTTCCGCTTCCGGGCACTCGCCCGCGAAGTGATCGCGCAGGCGACTCCCGAGCAGCGTGCGGTCGTGCAGGCCTACACCCGTGGGGTGAACTCGGCGCTCGCGCACCTCACCTCAAGACCGTGGGAGTACTGGGTGCTGCGCCAGCTGCCGAGCAACTGGGCTCCCGAGGACACGGTGCTGGTCGAGTACGCGATGTGGTGGGACCTGCAGGCGAATGGCCTGCGTCGCGAGATCCAGCGCCGCGAGATCAACGCGCGCCTGGGGGGCGCCGAGTGTGCTCAGGGCTGGAAGTGCGCGCTCGCGTTCTTGTATCCGGCCGGGACCAGTTGGGATGCGCCCGATGGCAGCGACACCGGATCGCAGGCACCGGCCACCGAGGTGCCGCCGCCCGCTGCCGACGTGCTGGACGTACGTGATGCGGGTCCGACCGCGCTGCAGCCGGATGTCGCACGCTCCCCGTCCGGCGGCAGCAACAGCTGGGCCATCGCCGGAGGGCTCACCGCCACGGGCGCGGCGCTGGTTGCCAACGATATGCACCTCGGGCAGCGGGTGCCGGCGGTGTGGTACCGCGCGCGGCTGCGCCTGCCGGCGGGCAACGCCGCAGGGCTGGATCTGAACGGCGTCACCCTTCCCGGTGCGCCGCTGCTGGTGGCGGGGTCCAACGGCCACGTGGCGTGGGGCTTCACCAACAGCTACGGCGACTGGCTGGACGTTGAGCGGCTGGCCTGCGAGGGCGATCCGCCGCACGCCGTGCACTCGGCCGCCGGGGACGTGCCACTGCGCGTGGTGCACGAGGAGATCACAGTCAAGGGCCGGCCGGCATTGCAGCTGCAGGTACAGACCGGTCCCGCGGGGGTCCTGCTGCGCAGCGATCCGCAGCAGCACATGTGTTGGTTTGGCGCGTGGCTGGCGCAGCTGCCGGCCGCGACTAACCTGAATCTCATGGCCTTCGAGCGTGCCGCATCGGTTGCCGAGGTGCTCGCACTCGCCCCCACCGTTGGCATTCCGCACCAGAACCTGGTGGTGGGTGACACCCTGGGGCACATCGCCTGGACCATCGCCGGCCGTATTCCCGAGGACGTCGGCGCGACGCGCGCACGTGGCGTGCCCGAGTGGACGACTGCGGGCGATCACCCGCGTATCGTGGATCCGCCATCGGGGCGCATCTGGACGGCCAACGCCCGGGTTGCGACCGAGCCGCACCAGCAGGAACTCATCGGCGGTGACAAGGTGAGACTCGGCGTGGAGTACGACCTCGGGGCACGTGCCGGGCAGATCCGTGATGACCTGTTCGCGCTTGGCGGCGCTCTCACCCCCGCGGACATGCTGCCCATCCAGCTGGACGACCGCGCGCTGTTCCTGGCGCGCTGGCGCGTGCTGCTGCTGTCGGTGCTCGACGCGGCAGCGACCGCCGCTCAGCCCGGGCGCGAGGAATTTCGCCGCCTCGTTTTGGGGTGGGATGGGCATGCGGCCATAGGATCGGTCGGCTATCGCCTGGTGCGCGCCTGGCATGACCGTACCCAGGACGCGGTATGGCAGATGTTACTTACGGGACTCAAGGTGCCAGCGGACGATGCCTTCCTGCCGCCGGCGCAATTTGAGCGTCCGCTATGGCAGTTGGTGACCGCGGGGCCGCTCAATCTTCTGGACAGGCGCTACGCCGGCTGGCACGAGTTCCTGCTGGCACAGGTGGATGCTACGAGTGCCGAACTGCAGCGCAGCTGCGGCGAGCTCGCCCACTGCACCTGGGGCCGGTACAACACGGTGCGGGTGCGGCATCCGTTGTCGCGCGCGCTGCCGTGGCTGACGCCGCTGCTCGACATGCCCACCGTCGAACTGCCCGGCGATCACGACATGCCACGCGTGCAGAACGGCGCCTTCGGCGCCTCCGAGCGCTTCGCGGTCGCGCCCGGTCACGAGACCGCAGGGTATTTCCACATGCCCGGAGGGCAGAGCGGACATCCGCTCTCGCCGTACTACCGCGCCGGATTCATGCAGTGGGCGCGCGGTGAACCGCTGCCGTTTCTGCCGGGCGTCACCGAGCACACGCTTACTCTGACGCCGCGCTGAGCCGCTACGGCGGACACGCCGTGAATCCATTGCGCTGCGCAGTCCCTGCTGCGCGCAAGCCCTGGGTGACCACCCAGGACCACCCGTGCGCCGCATGCGGCGCACCCCTGGGGGCTGCGGGCGCGCCATCGCTCCGCACAGGGCGCGCGTCGCGCAGATTAAAACCGCAGCGGTTAGACTTCCTCCATGAGTAACCAGCGCTTCAATGGCACGGCCCAGTACGTCGCCACCGACGATCTCACCATGGCTGTCAATGCGGCGATCACCCTCGCGCGGCCGCTGTTGATCAAAGGCGAGCCCGGCACGGGCAAGACGCAGCTCGCCCTGGAGATCGCCAGCTCACTCAAGCGCCCGCTCTACGAGTGGCACATCAAGTCCACGAGCAAGGCGCAGCAGGGCTTGTACGAATACGACGCCGTGTCGCGGCTGCGTGACTCGCAGCTCGGCGATGCGCGTGTCCACGACATCGGCAACTACATCGTCAAGGGACGGCTGTGGGAGGCGTTCGACTCCCCGGTGCAGCCGGTGCTGCTCATCGACGAGATCGACAAGGCGGACATCGAGTTTCCAAACGATCTGCTGCGCGAACTGGACCGCATGGAGTTCTACGTTTATGAGACGCGCGAGCTGGTACGCGCGCGCCATCGGCCGATCATCATCATCACCAGCAACAACGAGAAAGAGCTGCCGGACGCGTTCCTGCGCCGCTGCTTTTTCCACTTCATCCGCTTCCCGGACGAGGCGACCATGCGCGCCATCGTCGCCGTGCACTACCCGGATCTCAAGCAGGAGCTGTTGGCGGAAGCGCTGCGGGCGTTCTTCGAGGTACGCGCGATGCCGGGTCTGAAGAAAAAGCCCTCCACCTCGGAGCTTCTCGACTGGCTGAAGCTGCTGCTCGCCGAGGATATCCAGCCCGAGGCGCTGCGCAGCACGGATGCAAAAAAGGTGATCCCGATCCTGCACGGCGCGCTTCTGAAGAACGAGCAGGACGTGCACCTGTTCGAGCAGCTGGCGTTCATGCACCGCCGCGGCCGCTGAAGGTACGCCCTGTGCTGGTGCGCTTTTTCTTTGCGCTGCGTGCCGCCGGAGTGCCGGTTTCGATCACCGAATTCCTGACCTTGCTGGAGGCGCTGCAGGCGCGGGTCGCGCAACTCTCAGCGCAGGAGTTCTATTGGCTGGCGCGGGCCTGCATGGTCAAGGACGAGCGCCACTACGACCGCTTTGACCTTGCGTTCGGGGAAATCTTTCAGGGTGCTGAACAGCTTTTCGGCCAGCTGCTCGCGGCAGTGCCCGCCGCGTGGCTGCAGGGACTGGCGGCGCGCGTATTGTCGGCGCAGGAGAAGCGCCGTATCGAAGCGCTGGGGGGTTGGGACAAGCTCCTGCAGACGCTGCGCGAGCGGCTGAATGAGCAGCGCGAGCGCCACGCCGGCGGCTCAAAGTGGATCGGCACCGGCGGCACCTCGCCCTTCGGCAGCAACGGTTTTAACCCCGAAGGGATCCGCATCGGCCCGGGGGACTCGCGCGAGCGGCGCGCGGTCAAGGTGTGGGAGCGCCGCGAGTTCCGCAATCTTGATGACAGCGTCGAGCTCGGCACGCGCAATCTGAAGCTCGCGCTGCGCAAACTGCGCCGGTTTGCGCGCGAGGGCGCGGCGCAGGAGCTGGATCTCGACGGCACCATCGACGCCACCGCCCGCAACGCGGGGCTCCTCGACCTGAAACTGGTGCCCGAGCGGCACAACGCCGTGAAGGTACTGCTGTTCCTGGATGTCGGCGGCTCCATGCACGATCACGTGCGCGTGTGCGAGGAGCTGTTCTCGGCGGCGCGCACCGAGTTCAAGCACCTGGAGCATTTCTACTTCCATAATTTCCTGTACGAAAATCTCTGGAAGGACAACAGTCGACGCCACGAGACGCTCATGCCGACCGAGCAGGTGCTGCGTACCTACGGTCGCGACTATCGGGCCATCGTGGTAGGCGATGCCACCATGAGTCCGTACGAGATCGTGCAGCCGGGCGGCAGCATTGAGCACTGGAATAAAGAGGCGGGCGCGGTGTGGATGCAACGCCTGTGCGCGGCTTTCCCGCGCCTGGTGTGGCTCAATCCCGAACCGCAGGCGCGTTGGGACTACACGCACTCGGTGCGCATTGCCCGTGAGCTCATCGGCGAGCGCATGTTTCCCCTGACGATCGCCGGGCTCGATCTCGCCATCCGTGAACTGCGGCGCCCCTTAGGCGGGGTGGGGCGGGCGCACCCGGCTGCCGCCGCGACGTCCGTCACACAGGACCCGGCGCCGGCAGTCTGATAATAGGCGCGGTACATCTATGGATGGCCTGAGCGAAACTGCGTCTCGAACCGGCTACCGCCCGACCGTCGGACTGGTGCTGACGGGCGGCGGTGCGCGTTCGGCCTACCAGGTGGGAGTGTTGCTGGCGCTGGCGGAGATGTTGCCGCGTGCCCGCAATCCCTTCCAGGTGATCGTCGGCACTTCGGCGGGGGCGGTGGCGGCGAGCGTACTGGCGGCCGAGGCGCACCACTGGCGGCGCGCGGTCGCGGGACTCGAGCGGGTGTGGGCGAATTTCCGCTCCGGCCAGGTGTTTCACGTGGATGCGCGGCACATGCTGCGCGCCGGCGCACACTGGGTGCTGGCGCTTATCTCCGGGGGACTGGTGCTCTCACCCCCGAGGTCCATGCTCGACAACAGTCCGCTGCGCGAGCTGCTCGGTGTGCACGTCGATTGCGCCGGCATCCGCCGCAGTATTGCGCGCGGGCACCTGCATGCCTTTGCGCTGTGCGCCACCAGCTACACCACCGGCCAGTCGGTAGCGTTCTACGACGCAGTTGACTCAGTCGCTGACTGGTCGCGGGTGCAGCGGCTCGGGTCACGCACCGAAATGACGCTCGATCACCTGATGGCGAGCACCGCGATTCCCCTGCTGTTTCCGCCGATGCAGATCGGGAGCGACTACTTCGGCGACGGCGCCATGCGCCAGCTGCATCCTTTGAGTCCGGCTATCCACCTGGGCGCCGACCGCCTGCTCGTCATCGGTGTGCGCGCGCGGCGCGCCGCCGGCGTGACCGTGAACCGTCTGCAAACCAGCATGCCAACCCCGGGGGAGATCTTCGGCTACATGCTCGACACGCTGTTCACCGACCAGATCTATGGCGACCTGGAACAACTGCAACGCATCAACTCGCTGGTGGAGAACGCCCCGCAAGTCACGCGCGGCGAGCACAACGTGCAGACGCTCATGCTCGCACCGAGTATCGATCCACGCGAGATCGCGGCGCGCCACGTCCACGAGATGCCTCCGGGACTGCGCGCGCTGCTGCGGGTGATCGGCGGGCGCGCGCCTTCAGGGATGCAGCTGGCAAGCTACCTGATGTTCGAGGCCGGCTACACCCGCGCACTCATCCAGCTTGGTTACCGTGATGCAATGGAGGCGCGCGGCGCGCTGCTGGCGTTCATGAGCGGGGAGAAACTCCCGGCAGTTATGACCGCCGCCGGGGTGGCGCAGGCGACGTGACCGTCAGGAGCCGGTGCTGGCGGTCACTGAGCGCGGCCCTGGGTGGAACAGCTGCGCGCCGGGCAGGTTGTTGTGCCGCGCCGTTACGTTGCTGAACTCGGCGGCGAACACTTCCGCCAGCCGGTCGACGATGTACACCGAGCGGTGCTGGCCACCGGTGCAGCCCACAGCCACGGTGAGATAACCGCGGTTGCTCGCCTGGTACTCCGGCACCCGCGCGCGCATGAAGCTGGCAATATCCGCGATGAGCCGCGCCACGTTGGTGTTTGTCTCCAGAAAGCGGATGACCTCGGTGTCGCGGCCCGTGAGACTGCGCAGCCCGGGTTCCCAATACGGGTTGGGCAACGCGCGTGCGTCGAACACGAAGTCCGCTTCCCCCGGAATGCCGTGCTTGAAACCGAACGACTCGAAGGTGATCGACAGGCGCCCGACGCGTACCGCGACGCGCTTGTGGATGATATCGCGCAGCGCATGCACCCCCATGCGCGAGGTGTCGATCACCAGGTCCGCCACCAGCAGGATGGGCTCGAGCAGCTGGCGCTCGAGGGTCATCGCCTCGCGCAAACCGACATCATCGCGACTCAGCGGGTGCTTACGGCGCGTCTCCGCGAAGCGCCGCAGTAACTCGTCCTCCGCGGCCGTGAGGTAGATCACCTCGCACTGCATGCCGCTGCGCTTCAACTCGTCGATCAGCTGCGGCACGGTGGCGATCTCCGCCGTGGTGTTGCGCGCGTCGAGGCCGATCGCGGTGCGCTGGTAGGTGCTGCCGGGGGTGCGCACCGTATAGGAGATGAAGGGCTTCAGCAGCGCGGCGGGGATGTTGTCGATGCAGTAAAAGCCCAGGTCCTCGAGCATGTGCAGCGCCACGCTCTTGCCCGACCCGGAAAGCCCGCTGAGGATGATGATGCGCACGCGGCTAATCCATCGGCCAAAAGTCGCCTGCGGCGCTTGCGGCGGACAGCGGCTCCGTTGCCGCCGGCAAAAGGCGGGGCTCGGCTGGGCGCACGGGCTTTTGCCGGCTGCGTTGGATGTGAGCTCGCGCCAGCACGTTAGGCCCGCAGCGCGCGCCGCGCCTGCGCCGCGTGGTGGTCGTGCAGCTTTTCCTTGTGCTTCATCAGGCAGCGGTCGAGCTTGTCCGCCAGCAGATCGATGGCCGCGTACATGTCTTCTTCGGTCGCGTCCGCGTGGATGGAGCTGCCGCTCACGTGCAGGGTCGCTTCGGCCTTCTGTCGCAGCTTCTCTACTGTCAACACGCAGTGCACGTCGATGACCTGTTCAAAATGCCGGCCGATGCGCTCGAGCTTCTTCAGAACGTAGCCGCGCAGAGCGGCAGTGACTTCGACGTGGTGCCCGGTGACGTTGAGCTGCATAGTCGTCTCCTGTTGGTTGGAGGTATTTCCGTGGTCGCCTACATCTGCTGCAAACCCGCCCGGCGGCGCTCGTTGGAGGTGGCAAGCCCCATGGCTTCGCGGTATTTCGCGACCGTGCGACGGGCCACCGGTATTCCTTCCCCGGAGAGCAGTTCGGCGATGCGGCCGTCGCTCAGCGGGTTGTCGGAATTCTCGTCCCTGATGAGCTTTCTGATCTTGGCGCGAATGGCGGTCGAGGAGGTGCCGGAACCGTCGAGCCCCTCGACCTGGCTGGAAAAAAAGTAGCGCAGCTCGAATACGCCCCGCGGGGTGTGCATGTACTTGCCGGAAGTCACGCGCGAGATGGTCGACTCGTGCATGGCGACCGCCTCGGCGATGTCCTTGAGGATCATCGGCCGCATGTGCTCCTCGCCGTGATCGAGAAATGCCGTCTGCCGCTCGACGATGGAGCGCGCGACCTTCATGAGCGTCTCGTGGCGGATTTCCAGGCTCTTCAGCAGCCAGCGCGCCTCCTGCAGCTGCGCGCGCATGGTGGCGTGGCTGGCGGTGCGGCCGATGAGGCCGGCGTAACCCTGGTTCAGGCGCACGCGCGGCAGCGTCGCCGCATTGATCTCCACACCCCAGCCGTGGTCGGTGCGCCGCACGAACACATCCGGCACGACATACTCGGCCTTGCCGGCGCTCACGGTGGCCCCCGGGCGCGGGTGGCAGGAGCGCACCAGGGCGAGTGCCGCGGCGATTTCCTCTTCGGTGGTGCGCAGTGCGCGCCGCAGCAGCGACAACTCGCGCTGCGCGACCAGGTCCAGGTGATGGCGGGCGATCTCCAGCGCGGTGCCGTGGCCAGGGGTCGTCGGATCGAGCTGCCGTAGCTGCAGCTCGATGCACTCGCCCACCGAGCGCGCCCCGACCCCGGGGGGATCGAGCGACTGCACACCGGTGAGCGCGCTCTCAATCTCCGCCGGCGCGCACTCCAGTTCCGGGCGCAGCGTGCCGGCGATTTCCTCGATCGATTCGGTGAGATAGCCGTCGTCGCTGATGGCGTCCACGATGGCGCGCGCAATGGCGAGTTGCCGCGGAGCGAGACTCGCCAGTTCCAGCTGCCACAGCAGGTGATCCTGCAGCGACTGTCCGGTGGTGTCTGCGTACTCCTGCTGCCGTTCGTCCTCGTCGGCGCTCCAGGGTGCCTCGGCCGGCCCGACACTGCGCTCACCCCAGCCTTCGTCGAGGACCTCGACGGCGTTCTCGGTACGCGGCGGCGCCTGTGTTTCGCCGGCGGTGACCACAGCCTCGAACACGCCCGAGCCTTCGCCCTCATCGGGCTCGAGCATCACGTTGGACTCCAGCAGTTCGCGGATGTGCGCCTGCAGTTCCAGTGCGGGCATCTGCAGAAGGCGGATGGCCTGCTGCAGCTGTGGTGTCATGGTCAGCGTCTGACCAAGCTTCAGCTGCAGGGAGGGTTTCAGCATGGTTGACCGCGGAAGGCTGACCGGTCAGCCGTTCCTTAACAGGCAAGCCTCAAAGGCGGAAGGACTCACCCAAGTACACCTCACGGACTTGGGGGTTGGCAAGGACTTCTTCGGCACTGCCGGAAGCGATTACAGTGCCTTGATTGACTATGTAAGCGCGCCCGCAAACCCCGAGCGTTTCGCGGACATTATGGTCAGTTATCAGCACCCCGATGCCCCGGTGTGTGAGCTCACGGATGATGCGCTGGATGTCGAGCACCGATAGCGGATCGACGCCCGCGAAGGGTTCGTCCAGCAGCATGAACCGGGGCTCGGCCGCGAGCGCCCGCGCAATCTCCACGCGCCGCCGTTCGCCCCCGGAAAGTGACATCCCCGAGCTCTTGCGAACGTGCCCGATACGCAGTTCCTCGAGCAGCTGTTCCAGGCGTTGCTCGCGCGCCGCACGCTCGAGGTCTGCGCGCGTCTCGAGAATCGCCATTACGTTGTGTTCCACCGACATGTTGCGGAAGACCGAGGCTTCCTGCGGCAGGTAGCCCAGGCCCAGTTGCGCGCGGCGGTGCATGGGCAGGAGCGTCACGTCCATGTCCCCGAGCAGGATGCGCCCGGCATCGCAGGGGACCAGTCCCACGATCATGTAGAAAGCCGTGGTCTTGCCGGCGCCATTGGGTCCGAGCAGACCCACCACCTCGCCGCTCGAGAGCTCGAGCGACAGATCGCGTACCACCTGGCGCGACTTATAGCTCTTGGCCAGGCCGGTGGCTTTGAGGGAGCTCATGGTTGGGGGCTGGATCCCGGCGCGGGCTTGGCGGCGTCCGTTTTGCCGGGCTCCGGCTTGCCGGGCTCCGGCTTCGCGGCATCATGGCCTGCGATCACGATGTGAATGCGCTCGCCGGTGCCCGGAGCGGTGGCGGCCTGCACTTTCTGCTCGCGCATGTTGTACACGAGCAGGGGACCTGAAATCTCCTGCTGACCGTTCGACAGCCAGGCGTCATTCGTCAGCCGCACGGTGCCGGCGGCGACGTCGTACACAATCTCATCGGCGTGACCACGTGCCACCTGCTTCGAGTCGCTGCGCTTCTGCTCAAACTGCGCCGGCTTGCCGGTGATGGTGGCGCGCGCGATGTGATTGTCGCGGAACTCCACGACCGCCGCGTCGGAGCGCAGCGTTCCCTGCTCCGGCGCATCGATGTGCACGTCGCCCTCGAAAGTCCAGCGGCTGTTGGCGAAGTCGAGGCCGGTGGCGTGCGCGTGCTCGGCCTGCACACGGGTGGCTCCCTGGGAGATGACCACCTGCGTGAACACCAGGTTATGGGTCTTGTAGTCGACTTCGGAAGACGCCGCATCCACCGCGATGGGCAGCTGCGCCGGCGCGGGCCCCAGCGCCAGGGCGTGGGCGCTGAGCGCGCAGCCGCACAGAAACCCAAGACTACGGCAGGAAAGAGCCATGCACGGCCGATTCTAACTGCATGTGTTGCTCCTTCAAGTTGGCCACCAGCCCGCGCGCCTGCAGCTGCCGTCCCGCCAGGTCGATGGTCACCGGATCGTGGGTGGTGACGAGCTGGGCATGGGTATCGAAGGAAAGACGCTCGCTGGTGATATCGGCTGCCTCCTGGGTGCCCGGGACGACACCGCTGACGTGCACCGCGCCCTGAAGCTCAATGATACCGGTGTCCTGTCCGAGTTCGCCGTGGGCGCCGCGCGCCGTCCAGCGGTTGCCGTCGCTGTCGCGAAAAATCAGCTGCACCTGCTGCATCTCGACCGTGCCCTGATCCGGCTGTTGCTGGATCTGGGCGGCGTCCAGTGTGTAGACAGGCTGGCCGTCCGCGCCGGTCTGGATGAGCCGTGCGTTGCGCGCGGCGTAGCCCGGATCGGGCAGCGGCTCACTGACACTGGTGATTGCGGCCGGCTCGCGTTGCGGGCTGGAGAGCACCACCACACCGATGATCAGTCCGACCAGCGCGAATATCGGCAGCAGGCGATAGATCATCGTGGCCGCGTCCGTGCCGTCGGTGCGCGCGCCTGGCGTGCACGCCGCGCCAGCAGCTCATCGCACACCTCGCGGACCGCTCCCAAGCCGCCGGGAAGCGTGGTCACGAAGCGCGCCGCGCGCCGCACCTGCAGATGCGCGTCGGCGACCGCGAAGGACAGCGCGACCGCGTGCAGCACCGGCAGATCAGGCAGATCGTCGCCGACCGCAGCACACGCGGTGAGCGGCACCCTCAGGCGCGTGCACAGGCGCCGCAGCACGGCGAGCTTGTCGCGCACCCCCTGGTAGACGTGTTGCACGCCGAGTTCACGGCAGCGCACCGCGACCATGGGCGAACGCCGGCCGGAGATCACCACCACGGCGACCCCGGCGCGCCGCAGCTGCACGATGCCGTTACCGTCGTGTACGTGGAAGACCTTCAGGGCCTCGCCGCGCGGCCCGAAATACAGCCGTCCGTCGGTGAGCACGCCGTCGACATCGAGCACCAGCAGGCGGATGGCGTGCGGCATTGTTGGTTCGCGGCCGCGCGTCACACGACGCCGGCACGCATCAGGTCGTGGATGTTGAGCGCCCCGAGGAGCACGCCGCGCGCATCCGTGACCGCCAGCGCCGTAATGCGGTGCAGCTCCATGAGATGCACGGCCTCGGCGGCCAGCTCACGCGGCCCGATGCTCTTGCCCGGCGCCGTCATCACCTCGCTCATGCGGGTCTTGTGCACGTCGATCTGCCGGTCAAGCGAGCGGCGCAGATCACCGTCGGTGAAAACTCCCAGAATGCGCTCCTCGCCCCCCACCACCACGGTCATCCCCAGCCCCTTGCGCGACATCTCCAGCAGACCCGCGGCGAGCGAGGCGTCGGGCGACACACGTGGCACGGCCTCACCGGTGCGCATCAGGTCCTCGACATGCAACAGCAGGCGCCGGCCGAGCGCGCCGCCGGGGTGCGAGCGCGCGAAGTCCTGGGCGGTGAAGCCACGCGCCTCCAGCACCGCAACCGCCAGCGCATCGCCCATGGCGAGCGTCGCCGTGGTGCTGGCGGTGGGGGCGAGATTGAGCGGGCAGGCTTCCTCGGGCACGCCCACATCGAGCACCACGCTCGCGGCGCGGCCGAGCGTCGAGTCGGGCTTGCCGGTCATCACCAGCAGCGGCACCGCGAGGCGCTTCAGGTGCGGCAACAGCAGCACCAGCTCCGGAGTCTCCCCGGAGTTCGACAGCGCCAGCACCACATCGGTGCGCGTGATCATGCCGAGGTCGCCATGTCCGGCCTCGGCGGGATGCATGAAAAATGCCGGCGTGCCGGTGCTGGCAAGGGTCGCGGCGATCTTGCCGGCGATATGCCCGGACTTGCCCATGCCGGTGACCACGACACGTCCGTGGCAGGCAAGGCACACCCGGCACGCGGCCGCGAAAGCGCCCGTGAGCCGCGGGCCGAGCGCCTCGAGCGCGCGCGTCTCGATGCTGAGCGCGCGGCGGGCGGAGGCTAGCAGCTGTGCGTCGTCGGCGGTGGGGCTCATGCGATCATTATAGGCGCGATAGGCGCGCGCACGACCGGCCCATGTAATATCCGCCCATGAACCCTGAAGAAGTGGCGCGCCTGATCCGTGCTGGCTTGCCCGGCGCGCAGGTGCAGGTGCAGTCGGACGACAACACGCATTTTGCCGCGCGCATCGTCGCGCCGCAGTTTGCCGGTAAGCGCAGCCTCGCGCGCCACCAACTCGTGTACCACACGCTCGGGGAACTCATGGGGCGGGAGATCCATGCCCTGTCGATTGAAGCGCTGACCCCACAGGAATCGGCACCGCAGTAAACCATGGACAAGTTGCAGATCCAGGGCGGCGTGCCGCTCGAAGGCGAAGTGCGGATTTCCGGGGCCAAGAACGCCACCCTGCCGATTCTCGCCGCAGCGCTGCTCGCCGAGGACCCGGTGGTAGTCGCCAACGTGCCGCATCTGAAGGATGTGACCACGACGGTGGAACTGCTCGGCAGGATGGGCGCCACCGTCACCATCGACGAGCGCATGCGCATCGAGGTGGACGGTTCGACCGTCAAGGAGTGCTTCGCACCCTACGATCTGGTGAAGACCATGCGCGCCTCGATCCTGGTGCTGGGTCCGCTGGTGGCGCGCTACGGGCGCGCCGACGTATCCCTGCCGGGCGGCTGCGCCATCGGTGCGCGGCCGGTGAACATTCACGTCGCCGGGCTGCAGGCGATGGGCGCCGACATCACCATCGAGGGCGGCTACATTCGCGCCCGCGCCGGGCGCCTCAAGGGCGCGCGGCTGGTACTCGATACGGTGACGGTCACCGGCACCGAGAACCTGATGATGGCGGCGACCCTCGCGGACGGCGAAACCGTGCTGGAGAACGCTGCGCGCGAACCCGAAGTCGTGGATCTCGCCAACTTCCTGGTGGCCATGGGCGCCAACATCCAGGGCGCCGGCACTGACAAGATCGTGATCCAGGGCGTCAAGCGCCTGCGCGGCACGAGCTACGAGGTGCTGCCCGATCGCATCGAGAGCGGCACCTACCTGGTGGCGGGCGCGATCACCGGCGGGCATGTGCGCATCAAGAGCACGCGCCCGGATCATCTGGACGCGGTGCTCGCCAAGCTCAAGGAGGCGGGCGCGAAGGTTGACGTGGGTGAGAACTGGGTCGAAGTCGACATGCGCGGCCGCAAGTTAAAGGCGGTGGACGTGCGTACCGCGCCGTATCCGGCATTTCCGACCGACATGCAGGCACAGTTCGCGGCACTCAACACCGTCGCCAGGGGTGTCGGCACCATCACCGAGACTATTTTCGAAAACCGCTTCATGCACATGCTGGAAATGCGGCGCCTCGGAGCGGAGATCCGCCTCGAGGGCAATACCGCCATTATTCATGGGGTGGAAAAGCTCACCGCCGCGCCGGTAATGGCGACCGACCTGCGCGCGTCGGCGAGTCTGGTGATCGCCGGCCTGGTAGCGGAAGGACGCACCGACGTCGAACGCATTTACCACATCGATCGCGGCTATGAGGCGATCGAGGAGAAGCTCGCGCAGCTTGGTGCGCAGATCCGGCGCGTTCCGAATTAGGAGATTGCTGTCATGCAGATAGGGATGATCGGGCTCGGACGCATGGGCGCCAACATGGTGCGGCGCCTCAGGCAGGGTGGCCACGAGTGCGTGGCGTACGACCGTTCGCCGCAGGCGCTCAAGACCGCCGTGGGCTACGGTGCCCAGGCGGCCGGGTCGCTGGCCGAACTGGTGCGTGCCCTCGCGCCGCCGCGCGCCGTGTGGATCATGGTGCCGGCTGCGATCGTGGATTCGGTGATCGCGCAATTGAAGCCGCTGCTGAGTTCCGGGGACGTGCTCATCGACGGCGGCAATTCCAACTACCACGACGACATCCGCCGCAGCGATGAACTCAAGCCGGCGGGAATCCGCTACCTCGATGTCGGCACCAGCGGCGGTGTACTTGGCTTCGAGGACGGTTACTGCCTGATGATCGGCGGCGAGCCGGAGGCAGTGATGCTGGTGGAGCCAGTGCTCGCGACGCTCGCCCCGGGCGGAAAAATGCCTGCCGGCCGCGCCGGCGCGGCCGCCGGGTCCGCGGCGGCGGCGCTTGGTTACCTGCACTGCGGTCCCTCCGGCGCGGGCCATTTTGTGAAAATGGTCCACAACGGCATCGAGTACGGGTTGATGGCGGCCTACGCGGAAGGCCTGAACGTGCTGGCGCATGCGGATGCCGGGCTGCAGACCGGGGCGAGCGATGCCGAAACGGCGCCGCTTGCGAACCCGCGGTTCTTCCAGTATCAGCTCAATGTCGCCGCGATCGCCGAGGTCTGGCGCCACGGCAGCATCGTTGCATCGCGCCTGCTGGATCTGACCGCGGCGGCACTCGCGCAGGACGGCAAGCTCGCCGAGTTCGCCGGCCACGTCGCCGACTCCGGGGAAGGGCGCTGGACGGTCGAGGCCGCGATCGAAGTGGGGGTACCCGCACCGGTGCTCAGCGCGGCGTTGTATGGCCGCTTCGAGTCACGCGGCCAGGCGGACTTTGCCAACAAGGTGCTGTCGGCGATGCGCCTGGGGTTCGGCGGGCATGTCGAGAAGTCTTCCTGAAATACACGCGCTTCTAAGAGGGATACATGGAACGTCGTGACTGCGATGCCATCGTGCTGTTTGGCGCGACCGGGGACCTGTGTTACCGCAAGATCTTCCCGGCGCTGTATCACCTGGTGCGCCGCGGAGTGCTGACCGTGCCGGTTATCGGCGTGGCGCGCCAGGGCTGTGATGTCAGCTGGCTGGTCACACGCGTGCGCGAGAGCCTGAAGGACTTCGTGCCGGGCGCGGACGAGGCGGTGGTGTCGCGGCTCACGCAGTTGCTGCGCTACGTGGATGGCGACTACAACAATGCGGCTACTTTCGATGCGCTGCACCAGGCACTCGGCGCCGCGCAGCGGCCGCTGTACTACCTGGCCATCCCGCCGAGCATGTTCCCGGTGGTCATTGGGCACCTGAGCGGCTCCGCGAGCGCCGCGGGCGCGCGCATCGTCATCGAGAAGCCCTTCGGGCGCGACCTGGCCTCGGCGCGGGCGCTCAATCAGACCCTGCACGCGCATTTTCCGGAAGGCAGCATCTTTCGCATCGACCACTACCTGGGCAAGGAAGCGGTGCAGAACCTGCTGTACTTCCGCTTCGCCAACTCTTTTCTCGAGCCGGTGTGGAACCGCAATTTCGTCGCCAGCGTGCAGATCACCATGGCCGAGAGCATCGGCGTCGCCGGCCGCGGCCGCTTCTACGAGGAAACCGGCGCGATCCGCGACGTGGTACAGAACCACCTGCTGCAGATCGTGGCGCTGCTCACCATGGAGCCACCGGTGAACAGCGCCGGGGAATCGCTGCGCGACGAGAAGGTGAAGCTGCTCAAGGCCGTACGCCCGGTCGCCCCGGCGCAGCTGGTGCGCGGCCAGTTCAAGGGCTATCGCCAGGAGCCGGGCGTGGCGGCGGACTCACAGGTGGAGACCTTCGCCGCGCTGGCGTTGCAGATCGACTCGTGGCGCTGGAGCGGCGTGCCGTTTTACATACGCGCCGGCAAGTGCCTGCCGGTCACGGCAACCGAAGTGGTCGTGGACCTGCAGCCGCCGCCGGCCAACGTGTTCGGCGACCAGGCTCCCGAGCAGCCGAATCACCTGCGCTTTCGCCTCGGCCCCGACGTGGCCATCGCACTCGGCGCCCATTCCAAGCGGCCCGGTCCGGTCATGACCGGGCAGGACGTCGAGCTGTATGTTGCCCAGCAGCAGGGCGATGACATGGACGCTTACGAAGTATTGATCAGCGCCGCGCTCATCGGTGACACCGCGCACTTCGCGCGCGAAGATGAGGTCGAAGCGGCCTGGGCGATCGTGGATCCGCTGCTGACTGCCACCGCACCGGTAGCAATCTACACCCAGGGCAGCTGGGGGCCGGCGGAGGCGGAGCGCCTGCTGCACGGGCCGTGCGGCTGGCACAATCCGGGCGCCAGGCCCCAGGACTGGACGCGCAGCTGCGGCAAGGGTGGCGGCGCATGAATGGCACCCGCGCTGAGCGCTTCAGTCCTGCTGTACCCACAGCTCGACCGCGGCGCACTCCTGCACCGCGGCCCAGGCGGTAAGGCCGAGGTCCTGGGCGATGAACCGGCGGATGGCTTCCTCCTTGCCGGCGCCGGCGACCACGAACAGCGGCTCGCGCACCCGCGCCAGAAACCGCGGCGTCACGCTCACCCCTGACATGCCGTCGGGCCGCTGCACGGCAATGGCCAGCTGCCCGCGGGCCCGCTCCAGATCCGCCGCGTTGAACAGCGACGCGGTATGTCCGTCGGGCCCAAGTCCCAGAAGTCCGAGCCCGACGTCTCCGCAGGTTTTCAGCAGGGTGCTGAGCTGCGCGGCGTAGTCGGCGGCCGCCGCCGCGAGCGGCAGCTCCGTACGCACGTGCAACACGCGCACCGCGGGCAGGGCGAGTGCCTGCAGCAGCGGTTGTGACTGGTGGTAGTTGCTCGCCGGGGAGCTTGCCGGCACGTAGCGGTCGTCGGAGAACAGCACGCGCAACTGTGCACCGGGGAGGATCCCGCGCTCGCCCAGGGCGCGGTAAGCCGGCAGCGGCGTCGTGCCTCCGGAGAGCATCACCGGCGCCGCGCTCGCCGTCGGGCCGCCCGTGAGGCCGCGCCGCAGGCGCTCCTCGAGCGCCGCATCGAGTTCAGCGCGGGTTGCGAAACGGCGTGTCGTGAGGGTTGTCATGGTGCCTGGCGCGCGTGGTCAGCCGCGCGGGCGCTCGCCCACCTGGGCGCGCAGTTCGAACTCGTGCCCGGCGCGCACGCCGCGCAGCACGATGGTGGAGCCGGGCTTGTGACTGGCGATGCGGCCGAGGGCGTCCTGCGCGCCGCTCGGGGGCACGCCATCGATTGCCAGCAGCAGATCGCCTGGCTGCAGACCCGAACGCTGGCCCGGGCTGCCGACATAGAGGTTCGCAATGACGACGCCGCCTTGCGCGAGTCCGAGCTGCCGCGCCTGCTCATCCGACAAGTCCTCCGGCACGATGCCGATCCAGCCGCGCACCACACGCCCATTGGCGATGATGTCGCTCAGCACACCGCGCACCATGTTGACCGGGATGGCAAAGCCGATGCCCTCGACGCCGAGGTTCTTGGCGACGATGGCAGTGTTGATGCCGACCAGGGCGCCGCTGGAATCCACCAGCGCGCCTCCCGAGTTGCCGAAGTTGATGGGCGCGTCGGTCTGGATGAAGTCCTCAAGCGGCGCGATGCCGAGCTGTTGGCGGCTGGTGGCGCTGACAATGCCGTGGGTCACCGTCTGGGACAGCCCGAGAGGATTGCCGATCGCCAGTACCACGTCCCCGACCTTGAGCTGATCGGAGTGCCCGAAGATCGCCACCGGCAGCGGCTTGAGGTCGATCTGCAGCACCGCAAGATCGGTATCGGGGTCGCGTCCAACGATGCGGGCATCCGCCTCGCGCCCGTCCTTGAGCTGCACGCGAATGGTGGTGGCGTTGGCGATGACATGGTGATTGGTGACGATGTGACCGGCCTCATCGACGATGACGCCCGAACCGAGCGTGCGCTCGATGCGCTGCCGGTAGCGCGGCACGAAGTCCCCGAACAGCTCCCCGAGTGAGGGGGTGACCCGCTCCGTGACCAGCCGCGCCGTGTACACGTTGACCACCGCAGGCGCGGCGCGTTCGACCGCGGCGGCGTAGGTGACGCGCGCGGGTGTGGGCGGCGCGCCTGTCGGGGGTGTGCTCGCCCGCAGCGGCGCGGGCTGTGCGACCCCCCGGATCAGATCAGGCCGCAGCGCGACGATGAGGAAGGCCAGCGCGAGTCCGCCGATGACGGACCCGAAGATAAAGGTCAAACCGCGGCCCAGACTCTCGAGCATCACTTAACTCTAGGGAAAATCCGCCGTGCACGCGCCCCGGCGCGCCTCAGGAGGGGGGGTCGTTTGTGTATAATGCGCCGCCCCCGGCAAAGTACGAAACCGCCCCGTGCGCACACACCGTTCGCGCGGAATGCGAATGAAGGTGCGGCGGGCGTGTAGTTATGCGGGAGAGCGGTTAGATGGCGGATAGCGCAGTCACCGCCGACGACGGGGTGGACCTGAGTCGGCGTAAGTTCCTCACCCAGGCAACGATCGCCACCGGGGCGGTTGGCGCGGTGTTCGCTGCCGTGCCGTTCATTGAGTCCTGGAGCCCCTCCGAGCGCGCCCGTGCCCAGGGTGCACCCGTGGAAATGGATATCTCCAAGATCGACGCCGGCCAGATGGCCACCACCGTGTGGCGCAGGTCCCCGATCTATGTCGTGCGGCGCACCCCCGATATGGTGGCGCGCATCTCCGGCCATGACGGTGAGCTGAAGGACAAGGACTCCAAGTATTCCGATCAGCCCCCCTATGCCAAGAACACCCAGCGCTCGCGCACCGCGGACGTGCTGGTGCTGGTCGGCACCTGCACGCACCTGGGGTGCCTGCCGAAGCAGAAATTTGACGCCGGCGAGATTTATCCGAGCTGGCCGGGTGGGTTTTTCTGTCCGTGCCACGGCTCGCGATTCGATCTTGCCGGGCGGGTCTTCGATGGCTCGCCGGCCTCGATCAACCTGCGCGTACCGCCGTACTCCTACCCGAACCCGCGCACGCTGCTGGTGGGCGCTGATGAGAAGGGGACCGCCTGATGGCCGTGAAGACCGCGAGCGGCGCACCCGCCCGCCTGCCGGAAGCCGCACCTGCGAAGCGCGGCCTGTGGGCGTGGCTGAACAAGCGCATGCCCATCGACGAGTTCATCGGGAGCCAGCTGACCGGCTACTACGCGCCGAAGAACTTCAACATCTGGTACTTCTTCGGCTCGCTCGCGCTGGTGGTGCTGGTGCTGCAGCTCGTGACCGGCATTTTCCTGACGATGTTCTACAAACCAGGTGAGCTGACCTCGTTCGACTCGGTCGAGTTCATCATGCGCGAGGTGCACTGGGGCTGGCTCATCCGCTACCTGCACTCCACCGGCGCCTCGGCGTTCTTCATCGTCGTATACCTGCACATGTTCCGGGCGTTGCTGTACGGCTCGTACAAGGCGCCACGCGAGCTGCTGTGGCTCATGGGCATGCTGGTGTACCTGGCGCTCATGGCCGAGGCCTTCATGGGTTACGTGCTGCCGTGGGGCAACATGTCGTTCTGGGGTGCGCAGGTGATCGTCAACCTGTTCGGCACCATTCCCGGCATCGGGCCGGGGCTGGTGGAATGGATCCGTGGCGACTATGGAATCGCGGACGCGACGCTCAACCGCTTCTTCGCACTGCATGTCGTAGCACTGCCCCTGGGACTGTTGTTGCTGGTGGCGCTGCACCTGGTGGCGCTGCGTCAGACCGGCTCGAACAACCCCGACGGCATCGAGATCAAGGAGAAGACCGGCGCGGACGGCAAGCCTCTCGACGGCATTCCTTTCCATCCGTACTACACGGTGAAGGACGTCTTTGGCGTGGGCGTGTTCTTCGTGCTGTTCGCGCTCATCGTGTTCTTCGTGCCGACCTTCGGCGGCCTGTTCCTCGAGTCGCCGAACTTCGAGGTGGCGAACCCGCTGTCCACGCCCGCGGAAATCTCGCCCGTGTGGTACTTCACCCCGTATTACGCGATCCTGCGCGCCGTGCCGGATCAGCGCGCGGGGGCGCTCCTCATGGGGCTCGCGGTGCTGTCATTCCTGTTCCTGCCATGGCTGGATCGCTCGCCGGTGAAATCCATGCGCTACCGCGGCTGGATCTCGCGCACGGCGCTGACGCTGTTCGCGGTGTCCTTCGTCGCGCTCGGCTACCTCGGCATGCAACCCGCCGAAGCCCGCTACGTCATTGCGGCGCGCATCTTCGCCGTCATTTACTTCGCGTTCTTCTGGCTGATGCCGTTCTACACCCGCATCGATCCGGTGAAGCCGGTGCCTGAAAGGGTGACCTACCATGCGCACTGACATGCCGCGGTCGCAGCCGCTGCTTGCGGCGCTGGCGTTGGTGGCCGTGGCCCTCGCGCCGCTGAGTGCATGGGCCGCGGAAGAAAGCGCCGCGGGAGCTGAGGGACCGGCCGCCAACGGCGCCGACTGGCAGAGCTGGCATGCGAACAACGTGGTTTCGGACCGTGCCTCCCTGCAACGCGGCGCCCGTAATTTCACCAGTTACTGCCTGGGATGCCATTCGCTCAAGTACGAGCGCTGGTCGCGGCTCGGGGATGACCTCGCCATTCCCGGCAAACTGCTGCAGAAGGATCTGATGCCGCCCGGGGACAAGAGCACCGACTACATCACCACCAGCATGCCGGCGACGGATTCGGCGGCCTGGTTCGGCAAGACCCCGCCTGACCTGTCGCTCATGGCGCGCGCCCGCGGGCGCGACTACCTGTACCAGTACCTGAAGACCTTTTACGTCGACCCGACGCGCCAGACGGGCGCCAACAACCTGCGCCTGCCCTCGACCGCCATGCCGGATGTGCTGTCGGAGCTCGAGGGACTGAAGAAAGCCGTCTTCAAGAACGCCGGCCACGAACCGGTGTTCGACCATTTCGAGCAGATCGCTCCCGGGCGCCTGAGTCCTGCCGAGTACGATGGCTTTGTGCGCGACACGGTCAACTTTCTCGACTACGTCAGCGAGCCGACCCAGACGGCGCGTCGTGCGCTGGGTGTGTGGGTGGTGCTGTTCCTGCTGGTGTTCACGTGGCTTGCGTGGCTCGTGAAGCGCGAATACTGGAGAGACGTTCACTGATCGTCACACGCGGGCGCGGCCGAATCTTCGGCCGCGACCCTATCCGCCACGGTGGCGGCGCCCGGGAGCGGTAATTTGTCGAGCCGACGATCCATCATGACCCTGTTCTCCGCGCCCGATGACCCGTGGAGCCATCGCACGCGCATCGTGCTGGCGGAGAAGGGCATCAGCATCGATATCGTGAGCGTCGAGCCCGGACGCTTCCCGGAAGACCTGCTGGACCTCAATCCCTACCACAGCGTGCCGACGCTCGTGGACCGCGACCTGGTGCTGTACGACTCGCGCGTGATCATCGAGTACCTCGATGAGCGCTTCCCGCATCCGCCACTGATGCCGGTTGATCCGGTGTCGCGCGCGCAGTTCCGCCTCGCGCTCTATCGCATCGAGCGCGACTGGTACAGCCTCGCGCGCCAGATCGACCAGGAGCCGGACAAGAAGCAGACGGTAAAGCTCAAGAAGATCCTGCGCGACACGATCCTGCAGAGCACGGAGCTGTTCAAGGTCAAGCCGTACTTCCTGTCGGACGAGTTCTCGCTGGTCGATGCGACCATCGCGCCGATACTGTGGCGGCTGCCGCACTACGAAATCGAGCTGCCGCCGCAGGCGCAGGCGATCGACAGGTACGCGCACCTGGTGTTCGCGCGTGCGGCATTCCGCGAAGCGCTCTCGGAGCGCGAGCAGGAGATGCGGCTCAAGCCATGAACAAGGTGTTGCCCAAGCGGCCGTACCTGCTGCGTGCCATGCACGAATGGATCTCGGAGAGCGGCAATACCCCGCACGTCATCGTCGACGCCGGCAACCCCGACGCGGAGGTGCCGCGTGCCTACATCAAGGAAGGCAAGATTGTCCTGAACTTAAGCGAGGGTGCGACGCAACGCCTGCGCCTGGGCAACGACGACATCGAGTTCGACGCGCGCTTCGCGGGCGTGATCCACCACGTGCGCTTTCCGGTGGGCGCGGTACTCGGTATTTACGCGCGCGAGACCGGCGAGGGCATGGTGTTCTCGGAAGCCGACCTGGGTCCCGAGCCGCCCACGCGCCCAAGCCAGACAGAAGAGGGCGGCACGCGCCGCCCGCAACTGAAAGTGGTCAAGTAGCCCGATCAGCTCTTGCGCCGGCGGCGGGCAATACCCAGGCCCGCAAGCCCAAGTCCGAACAGCGTCATCGACGCCGGCTCCGGTACCCTGTCTACCGTGCCGGTGAAGCTTCCCGAGCCGGTGAACGTGAGTCCGGTGACGAGGTCATTCGTGTCAGTGGGGTCGACATTGGTGATCCCGCCGACCTTGAAGCAGGATACCCCGCCGCTCGCAAACGTGAATGTCTGACCGCCCGCGATCGTGCCCAGGCTCGCGCCGCTGCACGAGGACAGCGTATAGGTGTTGCTGGCATCGATGCCCAGGGGCAGCACGACGCTGGCAAAATTCGGATTGCCAGCAGCGGTCTGATACACGTCGCCGACCGCAACCGTCGGGCCGAGGTAAGTGAGGACACCTGCCGTGACCGACACGTCAAACGTGTAGTTGCCGTTCCTGCCGCTGGTGGGCATGTTGGCAGGGGTGGCGATGTAGCCGAACGAGTTGAGGCCGCCGTTCGGAGCGCTGGTGTAATAAACCCCGGCGACCTGACCCGAGCCATTGATCGCTTCACCGACGGTACCGCCGCTGGCACTCGCGTTCGGATCGTTCAGGAGCTGAAAGCCACCTGACGGGGTGCCTACGAAACCTTCGAGCGCGCCGCTCGAGAGGTTCAGAAACCCAGTCACTACCCCCGCCGCGTTGACGCCACGGGCCTGGGTCGAACCACCGTCTACCTGGAACGTAGTGTAGGTATTGGTGCCCTGGTTATAGACGTACCCGGAAAAATCCGGATTCGACGCGCCCGCCGCGTTGTTTGCCGTGAGCAAGGTGCTGCCCACGATCTGGCCGGCGGCGTTAATGCCCTGCGCAGGAGTGAAGGTATTCGGGTTCGTGAGCCCATTCTGGTACGAGACCACCGGCGAAACGCTGTTGGGCGGATAAATCGCCGTGAACACGCCGGTGGCTGGGTTGTAGAGAAACCCACCGCTGAGGTTGTCATAGCCGGTTACCAGGCCGGACGCGGAGATTCCGCGTGCCACCGTGGCGCTCGCGCCCGGGTAGCTGAAGAAGCTGAAGGTGCCGTTGGTCTCGATGAAACCCTGCTCAATGGTGCCGATACTGCTCCCCGGGCAATTGCAGCCGCCTCCGACCACGACGCCGCTGTTGTTGACGCCGTACGCAGCAATGTTGCCGGAGTAGGGACTCGAGGCGGGAGGCTGTGGCAGCAAGGTCGAACCGGTTGCGGGGCTGTAAAGGTACTGACTGCCGTTGGTCGCGTTCGCGATCACCTGGCCGTTGTCGGTGAGGCTGGTGACAAACGAGTTCGCGCCCGCCCCCGGAATCGTAACGGTGTCATAGACATAGGTGACCTGCGCATAGGCCGGCGCCGCCAGTACCCCGAGCGTGGCGACGGCAAGCAGGGCCTTGATTCGTGGTGTCAGCATGGTGAGGAATCCCCTATTCCGGTGATTATTCTTATGCCGGCGGATATTCCTCGAGTGGGGTTGCAGCGAGCAACGACCAGCAGCGGACATGAGCGGACTGAAGCGGACAGTATTACTTCTGATTACGTAGGTTGCGGCGCAACCAGGCAGACTCCTGCCTCTTCTTCGACTAACGAACGGGGTTCGTACTTGCGAACCCCGTTGAAACCTGCGCGCAGCGCATAAAAAGGAGTCGGCCTGTAAGCCGGGTTCTGTCGAGGGCAATCATTCCTCTGGGATTCACGTCACCGTGAACCTCTAGCGGCCTACCCGGAAGCGCGCGCGGATCAGCGCTGCCTCCCGCCCTTGCGGACGGAGGCTACTTCCCTATTTGGCCTTGCTCCAGGTGGGGTTTACCGTGCCGTCGCGTGTTGCCACCGACGCGGTGCGCTCTTACCGCACCGTTTCACCCTTGCCGGTCCCGTGAGGGACTTAGGCGGTCTGCTCTCTGTTGCACTTTCCGTGGGCTCGCGCCCCCCAGGCGTTACCTGGCACCCGATCCGCCGGAGCCCGGACTTTCCTCCACCCCGGGTGTTACCCCGAAACAGCGATTGCCCGGCCGACTCTGGCGGGCACGATACGGGGGCGGTGGCCGAAGTCAAATCTACGACGCAGGGCCCTTGTCAGGTCCGGTTGCAGCCGTGCCGCGGGTCGCCAGCGCATACGCCGCGGCGCGCGAGGCGCCGGTGAGCGCTGCCGCGACCGCCGCCGCCCGCCCCGGCGGCAACTCCTTCGCCAGGATGTCCACGGTACGGCGCAGCTGCCCCTCGTCGACGCCGGCCGCGGCGCTGGCTGCCCCATGCACGACGAGGGTGATCTCGCCGCGTTGAAAATTCTCATCCGCGGCCGCGCGCGCCGCGAGTTCGTGGAGCGTGCCGCGGTAGATGGTCTCGTGCGTCTTGGTGAGCTCGCGGGCGACGACGGCCGGGCGCGCGCCGAATTCGGCCGCCATGTCGTGCAAGGTCGCGGCAATCCGGTGCGGCGCCTCGAAGAACACCAGGGTGCGTGCTTCATGCGCGAGGCCCGCGAGTGCCGTGCGCCGCTCGGCCGCGCGCGCCGGCAGAAAGCCTTCGAAGCAGAAGCGGGCGGTCGGCAGCCCCGCGACCGCGAGCGCGGCGGTGATCGCCGAGGCTCCCGGGATGCTCTCCACGCGGATGCCCGCCTGCGCGGCCCGCTGTACCAACTCGAATCCCGGATCCGACAGCAGCGGCGTGCCCGCATCGCTGACGAGCGCCACGGTCTCGCCAGCCTCGAGCCGCGCCAGCAACTGCGGCACGCGTTGCGACTCATTGTGCCCGTGCAGTGAAATAAGCGGCTTCGCGATGCCGAACGCCTGCAGCAGGACCAGGGTGTGGCGGGTGTCTTCGGCGGCAATGAGGTCCGCAGCCTCGAGCGCCGTGCGGGCGCGCGCGCTCAGGTCCGCGAGGTTGCCAATGGGGGTGGCGACGACTTGCAACCTGCCTGGCGTCTTCACCACTATATAATCTCCGCACTCACCCAAGGGACCAAGCGGGCATCCTGCCCGCCAACGAGAGGCCGTTCAACCGATGCTCCCCGCCCGCTGGATGTTGCGCCTCGCGTTTGCGCTCCTCGCGAGCTGTTCCCTGAGCGGCTGCCCGAGCCTCGCCGAACGCGGCGGGCCGCCGCCATCGGTTGACCGCGCGGCGGCGCTCGAGGGCAATGGCGATGAGGCGGCCGCGGCACGGGTCTACGAGGATCTCGCCGGGCAGAATACCGGCGCCGATCGCAACGGCTACCTGCTGCATGCGGCGCGCGCGTATCTGGCGGCGCGGCGCCCCGATGACGCCGCGCGGGTGCTCGCCGCGACCGAATCGCCGCTGTCGGCGGAGCAGGGCGCCGAACGCGCGCTGCTGCGCGCGCAGCTCGCCCGCGAACAGGCGCCCGGGCACGCCGCGCCGCCGGGAGCCACGCCGCCCGGCAGCGCGGCGAACGCGGGCGAAAACGCACCGCACATCGCGCTGCTCCTGCCGGTGACGGGACGCGCCGCGGCGCCGGCGCTGAGCGTGCGCGAGGGTTTCATGACCGCGTTCTACCAGGGCCCCGCCGCGCAGCGCGTGCCGGTGCGGGTCTACGACACCGGCACGGTAAGCGTTGCAGATGCGGTGAGTGCCGCGACTCGCGAGGGCGCGGATTTTATCGTCGGTCCCCTCACCCGCGAGGAGGTCACCGCCGCCGCCGACACGCCGATTCGTCACCCACCGCTGCTGGCGCTGAATTTCCTGCCGGCGGAACATGCCGCCCCGGCGCAGTTCTACCAGTACGCGCTGTCGCCCGAGGACGAAGCGCGGCTGGTGGCGCAGCGCGTGCTGCAGGACCACCATCGTCGCGGCGTCGCCCTCGTGCCGGCGGGCGACTGGGGCACGCGGGTACTGGCCGCATTCAGGCAGGAGCTGACCGCCGGCGGCGGCGAGCTCATCAGCAGCGAAGCGATCGACACCACGCGCACCGACTTCTCAGGCTCGATCACCGCGGTGCTGCGCATCAGCGACAGCGTCGCGCGCGCCCGGCGGCTGGAGGCGGTGCTCGGCACCAAGCTGATCTCCGAGCCACGGCGGCGTGCCGACATCGAATTCATTTTCGCGCCGGCGCAGGCCAACATCGAGAGACTGTTGCGTCCGCAACTACGTTTCCACTACGCCGGCGACATCGCCACCTACGCCACCTCCGATGCCTTCGAGCCCGACCCGCGGGCCAACGAGGATCTCGAGGGCCTGATGTTTCCCGACATGCCGTGGATGCTGGGCGGGGATCTGGCGGACGCGGTGCGCGCCGCGGCACACGACGCCTGGCCGAGCGGTGGACCGCATCGCGGGCGGCTGTTCGCCTTTGGCTTCGACGCCTACCGTCTGGCGGTGGCGCTGCGCAACCCGGGCGTCGCCGGCAATGTCGGCATCGAGGGCCTGACGGGACGCCTGAGCTTCGATGCCGAGCGGCGCATTCGCCGCGAGCTTGGCTGGGCGCAGCTGCACAACGGTGAGCTGCGCCTGCTGCCGGCGGCGGCGGGCTCCGAATGATTCCCGGATACCAACTTCCGACATAACATCGAAGTGCGGCGCGGATGCTCACCAGTCGTCAGGAAAGCGGACGCCGTGCCGAAGAGCTGGCGGCGCAATACCTGCGCGCCCAGGGCCTGGAAATTCTCGCGCGCAACTACCGGCGCCGGCTCGGGGAACTGGACATCGTGGCGCTCGAGAGCCAGGTGTTGGTTGTTGCCGAGGTGCGCACGCGCGCCACTGCCGCATACGGTGGTGCCGCCGCCAGTGTTGGTTGGCGCAAGCGAGCGCGCATCACGCGGGCGGCGAGTGCGCTGTTGCAACAACATCGCGAGCTCGCGCGCCTGCCGGTGCGCTTCGATGTCCTGATCGTGACCGATCCCTTTGGTTGCGCGCCCCGGATCGAGTGGCTCCGGCACGCATTTGACGCGCCCTGAAATCAGCGCTTTGCGGCTCCACAGGGGCCGCCGTTGTGAACCACTGTATAAGGTTCACCGGGCAAGCCGCTGATTGCTATGCATGAATGGGTCCTGGTGGCCCGCACACACTGTTCGTTTACACATAAGTCGTTGGGAATGCGACGAATTTCTCACTATTTCAATTGACATAGTTCGCCCCCGATTCCTATAGTGGCGGCCAGTGGGAGAAAGTGGGGGGAAATGGGCGAAGTCTCGCCTCACGGGTCATGTTTCGCGGTGCAACAAAAATTACCCTGGACGACAAGGGGCGGATGGTTATGCCCACCCGCTACCGCGAGCAGATCGCTGAGCTCGCCCAGGGGAAATTAGTCGTCACGGTGGACCGGGACCAGTGCCTCCTCATCTATCCCCTGCCCGAGTGGGAGCAGATCGAACGCAAGCTCATGAGCCTGCCCAGTCTCAACGCGACCGCGCGCCGGCTGCAGCGCTTGATGGTGGGACACGCGACCGATCTACCCCTCGACGGGCACGGCAGGGTCCTGCTGCCGACCGAGCTGCGTGAATTCGCCAAGCTCGAGCGGCACGGAATGCTGATTGGTCAGGGTAACCGGTTCGAGCTATGGGACGAGACGCGCTGGAACGAGCGGCGCGACGCGTGGCTGGCAAACCAGGATGCCGTGAGCGATCTGCCGTCCGAGCTCGAGTCCCTGTCGCTGTAGTCGATGGGAAAAAGTCGCCTGCGGCGCTTTTTCAGACCGCGGCTGCGTTTCCGCCGGCAAAAGGCGCGGTTTTTGCCGGCTGCTCGTTGCCGGGTTTTTGGGTCGGCTAGTCCGACAGGCTACTAGGGGTCTTGCACAAACGAGGGTGACTGGGCCAACGCGCACCGCTTCCAGGGTGGATGAGCACACGCCGGTGCTCGCCGCCGAGGCGCTCGCGGGGTTGGCCCTGGAAGCGGGCGGTTTCTATGTCGATGCGACGTTCGGGCGGGGCGGTCATACGGCACTCATTCTCCAGGCCCTGGGCCCTGAAGGCCGCGTGCTCGCGATCGACCGCGATCCGCAGGCCATCGAGGCCGGCCGCAGCCGCTTTGCCGACGAAATGCGGCTTACGCTCGTCCATGCGTCGTTTGCCAATCTCGGCGCGCTCGTGCCCGCAGACGCGCACGATCGTCCTTGCCGGGGTGTGCTCTTCGACCTCGGCGTTTCGTCTCCGCAGCTCGATGATCCGCGCCGCGGCTTCAGCTTCCGTGCCGATGGTCCGCTCGATATGCGCATGGACCCGACGCATGGCGAGCCCGTCTCGGCCTGGCTCGCTCGGGCGGGCGTCGATGAGATTCGCCAGGTGATCGCCACTTTCGGCGAGGAGCGCTTCGCGCGTCGCGTGGCGCAGGCCATCGTTGCCGCGCGTCAGGAGCGGATGATCACCAGCACCGGCGAGCTCGCCGCCCTGGTCGCCGGCGCCGTGCGCACCCGTGAGCCTGGCAAGCATCCCGCGACGCGCACTTTCCAGGCGCTGCGCATGTTCATCAATGACGAGCTGGGACAGATCCAGCGGGGTTTGCAGAGCGCACTGGCCATCCTCGCCCCTGGCGGACGGCTGGCCGCGATCAGCTTCCACTCCCTCGAGGATCGTGCGGTCAAGGGGTTCATGCAGAGCCATTCGCAGGTCGACCCGGCGCTCAGAACGCTGCCGGTCGTGCCCGCCGCCGCCCGGCCGCTCCTGAAGCTGATCGGCCGCAAGACCCGGCCCACGGACGAGGAACTGGCGCGCAACCCACGTGCCCGCAGCGCGCTCCTGCGCGTCGCGGAGAAGCTCCCGTGAGACCTAAGGGCCTGCTGCTCATTGCGGTGCCGGTCCTGTGGGTGGCGGCGCTCGGTTCAGCCGCCGGCGCGATCTGGTGCAAGCACCGCTCGCGCGAGCTGTTCGTCGAGCTCGAGAGCCTGAACGGGCGGCGCGACAACCTGGAAATCGAATGGGGCCAGCTGCAGCTCGAGCAGAGCGCCTGGTCCACCCATGCCTTCGTGGAGCGGGTTGCGAGCACCAAGCTGCGCATGGCGACGCCGCCGCCGAAGGACATCGAGATCATTTCTCCATGAAGTCGCGCAGTGCACGCGAATCGGTTTCCGGTTCGTTCCGCTGGCGCGTATGGCTCCTGATGAGCCTTCTGGGTGCGAGCGCCCTGGGGCTGGTGTGGCGCGCGGTCGACCTGCAGCTGGTCGATCACGGGTTTCTCGCCAAAGAGGGCGATGCGCGCTTTTCGCGGGTCCTCGAGATCGCCGCCCACCGCGGCACGATCACCGACCGCCATGGCGAGCCGCTGGCGGTCAGCACCCCGGTGGATTCCATATGGGTAAACCCCGGGGAGCTGGCGCTGGCAACCGACCAGATCCCACGCCTCGCGCAAGCCCTGAAGCTCGACCGCCAGGAACTCACGCGCCGCATCACGAGCAATCTCGATCGCGAGTTCCTGTACCTCGCGCGCCACCTGCAGCCCGCCGAGGCCGAGCGCATCAAGGCGCTCGGAATCCCCGGCGTCTACACCTCGCGCGAATACCGCCGCTACTACCCGGCAGGGGAAGTGAGCGGGCACCTGCTCGGATTTACCAACGTGGACGATGCGGGACAGGAGGGCCTGGAGCTGGCCTTCGATCACTGGCTGGCCGGGGAAGACGGCGCCAAGCGCGTCATCCAGGATCGCTACGGGCGCATCGTGCAGAACGTCGAGAGTATCCGGCCGGCGCGCCCGGGACGCGACCTGGTGTTGTCGGTGGACCTGCGTATCCAGTATCTCGCGTACCGGGAACTGAAGGCCGCGATCCGCGACGAGCGCGCGAGCGCCGGCTCCGCGGTGGTGCTCGACGTCGACAGTGGCGAAGTGCTCGCCATGGTGAACCAGCCGGCCTACAACCCGAACGACCGCGAACAGATCGAGCCGTCCAGCTATCGCAACCGCGCGGCCACGGACATTTTCGAGCCCGGCTCATCCATCAAGCCGTTTTTCGTAGCCGCGGGGCTGGCTTCCGGCAAGTACGACAGCCGCAGCATCATCGACACCTCGCCGGGTTTCATTCAGGTCGGCACCAAGGTCTTCCCGGACGAGCACGACTTCGGCGCGATCAACATCGCCACGGTACTCGCCAAGAGCTCGAACGTCGGCATGGCGCACATCGCACTGTCGCTGCCGCCGCAGGAAATCTGGACCACGCTTAACCACCTGGGGTTCGGCCAGGTGACCACCAGCGGCTACCCCGGGGAATCGGCTGGTCTTTTGGCCAACTACTCGCATTGGCGCCCCATCGGTATCGCGACCATGTCGCATGGCTATGGACTTTCGGTCACGCCGCTGCAACTCGCGCACGCTTACGCGACCATCGGCTCGTACGGCGTGTCGCGTCCGGTTTCCTTTCTGCGCGTGGACGGGCCACCGCAGGGCACGCGTGCGCTGGAGCCTGCGGTGTGCCGTGAACTGGTCGGCATGCTCGAGTCAGTGGTGGCAGCCGAGGGCACCGGAAAACTTGCGGCCATTCCCGGCTACCGCGTTGCCGGCAAGACCGGCACGGCCTACAAGGCTACCGCCGGCGGCTACTCGACGGATCGCTACATGGCGGTGTTCGGTGGTGTGGCGCCGGCGAGCGATCCACGCCTCGCCGCGGTGGTGGTCATCGATGAGCCGACCGCCGGGCAGCACATGGGCGGGGAGGTCGCGGCGCCGGTATTTTCCAGGATCGTGGGGGGCGCACTGCGCCTGCTGGCGGTGGCGCCGGACAAGCCGGTCAATGCTCCCGAGGAACTGCCCGCCCGTGTCGGCGGCGGCTCGGTGCGCACGGCGGCCCTGCGATGACGGTCACCGCAGAAAGGCGCCGTGCCCCGCGCTCGCTCGCTGAACTCGCCGCCGGTTTCGCCACGGTGCCCGAGGGTATCGTGGTCGGGGACGTGACGCTCGACAGCCGCGCCGCGACTCCCGGTACGTTGTTTCTCGCCTGCCGGGGGCGCACGCATCACGGCGTGCGGTTTGCCGCCGAGGCGGTGGCCCGCGGCGCCCGGGCGGTGCTGTACGAAGCGGACCTGGCCGCCGGCGAGAGCCTGCCGCCGCTTGCGCCCGGGATCTTCGTCGCCGCCGTGCCCGCGCTTACCGAGCGCGCCGGCGTCATCGCCGATCGCTTTTTTGGCGCGCCGTCGCGCGATCTCACGGTGGCCGGCATCACCGGAACCAACGGCAAGACCACCTGCGCGTGGCTGCTGGCACAGGCGCTGCAGCAGAGCCGCGGGCCCGCCGCGTACATGGGCACTCTCGGCTTCGGCGTGCCGCCGGCGCTGACGCCGACGGTGCACACCACTCCCGATGCGGTCAGCGTGCAGCGCCAGCTCGCAGCGCTTCGCGACCTGGGCGCCGAGTGCGTGGGGATGGAAGTGTCCTCGCACGCGCTCGACCAGTCGCGCGTGAACGGCGTGCGCTTCCATACCGCGGCCTTCACCAATCTCACCCGTGACCACCTCGACTATCACGGCACCATGGAGGCGTACGCTGCGGCCAAGGCGCGCCTGTTCAGCTGGCCGGGACTCGCCCACCGCATCATCAACATCGATGACGCGTTCGGGCGGGAGCTCGCGGCGCGGGATTGCCCGGCGCGTCTGATCGTCACGGCGCGCAGCGCGCCCCGCAGCGCCGTCGGCGAGGCTGCCGCCTGGGTGCGCGCGGTCGGGGTGACCGCGGAGCAGTCGGGGCTGTCGCTGGAGATCGAATCGAGCTGGGGAGCGGCCGAGTTTGCGGTACGTCTCGTCGGGGAGTTCAACGTCGACAACGTGCTGACGGTGCTGGCGGTGCTGCTCGCCTGGGACATTCCGCTCGAGCGCGCCGCGCGGGCGCTGGCGCACTGCCGCGCCGCCAGCGGACGCATGGAGATGTTCGGCGGCCGTGGCCGCACCCCACTCGCCATCGTCGACTATGCGCACACGCCCGATGCGCTCGCCAAAGCACTGCGTGCCGCACGGCTGCACTGCCGCGGACAGCTGCGCGTGGTGTTCGGCTGTGGCGGTGACCGCGACGCCGGCAAGCGGCCGCAGATGGGAGCGGTGGCCGCCGAGCTCGCTGACGACATCATAGTGACCGACGACAATCCGCGCAGCGAGGATCCGGCGCGCATCGTGGCGGACGTCCTCGCCGGCCTCACGCGGCCTACGCCACACATGACCGAGCACGATCGCGCGCTCGCGATCCGCATAGCGCTGGAGCGCTGCGACGCGGATGACGTGGTACTGATCGCGGGCAAGGGGCACGAGGACTACCAGATCCAGGGCACGACGCGGCGCGCGTTTTCGGACCAGGCGGTGGTGAGTGCGGAGCTGGTGAGGCTCGAGGCATGAAGCGCACGCTCCAGGGGTTTGCGCAGGCCTGCGGCGGCCGGCTGAGCGGCGCGGACGCCGCCTACACGGACGTGGTCAGCGATTCGCGCGTGCTTGAGGCCGGGCAGCTGTTCGTGGCCCTGAAGGGGCCGACATTCAACGGCAACGAGTTTGTCGGCGCGGCGCGCGAGCGCGGCGCGGTGGGCGCGCTCGTCGAGGCCGCGCAGAGCGTGCCACTGCCACAGATCGTGGTGAGCGACACGCAGGTTGCACTGGCGCGGGCGGCCGCCAGCTGGCGCGAGGGCTTCGGCGGCGCGCTGGTGGGTGTGGCCGGCAGCAACGGCAAGACCACCGTCAAGGAAATGACCGCCGCGATCCTAAGTGAGGCTGGCAAGTGTCTCGCCACGCGCGGCAACCTCAACAACCACATCGGCGTGCCGCTCACGCTGCTGCGCCTCGGTCCCGCACATCGCTACGCGGTGGTGGAGATGGGCGCCAACCGCGCCGGGGACGTGGCCGGACTCGTCCGGATCGCGCGCCCGACCATCGGGGTGATCACCAATGCGGGTGCCGAGCATCTGGAAGGCTTTGGCAGCCTCGACGGCGTCGCACGCGCGGAAGGGGAGATGGTCGCGGGACTCAGCTCCGCGGCGACCGCGGTCATCAACGCCGACGACGCGTTCTGCGCCCTGTGGCGCTCACTGACCGCGGCGCGCGTGGTGAGTTTCGGGGTGCGCGAGCGCGCCGATTTTCGCGCCAGCGGCGTACGCACCGCGGTGGGCTCGCAGGGTTTCAGCACCAGCTTCACGCTGCACGCCCCCGCCGGCAGCGCCGACATCCGCCTCGCGCTCGGCGGCGCACACAACGTGGCCAACGCGCTCGCCGCCGCGGCGGCGGCGGCCAGCGCCGGCGCGACCCTCAGCCACATCGCCGCGGGTCTCGCCGCGGTGCGTGCCGTACCCGGGCGGCTGCAGTTCAAGCAGGCGGCCAGCGGCGCCTGGCTCATCGATGATTCGTACAACGCCAATCCCAGCTCGGTGCGCGCCGCCATCGAGGTGCTGGCTTCCTTAAGCGGACGCCGGTGGCTGGTGCTGGGCGACATGGCCGAACTTGGCGAACACGCGGTGAGCGCGCACGCCGACATGGGTGAATTCGCCCGTCAGCATGGTATCGAGCGGCTGTACGGGCTCGGCGCGCTCGCGGCGCTGGCGGCCGAGAGTTTCGGCGCCGGTGCGCAGGGGTTCACCGACGCGTCTTCCCTCACGGCGGCCCTGGGCGGGGCGCTGGCGACCGCGGGCCCGGAGGTGCGCCTGCTCGTGAAGGGTTCGCGCGTCAATCGGCTCGAGCGCGTAGTGGATGCGCTGACCGGCGGCTCCGGCGCCAGCCAGGGCGGGCACTGACATGCTGTACTGGCTCGCCCATCACTTCGCCGGCCGCGTCATCGGCCTGCACGTTTTTTCCTACCTGACATTCCGCGCGATTCTCGCCACCGCCTCCGGACTCGGACTGTCGCTCATCGTCGGCCCGTGGATGATCGCGAAGCTATCGCGCTACCAGATCGGCCAGGTGGTGCGCGACGACGGTCCCGCCACCCACCTGCCAAAGGCGGGCACGCCCACCATGGGCGGAGCCCTGATCCTCGTGACGACGCTGGTGAGCACGCTCTTGTGGGCGGAGCTGTCGAACCGGCTGGTATGGACCGTGCTCGGGGTGACCTTCGCGTTCGGCTTCATCGGCTTCTACGACGATTATCTGAAGCTCGTAGTCAAAAACCCCAAGGGGCTGGCGGCGCGCTGGAAGTATCTGTGGCAGTCGGCGGCGGGAATCGCCACCGCCGCGACGCTTTACTTCACGGCAACCGAGCCGGCGCAGACGACCTTTTTCCTGCCGTTCTTCAAGACCTTCCATGAGCCGCTCACGGCGTTCGGTTTCATCGTGTTTGCGTACCTGATGATCGTCGGCATGAGCAACGCAGTGAACCTCACCGACGGGCTTGATGGGCTGGCGATCATGCCGGCGGCGCTGGTGGTCTCGGCGCTCGGCATCTTCGCCTACGCCAGCGGCAACGCCGTGTTCGCCCACTACCTGCAGATTCCGGAGATCCACGGCGCCGGAGAACTGCTCATTTTCTGCGCCTCGCTCGCCGGCGCCGGGCTCGGGTTCCTGTGGTTCAACTCCTACCCGGCACAGGTCTTCATGGGTGACGTCGGGGCGCTGGCGATCGGAGCTGCCATCGGGGTGCTGGCCGTGATCGTGCGCCAGGAGCTGGTGGCGCTGTTGATGGGCGGAGTGTTCGTGCTGGAAACCGCGTCCGTCATCCTGCAGGTCGCGTCCTTCAAGCTGACCGGCCGGCGCATCTTCCGCATGGCGCCCATTCACCACCATTTCGAGTTGAAGGGTTGGGCGGAGCCGAAGGTGATTGTGCGTTTCTGGATCATCTCGCTGCTGCTGGTGCTGGCAGGACTCGCGACGCTGAAGCTGCGATGAGCACCGCCGCCAACAACGCGCCTTACGCGGTTATCGCCGGACTCGGGACCACGGGTCTGTCGTGCGCACGCTACCTGCACGCGCGCGGCTGGCGGCTCGCCGTCACCGATACGCGCGTGACTCCCCCGAAGCTTGCCGAACTCACCGCCCTCGATGCGCGCATCCCGCTGCGGCTGGGCGCACTTGACCCGAGCCTGCTCAAGGATGCGCTGTGCGTGGTGGCTTCCCCGGGGCTTCCCCTGTCCGACGGGTTCTTTGCGCAGGCGCGGCGCCTGGGCCTTGAGATCGTCGGCGACATTGAACTGTTCGCGCGCGCGGTGGCCGCTCCGGTCGTGGGCATCACCGGCACCAATGGCAAGAGCACGGTCACGACGCTCCTGGCGCGCATGGCGGAGCGCGCGGGACTCACCGTGCGGGTCGGCGGCAATCTCGGCGAGCCGGCGCTGGACCTGCTGCACGCGGGCACCCAGCTCTACGTGCTGGAGCTGTCGAGCTACCAGCTGGAGACCACCAGCACCCTGCAATGCAAGGCGGCGACGGTGCTCAACGTCACGCCCGATCACCTGGATCGCTACGCGTCGCTCGCGAGTTACGCGGCCGCCAAGGCCCGCATCTTCGCCCGCTGCGACACGGCGGTGATCAATCTGGACGATCCGCTCATCGTCGCCATGCCCAGGAGCGCTCGCCGCACCTTGAGTTTCTCGCTGCGCGCCAGCATCGGCGCCGACTACGCGGTGGCGACGCACGGCGGGCAGTGGTGGCTGACGCGCGCGCACGCGCCGCTGCTGCCGCTCGCCGCCCTGAAGATCAAGGGGCTGCACAACGCCGCCAACGCACTCGCGGCGCTCGCGCTCGGCGAAGCGCTCGAGCTGCCACTGCCCGGGATGCTCGAAGAGCTGCAGGCCTTCCCGGGACTGGCGCACCGCTCGCAGTGGGTGGCTGAGGTGGGCGCCGTCACCTATATCGATGATTCCAAGGGCACGAACGTTGGCGCCACGCTCGCCGCGGTCGCGGGCCTCCCGGGTCCCCTGGTGATGATTCTGGGCGGCGAAGGCAAGAACCAGGACTTCGCGCCACTGGCGGCGGCGTTTCGCGGCAAAGTGCGGCACACGGTCCTCATCGGGCGCGACGCGCCGCTCATCGGGCGCGCGCTCGCGGGCGTGTGCACGCTCGAAACCTGCGCCACGCTGCCCGCGGCGGTGCAGGCCGCCGCGCGCGCGGCACAGCCGGGGGACACGGTGCTGCTGTCGCCGGCCTGCGCGAGCCTCGACATGTTCAGGGACTACGCCCATCGCGGCGCGGTGTTCGCGCAGGCTGTGCAGGAGCTCGCGGCATGAGCACCGCCACCTCCCTCATGGGCTTCGCCCGCTCGAGTGCCAGGAACGGCGCCGTGCACCTCGACTCGGTGACCATCGCGCTTGCGCTCGGGATCGTGCTCCTGGGCCTCGTGATGGTCACCTCGGCGTCGGTGTCCATCGCCAGCCAGGAGACCGGGCAACCCTTCTATTACCTCGAACGGCAGCTGCTGCTGACGCTCATCGGGGCCGGGTGCGCGGCGCTGGTGTTCTGCGTGCCGACGCAGCTGCTGGAGCGCGCGGCGCTGCCGCTGCTCGCGATCGCGGTCGCACTGCTGGTGCTGGTGCTGGTGCCCGGACTCGGGCACCTCGCCAAGGGCGGCCGTCGCTGGCTGCATCTTGCGGGCCTGAATTTTCAGGTGTCGGAGCTGGCGCGCGTACTGGTGCTCATTTATATCGCCAGCTACGCGGTGCGCCGCGAGGAGCAGCTGCGCGAGTCCTTCGTGGGGCTGGTGAAGCCCTTGGGGCTGTTGCTGTGCGTCGGGGCGCTGCTGCTCCTGGAACCGGACTTTGGCGCCGCCACGGTGTTGTTCGCCACCGGCTTTGGACTGTTGTTTCTCGCCGGCGCGCGCCTGCGCTACGTGATTTCCATGACCGCCGTTGCGGCGGCCTTATTTGGCCTGGCGACGGTCACCTCCGGCTACCGCATGCGCCGCCTCACGGGGTTCATGGATCCGTGGTCGCACCCTTTCACCAGCGGCTTCCAGCTGACGCAGTCGCTGATCGCCATCGGTCGTGGCCAGTGGTTCGGGGTGGGACTCGGCGACAGCGTGCAGAAACTCTTTTATCTCCCCGAAGCTCACACCGACTTCCTGTTCGCGGTGCTGGCGGAGGAGCTGGGCCTCATCGGTGTGGTGCTGACGCTGGCCTTGTTCCTGCTGCTGGTGTGGCGCAGCTTGCGTATCGCGCGGCTCGCCGCGGATGCGGGGCTGAAGTTTCCGGCGTATCTCGCGGCCGGCTTCGGTCTGTGGGTAGGCATCCAGGCGTTCATCAACATCGGCGTCAACATGGGCGTGTTGCCTACCAAGGGCCTGACGCTGCCGCTCATGAGCTACGGCCGCTCGAGCCTCATCGTGGCGCTCGCCTGGGTGGGGCTGCTGCTGCGCGTTTATCACGAGGCCATGCGTGAACAGCGGGGCTCGGCGACCGTGCGCGCCGGCAGCCTCGGCGCACGGGGCGACGCGTGAGCCGTCCGGTACTCATCATGGCGGGCGGCACCGGCGGGCATGTGTTCCCGGCACTGGCGCTGGCGCGCCTGCTGCGCGAGCAGTCGCTCGAAGTCGTGTGGCTCGGCACTTCCCGCGGGCTCGAGGCGCGCGTCATTCCTGCGGAAGGAATTGCCCTCGAGCGCCTGTCGGTGGGCGGGTTGCGCGGCAAGGGCGCACTCACCTGGCTCGCGGCGCCGTTTCGCCTGGGTGTGGCGCTGGCGCAGGCGCTGTCGGTCATGTGGCGCCACCGGCCGATCATCGTCGTGGGTCTGGGCGGTTACGTCTGCGGTCCCGGCGGCATCGCCGCCTGGCTCACACGCCATCCGCTCGTGATCCACGAACAGAACGCCATCGCGGGGTTCACCAACCGCTGCCTTGCGCACCTTGCACGCCAGGTGCTGGAGGCATTCCCCGGCAGCTTCGGCCCCGGCGTTCACGCGCGCGTCATCGGCAATCCGGTGCGCCGCGATATCAGCGCGCTGCCGCCGCCGGCGGTGCGCTTTGCCGGCCGCACCGGTCCGATCCGGATCCTGGTGATCGGCGGCAGCCAGGGTGCGACGCGGCTGAACGCCGTGGTGCCGTTTGCACTCAAGCGCCTCTGCGGCTGGCTGTCCTTCGACGTGCGCCACCAGGCGGGCGAACGCTGGATCGACGCCGGGCGTGCGAGCTACGCGCAGGCCGGCGTGCGCGCCGACGTGCGGCCCTTCATCGAAGACATGGGCGAGGCGTACGGCTGGGCGGATCTGGTGATCTGCCGCGCGGGTGCGCTCACCGTGTCCGAGCTCGCCGCGGTCGGTGTGGCCGCGGTGCTGGTGCCCTTCCCGAACGCGGTGGATGACCACCAGGCGTACAACGCGCAATACCTGGTGCGCGAAGGGGCCGCGGTGCTGGTCAGCGACCGCGAACTGACCGAGGAGCGTCTCGCCGCGGAACTGCAGCGCCTGTGCGCCGGGCGCGGCAAGCTGCTGGCCATGGCGGAGCGCGCGCGCCTGCTCGCCAAGCCGCGCGCCGCGGATGAGTTCGCGGCTTCGTGCCTGGAACTGGCACGGAGGGCCGCATGAACCGCGAGCGAGGCACGCTGCCGCCGGTCGAGCGCCGTGCAGCGCCGGAACGCCGCGATCGCATGCGGCGCATCAACACCGTTCATTTCGTGGGCATCGGCGGCAGCGGCATGAGCGGCATCGCGGAAGTGCTGCTCAACCTCGGCTACAAGGTGCAGGGTTCTGACGCCAGGAAGAACGCGGCGACGCAGCGCCTCACGAGTCTCGGAGCCGCCATCACCATCGGGCACGCGGCGGGCAATATCGCCGGCGCCGACGTGGTGGTCGCCTCCGGCGCCGTGCCGCGCGATAACCCGGAAGTGCAGGCCGCGGTGAGCGCGCGCATCCCGCTGGTCGCGCGTGCGGAAATGCTCGCCGAGCTGATGCGCTTCCGCTACTCGATCGCGGTCGCCGGCACCCACGGCAAGACCACCACCACGAGCCTCATCGCGAGCGTGCTGTCCGAGGGCGGTGAGGATCCGACCTTCGTCATCGGCGGACGGCTGCAGAGCGCCGCCAGCGGCGCGCAACTGGGGGCGGGGCGCTATCTGGTGGCGGAGGCCGATGAGAGCGACGCCTCGTTCACGCACCTGCAGCCGCTCATGGCCGTGGTCACCAACATCGACAATGATCACCTGAGCACCCACGGCGGGGACTTCGGGCTGCTGAAGCAGAGCTTCGTCGATTTCCTCCACAACCTGCCGTTCTATGGCCTGGCCGTGGTGTGCCTGGACGATGAGCACGTGCGCAGCATCGTCGGGGAACTGGGCCGGCCGGTGCTGTCCTACGGACTTGACGATGGCGCCGACGTACGCGGTGGCAAGCTACGCCACGCGGGGCTCAAGACTCACTTCGAGGTCACGCGCCGCGGCGGTGCTGCGCTCGAAGTGACGCTGAATCTTCCGGGCACGCACAACGTGCGCAATGCGCTGGCGGCGATCGCGGTGGCGACGGAACTGGGCATCGAGGATGCGGCCATCCAGCGCGCGCTCGCTGCCTTCCAGGGCGTTGAGCGGCGTCTGCAGCACATCGCAGACGTGGTCACCGCGGTCGGCACGGTCACCATCATCGATGACTACGGTCATCACCCGACCGAGGTCGCCGCGACGCTCGAAGCGCTACGGCACGGCTACGCCGGCCGCCGCGTCCTGCTCGCCTTCCAGCCGCACCGCTTCACGCGCACCCGCGATCTCATCGATGATTTCGGCAAGGTGCTCTCGGGCGCCGACGTGCTGTTCGTCACCGAGGTCTATGCCGCAGGAGAGCCGGCCATCGCCGGCGCCGACGGCCGCGCCATCTGCCGCGCCGTGCGCAGCCGCGCGCTGCTCGAGCCGCTGTTTGTCGAGAAGGTCGAGGATCTCGCCGTGGCGCTGAAGGACGTGATCCGCGACGGCGATGTAATCGTGGCCATGGGTGCGGGCAACATCAGCGCCGTAGCGCACGCGTTGTGCGCAGATCTGCCGGCGCTGCTGCCGCCGGGGAGGGCGCCGTGAACGTAGCCCTGGCGCCCGAGTTTGCCAGCCGCGTGCGGCGTGCCGAGCCCCTGAGCCGCCACACTTCCTGGCACGTCGGCGGGCCCGCCGAAGTGTTCTTCAATCCGAGCGACGTCGCCGAGCTTGCCGCGTTTCTGCGGGCGCTGCCTGCGGGCACGCCGATCCACTGGATCGGGCTCGGCAGCAATCTGCTGGTGCGCGACGGTGGTCTCAGGGGCGTCGTCATCAGCACCCATGGCACGCTCGATGTGCTCAGCCGCGTGAATGAGACCACGGTGCGCGCCGGGGCCGGGGTCGCCTGTGCGCGTATCGCCAGGCAATGCATCAAGTGGGGCCTGGGTCCGGCGGAATTCTTCGCCGGCATCCCCGGCACCCTCGGTGGCGCGCTGGCGATGAACGCCGGCGCCTTCGGCGGGGAGACCTGGCGGCACGTGCTGAGCGTCGAGACCATCGACCGGGGTGGCCACACGCGCACCCGCGCGCCTTCCGAGTACGCCATCGCGTATCGGCAGGTCACCGCTCCGGTCCCCGAGGAGTGGTTCATCGGCGCGCAACTTACCTTCGAGCAGCGCCCCGGCGCACACGCCGACGAGGTGCGCCTGCTGCTCGCACGCCGCAAGGCGTCGCAGCCGATCGGGGAGTGGAGCTGCGGCTCGGTGTTCACCAACCCGCCGGGGGATCACGCCGCGCGCCTCATCGAGGCGGCCGGACTCAAGGGTTTTCGCATCGGCGGTGCGTCGGTGTCGCAGAAGCACGCGAACTTCATCATCAATCACGGCCAGGCGAGCGCGCACGACCTGGAAGACCTCATCGGACACGTGCGCGCAACCGTCGAGCGCGTGCACGGTGTGGCGCTGCATCCGGAAGTGCGCATCGTGGGGGAGCCACAGACGTGCGCCTGACTTACGAACCGGGACAGCGGCGCCGCGTGACCGAGGCGCGCGAGTTCGGCCGCGTCGCCGTGGTGTTTGGCGGGGACTCGAGCGAGCGGGAGATATCACTGCTGTCAGGCAACGCGGTGCTCGAGGGACTCAAGCGTCGCGGCGTCGACGCGCATGCTTTCGATCCGCGCGATGCGGCGCTCACCGTGCTGATCGAGCAGGGCTTCGAGCGCGTATGGATCGCGCTGCACGGGCCGGGCGGCGAGGACGGCACGTTGCAGGGCGCGCTCGAATATCTCGGCGTCCCCTACACCGGCAGCGGCGTGATGGGTTCGGCGATTGGCATGGACAAGCTGCGCACCAAGCGCCTGGCGCTCGCCGCCGGCGTCCCCACCGCCGACTACGTGGTGCTGCGCGGATCTCAGGACTTCGAGCTCGCGGTAGAGCGGCTGCAGCTGCCGATGATCGTCAAGCCCGCGAGCCAGGGGTCAAGCGTCGGCATGAGCAAGGTCGAGCGCGCGGCGGATCTGCCGGCCGCCTACGCGGCTGCGGCGCAGTTCGAGACGCTGGTGTTCGCAGAACCGTGGATTACCGGCAAGGAATACACGGTGGCGATTCTCGCCGATCGCGCGCTGCCCTCGATCCGCATCGAAACGCCGAAGACCTTCTACGACTACGAGGCGAAGTATTTCCGCGACGACACGCGTTACTTCTGTCCCGCAGGTCTCGTGCCGAGCCTCGAGGAGCATCTCGCGCAGCTCGCGCTCGCCGCCTTCGAGGCGGCCGGGGCCTGCGGCTGGGGACGCGCGGACTTCATGATGGATAGCGGCGGCCGTCCGCAGCTTCTGGAAATCAACACCATTCCCGGCATGACGAGCCACAGCCTGGTGCCCATGGCCGCGCGCGCCATCGGCATCGACTTCGATGAGCTCGTGTGGCGCGTGCTCGAGACCAGTTTTGTCCGGCGGCTCGCGCCGGGCACGAAAGTGCAGGCCTGAAGCTAACCATGTTTGCCCGCCCCAGAAAAAACCGCCGCAAGCAATCGGAGCGCAGGTTCCGGCTGCCAGCCGTCAACTGGCGCGCGCTCGGGCTCGCTGCCGGCGCGCTGGCGGTGGCGGGGATCGGGGCAGCGCTGGTGATGTGGGCCTTCGACCAGCCCATCGAGACGGTCGCCGTGGAGGGGCGTTTCCAGCGGGTCACGCCGGTGGACGTCGAACGCGTGGTGAAAGCCCAGGTGCACGGCGCCGGCCTGCTGTCGGTGGACCTTGCGGGCGTGCGGCGCGCCATCCACACCCTGCCATGGGTGGATGCGGTCAGCGTGCAGCGCGCCTGGCCGCGCGGACTCGACGTGCTGGTGGTGGAGCAGAGCGCCGCGGCCCGCTGGGGCGAGCGCGGCCTGCTCAACACGCGCGGCGAGCTCTTCGATACCGACGAGCGGCACATTCCGCCGGAGCTCGCGCAGCTCTCCGGGCCCGATGGCAAGGAGTCACAGGTGGCCCAGCGTTACCTCGCCGCGCAGGGGCGACTGCTGCAGGCCGGGCTGCGCTGCACCGCCATGCGCCTGGATGCACGCGGTGCCTGGGAATTCGACCTCGCCAACGGGGTGACGGTGCGCCTCGGCAGGCGCCAGGTGGACGAGAGATTCGAAAAATTCATGACGGCCGCGCTGAAGATCGTCACGCAGCGCGGCGAGGACATCGCTTACGTGGACATGCGTTACACCAACGGTTTTGCCATCGGCTGGCGCGGCAACGCCACCCACACCACGGCGAGTGGGACACACAATGCTTAAGCGCTCGGAACGAAATCTCATCGTGGGCCTGGACATCGGCACCTCCAAGGTCGTGGCGCTGGTCGGGGAGATCGGCGCCGACGGCTCGATTGAACTGCTGGGCCTGGGTTCCCAGCCCTCGCGGGGACTTAAGAAAGGAGTCGTGGTCAACATCGAGTCCACCGTGCAGTCCATCCAGCGCGCGGTGGAAGAAGCCGAGCTCATGGCCGGCTGCGAGATCCACTCGGTGTTCGCGGGCATCGCCGGCAGCCACGTGCGCAGTCTCAACTCCCACGGCGTGGTCGGCGTGCGCGACAAGGAGGTCTCCCAGGGCGACGTCGATCACGTGATCGACGCGGCCAAGGCGGTGGCCATCCCCGCGGATCAGAAAATACTCCACGTCCTGCCGCAGGAATTCATCGTCGACGGCCAGGAGGGCATCCGCGACCCGATTGGCATGTCGGGCGTGCGGCTCGAGGCCAAGGTGCACATCGTCACGGGCGCCGACAGCGCCGCGCAGAACATCGAGAAGTGCATCCAGCGCTGCGGGCTGGAAGTCGACGACGTGGTGCTCGAGCAGCTCGCCTCGAGTTTCGCGGTGCTCACCGAGGACGAAAAGGAGCTCGGGGTGTGCCTGGTCGACATCGGCGGCGGCACCACCGATCTGGCGGTTTTCGCCAACGGCGCCATCCGCCACACCGCCGTTATTCCGATCGCCGGCGATCAGGTCACCAACGACATCGCCGTGTCCATGCGCACGCCCACCCAGTACGCGGAGGACATCAAGATCCGCTACGCCTGCGCATTGTCGCAGCTCGCCAACCCCGACGAGAGCATCGAGGTGCCGAGCGTGGGTGAGCGGCCGGCGCGGCGCCTGGCGCGCCAGACGCTCGCCGAGATCGTCGAGCCGCGCTACGAGGAACTGTTTGGGCTGGTGCGCGAGGAGTTGCGGCGCAGCGGCTTCGAAGAAGTCATCGCCGCCGGCATCGTGCTCACCGGCGGCAGCGCCAAGATGGAGGGCGCGATCGAGCTCGCCGAGGAAGTGTTCCACGTGCCGGTGCGCTTAGGGGTGCCGCAGGCGGTGCAGGGCCTCTCCGATGTGGTGCGCAATCCGATTTATTCCACGGGCGTGGGCCTGCTGCTCTACGCGCGTGACAACGCCTTGCCCGCGCGGCGCGGGCGCTCGCTGGGAGGGAACGCAAAGTCGGCACTCGAGCGCATGCGTTCCTGGTTCCAGGGCAACTTTTGAAGCTGACAGAGCCTTGAGAAAAGCGATTCAACCAACCACTTGTATTGTGTAAGGAGCGAGAACCATGTTTGAACTGATGGACGCATACAGCCAAAGCGCCGTCATCAAGGTGATCGGTGTAGGGGGAGGCGGCGGCAACGCCGTGGCGCACATGGTCCAGGCCGGCATCGACGGCGTGGAGTTCATGTGCGTCAACACTGACTCACAGGCGCTGAAGCACGCCAAGGTGAAGACCGCGCTGCAGATCGGCTGCAACATCACCAAGGGCCTGGGCGCCGGAGCCGATCCGGAAATCGGCCGCCAGGCGGCGATGGAGGATCGTGACCGCATCGTCGAGCTCGTCGAGGGCTGCGACATGCTGTTCATCACCGCCGGCATGGGTGGTGGCACCGGCACGGGCGCCGCCCCGGTGGTGGCGCAGGTGGCGAAGGAGCTCGGCATCCTCACCGTCGCGGTCGTAACCCGGCCGTTCGAAATGGAGGGCAACAAGCGCAGCTACGTGGCTGACCACGGTCTTGCCGAGCTGACCAAGTACTGCGACTCGCTCATTACAATTCCTAACCAGAAGCTGTTGACCGTGTTAGGACCGCAGACCACGCTGCTTGATGCGTTCAAGGCGGCCAACCAGGTGTTGCAGGGCGCCGTGCAGGGTATCGCCGAGCTGATCACCCGCCCCGGCCTCATCAACGTTGATTTCGCCGACGTGCGTACCGTGATGGCGGAGACCGGCATGGCGATGATGGGATCGGGTGCGGCGAGCGGCGAGGGCCGGGCGCGCGCGGCGGCGGAAGCCGCGGTTTCCTCCCCGCTGCTCGAGGACATCAACCTGGCCGGTGCGCACGGCATCCTGGTCAACGTCACGGCCGGCATGGATCTGTCGATCGGGGAATTCCAGGAGGTCGGGCAGATCGTCAAGCAGTTTGCCTCCGACGACGCCACCGTGGTGGTTGGAACGGTCATCGATCCGGAGTTGTCGAACCAGGTGCGCGTGACCGTGGTGGCGACCGGACTGGGACGGCCGGCCGCGGCTGCCCGGGGCCCGCAGAGCCAGATGCGCGAGCGTGACGGCCTGTCGGCGCGCGATTCCCGTGACCTGCGTGGGGAACCGTCGATGCGCGTGGTGCGCCGCGGCGCACCGCTGTCGAGCAGCGACTACGCCGCCCTCGACAAGCCCACGGTGCAACGTCAGCGTGCAGTTGGCGATGGCCTGCAGCCGGCGGCGGATGCCGAGGATGTGCTGGATATCCCGGCGTTCCTGCGACGTCAGGCTGATTGATGTGATACGGTAGCGCGCCTTGCTTAGCGCCTTCGAAAGGGGCCCCCCTTATCAGGCGGCCCTCCTACGATGAGCGCACAAGGCGCGCTGTCATCCGCGGATAGCGGCGCTTTCGGGCCTCAAGGCAAGCATCGGACAGTATGGTCGGCCAACGCACGCTCAAGAACTCGATTCGCGCCACCGGCGTCGGCCTGCATACCGGCAAGAAAGTGCTCATGACGCTGCGGCCCGCGGCCGCCGACCAGGGCATCGTGTTCCGCCGTACTGACACGGCGAACCCGGTGGACATCAGGGCGCATGCCGAGAACGTCGGCGACACCATGCTCGGGACCACCCTCGGCAAGGGTGAGTCGCGCGTCTCGACTGTCGAGCATCTGCTGTCGGCATTCGCAGGCTTGGGTATCGACAACGCCATCGTCGAGTTGTCGGCGGCCGAAGTGCCGATCATGGATGGCAGCGCCGGGCCGTTTGTGTTCCTGCTGCAGTCGGCGGGCATCGAGGAGCAGGCGATCCCGAAGCGCTTCATTCGGGTGAAGAAGCGGCTGCGGGTCGAGGACGGCGACAAGTGGGCGCAGTTCGATCCCTTCGATGGCTTCAAGGTCAACTTCGAGATCGAGTTCAACCACCCGATCTTCAAGCGCCGCTCACAGCGCGCCTCGATGGATTTCTCCACCACCTCGTTCCTCAAGGAAGTCAGCCGCGCGCGCACCTTCGGTTTCATGCGCGATCTTGAGACCCTGCGCGCCCGCAATCTTGCGCTCGGCGGCAGTCTCGACAACGCCATCGTGCTGGACGAATTCCGCGTGTTGAACGAGGACGGACTGCGTTACGAGGACGAGTTCGTCAAGCACAAGATCCTCGACGCCATCGGCGATCTGTACCTGCTCGGCCACAGCCTGATCGGCGAGTTCAGCGGCCACAAGTCCGGGCACGCGCTCAACAACAAACTGCTGCGCATGCTGCTGAGCGATACCTCGGCCTGGGAAGAAGTCGTATTCGAGCGCTACCAGGATGCGCCGATTTCCTACACCGAGGCGCCGGCGCTGCACCCCCCGGGGGGCTAAGGTTCCCCAACGCCGAACGCCCGGTCTCGCGACAGCGCCGCAGCCGGCAAAAGTCCGTGCGCCAGCCTCGCCATGGAGTGCTCGGCTTCTGAGGTGATCGCAGCGGGTGTGCATCGAGCCCCGCCTTTTGCCGGCGGAAACGCAGCTGACGTCCGCGAAAATCGCTTCGAAGCGATTTTCGCCAATCGATTAGCGCGGCAGTACCCGCACTTCGATGTTGGTGAGTTCCGGTCCCGCGGCGCGCAGCTGCGGTTCGACTTCGAGCACCGCGTAGCGCAGGCGCGCCGACCAGGCGGGACTTTCCGCAAAAACCACGAGAATTCCCTGCCGTTCGGTGACTCCGGAAATTCGCGCGTGGATCTCGGCGGGCAGGTGCTGCGACAGCCAGTTGAGCCAGTAGTTCTGACGCTGTGCCGCTTCCGTGACGCGCGTCAAAGTCGGTACCATGCGCGCCAGAACGTCTTTAACAGAATGAGTTCCGGGAGCCTCAGGACGTGCCCGGCTCCTCATTGGGGGTTTCCCTCGCTTGTTTCGTGACATTTTCTTGTGCATATTGACTTGGCTGCACTTCGGGCAAACCCGCCGAAAGGCGGGGACGCAAAGCCACCGGTCTAAAGCGAGGAGCCATGACAGCGGGGTTGCCAGCATGGTACAGGCTTTTTCAAGCAAAACAGGGTGTTCCACACCCGGGTGTGGCCGCCGGCTTCTCCTGCGCACGAGGGGTCTATTGAACGTGAGCCGTACGGCATGAACGTTATTTTCCTGTCCAGACGTGAGGGTAAGGCGCGCCAGCTGAATCTGGGCCGCCCGCTTGCGTTAAGTCTCATCGGCGGGGTTACCCTCGCCGTGCTGGGTTCGGTCTTTGCCCTGGGCCTGCAGTTGGGCCGCGGCAGCCACCAGCGCTCGGTCCTGGTCGACACGGTGCGCTTCGGGAGCGCCCTGGCCGAGCAGAAGAAGCAGATCGCAGATTTAAGGCAGCAGCTGCAGCTGCGCGTCGACGCCATGGCCATGCGCTTAGGCGAGGTCAACGCACACGTCATCCGCATCGACGCGCTCGGCAAGCGCCTCACCGAAATGGCGGACATCGACAGCCGCGAGTTCAATTTCGATCGCGATCCCCCGCGCGGCGGACCCGAAGCCGACGGCGAGGGCGTGAGCGCGCAGATTCCCGACCTCACCGTGATGCTGACGCAGCTCGAGCAGCGGGTGGACCTGCGCGAGTCGCAGTTATCCGCACTCGAAAACGTGATTCTCGCGCGCGAGCTGAAAGACGAGATTCACCCCGAAGGCCGCCCGGTTGCGACCGGTTTTATTTCCTCTTATTTCGGCGAGCGCTCGGACCCGTTCGACGGCCGCGAGGCGTTCCACAAGGGCGTGGATTTTGCCGGCGTCGCCGGCTCCAAGGTCATGGCCGTGGCCGCGGGCGTGGTCACCTGGGCGGGTGAGCGCTCCGGCTTCGGCAAGCTCATCGAGATCAATCACGGTGACGGCTACGTAACCCGTTACGCCCATAACGAGAAGACCCTGGTCAGCGTCGGGGAAACCGTCAAGCGCGGCGACCCGGTGGCGCTCATGGGTTCGACCGGGCGTTCGACCGGCCCGCACGTGCATTTCGAGGTCGTGCACAACGGCCGCCAGGTCGATCCGCTGTCCTACATCGGACGCTGAAACCCGCTCCCGCGCCGTCCCGGTTGCGCGCGGCTGCGCCGCGACGTCCTCGATTCGTGATGACAGTCATCGCGGCTGCCTCCACTGCAGCCTAACCTGCCGGACCAGACCATGTACCTCGTAGCGCGACTGCTGTTCTTGCTGGCGTGGATGTGCCCCATGGCAGCGCTTCTCGGCAGCAGCCTGCCCGGGGAGAGAATTGCGGCTGCGGTGTGCGCGGCGCTGCTGTGCGGCCTGCTGCTGGCGGTACTTCCACCCGTCGGTTTTGGTATCGCGCGTCTGCTGACGGCGCTCACCCTGCCGCTGTGCTGGCTGTGGGTGGCCTACGTGAATCTCAACGGCATGGGCCCCGCGCCGATGATTGCGGTGCGCACACTGGCCGCAACCAACATCGCCGAAGTACTGACGCAGATCCAGCTTCTCGCCACGGTCAGAACCGTTTCCATCTGTCTGTTACAGGCGGCGTTGCTCGTGGCCAGCTGGGTCGTCGCCGCTCCTCGCCGGATGCGTTATACGTCCGCGCTGTTCGCAACCCTCCTCGGCCTGCTGCCGGTGAGCGCCTGGGCGCCGCGCCTCGTGTCTCACGTCCCGGCCTTCCTTCCGGGGCGCGACGACTGGCAGAATTTTCCGTACGGCTCGCTGGCAGATCTGACCGCGACGGCACTGACCGACCCTGACATGGTCTGGCCGCACTCCGCGCAGCGCGCCCGACGTGTGATTGCCGAAACGAAGGTGTCGAGCCCGATCGATGCAGTATTCATCGTGGGTGAAACCTTCCGCTTCGAGCGCCAGTGGGACACGAGCCCTGACCAGGAGGCCTGGGCGCCACTCAAAACGCGCTTTCGTTCGGGCCTCGGTATGCTGCTGCCGCCTGTGTGCGTTTCCGCCGACGCGACCGCCTACAGCGTACCGATGCTGCTGACCGGAACCGCCGCGGCGAACCAAAGGGATGCGGACGCTGCGCCCTCGGGGCTCGAGCGGCTGGCGATGGCGGGCTATGAAACGGCGTGGATATCAAATCAGCACGAAGTCTATTTTTCTGATGAACAGCGCGATTTTGTGTGGTTCGCTCACGGCTATGCGCACCAGTACGACGAGGCGCTGCTACCCATCGCCGCGGCCTTCCTCGGCAAGCGCGATCAGCGCAATAAGGCACTCGTGCTGCACCTGATGGACAGCCATACCGCCTACGAGGATCGCTATCCCCCTGCCGCCGAACCCAGGGGCATGGATGCCGAACAGCAGGAAGTCCTGCGTTACCACCGGGCCAACGATCACACCGCCATCGTGCTGGCCAAAATCGCAGCGCTGCTCGACGGCGAGGCGAGGCCGGCATTCGCCGTCTACGTATCCGACCACGGCGAGAACCTGCTCATCGACCACAACGGCGTGCATTATCACTTCGGCGCACGCACCACGGCCAAAGCTGCGTATGTACCGGGGTTCGTGTTCTGGAACAGCGCCTTCCGCAAAGCCTACGATCCTGCCGCTCGGCTGCAGCACCTGGAGGCGGCTGCCGTCGATTGCCCACGCCGATATGTACGACATCTGGATGAATTTCGCCGGACTGCACGCCGATCTACTGCCGAACCCCGAGCCGAGAATCTACGGCAGGCTGAAGATGACCGATCCTTACGAGGCCGTCCCGTGCGCGCGCCTCGCGCCGTAAATCCCTGTCGGGACCCTTGAAACCTGCGTGCCCCGAACCAATTGGGCGCATCCGGCGTCTATTGGCTACAATACGCCGCTTCCTGACCCGAGGGGCAACCTAAGTGCTTGTCGGGACTAGCATTTTTACCGACAGAGTACCCCTTGCGCCAACTCCTCACCCGCGTTTTCGGCAGTCGCAACGAGCGCATCGTGCGTGGCTACAGCCGCTACGTGCGCGCCGCCAATCAGCTCGAGGCGCGGCTTGTGGAACTCCCCGACGAGGCGCTGCGCGCCAAGACAGACGAATTCAGGGCACGCCTGAAACAGGGCGCGACCCTCGATGACCTTCTGCCCGAGGCGTTCGCAGTGGTGCGCGAGGCCGCGCGCCGCACGCTGAAGATGCGCCATTTCGACGTGCAGCTCATCGGCGGCATTGCGCTCCACAAGGGCATGATCGCGGAAATGCGCACCGGCGAGGGCAAGACGCTGGTGTCGACGCTGCCGGCGTACCTGAACGCCCTCTTCGGGGAGGGCGTGCACATCGTCACCGTCAATGAGTACCTCGCGCAGCGCGACGCGGACTGGATGGGTCCGGTGCACCGCTTTCTCGGGCTCACCGTGGGCGTCATCAAGAACGCGCAGAGTCAGGCGGAAAAGCGCGCCGCCTATGCCTGCGACATCACCTACGGCACCAACAACGAATTCGGCTTCGACTACCTGCGCGACAATCTCGCCTTCCAACTCGATGACCGGGTGCAGCGTTCCTTAAGCTTCGCGGTCGTCGACGAAGTGGATTCGATCCTCATCGACGAGGCGCGCACGCCGCTGATCATTTCCGGTCCCGCGGAGGAGAGCACCGAGCTGTACCTGCGCATCAATGATCTGGTGCCGCGCCTGGCGCGGCAGAAGGAAGAGGAGGGCCCAGGGGACTTTTCCGTGGAGGAGAAGACCAAGCAGGTACACATCACCGAGGCCGGTCACGAGCACGTCGAGCAGCTCATGCTGCAGGCGGGGCTCCTCAAGGAAGGCGAGAGCCTCTACGACCCGGCGAACGTCCGCCTGATGCACCATCTGAACGCGGCGCTGCGTGCGCACGCACTCTACAAGCGCGACGTGGAATACATCGTGCGCGGCGGGGAAGTCATCATCGTCGATGAATTCACCGGCCGCACCATGCAGGGGCGTCGCTGGTCCGACGGCCTGCACCAGGCGGTGGAGGCGAAGGAGGGTGTGCGGGTGCGCGAGGAGAACCAGACGGTCGCCTCGATCACCTTCCAGAACTACTTCCGCCTCTACAAGAAGCTCTCCGGCATGACCGGCACGGCCGACACCGAGGCGCCGGAGTTCCTGCAGATCTATGGGCTCGAGGTGGTGGTCATCCCCACGCACCGCCCCATGATCCGCAAGGACAACGCGGACTTCGTGTACCTCACCCAGAGCGACAAGTTCAAGGCGATCATCGAAGACATCCGCGACTGCGTGACGCGCGAGCAGCCGGTGCTGGTGGGCACCACTTCGATCGAGACCTCGGAATACCTGGCGGGCCTCCTGCAGAAGCAAGGCGTGGCGCACGAGGTCCTCAACGCCAAGCAGCACGAGCGCGAGGCGCACATCGTCGCGCAGGCCGGCCGCCCGGGAGGCGTGACCATCGCGACCAACATGGCCGGCCGTGGCACCGACATCGTGCTGGGCGGCAACCTCGAGGTCGAGCTCGCCGGCGCCGGGGCGATTGACGAGACGGCGCGCGAGGGGCTGCGCGCCGCCTGGCAGGTGCGTCATAACAAGGTGCTCGAAGCGGGCGGCCTGCACATCATCGGCACCGAGCGCCATGAATCGCGGCGCATCGACAATCAGCTGCGTGGCCGCTCGGGCCGCCAGGGCGACCCGGGCTCCAGCCGCTTCTATCTGTCGATGGAAGACAACCTGATGCGCATCTTCGGGGATCCGGTGCGCACGCAGCGGCTCCTGAAGATGGCCGGCATGCGCGAGGGCGAGGTGATCGAGAGCGGCATGCTCACGCGCCAGATCGAGAAGGCGCAGCGCAAGGTCGAGTCCCACAACTTCGATATCCGCAAGAACCTCCTGATGTTTGATGACGTTGCGAACGATCAGCGCAAAGTCGTCTACAGCCAGCGCACCGAGATCATGGGCACCCCGGATCTGTCCGCCGCGATCCGCGGCATCACCGCCGATTCGGTCGGCACGCTGCTTGATCAGTACCTGCCGAAGCAGGCGGCGAGCACCGACTGGGACCTGGACGGACTCGCCGAGGCCGTACACCGCGACTTCAACACCCGTGTGGACCTTAAGGGCTGGCTGAAGAAAGAGCCGGAGCTCGAGGAGCAGGCGCTGCGCGAGCGCGTGGTGCGCGCCGTGGACGAAGAGTACGAATCCAAGGTTGCGCGCGTCGGCGCGGACGCCATGCGCGGCGCGGAAAAGCAGGTCATGCTGATGAAGCTCGATCAGCACTGGCGCGAGCACCTTGCCGGCATGGACTACCTGCGACAGGGTATCCACCTGCGCGGCTACGCGCAGAAGGACCCGAAGTTCGAGTTCAAGCGCGAGGCGTTTGAACTGTTCGCCGCCATGCTCGAGCGCATCAAGTTCGAGGTCTCGGCGCTCCTGGCGCACGTCGAGCCGCGCACCCAGGAAGAGATCGATCGCGAGGATGAGGAGCGGCGTGCCCGCCTGATGCGCGCGCTGCAGGCGCAGCACGCCGAGGCCGCCTCGCTGCTCACCGGCGCGGCGGCAGAAGATCCGGGCGCCGGCCCGGGAGCCGCCCCCGGCGCAGGAGCCGTGGGTGTACGCGCCGCGCGCGGGGCACCGCTGCCGCCGCCGCCGGACCTCGCGGGAACCTTCGTACGCAGCGAACGCAAGGTTGGGCGTAACGAGCCATGTCCGTGCGGATCGGGCAAGAAATACAAACACTGCCACGGCGCGCTCAGCAGCGTGGAGTAGTGTGCGTACGCGGCCCTTCGACCTGGTGGTAGCGGCCGCGCTCTACGACCCGGCGGGCCGCATCCTCATCGCGCAGCGACCGGCGGGCAAGCACATGGCCGGTCGCTGGGAATTTCCTGGCGGCAAGGTGGGTCGCAACGAAACCGAACTCGCAGCACTCGCTCGCGAGCTGCGCGAGGAGCTGGGTGTTGCCGTCACGGCGGCGACACCCCTGATGCGCCTGACACACGCCTACGACGATCGCGACGTCGAGCTGTCGCTGTGGATCATCAAGCACTTCACCGGCACGCCCGCGTCCCTGGATGCGCAGCAGCTGAAGTGGGTGGTGCCGGCGCAGCTTTCCCGCGAGGATATTCTCGAGGCCGACCGGCCCTTCGTCGCACAGCTGCAGGATCTGCCCGCGCCCGCCTGAAGCGGTGGGCGCACATCCCTGTACAATGAATGTCGATTCGAAGACGAGGTACGCTCACCCATGGCAGCGCAGAACGATCTTCCCGATGTTGATCTGGATCCCCAGAGCCTCTACCGCGAGGATGTCTTCACTGACCGCCGCGCCGGCAGCATCCGCCGCCTGACACCGGTCACCGCCGACGGCGCGGACGACGCCAGCCGCCCGGTACTGTATTCCGGCCAGACCCAGCTGCTGACACCCGCGGGCGTGTTGCCGCTCGGGTTTGAAATCGAGGCGCAGACGCTTGCCGAGGCGGTGCAGAAATTTCCCGAGGGCGTGAAGATCGCGCTCGGCCAGGCCATCGATGAAGCGCGCGAGATGCGCCGCGAAGCAGCCTCGCGCATCGTTGTTCCCGAAGTCGGCGCCGGCGTGGGTCCGGGTCCTGGCGCCGGCGGCGGCAAAATAAAATTTCCGTGAAAAAATCCGGGCGTCTGCTGCTCTCCGGGGCCCTCGCGGCTACCGGGTGCGCAGCGTTACTGGCCGCCTGCGTGGGGACCGAGTTCGGTAACCGCGAACCTGCGAGCGGCCCCGGACCTGGCGGCAAACCCATGCGCACGGTCACCGAGTCCGCGGTCGGTATGCCGGCGGTGGCATCGGCTCCCATTTATCCTCTGACCGCGCGCGTCGGCGTGTCGGATAACTATTTCGGCACCCGCGTCGCCGACCCCTACCGCTGGCTGGAGGATCTGGACTCACCCGCGGTTCACAACTGGGTGACGGCACAGAACGCCTTGTCGGCACCAAGGCTCGCCGCGCTGCCGCAGCGCGCGTGGTTGCAGACGCGTCTCACGCAGCTGTGGAACTACGAGCGCTACGAACTGCCGGTGGCCCGCGGCGGCCACTACTTCTATCTGTACAACAATGGCGAGCAGAACCAGGGCGTGCTGCAGGTCTCCGAGCATCTGGACTCCCCGGGACGCGTGCTCTTTGACCCGAACGCGGTGCGCGAGGATGCGACCGTGTCCCTGACGGAATTCACCCCCGACGAGCGCGGCGACGTCGTCGCCTACGCGGTGTCTGATGCCGGCAGCGACTGGCAGGTCTGGCGGTTCCGGCGTGTGGCGGACGCGAAAGATCTCACCGACGTGCTGCGCTTCACCAAGTTCTGGGGCGTGTCGTGGGCGCGTGACGGCTCGGGCGTCTATTACAGCCGCTACCCGGTACTGCCCAACGGCAAGGGCGACGATGCGGCGCGGCCGGCCATCTACTTCCACCGGCTCGGGACCGCGCAGGATAGCGACCGGCTCGTCTATGCGATGACCGATCGCAGCACCCGCATTCCGACCGGACGCGTGACCGACGACGGACACTATCTCATCATCACCCAGGTCGAAGGCTACGAGCACAACGGCGTGGCACTTCTTGACCTGCGGCGTGCGGATGCGAAGGTCGAGCCGTTGTTTTCAGCGTGGGACGCGCTTTATACCTTCATCGGCGCGGCCGGCGATGAGCTTTTCTTCCAGACCACGCGCGACGCACCCCTCGGCCGGGTGATCACCGTGGATGCCCGTGAGCCGCAGGCCGCGGCACGCACCGTGGTGCCGGAAGGGGCCAGTGCGCTCGCGGAAGCGACCTACGTCGGCGGGCGGGTCATCGCCAGGTACGTGGAAAACGCGCACGGCGTGGCCAGGGTGTACGAGCGCGACGGGCGTCCGGTCGGCAGTGTGCCGCTGCCGGGTCTCGGCGGGATCGAGGGCTTTTACGGCAAGGGCACCCAGTCCGCAGACCTTCTTCTCTTACACCGATTTCCTCACCCCGCGGAAGATCTACCGCTTCGATGTGGCCGCCAATCAGGCGACGCTGTGGCGCGAGCCTGATATTCCCGCTATCAGCGCGCAGTTCGTCACCGAGCAGGTGTTCTTCGCCAGCAAGGACGGCACGCGCGTGCCGATGTACATCACCCATCGGCGCGGCATGGCCAGGGACGGCAACCAGCCGTTCCTGCTCTACGGCTATGGCGGCTTTGACATCTCGCTGACGCCTGCGTACCGGCCGGCGGTGCAGGCGTGGCTCGAGATGGGCGGCGCCTACGCGGAAACCAATCTGCGCGGCGGCGGTGAGTACGGTGAGGCGTGGCACAAGGCCGGTACGCTCACGCACAAGCAGCACGTGTTCGATGACTTCATCGCCGCGGCGCAGTACCTCATTGATGAGCACTACACGCGGCCCGCGAAGCTCGGTATTCACGGACGCAGCAACGGCGGCCTGCTGGTCGGAGCCGTGCTCACACAGCGCCCGGACCTCTTCGGCGCGGCACTGCCGGCGGTCGGGGTGCTGGACATGCTGCGCTACCAGACCGCCAACGCCAACGCGCGGCAGTGGTCATCCGACTACGGACTCTCCGAAAATCCCGAACAGTTCAAGGCGCTGTACGCCTATTCGCCGCTGCAGAACGTGAAGAAGGGCGTGTGTTATCCGCCGACGCTCATCACTACGGCGGATCACGACGATCGCGTGGTGCCCTGGCACAGCTACAAGTTCGCTGCCGCCCTGCAGGCGGCGCAAATCTGCCCGAATCCCATCCTCATCCGCGTCGAGACCCGCGCCGGCCACGGCGCTGGCAAGCCGGTGTGGATGCAGGTGGATGATTACGCCGACCAGTGGGCGTTTCTGGCGAACTGGTTGGGAGTAAGCGCGCCGGCGGGGTAGCTGTGCCGCCGCACGGCGCAGCGGCACACGCGTCGGCGGCTCAGTCGGGCCTGAGGATCGCTTTGATCTGCAGCGTCACGGGATCAAACACCGCGAGCAGGCGCAGGCACGCCGTCTCCGCCCCACATTACGAGTGAGTTGCGCTGATCCGGCTGCCAAACCCCTTGCTGACATGCGATGCGTGAGGGACTGCTTCTGGGCCTTCGACAGGACCTGATGTCACCCACCGCAGCTGAGCTGCGCGCGCAATTCAGCAGACCCTCGTTCCACGGTCTGAAGTAACGCGGCATGTCGATGACGTCCTCGCCACTGCCGAAGAGCTACTGATTTCACGATGTGGCTCGCTTCCTGCGGGTCGTCCGGCAGCGGCGCCCATACCCAGCGCGGCAGGCTGTACCAGTGCGGCGCGAGCGCCGGATTCTGCCGGTCATGCCAGGGCGATCTCACTGGCCTCGATATCCGATGCCTGCACGATCTCCAGGCGATCAGCCGAGAACGTGTAGTAAAGCGGCCGCCCCTGCCACAGGGTTGCGGCGCCGTAGATGAGCGCCGCGATCTGCACCGTTACGATGATCGCAATGTCGCGCGCAAGTTCCCGACGGGGTTTGCGCGGATTGGCAATGATCCCTGTCAGCGTGGGACCGAGCGCCAGATCCACGACTCCGACGATAATCAGCACGTGCAGCACGCCCGTCAGATACCAGCCCGGCCAGCGATACCAGCCCAGGTACAGTCCGCCTAGAATCAACGTCAGCGCGCAGGCACTGCCGAACAGATGCAGCCCAAAGGCCTTGAATCGGAATCTCATGCGTCGGGTGAATCCTCGAGCGGATTTCTCTGCAGAGTCGTCGGGTATGGCGCGCTGCTCCGTCAGCCACGCGCCGAGGTCGACCAATCGGCAGCGCTCGCTGCAGAAGGGGCGAAAGGGTGCCGTCTGCCAGTCCAATTCGCGCTTACACGTCGGACATTTAACGCGCGCCGGGCTCATGGAGTCTGGAGCTTCAGCGCTTCAGGCGCAGCAACTCAGCGTGAACGGCACGTCGGCCTGCGACTGGGTTGGCCGGGTCGCGAGCCCGTTCCAGGTCAGAAAGCGCACGCTGCAGCGATGATGGCTGCCACTGATTTCCGGATACAGCCCGGCGGCTGCCGGCAGCGCGATGCGCAGCAATTGCAGTGGATTGTCGCGCTCGAAAGTGATGGCGAAAACCCCGCCCTTGGCAATCTCGGGACGGCTGCGGCCGTTCTGGCGCGTCAGCCACAAGAGCTCCGCGATCGCATCGCACAATGGGCGCAGCAGTCCCAGCCACTGACTGAAGGTGCGCATGCGCGCCTCGTCCGCCTGCGTGAGCCAGAAGTAGTAATCCGGGCAGATCGAACTCGCAGGTACCGCCCGGGATGGCGCTGCGATGCTTGATGGCGCTCACGAACTCCGAATCGCGCAGCGGCTGCAGGAATGCGGACCCGGCATTCATGAGGTCGGTACGCAGCCGCAGCAGGTTCGACATGAGGGTCTTGAATCGCTGCGCATCGACACCGGGATTGGCCTGGAACTCGTTGAGGGTCGCGAGCTGGCTCTCCAGCTCCTTCAGTACATCCGAGCGCACGTCGCCGCGGGTGCCAATGGCGAGGATGTCGATCAGGCTCGCCATGGCCGCCCGGCTACCCCACGGGCTCGCCATTTCGTTGTGGTAAAGGGCCTGGTTGTAGAGAAAATCCAGTCGCAGGAACGTACGCATCCGCTCGTTCAGCGGCTGCTCGAAGATCAGCACCTGCGGGTCGGCATCGGCTTCCGCGGCAGTCCCAGATTCGGGAAGTGGTTCGATCATGAGCCTATTGTGCAAGACGCGCACGCCGCACGTAAACGGCGTGCGCGGACTCGACCGGCATGCGCCCATCCGTGATCGTCAAGCGCGTGGCTGAGCTGCCAGGGCGAGGTAGCGCGCGTGCAGCGCCGCGACCTGATTCTGCACGGCGCTCATGTCGGCTTCGTTCGTGATGACATCATCGGCCGCCTTCAGGCGTGTGCTGCGGGAGACCTGGGCGTCGAGAATCGCCCGCACCTGCTCAGCTGTCGATCCGTCGCGCGAACGCAGTCGGCTGATCTGCAGCGCTTCATCGCAGTCCACCACCAGCACGCGGTCAACCTGTGAGCCGAGGTGCTTTTCGACCAGCAGCGGAATGACCAGAATCTGGTAGGGGCCGCCCGCGGTCGCCGAACGGGCTTCCAGCGCCGCACCGATGGCGGGGTGCGTGAGGGCCTCCAGGTCCGTGCGGGCCCTGGGGTCCGAGAACACGATATCGCGCAGCGCCGGGCGATCCAGGTGCCCGTCGGGAGTGAGAATCGATGGCCCGAATCGCTCGACCAACCGCTCAAGCGGGGGTTGTCCGGGCTCCACGACATCGCGGGCAATCTGGTCGCTGTCCAGGATGGGCACTCCCAGGGCGCCGAAGAACTTCGCCGCAGTGGATTTGCCGCTGGCGATGCCGCCGGTGAGGCCCACTCGAAATACGCGCGCGCTCACGGGTGCAGATAGCCGGCGACGATCTTCTGACCGAACAGCAGCATCAGCCAGCCGGCCGCAGCGAGGAACGGGCCAAAAGCGATCGGGGTCGAGCGATGCTGTTTCCTCATCGTGAGCATGGCGATGCCGGTGACCGCGCCCACGGCCGAGGCCAGCAGAATGATCGGCAGCAGCATCTGCCAGCCGAGCCATGCGCCGAGCGCTGCAAAAAGCTTGAAGTCACCGTACCCCATGCCTTCCTTTCCGGTGAGGAGCCGGAAGAGATGATAGACGCTCCACAGGCTTGCGTAACCGGCGACCGCGCCGATGAGGCTCGATCGCACGTCCACCGGTACCGGGGCTCCCGCGGACAGCGGTACCCACAGGCTCGCGCACAGGCCCAGCCACAAGAGCGGCAGCGTAAGGCTGTCCGGCAGCAGCTGATGATCTATGTCAATGAAGGTCAGGGCGATGAGAAACCAGGTGAGAACCATCCCGGCCAGCGCGGACCAGCCGAAGCCGAGCTTCCAGGCCACGGTCGGCGCACAGGATGCCGGTCAGTGCTTCCACCAGCGGATAGCGCGCGCTGATCGCGGTGCCACAGTTCGCGCAGCGGCCCTTCAGCATCAGGTAAGACAGTACCGGGATATTCTGCAGACGCACCGATCGGCGTCTTACAGTCCAGGACACGCCGATCGCGGCACGATGAGGTTGAACTTTTCCGCCGCTACCGCGGGCACGGTCGTGGCCCCGGCGTCCGCGCCCCGAGCTTCCGCGCACTGCTCGCGCCACTGTCGCTCGAGCATGACGGGCAGGCGATAGATGACGACGTTCAGGAAACTTCCGACGACGAGACCGAGCACCAGGCATGTGCCGACAAAAACCGCAGGCGAGATTGCCAGAAGCTCGATCACCGACGACATGGAGTCTTTCCCCCGCTAAAGAAAACGCCGCGCGAGGCGCGGCGCTTTCGAGCCGACGGATCTTACCTGCAGCTCGTCAGACCACCGAACCGAGCTTGAAGATCGGCAGGTACATGGCGATCACGAGGCCGCCCACCAGCACGCCCAGGATCACCATGATCATCGGCTCAAGCAGGCTCGACATGGCATCGACCGCGTTGTCGACCTCCGCCTCGTAGAACGTGGCCACCTTGCTGGACATCTCATCCAGCGAGCCGGACTCCTCGCCGACCGCGATCATCTGGTTGACCATGTTGGGGAACAGGCCGGTATTCTCCATCGAGCGCTGCAGGCGCTGCCCGGTTGCTACCTCGTCGCGCATTGTGAGCACCGCTTTCTCGTAGACGATGTTGCCCGTGGCGCCCGCGACGGAGTCCAGCGCCTCCACCAGCGGTACGCCCGCCGAGAACATGGTCGAAAGAGTGCGCGCATAACGTGCAATCGCAGCCTTCTCATGATCGGGCCGATGACCGGGACTTTGAGAGTCAGCCGGTCGAGAAACTCGCGCATGGCCTTTGAGCGCTTCTTGAAATAGATGAAGGCGTAAATAGCGCCAGCGACCGCGATGGCGATGAACACGCCCTCGTGTTGCACGAATCGTGAGAGGCCGATGACAAACTGCGTAAAGGCCGGCAGATCCGCACCAAACCCTTTGTAAAGAGCCTCAAACTCCGGGATCACGAAGATCAGGAGCACTATGGTGACAATGAACGCTACAGCCAAGACCGCAGCCGGATAGAACAAGGCCTTCTTTACTTTCTTCTTGAGCGCCTCGGTCTTTTCCTTGTAGGTGGCAACCTTGTCGAGAAGCGATTCGAGTGCACCCGCCTGCTCGCCGGCCTGTACGAGGTTTACGTACAGGTCATCGAAATACAGCGGATGCTTGCTCAGTGCCTCATGCAATGAGGTACCGCCTTCGACATCGGCCTTGATGTCGAGGATCAGCTTCTGCATCGACGGCTTGTCGTTGCCATTGCCGACGATCTCGAATGCCTGCACGAGCGGGATACCCGCGGCAAGCATGGTCGCGAGCTGCCGGGCTGAACACTGCAATATCACCAGGCTTGACTTTGCCGCCCTTGCGGCCCGGTCTTTGCTTGCGGATTCTCGAGGGCGCCACGCCCTGACGGCGCAGTTCCGCGCGCAGCGCCTGTTCGTCGGGCGCCAGGCTCCTGCCCTTGATACGTGCGCCGCGCTTGTCGCGGCCTTCCCAGGCGAAGGGAATGTCGCGTTTGATTGCCCTGACTGTGGCGGTTGCTGCTGGAGCCATGGATTATTTCCTGCGTCACTCGACCGTGATGCTGTTAACTTCCTGGAGACTGGTCAGGCCGTTCTTCACCTTCTCGAGCCCGGCGCGTCGCAAATCCCAGACTCCTTCCTTGGCCGCCTGATCTGCTATTTCCACGGCGCTGCCCAGGGCGAGAATGATGCGCGCGATCGCTTCCGTTACCGGCAAGACCTGGTAGATGCCCACGCGGCCCTTGTAGCCATCGGTGCAGTTCGAGCATCCCTTGGGTGCGAAGATCTTGATGTTGCCCTGGGCGACTTCCATCTCGCTGAAGCCCTCCTTGAGCAGGGCTTCCCTGGGAATATCTGCGGGCTGCTTGCAGTGCGTGCACAGGCGCCGCGCCAGGCGCTGCGCGATGATGAGGCTCACCGAGGTCGCGATCGCGTAGGGCTTGACGCCCATGTCGATCATGCGGGTGAGTGTCGACGGCGCATCGTTCGTGTGCAGCGTGGACAGCACCAGGTGGCCCGTCTGGGCGGCCTTGATGGCGATCTCGGCGGTCTCGAGGTCGCGAATCTCGCCCACCATGATGACGTCCGGGTCCTGGCGCAGGAATGCGCGCATGGCGGCAGCGAAAGTCAGTCCCACTTTCGCATTGACGTTCACCTGGTTGACACCGGGGAGATTGATTTCCGCCGGATCCTCGGCGGTGGAGATGTTCGTGTCCTCACGGTTGAGGATGTGCAGGCCGGTGTACAGCGACACGGTCTTGCCGCTGCCGGTAGGGCCCGTTACCAGGATCATGCCCTGCGGTTTGGCCAGGTACTTTTCGAACAGAACCTTCTGGAACGGTTCGTAGCCGAGCGAGTCGATGCCGAGCGCTGCCTGCGCGGGATCCAGAATACGCAGCACAATCTTTTCGCCGAAGAGCGTCGGACAGGTGCTGACGCGAAAATCGATGGCGCGCGTCTTCGAGAGCTTCATCTTGATGCGGCCGTCCTGCGGAACCCGCCGCTCAGCGATATCCAGGCGCGACATCACCTTCAGGCGTGCGGACAGTTTCGGCGCCAGCTGCACCGGCGGCTGCGCGATCTCCTTCAGTACGCCATCCATGCGCAGGCGCACGCGATAGATCTTTTCGAACGGTTCAAAGTGAATATCGGATGCGCCCTTGCGAATGGCATCGAGCATCACCTTGTTGACGAAGCGCACGATGGGGGCGTCTTCGACGTCGTCGCGGCTGATCTTGTCGTCGAGTTCGTCCTCACCTGCGCCGATCTCAAGCGCTTCGAGATCAACGTCGTCCCCACCCATGTCCGCCATCTGGGTGTCGGTCTGCTCGAGAGCCTTGTCGATGGCCTTTTGCAGCTTGTCGTCTTCGACGACAACCGCCTCAATATTGAGGCTGGTATGGAACTTGATTTCGTCGAAGGCGGGCAGGTTGGTCGGATCGGCTACCGCGAGAAACAGCCGCTTGCCACGGCGGAACAGGGGCAACACGCGGTGCTTGGCAAGCAACTTGTCGCTCACCAGCCGGACACATTCCAGGTCGAGATTTACGGCGTCGAGATCGAACAGGGGGGCACCGAACTCGTTGGAGGCCGCCAGGGCGATGTCACGCGCGTTGGCGACACCGCTCGTCACCAGCTGAGTGACCACGTTCGTCTTGCGCTCGCGCGCCGCATTTACGGCATCGAGCATCGCGGCGTGTTCAACCACGCCGTCCTGAACCAGCCGCTGCGGCAGTCCTCCAAAGCCCGTGCGCGTGGCGCCGAGCGCTAAAGAAGCGTTGTCATTCATGTACTTATGGCAAGCGAACCCAACCGGACAGTCAGTTTACTCGGGCGTACGGTCGACGCAATTGTCAAATCCGCACCGATTCTGAAGGACAGCCCGTTTGGGCGGCAGGGCGCGCGTCACAATTGGGCCAGGGGCCCAAAAAGGAAAGCCCCGGCACGAGGCCGGGGCTTAAAGACTCCATCGGTTGAAATTCAGGAGTCGATCAGTCGATTACTTGCACTGCGTGGGTACGTAGCGGGCCGGGACGGTTCCGGCTGCCACGACCGGCAGACCCTCGCTGGTTGCGGTCGCGTTGGTGGCCGACGCACACGCCCAGTCAATGTTGCCGCCGGTAACCTGTTCCGCCGCGGTCATTTTCGCCAACTGCACAGTCGCGACCGAGGGCGTCAGGGTGAGCGTGAAGGCTGACAGCTGCGGTACGTTGGCACTGTAAGTCACGATGATCTCGCCCGTGTTGGCGGGGTCAAGGAGGACCGACGTCACGTACTTGCTCGGGGGCGGCGGATTGGTGTTCCACGCAGTCGTGGCAGCCGTAACGCCCGCCGGGCCATTGGTCTCGAAAGCCTCAGACACCGTGGTCTTGGCGGACGAGGCCAGGTTGATGCCTTCAGTAGCCTTCGCGCGGACTGTGTAGTCCGTGTAGGCCGGGATGGCGATGGCCGCCAGGATGCCGATGATCGCAACAACGATCATCAATTCGATGAGGGTAAAACCCTTTTGCACAGACTTCATTTGTAGGAACTCCTAAAAATTTTGGGTACAAACTCGAGCGGCGCAAAAGGCGCCCCGGGTGAATGAAAGCAAGGCGCATGCCAGAGTATGACGGGCTGCATAACTAGTTGATCCTGAAGACTAAACAGAGTGCGGACCGGCCGCGCAGCTTGACATATATCTGTCGCAGACTGACGCCACCTGCTGGCTGGCGTGTCACAAAGTGACCCGGACTGTCACGTGGCCGGCCGGCCCGTGCCGCTGGCCGGGCTATTCAATTCCGAGTTTCTTGATCCGGTAGCGCAGCGCCCGAAAGCTCATCCCCAGGAGCTTGGCGGCCGCCGTCTTGTTATAGCGGGTCTCTTCCAGCGCTTTCACAATGGCGTCGCGCTCGATGCTCTCGAGCTGGCTGGCAAGTGCGGCACCGCCAGCGGCGGCTGATGTCGGCACCACCGCCCCGCCGAGGGTGGAGTCTGTGGCTCTTGCGCCCGCACGCAACCGGATGTGTTCGGGACTGATGACCCCGGTTGTGCACAGGGTGAGGGCTCGTTCGAGCACATTCTCCAGCTCGCGTACGTTGCCGGGGAAGGCATAGGTCTCGAGCATCCGCAGCGCGTCCGGGGAGATCTCGGGCGCGGTGGTGCCGGTGCGGCGCGCCAGGCGCTCGAGAATCGCCGCGGCGATTTCGGCGATGTCGCCGCTGCGCTCGCGCAGGGCCGGCACGCGCAGCTCAATGACATTGATACGATAGAAGAGGTCTTCGCGGAACAGGCCCTGCGCGACCAGATCCGCGAGGACTTTATGGGTCGCGGAGAGAATCCGGACATCGACCGACTCCTCGCGCGCCTCGCCCACCGGGCGCACGGTTTTTTCCTGCACGACGCGCAGCAGTTTCACCTGCATGTGCAGCGGCAGGTCCGCCACCTCGTCGAGAAACAGCGTGCCGCCCTCCGCGCCCTGGAACAGTCCTTTCTTATCGGCCACCGCCCCGGTGAAGCTGCCGCGCTTGTGCCCGAAGAGCTCGCTCTCCATGAGCTCGGTCGGGATGGCGCCGCAGTTCACGGCGACGAACGGTCCTTCGCGCCGCGCGCCGCTCTCGTGGATCATGCGCGCGACGAGTTCCTTGCCGGTGCCCGACTCCCCGCAGACGTGCACCGGCGCCTGGCTGCGTGCGACGCGCGCGATCATCTCTCTCAGCTGCTCCATGACCGCCGACCCACCGAGCAGGCGCGGACCCTTGAGGGTCGCAGCCGTTTCTTCAATGGAGGAGCCGAGCCTGACGGCGCTGCCGACGAGCTTGCGCAGCACGCCCAGATCCAGGGGCTTGGAAACGAAGTCAAAGGCGCCGAGCTTCAGCGCGCGCACGGCTGCCTCGACGTTGCCGTGCGCCGTGATCACCGCCACCGGTAACGCCGAGCGGTTCTCCTGGATCCAGCCCACGAGATCGAGCCCGTCGCCGTCGGGCAGGCGCATGTCCGTCAGGCACAGGTCGAAGCGCTCGGCTTTCAGGAGCCTGCGCGCGCCGGCGAGGTCCGCCGCCGTGCGGGTCTTCATGTTCATGCGGCTCAAGGTGAGGCTGACCAGTTCGAGCAGGTCCGGTTCGTCGTCGACGACCAGCACCACCGGCTGGTCTGCGGCGCCGCGGCTGCCTGCGAGTCCCTCGTTCATCACAACTCCCAACGACGCGGATCGGCGAACACGAGCCGGAACACGGTGCCGCCGCCGGCACGCGGCTCATGCAGCAGCGTGGCACGGTTGCTTTGCGCCAGTTCGCGTGCGAGAAACAGTCCCAGGCCCGAACCCTGCCCGCCGCTGTAGAACGGCTCAAAAATGCGCCCGGCGTGCTCGGGGGCTACGCCCGGGCCGCGATCAGCGACCTCCAGGAACGGGCGCGCGCTGCCGCTCATGCGCCCGTATCGTATCTCTACATTCTGCTCCGGGTCGTCCCGCACCGCGTGCCTGAGCGCGTTCTCACACAGATTCCACACGATCTGTCGCAGCTGATCGGGGTCCACGCGGACCTCGACGTCCCCTGTCACCGGGCTCACCGTAAGGCGTGTGCGTGCTAACTGCATGGTGGCCGCGAACTCCTCACGAAACTCTTCGGTCCATGCCGCCAGCGCAAACCGCTCGATCCGCGCCGCTTCCCGCCGCGACAACCGCTGCACGTTGTCGATTATGCCGCTGACACGGTCGGCATTGGTGCGGATGATTTGCGTCAGGCGCCGGTCGTCGCTGGTGAGGTTCGGCGATTCCGCGAGCAACTGCCCCGCGTGACTCATGGCGCCGACGGGGTTTCTGATCTCATGCGCGATGCTGGCGCTCAAGCGCCCCAGGGCCGCGAGCTTGGATTGCTGCACCTTCTCCTCGATCAGGCTCGTGTCCTCGAGGAAGATGAGCAGCGGCGCCGGCGTCATGGCTGCCAGTGGCGCGAAATGCGGGCGGATCATGCGCGCGCCATCGGCGGCCACAAAGGTCTGGTCTGCAATGTGGGCGGTCGCGTCGGAGGCGCCCTGGCGCCAGGATTCCAGCAAATAAAGGAGTCGGGGTGAGGCTTCGCCAATCAGCGCATCCGGGTAGGCGTTCTTGTCGCCGAGCATCTGGGCCGCGGATTCGTTGATCAGCCGGATGCGGTCGTGGGCGTCAATTACCAGGATGCTCTCGCGCAGGTGCTGCACGATGTACTGCGAGAGCTGGGCCATGTTGGCGAGATCCACCTCCTGGCGGCGTACCAGCGCTTCGCTCTCCCGCAGGCGGTTGGCGACCGGCCAGGTCGCGAGCGCCACGACGAACAACAGCGTGCCGAAGAGGCCCGCGGTGATGTAGTCGCTCGCGGGTGTAGCCAGGGTAATCCCGGCAAACACCTGCTGCACCAGGACCGCCAGCGCCGCGACCGCGGCAATCAGCAGCGCATCGCGTCGGTCAGCCAGCACCGTAAGGGCGAGAACCGGCAGAAAAAGCAGGATCCCGAGGCCGCTTGCGACCCCGGCAGCGGCGTAGAGGATAAAACCGATTGCCACCGCGTCCACGCAGGCGTTCACGAGCGCCACGATCCGCAGGCTCGACCACTCGAGCCTTCTGGCAATGATGAGGAGCACCGCGGCGGTGAAGTACGCGACGCAGGCGCTGACGAACAGTTGCGGGCGTGCCGCGACCAGACCCCGGATCGGGCCGCCGACGAGCACCATCGCGAGCAGCACGAGCGGTACCAGCAGGCGATAGAGGTTCAGGAGCCCGATCACGCGCCAGGCGAGATCGCTCGGAGTCACGGAGGGACTTATGGGGCTGGCCGACGTCTGGGACAAGCGTGTTGGCGGGCCGTTGGGAACTCGGGAGACTGTACCAGCTTCGCGCGCGGCCGGGACGCGACCTGTATCGCAGGCCGCTGCGTGCTGGTCAGCGGCCAGCCTTTTCGCGCAGAATGCCCGCTCTCCGGAAGGCGACAGGCGGTGCCGATGAACCTGCACGAGTATCAGGCGAAAGAAGTGTTCCGCAGCTACGGGATCCCCGTGCCGGCCGGCAAGGTGGCGGCGAGCGCTGAGGAGGCCGCCGCGGCGGCCCAGGAGCTCGGTGGTGCCGTGTGGGTCGTGAAGGCCCAGGTGCACGCCGGCGGGCGCGGCAAGGCAGGCGGAGTGAAACTCACCCGCGACCTGAACGCCGTGCGCGCCGCGGCCACGAACATGCTCGGCAAACGGCTCGTGACCCACCAAACCGACTCACGTGGCCTGCCGGTGGGGCGGGTGTACGTCGAATCCGGGTCCGATATCGCCCGCGAGATCTACCTGTCGCTGACCCTGAATCGCGAACGGGGCCGTATCGCGCTGATCGCCTCCGCGGCTGGCGGCATGGACATCGAGGAAGTGGCGCACAGGACGCCCGAGAAGATCCTCAGCGTCACCATTCACCCGGCGGCGGGGCTGCAGGCGCACCAGGCGCGCGAGCTGGCGTTCGGCCTTAGGTTGACAGGCACGCAGGTCGGGGAGTTCGTGGCGCTCGCCACGGCTCTCTACCGGCTCTACATCGACAAGGACCTGAGTCTCGTGGAGGTCAATCCACTGATCGTGACCAAGGCCGGGAAGCTCGTGGCCCTGGATGCCAAGATCAATGTCGACCCCAACGCGCTCTTCCGCCACCCCGAGCTCGCGCAGCTGCGCGATGCGAGCCAGGAAGATCCCATGGAGCGGCGTGCCGCCGAGCACGACCTCAACTACGTATCGCTCGACGGCAACATCGCCTGCATGGTGAACGGCGCCGGGCTCGCCATGGCGACCATGGATCTGATCAAGCTGCACGGCGGGCAGCCGGCGAACTTCCTCGACGTCGGCGGCGGCGCCACTGCTGAGCGCGTCACCGCGGCGTTTGAACTCATTCTGTCCAATCCAAAGGTGCGTGCGGTGCTGGTGAACATCTTCGGTGGCATCGTGCGCTGCGATCTCATCGCGGAGGGGATCATCACCGCGGTGCACAAGGTTGGCGTGAAGGTGCCGGTGGTCGTGCGGCTCGAGGGCACGAATGCGGAAGCTGCGCGTGCCACGCTCGCCAGGAGCGGACTTGCGATCACGCCCGCCACGGATCTGACGGACGCGGCGCGCAAGGTCGTGCAGCTTGCGGCGAAGGGCAAAGCATGAGCATTCTGATCAACGCGAAAACGCAGGTCATCTGCCAGGGATTTACCGGCAAGCAGGGCAGTTTTCATTCCGAAGCCGCGCTCGCCTACGGCACCAGGCTGGTCGGCGGCGTAACCCCCGGTCGTGGCGGACAGAAGCATCTGGGACTGCCGGTGTTCGATACCGTCAGGGACGCCGTGCGCGAGACCGGCGCCACGGCCAGCATGATCTACGTGCCGGCGGCGGCGGCGGCGGATTCGATTCTCGAGGCAGCCGATGCCGGTATCGAGCTTACCGTGTGCATCACCGAGGGCGTGCCGGTTAACGATATGGTGCGCGTGAAGGCGGTGCTGGCGACTTGCGCGACGCGGCTCGTCGGACCCAACTGCCCCGGGGTCATCACTCCCGGGGAGTGCAAGATCGGCATCATGCCCGGCTTCATCCACAAGCCCGGCACGGTCGGTATTGTGTCGCGCTCGGGCACCCTTACCTATGAGGCGGTGTTCCAGACCACCCGCATCGGGCTCGGGCAGAGTACCTGCGTGGGCATCGGCGGCGACCCGGTACGCGGCATGAATTTCATCGACGTGCTGGAGCTCTTCGAGCGCGATCCGCGCACCGAGGGCATCATTCTCGTCGGGGAGATCGGCGGCAGTGATGAAGAAGCTGCCGCGCGTTACATCCATAAGTTCGTGAGGAAGCCGGTCGTCGCGTATATCGCGGGCGTCACCGCGCCGGCCGGCAAGCGCATGGGGCATGCCGGCGCCATTGTCGCCGGTGGCAAGGGGACCGCTGCCGACAAGTACGCCGCTCTCGAGGCCGCGGGTGTGCGTACCGTGAAGTCTCCGGCCGAACTCGGCGCGGCGATGGATGAGCTCCTGCGCGAGCGGCGCCACCGCGCGCACACCGCGGAGTTGCGCGCGTCGCGGCCCGTCGCGGTGCCGAAGCGCCACCCCGCCACGCGCGCGAAGCCCCGTCACAGACCTAAGGCCGCGAAGCGCCAGGCGCCGAAACCCAGGGCGCGGCCCAAGGGCCGCAAGCCGCGCCGCACGCCGCCCCGGCGGGCGCGCGGCAGGCGGCGCTGAGTCGTGAAACCATAACAACCCCACATCAATGGGGTTCGTGGCGCGCACATGAGTGAGTCGCTGACGATCGCGCTGGCGCAGCTGAATCTGCTGGTGGGAGACGTGCAGGGCAACGCCGCGCGCGTGATCGACAGCGCCCGGCGTGCACGCAGCGATTTCGGCGCGCAGCTGGTGCTGTATCCGGAGCTCACGCTGTGCGGCTATCCGCCCGAGGATCTGCTCTTTCATCGCGGGTTTCGCCGCCAGATCGAGGCGGGCCTGGCGCACTTGCGCGATGCAATCCACGATACGACCGTGATGGTCGGCTTCCCCGAGTATACGCAAACCGTCATTTACAACTCGGCGGCACTCATTGCCGGCGGTGAGATTGCCGCCATTCACCGCAAGTCCGAGCTCCCCAACTACAAGGTCTTCGACGAGAAGCGTTACTTTCACCCTGGCACACAGCCGACGGTGGCGAGCTGCAGGGGATTTAAGCTCGGCCTGCTGGTGTGCGAGGACGTCTGGGAGCCGCAGGCGGCGCAGCTGGCGCGTGCGGACGGCGCGCAGCTGCTGCTCGTCATCAACGCCTCACCGTACGAAATCCACAAGCAGCGCGAGCGCGAGGACAAGGTGCGCGCGCGGGTGCGCGATGTCGGACTGCCGCTCGCCTACGTGAATCTGGTCGGCGGGCAGGACGAACTGGTGTTCGACGGCAACTCCTTTGTCATGGATGCCCAGGGCGAGGTGGTCATGCGCGCGCCGCCCTTCGAGGAGGGCATCTACACCTGCGAGTTTGCGCGCGACGCGCGCGGCAAGGTGGTGCCGCGGACGGGGCAGGTTGCCCCCGAGCTCGCCGATGAGGCGAGCGTTTACTCAGCGCTGGTGCTGGGGGTGCGCGACTACGTGCACAAGCACGGCTTTGCGGGTGTGGTGATGGGACTCTCGGGCGGCATCGATTCCGCGCTCACGCTGGCGATCGCCATCGATGCGCTCGGTAAGGACAAGGTCCAGGCGGTGATGATGCCCTCGCGTTACACCTCGTCCATGAGCCTGGATGATGCGCGCGGCCAGGCGCAGATGCTGGGCGTCAGGTACAGCGTGCTGCCGATAGAAGGCATGTTCGAGGCTACGCTGGCGACGCTGCGGGAGGAGTTTGCCGGCCGCGCCCCGGATGCCACCGAGGAGAACATCCAGTCACGCTGCCGCATGCTGCTCCTGATGGGACTGTCCAACAAGACCGGACGCATGCTGCTGACGACCGGCAACAAGAGCGAAATGGCCGTCGGGTACGCGACCCTCTACGGGGACATGGCGGGGGGCTTTGCGCCGATCAAGGACTGCAGCAAGCTCTTGGTGTATCGCCTCGCCCGCTACCGCAATTCCCTCGGGCGCGTGATACCCGAGCGTGTCATCGAGCGCGCACCTTCCGCGGAGCTGCGCCACGAGCAGAAGGATTCCGACTCGCTGCCGCCTTACGAGGTGCTCGATCCGATCCTCGAGGCGTTCATCGAGGAGGATCTGTCGGTGGACGAGATCGAGGCGCGCGGCTTTGACCGCGCGACCATCGGGCGGGTGCTGGACCTGGTGAAGCGCAACGAATACAAACGCCGGCAGGCGCCGCCCGGCGTGCGCGTCAGCCGCCGCGCCTTCGGGCGCGACTGGCGCTACCCGATTACCAGCGGCTACCGGCGCTGACGCGCCAGGCCACTACCGCAGCTGCCACCAGTGATGCCTGGTGTCGGCCTGTGCAGTGCGCGTGTCGCTGCCGTAGTTGGCCGCGTATACCTGGCGGGACTGCGCGGCGAGTTCCGGAAGGTTCATCCGCTCATAGCACTTGATCAGGATCCCGAGCGCTTCGCGCACCGCCGGTGCGCCGTCGTACTGCTCGATCGCCCCTTTGGCGCGCTGTGCCGCGGCGACATAGGCGCCGCGTTTAAGGTAATACTTCGCCACGTACACTTCGTAGCTGGCGAGGCGGTTGCGCAGGTACACCATGCGCTGCAGGGAATCGTAGGCGTACTCGCTCTTCGGGTACTGCTCCACGACGGTCTTGAAGGCGGCGAACGACTTGCGGGCGTTGCTCGGCGGCCGCTTGCTCAGGTCAGCGTGGAACAGCCGTTCAATGGCGTTCGGCTGGTGCTCGAACTCCACCAGGCCCTTCAGGTACCAGGCATAGTCCACGCGCGGGTGAGTTGGGTTCTCGCGGATGAAGGTCTCGGCCGCATCGGTCGCGGACTCCCCTTCACCGGCGCGGTAATATGCATAAATGATATCGAGCCGCGCCTGGCGTGCCTCATCGGTGAACGGGAAGCGCGCCGTGAGCGCCTCGTAGCCCTTGATGGCGGCGCTGAAGGCGTAGTTCTCAAGCTCTTTGTGTGCTTTCTTATACAGCGACTCGGGCGTTGCCTTCTTGTCGGCTTTTTCCCGGTGCGTACGGCACCCGGATACCGAAACGGCAAGCAGAACTACGCACAACGCGACCACGCCGCCGCGCACCGTACCGGTCAGGAACATCTGGAAGGGACCTTTCTTTGGCTTCGCGCCGTGTGAATCCGCCCAGTATAGCGAATCCCTCGGGCCTTCCGACCGCGGAACTGCCTGCCGAGTTCCGCTCCCATGCTCTCACGCTGCCCCCTGAGGCGCTCGGCCTGCGCTTTGACCAGGCTCTGGCGCGGGCATTGCCCCAGTACTCGCGCGCGCGCGTGCGGCAGTGGATCGACTCCGGCGCGGTGCGGGTGGAGGGTCGTGACCTGCGCGCCAAGGACAAGGTCCTCGGCGGGGAGCAGGTGCGGATCGAAGCCCGGCTCCCCACCCAAACCCAAGCGGACCCCGAGGCGCTGCCGGTGGACGTGGTGTTCCGGGACCGCTCGGTCCTGGTCATTAACAAACCCGCGGGCCTGGTCGTGCACCCGGGCGCCGGCAACCCGCGGCACACGCTGCTCAATGCACTGCTGGCGCTTGATCCGAAGCTCGCCCTCGTGCCGCGTGCGGGGCTCGTGCACCGGCTCGACAAGGACACGAGTGGGCTTCTGGTAGTGGCGCGCACGCCCGAGGCGCACACCGCGCTCATCGCCGCCATGGCGGCACGCGAGATCGGCCGCGAATACTTTGCAGTGTGCACGGGGGCGATGACCGGGGGGGGCACCATCGATGAGCCCATCGCGCGCCATCGCACCCAGCGCACCCGCATGGCGGTGCGGGCCGACGGACGCGAGTCGGTGACGCACTACCGCATCGCCAGGCGCTTTCGTGCGCACACCCTGGTGCGCGTTACGCTTGAAACCGGCCGTACCCATCAGATCCGCGTGCACCTCGCGCATGCCGGATTTCCCGTGGTCGGCGACCCGGCGTACGGCGGGCGCCGCCGGATTCCGGCGGGCTGCTCGCCACGGCTGGCCGCCGAGCTCAGCGCTTTCCCGCGCCAGGCGCTGCACGCCGCGCGGCTTAAGCTGCTTCATCCGGTGACGGGGCGCGAAATGGCCTGGGAAGCACCGCTGCCCGCCGACATGCAGCGCCTCCTGGCCGCGCTCGAGAAAGATGGTTCATGAGATCATCGCCCGCAGCCCCCGGGACGGCGCCCGGGATCCTGGCGCCCGAGTGGCCGGCACCGCCGGGCGTGCGCGCCGCGTTTACGCTGCGTTCGGGCGGTATGAGCCTCGCGCCCTTTGATTCTCTGAACGTGGGTATCCATGTCGGCGATGCGCCCCATGCCGTGCGCGAGAATCGCCGGCGGGTGCGCGAACGGCTGCACCTGCCGGCAGAGCCTGCCTGGATCGAACAGGTGCACGGCACCGACGTCGCGGATCTTGACGCGCCTGTGGGGGATGCGATGCCGGGCGGCACGGCGGCGGACGCGGTCTTCACCCGGCAGCCGCGGCGGGTGTGCGTGGTGCAGGTCGCGGACTGCATGCCGGTGCTGCTGGCGGCGCGGGACGGCTCGTGCGTCGCTGCCGCGCACGCCGGCTGGCGGGGGCTTGCCGCCGGCGTGCTGGAAGGCACGATCAAGCGGCTCGACACCAGGCCTGCGCAACTTATCGCGTGGCTCGGTCCTGCGATTGGACCTCGGCACTTCGAAGTGGGCAGCGAGGTGCGCGACGCCTTCGTCAGCCGCGATCCGGGTGCGGCGGCGGCGTTCAGCGCCAATCCACGCGGCCGCTGGCAATGCGATCTGGCCGCGCTCGCGCGGCGGCGGCTCGCCGCAGCGGGCGTTAGCGCCGTGTTCGGCGGTGAGTGGTGCACCTACGCCGATGCGTCGCGCTTTTTCTCCTTCCGCCGCGACGGGCGGTGCGGACGGATGGCGGCGCTGATCTGGCTCGCGAGTTAGGGCGGCGAACGTGCCGCTGCTGTTGTGGATCATCCTGTTCGCGGCTTTCGGTGGCATCGCAAGCGCTGCGTTCGCAGTTGTCTTCCTGTGGGTCCCGGAGGAGCGCAGCGCGCGCATCCTGCCGCACTTCATCAGTTTCGCAACCGGCGCGCTGTTAGGCGCGGCGCTGCTGGCGTTGCTGCCGGAAGCAATCGAAGGCGCGGGTACTGGCGGGGCGCATGCGATTGGGCTCGCGCTGGTGATCGGGCTGGGCGTTTTCTTCGTCATCGAGAAGCTGGTGTTGTGGTGGCACGCCCATGCTCACGATGAAGAAGACGGCTTAGCGCATCACGACCACCGCGACCACGCCTCGGGCGCGCTGGTGCTGGTCGGGGACAGCATCCACAACGCACTCGACGGAGTGCTCATCGCGTCCGCCTTTCTCACCAGCAACTCGCTCGGGCTGGTGACGACGTTCGCGGTCGCAGCCCACGAGATTCCGCACCGCGTCGGCGATTTCGCCATCCTGGTGCACGCGGGCCTCTCGCGTCCCCGGGCGCTGTTTTTAAATCTCGCGACGGGGCTCGCCTCGGTGGTCGGCGCCATCGTGGCGTACTACGGATTGCGCCGAGCGATGGGCGCCTTGCCGTATGCGCTGGCGTTCGCGGCCGCCGGCTTCCTTTATATCGCGGTCGCGGGACTCATACCGGGGCTGCACCGGCGCGCCGACCCGCGCACCAGCGCCATCCAGGTGATCCTTATCAGCGCCGGGATCGTGGTGATTGCGCTTGCCGAACAGTTGACACACCAATAGGTCGGCGCGAGGCTAAGTGGAAGCCCCAGTCCCTTGAACGGACTGCGCTTTGTCCCCACAAACCGACCATCCCAAGTTTGAGGCGGAACTCCCATGCGCATGGAAAAACTCACCAGCCGGTTTCAGCAGGCGCTCGCCGACGCCCAGTCGCTCGCGCTCGGGCGCGAGCACCAGGTCATGGAGCCCGCACACGTCATGCTGGCCCTGGTTGACGGCTCCGGGGGGTCGGTGCGGCCGTTGCTGATGAAGGCCGGCGCCGACGTCAACAAGCTGCGGGCGGGGCTGCTGGCGCTGCTCGATGGCATGCCGAAGGTGGAGGGTGCGCCCGGCGAGGTCCACATCTCCAACGACCTGAACCGCGTGCTCAACGTCACCGATAAGCTCGCGCAGCAGCGCGGCGATCAGTTCATCGCCAGCGAGCTGTTCGTGCTCGCGGCCTTCGATGATCGCGCGCTGGCGCGGCTGTTCAAGGAGTCCGGCCTGGTGCGCGGCGCGCTCGAGAAGGCGATCGAGGAAGTGCGCGGCGGCGAGAAGGTCGCGGACGCCAACGCCGAGGAAGGCCGCCAGGCGCTGGAGAAATACACCATCGATCTCACCGCGCGCGCCTCATCCGGCAAGCTCGATCCGGTCATCGGCCGCGACGATGAGATCCGCCGCACCATCCAGGTGCTGCAGCGGCGCACCAAGAACAACCCGGTGTTGATCGGCGAGCCAGGGGTCGGCAAGACCGCGATCGTCGAAGGCCTCGCCCAGCGCATCATCAACGGCGAGGTGCCGGAGGGCCTCAAGAGCAAGCGCATCCTCGCGCTCGACATGGGCGCCCTGATCGCGGGAGCGAAGTTCCGCGGCGAGTTCGAGGAGCGCCTGAAGGGCGTGCTCAACGATCTTTCCAAGCAGGAAGGCCAGGTCATCCTCTTTATCGATGAGCTGCACACCATGGTGGGTGCGGGCAAGGCCGAGGGCGCCATGGACGCGGGCAACATGTTGAAGCCCGCGCTGGCGCGCGGTGAGCTGCATTGCGTAGGCGCGACCACCCTTGATGAGTACCGCAAGTACATCGAGAAGGACGCCGCTCTCGAGCGGCGCTTCCAGAAGGTGCTGGTGGAGGAGCCCTCGGTGGAGGACACCATCGCGATCCTGCGCGGCCTGCAGGAGCGCTACGAGGTGCACCACAAGGTTGAAATCACCGATCCGGCCATTGTCGCGGCCGCGACGCTCTCGCACCGCTACATCGCCGACCGGCAACTGCCGGACAAGGCCATCGATCTCATCGATGAGGCCGCGGCGCGCATCCGCATGGAGATCGACTCCAAGCCCGAGGCGCTCGACAAGCTCGAGCGGCGCATCATCCAGCTGAAGATCGAGCGCGAGGCGCTGAAGAAGGAGAAGGACGAGGCCACGCGCAAGCGCCTGGCCACGCTCGAGACCACACTCAGCGCCCTCGAGAAGGAATACGCCGACCTGGAAGAGATCTGGAAGTCCGAGAAGGCCTCGCTGCAGGGCACCGCGCACGTCCGCGAGGAACTCGACCGCGCGCGCCTGGAGCTCGAGGCTGCGCGCCGCGCCGGCAACCTGCAGCGTATGGCCGAGCTGCAGTACGGCAAGATGCCCGAACTCGAGAAGCGCCTCACGGCGGCGCAGGCGGCCGAGGACCAGGCGCCGACGCTGGTGCGCAACAAGGTGACCGAGGAGGAGATCGCCGAGGTCGTCTCCAAGTGGACCGGGATCCCGGTGGCAAAAATGCTGCAGGGTGAGAAGGACAAACTCCTGCACATGGAAGACGCGCTGGCGAAGCGCGTCGTGGGCCAGGACGAAGCGCTGCGCATCGTCTCCGACGCCGTGCGCCGCTCGCGCGCCGGGCTTGCCGATCCGCGCCGTCCCAACGGCTCGTTCCTGTTTCTGGGTCCCACCGGTGTCGGCAAGACCGAACTGTGCAAGGCGCTCGCAGAGTTTCTCTTTGACACCGAAGAGGCGCTCATCCGCATCGACATGTCGGAGTTCATGGAGAAGCACTCCGTGGCACGCCTGATCGGGGCGCCGCCGGGGTACGTGGGCTACGAAGAAGGCGGTTACCTCACCGAAGCGGTGCGCCGCCGGCCGTACGCGGTGGTCCTGCTCGATGAGGTGGAAAAAGCGCACCCGGACGTGTTCAACGTACTGCTGCAGGTGCTGGACGACGGCCGGCTCACCGACGGCCAGGGGCGCACCGTCGACTTCCGCAACACCGTCATCATCATGACCTCCAACTTAGGCTCGCAGGTGATCCAGGAATACGCCGGCGAAAAGAACTACGCGCGCATGAAAACTGCGGTGATGGAGATTGTGCAAGCCAACTTCCGGCCGGAGTTCATCAACCGCATCGACGACATCGTGGTGTTTCATCCGCTTGGCACCAGGCAGATCCGTACCATTGTCGACATCCAGCTACTGTACCTGCGCAAGCGTCTGGCTGAGCGCAACATGGACATCACCCTTGATGACGGCGCGCGCGACCTGCTGGGTGAGGCGGGCTTTGATCCGGTATACGGCGCGCGGCCGCTGAAGCGGGCGATCCAGCAGCAAGTCGAGAATCCGCTGGCGCAACGCATCCTGCAGGGCGAGTTCGCGCCCGGGGACCGGATCCGCATCGGTGCCCGCGACGGCGCCCTGACCTTTTCCAAGGCGGAAGAACGCAAGGCCGCCCGGGGGTGAGGCGCGGTTCGCTATACTCATCGTTCAAGCCAACACGCTACGGACTGACAGATAACCCATGCCCTTCTACGAATACGAGTGCCAGGCCTGCAAGTACTACACCGAGGTGATGCAGAAGATCACCGACGCCCCCTTGACCAAGTGCCCGTCGTGCGGCAAACGCAAGCTCAGGAAGCTGGTGTCTGCGCCGGTGTTCCGCCTGAAGGGTGCCGGCTGGTACGAGACCGACTTCAAGACCGACAAGGACAACAAGCGCAACCTGGTTGGCGCGGACAAGGAAGAGTCTAAGAGCGAGGCCAAACCCGCCGAGACCAAGGACGGCAAGCCGGAGGCGAAGGAGGGCAAGGAGTCCAAGGAGCCTAAGGAGTCCAAAGAGTCGAAAGATCCCAAGGACACCAAGGGCGCAAGGCAGCGCAAGCTGCCGCGCCGCAAGCCCGGGGCCCCCGTCCGCAAGGCGCCACGCAAGGGGCGGCGCTGAAGACAACGATGGAAAGCAGCGCACGTAAGTGGGGCCTGCGGCGCTACCTGGTCGCCGGGGTGCTCGTGTGGCTGCCGATCCTTGCCACCATCTGGGTGGTGAGTTTCCTGCTGCGCATCATGGACTGGACGCTCCTGTTGGTGCCGCCCTCCTACCGTCCCCAGACGCTGGTGGGATTTGCGCTGCCGGGGCTCGGTGCGGTGCTGGCCTTCGTCGTGCTGCTCCTGACGGGACTGCTGGTGACCAACCTCATCGGCCGGCGCCTGATCGTCTGGGGTGAGGAGTTTCTGAACCACATCCCGGTGGTGCGCACGGTGTACGGTGGCGTCAAGAGCTTCACCGAGAGCGTCTTCTCGCAGTCCAACGCCTTCCGCAAGGTCGTCATGATCGAGTACCCGCGGCCGGGCGTCTGGAGTATCGGTTTCATGACCGCGGAGGACGTCCCGGAGGTGAGTGAGAAGCTCGGCGTGCCGCACGCGGCGGTCTACCTGTCCGTGGCCCTGAACGCCACGGCAGGGTATCTGGTCATAGTGCCGCGCAGCGAGGTCGTGGACCTCGACATGTCGGTGGATGCGGCCATGAAAATGATCATCACCTGCGGGGTGGTCGTGCCTCCCGCCCCGGCTCACAAGCCGCACGTCGTCACACCCGCCGCCTGAGGCTGCCACGCGGCCGGCCCTCAGGCCGCGCAGCGCTTGGAATTTCAGCCGGTTGCGGGGGGGCGGGCGGCTACGTAACATCGCGCGCCTCATGCGTTCACATTACTGCGGACAAGTCAGCGAGCAGCTCCTCGGCCAGCAGGTCACGGTCGCCGGCTGGGTGCATCGTCGTCGCGATCACGGCGGGGTCATATTCGTCGATCTGCGCGATCGGGAAGGACTGCTGCAGATCGTGTTCGACCCGGACGCCAATGAAGTCTTCAGGGAAGCCGAACGGCTGCGCGCTGAGTACGTCGTCAAAGTGACGGGCAAGGTGCGTGCGCGTCCCGCCGGCACGGTGAATGCCAACCTCGCCTCCGGTGGCATCGAGGTGCTGGCCGCGCAGATCGAGGTCCTGAACCGTTCCGAGCCGCTGCCATTCCAACTGGATGAGCAGGTGGGCGAGGAGGTGCGCCTGCGGTACCGTTATCTGGACCTGCGGCGCGACGTCATGAGCCAGCGCCTGCGGCTGCGTCATCGGCTGACGCGCGCCATGCGCGGCTACCTGGATGCCAACGGTTTCATCGATCTGGAAACGCCGATGCTCACCAAGGCGACCCCGGAGGGTGCGCGCGACTACCTGGTGCCGAGCCGTACGCATCCGGGCAAGTTCTTCGCGCTGCCGCAGTCGCCGCAGATCTTCAAGCAGCTGCTGATGATCGCCGGCTTCGACCGCTACTACCAGATCGTGCGCTGTTTCCGCGACGAAGACCTGCGCGCCGACCGGCAGCCGGAGTTCACGCAGCTCGACATCGAGACTTCTTTCCTCTCCCAGGACGACATCATGGGGTTGATGGAAGGACTGGTGCGCCATTTCTTCAAGGAGGTGCTGGATACGGCGCTTCCGAGCCCCTTCCCGCGCCTGACGTACGCCGAGGCCCTGCGCCGCTACGGCTCCGACAAACCCGACCTGCGCAATCCGCTGGAACTCGTCGATGTCGCGGACCTGGTGAAGGACTGTGACTTCAAGGTGTTCGCAGGTCCGGCCAGGGATCCCAAGGGGAGGGTGGCCGCATTGCGCGTGCCGGGCGGTGGCGCGATGCCGCGCTCCCAGATCGATGAGTGCACCGCCTTCGTAGGCCGTTATGGCGCCAAGGGCCTCGCCTATATCAAGGTGAACGAGGCCGCCCGCGGGCGCGACGGCCTGCAGTCGCCGATCATCAAGTTCCTGAGCGACGCGGCGCTGAGCGGGATTATGCAGCGCACGCAGGCCGCCGACGGCGACCTCGTATTCTTTGGCGCCGATTCCGCCAAGGTGGTGGGCGATGCGCTCGGGGCGCTGCGCCTGAAGACGGGTGCGGACCTGAAGCTCGTCGCCGGCGGCTGGCGGCCGCTATGGGTGGTTGATTTCCCGATGTTCGAATGGGACGCGGACGCTGCGCGCTGGGTCGCCATGCATCATCCGTTCACGGCGCCAAAGAACGACGATCCGGCGGCGTTGCGCGCCGCCCCGGGCGAGGCCATCGCCAAGGCCTACGACATGGTGCTCAACGGCTCGGAGATCGGCGGCGGCTCGGTGCGTATTCACCGCCAGGACATGCAGTCGACGGTGTTTGACCTGCTCGGCATTGCTACCGAGGAAGCGCACAAGAAATTCGGCTTCCTGCTCGATGCCCTGAAATTCGGCGCGCCGCCTCACGGCGGCATCGCCTTCGGCCTGGATCGCCTCGCCATGCTCATGACCGGCGCCGACAACATCCGCGAAGTGATCGCGTTTCCCAAGACGCAGACCGCGGCCGACCCGCTTACGGATGCGCCGACCGAGGTGAGCGAGGCGCAACTGCGTGAACTGCACCTGCGCGTGCGCCTGCCGCCGCCCTGAGCCGCCATGGCGCACGTCATCTACGTGCACGGCCTGTGGATGCCGGGAGATGAGTCCCTGCTCCTGCGGCACCGCCTGGCGCAGGAGTTCGACCTCACCCTGCACGCGTTCCGCTATTCAGCGGCGTACTCCACCATGAGCGCCATCACGGCGCGGCTCGAGGGCTTCGTGCGCGAGCTGCACACGCCGGAGGTGCATTTCGTCGGCCACAGCCTGGGCGGGCTTGTCATCCATCGCTTTCTGGAGCGCTTCCCCGATCAGCCGCCGGGCCGGGCGGTGTTTCTCGGCACGCCGTGCGTCGCGAGCCGCGCGGCGCAGCAGGCGAGCCGCTTCGCCCCGGTGGCGCAACTCATGGGGCAGTCGGTCGCCGAGGAGCTGCGGCAGCCACGCGAGCGGCGCTGGACGCACGCGCGGGAGCTGGGAGTGGTTGCCGGCACGCAGGCGATCGGCGTGGGGCAGCTGCTCGCGGACTTCAACGAGGACAACGACGGCACCATCGCGGTGAGCGAGACACGCATGCCCGGCATGAGCGATCACATCGTGCTGCCGGTGAGTCACCTGGGGATGCTGATGTCGGCACGGGTCGCGCGCGAGACCGGGCTGTTCCTGACGCAAGGGCGGTTCTCGGTGGCCTGATGCCGTGCCGGGCGGGGCCTGAGCGCTCCTTACTCCCGGCCGTCTTCGAGCAGACGGCGCAGGGAGTAGAGCGCCGCCAGCGCGGCCTTCGGTGAAAGTTCGTCCGGGTCGATGGCTTGCAGGGTTTCCCGCAGCGCGTCCGGCCGCGGCGCCGCAGACAATGGCAATTCAGCTTGTGCCGCGGACGCACCGCCGTCGGCCGCCGTCGCGCGCTGGCGCTCGCGCTCGGACTCCAGGTGCTCAAGATAACGGCGCGCCTCGCCGATCACGCCCACCGGCACCCCCGCAAGCTGCGCCACCTGCAGGCCGTAGCTGCGGTTGGCGGGGCCGTCCTTCACCGCATGCAGGAACACGATGCCAGCGCCGTGCTCGGTCGCATCCAGGTGCACGTTGGCGCAGCCCTCGACCTCGCTGGCGAGGGTCGTGAGCTCGAAGTAGTGCGTGGCGAAGAGCGTAAAGGCGCGCACGCGCGTGGCAATGTCGCGCGCCATGGCCCAGGCGAGTGACAGTCCGTCGAAGGTGCTGGTGCCGCGGCCGATCTCATCGAGCAGGATGAGGCTGCTGGCGGTGGCGTTGTGCAGGATGTTGGCCGCCTCGGTCATTTCCACCATGAAGGTCGAGCGCCCGCCCGCGAGATCGTCCGCCGCCCCGATGCGGGTAAAGATGCGGTCGAGCGGACCGAAGAGCGCGCGCTCGGCGGGCACGTAGCTGCCCACGTGTGCGAGCAGGGCGATGAGCGCCGCCTGGCGCATGTAGGTCGACTTCCCGCCCATGTTGGGGCCGGTGATGATGAGCATGCGTCGCGCGGCATCAAGACGCAGATCGTTGGGTACGAACGGCGCCTCCGCGAAGCGCTCGACCACCGGGTGGCGTCCAGCCTCGATGGTAAGGCGCGGCTCAGCAGTGAGCTCGGGACGCACCCAGTCGAGCGCGCCGGCGCGCTCGCTCAGGGCCGTGAGCGCATCCAGCTCCGCGAGCGCCGCGGCGGTGGCCTGCAGGGGGCCCAGGGTGTCGATGAGCTGGGTGAGTACTTCTTCATACAATTGCTTTTCGCGGGCCAGAGCCTTGTCGCGCGCGCCCAGGACCTTGTCCTCGAAGCTCTTGAGTTCCTCAGTGATGAAGCGCTCGGCGGATTTCACCGTCTGGCGGCGCACATAGTCCCTGGGGACGCGCTCGGCATCGCGCCGCGCGATCTCGATGAAAAATCCCTGCACGCGGTTGTACCCGAGTTTCAGTCCGGCAAGACCCGTGCGCTCGCGTTCGCGTTTCTCAAGTTCCAGCAGGAACTCATCGGTGTGCGTGGCGATACCGCGCAGCTCATCGAGCCCGGGATCGTAGCCGGCCGCGATCACCTCACCGTCGCGCACCATGGCCGCAGGCTCTGCGGCGATGGCCGCGGCGAGCAGTGCCACGACCGCGGCGTGCTCAGCGGCGCGCCGGTGCAGCTCCTGCAGCAGCGGTGAGTCGAGGGTGACGAGCACGGCGCGCAGCGCGGGCAATACCTGCAGCGAGGTGCGCAGCTGTGCCAGATCCCGCGGCCGCGCCGAACGCAGGGCGACTCGCGCCAGAATTCGCTCCACGTCGCCCACGCCCTGCAGCTGTTCGCGCAGCGGCTCGAAGCGGCGAGCCTCAAGCAACGTGCCGACGGCATGGTGGCGGCCGCGCAGCAGCGGCTGGCTCCTCAGCGGGCGGTTGAGCCAGCGACGCAGCTGCCGCGAACCCATGCCGGTGACACAGCTGTCCAGCACGGCAAGCAGCGTCGCATCTTCGTTACCGCTGAGGCTCGCGTCGAGCTCCAGATTGCGGCGGCTGGCCGCATCCAGCATCAGCGCATCGGTGCGCTCCTCGACGTGCAGCGCGCGGATGTGCGGCAACGCGGATTTCTGCGTGTCGCGCACGTACTGCAGCAGTGCGCCGGCGGCGCGGATGGCGAGTGGCAGTTCGTCCGCGCCGAAACCTTTCAGATCCAGGGTGCCGAGCTGCTCGGTGAGCAGGCGCGAGGCACTCGCCAGTTCAAAGTGCCACGGCGGTCGGGTACGCACGGCGGTGCCCGGCCGGGCGAGGTCATCGCCGGCCCCGCCCTCAGCGAGCAGCAGCTCCGCGGGCTTCAGCCGCTCGAGCTCGGCGCTCAACCCCTGCCGCCCCTCGCCCTGCAGAACCGTAAAACGCCCGGCGGCCAGATCGAGCCAGGCGAGTCCGAAACCGCTCCCGTCACGGGCCACGGCGGCGAGCAGCGTGTCGGTGCGCTCATCCAGAAGCGCCGCGTCCGTCAGCGTGCCGGGCGTGACGACGCGCACCACCCGGCGTTCGACCGGCCCCTTGGAAGCGGCCGGGTCACCGATCTGCTCGCAGATCGCGACGCTCTCGCCCTTGCGTACCAGCCGCGCCAGGTAGCTGTCCACGGCGTGGAAGGGCACGCCCGCCATAGGGATCGGCGCTCCGGCCGACTGGCCGCGCGCGGTGAGGGTGATGTCCAGCAACGCTGCGGCGCGGCGGGCGTCCTCGTAGAACAGCTCGTAGAAGTCGCCCATCCTGTAGAAGAGCAGAATATCCGGGTGCTCGCTCTTGAGCGCCAAGTACTGCTGCATCATGGGCGTGTGGTTGATTTCAGCCATTTGCGCGCCACTCTAGCGGCTTCGGTGGGAGTTGTTGAGCATGAACATGCTGAGCGATCCGGAACTGTACGAGCTGGCCGAGCGCGTCGCCCACAAGCTGCGCGCCGCGGACCGGCGCATCGTGACCGCCGAATCCTGCACGGGCGGGTGGGTGGCCAAGACGCTCACCGACATCCCCGGCAGCTCGCAATGGTTCGAGTGCGGCTACGTGACCTACTCGAATGCGGCCAAGAACCGCGAACTCGGCGTCGCCGCCGGCACGCTGGAGCGCTTCGGCGCCGTCAGCGAGCAGACGGTGCGGGAAATGGCCGAAGGTGCGTTGCGGGTCTCGGGGGCGAACGTGGCGCTCGCGGTGAGCGGCATTGCCGGGCCCGATGGCGGCGCGCCCGGCAAGCCGGTCGGCACCGTATGGTTCTGCGCCGCCGCCCGCCAGGAGCGGGCGATCGACATCATCGCCGAGGACAAGCTCTTTGCGGGGGACCGCGCCTTCGTGCGCAGCCGCTCCGTGCAGCACGCGTTGCGGCTGATTCTGCGGCTCGACCTGCCGGTGAACCTGACGGGCCCGGCGCGCGGCGATCCGCCGTGAGCACCGCGGCGGCGCCGCGCGAGCCGACTTGCCGCCTGTTCTTTGCGCTGTGGCCGCCGCAGGCGGCGCGCGATGCGCTCTGCCAGGCGACGCAACAGGCTGTCAGCGCCTGCGCGGGGCGTGCGGTCCCCGCACACAACCTGCACGCGACGCTGGCGTTCCTCGGCAGCGTGCCGGAGCGGCGCATCGGGGAGCTCGAGGGCATCGCCCGGCACGTTGCCGACACCCTGGTACCCGAAGCGCCCGTGACTGTGCAGTTCGAGGAGCTCGCGCACTGGGCGAGACCTGCAATTCTCGTCGCGCTGTCGGCCGCCGAAGCCCAAGCGGCGCACGCGCTCGCGCACTTACTGAAATCCGAGACTCTGGCGGCGGGTTTTGCTCCGGATCTCAAGCCTTTCCACGCACATGTGACTCTGGCACGCAAAGTCGGGCGCGCGCCGGAGGTGCCCATGACGCGTGCGGTGAGCTGGGTCCTCGATGCGTTCGCGCTGGTGGAGAGCCGCACCAGTGCCGCGGGCGCCGCATACAGTGTCGTGCAATCCTATCTACTGGTTAACCGCGAAAAACCACACAGACAGGCTCAAAACTAATCCGCCGCCGCGCTCCCGCCGCGGGATCTTTGTGGGATAATTGCGCGTCGAAAAATCCCCCACGCTCCCTCGCACAGCAGGAATCGCAGATGGAAGAGAATCGCAAGAAGGCACTCGCCGCAGCCCTCGGCCAGATCGAAAAGCAGTTCGGTAAGGGCTCGGTGATGCGCCTCGGCGACGCCGCGGCGAGTTACGACGTGGAGTCGGTGTCCACCGGTTCGCTCGGCCTCGACATCGCGCTCGGCATCGGCGGTCTGCCCAAGGGCCGCGTGGTGGAGGTCTTCGGGCCGGAGTCTTCGGGCAAGACCACCCTCACCCTGCAGGTCATCGCCGAGGTGCAGCGCGCCGGCGGGACCGCCGCGTTCGTCGACGCGGAACACGCGCTCGACCCAGGCTATGCGGAGAAGCTCGGGGTCAACATCACCGATCTGCTGGTGTCGCAGCCGGACACCGGCGAGCAGGCGCTGGAGATCACCGACATGCTGGTGCGCTCCAACGCGGTCGACATCGTGGTAATCGATTCCGTGGCGGCGCTGACCCCGAAGGCCGAGATCGAAGGCGAGATGGGCGAGATGCAGGTCGGCCTGCACGCGCGCCTCATGTCGCAGGCGCTGCGCAAGCTCACCGGCAACATCAGCCGCTCGAACACCATGGTCATCTTCATCAACCAGATGCGCATGAAGATCGGCGTGATGTACGGCAACCCCGAGACCACCACCGGTGGCAACGCGCTGAAGTTCTACGCTTCGGTGCGCCTGGACATCCGCCGCATCGGCGCGATCAAGAACGGCGAGGAGGTCACCGGCAACATGACCCGCGTCAAGGTAGTGAAGAACAAGGTTGCGCCGCCCTTCCGCGAGGCGGAATTCGAGATCATGTACGGGCAGGGCATCTCGCGCGAAGGCGAGATCATCGAACTCGGCAGTGCCCAGGGCATTATCGAAAAGTCCGGGGCCTGGTACTCGTACAAGGGCAACCGCATCGGCCAGGGCAAGGACAACGCGCGCGCCTACCTGCAGTCCAATAAGGAAATCGCCCGCGAAATCGAGGACCTGGTGAGAGCGCGGCTGCTGCCGGTGAAGCAGCAGCGTAACGGCAACGGTGAGCAGGCGGCCAAGACCGCCTGACCCCCAGGCGCACCCTGGCACCCTTGAATCAGCGGGTGCGAGCTCACAGCCGATGCCCCTGCGCAAAAACCTCAGAAGGGTGGATGCGGAGCGCAGCGCGAACCTAAGCGCGGTGCGCGCCGCGGCGGTCAGGCTCCTCAGCCGCCGGGATTTCGCCATCAGGGAGCTGCACGAAAAGCTCACTTCCCGGGGATTTGAGGCCGAGAGCGTCACGGCGGCCTTAAGCGAACTCACCGCTGAGCGTCTGCTGGACGATGAGCGCTACGCCCACAACTACGTGAGTTTCCATGCCCGCCGTAAGCAGGGTCCGGTGCGTATCGCCGCGGATTTACGCGCCCACGGCTTGCCGGCGGAGTTGATCGAAGCGGCGCTGGCGAGCGGACCGGACTGGCACGCCCTCGCCAGGAGCATCCGGGCCGCCAGGTTCGGGACCAGGCCCCCCGGAAGTTGGGCGGAAAAAGCCCGGCAAGCACGTTTTTTGCAGTATCGGGGCTTTTCATCGGATCATATCCGCGCGGCCACTGGCGCCGATCCCGACCTGGACTGAACGATCTTGGGCAAACCGTCTTACATGAGCGCGGCGGATGTGCGCGCTGCGTTCCTGGAATTCTTCCGCGGGCAGAGTCACATCGTCGTGCCCTCGAGCTCGCTCGTGCCCGGAAACGACCCGACGCTGCTCTTTACCAACTCCGGCATGGTGCAGTTCAAGGACGTGTTCCTCGGCAAGGAGCGGCGTGACTACCTGCGCGCCGTTTCGAGCCAGCGCTGCCTGCGCGCCGGTGGCAAGCACAACGACCTCGAGAATGTTGGCTACACCACCCGCCATCACACTTTCTTCGAGATGCTCGGCAACTTCTCCTTCGGGGACTACTTCAAGCGCGAGGCGATTCACTTCGCGTGGGACTTCCTCATCTACAACCTGGGACTGGACCCCGCGCGGCTGTGGTGCACGGTGCACACCACCGATGACGAAGCCGCGGACATCTGGCTGAAGGACATCGGCTTAAGTCCGGAGCGCTTCGGGCGCCTGGGGGATGCGTCCAACTTCTGGTCCATGGGAGAGGTGGGTCCGTGCGGACCGTGCAGCGAGATCTTCTACGACCACGGCCCCAAGGTCGCCGGCGGCCCGCCCGGGTCGCCCGATGAGGACGGTGACCGCTACGTCGAGATCTGGAACCTGGTGTTCATGCAGTTCGAGCGCTCGGCCGACGGCAAGATGACGCCGTTGCCCAGGCCCTCGGTGGACACCGGCATGGGACTCGAGCGCATCGCCGCCGTGATGCAGGGCGTGCATTCCAACTACGATATCGATCTGTTCAAGAACCTGATTCGTGCCGCCGGCAAGCTCGCCGGCACCTCGGTGCTCACCTCCAGCTCCCTGCGGGTGATCGCCGATCACATCCGCGCCTGTGCGTTTCTCATCGTCGACGGCGTGCTGCCGTCCAACGAGGGTCGCGGCTACGTGCTACGCCGGATCATCCGTCGCGCGGTGCGCCACGGCTACAAGCTCGGCATCCAGGAACCGTTCTTCTACAAGCTGGTTGCGGTGCTGGAAGCAGAGATGGGCGAGGCGTACCCGGAGCTCACGCGCGGCCGCGAGCACGCGCAGCGCGTGCTGCAGCAGGAGGAAGTGCGCTTCGCCGAGACGCTCGCCAACGGCATGGTGTTGCTCGAGGGCGCCATTCGCAACCTGCACGGGGCGAAGGTGATCGACGGCGACACCGTGTTCAAGCTCTACGACACCTTCGGCTTCCCCGCCGACCTGACGGCGGACGTGGCGCGCGAGCGGGGCTTGAGCATCGATCTGCCGCGCTTTGACGCGGCCATGGCGGAGCAGCGACGCCGCTCACAGGATGCCAGCAAGTTCGGGGTCGACCTGCGCGGTGGTGCCGCGCTCGATGCACGCACCACCTTCCAGGGCTACGACGCTCTGGTGGCGTCCGGCCACGTGGTCGCGTTGCTCAAAGACGGCGCGCCGGTCGAGGCACTCGCCGCCGGCGACCCAGGCGAGGTGGTGCTCGAGCGCACGCCGTTCTACGCCGAGGCCGGAGGCCAGGTGGGAGACACCGGGAATCTCACGGCCGCCGGGGTGCGCTTTGTGGTCACCGACACCCAAAAGCGCGGTGCGGCTCATGCGCACATCGGCACCCTCGAGGAGGGCGGCATCCGCCTGGGCGACACGCTGGAGGGGCAGGTGGACGGCGCGCGCCGTCAGGCCGTCGCGCTCAATCACACCGGCACGCACCTGCTGCACGCGGCGCTGCGCCGGGTGCTCGGCACCCACGTGCAGCAGAAAGGCTCGCTGGTGGCCCCGGACCGGCTGCGCTTTGACTTCGCGCATTTCCAGCCCGTGACACCCGCCGAGCTGCACGACGTCGAGCGGCTGGTGAACGCGCAGATTCGCGCCAACGTGCCGGCCGAGACACGCACCATGGACTACGAGGGCGCGGTGGCCGCCGGCGCCATGGCGTTGTTTGGCGAAAAGTACGACAAGGATGTACGCGTGCTGCGCATGGGAGATTTCTCCATGGAGCTGTGCGGTGGCACGCACGTGCGCCGCGCCGGGGACATCGGGCTCTTCAAGATCGTGAGCGAGAGCGGCGTTGCGGCCGGCGTGCGCCGCATCGAAGCGCTCACCGGCGAGGGCGCGCTCGACTACGTCGAGCACGCCGATGGCCTCCTCAAGGAGGTCGCGGGGCTGGTGCGCGGTTCGCGCGAGGATGTGAAGGACAAGGTGCGTGAGCAGCTCGAGCGCACGCGGCAGCTGGAGCGCGAGGTCCGCACCCTCAAGGACCGGCTGGCGTCCGGGGCGGGGGTGGATCTGGCTGCCGGTGCAGTGGACATCCAGGGCGTGAAGGTCGTCGCCGTCAAAGTCGCCGACGCCGATGCCGACGCGCTGCGCAATGCCGTGGATCAGCTAAAAGAGCGACTGAAGTCAGCCGTCGTGGTGCTGGCGAGTGTCGAGAACCTGACGAAAGTGGTGCTGGTCGCGGGCGTCACCGCGGATCAGACCGCGCGTATCAAGGCGGGTGAGCTCGCAGGAGCTGTGGCCGCCCAGGTAGGCGGGCGCGGCGGCGGCCGGGCGGACTTCGCCCAGGCCGGCGGCAGCAAGCCCGAAGCGCTGGATGCCGCGCTTGCCTCGGTGCAGGAGTTCGTGCGCTCGCGCCTCACGGTGTGAAACCGGCTTTGCCGCCCGCGGGGGCCTTCAGTATCATGGCCGCCCCGCGCGCGGGCCGGCGGAGTCTCCGGCGGCCCAACGAACTGAAACACAAACATTTTCAGCGAGCGGAGAGATGGCCGAGTGGTCGAAGGCGCGCCCCTGCTAAGGGCGTAAGGGTCAAAAGCCCTTCGAGGGTTCGAATCCCTCTCTCTCCGCCAGATTCAGTCGACACAAGAAACCAGACGCTCCGAGTCGATTCCAGGATCGCGCAACGACGGAGAGGGATAACGCCCGCAGGGTCTGCCACGCGGGTTGAGTCTTGATTCGATCCGGCGTGGTCAGAAGTTACGAGCTATCGGGGGCGCTAACACCCGGAGGGCGGCCCCGAAGGGGCGAGGCGCGTAGCGCCGAGTAATCCCTCTCTCTCCGCCAGATCCATTTTCCTTCCTTTCAGACGCTTAGCTGCAGCGGCCCGGTTTCCTGCATGAGCTCGCCGCCGGGAGGACTAGACATCGAGCGCACGCACGGCAAGAGATCTAGTTGACGCGTTGAGAGTGTCGATCTGGATAGTCAAGCAAAATCATATGCTTATGATAGCATCATCCGTTCAGCGCGTAGATTGCTGGATGGAAGGATCGGGCGCTCTCGTACGTGGCGAAACCCAAGCGACAACCTCGATGCGTGCTGATTGCGGGCCCAAACGGTGCCGGTAAGACTACGTTTGCGCGCCGGTATCTACCCGAAGACGCGGGCGTGATTCACTTTGTAAACGCCGATCTGATTGCGAGTGGTTTATCGCCGCTCAAACCGGAGCTCGCAGCCATCGCAGCTGCGCGGATGGTATTGCGAGAGATCGATCGTTTGGCGGCTGAACGAATGGATTTTGCGTTCGAGACGACGTTCAGCGGGTTGACCTACGTGCGCCGGCTCCAGGCTTGGAAGCAAGCCGGCTACCGTATCGAGATGGTGTACCTTCGGCTCCGTTCCGTTCAATTGGCGCTGCGGCGCATCGCTGCTCGAGTGCGCCAGGGTGGCCATGATGTGCCGCGGGCTGACGTCGTCAGGAGGTTCTCAAGAGGCTGGGGGAATTTTCAGCGCATCTACCGGCCTTTGGCCGACAGCTGGGCTGTGTACGACAACTCGGGCCGTGCACCACGACTATTGGAGAAAAGTCCGTGAAGGCGAAAACGCGAACGAAGAGAAGGCGACCACTGAGCTTTGCCGCGGGGGTAGGCCATGCCTTGCGTCGTGCGGCAAAGGATGCGCGGAAAACAGCGCGCATGTACGGCACGCCCCTGTACGTGTGGGAAAACGGCAAGGTTGTGGCGAAAAAGCCGTGAGGTGATGGCAAATCTGGTGGCACATGCGGGGATTTCAGGGGAATCGAGGGGACGAAAGTTATTTTGATTTCAGTAAGTTGCTGATCTACAAAGTCACTCCTCCGAGTCTCTCTCTCCGCCAGATTCAGTCGACACAAGAAACCAGACGCTCCGAGTCGATTCCAGGATCGCGCAACGACGGAGAGGGATAACGCCCGCAGGGTCTGCCACGCGGGTTGAGTCTTGATTCGATCCGGCGTGGTCAGAAGTTACGAGCTATCCGGGGCGCTAACACCCGGAGGGCGGCCCCGAAGTGGCGAGGCGCGCAGCGCCGAGTAATCCCTCTCTCTCCGCCAGTCCATTCTCTTCTGGTGCAGGCACTTACGTCGCTCCTGCCCCTCGCTGGTGGCACTCTGGTGGCAAATTCTTGGGGACGCGAGGGGACTCGAGGCCGTTGTATCGGCGCTGCGCGCCCGAGTCCTCGGGCTTGATTGCATCGCGCGTTTGATCGCCTCCACGTCCTCCTCCGTCGCGCCCTCGGTCCAAGCCGCATAAACCTCCAGCATCGTTTGAACGCTGTGGCCATGTTGCTTCGCGACCCAGAGTGGATTCTTGCCGATCATCAGATTCCAGCTCACTGAGGAGTGCCGCGCGTTGTAAGGCTCCCGATAGCGCGCCTTGGTTCGCTCCAAGGTGCGCCGCCAGCGCACCCACGGGTATTGAAGGTTGCGAATGGGCGTGCCGTCTTCCTTGAAGAACAACTCCTGGTGATTGATCTTGCCGGCGAGCTTCAATTGCGCTCGCGGGGCGAGCTGACGCTGCAGTGGGAAAAGACTCTCGCTAACGCTCTGGCCGATAATGCCATTCCGCCCTCGCCTGGGTAGTTATCGGCTCTGATCCCCCGCCTGCGTTGTGGCGGCGTTCCTTATCACCGTCTGTATTGCCGTTGCTGCGTCGGGGTGCGCTTCCAGCAGCTTCTGAATTAAGTCTCTGGAGTCGAAAGAGGCTTGTCCGCGACTACGGCCGCAAAAGTCTTGACCCGATCGTCTTGTTGTCCGCCCCCACTTGGTCGTCACGCCTTGGTTTGGACTACACTGAAAACTCATTGAAGCAGTTCGGCGTCTCTGAAAACTTGGAGCTCAGGGAACCAACGTGATTGACGCGCGTACGGGCAAATCCCTCACTACAGGCAGTCTTGAAGCTGTAGAACAGTATCAGCTTGCTGTTGATCGCATCCTTGGCTCTGAGACGGGCGCAGCAGAAGCCCTGGATCGGGCTTTGGCGCTGGACAGCAATCTCGCTGTGGCCCTAGCCGCACGCTACATGCTTGCCAAAGACGCTAAGTCAGCGGACGCCGATGTCTTCAAAAAGCGTGCACTCATGGCGGCACAAGCCGCGCTGTCCTGGGAGCGTGCGCATATCCTCGCGCTCTTTGCCCTGCTTGAAGACCCTTATTCGAACCTTGCGGCAACCCAGGCCTACAGCGCTGGCAATCCCAGTGACCTGCTGGTCATCTCGCAACTTTGTGGTTACCTGATCTTTTACGGCGGTGCGCGCAAGCTTGAGCGCGTTCTAAGTATCATGGAATCGGTCGATCCCAGTTTGCATGATGATTGGGCATGTCTCGCGCGCCTCGGGTTTGCGATCAGTGAGGCCGGCGATCGGAACCGCGGTCGTGTACTTGTGGAGCGGGCACTGCAGCAGCGGCCGCAGGCGCCCTACGTTATCCACGCCTATGCTCATGTATTGCACGACCAGGGCAAGCCTGAAGAGTCGCTGGACTTGCTGGGTACCTGGCTAAACGAACACCGCCGGTCGGCAGAAGGCGGCGCCATGTATGGTCACGTTCAGTGGCATCTGGCGCTGGCGGAATGGCAGTTGGGGTTTGCCGAGCAGGCGTGGCAGCGCTACGAGCGTTACTGTGCACCCGAGACCACTCGCTGTGGTCCGGTGCTGACTTTGGCTGATTGCGGCGGCTTTCTATTGCGTGAATATCTGCGAACGGGGAGTACCCGTCCGGTCTCGGCTGCAGTTTCCGCATTGTCCGAGCGCTTCAGCTCCATGCTTTCGCATCCGTTCATAGCGCTGCATCTTGCCGGCATTCAGGCATCAGCCGGCGATCTCGCCGCGCTGGAGCAAAGCAGGGCGGCAATTGCGACCAAGGAGCCCAGCGACCAGACGCGTCTCTCACTCTGTCTGGTTGATGCTGTCGGTCAATTTGCCAGGGGGCAGTACGCCGATGTCGCCGAATTATTGAAATTGGTATCAGTAGATCAGCGCATTAGCGTGGGGGGAAGTCATGTTGAGCGCATGCTGATTGATCTGCTTGAGGCCAGAGCAGTTGAGCTGGCTGTGTAGCTGGCAAATCCCCCTGCTCTGGGTCGAGAGCCACGGATTCGTGGCGACTCAATCCACGTGGTCCACTTGCTCGCCGATACCTACCTTCGCTGCACGTCGGTCACGGAGCTCTCATCACGCGGTGGGTCCCCGAGTAAATTGCGCTTCGGGGTGACGCAGGGGGAGGCCACTTGTGGCGTTGTTTGCTGCAGATTCCACGCCGCAGAACGTGCTGGCGGGGGCAGGATCTGAACCTGCGACTCCTACGTCCCGAACCTCTGACCCCGCCAACGAGGTCCGCGGCGGTTTTGGTAGACTACGCATGACGCCACCACGCTCTGTTGGTGGCAAATCTATTAGGGGATTTCAGGGGAAGTGAGGGGGACGAGAGTCAGCTTGATTTCAGTAAGTTGCTGATCTACAAAGTCACTCCCCCGAGTTTGAATCCCTCTCTCTCAGTCATAATTCTATTTATATATCAGTAAGTTACATCATTTGCAGAAATTCGAGGCCCTTTTTCAGCAAGTTCCTCTTTCAGATGTTCTCGCGGAGTCTCGCGCGGCGTCTTAGCGTCTCAGCAAGCTGTTGGTATTAGTGCGCTGAGTCGACTGTCGTGCAACTTGCTGGTGCTCACCGACGTGCACTGTGAAGGCGTGCGCTGGCGCGCAGGCCTTGTAGAACAGCGTTCGGTACGCGCGTCTCGAAATCCCTGCCGCAGGCGATTCTCATAACCAGTTGAGATTTTGTAGAGCAGGGTTGGTTGACGATTTTCGGGTCTTTAGTTCAGTGCAGGGACCGGCAGCGCGAGAGGTGAGAATTACATACGCGACAGTATGTAGCGTAAAGTGACGACTACTTCTCGAGCACTCCCGCGGGGACACACTAAGATCCGTCGAATGCGCCTGATCGTCACTACCCTGGCAGCTGGAGCCATTGTCCTCGGCGCATCCAATCCCGTTTCGGCCGACCCGGCGGCATTCGACCTTGCCGGGCCCACTCTGGACGCCCAAGTCACGCGCGGGACGGTCACCCTGCCGATCTCAGAGGTTCCGAACCTTGCCGTGGGCGATCGCGTGTGGCTTAAAGCTGACTTCAGCGCCGGCCAGACCGTGCACTACCTGATGGTCGCCGTGTTTCTGCGCGGTTCCACCGAACCGCCGCCAGCGAGCTGGTTCGCCCGTTGTGAAACCTGGACGCGCCAGTGCTCGGCCGACGGCATGAGGCTGACGGTGCCCAAGGACGCGCGGCAACTACTGGTGTTTCTTGCGCCCGAGACCGGCGGAGACTTCGCAACGCTTGAGAACGCGGTGCGGGGCCGGCCCGGGGTATTCGTACGTACCTCGCGGGACCTGAATCAGGCGGCCGCCGAGCACATGCGGCTGCAGACTTACCTGAAGGAGATTGGACGCCTGGGGAACTCGGATCCCGCGCGCCTCAGGGAGGCGGCGCCCTTGCTGTCGCGCAGTCTCGCAATCAAGGTCGATGAGAAGTGTCTGGAAAAAGCTCCGACGCTACAGGCGTCGTGTCTGATGCAGGGACGAGAGTCGCTGATCATGGCAGATGGGCACAGTGAGTCGGTCACCCAGACTCTCACCTCGGGCCCCGCCAGCGACTTGGCGATGCAGGCGAGCAATGCACCGCAACTCAGGTCCGGCTACTACGGACCCTTCATTGGGTCGATCCTGGATATCGCGCGTCTTTTTGACTCGTTCCACACCGCCAAGTACCAATACATTCCGGCGCTGGCCGAGCCACGCGGGGGGAGCTGGCGCTCACGCTGAACGCGCCGCCGTCCTTTCATGATCCGAAATCCGTGTTGGTGACGGCCTTGCCTCCGGTGGAGGGGCCGCAATTGCCCGAGCTGCGCGCGGTTGACGCCCAGCAGGTCTACTGCATAAGGAAGGAACCGCTCGTGCTCGCGGCGCAAGGCGCTCCGCTAATGTTTGCCTCTTCTTACGCACATCACATCACTTTGAGAGTCGACGGCTCGGACGGCACCGACATCAAGTTGCCTGCGACCCCGGATGCCGCGCGGGGCGGCTTTGTGATCGACACTTCGGCTTTGAGTCAGGTCGTCCTGGAGGCGAGCACGCACGGCTCGCTGCAGGGCAGCTGGGGATTTGGGACCTACAGCGGGCCGAGCTTCAATTTCGTGGAGGCCCGCGCGCAGAGCTGGAAGCTGGCTCCGGGTGAGGAGGACTCCCTCGTGGTCGGTCGTCAGGACACCGTGCACCTGGTGAGCGCCAGCGTTCGTTGCGTGAGCGACATCGAACTCGCCAGCTCGGACGGGCGGGAACTCAAGCTAGATTGGAAGGCCACCAAGGCTGACGAAGTCGAGGCGAAGCTGCCCCTCGAGGATGCGATTGCGGGGGAGGTGACTCTGCTCATCCGACAGTACGGCAGCCCTCAGCCGCAACGCCTCACGGTGCGTACCTACGCGGAGGCCGGTCACCTCGACGCCTTTGTGGTTCATGCAGGCGATGACCGTGGCGTGCTGCGGGGCAGCCGGCTGGATGAAGTCGCCAGCCTCGTCCTCAACGGTATCGAATTCACGGCCGACGCGCTGTCGAGCACCGAGGGGCGAGATGAGTTGACACTGACGGCGCGGAGCGCCCCGGCTCTCAGGGCGGGCGAGACCGCGAAGGCGCACGTCACGCTGAAGGATGGACGCGCTTACGAGTTGAAAGTGGCGGTGCAGGCAGCGCGCCCACGTGCGGTTCTGATCGGCAAGACGCTGCAGCTTGGGTCATCCGCCGCGACCATCCGTCTCGAAGACCGCGACGAACTACCACAGGATGCGCAATTGACCTTCTCGCTGCACGCACAGACGCCGCCCAAATTCACGCAGGACGAGCGCGTCGAGGTGGCGACCATCGATGGGTCGGCCGCCACGTTGCTCGACCTGAGCAGTGGCTCCCTGACACTGCAGGACGCCGAGATCGCCGTGGCCAGGCTCGGTCCGGCCAAGGCATTCGGACCCTCGACGTTCGGGCCGCTTCGCTTTCGCGTCGTGAGTCACGGGGTTGCAGGCGACTGGCAGCCGCTCGCCACGCTCGTGCGGCTGCCAGTACTCAAGGAGCTGAGTTGCCCGGAAGATAGCGACGGGCCTTGCCGGCTCTCGGGTCTGAACCTCTTCCTCCTCGACTCGGTGTCTGCGGATTCTCGCTTCGGCGCACCGACCCCTGTTCCTGATGGCTTTACTGGCTCGGCTCTCTCCGTGCCGCGGCCTGCGCACGGCGAGCTTTACGTGAAGCTCCGCGACGACCCCGGCGTAATCAGCGTCGCGGTGCTGGACGGGCCCGGGACGCACGCGCCGGCGGGGGAGGCTGGCAGTGCGCCGGATTCCTCGGCCGGCCCCGTACCAGCTGTCAGCGAGCACAAGTCGCCGGCTGCCGGGGTGAGACCCGCATCCGGTGACGGCGCGGCGCCCGTAGGTGCGACGCCCGGCACGATGAGTCCGACCGCCAGCGGGCCGCACGCGCCGGACAAACCCGCTGTGCCTGAACCAAAAGCACCAGTGGTGCAGCCGGTCGCAGCTCTGGGCACACCGGCGCAGTCGACCTGACGGGCGCCAGAAGCGCTGATTCGTGCGGCTTTCCAACTCCAGCTTCCAGTCCCCGGCTGTGGCCCGAAAAAGCGCTCGGCCGAACGCCCCGCTCGGACGGCCGCGCGATGACAGCATCGACACGGCAGTGGCCGCGGCGGTGCTGCAGGTGCTGAAGACGCGCGGCTACCGCGCCGTCACTATCGAGGGCATTGCGCGCAGAGTGAAAACTGCGCGCACGAATCTCTATCGTCGCTGGTCGAGCAAGCGCCATCTGGTGGCTCATGCGGTATTAAGCGAGATGGGGGCGAGCCCGGCCGCGGACACGGGAGTGCTGCGCGAGGACCTGGAGGCGGCAGTCGGAACGCTGCTGCGGGCCTTTGCAGGGCCACTCAAGCAGGCGCTCCCTGGACTCGTGGCGGACATGGCTCACGATGCGGAGTTGGCAGATGTCATCCGCGAAGACGTTCTCGCAGCGCGCCGCGAGTCCATGCGCGAGGCGTTTGCTAGAGCACACGCACGTCACGAGATCCGCGATGATCTGGACATCGAGTTGCTGCTGGACATGTTGACGGGTCCCTTCTACTACCGTGCTCTGTTTGGGCACGCCCACATCAGTCGCCGCATGACTTGGGAGGTCGTGGAGTATGTCTTGCGGATCGCGGTACGCCGCCGCGGCCGGCGCCACATCAGCGAATGACCCGTGCGCTATTATTTGTTTGTGGCGGGCATCGCGGCAGCGGGTTTTATTCGCGGCCTGCATTTGGCCGAGGGCCAATTCGATCGGATCAAGAACCCCTACCTGCGTCACGCGATCGGAATGAGCATGATGGGCGCCATGATGTACGCGTGCTTGCGCCTTAGCTGGGAGGCGTTAGCCGGGCAAGATTGGCAATGGCGGGCAGAGGATTGATGAAGACACTTCAAGGCGTTCCTATAATGGTGTTACTGCTGATCGCAACCACGCTGGAAGCTAGCGGCGATGCCATTGTCCGCATGGCGATCTACAGTCACGTGGGTCTGACCCGTATCGGGTTGTTTCTCGCTGGGGCGGCACTGCTGTTGGGCTACGGATCGTTTCTCAACCTCGCGCCGCTCGACTTTGGGCGTGTCGTCGGGCTCTACATTGCGACGCTATTTGTGGTCTGGCAGGTCATTAACGTCATCGCCTTCCGATCATTCCCGACGGTGCCAATCTTGGTCGGTGGCGCCTTGGTAATCACTGGAGGGGTGATCATCAGTCTTTGGAAACCGGCTTAGGAAACTCAAAATAACTCACCACCGATCGGCGATCACGGACAAAAGAGCTGGCTTAAGGATGCCACTTTTCAGCGTTTCTGAGGTGACCGCGCCAGCCGCATCGGGCCGGGGCACAGGCTTACCCCGGATGCGACGGCAGACCTGATGGACGGCGAGGAAAGCCAACAATTGCCGCTTGCGCAGCTCTCCCTCCTGGCGCTCGTGCTAGGCGTCGTCACTGGGCTTGGTGCCGTGGCTTTCCGGGATCTGATCAGCCTGATTCACAACCTGCTGTTCACCGGGCATGTGCTGATCCACTACGACGCCAATACTTTCACCGTGCCCGCGCCGTGGGGCCCGTTGGTGATTCTGGTTCCCGTGCTGGGAGCCGTCGGCGTGACCTTCCTGGTGACTAATTTTGCACCTGAGGCCAAGGGCCACGGGGTACCCGAGGTGATGGACGCGATCTACTACAAGAGCGGGGTGATCCGGCCCGTTGTGGCGTTGGTCAAATCTCTTGCGTCGGCCATTGCGATTGGCAGCGGTTCGTCGGTCGGGCGGGAAGGGCCGATCATCCAGATCGGCTCGGCGCTCGGCTCCACGCTGGGGCAGATCATCCGCATGCCTGTGGGCCAGCGGATCTCGCTCGTCGCCGCGGGCGCGGGCGCGGGCATCGCGGCCACGTTCAATACTCCAATCGGCGGGGTGATGTTCGCCATCGAGCTGATGATGCCCGAAGTGAGCGTGGAGACCTTTCTTCCGGTTGCGATCGCGACGGGGACGGCGACGTTCGTGGGCCGCTGGTTCCTCGGTGACGCGCCCGCGTTCCACGTGCCCCCGCTTCAAGCCATGGCGGTCGATTCGAGCGCACTGCTCGTACTGGTTCTGTTCGCGGTCCTGGGCGCCCTCAGCGGGATCGCGGCGGCAGGTTTCATTCGCGGGCTGCATCTTGCCGAGGATCTCTTCGATCGGATCAAATCGCGTTATCTGCGGCACATGCTCGGCATGCTGATTGTCGGTGTGCTCATGTACCTTCTGCTCCGCACGCTCGGTCAGTACTACGTCGATGGCGTCGGTTACGCGACCGTTCAGGCAGTCCTGGCAGGGCAGATCTCGACATTCTGGATTCTGGGGCTGCTGAGCGCCTGCAAGCTGTTGGCGACCTCACTCAGTCTCGGGTCGGGCTCATCCGGCGGCATTTTCTCGCCCTCGTTGTTCATGGGCGCCACACTTGGCGGGGGCTTCGCGGCGCTGCTGAATACCGCGGGTTTGCCGATTCACCTCAGCGTGCCCGCCTTTGCCATGGTCGGCATGGGCGCGATGGTGGGCGGCGGGACCGGCGCGGTGATGACCGCCGTTACAATGATCTTTGAGATGACCCTCGACTACAGCATCGTGATGCCGCTGATCGTGGCGGTAGCCGTGAGCATTGGTGCGCGCCGAGTGCTCTCTCGCGAGACCATTTACACCTTGAAGCTTGTGCGCCGCGGTCGGGCGATTCCCAAGGCGCGTCACGCCAACATGTTCCTCGTGCGCTCCGCGCGCGAAGTGATGGACGCCGACATCCAGGTGTTGCCGGCGGAGGCAAGTTTCGATGACTATCTGCGGCAGCCCGAACATGCCGGGCGCCTGCGCCACGTCGTCGTCACTGACAAGGGTCACATTTACGGGGTGATCCGCGTCAATACAGGACTCCGCCGAGGGTTGGAGGGCGCGCATACCGGAGTGAGCCTGGGCGATGTCGCCAGCCGCAATTTCACCGTGGTGGGCGAGAACGAGACCGCCTTCAACGTTATCCGCCGCATGTGGCGGCGGGGTGCCATCATGGCGGTAGTGGTGCGCGGGCGTGGGGTTCCACGTGCAAGCGACGTTGCCGGCGTGATCACCAAGGAGCACGTCGCTGACTCAGTCGCGGACAGCGTCAAAGCCTATCCTGAATAGGCTCGCATAGCCGCACCATGCCGTGTTGCCGGGATTCGATCAAACGTTGCCGATAGCGCTTCGCAACACGCCCGACCGACTGAACCATGTCGTTGGGGATTCGACCGACTTCTCGATTGAAGCGGAGTTTATGGGTTGCCGCTCGCTACGCCGGTTGATCAAGCGCACTGAAGGGAATCGCGGCGCAGCGAGGGCAAGCGACGAGTTTCCGCAGTCGGCCAGAAGCCGGCGGTCGGCGTCTTGCTCGAATCTCCGGATTCCGGACTTTGGAGCGGCCGGAGAATCTCTGTCACTCAGCAAACGAGAACGTCACTTCGAGAACACCACTCCGTGCGCGATCGCCGACCCGGTCCAGCCGTGCGGCCAGGTGCGATTGTCGAAATCGAACCCCGCATTACCCTTGTCGTCGTGAAAGGCGCGATCGATAGCGAGAACGCCGGTATCTGGATCGAAGGTCAGCATGAACAAACGATCCTCACCATAGCCGGTCACGGCGAGCCGATGGGTCTTGGCGTCGTAGCCCGTCCAGTGGGGGCGAATCGCGGGATCGAGTACGACGCGGGCGACCTCGACCGGGTGAGAGCCATCCTTGATATCCAGCACCACCATCGCGTGCAGTATCTGCACGCTCTGGATCAAGTAATGCGAGACGATGCTGGGCACACCACAGAAGGAACCGGGGAATTGCCAGACCAGCTTCGAGCGTGGATGGTCACTCGCAATGTCGGTAACCCGCTCGATCCCGCAACCGGTCGTCTGAACATAGACGGCGCCGTCCGGTCCGCGGCGGGCTTCCTCGGGGTTGATCTCGCCGTAATGCCCTGGTGGCGCGTCGAAATCATTGGTCGATAGCCGTTTTAGATCGGACAGCCGGAAGATCTGATAGGTGTGTCCGGTCCGGTCCTCGTCCCGCATCGAGGAGTTAGTGACGAGCACCCGATCGATGTCCGGCAACGGCAGCAGGCTGTATGCCATCAAGAGGTCGTCAGGGCGGCTCGGATCGGCAGTTGAGGTCGAACGCACTATCCGGCCCTCGTCGTCGATTTCCACCAAACCGCCGTGTACGCCGGGCTGCGCCCCCAAGTCAGTCATCGAGGCGACCAGCGCCCCGCCATGGTCGGTACCCTGATCGGAGCCGTGGTCCATGTGGCCCTGCAGCTGAAAGCTTGCCAGCACATGACCGTTGGGCAGCCGCAGGAAGGAATGAGGATGACTGAAGCCGTCGAGGTCGCCGAAATCCGCGTGGACGTGCGGGTGCAAGGGGTCACGGAGGTCGAACACGACCGTCCTGCCCGCCTTGTGATCGTTGGCGAACAACAATCCTGCGTCCGGCATCCAGTACTCGGTGTGGTGCACCTGTCGCGTGCGGATTCCCGAAGCGGCCGAGGCAACCACCTTGCCGTAGTCAGGCGACTCCGGAGCGGCGTCGATGACTGCGATGAAATCCTCGCCGCGCCCGGCGGTGTCGCCAGCCCAGGCAAAGAGATAGTGTCCTGCCCCCTCCGCGTTGCTCCAGCCGGCCGCGAGCAAGAGCCCGGCAAACGCCGCGGGCGCCAAATGTCGCTTCATCGCAAATCCCCCGGACTTGAACTTTAGCCACCCCTTGTCAGGAACCTTAGCACGAGGCCTGCGACGGCCCGCGACTTTGCAAACATGAATCGCCCTCAGTTCGGCCCGCGCAGTCCGAGTCGGCCAAGACGCGACATTGGCACGGTCGGTCCAATTTCCTGCGAGCGGAAGGATTCAGCGAGCTAGTCTCTAATTCTTTCCTAAGGATCGCTGGACGTCCCTTTTCCCGACCAAGAGCTGTCAGCCATCGTGTCTGCGAGCGCTTCCATATAGCAGACGGTTGCGAGCACCGAGCGTCTGGCGGTGGCATCGCCGCTCCGCAGTGGCTGCGGCGCTATACTCGTCTGCATGTACAAGTAAGAGCCCTGCGAGCGACGGCCAAATAGCCTCGAGGATCCTGAAAATGGCAAAACTGAAGCTGACTTATTTCGATTTCGACGGCGGACGCGGCGAGCCGGCGCGTCTGGCACTGCACATCGGCGGCATCGCGTTCGAAGATCAGCGCATCGTGGGCAAGGATTGGCCCGCCTTCCGCGACAAGACGCCGTTCTTCGCGATGCCCACGCTTGAAATCGACGGCAAGGTCGTTTCGCAATCTAACAGCATAAATCGCTATGTCGGCAAGCTGACCGGCTTGTATCCCAAGGATGACTGGCAGGCCTTGCTGTGCGACGAGGTGATGGACGCGGCTGAGGATATTAGTGCGCGGATCGGCCAGACAATCGACCTGCCCGCGGATGCCAAGAAGAAGGCGCGCGAAGAGCTAGCGGTGGGGCATATCACACGATACCTCGAGCAGTTCCAGGCGAGGCTGAAGGCAGCCGGCGGGGAATATTTCGCCGACAGGCGCCTCACGGTCGCTGATTTGAAAGTCTTCATGTTGATCCGATGGCTGCGGTCGGGGGCGCTGGATCACATCCCGAAGGACCTCGTGGACCGCGTCGCGCCGATGCTCGTCGAGCACCTCGAGCGCATGGCCAGCCATCCGAAGATCGTGGAGTACTACAAGCTTCGCAAGGCGGCCTGATCGCACTCTGGCGTCGGCGGGACTTACGTTTGCGATTGGCTGAACCTCTGTTGGTGGCAAATCTGGTGGCGAATTCGGGGATTTCAGGGGAAGCGAGGGGACGAAAGTTATTTTTACTTCAGTAAGTTGCTGATCGATAAAGTCACTCCCCCGAGTTCGAATCCCTCTCTCTCCGCCAGATTCAGTCGACACAAGAAACCAGACGCTCCGAGTCGATTCCAGGATCGCGCAACCACGAAGAGGGATAACTATCAACGGCGGCAGGGTCTGCCACGCGGGTTGAGTCTTGATTCGATCCGGCGTGGTCAGAAGTTATGAGCTATCGGAGGGCGCTAACACCCGGAGGGCGGCCCCGAAGGGGCGAGGCGCGCAGCGCCGAGTAATCCCGCTCTCTCCGCCAAGATTATTCTTATTTTTCATCAGCTTGAGAGATTTCTGGCTGAGATTTAGGCGATTTCGGAGTGCCGTGAAATCTCACGGCGTTTCAATGGAATCTCAAGCCCTCTAAAGTCATCTCGGCCCATACAACGTGCCCCCAGGAGCACGTATTTCAACGCGTTCGGCGCTTGGCGCTGCGTACGACGAGGTCGGGAAGCCCGGGTCCGGCAGCGCGTGCTTGATAGCGCTCAGAATCTATAGTCGATGAGGAAAGTGATCACGCGGGGACGCAGCGGGACTTCCGCCTTGATGAGCTGGTCGGATGCAATCTTTGCCGGCCCGTAAGTGTTGGTGAGGTTGTTGCACTGGATCTGCGCCGTCCAGTTATTCTTCGCAACGCCCAACCCGGCGTCATACGTGGTGTACCCGGGGATCTGGTAACGCAGTAGCGTGGTGTTCGGCGATCCCGTCGGAGGATTCTCGCTCGGAGCGTTCCCGTCCGGGAAATTCGCCGGCTCGTTGCTCATCGAGGCGATGTGACTCGCGCCGACCCAGGCGAACCGCTTGTATGCGCCCCCCGTCCAGTCATATCGCGCAAGCAGGTTGAACATCCACGGCGGCGAGAACGGCAGCCGAGCCCCGGGCTGGCCGAACGGATTTGGGAAGGGCGCACCCTCGACCTGCGTAATGCAATGACCTTTGGGGGTCGGGTTGTTCGCGGTTCCCATAATGTCTGGGTCGACGCCGACTGAGGGCAGGCAGGGCGTGCTCGACTGACTCGGAGTGTTGACAGAGCTCGATCCCTGCAGGGTAAGCGCATCGGTGATCCGCGCGACGAACTGCACCTCGAAGCCTTTGACCGTATAGTTCGAGCCGTTGACGTTAAAGGTCTGGTTACCCAGATGCACCGGGTCAAACAACGCCTGCTGGATGCTCTCCCATTTCATGTAGTACGCGGACAGATTGAACAGCACGTGGTGATCCATGAATTCACTCTTGAAGCCGACCTCGTTGTTGACCAGATTGTCGGAGTTATAGCCCGTGGGCCTGGCGTATTGATTGGTGTTCGGACCCGAGTATGGAGCCAGCCCCAGCAGCGCGGCCGGTTGATCCGGAAGCGATGGCGTGCGGTTGAAGCCGCCCGGACGGAAGCCTTCCGAATACGTGTAATACGCGATGGTGTTGGCAGTGACCAGCCACGTCAGGCTGCCACGCCAGCTGTGCCCGCTCTCGCTCCTGCTGAGACTGATCGGGAAGCCGCACAGACCGGCGGCCGTGCACTGGCCGTTGAGGTGATTCACCACCAGGCCCTGACCGAAGTTGCCGCTGGCGCTCAGGGAGTAGTATTCCGAGCCCGCTTCGAACTCATCGTAGTGATAGAAGCGAATGCCGCCGGTCGCCGTGAGGACTTTGGGAATGACGTCGTAGTCGACGGAGGTGAAGAACGCCTTCTGCTTATAGCCGCGCTGCACGTCCTCGCCGAAGGCCGTGTCCGCGTTGGTGCGCAGGCCCGGGGCCGTGGCGAAGGCACCGGGAAGCGGGCCGACCGCCGATAGACAATCCGCGCTCCCGTCAGGGGAGTTGAGGGCTCGGTTGAGATTGGCCTGGTCGCACTGCGGGATCCCCAGGTAGTTGAAGTTCATGTTGTCGTCGATGACGAACTTCTCCCAGTAGAAGCCTGCAAGCCCACGGATGCGATGGTCGGCTTTGGTGGTGAAGCGCAGCTCGTGAGTCTGGTGCGTGTTGCGCACCTGATCGCGCCAGTTGCCCACCGGCGTGGAGCACTGCAATTTGTGCCCGGCCAGCTGGTTGGGAAAGTTCGCCGCGTTGAAATACGCGGCTCCGGAGCCGATGCAGGCGTAGTAAGAACCGACGTTGCGCAGGTAGTTGGAATAGTCCTGCTGTCCGTCGATGTGGCGGACCATGTAGCTACCGGTGTACACCATGCTCAGCAGGTCCGCGATCTTGCCGTGCAGGGTCCAGGCCGTGCTTTGATAGGCGTCCTTGCTGTAAGCCGACGCAAAAGCAGTGATCTGATAGCGTGCCTGGGGTTGCCCGTTGGTGTCGGTCGGATAGGCATAGAAGTAACCGTCGGCCTCCATACTCTGGTAGCTCTGCTGCAGCAGTGCGTCCCAGTTGTCATTGGCCCGCCACAGCGCTGACAGGCGCCCGCCGGTGTAGGTCACCGGGTTGAGGTTGTTACCCTGTAGCGGAGCGTTGCTGGCGGTGGGATTTCCGCCCAGGTCGTAGGGCGGCGTGCCGGCGCGGTAACCGATGGTGCCCGGCACGTTGTCGATGTAGCCGCCGCGCGTGTCGCTGAAGATCACGCCGCGCAGCCCGAACACGTCGTTAATCAGCGGCACGTTGAGCACCGCGTTCACACTGGTGCTCGGGTCGCCGCCGGCGGTGACGCCGTAACCCGCATTGAGCTCGCCCGAAGCTGCCTCCAGCTGCGGCTTGTTGGTGATGTTGCGAATGGCGCCGGCCTGGGCACCGCCGCCAAAGAGCGTCCCCTGCGGGCCCTCGAGGACCTCGACGTGGTCCATATCCACCAGATAGACGTCGGTATTGCGTCCAGGGAACTGCATCGATTGCTCATCGAGGTAGAGTGCGACGTTCGGGAATGGCGCCGTCGTCGACTGCGACTGGTTGCCTGAACCGAAGACACCCAGACCGCGTATGAAGATATTGCCGGTACCCGGGCCGTTGCCGCTGTAGGTCACGTTTGACGTGTATTTCAGCAGCTCATTTGTGGTGGTCACGTTGAGCTGGTTGAGCTGATCCCCGCCGACAGACTGAATGGTAATCGGCACGTCCTGGAGCTTCCCCACGCCGCGGCTGGCGGTGACCAGCACCTCGTCGAGCACCTCTCCCGTGAGCACTCGCGGTGTTGTCTCCCGCGGCGCAACCGGGTCGGCAAAGATGCGGATGCTGCGCGGGCTGAGGTGCTCGAAGCGCAGTCCGGTGCCTTGCAGCAGGCGACCGAGCGCCTCATTGGCGTTCAATCCCGCGGCCACCGCGTGAGATCTCTGGTTGCTGATAACGCTGGAGAGGTAGATGAGCTGCAAGCCGGTCTGGCGGCGGAACACCGCCAGTGCCTGGGCGAGAGGCTGCGCTGGGATGTCGGCGGCGAGCGCGTTGAATTCAGAGGCCCGGGTCAGTGTCGCGGCAGCCCCAAGGAGCGCAACGGGTGTGCAGATCGAGGCGGCGCGGAGCACCCGGGACACTACTGTCGCGATGTCTGCTGCGCGGTGATGCGAGTCCCGCATGCATTCCCCACTCAGGCATCTCGGCGTGCCCTGAGGTGCAGCTTAGCGTAGTGGACCCGTGGATCGTAGGGCGTGGCGCAGCAACGCCTACTGCTGTGACACCCGAATCCGTGTCGCGGTCACTTCAACCCGTACTCCTTTGAGGGTACGCAGGAAGGCAATAAACGCGGCGCTGTCGTCGGTGGCAAAAGCCCCACTGACTTGCAGATTCTGCAGGGCCGGGGCGGCGATCTCGATCGGCTTCGGGGCGTAGCGGTTGAATTCGGCGGCGACGCGCTCCAGCGGTTCGCGGTCAAACACAATCTCGCGACGCAGCCAGGCCGTGCTGTGCTGTGCATCCACCGTTATGGGCGTAGCTGGCCATTCTGCCGCGGTCACCCGGATCTGCTGGTCGGCGCCCACGTGGACATATCGTGGTGCGTCGTTGGGGTTCGTGCCACGTCTTTCCAACATCGGGGACGGCCCGACGGCGACCCGCCCTTCGATCACGGTCACCACGGTCGACTCTTTCCCCAGGCGAACATCAAACTGAGTCCCGATCGCAACGACCTCAGCCGATCCGGTGAGCACTCGAAAGGCGCGAGCGGAGTCATGGGCGACTTCGAATTCTGCCTGGCCGGCGGTGAGCGTTATGAGCCGTTCCGCCTTGCTAAAGCGGACGGTGACAGCGCTATCTGTATTCAAGTGCAGCACAGAATCATCCTCGAGGCGGTGAGTCAGCTGTTCGCCGTGGCCCGTCTGAAAGTGCAGCGCAGTCGTGCCGACGCCGACCGCCAGGGGTGCGACGGGGCGCACTCTCCACAACGACGGCAAGCCAAGACTCAAACCAACGACCGCAGCCATGGCCACCGCCGCTGTCAGCCAGGAGCGTGAGGAGGCGCCCCTGACAGGGGCAAAAACGCGCGGCCACAGAGGGCGGCGGACCGGATTGTCGTCTTCGGCGCGTACGCGCGCCAGAACCGCCTCGAGGGAATACCCAGGCGCGGCGCGGGCATCGCGCAGATCGCGCGCGATCACCGAGGCGCGGAGGAACTCCTCGACGTGGACCGGCGAGGCTTTAAGCCACGCGGCGAGGGCGGCGGTTCCCCGCGCATCCAGCCCCTCGTCATTCGCGAGGAGCCAGTCGGCAGCCTGTTCGGCGACTGCGGCACGCACCTGCTCTTCGTTGGAGATCATGGATTCAACCCAGCCGCGCCATGCGGCGTTGACAGTGACTCAGTCCCTGCGCCACGTACTTCTTGGCCATCTGCGGCGACACCCCGAGATGGACCGCGATCTCCCGGTAGGAGAGTTCATGCGTGAAGCGCAGGACCACAGCGGCGCGGCACTTCGGACGCAGCTGCTTCAGCACGACGTTGAGCCGCGCGACCCGCTGCCCCGCATCGAGTTCACCGTCGAACGCGGGCAACATCTGCAGCTGCTCCTGTGTCGCCGCCTCGTCGATGTCGATGCCGCTCGCTTGCCGACGCTCGAGCACCGCATGCTCCTTCACGAGATTATTGGCAACCGTGTAGAGGTAGTGGACGGGATTGCGAATCGCCCCCTGGTCGCTGATGCGCAGCATCCGTATGTAAACCTCCTGTGCCAGGTCCGGTGCGTCGCGCTGGCTGCGGATGCGCCGCCGGAAGAACGACACCAAGCCCGGGCCATGCTCGGTAAACAACCGCTCGACCAGGGACGGTTTCGGGTCAGGCACGGCCACCGCAACACATGAAATTTCACCGCTCCTTATGCATATGAGTCCCCGAGCTCGAATTTCGCAACTAAAACTTTCGGGCGCACCGGCGCCGCAGGCCTCCGAGCGAGGTCGTTCCGATTCAGAGGTGTCCAATTCGTCGCCCGCGGACTCGTTATCAATGAACCGGGCGATCAACGCGAATTCATCAGGAGCTTCGCATGTCAATCAAAACAGCTGGTTTGCACAGCCACTTCACGCTGGCTGCCGTCGCAATTGCTGGCACGATTTTCGCGGCCGATGTCGTGGCCCAGGGCCACAACGTCAGTGTCGCCATACACGTGAGCACACAGGGGCTCGATCTGCACTCTGCTGCCGGCGTGCAGGAGTTCTATGGGCGCCTCAAGCATGCTGCAGACGTGGCCTGCACGCACGGTAACCGGGTCGACCTGCAACCCCCGGGTGATCCAGTGGCTTGCTACGAGAAGGCGCTGGGCGAGGCGATCCGTTCAGCCAATTTGCCGCTGCTCACGCAGGTCTATCTTGGAACGCATACGCTACGGCAAGCCGCGGTGTACGGGATCGAGGCGCCTGCGCAGCTGGCGGCGAAGTGATCATAGCTGCTCGACCCGCGCCGCTATGGGACTTCATCGCCTGCATTGCCGTCGTTGTCTCCAGCGGGTGCATCTCGTGCGCCTCCTGACATGTTGGGCATTGTTCGCGGCGCTCGGCGCCTGTGGCGGCGGCGGCACGCCGCCGACGTACAGCATCGGCGGTACGGTCTCTGGTATTGGCGCCGGGCAGTCGGTCATCCTTCGTGACAATGGCGGCGACGATTTGACGGTCAGCGCGAACGGGGCGTTCGCCTTTGTCACCAGGATTGCGAGCGGCGGCGGCTACGCCGTAACGGTAACTGCCCCGGATGGCAAGACTTGTACCGTCACGGGCGGCTCGGGCACGGTCTCCGCTGCCGTAACCAATGTGGCTGTAGCTTGTGTCAGCAATGCTACTTTCTCGATCAGCGGTACGGCCTTCGTTGGAGATTTCTTCTTTGTGGCGAATTCAGGGGCCGACAGCATTTCGGAATTTTCCACGGACGCAACCAGCGGAGCATTGCTTTCGGTTGGCCCACCAGTGGCCGCTGATCGGAGGCCCACCGCGATAGGCAGCACGATCGCTGACACCTACTTCGCTAACAGGTACTTGTACGCCAGCAATAATCGCAGCAACGATGTATCGGCATTTGCCGTCGACCCCGGTAGCGGCGCACTGACAGCCGTTCCTGGCTCGCCGTTTGCCGCGGGTACGAGCCCCGGAGCCGTCGGGGTCTTTGCATCCACGGCGTGTAGTTCACGGGGAGGGCATTGCCACACACTCGAGAATCTATATGTCGCGAACTCCGGATCCGACACTGTCTCCGCCTACCAGATCGATCAAAGTACCGGTTTCCTCACACCAATTGCCTCTTATGCCACCGGTACCGGCCCGTCGGCGGTGGCTGCTGGCCCCGGCGCCCCGTACACCCCATTCCTCTACATCGCAAACACGGGTGGGTCCAACGATATCTCCGCGTTTCGGATAGACGGATTTTCAGGCGGATTGAACCCGGTTGCGGGCTCGCCTTTTCCCTCAAACGGCAACGTAAGCGCTTTGGCGTTCGGCCTCGGCGATGCCTTCCAACACCCTCCGGGTGAAAGTAACGGTAGCCCGGGTTTGAAGGGCCTCCTATACGCTTCGATTGCGAGTGGCGGTACCGCGAGCATCATGGGCTTCAGCATTCATCCTTACATGGGCGACGCGAACGATGGCGCGTTGACCGCTCTCCCCGGTTTTCCCTATGACTTACCCTCATGCAGCTACATCGCCACCGACCAGACAGGCGCTTACCTGTACGCAACAGCTGGGACGAACGTGTTCGGTTTTAGCATTGATAAGCAAACCGGAGCGTTGAGCCCACTCCCCGGATCTCCAGTCGCCGTTGGCGCCACCGCGGATTCCGTGGGCATCGATCCGACAAATCAGTTTCTCTATGTGACAAGTCACAGCGCTGGAAAAGTGACCGGGTTCAGGCTGAACGCTGCAACAGGCGAGCTGACCACCATGCCGGGCTCACCCTTCGCCGTGAGTCAGTAGGCGGACTCACTCGGTTTGTACCGTCGTCAGACTGCGCGCATGTACGGCACGCCGCTTTACGTTTGGGAAAACGGGAAGGTGGTGGCGAAGAAGCCCTGAGGGCGTCGAGGTGGGCCTCGCCTCTTAGGGTCTTACGAAGGAACGGCGGAATTTCGCGCAAGCGTGGCGGGATTCGTCGAAAAGCAGCAGCCAAACCTTCGCGGTATGGGATCCGACTGGGCAAGTCGTTGGGCACGTCGGGATTTGTTGGTACCTGGCGTTGGTCCTTCAATTCGATAGCGAAATTTGATCGTTCAAAATCAACTGCCTACGGGCTAATGTGGATCCCTCTCTCTCCGCCAGATTCAGTCGACACAAGAAACCAGACGCTCCGAGTCGATTCCAGGATCGCGCAACCACGAAGAGGGATAACTATCAACGGCGGCAGGGTCTGCCACGCGGGTTGGGTCTTGATTCGATCCGGCGTGGTCAGAAGTTATGAGCTATCGGAGGGCGCTAACACCCGGAGGGCGGCCCCGAAGGGGCGAGGCGCGCAGCGCCGAGTAATCCCGCTCTCTCCGCCAATTACCCTTCTCAGATCGTTTCAGATCGTCTCGACGACGGGTTCGGCAACGTCCGACCCGTTCTAAGTACTTGGATGTCCTGACTCGGTCACGCTTGCACGCGCTCGCGGCGAACTGGAGACAGGGTCCAAAGCAGAACTGCGCTCACGAAAACAAAGGATTATGAAGCACCAGTACGTGTCGCGGGCCGGATAGCGCAGGGTCGGGGCCGTGGCAGCGGGGACGGGTGCGATGTAGGAGGGGACGAGTTCGGTCTGCGGGCGGATGCGGATCCCTCCTTCCCTTCTCAGGTGTGCGCGCGCACAAGGCGCGGCGGGTGAACTCGATCATGCCCGCGCAGTCGCCGCCGCTACGTCCGTAGAGTCCGGCCGGGGAAACGCCGCCACCATCTCACGCAGCCAGGCAAGGAGCTGCTGCACCTTCGGCATCGTGACGTACATCTCCGGGCACACGAAGTAATAGGCGCGCGGACACGGCACGATGCGCTCACTGGCCTGCGTGATGCGGCCGGTTGCCAGGTCCTGCGCCGCGAGCGACCAGCGGGTGAGTGCCAGGCCTTGTCCCTGCTCGGCGCCGGCCAGCACGGTCAATGAGTCGTCGAAGGCAGTTCCCCGCTCCTGCCAGGCGAGCGTGACTCCTGGGTGCAGCCACACCGACCATTCTTCGTCCGAGGAGTGCAGTAGGGGGAAGCGCTGCAGATCCGCGGCGTCGCGCAGCGGGCCGTACTTCGCGAGCACCTCACGCGTGCACACAGGCACAAACCACTCATCCATGAGTTTCTCGCTATAGAGGCCGGCGCTCGGGCCGGTGCTCATGCGCACGGCCGCATGAAACTCGCTGCGCGCGAAGTCGACCGGCGTGCGCGAAGTGTGAATGCTCAGCTCGATCTCAGGATGGCGGTCATGAAACTGCGGCAGACGGGGCAGCAGCCATTTCTGCAGGTAGGAGGCCAGCGTGCTGATTCTGAGCGCACCGCCCAGCCGGTCCTGACGCAGCCGCTGCATCGACTGCTGCAGCGTACCCAGTCCGCGCCGCACGCCCGGGAGCAGCAGCTCGCCTTCGGCGGTCAGAGTGACGCTCCGTCCCTTACGCCGGAAGAGCGATACACGCAGGTATCGCTCCAGTGTGCGTATTTGCATGCTCACCGCCGCGGGCGTCACGTACAGCGCCTCCGCCGCCTCCGTGAAGCTCAGGTGCGACGCGACGCTTTCGAACACGCGCAGACCGTTCAAGGGCAGTCTTTCGAACCCCGCAAACCGTTTAGTTTTTCTTAACCTTCTATCAGACATGGTGTTTGCTGATCCTGTCTCCGGAGCTGAGACTGTACATCATCATATAGGAGGAGTTCTTTATGAAAACCAGTAACTTAGTACCCATGATCTTAGCACTGATCATCTCGATCGGAGGAATTGAGGCGATCAATCTTCTCTTTATGCACGCCTCGACATCCCATGAGCGGCCATCCGGGGCGCTGATCGTACGCGCCTAGTGGGCTTCATCGCAGCGTCAATCAAATGCGCCGCTGAGGCGCTTGCGCGCTACAAACTGGCTGCGGCCACTGCGCGTGCGATCAGCAGCAATCCCGCGACGATGATGACCATCCCAACGACCCGCGCTGCCAGCTCACTCGCAGGTGCGAGCCGCTCGACCGTGATGGCGGCCGTCACGCCAGCCATCGCGCGCAGGTCCATCACGCCAATCACGAGCAGGATTGCGGTGAGGCCGGCACAGCAGTGGCTGCAATGAAGGCCGAGGCGCAAGCCGTGTTGCAGGGCTGTGCCTGCATCGGCCGGCAGGGTCCGGCCACGCCCCGGTACCTGCCTGCAACAGGCAAGCTGCCGCGCCTTCCACGCCGTGAACTGCACAGCGCCCGCAACCAGCACGACTGACCCGACTGCAAACGGCGCGGCGCGTGCGAGCGCTGGCCAAAGCATCTGAATCCCGGCCAGTGCGACTCCCAGTGGAAACGTGGCCAGTCCAATCAGCGCCCACATCAGGAAATAACCGGCGCCTGCGATCACCGTCAGCAAACCAAGGCGCGTTGCGCCCGTTCTGGTCACAGCCTGGCGGTACCGTGTCAGCATCGGCACCAGCGAGGGCAGCATCATCGCGACCATCATGACGATCCACATGCCCAGGAAAGTGGCCGCGGCGCCCGGCCAGGATTGGCCGGGCATCCGCATCCACGCCATCGACATCGTCCAGCCCCCGGGCATCGCCATCCCGCCCATCGCCGCCATGGACTGCGACCAGGTGATGGTCACTATCGCGCTGGCGGCGAAGAGCAGTGCCGCGACAGCAACGAAGCTTCGCTCAGAGGTCATCGTGCTGCGTACTCGTCGTGCCGCCGCCACCAGACGCCTTTTTCGTTGCGACCGAGCGGAGCGCGATCGAGCCACTGGTACATGCCCCACAGACCGTCGAGGCCGCGCGCGTACGTGGAGTAGGCGTGGTAAACAACGCCATCTTCCATCGCAAACGTGCTCATACCCGGGCGGTCGCGCAGGAATGTGGGTGCATCCACTCCACAGCCTTTCGCGATGTCCTTGGCGATCTGCGGCGGCTCCCCCTGGTCGATTGCGTGCGTGCCGCGTTCATAGTTGTATTCCACGCCGCCCGCGCGCTGCTGCTCTTGCGTGATCGACACGTTGAAGTCGAAATTGAACTCGCCGCCGAAGGAGGACGCCCACGGGAAAGACCACCCCATGCGTGCCTTGAATGCCTGCAGCTTCGCCAGCGGCGCGCGCGACACGGCCGCCAACGCCACGTCGTGATTCGCGAGGTGCACGGCGAACCCGTCGAACCCATCGGCGATCGACGAGCAGGAGGGGCACCCGGCGGTGTAGTCGGGTCCGAACATGAAGTGATAGACCAGCAGCTGCGAGCGGCCCTGGAACAGATCCGGCAGCGTCGCGGTGCCGGCATCGGTCTCGAACCGATACGTCTTGTCAACGCGGACCCACGGCAGCGCCTGGCGCATGAGCGCCAGCGCGTCGCTGCGCCGCGTGTGCTCCTTTTCCAGCGCGAGCAGCTCGCGCCGCGCGGCCAGCCAGTCGGTACGGGAAGTTGTCTTGTGCTTCGTCATCACGGCTACTCCTGTGGTTATCCGTCCTGAGTTAGCCTAAGCGCCCGGCCGCGAGCGGCGAGAGTGACAAGTGTGACGGGATTTCGATGGACAGCCTGATCAACGCCGCCGCACGCGCCCTCGCGGCGGGTGATCCCATCGGCGCCCTGAAGCGGATCGCTTTGCGCGACGATGCGGCAGCGCTGGCGCTGCGCGGCATTGCGATGGCGCAGCTTGGCGAATACGTTCGCGCCAAGGCGCTGCTGCGCAGCGCCGCCCGTGCGTTCGGCCCGCACGAGGCGGTGGCTCGCGCGAGATGCACGGTTGCCGAGGGTGAGGCCGCGCTCGCGTCGCGCGATCTGGGCTGGCCGGCAAGAGCACTCGAGGCGGCGCGGGTCACGCTCGCGGCGCACGGCGACCTGGCCAACGCCGCCTATGCGCGCTATCTGCAGGCGCGGCGACTGCTTTTGATCGGGCGGATCGACGAGGCTGAACGAACGCTCGCCAGAATGGATTCCACACTGATCCCGCCCGCGTCGCGTACCGTTTACGAACTGGTGCTCGCCGGGATCGAGTTGCGGCGCTTACGCGCCGGGGCTGCCCGCGCCGCGTTGGCACGAGCCACAGACGCGGCGATCGAAGCACGCATCCCCGCGCTGATGGCCGAAGTCGAGAGCGCGTTGCGCTCCTTGAATGCCCCCGCCGCACGACTGATCGCGAAGGGCGAGGAGCGCGCGCTGCTGTGCGACGATGTCGAGGCCTTGCTGGCGTCGAAGGTGTTCATCGTGGACGCCTGCCGCCGCGCCGTGCGTCAGTCCGGGACGGTCGTTTCCCTGGCGAGGCGTCCGGTATTGTTCACGCTCGCGCGCGCGCTGGGGGAAGCGTGGCCGGCCGATGTGTCGAGGGACGCGCTCGTTGGACGGGCGTTTCGCCTGAAGCGCGCCGATGAATCGCAGCGCGCGCGCCTGCGCGTCGAAATCGGGAGGCTGCGCCGCGTGCTGCGGCCGCTGGCCGATGTAAGCGTTAGCAAGCGAGGGTTTGTACTCGTGCCGCGCCGCGCGCACCAGGTGGTGGTGCTCGCGCCGCCTGTCGATGAGGAGGACGCGGCGGTGCTTGCCCTGCTCGCCGACGGCGAATCCTGGTCGACCTCGGCGCTGGCACTGGCTTTAGGCACGAGCCAGCGCACGGTTCAGCGGGCTCTCGAGTTGCTCGGCGCGGCGCGCAAGGTGCAGACCTTCGGTCGCGGCCGTGCGCGCCGCTGGAGCGCGCCGCCGGTGTCGGGTTTCGCGACGACCTTGTTACTCCCGGCGTCACTGCCTATCAACTAGGATCAACACATGCGCAAGGCCGAGGCACAGATCATTCGTGAGTACGGTCCCTTTGAGGGATGCAACCAGGTGGGTGGCGTGTCATTTGACGGCAAGAACGCGTGGATTGCGGCGGGCGACAAGCTGATGGCCTTCGATCCGCAGAGCGGCAAGCTGGCGCGCTCAATCGAGGTCGCCGCGCATGCGGGCACGGCCTTCGACGGCCGGCACCTGTTTCAAATTTCGGAGAGTCGCATCCAGAAGATCGACCCGCAGACGGGCCGGGTGCTTGCCACGATCCCGGCGCCCGGCGACGGGAGCGACTCCGGTCTCACCTGGGCGGAAGGCACGCTCTGGGTCGGGCAGTACCGCGACCGCAGGATCCATCAGATCGATCCCGAAACCGGCGCGATCCTTCGCACGATCGAGTCCAATCGCCACGTCACCGGCGTCACCTGGGTCGACAACGAGCTCTGGCACGCCACCTGGGAAGGCGACGAGAGCGAGTTGCGGCGAATCGATCCGAAAACCGGGGAAGTCCGCGAGCAGCTTGAAATGCCGGCGGGCGTGACTGTTTCGGGACTCGAGTCCGACGGTCATGACCGATTCTTCTGCGGCGGCGGGAGGAGCGGGAAGGTGAGGGTGGTGAGGCGGCCGCAGCGCGCGCCAGCGGCGCGCCCACCAGGCTGAAGCTACGAGACACCCCCGGGGGTTTCAGCTCTGCCAGTTCGGTCCGCGATACTCCATGTAGCGCGCGGTCTTTACCGCTACATCATGATCGAAGTACAGCTCGACGATGTGCAGCGCGAGCTCGATACCGGAGGTCTCGCCACCTGCGGTGTAGATCGTCGGCGCGCTATGCACCCAGACCTGGTCGCGCAAAAAATGCACTTTGGGAAAGCGCTTCTGCATGCTCTCAACGTAGTCGTGATGGGTCGTCGCATCCAGCCCGTCAAGGATGCCAGCCTGCGCGAATTTCGACGCCCCCGTACACACTGACAGCATCAAGCGGCCGCGAGCCGTCATGCGTCGCAGATAGTCGAGATAGGGTGGCGCATTTCCCGACTGCGCGCCTACGACCACGATGTCAGCCTCCGGTGCATCGGCGAAGCTGTAGTCGGGCACAATGGTCATCGTGCCTGCCTTGATGGGTTTACGCGTCTCGGAGACGGTAAAGGTCTGAAAACCGGTCGTTCCCGGCGACTGCACCTGGTCGAACACCTGCATCGGTCCGGCTATGTCAATCAGCGTGGCGCGGTCCGAGACGACGAAAGCCACTTTCGCGATCCCGGATTTGGGCAGTGTGAGGTGCGTTTCCGCCGGCGCGGCGGCGCAGAACAGCATTGCGAGGATGATCAGGCGCATTGCATCCCCCATCCAGAGCCAAACCGGAAGATAACCGGTTCTGCGCTCGTCCGGCAGGACCTTATTCCGACGTTTTCGGACTTCGGGAAGGGAGGGAGATTATCCGCGGCGCGAGCTCGTGCGGCCGAAGTGATCGCGACTACCTGAGTGGCTGATTCGTCTGCGCGACCGTTGACTGCAGGTTGACCCACGTGGGGTCGATGACATTCTTGATGTCCTGGCACTGCGCGAGCGTCGCGCCCTTGTAGCCGTCCACCGGGAAGTACTTGACCTGCCAGCTTGCGAAGCCCCAAACATCAAGTCCGGCCTTGACGTATTTTCCGGCACGCACGGCAGCCTCGCAGTCGTACTGGGAGCGGTGCAGGTGCTGTCGAGTCTCGGTGAGCAGCTCCGCGCGAGCTCGTGCTTCGGACCGCTGTACAAGCTTCTCCTTGAGACTTTCAGCATGGCGCGAGCGGCGGTGGACCTGAAAATCCGGATCTGCGTACGGGTCGATGTCGTGCGCCGTCGCCGCTGAGGGATCAGCCTCGGGTGCTGTGGCAGGTGCCGCTGTCACGAGTGCGGTGCCCCGCGTGCCTGCCGAATCGGCTGCCCCAATTGCGGGTTCGAAGGTGTCGGCTGTCGCGGCGCTGTGTGCAGATCTGGTCGCCAGGTAGTCTTTGACCGACCAGACGCCTAAGGTGATAAGAGCAGCGCTTGCTCCTATCAGACCCGCGTGCCTGACGAAGGCGCCGATCAGGTCTGATTCTCGTAAGGGGGCCAGTTCGCTGATCCGCTGGCGCACCTGCTCGCTCTTGAGCCAGCCAATGCAGCCCCTGATGCCATAGAGCGCGCCCTGGGCAGCGAAGAAGCCCAGGGCGGTGCCGATGATGAGCTGACTCATATTCATGGGAATGCGGTGCTCACGCAGGTCACCTATCCTGCAGTCATTCTGCGGGTCACTTCGGCTGCCATCCGTGAGCCGGATCACGCACATCGCACTGGTTGCGTGCCTGGCAGCACGCAATTGAGCACCCGCGGCCTCTTGCCCGCGGTCCGGGGGGCCTTATTTGCCGCGCTGAACCGCGAAAATGGGGCTTAAGCGAGAAAACACTGTTATTTCAGTAACTTGCCAGATCCAGCCAGGGGTGGGGGCGGATCGGGAATACCGCCCAAGGTAAGCCATGGCCCGGCCGACCGACGCTAACGCCGCGACGCGCCCAGCCGCTAGAATTCGCCCCGGGGACGATCCCCCTACAACAACAACCGGGATTGGCTTGTGGTCCCGCAACTAAGGAGAAAGACCTTGCTGCACTACATCTGGATGTTCATCGTGGGCATCGTCGTCGGCCTGATCGCCCGCTTCATCATGCCGGGCGCTGCGCACATGGGCCTGATCATGACGGGCGTTCTTGGCATCGTGGGCTCCTTCGTCGGCGGATTCATCGCCCGCCTGTTCAGCAAGCCCCCGGAAGGCGCGCCGTTCCACCCGGCGGGAATCATCATGTCGATCATCGGCGCACTCGTCGTGCTGTTCATCTACGGAAAAGTGATGGGCTGATCCCTAAGGCGTTTGGGGTGGCGGCGTCACGGGACGTCGCCACCGCCCGGCCTGAGCGCCAAGTCAGCGGATCAAGAGGCCTGAATCCGCGCGTGCGCGCGCACAGGTCGCAGGTTTTCGGGGGTGTGGTAGGATGCGCGCCCCCCGACGGGCCAGTTTTTTCCCGCGGTGCGCCCGTAGCTCAGTTGGATAGAGCGCCTGGCTACGAACCAGGAGGTCGGGAGTTCGAATCTCTCCGGGCGCGCCAATAAATCAAACACCTACGCATCGTCAGTTAACCGACCGTAGTGCCAACGTAGCAAACGCTGCTACGTTCTGGCCGCCCGGAGCCTCTTCCGGAGCCGCAGAGGGCCGGCGCTCGATGCGACTGGCCACCGAGGAGAGTTTCTCCGGCGCCAGGTGCGCATAGCGCAGCACCATCTCGTACGACTTCCAGCCTCCCAACTCCATCAGCTCCGGAAGCGAAGTGCCGCTCTGCACGTGCCAGCTGGCCCAGGTGTGCCGCAGGTCGTGGAAACGGAAGTCCTCGATGCCGGCGCGCTGCTTCGCCTTATCCCACGCCGTCGTGCTCTGGTGGATCCGTTTACCCGCGAAGGTGAAACACCACCGCGGATGCTGACCATGCGTCGACTTCGAGCGCCGCCACGGCGTCCGCATTGAGCGGAATGCCGCGGCCGTCGCCCGACTTCGTCGTGCCGTGATCGAGCCACGCCACTTTCCGAGCGAGATCCACGCGGCTCCACTCGAGCCCCAGTGAATCTCGCCCGCACGACAGCCGGTCGCCAGTGCAAACTCCACGATCGGCTTCATGTGCGGCGGCAACGCCTCGATCAATCGATCAGCCTCCTCGCGCCTTAAGAAACGCACGCGCCGTCGAGGTTCCTTTAGCATCCGGATCTTCGGAACCCCGCGGAGCCATCGCCAGTCCTGATGCGCGACGTTCAATATCCGCCGAACCAGCTCGAGCGCGCGATTGACGGTTGCGTTCGAGACACCATCCTTCAACTTGCGATCGCGAATGAACGGCTGTAACGCCGACATGTCGATCGCATCCAACCGCAGGGATCGCAGATAAGCGTCGAGCTTCTTCAGATGATCCTTGTCATCCGAGAGGCTCCTCTTATCGGCGAACTCCTCGAGATATCGTACGACCGCTTGCTGCCATACGAAGATCCCGGGGACTCCCTGCTGCTTCGCTACACGAGGTTGTCCCAAGTGTGGTCGCTGTCTCGGCCTCGAGGTCATCTCAAGCAGCTCTTTGGCTGACATCTGCTGACATCTCGTCGCGCCCGGTCCCCCGAAACCCCGACCATGAATGGGGGAGTTGCCGATCATTTGACTGCTGAGCGCATCCACTAAGGTCACCGGACGTGAGGTCGACGGGCGCCGATTTTGCGGGCGGAACCGCCCCGGCCACAACGGGTCGACCCCACGCCGGTTGCGTCACGAGGCCGCGATCCACTAATTTGTGAGCCGGTGCGGTTTGCCGCCCGCTTCGACCGGAGGGTGAGATGAGTCTGCTGGTTCGAATCAACCTGGCGCTGGTCGTGGTGTTCGCGGTGGGCGCGGCGATTACCGGCATGGTCTGTCGGTCCGTTCTTCAGGCCAATGCTGAGCGCGAAATCCGCACACAGGCGGGCCTCATGATGGACAGCGCGCTGGCGGTGCGCGACTACACGGAGAGCGAAATTGCCCCGTTGCTGCACGTCCAGATGCAGAGTCAGTTCCTGCCGCAGAGCATTCCGTTTTACGCGGCGACCGAGAATTTCCTGCGGCTGCACGCGAGCCGCCCGGAGTATTCGTATCAGGAGGCGACGCTCAATCCCACCAACCCGCGCGATCGCGCCACGGATTGGCAGGCGGACATCATCCAGCGATTCAGGAATGACCCGGACACGCACGAGCTCATCGGTGAGCGTGACACTCCGATGGGCCGCTCGCTGTACCTCGCGAGACCCATCCGCACCGAAGCCGGCTGCCTGTCGTGCCACGGCCTGGCGGCGGCGGCGCCGGCGACCGTGCTGGCCCGCTACGGCAGCAGCAACGGTTTCGGCTGGCAGGCCGACGACGTGATCGGCGCGCAGGTGGTGTCGGTGCCGATCGCGAGCGCGGAGGCGAGCGCCAGCGGCGCCTTCCGCGCGTTTCTGACGGCACTGACCGCGGTGTTCGTCGCACTGCTGGTGGTCGTCAATCTCGTCCTGTACTTCCTGGTCGTCCGTCCGGTGCGGCGCATGGCGCAGATCGCCGACCAGCTTAGTGTAGGGGACACGACTGCAGGGGAGTTCCCGGCGCGTGGCGGACAGGAGATCGCGGCCCTGGGACGCTCCTTCAACCGCATGCGCACGAGTCTCGACAAGGCTCTGAAGCTGCTGGAGACCTGAGGGTGACGCCTCGTCCCGTGTTTGTCAGCTACTCGCTGTCCGATCGCGACGCGGCGTTTGAAATCGTGTCGCGGATCGAGTCTTGCGGCATCGACTGCTGGATTGCCCCGCGGGACGTCACGCCGGCGGCGGATTGGGCCGAGGAGATCGTCGACGCCATTGCCGCGGCCCGCGTCATGGTGCTGGTGTTCTCCGCGAGCACGAATGCCTCGCCACAGGTGCGCCGCGAGGTGGAGCGGGCAATACATCGGGGAGTCAGGGTCCTGCCGTTTCGCGTCGCGGACGTGATGCCCTCGAAGAGTCTCGAATACTTTCTGAGCACTCAGCATTGGCTGGATGCGTTTCCACCACCGCTCGAGCCGCATTACGCGAGGTTATGTGACTATCTGAGCACGATCGTGGCCGCAGCTCCGCCGCCGGCCACCGCCGCAACTCCATCCGCGCAAGTGGCGGTGACCCGGGCGCAGCCGGACGCGGCGCTCGACGCCGCCGCACTGCGCGGCCTCGAGGCCGAGCTTGCGGGCTACGTCGGGCCGGTGGCGAAGCATCTGGTGAAGCGCACGGCAGCGCGCGTATCGGGGGCCGAGGCGCTGATCCTGCAGCTCGGTGCGGAGATCGAGTCAGAGACAGACCGGCGCCGGTTCGTCAGCGCCTGCCGGCAACTGCTGCGCGCGCGTGACTGACCATGCCCGTCTCACGAGCGGATGTCGAGGCGTTCCAGGCCGACGGTGCCGTGATGTTGCGGCAATTGCTCACTCCCGATGAGGTCGGGTTGCTGCGAAAGAACGTAGCGAAAACGTAGTGTTCGATGCCGTTTCGTGCGCTACGGTACCTGTTTCGAGAGAGGGCGGGCCAGCTAAGTTGTTGAAAAATAAGATCTGCTCAGATTCACTCAGCGCGCCTACGAACCAGGAGGTCGGGAGTTCGAATCTCTCCGGGCGCGCCAATTTCCAAAAAAATGGTCGAGTTCGTGGAGCCGTCCTGCGGTCACACGGTTGAGAACTCCCGACGGCCGCCGTCAGGCGGCGCGGGATTTCGACCAGTCGGCGAGTCTGCGAGCCGAATTGGACGCACGAGCTTAAGTTAATCGACACCGACCCGGACGGTGGAAACTGGCCAGAGTTTTGGCGTGACGCTCGCGGTAACTGTCAATACAGATGTATTGACATAAATAATCGAGCCGGCGCACACTGGCGCCGTGGACAAGACGGTAAAGTCAGAGCAGCTGCAGCTGCGCGTGTCCCGGAGGCAAAAGGCCGCGATTCAGCGCGCGGCAACGCGGGCGGGTATGGACATGTCGGCGTATGTGCTGAGTCGTGTCCTCACGAGTCTCGCGACGACGTTTCACGATCATGCGGCAGCCTGCGCCGGTCCGGCAGCACGCTTCGCGCTCGCCGAACTCAATGCATTGCTCGCCGGTTTAACGGCGGGGGAACTGCGCGAGGCGGTGGCAGCGGCCCCACCCCGCGGGCTGACGCCTTATCTTCTGAACTACATCGCGGCGATGGTGGAGCTGACCTGTGCGAGGCGCGGGGTTGCGGTTCCGGTCTGGACGAGTGCGATCGCGCCTCTGACCGAGCCGGTCTTCGCCAGCCCACTGGCGAGCCTGCGCATGCATCTGCTCACGCATTCTCCGCCGCCATTCCGGCACCGGAACATTTTTATCGACTCGAGCGTGGGCGAGCGGGTCTGAGAGTCATCTATGGCGCCACTTGGTCAGACCGATCTGAGAAGGCTGTTCGAGCTCCTAAATGACGAACTGCGACTCTCAGGGACCAAAGCGGAGTTGTGTCTGGTGGGTGGCGCCGTCATGTGCCTGGTGTACAACGCGCGGCCCTCGACCCAGGATGTTGATGCAGTGTTTCGACCCGCGGGAGAGGTTCGCAGGGCAGCCGCCCGCGCTGCCGGGCGGGCAGGGGTGGGGCCGGACTGGCTGAACGATGCGGTGAAGGGCTTCCTGAGCGCTCAGGGAGACTTCGTACGCTTCCTCGAGCTCGACCATTTGAATGTCATGGTGGCGCAGCCTGAATACATGCTGGCGATGAAGTGCCTGGCGATGAGAATTGGCACGGAGTTCCACGATGAGGAGGACGTCCGTTACCTGCTGCGCCAACTGGACATCCGCAGCTACGATAAGGCGGTCGCTGTTATCGCCAGGTACTTTCCGCTCGAGCGCTTCCCGCAAAAGACGCTCTACGCGCTGCAGGAGCTGCTGCCAGGGGACCCCGAGGAAGCCCCCGCAGGGGTCTAGATCTGAAAGCCCCGATTCTGTTTCTTCTCTCTCTTCGCCGCACGCTTCTCCTGCAGAGACTTCGCCGGCTTCTTCTTGCCTTCCTTCTTCCTGTCCATGCCCTTGCTCATACTTACCTCCTCTTGATGTCTATTCCAACAAAGGATGTCCGTCAGGCAATTGGTGTGCGTACCAGTTTGCGAGCCGATGGCGGATGGTCTTCTCGCCGACCTGCTCTTCGGGCATCGGCGCAATGACCTTGTCGTGCACCAGCAGGCGATAGACGTATAGCGCCTTGTCGCTTGCCGAATCCGTTACCTCGAACTCGACGGCCTTGCGGCCTTCCGCATATTTAACGCCGGCCAGCAAGGCCGCCTTGAACAGTTCCGCTTCGTGTTTGAGCTTCTTCAAACCCTATCGGCAGCGCGAGGTCACTCCTGTGCCGGCGTCGCCGCGCTCGCCTTCTGCTGCTTGCGGCGTGCGGTTTCCGCAACCCGCGCCTGCTGCTCCCCGTGCACCTCCACCAGCGTCAGGCGGGTGTCGCCGGCAATGACATCGAGGATCGGGTGGGTGGTATCGGACGGCATGCGCAGCCCGTGCACTTTCTCCCACGCGCGAATGCGCACGTCGGGCGGATTCAGGTCCGAGCGCTGCTCTTCGAGCTGGATGCGCCGTCGCTGGGCGCGCTCCTCTTCCTCGAAGGCCCGGCGCGCGCGGTAGTCGTTGATCAGATCGCCAGCAGCGCGGTGCGGGCTGTCACTCACCAGAGGCAAAGACGTTGAGTCCACATGAGTCTCCGTAGAAATTGCGATCCAGTGTGCGCCCGCCGCCGGAGCATTGACAGTGAAATCGGGCTTCAGGAGTCCCGCGGCGCCGGCCACATGCGCGCAAGCAGGCCGTCGCGCCGGTAAAACTGATGCCACAAGCCGGCCAGCACGTGCATGCCTACCAGCGTGAACAGGGCATACGCGAGCCAGCCGTGCAGCTCTTCGGTGGGATGGAAGATGGCGCGATTCATTTGCACCCCGAAATCCACGCTGAACAATCCAAAGTTAAACACGCGTCCGTGCCATATGAAGGTGACGATGCCGATCACCGGTATGAGGAGCAACAGCACGTACAACAGCATGTGGACCAGGAAGGCGAGCCAGCGCGACAGTTCGCCGCTCCCGGGCGGCAGCGCGGGGGGCCTGTGGGTGCGGCGCCACCACAGGCGCGCGATGCCCAAGCCAAGCACCAGCAGGCCGATGATGGCGTGCATGTTTATCCAGAAGGCCTTGGTGTGCTTCGGCCAGGAATCGTGCAGCAGGCCGAGCGTGCCGACCGCCACAACCAGCGCCACCATGACCCAGTGAAACGCAATCGCGCCGCTGCCATAACGGGCCGCGGCGGATGGCGCATACGGCGCGGGCGTCAGTTGGTGCAATGGCACATGGCATCCTTGAACCCCTGCGACTGCGCCAGGTGCAGGGTCGCGGCGTCTAACGCGTCGTTCAGCGTTTCCTGGTAATTCGGGATGCTTCCGGAGTAGCCGTAGTTGCCGGCCGCTCCGTCGGCGGCTTCTTTCCAGCAGATTTTCCCGGTCGGCGACTGCAGCTGGGCCGTGAGGTTTATATGCGCGTCATAGCTGGAGCGGTGCCAGATACTCTCGACGGTGTTCATGGCGTCGATCGAAACCATGAGTTTCGGCCCGCCCCCCTGGACGTTGACGCCGTGCTGCCCGAGGAAGGTCTGCATGCCGTCCCGTGCCCAGGCGGCCGGATCGGTTCCGGCGGTCACATTGGCCTTAAGCGGCTTGCTCTCGTGAACCCGGGTGCCGAGGTTCTTGTCAGCGCGCGCGTCGGTCACCTCTACCTGGGAGAGGGTGCTGCAGGGCAAGCCGCCAAGCACGCTCGCGTTCTTGGGATTGGTCTTGTAGGCGAGGGGTATCGACAGTGGGTCCACCCGCGACACGGCGCACGCGGACAGGGCCAGGGACATCGCTAAAATTGGAATTGTTTTATACATGCGGGTGTCCTTGAGCATCACTGACGGGGGATGATAGCGAAATGCAGACCGCGCTCGCCGATTTCATCCGTGGTACCCCCGAGGGGCACGAGGCGGAGGCGATCCTGCGCAGCTGCGTGCACTGCGGCTTCTGTTTACCCAGCTGCCCGACCTACCGGCTGCTCGGTGACGAGCTGGACAGTCCGCGCGGGCGCATCTATCTCATGAAACAGCTGCTGGAAGGTGCCGAGGTCAGCTCCAGCACGCAGTTGCACCTGGATCGCTGCCTTACCTGCCGCGCCTGCGAGTCCGCCTGTCCGTCCGGGGTGCGCTACGGACGGCTGCTCGATATCGGCCGCAGTGTGCTGGAGGAACGCGTGCCCCGTGGCAGCGTGCCGGCGTTGAAAGGCCGGCTGCTGCGCAAGGTGCTGCCATACGCGCGCCGGGTGCGCGCGGTACTCACCGTCGCGCGGTTTCTGCGTCCGGTTCTGCCGCGCGCCCTGCGGGATCGCGTGCCGCGTGCGGGTGAGTCCGTGCCCACGGCGCCTGCCGCGTGGCCAGCCGTCCGCCACGCCCGGCGCGTGCTGCTGCTCGATGGCTGCGTGCAATCGGTGCTGGAGCCTGGCATCAACTCATCCGCCGCGCGAGTGCTCGATCGCATCGGCATCAGCGCCCTGCGCGCACCGGGCGCGGGCTGCTGCGGGGCGGTGACCCATCACCTCGCGGCACGCACCGAGACGCTCGCGCAACTGCGCCGCAACGTGGATGCGCTGTGGCCGCTGGTGGAGTCGGGGGTGGAGGCGATCGGGGTGACGGCGAGCGCCTGCGCTTCGATGGTGACCGAGTACGGTCAGCTGTTGCGCGACGATCCACACTACGCCGCCCGGGCAGAGCGCATCAGCGCACTCGCGCAGGACATCAGCCGGCTCGTGAGCGCGGAGCGCGAGACACTTGTGCAGGCGCTGCGACAGGCCGCGCCCGCCGCTACCGCCGTCCGGGTCGCCTTCCACACTCCCTGCACTTTGCAGCACGCGCTCAAGGGTGGCGGGGTGGTCGAGCCGCTGCTGCGCGCGGCCGGATTTACGCTCACACCTGTGAGCGAGCCGCAGCTGTGCTGCGGCTCGGCCGGGACTTATTCCATCCTGCAGCGAGAGCTGTCGCAACAGCTCTTGAGTGCCAGGATCGCGGCCTTGACGCAGGCGGCGCCGGATGTCATCGCGACCGCCAACATCGGCTGTCTTCTCCACCTGCGCGGCGGCACCGCGATACCGGTGCGTCACTGGGTCGAGTTACTCGCCGACAGATTGCCGTGAGCGTCGACGAATGGGGCGAGCGCATGCCGCGGGCGGTGGGCCTGTTCGGCGCCGTGGCGGTCTCGGTCGGCGTCACCATCGGCAGCGGCATCTTCCGCGTGCCGGCCACAGTCGCAGGGCAGTTGCCGGATCCCGGATCAGTGCTCCTGTGTTGGGTGTTGGGAGGGCTGGTTGCCTTGTGCGGGGCGCTGAGTCTGGCGGAACTCGCCGCCGCCCTGCCGCGCTCCGGCGGGGTTTTTGCCTACATCCTCGAGAGTTTCGGTCCCTTGCCGGCGTTCCTGTTCGGCTGGGCGGAGCTCGCGGTGGTGCGCGCCGCGGCGCTCGGCGCCATCGCCACCATGTTCGCCGAGTACCTGGGTTACTTCATACCGCTGACGGCCATGCAGGTGCGCCAGGTGGCGGCGGGCACCATCATCGTGATCGGTGTAATGAACTACGTCGGCGTACGGCGCGCCGCCGCGGTGCTGAGCGCCACGACGCTGGCCAAGTACGTCGCCGTGCTGGCGCTGGGGCTGCTGGCGTGCACCGCCAGCGGCGGCAGTAGCGCGCATTTTACGCCGCTGTGGAGCCGGGGGCTTTCGCCCTCGCTCATCGCCACCGCGTTGATCCCGGTCATGTGGACTTACGACGGCTGGGCGGACCTGGCGATGCTCGGCGGCGAGGTGAGTAACCCGCGCCGCACGCTGCCGCTCGCGCTGATCCTCGGCGCGGCTTGCGTGACCGTGGTCTATCTGGTGGTGAACCTCGGGTTCATCTACGCGGTGCCGCTGCATGAGATGGCGGGTTCGAAACTGATCGCGGCGACGGTGGCCGGGCGTATCCCGCTGCTCGCGGGCGCCGGCACCGCGGTGATCGTCGGTGTCGTTCTCATCGCAACCTTCAGCGGCCTGAACGCCTCGTTGCTCGTGGGGTCGAGGATTTTCTTCGCCATGGCGGATCGCGGTCTGTTGTTTCGCGCGGTGGCGCGCGTCTCGCCGCGTTTCAACAGTCCGTCGGTAGCGATCGGGCTCGCCACGGCGCTGGGCGTCGTGTACGTGCTGGAAAACGATTTCGCGCAGCTGGCCGCCAAGTTCATTCTCGGGATCTGGCCCTTCTATGCGCTTGCAGTTGCCGGGGTGTTCGTGCTGCGCCGCCGCCGCCCCGATCTGCCGCGTCCGTACCGGGTGTGGGGTTATCCGCTCGTGCCGGGATTGTTCCTGCTCGCCTCGGTGGGCCTGATCATGAATTCGCTGGTCACCGATCCGCGCAACACGGGAGTCACGCTGCTGATCATCCTCGCGGGCGTGCCGGTGTACTGGGTGCGTGGCCGGGTGATGCGCCGCTTCCCTGCGGCAGCGTGAGCGGCTCGTATAAGATGGGGCGTTCCCCTGTGGATTAAGGGTCTCATGAGCTCGCGCATCGCCGGCCGCGGCGCCTTCGTATTCGTGTTCATCGCCGTGCTGATCGATGCGATCGGCTTCGGCATCATTTTGCCGGTGCTGCCGCAGCTCATCATGCAGCTCACGGGCGTGCCGATTGACCGTGCGGCCCAATACGGCGGCGCGCTCTCCTTTGTGTATGCGCTCATGCAGTTTTTCTGCGCGCCGATCCTCGGCAATCTCTCCGATCAGTTCGGGCGCCGTCCGGTGCTGCTGTTCGCGCTGCTGGCGCTCGGCTGCGATTACCTGATCATGGGATTTGCGCCGGTGATCGGCTGGCTGTTCTTCGGGCGCATGGTCGCCGGCGTCGCGGGGGCCTCGTTCACGCCCGCCTACGCGTACGTTGCCGACATCAGCCCACCCGAGCGCCGCGCGCAGAACTTCGGTCTCCTCGGCGCAGCGTTCGGCATCGGCTTCATCCTCGGGCCCGCCATCGGCGGGCTGCTCGGCGGCCTGGGTCCGCGGGCGCCGTTCTTCACCGCCGGTGCGCTCGCGCTCGCCAACACCGCCTTTGGTTACTTCGCGCTGCCGGAGTCGCTGGCGCGCGGCTCGCGGCGGGCATTTCAATGGGCGCGTGCCAACCCGCTCGGCACGCTCGCGCAGATGCGCAAGCTCCCGGCCGTGAGCGCGCTGCTGGGCGCCGTGTTCCTGTGGCAGCTCGCGCACCAGGTCTTCCCCAGTACCTGGTCGTTCTACGGCATTACGCAGTTTCACTGGTCGAGCCGCGAGGTGGGCTATTCACTCGCCTTTGTCGGCCTCGTCATGGCCATCGCGCAGGGGCTGCTCACGCGGGTGCTGATTCCGCGCATCGGCGGGGAACGGCGTGCGGCCGCCCTCGGCATGGCCGCGGCGTTTGTCGCTTACCTCGGCTACGCATTCGCGACCCACGGCTGGATGGTGTACGTCGTGTCGTTGAGCGCATTTCTGTTCGCGCTTACCTATCCGTCCATGAATGCGCTGGCGTCACGGCAGACTCCGGCGAATGCGCAGGGAGAATTACAGGGGGCGGTCGCCTGCCTCTACAGCTTAAGTTCCATCGTCGGGCCGCCGCTCATGACCCAGGTCTTCAGTCACTTCACCGCCCGCAGCGCACCGGTGTTTTTCCCGGGGGCGGCATTCCTGATGGCGGCGGCGCTCACCATCGCCTGCGCGCTGCTGTTCGTGAAGGCGGCGCGTATCGCGCCCGCGTCCGCTGCCGCCCACATTGCCATTATTCCCCCCGAGATCTGAGTGCGTACCCGCGCGCGCATCTTCATGCTCCTGGCGGCGTCACTGGCGGTTAGCGAGGCCGCGGCACTCGAGCCGGCGCTGCAGGGCCCAGCGCTGCCGCTGATCCGTCACGTATTCATCATCGTGCTGGAGAACCAGTCTTACGCCGCCACCTTCGGCGCGCAGTCAGCCGCGCCGTATCTGGCGACAACCCTCACGAAGGAGGGGGCGCTGCTGAGTCAGTACTACGCTATCGGGCACGCGAGCCTCGGCAACTACGTGGCGCTCATCAGCGGGCAGGCGCCGAACCAGGCGACGCAGCTGGATTGCGCGGACTTCACGGATTTCAGATTGAGTGCCCCCGGGCTCGACGCGCACGGCCAGGCGCACGGTGTCGGCTGCGTGTACCCGACGATCGTCAGGACGCTCCCCAACCAGCTCACCGCGGCCGGGCTCACCTGGAAGGCCTACATGGAGGACATGGGCAACGACCCGCGCCGTGAGGCCGCCACCTGTGCCCACGTCGCGATTGGTGCACGCGAGACCACGCAGCTGGCGCAGGTCGGCGATCAATACGCCACCAAACACAACCCCTTCGTATACTTTCATTCCATCATTGACGATCGGGCGGATTGCGACGCCCACGTGGTGAATCTCGCGCGGCTGCCGCAGGATCTTAAGACCAGCGCCACGACCCCGAACTACACTTTCATCACGCCGAACCTGTGCAACGACGGCCACGATGCGAGGTGTGTTGACGACCGGCGAGGGGGCCTGGCCGCGATCGATGCGTTCCTCAGGCAATGGGTGCCGTTGATCACGCGCTCGCCGGCGTTTCTGGCTGACGGCTTGGCTGTTGTCACGTTCGACGAGTCCGACGGCAGCGGTGCGCAAGGCTCGAGCGCGTGTTGCGGCGAGCGGCCCCTGCCGGGCGCCACGTTCAAGCCCGGGTTCAACGGGCCCGGAGGCGGGCGCGTAGGCGCCGTGGTGCTGTCACCGTTTGTGAAGCCGGGGACCGTAACCGCGCAGGCCTACAACCACTATTCGCTGTTGCGCACGGTTGAAGAACTTTTCGGGCTGGCGCCCCTGGGCTATGCCGGCGAACCGCGCCTGTTGGCCTTCGGGCCGGACGTCTTTACCGACGCCGCGCGGCACCCACCGGCTCGATGAGGGCGGGGCAGCACCCGGTCCCCTCCTACCCGGGCTTCATTGGACAATTACCTGCCGAGGCAGTAATATCTTAGGCAGTAATCTTGCAGGCAACAAAAGCTCTCCTGAGGCCACGCATGAGTCGCAGAAGCACCGTCAAAGCCGAAGCGCGCGCCGCGGCGCAAGCCCCGGAAGCGGAACTGAGCGTCGGTTACCTCATGAGCCGCGCGCGCGCCTCGCTGCTGTCGGCCCTGGATGCGCGGCTCGAGCAGTTTGGTCTCAACGCCATGCAGTTCGCGGTGCTCAAGCACCTCGCGAACGGGGACGCTGGTACGGCTGCAGACCTGTGCCGCGTCATGTATTACGACGGCGGTTCCATGACCCGGGTTGTGGACCGGCTGGAGGAGCGTGGCCTTCTGCGGCGTGAGCGTTGCCGCGAGGACCGGCGCGTGGTCTACCTGCGGGTTGCGCCCAACGGACGTGCGCTCCTGCCCCGCCTCCTGGCAGCCGCTTCAGGGGTGATCGAAGCGCACCTCGCCGGATTCAGTCCGTCAGAGACCCAAATGCTCAAGGCCTACCTCAAACGGATGATCGAAAACGGTCATCCGGCGGGGGACAATCAGGACGCGGACGGCGGTAAATTATGAATATTCCAATGCCCCGGCGCACGGCGCTGGTGTTGTGTTTCTTTAGTCTGGCGCTTGCCGGCTGCGTCGATCGTGGTGGCTGGAAGCCCGCGGCGCAGCTTGAGCCGCACGCGCTCACCGCCGAAAAGACCCTCGCCGCTGCGCATATCGACCCCGCCGCGTGGCCGGCGGATGGCTGGTGGCGCGCCTTCGGGGACCCGCAGCTCGACACTCTGGTCAGCGAGGCGCTGGCCACGAATCCCTCGCTCGAGATCGCGCAGGCACGTCTGCGCGCAGCGCAGGGTGAGGCCATTGCGGCCGGCGCGGCGCGCCTGCCACAGACCGCGCTGGATGGCGAGGTGACCCGCCAGCGCTACCCGGTGCACGGCCTGTATCCGCCGCCGTATGCCGGCAACTACTTCACCGACGGGCGGCTGGCGCTTGATTTCAGCTACGACCTCGATTTCTGGGGCAGGAACCGCGCGCTGTTGTCGGCGGCGCGCGCCGGTGTCGATGCGGCGCAGGCGGATGAGGCGGCGGCGCGGCTCGCGCTGGCGGTGGCGGTCACACGTGCCTACATACAGCTCGACCTGTCGTATGCGCTGCTGGAGGTGGCCAACGACAACCTCAAGCAGCAGACCACGATCCTCGAACTCACGCAGCAGCGTGTTGGCGCGGGCCTGGAAAACACCGCGCGCGTCAAGCAGTCCGAAAGCATGCTGGCGCTGACGCGCGCCGGCGTCGCCTCGGTGCAGGCCAACATCGACCTCGCGCGCAACCAGATCGCGGCGCTGGTGGCGGCGGGACCGGATCGGGGCCAGACGCTCACCCGGCCGCGGCTTACCGCGCCAGCCGACATTGCGTTGCCCTCGGCGCTGCCGGCGGATCTTCTGGGCCGTCGTCCGGATGTCGCCGCGGCGCGCGCGCAGGTGGAGGCGGCCGGGCACGGGGTATCCGCGGCTGAGGCCGCCTTCTATCCGAACGTGAATCTGATGGCGTTCGCGGGCCTGCAGAGCATCGGCCTGTCGCAGCTCTTTGAGGCTTCCGACCGCATCGTCGGCGCGGGTCCGGCCCTGAGTCTGCCGGTCTTCAACCGCGGGCAGCTGCGCGGCGCGCTGCAGGGGCGCCAGGCGCAGCTCGACGCCTCCGTCGGCCAGTACAACCAGACCCTGCTCGACGCCGTGCATGACGTCGCGGACGTGGTGGCGAACTGGCGCGGGCTCGAGCGCGAAAGCTCCGAACAGCGGATCGCGCTCGATGCGGCACAGCGCTCTTACGACCTGACGAGTGACCGTTATCGCGCCGGGCTCGACAACTACCTGTCAGTGCTTTCGAGTCAGAACCAGGTGCTGCTTGCCCAGGGCCTGCGCGCGGAGTTGCAGGCGCGCCGGCTTTCCTTCAGCGTGGACCTGGTGCGCGCACTCGGCGGCGGCTATGTGCCGGTTGCGCCGCGCAGCTGATGCGCTTTACCGCAGCCCGAAAGTAACGACATGGACGCTAGCGTCGAAACCGCTCCCGCGGACGTTGCGAACCTGATGCAGCGGCGCCGCCGCACCTGGCTGGTCATGCTGGGCATGGCGCTGGTGATTATTGCGCTCGTAACCGTGCTGTGGTGGTGGTTGTATGCCAGTAACTACCAGAGCACGGACGATGCGTATGTCGCGGGCGACCTGGTCAGCGTCATGTCGCAGGTCAGCGGTACGGTGGTGGCGATCGGCGCCGACGAGACCGACCGGGTGCAGGCAGGCCAGGAGCTGGTGAAGCTCGATAGCACCGACGCGCGCCTGGCGCTCGCGGCGGCCGAGCAGCAGCTGGCACGCACCGTGCGGCAGGTGCGCACGGTGTATGCCAACCGCGGGCAGGGCACCGCGGTGGTGGCGCAGCGGCGTGCGGATCTTGATCGCGCGCAGGCGGATTTCAACCGGCGCAAGAACCTCGCCGCTTCCGGGGCGGTGTCGGCCGAGGAACTCGGCCATGCACGCGATGCGCTGAACGCGGCACGTGATGCCCTGACCGCCGCGCAGAAAAGCCTCGCCGCCAGCGCCGCGCTCGTGGGCCGCACCAGCGTGAGCGACAACCCCGACGTGCAGGCGGCCGCGACCGCGGTGGAAAACGCCTGGCTCAACCTGCAGCGCACCAGTGTGCGCGCGCCGGTGACCGGCTATGTGGCGCGGCGTGCAGTGCAGCTCGGCGAGCGCATCGCGCCCGGTACGCCGCTGCTGGCGGTGGTGCCGCTCGAGCGCATGCGCATCGAAGCCAACTTCAAGGAAGTGCAGCTGAGACGCATGCGCATCGGCCAGCCCGTGAAAGTCGTTTCGGACATGTACGGTGGCCGCGTCGAGTTCCATGGCAGGGTGGCGGGACTTGGCCTCGGTACCGGTGCGGCGTTCGCCCTGCTGCCGGCGCAGAACGCCACCGGCAACTGGATCAAGGTGGTGCAGCGCGTGCCGGTGCGCGTCGCGCTCGATCCGCAGGAGCTGATGAAGCATCCGTTGCGGATCGGATTGTCGACCGTTGCGACCGTGGACGTGCGCGACGATTCCGGGGTGCAGCTCGCGGCGGCCGCGCACGATGAGCCGGTGCTCACGACCAGCGCCTACGACATCGATCGCCGGGAAATCACCGCGCGCATCGCGCAGATCGTGCAGGACAACAGCCACGACGGCGGCGCTGACAGCGCCGAGTAGCGTGCGCCCGGCATGGGCGGGCGCCTGCGCCGCGTCAATCAAGTTTCAGATAGCACAGGGGCAGGGCGGTGGTGTGTTTGATCGTCTCCAGTGCGAAGCTGGCGCTGACGTCCTGGAAGTCCACCGCCGCAATCAGGCGCTTGTAGACCACGTCGTAGGCATCGATGTCGGGCACCACGATGCGGATCAGGTAATCCACATCCCCGCTCATGCGATGGATTTCCGTGACTTCGGGGATGTCGCGCACGGCGCGCACGAATTTGTCGAACCACGCTTCACTGTGGTTGCCGGTCTTGAGCGTCACGAAGACCGTGGTCCCGACGTTGAGGGCGTGCGCGTCAAGAAGCGCGACCGTGCCCCTGATCACCCCCAGCTCCTGCAGCTTCTGGATGCGCCGCCAGCACGGCGCCTTGGACAGGCCGATCCGATCGGCGATCTCGGCGGCCGTCAGCTCACCATTGCCCTGCAACAGCTCCAGGATCCTGGCGTCGAGCTTATCCATGCAACATTATCGCTCGCCAGGGGCTCTGACGCGCAACATTGTTGCGCAGCCGGACGGCGTTTGCCATGCCTTCGCAATCGCGTACCCCCGCCAGGCCACTAGCATGTCCGGATGAATCTGGCCCGAGCATTTACTGAACACCCCGCCTCGGTCGGGGAGTCCTACTCGCAGCACTGCGTGTGCGCATTTGGCTTTGGCGCGCGCATGGTCGGGGCCGGAATCGCCTGCATGATTCATGCGCTGCTGCCGTTTCTGTTCATGCGTACCGGCAGCCGCGCGATCGCCGAGCTTAACGAGCGCATGATTGCCAGCCGGCGCGCCGCGCCGCCGCAGTCTCTCACCAGCACCACCCGCCTGCCGTCCTGACCGTGGGCGGTCTGCTGCGCGCGCTGTCCCCACGCTGGGGTTCGCTGTGGCAGGCCGCGCCCGGTGTTATCGCCGCCATCGCGCTGGCGCTCCTCGCCCGCGCCATCGCCGACGCGCTCGCCCACGGCGCCGGCGGGCTGCCGAGATTCCCCTTAAGCCCCGTCATGTGCGCGGTCGTGCTCGGCATGCTGTGGCGGAACACGCTCGGCGTGCCCGCCTGGGCAAACCAGGGACTGAAGTGGGCCATGCACCAGCTGCTGCGCACTGGTATTGCGCTCGTGGGCCTGCGCCTCACGCTCCTCGGAGCCGGCTCCATCGCGCTCACGGCGCTGCCCGTCGCGCTGACCTGCCTGCTGTTCGCACTGCTGGCTGGCACGGTGCTGGCGCGCCTGCTGAAGGTGCCGCCGCGCCTGGGCGTGCTGCTCGCCATTGGCACCGCGGTCTGCGGCGCCACCGCGGTGGTGGCGATGTCGCCGGTGATCCGCGCGCGTCATGCGGAGACCGCGTTCGCGGTGACCTGCGTGGTGCTCTTCGGTTGCGTCGCCATGTTGTGTTACCCGTGGGTGGCCGGGCATTTCTTTGCCGCCTCACCGCGGCACGCCGGCATCTTTCTTGGCACCGCGATCCACGACACCTCACAGGTCGTGGGCGCGGCGCTCATGTACTCACAGCAGGCGCACCAGCCCGAGGCGCTGGCGGCGGCGAGCGTCGCGAAGCTGCTGCGGAATCTGTCGATCGCCGTGCTGGTGCCGCTTGCCGCGTGGCTGACCCAACGGCACGAGGCGCGCACCCACACCGCTGCTGCGCGGCAGGAGGCGGCCGGCGCGAAGCCCGCCGCGGGTCTTTCAGGACACGTGCGGCTGGTGCCGATGTTCGTGCTGGGCTTCCTGGCGTGCATCATCCTGCGCACGGTTGGCGATGGCCTCATGCCGGCCGGGAGTGCGCTCTGGCAGGGGCTCATCCAGAGCGGCTACACGGCTTCTGACCTGTTCCTGACCTGCGGCATGACCGCCGTCGGGCTGTCGGTGGCGTTCACCGACATGTGGCGCATCGGCTGGCGCCCGCTCGCCGCCGGCTTCGCGGTGGCGACACTTGTTGGCGGGTGCAGCTTAGCTTTGACCTCAGGGATGCTGCACTTCTTCGGCTGACCCGCACGGCTGACGCTACACTCTCCTCAATCTCAAGGGGAGTCAGCATGCCCAGAACCCGACTCAAGGTTTCACGCCGCGCCGCGATGGGCGCGGTTCGCACGCTACTGCGATGGGCGGGTGAGGATCCGCGCCGCGAGGGCTTGCACGACACCCCGCAGCGCGTCGTGGACGCGTACCGCGACTGGTTCTCGGGCTACCAGATCGATCCGGCCGCGTACCTGCGGCGCACCTTCGAGGAAGTCGGCGGCTACGACGAGATGATCGTGCTGCGCGACATCAGCTTCGACTCGCACTGCGAACATCACATGGCGCCCATCATCGGGCGCGTCCACATCGGCTACCTGCCGGCCAACAAGGTCGTCGGCATCAGCAAGCTCGCGCGGGTGGTGGATGGCTACGCGCGGCGCTTCCAGGTCCAGGAGAAACTCACCGCGCAGATCGCCGGCTGCATCACCGAGGTGCTCAAGCCGCGCGGTGTCGGGGTCGTCGTGGACGCCACCCACCAGTGCATGACCACGCGCGGCGTCCACAAGCGCGGCGTGTCGATGGTGACGAGCCGCATGACCGGGGCATTCCGCGACGATGCGCGCACGCGGGCGGAGTTTCTGCGCTTCATCGGGATTACCGGCGGGCACGAGGTGTGACGCCAGCCGCGTGGCCGTGCCGGTGCGGCCGGCCGCCGGTTCAGGCGGTCGCGGCGGAATCGCTGCGCGAGGCGCGCTTCTTGCGGTCCTGTTCTTTCAGGAACCGCTTACGGATGCGGATGGAGGCGGGCGTGACTTCCACCAGCTCGTCATCGGCGATGAACTCCACCGCATACTCCAGGTTCAGCTGGATGGGCGGCGTCAGGAGAATCGCGTCGTCCTTGCCGGCGGCGCGGATGTTGGTGAGCTTCTTGGTCTTGATCGGGTTCACCACCAGATCGTTGTCACGGCTGTGGATGCCGATGATCATGCCCTCGTAGAGCTTCTCGCCGGGGCTGACGAACATGCGCCCGCGCTCCTGCAGGTTGAAGAGCGCATACGCCACCGCCTCGCCCTGCTCGTTGCTCACCAGCACGCCGTTGTGGCGGTCCGGGATCTCGCCCACAACCCTCGCGAAGCCATCGAAAATGTGGCTCATGAGACCGGTACCGCGCGTGAGCGTCAGGAACTCGCCCTGGAAGCCGATCAGACCGCGCGCCGGCACGCGGTACTCGAGCCGCGCACGGCCGTTGCCGTCGATGCTCATGTCGGTAAGGTCGGCGCGTCGCGGGCCGAGTGCCTCCATGACCGCGCCCTGGTGGGTGTCCTCGATGTCGACGGTGAGTGCCTCGTAGGGCTCATGCACTTCGCCGTTGACGATCTTGGTCAACACCTGCGGGCGCGAGACTGCGAGTTCGTAGCCCTCGCGGCGCATGTTCTCGATGAGAATCGTCAGGTGCAGCTCGCCGCGCCCGGAGACGCGCATTACGTCCGGTTCCTCGGTGTCCTCCACCCGCAGCGCGACGTTGCTCTGCAGCTCACGGTAAAGACGCTCGCGGATCTGGCGGCTGGTCACGAACTTGCCCTCGCGGCCCGCGAGCGGGGAGTTGTTGACCTGGAAATTCATCGCCAGCGTCGGCTCATCCACGCTGATCGGCGGCAACCCCGCGGCATGTTCGCGATCGCAGATCGTGAGCCCGATGTTGACGCCCTCGATGCCGGTGACGGCAACGATGTCGCCGGCACTGGCTTCCTCGACCGGGCTGCGCTGCAGGCCCGTGAACGTCAGCACCTGCACGATCTTCGCCTCGCCGCGATCCTCCTCGCCATAGCGCAGGGCCACGGTCTCACCCGGGCGCACCACGCCGCGGCGGATGCGGCCGATGCCGATGCGTCCGACGTAGGGGTTGTAGTCGAGGGTGGAGATCTGCAGCTGCAGCGGCATGTCCGCCTGCGCCGCCGGCGGCGGCACATAAGTGAGGATCGCTTCGAAGAGCGCCGACATGTCCGGGCGGCGCTCGGTGTGGTCGGTGCTCGCCCAGCCCTGCAGCGCCGAGGCATAGATCACCGGGAAGTCGAGCTGCTCATCGTTGGCGCCGAGCTTATCGAACAGATCGAAGGTCTGGTCGACGACCCATCCCGGGCGGCTGCCGGGCCGGTCGATCTTGTTCACCACCACGATGGCCTTCAGCCCGAGCGCGAGGGCTTTCCTGGTGACGAAGCGCGTCTGCGGCATGGGGCCTTCGACCGCATCGACCAAGAGCAGCACGCCGTCCACCATCGACAGCACGCGTTCGACTTCGCCACCGAAGTCGGCGTGTCCGGGCGTATCCACGATGTTGATGCGCGTGCCGCCGTACTCGATGGCGCAGTTCTTGGCGAGGATGGTAATGCCGCGCTCGCGCTCGATGTCGTTGGAATCCATGATGCGCTCGCCCATGCGCTCGTGGGCGGCGAAGGTTCCCGACTGCTTCAGCAGACAGTCGACCAGCGTGGTCTTGCCGTGGTCGACGTGCGCGATGATGGCGATGTTGCGGATCGGGCGATTCATGACCGGTGTGGTGCCCAAAAGGGGCGAGCGGTGCGACGATGGGCTTAAGGCCGCTTCGCCGTCTAAAAAGGGTGCGCAGGGTAGCAGATTCACCCGCCCGCCGCCTGTTTACTTAAGCCTGCGGCAGCCCTATCCGCAGCGCCCGCATGGCGAGCCGCACCTCGATGAAAAAGGTGATGAAGGCGGCCGAGAGGCACACCATCGCGCCCACGAACAAGAGCGCGATCACGACGCCAAGTTCGGAACCCAGGAAAGCGTTGGCGAACAGCGTTACCACCACCAGCGCCACCAGGAACGCCGCGATCGCGCACAGCGAGATCGCGACGTTGATGTAGCCGGCGCGCCGTGCCAGCACCCGCAGATCGTCGTGCAGCTGTTTGACGCTGCCCGGATGCTCCTCGAAGCGCTCCTCGAGCTTGCGGGCGCGATCCACGATGCGGCCGAGGCGATTGGTCAGTACGCCGAGCGTGGCGGCGACGCCGGACAACAGGAACACCGGCGCAACGGACGACTGGACCAGATGCGCGATATCCATAGCCATGGGGCAATAATTCTTTCGGCGCCGGCGGCGTTGCGCGTGTTGTATCACAAACGGCTAAACCGGATAGCTCAGGAACCCGACCGGCGCCGGGAAGCGGGCAGCGGCCGATCTTGCGGTGGCCTTTCATGTTGTTGTACGATCGTTCAATAACGTAACCGCCGGGTCAAAGCCATGAAATCCGCTACCGCGCCGCGCCCCACGGCGACCGCCGCCACCAACGACGCCGCTGCCGATGGGCGCAGCCTCCCCGCCTGGATCTACCACGACGCGGAATTCTTTGAAGCCGAACGCGCGGCGGTCTTCCGCAACAGCTGGCAGCTCGTGTGCCACCTGAACGATGTGCCCCGGCCGGGGGACTTCCATACCTTTGAGTTCTTCGGGGAGTCGGTGGTCGTGCTGCGCGCCGAAGACCGGGCGGTGCGGGCGTTCCATAACGTCTGCCGGCATCGCGCCGCACGCCTGCTGGACGGTGCACGCGGATCCTGCGGCCGGCGTATCACCTGCCGCTACCACGCCTGGACCTATGCGCTGGACGGGCGCCTCGTCGGCGTACCCAACCGCGAATCCTTCCCGGGCCTCGACACCGCACGACACGGACTCGCGCAGCTTGAGCACGAAGTGTTCATGGGTTTCATCTTCGTGCGCTTCGCACCCGGGCTGCCGAGCGTGCGCGAAATGGCCGCCCCCTACGCACACGAGCTCGCCGCCTACCGGCTCGAGGAGCTGGTGCCGCAGGGCAGGGTGACCCTGCGTCCGCGGGCCGTGAACTGGAAGAACGTCGCCGACAACTATTCCGACGGACTGCATATCAACGTGGCGCACCCGGGTCTCACGCGCCTCTTTGGCCGGGACTATCGTATCGAAGCCAAGCCCTGGATCGACAAGATGTCGGGCTTGCTGCGCGAAGCACCCTCCGGCAACTGGTCGGAACGGCTCTACCAACACACGCTGCCGCCGGTCGCCGACCTGCCGCCCGAGCGGCAGCGGCTGTGGACCTACTTCAAGCTGTGGCCGAACCTGGCCTTCGATATCTACCCGGACCAGGTCGACTTCATGCAATTCCTGCCGGTGTCGGCCACGCAAACCCTGGTGCGCGAGATTGCCTACGTGCACCCGGACGCGCGCCGCGAGATGCGCATCGCGCGCTACCTCAACTGGCGCATCAACCGGCGCGTGAGTCTGGAGGACAAGGCGCTGATCGAACGCGTGCAGGCGGGCATGGCCTCGACGGGTTACACCTCCGGGCCGCTGAGCAAGGACGAGGTGTGCCTGCGCAGTTTCGCCGCCCGCATGCGCAGCGTCATCCCGGCAAGCACCCTGGAACAGGCGCCGGCGCGCGGCTGGAGCCATGGCTGACGCCGCAACGCAAGGCGCGCCGCGCGATGCCCTGATCATCGGCGGCGGACACAACGGACTGGTGTGCGCGGCGTATCTGGCGGCGGCGGGCCTCAAGGTCACCGTGCTCGAGCAGCGCGCAGTGGTCGGTGGCGCGGCCGTCACCGAGGAATTCCATCCGGGTTTCCGTAACTCGGTTGCCGCATACACCGTGTCGCTCCTGAACCCGAAAATCATCCGCGACCTGGAGCTGCCCGGTTATGGCTTACGCATCGTCGAGCGCCGCTGCGCCAACTTCCTGCCGACCGACGACGGGCGCTACCTGCTGACCGGTGACGGCCGTACCGGGACAGAAGTGGCGCGGTTTTCCGCGCGCGATGCGGCGCGCCTTCCCGCCTACGCTGAGCGCCTGGAGGCGATCGCGGACGTGCTGCGGGACCTGGTACTCACGACGCCGCCGAATGTGACCGCCGGCAGCTGGCGCGAAGCGCTGCCGGAGCTATTGGGGGCGGCGCGTCTCGGCGGGCGGCTGCGCAGGCTCGACATGCCCCTGCGGCGTGAACTGCTGGCGCTCTTTGCCATGTCCGCGGGGGACTACCTCGACGGCTGGTTCGAGAGCGCTCCGATCAAGGCGGTCTACGGCTTTGACGGCGTGGTCGGTAACTACGCCAGTCCTTACACGCCGGGCTCCGCCTACGTATTGCTGCATCATGTTTTTGGCGAAGTGAACGGCAAGCACGGCGCCTGGGGCCACGCGATCGGCGGCATGGGCGCGATCACGCAGGCGATGGCGAAGTCGGCGGCCGCGCGCGGGGTGGTGATTCGCCTGAGCACGCCGGTACGCGAGGTACTGGTCGAGCGCGGCCGCGCGATCGGCGTCGTGACTGCATCCGGGGAAACCCTGCGCGCCGCGGCGGTGATCTCCAACCTCAACCCGAAGCTGCTCTACGGCAGCCTGATCGCACCGGCCGCGCTGCCGGCGGAAGTTGTCGAGCACATGCGCCACTGGCGCTGCGGCTCGGGCACCTTCCGCATGAACGTGGCGCTGCAGGAGCTGCCCGACTTCACCTGTCTGCCCGGCAAGGCGCCGGCTGATCATCACACCGCCGGCATCATCATCGCGCCGACGCTCGCTTACATGGAGCGCGCCTATTTTGATGCCCGCACGCTCGGCTGGTCGCGTCAGCCGATCGTTGAACTGGTGATCCCCTCGACGCTCGACGACACGCTCGCCCCGCCGGGCCAGCACGTCGCGAGTCTGTTCTGCCAGCACGTGGCGCCGCAGCTGCCAAATGGCGACTCATGGGACCAGCATCGCGGCACCGTCGCGGATCTGATGATCGACACCGTCAATGCGCACGCCCCGAACTTCAAGGCCGCGATACTCGGGCGGCAGATCATGAGCCCGCTGGATCTTGAGCGCACCTTCGGGCTCGTGGGCGGTGATATTTCCCACGGCGTGCTGAGCCTCGATCAACTGTTCTCGGCGCGCCCCATGCTTGGGCTCGGCAACTATCGCGGACCGCTGCCGGGGCTGTACATGTGCGGCGCCGGCACGCACCCGGGAGGCGGCGTCAGCGGCGCCCCCGGCCACAACGCCGCGCGCGAGGTGCTCGCCGACTTTCGCCGCGGACGGCTGCGGCGGGCGGCATGAGTGCGCGGGTCAAGCGCCCGCGCTTTCAGCGTCAGTTGCCCGAGGAGCGGCGCCGGACGCTGATCCTCGCCACCATCGAGTGTCTGAAGCGGGATGGTCACGAGGGCCTGTCGGTGCGCAACATCAGCGCGGCAGCCGGGGTATCGGTAGGACTCATCAACCATCATTTCCCCAACAAGGACGAACTCGTCGCCGCCGCCTACCGCTACTTCAACAACGAACTCATCGCCGGCATGCTCGCGGCCGTGGCGGGTGCTGCGGATTCACCGCGCGAGCGGCTGCGCGCGTTCCTGACCGCGTCTTTTTCCCCGCCGAACCTGGATGCCGATGTGCTGGCGGTGTGGGTGGTGTTCTGGGGTCTGTATCGCCACTCGCGCCTCATCCAGCGCGTTCATCAGGAGACCTACGAGGACTACGTGCGGCTGGTGCGCGGCATGCTCGCCGAGCTCATGAAGGAGGCGCGCGGCAATGAACCACGCGGCAAGGCCCGCGCCGCCGGTGCCGACCTGCGCCTGGCAGCCATCGGACTTACGGCACTGGTGGATGGGCTGTGGCTCGAATGGTGCCTGGAGCCGGGGACCTTTCGTCCCGCCGAGGCCATTGCACTGTGCGAGGCCTGGGTGGTCAGCCTGACGCAACACACCCGCGGAGCGTCATTGGAATAGCCGATAATTGCCCCCACATCGACCCGTAGGTTCATCGGGCGCAGGAGTGGTGTTGGCAGAAACCAGGGAAACGCGGGTGGTCATCGTCGGCTGCGGCTTCGGCGGCTTGTTCGCCGCCCGGGCGCTGAAGGCGACGCCGGCTGAGGTGCTGGTCATTGATCGCAACAACTACCACCTGTTTCAGCCACTGCTCTACCAGGTCGCCTCTGCAGCGCTGAGTCCGGCGGACATCGCCCGGCCGATCCGCACGATCCTGCGCGATCAGCCCAACGCGCGCGTGATGCTGGGCGAAGTGGACGGCGTCGATCTGAACGCGCGCTGGGTAAGCGTCGCCGGCGCGCGCGTGCCCTACGACTACCTGGTGCTCGCGCCCGGTGCCGTCGACAATTACTTCGGCCACGACGAATGGCGCCAATACGCGCCAGGAATGAAGGACGTGGAGGAGGCCACCCTCATCCGTTCGCGTCTGCTGCGCTCGTTCGAGGCGGCAGAGCTGGAAGCGGACCCGGCGCAGCGTGACGCGCACCTGACCTTCATCATCGTCGGCGCCGGTCCCACCGGTGTCGAACTCGCCGGTGCGATCAAGGAACTGGCCGTCGATGTCGTGGCGCGTGACTTTCGTGTCACCGACACCCGCAAGGCGCGCGTCATCCTGATTGAGGCCGGGCCACGGGTGTTGCCGGCGCTGCACGCTGACTCCTCGGCACGCGCGCTCGCGCAGCTGCGCGCACTCGGTGTTGAAGTGCGCCTCGGCGCGAGCGTCACCAGGGTGTTTGCCGGCGGGGTCGAGGCGGGTGGCGAGCGGCTTGGCAGTTACAACGTGATCTGGGCGGCGGGTGTGCGTGCTTCGCCCCTGGGCGCCGCCCTCGGCGTGCCGCTTGGGTCCGCCGGCCGGGTGAAGGTGCTGGCGGACTGCTCGATCCCCGCGCACCCGGAAGTCTTCGTCATCGGTGATGCCGCGTATCTCGTCGACCCCGTGACCGGCCAGCCGGTACCCGGGGTATCGCAGGGCGCGCTGCAGATGGGGCGCTACGTCGCCGCGGTGATCGACGCCGCGGTACGTGGTGCGCCCAGCCCACGTGCACAGGGCTTTCACTATCGCGACAAGGGCTCGATGGCCACCGTCGGCAAGTCGCGCGCGGTCGTGGAACTGGGCCGCCTGCACTTCGGGGGACTGGCGGCGTGGCTTGCGTGGATGGCGTTGCACGTCACGGTACTCATCGGTTTTCGCAACCGGCTCGCCGTGCTGTCGTCATGGATCTACAGCTACATATTCTTCCGGCGCGGGTCGCGGCTGATCACCGGCCTGAGTCCCCCAGCCATCCTGCGGCCGATCGCACCGGCGACCTCGGACGCGGCCGCCACGCGCGCGGCCGCCGGCGCGGCCGACGTGGCGCCGGGGCGGGACGGCTGAATGGCGACACCGACCCATCCACCGCGCCGCGCCAATGTCGTCGCCGACCGCGAGGGGGTGACGCTGCGCGGCTTCTTTGGCGTGTTCCGCTACAGCCGGCGGGCACTTGAGCTGGTGTGGACGACCAACCGCAACCTCACGCTCACGCTCGCCGCCCTCACTCTGATTGCGGGCGTGCTGCCCGCGAGTGTCGCGTACATTGGTTCGCTGATTGTTGATGCGGTGGTCACCGCCATCCGCACCGCGAGTGTCGCCGGCCGGGTCGTGGACCTGGTCGTGATCGAGGGGGTGCTCGTGGCCCTGATCGCGGCGGCGCAACGCGGGCTGTCCGTGTGCCAGTCGTTGCTGCGCGCGCAGCTCGGGCAACGCGTCAACGTCATGATCCTCGAGAAGGCGCTGACCCTCGACCTGCAGCACTTCGAGGATTCGGAGTTCTACGACAAGCTGACGCGCGCGCGGCGCGAGGCGTCCACGCGCCCGTTGAGTCTCGTGACCCGCACCTTCGGGCTGGTGCAGAACGGCATTTCACTGGTGAGCTACGGCGTGCTGCTCGCGCGTTTTTCACCGTGGGCGGTCGCGGTGCTGTTGCTTGCGGGGGTGCCGGCATTCGTCGCCGAAGCCAAGTTCTCAGGCGACGCCTTTCGCCTGTTCCGGTGGCGCTCGCCCGAGACGCGCATGCAGCTGTACCTGGAGACCGTGCTCGGGCGCGAGGATCATGCCAAGGAGGTCAAGCTCTACGGTCTCGGGCCGCGCCTGCTCGAGCGTTATCGCGAGATCTTCCGGCGTATCTACCGCGAGGACCGGGCCCTTACCCTGCGGCGCGATGCGTGGGGGTTCTGTCTGGGATTGATCGCGACGGCGTCCCTCTACGGCGCGTACGCGTGGATCGCGGTCAGCACCGTGGCGCGGGTCATCACGCTCGGTCAGATGACCATGTACGTGGCGCTGTTCCGTCAGGGGCAGGCGGGCGTGTCGGCGATTCTCGCCGCCGTCGGCGGCATGTACGAGGACAACCTCTACCTGTCGACGCTCTATGAGTACCTGGAAACCCCGGTGCCGCAACGCGCCGGCGCCGCCGTGCGCGGCCCGCACCCGGAGGATGGCATTCGCTTCGAGGACGTGAGCTTTACGTACCCGGACGCCGAGGAGCCCGCGCTCGAGCACATCACGCTGCAGCTGCGACCGGGCGAGAGCCTGGCGCTGGTGGGGGAAAACGGCTCGGGCAAGACTACCCTCATCAAGCTGCTGACGCGGTTATACGCGCCGACCAGCGGACGCATTCTTCTTGACGGGCAGGACCTCGCGGTGTGGGACGAAACGGCGCTGCGCGAGCGCATCGGCGTCATCTTCCAGGATTTTGCCCGCTACCAGATGCTGGTGGGCGAGAACGTCGGCGCAGGCGACGAGCGCTTCTTCGAGGACGAGACGCGCTGGCGCACGGCCGCCGCCAAGGGCCGCGCGAACGAGTTCATCGAGACCCTGCCGCATGGCTATAACACGCAGCTCGGCAAGTGGTTCCGCGACGGGCGGGAGCTCTCGGGTGGTCAGTGGCAGAAGATCGCGCTGTCACGCGCCTTCATGCGCACGCGCGCCGACATCCTGGTGCTCGATGAACCCACGGCGGCCATGGATGCGCAGGCCGAGGCCGAGGTGTTCGAGCATTTCCGCCAGCTCTCGCGTGAGCGCATCACCATCCTTATTTCGCACCGCTTCTCGACCGTGCGCATGGCCGACCAGATCGCGGTACTCAACCGTGGCGCGATTGTCGAGCGCGGCAGCCACGAGGAACTGATGCGCCTGAACGGTACCTACGCGCGCCTGTTCAGCCTGCAGGCGCGCGGCTACCGCTGAGGACGTGACCGACCCACTGTCAGCAACGCACAGTGGGCCAGCGTGACCGCAAGCACGGCGAGCACCAGCCATGCGAACCAGTCACCGAGTCGCAGGTAGAGCGTGTTGACATGAATGATCGGTACATCCGCAAGCAAGGTGGCAAAGGGGGCTGCCTTGCTGGTGGTTTCGGCCAACACCCGTCCGCGGCTGTCCGTTACGGTCAGATACCCTCGCCTGGCCGCACGCACCACGCTAAAGCCGCTTTCCACGCCGCGCATCAGCGCCATGTGGCCGTGTGCCAGGCGGTCAAGATCGAAGTCCCACGCGGGCACCAGCATCAGGCCGGCGCCCGCCTCGCCGTAGCGTCGCGACAGGGGCGTGAAATCCATGTCCTTGCATATTTCCACTCCCCAGATGCCTGAGGGTCTGGAGACGAGCGCGAGGCTCGTGCCGGGTTTAAACATGGACTCAAAGGCCGGCAGCATGTGTTCCTTGTCGTAGGTCAGCACCGGCATTTGCGGCACATATATCCGCGCCTCGTTATATTGTTCCGGCGCACTCACGCGCACCATGCCGACCACGATGCTGGTGCGTGTCCTGTCCGCCAGGGACTGGAACAGGGCGTCAGAGTTCTTAGTAGCAGGATCAACCGCGACACCCAGTTTCTCCGGCAGCACCACCAGCTGGGCTCCCCTGGCTGCCAGGCTCGCCACTACATCGGCGTAGGCGTTGAACACCTTCGCAGTTGCAGCACCTTCGTCGGCTACGCCGCGTCTGCCGGCAGCGTCCGACGCGATCAGTCCCACCTTCACGAGCGGTGCCGAAATCGGCAGCGCGAGACGCACGGCGCCGAACGCGAGCGCCACGGCAATTGCGGCGAGGCTCACAGCGACGACGGTCAAGGCGCGCTTTGGCGCCGTGGCACGCAGGTGCAGGCCGAGCGCGAGCGCGGTGGGGAACAGCAGCAGCAGAAAACTCATTCCCCAGGGTCCGGTAACGGCTGCCAGCTGCAGAAACGGCAGGAATTTGAGCTGCGAATACGCCAGGCTGCCAAAGGTGCCGTGAGGCCAAGTCATGTTGAGCAGGTATTCGAATGCGACCCAGAAGGCCGGCAGCGCGAGCAGCGCTGACCAGCAGGCGCCACGCTGCAGCAGCGCGCGGTACAGCAATACCGCAAACGTGAACATCAAGGCGAGACTGCCGAAGATCTGCACGACCACGAGCCGCGGCATATCGAGTACGTCGGCGAAGAAGTGCCAGAGGTTGAGATCTCCAAGCAACCAGGCGAGTGCGGCCACCAGCGCCGCCGCTGGCCAGGAAGCACGGTTGCTGAAAAGCAATACCGGCAGCGGCGCGAACCACATGAGCGGCCAGATGGGATCCAGCCCGGTTCCAAACCACACCAGCAGCGCCGTGAGCGCGACGGCCAGGAAGCCGAGGCCCAAGCGACGCCGGTTAACTGCGTAACCCACGGATGTATCTCTGGAAGGAGCGCCGGTAGAGAGCGCGGAAGCGAGCCGGCGTCGCATCAATCCGTCCGCCGAGATAAAGCATGATGAGGCCGTGGGACAGGGCGCCCATCTCGAAGGTGATCTCCCAGTGATCATCCTTGCGGAAATCCCCCACCCGCATCCCTTCAAGCACCACTTCGGCCATCGGGTTGACGGTGGGCGAGCGCCCCGCTTTGAAATCGCGCGGGTAGCGGCGTGCCCCCGCGCGCTTTTTCAGGAACATGAGCTCGTAGAGTCGCGGGTTGCTCAGAGCGTGAGTCAGGTACACGTCGGCCATTTTCGCGAGCCGCTCTTCAATAGGCCCGGTGAAATTCCTGCCCCTGACGGCGGCGGCCAGCTCCTGGAAACCCTCATCCGCCAGGGCATTCAGTAGCGCCGCCCTGTTTGGGTAGTGGCGATAGATGGCCATGGGCGTGATGCCCACCACCTCGGCGACACGCCGCATGGACACGGCCTCCGCTCCTTCCTTGTGCAGGAGCCGCCGTGCGGCCGCGGCTATCCTGTTGCCAGTGGAATCACCGCTCCTCATGTATACAGTGTATACATGACAGAGCGAAACGCAACTCCGGGCCGGCGCCTCGGCGCCTCACACCCGCCCGGTTAGCGCTGCGGCGGCGGCTGCGGTTGCTGCGGTAGCGGTTGCTGCGGTTGCCGTTGTTGCTGCTTGGCGGCGCGCAGGTCCGCCCGCATGCGCTGATAGTCGACCTTGCGGATCTCCTGGATGGGACAGCGCCAGCGGCCGATGCCAGGGGCCCTGGCGATGACCGAATCCAGGTGCGTGGTGACGGTACTGGCGGTGGAGGTGAGTTCGATGCCGTTGATGACGAAGCGCATATCGCACGGCGGCCAGATCTTCAGCAGGTAGGCATCGTTCGGGGTGGTGAATATCACCAGCTGATCCTTGCCCAGCGGCTCCCAACCGTCGTAGCGGCCGAGCCAGGTGAAGGAGGAGATCGGCGGACCGGCGTAAGCGGTGTAGCGATCACGCACCTGCTCCCGGCTCGTGTGCAGCGGGATGCCGCCAGCGCAGGCACCGCACAGCACCACAACCAGCGTGAGTACGATGGGTGTGCTGGGATTTCGGCGCATGCAACGCTCCTGGATGGGGCTGGCGTGATTGTATAACGCGTCCGGAGCGGCTGCGTTTACCGCCGCGCGTCTCTTCAGCCGCGCCGCAGATCCGCCTTCATGCGCCGGTAGTCCACCCTGCGGATCTGCAGGATGCGGCAGCGCCAGGTACGCGTGGTCACCGAATCCAGGCGCGCGTACACCGAGCCGCCGGTGGAGGTGAAGCCCACGTGCTCGGCGGTCCGCAGGTCGTGGCACGGGGGGCTCACCTTAAGCAGATAGGCCCGGTTGGCCGCGGTGAACAGCACCAGTTCGTCCGGCCCCAGGGCTTCCCAGCCGTCGTAGTGACCCAGCCAGGTGAAGTGATCGATCGGCGCGCCGGCGTAGGATTCGTAGCGACTGCGTACCTCTTCGGGGTCCTGGCGCACGGGGATGCCGGCGCTGCAGGCGGCGAGCAGAACAATGGCCACCGCGATCACGGCGCGCGCTGCTTTGGCGTAAGGCATGGCTATTCCGGCGTCAGCACCACGATCGCCAGCGGCGGCAGCCGCATCGACAGGGATTGCGCGTGGCCATGTGCCGGGGTCGCCTCCGTCGCGAGTGCACCGAGATTGCCGAGGTCGCTCCCACCGTACACGCCGGCGTCACTGTTGAGGCGCTCACGCCAGATCCCGCCGCGCGGTACACCGAGGCGGTAAGCCTCGCGTGGCACGGGAGTGAAGTTACACGCCACCAGCACCGGATCCCCGTCGCGACTCTTGCGCAGAAAGGCGATGACGCTGACATCGGCACCGTCGCAATCGATCCACTGGAAGCCGCCAGCCACGAAATCCTGCTCATGCAGGCTGGGGGTGCCGACCAGCAAGCGGTTCAGGTCCCGCACCCAGCGTTGCACGCCGGCGTGCAACGGATATTGCAGCACGTGCCACTCCAGGCTCTCGTCATGCTGCCATTCGCGGCGCTGGCCAAACTCCCCGCCCATGAACAAAAGCTTCTTGCCCGGATGGGTCCACATGTAGCCGAACAGCAGGCGCAGGCTCGCGAACTGCTGCCACTCGTCGCCGGGCATGCGGCCGATGAGCGCGCCCTTGCCGTGCACCACTTCGTCATGTGACAGCGGCAGCACGAAATTTTCGGTGAAGGCATACCACAGACTGAAGGTGAGCCGGCTGTGGTGGTACTTGCGGTGCACCGGGTCCTGCTGGAAATACTTCAGCGTGTCGTGCATCCAGCCCAGGTTCCACTTCAGCCCAAACCCCAGCCCGCCGTAATTGGTGGGTCGCGACACCATCGGCCAGGCGGTGGACTCCTCGGCGATGGTCTGGGTATCCGGGTGATCGCGGTAGACCGCGAGGTTCAGCTGCTTTAAGAACTGCACGGCTTCGAGGTTCTCGTTGCCGCCGAAGCGGTTGGGGATCCACTCCCCGGGGCTGCGGGCGTAGTCCAGGTACAGCATCGAGGCCACGGCGTCTACGCGCAGCGCGTCCACGTGGTACACATCGAGCCAGAAGAGCGCGCTGCTGGCGAGGAAGTTGCGCACCTCGGCACGACCGTAGTTGAAAATCGAGCTCTTCCATTCCGGGTGGAATCCCTGGCGCGGATCCGCGTGCTCGTAGAGATACGTGCCGTCGAACTGCGAGAGTCCATGCGCGTCGGCCGGGAAGTGTGAGGGTACCCAGTCGAGTATCACGCCGATACCGCGCTGGTGCAGGTGATCGACGAAATACATGAAGTCCTGGGGCGTGCCGTAGCGTGCGGTCGGTGCGAAGTAGCCGGTGACCTGGTAGCCCCAGGAACCGAAGAACGGATGCTCCATCACCGGCATGAGCTCCACGTGCGTGAAACCCATATCGGCTACGTAGTCGCCGAGTGCGTGCGCCAGCTCCCGCCAGGTGAGCGAGCGGTTGCCCTCTGCCGGCACGCGCCGCCACGAGCCTGGGTGCACCTCGTAAATCGACCAGGGAGCCTCGAGCGCGTTGGCGCGCCCGCGCTTTTGCAGCCACTGGGCATCGTCCCACTGGTAGTCGAGCTTCCAGACCACCGATGCGGTACGCGGCGGCACCTCCGAGCAGAACGCGTAGGGATCGCACTTGTCCACGGCCGCTCCTGCGCGCCCGGACTCGACGTGGTATTTGTAAAGGGCCCCGGGGCCAACGCCTGCGATCGGGCCTTCCCAGATTCCCGAGGAATCCAGTCGCGGCCGCAACGCGTGCCTGCCGGGGCTCCAGCCGTTGAAATCACCCACCACGGAAACCGCCGTGGCGTTGGGTGCCCAGACGGCAAAGTGCGTGCCGGCGCTGCCGGCGCCGCTCAGCGCATGGGCGCCGAGCTTCTCGTAGGCGCGGACGTAAGTGCCTTCCCGGAAGTGATAGATGTCCTGTTCCGTGAGCAGCACCGGGAAAGTCTAGCAAGTCACCGCCGGCTGTGCTGGTATGAGCTGCGATGAGCAGCGCCGCACCGATCGTCATCGGCCATCGTGGCGCGAGTGGTTATGTGCCGGAGCACACGCTCGCGTCCTATTTTCTTGCCATCCAGTACGGCGCGGATAGCGTCGAGCCGGACCTGGTGATGACGCGCGACGGGGTGCTGATCGCCCGCCATGAAAACGAGCTCGGCGGCACCACCGATGTGGCGGCGCACTGGGAGTTCGCAGCGCGGCGTACCACCAAGTCGGTCGACGGCACCGCGGTCAGCGGCTGGTTCACCGAGGACTTCACGTTGCGGGAGTTGAAGACGCTGCGCGCCCGCGAGCGCATCCCGCAGCTGCGCCCTGGCAACACGCGTTTTGACGGGCAATTCGAGATCGCGACCTTCGAGGAGATCCTCGCCCTCGTGCAGGGCGTGGATGGGCAGCGGGCCGCGCGTGCCCGACAGCTGGGGCTGTCGGCACCGGCGCCGGTCGGCCTGTACCCGGAAATCAAGCACGCGAGTTACTTCGCGAACCTGGGCCTTCCCATGCAGGCCCCGCTGCTGGCGCTGCTCGGGGAGTACGGGTACCAGGGCCGCGACACGCGCGTATGGCTGCAGTCCTTTGAGGTGGGTTACCTGAAGGCGTTAAGGGGTATGACGCGCCTGCCGCTGGTGCAGCTCATCGAGGACGGCGGCGCACCCTTTGATTTCGTGCTGGCGGGCGATGCGCGCGGCTACGCGGATCTCATAACCGCGCAGGGCTTAAAGGAAATTTCCCGCTACGCCCAGGCCATCGGTCCCGCCAAGTCGCTCGTCATCCCGCGGCACGCCGACGGCACGCTGGGGTCGCCCACCACGCTGGTGGCGGACGCGCATGCGGCGGGTCTCGCGGTGAACCCGTGGACCTTCCGCCTGGAGAATGAATTTCTGCCGGATGACTATCGCCGCGGGGCGGCGCCTGCCGCGGCGGGCGATCTGCAGGGGGAGTTACTCGCGTATCTGCGCGCCGGGATCGACGGCTTTTTCACCGATCAGGCCGACGTGGGCGTCAGCGCGCGCGCGGCCTTCCTGCGCGGCTGAAGCGCTCCTACGGCGCGCGCCGACGCCCGGCGCCGCCAAGGAATACCAGCGAATCGGCGTTGTCGGCCGGCGCGGTGCGAGCCACCGCCTCCAGCGCCTGCCGGCCGCGTGCACCGGCCGCCTGTGCTTCGGCGAATGTCACATCGGCCTCGACCGGCTGCGCCAGCAGGTAACCCTGCACACTGATCGGTCCGCAGCGCGACAGGAAATCCAGCTGCGCCGGGCGCTCGACGCCCTCGGCCACGACCTGCAGTCCCAGTCCGTGACACAACGCGACGATGGAACGCACGATGGCGGCCGAACGCGGCTTGGTGTCGACGCCTGCAATCAGCTGGCGGTCGAGCTTCACGCGCGTAATGGGCAGCTGCTCGAGGGACGTGAGCGAGGAGTAGCCGATGCCGAAATCGTCGAGCGCGATGGCGACCCCGAGAGCGCGCAGGCGGCGCAGCGACTCGATGGTTGCCGGTCCGGTCTGGATCACGGTCTCGGTGACTTCGATCTCCAGTGCGCTCGCCGGCAGTCCCGTCGCTGCGAGCGTGCGTGCCACGTGCTCGACGAAGCCGCTCTCGAAGAACTGCGGCGGCGAGACGTTCACCGCCACGCAGGCCTTGTGCCAGCCCTGCGCGCGCCAGCCGGCCGCGGTCGCGGCGGCCGAATTGAGCACCCAGTCGGTCATGTCGTGGATGAGACCGGTCTTTTCGGCGGTGTGAATGAATTCGTGGGCGGTCGCAATGCGGCCGTCGGACTTGCGCCAGCGCAGCAGCGCCTCGACGCTGGTCGCCTCGAAGGTCGGCAATGCCAGCTGCGGCTGGTACATCAACAGCAGATCGCCGTCCTCGACCGCGCGGCGCAGCGATTGCTCCAGGCGAAAGCGCTGCGCGGCCGCGTCGTACAACGCCGGGCTGTAGATGGCGCAGCGATTGCGGCCGAGCTCCTTGGCACGGAACAGGGCCACGTCCGCGGCGCGCAGCAGGCCCTCGGCGTCGGTGGCGTGATCCGGGTAGATGCTCGCGCCGAGGCTCGCGGTGGTGGCGAGCACGCGGCCGTCGACCAGCAGCGGCTCCTGCAGCGTCGCCACGATCTGCTCCGCACAGCGCTGCACCTCGCCATCGGAGGTCACGTTCTCCAGCAGCACGGTGAATTCATCGCCCCCGAGCCGTGCCAGCAGCGAGGCGGCGCCGGCGGTGGCGGTGTGCAGACGTTGCGCGACCTGCTGCAGTACACGGTCGCCGAAGCTGTGACCGAGGGTGTCGTTGATGGACTTGAAATTGTCCACGTCGACAAACAACAGTGCGAGCCGCCGCTGCCGTCCGGCGCGCGACAGGGCTTCCGCCAGGTGCGTGGAGAGCTGGCGGCGGTTGGGCAGCTGCGTGAGCGGATCATGGTGCGCGAGGTGATGCAGCTGCCGGGTGCGCTCGGCCACGTGGCGCTCGAGCTGCGCCTGGTGAGCGCGCAGCTTCGCCTCCGCGTACGCGATGCGATCGGCCATGGTGTTGAAGGACTCGGCGAGCTCGTCGATCTCGGCGGAACCGCCGCGGGGGGCGCGTGCCGCGCGGTTGCCGCTCGCCAGCAGACGCGTGGCGGCGGTCAGGCGCCGTACCGGCACACTGATGCTCGCGACCAGCAGCAGCGACACCACGAGGAGCAGCGCCAGCACCGCAGCTCCGGTGTTGATCATCGAGCGTTCGGCGACCTCGGCAGAGCTTGCCGTACGTTGTGCTGCCAGCAGCAATTCGCGCCGCGCCGGTCGCTGCAACAAGTCGTCGACACCGGCGGTGAGCGCCGCGCTCTCCTCGAGCAGGCTGTGCCACTCCGGCCGGCTGACCGCGTCATAGCGCGCCACCTCGAGCCGCAGACGAGTGGCGAGCGCAAAGTCCTCGCGGACCATTGCCAGCCACGAACGTCCGGGGGAGATCTGCAGTTCCGTGCTGTGGGCGGCGAGCACCGCCGTGAAGTCCCGCTCGCGCTGCAGCAGATCAGCGGAGGAACCCTGATCACCGCGCACCGCATCCACCGCCGCTTCGAGTTCCGCGAGGGAGCGGCGGGCGACGACCTGCGTGCCGTTGATGACGAGGCCCGAGCCGCCCGCCGAAGCGATGAGCTGGTAGATGTGGTTGAGCGCGGCCTGACGCTGCTGCGCCCATTGGACGCGCTGCGCCGAGCGGCTGGCGAGCTGGCGGGCGTTGGCAATGTGCTGGGTGAGCTGCGTGCGCAGCTGCATGGCTTCGGGGTTGGGCGCCGGGCTCGGCTTGCCATCGAAGTATTCGCCCACGGCCGCTTCGAGGGCGTAGCCGGCTTCGGTCAGGCTGTTGAAATCCGCGGCCGAACGGGCTTCCACGGACTCACCTACGGCACGGTCATAGGCGACCAGCTTTTCCATCACGGCACTCGCGCGGCTGGCGAGTGGTTCGTGCTCGTCCTGCATGCTGTGAATCGCAGCCAGCGCCTCGCGCGCGGTGCGCGCGGCCAGCATTTCACCGCCCACCAGCACTGCCGCGACGGCCGCCAGCCCCAGGCCCAGACGCCAGCCGATCCCCAGTCGCAATCGCCAGGCACGCCGCCCCGGTGGGGCCGGCAGCACCGGCTCCGTTTCGGCCTCGGGAATGTCAGTGAGCAGAGCCATACGACATAAATCGCAGCAAGCGCAGGACCCACTTTCTTCGTTAGTCCATTAACCGCAGGCATCATGCGCGATGCAGTCGCAGCGCTTCCGTGGGGCAGATCGCACAAAGCAGGCGCAGGACGTGACCGACTGCGCGGACGCGGGTGCCCGGGCTGGGCGCGCCCCGCTGGCGGGGCCGGCGGGCCGGTCGCCGCGCTCTTTGCCCTATACTAGGAGCCAACGATGAAGGGCGGCCATAAACCATGACCGAGCTGGCAGATACGTTCGATGCCGCGTTCTCCAAGGCCGTCGATCTGGGTAACCGGATCGCGGACAAGGACAAGGACGCTGACCTTTGGGATATCGCCGACGGGTTGCTCGCCGGCGCCATCCAGTACTGGCTGTACTCGCGCCAGCCGTGCGGCGATCCGCGGTGCCAGGACTGCATGCCCATCAGCACCGCGCAGGGCCGGATGGCGGAACTGAAGCGCCTGCTCGAGCAGCTCGCCTCGGAGAGCGAGTACTTCCACACCCCGACAGACGCCAACGCCGGTCGCGCCTAGTGCATTGGCGAAAATCGCTTCGCAGCGATTTTCGCAGACATCAGCTTCGTTGACGCCGGCCAAGGCGTGACTTTGGCCGGCTGCAGAGGCGCCGCGCGGGCGGGGTTCAACCGGCCGCTTTTGCCGTCAGTCCGCCGCCCGCGGTCTCCTCCAGCGCCAGCTCGAACAACTGGAATCCTTCCTTGAGCAGCGCATCGCTGATGGTCAGCGGCGCCAGGAAGCGGATGACGTTCGAGTAGACGCCGCAGGAAAGGATCACGAGTCCGTGCCGGCCGGCCGCCTGCACCAGCGCGCGGGTGAGATCCGCATCCGGCGAATCGGCGCGTGCATTCTTCACCAGCTCCACCGCCACCATGGCGCCCAGGGCGCGCACTTCGCCGATGCACGGGAAGCGTACGCCCAGGCCCTTCAGGCGCGAGCTCATGAAGCGCCCGATGTCCTGGGCGCGCTTGAGCAGTTGCTCTTCGCGCATCACCTCGAGCACCGCAAGTCCGGCGGCGCACGCCAGCGGTGAACCGGCAAACGTGCCGCCCAGCCCCCCGGGGCCGGGGGAGTCCATGATGTTGGCTTTGCCGGTCACGGCCGACAGCGGTACCCCGCCGGCGACACTCTTCGCGATGGTGATGAGATCCGGTTCGACGCCGGCATGCTCGATCGCAAACATGCGTCCGGTACGGCCGAAGCCCGATTGAATCTCATCGGCGATGAACACGATGCCATGCGTGTCGCACAGGGCGCGGAGCTTCCGCAGCAGCTCCGCCGGCGCGGCATAGAAACCGCCTTCGCCGAGCACCGGTTCGATGATGATCGCCGCGACGCGCGCCGGGTCCACGTCCGCCTTGAACAGTTGTTCGAGCGCGTGCAACGAATCCTCGACCGTGACCCCGTGGTAGGGCATCGGGTAGGGCAGGTGATAGACCTCCGGCAGCATCGGGCCGAAACCGGTCTTGTAGGGCGCCACCTTGCCGGTGAGTCCGATACAGGCCAGCGTGCGGCCGTGAAAGCCGCCGGAAAAGGCGATGACGCCCGAGCGCTTGGTATGGAAGCGGGCGATCTTCAGGGCGTTCTCGACCGCCTCGGCGCCGGTGGTGAGGAAGATGGTCTTCTTGGGGCTCGCTCCCGGGGCGAGGGCATTCAGGCTTTCAGCCAGCGCGATGTAGCTCTCGTAGGGGGTGACCTGGAAGCAGGCATGCGTGAACTTTTCCAGCTGGGCAGCGATCGCCTGCTTTACCTTCGGGTGCACGTGGCCGGTGTTGAGCACCGAGATGCCGCTGGCGAAATCGATGTAGCGCCGGCCCTCGACGTCCCAGATCTCGGCGTTGGCGGCGCGCTCGGCGTACACCGCGAGCGAGTTGGTGACACCGCGCGGGATCGCCCGCTGGCGGCGCTCGTGAAGTTCGCTGTTGGACGTCAAGGCAGTTCCTCGTAGTTGCAGTCAGGGTGAAGATGAGCGGCGGATCAGCCGCCGGATTTCAACTGCGCGGCGCGATGGATGGCCGCGCGGATGCGTTGATAGGTACCGCAGCGGCAGATGTTGCCCGCCATAGCCGCGTCGATCTGTGCATCGCTGGGCAGGGGTGTCTGCGCCAACAGCGCAGCCGCCGACATGATCTGCCCGGACTGACAATAGCCGCATTGCGGCACGTCCAGCTCGATCCAGGCCTGCTGCACCGGGTGGCTGCGATCGGCCGACAGGCCTTCGATAGTGGTGATTTTCTTCCTGCCGACAGCGCTCACCGGCGTAACGCACGAGCGGATCGCCACACCCTCCAGGTGCACGGTGCAGGCGCCGCACAGTGCCATGCCGCAGCCGTACTTGGTGCCGGTCAGGTTGAGCGTGTCCCGCAGCACCCACAGCAGCGGCGTATCGGCGTCGACGTCCACCCGTGCGTCCCTGCCGTTGATGTTGAGCGTGATCATCCCTGCCTACTATACGACCGGGCACGGCGCCAGCGCACCCGCAGCAGCGCCGCAGCCACGCGTGCGCGGCTCTCTTTCGGGGCATGCGAGCGCCGGGCAGACCCACTACAATGCCTTCATCCATGAGCGAAACTGCACCCACCAGGGATCCCGCGGCGCCGATCGGTGCCGAAGTTGTGATTATTGGCGCCGGGCCCTGCGGCCTGTTTCAGGTGTTTGAGCTCGGGCTGCTCGGCATCAGCGCCCACGTGGTCGATTCGCTGCAGCACCCCGGCGGACAGTGCGCGGAGCTCTATCCCGACAAGCCGATCTATGACATCCCGGCGATCCCGGTGTGTGGCGCACAGGAACTGGTCGATCGGCTGCTGCAGCAGATCAAGCCGTTCAAACCGCAACTGCATCTGGGCCACGAAGTCGTGGCGTTCACGCGGCGTGCGGACGGACGCTTCCACCTGTCCACCAGTGCCGGAACGCACTTTGACGCCGGCGCCGTGGTCATCGCCGGCGGTGTGGGCTCATTCCAGCCACGCCGCATCGGACTTGAAGGGGCGGAAGCGTTCGAGGGCGGCGCCATCCAGTACCGCGTGAAGAATGCCGGACAGCTCGCGGGCAAGCGCCTGGTGATCTTCGGCGGCGGCGATTCGGCGCTCGACTGGACACTCGAACTGCTGCCGCGCGTCGCGGCACTCACGCTCGTACATCGGCGCGCGGAGTTTCGCGCCGCGCCCGCGAGCGTTGCGAAAATGCACGAGCAGGTGTCTGCCGGGCGCATGCAGTATTTCGAAGCGCTGCCACACTCGCTCATCGTCAACGATGGCGCGCTGCGCGGCGTCAACATCAAAACCCGCGCCGGCGCGGCCCAGGCGCTGCCGGCCGACCAGTTGCTGGTGTTCTTCGGTCTGCATCCCAAGCTCGGTCCGATAGCCGAGTGGGGACTGACGCTGGAGAAGAAGGCGCTCACGGTCGACACCGAGAAATTCCAGACCAGCATGCCGGGGATTTTCGCCGTCGGCGATATCAACACCTACCCGGGCAAGAAGAAACTGATCCTGTCGGGATTTCACGAAGCGGCGCTGGCTGCGTTTGCGATCCAGCATCACCTGTATCCGCAAAAGAAACAGTTTCTGCAGTACACCACCACCAGTCCCGTCATGCACCAGCGCCTGGGTGTGCCGGACTGATCGCCAAGGAGACCACCATGCACCACCTGCGTAATCCCCTCGCCGCCGCGGCCCTGTTAGCCGCGTTCGCGCTGCCGCTGACCGCCCACGCCGACCCCTGCAAGCTGGACATCTCGGGCAATGACCAGATGCAGTACGACAAGCAGGCACTCGCGGCTCCTGCGAGCTGCAAGCAGATCACCGTTACGCTGCACCACTCGGGCAAACTTCCCAAGGAAGCGATGGGACACGACTGGGTGCTGGTCAATGCCGCGGATCTTGCGGCCGTGGCGCAGGCGGGCATGGGTGCCGGACTCGCCAATGACTACGTGGCACCCGCAGACAAGCGGGTGCTGGCGCACACCAAGATCGTCGGCGGCGGCGAGAGCGCCAGCGTCAGCTTTTCGCCGACGCTGCTGAAGGCGGGCGTGAGCTACGCGTACCTGTGCACATTTCCGGGGCACAACGCGCTGATGCACGGCACGTTCAAACTCAACTGATCCGCGCCTTAAGGGAAAACCAGCAGCATGGACCAGCGGCTCGACGATCTGCTGAAGCTCCTGGAGCTCGAACAGCTGGAGGTGAACCTGTTCCGCGGCGAGAGTCGCGACACCGGTGCGCCCCAGGTATTCGGCGGGCAGGTGCTCGGGCAGGCGCTGTCGGCCGCCGCCGCGACCGTCGAGGGCCGGACCGTGCACTCGCTGCACGCGTATTTCCTGCGCCGCGGGGACTGCAACGCACCGATCGTCTACGAGGTGGATCGCAGCCTCGACGGGCACAGCTTCGCCAATCGCCGTGTCGTGGCCATCCAGCACGGGGCGCAGATCTTCAACATGACGGCGTCGTTCCAGATCGCCGAGAGCGGTTTCGAACACCAAAGCGACATGCCGCAGGTGCCGACACCGGAGCAGCTGGCATCCTCCGTGGGGCCGCCGCCGGAGGTGCTCGCGCAGTTGCCCGAACGCGCGCGGCGCTTCTTCGAGCTGCCGCGGCCCTTCGAGTTTCGCCTGGTGCAGCCGATCGATTACCTGCGGCCGCAGCGTGCGCCGGCGCTGCGGCAGATCTGGCTGCGCGCGGTGGGCGCGCTCCCGGACGACGAAATGCTGCACCGGCGCCTGCTCGCCTATGTGTCGGATTTTTTCCTGCTCGACACCGCAAACCTGCCCCACGGCAACTCGCCGCTGCGGCCGGGCGTCATCATGGCGACCATCGATCACGCCATGTGGTTTCATCGCACGCTGCGGGTGGATGACTGGCTGCTGTACGACATGGAGAGCCCGAGTGCCTCGGGCGCACGCGGCTTCGCGCGCGCACGGGTGTTTGCCCGCGACGGCCGGCTGGTGGCGAGTGCCGCGCAGGAAGGCCTCATCCGTCCGCGCAAGGAATCCTAGTCGATTGGCGCAAAGCGCTTCGCAGCGATTTGCGCAGACATCAGCTTCGTTCCCGCCGGCCAAAGGCGGGACCTTGGCCGGCTGCGGTTGCGGTTGCGGCTGGGGCTGGGGGCTCGCTCCGCAGTGCTAACGGCACTAAGCGCCGTGCGGCGTCAGGGCCTCGATATCCTTTAACAGCAGCGGGTTGAAGCGCGCCGGCGCCTCCATCATGAGGAAATGACCGGTATGCGGGACCACGTCGAGGGTGAACTGTGGCAGTGACCTGCGAATCCGCGCCGCATCGGTCGGCTCAAGATCCGAGTTAATGGCGTACACCGGCACGTGCACCTGCGCGAGCACCGGGGCGGTATCCATGGAAAGCATTTGCTGCAGGCTGGCGACGCCGATGGCCGGCGGCTCGAGCGACATGTCGTAGGCAACCTTCTGCACCAGCAGCGCATCGGCCCCCTTCGGGAACAGCGCGCCGCTGACCAGCGCACGCGTCGTGCCGACGAAGTCGGCGCGGAACGGCGCGACCCGCGCCGCCACTTCGCGCGGCGGCAGCGGCGGCTGGCCCACCGAGCGCAGTGCATCGACCGCAATGACGCCGGTGACCCGCGGACCGATCAGCGGGGTCGCCGCCAGCACCACCATTGCGCCCATGCCGTGCCCGACCAGCACAATATGATGGTTGGGGATCTCACGGGCGATCGCCGCCACGTCCCGGGCGTAGTTGGCGATCGACCAGTCGCTGCGGTTGCTGTCCGAGCCGCCGTGGCCGGCGAGATTCAACGCCACCACGGTGTAGCGGCTCTTCAGCGGCCCGAGCTGCGCGTTCCAGTAGTTGGCATCGCACGCCCAGCCATGCACCAGCATCACCGCCGGCTCGCCGTGGCCGTAGACCCGGTATTCCAGATGCACGTAGTCTTTGGAGAGCGTGATGCGCGGCCCTTCGCCCGGATCGGGCGGCAGGGGTGGGGTTGCGGGTGCGGCCGTGTTGAGTGCCGGTGGCGGGCCGGTGTTGGCCGCCGGGTTGCGCTGCTCACCGCAGCCGGCGAGAACCGCGAGCGCCAGGCCGCACGCCGCCAGGCGTAACTGCAACATCCGCGTCTCCTTTGTCACTGTGCGCGCAGCACCTTACCGGGATTCATGATGCCGTGCGGATCAAATGCAGTCTTCAGCGTGCGCATCAGCTGCAGCTCCACCGGGTCTGCATAGTGTTCCAGTTCACCGACCTTCAGGCGCCCGATGCCGTGCTCGGCGCTGAAGCTGCCGCCAAACTCGCGCACCAGGTCGTGGATCGCGTGCCCCACGCGCGGTGCGTCGGCAAGGAAGCGCTGCGCATCTGCGCCCGCGGCAGCGTTCAGGTTGAAATGCAGGTTGCCGTCGCCGAGGTGGCCGTAGGCGACGAGACGCCCCTGGGGCGCGTTGGCGCTTACCCACGCCGCGGCGCGTGCCAGGAAATCCGGGAGCGCGGCCACCGGCACCGCGATGTCGTGCTTGAGGCTCGCGCTCTCCTTGCGCTGGGCCTCCGGGATGCTTTCGCGCAGCTTCCACAGAGCCGCCCGTTCACGCTCGTTGCACGCCACGGCGGCGTCGCGCACCAGACCGTCACCCAGCGCGGCGCCGAGCGTATTGGCCAGAAGCTCCTGCATGCCATCCTGGGTGCGCGACGAAGACACTTCGCACAGCACGTACCAATCGTGTGCCCGCTCCAGTGGATCGGTGACCTGCGGGATGTGGCGCGTCGTGAGGTCCACGGCGATGCGCGGGATGAGCTCAAATGAGCTCACGCGGTCACTCGTGGCTTCGCGCAGGCGCGTCAGCAGCGTGATCGCCGCGCGCACGTCGCTGACCGCGGCGAACGCCGTCGCCACATCGCGCGCCATGGGGAAGAGCTTAAGAGCCGCTGCGGTGATGACCCCCAGGGTGCCTTCGGCGCCCAGGAACAACGACTTGACGTCGTAGCCGGTGTTGTCCTTGCGCAGCGCCGAGAGCGCATTCAGCACCCGCCCATCGGGAAGTACCACCTCGAGGCCGAGCACCAGGTCGCGCGCCATCCCGTACCGCAGCACGCTGGTGCCACCGGCGTTGGTGGAAAGATTTCCGCCCAGCTGGCAGCTGCCCTGCGAGCCAAGCGTGAGCGGCAGACAGCGTTCGGCCTGCTCCGCGGCGGCGTGCAGTGACCCGAGGATGCAGCCCGCCTCGGCGACCAGCGAGTAGTTGGCGGCGTCGAGACTGCGGATCCGGTTCAGGCGCTGCAGCGACAGTACCAGCTGCCGGCCTGACTCGTCGGGGGTCGCTCCGCCGCAGTAACTGGTGTTGCCGCCGTGCGGGACCACCCCGGCGCGGGCCGCGTTGCAACAGGCGAGCACCTGTGAAACCTGCGCCACGGTGCGCGGCCGCAGCACCGCCAGTGCCGCACCGTGATAGAGCTGGCGGTGATCAGTGAGGTAGGGAGCGCAGTCGGCGGCTGCCGTCAGCACCGCGTCCGCGCCGAGGATCTCGCGCAGCCGCGCGCGCAGTTCCTCACCGCTGAGGCTCAATGTGTGCCGATCGCCCGCAACGCGGCGATGCGCTCATCCAGTGGCGGGTGGCTCAGGAACAGACGTTTCAGCCCGCTCGCCACCGCGCCGTCGGCGATACCGAACGCCGCAAACTGCTGCGCGGGCAGGGGTTGGTGGACGCGCTTCAGGTCCTCCAGCGCCGCGATCATGTTGTTGGTGCCCGCGAGCTTGGCGCCGCCCTGGTCGGCACGGAACTCGCGCCGGCGCGAGAACCACATGACGATGATGTTGGCGAGGACCCCCAGCACCAGCTGGCAGACGATCACCGTGATAAAGGAGGCGATGCCGCGGCCGTCGTCGGAGCGGAACAGCGCACGGTCGATGATGTTGCCGACGATGCGCGACAGGAAAATCACGAAGGTGTTGACCACTCCCTGCACCAGCGTGAGCGTCACCATGTCGCCGTTGGCGACGTGGGTCATCTCGTGACCGAGCACCGCCTCGATCTCCGGACGGCTCATGCGTTGCAACAACCCGGTGCTGACCGCGACCAGCGCCGAATTGCGGCTGGCGCCGGTGGCGAAGGCGTTCGGTTCCGGGGAGTTGAAAATCCCGACCTCCGGCATGCTCACCCCGACGGTGCGCGCGTGCTGCCCGACAACACTCAGCAGCCACTGCTCGGTTGCGTCGCCGGACTGGCCGATGACGCGCACACCCATGGCCCGCTTCGCCATCCACTTCGACATGGCAAGCGAGATGAAAGCGCCCCCAAAGCCGAAGAACGCCGCCATGACGAGCAGCCCCGTGAGGCTGCTGCCGTGAACGGCCAGCCAGGTGTTGAGCCCGGTGAGCTGGGCGACGATCGTCAGCACCAGGATGACGGCGAGGTTGGTGACCAGAAACAGAGCGATGCGTTTCATGACAAAAACCCTGTAGTGGATCGGGAACGGGCGCGATGGCGGTGCCCGGGTGCCGTCGAGCGGCACTTTACCGTTACTGCCTTAGCCTTAGCCAGCGTGGGGACGGGCGATGGCAATTCAAGGGCCGTCAGCCGATCGCGCTTCCGAGCAGACGCCCGACCAGGAAGCTCACCGCGCCCGCGCCGCCGCCGATCAGCATCATGCGCAGCGCGCTGCGCAGCGCGGCGCGGCCGGTGAACAGTGACAGGCCGAGCCCGACGGCGAACAGCGCGGCGAGCGTGATCAGCGTTGCGGTCAACAGCGCGCGCGTGCCGGTGAGGCCCAACAGCAACGGCAGCAGCGGCACCGCGGCGCCGGTGGCAAAGGCGGCAAACGAGGTGCCCGCCGCCTGCCACGGTGAGCCCAGATCATCCGGGTTCAGGCCCAGTTCCTCGCGCGCCAGCACATCGAGCGCGTGTTGCGGGTTTTCAAGCAGCGCGTGACTCACCGCGCGCGCCTGTGCCAGATCAACACCGCGCGCCTGGTAGATGAGGGCGAGTTCCTCGGCTTCCTCCTCGGGATACTCCGCCAGCTCCTCGCGCTCCAGCGCAATCTGGTACTCGAACATCTCGCGCTGGGAGCGCACCGAGATGAACTCTCCGGCCGCCATCGACAGGGCGCCTGCCAGCAGGCCCGCCACACCGCTGGTGAGCACATAGCCGCTGTGCACGCCCGCGCCGGCAACGCCGAGTACCAGGCTCACATTGGACACCAGTCCGTCGTTCACACCGAAAACCGCGGCCCGCAGACTGCCGCCGAGGGCGCTGCGGTGCCGCGCGCCCACTTCCGCAAGCGAGGTGGGCATGGCGTGGCCGCCAGCGATGCCGCCGGGCGCGCTGTAAACCGACAAGCCCCGCAGCTTCATCGCCGCCAGCACCGTGCGCATCGACCGCGGCTCGAAGCGTGACAGCAGCCAGGCCACGATGCGGGCGCGCATCGCCGGCACGAACACGCGGACGGCGGTGGATGCTGCGGGGGCGTCGCGCTGTGCCGCGAGCTGCCACTTGCCCGCCTGTTCCTCGGCGGCCGCGGCCAGCTTCAGGAACAGCTCAGCCTTGGCGGGATCGCGTTCGGCCGTCGCGACCTGGCGGTAGAGCCAGGCCGATTCTTTCTCGTGATACCAGCTATCGAGGCCGGGTGCGGTCAATACTGCTCGCGCTCCTCGTCCTCATCGTCATCGTCCTCATCCGGGTCGTCGTCGTCCTCATCGTCCTCCTCATCCCAGTCCTCGTCGTCATCCGCCTCGTCTTCGTCGTCGGATTCCGACCAGCCCTCAGGCTGTTCGATGCGCTCGAGGTCCATCTCGTGCCAGCTCTCAATATCCATCTCCTCGATGTCGCCATCGAGGTACTCGATCTCCACCAGCTCGGAGTCCTCGTCCACCGTCAGCACGCGGAACGATTCCTCCTCCTCGAGGTTCTCATACCACTGGCCGGCCACAGGTTCGTAGTCTCTGCTCACCGCGGATCCACCTGAAGTTGTCGTTGTTCCTGGCGGCAATAAGTGTAGGGGCTGCGATCGGGTTGGGCAACGCGCGCGGTTTGCGTATAGTTTTCCGTCATGACCGCCCGCCGTCCCGATTCTGCGGCGCCCCTTGCGCAGGCGCGGCGTATCGTCGTGAAGGTCGGTTCCGCACTGTTAGTGGATGCCGACAGTGGCCGCATCAATCGCGCCTGGCTCGAGACTCTGATCGATGATCTGCTGCGGCTGCGGCGCCGCGGCCAGGGTGTCATCCTGGTGTCATCCGGCGCCATTGCACTCGGGCGGCGCCGCCTCGGACTGAAGCCCGGGGCCCTGAAGCTCGAGGAGAGCCAGGCCGCGGCCGCCGTCGGCCAGATCAGGCTGGCGCATGCTTACAAGGAGTTGCTGGAGGCGCACGAGGTCACGGTCGCGCAGGTGCTCCTGACGCTCGAGGACAGCGAACGGCGCCGCCGCTATCTGAACGCGCGCGCCACGCTCGAGTCGCTGCTGGCGCTGGGCGCCCTGCCGGTGATCAACGAGAACGACACGGTGGCAACGGCGGAGATCCGCTACGGCGACAACGATCGGCTCGCCGCACGGGTCGCGCAGATGACGGGCGCGGAGTGCCTGGTGCTGCTCTCGGATGTGGACGGACTCTACAGCGCCGATCCCAACAAAGAAGCGGGGGCGCAATTCATCCATGAAGTGCGCCACATCACACCCGAGATCGAGGCCATGGCGGGCCGTCCCGCATCGCAGTTCGGATCCGGCGGCATGGCCGCCAAGATCATGGCGGCGCGCATTGCCGTGGCGGCCGGCTGCCACCTGTGCATCGCAGCCGGTTCCCACCCACATCCACTGCGGCGCATCGAGGAGGGCGCCGATTGCACCTGGTTCGTGCCCAGCGCGACGCCGGCGGCCGCGCGCAAGCAGTGGATCGCGGGCACGCTGCGCCCGGCCGGCGCCATCACCATCGACTGCGGCGCGCTGCGCGCGTTGCTTGAGGGCCGCAGCCTCCTGCCCGCCGGCGTGACCGGGGCGCGTGGGCGTTTCGATCGCGGCGACACGGTGAGTGTCCTTACCGGTGACGGCGTGGAGATCGCGCGCGGCCTCATCGCTTATTCCGACGCCGACGCTGCGCGCATCATGGGGCGCCAGTCTTCACAGATCGCCGACCTGCTGGGATTCCGCGGGCGTGACGAAATGATTCATCGCGATGACCTGGTGCTCCTGCCGCACGCTGAAGCCACCGCGCAAGCTGCGCAGGCGCTGCCCCCATGACCGCTGTGGACACACAAGGCGTCGGCGAGTTGCTGGAGAGCATGGGCAAGGCCGCCTCGGCCGCAGCGCTGGTGCTGTCGCTCGCGCCCGGTGAACAGAAGAATGCTGCGCTGGCGGCGGCGGCGGCGGCGATGCGCGCGCGGCGCCAGGACATCCTCGCCGCCAACGACAGCGACATGGCGCAGGCGCGTGCGCGGCACCTGAGCGCCCCGCGGCTCGATCGGCTGCGCCTCGATGAGCGGCGCGCCGAGGCCATCGCGGCCAGCGTCGAGGCGGTGATCGGACTGGCTGATCCGATCGGAACCACGCAGGCGGAATGGGAGCGCCCCAACGGCCTGAAGATCCAGCGGGTGCGCGTGCCGCTGGGCGTGATCGGCATTATTTACGAGAGCCGCCCCAACGTCACCGCCGATGCGGGCGCGCTGTGCCTGAAATCCGGTAACGCGGCGATTCTGCGTGGCGGCTCGGAGTGCGGGCACTCGAGTGCGGCCCTGCACGCGTGCCTCACCACGGGGCTGCAGGCGGCAGGCTTACCGCTGGCCTGCATCCAGCTGGTGCCGACGGCCGATCGCGCCGCCGTCGGCTACATGCTGGCCGGCATGACCGAGTACCTGGATGTCATTGTGCCGCGCGGCGGCAAGACACTCGTGGCGCGCGTACAGCAGGAGGCGCGAGTGCCGGTCATCGGACACCTGGAGGGCAACTGCCACGTCTACATCGACCGCGACGCGGACTTAGCGATGGCGCGCACCATCGCACTCAACGCCAAGATGCGCCGCACCGGCATCTGCGGCGCCGCCGAGACACTGCTGGTGGATGAAGCATGCGCGGCCACGCATCTGGCGCCGATCGTGCGCGACCTGCTGGATGCCGGTTGCGAGGTGCGTGGCGACGCCAGCGTGCAGCGCAGCGACCCAAGGGTGCAGCCGGCGAGTGAAGACGACTGGTACACCGAGTACCTCGACGCGATCATCGCCGCGCGCGTGGTCGCGGGGGTGGACGCGGCCATCGCGCACATCGCGCGCTACGGCTCCGCACACACCGAATCGATCGTGACCGAGAACCAGGCGACCGCCGAGCGCTTTCTGAAACGCGTGGACAGCGCCATCGTGCTGCACAACGCTTCGACGCAGTTCGCGGACGGCGGCGAGTTCGGGATGGGAGCGGAGATCGGCATTTCCACCGATCGCTTCCACGCCCGCGGGCCGGTGGGCGTGGAGCAACTCACCAGTTACAAGTACGTGGTGCGCGGGACGGGGCAGGTGCGGCCGTAAGGCGGCGCCGCGCGGCTACCTGATCGGTGTCGACTTCATTTCCGGCGTTGCCCGGGGTCGCGGCGCGCCCGGATGCGTGGACGCGGGTCGCACGGTTGCATTGGCCGGGGTGCGCCGCCGGGTTACGGTACTCGAGGTAGCCCGGCGCGGGGCCGATGCCGCGGGCGTGTCGGACCGCACCGGCTTTGATACACGCGCGGACCGAGCGGTGCTGGATGGGGTGCTGGGCGCGGGATGCGGGTCCGGCTGCAAGTGCATGCGCTGCGACGCTGAGGGCAGACGTGACTGGGCTGCGAGTCGCTCTTGAGCGGTGGGCACATTGCTGGTTCCGCCGGGTCCGCCGTTGTAGCTCACGCGACTTAAGCCCGCGTGGTTGACCCCGGGCTCGTCGTAGACATGGCGAAAGCCGCTCGCATTCAGGTTGTTCACGGCACGGTTGTACGCAAAGACGGTGCCCACCCAACGTCCGCCGAAGTAGCCGACGCCCCTGTACCCGAAGCCGTAGTTGATGCCACCGTAGTAGCCCACCCGCCGGCCCCAATAGCCGCGATGAAATACAAACACGGTGCCGGCGTACGCCCAATAACCAGGTGTCCAGAGCACGCCCACGCTCGGTGGGGGTACCCAGACTCCGGCCACCCAGTAGTACCCAACACCGTCCCACGCCCAGTAGCCCGGGGTCCACAGATCACCCTCTTGCGGACAGGGCGGTTGCTCGGTCGTGGGCAGCGGCGGGGGTGCGGTGGAGACACTCATACCCGCAACCACACTCCCGTCATCACCCGGCAGCTCTGTGTCCGCTGGTGCATTCGACACACCCGGGTGATCGCTGTAAGTCACATGCCCCGCCGCATCCACCGACTTGTAGATCTCCTGAGCCCCTGAGATCGCAGGCCAGATCAACGGGAACAAGGTCACAGAAAGGGCCACGCGCCAGCGACGGGCGGTGACGGTCGAGCGAAAGGCGGCTGTGTACATACCCTGACTTTAGCGCGGAGCAGGTCAGCTGACCGGCGACGCCGTTCGCAGTGCGAGCCCCGCCTCACCAATGCGAGACTTAGCTCACGGTGGCCGCCGGATTCAGCGGCGGTGATGGTGCGCGTGGGAGCCGGCGGCGTCGGTGCCTGGGCCCGGATGCGATTCCGCAGGCGTTCCGGCGTGTGCACCAGGGGCCGCACAGCGCTCGCAGTTCACCCACCCGGAGTCACCGCTCACGTAGTGCTCTTTCTTCCAGATCGGTACGCGGTGTTTGACCTCGTCGATGATGTAGCGGCAGGCGCGAAACGCCTCATCGCGATGCGGCGCACTCACGCCGACCCACACCGCCAGTTCGCCCACCCCTAAGTCCCCGACGCGATGCACGCACGCGGCGTGCACGACACCGAAGCGCTCGATGGCTTCGGCGACGATGCGCTCGCCTTCGCGCACGGCGAGTGCTTCGAAGGCCTCGTACTCCAGGTGCCGCACGTGCTGGCCCTCGTTGCTATCCCGCACCCAGCCTTCGAAGGCGGCGAAGCCGCCACACGCAGGATCGGCGAGCGCAGCGCTGAGGGTGCGGGTCTCGATGGGTGTGCTGCTGAAGCGAAATGCGGTCACAGGTTTGCCCTGGCGCTGCGCTAGCCGCCGGCAACCGGCGGAATGAAGACCACGGCGTCGCCGTCCTTGAGGGGTGCCGACCACTCGCCGAACTCGCTGTTGATCGCCACCCGCAGCACGTCCGCGCCGAGGGAGAACGGGTAGCGGCCGGCAAGTTCCGCGTACAGCTCGCGCGGCGTGCGAGCGGCGGTGGTGAGTGCTTCCTCGCGCCGGCCGGCCTGCTCGCGCAGCAGTGCGTAATACTGCACGGTGATGTGCTTTGATCGGGTGCTCGCGCGGCGGCCCGACTGGCCGGAGGCGTGAGCGGTTGCCTGGTCGATCGCCGCCCCATACTCCCTGGGCGTGTTGATGTTGTCGAGCGCGTACGGATTCGGTTCGTCCAGCAAAGCCGTGTCGGTACTGTTCAGGAACTTGCGCGGGCACTGCTCGCCCGCGGCGACCCAGGCGCAAACTGCCTCGCGGCTGCGTGGTTCGTAGATCGCGCACAGCGGTTCGGGCAGGCCGTCGTGGCTCGAACGGTAGGCGGTCGCCGCGCGCGCCACGGCACGCGCGCCGACAAGGTGAGTGAGTGATGCGTCATCCAGCAGTGGCAGGTCACAAGCCAGCACCAGCCACGCGGCTTGCGGGTGCTGCGCCTGGGCGGCGAGCAGCCCGGCGATGGGGCCGATGTTTTCGTGCCTATCCTTAATCTGCGCAAACCGCGCCCGCAGCGGATCGTCGGCCTGGTCGGCACGCACCGACACGAAAACACGCTGCACGTGCTTGCCAAGCAGTGCCACCGCCCGCTCAAGCTGCGGCGTTTGGTCACCGTAGGGGAGGGCTGCCTTGTCGCGGCCCATGCGGGTGCTGCGTCCGCCGGCCAGCACCAGGCCGAAGAGCGGCGGCGCCTTGTCCGGGGCGCTCATCGCTTTTTCCTGGGCGTCGCGCGCGCGAAGTGCCGGCGACCGCCGGCCTTCGCCAGCAGGCGCACCGTCGTGATTTCGATGTCGTGGGAGAGGGCCTTGCACATGTCGTAGATCGTGAGCGCGGCAACCGTCGCGCCGGTGAGGGCTTCCATTTCCACCCCGGTGCGGTGATGTACCGACACCGTGCAGCGCACGACGATCTCGCCGCTGCGCACGTGTGCGATCTGAAGCTGGCAGTCGTCGAGCCCCAGTGGGTGGCAGAAGGGTATGAGCTCGTGCGTACGCTTCGCCGCCATGACACCGGCGATGATGGCGGTGTCGAACACCGGACCCTTGCGGGTGCGGTGTCCGCTGGCACGCAGCGCGCGCGCCACCGCGGGTGGCAGCCGTACGCGTGCTTCCGCGACCGCGTTGCGTGCCGTCACCTCCTTGGCGCCGACGTCCACCATCGCCGGCTGGTGCTGTGCGTCGAGATGAGTGAGGCCGCTGCGTCCCATCAGCCACCGATGTAGAACATTTCGACCTTGCGTTCGTGCGCGCCGCGCAGCTGCGCGCGCTGCTCGCTGTAACGGTCGGTGCGTTTCAGCCACAGGTTGCGGATGATCTCCAGCAGCTGATCATCGCTCGCGCCGGCGCGCAGCGCGTCGCGCAGGCTGGTGCCGTGGGTGGCGAACAGACACGTGTACACCACGCCGTCCGAGGACAGGCGCACGCGCGAACAATCGCCGCAGAAGGGTTGCGAAACCGAGGAAATGAATCCCACTTCCCCCTGGCCGTCCGCGAACGCGTAGCGCCTGGCGACCTCGCCGCGGTAGCCCGGATCCAGTCCCACCAGCGGCCAGCGGCCGCTGATCTGCGCTGCCAGTTCCTGCGAGGGCACAACCAGCTCCGAGCGCCAGTGATTGCGGTTGCCGACGTCCATGTATTCGATGAAGCGCACGATCACCCCGGTGCCGCGGAAGCGCTCCACCAGATCAAGCACCGTGTGATCGTTGACACCGCGCTGCACGACGGCGTTGATTTTGATCGGCGCGAGTTCCGCCCGCCGCGCGTGCTCGATGCCATCGAGCACCTCGTCGACGCCGCCAAAGCCTCCGCTCATGCGCGTGAACACCTCGCGGTCGAGGCTGTCCAGACTCACGGTCACGCGCCTGAGGCCCGCGGCCTTCAGCTCGCTGGCGTAGCGTGCCAGCAGCACCCCGTTGGTCGTGAGCGCGACGTCTTCCACGCCCGGAATGGCCGTCAGATCGCCGATGAGATCCGGCAGGTTCGCCCGTAGCAGCGGCTCCCCGCCGGTGAGGCGCAGCTTGCGCACCCCGAGCTGCACGAACAAACGCGCCAGACGCACGATCTCATCGAACGAGAGTCGTTCGTGTGAGCCGAGGAAGCGGTATTTCTCGTTGTAGGTCTCGCGCGGCATGCAGTACGGGCAGCGGAAGTTGCAGCGGTCCATGACCGAGATCCGCAGGTCGCGCACGGGACGGGCGAGCGTGTCCCGCGGCGCGGGCAGCGCTTTCAGGGGAACGATGACTTCGCGGACGGACATACAGGAAGTATGACCACGGGATGGGGCCGATGGCTATCGACCGCAAGGGGTGGGGGAGCCTGGCGCGCGTTTCAGGGCCTGCAGGAGCCTAAGACCAGCGATACAGACGTGCGACAAAGCCCTTGGCATAGGTATTGGGTCCCGGGGGCAGCTCGATGAAGCCATCCGTCCCGGCCAGAGCGGAGAAGTCACCTGAACCGTTGGTGGGGGCTGGCATCGCCCAAGCGCGCCCCCAGTCATCGTGTTGGACACGAACCGGCAGGAAGTGGGCCAGCGGCGGCGTGACGGTCACGGCCGCGCCGAGCGCCATGCGTTCCGGCGGCGGCGGTTGTTCGCCGAGGCTGCCGGATAACGCGGGCAGAACATAACGCGACAGGCACACCAGCGCCGAGACCGGGTTGCCGGGCAGACCAAACACGGCCGCCCCCGACGGCGCCATACCAAACCACAGGGGTCTTCCCGGCCGCTGCGCGACTTTGTGAAAGATCGCGCGCACCCCGAGCTCCTGCATAATCCGTGGGACGAGATCATAGCGCCCCATGGACACGCCGCCCGACAACACCAGCACGTCGTGCGTCTCCAGGTGAAAACGCAGGCGCTCCCTGAGTTCCGCGGGGTTGTCATCGATGTGATCGTCGGCTACGCGCTGGTAGCCGCGCTCGCGCAACGCCGCCACGATGCCGTAGGGATTGGAGCGACGCACCTGGTGTGCGAGCACCGGCTCCCCGGGTTCGATGAGTTCGTTGCCTGTGGAAATGACGGCGAGCATCGGCTGGCTGCTGACGCGGATGCGCGCCATGCCGGCGCCAGCCGCGACCGCGATTTCCGGGGCGTGCAGACGCACCCCCGTCGATACCAACAACGCACCCTGGCGTGTGTCGCTGCCGCGGCGGTGCACGTTCTGCCAGGGCTCGACGCGCAGCTGCTGCGCGAGCCCGGCGCGGCCAGCACTCAGCGCAATCTCTTCGACCGGGACCACGCTGTCGCAGCCGCCCGGCAGCACCGCCCCGGTCATCACTTCGATGCACGCGTCATCGGCCGCGAGAGTCAGCGGCGGATCGCCCGCGGCCTGCGTGCCCTGGATCCTGAGCTGGCGGGCGGTGGCGCTCAGCGACTGGCTGCGCAGCGCGATACCGTCCATGTCCACGCGGTCGAACGGCGGCTGGTCGCGTTCGGCATAGATGTTCTCGCGCAACACCGCGCCGGCACACTGCGCCAGCGGCAGCGACTCGATGGGCAGACACTGCAGGTGCTGCCCGATGAGCCGGTCAGCCTCCGCGGGGGTAATCACTCAGTTCTTCTTTTCGGTCCTGGCCTTGAAGACCTTCACCTGCTCATTGAAGCGATCCGCCACACTCTGCTCCTGGTCGATGGCGGCGTTGTGTTTCTGCGCCTCGACCTTCTCCATGTCGGCCTTCTGCTCGGGTTTGAGCTTGTCGCCGGCCGCGGCGATGCTGTCCTGCAGCTCCTTGTCGATGCAGGCGACGTAATCGTTGATGGCCTTGTCGTACGCCTTCACGGCCCGCTGTCCCGCGAGCATGTCGTCCATGGTCGCCGAGGCGCCGTCGGGTATCTTGCTGGGAGCCGGCGGATAGGGGCAGTCGGCGTACACCGGGGCAGCAGTCAGCGCCGTAACGGCAGCCATCGCGAGAAATGCCTTCATAGCTTTTGTCCAGTCAGGGGTGATTCGGACCGCTATCTTAAGAGGCGCTTGCCGGATAAGGCTACTTTCGGCTGCTGGCCGGCCGGCCAGACGCCTGGCTCCCGCCTGGCCGCCGGGCGTGGAGGAAGCAGTCCGCGGCGTGATCGTTCACCACCCCCACGGCCTGCAGGTAGGCGTAAATGATGGTGCTGCCGACGAAGCGGAAGCCGCGCTGGATGAGATCCGCTGAGATCTGATCACTGAGCGCGGTGCGGGCCGGCGTGCTGCGGCGTGCGCCGCGCAGCACCGGCTGGCCGCCGACGAACGACCACAGATAGCGATCGAAGCTGCCGAACTCGCTTTGCACCTCGAGAAAAGCGGCGGCGTTGGCGACCGTGGCTTCGATTTTCAGGCGGTTGCGCACGATTGCCGGATCGCGCCGCAGGGCGGCGCGGCGGCGGGCGTCGAAGCGCGCCACCTTGTGGGGATCGAAGTTGGCGAACGCCCGCAGGTAGCCGGCGCGCTTGCGCAGGATGATCGCCCACGACAGCCCCGCCTGCGCCCCCTCGAGGATGAGCATTTCAAAGAGCAGGCGGTCGTCGTGCACTGGCCGCCCCCACTCTTCGTCGTGGTAGCGCACGTAGTCCGCGTCGGCGCTGCGTGCCCAGCGGCAGCGCACCCGGGAACCCGGACCGGCTGCCAGGGAGGAATGTTGCGCCTGCTTCGCCATTGACGCTCGCGTAGCGGTGCAATCAGCGCCGCGCCGCGGAGCGCACGTAACGTTGCGCCAGGGCGGGTAGCACCACCAGGTTGAGCAGGGTCGAGGACAACAGACCCCCGAGCACGGTTACCGCCATCGGGCCCTCGATCTCCTGCCCGGGGCGGTTCATTCCAATGGCGAGCGGCGCGAGCCCAAGTGCCGTGACCGCAGCGGTCATGAGGATCGGGATGAGTCGCTCGTTGGCACCGCGCAGTATCAGCGCCGGACTCCAGGCAGCCCCCTCGACCTCCACCAGATGTTCGTAATGCGCGAGCTGCAGGATGGCGTTGCGCGCACTGACGCCGAACACCGTCACCAGACCCACCACGGTGCCGAGTGAGATGCCGATGCCGGTCACGGCGATCGCGAGCACGCTGCCGATCAGGCTGAACGGGATGTTTGCCAGCACCAGCTAGCTGTTGACGCGCCAATGGAACGCGACGAACAGGATCATGAGGATCAGCGCCAGCGCCAGGCCCGAATACAAGAGCAGCTCGTTGCGCGTCTGCTGTTCCGCGGCGGCCGCTCCGGTGAACTCGAGGAACACGCCGGGCGGCAGCGATACCGCCGCGGCGATGGTGCGCTGCGCCTCCTGCACCACGCTTTGCAGCGGCGCGCCGCGCACGTTGAAGGTCACGCTCACGCGGCGCTGGCCGCCGTCGTGCTCGATGCTGTAGCGATCGGAGGACACTTCGATGCGCGCCACCTGCGCGAGGGGCACGGGGCCCAGCGGGCTCGCGATCATCAGGCGCCTGAGTTCCGCGGGCCGAGCGCGCCAGGCCGGCGGCAACAGCACTTCGACGTCCACGGTGCGCGTGCCCTGAAAGGTCTGGCCGACGCGCGCCCCCGCGTAGGCGGTCTCGATGGTGTCGAGAACGTCCTGCGCCTTGAGGCCGCTGCTTGCCAGCGCCTGCGGGATGAGCTGGATCACGAGCGCCGGGGTGCCGCTCTGGCGCTTGAACTCCAGATCGACGATTCCGGGCACCTTGCCGAGCGCGTCGACGATCCGTGATCCGCTCGCATCGAGGGCATCGAGGTCATCGCCGAAGACCTTGATCGCCACTTGCGCGGTTTCGCCACTCAGGCTCTCGCTGATGCGGTCGCCGAGGAAAGTAACGACCTCGCTCTGGATGCCCGGATAACGCGCGAGAATTGCCCGCAGCGCCTCCTGGGCTGCCTGCTGGTCGACCCTGGCATCGGCCTTCAGCTCGACGTGAAACTCGCTGCGATGCGGCCCCCAGGTATCCTCGCCGAGTTCGGCCCGCCCGACCTGCTGCTCGATGCTGAGCACGTATGGGAGCGCCAGCACCTCGGCACTGATGCGCCTGCCGAGCCCGAGCATCTCTTCGAGCGAGGTGCCGGGAATCGAGCTGCTCACCTGCATGACGAAATGCCCCTCGCGGAAGTCCGGCATGAAGGTGCCGCCGAGGAACGGCAGGGCGGCCACCGACAGGACCACGACCGCGACCAGGATGCCGGCGCAGAGTTTGAAGTGCATGCCGATGCGCTCTACGGCGCCGCGTTGCCAGCTCTTCAGCCGCTCGAGCCAGCGCGCCTCCGGGCGCGCGTCGTGACCGCGCAGGAACAAGGCGCACAGTGCCGGCGTCGAGGTCAGGGCGACCAGTAATGACGCCAGCACCGCGAAGATGAATGCCAGGGCGAGCGGACCCACGAATCGACCCTGCACGCTGCGGGTGAAGAGCTCCGGCAGGAACACCGCGACCACCACCGCGGTGGCGTAGATCACCGGTCCGCGCACCTCGAGGGATGCCTCGCGGATGACGTCGAGCCGTGCACGCGGCGTGGGCTCACGGCCGTTCTCGCGCAGCCGCCGCAGGATGTTCTCGATGCCGATAATGGCATCGTCGACCAGCACGCCGAGTGCCACGGCGAAGCCGCCCAGGGTCATGGTGTTCAGGGTGAGACCCATGCGGCTCAGCACCGCCGTGGCGGCCAGCAGCGACAGCGGGATCGCGGTGAATGCGATCAGCGCCGCGCGCACGTCGCGCAGGAACAGGTACAACACCGCGAGGATGAGGAGCGCGGCGAGGATCAGCGACTCCCTGAGGTTTCCGAGTGCGCGCTCGATGAAGTTCGCCGGGCGGTGCAAGCCGGGGTAGAGCGTGATGCCCTGGGCCTTCAAGGCCGGCTGCAGCGCGGTGAGGGCACGTTCGACCTCGTGCGTCACAGCGAGTGTGTTGGCGCCATACTGGCTGGCAAGCGACAGCAGCACGCCGGGCTTGCCCATGATGAGGGCATCGCCGGAGCGCAGTGCCGGCGCCATTTTCACCTCCGCGACGTCGCGCAGCAGGATGGGGGCGCCGTTGCGCACGGTGATCACCGCGCTGGCGAGCGCGCCGAGGTCCGGCCGCGGTGTCGGCGACTGGATGAGTACCCGCTGTGCCTCCAGGTCGATGAAACCGGCGCCGCGCAGCGGCAGCGCCGCGCGCGCGGCGTCCGCCACGTCGGCGAGGGTGATGTTGTAACCGGCGAGCTTGCGCGGGTCGGGCAGGATCTGGATCTGGCGCACGTCGCCGCCGAAGACGATGACGTGCGCGACCCCTGGTACCGCGAGCAGCCGCGGCCTGATCACCCAGTCGGCGGCGTCGCGCAGTGTGTAGGCATCGGCCGTGTCCGAGAGCAGCCCGATCTTGAGCAGGTCCATCGTGCTGGAGACCAGCGGCGACAGTTTCGGCGTGCCGACACCGACCGGCAGGCTGCTGCCGAGCTCCGACAGCCGCTCGGAGATGCCCTGGCGGGCGACGTGCACGTCGACGTTGCGCGCGAAGGTGATCGTGACCACCGAGAGCCCCGGAATCGATTCGGAGCGCAGGGTGTCAAGTCCCGCCGCGCCGTTGAGCGCGTGCTCGATCGGGCGGGTTACGAGTTCCTCGACCTGCTGCGGGGCAAAGCCCGGCGCTTCGGTCTGGACGTCGACCTGCGAGGGAACAAATTCCGGGAATACATCGAGCGGCGCGTTGCGGGCGCTCCACGATCCGAGCACCAGGGCCGCGACCGTCAACGCCGTGAGTGCACCGCAGTGCCGCACGCACAGGGTGACCAGCGCGCGCATCATGTCAGTCCGCCGCCGTGCTCGGATTGGTCTCGCGCGCCAGCAGCAGGCCCGCGCCGGAGGTGACGATCTGCGCACCGGGCGCGATGCCCGCCCGGACGAAGTAGCCGCCCTCGACCGGCGCGTCGGGATCGAACTCGGTACGGACGAACACGCCGGGCGGCTGCTCGATGTAACACCAGTACTTGCCGGCGGTGATCAGCGTCGCCGAGGACGGCACCACCACCCCGTTCTCGGCAGTGCCGAGAGCGGCATGCGCCACCAGGCGCTCACCCTCGGCAGTGTCGTGGCCGGTGAGGATGGCGAAGAAGCTGCGGCCCGGAACTGCGGCATCCGCCGGGGCGTTCCACACGGTCTGTGCGGCGATGCGCCTGGCAGTAGCGCCGTCGCCGAGATGGGAGAAGCTGAGCCGCGGCGACGGCGCGTCAACGAAGAGGCCGAGCGGGAATGTGACACGCGCGAGGTGAGTGCTGCCGGCGGCGAGCGCCGTCAGCGCCGGGCTGTGGAAATCGTCCCTCCACGGCGCGCCTTCGCCGTATACAGCCGAGAGCCGCCGCCGCGCCAGCATCAGGGCGGCTTCATCGACCGCTGCCTGGCGCTCGGCGCTCTCTTGTGCCTCGACCGGCATCGCGCCCGGGGTGCCGGCCAGCCCGTGGACCCGGGTTAGCGCGGCGCGGCTCGCACGCGCCACGGCAGCCGCGGTCGCGAGCTCAGCGACTGCCTGGGCGATCGCCTCGCGCGTCTGCACGACCGCGTAGCCTGCGACGTCCGGCACGTGACTCAGCGGCGCCGCCGCGGTGGTACGGATCCCGCCTTTCTCGATCTCTTCAGCCGTAAGGCGCACGCCTGGCTGCGCAGGGGCTTGCTCTTTGGCGTGCGCCGCGCCGACCGGGCTCTCGCCGCTCGGGGCCGCCGGCCTGCATGCCGGCAGCGCGAGTGCCGCGCACGCCGCAGCTATCAGTACCGGCGCCGCTGCGCGCCGGGGTTGCTTGGCGAGCGCAGGGCCCAGGGAATGTCGCATGCTCGGGTCTCTCATTTCTTAAAAATGCGTCCGCGCCGCCTACGAGCCGGCCGTCCAGCCGCCGCCCAAAGCCTTGACCAGCATCACCCGCGCCTCCAGGCGCGCGAGCCGGTACTGCGCGGCCTGGTCACGCGCTGCGTACAGGGTACGTTGCGCCTCGAGAAGGGTGAGATAGTCTCCAGAGCCGGCGCGGTAGCGCAGCCGCGCGCCATCGAACGCCCGTTCGGACTGCGCGACGTTGTCATTCTCGAAAGTGCGGATCAAGTCGAGCCGCTGGAGTTTCGCGAGGGCCTTCTCCACGTCGGTGAGCGCGGCGAGAATCGCCGCACGGTAAGCGGCGAGCAGTTCGCGCTCGTGCGCCGCGGCCTCGTCGCGCGCCGCGCGCAGCTTGCCGTGGTTGAAGATCGGTTGCATCAGGTTGGCCGCCAGTAAGAACGACGGGCCGGTGCCGCCGATCGTCAGCACGGTGGCCGGCAGCGCCGGGTTCTGGATCCCGCCACCGGCCGTGAGGCTCAGGCTCGGAAAGAGCGCGGCGCGTGCCGCGGTGAGGTTGGCGCTCGCCGCGCGCAGGTTGGCTTCCGCCACGACGAGATCGGGCCGGCGGGTGAGCAGCTGCGAGGGCAAGCCGGCCGCCACTGCCGGCTCATGCAGCGACTCCAGGCTGGTACCGTGCACGTCGAAACCCTCCGGGGCCCGGCCGAGCAACAGGGCCAGCGCCGCGCGCGCCGCGAGTTCCTGTTCGGCAAGATCTGCCGTGGCGAGCTGCGCCGCATCGAGGGCGGCGCGCTGGGTCGCGAGCTCCGTGGGCGAGGCGACTCCCGCGTCGAAGCGCGCCTGCACCGCCTCGAGAACCTTTTGCACCGCCGCGCAGTTGGCGCGCGCGATCGCCGAGCGCTCGCGCAACGTCAGCACCTCAAAATACTGGTCGGCGACGCCCGCGAGCAGCGTGAGGGCCAGCGCGTCGCGCTCCGCCCGCGAGGCGTCCGCCGCCAGCCGAGCCGCGTTCGCCGTGGCGTGATTCTTGCCCCAGAAGTCGACTTCGTAGCTGGCCGAGAGCATCGCGGACCAGTCGAACTCGTGTCCGGAGCCCTGGGATGAGTGGCCGGCGAGGAACGTGCCGCCGAGCTGCCCGTCAACACTCGGGAGTATCGCGGCGCCCGCCTGGCGCGCGCGCGCGTCCGCCTGGGTGACACGCTCGCGCGCCTGCACCAGGTCGGCGTTCTCGCGCACCGCCAGATCCACGAATGACTCGAGCTCCGCGCTGCCGAACCCCCGGTACCAGTCCTGCGCTGGCCACGTGTCTTTTGCGGCCGTCAGCCCATGCTCGAACGCCGCCGGCACAGCCGGCGGCGGTGGGACGGAGCGCCGCGTGACGCAACCGCAAGCGGACCCCGCGAGCAGCGCCAGTGTCACCGCGCGTAAAGCGCAGGGCGCGTTCGAAGCACGCCGGTGGTTCACCGCTGCGCTCATCCGCTCACAGTCCTTTCCGATCGCATCACGGCGCTAACAACGAATGTCCTCGCTCAGGCGCGGGCGCTGCGGATTCTACTGAGAATTCGCGCCTCCGGGGGCGGCGAGGCAGCCGATCCGGCGGGTCGCAAGGACCACGTCAGCGAGGCGCAAGGATGAGACAGCCGCCGCGTCGTTGAAATTCTCCAGCCACAGGTAGTTGATCCTGAGGGCCGCGGCGCTCCGCCAGCGCTGTTCGAGGGGCCGCAGGTCCGCTCTCGCGGGTCGGTAGGCCGTGCACGCCGGGTCATCGGTGTCCTGTGCACAGAACTTGTCCCGCAGCAGGTAGCCCAGGGGCCCGTGATTGTCGAAGCGGCGCACGAGCGCGTCGTTCTCCCACACCTCGAGCACCGCACCGGCGCCTGTGGCCGGGTCGGGGTTGAGCTTGAGGTGGATCTCGTAACAATCCCAGGTGTCCGTGCGCACCCGCAGCTGCGAGCGATGCAGCAATGTGTTGCCGAAGTAGTCACGCGTGCCACTCGGCACGGCTTTCCACGAGCGCATCCCCATCCAGTATGCGTACAGGTCCATCGACGGATCGCTGCCCGCACCAATCGGCTCGAGCGCGATCGAGAACAGGTCGTCTCCGGCCGGCCGCTCTCCGGCCCGGGGATAGGGGTAGGGGAGCGGCGGGTTATAACCGCCGAACCACACGCCGCTGTGATGCCAGGGACCCGCGCCGGCGTAGCGCACGTAGTAGCGCAGGTACAGCTCGTCGTAGCCGGCAGGGAAGCTCTTGTAGAGATGGGTGGCGGCGTGATCGCCGCCGGCCGTGAGCTGCACGGCGAAGCGGGAGGGACTGCCTGCCGGGTGATCTGCGGCGAGCTGAATGCCGGCGCTGTTGCGGACCTCGGTGTAGCGCGTCACGAGCGCGCCCAGGCTGCCTGCCGAGAAATCCTCGTAGAACACGATCGCGGGGTCCCGGCTCATGCCGCGGTCGCCGGGGTACTGGGCCGCGAGGCAATTCGCGACAGCGCGCGGCACCGGTGTGGCGGGAGCGGATGCCGGTGCCTGGGGATGCGTCGCTACACACCCCGACAGCACGCACGCGAGCACTGCCGCCGCGATCGCCGCGAGCCTGCGCGCCCCGGGACTGCTGACCTTTACGTTGGAGTGTGCCGACGGCATTGACACGACCGCTTAAGGCGTTTCATCGGTGACGCCTTGCGGCCGTACCCAGCGTATCACCACCTGCGCCGCCGCGGTCTTGCGCCGCAGCACTATGTTCAGCGGATCGGGTTGAACGGTGCCTGCTGACCTGGCGCGGTCTGCTTTACACGTGGCTCATCCAGGCTGACGGCGCAATACGGGCAGAAATTCACCTTGGGACCAGACCCCCAGCTCAGGCCCACCGTCATGGCAATCGTCCTGCTGAGGTTTGCGCGGCATCTCGGGCATTTTATGGCCCAGTTGAGCGCGATGATTGCGCCCAGAAACATGAGCATACCCAACACGGGCAGGCCGGCGCCGAATTTGCCCGTGTCGCGCGACACGAGTTGGCTCAGCGGGAAGGTGAGCCATCCGAGAGCGCCAAACGCGAAAAACCATCGCACCCGGTTCTTGATGTAGTCGCGAATCGTTTGGTTCATGGCGCGCGATGCTACCGCGAGGCCCGGGCAGGTGCGACGCCGTGAAGCCACTCTGCGACGCAATGCTCGAAGTCAGAGGCGCACCCGCAGAGATTATCCGCGCGCCCGGAGAGATTCGAACTCCCGACCCTCAGGTTCGAAGCCTGATGCTCTATCCAACTGAGCTACGGGCGCGGCGCGGCGATTCTACCGGGAAACAGGGGCCGCAGACGCTGCCGGCGCCGCGGTTGCCTGCGCGCTCAGCCAGCTGGCCGCCAGCGCTCAGAAAGTCAGCTTGAAAATATTGCCTTTGTTGTCGCTCGCAACGCCTTTTTCGTTAATCATCTGCACACTCAGGGTTGTGCCGCTGGTTCCGACGAGGTCCGCGCGCGCGAGCTCGGAACTGCCGAGGACGTGGGCCACGAAGAACCCCTGACCATAGACACTGTCCCACTCCGCGGACATGCGACTGGCTGAGGGATCGCCGGCGGGCACTGGTACCCACTTGCCGCTGCAGACTTCCCCGCCCGCGAGTGTTGCGCTCATGGCGCCACCGAATTTAAATGGGCCGGCGCGGCGGACGTCGTAGATCGGCGCGGAAGCCTGTGCCGCGAGCGGACCCCGGACCGGGTAGAGGTGCCCCGGCAATCCCGCGCACGCTGCGAGCGTGGTTGCGATCAGCACCCATGGTCCAAGCCGTTTCATAAGCGTGTACTCCCGGCAAAATCCATTTCCCCGCAACACTGGTATCGTACGGTGTCGCAGAATCTCCCGCACTGCATCGCGCGTCATCAGCTCAGGAACGTTCGCCAATGAACCTCTTCGACCTGTCGGGAAAAGTTGCCCTGGTCACCGGCTCGAGCCGCGGTATCGGCAAGGCGATCGCCATGCAGCTGGCACTGCACGGTGCGCGCGTCGTGGTCTCCAGCCGCAAACCGGAGAGCTGCGAGGCGGCGGCAGCGGAGATCACCGCCGCGGGCGGCAGCGCGTGGGTCCACGCCTGTAACGTTGGCCACAAGCCCGAACTCAAGGGCCTGGTCGATGCCACGCTCGCCAGGTGGGGGCAGATCGATATCGTGGTGTGCAATGCCGCCGCGAATCCGCACTTCGGCCCCTCTATCAACACCCCGGACGAGGTATTCGACAAGGTCATTCACACGAACCTCCACAGCAACGTGTGGCTGTGCAACATGACGCTGCCGGCGATGGCGGAGCGCAAGGACGGGGCGATCATCATCGTGTCTTCGGTCGGCGGCTTCGTCGGCAGCGCGTACCTCGGGGCTTATTGCATTTCCAAGGCGGCCGACATGCAGCTGGCGCGCAATCTCGCCGTGGAATGGGGCCCGCACAACATCCGCGTCAACTGCATCGCGCCGGGGATCATCCGCACCAATTTCTCCAAGGCCTTGTGGGCGGACCCGAAACGTGCGGCCGCCTTTGCGCGCGCCAATCCGCTGCGGCGCCTGGGGGAGCCGGACGACGTGGCGGGCACGGCGGTGCTGCTGGCTTCGCGCGCGGGTAACTTCATCACCGGCCAGACATTCGTCGTCGATGGCGGCGGGCTCATCGGCGGTAGCGAACCCCTGATGTAGGCGTCGCGGCGGCGCGCCCGCCGGGGCGTGCAGTCATGAGGCGCGCGGCTTGCTTTGCCGGTAGCCGATCCACAGCAGGCCGAACCAGAACGGCGCGACGTACAGCGCGACGCGGTTGTCACGGTCGAGCCACAGCATGGCACTCACCCCCAGGAGGAAGGCAACCACCACCCAGTTGGCGTACGGTGCGCCCGGCATCCGAAACGGCGCCGGCGCCGCGCGGCCGGCGGCGACTGCACTGCGGTACCTGGCGTGCGCCACCATGATGATTCCCCAGGTCCACAGGGTGCCGATGAGCGCAATGCTGGTCACCCAGATGAAGGCTTTCTCAGGCACCAGGTAGTTCAGCAGGACCACCAGCAGCAAGGCCGCGGCGGACAGATGAATACCTGCGGCCGGTACCTGCCGGCGGTTGAGTCTGGCGAAAGCCCGCGGCGCCTGACCGCGCTGGGCGAGTGACCACAGCATGCGGCCGGTGCTGAAGAGCCCACTGTTGCACGAGGAGGTCGCCGCGGTGATGACCACCAGGTTGATGATGGCCGCGGCTCCCGGCACTCCGAGCTTGCCGAACACAAAAACAAACGGGCTCACCGTCGGACTCAGCTGCGGCCACGGCACGAGCGCCATGATGACGATCAGCGCGCCGAGGTAGAAGATGAGAATGCGCGCGGTGATGCCATTGGTGGCGCGCGGCAGCACGACCGCCGGGTTTTCCGCTTCGCCGGCGGTCACGCCGATGAGTTCCACACCCGAGTAGGCAAACATCACGATCTGCAGTGTCAGGAGCACGCCGACGATGCCGAAGGGCAGGAAGCCGCCGTGCGACCACAGATTCGAGAAGCTGGCGGTGGCACCGAGCTCGCCGGTGTGGAACACGATGACGAATAGTCCCACGGCGATCAGTGCCACGATGGTCACGACCTTGATGAGCGCGAACCAGAACTCGAGTTCCCCGAATACCCGCACCGCGAGCAGGTTGGTGCCGTAGAGCACGACCAGCGCGATCAGGGCGGGGAGCCATTGGGGCACCTCCGGCAGCCAGTAGCGCACGTAGATGCCGATGGCGGTGAGTTCCGCCATGGCGGTGAGGATCCACATGAACCAGTACGACCAGCCGGTCACAAAGCCGGCGAATGGCCCGCAGAACTCATCCGCATAGGTGGCGAACGAGCCCGCCACGGGGCGGTAGGTGAGAAGCTCACCCAGTGCCCGCATGATGAAAAAAATCGCCAGGCCGCCGGCGGCGTACGCCAGCAGCAGACCGGGACCTGCGTTGTGGATCGCCTTCGCGGAGCCCAGGAACAGCCCTACGCCAATCGTGCCGCCGATGGCGATGAGCTGGATGTGGCGGTTTTTCAGATTACGTGACAGATCCGGGGCGGTTTGTGGCATGGATGATCCCTTTACTGTGCTGGCGGTCCGAGGAGCGCATAGCGGCGCCCCTGCGGTAGTTGGTAGCGGCGCACGATAGCGGCCGCGCCCGAGGATTCAATACTGGCGGCGACACCGTCCGACTCGGGGGCGAGGGTACGATAGCGGCCCAGGAGTCGCGTGAGGTTGCCACTGGCATGCCCAGGCAGCAGCACGAGGACGCGTCCGTCGCGCACATGCGCGTGCAACCAGCCGCTGACCGTGGCCGCGGGTGGCAGGCCGTCGCTTCTGAGCACCGTGAAGGACGCGCCCACGCCGCGATCGAGCATGGCGATCGTGGTCTCATCAGGATCCAGCAACGCCAGCGACTGCTGCGCGCAATCGGCGTGAATGCGTTGGGCCAGCCCGGACAGATTCTGCCAGCGATCGATGACGGGAAACGCCACGATGCAGCCTACGCACAGCGCGCACGCGAACCCCGTGTATGTCCAGCTGAGGCTGCCCTGCAGGTCGCCCTGGCGCTGCGCCTCGACGGCGCGCCGGCGCATGGAGTGGGCCGCCGCGACGCTGAGCAGCGCGCCGGCAAGACAGATGGCGGGTGAGATGCTGCCAGCGGCGCCGAGCAGGGCGAGCACCCCGGCGATGATCCACGCCAGCACGACCACCAGCGTTGCGGTGAGGGATGCGGCGAGCTGATCGATCCGCCCCGGCTGTTGCTGCACCTCGTGCACCCACAGCGCCGTGAGCAGTGCGAACCCCAGGAGCGCGGGCGCGGCGTAGACATCGCGCGCGGTGGCTGCCAGCGAGAGCAGGACCAGCAACGGCAGGCTCGCGGCCACCGCAAATCGCCACGCCGAACCCGGGACTCCCGGATCGCGCACGCGCGTCCACGCCCGCCACAACGCCGCGGCCACCACCAGCGTCCAGGGCAGCAGGTACAACGGCAACTCGAACAGGTACTTTCCGGGCGTGTTGTGGTGCCCGGTGGTGTAGTCGAGTCCGGCGGGGGAGGTGATGTGGGTGAAGCGTCCGACGAGGTTGTGCCAGAAGAGGCTGCGCAAGGCGTCAGCGCCGTGCGCGCTGTGTGCAACCGCCAGCAGCCACGGGCCGATGACGAGCGCCTGCAACACCAGTCCCGCGTACAGTTCCCAGCGCCGCAGCTCCGACCAGCGCCGCTCCCAGACGATGAGGGTGAGAAGCGCCAGCGCCGGCACCAGCCACCCCGGGCCGCTCTTGGCCATGAACCCGATCGCAGCGCCGGCGTGCATGAGGAGGTATCCGAGCGCCTTGCGTGCTCCGGCGGGTGCCTGGTAGCCGCGCCACGCGCCGAGCAAGGCGAGCGCGCTGCCCGCCAGCAGGCACGCATCCGGGGCCAGCCAGATGCTGACGCGCCAGGCCGTGATGGCCGAGCCCGCGATGAGGGCCGCAATGATCGCGGCCAGGACGTCCGTGCCCAAGGCCTGCGCCAGCGCGCCGATCGCCAGCGCCGTGACCGCCGCGTACAGGAGATTCGGTGCGCGCGCGGCCGGCGCCGAATCCCCGAACAGCCCCTGAGCAACCGCGGACATCCAGTAGGTCAGCGGCGGCTTTTCCAGAAACGGCGTACCGGCGAGCTGCGGCAGGGTGCGATCGCTTTGTTGTCCCATGCGCCAGGTGATGTCGGCTTCCCGTGGCTCATCGGGTGTCCACAGTCCGCGGCCGAGGACTCCCACCAGCCACAGCGGTGCCAGTGCCAGGACCGTGAACACGGCTGCGCGCCTCACGGGAGCTCCGCCGCCGGGCGCGCGCGCTGCGCATTGCTCTCGAGCCAGCGCTCGAGCGGCGAGCTGTCAGTGTTGATGAGATGCAGACCGAGCTTGGAGCGGCGCCACAGGATGTCCTGCACGGTGAGCGCGAATTCCTCGCGGCACAGGTACTCCAGTTCGCACTCGTATAGTTGCGGCAGGATCTCCCGTCCGCAGTCCGCCGGCGAGGCGGCGTTACCGAGCACGCGCTCGAGCCGCGTCCCGTAGGCGTGCGCCAGACGCAGCCGCAGGCGCGCCGGCAGCCACGAATAGCGGCGCTCGACGCCGCGCAGAAACACCGCGAACGATCCCTGCGGCATGTCGCCGCCGGGAAGTCGCGCTGCCGCGGTCCACACGCCGCCGCGTTCACCCAGCACCGTCCCGAGCAGGGTCACCGCATCCTCCGCCAGCCGGCGATAGGTGGTGATCTTGCCACCGAACACCGACAGCAGTGGCGCGGGTTTGCGATCGAGTTCCAGCGCGTAATCGCGCGTGACACTCATGGGATCACTGGCTTCGTCGGCGAGCAGCGGCCGCACGCCCGAGTAACTCCACACGACATCGTCGGGCACGAGCTGTTGCCTGAAGTAGCGGTTGGCGAGCGCACACAGATAGGAAATCTCGCCGCTATCGATGTGCACCGTCCCGGGCTCCCCGTGATAGTCCACATCGGTGGTGCCGATCAGCGTGAAGTCATGCTCGTAGGGGATCGCGAATACGATGCGCCGGTCTTCGTTCTGGAAAATATAGGCGAAGCGATGCGCGAAGAGGCGCGGCACCAGGATGTGGCTGCCTTTCACCAGGCGCACCTCGCGCGTGGCGTGCACCGGCGTCGCTTCGCTCACGAAGCGACTCACCCACGGACCGGTGGCGTTCACGACCGCGCGGGCGCGCACCGCGTAGCGCCCGCTGCCCCGCAGCACGCTGGCCTCCCAGGCGTTATCGACGCTCGTGAGCCGTTCGCAGCGGGCGCGCGTAAGGATGAGCGCGCCGCGCGCGCGCGCATCCAGCGCGTTCAGGACCACCAGCCGCGCGTCGTCGGTCTGGACGTCGGAGTACACGAAGCCGCGCCGGTAGCCGCTCTTGAGGGCCGCGCCCGCAATATGCGTGTGCAGATCAACGCCGGCCGAGGCTGCCAGGTGGGAGCGCGGTGCGAGCGTGTCGTAGAGGAACAGGCCTGCGCGGATCAGCCACGCCGGCCGCAGGTGCGCCGCGTGCGGCATGATGAAGCGCAGCGGGCGCATGATGTGCGGGGCGGCGGCCAGCAGGATCTCCCGCTCCGCCAGCGCCTTGCGCACCAGTGCGAAGTGCAGCTCCTCCAGATAACGCAAACCCCCGTGGATGAGCTTGGTGCTGGCCGAGGAGGTATGCGCCGCGAGATCGTCCTGCTCGCACAGGATCACGCGCAACCCCCGGCCGGCCGCGTCGCGGGCGATGCCGGTGCCGTTGATGCCGCCGCCGACGACCAGCAGGTCGCAAGAAGCTCGCGCCGGTTCGCTCACGCGCGGCGTGGCGCCTGCCGCGCATAGTAGTCGGGGTAATCCTGCGACAGCCCCTTGAAGCGGCGGTGAATCCACAGGTATTGCTCGGGCACGAGCCGCACCTGGGCCTCGATCATGCGATTGAAGCGCTCCGTGTCAGCCGCGGGACAGTCGCTCGGGAAATTCTCGAACGGTGGATGGATGACCGCCCGGTAACCCTGCGTTCCCGGCAGCCGCTGAAAGAAGTACGGCAACACCGTGGCGCCGGTCATGCGCGCGAGGCGCGAGGTGAGGGTGTTGGTCGCTGCGAGGATGCCGAACCATGGCACCATCTGCGCACCCTTGTTGCGGTAACTCTGGTCGGGTGCGTACCACACGCATTCTTCGTGCTTGAGCGCGGTGATGAAGGCGCGGATGTCGTCCTTGGGAATCGGGTGCCCGCCGTGCGCACAACGGTAGCGGCCGAGCGCGTACGCCAGCACTTCGTTGCGCGTCGGGCGGTACAGGAAGCTCACCGGCGCCACCGAGGCGAGCGCGCGGCCCGCCATTTCCAGCGGCGTGAAATGCGCCGTGAGCAGAATGACTCCGCGGCCACGCGCCGCGGCGGCCTGCAGGTGTTCGGCCCCTTCGACCTGCACCAGCCGGGCGAGCCGCGCCGGCGAACTCCACCAGGCGAGCGGGATTTCCATGAGTCCCATGCCGAGGCTTGCGAAGTGCTCGCGCAACAGCGCCTCGCGCTGCTGTTGCGAGAGCTCCGGCAGACACAACTCGAGGTTGCGGCGCGCGATGGCGTTGAAATTGGTGGGAAGGTGGCGCAGCGCGAGACCCAGCAGGCGGCCGAGCCGCAGCATCAGCGGGAAGGGCAGGAATGCCAGCAGGCGCAGCACCCCGAGGCCGACCCACGTGAGCCAGTAGCGCGGCGCCAGCAGCCGCAGTCGCATCAGGTCCCCCGAGGTCTCCCGCCCGTCCGTGCCCGCGAGAATAACGCATTCGCATGGCAACTATGATCCAATGCGCCGCGATGCAGGCTGGCAAGCTGAAAGTCCTCACCTGGGGCGCAGTCCTCGCGGTGCTGGTGGCGCTGCTGGCGCTCAGCCAGGTGTCACTTTTCTGGAAGCGCTACAGCGCCTCGCTGGTCCTGCCGGCGGCAGCGGCGAGCAGCATCTACCAGCCGCGTGAACTCATCCCCGGCGGTAACGAACCGCCGGCGCCACGGGTGGCGCCGCAGCTCGAGGCTCTCGAGCCGCAGGCACTGGAAATGGCGGCCACCTACGCCGCCGCTCATGACAGCCGGGCGTTGATCGTGAGCCGTCACGATCACATCGTGTTTGAGCGCTACTGGCACGGGACGGGCTTCGATACCCTCACCGATGCGCGGTCTTTCACGCGCGTCCTCACCGCGCTCGCGGTCGGCGCCGCGCTGTCGCACCGCCTGATCGGCTGGCCGGATGAGCCGCTCGGCATGCTCCTGCCGCAGTGGCGCGGCGACCCCCGTGGCACCATCACGGTGCGTAACCTCCTGCAGATGTCCAGTGGGCTCATGCCCCCCACGCCCGCGCGCATGCCGTGGAGCGCGTTTGCGCGCCAGAGATTCGGCACCGAATTCCTGGCCGCGCTCATGAGCGAGCCGCTCGGCGCTACCCCGGGTACCGCCCGTGTTGAACAGGCGGCCGATCCGCAACTGTTGGCGGCGGTTATCGAACGGGCGAGCGGGCAGCGTTACGCGGCCTACGTCTCCCAGGCGCTGTGGCGGCGGCTCGGGGCGGCGGATGCCTGGGTCTGGCTCGACCGGCCCGGGGGCACGGCGCACGCGGATTGCTGCATGCTCGCGCACCAGGGCGACTGGATCCGGGTCGGACAACTGCTGGTGCGCGATGGTAACTACCGCGGCGCGGAAGTGATTCGTCCCGGCTGGGTGACCTTCATGCGCACCCCCGCGCGCGGCGATTCTGACTACGGTGCGTATCTCACGGTTGGGTCACGGGTTGCCGGTGGCGCCGAGCCCTATGCGGCGCACGACCTGTTCGTAGTGGACGGGGGCGGTGGCAATCGCCTGTGGCTCGTGCCGTCGTTGCAACTGGCGATACTGCGCATGGCCATCCCAGGCGCGCGCGATCAATCCTGGGACGACACGCGCATCCCGAACCTCATCGTGCGCGGCGCACGCGACTATCTGCCGCCGGCTGCCCAGGCCGGCGCCGACGTATCGGCGATCGTCCCGGGTCACTAATCCACGTCAACTGCTAAATGTGGATTTCCGTCTCGAAGATCGACACTGCCTGGCCGCTGATCCACACGGCGGCCAGCTTTTCGGCGGCGAACTCCAGCTCGACATCTACGCGGCCCGGCCGATGGAGCGACTGCCCCTGCACGCCCACAAAACGCGCCTTTTCCTCGCTGCGGGTCAGTAACTTCAGGTCGGCAAGGTACGCACCCAGGAGGCCGTGGGCGTTGCCACTCACCGGATCCTCGGCAATGCCAAGCGCCGGGCAGAACATGCGCGACTCGGTCAGATGGTCGGTCGAGTTCGCGGTGAGTGCGAACACGAAATAGCCGGCCGCGCCGAGCTGCGCCGACAGCGTGGTGAGGCGCGCCATGTCGGGCTTGAGGCGTTTGAGCGGTTCGGCGCCGCGCACGCCGATCAGGAGCCGCGTGGCGCTCGCGCCCGCGATCCGCAGCGGCATGCGCGTGTCGAGGCTGCCGGAGTCCAGCGCCAGGGCGTCAAGGACCGCGAGGCGCTCGCGGTCATTGAGTTCGCGTCCCAGCGGTGGGGCGCTCTGGCGGATGGCGATGCGCCGCTCCTCGTCGCTGCCGCGCACCTCGATGTCGACGATCCCGGCCTTGGACTTCTGACGCTGCTTGCGTGGTGCGTCGTGGCGGCGCGAGAGCACGTACTGGGCCGCCACCGTGGCATGGCCCACGAAGCCGGCTTCGAGCCTGGGAGTGAAGAAGCGCGCACGCACGCTGTGATCGGCGCCATCGGCCGCCAGGATGAAAGCGGTCTCGGCGTTATTCAGCTCGCGCGCAATGGCGAGCATCTGCGGTTCCGTGAGTGAATCCGCATTGAGCACCACCCCGGTGGGATTCCCCGTGAAGGGTATGCGGGTGAAGGCATCCACCTGGTGAACCTGAATCTTCCGCGTCATCCCTTCTATCATAGCTGCAGCCCGCGGCGGCGGCGCGTGCAATACTGCCGGCAAGCCGTGCATGGGGGAATGCCATGGACATCGGGGTCGAGATCAGCCTCTATCCGCTCACGGCGGACTACGCTCCCCTCATCCGCGAGCTGGTCGCGCGCTTGCACGCCGATGCACGTTTCCGGGTGCAGACGAACAGCATGAGCACCCAGGTATTCGGGGCTTTCGAGCCACTGATGGAGGTCCTGCGGCAGGAGCTGCGCACCACGTTTGCCGCACTTTCCCCGGCTGCGCAACGGGCGGTGTTTGTGATGAAGGTGTTCGGGCCGCTGCCCCCCGCCTGAAGAGCACGCCCGCGCCGGGAGCGCGGCTGGCGAGCCGCCTGAGGACGCGGCACACTAACCCGCTGCGGCGCACCGACCGCGGTCGATGGAGTTGGGGAACAAGGCATGGCGCTATTGCGAGTGGTCGATCGTGACGGCGTCGAACACGAGGTGGATGGCACGACCGGACTGAAAATCATGGAGAACCTGCGCGAGCTCGACTACGGGGTTGCCGCGATCTGTGGCGGCATGTGCTCGTGCGCGACCTGTCACGTGTATGTGGATCCGGAGTGGCAGTCGCGCCTGCCCGCCATGATGTCCGATGAGCGCGAGTTGCTGACCGAGCTCACGCACTACCAGGAGGATTCGCGCCTGTCGTGCCAGGTGGAATTCACCCCGGAGCTGGCGGGCCTGCGTGTCAGGATCGCGCCCGACGAGTAGCGCTCGGCCGTGAATCCTCACTCCCCTGGATTCATCGTGGTGCTGGTGGCGGCACTGGCGCTCATCGCCCTGCGCGTGTTCTTCAAGCTGCGCGCGGCGCACGGCGCACGCCGCGAGAGCTGGGACGCGAGAGTGATCGAGCGCCTGCGCTCGCAGGGCTACGCGCCTTTCAACGATTACCGGGTAGACTTCTTCCTGTCGCTACCGGACGTCGCCGCCTGCCAGGCAGTGCGGGCGCGCCTCACGCCTGAGTTCAGCGTGGACGAAAAGCCGCTCGAAAACGACCCGGAGCACGGGTTCAGTCTGCACGCCTCCAAGACCATGCGGCTGCTGGTGCCCGCCATCCAGGACATCAGCACCCGCATGACGGCGCTCGCGACCGAGTTCAAGGGGCGCTACGACGGGTGGGCGGCGTAGTCTGGTCGCGCAGCCCCGGTCAAAACAAAGACCTTTCGGGGACGCGCGTCCGGCTCGCTGCAGTCAGCGCTTCTCGGTTTGCCGCCTGACAGCCTCGGCGGCGGCGGCGATGGCCGCCGGATCGCCGAGGTAGCGTTTAGCGCGCGGCTGCAGTGCGCTGTCGAGTTCATACAGCAGCGGCACCCCTGTGGGGATGTTGAGGTCGACGATCTGCGCCTCGCTGACGTCGTCGAGCATCTTGACCATGGCGCGCAGGCTGTTGCCGTGCGCCACCACCAGCACGTTGTGTCCCGTGCGCAGCTCCGGGGCGATGCGTGCGTCCCAGAACGGCAGGACACGCGCGAGGGTGTCTTTAAGGGATTCGGTGGCGGGGAGCAGCGCGGGATCGACCGCGGCGTAGCGCGGATCGAAGCGCGGATGGCGCTGATCCTCAGCGGCCAGCGGCGGCGGGGGAATGTCGTAGCTGCGGCGCCAGATTTTCACCTGCGCCTCGCCGTGCTGGGCCACGGTTTGCGCCTTGTCGAGGCCCTGCAGTGCGCCGTAATGGCGTTCATTGAGCCGCCACGAGCGCTCCACCGGCAGCCACATACGATCCATCTCGTCGAGCATGATCCACAGGGTGCGAATCGCACGCTTGAGCAACGAAGTGAATGCCACGCCGGTGGCGAGCCCCTCCTTCACGAGTTCCCGGCCAGCCTGCGCGGCTTCCGCGCGTCCCTGGTCAGAAAGATCCACGTCGGTCCAGCCGGTGAACAGGTTTGCGACGTTCCAGGTGCTCTGGCCGTGGCGGACGAGGATCAGCTTGCCGGGCGCCGGCTGGCCACCCGGCGTACCGGAGTTTTCAGTGGGCAAGCTTGCGCACCGCTTCGAGGCCGACCGTGAGGGTCGCGAAGTCGCTCGCGCCCGCAGCGCGCATGTCGGCGAGCGTGCGTTGCCAGTGGGCGAGATCCTTGCCCGCAGTCTCCACCCAGGCGTTGACGCGCTCCGGCGCGCTGCCGCGGCCCTTGCGCGCCAATACGCGCTCGGTCAGGCGCCGCTGTACGCGCAACGCCCCGTCGCGCAGGCCGGTGCGGGCTATGGCCTGCCACGGGCCGTCCACGGTCAGCTTCTCGACGCGACCGCGCAGCCAGTCGAAGCCGATGCGGCTGCCGACTTCGAAATAAACGCGCGCGGTCTCGGCGACACTTACCCGGTGGGTCGCGCTGATCTCGACGATATCGAGCGCCGCGTTCAGCGCTTCGAAACTGGCAATGCGCGCGGCGAGGGCCGGCGGCAGTCCCGCCTCGACGTAGTGCGTGCGCGTTTCTTCGAAGCGCGCGAGTTCGCCGCCGGTGATTGCCCCGCAAATCACCGCCTCCAGCTGCTGCACACCGGCGCGGAACTCGCGCACCGCGGCATCCACCTGCAGCCCGCGCGGGCGCGAGATCAGCAGCCAGTAGCTTGCGTGGCGCAGCAGACGGCTGGTCTGGAAGGAGGCCTCGTATTGCAGCTGCGCCGGCACTTTGTTGTCGAGCTTCTCGATCTGTTCCCACACGGCGCGCATGGCGAAGATTTCGCGCGCCGCGGTGTAGGCGCGCGCGATCGGCGCGGCCTCCGCGCCGGTGTCTTCCTGAGCCCGCGGCACGAATGTCGGGCCCATGCGGTTGATGAGGCTGTTGGTGGTCGCGGTGGCGATGATTTCGCGGCGCAGGCGGTGATGGCTGATGGCGCGCGGAAAGCGCTCGCGCACCGGCGCCGGGAAATAACGCGCCAGCTCTGCCGACAGGTACGGATCCTCCGGCACATCGGAGGCCAGCAGGTGATTGTTGAGCCAGATCTTGCTGTAGGCCAGCAGGATTGCGAGCTCCGGTCGCGTGAGGCCCACGCCGCTCTTGCGCCGCTCGGCAAGCTCATCATCACTCGGCAGGAACTCCAGCGCACGGTTCAGGTCGCCGGAGCGTTCCAGGGAACGGATCAGGTGCTGGTACTCGCGCAGGCGCGCGGCGCTTTGCAGCTCGAGGGTGCTGATCGCCTGGCCCTGCAGGTAGTTATTACGCAGCACCAGGGCCGCCACCGCGGAGGTCTGCCGCGCCAGCAGGCGGTTGCGATCGCCGCGCGTGAGCTTGCGCTCGGCGACCTGCGGGTTGAGGAGGATCTTGATGTTCACCTCGACGTCCGAGGTGTTGACGCCGGCGGAGTTGTCGATGAAATCGGTGTTGAGCCTTCCCTTGGCGAGCGCGTATTCAACCCGGCCGCGCTGCGAAAGCCCGAGGTTGCCGCCCTCGCCAACCACCTTCGCCCGCAGGTCCCGGCCGTTGATCCGCAGCGCATCGTTGGCGCGGTCGCCGATCTCGGCGTTGGTCTCGGTGCTCGCCTTCACGTAGGTGCCGATGCCGCCGTTCCATAACAGGTCGACCGGCAGCCGCAGAATGGCGCGCATGACTTCGTTGGGAGCGGCGCTTGCTGCCTCCAGTCCCAACAGGGCGCGCGCCTCCGCCGACAGCGGAATTGACTTCATGGTGCGCGCGAACACCCCGCCGCCGCGCGACAGCTTTTTGCGATCGTAGTCGTCCCAGCTGGAGCGCGGCAGGACGAACAGGCGCTCGCGCTCGGCGAAGCTCGCGGCGGGATCCGGATCCGGATCAAGCAGGACATGCCGATGGTCAAACGCGGCCTGCAGGCGGATGTGCCGCGACAGCAGCATGCCGTTGCCGAACACGTCCCCGGACATGTCGCCGATCCCGGCGACCGTAAAGGGGGTCTTCTGGGTGTCGACACCCATTTCGCGGAAGTGTCGCTTGACGCACTCCCAGGCACCACGCGCGGTGATGGCCATTTTCTTATGGTCATAGCCCGCCGAGCCGCCAGAGGCGAACGCATCGCCAAGCCAGAAGCCGTAGTCGGCGGAAATCGCGTTGGCGATGTCCGAGAAGGTGGCCGTGCCCTTGTCTGCCGCCACCACCAGGTAGGGATCATCGCCGTCACGGCGCACCAGCTGCGGCGGCGGCGCGATGCGGCCCGCGACAATGTTGTCGGTCAGGTCGAGCAGGCCGCGGATGAAGGTCTGATAGCAGGAGATCACCTCGGCCTGCACCTCGTCGCGCGTGCCGCTCGCGGGCAGTCGCTTGGGCACGAAGCCGCCCTTGGCGCCCACCGGCACGATGACGGTGTTCTTGACGTTCTGAGCCTTCATCAGGCCCAGCACCTCGGTGCGGAAATCCTCGCGCCGGTCTGACCAGCGGATGCCGCCGCGCGCAACCTGGCCCATGCGCAGGTGCACGCCCTCGACGCGCGGGCTGTAGAGGAAAATCTCGAACTTCGGCCGCGGCAACGGCAGGTCCGGGATCAGCGCCGGGTCGAGCTTGAACGCCAGGTAGCTCTTGGGTGCCCCGGCTGCATCCGGCTGATAGAAGTTGGTGCGCAGCGTCGCCCGCACCAGGGTGAGGTAGGCGCGCAGGATGCGGTCATCATCGAGGCTGGCGACCGCGTCCAGCGCCGAACGGATCTGCGCCATCAGCTGCTCGGCGTGACGTTCACCCCTGGAGCCGCGCGCCAGCGCCGGGTCGAAGCGTGCCTCGAACAGGCGCACCAGGTTCTTCGCGATGCCGGTGTTGGTGTTGAGCGCGCGTTCCATGTATGCCTGGCTGAACGGCACACCGGTTTGCAGCAGGTAATGGCAGTAGGCCCGCAGCACCACGATCTGGCGCGCCGCCAGATCCGCGCCCAGCAGCAGGCGGTTGAAGCCGTCATTTTCGATCGCGCCACTCCAGGCGGCGGCGAAGGCTTCGCGAAAATCCGCTTCCGATCTGGCGATGTCGACGATGACGCCGTCGCGGTGCTCGAGCTCAAAGTCCTGGATCCAGGCGGCGCCGCCCGCGGGCCAGGCGAGCTCGTAAGGACGCTCGGCAATGACGCGCAGCCCGAAATTCTCCAGCATCGGCAATACGTCGGAAATGGAGTGCGGCTCACCGAGCTTGATGATCCGCAGGTGCACGCGCTCGGGTTTGCAGTGCGCCGGGCGGCGCAGCTTCAGGCGTACCTCACCGGCCTGTTGCCGCAACGCCTCCAGGTCCGCAAGGTCATCGAGCACTTCCGCCGGTTGCACGTCCTCCTGGTAGGCGAGCGGGAAGGTCCGGCGGTAGTAGTGGGTGAGCGCCAGGGCCTGCGTTTCCCCGCGCGCCGCCCCCAGCACCTCGCGCAGCCGGTCGGTCCAGGTGAGGGCGGCGGCCGCGACGCGCCGTTCGATCTCGCCGTAGTCGGCATGGTGGCGCTGGGTGGGGTCGGTGCGAACGACCACGTGCAGGCGCGCATGCTTGGAACCGGAAATCTGCGCGTTGCTCTCGACGCTGGTGCCGGCAAAACCTTCGAGCGCGATGCGCTCGATGCGATGCCGCACGTCAGTGTTGTAACGGTCGCGCGGCACGTACACCAGGCACGAGTAGAAGCGGTGGTACGGATCGCGCCGTGCCAGCAGGCGCGCCGTGTGCCGTTCGTAGAGGTTGACCACGCCGCGCACGATGCGCACCAGGTCCGCGACGCTCGCCTGGAAGAGTTCGTCGCGTGGATAAGTCTCCAGAACGTGCAGTACCGCCTTGCCGTCGTGGCTGGTGGGATCAAGGCTGAAGTGCTCGATGACGCGCGCCACTTTCTCGCGCAGCACCGGAATGTCGCGCGGACTGCCGTGGTAAGCGGTCGAAGCCCACAATCCGAGGAAGCGGTGTTCGCCGTCGACGCAGCCGCGGTGGTCGAAGGTCTTGACGCCGACGTAGTCGAGGTACTCACCGCGATGCACGGTGGCGGTGGAGTTAGCCTTGGTGATGACCAGCAGCTCGACGGCGCGCGCCCGCGCGCGCAGATCGCCGCGCAGTACGGTCGAGTGCAGGGGCTGGGGCCGCCGGTGCTGGTAGTCACTGAGAATGCCGAGCCCCGAACGCGCGTCTGGCACCAGCCGGTCCTCGCTGCGCCCGCGCACCAGGCGGTAACGCCGGTAGCCGAGGAATACGAAGTGCTTTGCCTCCATCCAATCAAGCAGCGCCCGCGCCTCGCTCACTTCGGTCGCCGGCAGGGCCGGCGGTTGGTTCTCGAGCGCGCCGATGATCGCGCGCATCCGTGCCCGCATGGCCGACCAGTCGGTGACACTGACGCGCACTTCGGCAAGCGTTGCCTCGATGTCCTGTTGCAATGCGGCCAGGCGCGCCGGATCGCCAACGTGATCGACCTCGAACAGCTGCCAGGACTCGGCGTGCGCTGCGTGCTTGCCGTTGGTGCCAATGTCGATGAGGCGCCCACGGCCGTCGCGCCGCACCCGCAGCACGGGGTGCACGATCAGGTGGATGGCAAGCCCGGCGCGGCCGAGCGCCATGCCGATCGAATCCACCAGGAACGGCATGTCGTCCGTGACCGTGAGCACGAGCGTGTGCGCGGACTCGAAGCCGTCAACGCCCGGGTCGGGATTGAAAACCCGCACCAGCGTGCGGCCGGGCGCACGCCGCGCGGCCAGCGCCAGGTGCGCCAGCGCCACGTGCGCCAGCTGCCCGGCTTCACGTGCGGCGAGATCTTCCTCGGCGACACCGCGAAAGTAGCTGCGCAGAAAGCCCTGTGTGAGCCGTGCGCGCCCGCTGCCTCCGGCCGCGCGGGCTATGCGCTCGATAAGCGCGACGCGCGCGGCGGGAATGCTGCGGAGGAGCCGACTATCTTCAGGGGCGACTTGCGCATGCATGACGGCGCGCGATTATACATGCCGCGGGTGTCGTGCAGCGTGTGGGCGGGATTGAGCGTTCGCCGGAGCGTCAGCGGGGCTTATAATGCCGGTCAATGCCGTGCCCGCACGAGCGGGTTTCCAGGTGAATTCATGAACGACCTGCACGCTAACCCCATGGGGACGGACGGCTTCGAGTTCGTCGAGTACACCGCTCCGGATCCGCAGTTGCTGCGCACCCTGTTTGAGCGGCTGGGCTTTCCCGCCGTGGCGCGCCATCGCTCCAAAAATGTCACGCTGCACCGCCAGGGCGGGATCAACTTCATTATCAATGCCGAGAGCGCCTCCTTCGCACAGGGCTTCGCGCGCACCCACGGTCCGTCGGCGTGCGCCATGGCATTTCGGGTGCGCGACGCAGCCTTCGCGTACCGCCGCGCGCTGGAGCTGGGCGCGAAACCCGGGCCGCAAAGCGCCGGCCCGATGGAACTCAACATTCCGTGCATCGAAGGCATCGGCGGCTCGCTCATTTACCTCGTCGACCTGTACGGCGAGCGCTCGATCTACGAGGTGGATTTCCGCGCCGTCGAGGGCGGCGCGAGCGCCGAGGGCGCAGGGCTCGAGCTCATCGATCATCTCACCCACAACGTGGGCCGCGGGCGCATGGACGTGTGGGCCGGTTTCTACGAGAAGCTGTTCAACTTCCGCGAGATCCGTTACTTCGACATCGAGGGCAAGCACACCGGACTGCTGTCGCGGGCCATGACCAGCCCCTGCGGCAAGATCCGCATCCCCATCAATGAGTCGCAGGACGACAAGAGCCAGATTGAGGAATTCCTGCGCGAATATCGCGGCGAGGGCATCCAGCACATCGCGCTTGCCAGCGCCGACATCTATCGCACGGTCGATGCGTTGCGGCGGCACGGCGTGGCATTCCAGGACAGCCCCGACACCTACTATGAGGGGGTTGCGGCGCGCGTCCCCGGTCACCGCGAATCGCTCGATGAGCTGCGCCAGCGGCGCATCCTCATCGATGGCAACCCCGCGAAGGGCGAGGGTGTGCTGCTGCAGATCTTCACCCAGAATGTCATCGGCCCGATTTTCTTCGAGATCATCCAGAGAAAGGGCAACGAGGGGTTCGGTGAAGGTAATTTCCGCGCCCTGTTTGAATCGATCGAGCAGGACCAGATCCGGCGCGGCGTGCTTTAGGGGGATGCAGGCGCCTACGCGCGATGCTCGCGCGCGAGGTATTCGCCGCTCTGCATTTCGGTGAGCCGGCTCGCGGTGCGCGCGAACGGCGCGCGCAGCCGTTCGCCCTGGTAGAGGCCCGCGGCGGGCGCGTGCGCCGAGACGATGAGGTTTACGTTGTGGTCGTAGAACTCATCGATGAGCGCGATGAAGCGCCGCGCCTCATCGTCGCGCGTCGGGCCCATCACCGGCACACCCGCGAGAATCACCGACTGGTAGTCGCGCGCGATCTCGATGTAGTCCTCCTGGCTGCGCGGCCCCGCGCACAACGCGGCGAATTCAAACCACACCGCGCCGCCGCCGCTCTTCACGATCGGGATGTTCCGGCCGTTGATCTCGACGCTGCCGCCGGCGTGCACGCCGTGGTCAGCAAGGCCTGCGAACAGCGCCGTCAGGCGCGTGGCGGTGTCGGGGGCGCCGGCCGCGAGCCAGGTCCCGGCCTGGGTGAGGTGACGCAGCCGATGATCGGTGCTGCCGTCGAGCCGCAGCACCTGCAGCTTGCTCTCGAGCAGCTGGATCGCCGGCACAAAGCGCTGGCGCTGCAGTCCGTCGCGATACAACTCGCCGGGCGGCGTGTTGGAAGTTGCCACGAGTGTTACGCCGCGCCGCAGCAGGCCCGCGAACAGACCGGCGAGAATCATGGCATCGCCGATGTCCGCCACGTACAGCTCATCGAGGCATAGCAGACGGGCATCACGCGCCAGGCTGGCCGCGACCGCATCCAGGGGCGAACGCTGGTGCTTCAGGCGCGCCAGCTGCGCGTGTACGTCGTGCATGAAGCGGTGGAAATGCCGGCGGCGCCGCGCAGCCGTGGGCGCCGAGTCAAAGAACAGATCCATGAGCCAGGTCTTGCCGCGACCCACGCCGCCCCACAGGTATATGCCGCGCGTCGGCGCCTGCGGGGCGCGGCCGGTAAGCCCCGCGAGCCAGCGCGACAGGCGCGCTCCCGGCGCGTTCGCCGCGTTGAGGAGGCGGCGGCGCAGGTCATCGAGCTGCGCTACGACCGCGAGCTGCGCCGGATCGGCAGCGAAGCCACGCTCCCGCACCTGCTGCTCGTACAGCTGCCGCAGGCTCACCGCGGCGGCGGGCGTCGTGGGCAGCGCGTCGGCGGCGCTCAGGGGTGCGTCGCCCATGCTCAAAGGGACTGGTAGTTCGGTCCCGAGCCGCCCTCGGGCGTGGTCCAGGTGATGATCTCGTAGGGATCCTTGATGTCGCAGGCCTTGCAGTGCACGCAGTTCGCGGCGTTGATCTGCAGGCGCCGTCCGCCGTGCCCGTCGTCCACCATCTCGTAAACGCCCGCCGGGCAGAAACGCTCGCAGGGGTTGCCGAACTCACGCGCGCAGCGATCCGCGCAGATGCTGGTGTCGGCCACCTTCAGGTGCACCGGCTGGCTCTCCTCATGTGAGTTGCCGGCGAAGAATACGAACGACACGCGGTCGCGCGGCGGCAGCGTGCGTTCCACCCAATGACGATCCGGTGAGCGGTACTCATCCAGCTTCGCCAGCCGCGACCAGTCGGCGGTGTTTTTCAACGTCCAGGGCGACTTGCCGCGCGTGAGCATCTCCCAGGCGGAGTTGATGAGCCCCAACCACAGACCGCGCTTGAACGCCGGCTTGAAGTTGCGCACGCGCTTGAGTTCCTGTCCGCCGGGCGAAGCGCGCCAGCGCGCGTCGAACCCGCGGCTGGCGCCGCTTTCCGCCAGCTGCTCGCCGGCCAGTGTTCCGCAGCGAATCGCCTGGTGCACGCCCTTGATCTTGGCGAAATTCAGTGTCCCGCCCGCATCCCCGATGAGCAGCGCGCCCGGCATCTCCAGCGTCGGCGTCGATTGCCAGCCGCCGGCGGCGATGGTGCGCGCCCCGGCCGAGACGATCTCCCCACCCTCCAGCAGCGCCTTGACGCTCGGGTGGTTCTTGTATTGCTGGAACGCCTCGAAGGGCTGCAGGCGCGGGTCCTGGTAGTCGAGACCGACGATGTAACCGACGTACACGCGATCGTTGTCGAGGTGATAGAGAAAGCTGCCCGCGTAGGTGCGCGAGTCCGCGGGCCACCCAAGTGCGTGCTCGATACGACCCGCGTGCACGCGCCCGGGAGGCAGCTGCCACAGCTCCTTGTAGCCGAGCGCGTAGGTCTGCGGGCAGTGCCCGCGGTCGAGCGCGAACTTCGCGATCAGTTGTTTCGAGATCGATCCGCGGCAGCCTTCGGCCAGTACCGTGACCGGCGCGTGAATTTCCGGGCCAGCGGCGAAATTGGGGCCGGGCGCGCCGTCTTTCCCCAGGCCCATGTCACCGATGCGGACGCCGCGGACGGTGCCGGCCTCGTCAAACAGTGCCGCGGCCGCGGCGAAGCCCGCGAACACCTCTACTCCGAGGCTCTCCGCCTTCTGCGCCAGCCACGCCGTGAGCTGCCCGAGCGAAACGATGAAGTTGCCGTGATTGTTGAATGGCGTGCTGTAGGTCATCGCCGCCGGCAGCAGCTTCACGAGGAAATCCGGTACCGGGCGGAAGGAGCCCTTCTGGGTGAGCACGCGGAAATCGTCCTCGCCGGCCGGCACCTTCATGCCCGGATATTCGGCGAGCCATTCAGGCAGCAGCTCCATGAGCGGCCCGGGCTCGAGCACCGCGCCGGACAGCGAGTGCGCACCGACCGCGGAGGCTTTTTCCAGCACGCACACGTTGCTCGCCGGCTTGAGCTGCTTCAGACGAATCGCGCAGGCGAGGCCTGCGGGTCCGGCGCCCACGATGACGACGTCGTATTGCATGACGTCGCGCTGGATGCTCTGGGTGGCGGTGCTTGCGTCGGTCACGAGCGGTCGCTCCGCAGTTGCTTACTTGGGCTGCATGCGTATCGCGCCATCCAGCCGGATGGTCTCGCCGTTGAGCATGGTGATCTCGAGCACGCTCGCGACCAGCTGCGCGAATTCCTCCGGGCGCCCGAGACGCGCCGGGAAGGGCACCTGGGCCGCGAGCGAGTCCTGCACGTCCTTTGGCATGCCGTCCATCATCGGCGTATGGAAGATTCCCGGGGCAATGGACACGCAGCGGATGCCAAAGCGCGCCAGCTCGCGGGCGATCGGCAGCGTCATGCCGGCGACCGCCGCCTTGGTCGCCGAGTAGGCCGCCTGGCCGATCTGGCCTTCGAAGGCCGCCACCGAGGAGGTATGGATGAGGAGTCCACGCTCGCCATCCGCACCCGGCGGGTTCCCCTGCATGATGGCGGCGGCGGCCTTGTCGCACAGAAACGTGCCGATGAGGTTGATATGAATGACCTTGGTGAAGAAGTCACCGGCCATCGGCCCGCTCTTGCCGAGCATCCGGCCGGCGCCAACCACGCCCGCGCAGTTCACCAGCAGGTTGAGGCCACCCATGCGCTCGTGCGCGCCCTGCATGGCCGCATTGACCTCCGCCTCGGAGGTCACGTCGCAGCGTATGAAGCTGGCGCTGGCGCCGAGCGCGGTGGCTGCGGCGCGGCCCGGACCCTCCTGTACGTCGCAGATCACCACCTTGCCGCCGCGCTCACTGAGGTGGCGCGCGACCGCGTTGCCCAGACCCGAGGCTCCTCCGGTGATGACCGCGCGCGCGTCCTGGATTTTCATACGACCTCCACCGCTACCGCGACCGCCTCGCCGCCACCGATGCACAGCGCGGCAATACCGCGCTTCGCGTTGCGCGCCGTCAGTGCGTGTACCAGCGTGGTCAGGATGCGCGCACCGGTGGCGCCGATGGGATGCCCGAGCGCGCACGCCCCGCCGTTGACGTTGACACGCGCGTGGTCAATGTCGAGGTCGTGCATCGCCGCCATGGTGACCACGGCAAACGCTTCGTTGATCTCGTACAGGTCGGCATCATTTGCCTTCCAGCCAAGCTCGGCCAGCACCTTCCTGATGGCACCGGCCGGGGCGGTGGTGAACCACTCCGGCTCCTGTGCGTGGCTCGCGTAGGCCAGCACGCGCGCGAGCGGCTTGAGTCCCTTCGCCTGGGCGTGGCTGCTGCTCGTCAGCACCAGCGCGGCAGCGCCGTCGGAAATCGATGAGGAGCTGGCGGCGGTCACGGTCCCATCCTTGCCGAAGGCGGGCTTGAGCCCAGGGATGCGGCTCACGTCGCAGGTGCCAGGGGTTTCGTCGCGCACCACCAGGGTTTCCTTCTGGCGGCTCTTGACGGTCAGCGGGGTAACCTCGGCGTCGAATTCGCCGCTATCCACGGCGCGCACCGCGCGCTTCACCGACTCGATGGCGAATGCATCCTGCTGGGCGCGGGTGAAGTTGTACCTGGTGGCTACCGCATCGCCGAAGGTGCCCATCAGCTTCCCGTCCCAGGGGCTCTGCAGGCCGTCATAGAACATGTGGTCGAGCACCTCACCGTGGCCCATGCGGTAACCGCCGCGGGCCTTGGGCAGCAGGTAGGGCGCATTGGACATGGACTCGAAGCCGCCCGCGAGCACCAGTTGTGCGGAACCCGCACGGATCTGGTCGGCGGCGAGCATCACGGCCTTGAGCCCGGAACCACACATCTTGTTGATGGTGGTGCACGGCACGCTCACCGGTACCCCGGCGGCGATCGCCGCCTGGCGCGCCGGCGCCTGCCCGAGTCCCGCCGGCAACACGCACCCGAAGATCACCTCGTTCAAGTCTGCGGCATTGACGGCCGCGGCCTGGATGGCCGCTTTGGCCGCCGCGGCGCCGAGCTGCACCGCGGTGAGCGGCAGCAGTGCGCCCTGGAATGCGCCGATCGGCGTGCGCTTGGCAGAGACAATGACGACATCGGTGGACATGTGAGCCTCGGTGTTTTCAGTAGGTCAGCGGGCGGCAGTGGTGGCGGCGCGCCGTGCGCCACCCCGCGCGGCGGCGCGGGCGGTGCGCGCGCCGCGCGCGGTACGGTGCGTGCCGGGGCGAGCGGCCTTGTGCACACCGTTGCCCCGCGGGCGCAGGCCGTTTTCGAAAATGGCGAGGAACGCGGCCGCGATCTGCGCCCCGGTAAGGGACTGGTCCTCGCGGTACCAGTAGGCAATCCAGTTGAGCGCGCCGGCGAGGGCGAACGCGGTCATCTTCGGGTCGCAGGGGTGCACCGACCCGTCCTGCACGCCCTCGCGGATGAGGCGCCGGATGCCATGATCGATCTCGGACTTCAGCGCCTTGATGTGGCGGCTCATGGCGGGGGAGAGGTCCTGGTCTTCCGCGTGCGCCATGCACCAGCCGAACTCCGAGGCCATCGCCTGGCCGTAGTGGCGCAGCACGTCCCGCAGACGCTCGCGCGCCGGCACCTGCAGGCCGCGCGTGTCGCGAACCGCCGCGCGGATCTGCTCGACCCCCGCCAGGAAGCACTGGAACAGCAGCTGCTCCTTGCTGGTGACGTAGTAGTAGACGGTGGGTTTGGTGACCTCGAGCCGCGCGGCGATGTCGTCCAGGGAGGTGTTGTGATAGCCCTTGCGGTGGAACTCGCGCGCCGCGGCGCGCACCACGGCGTCGCGCTTGAGCTCGCGGCCGCGCAGCCGTTCGCGGCTCGACGCCCACAGGGAGCTCTTGGCGGTGGGCTGCCTGGCGGCAGGCGGCGGGTTGGAACGACGGCGATTCATGGCTTACGGAGTATTATAGCGGTGAGGGCGCTGCCGGCGTGGCGTCTGGCGGCAAGCGCCCGGGCGCCCCGCGCAGGAGCGTTGACCGGCCGCCGGAGCTTTAGGATCATACTCATCGGTAGGTATCCTACCCACGAGTAAAGCGGCAAGCGAGCAAAACCATATGAACGCCGATCTCAAGGGTGGCGCGGCGGCCGCGGGCAGCGAGCCGGCCGTCGAACGGGCGCCACTGCGCTTCGTGTCCGCCGCCTCACTGTTCGACGGCCACGACGCCGCCATCAACATGATCCGCCGCCTGCTGCAGTCGCGCGGCGCCGAGGTCGTGCATCTGGGCCACAACCGCAGCGTCGCCGACATCGTGCGCGCCGCCATCGACGAGGACGCCGATGCAGTCGCGGTGAGCTCCTACCAGGGCGGTCACAACGAGTACTTCGTCTATATGGTGGACATGCTGCGCGAGCGCGGCTATCCGCACATCCGTGTCATCGTGGGCGGCGGCGGCACGATCGCGCCGCACGAGATCGAGGCGCTGGAGCGCCACGGCGTGGAGAAGATCTACACGCCCGAGGATGGCCGCCGCATGGGGCTCGCCGGCATGATTGGCGACGTCTTCACGCGCCTCGGCACGGCCGAGAAGCCGCCCTACGAATTCCGCCCGCTGAACGCGCGCGATCACGGCCTGATCGCCCGCACCATTTCGGTCCTGGAAGGCGCCGACTATGCTGAGACCGGCGGCGCGCAGGTGGAGCAGATCCGCCGCGCACTCGGGCGCTCGCGCAACAAGGTGCCGGTAATCGGCATCACCGGCACGGGAGGCGCCGGCAAGTCCAGCCTTACGGATGAACTGCTCGCGCGCCTGGTGCGCCAGTTCCCGCAGGCGCAGATCGCCGTGGTGGCGATGGATCCCACGCGGCGCCGCAGCGGTGGGGCGCTTCTCGGGGATCGCATCCGCATGAACAGCCTGTCCGCGGAAAACATCTTCATGCGCTCACTCGCCACGCGGCGCGCGCATCTGGCGACCTCGGCGGTGCTCAAGGATGTGATCGAGCTGTACAAGGCGGCCGGTTTTGATCTGGTGATCGTCGAGACCGCCGGCATCGGCCAGTCGGACACGGAGATCGTGGATCTGGTGGACCTGTCGCTGTACGTGATGACCAGCGAGTACGGGGCGGCGAGTCAGCTGGAAAAGATCGACATGCTCGACTTCGCCGACTTCATCGTACTCAACAAGGCCGAGAAGCGCGGTGCCGAGGACAGCCTGCGCGACGTGAAGAAACAATGGCGGCGCAATCACCCGGACCGTGCGCAATTGCCGGATGCGGAACTGCCGGTGTTCCCGACCATCGCCAGCCGTTTCAACGATCCTGGAGTCAACCGGCTGTTCGCGGCGGTGTGCGCGGCCCTGAGCGCCAGACAGCTCGGCACGTTTTCCTGGAAGCCGGCGGATTCAGGGCCGACGACGCTGACGGCGCGCGCGCCGCTGATTCCCGGCGCCCGCACGCGCTATCTTGCCGAGATTGCCCAGGGCGGCCGCGCCACCCGCGCCCGCATCGAGGCGCAGGTCGAGGCGGCGCGGCGCGCGTTCGGGCTGTACGAGTCCTTAAAGGCGCTGCACGATCCGCACCTGCCGGCGCCGCTCGAGCGCTACGCGCCGGACTCGCTCGCGGAGCACGGCGCGGATGCGACGCGCCGCGCGCTGCGCACCGCCTACAACCGTGCGCTGGATGAGGTTGGCATCGCGGGAGTGGGGGAGCTTAAGGCCTGGCCGGCGCGTGCGCGTGCGGCCACCGATGTGAGCTATTCATACAAGGTCCGCGAGCGGGACGTAACCGGCGAGAACTACACCGAGAGCCTCTCGCGCCTGCCGGTGCCGAAGCTGGCGGTGCCGCGCCTCAGGGACTGGGGCGAAATGCTGCATTTCATCCTCACCGAAAACCTCCCCGGCTCCTACCCGTACACCGGCGGTGTTTATCCCTACCGGCGCGAAGCCGAGGATCCGACCCGCATGTTCGCCGGCGAAGGCGGGCCGGAGCGCACCAACCGGCGCTTCCATTACCTCGCGCACGGGCACGGGCCGCGACTGTCAACCGCCTTCGATTCCACCACCCTTTACGGCGAGGATCCGGACACGCGCCCGGATGTCTACGGGCGCACCGGCAATTCCGGGGTCTCGATTGCCACCCTCGATGACATGAAGAAGCTCTATTCGGGCTTCGATCTGTGCGGCCCGGGGACCTCGGTCTCCATGACCATCAACGGACCGGCGCCCATCATCCTCGCGATGTTCATGAACACCGCGATCGACCAGCAGGTCGAGCGCTACCTGAAGAGCGACGGCCGCTGGCCGGCGGCGCAGAAGCAGATCGCGGCGCTGATCGCCGGACGCGCCAGCGGGGGAGTGCCGCCGCCGGCCTACAAGGGCACGCTGCCGCCACATCACGACGCCACGGGACTGGCGCTGCTGGGTGTCACGGGTGATGAGCTGGTGCCGCGCGACGTCTATGAGCGCATTCGCGCCGCGGCGCTGCAGGCGGTGCGCGGCACGGTGCAGGCCGACATCCTCAAGGAGGACCAGGCGCAGAACACCTGTATTTTTTCCACCGAGTTCGCGCTGCGCATGATGGGCGACGTGCAGCAGTACTTTATCGACGAGCACGTCCGCAACTTCTACTCGGTGTCGATTTCCGGTTATCACATTGCCGAAGCCGGCGCTAACCCGATCTCACAGCTGGCGTTCACGCTCGCCAACGGCTTCACCATCGCCGAGTACTACCTCGCGCGTGGCATGAAGATCGATGATTTTGCGCCCAACCTGTCGTTCTTCTTTTCCAATGGCATGGACGCGGAGTACGTGGTGATCGGGCGCGTGGCGCGCCGCATCTGGGCGCGGGCAATGCGCGAGCGCTACCAGGCGGATCCGCGCAGCCAGATGCTCAAATATCACGTGCAGACCTCCGGCCGCAGCCTGCACGCGCGTGAAATCTCCTTCAACGACATCCGCACGACGCTGCAGGCCATGTATGCGCTGTTCGACAACTGCAACAGCCTGCACACCAACGCCTACGATGAGGCGCTCACCACGCCCACCGAGGAGAGCGTGCGGCGCGCGGTCGCGATCCAGCTCATCATCAATCGCGAGCTCGGTCTGAACAAAATACAAAACCCCTGGCAGGGTTCATTCGCGATCGACTACCTGACGGACCTGGTCGAAGAGGCCGTATACAAGGAGTTCGAAGCGCTGGCGGAACGCGGCGGGGTGCTGGGCGCCATGGAGACCATGTACCAGCGCGGCAAGATCCAGGAAGAGTCGCTTTACTACGAGACCAAAAAGCACGACGGCTCGCTGCCGATCGTGGGGGTCAACACCTTTCTCTCGGAGGCCGATGCTGCCGAGGAGCACAAGGGGGCGCAGCTCATCCGCTCGAGCGACGAGGAGAAGCAGGATCAGGTCGCCGCGGTGCGCGCCTTCCAGGCGCGCAATGCGCCGCGCGCCAGTGCGGCCATGAGCGCCTTGCAGGCCGCGGCCGCCAGCGGCGGCAACGTGTTCACCGAGCTCATGCAGAGCGTCAAGGTCTGCTCGCTGGGGCAGATCTCGCGCGCGCTGTATCAGGTGGGCGGCCAGTATCGGCGCAACATGTGAGGTCCGGTTCGCCCAGGCCCGCCAGGATCGCGCCGCGCGCCTGAGCGCACAGCTGCACGACCTCGTCGGCGGCTGGAGGTGTCGCGGGCGTGAGCGCCGGCAGGATCTCCAGCTCGAGCCGCCCGGGAAGCGGCGGGGCGCCGCTCGGCGGCAGCGCGCGGCGCGTGCCGCGCACGATCGCCGGTACCACCGGGCAGCCGGCGCGTACCGCGGACACGAAGGCACCGGTGTGGAACTTCAGCAGTCCCGGGGTGCGCGTGAACGTGCCTTCCGGAAAGAACACCAGCGAGTGCCCGTCGATCGCCTGGCGCATGACGCGCCGCGCATCACTCGCGCCGCGGCTGCGGTTGAAGCGCTCGACGAATTCGCTTCCCAGCCGCCCCAGCAGCTTCCCGACCGCGGGCACCGAGGCCATCTCGCGCTTGATCACAAAGCCGAAGCGTGGCGGCAGCGCGGCGGTAAGCACGATGCCGTCGAGGTAGCTCGCGTGATTGCAGACCACGACGCACTGAGCGTGCGGGATGCGTTCCGGGAACTTCACCGTCAGCGGCATACCCGCGAGCTGCAGGAACACCCGCGCCAGCGTGTGGGCGGCCGCGCGCCGCCACGCCAGCCTCGGCAGCAGCAGCAGCATCAGCACCGCGACCAGTCCCACGCCCAGGAACATCGCCAGCGCCCAGGCTGCGTACACGAGCCGCGCCGGTGCGAGAATCAGCACCTTTAATGCAGAGGACAGACTCACGAGGACTTTCCGCTCATGCCCCAGGAGGGCACTAAGGTATGTGAACTGGTTCTCTTTATGTTAATGCCAGAACGCAGGTGTGAAGATGATCACGTCGATGCGCCGCCGCTGATCACCATACTGCGCTCACCAGATTCCCGGAAGACCGAGCACAACCCGCTTGTCCAACCAGTCCACGGCTGTCGCCATCACCTCCAGCGCCGATTCCACTGATCCGGCGGTGACCCGTTTTCTGGACGCGGTTTGGATGGAGCGCGGGCTTTCGCCGAACACGCTAGCCGCCTACCGCGCCGATCTCACGGCACTCGCCCGCTGGCTCACCGAGCGCAACGTGCCGATCATGCGCACCTCGCGGGTGGACCTGCAGGATTTCATCGCCTTTCGCGTGCGCGCCGGCGCCCGGCCGCGCTCGACCGCGCGGCAGCTGTCCAGTTTCCGCCGCTTCTTCCGCTACTTCATGCGCGAGAACGTGATCCGTGAGGATCCGACCGCACAGATCGCCATGCCGAAGATTGGCCGCTCGCTGCCGCGCTCGCTGACCGAGGAGGAAGTTGAATCACTGCTGCAGGCGCCGGTTGTGGGCGACCCGCTCGGCAACCGCGACCGCACCATGCTCGAAGTGCTGTATGCGACCGGCCTGCGGGTGACGGAACTCGTCAACCTGCGCCAGGGGCAGATCAACCTCAACCAGGGCGTGATCCGTATCCTCGGCAAGGGCGACCGCGAGCGGCTCATTCCGCTCGGCGAGGAGGCGATGCGCGCCCTCAAGGAGTTCGCCCGCGGCGCGCGCGCCGAGATCCTGCTCGAGCGCCAGACCGATTACCTCTTTCCGACCCGCCGCGGCGATCGCATGACGCGCCAGGCCTTCTGGCACATCATCAAGCGCTATGCGCGCAAGGCCGGGATCGGCAAGGAACTCTCGCCGCACACCCTGCGGCATGCCTTCGCCACCCACCTGCTCAACCACGGCGCGGACCTGCGTGTCGTGCAGATGCTGCTGGGACACAGCGACCTGTCCACGACCCAGATCTACACGCACGTGGCGCGGGAACGCATGAAAGAGCTGCACGGCCAGCACCACCCTCGCGGCTAAAAAGAACCGCGCGAACCCGTGGGCGGTGTGGGTTCCTGGGCTCTGTTAGACTTTCGAACCAACGCCCGCGTCGCGGGTCCAAAGCGCAAGTCACAGTGGCTGGCGTAGAAGGTTCAAGCAGATGATGTTCCGAAGATTCACCGGGTTGCTGGTCTGTGGCGCCCTGTGCGCGCAGCTGGCGACGGCGCAGGCACCCGCGCCGCAGGCGGCGGCGCAACCGGACCGGCGCGCCGAGGTCGCAAGCCATATCCCGGGCACACGCGCCGACGAGTTGCGGGTCACGCCCATTCCGGGCATCTATGAGCTGACGCGCGGGACCGACGTTGCCTATGTCACCACGGACGGCAAGTACGCCATCTCCGGGGATCTGTACGAGCTTGCCACCAACACCGATTTCACCGAGGCGCACCGGCGCGAGGTTCGGGCGCGCATGATTGCCGCGATTCCCGAGAGTGAAATGGTGATCTTCGGTCCCCCAGACCCAAAGTACACGGTGACCGTGTTTACCGACGTGGACTGCGCCTACTGCCGCAAGCTCCACAGCCAGATAGCCGAGTACAACCGCCTGGGTGTGCGGGTGCGCTACCTGCTCTATCCGCGCACCCAGCCGGGCAGCCCCTCATGGATCAAGGCCGAGCAGGTCTGGTGCTCCCCGGACCGCAAGGAGGCGCTCACACGCGCCAAGCTCGGCCAGGAGCTGAAGAACAAACCCTGCGCCACCAATCCGGTGGCGCGTTTCCACGCCCTGGGCGCGGACTTCGGCCTGGAGGGAACGCCTGACATCGTGCTGGCGGACGGGGAGATGTTCCCCGGCTACCTGCCGCCTCTTGAGCTGGTACAGCACCTGAAGGACCCGCAGCACAACTAGCTTCATTGGCGAAAATCGCTTCGCAGCGATTTTCGCGGACATCAGCTTTCGCTTACGCAGGCAAAAGGCGTGACTTTTGCCTGCTGCGCAGCGCCGGTCTTCCGCGGCGATTTTCGGCGGACAGCGGTACCGGCGACGTTCGGGGCCTAGCGTTCCAGCAGGCGCAGCTTATCCGGCTTGCCTTCCCACTCCTTGGCGTCCGCGGGCGCTTCCTTCATCTCGGTAATCACCGGCCACTGCTTGGCGAGATCCGCGTTCAGCTGTTTGAACTGCTCCTGCCCGGCCGGCAGCTCTTCCTCCGAGAAGATGGCCTCCACCGGACACTCCGGCTCGCACAGGGTGCAGTCGATGCACTCCTCCGGATCGATGACGAGGAAGTTCGGTCCCTCATGGAAGCAGTCGACGGGACATACCTCCACGCAGTCCATGTACTTGCATTTGATGCAGTTTTCAGTGACGACAAAGGTCATGGGGGTTCCTGAGAGTGCGCGCGCCGCGCAGCGCAAATCATTGTGCCATGCCTGCGCACGGCGGGTGAACAGCTAAGCCTTGGCCGGGCTTCGCAGCTGCCGCTCGATGGTGGTGAAGTGGTGCGACTCGCTCCCCGCGGCGCGATCTTGCAGGTAGCGCCGTAGCGCGAACTCGGTGCTGGGGAAGGCGATATCCTCCCAGGGGATGGCGGCGGCATCAAAAAGCGCCACCTCGAGGCTCTCGGTTCCGGCCGCGTAGCGCGCCACCGGCAAAGCCGCGCGGAAAAACACGTGTACCTGCTCGGCATGCAGCACGTGCACGACGGCGAGCAGCGAGCCGATCTGCACCTCCGCCAGCGCCTCTTCGCGGGTTTCGCGCGCCGCTGCCTGCTGCAGGGTCTCGCCGTTTTCCATGAATCCGGCGGGAACCGTCCAGTGGCCACGCCGCGGCTCGATGGCGCGGCGGCACAGGAGGATCTGCCCCGCGTGCTCCGGCACGCAGCCCACCACCAGCTTGGGGTTGCGGTAATGGATGGTGCCGCAGCTGTCGCACACGTCGCGCGGCAGCTGATCGCCTGCGGGGATGCGGCGTGTCAGGGTGGCGCCACAGTTGCTGCAGTACTTCATAGTGATAGTGGTGCCCGAGGTCGGAGTCGAACCGACACGCTTTTAACGGCGGCGGATTTTGAGTCCGCTGCGTCTACCAATTCCGCCACTCGGGCATCGCGGCAGTATAAGCGAAGCCCATGCGACCTTTTGCCGTGCTCGCGCATCTAAGACATCCGTGACCAGACTGGTTGAAATCAGCGTGGATGGGGCGGTGCTGGTCAGGGCCCGCGCGGGCGATGCCGGCGCGCAACAGCTCATTTATACGGCCGTAGCACCGGCGACCCTGACCCTGATCCGGCGCTTCGTCGGCCACGGCGCGATCGCAGAGGATCTGTTCCAGGACACCATGGTGACGCTGTTCGAGCGGTTGGCGCAGTTTCGCGGCGAGGCGCCCTTCGGCGCGTGGTTGCGGCAGATCGCGATTTCAAAGTGCCTGATGTATCTGCGTTCACCGTGGAGTCGGGCACGTCTGTGCCTCGCGGCACTGGATCACGACGGCGCAGCCCCGCCGCCGCCGCTCGTCACGGCGGCCACCGCGGCGGAAGTGATCGATGTGGAGCGCGCGCTCGCGCAGCTCGCGCCCACCGCGCGCGCGGTGCTGTGGATGTACGAAGTCGAAGGCTATTCGCACGAGGAAATCGCGCGCTCCTTCGGCCGTTCGGTAAGTTTCTCCAAATCACAGCTGGCGCGGGCGCATGCGCGATTGCGCGCGTGGTTCGCGCCCGCGGGAACCGAGATTCATGTACAGCGAATCAGACCCTGAGGGTGTCGTGGCGCGCGCCTTGCGGGCGCTGCCGGCGGAGGACCAGCGGCCGTACGACTGGCAGGAGTTTCTGGCGCGGCGCGCGCGCGCCGCTTCCGGACCGCGCGCCTTCGGCGGTGGTGCGCTTGCCGCAGCCGCCGCGCTGGCAATGGCTGGCTTTGCCCTGTGGGTGCGTTTCGATCAGGCGGCCGCTCCCGCGCAGCGCGCGGACGATGCGCCGGTGCGCGAGGCCAGGGGAGCTTACGAGGGTGAAGCGCCGCGCGCTGCGCAGCGCTGGCTCGAGAGCCTGCCACGCGAGCCGGTGGTCGTCCGTGTCGGCACGCGCGCGGATGTCCTCAACCTCGAGGATCGTATTGCCCAGGTTGACGATCTCCTGACCGCCGGCAGCGTGCGGCCTGCGACGGCGGGACCCCTGCTCGCCTTGCAGCGCGAGCGTACCCAGCTGGTGAGTTCGCTCGCCCAGGTGCGCTACGCCGAGACGCTCGCGGATGAATCACGTTGAAGAGCAATGTTGCCAAGGAGCAATTTGTGAAGCACAAACACGCGTTCTCCCCCTGGATCCTGTGCGCCGCCGCGGCGCTGGGCATCGGTGCCGCGCTGGATGCCGGGGCGGTCTGGTCCCAGGACGCGCCATCCCCGGCAGCCCCGCCACCTGCACCGGCTGCCCGCCCGGATAACGGTGATCTCGATGCACAACTGGAGGCCGCCCGGCGCAAGCTGGAAGAAGCGGCTCACGAGGTCGCCGAGCTCTCGGCGCAGATGAGCGGGCCGTTCATCGACAAGCTCGTGACGCTGGCCGGCGAGCCGGGCCGCGCCATCCTCGGTGTGCAGCTGGACGCCGCGGGCGGCGCAACCGGTGCGCGGGTGCGCGAGGTGAGTCCGGGTGGTCCGGCTGCGGAGGCCGGCATTCGCGCCGGGGACGTCATCGTGTCGCTCAACGGCACGGCGCTGTCCGCCGCAGAACCCACCCGGCAGGTGGTCGCTATCATGCGCGACGTCAAGCCCGACACGAAGGTAAGCGTGCGGGTGCTGCGTGAAGGCAAGCCGCGCGACGTCACGGTCACCGTGCGCAGCGGGCCGGTGTTCTTCGCCCGCACCCACGGCATGCCGGACCTGGAATTCGGCCCTCTGGGACCGCTGCCGCCGCCGGGAATCATCGGCATGCGCGGGCCGTTCATGGACCTGGAACTGGTGACCCTGACGCCGCAGCTCGGCCGGTATTTCGGCGCCGACAAGGGGGTGTTGGTGGTGCGCTCGCCGGCGCACGGCGCGCTGCAGCTTGAGGACGGGGACGTCATTCTCGCCATCGACGGGCGAGCGCCGGTGAGCGGCTCGCACGCCACCCGCATCCTCGCCTCCTATCAGCCAGGCGAAAAGCTCAACCTGCGCGTCATCCGCGAGCACAAGACCATGGACGTGCAGGCCACCATGCCCGCGCGGGGCACGATGCACGACGTTCTGCCGGCTGTCAGGCAGCGCGGCGACGAGACCTGATTGCGCGCGGCTGGCGTCGGCGACGCGGGCGCGCCACGAAACCCAGCGTGTAACATGCGCGCGTGCGCCGCCAGGACTTCGCCTACGAACTGCCTCCTGAACTGATTGCCCAGGTGCCGCTCGCCGAACGTTCGGCGAGCCGCATGCTGGTGCTTGATCCCGCCACGCATGCGCCCACGGATCGTGGCGTGCGCGACCTGCCGTCGTATCTGCAAGCCGGCGATCTGCTGGTGTTCAACGACACGCGCGTGGTCGCCGCGCGTCTTTTCGGCACCAAGCCCTCGGGCGGCCGCGTGGAGATCCTGCTCGAGCGCGCGCTCGGGGAAAACACCGCGCTGGCGCAGCTTTCGGCCAGCAAGGCCATCCGCGAGGGACTCAGCGTGACGACCGCCGGTGGTCCGGTGCGGGTACTCGGCCGCGACGGCGAGCTGTGGCGCATCGGCCTGCCGCAGCCGGCGCTGGAATTCTTCGAACGCTGGGGCGAGGTGCCGCTGCCGCCGTATATCCGCCGCAGCGCGCTCGCTGCCGACCGCGAGCGTTACCAGAGCATGTTTGCCCGCGATCCGGGTGCGGTGGCCGCGCCCACCGCGAGCCTGCATTTCGATGCCGCGCTCGTGGGGGTGCTGGCGCAGCGCGGCGTCGAGCGCGCGCTGGTGACGCTGCACGTGGGCGCCGGCACCTTCCAGCCGGTGCGCGTGGAGGATCTGGCCGCGCACCGCATGCACGCCGAGTGGGTGTCGGTGAATGCTTCGACCTGCGAGGCGATACGGCGCACGCAGGCGGCGGGCCACCGCGTGGTGGCCGTGGGCACCACCGTGGTGCGCGCGCTCGAGTCCGCAGCCCAGGCGTCGGCGGCGCTGGCGCCGGGGACACTGGCGCCGTGGTGCGGTGACACGCGTCTGTTCATCACCCCGGGGTTTCGCTTCCGGGTGAGCGATATGCTGCTGACCAACTTTCACCTGCCGGAGTCGACGTTGCTCATGTTGGTGTGTGCATTTGCGGGGCGCAGCGAAGTGCTGGCGGGCTACGCGCACGCGGTGCGCGAGCGCTACCGCTTTTTCAGCTACGGGGACGCCATGCTCCTGACACGGAAGGCCGCGTGAAACCGACGTTCACGGTACGCGCGCGCGACGGCGCGGCGCGCCTGGGGTGTCTTCTCACGGCCCACGGAGAGGTGCAGACCCCGGCGTTCATGCCCGTGGGCACCTATGGCACGGTGAAGGCGATGACGCCCGAGGAACTCACCGACCTGGGCGCGCAGATCATCCTCGGCAACACCTTTCATCTGCTGCTGCGGCCCGGGCCGGCCATCGTCGCCGCGCACGGCGGGCTGCATGGCTTCATGCACTGGCGGCAGCCGATTCTCACCGACTCGGGCGGCTTCCAGGTGTTCAGTCTCAGGAGCCTGCGGCGCATCACCGAGGAGGGCGTGCGTTTCCGTTCACCGGTGGATGGCAGCGAAGTGCGCCTCACCCCGGAGGATTCCATGGACGTGCAGCTGGCGCTGCGCTCGGATATCGCCATGGCGCTCGATGATTGTACCGAGCATCCGGCCACCGAAGCCGAGGCGCGCGCCTCCATGGAACGCTCCATGCGCTGGGCACTGCGTTCCCATGAGCAGTACCACCGCGCGGCGGCGAGCGAACCGCCGGGCGGACTTTTCGGGATTGTGCAGGGCGGCATGCACGCTGCGCTGCGTCTCGCCTCGCTCGAGGCCCTGTTGCGCCTGGATTGGTCCGGGCTCGCTGTTGGGGGGCTCGCGGTCGGCGAGCCGCAAGAAGAGCGGCTGCGCATTCTTGAGAGCGTGGTGCCGCACATGCCGCAGGACCGCCCGCGCTATCTCATGGGCGTCGGCCGGCCGGAGGACATCGTCGCGGCGGTGGTGCGCGGGATCGATATGTTCGACTGTGTCATGCCGACCCGGCACGCCCGCAACGGCCACCTGTTTACCTCCACCGGGGTCATGAACATAAGGAACAGCGCCTACCAGGATGACCTCAAGCCCGTGGATGCGGCCTGCGAGTGCTACACCTGCCGCAACTACAGCCGGGCCTATCTGCGCCACCTCGACCGTTGCAAGGAGATTCTGGGTTCGCGGCTCAACACCATCCACAACCTGCACTTCTACCTTGGGCTCATGGGCAGGCTGCGTTCGGCCATCGCCAGGGGCGAACTTGCCGTCTGTGTGAGGGATTTTCTCAGCCAGCGGCGCGGCGCCGATGCTGTGGCATAATGCCGCCCTTTTTCGTATCCGGACCTAACCATGAACCTCATTTCCGACGCTTGGGCGCAGAGCGCGCCGGGTGCTCCCGGCGGGCAGCTCCAGTTCGCCCTCATCATGGCGGCATTCATTGCGCTGTTCTATTTCATGCTGATCCGTCCGCAGAGCAAGCGCGCCAAGGAGCACCAGGCGCTGATCTCCAGACTCGCCACGGGCGATGAGGTCGTGACCACCGGAGGACTGCTCGGCAAGATCGCCGAGGTTGGCGACACCTTCATAACCCTCGAGGTTGCCGACGGCGTGCGGGTCAAGGTCCAGAAGGTCCAGATCGCACAGCTCATGCCCAAGGGCACGCTGAAAAGCGCCTGACCATGCTGGAATACGCCCGCTGGAAATACGTCCTGGTCGCCGCGGTGCTGCTGCTGGCGCTGCTGTTCGCGCTACCGAATTTCTTTGGTGAGGATCCGGCACTGCAGGTGGCGCGCAAGGATCACAACCCGGTAGATGCGAGCGCTTCTCAGACGGTCGAGGCGTTCCTCACGCAGCGCGGCGTGCACTTCCTGAAGAGTTACATCGACAGCGGGCGCCTGATGGTGCGCTTCGCCAACGTGCCGGAGCAGCTGGCGGCGCGTGACGCGGTCAACGAGCAGTTCGCCACCACCTACATCACCGCGCTGTCGTTTGCGCCGCGCACGCCGGAGTTCCTGCGTGCGCTCGGACTGCGGCCGATGGCGCTGGGACTGGATCTGCGCGGCGGCCTGTACCTGCTCTACCAGGTCGACGTGAATGCCGCGGTCGCGCAGGCACTCGACGGCTACGCCCAGAGCGCCCGCCGGGCACTGGCCGCGGCCAACATCCCGGTGACGGAGGTCACCGCCATCGGCGTCGGGACCGATAAGCCCAACGTGCGAGTGGTGCTGCCGGCGGCGGCTGACGTAAACGCGGCGCGCAGCGCGCTGAACGTACCGCTGCAGGGGCTTACCGTCAGCAGCGACAGTCTCGCCAGCGGCTCCGTCATCACCGGCGTCCTCACCACGGCGCAGATCCGTGAACGCCAGGACTACGCGATCGAGCAGAACATCACCACGCTGCGCAACCGCGTCAATGAACTGGGTGTGTCCGAGCCGATCGTGCAGCGTCAGGGCATCGACCGGATCAATGTGCAGCTGCCCGGCGTGCAGAACTCCGCCGAGGTCAAAGACATCCTCGGCCGCGTGGCGACGCTCGAATGGCGGCTGGTCGATACCCAGGACAATGCTTTTGAGGCACAGCAGAGCGGCCGCGTGCCGCTCGGCTACAAGCTCTACACCCACACGCCTTCGGGCGCCCCGCTGTTGCTCAAGCGTGAAGTCATCGCCACCGGCGATGAACTGACCAACGCCACCAGCGGCACGTCCCAGTCGGGTCCGGCCGTCAACGTCAAGCTCGATGCGCGCGGCGGCGACAGCATGCTGAAGACCACGCGGGCGAACGTCGACAAGCCGATGGCCGTGGTGCTGATCGAGAAGCGCCGCGAAACCAGCGAGGTTGACGGCAAGAAGGTGTCGCGCGATGTAACCGACGAGCAGGTGATCAGCGTCGCCACCATCCGCGGCATTTTCAGCAACGACTTCCAGGTCACGGGCCTGCAGGCCGGCGAAGCGCGGGAGCTCGCGCTGCTGATGCGCTCCGGCTCGCTGGCCACGCCCATTTACGCCATCGAGGAGCGTGCCGTGGGCCCGAGCCTCGGCCGCGAGAACATCGACAAGGGCGTGAACGCGCTGATCGTCGGCATGGCGGCGGTGTTCATCTTCATGGCGATCTACTACAAGACCTTCGGGCTGGTCGCGGATCTGGTGCTGCTCGCCAACGTGGTGCTGCTGACGGCGCTGTTGTCGATGATGCGTGCCTCGCTGTCGCTGCCGGGCATCGCCGGCATCATTCTCACGGTCGGCATGGCGGTGGACGCCAACGTGCTGATCTACGAGCGCATCCGCGAGGAAGTGCGCAAGGGCGTTTCGCCCCAGGCGGCGATCCGCGCCGGCTTCGAGAAGGCTTTCTCGGCGATCGCCGATTCCAACGTCACGACGCTGATCGCAGGTGTGGTGCTGTGGGTGTTTGGCACCGGCCCGATCCGTGGCTTTGCCATCGTGCTGACACTCGGCATCGCGACCTCGATGTTCACTTCTCTCATGGGCAGCCGCGCGCTGCTCACCCTCATGTACGGCGGGCGGCGCAAGATCGCGCGCCTGTCGATCTGATGCCGCGCGGCGCCAGCTAAGGATCACCACCCGTGGAATTTTTCAGCCACCAGACCAGCTACCCGTTCATGGCCACCCGCAAGGTGTGGTACACGCTTTCGGCTGTCTTGATGGTCGTGTCGCTCGCTTCGTTCTTCACCCGCGGGCTGAATCTCGCCATCGACTTCACCGGCGGCGTGAGCGCCGAGGTCAGCTTCCCGCGCGCCGTCAACGCCGACGACGTACGCGCGAAACTCACCGCCAGTGGCTTCGCTGATCCACAGGTGCAGACCTTCGGCTCGGCACGCGACATCTCCATCCGCCTGCCGCCGGAGGCGAAGCAGACTGCCACCGAGATCCGCGCACGGGTAGAGACCGCGGTCAAAGGGGTCGACCCGGGAGCGACGGTCGCGCAGCTGGCGGTCGTCGGTCCGCAGGTGGGGAACGAACTGAAGGTGAGCGCCGCGTGGGCGCTGTTCTTCACGCTGCTGCTGATCTTTGGCTACATCGCATTCCGCTTTCACACCTGGCGGCTGTCGGCCGGCGCGATTTTCGCCGTGCTGCACGATCCGATCCTGGTGCTGGGCTTCTTTTCAATCACTCAGATGTCGTTTGATCTGGCGGTGGTGGCGGCGATCCTCGCGGTCATCGGCTATTCGCTCAACGACACCGTGGTGGTGTTCGATCGGATCCGCGAGCGCTTCGAGAGCAACCGGCGCTCGCCGTCGGACGTGATACTCGACCAGTCGATCAACCAGACGCTGTCGCGGACCATCATGACCAAGGTGGTTACCTCGCTCGTGGTGGTGGCGTTGCTGCTCCTCGGGGGCGCGGTGCTCAAGGGCTTCTCGGCGGCGCTGCTGATCGGCATCATCGCCGGCACCTACTCCTCCATCTACATCTCCAGCGCCATCGCCCTGGACTTCGGCCTGACTGCCGAGCACGTGTTCCCGAGCGTGAAGAAGGAAGCGCTCGATCACCTGCCGTGAGCTGACAGGCCGGCCGCAATCCTGAGCGCCGATCCGCATATCTGGCTGGCGTTTCTCACGCTGTCGCTGCTGGAGATCATTCTCGGCGTCGACAACATCGTCTTTATTGCCATCCTTGTCGGACGCTTGCCGCCACCGCAGCAGCGCCGCGCGCGGCTCGCCGGGCTCGCACTCGCGATGCTGACGCGCATTGCACTGTTGCTGTCAGTGGTCTCGCTGACGCATCTGGTGGCGCCGTGGCTGCGCCTCGGCGGACTGAGCTTTTCCGCACGCGACCTGGTCCTGCTGGGCGGCGGGGTGTTGCTGCTGGTGAAGAGCGTGCTGGAGATTCACCGCACGCTTGAGGGGCCGGCGAGCGCCGCCGCCGCGCCTGGGCGCGCAGGCGTGCCGGCGCTGGTCGCGCAGATCGCACTCATCGATATCGTGTTTTCGCTCGATTCGGTGTTCACGGCCGTGGGCCTGGTGAAGGAGGTGCCGGTGATGGTGGCCGCCATCGTGGTGGCGATCCTCGTCATGATGTGGGTGTCGGGCTCGGTTGCCACGTTCATCGCGCGCCACCCGACGGTGAAGATGCTGGCGCTGGCGTTCCTTTTGCTCATCGGCGTCGCGCTGGTGGCGCAAGGCCTGCACTTTGAGATCCCGAAGGGCTACCTGTACTTTGCCATGGCATTTGCGCTGGGAGTGGAACTGATCAACGCGCGCCTGCGGCGCCGCCAGGGGTAGGGAGGGCGCGTGTTACGCGGCTGCCGCTGAGGCGGCGGCGGCGCTACGCAACTTGCTGTGCTGGTAGCCGTAGAGCACGTACACGAGTATGCCGATCAGGGTCCAGATGCCGAGGCGCCACCAGGTGGCTACCCCGAGCGAATACATCATGTAGCCGCATACCAGGGCCCCCGCGATGCAGGTGAACCACGGCCACGGCGTGCGGAATGGGCGCGGCAGGTCGGGGCGCGTGTGGCGCAACACGAGCACGCCGATGCACACGGTGACGAATGCCGCGAGCGTGCCGATCGACACCACTTCGCCCAGCAGCTTCACCGGGAAGAGCCCGCCGATGACCATCGCGGCAACTCCGGTCACGATGGTGCCCGTCGAGGGCGTGCGGAACTTCGGGTGCACGCGCCCGAAGACCGGTGGCAGCAGACCGTCGCGCGCCATGGCGAAGAAGATGCGCGCCTGGGCGATGGTCATGACCAGCATCACCGAGGTTATTCCACAGACCGCGCCGAGCTTTACCGGAATTCCGAGCCAGCGCAGCCCCGCGTGCTTGTCGACCGCCAGGGCGACCGGGGCGGCGACGTCCAGCTCGCGGTAGTTGACCATGCCGGTGAGCACCAGCGCGACCGCCACGTACAGGATGGTGCAGATGACCAGACTCGCCAGCATCCCGATGGGCATGTCGCGCTGCGGATTCTTGGCTTCCTGGGCGGCGGTGGAGATGGCATCAAAGCCGATATAGGCGAAGAAGATGATGCCGGAGGCGCGCACGATGCCGTCCCAGCCGAAGGCGCCGCTCACGCCGGTGTTCGGCGGGATGAACGGATGCCAGTTGGCCGTGTTGATGTAACTCAGCCCAAACACGACGAACAGCACCACCACCGTGACCTTGATGGCGACGATTATCGAATTGAAGGCGGCCGACTGTTTGATGCCGATGTAACAGATGGTGGCGATGGCGGCGACGATCCCCATGGCCGGCAGGTTGAGGATGGCGTTGGTACGCACGATGTGCAGCTCATCGCCACTCGGGCCAAACGGCGCGTTGGAGAGGGCCGCGGGGATGTGGAAGCCCAGCTGATCCAGCAGGCTCACCGCGTAACCCGACCAGCCGACCGAGACGGTGGCGACCGCGAACAGGTACTCGAGGATCAGGTTCCAGCCGATGAACCAGGCGATGCCTTCACCGAGGGTTGCGTACGAGTAGGAGTAGGCGCTGCCGGAGACCGGGATCATGGAAGCGAACTCGGCGTAGCACAGCCCGGCGAAGGTGCAACCGATACCGGCCAGAATGAACGACAACGCCAGCGCAGGTCCCGCGTGCTCGGCGGCCGCGACGCCGGTCAGCACGAAGATACCGGTACCGATGATGCCGCCGATGCCGAGCAGAGTCAGTTGGGTGGCGGTGAGCGCGCGCCGCAACTGGGTGCCGGAGGACTCCTGCTCGTGGAGCTCATCGATGGACTTGGTCGCAAAGAGCTGTGACGCCATGTAACCCCCGATTTTTCGCTGGGACTGTACACAAGCGATCTCCCGAAAGCGAGCCAGCGCCGCCGCGCGCTGCGAACTTCTACGGCTCGCGCAACTCCGCGGGCACGTGCGGGGCGATGAGTTCCAGCAGCGCCGTATAGACCTTCGGTGTACCCGCGACGATATGTCCGCCTTGACGGTACTCGCCGCCGGTGAGCGTGCCGATGCGGCCGCCGGCTTCCTGGATCAGCAGCGTCCCGGCCGCCGTGTCCCAGGGCGACAGCCCGAATTCCCAGAACGCATCCACGCGCCCGGCCGCGACGTAGGCGAGATCGAGCGCGGCGGCTCCGGGCCGGCGCACCCCGGCGGCCTGCTGCGTGACCGCCTTCAGCATCGCGAAGTAGGCGTCGGCGTGCGGCGAGTCGGCGCGATAGGGAAAGCCGGTTGCCACCAGCGCGCCGTCGAGCGTGCGCGCCTTGCTCACGCGCAGGCGGTGATTGTCCAGGTGCGCGCCGGCGCCGCGGGTGGCCGTAAACAGCTCGCCGCGCATCGGATCGTAAACTACGGCATGCTCGAGCCGGCCTTTGATCTGGCAGGCGATCGACACCGCAAACACCGGGAAGCCATGCAGGAAGTTGGTCGTGCCGTCGAGCGGATCGATGATCCACACGGTGTCGCCCTCGCCGCTGGCACCGCTTTCCTCGGCAAGGAACGCGTGGTGCGGATAGTGACGACGGATGCTGGCGATGATTTCATGTTCGGCCGCGTGATCCACCTCGCTGACGAAGTCGTTGCGCCCCTTGGAGGCGACGGTCAGCGACTCCAGGCGGTTCAGGCTGCGGATGATGACCTCGCCGGCGCGGCGCGCGGCGCGCACGGCAATGTTGAGAAGCGGCTGCACGGTCCTTAAGCTCGCGTGACCAATCGACGGCGGAGCTGCGTAGCGTAACAGATGGAGTCCTCCCGCATTCGTATCGTGCTGGTCGCGCCCTCGCACCCGGGCAACATCGGCGCCGTGGCGCGCGCCATGAAGAACATGGCGCTCGAGGAGCTGGTGCTGGTCAATCCCAGGCAGTTTCCCGATGCCGAAGCCACCGCGCGTGCTGCCGGCGCGGATGACGTGCTGGCGGGTGCGCGCGTCGTGCCGAGCCTGGCGCAGGCGCTGGAGGGTTGCGGTTTCGTGGCGGCGAGCACTTCGCGTGACCGCGACCAGTACTTCCGGGTCGTGGATGTACGCGACGCCGCGGTGCGCATCGTCGCGGAGTCGCGCCGCTCGCCAGCGGCCGTGGTCTTTGGTGCCGAGCGCTCCGGGCTCACCAACGAGGAGCTCGAAACCGCGCACGCGCTGATCCGTATCCCGGCCAACACCGCTTACCTGTCACTGAACCTGGCCATGGCGGTGCAACTGGTGGCCTACGAGCTGTTTCGCGCGCGCCGCGATGCCGCACCGGCCGGTCCGCCGGCCGGTCCCCCGGACGCGCCGCTCGCCACCGCGCAGGAAATGCAGCGCCTGTACGCGCACTTTGCACAGGTGCTGGAGCAGATCGAGTTTCGCGACCGCACGCAAAACGGCACACACCTCATGGGGCGGATCCGGCGCTTCCTGCAGCGCGCCGAGCTCGATCACAACGAAGTCAACATCCTGCGCGGCATCCTCACCGCGGTGCAGAGTCGCCGCCGCCCGGCCGGCGGCGGCGCGCCATGAGCGCGCGCCTGCCCGTGTATCTGGACTATGCCGCCACCACACCGGTGGATCCGGCGGTAGTGGCGGCCATGAGTGCCTGCCTGACCGAGAGCGGCACGTTCGGCAACGCCTCGTCCGACCACCTGTATGGCGGCGCGGCTGCGGCGTGCGTCCGTGCCGCGCGCGAGCAGGTCGCAGCCCTGATTGGCGCGGCGGCGCAGGAGATCGTGTTCACCTCTGGTGCCACCGAATCCAACAACCTGGCCGTCCTCGGCTGTGCGCGCGCCAACGCCGACCGCGGCCGCCATCTCGTGAGCGTGCGCACCGAGCACAAGTCCGTGCTCGACGCGCTCAGGCAACTTACGCGCGAGGGCTTTGCGATTACCTGGCTCACGCCTGGGCCTTCAGGGGTGGTCGCGCCCACGGCGCTGGCCGCTGCCCTGCGTCCCGACACCGTGCTGGTATCGGTCATGTACGCCAACAACGAGACCGGCGTGCTACAGGACATCGCGGCGCTTGCCGCGGTTTGCCGCGAGCGCGGCGTCGCCTTCCACAGCGACGCGGCGCAGGCGGCGGGCAAGGTGCCGGTGGATGTCCAGACGCTGGGCGTCGAGTTCCTCTCCCTCACGGCGCACAAGCTCTACGGTCCCAAGGGCGTCGGTGCGCTCTACGTGCGCCGCGGCGCCCGTGCCGCTCTGCAGGCGTTGACTTACGGTGGCGGACAGGAAGGGGGATTGCGGCCCGGGACGCTGCCCACCCACCAGCTGGCAGGTTTCGGTGTCGCGTGCGAGATCGCCCGCCGCGAACTGCCCGTGGAAGCCGCGCGCCTCGCCAGGTTTGGAGAGCGGCTGTGGGCGGGGCTTGCTTCCCTGGGTGGCACGCATCTCAATGGCGCCGGAGCGCCGCGCGTGCCGGGCATCCTCAACGTCTCATTTGAGGCGGTGGAAGGGGAAAGCCTGGTGACGGGGCTCAGCGGGATCGCGCTCTCAACGGGGGCGGCCTGCAATTCCGACTCGCCTGAGCCGTCTTACGTACTGCGCGCCCTCGGGAGGGACCGGCAGCTGGCCGAGAGCTCGCTGCGCTTTAGTTTCGGCCGCTTCACGCACGAGACCGACATCGACTTCGCCATCAACGCGGTAAGGCATGAGGTGGCACGCCTGCGAGCCTGGTATCCAGGCCCGACGACCGGTCCCGGGGACGACTTGCCGCCTGGCTGGGCGCACGCGGCCGCTGGCGGCGGCGCGCGAGTCGTGATTGGCGAGGGAGGCGGCCCGCAGCAGGACAGCTGGGTGCGGTTTGAGCTTCTGGTTGCCGGGGACATTGTGAAGGACGCACGTTTTAAAGCCTTCGGTTGCCCCCATACTATGGATACGGCCGCCTGGATCTGCGGCGAACTGGGTGGACGGGCGCGTGCGACGCTCATTTGCGGCAAGCCACAGGACTGGGCGCACAGCCGCGGTGTCCCGGTCGAAAAGCTGGGACGCCTGTTCGCAATCGAAGACGCGCTGCGCGCCTGCCTCGCGCAGTGGGTTTAAGGCGCTACAATGCGAGGACCGATGGCCATCTCACTGACGGACTCCGCTGCCACCCGGGTTAAGAGCTTCCTCGCCGCGCGTGGTCACGGCATGGGTCTGCGGCTCGGAGTGCGCAGGACGGGCTGCTCGGGGTTCGCCTACGTGATCAATTACGCCGACGGACCGCAGCCCGGGGATGCCGTGTTTGAGGATCGCGGCGTGCAGGTGTTCGTCGACGCCGCGAGCGTCGGCCTTCTCGATGGCACTATCGTGGACTTCGTAAAGCAGGGCCTGAACGAGGCGTTCCGCTTCCGTAACCCGAACGTGAAGGGCGAATGCGGTTGCGGGGAGAGCTTCTCGGTCTGAAGTCCGGCGGACGCCGCCCGCGCCCGCGCCCTTGAAGTTCACGCGCGGCCGTCAAAAACCCTTAACAAACCGGCACTTCCGGCGTCTTTTGAATTGCCGCGCGGTCCAACCCCGAGGTAAACTTCCCTGCTAACCCAAGGCCGGTCCGCGTACCGGCCTTCCGCATCCACTTGGTTTCGAAAGGTCAAAGCGAATGGCGCTCGAGCGCACCCTGTCCATCGTCAAGCCCGACGGCGTTAAAGGTAATCACATCGGCGAGGTTTATCGGCGCTTCGAGAAGGGCGGCCTGTCGATCGTTGCCGCCCGCATGCTGCAGCTGTCGCAGCGCGAGGCCGAAGGCTTTTACGCCGTGCACCGCGAGCGCCCATTCTTCAAGGACCTGGTGCGTTACATGACTTCCGGTCCCGTGATGGTGCAGGTGCTGCAGGGCGAGGGCGCAATCCAGCGCAATCGCGACATCATGGGGGCGACCGATCCGAAGAAGGCGGCACCCGGCACGATCCGCGCGGATCTCGCCACGAGCATCGAGCAGAATGTGGTGCACGGCTCGGATGCCCCGGAGACGGCCGCGAACGAAATCGCGTACTTCTTCAGCGCCACGCAACTGCACCCGCGCGAGTGACCCATGACAGCCGGCGACACTGAACGCACCAACCTGCTCGGGCTGCCGCGCCCGGCGTTGGAGGCGTTTGTGGAGCAGCTGGGCAGCAAGCCCTTCCGTGCGCGCCAGCTGATGAGCTGGATGTATAAGCGCGGCGCAAGCTCCTTTGAGGAAATGACGGATCTCGCCAAGGACTTGCGCGCGCGCCTGGCTGCCGCCGCCGAAGTGCGTGCGCCGCAGATCGTCTCCGTGCAGAGCTCCGCCGACGGCACCACCAAGTGGCTGTTGCGGGCGGATGCTTCACAGGCGTTCGAAATGGTCTTCATTCCGGAGACCGATCGCGGCACCCTGTGCATTTCATCCCAGGTCGGCTGCGCGCTGGATTGCTCGTTCTGTGCCACCGCCCAGCAGGGGTTCAACCGCAACCTCACGACCGCGGAGATTGTCGGCCAGGTGTGGCTCGCGTGCCGCGAGCTGGAGCGCGAGGCGGCGAGCCGCCGCATCGGCGCCGCGGCCACGGAAGCTGGCGGCGATGAGCGCCACGTCACCAACGTCGTGCTCATGGGCATGGGCGAACCGCTGGCGAATTTCCGTAACGTAGTCCCCGCGCTGGCCATCATGCTCGATGATTTCGGTTTTGACCTGTCGCGGCGCCGCGTGACGCTCTCGACCTCGGGGCTCGTGCCGCAGATCTACAAACTGGCGCAGGAGTCCAACGTGGCCCTCGCCGTATCGCTGCACGCGCCGGATGACGCATTGCGAGACGAGCTGGTGCCCATCAATCGCAAGCACCCCATCGCGGAGCTGCTGCAGGCGTGCTGGCACTACCTGGACTCGCGAGGCGGCCGCAGCGTGACCTTCGAGTACGTGATGCTCGAGGGCGTGAACGACTCCCCGGCGCAAGCGCGCGCCCTGGCGCGCCTCCTCAAGGGGCACCCCGCCAAGGTCAACCTCATTCCCTTCAACCCCTTTCCCGGCACGCAATTCCGGCGCTCGCCCCCGGCCGTCATCCAGCGCTTCCGTGACGAGCTGCTGCAGCGCGGCGTGCTGGCCACGATTCGCCGCACGCGCGGTGATGACATCGACGCGGCCTGCGGGCAGCTCGCCGGGCGCGTGATCGACCGCACCACCGTGCGGCTCGGAAGCAAGACCTTCGGCGTCGCGATCCAACCACAGAGCTAAGTCAAGTGAACAGCACTGCGCATTTTCCCTGGCCCCTGAAGCCCACGCTCGTCGCGCTCCTGGCGCTGAGCCTCGCCGCGTGCACCAGCGCCCGGCAGGACAGAAAGGACAAGGACGCGGCCAACTACAACACCCAACTCGGCAGCGAGTACATGAGGCAGGGGGACCTGGCGCTGGCGAAAGAGAAACTCGATCGTGCCCTGAGCGAGGATCCGGACAATGCCGATGTGCACAGTGCGCGCGCGGTGCTGTTCGAGCGCATGGGCGAGCGCGACAAGGCCGACGCGGAGTTTCGCAGCGCGCTGCGCCTGGCGCCCCACGATCCGCAGACCGTGAACAAGTACGCGGTGTACCTGTGCTCCGGCGGGCGCACCGATGAAGGAGTGAAGCGCTTCCTCGAGGCGGCACACAACCCGCTGTATCGCACCCCGGAGGTGGCGTACTCCAACGCCGGGGTGTGCCTGCGCGCCGCCAAACGCGACGACGAGGCGGCCGTCAACTTCAACCGCGCGCTGCAACTGCGTCCTGATTACGCCGAGGCCGCCTTCCAGCTCGCGACGCTGCAGTTCGAGCGCGGCCAGCTGCCCGCCGCGCGCGCCGGGATTGACGGCTTCCTCGGTAACCACGAGGCGACCGCCGACCTGTTATTGCTCGGGGTGCGTGTCGCACGCGCCCAGGGCGACCGCAGTGGCGCACAGGGTTTTGCGCGGCGGCTGCAGCGCGACTTCGCGGGCACCGACCAGGCCCGCGCTCTGGCAGCACTCGATCACAACCCGGGCTGAAGAGGCGTGGCGAGAGAAGCTGACGGCGAGCCCGGCGGCGGCATTGGCGCGCGCCTACGCAGCGCCCGTGAAAAGAAAGGACTCACCACCCTGCAGGCGGCCGAGAGACTGCACGTGGATGCGCGCCTGCTGGAATCCCTCGAAGCGGAGAATTTTGCGGCCCTGGGCGCGCCCGTTTACGCGCGCGGACACCTGCGCCGCTATGCCGAGCTCCTCGGCGAGTCGCCGGCGCAGTTGCAGCAGCTCTACGACGCCACAACACACGTCGCGAGTCCGGACCTGACGCGTATCGCGCGCAGCCAGCCTGAAGGTGATCCGGCGCGACTCATGGTGCCCGCACTTTTGATTCTGATCGGCTTTGCCCTGGCCGGGATCCTCTGGTGGGTGCTCACCCTGCAGGGCGCAAGGTCGCAACCGGTGCGGGCGTTGAAGTCCGTTGGCGCCGATGTGCAGGCGGCCGCTTCAGCGCCGGTGGTGACGGCAACCGATGTCTCGAGTCCAGGTCCAGCGGCGCCCCCGCCCAGCGCATCCGCGCCGGTGGGCGAGCGCGCCGTGACGAGCGCCGGCCAGGCACAGCTGGCGCTGAAATTTTCCGCCTCCAGCTGGGTCGAGGTGTACGACGCGGACGGCCGGCGCCTGTTGCACGGCGTCGAGGCGGCAGACAGCGCCCGTACGCTCGCCGGAGCCGCGCCGTTGCGCGTGGTGCTGGGCAACGCGCCGGGAGTCGCGCTGCAGGTCAACGGGCAGGCCGTAGCGCTTGGGGGCCTCGTGCACCGCGACGGCACCGCGCACGTCCTCATCGACGGCACCGGGCGCGCGTCCGCGGCCCATTACGGCGTGCCCAGGGGCTGACGTGGCAGAACAGATCCAGGCGATCCGCGGGATGAACGACTTGCTGCCCGCCGACATCGGTGCGTGGCAGCACCTGGAGGCCTGCACGCGCGAGCTGCTGAGCTCGTACGCGTACGAGGAGATCCGCGTTCCCGTGGTCGAGCATACTGAGCTCTTCAAGCGTGCCATCGGCGAGCACACCGACGTCGTGGGCAAGGAGATGTATACCTTCACCGATCGCGGCGGCGACAGCCTCACGCTGCGACCGGAGGCGACCGCCGGGATTGTGCGGGCGCTGATCTCCAACCGCCTGTTGCGCGGGCAGCGTCACAAGCTGTGGTGCATAGGGCCGATGTTCCGGCACGAAACGCCGCAGGCGGGCCGCTACCGGCAGTTCTGGCAGGTGGATGTGGAAGCGGTCGGCTGGCCGGGTCCCGATGTGGACGCCGAGCTGATCGCCCTCAGCGCCCGGCTGTGGCAGCGCCTCGGTATCGAAGGCCTGAGCCTGCAGATCAACTCGCTCGGCACACCCGCGAGCCGGCGTGAATACCGCGCGCGCCTGCTTGACTACCTGCGGGCGCACCACGCCGCGCTCGACGCCGACAGCCAGCGGCGCCTTGACGGTAACCCGTTACGTATCCTCGACAGCAAGAACCCCGCTATGCAGGAGCTGATCCGCGGTGCGCCGCTGCTCACCGAGTTCCTGGATACCGAGTCACGGGACCACTTCGGGCAGCTGCGCGCCATCCTGGATGGCGTGGGGGTGGCGTATGAGATCAATCCGCGCCTGGTCAGGGGACTCGACTACTACAACCGCACGGTGTTCGAGTGGGTTACGCAATCCACGGGCGCGCAGAATGCCGTATGCTCCGGCGGCCGTTACGACGGCCTGATCGCGCAACTCGGCGGTGAAGCAACCCCGGCAGTGGGGTTTGCCATGGGTGTCGAACGGCTGGTGACGCTGTTGCTCGCCGCCGGACGCGCGCCGCCGGCAAGCCACGCGGACGTGTACGTGGTCGTCAACGGCGAACGCGCCGGCCGCGAGGCCGTGCAGCTGGTGGAAGGCCTGCGCTCGGCGCGGCCGCGGCTGCGCGTGGAGCTGAATCTGGGCGGGGGCAATTTCAAGGCGCAATTCCGCCGTGCGGATAAGAGCGGGGCGCCGCTCGCACTCATCATCGGCGACGACGAACTGGCACGCGGCGTAGTCGCCATGAAACCTTTACGGCAGGATTCCGGTCAGAGCGAATGCCCGATTGCGCAGCTGGCGACGGGGATAGATGCGGCGCTGGCCGCCTTGGGACGGCCGGCGCAAGCGCCGGTCACGTGATGTAAGCGGAGGATGCGTGGAAGATTACCTGTCTGAAAAAGAACAATGGGAATGGCTGCGCGAGCAGGTCAAGCAGAACGCCCCGACGGTGATCGCGGCGATTGTGCTCACCGGCGCGGCGGTGTACGGGTGGCGCTGGTGGCAGGCTCACCAGGATACGGAGCGCGTCGCGGCCAGCAGCAAGTACAGCCAGATCGTCGTGGCGCTGGACCAGGGCGATCGCACCCAGGCGTTCGGTCTGATTGGTGAACTCGAGCGCGATCACGCCGCCTCACCCTATGCCGACCAGGCGCGTCTGCTCGCCTCGCGGCTGTATGTCGAATCCAGCCAACTCGACAAGGCCAATGCCGAACTCACCGCGGTGATGCAACACTCCGCCGACCATGATCTGGCTATGGTCGCGCGGCTGCGACTGGCGCGGGTCGAAATCGCGCAGGGCAAGCCAGCCGACGCCCTGGCAACTCTGAACGGCGTCACTCCCGGGGCATTTGCGGGCCGCTATGACGAGGCGCGCGGGGATGCCTACCTTGCCAGCGGCGACAAGGCGGCGGCCCTTACCGAGTATCGCAATGCACGCGGCGCCAGCCTGGGCGGCGATACCGCGCTCCTTGATCTGAAGATCGCGGACCTGGCGGCTAATGCGCCGGCAGCTCCCGCGCCGGTAGCGCCCGCGCCGGCGGCAGCGCCCGCCGCGGCGGGAAAGTAGGCGCACCATGCGACACCTGCAACGCTGGGTCTTTATCGCGGCGCTTCTCATCGGGATTGCCGCGTGCACGAAGGACAAGTCCATTGATCAGCCGGCGAAGCTCACGCCGCTCGCCGCGACGCTGCGCGTGGATCGCGTGTGGTCCGCATCCGTGGATGACAAGAAGGCCGTCGCACTACGACTGGGGCTGAGCCTCTCCGCGGACGAGAATCGCGTCTACGCCGCCGGGCACCGCGGTGATGTCGTGGCTCTCGATCTTGCATCCGGGCACAGGGTGTGGCGTACCCGCACGCGGGCGCCGTTATCCGGCGGCACGGCCAACGGCCTGGGTCTGGTGGTGGTCGGCACCAGTGATGGGCGCGTGTTTGCACTGGATTCGGCCAGCGGCGCGGTGCGCTGGAGTGTACGTGTCAGCGGTGAGGTGCTCGCGCCGGCGGTGATTTCAGAGCGGCTCATCGCGCTGCGCACCGTGGATGGCCGGCTGCACGCGCTCAGCCTCAGCGACGGACACGAGCTGTGGAGCTATGAGCAGCAGGTGCCGAAGCTCTCACTGCGCGGCACCTCGCGCCCGGTGATCGCCGGCGATCTGTTGTTGTGCGGCTTCGACAACGGCAAGGTGGCGGCGTTGAATATGAGCGACGGTTCCATGCAGTGGGAGGCAACGGTCTCGCCGCCCCACGGACGCACTGAACTCGAGCGTCTCGACGACATCGATTCGCCGGTGAGCGTTTCCGGACAGGACGTGTTCACAGTGGGTTTCCAGGGCCGGGTCGCAATGCTCGCGCTCGATACCGGCCAGGTGTGGTGGTCGCACGACGCCTCCAGCTATCGTGGCCTGACACTTGATGGCGATGTGCTCTACATGGTGACCGCGGACGGGGAGGTCGTCGCCCTGCGCGGGCGCACCGGAGCCGAGATCTGGCGGCAGAAGGCGCTGTTGCATCGCGGCCTGTCCGCGGCTGCGGTCACTGATGATTCCGTGATCACCGCCGACTACCAGGGTTACGTGCATTGGCTCGACAAGGCCACCGGAGCACTCGCCGCACGTACCTCGTCCGGCAAGGCACGGGTGAGCAACGCACCGCTGCTGGCGGGCGACAAGGTGCTGGTCATCAACGATCGCGGCCAGATCAGCGCTTTCAGCGTGCGACCGCTGGCCGCGGCTGACAAGAAGGTTACCGCCGAGGCACCGGCTCCTGCGAAGCAGAGCAACTAGCGGCGCAGCCGCGCCTGCCTTAAGTCCCCACCATGCTGCCCGTCGTCGCTCTCGTCGGCCGACCGAACGTCGGCAAATCGACGCTGTTCAACGTGCTGACGGGCACGCGTGATGCCATCGTGGCGGATGTGCCCGGACTGACGCGCGACCGGCAGTACGGCTTTGGTCGCGTAGGACCGGTTCCGTACGTCGTCATCGACACCGGTGGGCTGGTCGAGAACCCCAGGGGCATCGAGGCACAGATGCGCGCCCAGACCGAGCGCGCGGTGGCGGAGGCGGACTACCTGGTGCTGCTCGCCGATGCGCGTGCCGGCCTCTCGCCACAGGACCACTTCGTGGTGCGCGAGCTGCGCCGCTCGGGCAAGCCCGTGACGCTGGTGCTGAACAAGGCGGAAGGGTTGGACCACGACGTGGTGGCGGCCGACTTCCACGCGCTCGGCCTGGGTGAACCGCTCACGATCTCGGCGAGCCACGGCCAGGGTTGCGAGACGCTCATGGAGCATGTGCTCGCGGGTCTTGAACCCGAGCGCGACGCGGACGCTGAATCGGACGCCATCCGCATCGCCGTCATCGGCCGCCCCAACGTCGGCAAATCAACCCTCGTCAACCGGCTGCTGGGGGATGAGCGCGTGATCGCCAGCGAGGAGCCGGGTACGACGCGCGACAGTATCCTCGTGCCCTTCGAGCGTGACGGCCGCAACTTCGTACTCATCGACACCGCGGGCGTGCGGCGCCGCTCCAAAGTCGAGGATGTGGTCGAGCGCGCGAGCGTCGCCAAGACGCTGCAGGCGATCGATGAGGCGCACGTAGTCATTCTGGTGCTGGACGCGCATGACACCGTTGCCGAGCAGGACGCGAGCGTACTGGGCATCGCCCTGCAGCGTGGGCGCGCCCTCATCATTGCCGTCAACAAGTGGGACGGCATTGCGGATGAGCAGCGCGAGGAGATCCGCCGGCAACTGTCCCTGAAGCTCGACTTCGTGCCATTCGCGCCGCTGCATTTTATCTCCGCGCGCCACGGCACCGGCGTGGGCGAGCTGGTGCAGTCCACGGTGCGGGCTTTCGAAGCGGCGATGCGCGCCATGCCGACGCGCGAACTCACACGCACGCTCGAGCACGCGCTCACCGTCCACCAGCCGCCGCTGGTGCGCGGCCGGCGCATCAAGCTGCGCTACGCCCACCAGGGCGGCCGCAACCCGCCGCGCATCGTGATCCACGGCAACCAGACCGTTTCCGTCCCCGACGCCTACACGCGCTATCTGGCGAATGTGTTTCGCAAGACCTTCGATCTGTTTGCGACCCCGGTATTCATCGAATACCGCACCGACAAGAACCCCTTCAAGCGCGAAAACGCGCGGCCCAGGCACGAACGGCCGCGGCGGCAGGCCGGCAACAAGCGCAAGCCGGCCCGCGGCAAGGGGCGCTGACACTGGTCGCCGACAGCGGGCCAGCGCCGCGGAGAGCCGCCGTATGCGAAAGACAGTCCCCGTCACCAACGCCACGATCGTGCTCGATGATGACGGCACCGGGCCCGCGGTGCTGCTCCTGCACGGATTTCCCGCCACCGGGCGGCTTTGGTCGCGCGTCGCCCCGGCGCTGATCAGCGCCGGCTACCGCGTGCTGGTCCCCGACCTCCCCGGCTACGGCGAGTCGGATGCCGCCCCCGGCGAGGGTGTTGATATGGGCCACCAGGCACGCTGGCTGCTGGAACTCTCAGACGCGCTCGGGATTGCGCGCGCGGCCGTGGTGGCCCATGACGTGGGCTCGGCGGCGGCGCAATTGTTGTTGAGCATGGCGCCGCAGCGCGTGCGCGGCCTCGTGGTACTCGATGGGGTGTACGCGGGCGAATGGGCCATGGAGGCGATCGCGAGCATTCAGACCTGGGACCCGGCGGATGCGCGGCGGCTCTTCCCGGTGCTGGCGAGGCGGCTCGGCAAGAGCGCCGACATGCGTGCGATGCTCACGGCTTACGAAGGCGAGGAGGGCGGTTTACGTCTGATCCGCGCTGCGCGTGATCTCGACCCACGCCAGACATTGCACATTGGCGCGACGCTGCGCGCGATCGGCGCTCCGGCGCTGGTGTTGTGGGGGGAGCACGACGATTTCCTCCCCGTCGGCAGCGTGGCGCGACCGCTCGCCGAATTGCTGGGGGCGGCACTGATCATGCTTCCCGGGGGGCATTTCACCCCGCTCGATTGCCCGCAACAGGTGGCCAGCGCGCTGATCGATTTCCTCGCGCGGCTGCCACAGAATGTCGCGGCGACAGACCTTATGTGACTGCACGACGGAGCAGACTGATGCACCCAACCCAGAAGATCTCAACCGCTCATGTCAGGGTGCGTGCCACGTTGGCAGCCATCGGGGCCGGGGTCGCCCTGGTGACGACGGGTGTCGCCAGCGCCGGCGATTCGCCGCCGGCCGTGCGGCCGGTGCACCGTTTCCTGGAAACAGCGGTGTCGCCGGACGGCGCGTTCGTAGCCTCAGTTGAAGGGGATGCCTCAGCTTCCGGGGGTCCGCCACAAGTCCGCGACCTCGTTATCAGGCGCGTCGCGACCGGAGCTGCCAGCACCGTGGCCGTGCCCTGCGGTCGCGTGCCGGAGTGCTGGCCCGCATCTGTCGCGTGGGCTCCCGACGGCGCGCACGTCACCTTCACGCTGCGCAAGCCCGGCAGTCACGCGCGCTCCGTGTACAGCGTCGCCGCCGATGGCTCCGCCCTGACCAGGCTGCTCGCGTTCGAGGGCACCGTCACCGCGCTTCGCTATGGGCCGGGCGGCCGGCTCGCGATGCTCGCGATCGAGAATGCCAACAAGGAAGTGGGCGCTACGCAGGCGGGTGCGCCGGTAGCCGGCGATATGGACGAGGCGCCGCGCGAGCAGCGAATCGCGATTCTCGAAGGCGGCACAGTGCACTGGGAATCGCCCCCGGACCTGTTCGTTTACGAATACGATTGGCAGCCGGACGGCAAGGGCTTCATCGCCACAGCGGCGCCGGGCGACGGCGACAACAACTGGTGGCACGCCAAGCTGTACGATTTCGCAGTCGACGCGGCTGCAAGGCACATCCTCTACAGCCCGGCAGACATCCGCCAGCAGATCACCGCGCCGCGGCTGTCCCCCGACGGCACGACGGTCGCATTCATCGCCGGGATCATGAGCGACTTCGGCTCGACGGGTGGCGACATCTATACCGTGCCCCTGGCCGGCGGTCCGGCCACCAACATCACCGCGGACATGAAGGCGTCCGCTCGCGCGCTCGCCTGGGGTTGCAATGGTCACCTGCACGCCGAACTGCTCGCGGTTGACCGCGTGCAGATCGTTGATTTTGGCGATGGCCGTCACGCTGCCGCGGGCACGCTCCTCTGGAGCGGCGCGGAATCCCTCTTCGGCCGTGACGCCGGGGTCTCGCAGGGGTGCCCGTCGCAGGTGACGGCCACGTCCCACGAGACCTTCACCGTTCCCCCCGAGATCCAGGTCGGGCCGATCGGGCGCTGGCGCGACCTGACGAGCAACAACGCGGGCATGACGATGCCGCTGCGTGCGCAGAGCCTGTCCTGGAAGAGCGACGGGCTTGACGTCCAGGGCTGGCTGCTGTTACCGGAGCACGGCAAGGGCAAGCTGCCGATGGTGACCCGTGTGCATGGTGGGCCCGCCGCCGCGGTCCAGCCGTTCTTCGCCGGCCCGGGGCTGACGCGTGCCATGCTCGAGCGTGGCTACGCGTTGTTTCTGCCTAATCCGCGGGGGAGCTTCGGGCAGGGCGAGCGCTTCACCGCCGCCAACGTCCGCGATCTGGGACACGGGGATCTGCGCGACATTTTGGCAGGCGTCGACGCCGCGATGAAAGTGGCGCCGATCGATGGCGGGCGTCTCGGCATCACGGGGGGCAGTTACGGCGGCTTCATGACCATGTGGGCCGTGACGCAGACCAATCGCTTCAAGGCCGGCGTCGCCGCCGCCGGCCTCAGCGACTGGCAGTCGTACTACGGCGAGAATGGCATCGACGCGTGGATGTTGCCGTATTTCGGCGCCTCCGTTTACGACGATCCGGACGTTTACGCGCGCTCATCACCCATCACCTTCATCCGCAACGTTCACACCCCGGTTTTTGCGTATGTTGGCGAGCGCGACATCGAGTGCCCGGCATCACAGACGCGCGAGTTCTGGCACGCGCTGAAGGCGCTCGGCGTTCCGACCTCTGCGGTGATCTACCCGGCCGAAGGTCACGGCCTGCGCGAGCCCGCAAACATTGAAGATGCCGAGCGCCGGACGCTCGCCTGGTTTAAGCGCTATCTGCAGTGACGGATCTAGGGTGTAGCCCAGGTCGAATCGCTCAAATGCTCGTCCATGGCTTTGCCGGGCGCGCATTCAGGTGAATAGTACTCACCCTGCAGGCCGCCAATTTTCCCGCGCTGCTGATAGCTGGTGTTGTAGTACTGCAGGGCGTTCTCCCTGGCGGTCTCATCAGGGACGCCAAGTAACCTCGCGGCACGGTAATCGCGCTGCACGGCCTCGCATTCGGTCAGCGCTTCGTTGAGCTCACCGCGTATGTGCATGCTCTCGTGCGTGAACAAATTCAGGCTCTCGAGCTCCTGGGTGGAGGCGCGCTCGGGATGATTCAGGTACGACCTCAAGGTGTCGCACCACGGATGTTGGATGGCGATTTCTCCGGTTCGCGGATTGGCGTGGCCGGCGAACAACATCTCAGGGTCGAGCATGGTATCGAAGACAGTGTTGCAGTGAACTTTGGCGCGATGGTTGTCGGCCAGCTCGGTGGCTTTGCCGGACAAGAACCGTTGAAAGTGCCAGGTATGAACCGGGGGCCAGGCGAAGAGCACCGCCAGGGTAAGCACCAGGGCGAGGTAGGGCCTGGAAATTGGCATGGGCATATCGAAACCGGCCGGGGCGACCAGGCTCGAGTAGATCTCGTGGAATGCACACCAGAAGAAAAACAGTGAGATCAGGATCCAGAGCATGCTGCGTGCATCATTTCGGGCGCCTGGTGACGCGCCACACGACATTGCCGACATCATCCGCCACCAGTAGCGCCCCGGCCCGGTCGACCGCGACGCCCACTGGCCTGCCAAAAGCCTGACCATCCGCACTCAGAAAGCCGGTCAGCACGTCCTCGGGCATACCCGTGGGTTGGCCGTCGGCGAAGGCAACAAAAATTACCTTGTAGCCGCTGCGCGGATTGCGGTTCCAGGAGCCGTGCTGGCCAATGAACGCGCCCCCCGCGTACCTGGCTGGCAGGGCATCACTCGTATAGAACGCGAGCCCGAGGGAGGCAGTGTGAGCGCCGAGGGCGTAGTCGGGCGCGATGGCGGTTGCCACCAGATCCGGCCGGGCAGGCGTCACGCGCTCATCGACGTGCTGACCGTAGTAACTGTACGGCCATCCATAGAACCCGCCGTCCCTGAGTGAGGTCATGTAGTCAGGCACCAGATCGCTACCGAGCTCGTCGCGCTCGTTTACCGCGACCCACAGCGCGCCGCTGTGCGGCTCCCAGGAAAGCCCGTTGGGATTGCGCAGCCCCGACGCATAGATGCGCGAGTGTCCGGTAGCAAGATCGATCTTGTAAACTGCCGCCCGGCCGACCTCCTTGTTCATGCCGTGCTCGCCGATGTTGCTGTCGGACCCGACCGTCACATACAGATGCGAGCCGTCGCGGCTTGCGAGCAGATCCCGCGTCCAGTGGCCCTGCGGATCTGCCGGCAGGTCGAGCACTTTTACGCCTGGCGCCGTGATCTGCGTGTCGCCGGAAGTGTAGGGGAACCTGACAACCGCGTTGGTATTCGCGACGTAGAAATTCGCGCCCACCAGTGCCATCCCGAAAGGCGAATGCAGGCCCTTAAGAAAGACGCTGCGCGTCTGGGCAACGCCGTTTGCTGCCACGCCGCGCAGCAGCGTGATGCGATCGGCGCTCGGGGTCCCGGCGCCGACATATTTCATTACACGTTCCTCGAACCAGTCCGCGATCCCACGCTGGCCAGCGGGGGCGGCGGGCGCATCGCTCTCCGCAACCAGCACGTCGCCGTTCGGCAGCACCTGCAGCCAGCGCGGATGAACGAGTCCGGTTGCATAAGCGCTCACCGCGAGTCCCGGCGCGGCGCTTGGCGTTGCGCCGGGTGGCCAGCCGATCGCGTGGGCGAAATTGATGGTCGGGATGCGTGGCGGATGCGGAGCCGGCAGGACAGGGTGTGGACCGAAGCCGGCGCTTACCGGCAGCCTCGCCCGGTCGCCGCAGCCGGCCAGTCCAAGTCCCAGCAAGCCGAGCATCGCCAGCCGTGAGAACTGGTGCGCGGCGCAAGCGCAGATGTATCCCAAGCGCGCGTGACCCTCGTTGCTGTGATCGTTGCTGCCCGGCACGGCCCGGACCGGTGCGAGAATGCCCCCCGGCGGCAGGACTTTAAGACAATTCGCCCGCCCACGCTTAAGTTCATCCGGGTCGATCAGGGCCCGCAATGAGTTCGCGGCCGCCGTGGTCACATTCACGCGCTGCGATCCGTCATAGGGGTGACGGAGGATGCGCGCGCGCTGCATTGCCGGCGCTCATCGACGGCGAGGCCGGCGCGGTCTGGGCGATGGCCGGTCAGGTTCGGGCGGCGTTCGTGTTCACCATCAGGCGTGGCAAAATCGCCGCCATCGACCTCATCATGGATCCGGGCCAGCTCGCCGGGCTCGACGTCAGGGTCGATTAGGTTGCCAGTGGCTGGCGCCTGGGCGCAGGATCGCGGCCCACCGTGCCAGCCCCGATGAACAGCGTGTCAGGCAAACCGCCCGCGGCGGCGCCGTGGCGCGCACGGCTGCTAGGGTTTTCCGTGAGCCGGATCGTCCTGGCTCTGCTTGCGATTGCCATTCCATTTACGGCCGTTGCGATTCCCTTCAACCTGTACGTGTCGGACAAGTCGCTGAAGAAGGCCGGCGCCGTGCTGCTCACGGCAATCGTCCTGGGCGCCTACAGTGGCTACGTCCGACTGGTCGAGAAGCGCTCCGTGTCGGAGTTGTCGGGATCACATGCGTTGCGCGAGCTCGCCGCGGGCATATTGCTTGGAGCGCTGCTGCTGTCGCTGACGATTGCAGTACTCGCGTCGCTGGGCGTCTACCAGGTGACCGGGGACAACGGCTGGCTGGCCATGCTGGCAACCGTGCCCGGATTCATTCTGGGGGCGGTCCTGGAGGAAGTGGTCGTGCGTGGGGTTGTCTTCCGGATACTGGAGCAATCGCTGGGGAGCTGGCTCGCCCTCGCACTGTCGGCGATTATTTTCGGCGCCCTGCACCTGCTCAATCCCGGGGCGACGCTGCTCAACGCAGGCGCCATCATGCTCGAGGCAGGGATATTGCTGGCGGCAGCGTACATGCTCACCCGACGCCTGTGGTTCTGCATTGGCATCCATTTCGCCTGGAACTTTACCCAGGGAGGAATCTTCTCCGCCGCAGTTTCCGGAGGCGCGACGCAGGGTTTGCTGCAGGCGAAATTGGTCGGCGCTGGGTGGCTGTCCGGCGGGGCGTTCGGGGTGGAAGGATCTGCCGTCGCGTTGGTGGTGTGCGCTTCCACGGCGTTGCTGCTGCTGATTGCCGCCAAGCGCAAAGGTAACCTCCGCCAGCCTTTCTGGTCGTCGGGCCGGCAGGCGACCGGCCAAGCCGCGTGACACCAGCATTCAGGCTACTGGAATATTACCCACCATGCCGGGCGGCCCGCCAGAATTCCCGCCTCATCGAGATGACTGAGCCGGCTACTCCCACTCGATCGTCGCCGGCGGCTTCCCCGAGATGTCGTACACCACGCGCGAAATGCCGCTGACCTCATTCACGATGCGCCGTGACACGTGGTCGAGAAAATCGTACGGCAGACGCGCCCAGTGCGCGGTCATGAAGTCCACCGTCTCCACCGCCCGCAGCGCGATGACGAAGTCATACCGGCGCCCATCACCCATCACGCCCACGGAGCGCACCGGCAGGAACACGGCGAAGGCCTGGCTGGTGCGATCGTACAGATCGTGTTTGCGCAGTTCCTCGATGTAGATCGCGTCGGCGCGGCGCAACAGATCGGCGTACTCCTTACGAACTTCTCCGAGAATACGTACGCCGAGCCCGGGTCCCGGGAAGGGGTGGCGGTAAACCATCTCGCGCGGTAGGCCGAGCTCAACACCGAGGCGCCGCACCTCGTCCTTGAACAGCTCGCGCAGCGGCTCCACCAGCTTCAGGTTCATCGTTGCCGGCAGACCGCCGACATTGTGATGCGACTTGATGACGTGCGCCTTGCCGGTGCGGGCGCCCGCGGATTCGATCACGTCCGGGTAGATCGTGCCCTGGGCGAGGAACTGCACGCCGCTGAGCTTGTGCGCTTCCTCATCGAAGACTTCGACAAACAGGCGGCCGATGATCTTGCGCTTGGCCTCAGGATCCGTGACACCCGCCAGGGCGCCAAGGAAGCGCGCCTCCGCAGCAACCCGAATCACGCGCACGCCCAGGTGCTGCGCGAAGGTGTTCATGACCTGGTCGCCTTCGCCGGAGCGCAACAGTCCATGATCCACGAACACACACACGAGCTGATCGCCGATGGCGCGGTGGAGCAGGGCGGCGACCACGGATGAGTCCACGCCACCTGAGAGTCCCAACAGCACCTTGCCGGTGCCAACCTGCGCGCGCACGCGGGCGATGGCGTCCTCGATGATGTTGCCGATGCTCCACAGGGCATCGCTGCCGCAGATCTCGCGCACGAAGCGTTCAAGGAGCCGCGCGCCCTGGGTGGTGTGGGTGACTTCGGGGTGGAACTGCACGCCGTAGAAGCGGCGGCGCTCGTCGCTCATGGCGGCGAACGGAATGGTCTGGGTTGCCGCGTTCACGACGAACCCCGCCGGCAGGGCGTCCACGCGATCACCGTGACTCATCCATACATCAAGCAGCGCGGCTCCCGCAGCATTGCGGCGGTCGGCGAGATCATCGGTGAGGCGTGATGCGCCGGTCACGCTCACTTCCGCATAACCGAACTCACGCTCGCTCGCCGGTGTGACGCGCCCGCCGAGCTGCTGCGCCATGGTCTGCATGCCGTAGCAGATCCCGAGTACCGGGACGCCGAGCTCATACACGGACGGCGGCGCCCGCGGCGGGTCTTTGTCGGTCACCGATTCAGGTCCACCCGAGAGAATCACCCCGCGTGGCTGGAAGGCGCGCACCTCGGCGTCGGTGATGTCCCAGGGAAGGATTTCGCAGTAGACACCGAGCTCACGCACACGCCGCGCGATGAGCTGGGTGTACTGCGCGCCGAAGTCGAGGATCAGGATACGGTGCGCGTGGATGTCGGCGTGTGGCGCGGTGCCTGGGGCAGTTCGCGGAACGCTCGCCATGACCTTGGGTCAGGACACCCGGTAGTTGGGTGCTTCCTTGGTGATGGTGACGTCGTGCACATGGCTCTCGCGGATGCCGGCGGTGGTGATGCGCACGAACACCGGTCGGGTGCGCATATCGGTGATATTGCGGCTGCCGGTGTAGCCCATCGCGGCGCGCAGTCCGCCGGAGAGCTGGTGCAGGATGTTGACCACGCTGCCCTTGTAGGGCACACGGCCCTCGACACCTTCGGGCACGAGCTTCTGCAGCTCGGTCGCGGCGTCGTCCTGGAAATACCGATCGGCCGATCCGTGGCGCTCGCCCATCGCGCCCAGCGAACCCATCCCGCGGTACGACTTGTAGGAAGCGCCCTGGTAGAGCTCGACCTCGCCCGGGGATTCCTCGGTGCCCGCAAACAGGCCGCCGATCATGACCGCATGGGCGCCGGCCGCGATCGCCTTGGCGAGATCGCCGGAAAAGCGGATGCCGCCATCGGATATCACGGTCACGTCGGTATCGCGCAGTGCGTGCGCAATGTTGGCGACGGCGGAGATCTGCGGCACGCCCACGCCGGCCACGATACGCGTGGTGCAGATGGAGCCCGGCCCGATGCCGACCTTGACGGCGTCCGCCCCCGCATCCACCAGCGCCCGCGCCGCTTCGGAGGTCGCGATATTGCCGGCGATCAGCTGGCAGTCGGCCCACTTCGCCTTGACACGCTTCACGGTGTCGAGCACACCCTTGGAATGTCCGTGCGCGGTGTCCACCACCAGCAGATCAACGCCCGCCTCGCGTAACGCGGCGACCCGATCCATGGTGTCGGGAGTCGTGCCGACGGCGGCGCCGACCCGCAGCCGGCCGGTGTCGTCCTTGGCGGCGCGCGGGAACTCGGTGGCCTTCTGGAAATCCTTCACGGTGATCATGCCGGCAAGCTCATGCGCGGCGTTCACCACCAGCAGCTTTTCGATGCGGTGCTGGTGCAGCAGCGCCAGCACCTCTTCCTTGGGCGCATCTTCACGCACCGTGACGAGACGCTCCTGCGGCGTCATGACCGAGGACACCGGCGCGTCGAGCTTCAATTCAAAGCGCAGGTCGCGGTGGGTGACGATGCCGACCGCCTTCCTGCCGACGACCACCGGCACACCGGAGATGCCGCGCGCACGCGTCAGATCCAGCACTTCGCGAATGGTCATGTTGGGAGAGACGGTGATCGGGTCCTTGATCACCCCGCTCTCGAATTTTTTCACCCGGCCGACCTCGCGCGCCTGCGCCTCGATGGTCATGCTCTTGTGGATGATGCCGATGCCGCCTTCCTGGGCGATGGTGATGGCGAGGCGTCCTTCGGTGACCGTGTCCATGGCGGCGGACAGCAGTGGCAGGTTCAGCAGGATCTTGCGCGTGACGCGGGTGGAGAGATCGACCTCGCGTGGCAGAATTTCCGAGTACGCCGGAACCAGCAGGACGTCGTCGAAGGTGAGAGCTTCTTCGAGTATGCGCATGCGTAATTATAGGCGCGCAGGGCCCGCCGGTAAACCTCATGCTAAGGTTCCTTATGCCCGTAACTCCCGAAATTGGCGCCGCCCAGGCCCCGTCGCGCGACGTGTACAGCGTCTCGCGCCTGACCCGCGAGGTGCGGGTGCTGCTCGAGCGGGGCCTCGGGGTCGTGTGGATCGAGGGGGAACTGTCCAATTTTTCCCAGCCGGCTTCCGGTCACTGGTACTTCTCGCTCAAGGATCGTGATGCACAGCTGCGCTGTGCCATGTTTCGCATGAAAAATGCGCTCGTGGGCTTCACCCCGCGAGCCGGCATGCAGGTGCTCATCCGCGGCCGCATCAGCGTCTACGAGGCGCGCGGGGAGTACCAGCTCATCGCCGAGCACCTCGAGGAGGCCGGGGTCGGCGTCCTGAAGCGCGAGTTCGAGCGCCTGAAAGCCAGGCTGGCCGCCGAGGGACTGTTCGCGCCGCAGCGCAAGCGTGCCCTGCCGCGTTTCCCGCGGCGCATCGGTGTCATTACCTCGCCTTCCGGGGCGGCGCTGCACGACATCCTGCACGTGCTTGCGCGCCGCTATCCGCCGGCGGCGGTGCTCATCTATCCGACCCTGGTACAGGGGGCGGATGCGGCACCGGCGCTGGTCGCAGCGCTCGCGAGCGCCTCGGCACGCGCGGAGTGCGATGTGTTGATTCTGGCGCGCGGCGGCGGTTCGCTCGAGGACCTGTGGGCCTTCAACGACGAGCGCGTCGCGCGTGCCATCTGCGCGAGTGCCGTGCCGGTCGTCGCGGGTGTGGGTCACGAGGTCGACTTCACCATTGCGGATTTTGTCGCCGACCTGCGCGCGCCGACTCCCTCGGGAGCGGCGGAACTGGTGGCCCCCGATGGCGCTGCGTGGCTGCAGACCGTGGGGCGCACAACACAACGGCTGCACGGCGCCATGCGGCGGGAGCTGCAGGTGAGCGTGGCGCGCTTTGCTGCCAGCGCACACCGTCTGCAGCTGGCACATCCGGGTGTGCGCCTGCAGCAGCAGATGCAGCGGCTCGATGACCTGGGTCAGCGACTGGCAGGCGCGGTGCGCGCCGGGCTGCAGCGCGACCGCCTGCGCCTGCTGGAGGTCCGTGGGCACCTGCTGCGCCGCTCCCCGGAGCACCGCCTAAGAGAATTTGTGGCGCGTCAGCAGGGTGCACGGGGCCGGCTCGAGCAGGCGGTCAAAGCGCTGCTGGCGCGTGCGAGCCATCGACTCGCGCTGGCGCAGCGCGCGCTCGACACTGTCAGCCCGCTCGCCACCCTGACGCGTGGTTTTGCGATCGTGACACGCGCGGATGGCACGCTGGTGACGGATGCGAGCGCGCTGCGCGTGGATGAGGAGATCGAGGCGCGTCTTGCCAAGGGGAGCGTTGCGGCGCGCGTGACGGCAAGAAAATCATGAGGAGGTTCTCGCGCTTGAGTAACCCGATGAGATGGATCGCGGTTGCGTGCCTGCTGGGCACGGCGGTGCCCGGACTTGCAGCCGCGGATGGGCCCGTGGCGGCGGTGACAGGCGCGCAGCTGCCGCAGCAGGAACTCGTGCCGGGCGGCCTGGCGCTGCTGAAGCTCGACGGTGCGGCGGCGACCGCGCCCGTCGTGACTTTCGATGCGCGGCGCGTGCTGGTGCTGCGGGTGGACGGAGGCTGGCTTGCGGTGGTGGGAATTCCGCTCTCGCAGGTCCCGGGCCACGCCGTGGTGCGCGTGAGCGAAGGCGCGCAGCAGGTCGCGCGCGGCTTCGAGGTCGCCGACAAGCAGTACGTCGTGCAGCGTCTGACGGTGGCTCCGCGACAGGTGGATCTGTCGGAAAAAGACCTGGCGCGCGTCAATCGCGAGCAACCGCGCATTCGCAAGGCCGTCGCCACCTGGTCGGACCGCACGCCGCGCACGCTGCGCCTCCTGCCGCCCGTGCCCGGCATTCGCTCCAGTTCGTATGGGTCGCGGCGCATATTCAACAATGAGCCGCGCAGTCCCCACAGTGGCATGGACATCGCCGCCGACTCCGGCACGGTGGTGCACGCGGCAGCGGATGGACGGGTCGTGGATACCGGGAGCTACTTCTTCAACGGCAACACGGTGATCGTCGACCACGGCGGCGGACTCGTCACCATGTACTGCCACTTAAGCGCCATTGGTGTGCGGGCGGGACAGCGCGTGAAGGCGGGTGCGGCCATCGGCAAGGTCGGGGCGACCGGCCGGGTGACCGGGCCGCATCTGCATTTCGGCGTGGCGCTCAACGCGAGTTTCGTCGACCCGGCGCTGTTTTTGCCGCCGGTCGCAGCGGCGAGCGCTGCCCCGGCGCCTGAGTGACGGACATGGTGGATTCGGGCGCGGGCGGCCGCGATATCGCCTTCATGCAAAGCGCCCTGGCGCAGGCGCGCGTCGCGCGTGACGCGGGTGAAGTCCCGGTCGGCGCGGTTCTGGTGCGCAACGATGCGGTGATTGCGGTGGGTGCGAATCGTCCCATCGCCAGCCACGATCCGACGGCACACGCCGAAATCGAGGTGCTGCGTGCGGCTGGCACGCGCCTGCGCAGTTACCGGCTGTCCGACACGACCCTGTACGTGACGCTCGAGCCGTGCGTCATGTGCGCCGCCGCCATGGTGCATGCGCGCGTGCGTCGCCTGGTGTTCGGCGCCTGGGATCCGCGCGCCGGCGGGGCCGGGAGTATCACCGACGTATTTGCGTTACCCGGTTCGAATCACCGCGTGGACGTATTCGGCGGCGTGCTGATGGATGACTGCGCGCAGCTCCTGCAGGAGTTTTTCGCACAGCGTCGGGGCTGACTAGGTCCGCGGCGCGCCCCGCGCGAGCGCACAGGCGCGTGCCTTACGGGGCGGGCGGTACCGGCCGATGCACCGCAGCGGAGCCCGCGTGTGGCGTCGTGTGAGTGACGCTGGCGCCGCCGCCCGCGGGTGCCGGGCTTGCGCTGACGGCACCCGGGTTCGGCGCACTCGCAGCGGGCGCGTTCTGCCTGGTGGTCACCGGCGCGGCCTCACCGGGTTGCCATTCCAGAAGCGTGAGATAGCGCTGGATGCGATCCACGAACTGCACCGGCTCCCAGCCGCGGGCGTAACCGCGCTTAGCGTGCCCGTACCAGCGCTCCTGCGCGAGCAACGGCAAGCGCTCGCGAACGTCGGCCCACGAATCCGGGTTCTTGCCCTGCGCCTGCGTGATGATGCGGGCGTCCTCCAGATGCCCGAAGCCCACGTTGTAGGCGGCGATCGTGAGCCAGGTGCGGTCCGGTTCGGCGACGCGTTCCGGGATCATTTGCCGCACCTGCGACAGATAACGCGCGCCCGCGTAGATGCTCTGCTGCGGGTTGCTGCGATCCTTGATGCCCATCGCCCGCGCGGTGTCGGCGGTGAGCATCATGACGCCCAGCGCCCCGTCGGCTGATTGCGCATGCGGTTGCCACTTCGATTCCTGGTAGCCGATGGCCGCCAGCAGCCGCCAATCGATCCCCGTCTGCGCGGCGGCCTGCTCGAACGCCGCGCGGTACAGCGGCAGCCGCGCGGCGACGTTGGCCTGGAATTCACGCGACTCCTCGTATGCGAAGGACCGGGAATCACCTGAGGATTCCTGCAGCAGCGTGGCCAGCTGCCCGGACGCTTCCAGCGAGTGAAAGAATGAGTTCACCGCCGCCAACAGGTCCGGTGCTCCGCGCCGCACGATCCACTGCGCAGGCCGCGCCTGGGGGAGCGCAAAGCCCACCAGCACATTCGGGTACAGATGATGCGCGAAGGAAAATTCGCGCGCGTCGCTGATGGCGTAGTCAGCCTGGCCCGAATCAACATCGTCCATCGGGTCCGCCGAGCTCGGTGCGGTCTCAACCCAGGTGAGGTGCGGCGCGACCGTGCTCTTGAGGCGCTCGAGCACGCGTTCCTGCGGGCTGCCGGCACGTACCGCGATGCGCGCGGATTCCAGCTGCAGCGTGTCGCGAGGCCGCACACCGTTGTGTCCATAGACGACCAGCTGCGGGATGAGCGTGTAGGGCGTGGCGGGGACCCCGACACGCTCCCAGTCCGGCGTACTGGTGAGCGAGGCCGCGGCAAGGTCCGCGCGTCCGGCCGCAAGCTCCGCCTGCAAGGCGCGCTCGTTGGCCACCGGATACATGGTGAGCCTCACGTGCAGTTGTTGTGCGAACTCGCTCGCGAGTTCGTATTCGAGCCCTTCGGGGGCCTGGGCGCCCAGGTAGTAGCAGGTCGGCAGATTCAGGGTGGCGACGCGCAACTCGCCGCGCTGGCGGATTTCATCGAGCGCCGAGGTGTGAAACCGGCCGCAGCCCGCGACCAACAACATGAACGTGGCGGCAAGCGTGATCGCGCGCACAAACCCCTCGCCGCTTGGGCTTTCCGCTAGAATACCAGCCCCGCAAAAACCGGCGGGCCTGAGGAGAGGTACCGAAGCGGTCATAACGGCGCCGACTCGAAATCGGATGGTCGGGTAATTCCGGCACGTGGGTTCGAATCCCACCCTCTCCGCCACTCGGTCATACACAGTTGCATGCGAAAGTAGCCTGGCCAAGGGAGGATCTGCGCGGCGGCTCACGGCCAGAGGGTGGGAGACGGCCGCAGTCCCGCGGTCGGTCCCGAACGAAGCGAGGGATGAGCGGCCGTCCGGCCGCGAACAATCCCACCCTCTCCGCCATGTTCCCCACGCGGCCCCCCTACGAAGCGGGTTTTTTTAATGCCTCACGGTAGGCGGCCGCGAACGCTTCCACGAAAGTGTGCGGCAGATGATCCGCCGGCATCTCGATGAGGTTGCGGTAGAAGGTCGTGAACAGCTCCCAGTACTGCGCCTTGTCGGCTGAGCGGGCTTTGCCGCGGCGTGCCGCGCGCTCGAAGCGTGCCTCCAGCTCCGCCGGATCCAGGCGGTCGAGGAATTCAACGAATGCCGCGCGCGTCGCGTGCGCGGCGGCAGTCTCGTGAGCTTTTGCTTCGCCGACTGTTTCGCGCAGCCATTGGACGGAATCGAGACTGCGGCTTTCGTGGCGCTCGAGCAGCTGCACCAGCAGGTCCTCGACCATGGTGTTGGCGAGCGAGGGACGCGGGTCGTCCTCATCGGGTGGCTGCATCTCGATACGGTAGCGGTTGCGCGTGTCGGCGCGCGAGCGGTCAAGGTCCTTGAAGCCGACCAGTGCCTCGCGGAACAGGCGCCCCGCAAGATGCAGCAGCCTTCCCTGCGCCTCGGCCGGCAGCCGGTCGTCGCTGATGCCCGCGCCACGGCAGAATGCATCGAGTCCGGAATGCACTTCACCCAGGGACATTGCGCCCGCGCCGGTTTTTGGTTCGCGGGCCACGGCCTCCGCGAGCCGTGCCATGCGCTCGCCGAGGGAATGAGCATCGGCACCGTTGGCGTCCGTGGATTGTGCGGCTTGTGGGCGGGGCGCATAAGCTTCCGCCAGCGCCCGCACCGGCGCAGAATCGACCGCTTGGCCGTAGGCGTTCACCGGCAGGCCCGGACCGGTCTCGGCGGCCGGCATCAGCAGTTCCTGCAGGTTGAGCGGCGCGCCGATGTCCTGCTGGGGAGGGCGCCCGAAGGTGCGCAGGGTATGTATGCTGGTGGGCACCGCGGCCGCGGGTTCCGGCTGTGCCGGCTGCGCATCGAGTGCGGCGACGATCTGGTACTCACCCATGCGGATGACATCGCCGTTGGTGACGCGGTGGCCGCTCGAGCCGCGCTTGGCCAGCGGCTCCATTTCATCGTTGACGTAAACCCCGTTGGTGCTCACGTCCTGCAGGTAGAAGTGCCCCTCGCGAAACTGCACCCGCGCATGGTGCGCGGATACGTAGCGCAACGGGTCGGGCAGCACCCAGTCGTTGTCGGCGGAGCGGCCGATGGTGCCGCCCTCCACCGTGAATGTGGCGCTGCTGCGCTCAGCGAGCGAGCGCCGCTGATCACTCACGATGCGCAATCGAAGCGTCATGGTTCCCCGGTTCAAGAACAATTCCGTCCGTACACAGCAGCACGCCGTTTCGCACGGGCACACGCGTCCGCGGCGGCGCCCGGACATATAATGTCAGCCTCAAACTAGCAGGCACCCCACGCCCAGCCATGGCAACCAGTCACATTTTTCGCATTATGTTCGTGAATCAGGGCAAGGTTTACGAGGTGTACGCCCGCAAGGTGAGCCACGGGGAGCTGTTCGGATTCATCGAGGTCGAGGAGCTGCTGTTCGGCGAGCGCAGCTCCGTGGTGCTCGACCCGGCCGAGGAGCGCATCAAGGGGGAGTTCGCGGGCGTGAAGCGCACCTTCCTGCCCATGCATTCGATCCTGCGCGTGGACGAGGTGAAGAAGCACGGGGTCAGCAAGATCACGGTGCTGGAAGGCGGGGCCGCCGTCGCGCAGTTCCCGCTGTCCATGTACTCGACGCCGCCCGGCGAGAAGAAGTAAGCGGCGCATGCTGGAGATACCCGGGCCGCCGGCGCTGTCCGCCTTCCGTGTTACCAAGCTCCTGCAGCAGGTGCAGGCAATCGAGGCGGCGGTTCTCGGCATGAGCGCGCGCTTCGTGCACTTCGCCGAGGTGGCGCGGCCGCTCGAGGCCAGCGAGCGCGAAATTCTCACGCGCCTGCTCACCTACGGCCCGGCCGCCGGCCGCAGCGCGGAGGAGGAGTCCGGTGAGCGCGTGCTCGTCGTGCCGCGCGCCGGCACCATCTCCCCGTGGTCGAGCAAGGCGACCGACATCGTGCAGGTATGCGGACTGGCGAGTGTGCGGCGCGTGGAGCGTGGCATCGCGTATCGGCTGCGCGCATCGCGGCCCCTGACGCGCCCGCAGCTCACCGCCCTTGCGGAGGCGTTGTTTGACCGCATGACAGAAATGCCGCTGTTGGATTTTGCGGATGCGGCGCGCCTGTTCGAGCACGCCGCGCCGCGCCCGCTGACGCGCGTGAGCGTAGCCTCCGGCCGCGTGGGCCTGGAGCAGGCCAATCGTGTGCTGGGACTGGCGCTGTCGGACGATGAAATCGACTACCTCATGGCAAGCTTCCGCCGCCTCGGGCGCGATCCCACCGATGTTGAGCTGATGATGTTCGCGCAGGCGAACTCCGAGCATTGTCGTCACAAGATATTCAATGCCAGCTGGATCATCGACGGCGCGCCGCGCGCGCAGTCGCTGTTTGCAATGATCCGCCACACCCACGCGGTGAGTCCCGCCGGCGTACTGTCGGCCTACCGGGACAACGCCGCGGTGATCGAGGGCACGAGCGGCTTGCGTTACTTTCCTGACCCGGCAACGGGGGTCTATCGCGCCAGCGCCGAGCCGATCGACATCCTCATGAAGGTCGAGACGCACAATCATCCGACGGCGGTATCGCCGTTTCCCGGAGCGGCGACCGGCTCGGGCGGGGAGATCCGCGACGAAGGCGCCACCGGCCGCGGCGCCAAACCCAAGGCCGGACTCACCGGCTTTTCGGTATCCAACCTGCGGATACCCGGCTACCTGCGCCCCTGGGAGGGTCAACACGCCAGTCCCGCGCGCATCGCCTCGGCGCTCGACATCATGCTCGAGGGACCGATCGGTGCGGCGGCCTTCAATAACGAGTTCGGCCGGCCGGCGGTATGCGGCTACTTCCGCACCTTCGAGCAGCAGGCCGCCGGGGATCCGCCCGGACGCCTGCGCGGCTACCACAAGCCGATCATGATCGCCGGAGGCCTGGGCAACATTCGCCGCGGTGACGTGGAGAAATCCGCGGTGCCGGTCGGCGCGCAGATCATCGTCCTCGGCGGACCTGCGATGCTCATCGGCCTCGGGGGCGGGGCTGCCTCCTCAGTCGGCAGTGGCAGCTCGAGCGTGCAGCTCGACTTCGCGTCCGTACAGCGCGGCAACCCGGAGATCCAGCGCCGCGCCCAGGAGGTGATCGACCGCTGCTGGGCGCTTGGGGCTGGCAATCCCATCGTGCTGATACACGATGTGGGTGCCGGCGGACTGTCCAATGCGGTGCCGGAGGCGGTCGCGCACAGCGCGCGCGGCGCACGCATCGACCTGCGCGCGATTCCCAGCGCGGAGTCCGGTATGTCGCCGCTGGAGCTGTGGTGCAACGAGGCGCAGGAGCGCTACGTGGTGGTGATCGAGCCGGCGGCCCTGCCCGGGTTTGCCGCCATCGCGGCGCGCGAGCGTTGTCCGTTCGCCGTGATTGGCGAGATCAACGACAGCGGTGAGCTCGCCGTGCAGGACCCGCGCCTTGCACAAACGCCGGTGGACATGCCGCTGGAAGTGCTGTTCGGCAAGCCGCCGCGCATGACGCGCGATGTTCGCAGTGTCCGCCCGCCACGGGCGCGCTTCGACATCGCCACCATTGATCTGCGCGAGGCCGCCTACCGCGTGCTGCGCCTGCCGGCCGTCGCGGACAAGACCTTTCTCATCACCATCGGCGACCGCACGGTGGGCGGCCTCATCAGTCGTGACCAGCTGGTGGGGCCGTGGCAGGTGCCGGTGAGCGATGTCGCGGTGACGCTCGCTGATTACCACGGCGTCGCGGGGGAGGCCATGGCCATGGGTGAGCGTACGCCGGTGGCGGTGCTGGATGCGCCGGCTTCCGGGCGCCTGGCGGTCGCCGAGGCCATCACCAACATCCTGGCCGCGGATGTCGGGCCGCTGTCGCGGATCCGCCTGTCGGCCAACTGGATGGCTGCCTGCGGCGAGCCCGGCGAGGACGCGGCGCTGTACGCGACCGTGCAGGCGGTGGGCCGCGAGCTGTGCCCGCAGTTGGGTATTGCGATCCCGGTGGGCAAGGACTCGCTGTCGATGAAGACCGCCTGGGCTGAGGGCGGGCGGGACTTCAGCGTGGTGGCGCCCGTATCGCTGATCGTATCGGCGTTTGCGCCGGTCGGGGATGTGCGTAACACGCTCACGCCGGCGCTGCAGCTCGACGAGCGTCCAACCTCGCTATGGCTGATTGATCTTGCGAACGGCAGGCAGCGCCTGGGCGGCTCGGCGCTGGCACAGGTATATGGCGCGCTCGGCGACACGCCCGCGGACCTGGACGATGCTCAAATGCTCGTGCGCCTGGCAGCGGCGCTTGCTGAATTGCGCGCTGCCAACATGCTGCGCGCCTATCACGACCGCTCGGACGGCGGACTGTTCGTGACGCTGCTCGAGATGGCGTTCGCGGGTCACTGTGGACTGGACATTGCTCTGCCGGCGGCCCGCGGTCCGGCGCTCGCGCAGCTCTTCGCCGAGGAACCCGGCGTGGTGGTGCAGATCATGGCGGGCGACGAGCCGGCGTTCATGGAGACGCTGGCGCGTCATGGGCTCGCGACCGCGGCGCTGTACCTGGGGGCGCCAACCAGCGATGTGTCGGTGCAGATGCGCATCGGTGATACGCACTTCAATGAATCCTGGGGCGAGCTGAAAAGTGCCTGGTCCGAGACCTCCTGGCGCATGCGCCGGCTGCGCGATGAGCCCGAATGCGCCGATGAGGAGTTTGCCGCCCACACCACCCAGGCCGACCCGGGGCTCAAAGTCGCACTCAGTTTCGATCCCGAGGAGGACATCGCGGCGCCTTACATCGCGCGCGGTGTGCGCCCGGCGGTGGCCATACTGCGCGAGCAAGGCGTCAACAGTCAGACCGAGACCGCGGCGGTATTTGACCGCGCCGGCTTCACCCCCCACGACCTGCACATGACGGATCTCTTGAGCGCTCGCCGCTCGCTCGCAGAGTTCAAGGGGCTGGTGGCGTGCGGGGGTTTCTCCTACGGCGACGTGCTGGGTGCCGGCGAGGGGTGGGCAAAATCCATTCTCTATCACCCCGAGGTGCGCGAGGAGTTTGCGCGTTTCTTCGCCCGCACCGACTGCTTCGCGTTCGGCATCTGCAACGGCTGTCAGATGTTCGCCGCCCTGAAGAGCATCATCCCGGGTACCGAGCACTGGCCACGGTTCGTGAAGAATCGCAGCGAGCAGTACGAGGCGCGCTTCTCGCTGGTCGAAGTGCTGCGCTCGCCCTCGGTGCTGCTGGACGGCATGGCGGGCTCGTTCCTGCCGATCGCGGTGGCGCACGGCGAGGGGCGCGCGGAATTTGCCTCAGCGAGCGCGGCCGCCGCCTGTGCGGGGAGTGGACTGGTGGGCCTGCGCTACGTGAACAACGACCACAGCGTGGCGACGCGCTATCCCGCCAACCCGAGCGGCACGCCGTTCGGGATTGCGGCGCTGACCAACAGCGACGGCCGGGTGACCATCACCATGCCGCACCCGGAGCGCTCTTACCGCTATGTGCAGAATTCCTGGCGGCCGCGGGACGCCGGGGAAAACAGTGGCTGGACGCGCCTGTTCCGCAACGCGCGGCGCTTTGTGGATTGAAAAGGCAGGACGGCCTGGCTGCGGTGGAATCGCAACCCTACCGTCCAGTCATCAGTGCCTTGAAGTCGGCATGGTCGCGCAGGGCATCGAGGTCCGGGTCATTCCGCAGCCAGGGGAAGTTCTCGTACCCCGCGGCAATGGCTTGACGCAATGCCTCAATGGCGCGCTCCGTCTCGCCAAGCCGCGAATAAACGCAGGCGACGTTGTAGAGCATCAGCGGATCGTTGGGGCTCAGCTCCTGCGCCTGGGCGCCCTCGCTGAGCGCCTCGTCCTTGCGGCCGTCCTCAGCCAGCGCTGTCGCGTACAGCATCCGTTGCCGTCCATCATCCGGGTTCTGCAGCAGGTAGGTGGGCATGCGCTCCAGGAGCTCGCCCCGTGCGCGCGCTGCGTCCTGCACCCGCCCGAGTCGCTGACAGGTCATCCTCAGATCGGAGTAACAATTCACGAATTCAGGCTTGAGCTTGATAACGCGCTGGTAGGCGCCGTAGGCCAGCTCGAATTCTCCGTTCGCGAAGTGAATCCGGCCGAGGGTCCAGTACGCGATGAAGTCGTCCGGGTCGAGCTCGATCGCCTTGCGGGCTGAGGCGCCGGCTTCCTCGAACTGGCCCCAGATGAAATAGGACACTCCCATCGCGGTGTAGGCTTCCGCGAGGTTGTTGTCGTACATGAGGGCCTTGAAGCTCAGCTCGCGCGCCTTCTCGCGGTACTTCTCGTTGCGCGAGAACATCCAGTACATCTGCCCGTAGGCACCCGAACACCCGGCGTAGGCGGCCGCATACCGCGAGTCCAGCTCGATCGCCTTTTCGAACAGCTGGATCGCGCGCTCCACGCTGTGCTTCGTCAGGCGGTACAGGTAGTCCTGGCCGCGCAGATAGAGATCGTAGGCCTGGGCATTGAGGGTCTGGCGCTTGGTCAGCGAGACCTTTTCGGAGAACGTGAGTTTGAGCTTCAGCGCCTCCACGATCTGCTGCGCCACCTGCTCCTGGATGTCGAAGATGTCGTCGAGCTTGCCCTTGTAAGTGCTTCCCCAGACCTGGCGGTTGGTGCCGACGTCCTCGAGCTGCGTCGTGATGCGCACCGAGTCGTGGAAGCGCCGCACGGTGCCGCCGACGACGTAGCGGGCGCCGAGCTCGCGGCCGATGGCGCTGATGTCGTGCCGGGAGTCCTTGAATTGCCTGGACGCCGAACGCGACACCAGGTCGATATCGCGCAGCGTGGAGAGCCGCGCGATCAGCTCCTCGGTCAGCCCGTTGCTGAAGTAGTCGGTCTCCGGGTCCGGGCTGATGTTGTCGAACGGCAGCACCGCCAGCGCGCCGCGCTCCGCACCCGCTGCCGGCTCACCGCTGCCGCGGGCGTCGGCTTGCCCCGCGGGCGCCGCGGCCCGGCCCTCCGGGGAGACAGGAGCGACCTTCACGCCGAGGCGCTGCAACGCTCGCACGATGGCCTTCAGGCTGTCGGCGGAATCGTCCCGGTTAAAGCACTCGACATGCTGGATCCCCGCGAGCTGGTATTTCAGGCTCGGCGGGATCTGCGCCGGCTCGAGGTGCACGGGGAGGATATTCCCATTGCGCTCGCTGACCAACATGACCTCGCGGGCGACGTTCTTGGACTCGACCGCCGACCCGGTCACCATCAGAAGCAGCACCTTGGCGCTCTCCAGCGCATTGACGATCTGCTCGCCCCAGAGCGTCGCCGCGTCGATGCCGCTCGTATCCAGCCACAGCGAGACTCCGGCAGCACGCAACTTTCCCGCGAGCTCGAGCACGCGCTCCTTGTCGTTGCGGGCGTAGCTTACGAAGACCTCCGCCGGCTCAGCCACGGGTGCTACCTTTTATTAGTCGTGTTCTGCGATGCGGTTCGCCTGATCCCAAAAGGGTAGCACGAACCGCACCGGGGAGCTTCCGCGCTGCCGTGCTCGAAGGTTACTGAGCGCGGCACGGGTTCCGCAACGGGGCAGGCGCCCCGCAGGGTCGCGGCATCCGCATCGGCGTCGCGTCGGCAGCCGACGCCAGAGATCAGTGTCCGGCCATCAGCGCCTTGAAGTCGGCACGCTCGCGTAAAGGATTGATGTCCGGATCCTGCTTAATCCAGGCGTAGTTCGCGTACCCCGCGGCGATCGCGTGGCCCAGCGTCTCGACGGCGCGCTGGGGCTCGCCGAGCTGCGAGCACAGGCAGGTCACGTTGTACAGCATCACCGGATCGCCGGGACTCAGCTCGGTCGCCTGGGTGCCTTCGCGCATAGCGTCATCCTTGCGGTTCACCTCGGCGAGCTTGATCGCGTAGATGATGTGTGCCCGCGCGTCATCCGGGTTCTGCAGCAGGTGGTTGGGCAAGCGCTCCAGCAACTGGCTGCGCAGGCGATCCGCTTCCTCCTGAAGTCCGCGCCGCAGACAGGTCATCTGCAGGTCCACGTAAGCGGACAGGAAGCTGGGTTTGAGCTCAATGACGCGCCGGTACAGAGCGTGCGCCTGCTCGAATTCGCCGTTCGTGAAATGAATCCGCCCGAGCGTCCAGTGCGCGATGAAGTCGTCCGGGTCGAGCTCGATGGCCTTGCGGCTCGAGGCACTCGCCTCCTCGAACTTGCCCGAGATGAAGTAGGACAGGCCCATCGCCGTGTAGGCTTCCGCCAGGTTGTTGTCGTACATCAGCGCCTTGAAGCTGAGCTCCTGCGCCCGGTCGCGGTACTTCTCTTCGCGCGCGAATAGCCAGTACATCTGCCCGTAAGCGCTCGAGCAGCCGGCGTACGCCGCCGCGTAGCGCGGATCGAGCTCGATCGCTTTCTCAAAGAGCTGGATCGCGCGGTCGACGCTGCGCTTGGTCAGGCGATACAGATAGTCCTGGCCGCGCAGGTATAGATCGTATGCCTGGGCGTTGACCGTCTGGCGCTTGGTGAGCGAGACCTTTTCGGAGAAGGACAGCTTGAGCTTGAGCGCTTCCACGATCTGCTGCGCCACCTGCTCCTGGATATCGAAGATGTCGTCGAGCTTGCCCTTATAGGTATTTCCCCAGATCTGGCGGTTGCTTGCGACGTCCACCAACTGCACCGTGATGCGCACCGAGTCCTGGAAGCGCCGGACACTCCCGCCGACGATGTAGCGGGCGCCGAGCTCGGTGCCGATAGCGCGGCTGTCCTGCTTGCGGTCCTTCAACTGCATGGACGCCCAGCGCGAGATCAGCTCGATCTCGCTCACGATCGAGAGCCGCGCAATCAGCTCCTCGGTCAGCCCGTTGCTGAAGTAATCAGTCTCCGGGTCGGGGCTGATGTTGTCGAACGGCAGGACCGCCAGCGCGCCGGGCTCGACACTCGCTCCCGCCGCGACGGCGGTGTGCGCGCCGCGATGTACGGCCGGGGCGGCCGCCCCGGTCTGCGGGGGCGGTGGTGGCGTAATGCTCACTCCTATCCGCTCGAGCGAACGCAGGATCGCCTTCGCGCCCCGCTCGGAATCAGCAGGGTTGAAGCACTCGACGTGCTGGATGCCGGCCAGCTGGTACTTCAGGCTCGCGGGAATCTGCGTCGGCTCCAGGTGCACCGGCAGAATGTGGCCCTTGCGCTCACTGACGAGCACCACCTCCTTGGCGACGTTATCCGAGCGCACGGCCGATTCGCTGACCATCAGCAGGAGCACCTTGGCGCTCTCGAGTGCGTTGACGATCTGCTCGCCCCAGAGCGTGGCGGCATCGATGCCGCTCGTGTCGAGCCACACGGACACTCCGGCCGCGCGCAGCCTGCCGGTCAGGTCGAGAACACGATCCTTGTCATTCCGCGAGTAGCTTACGAAGACATCGGCCGGCTCAGCCACGGGTGCTGCCTTCTGCGGGAGTGTGGTTTGCGTGCGCTGTAATTATCGTTGTCACGGAAGCGTACCACGATCCGCACCTACAGAGGACTGGCGGCCTGCGGTGCGCCCGGATGCGCGGGTGAGCCTTCAGCTTGCCGAGACGAACGGTGTGACGTTGCTGCCGGTCTCGTCGAGGAAAAAGCGCCGCACCATGATGGCCTGTTGCAGCTTGCCCTTGCGGACATAGGCCTCGTACAGCAGGTCCTTGACGACCTCGAGCATGATGCCGGCCTCGTAGCCATCCAGCAGCGGCAGCCGTGCCTGCGGCTCGAGCTGCGCGCCGAACAGGATGTTCTTCATCTTGGTGAAGACCTCGGGCTGGATCGGGGCGAGTTCCCGCACCGCGTTCAGCTCATCGAAGAGCCGCAGTTTCCCGGCTTCGCCCAGGTCGGCGAACATGGCGTGCGCCGCGCGCCGGCACATGGAGGCGAAGGCGTTGAACGCGCCTTGCGAGAAGCAGGTGAGCGCTTCGCGGAACAGCGACTCGACCTCCTCGGGGACGTAAGTGAAGCTGAACTTCTCGCGCGCACGCTCGACTTCGGTGAACTGCGGTGACAGCTCGATGCGCGCCGCGCCGTACAGGCGCACCGTGAAGCGCAGGAAAATCGGCATGTGGCACGCGTCGCACAGGTACACCAGTCCCACCTGCTTGGGCCGGTAGACCTGCAGATCCTCGAAACGCGGCACGGCGTTCACCGTGATATGGGCGACCGCCTGACAATGGGGGCACGTGACGACCAGGTTCTTGTCCAGGTCGTGGTGCAGTTGGCTCGCTGAATCGATGTACAGGGACATGGGTCCAATGCGGGCGGGTCGCTGGTTTTTGTGCACCGCCGGACAGCATGTTAACCGAAAGCGCTGCCACAGCGATTCATCACACGTTATGTAACAGGCCTGGGTGAGCGTGCAAACGCCAGGATGCGCTCGGCGAGCGTCTGGTACTCACCGCTGAAGTGGTGGCCCTTGCCAATCTGCGCCCGGGTCACGGCGCCGGCCGGCAAAGTGGGGCAGATGGAATCCGCCTCGCCCTCGCCATAGATGCACAGCACCGGCATGTTGCCCAGCGCGCCGAGCTCCGGGCGGGTGGGTGGCCCGCCGTCAGCGCTGCCCACCCAGTCCGCGATGCTGATTTCGAAGGAGGCGTTCGAATCAATGCCCAGCAGACTCACGCTGGCAACGCGGGCGCGCAGATCCGGTGGCAAACGATTGACGACGAACGGCAACACGTCAGCGCCGAAAGAGTAGCCCACGAGTAACACGCGTTGCTTGCCCCAGGCGGCGAGGTAGTGCCGCAGCACGCGCGTCACGTCGCTCGCGGTTTGTGCCGGCGTGCGCAACGTCCAGAAATATTTGAGCGAGTTGAGCCCGACCGTGGGGACCCCGTCCGCGGCCAGCCGCGCGGCGAGTTCCTGGTCAAGTCCCGCCCAGCCACCGTCGCCGGTGAGCAGCAGCGCGAATTCGTTGCTATTGCCGGTGGCGTGTACTTCCTGCACCGGCAGGTCGCTGATGTCCGCGGGACGTTCGGGTGGGGTCTCGACGCGCGCCGCGAGGCGCGTGTAGGCGTCGCGAAACTGCGGCATCCAGTTGCGCTCCACCGAAAAACCGTGACCCACCAGCGGCAGTCTTATCACCTGCGCGGCGCCGATCTGCGCGGCGAAGGTATCGACCGCGTGCGCGGGGCACACCTGATCCTTCTGGCCCTGGAAGGCGATCCACGGCTGCTTGAGGTTGCCGGCGGGCTCGAGCACCAGCTCGTGCTGCTTGTTCGGGGTGTAGTGCAGACCGGCGCCGGGGCACAGCTGCGCGCCGCCGAAGTCCTGGTCGGCGCAGAAGCCGAGGCTGAGCGCGCCGGCAAAGGTACCCGGGGGTGACTGCACCAGCGCCGCATATACCACGGTCGCCCCCGAGGAGTAACCGACGAGTACTGGCACGTGATATTCGCTCATGCCGATTTCTTTCTGTACCTGGTGGCTGAGCGCCTCGAAGTCCGCCGCAATCAGCTGGCAGGGCGCATTGCCGCGCTGCGCGGTGCTGCCAAGGCTCGCGAGGTAGTGACGGATATCGGCGCCGATGACGACCGCGCCCAGGTTCGTGAGCGCGTGCGCCATGTTGATGACACCCAGCTCCCAGCCACCGTCACCGGAGAGAAACACGGCGACGCTTCGCGGCTTGCCCTCCGGAATGTACACCGTGACGGTGCCGAAGCGGCCCGCGGAAACGTGCGTCGAGTAAGCCGTGTCGGCCGGGTGTGCCGCGGCAGGCGCGCGCGCCTGGGCGGCCGCGAGCAGCGCCAGCCACAGGCTGCCGGCCAGCACTACCGCGAAGGTTTTCCTGGTCCTCATCGCGCGAACAGCTCCTTCATGCCACCTGCAATCAGCACCGAGACATCGACCAGCACCCGCGGTAGCGCGATGCCGCCGCGGGCCACGAGGTAGCGTGGTTCCCAGATGGGCGCGAACTTCATCTTGTAGCGCCGCAGCCCGTCGAAATTATAGAAGTGCTCGCCGTGACGGAAGATGAAATTGCCGACCCGGTGCCAGGCCGGGGCGAGCGGGTGGGACTCCAGCCCCGACAGCGGTGCCATGCCGAGATTGAACCAGCGATAGCCTTCGCGCCGCCCCCACAGCATCAGCTCGATGAACAGGTAGTCCATCGCGCCGCGCGGCGCATCGGGGCTGAAGCGCATGAGATCCACCGACAGCTCCTCGCGCGTCCCGGTGGTCCACAGGTTGGCAAACGCGGCCGGGACTCCATCGGCGTGCACGATCGCCACCGGGAACTGTCGCAGGTACGCGGGCGAAAACGCGCCCACCGAGAAGCGCTTCTCACCGGTGGACTTGGAGGTGAGCCAGGCGTCGGAAATGCGCTGCATGACGGGCAGCAGCGCGTCCACGCCGGCAGGCTGCACCACCTCGAAGCTCGCACCGTCGCGCTGCGCGCGCCGCTGCGCCTGCCGCAGGTCCGCCCGCGCGGCGCCGTCGAGTGAAAACTCCGCGAGCGGCACGCGCGCCTCTTCGCCGATCTTAAGCGCCGCAAGACCCAGGTCGACGTACAGCGACAGCCGCTCAGCCGACACCTGGTAGAACACCGGTTCGCCGCCGTGGTGATCGGACATTTCACGCAGACGCCATACCAGTTCCTCGGCGCCGTCGCGCGCCCCCACCGGATCGCCGAGCGCGATCCAGCTGTGCCCGGCGATCTGGTACATGATGAAGGTGGCGCCTGAATCGCTGAACAACAGGCGCTTGTCACCCGTCAGGGCGGCGTTGGCGACCGTGACATCGCAGCTGGCGATGAGGGCGCGGGCACGGGCGAGATCCTCGGGACCTGCGACCGCCGGCTCGGGCCGCGCCGGGCGCAGCATATTGAGGAGTACGTAAGCGCAGCCGAGGACGATGACGGCGAGCGAGGCGCGCAGCATGCGTGGCGCGTTGCCGTGCAGGGCGAAGGTCCACCACAATTCATCGGAGTAGCCCACGTGGCGGTAGGAGACGACGCCGATCCACACCGCCATGGCGATCACCCCGGCAATGCTCACCACCCACACCGGCGTGAAGCGCTCCGCGAGGATCGCGGTCGGGCGATAGAAGGCGCGCCGCCCGAGCATGAGCACCCCGAGGACCAGCACGAGGAGACTCGCCTCTTCGAAATCCAGTCCCTTGAGGAGTGAGGCGAAGATGCCGGCGACCAGCAGCCACACCGAGATGTGATAGGCGGCCTGCACCCGGCGAAACAGCGCGCGGGCCAGCACCAGCAGGCCCAGACCCACGAGGCTCCCCACCAGGTGCGAAACCTCCAGCACCGTGAGCGGCAGGAACTGGTCGAGGAAAGCCAGTCGCTCATCGACCGCCGGGGTGGCGCCGGAGAACAACAGCAGGCTGCCGGCGAGAAAGGTGAGGGCCCCGGCGATCTGCGGCACGACCGGCGCGATGTAGATGCCCGCGAGTTCCCGCGCCCAGGCGATGCGGCCACGCTGCGCCGACAGCTCCTTGGAGCCGAACAGGAGCGTGCCGAACACCAGCGGCACGAGGTAATACACCGCGCGATACGCGAGCAGTGAGCCGAGCAGCGCGTCCGCGGGCACTGCGGGCAGGGTGAGCAGGATCACTGCCTCGAACACGCCGACGCCGCCGGGCACGTGGCTGATGATGCCGGCGATCACCGCCGCCGCATACACACCGAGGAAGGTGATGAAGCCGATGTGCGCCTCGGGCGGTAACAGCCACCACAGCACCGCCGAGGACAGGGAGAGGTCGAGGACGCCGAGCACGATCTGCGTGAGTCCGATCGCAGCTCCAGGCGCGCGCAGTGCCCAGCCGCGAATCTCGAACGCACTGCGTGCCAGGCACGCCCACAAGGCGTACACGCCAACCGCGACGAGCAGCACCGCTCCGGCCAGCAGCGACCAGTTGTGATGCAGTCGCAGCACCGCGGCGGCCTGCGCCGGTGAGAGCAGCAGCGACACGCCCGACACGGTCGCGAGCCCGATCGCGAGCGACAGGCTGCAGAAGGCGGATACGGTCGCGACCTCAACTGCCGTGACCCCGGCAGCGGAGTACAGGCGGAAGCGGATCGCGGCACCTGTGAACGCCGTGAATCCAAGCGTGTGACCGAACGAGTAGGCGATGAAGGAGGTGAAGACGATGCGCCGGTACGGCAGTGCGCGGCGCAGGTAGGCAAACGCCAGCACTTCGTAGGTGGACAGGAGCCAGTAACTCGCCGCCGTGAAACCCAGCGCCGCCAGCACCTGGCGGCGCGGGATCGAGTGCAGGTGCTCGAACACGCGGCTGACGTGCAGCTGCGCGAGCTGGTGGTGCAGCACCAGTCCCACGCCCGCGAACACCACCAGGGCCGCGAGCGGTCCGGCCCAGCGCCACAGGGCGTATTCCCCGTCCTCTGGCGGGAGTTGCGCGGTCTGCGGAGGAGCCAAGGCTGCTGCTCCCCTTCAGCGCGTCAGCGGCTTGTACCTGATGCGATGCGGCTGGGCGGCAGCCTCACCCTTGCGCCGCCTGAAGTCCGCTACGTATTCCTGGTAATTGCCCTCGAACCACACCACCTGTGAATCGCCTTCGAAGGCCATGATGTGGGTGGCAATGCGGTCGAGGAACCAGCGGTCGTGGGAGATCACGACCGCGCAGCCGGGGAAGTTCAGCAACGCCTCCTCGAGCGCGCGCAGCGTCTCCACGTCCAGGTCGTTGGTCGGCTCATCCAGCAGCAGGACGTTGCCCCCGGAGCGCAGCACCTTGGCCAGGTGCACGCGGTTGCGCTCGCCCCCCGAGAGCTCGCCGATCAGCTGCTGCTGTTGGGTGCCCTTGAAGTTGAAGCGCCCGACGTAGCCGCGCGAGGGGGTCTCGTAGTTCCCCACCTTGATCACATCGAGGCCGCCGGAGATCTCCGCCCAGACACTCTTCTTGTCGTCCAGCGTCTGGCGCGACTGGTCGACGTACGCGAGACGCACGCTGGGACCCAGGCGGACCTCCCCCGCATCGGGCTGCTCCGCAGCGGTGAGCATGCGGAAGAGGGTGGTCTTGCCGGCGCCGTTCGGGCCGATGATGCCGACGATACCGCCGCGTGGCAGGCTGAAGCTGAGGTTGTCGATCAGCAGCCGCTCGCCGTAACCCTTGCGCAGGCCGTCGGCGGCAATCACCAGGTCGCCGAGGCGTTCGCCGGGCGGAATGTAGATCTCGTTGGTTTCGTTACGCTCCTGGAACTCACGCGAGGCGAGTTCCTCGTAGCGCTGCAGCCGTGCCTTGCTCTTGGCCTGGCGCGCCTTGGGGTTCTGCCGCACCCACTCGAGCTCATGCGCGAGCGTCTTGCGCAGCCCCTCGCGTTCGCGCTCCTCGAGGGCCAGCCGCTGTTGCTTCTGTTCGAGCCACGAGGAGTAGTTGCCGTGCCAGGGGATGCCGTAGCCGCGGTCGAGCTCGAGGATCCACTGCGCGACGTTGTCCAGGAAGTAGCGATCATGGGTCACCGCGATCACCGTGCTCGGATACTCCTCCAGGTAGTGCTCGAGCCAGGCGATGGACTCGGCGTCGAGGTGGTTGGTGGGTTCATCGAGCAGCAGCATGTCCGGCGCCGACAGCAGCAGGCGGCACAGGGCGACGCGGCGCTTCTCCCCGCCCGAGAGCGGACCGATGCTGGCATCCCAGGGCGGCAGGCGCAGCGCGTCGGCGGCAATCTCCAGCTTGCGCTCCAGCTCCCAGCCGCCGGCCGCGTCGATTGCGTCCTGCAGCTGCGCCTGGCGCGCGAGCAGCGCGTTCATCCGTTCGTCCTCCATAGCCTCCGCGAATTTCTCGCTGATCTGGTTGAATTCCTCGAGCTGGCGGAAGGTCTCCCCGACGCCCTCCATCACGGTGGTGCGCACGTCCTTGGCCGCGTCCAGCTGCGGCTCCTGCGGCAGAAAGCCGATGCGGATGCCGTTCTGCGGGCGCGCTTCGCCATCGAAGCTCGTGTCTATGCCCCCCATGATTTTCAGCAGCGTCGACTTGCCCGAGCCGTTCAGGCCGAGCACGCCGATCTTGGCGCCCGGAAAGAACGACAGGCTGATGTCGCGCAGGATGACGCGCTTCGGCGGCACCACCTTCGAGACACGGTTCATGGTGTAGATGTATTGGGCCATGCGCGCATCGGGTGTAAATAAATGCAGGCGCGATTATGGGCGAGGCCGGTGCGGATGGCGATGCCCGGCGCCGGTGGCGCAGAACGCGCGCGATGCTGTGTTAGGCTTGGGGCGTATTAACACTGCGGAGCCGACCCATGGCCACGACCGCAGCCGGCCAAAGTCACGCCTTTGGCCGGCGGAAACGGCACCACTGTCCGCTGAAATCGCTGCGAAGCGATTTCAGCCGATGAGCCACGCTCCGTGAGCAACGTGGCAGCCATCGTCAGCGAGCGCCTGGCGCGCTACGGATTCGGCGACGGCCATCCGTTCGGGCCGGATCGACTCGCGGCCTTCGTGCGCGAGTTCGATGCGCAGGGGTTGAATCGCCGCGTACAGATCCTCGAGCCGCGGATGGCCACGGACGAGGAACTGCGTTCCTTTCACACACCCGCCTACCTTGAGTTCGTGCGCGAGGCTTCCCGGAACGGCGCGGGACTTCTCGACGCGGGGGATACGCCGGCGTTCCGCGGCGTGTACGAAGCGGCCGCCACCGTCGTCGGCGCCACCTTGAGTGCCACCGAAGCGATCATGCGCGGGCAATGTCGCCGGGCGTTCGTGCCCATCGCGGGCTTGCACCATGCGGCGCGCGAGCGCGCCGCCGGGTTTTGCGTGTTCAACGACTGCGGCGTCGCGATCGAACAGCTCAAGCGCGCGGGACTTACGCGCATCGCCTACGTTGACATCGACGCGCACCACGGCGACGGGGTGTTCTACGGCTTTGAGGAGGATCCGGCGGTGGTGTTCGCCGACCTGCACGAGGACGGCCGCTACCTGTATCCGGGTACCGGCGCGGCCGCCGAGACCGGGCGCGGGCCGGCCGTGGGCATGAAGCTCAACGTGCCGCTGCCGCCGGGTGCGGACGACGAGGTGTTCGCGCAGGTGTGGCCGGCAGTGCTGGCGCACCTGGAGAAGTTCACGCCAGAGTTCTTCATCCTGCAGTGCGGTGCCGACAGCATCGAGGGCGATCCGATCACGCACCTGCGATTTTCGCGCCACACCCATGGCCGGGCGGCAAAGGACCTTGGAGCCCTGGCCGATCGGCTTGGCCACGGGCGGGTGCTGGCCCTGGGCGGCGGGGGTTACAACCGCGCCAACATCGCCCAGGCCTGGACCGCGGTAGTAGAAAACCTGCTCTGACCCAAGCCGCCTGCCGGCGGTGCGCGGGTCGTTCCGGTACAATTCGCGCCCCGTTTTCGCCATTACCGAAGCTGAGGCGCCGCGCATGTTCCGGATGACCGATACCATCGCCGAGTTTGATCCCGAGCTCTCGCGCGCCATCGCCGGGGAGCGGCGCCGGCAGGAAGAGCACGTGGAGCTCATCGCCTCCGAGAATTATGTCAGTGCGCGCGTGCTCGAGGCGCAAGGCTCGGTGCTCACCAACAAGTACGCGGAAGGCTATCCCGGCAAGCGCTACTACGGTGGCTGCGAGTTCGTCGACATCGCGGAAAGCCTGGCGATCGAGCGCGCGAAGCAGCTCTTCGGCGCCGACTATGCCAATGTGCAGCCGCACTCCGGCTCGCAGGCGAATGCCGCCGCCTACTTCGCACTGGTGCAGCCCGGCGACCCGATTCTCGGCATGAGTCTTGACCACGGCGGCCACCTCACGCACGGCGCACGGGTGAATTTTTCCGGTAAGTTCTTCCGCGCCGCACAGTACGGCATCCGGCCCGACACCGGTGAGATCGACTACGAGCAGGTGCAGCGGCTGGCCGAAGAGCACCGGCCGAAGATGATCATCGCAGGGTTTTCCGCCTACTCACGCGTCGTTGACTGGGCGCGTTTCGCCGTCATCGCCAGGAGCGTGGGCGCGTACTTCGTGGTGGACATGGCGCACGTCGCAGGACTCGTGGCCGCCGGCATCTATCCGAACCCGCTGCCGCACGCCGACGTGGTCACGACCACGACGCACAAGACGCTGCGTGGACCGCGCGGCGGGCTGATCCTGGCGCGCGCCAACGACGAGATCACCAAAAAGCTCAACTCGCTGGTGTTCCCGGGAACCCAGGGCGGACCGCTGATGCATGTGATCGCGGCCAAGGCGGTGGCGCTGCTCGAGGCGCTGCGGCCCGAGTTTCGCGACTACCAGCGCCAGGTGCTCGCCAACTCGCGCGCCATGGCGGCGCGGCTCGCGAGACGCGGCTACCAGATCGTCTCCGGTGGCACCGACAACCACCTGTTCCTCATGAGCCTCGTGGACCGCAATATAACCGGCAAGGATGCGGACGCGGCGCTCGGCCGGGCCTACATCACGGTCAACAAGAACGCCGTGCCGAACGATCCGCGCCCGCCGATGGTGACGAGCGGCCTGCGCATCGGCACGCCGGCCGCCACCACGCGCGGCTTCAGGGAGCCAGAGGTGGAGCTGGTTGCGGACCTGATTGCGACGGTGCTGGACTCTGAAGGCGCGCCGGCGGTCATCGAGGCGGTGCGCACCCAGGTGCTGGAACTTTGCGGCCGTTTCCCGGTGTACGGGAAGTAGCGCTTCGGTACACCGCGTGCACTGTCCTTTCTGCGGCCACGTCGAGACCAAGGTGAACGACTCGCGCCTCGCAGGCGAGGGGCGCCAGATCCGCCGCCGCCGCGAGTGCCTGGAGTGCGGCGAGCGCTTTACGACTTTTGAGACCGCCGAGCTGGTGATGCCGGTGGTGGTGAAGGGCGACCGCGCGCGCCAGGCGTTCGATGAGGGCAAGCTACGCGCCGGCATGGAAAAGGCGCTGGAAAAGCGCCCGGTGGCGCGTGAGGAGATCGACGAGGCCGTGAGCCGCATCGCGCACAAGGTGCGCAGTCTCGGCGACCGCGAAATCACCGCCCGCGCCATTGGTGAACTGGTGATGGAAGAGCTGCGGCACCTCGACGAGGTCGCGTACGTGCGCTTCGCCTCCGTGTACCGGCACTTCGAGGACGTCGAGGCCTTTCACGATGAGATCAAGCGCCTGCGGGCGGCGCCGCGCGCCGCGCACGCCGCCCACGCGCGCGGCCACAAGAGCTCACAGGCCAGCCGCGATCAGCTGCCGCTGCTGCCGGCCGACGCGCCGGCCAAGAAGTAGCCCATGTTCTCCGACTTCGATCGCTTCGCCATGCAACGCGCGCTCACGCTGGCGGCCCGCGGGCTGCAAACCACCGACCCGAATCCACGCGTCGGCTGCGTGCTCGCGCAACGCGGGCGCATCGTCGGGGAAGGCTGGCATGAGCGCGCCGGCGAGGCGCATGCGGAAGCCGCCGCGCTGCGTGCGGCGGGCGGCCAGGCCAGCGGCGCGAGCGTGTATGTCACCCTGGAGCCCTGCAGCCACCAGGGCCGCACGCCACCGTGCGCCGAGGCACTGATTGCCGCACGCGTCGCGCGCGTCGTGTACGCGATCGCGGATCCGAACCCGCTCGTGAACGGCCGCGGTGCCGCGGCGCTGCGCGCCGCCGGCATCACGGTGGAGGCCGGGCTTCTCGGGGAGGAGGCGCGCGAGCTCAACGCCGGCTTCATCAGGCGCATGCAGCACGGGCGCCCGCTGGTACGCGTGAAGCTTGCCATGAGCCTTGACGGGCGCACCGCGCTCGCCAGCGGCGCGAGCCGCTGGGTCAGCGGGGATGCGGCACGCCAGGATGTGCAGCATTGGCGCGCGCGCAGCTCCATGATTCTCACCGGCATCGGCACGGTGCTCGCGGATGACCCGCGGCTCGACGTGCGACTGGCGGACGAGGCGGGCGGTCGCGGCCGGCGCCAGCCGCTGCGGGTGGTACTGGATGCACGCTTGCGCACCCCGTTCGGCGCACGCCTGCTCAGCACCGGCGGTGAGGTGTTGATATTGACAGCGCTCTCGACTCCGGATGATGCGCGCGCGGCCAGCCTCACTGAGCGCGGCGCGCGCGTCGAATCGCTGCCGGCGGTCGGGGACCGGCTGGTGCTGTCGGCGGTGATCGAGCGGCTGGCGGAACTGGAGGCGAACGAAGTGCTGGTGGAGGCGGGGCCGACGCTCGCGGGCGAGCTGCTGCGCGAGGAGCTGGCCGACGAACTGCTGCTGTACATCGCGCCCAAGCTGCTCGGGCCCGCGGCGCGCGCGCTGGTCGAGTTGCCGCAGCTGCGCGAGCTCGCGGATGCGCCGGCGTTCACGCTCATCGACATGCAGCAGCTGGGTGAGGACGTGCGGCTGCGATTGCGCCCGCGCGCAGCCGTGGGCGGTTGACGGGAGTCAGGCCAGGTGTTCACCGGAATCGTACTGGATGTCGGCCACGTGCTCACACGCGAAGTCCGCGGCGGCGACCTGCGGCTGGTCATCGAAACCGCGCGCCTGGATCTGGCGCTCGCTCGCGTCGGCGACAGTATCAGCGTGCAGGGATGCTGCCTCACCGCTACGCAGGTGCAGGGGCGGACATTCGCGGCGGACCTGTCACGGGAGACGCTGACGCTCACGACCCTGGGCGATCTCGCGGTTGGCGATCCGGTGAATCTCGAACCGGCGCTGCGCGCTGGGGATGCACTCGGCGGGCATCTGGTCTCCGGGCACGTTGACGGCGTCGCGCAGGTGAGTGCGCTGAGCGATGATGCACGCTCGCGACGCCTGAGCATCGGCGTACCGCCGGCGCTGGCGCGCTACCTCGCGCCCAAAGGCTCGGTCGCCGTGGATGGCGTAAGTCTAACCGTCAACACGGTGGAGAGCGCGAGCTTCGACGTCAACATCATTCCCCATACCCGGCAAGTCACGACGCTCGGCAGGCTTGCCGTGGGTGCACGCGTGAACCTGGAAGTCGACCAGGTTGCGCGCTACCTCGCGCGTCTCTTGGCAGTGCCGGCGCCCTGATGCGCACGATAACCAAAGGCTTCCGCTACGGTGCAGATTCGCGCCGCGCGACGCCGCTGCTCCTCGGGATGCTGTTGCTGCGCGCGCTCGTTCCTGCGGGGTTCATGCTGGCGCCGGTCGATGGCAGTCTCGTGTTCGTGTTGTGCGAGCCGGGAGTGCTTGGCGGGCATCACCACGCTACTCACGATCACGCCGCTCATCATCACGGCGCCCACGCCGACTCTACCTGTCCCTATGCGCAAAGTGCCGGGCCGGCACCCTTGCCCACGCTGCCGGTGCTCGCGGGCGGCGGTGTGTCCGACCTGGTGGTATCGCCGACCACGCTTGCTCAGACGTTTCTGCACAGCGGACCCCCACGTCAGGAATCCCGCCGGGGACCGCCGCGTCTCCTCTAGAACCTTGAACACTGAAGGTGGTGTGTAACGCGGGCCGCCCAACAGGCCAGCGACGCGCAGCGCTGAATCTTAGGGCTTTTAGTTGAGACGAGGGCGTCATGAAACTCTCTACTTGGGGGCGTGGCCTGAGCACGCCGTTCGCGGGGTTGTTCGCCGTGCTCGGCGCAGCTGTGCCGGGCCTCGCGCTGGCGTGCGCGTGCGGGTGCGGTGTCTTTGACGTCGGCACCGCCGCCATGATTCAGACGCAGCCGGGCGCGATGATCTATATCGAAGACGACTACCAGAATCAGAACCAGAACTGGGTGGGCTCGCACGCGGCTCCAGCCGCCAATAACACGGACAAGGAAATCGATACCAACTTCGGGGGTGTAGGCCTCGACTACAACTTCAATCGCAATTGGGGCATGTCCGTGAAGATCCCCTATTGGCTGCGCACCTTCCGCACCGACATCGGCCCCCCGGGATCTCCTGACATCCAGTCCTACCGCCACAATGCGCTCGGCGACGTGCGTCTCCTCGGTACCTACATGGGACTCTCGCCGGACCTGTCGACAGGCCTCTCGGCCGGCGTGAAGCTGGCGACCGGTGATTGGACGTACCCCAATTTTGATCGCGACACCTCCATCGGCACCGGAACCACGGACCTGCTGCTGGGGGGCTACCACCTCGGCATCGTCAGCGAGGAGCATCACACGAAATGGTTCGTTGAAGCCCTGTTCGAGCGGGCTTTCAACTCGCGTGCAGGGTATCGACCGGGCAACGAGACGGACGCCGCGGCCGGGCTCATCTACGACGGATTTGAGTTAGGGCAGGGTGGTACGCTCTCCGCCCTGGTGCAGGTAATCGCGTCCAATCGTCTGCACGACAGCGGCGTGAACGCGGATCCTCCCAATAGTGGCTACCAGCGGGTGCTGCTGTCGCCGGGCCTCGAAGCGGACCTGGGCAAGTGGAGGCTCTACGCAGACGCCGAGTTTCGCGTCTACAACTATGCGAATGCCGCCGCGTCGGTGGCGACGCAGGGCACTCAAGGTCAGCTCGTCGCAACAACGCTCTTCAAGTTCATCGTCAGCTACAGCCTTTGATTCGCGGCATTGGACCACCAGGCACGGCCTCGGCGGGGGCTCAGTTATACTGATCTGCCATACCACCGTCGCCGCCCGCCATGTCCAAAATACTGACCCTGCCCCCCCAGGCTGCTCTGGCAAGCGCGGCCGCACTGCCACTGAGCTCCGTGGCCGACCTGCTCGATGAGCTGCGCGCCGGACGCATGGTCGTCGTCATGGATGATGAGGATCGTGAGAACGAGGGCGATCTCATCCTGGCCGCCGAGCACGCCACCCCGGAAGCGGTCGCATTCATGATCCGCCACACGAGCGGCATCATCTGCGTGTCCATGCAGGAGGAACAGCTGGCACGGCTGGAGCTGCCACAGATGGTACCGGCGAACAACGAATCGCAGCGCACTGCCTTTACCGTGTCCGTGGATGCGCGCGCCGGTACCACCACCGGCGTGTCTTCCGGCGACCGCGCGGCGACGATCCGCGCGCTGGCGGACCCGGCATCAACATCGGCGGATTTTGTCCGCCCCGGACACATCTTCCCGTTGCGCTCGCGCCGCGGCGGGGTGCTGGTGCGCGCCGGTCACACCGAGGCCGCGGTCGATCTGTGCAGGCTCGCGGGCCTGAAGCCCGTGGGCGTGCTGTGCGAGGTCATGAATGACGACGGCAGCATGGCGCGCCGGCCGCAACTGCAGGAATTCGCCCGCCGGCATCAACTGAAGGTCGGCACTATCGCGGATCTCATCCGCCACCGACTGCGCATCGAGCGCTCCGTCGAGCGCATCGGCGAACAGAGCGTGCAGACCGAGCTGGGTGAGTTCCGGCTGTATGCGTACCAGGACTGCGCCAACCTCGAGGTTCATCTGGCGCTGGCGCACGGCCGGCTCGACGGCCCGCAGGTCCCGCTGGTGCGCGTGCACCTGCCTGACACGCTGCGCGATCTCATCGCCGTGCGTGGCACGGCGCGCGCCTGGACGCTGCGCGCGGCCATGCAACGCATTGTCGAGGCGGGCAACGGCGTGGTCGTGGTGCTGCGCCAGCACGAGTCGGCGCGCGAGCTGGCGGATGCGGTGCGCTCATTTGCGACCGCCGCGCCCGCCACGGCGGCGCCGGACGGCGCTGCCGGCGGCGGCGAGGGGGCGGTGCTGCGCACTTTCGGCGTGGGTGCGCAGATTCTCAAGGACCTCGGCGTGCGACGCATGCGGGTGCTGTCGGCGCCCAAGCAGATGCTGGGCATCTCGGCCTTCGGGCTGGAGATCGAGGGTTACGTCGGGGAAGAGGGGTGACCCAGCCGCAGCTCATCGAAGGGGAGCTCGGCGCGCACGGGCGCAGGGTCGCGATCGTCGCGGCGCGCTTTAACGATTTCATCGTCGCGAGCCTTCTCAAGGGCGCGAGCGCTGCGTGGGCCACTCACGGCGGCGCGCCGCAGGACCTGCTGGTGGTGCGCGTGCCGGGGGCGTTCGAGCTGCCGGTGGTGGCCAGGAAACTTGCCGCCAGCGGCAAGTGCGACGCGGTCGTGGCGCTCGGGTGCGTCATCCGCGGTGACACGCCGCACTTCGACTACGTCGCCGGGGAATGCGCGCACGGCCTGCAGCTGGCGAGCCTCGAGACCGGCGTCCCGATCGCCTTCGGAGTGCTCACGGTTGAGAACCGCGAACAGGCGCTGGAGCGCGCCGCCACCAGCGGCGCGAACAAGGGGGGCGAGGCGATGGAGTGCGCGCTCGAGATGGCCGCACTCATGGCGCGTCTGTGAAGGGCGCCGCGATGAACGCACCGGCAGCCCGCGAATTCAGCGGCACGCGCACCGTGGCGCGCAAGCTCGCGCTGCAGGCGCTGTATCGCTGGCAGCTGAACGAGTGTCCATGGCAGGACCTGGTTAACGAGTTCGGCGCAGCGCAGGACATGGGAAAAGCGGATGGGGAGTTTTTTCGCGCCCTGCTCGAGGGCGTGTGCAGCGCGCGGGCACAGCTGGACACGCGCCTGGCGGCGTACACCGACCGCGAGCCGCGCCTGCTCGATCCGATCGAACACGGCATTCTTCTCATGGGCCTGTTCGAGCTGCAGTCGCGGCCGGACGTGCCGTATCGCGTCATCATCAACGAGGCAGTGGGCCTGGCGCGCCGCTTCGGCGCGACCGACGGACACAAGTTCGTGAACGCGGTGCTCGATCGCGCGGCGCACGAGCTGCGGCCGGCCGAACACTGAAGGTGAGCGTGCGCGCATGGGCTTGGGGGAATTTGCGCTCATTGACCGCTACTTCCGTACCTGCGGCGCGCAGCGTGCGGACGTGGTGGCCGGCGTCGGGGATGATGCCGCGCTCCTGAGGGTTCCCGACGACGCCGACCTCGTGGCCGCCACCGATACCCTGGTCGCGGGGGTGCACTTCCCGCATGGCTCGCCCGCGGCATCCATCGGCCATCGCGCGCTGGCGGTTAACTTAAGCGACCTGGCCGCGATGGGCGCGCGCCCCGCCTGGGCGCTGCTGGCGCTCACGCTGCCGGAAGCGCAGGAATCATGGCTCGCGGAGTTTGCGGCTGGCCTTGACGCACTGGCGCGCGCGCATGAGGTGCAGCTCGTGGGCGGCGACACCACGCGGGGGCCCTTGTGCATTACGGTGCAGCTCATGGGTTTCGCGCCGCGCGGCACCGCCCTCAAGCGCTCCGGCGGGCACCCGGGAGATTCCCTGTTTGTGTCCGGTACGCCGGGGGACGCCGCCGCGGGCCTGGCACTGCTGCAGGGGCGCCTGCAGGCACCGGCCGCCCTGCACCCCTACCTGCGCGAGCGCTTTGAAATGCCGCGCCCGCGCGTGGCGCTCGGCGAGCGGCTGCGGGAATTCGCCAGCGCCTGCATCGATGTCTCCGATGGCCTGCTCGCCGACGCCGCCAAGCTTGCACAGGCGAGCGGCACGGGAGTGGAACTGCACTACCAGGCGCTGCCGGTATCGGCAGCGCTCGAACAGGCTGCGGGGACTGAGCGCGCGCGCGAGTTCGCGCTCACCGGCGGCGATGACTACGAGTTGTGTTTCAGCGTTGCGGAAAAAAATCTTGCGGCGCTCACGCAAGCGCTGCCGCCGCAGCGCTGGGAGTACCAGCGTATTGGCGTGTTGCGCGCGTCGCCGGGCGCGGTGGTGCTGCGCGACGGGTCTGTGATGCAGTTCTCGCATTGCGGCTACGAGCATTTCGGTTAAGCGCCGCGCCTGTGCGCTGCGCACACCGCACGCACGCACCCGCGGCGCGCGGCGGGTCCGTGAGGGGTGCATCACAGTCGTGCGGCGGCGCCAACCCGTATCCTCAGCGGGCCCGTTTGCCACGCGCCGCACCATGTCAGTATCGGCTACAAAACCAGCTCCAAATCCCCGACCGAAGCCGGTCGTGCGCATGCCCGACCGCATCGGCAAGTACGTGGTCATCAAGGAAGTGGGCCGCGGCAGCACCGGCATCGTGTATCTCTCGCATGACGCCTACTACGGCCGTGACGTCGCCATCAAGGTGTACAACATGGACACCGGCGGCGACGAGGAGCGCGCGCGCATCGCGCGCAAGATGTTCCTTTCCGAGGCGCACCTGGTCGGTATGCTGCAGCACCCGCACATCCTGCCGATCTACGATGCCGGCGAGGAAAACGGCAACTGCTATATCGTCACCGAGCACGTGCACGGCGCGCGCACGCTCGCCGCCTACACCCGCGCGGACAACCTGCTGCGCATCGATGACACCGTCGAGATTATGTTCAAGTGCGCCAAGGCGCTGCACTACGCGCACTCGCGCGGCGTGATTCACCGCGACGTGAAACCCTCGAACATCATGCTCACGCAGGACAGCGACGTGCGCATCATTGATTTCGGCATCGCGCTGGTGTCGGACTCGGACATTTCGCGCATCGAAGGTATCGCCGGCAGCCCCTCCTACATGTCCCCGGAGCAGGTGCAGAGTCTGGAGCTCACCAACCGTTCCGACCTGTATTCCCTGGGCGCGGTGATGTACGAGCTGCTGACCGGGACGCGCCCGTTCCGCGCCGGCAATCTGCAGAAGCTGCTGCACCAGATCGTGTACGCGACGCCGGCGCCGATTCATACGCTGCGCCAGGACGTGCCGGAAGAACTCGAGACCGTGGTGGCCCTGGCGCTGCAGAAGGACCCGGAGAAGCGCTGCAAGACGGGACTGGATTTCGCGGCCGACCTCACGCGTGTGCACCAGCGGCTGCGCGAGGCCAACGCCCGCATCGACCGCCAGGAGCAGTTCGGGGTGTTGCGGCGGCTGAAGTTCTTCCACGAGTTCTCGCACGCCGAGATCTGGGAAGTGCTGCGCGCCAGCAGCTGGCAGGATTACGCGGCGGGCGAGGAAATCGTCAAGGAAGGCGAGATGGACGATCGCTTTTATATCCTGGTCAGCGGCCGCTGTGCGGTGGAGCGCCACGGTCAGCGCGTCGGCGCGCTGGACACCGGCGACTGCTTTGGCGAGGCGAGCTACGTGCCGGGCGCCAAGCGCACCGCCACCATCCGCGCCGAGGGCGCGGTCACGGTGCTGAAAGTCAGCTCGACGCTGCTCGAACAGGTCTCGGCTTCCTGCCAGCTGCGCTTCAATCGCGTGTTCTTGAGCTCGCTCATCGCCCGCCTGCAAAGCGCCGAGCGCGCCCGCCCCCCGTCGCCTTAGAAGAAGCTGCGCCGCGCAGCCGCGCGCGGCCGGCCACCGCCCACCCCACGGCAGCCGCGGCCCTTGCGCACGCACCATGACGCCTCCTACTCTTCCCGCCGGTGCACGTACTCCTCATCGAAGACGACCTGGAAGCCGCGCGCTTCCTGGTCAAGGGCCTGCGCGAGAGCGGCTACACGGTCGATCACGCCGCGGAAGGGCGTGAGGGGCTGTTTCGCGCCACGGAAGGGCAGTTCGACCTGATCGTCACCGATCGCATGCTGCCGCACATCGACGGGCTGGCGATCATCGAACTCATGCGCAAAAAAGCCATCAGCACCCCGGTACTGGTGCTGTCGGCCCTCGGTAGCGTGGATGACCGCATCCGCGGGCTCAAGGCCGGCGGCGACGACTATCTCACCAAACCGTTCGCATTCGCGGAGCTGCTGGCGCGCATGGAAGCGCTGACGCGCCGCCGCTCGGGCGCGCCGCACGCCACGCGCCTGAAGGTCGAGGATCTGGAGTTCGATCTGCTGGCGCGGCGCGTCACGCGCGCCGGGCGCGAGGTGGAGCTCACGGCGCGCGAGCTGAAGCTGCTGGAATTCCTCATGCGCCGCGCCGGCCAGGTGGTCACGCGCACCATGCTGCTGGAAGGGGTCTGGGATCTGCATTTCGATCCGCAGAGCAATCTCATCGACGTGCATATCAGCCGCCTGCGGCAGGCGATCGATCGCGGCGCGGATCATCCGCTGATCCATACCGTGCGTGGCAGCGGCTACGTTCTGCGCGGCGACAATTAGGGCGTGTTAACCCTGCGGAACCGGCCCTGTGGCCACGGCTGCCGCCGGCCAAAGTCCGTGCGCCAGACCTTGCTATGAAGTGCTCGGCTGCTGAGGTGATCGTGGCAGTGCGCATCGAGCCCCGCCTTTGGCCGGCGGCAACGCAACCGCTGTCCGCCGAAATCGCTGCGAAGCGATTTCGGCCAATGGACCAATAGTCCGTGCGCCTGCAGCTGTTCAACACCACGGCCTTCCGCTTGTCGGTGGGTTACACGCTGCTGGTGACGCTCGCGGTCGGCGTGACGCTCGGCAGTGCTTACCTTCTGACCGAGAGCCTGATCACCGACGAAGTCGATCTCATCATCGACACCGAGCTGCAGAGTCTGCAGGACAAGTATGCCCGCAGCGGCGTAGCGGGCGTCACCGATGAGATCAATCTGCGCATCGACAGCTGGGGGCGCATCGGCGCGGTCTACATGCTGGCCGACTCTACCTTCGAGCGCATCGCCGGCAACGTCACCAACTGGCCGTTCGACGGCATGCCCGCCGAGCGCTGGCCGGAGTTCGAAATCGCCACCATTGAGCCGGGACGTCGCGCCGTGCATCCGGTACGCGCGGCGGTGCGCACGCTTCCCGGCGGCGACCTGCTGCTCGTCGGCACCGATATTTCACAGGGCCGCCGCTTCGCCGAGAAGTTCCGCGTCGCCACGCTATGGGGCATCGGCCTGTCGACGCTCGCGGCGGCGCTCGCCGGGTTCTGGTTCAGCTTCCGCCTGGCACGGCGCGTCGGCGTTGTCACCGAGACCTGTCAGCGCATCATGGCCGGGGACATCGGGCGGCGGCTGCCGGTATCCGGCGTCAACGACGAGTTCGACGCACTCGCGGTAGCGGTCAATCGCGTGCTCGACCGGCTCGAACACCAGGCCGGCACGCTGCGGGCGACCTTCGACAGCGCCGCCCACGATCTGCGTGCACCGCTGCATCGCCTGCGCACCCGCATGGACGCGCTGCTGTTGCGGGCACCGCCACTGGAACCGGCGGTGCACGAATCGATCGAATCGGCACTGCGTGAAGTGGATCGCCTGCAGCGCACGCTCGCGACGCTGCTGCAGATTGCACTTGCCGAGTCGGGCGCGCCGCTCGCCTCGGCGTCCGCGGTGGACATGGGCGAGCTGGCCACCGAGCTGGTCGAGCTCTTCGAGCCGGTAGCGCTCGCCCAGGGGCTCACGCTCAGCCTGCCGAGTGACGCCGCCGGTGTGGTGCAGGGCAACCGGCAACTGCTCGCGCAGCTCTTGACCAATCTCATCGAGAACGGGCTGAAGTATGTGCCGGCGGGCGGCCACATCGAGGTGGACGTGCGGCGGGTAGCCGACAGCGTGCAGCTGCGGGTGAGCGACAACGGCCCGGGAATTGCCGCCGCAGAGCGCGCCCGCGCCGTGCAGCCATTTGTACGCATCGGCGCCGGTATCGCTGACGAGGGCAGCGGGCTGGGCTTGAGTCTCGTGGCCGCGATTGCGCGCCTGCATCGCGGCCGGCTCGAGCTGCAGAGCAATGAGCCGGGGCTGAAAGTGCTGGTGGAGCTACCCGCCTAGTTCATTGGCCAGAATCGCCTGCGGCGATTTCAGCGGACATCAGCTGGGTTTCCGCGGGCAAAACGCGTGGGTTTTGCCTGTGCCGTGCGTCGCCTGCGGCGATTCTGGCGAACATCACTTTTGTTTCAGCGTCGGCTCCGCCGGTTGGGGTGTCTTGCCGGCCTTGCAGTCGAGCACGAAGCGCGAGCGCTCCTTGCCCGCGAGCTTCCTGGCATCGGCCTGCTGATTGCAGGCCTTGAGGGAGGGATGCTTCACCGGTGTGGCTGACGGCGTGGCCGGCGGATCGGCGGCGACGCTGGCGCCGGCGGTGCCCGCGGCCACGATGGCCAGGGCTGCGAATGCGGCGATGATCTTCATACGCTCTTCCTCGGATGCTGTGTTGCGTTGCCGAAGTTAGAGCGCCGGCCCTCTCGTGGTGATGAAGAGGGTATTAAGAAAACTTCATGCGGCGCGCCGGCGCGCTCAGGCGTCCTTGTCGTGCTCGATGAGCGCGTAAGCGGAATGGTTATGTATCGACTCGAAGTTCTCGGACTCCACCACATAGGCCGCTACGCGTTCATCGGCGTTGAGGCGGGTGGCGACGTCGCGCACCATGTCCTCGACGAACTTCGGGTTGTCGTAGGCGCGCTCGGTGACAAACTTCTCGTCCGGGCGCTTGAGGATGCCGTACAGCTCGCAGGACGCTTCGCTCTCGGCGATCTCGATCAGTTCCTCGATCCACATGTGGGTGCGCAGCTTCACCGTGATGGTCACATGTGAGCGCTGGTTGTGTGCGCCGTAGTCTGAGATCTTCTTGGAGCACGGGCACAGGCTCGTCACCGGCACGGTCACGCGCAGCCACATGCGCGTCTGTCCGTGCTGGTGCTCGCCGATGAGGCTGGCGCGGTAATCGAGCAGGCTCTCGACCCCGGAGACCGGCGCTTTTTTCATCACGAAGAACGGGAAGCTCATCTCGATATGGCCGGTGTCGGCTTCCAGGCGCGTCGTCATACCGGTGAGCATCGCGCGGAAGGATTCGACGGAGATCTCGCGCTCGGCGTGCAGGATTTCCACGAAGCGCGACATGTGTGTGCCTTTGAAGTTGTGCGGCAGGCCCACGTACATGTTGAAAGTGGCGATGGTGTGCTGTTCACCGGCGGAGCGGTCCCTGACCCGCACCGGGTGACTGATGTCCTTGATGCCGACGCGGTTGATGGGCAGCCGACGCGTGTCGGCGTGCGCCTGCACGTCCTCGACCTCGGGGACGGAGGCACGCCCTATCTTGGCGGTGGCGACGGGGGGATTCATGGGTGAAAGCCTACAGGAAAGGTGGGCAAATCCGCAGCGGCATTGTCGGTGCCTTACGGGGCGCGGCGGTATCCCTCTTATTAAGTAGTGTCAGGCACCGCCGGCGGAACGCAGCCGGCCGGGCGCCTGCAGGGCCCACCAGCGCTCGATGCTGGCGGCAAGGCCTGCCGCATCCAGGCCCGCGGCGGCGAGGCAGCCTTCACGCGAGCCGTGTTCGATGAAGCGGTCCGGGATGCCGAGTTGCAACAGCGGCACCTGCAGACCTTCGGCGGCGAGCAGCTCGCCGACGGCGGAGCCCGCGCCTGCCTGGGTGGAATTCTCTTCGATGGTCACCAGCGCGCGGTGGTGAGCGGCGATGCTCAGCAGCAGGTGCTCGTCGAGCGGCTTGATGAAACGCATGTTGACCAGCGTTGCATCGAGCGCTTCGGCGATCTGCTGCGCGCTCGCCACCAGCGCGCCGAACGCCAGCAGCGCGAGTCCGCTCTTGCCCTCGCGGCGCAGCTGCGCCTTGCCCACGGGTAGCGCGCTCATCTGTGCAGCCACCGGCACTCCGGGACCTGTGCCGCGTGGATAGCGCACGATGGCGGGCGCGGACAGCGTGGTAGCCGTGTACAACATCTGCCGGCACTCATTCTCGTCCGCCGGCGCCATGATCACGGTGTTGGGGATGCATCTCAAGTACGACAGGTCGTAGCTGCCCTGGTGGGTGGCACCATCGCTGCCCACCAGTCCCGCGCGGTCCACGGCGAATACTACCGGCAGGTTCTGCAGCGCCACATCGTGGATGAGCTGATCGTAGGCGCGCTGCAGAAAAGTTGAATAGATCGCCACCACCGGCCGCAGTCCTGCCGCGGCCAGACCCGCCGCGAAGGTCACGGCGTGCTGTTCGGCGATCGCCACATCGAAGTAACGGTCCGCAAAACGTTTGGAGAATTCCACCAGCCCGGATCCTTCGCGCATCGCCGGCGTTATGCCGATGATGCGCGGCTCGCGCTCGGCCATGTCGCACAGCCACTGGCCGAAGACCTGCGAGTAACTCGGGCCGCTGCTCTTTTCCTTGAAGATTGTGCCGCTCGCCGGATCGAACGGACCGGGGCCGTGCCACTTGATGGGGTCGGCTTCCGCGGGCGCGTAACCCTTGCCCTTGCGCGTGACGACGTGCAGGAACTGCGGGCCGCGCAGCTTGCGCACATTGCGCAGCGTGCTGACCAGTGCCTTGACGTCGTGGCCATCCATGGGACCGATGTAGTTGAAGCCCATTTCCTCGAACAGGGTGCCGGGCAGCACCATGCCCTTGAGGTGTTCCTCCGAACGGCGTGCCAGCTCCCAGGCCGTCGGCATCTGCCTCAGGACCTTCTTACCGCCCTCGCGTAAGTGCGCGTACACGCGACCGGAGAGGGCGCGCGCGAAGTGATTGGACAGCGCGCCGACATTTTCCGAAATCGACATGTCGTTGTCGTTCAGGATCACCAGCAGATCCGCCGGCAGCGAGCCGGCATGGTTCAGCGCCTCGAACGCCATGCCCGCCGTCATCGCGCCGTCGCCGATGATGGCGACCACGCGGCGGTCCTCCCCGGCGCGCGCCGCCGCCACCGCCATGCCCAGGGCCGCGCTGATGGAAGTGCTCGAATGGCCGACGCCGAAGGTGTCGTACTCGCTTTCTGCGCGCGCTGGAAACGGCGCCAGCCCCCCATCCTGTTTGATGGTGTGCAGGCGGTCGCGGCGGCCGGTCAGCACCTTGTGCGGATAAGCCTGGTGGCCGACATCCCACACCAGCCGGTCATGCGGCGTGTCGAATACGTAGTGCAGGGCGATGGTCAGCTCGACCGTGCCGAGCCCGGCGGCGAAATGGCCGCCGCGGGTGCTGACGCTGTGGATCAGGAACTCGCGCAGTTCGCGCGCCAGCGCCGGGAGCTTCGCCGGCGCGAGCTTGCGCAGATCCGCCGGGGACTGGATCGCGCGCAGGAGCGGGTAGTTGTCCAGCGGAACGCTCATCAGGTGTGAGTGTACACGGGCCGCACGAATCACCCTGTCAGGCTTCGTCCGGCAGCGAGCGATGGGCCGTGCGCCGCGGCCCCCGCCCTTCAAAGACGCCACGCCGGTGGAAGTACACGAGGCTTGCCGCCTGACGTACCGGCCGCGTCGCCAGCAGCAGGTTGAACGCCAGGTCGCTCTGGAAGTGGTCGAACAGGAATCGCAGCAGTCGCTTGGAGCGGAAGCTGGGGTATGCGGGCAGAAGCTCCTGCAAGGGGTCCGCCCCGCGTCCGCTCAGGAAGTCAGCAATCGCGTGGCCGGCCGCAAGTCCGTGCTTCAAGGCGAGGTGGATGCCTCCGGCGGTAACCGGGGACACCATTCCGGCGGCGTCGCCCACGAGCAGTACCCGGCGTGCCGCGACCGGGCGAACCAGGCCACCGCAGGGGATGACTCCGGCACGAATCGCGGTCGGCGGCCCGAAACGAAACAGGGGTGCAATCTTCTTCAGGAACGCCGCCATCGAGGACTTTAATTCCGCGGCATCTTCGGCATGCAGCCGCCGCGCGAGGCCGACCTGTACCGCGCCCACTCCCTGCACCACCCAGCCGATGTAACCGGGCATCAGGCGCCTGTCGATGAAGCAGTGCAGCCGATCGGGCTCCTCGAGTTCAACACCGGCATACTCGTGCTCGATCCCGGCAAGAAAGCGCCGGTTCTGTCCGAGACCCAGGGCCCGTGCCACCGTCGACTTCGGCCCGTCGGCGCCCACGAGGAAGCTCGTGCGGCCGATCTGTGCCCCGAGATCAAAGCCGCCGACGCCGCGGACGGCGTGAGAAAATCCCGTTGCCCAGCGCAGCATCGCACCGGCTTCTTCGGCGCGCCCGGCAAGCCAGCGCATCAGGCGCGGTGTGTCGGTGGTAAGGAAAAAGTACCCCGGCGCCGCAAGATCGATCCGCGACATGTTGGGCGCGTAAAGGCGCACGCCGTTCACCCGCCGCACCAGTTCGGGCGGCAGCTCGTCGAGGAGCGCGATCTGGTCCACGACGTCGCGAACCAGGATGCCAGTGGTGTGGAGCTTGATGCCCGGGTCGCTCTTGCGCTCCAGTACCGTGACCCGTGCCCCCGCGCTCGCCAGGGCGGTCGCGCAGGCAAGCCCCGCGAAACTGGCTCCCACCACGACGCAGTCCTGCTGCATCTGCTGCGCGTGTCTAACTGCTGCGGCTGACAACGAAGTGCGCCAGCTCGGCGAGCGGAGCCGCCCGCTTTCCCAGGGGTGCGAGCGAGGCGATTGCTATATCGCGCAGTTCGAGCGCGCGCACGCGCGCGGCGGGGAGCCCCGCGGTGCTCGGATAGGTGGGCTTCAGATGCGCCGCATCCGCGCCGGTCGACTTGCCGAGCAGCTTCGGGTCGCCCTCCACATCGAGGATGTCGTCCTGAATCTGGAACGCCAGCCCGATCTCCGCGCCGAAGTGCTGCAGCGCCGAGAGCTCCGCGCCGCCCGTCACGCCTGCGGCCAGGGCGCCGAGCACCACGCTGCACTGAATGAGCGCACCGGTCTTGCGCCGATGCATGTCCTCGATCGCCGCGACGCTGAGCCTGTGGCCTACCGCCGCGAGATCCACCGCCTGCCCGCCGGCCATGCCTCCGGTCCCGGTGGCGCGCGCCAGTACCCGGATCATCTCCAGCCGCACGGCGGCCGGCGTGTCCGCCATCGGCTCATTTGCCAGCACGGCGAACGCCAGCGCCTGCAGCGCATCACCCACCAGGATCGCGGTGGCCTCGTCGTAGGCGCGATGGCAGGTCGGGCGCCCGCGGCGCAGGTCGTCGTCGTCCATCGCCGGCAGGTCATCGTGCACCAGGCTGTAGACGTGGATGAGTTCGACGGCGGCGGCGGGCGCATCCAGTCCTGACAGGGGCGCGCCCAGGGACTCGCCGGTCAGATAGACGAGGGTCGGCCGCAGTCGCTTGCCGGCGCTAAGCGCGCTGTAACGCATCGCCTCGCTCAGGCGCTGCGTTCCCGGGTCGCGCAGCAGCAGGGCGCGGTCAAGCACGCCCTCGATGCGCTCCTGGCAGGCGGCGACGCGCTGCGCGAACGCCGTGCCGGGCCTGTGGGCGAGGTCTGCGGCGGTCCGCATCATTCGCCAGCCGGTGCGGCGCCTGAAGCGGCGTCAGGTTCTTCCTCATCCTCGTGGAAAGGTTCGACCGCGGATTCGCCGCCGCGCTTCATCAGGATCTCGACCTTGGCTTGTGCAGCCTGCAGGGATGCCTGGCAGTGGCGCGTGAGCGCGATGCCCCGCTCGAAGCTCTTGAGAGCTTCATCGAGCGGCAGATCGCCGCGCTCCAGGTGCGCGACCAGGGTTTCCAGCTCCGCCAGCGCCTGCTCGAACTCGGGAGGCTTGATGTTACGCGCCAATTTCGCTTAGCTCCGCGTGAAAGGGCGGGCAACGTTACACAGCCGCGCGCTCGAGGGTCAACGCGAGTCGCTGAACTCGCCGAGTGCTCACGGTTGACGTCGCTTGCACGGCGGCGATACAGTCCCGCCTCGTTAGACCGAGTCTAAGTGAGGAAATGCCATGAATCTCAAAGGAAGCAAGACCGAGAAGAACCTCAAGGATGCCTTCGCCGGGGAATCGCAGGCCAATCGCCGCTACCTGTACTTCGCCCAGAAGGCTGACGTCGAGGGCTTCAACGATGTGTCCGCGGTGTTCCGCTCCACAGCGGAAGGCGAGACCGGACACGCCCACGGACACCTCGAGTACCTCGAGGCAGTTGGTGATCCGGCGACGGGCCTTCCCATCGGCGAAACGCACCTGAACCTGAAAGCCGCGATTGCCGGGGAAACGCACGAGTACACGGACATGTACCCGGGCATGGCGAAGAACGCGCGCGAAGAGGGCTTCGGCGAAATCGCCGATTGGTTCGAAACGCTCGCCAAGGCCGAGCGCTCGCACGCGAATCGCTTCCAGAAGGCCCTGGACGGTATCTGAGCAACCCAACAGGACCGGGTCCGGCCACGGGCGGTCGCGAGGGGAGCCTGGAAGCCCCCACGCGCCACCCGCTGGCGTGGCGCACGCCTGAGTTCTACGACGCGAGCGCGCTCGAGAAGGAACTCGAGCGCGTATTCGACATCTGCCACGGCTGCCGGCGCTGCTTCAACCTGTGCAACGCGTTTCCGACGCTGTTCGATGCCGTCGACGCGACGGCGCAGGGCGAGGTCGCGAGCGTCGGGCGGCAGGTCTTCTGGGAGGTCGTGGATCACTGCTACCTGTGCGACATGTGCTTCATGACGAAGTGTCCGTACGTGCCGCCGCATCCGTGGAATGTCGATTTTCCGCATCTCATGCTGCGCGCCAAGGCGGTACGTGCCCGTGACGAGGGAATCGCCGTGCGCGAGCGGGTGCTGGCCGCGACCGACGCGGTAGGTTCGATCGCCGGCATCCCGGTCCTGGTCGAGATCGTGAACGCCGTCAATGCCTCGAAGGCCGGCCGGGCGCTGCTGGAGAAAACCCTCGGCGTTGACCGCACGGCGCCGGTCCCGCAGTACCACGCACGCACGGCGCGCAAGCGTCTCGCGCGCCTCGGCACGACCGAGCAGCCGCGCGGCGCCGCGGCGGCGCAGGAAGTAACGGCGACGAGCGCAACCACCGGCCGGGTCGCGCTCTTCACGACCTGCTACGGCAACCGCAACGAGCCGCAGCTCGATGAGGATCTGGTCGCGGTGTTTGCGCACAACGGCATCGCCGTCACGCTGCTGGCGCAGGAGCGCTGCTGCGGCATGCCGCGGCTCGAGCTTGGCGACCTCGCAGGCGTCGCGCGACTCAAGGAAGCCAACATCCCGCAGCTCGCGCGGGCGGTGGCCGCAGGGCTCGACCTGGTCGCACCGATCCCCTCCTGCGTGCTCATGTTCAAGCAGGAGCTGCCGCTCATGTATCCGGATGACGAGGAGGTGCTGCGCGTGGCGCAGCACATGTTCGATCCTTTCGAGTATCTGATGCTGCGCCACGAAGCGGGTCTCTTGCGTACCGACTTCAAGGTGCCGCTGGGGAAAATCAGCTATCACGTTCCGTGCCACCTGCGGGTGCAGAACCTCGGCCTGAAAACCCGCGATGCGCTCAGGCTCGTCCCGGGCACGAGCGTCGAGGCGATCGAGCGCTGCTCGGGTCACGACGGCACCTATGGGGTCAAGCGGCGCTTTCGCGCCGCGTCCGTGAAAATCGGCCGCCCCGTCGTGCAGCGCGTCGAGGCTGCGCAGCCGGATCACTACGCGAGTGACTGCCCCATGGCCGGCCACCAGATCGAAAGCGGCCTTGAGTCCGCGCGCGCGCCCGAGCACCCGCTGCGCCTGTTACGCATTGCCTACGGCCTGTGAGGCGGGCGGCGATCACATATGAGCAAGCTTGCGGCTACGGATCTGATGTCCCTCGAGGAGTACGCACGCGAACGGCCGGCGTTTCGCGCCCGCGTGCTCGAGCACAAACGTGCGCGGCGGCTCGCCGTCGGGCCCAACGTCACCTGGTGCTTCGAGGATCGTCTGACCATGCAGTACCAGGTGCAGGAAATGCTGCGCGCCGAGCGCATCTTCGACCCGGCGGGCATCGCCGAGGAGCTGGCTGCCTACAACCCGCTGATCCCGGATGGCAGCAACTGGAAGGTGACTCTGCTGATCGAGTTTCCGAAGCCGGCAGAACGGGCACGGGCACTCGCGCAGTTGAAGGGCATCGAGGAGCGATGCTGGGTGCAGGTGGCAGGCCAGCCGCGGGTGTTCGCCATCGCCGACGAGGACCTCGAGCGCGAGAACGAGGAGAAGACCTCCGCGGTGCACTTCCTGCGCTTCGAGCTCACGCCGGCGATGATCGTGGCCTTGCGTGCCGGGGCAGCGCTCGGTGCCGGCGTCGATCACGAGCACTACCGCCATACACTGGACGCCGTGCCGGCGCCGCTGCGCGCGGCGCTGATGACTGATTTGTCCTGGCGGCGTTCGTAACTCGCCGTTCGCTTGAGCTTGCGTCTGGTAATATCGCGCGCGCCCGCGCCGCGACCGGCGGCAGCATTTTTCGCGCCCCAGCGGCGCTCATCGTGGAAGACCGCGCAACCGGATGAGTCAGTCCTATAACGCCGCCGATATCGAGGTCCTGAGCGGCCTCGAACCTGTCCGGCGACGACCGGGCATGTACACCCACACGCAGCGCCCGAATCACCTGGCGCACGAAGTCATCGACAACAGCGTCGATGAGGCGATCGCCGGCTACTGCAAGCAGATCGACGTCAAGCTCCACAAGGACGGCTCGCTCGAGGTTGCCGACGACGGCCGTGGCATGCCGGTCGACATCCATCCCAGGGAGAAGGTGAGCGGTGCGGAGCTGATCCTGACGCGCCTGCACGCCGGCGGGAAGTTCTCGGACAAGTCCTACAAATTCTCCGGCGGCCTGCACGGCGTGGGCGTGTCGGTGGTGAACGCGCTTTCCAAACACCTGGAGTGCTGGATCCGGCGCGGCGGCAAGGAATACAACATTGCTTTCAAGGAAGGCAAGATCACCTCGAAGCTCGAGGAAATCGGCACCGTCGGAGCGCGCAACACCGGCACCACGGTGCGCTTCTGGCCAGATCCGAAGTTCTTCGACTCCGACAAGTTCTCCATCCCGCAGCTCAAGCACACGCTCAAAGCCAAGGCGGTGCTGTGCCCCGGCCTGCGCATTACCTTCAGGAACGAAGCGACGGGCGAGAAGGATGAGTGGTTCTACACCGGGGACCTCGGCGCTTATCTCGTCGAGGAGCTGGAAAAGAACGAACGCATCCCGGCGGAGCCCATCACGGCGACGCGGGCCGGGGACGACGACGCGGTGGATTTCGCGCTGTGCTGGGCACCTGAGGCGCCGCTGGCGATCGGCGAGAGCTACGTGAACCTCATACCCACCATCGAAGGCGGCACCCACGTGAACGGGCTGCGCGCCGGTGTGGCGCAGGCGGTGCGCGAGTTCTGCGAGTTCCGCAATCTCGTGCCCCGCGGCGTCAAGCTCACCCCCGAGGACGTGTGGGACAAGGCGAACTACGTGCTGTCGGTGAAGATGAACGAACCGCAGTTCGCCGGGCAGATGAAGGAACGTCTGGGGAGCCGCGACGCCGCCGCTCTGGTGGAAGGCTTCACCCGTGACTCGGTGGCGCTGTGGCTCAATCGCCATCCGGATGCGGGTGAGCGCATCGCGCAGTTCGCGATCACCAATGCCCAGGAGCGCGCCAGGGCCGCCCAGAAGATCGTGCGCAAGCGCATCGCCGGCGGTCCGGCGTTGCCGGGCAAGCTCGCCGACTGCGTAAGCCAGGAACCACGCCGCTGCGAGCTGTTCCTGGTCGAAGGCGACTCTGCCGGTGGCTCGGCGAAGCAGGCGCGCGACAAGGATTTCCAGGCCATCATGCCGCTGCGCGGCAAGATCCTGAATACCTGGGAGCTCGACGCCGGGCAGATCGCTGCCAGCGAGGAAGTCCACAACATCAGCATCGCCTTAGGCATTGACCCGGGCTCCGGGGAGCTGGGCCAGCTGCGCTACCACAAAGTCTGCATCCTCGCGGACGCCGACTCCGACGGCCAGCACATCGCCACGCTCCTGTGCGCGCTGTTCCTGCGCCACTTCCGCCCGCTGGTGGCGCACGGCCACGTGTACGTCGCCATGCCGCCGCTGTACCGCATCGATGCGGGCAAGCAGGTGCACTACGCCCTTGATGACGCCGAGCGCGATCAGTTCCTGAAGAAGATCGAAAAGGAGAACGCGCGCACCCGGCCCACCGTAACGCGTTTCAAGGGCCTGGGAGAGATGAACCCCGCGCAGCTGCGCGAAACCACTATCGATCCGCGCACCCGGCGCCTGGTGCAGCTGACCATCGAGGGCAAGGACAACACCGACCAGCTGATGGACATGCTGCTCGCCAAGAAGCGGGCCGCCGATCGGCGTGAGTGGCTCGAGGAGAAGGGCAACCTCGCGGAAGTGCAGGTATGAGCGGGCCGCCGGAGAACCAGGAGCTGAACTTCGAGGGTGTGGAGCGGCAACCCCTCTCCACCTTCACTGAGAAGGCCTACCTCGATTACTCGATGTACGTGATCCTCGACCGCGCACTACCGTTCCTGGGGGACGGACTGAAGCCCGTGCAGCGGCGCATCACCTACGCGATGAGCGAGCTCGGGCTCTCGGCGGTCAACAAGGCCAAGAAGTCCGCGCGCACCGTCGGCGATGTGCTGGGCAAATTCCATCCGCACGGGGACACCGCCTGCTACGAGGCGATGGTGCTCATGGCGCAGCCGTTCGCCTACCGCTATCCGCTCATCGACGGACAGGGCAACTGGGGCTCGCAGGATGACCCGAAGTCCTTCGCGGCCATGCGCTACACCGAGGCGAAGCTCACTAAGTACGCCGATGTGCTGCTCGGTGAACTCTCGGACGGCACGGTTGACTGGACCCCCAACTTCGACGGCACGCTCGAGGAGCCGGTGTTTCTTCCGGCGCGTCTGCCCAATCTGCTGCTGAACGGCACCTCGGGGATTGCCGTCGGCATGGCCACGGACATTCCGCCGCACAACCTGCGCGAGGTGGCCAATGCCTGTGTCCACCTGCTCGAGGAGCCAGCGGCCAGCACCGCGCAGCTCATGAAGTTCGTAAAGGGGCCGGACCTGCCCACGGGGGCTGAAATCATCTCCGCGCGCGCGGACCTCAAGGAGTTTTACGAAAAGGGCATCGGCACGTTCAAGGCGCGCGCCACCTGGGAGATAGAGGAGGGCAGCATCGTCATCACCGCCTTCCCGTACCAGGTCTCCCCAACCAAGGTGCAGGAGCAGATCGCCGAGCAGATGCGCGCGAAGAAGCTGCCGATGGTGGATGCGCTCAACGACGAGTCGGACCACGAGAACCCGACGCGGGTGGTCATCGTGCCGCGCTCCAACCGCGTCGACCTGACCGAGCTCATGAACCATCTGTTCGCGACCACGGATCTTGAGCGCAGCTACCGCGTCAACCTGAACATCATCGCCCTCGACGGCCGGCCGCGGGTGATGAATCTGCGCGACGTGCTGAGTGAGTGGCTGGAGTTCCGCACCCGCACGGTCACGCGGCGCCTGGAGTACCGCCTGTCCAGGGTGGCAAAGAGGCTGCACATCCTCGATGGCCTGCTGATTGCGTTTCTCAATCTCGACGAGGTGATCCGCATCATCCGCCGCGAGGATGAGCCGAAGCCGGTGCTGATGAAGCGCTTCAGGCTCACAGATGAGCAGGCCGAGGAGATCCTCAACACCCGTCTGCGTCATCTCGCCAGGCTCGAGGAGATGAAGATCAAGGAGGAGCAGAAGACCCTGGCCGCTGAACGTGCGGAGCTCGAGGGGTTACTCAAGAGCAAGACGAAGCTCAGGAAACTCATCGCCACCGAGATTCGCGCCGATGCCGACAGGTACGGCGACGAGCGGCGCACCAAGATCATCGAGCGCGAAGCCGCGCAGGCGATCGACGAGACGACGCTGATCCCGAACGAGCCGGTCACGGTGGTGCTGTCCACCGGCGGCTGGGTGCGTTCTGCCAAGGGCCATGAAGTGGAGCCCGGCGCACTGTCGTACAAGGGTGGGGATGCGTTTCAGGCACTGGCGCGGGGCCGCAGCCTGCAAACCGCGGTGTTCATCGACAGCACCGGACGCACCTACACCCTGCCGGCGCACTCGCTGCCCTCGGCCCGCGGCTATGGCGAGCCGCTTTCCGGGCGCCTGGATCCGCCGGACGGCGCGAAGTTCGCCGGAGTCATGATCGGCGAACCCGAAGACCTGTGGTTACTCGCGAGCGATGCGGGCTATGGCTTCACCGCGCGCCTGAAGGATCTGGTGAGCGACCGGCGCGCCGGCAAAACCGTCCTCAACGTTCCTGAGAACGCCCAGGTGCTGGCGCCGGCGCCCGTGCTGGCGGCGGATTCACTGGTCGCGGTGGTCAGCAGCGAAGGCAAGCTGCTCACTTTCAAAGTGGATGAAGTTCCGGAAATGCCGCGCGGCAAAGGCAACAAGCTCTACGACATCCCGGGAAAGAAAGCGGTGGCGCGCGCGGAACTCATGACCGCCGTGGCGGTGATCCCGCCGAAGGCCAGCCTGGTGTTGTGGGCCGGGGAACAGAAAAAAGTGCTCGAGTGGGGCGATCTGCGCGACTACCTCGGCGAGCGCGCGCAGCGCGGTGCGGTGCTGCGGCGTGGCTGGCCGCGCAAAATCGACCGCATGGAAGCACTGTTGCCGCAGCCAGCGCCCTAGCGCTCCGCGCGCAGTACCACTTCCTCGGGCTGGTTGACGAAGTATCCCTGGATGTACTGCACGCCGAGCTGCCACAGCACCGCCATGGTGTTGGCATCCTCGACGCGCTCACCGATGGTCTGGATCGAATGGCGGGTCGCCGCTTCGATCAGCAGGCGCGCGCGCAACTGCAGTTTCGGGTCGCCACGCAGTCCCTGCACCAGGGTACCGTCTATCTTCACAAAATCGAGCGGCACTGCCTCGAGCAGGCCGCCACTGTCGCGGCCGGAGCCGAAGCTGTCGAGCGCGAAGCGGAAGCGCCGCTCGCGCAGCCGCGCGGCGAGCGTCTTGATCTCGCTCAGGTGGCTCGCGGCGCTCTCTTCACTCACCTGGAAGCACAGCCGCCGCGGCTCGGCGCGGCTCGAGCGCAGGTGATTGTCGAGCCATTCCAGAAAGCTCGGGTCGCGCGCCGTCTCGCGCGACAGGCGCACGAACAGACACTCGGGTTTCTTTTGCGCCGCGAACGACAGCGAGGCGCCCACCACCCAGCGGTCGATGTTTTTCATCAGGTCATTGCGCCCGGCGGCCGCCATGAACTCCGAAGGCAGCACTTCCTTGCCCTGGTGATCGATCATGCGCACCAGCACGTCGAACATGCCGGGGTCCTCGCCCTGCAGGCTCGCAATCGGCTGCTGCACGAGCCGGAAGCGGTTCTCCATGAGAGCCGCCTTGATGTGCTTCACCCACACCTTGTCGTACGACATGACGCGGTTTTCAGTGTCGGCGCGGTCCGACATCAGGCTCTGGTTGCCGCCGCGCGTGACGCCCTTGCGGCAGCACTCGAGCGCATCAAGGATCACCGCGTCGAGCCGCCCCGGACCGGGCGTCACCACGGAGAGCCCGATGCTGCAGGTGACCGAGACCTCCTTTTCATCGACCCGCATGAGGTGCCTCTGCACGCGTTGGAGCAGCTGCTCGGCCCAGGCCGTGATGTCGTTCTCGTTGCCCCGCTCCAGCAGCGCCAGGAACCGCACGCCGCCGAAGCGGCCCGCGAGTTCCTTCGGATGCAGCGACTCGCGGATGAGGCGCGCCTGCTCGATGAAAACCTCCTCGCTAGCGGTGACGCCGACGATGCGCTCGAGCGCCGCGAAGTTGTCGGTGCGGATAACGGCGAGGCAGCGCATGCCGCCGGGCGAGGGGTGCGACAGGCGCTCCGCCAGCGCCGCCAGCAGCTCAGCGCGTGGCAGGAGGCCATCGTTCACCGCCTGGGCCTGGATGCGTGCCGCGGGCGCGGCCTTCAGCTCCTCGCGCCGACGCGATGGCACGACGAGGCGCACGCACGGGTCGCCGTCGTGCTCTCCGAGCGCCATCGAAATCTCCACTGGCAACACCGTGCCGTCGGCCAGCAGCGCATTGGCCCGCAGGGGGTGACCGTTCCAGCGCCCCTGCAGACACGCGGCCAGCGCGCCACGCAACGCCGCGTGGGTCGACTCCTCGAACAGATCCATGACGGGTTGTCCGGCGATGCCCTCTTCGACACCACTCAGCTCCAGCCATGCCGGGTTGGCCTCGACCACGATGCCTTCCTGCACCTGGATGATCGCGTCGTTGGAGCGCTGCAGTACGGTATCCAGCTGCGTGCGCGCGTCGTGGGCCGATTTGAGCGCGGCTGTCAGCGAGCGCTGGATGCCCGCTGCAGCCAACTCGCGCATCACTACCGCCTGCAGACGTTCCGGGTTGGCCAGCGTGATCAGGTCGCGGGCGCCGAGCTTCATCGCCGCCGCGGCACGTGCCTCGTCCGCGGCGTTCGCGAGCAGCAGCAGCGGGACCCCCGGCGCCAGCTGGTCGCGAATGCCAATCGCGGCTGCCAGCTCCTCGGCCGAGTCCGCCGCGTGAATGAGCAGTTGCGGGTTGATCTGGGTGAGCGCGTCGCCCAGGTCACGCACTGTCGGCAGCCACGTGCACTGCACCGGCTGCCCGACGCGTCGCAGGGCGGTATTGACTGCCTCGGCCGGGTCGCGCACGGCGCTCAGCACGATGAGCGGAACGGCGCTCTGCCCGGTCAAGTTCGCCTCCAGGGATTATGCCGCCCGATTCTAGCACCCACCGGCGAGGCTCCCGTGTGAGCCCGCTCGCGGAATGGGCAGGCGCGGCGTGAGACTCACTTTCGCGGGCGCACCCTCAATCTCGCGCCCCAGCCGCGGCACCAGATAGCCGGGCAGCTGCGCGGCGAGTTCAGCGGGAAGCCCGCGCCGGCGGCCGGCTCAAACCCGGGCAAACCCTGCGGCAAGTGCGCGCCGACCGCGAGTGCTTCGGGGGTGGTGATGCAGTCAGCCATCCTGGGTGTTGCCAGCGGCGCTGGCCGCTGGCGGGGGTGTGGCGATGCCGTTATCATACGCGGCCCTTTGTGCGGGCCGCGCATTCTGCAGCCCAAATCGCGAGAACGAAATGGCCAGCTATAGCACCAGCGAGATCCGCGGCGGGATGAAACTCCTGATCGACGGTGATCCGTACACCGTGATCGAAAACGAATTCGTCAAGCCGGGCAAGGGCCAGGCGTTCAACCGCATCAAGATCCGCAACCTCAGGAGCGACCGCACCATTGAGCGCACTTTCCGCTCCGGCGAGTCGGTCGAGGCGGCCGACGTCATCGACATGGACATGCAGTACCTCTACCAGGACGGGGAGTTCTGGCACTTCATGGTGCCGGAGAACTTCGAGCAGCACACCGCCGGCAAGTCGGCGGTGGGCGAGGCGGCGCAGTGGCTCAAGGACGGCGTGGTGTGCGTCGTGACCATGTGGAACAACGTGCCGCTCACGGTTACCCCGCCGGCGCACATTGAGCTGAAGATCGTGGAGACCGATCCGGGATTGCGCGGCGACACCGCCACCGGCGGTCAGAAGCCTGCGAAGCTCGAGACCGGTGCGGTGGTGCGCGTGCCGTTGTTCATCAACGAGGGCGAAGTGATCCGCGTCGACACGCGTACCGGCGAATACATCTCGCGCGCCAGGCAGTAGCCCGCAGGGCGCGCGCTCAGGTGGTCGCCGCGCGCCGGCCGCGGCGCGAGCGCCACAGCCCATCGGCCGCGTAGATCAGCAGCGCCAGCCAGATGACGGCGAAGCCGGCGCCGCGCTTCGTGCCGAAACTCTCGTGGAACAGATACACCCCGCACGCCAGCTGCAGGCTGGGCGCAATGTATTGCAGCACGCCCAGGGTCGAGTACGGCAGGGCGCGCGCGCCATAGGCGAACAGGAACAGCGGGATCGCCGTCACCAACCCGCTGCCGATCAGCAGCGCCGCAATTGCCGGACCTGAGTTGGTCAGCGCGCCGCTGCCGGTCGCCTGACACCACGCGAGGTAGGCGAGGGCGAGCGGCAGGAGCAGCAGCGTCTCGGTTGCGAGCCCCGGGAGCGCATCCACGCTGATCACCTTGCGCAGCAGACCGTAGAGCGAAAAGCTCACCGCCAGCGTGAGGGCAATCCACGGCGGACGTCCGGCGAGCACCGCAAGGTAGAGCACGGCGGCGGCGGCGAGCGCCACCGCGACCCATTGGGCGCGGTTGAGGCGCTCTTTGAGCACGAACACACCGAGCACGACATTCATCAGCGGGTTGATGTAGTAACCCAGGCTCGTGTCCACGATGTGCTCGTGGGTCACGCTCCAGACATAGACCAGCCAGTTGCAGCTGATCAGCAGCGCCGTCAACGTCAGCCGCGCGACCAGCTGCGGCTTGCCGAGAGTGCCCGTCAGGCGCGCGAGTTCGCCGCGCATCAGCAGCCACGCGAGGATGAATACGCACGACCAGGTCACCCGATGTGCGACCACCTGGACTGCCGACACCTCGTGCAGAGGGTGCAGGTAGACCGGGAACAGTCCCCAGATCGCAAACGCCGCGGTCGCCGCCGCCAGCCCGCGCGGCGCGAGCCGTGCGGGCGTCGAGGCGGCCGCCGTCACGGGCGTGAAGCCTGCGCAGCCTGCCTTGCAGCCGCGACGAACAGCGCCGTCAGGGATTCCAGGCCCCGGGCGTCGGCCGCATCGAAGCGCCCCGGGCGCGGGCTGTCGATATCCAGCACGCCCAGGAGCGCCCCATCGACAATGAGCGGCACGACGATCTCGGATCGTGAAGCGGTGTCGCAGGCGATATGCCCCGGAAACGCGTGCACGTCAGGCACCAGCAGCGTCTGGCGCCGCGCTGCCGAGGCGCCGCAGACGCCATGGCCCAACGCGATGCGCACGCAGGCGGGCTTGCCCTGGAAGGGCCCGACCACCAGTTCGCCGGCCTTCAGAAAGTAGAAGCCCGCCCAGTTGACGTCGGGCAGGGCGTCGAAGATCAGTGCACAGGTATTGGCCGCGTTGGCGATCAGGTCGTTCTCGCCGGCGAGCAAAGCCGCAAGTTCCCCGCGCAGACGCGCGTAGTCCGCGGGCTTGTCACGAAAGTCATAGCGTTTGGCTGTGTAGCTCACCGGTAGTATTGTCGCGCTGTACATCAGATGCGTGATGCACTAGCATCTGGTGCATGAGGACCACGCTCGACATTGCCGATGATGTATTGCAGGCGGCGAAAGAGCGCGCGCGGCGCGAAAAGAAGACGGCCGGGCAGGTGATCTCCGATCTCGCCCGGCGTGCGTTGACGGCACCCCACGGTGCGGCGTCGGCGGAGACGGCGAGGGAACCGAAGGCGATCTACGGGCTGAAGCCCTTTGCACGGCGCGGCGGCGTCATCACCAATGAACTGATCGACAATCTGCGCGACGAAGACGGCGGCTGATGCGTTCACTTCTGGACGTGAACGTGCTGATCGCACTGCTGGATCCCGACCACACGCTGCACGAACCCGCGATCGAGTGGTTTGCGAAGCACGCGAAGAGCGGCTGGGCGTCGTCCCCGATCACGCAAAACGGCTGCGTCCGCATTATGGCTAATCCCGGCTACCCCAACGCGCTGCCCGTGGAGGCGGTAATCCGGCGGCTCGCCGACGCCTGCAACAGCGTGGTCCACCAGTTCTGGCCTGACGACATCAGCCTGTGCGATCCTCTACGTGCGAATCCGGCACGGATCCTGACTTCAAGGCAACTCACGGATCTGTATCTTCTGGGGCTGGCGGTAGCCCATGAAGGACGGTTCGTGACTTTCGACAGGGGCATAGCACTACAGGCCATCCCTGGCGCCCGCCCGCAGCACCTGCTGACGCTGTAGCTTTTCGAGAAGAGAAAAAAGAGTCGGCAACGACTCAAGAAGGACTCGGTGGCTTCGATTTCCAGTTCCTTGCGGCTCGTGGCCGCCGGCGTCATGGCGCTGACGTTGCTGTGCGCGTGTGGCGGCGGACAGTCCCCCACGAACCCGGCGCCGGTCAATCCGGTGCCGTCGATCTCATCCCTGACACCCGCAGGCGTCGCGGCCGCAAGTCCGATGTTTACGCTGACGGTTGCTGGCAGCGACTTCGTCAGCTCCTCGACGGTGAACTGGAATGGCGTCGTGCTGGCGACAACTTACGTCAGCGCCTCTGAGCTCACCGCCTCGGTGCCCGCCGCCGATGTCGCGGACGTCGGTGATCCGAGCGTCACCGTCATCAGTCCCGGTCCCGGCGGCGGAACCTCCAACCCCGCGAGCTTCACCATCAACGCCTCGAACCCGGTGCCGTCGATTTCCGCGCTCTCGCCCACGAGCGCGGCATCCGGCAATGCGGGCTTCACGCTCACCGTCAGCGGCAGTGACTTTGTCCCTGCATCCAGCGTCAACTGGAACGGCGTGTCGTTGCCGACGCACTTTGCCAGCCCCTCGCAGCTCAGCGCGGTTGTGTCTGCCTCCGACATCGCCACTGTCGGCAGTGCCGCTATCACCGTCGTGAATCCAGCTCCGGGAGGCGGCACCTCCAACCCCGCGAGCTTCACCATCGACGCCTCGAACCCGGTGCCCTCGATCTCCTCGCTCTCGCCCACGAGCGCGGCATCCGGCAATGCGGGCTTCACGCTCACCGTCAGCGGCAGTGACTTTGTGGCTGGATCCAGGGTCGACTGGAATGGCGCGGCGCTCGCAACGACCTACGTCAGCGCCTCCAAGCTCACTGCGTTGGTGCCTGCTTCCGACATTACAATTGCCGGCACCGCCAGCGTCACCGTGGTCAGTCCGGCTCCGGGAGGCGGCACCTCCCACGCCGAAACGTTCACCATCAACGCATCGAACCCGTTGCCGTCCATTTCCTCGTTGTCGCCCACGAGCGTGGCGTCGGGTAGCACGGCTTTCACGCTCACCGTCAGCGGCAGCGATTTCGTCGCCTCGTCGGCCGTGCGTTGGAACGGAGTGGGGCTCTCGACGAGCTATGTCAGTGCTTCGCAACTGACCGCCCTGGTGCCTGCTTCTGACATCACGACTGCCGGCACATCCAACGTCACCGTCTTTAGTCCGGCTCCGGGCGGCGGCACCTCCAATACAGCGACCTTCACCATCAACGCATCAAACCCGTTGCCGTCGATTTCCTCGCTGTCTCCGAACAGTGTGGCGTCGGGGAGTGCGGCCTTCACACTCACCGTGAGCGGTAGCGATTTTGTCCCGGCTTCCAAGGTCAAATGGAATGGCGTGGCGCTTGCAACGACGTATGTCAGCGCCTCAAAGCTCACTGCGCTGGTGCCTGCTTCAGACATCACGAATGCCGGCACATCCAGCGTCACCGTCTTCAGTCCGGCCCCGGGAGGCGGCACATCCGACCCCGAGACTTTCACCATCAACGCCGCGGGCACGGGTGCGTACATCAGGCAATCCGGCCAGTACACCGGCTCTGCTGCTGGCTCGAACAGCACATCGTGGAACGTCACGCTCAGCAATGTGCAGGCGGGCAGCACCATATACGTGGTGGGTAACTGGCCGAACTTCTCTTCAAGCTACCCGACGATGGGCATCACGGACGGGAAGAACACCTACATCCAGCTCGACCGCTACGATGACAGGACGAACTTCAATCTGGGTATCCAGGGCACGCAGTCGATGGGGCATTGGTACGCGGCCAACGTGCCGGCCGGTACTTACACAGTCAACATGGCCCCCAGCGGAGGAACGTTTGAGGACTGGGTCGGGGTCGTGGCCTTCGAAATAGCCGGCGTCTCCGCGACGCCGCTCGATGGGCACGCGCTGAATTTTCAGGCCAGCATTGCACCCGCGACGAATGCCGTGGACGCCACCGTTACCAGCAGCGGCGCGAGCGGCGTTCAGGTGGCGGTGACGTTCGATGACATCGATTACACCGCGCCGACCGAGCCGCTGGTCGGCAGCGGATTTACCGATGCGGGTTCGTTATGGGACCTGACAACGAGAGGCTTCGCGGCACGCGCCGAATCCAGGCTGATTACATCGGCCGGTACGCACGCCGCGACGTTCAGCCCCCAGGAGGGTGGACCGCAGAACCCGGACTACATGACTGCCTCGGCGATTTTCCACTGATCCGAAGATAGCGGTCACGCCCGCCCGGTCGGAAACGCCAGCACCTCTTCGATGTGCGCTGCGCCGGTGGCGAGCATCAACGCGCGATCAAAGCCAAGGGCGACGCCGGCGCAATCGGGCAACCCGGCGGCGAGTGCGGCGAGCAGCCGCTCATCGGGCGGCCGCACCGGTAACCCCATTCGCTGCCGCTCGCTGTTGTCCTGCTCGAAGCGCGCGCGCTGCTCTCCCGCGTTGCTGAGTTCGTGAAAGCCGTTCGCCAGCTCGATACCGTCGCAGTAGAGCTCGAAGCGGCGCGCGGAGCGCGGCTCGGACGGGTCGAGGCGCGCCAGTGCCGCCTGGCTTGCCGGGTAGCCATGCACGAAGCTCAAGGTGCCGTGGCCCAGGCGCGGCCCCACCAGCGCGCCCATTAGCAGTTCCAGCAACTCATCACGCCGCGCCTCGCGGCCCGCAGTGCCCCCGGCAGCGGCGGCCTCACGAAAACCGATCAGCGTGGCCGCCTGCGCGAGCTCGGCGAGGCTTGCGGTGAAGGGATCCAGCCCCAGTTCGCGCCGGAAGGCTTCGCGGTAGCTCAGGCGTTCGTCCGCGCGCTGCGCGCCCGGGCTTCCCAGAAGATCGCGCATCAGCGCCGCGACTTCGTCCATGAGCTCATCGAGCGTCACACCCAGGCGGTACCACTCGATGAGGGTGAACTCCGGGTTGTGCAGCCGGCCCTGCTCGAAGCCGCGCACCACGTGGCAGATCTGATAGAGGTCGCCGCTGCCGGAGGCCAGCAGGCGCTTCATGGCGTATTCGGGCGAGGTATGGAGAAAAAACTGCGCCCCCGCGGCGTGCGCCAGCTGCGCCGTCGCCGAATGAATGTGCACATCGCTCACCGGCGCGTTCACGAGGAGCGGCGTGTCGACTTCGAGTACCCCGCGCGCGGCGAAGAACCCGCGCGTGCGCGCCAGCAGTGCGGCGCGTGCCCTCAGGTGCGCCAGGGTGGCGCTCGGGCGCCAGTCCGCGCCACCGGCACTCATGTCAGGTGGGCGAGCGTCTGGCCGACCCGGACCGTGCCACCGGGGGCCAGCGCCGGCAGCCAGGCGCCGCGTCCGGGCGGCAGCAGCAGGATGACGGTGGAACCCATGTTGAATCGTCCCAGCTCCGCGCCGCGTGCCAGGGCCAGCGGACTCACGGCAGCATCGAGCGGCAGCTGCACGCCGCGCCGCGGGCTGCGCGGGGTGACATCCCCGTGCCACACCGTGGACATGCTGCCGACAAACAGCGCGCCCACCAGCACGACGGCGAACTGCAGCGCGCCGTCCTCGAATATGCACACGATGCGCTCGTTGCGGGCGAAGAGGCCGGGGACGCTGGCGGCGGTGGCGGCGTTGACGCTGAAGAGCGCGCCCGGGACGTACCACGCGGCGCGCAGCGTGGCGGAACGCGGCATGTGGACACGGTGGTAATTGTAAGGAGCGAGATACAGGGTCGCGAAGGCGCCGCCCTGGAAGAGCGCCGGCCACGAGGGGTCCCCGGCGAGCAGCGACTCGAGCGTGTACGCCAGGCCCTTCGCCTGCAGCAGCCATGAACCATCCAGCCTGCCGATCTGGCTGATGGTGCCGTCCACCGGCGACACCAGCGCGTCGGGATCCGGATCCGGCGGCCGTGTACCGGTGCGCAGCGCCCGCGTGAAGAACTCGTTGAAGCTCGCGAACTGCAGCGGCTGGCCCTGCACGGCATCGCTCATGTCCGGGTGAAAGTTGACCACGAAGTTGTCGATGAGCGCGTTCTTCACCCAGCGCACACGGCTGCGCGTCACCCAGTGCACCAACTGCGACAACAGGTGCTGCGGCAGCAGGTACTGCAGCGCGACGAAGACGCGCGCCCCCAGGCTGTCCGGATCGCTGGCGCTCATGTCGCGCCGCGCTTGCCACGACCGAGGTACGGGGCCGCGCGCCGCAGATCGGCCACGAACGCGGGCACCTCGAAAGGCGGCGTGAAAATCGCGGCGATGCGTGCCTGCCGGTCGAGCAGGAACACCACCGCCGAGTGGTCCATGGTGTAGTCCCCGCCCGGCAGCTCGACGCGGTTGACGGCGACGCCGAAGTTGGCGGCAACCCGGCGGATCGTCGCCGCATCACCCGTGAGGCCCTCAAACGTGGGATCGAACGCATGCACATACATGCCGATCACGGGCGGCGTGTCGCGCTCGGGATCCACGCTGACGAACAGCACGCGCAGATCCGGCACCGCCGCCTCGCGCCTGATCCGCGCCAGCTTCAGGAGCGTGGTCGGGCACACATCCGGGCAATGCGTGAAGCCGAAGAACACCAGGGACGGTGCCCCGGCGAGATCCGCGCGGGTGAACGGCCGCCCGGTGGCATCCAGCAGGTGAAAATCCGCGACCGCTCGCGCGCCTGGCAGCCACGTGCCGCTTGCAAGTTCTGGCGCTTGCCTGTCAAGTTGGTGAGCGAGCCAGAAGCCTGCGAACCCCGCGCACACGGCGGCGGCGATCAGGAGCAAACGAACACGTGTTGCCATGAGCGAATTATTTCACACCCGTTCGGGCGCCGTACGAACGCGGCTGCCGGGGATCGCGTTGCACGAGCTCATCGCGCGCGGCGCGCGGCGCCTGCAGCGCGCGCGGGTCTTCTATGGGCACGGTACCGACAACGCCTGGGATGAGGCCGCGGCGCTGACGCTGCACGCACTCGGGCTGCCGGCCGCGCCGCGCGCGGCGGTTGCCAGCCGGCGGCGGCGGATCGGCACAGACGGCCAGCGGCGGGTCCGCGAGATTCTCACGCGCCGCATCCGCGAACGCATCCCGTCGGCATACCTGACCGGGGTCGCGTGGTTCGCCGGCGTGTCCCTGCAGGTCGACCCGCGGGTGCTGGTGCCGCGCTCACCCATCGCCGAGCTCATCGAGCGGCGCTTCGCGCCGTGGATCGAGGCACGGCGCATGCGGCGCGTGCTCGACCTCGGTACCGGTTCGGGGTGCATCGCCATTGCCTGCGCCGGCGCCCTGCCGCGTGCGCGGGTGGATGCGGTGGACATCTCGGACGCGGCGCTGGCGGTGGCCGCCATCAACGTGCGCCGAGCGCGTCTCGGGCGCCGCGTGCGGCTCATCAGGTCCGACCACTTCGCGGCGCTCGGGGGAGCTACCTACGATATCATCGTGTCCAACCCGCCTTACGTGGGGAGCCGGGAGTTGCGCTCGCTGCCGCCGGAATACCGGCACGAACCGCGCGTCGGACTCGCCGCGGGCAGCACGGGGCTTGATTCGGTACGGGTCATCCTGCGCCAGGCGCGCCGGCACCTGCGGCCACGCGGCGTGTTGATTGTCGAAGTGGGGAACACCGAGGGCGCAGTGCGACGGGCATTCCCGCGGCTGCCCTTCGTGTGGCTGCAGTTTGAGCGCGGCGGGGGTGGTGTGTTCCTTCTGACACGCGAGCAGCTCGGGACACGGGCGCGGCGCGCGAGCATCCGTTAACCAAAGGCGCGGCACGAGCATGTCCGGCAACACCATTGGCAGACTCTTCGCGGTCACGACCTTCGGCGAGAGCCACGGGCCGGCCATGGGCTGCATCGTCGATGGCTGTCCGCCGGGGCTGCCGCTGACTGAGGCTGACCTGCAGGCCGATGTCGACCGCCGTCGCAGCGGCACGTCGCATTTCGTCAGCCAGCGCCGCGAAGCTGACCAGGTACGCATCCTGTCGGGGGTGTTCGAGGGACTCACGACCGGCACGCCGATCGGCCTGCTCATTGAAAACACCGACGCACGCTCACGTGATTACGAGCGGATCAAGGACCGCTTCCGTCCCGGTCATGCTGACTACACCTACCAGCAGAAGTACGGCCTGCGCGACTACCGCGGCGGCGGACGTTCCTCGGCCCGTGAAACCGTCATGCGCACCGCCGCGGGCGCCATCGCGCGCCGCTATCTCGCCGCGCGACTGGGGGTACGTATTTATGGCTATCTCAGCCAGGTCGGTGCGCTGCTGCTCGAGCCTAAGGATCCGGCCTTTGCCTACCAGAATCCGTTTTTCTGTCCCGACCCCCAGCGGGTCGCCGAACTTGAAGCCCTGATCTGGAAGGTGCGCGAGGAGGGGGATTCGATCGGTGCGCGGGTCACCGTGGTCGCAAGCGGTGTGCCGCCGGGATTGGGTGAGCCGGTGTTTGACCGGCTCGACGCCGACATCGCCCATGCGCTCATGAGCATCAACGCCGTAAAGGCGGTGGAGATCGGCGCCGGCACGCACGCTGCCACCCAGCGCGGCAGCGAGCACCGCGACGAACTGACGCCGGCCGGCTTTCGCAGCAATCACGCCGGCGGCGTGCTCGGGGGCATTTCGTCCGGGCAGGACGTGATTGCGCACCTGACGTTCAAACCCACCTCCAGTATCCAGGTGCCGGGCAGCACCATCGACACGGCCGGCAGGGCGGTCGAGATCGTGACCACCGGCCGCCACGACCCGTGCGTCGGGCTGCGCGCGACGCCGATTGCCGAGGCCATGCTCGCCATCGTGCTCATGGACCACTACCTGCGGCAGCGCGGGCAGAACAGCGATGTGAAGTCCTCCACCCCGGTCATCACGGGCGCGCCGCGCGCCTGAACCGCGAACCACTCCACAGTTCGGCAGAGTGCCAAGTACGAACCGCGACACAGTTCGCTTTGGTCCACGGGCCTATTTAAGTTATATTGCCGCCGGATTCATGGGGACTTGCAACTTACGCTCCATCTTTCTGTTTTAAAAAGATATTTTTGCCAATGATGCCTGCCGGGGTGCCTTGATGATCGCCAAATGCTCAAGCCGGGCGGTGGCATTGCTGCTGGCGCTGCCGTCAGCGGCGTTTGCCCTGGGTCTGGGAGACGTTCATCTCCTGTCGCCGCTCAATGCGCCGCTCAACGCGGAGATCGAGCTCATCGACGTTGCGCCCGACGAAGTCAACAGCGTGCAGGCGCAGCTGGCATCCCGCGATACCTTTGCGCGCTACGGCCTCGAGTGGCCGGCTTACCTCAGCGGCGTGCAGGTGCACACCGAGCGCACGGCCGATGGCCGGCAGATCATCCGCCTCAAATCGACCGACCCGATTTCTGAACCCTTCGTAACGCTGCTCGTCGAGGTGAACTGGTCGCACGGGCGGTTGGTGCGCGAATTCACCATGCTGCTCGACCCGCCGGTTTACGCGCCGGCACAGCCGGCGGTGGCCAATGCACCGGTCAGCGCACCCACCACCGGGGCTGCCACGCGCGAGGGCGCTATTGAGCGTGCTCCGGAGGCGACCCCGGCCGCGCCGCCAGTGGCGACTGCGCCGGTGCCGACTGCACCGGCGCCGGCTGCGCCGGCGCCGACTGCCACGCCATCCTCAGCACCGCCTGAGAATGCGAGCGCCGCGGAGAGCGCGGGCTCCACACACCTCGTCAGACGTGGCGAGACACTGTCGCGGATTGCCGCCGCCACAGCGGGCAGCAGCGCGAACTCGGCGCGTGCAAGAAGCTGGATGATAGCGATCTACCAGGCAAACCCGCGCGCCTTCGACCAGAACATGAACCTCATGCGCTCCGGCGCCGTGCTGCGAATTCCCGATGGGGCCGCAGCCGCGGCGGTGTCGGGCGCGGAGGCGAATGCCGAGATTCGCCGCCAGTACGCCGCGTGGCGCGGTGGCGCGGGCGCCGCCGCCCCGTCCGGAGAGCAGCCGGGTCGCCTGCACCTGGTGACCCCGTCGCAGTCCGCCGCGGCGGGTGCGACACCCGGTGCTCAGGCTGGGGAAGCGGGCCTGCAGGCCCGCGTACAGGAACTCGAAGGGCAGCTCGCCGAGCAGAAGCGGCTGCTGGATATGCGCAACGCAGACCTCGCGCGCTTGCAGGCCGAGCTCGCCGCGAAGCAGGGCAAACCTGCCCCTGCGGAAGTCCCGGCGCCGACACCGGCGCCGACACCCCCGGCGGTGAGCACTCCGGCGCCGTCGCCGCCCGCGGCTGCCGGACAGAAGCCACCCGCTGAAACGGCGCCGCCGGCCACCGTCGAGGCTCCGCCGCCAGCCGTTGTGCCGCCCGTGGCCGCGAAGCCGCCAGTGGCGAAGCGGCCCGTTGCCGCTGCGCAGCCCCAGGGCGGTTCGATTTTCGACACGCTCAAGGATTACTGGTGGGTGCTCGTGCTCGTGGCCGTGGCGCTGCTCGCCTGGTTCGGCCTGAAGTTCGTGCGCTCGCGGCGCTCAGCGGAATTTGATGATTCACTCGGCCGCCTGGCGGTCGCCGGAGGCGCCGCCGCGGCAGCCGGCGCCGCCCGTGGGTTTGCCTCGGGCGATGCGCCATCGCGCGGCGCCACGCCCGCGCTGACCGAAGACAGTTTCCTGGTCGAGGAGACCGGCAACCGACCGCGTCCGCGCATAGTTCCGGATCCGGTACCGGCAGCGCCGCCGGTGCGCGCGACCGCGACTGACGACACCATCAGCAGCGAGACGGCCATCAACCTCGATCAGGGCGATCCGCTCGCCGAGGCTGATTTCCACATGGCCTACGGCCTGTATGACCAGGCCGCGGATCTGATTCGCATCGCCATCAGCCGCGAGCCGGCGCGGCGCGACCTGAAGCTGAAACTGCTGGAAGTATTCTTCGTGTGGGGCAACAAGGAGCAGTTCCTGCAGACCGCACGTGAGCTGGCTTCCACGCGCAGCGACTCCGCGCCTGGCGAGTGGGAAAAGATTCTGATCATGGGCAAGCAGCTTGCCCCCGAGGATCCGCTGTTCTCGGGCGCTGGCGCGGTAAGCGGCGCTGCGGCCGGCGGCGTGGACCTCGACCTGGAGGGTGGGCAGAGTCGTGTCGATTTCGACATCCTCGGCGAGCCCGACAGCGGCGCACCGGCGCAGGGCGTTGACCTGGATATCGGTGCCGCCGTGGGTCATTCGGCCAGCGAATCACCTACCAACGTCACGGATCGCAATGCCGCGCTCCTCGATAACACCTACCTGCCGGGAACCACCGGCACCACGCGCCAGATGACCGCGCCCGTGCGCCAGGCCGTCGGCGCGGGCGATGCCGAGGGGCCGACGGTGGAGCAGCCGGCGCTGGGGCAGCCGGGCAGTCCGACGATTCGCCAGAAGGTCGAGACCGCGCTCAGGCAAAGCGGCACCGCCACGGACCAGACCGCCGAGCTTGCCATCGATGACCTTGGCCTGGATCTCGGCCACGCGGACACGGTGGATCAGCCGGGACTGGCTGCACCGCCGGAGGGCCCGACGCTGGTCGCAGGTCTCGACGATCACACGCGTCACCTTATGGAGGACGCGCACCAGCAGGCCACGGGCACGCATGAAAAGACTTCGACCACGGGCGCGTGGCAGTTCGATCCCAAGGAACTCGATTCGGCCTCGACCCAGGCGACCGTCGCAATGAAGGATCCCTCCCAGACCTCGCGCCTGCGGGCCCTGAGTGCCGGCGACGTGGACGTGGATGTCGGGGATGCCACGGGCACCCATCCCGGCCCCGGTTCGCTCGATCTGGATGTTGGCGCCACCACCGGCACCCATGCGAACAACGGGCATGGCCTCGATCTGGACGTGGGCACCGCTACCGTGCCCGACACGGCGTTCGCTGCCACGCAGCGGCTGCCCTCCGAGGACCTCGCGTTGCCGGACCTCGAACCGGTCACGATGAGCGAAGTTGGCACCAAGCTCGATCTGGCGCGGGCGTACATGGACATGGGGGATCCGGACGGGGCCCGCAACATCCTCGAGGAAGTGCTCCACGAGGGGTCGGCCGCGCAGAAGCAGGAAGCCCAGCGCCTGATGGAGTCGCTTCCTTAGTTTATTGGCCGAAATCGCAGGAAGCGATTTCGGCGGACATCAGTTCCGTTGCCGCCGGCCAAAGGCGTGACTTTGGCCGGCTGCTTGGGTGCCCCGCATGAATCGCATCGCCGTCGGCGTCCAGTACGACGGCTCCGCCTACGCGGGCTGGCAGTCGCAGCCCGGCACGGCCACCATCCAACAGGCGATTGAACGAGCCCTGAGCGTCGTCGCCGCCGAGCCGGTGAGCCTGGTCTGCGCGGGTCGCACCGACGCCGGGGTGCACGCCTGGGGCCAGGTCGCGCACTTCGACACCGGCGCGGCGCGCCGCGCCCGCAGCTGGGTGCTGGGCGCGAACAGCGAACTGCCGCCGGAACTGAGCCTCGCGTGGGCAATGCCCGTGCCCGCGCATTTTCACGCGCGCTACTCCGCGCAAGCCCGCACCTATCAATACGTGATTCTCAACCGCGGCGTGCGTTCGGGGCTGCTCGCCAGACGCGCCACCTGGATTCACCGGCCGCTGGATGCGGCCGCCATGGCGCAGGCGGCCCTCATGCTCGCAGGCGAGCATGACTTCAGCGCCTTTCGCTCCTCGCAGTGCCAGGCGAGATCCCCGATCCGGCGGATGGAGCGGATCAGCGTTGAGCGGCGGGGCGACTTCGTGATCATCGAAGCGACCGCCAACGCCTTCCTGCATCACATGGTGCGCAATATCGCCGGACTCCTCATTACCATCGGCAAGGGCGAGGAGCCGCCGCAGTGGGCACAGGCGGTGCTCACCAGCCGTGATCGGCGCCAGGGGGGCGCGACGGCTCCGGCCGCAGGGCTGTACCTGCTGGGCGTGCGCTATCCGCAGGCGTTCGGCTTGCCGTCCGGGGGGCTGCCGGAAGGCTACGCGCCTGATCGGCTATGATCGGCGCATGTCCTGGTTCGAAAAGATCATGCCTTCGCGCATCAAGACCGAGCGGCGTACGCGCTCGGTCCCGGAAGGGCTGTGGATCAAATGCCCGGCGTGTGATGCGGTGCTGTACCGCGCCGAGCTCGAGCGCAATCTCAACGTCTGCCCCAAGTGCAGCCACCATATGCGGCTGGGCGCGCGCGAGCGGCTGGACCGGTTTCTGGATCCCGGCAGCACCGGGGAGATCGGCGCCGCGATCACCCCGGAGGATCCGCTGAAGTTCCGCGACAGCAAGCGCTACCGCGACCGCCTCACGCAGGCACAGAAGGCCACGGGCGAGAGCGATGCGCTGATCGTTCTGGCCGGCACGCTGAATGCGCTGCCGATCGTCGCCTGTGCCTTCGAGTTCCAGTTTCTGGGCGGCTCGATGGGTTCGGTGGTCGGTGAGCGCTTCAAGCGCGGCGTCGATTACTGCATCCAGGAGCGCCGGCCGTTCGTGTGCTTCTCGGCCAGCGGCGGGGCGCGCATGCAGGAGGCCCTGTACTCGCTGCTGCAGATGGCGAAGACGGCGGCGGCGCTGTCGCGCCTGGCGCAGGCGCACCTGCCCTACATCTCGGTCCTGACCGATCCCACCACCGGTGGCGTATCGGCGAGCCTGGCGCTGCTTGGGGACGTGAACGTGGCCGAGCCGCGCGCCCTCATCGGGTTCGCGGGCCCGCGCGTCATCCAGCAGACCGTGCGCGAGACGTTGCCGGAAGGTTTCCAGCGCAGCGAATTCCTGCTCGATCACGGCGCGATCGACATGATCGTGGATCGGCGCGAGATGCGCGACCGTCTCGCGGCACTGTTACGGATATTGCTGAAACTGCCGGCGGCCGCACCCACCGCGACTGCTGCCTGAAGCCGCCTTAACCTCACCGCCAGCGCCGATGCGCACGCTCGCCGAGTGGCTGACTTTGCAGGAGTCGGTGCATCCGAAAACCATCGACATGGACCTGACGCGGGTCGCGCCGGTGGCGCGCACCCTTAAGGTCGCGGCGCCGGCCTTCCCCGTGATCACGGTCGGCGGCACGAACGGCAAGGGCTCGGTCGCGGCCCACCTGGAAGCGCTGCTGCGGGCCCGCGGTGCCCTGACCGGGCTCTTCACCTCGCCACATTTCGTGCGCTACAACGAGCGAATCCGTGTGGACGGCGCCGAGGTGGATGACGCGCAGCTGATCAGCGCTTTCGAGCGCATCGAGGCGGCGCGCGGGCCGATTACCCTGAGCTTCTTCGAGTACAACACCCTCGCTGCCCTGTTGATTTTTAGCGCGCGCGCCGTGGAGGTCGCGGTGCTCGAGGTCGGCCTCGGCGGACGCCTCGACGCCACCAATCTCGTCGCCGCGGATGTCGCGGTACTCGCCTCGGTCGGTTTTGACCACCGCGACTGGCTGGGGGACACGCTGGAGCTCATCGGCGCCGAGAAGGCGGGAATTTTCCGGGCCGCCCGGCCTGCCGTCCTCGGCACCCCCGACATGCCGGCGAGCGTGTACCAGGCGATCAGCACCGTGGGCGCGAAGGCCTACGTTGCCGAACGCGATTTCAGCTGGCGGGTGAGCGACGAACGCTGGGATTACCGCGGCCTGAATTGCTCGCTGCGCGATCTGCCGCCGTCCGCGCTCGCGGGTTCCATCCAGTACCGCAATGCCGCCACTGCGCTCGCGGCGCTCGAGGCGCTCGAGGCGCGCGACTCTTCAGCGCGGCACGCGGTGCGCGCGCTCAGCGTGCGGCTTAAACCACTGGATACGGCGGTGGTGAGCGGCGCACTGGCGGCGGTGCGGCTCGCCGGGCGCTTCCAGGTTGTGCCCGGAGAGGTGGAGTGGATCCTGGACATCGCGCACAACGAACCGGCCGCGCGGGTGCTCGCCGCGCAGCTGCGGGAGCGCGGGCCCCCGCCCGCGGGCGCAGCGCGCGGGCCGAAGGGATTGACCTGGGCCGTGATCGGCGTGCTCGCGGACAAGGATGCGCCGGCGATCGCCGCCGCGCTCACCGAGGTCGTCGACCGCTGGATCGTGTGCGCGCTGCCCGGGGCGCGCGGGTGCAGTGCCGAACAACTCGCGCAGCGGCTCAAGCGCCCGGCGGCCGCCGTGACTCTCGCTGCGGACGTGGCGTCCGGCTGCGAGCTGGCGCGCTCCCTGAGCCGCCCGGGAGATCGCGTGCTCGTGTGCGGTTCGGTGCATACAGTCGGCCCGGCGCTCGAGTGGCTTCGGATATACTGAGCGCCGTGAAAGAACGGCTGACCGGCGCGATCATTCTCGTAGCCCTGATCGTGTTACTGGTTCCCGCGCTGCTGACGGGACCGATCCGGTCGGCGCCGCACGTGCTCGCCGCGGCCTCCTCAGCGTCCGCGGAAGAACCCCCGCTGCGCTCTTACACCATCCATCTCGCGGACGACGCACGTGCCCACATGGCCGCGCGCGCCAGCGGTCCCGAGCAGCCCGCGCCGATTGGCGCGGCAGCTGCCGAGTCCACCGCGCCGGCCGCGGCCGCGCCTGCTGTGGCGACCCCGGCCAGCGCCCCAGCGGCGCCGCCGTCGGTGCGCGCGGCGGCGCCTGCCGCGGCTGCGAGTGCCACGGTGCTGCCGCCGAGTGCCGGCGCGAGCCCCCGATCCGGCGCCTGGATGGTGCAGCTGGGCAGCTTCGCCAGCCGCGCGAACGCCGAACGGCTCGCACAGCAACTGCGGGCGCGCGGTTTCCAGATGAGCGTGTCGCAGGGCAGCAGCGGCCGACGGCTATACCGGGTGCGCGCGGGTCCGGCGGCGAGCCGCGCGGCGGCCGTGCAGCTGGCCGCGAAACTGCATGCCGCGGGACACGCGGGCGCGATCGTGGCGAAGTAGTGACGCGCTGCCTGAGCAGTCGGGCCGAGGCTCTTGTAGAATCCCCGCCGCGCGCAACTGCCGCGGCCACGACCCAAGTGCGATGAACTCCGCCGACTACGTGATCGTTGCTGCCATCCTCCTGTCTGCGGTCATAGGCGCCGCACGCGGTTTCCTGCGCGAGGCGATTGCCTTCGCCGCGTGGGTCATCGCACTGTTTGTCGCCTGGCATTTCGCGGATCTGGTCGCGCCGCACCTCGGGGGACTTTTGGCCGCTTCCGACGTCCGACCGTGGGCGGCACGCATCATCATTGTCGTGCTGATCCTCGTGCTCGGCTCGGTGGTGGGCGCGCTGCTCGCGCACTTCGTGCGGCTGTCGATCTTCAGCGGCACCGACCGCCTGCTCGGATTCCTCTTCGGGTTGCTGCGCGGATTCGTGTTGCTGGGGGTATTTGTCATACTCGGTCAGTTGCTGCGCCTGCAAGGGGAGCAATGGTGGGGGCACTCGACACTCGTTCCCTACGGGGAATCGATCGCCAACGGCGTGCGAACCCTGGTCGGCGCGCAACGCGAACGGGTCTGAAGGCTTAAGGCGCAAGACATGTGCGGCATCGTCGGCATCGTGGGAACCAGCGCAGTCAACCAGCGCCTCTACGATGCCCTGACCGTGCTGCAGCACCGCGGCCAGGACGCCGCCGGCATCGCCACTTCCGCCGACGGGGAACTGTCGGTGCGCAAAGGCAGTGGCCTGGTGCGCGATGTGTTCCAGCAGCATCACATGCTCGAACTCAAGGGCAACGCCGGCATCGGCCATGTCCGCTATCCCACTGCCGGCTGCGACAGTGCCTCCGAAGCGCAGCCGTTCTACGTCAATGCGCCCTACGGCATCTGTCTCGGGCATAACGGCAACCTGACCAACGCAACCGAGCTTGCCGAGATCCTGATCCGTGAGGACCGGCGGCATCTGAATACCACCTCGGACTCTGAAGTACTGCTGAACGTGCTGGCCTCCGAGCTGCAGCGGGTCGGCGCCGCGCGCATCACCCCGGCGGACGTGTTCGCCGCCGTGAGTGCGGTGTATCGGCGCTGCCGCGGCGGCTACGCGGTGGTGGCCATGGTCATCGGGCACGGCATCCTCGGCTTCCGCGATCCGAATGGCATCCGGCCGCTGGTGCTCGGCGAGCGGCGCACGGCGCGCGGCACCGAGTGGATGCTGGCTTCCGAAAGCGTGGCGCTCGACAGCCTGTCGTTCCGCCTGGTACGCGACGTGGCGCCCGGCGAGGCGGTGTTCATCGACGAGCAGGGCCGGCTCCACAGCCAGCAGTGCGTTGCCACGGCACGGCACACGCCGTGCATCTTCGAGTACGTCTATTTCGCGCGGCCCGACTCCAAGATCGACAACATCTCGGTGTATCGCGCCCGCATGCGCATGGGCGACCGGCTCGCGGACAAGATTCTGCGCGAGCATCCGAGCCACGATATTGACGTGGTCATTCCGATTCCGGACACCAGCCGCACCAGCGCTCTGCAGCTCGCGCAGCGCCTGGGCGTTAAGTATCGCGAGGGGTTCACCAAGAACCGCTACATCGGCCGTACTTTCATCATGCCGGGCCAGGAGCAGCGCGAGCGCTCGGTGCGCCGCAAGCTGAACGCGATCGACCTGGAATTTCGCGGCAAGACGGTGCTGCTGATCGATGACTCGATCGTGCGCGGCACCACCTCGGCGCAGATCATCGAGCTGGCACGCGAGGCGGGGGCCGCCAAGGTGTATTTCGCTTCCGCGGCGCCGCCGGTACGTTTTCCGAACGTCTACGGCATCGACATGCCGGCGGTGAGCGAGCTGGTAGCCAGCGGCCGCACCGTAGACGAAGTGGCGCGCCTCATCGGCGCCGACCGGCTGATTTACCAGGATCTCGATGACCTCATCGCTGCCTGTAAGCACGAGGATGCGCGCATCGAGGAGTTCGACACTTCATGCTTCTCGGGCGAATACGTGACCGGCGACGTCACGCCCGAGTACCTCGAGCGGCTGCAGCTGGAACGCTCCGATGCCGCCCGGCTCGCCCGCCGCGAACGGCGCAGCCGGCTCAAAGTGGTACGCGGGAGCTGAGCGCGCAGCCGCCGCTGTCTGACTCCGATGACCCGCGGCGGCAGCTGCTGCTCAGGCTGCTGCAGGCGGGACTTGACCGCGTGAACGGGCGTGCGAGCGTGCGTGCGGCACTGCAGACTCCTGCGCACCGCGCCGCGCTGCATGACGACGTATGGATTGCCGCGGTCGGCAAGGCCGCCTCCTCCATGGCGCTCGGCGCCCACGACGCTCTCGGTGGACGGGTCCGGCACACGCTCGTCATCACCCGCGAAGGGCACGCATCGCAGGAGCTGCTTGCGCACGCCAACTGCGAACTGCTGGAGAGTGCGCACCCCGTTCCCGATGAGCGCTCTCTCATCGCCGGTACCCGCCTGCTTAAGTGGGTGGATGAGCTGCCGCCCACGGCGGCCCCGTTGTTCCTTATTTCAGGGGGCGCATCGAGCCTGGTGGAAGTGCTCGCCGAAGGCGCGACTCTGCAGCAGCTGTTGCGGCTGAATGTCGAGGGGCTGGCGGCGGGCATACCCATCGGTGAACTCAATGCGCGGCGCCTCGCGTTGTCGCGCATCAAGGGCGGACGGCTCGCCGCGCACCTGGGCGGGCGGACGGCCCACGCGCTATTCATCTCGGATGTGCCCGGGGACGACCCGCGCGTAATCGGCTCAGGGATCATGGGTCCGGCAGCCGCCGGGGATGAGGTGCAGCGCACGATCGTCGCCAGCGCCGACGACGCCGTGGCGGCGGTCGCGGCCGAAGCGCAGCGACGCGGACTTAGCGTGCATGCGGGTGCGGCGCGCTTCGACGGGCCCGCGACGCGGCTGGCCGCGCGCTTTGCACACGAGTTGCGATTGCTGCCCGCGGAGGTGTTCGTGTGGGCCGGCGAATCGACGGTGCAATTGCCGCTGGCGCCCGGGCAGGGCGGGCGCAATCAGCATCTGGCGCTGGCGGCGGCGAAACTCATCGCCGGCCAGTCGGACCTGCTGCTGCTCGCCGCCGGCACCGATGGCACCGATGGCGTCACGCCGGACGCGGGCGCCCTGGTGGATGCGGACAGCTGCGCACGCATTGCACTCGCGGGCCTTGATCCGGACAGCTGCCTGCAGCAGGCGGACTCCGGCACCGCGCTCGCGGCGAGCGGCGATCTGCTGCACACCGGCCCGACCGGCACCAACGTGGGTGATCTGGTCGTCGGCCTCAAGATGCCTGCGGTTCATAGCCGCGCGCGATAGCGCGTGCTGTAATCACCCTCCTGATGCGCCTGCTGTTGATCGAGGAAGACGCCGGGCAATGCGCGCACATCCGGCAGCGTCTGGAAGCGTGGCGGCCGCAGGCCGAGCTCGTGGTGCATGACCCGGTGACCCGCGGCGCCCTGGAACCGGAGTTCCTCGCGCAGGGGTTCGACGCGGTGCTGCTCGCCGATGCATGGCGCGGCGGCCGGGGCCTCGCCTGGGCACGTGAGCTGGCCGGGCGCCCGGGCTTTGCGCCGCTCGTGCTCCTGTCCCGCGGGACGGACGCCGCACTGGCACGCGACGCTGCGGCGATCGGTGCCTGGTCGGTGAGCGCGGACGATCTGGAGCACGAGACATTCCCGCAGGTCCTTGCCGCGGTGGAGCGGCGTCAGGGTCATGCACGTGCCGTGTGGCGCACCAGTCTCGCCGGACGCGAAGCGCAACGCTTCGGGGATGCGTTCATTCGCGGTTACCGCTGTATCCGCCGCCTGTCGGCGCGCGCGATGACCGACCTGTACGTGGCGGAGAGCGAGCGGGCGGGGGCCCTGGTGGCGCTGAAGGTCGCCCGTGATTCCCAGGAAGAGCAGGCGCTGGTTGACCCGTTCCGTCGCTTCCTGCAGGAATACGAAATCGCCCAGCGCATCTGCAGTCCCGACGTCGTGCGCCTCTACGATCTGGGTGTGAGCGACGAGCACGCCTGGCTCGTCATGGAGTATTTCCGTCGCGGGGATTTGCGCCGCCACATGCGCCTGGGGCTCGCGCCGCGCGAGGCGCTGCGGCTCGGGGTGGCGATCGCCCGCGCGCTGGCCACCATCCACGCTGCCGGGGTGCTGCATCGCGACCTGAAACCCGGCAACGTGCTGCTGCGCGACGACGGCAGCATCGCGCTCATCGATTTTGGCCTGTCCAAGGACGCGGCGCTGGCAATGGATGTGACCGATACGGGCACGATCTTCGGCACGCCGCATTACATGAGTCCCGAGCAGGGACATGCCGAGCCGATCGACGCGCGCAGCGATCTGTACAGCCTGGGAGTCATACTGTTTGAGATGCTCGCCGGCGAGAAGCCTTATCGCGCCGAAAACCCCATGGCCATCGTCTACAAGCATCGCAAGGAGGCGATTCCGCGCCTGCCGGAGCGCTTCGCGGTAGTGCAGCCGGTGCTGGAACGGCTGCTCGCGAAACAGCCCGCCGACCGTTACGAGAGCGCCGCCGCCGCGGCCGCGGCGTTGCAGGAGACGCTCGGCGGGTGGCTCGAGCACGGCGCGCAGCCATGAAGGCTGCAGCCGATGCGCGCGGCCGCGCGGCGGGCCTCGCCGGCGCCGGCGAGCACCAGGACCTGCTGTTGGCGGCGACGCCCGCGGCATGGCTGATGGCCGCCGCGGCGCGCTGGCGCGAGCTTCTGGTTGATCACGCCAACTGCGAGAAGAAGGCCGCCTCGACGGCGCTGGCGCTGATGTTCGCGTACCCCGAGGATCGTGAACTGGCGCTCGCGCTCGCGCGTCTGGCGCGCGAGGAGCTGCGGCATTTCGAGCAGGTGCTCGCCCTCATGAGCGCACTCGGTGTTGGTTTCGTGCGGCAGCGGCCCGGCCGCTACGCGCAGCAGTTGCGCGCGGCGCTACACACCGCGGAGCCGGCGCGCAAACTTGATCTGTTGCTGATGGGAGCGCTGATCGAAGCGCGCTCCGCGGAACGCTTCCGCCTGCTCGTGCCGCTTCTGCCACGGTCGCTGGCAGCGCTGTATTCCCGCCTGGCACGTTCCGAGGCGCGGCATTTCGTCCAATACCTGGACCTGGCCCGCGCGGCCGCGCCGCGGGGGTGGCGCACCAGGCTCGCCACCCTGGCGGCCCTCGAAGCGCGGCTGGCGACCAGTCCGGATCGCGTCTTGCGCTTCCATTCCGGGCCGCCGCAGGATGTCGCCGCGTCGCCGTCGCCTTGACAGTTCGTTACAACACCAGCGGGCACGAATCTAAGCTGCCAGGTGTCTTTCGCACCGGTATCCTTAACCAACACCGCCAAAGGCACGATGATGAACGAGCGCCCGCACCTGTTGATCGTGGACGATGACCGCGAGATCCGCGGCCTGCTGGCGCAGTACCTGGAGAAGCACGACTTTCGCACCACGGCGGTGCCCGACGGCAAGGAAATGCGCCGCGTCCTGGAGCGTTCGCACGTTGACCTTCTGGTGCTTGACCTGATGTTGCCAGGAGAAGACGGCCTGTCGTTGTGCCGCGAGCTGCGCACGCGTTCGCAGGTGCCGATCATCATGCTCACGGCCCGTGGCGAGGACGTGGATCGCATCGTGGGGCTTGAGCTCGGCGCTGATGACTACGTCGCCAAGCCCTTCAACCCGCGCGAGCTCCTCGGCCGCATCAAGGCCATCCTGCGGCGCACCGCCCATGCGCCGCGCGACCCGAGCCCCGGCAGCGTGCGCGGTTTTTCCTTCGGCGGCTGGCGGCTGGACACGGTCACGCGCACGCTGAGCGAGACGTCCGGCAAGGAAGTCGCCCTGAGCGGCGCGGAGTACCGGCTGCTCGCGGTGCTGTTGTCCGCCGGCAATCGTGTGCTCACGCGTGCGCAACTCACGGAGCTGCTGCGTGGCCGCGATGCCGATCCCTTCGACCGCAGCATAGACGTGCGCGTCAGCCGGCTGCGGCAGATCCTCGGCGACGACGCACGTGCCCCGCAGATCATCAAGACGGTTTACGGCGAGGGCTACGTCATCGGCGTCGCCGTCACCAGCGACTGACGCCGCGACGCCAACCGATGCGCCTGCCGCTATGGCCGCAATCGCTGTTCGGCCGACTGATCGCCGCATCGGTCATCGCCGTGCTGCTATCGCAGGCCGTGGGCCTGGTGCTCATCGCCCAGGAGCGCGAAGGCTTCGTGCTGCAGGGGAGCGTGCGCGAATGGACCCGCCGCATTTCCGAAACCACACTCATGCTGCAGCCGATGAGCCCCGCCGAGCGCGCCGCGGCGGTCAGCGGCCTGCAGGCGCCGCGCGGGCGGACACGCGCGAACCCCGGTGCGCGGCAGCGCGATGCACGGGTCGCGGCGCGCGGCTTTTTGCGCGTGCCGCTGCCGTCAGACTTCGAGCGCACCCTGCGCGAGCAGCTGCGTACGGCGCTCGGCACGGGTTTTGACGTCGAGGTGGCGGCGACCGCGGACCCCGCGCCCCCCGCCATACCCGTGCCAGTGCCGTTCTTCGAAGCCCGCGAGCTCGCCGCCCACCTGGACAGCGCGCAACGCTACGACGTGACGGTGCGCTTTCCGGACGGCGACACGGCATTGTTTCGCGTCACCCGCATGCCGGGCGGCGCACCGTTGCCGCGCAACCTGTTCCTGAACCTGACGCTGCTGGTACTGATCCTGGTGCTGGCGCTGTATGTGGCGGCGCGCAGCATCACGCGGCCGCTGTCGGATCTGGCGCGCGCCGCTGACAGCATCGGCCGGGATGCGCGGCCGGCGCAACTCAAGGAGCGCGGTGCGCGCGAGTTGCGCAACGCGGCGCGGGCTTTCAATACCATGCAGGACCGTTTGCGCCGCTATCTCGACAGCCGCTCGCGGGTGCTGGCCGCGATGTCGCACGATCTGAAGACCCCGCTCACGCGGCTGCGCCTGCAGGTCGAGACGCTGGTAGACCCGCCGCTGCAGGCACGCATCGGCCGGGAGCTGGACGAGATGGAGAGCATGGTGCATGAGGCCCTGGCGTTGTTTCGCGGGCTCGACGACGGTGAAGCCCCGGTGGCGGTCGACGTCGATGCGCTGCTCGCCACGGTGCGCGGGGAGTTTACCGGCATGGGGTCGACGGTGACCGTGACCGGCAGCGCCCGCGAGCCGTTTGTCGGCAAGCCGCAGGCGCTCAAGCGCTGCGTGACCAACCTCGTCGCCAACGCCATCAAGTTCGGGTCGCGCGCCGACATCGTGCTCACGGACGGGTCCGAGTTGACAATCCGCGTGCGCGATCAGGGCCCCGGGGTGCCGACCGCGGAGCTGGAGCGGGTGTTCGAACCCTTCTACCGCGTCGAGTCCTCGCGCAACCGCGACAGCGGTGGCACCGGGCTGGGGCTCGCCATTGCCCGCGACGTGGCGCAGGCGCATGGCGGATCGCTGACGCTGCATAACCCCGCCGGCGGCGGGCTCGAAGCATTGCTGACACTGCCGCGACGGCGGTGAATCGCCGCCTACACTAGCTCACGATTGCTCACGGCCCCGGCGCCGCGGTTGCCGTTACGGTAACCAGCGTAATGGGGACTCGCACGCAGGAGCCCCGCAAGGAGATCTACATGAAAGCCGTTGTCCTGGCACTGGCCGCCCTCTGGGCTGGTGCCGTATTTGCCCAGACCCCTGATGCCACCGCGACTTCACGCGGCGCGCAGCACATGAATAACCTCGCCATCCTTCTGGATCTCACGCCCGCCCAGAAGACCCAGGTGCAGACCATCCTGCAGGAAGAGCATGCGCAGATTCGCCAAGCCTTCCAGGATGTGAAGGCGTCCACGGCCGCCGGAGCCAGGCCCAACTGGCAGCAGATGCGCACGCTGCACCAGCAGATCAGTCAGGAGACGATCACCAGGCTGACGCCGGTGCTGAACGCAACGCAGCTGCAGAAATTCAAGATCATCCAGCATGCCATGCGCGGGCACTTCCGCCATGGTGGCCACGGGGGTGGTGCGGCCGTAGCGCTCGCACCGGCGCCGAGCAACTGAAAATGCGCTGTGGGCTGCGCGGGCAGCGCCGTGTCTTCAACGCGGCAGCTCGCGCAGCTCGTATCTTCCGCGCTCGTAGCTCAAGTAGCTTCCCTGCTCGTACCAGGCGCCCAGCACGATGCGCTGGGCCGGCGCGCCGTCGACTTCCAGCTCATGCACTCCCGGCCGATGGGTATGGCCGTGAATCACCCGCCGCACGCGTGCCGCCCGTAGTGCCGCCGCGACCGCCGCGTCGTTCACATCCATGATGTAGGGGACCGTGCGCGCGGTGTGTCGCCGGCTGCCCGCGCGCGCCTCGTTGGCAAGCAGCTCCCGATGTGCACGCGGCAGGGCGAGGAAGCGCCGCTGCCAGGCGCTGGTACGCACCAGGCTGCGCAGCTCCTGGTAGGCATGATCATCGGTGCACAGGGCATCCCCGTGCGTCAGCAACACCCGTTCGCCGTCAAACTGCGCCACCACCGGGTCGGTCAGCAGCCGGCAGCCGCTGCGGGCGCTGAAGCCCGCGCCCAGCAGGAAGTCGCGGTTGCCGTGCAGCGCAAAGCAGGCGACGCCGCGCCGCTCGAGCGCTTTGAGCCCCGCGCACACGCGTTGCTTCTGCTCGTCCTGGTCGTCATCGCCCACCCAGGCCTCGAACAGGTCGCCGAGAATGTAAAGCGCTTCGGCCGCCGCGGCGTGGCTGCCAAGAAAGTCGAGAAACTGCTCGGTGGCTTGCGGCGCGCCGGCGTCCAGGTGCACGTCCGAGACGAACAGGCGCGCCATCGGCTTAAAGGCTACTTCGGCGAAAGAATCGTGTCGTGCGGCGGCGTGGCCACCGGGGTCACGATCGGTGTCTGCACCGTGGCGGCCCCGGGGGTGATGATCTCCATCTTCTCGATGATCACCGGCTTCAGCGGCGCGTCTTTGGTGAATTGTCCAACAGCGCCGGTGGGGACCTCGCCAATGCGGTCGATGACGTCCATGCCCTGCACGACCTTGCCGAACACCGCGTAGCCCCAGCGCGTCGCCACCGGGTCGAGGTCGGGGTTGTCGACCAGGTTCACGTAGAACTGCGCGTTGCCGGAGTGGGGCGCGTCGCCACGCGCGAGGCCCACGGCGCCGCGCTTGTTCTGCAGGCCGTCGCCCGATTCGTTGAAGATATTGTCGTGCGTGGGTTTGAGCTTCATGGTGGTGGCGTCGTGGCCGCCGCCCTGAATGACGAAATTCGGCACCACGCGATGGAACAGGGTCCCGGAATAAAACCCCTCACGCACGTAGCGCAGGAAATTCGCGGCCGTCAGCGGGGCGCGCTCGGTGCGCACTTCGATGACGAACTCGCCCATGCTGGTCGTGACTTTCACCTGGGTGGTCGCTTCGTCGGCCCGCGCCGCACCGTGCGCCAGCAGTACGCCGAGAGCTAAGGAAGTAAGGGTTGCAAACCGGGTCCGGCATTGGCTAGGCATTGATACTCCGTGGTCTTGCGTCCGGCGCTCACCGGGCGCGAGATTCTATAGCCCGGCGCGCATTTCAGCGACTACCGCCGCGGACCGGGTGCCTGGTGCCCGGGCGGCAACCCTTTGTCAGCGCGCACCGCTCCCGTAACATGGCAGCCATGAGCGGCGCTATCAATCCGGTCGACTGCGAAGCGGCGCCGCGCGTTACCCGGTTCGCGCCCAGTCCCACGGGGGAGCTGCACCTCGGCAACGCGCGTACCGCATTGTTCAACCTGCTGCTCGCCCGCCACGGCGGCGGGCGCTTGCTGCTGCGCATCGAGGACACCGACGCCGAGCGCAGCCGTGAGGCGCACACCAGCGGCTTGCTGGAGGACCTGCGCTGGCTTGGCATCGAGTGGGATGCGGGTCCGGAGCGGGAGGATGACCGCGGCCCCTACCGGCAGTCGCAGCGTGGCGAGATCTACGCGCGTTTCCTGCAGGCGCTCGAGGAGCGCCAGGCGGTCTACCCGTGCTTCTGCACACCGCTGGAGCTGGAGCTGTCACGCCGCGCTGCGCGAGCCGCCGGCGCTCCGCCGCGCTACGCCGGCACCTGCCGGGAGCTGAGCGCCGCGGAGCGCGCGCGCCGCGCGGCGCACGGATCATCCACGCTGCGCTTCCGGGTGCCGCACGCGGCGCGCATCGATTTTGTGGACTTCGTGCGCGGGCCGCAGAGTTTCCTCAGCGACGACATCGGCGACTTCGTCGTGCGGCGCGCCGATGGTACCGCGGCGTTTTTCTTTTCCAACGCGGTGGACGACGCCTGCATGGGTGTCACGCACGCGCTGCGCGGTGAAGATCATCTGACCAACACCCCGCGGCAGCTGCTGATCCTAAGCGCGCTGCAGCTACCCGCGCCGCGCTACGGACACGTCGCCCTGATCGTCGGCGCCGACGGCGCGCCGCTCTCCAAGCGCCACGGAGCCGTGAGCCTGCGCGAGTACCGTGAGCGCGGCTACCAGTCCCTGGCGCTCGCCAACCACCTGTTTCGGCTCGGCCATTCCAGCCCGCAGCATGGGCTCCTCACTCTCGAGGAGATGGCGCGGGCCTTCGATCCGCAGCACCTGGGTCGTGCCCCCGCGCGCTTCGACGAGCAGCAGCTGCGCGTGTGGCAGAAGGATGCCGTGCATCATCTGAGTCCGGAGGCTGCCGGCAGCTGGCTCAAGGGCGTAATGCCTGCCGGACTGGACGCGGCCGCGGCCGGCGCATTCATCACGGCGGTGCTGCCCAACCTCGTGCTCCCCGAAGATGCCCGGCCCTGGGTCGAGATCGTGTTCGGTGCCCCACCGGCGCTGGCGGCGGCGGGCGAGGAGCTGGTGCGCGGCGCGGGCGCGGGTTACTTCGCCGCGGCCGCGGCGGCGGCCGCGAGCAGTGGCGATGACTTGCCGGCGATCGTCGCGGCGGTGCGCGCCGCGAGCGGGCGCAAGGGCGCGGCGCTGTACATGCCGCTGCGGCTGGCGCTCACCGGCCGCAGCGACGGGCCGGAGCTTGCGCCGCTGCTGAAGGCCATGCCGGCCGGTAAGGCGCGCGAGCGGCTGGCGCGCTTCGCGTGATCCGCATTCACGATTCCCTGACGGGGGAGAAGCAGGCGCTGGTCCCGATCACCCCGGGCACGCTGCGCATGTATGTGTGTGGGCTCACCGTGTACGACTTCGTACACATCGGCCATGCGCGCATGCTGACGGTGTTCGACGTCGTGAGCCGCTACCTGCGCCACAGCGGCTATCAGCTCACCTACGTACGCAACATCACTGACATCGACGATAAGATCATCCAGCGCGCCGCCGAGAAGGGCGAACCCATCGGCGCATTCACCACGCGCTTCATTGAGGCGATGCACGCGGACTGCGCGCGCCTCGGCATACTTGCGCCGGACGCAGAACCGCGGGCCACGCAGTACGTGCCGCAGATCATCGCCATGGTGGAGGCGCTCATCGCGCGCGAGTACGCCTACTCGGCCGTGAACGGCGACGTCATGTACGCCGTGGCGCGCTTTGCGGACTACGGCAAGCTCTCGGGCCGGCGCCTGGCTGACCTGCGGGCCGGGGCGCGCGTCGAGGTGGACGAAGCCAAGCGCGATCCACTGGATTTCGTGCTGTGGAAGCACGCCAAGCCCGGCGAACCGGCATGGGACTCGCCGTGGGGACCCGGTCGACCCGGCTGGCACATCGAATGCTCGGCGATGTCGACCGCGCTGCTGGGCACGCATTTCGACATCCACGGCGGCGGCATGGATCTTAAGTTCCCGCATCACGAGAACGAGATCGCACAGTCGTGCGCGGCAAGCGGGGACACTTTCGTCAATCTGTGGATGCACAATGGTTTCGTCAACGTCGACGACGAGAAGATGTCGAAGTCCCTCGGCAACTTCTTCACCCTGCGGGACGTGCTGGCGCGGCTGCGGCATCCGGAAGTGCTGCGGTTCTTCTTCCTGCTGAGCCACTATCGCGGGCCGATCAACTATTCGCCCGAGCAGCTGGAGCAGGCGGACGCGGCGCTCAACCGTATCTACACGGCCTTGCGCGATCTGCCGGCGATGCCCGCCACTGCGAGCCACTACACGCAGCGTTTCCGCGCGAGCATGGACGATGACTTCAACACTCCCGAGGCGCTCGCCGTCCTGCAGGCAATGACGCGCGAGGTGAATTCGGCCCGCGACGCGGGCCAAGAGCAACGCGCGGCACAGCTCGCCGCGGAGCTCAGGTCACTCGGTGGCGTGCTCGGCGTGCTGGAGGTGCCGCCGGCGCAGTGGTTCAGGCTCGCCACCGGCAGCGCGCCGACGCTTGCACGCCAGGCGCTCAGCGATGATGAGATCGAGGAGCGTATCGCGGCGCGTGTCGCGGCGCGCCGCGCGAAGAACTGGGCGCAGTCGGACCGCATTCGCGACGAGCTGGTCGCGAATGGTGTGATTCTCGAGGACAAGCCGGGCGGCACGAGCACCTGGCGGCGGGCGTAGGTCGCGTTAGCTAACGGCTACTCTTCGCGCGCGTTCCAGCTGCGATGAAGGGATTGATCACCGTGAGCTGTGCGTCGACCACCTGGCCGTGCTGAAGGTCTTCCGCGTAGAGCCTCTTGCATCCGGCCAGGAGCGCGGATGCGATGATCATCGAGTCGTAGAGCGAGAACCTGTAACGTTGCGCGACTTGAATGCCACGATCGTGACTTTCGACGGTTAGCGGGTGGGTCGTGCACAGGGCGCGAACCGTCTCCAGCACCTCGCTGACCTCATCAAGGGAAAGGGCAAGCTTGCGCGTGGCAACCGCCGCAAATTCGTTGAGTACCTGGACGCTGATGGCGCCCCGCTGTGCCAGCAGTTCCTCAACGCGATCAGCCCTGGGGGACTCCCCCGAGAGCAGATAGAGCAGGACGCTGGTATCGATGAACGAATCAGCCCCGCTCATGCGCTTCCAGGCGATCGAATTTGAAGTCTTTCGGCAACCGGCCGCGGTACTTGCGCAGGCGCGCCACGAGTTCCCTTACGCCGGGGGTTTTTTCGATTTCCAGAGTGCGCTTGCCGGCGGCGTGCAGCGTCACGTCGTCGCCAGCGCGAAGACCGAGCGCTTCCACGACCGCTGCTGGCAAGCGGATGGCCAGGCTGTTTCCCCACTTTGAAATCTGCATTGCAGTCTCCGCTGGATATACATTACTATAAAAGTATATCCAGACTCGGACGCCGTTTCAAGTGGTCGGGGTGACAGGATTTGAACCTGCGACATCTACGTCCCAAACGTAGCGCTCTACCAGGCTGAGCTACACCCCGTCGCGGAAGTGGGGGATTCTACCGCTTCGCGGGCAAAAGCCCATGCGCCGGAGGTGATCGCGGCACTGTGGAGCGAGCGGCGCCGTTTGCCCGCGAATCGAACGCGGTCAGGCGGTGGGTTGCCGAAATCGCCGCAAGCGAGTTCGGCCAATAAAAAAGCGGGCAGCCAGATGGCCGCCCGCTCGAGTTTCGCGCTGTGACGCGCGGGACCTTAAGGCGATCCTAGTGACGGTCACCATCAAAGTCGAACAGGTCGAACAGGTCGGCGAGTGCCGGCGAGTTGACCGGAACATACGGATTGCCGTCCCTGGTGCGCGGGTTGGGGAAGTTGTCGCGGCTACGACGCGTCACCGGCGGGAGGCCCCAGTTGCGCTCGATGAACTTCAGGATCGAAACGTGATCCGCGTAGTCGTGGGAGATGTGCCCGGCGCGGGTGTGCTTGGACACCACGATCAGCGGGATGCGCGTGCCGTCGCCGAAGAAATCCACCGGCTGCACGTAGCCAGAGTCGTAGTAGCCGCCACCCTCATCGAAGGTGATGAAGATTGCGGTGTCTTCCCACAGGCGCGGGTTGGCCCTGACCGCATCGACGATCTTCTTGCTGAAGCCCTCGAACAGGTCCAGCTTCGAGGATGACGGGTGACCGTCGACCAGGCCGCTGGGCTTGACGAAGGAGACCGCCGGCAGGTTGCCGTTGGCGATGTCGGCGTAGAGATTCGCCGTATCCTGGATGTGCGCGGTACGCACGGCGGCGTTGGCCATGATTGACGTGTCGTACTGGAACGGGTTGCAGATGTTGCAGTACTCGTCGGTCTGCGCCCCGATGGCCCCGTAGTTGAGCTGGTAGGGGTCGGGCACGTAGTTGTTCCACTGATCGCCGTAGTACTTCCAGGAGATTTTTGCGGCCAGCAGGCTGTCGCCGATGCTGCGGGTCGACGACGGCGGAATCGTGAACACGGTGTTGTTGGCGTTGTTGTCCGTGAAGGCGTTGTTGCCGTTGCCGAAGTAGCCCGGGTTGTAGTTGTTCAGCAGGTAGTAGTGCCCGGGCTCGCAGCGCGGATCGATGGGACGCGGCAGCGAGTGCAGGTATTTCAGGATCGGCGCGACGCCAGGCTGGCTCTCATCGGAGCAGTCCGTGTACGAGCCGCCGCCGAAGGACGCGGAGCCAAACGAGCCGCCGCCGTAACCGTCCTGGCTGTACCAGTTGTTGGTGCCGGCCGCGGCATTGGGGTTCTCGACCTCATCGACGATCCCCTGGTTGGCACTGCCGATCGCCACTTCCGTCTTGTGCGGCGGCTTCTGCGCATGGCCCGCGCCGTCGCTGAACCAGATCGCATCGCCGTGGCCGAGCATGATGTGGTTGGCGCCCGTGCCGCCGTTGACCGCCTGGTGGAAGTTGTCGCTCATCGCGAAAGTGTCCGCGAGGCTCTTGAAGTAGGGCGCATCGCCCTGCTGCACGTTGTAGAAGCCGAGGGCGGTCGAGCCCTCGCCGGTGGTTACCATACCGGGTGCGTAGTTGGTGCTGAAGTTGCCGGGCCGCGGAATGCCGTTGGCACCGGCACCGACGGTCACCTCGACCCACGAGAACAGCGACGAGTCGCATCCGGAAGGTTTCCTGTCCGTGGCATGCGCGAGGCTGCAATCCAGCTGCTGCCACATCTGGTAGAAGCGGTGCACGGGGCTTGCAGCGTACGAGGTGTAGAAGAACGAGCTGCCGTTGGTCAGCTGGAACGGACCGGGCGGCAGGCTGTTGACGTCGGTGATACGCGTGTCCGGGGTCTTGGAGGTGAGCCCCGAACCGCCCGTGGTCAGCGACGGGTAATACTCGGGTGGCAGACCGTTCTCGGACTGCTCGGCGATCGTCAGGCTGTCATTAGGGATAAAGGAGGTCTTCGGTCCACCCACCAGCGGCGCCGGCAATACGTTGCCGGGGAGGGAGGATTTCGCCGGGCTGAGCAGGAACGCGTCGGCCGCCGGATCGGACGCGGCTTTCTGCTGCGCCCTGGCGAAGTTAGGGCCCGGGGTGCCGTCGGCGTTAACGATGCCTTCCGACAGCAGGTTCCACACCGATTCTCCGCGGCGCGGGACGTAGGTGGCGAACACGTGATCGAAGCTGCGGTTTTCACCGATGATCACGATCACGTGCTTGATGGGTGAGTGGGTATGTTCGTCGGCGGGCGTGGCGGCCGCGTTGGCAATCGCGGCACCGACCGACAGCTGCACGAGTGCAACTGAGCCGAGCCCGAAGCGCAGGCCGTCCAGCGCGTGGGACGCAAGTCGCGCGAGTTTCATGCAATTCTCCCTGTTGAGTTGCCCGGCATCGGGCCGCGTCCGTTCTACCGGCCCTGTGTTGCATCGGCGTGACCCGCGCGTGACGCGGATACGACGCGCACCAGGCCCATCATGCCGCCGTCTTCATGCTCGAGCAGGTGGCAGTGATACACGAAGGTGCCGATGGTGTCGGGATCGCGAAAATCCATGCGCAGTCGCACGCTCGGATACTGCAGCATGCGGTCGTTGAAGTAGGGCACGTTGACGGTGTCACGCAGGAACGGCTCGCTGACCGGAATGCCGGACCAGTCCACCAGCAGGAAGTGCAGCTGGTGAATGTGGAACGCGTGCAGCTCGGTCGAGCGGTTTTCGATGATCCAGTCCTCCACGTCGCCTTGCTGCACGACGATGTCGGGCACACCGGAAGATGGATCGAAGGGAGCGGGCTCTTTCCCGTCCACCGTTATGTAAAAAGTGCTCGCACTGTTGGGGTTCTTGGGATCGGAGAGCTGCTCCGAGAAATACAGCTTCCGGACCCGCACCGGCGCCACATCGCCGAGCCAGGGTCGCGTCGGCGCGGGCAATGGCGGCGTGGCGGTTGGCAGCCTCGATATCGGCTCGGGCGCCCCGGCGGCAGCCGTGATCGTCGCCAGCGCGCGGTTGGGGTCATTCTCGCCCCCCTGTCCGGTGTCCACCGTGCGCGTTACCAGCAGCGCGGGCACCCCGAGCGGCGGCCCCGTGACGATGAATTCCACCCGCGCGCCCGGCGGCACGCCGATGTGGTCCTGCCAGACGATTGCCGCGGGGTCATTGGCGGCGGCGTGGAGCGGCACGCCGTCGATGCCGACAATACCGAGCGGCTGTGGGGCGCGTCGGAACAACACCGCGAGGTTCAGGTACGTGACCGCGGAGGCGTTCAGCACTCGCCACAGCTGGCGCTCACCCGGCTTCATGGGCAGCGAGGCAGGTGGATAGTCCGGGTAAGGCACCGGCACGAAGTTCACCGACAGGTCCTTGGCCGGGCGGCCGAAGCCGGTACCGTTGTTGGCGGAGTCGCCGTCGCGATCGATGAGCATCTTCGGCACCACCGGCTCGGACTTCGAGGGCGGTGCATCGGGGTTGAGGAGGTCCTGGTCGCGGATGACCAGCACACGCTCCGGGAGGCCGGCCACGGCGTGATTGGCACGCTCCAGACCCTCTACGATGAGCGCACCGGAGGCACCCCCCTGCACCTCCACGGAGCTGAAGCCGTGAATGTGCGGGTGATACCAGTAAAGCCCGGGCGGCTCGCCCTGCGGGATGCGGAAGCGGTATTCAAAGGGCGGATCCAGCGGGGCAATGGAGGTCCTCACCACTTCGTCCTGGTGACACACCGGGGGCACCGTCAGTCCGTGGAAGTGCAGGTTCGTGGCGGTGGGCGTCATCGCGCCGCTGGTGCACGGGTCGCCCGCCGCGGCAGCTGCGGCGGGCAGGTGCGCGGCGTGCACGGGTGGCGCGGGTGCGGCGGACGCCGGCGGCGTGTCATCGGTCAGCGCGTCTTTCAACCTGAGGATCAGCAGGTCTCCGGGGTGCACGCGCAGCGTCGGGGACTGCGCTCCGTCCGGCAGCAGGTAGCAGTAGCGGTTCCCCCCCTTGGGTCCCGGAACGTTGCGAATCGTCAGATCAACCCGCAGCACACCCTCACGACTGCGCAGCTCGGCCGGCTCGGGCACCACGCTGCCCGGGGCGGGGCGCGGACATGCCGCAGCAGCTTCCTGTGCGCGCGCCAGTCCTGGCGCGCTGAACCACACCAGGCACACAAATCCCAACCAGCCGTGAGGCGAGCGCAGGGGTTTCATGGGCGCAATGGAAGAGCAGCGGCCGGTAAATCGCAATCCTGAAGCTACGGAACGCTGAGTTCGCGCGCGAGGACGGCCCGCAGTTGTTCCAGGTCGTGGACGCGCTGCGCGGCCTTGCGCAGCGCACGGACGTCGAGGCCTACGCAGCTGCGCAGGACTGCGTACTCGTGACGCGCCGACTCGAGCGCGTCGAGCGTGCTGCGCCAGCGCGCACTCACTGTCTGCCGGGCGGCCTGCATCAGTGCCGCTCGCCAGCGCTTAGGGTGCAAGTCCTGTGACATCGCGTTTTCCGATGAAACACCGCGCGATTGTGCACTGCACTTATGACAGTTTCGCGGCTGCAGGGGCGGGTTTCCTCGCCGGCGCCACCCTGCCGTGGCAATTAACTCATTGACAATATCAGCCTAGGCAAGTACTATCCGCGGCATGCTCCGCTTGAGGGCGCGCCGCTACCCCGGAGGGGAGATTTCTGAAAGGGTCGACATGAGCGAGATTTACGACAGCAGCAGCTACCTGCCACGCAAGGGCGTGGGATCGCTGCTGAACCGGGTGCGCACCGAACTGCTGGCCGCGCTCGATCGGGAGTTGGCGGCCGATAAGCGTCTCGCGCCACTGGAACTGAGCGCCGCGCAACTTATCGTCATCGCGACACTCGCCGCCGGGGATGAGCGGATGTCCGCATCCGACCTGTGCAAGGGCATTTCGTACGACGCGGGCGCCATGACACGCATGCTGGACCGGCTGGAAGCCAAGAACCTGATCAGCCGCGCGCGCTGCACGCATGACCGGCGTCTGACGTATCTGGAGCTGACGCACGAGGGCAGGGCGGCATACCCGCGGATGCGCGAGATCTCCATGGGTGTGCTGAACCGCTTCCTGCGCGGCTTTACCCGGACCGAAGCGCGCGAGCTCGAGGGCTTTCTCGGCCGCATGCTCGAGAACGCACAGCAGCGCTGAAGGCGCTGGCACTTAACAGGATTTGCTTTTAAGGATTCTCATGAGTACGAACACCAAACCAACATCCGCAATGAGCAAACGCTGGCGCTGGCTGAGCATCGCCGGCGGCGTCTTCGCGGTTATCGGAGTCATCTATGGTGTGTACTGGGCACAGGTGCTGCGGTTCCAGCAGAGCACCGATGACGCCTACGTCGGCGGCAACGTGGTGCAGATCACCCCGCAGATCTCCGGCACCGTGGTCGCGATCGGTGCTGATGACACCCAGTTCGTCAAAGCCGGCCAGACCCTGGTGCGGCTGGATCAGGCGGACGCGAAGGTGGCGCTCGACCAGGCCGAGGCGCAGCTCGCGCGCACGGTGCGCGATGTCCGCAACCTCTTCGCCACCAGCGCGCAGCTGCAGGCGGACGTGCAGGTGCGCGATACCGATCTCGCCGCTGCGCAAAGTGACCTCGCGCGGCGCCGGCAGCTGGGAGCCTCAGGCGCCGTGTCGGGCGAGGAACTCCAGCACGCCACCGATGCGGTAAGGGCCGCCCAGGCTGGCCAGCTGGCGGCACGAGAGCAGCTCGCGGCCAACCGCGCGCGCGTTGACGGTACGACCCTTGAGAACCACCCGCAGGTGCGTGATGCGGCCGCCGCCGTGCGCAGCGCCTATCTCACGTTCGCACGCACCGAACTGCCGGCGCCGGTGTCCGGTTTCGTCGCGCGCCGCAACGTGCAGCTCGGGCAGCGCGTGAGCCCGGGCGCCCCGCTCATGGCGGTGGTGCCGCTCGATGAGGTATGGGTGGATGCGAACTTCAAGGAGCCGCAGCTGGAGCGCATGCGGGTCGGACAGCCGGTGGCGCTCACTGCTGATCTGTACGGCACGCATGTCGTGTTTCACGGCTCGGTCGCCGGCTTTGGCGCCGGCACCGGAGCGGCGTTTTCGCTGCTGCCGGCGCAGAACGCGACCGGCAACTGGATCAAGATCGTGCAGCGTGTGCCGGTGCGCATTGCGCTCGATCCACGGGAAATCGCGGCGCACCCGCTGCAGATCGGCCTCTCCATGAAAGCCGTCGTCGATGTCAGGAACGGCGGCGGCGGACGCATGCCACAGGTGGCCAGCAACGCCGCCGCCTGGTCCACCGAAGTGTTTGGATCGGGTGATGCACGGGCGGATGCACGCGTGCACGCCATCATCGCCGCTAACCTGTCGGGTTCGGCACCCGCCATGCTCAAGGCTCCGGCGGCCGCGGCCAACCTGCTCGCCAACGCGCATTTACCGGCCGTCGTGCATGTCCCTGGCGCGGCGCGCCACCTGCACTGAAACTGCATGCGCTGCACGCGAGACGGATTGACGGTTCATGGCCGACAAGAACGCTGACAGACCGGTGACCGGCGGGGCCAATGCGGGCCCCGCCGTGCTGCCGCCGCTCATCGGCGCGCAGCTGGTGCTTGGCACGATCGCCCTGTCACTGGCGACATTCATGAACGTGCTCGACACCTCGATCGCCAACGTGTCGATTCCGGCCATCGCCGGCGACCTGGGTGTGTCGCCCGACCAGGGCACCTGGGTCATCACCTCGTTTGGTGTCGCCAACGCCATCTCGTTGCCGCTGACCGGCTGGCTCACGCGCCGCTTCGGACAGGTGCGATTGTTCCTCGCTTCCGTGCTGCTGTTCGTCATCGCCTCGTTTCTGTGCGCGCTCGCACCCAATCTCTCGCTCCTGATCCTGTTCCGGGTGCTGCAGGGCGCGGTCGCCGGCCCGATGATTCCCTTGTCGCAGTCGCTGCTGCTGTCCAGCTACCCGCGGGCGCGTGCCGGCACCGCGCTCGCCATGTGGGCGATGACCACGCTGGTGGCGCCGGTGGTGGGGCCGCTGTTGGGCGGCTGGATCACCGACAACATTTCCTGGCCGTGGATTTTCTACATCAACGTGCCGGTGGGCATTGTCGCGGCGCTCGTGACCTGGGGGATCTACCACAAGCGCGAGACCGCGACTGCCAGGGTGCCGGTGGACACCGTGGGGCTGGGACTGCTCGTCATCTGGGTGGGTTCGATGCAGGTCATGCTCGACAAGGGCAAGGATCTGGACTGGTTCAATTCCACGACCATCATCGCGCTCGCCTGCGTGACGGTGGTCGCGTTCGCGATTTTCCTCATCTGGGAGCTCACCGAGGAGCACCCGATCGTCGACCTCACGCTGTTCCGCCGCCGCAACTTCTGGGTCGCCACGGTGGCGCTGCTGACCGCCTACGGGTTGTATTTTGGCAATGTGGTGCTGCTGCCGCTGTGGTTGCAGCAGTACATGGGCTACACGGCGACGCTTGCCGGTCTGATACTCGCGCCGGTGGGCATCCTGGCGATGGTGTTCACCCCCTTCGTGGGACGCTTCTCGGACCGCGTCGATCCGCGCATCCTCGTGACCATCTCGTTCGTGGTGTTCTCGCTGGTGCTGTTCATGCGTGCGAATTTCAACACCAACGCCACCATCGGTGTGCTGCTCATACCCACGATCATCCAGGGCGCCGGCATGGCCGCGTTCTTCATCCCGCTCATGGCGCTTACCCTGAACGGCCTGCCGCCGGAGCGCATTCCGGCCGCCTCCGGGCTGTCGAATTTCGCCCGCATCAGCGCCGGCTCGTTCGGCACCTCGATCACTACCACGCTATGGGATCGGCGCGCGACGCTGCATCACGCGCAGCTCGTCGAGCGCCTGACACCGAATGACCCGGTGGCCGCGCAGACCCTGGCGCAGCTGCACGCCAGCGGCATGGGGACCAACCAGAGCTACGAGCTGATCAATCGCCTCGTCGACAACCAGGCCTTCATGCTGTCCGCGAACGATATCTTCTACGTCTCGGCGGTGATCTTTCTCGGGCTGATCTTCCTCGTCTGGCTCGCGCACCCGATACGCGGCGGCGCCGGCGGTGGCGCGGCATCCGGGGCGCACTGATCCATTGGCCGCAATGGCTTAGAAGCGATTCCGGCGCACAGTAGTTCCGTTTCCGCCGGCCAAAGAGGTGACTTTGGCCGGCTGCGGCGGTACGGCTGCGGCTTTCACTCCAACGAGCGCAGTACCCGCGGCGTCAACGCGCGGCGCGCAGCACCCGCGGCGGCAGGAACCACACGAGTTCGCCACGCCCGGCGCGCGGCACGCCCTGGAACGCAAGCAGCGCGGCCGCCATCTTCCTGAAAGACAGTGCTGCGGTTGTGGCACTGCCCGGCAGGCACACGCTCGCAAGGTATCCGAGGCCGCGCTCGTGGCCCACTACGGCGAGGCGCTCGTCGCGGCCGCGGGCAATGAGTGCCAGCAGGTCCCGGGGCGGGGTGCCGGGCATGAGCTGCGGACAGGTAACTGCGCGCGGCCAGCCGGCAACCTGGGTAAGAATCCCCGCGGTCTGGCGTGCGCGCAGCAGCGGGCTGGTCAGCACCCGCGTCGGGCGTTGCGTGATTCCCTTCAGTCCCAGGGCCGCCTTGCGGGCCCGCGCCATGCCGCGCGCGGACAGCGGGCGATCATGATCATCGGGCCAGCGGTGCGCATCGCGTTCGCAGGCAATCGCGTGGCGAACGATGATGAGCTCCATGCGGGCGCGCTTTCCCGCCTTCAGTGCTTGAGTGACCGCCGCTCCGGCTCGCTCACGCGTTCGGGTGCGCCGATCGGCGGGGCAACAGCCTCAGCGGGTGGTGCGGTCGCGATGGCGGGCACCGCCGCCGGTGGCTGCGGTGGCGAAGCCGCAGCGACCGCAGTAGTCGCGGCGCGCGTCGCCGCGGTGGTAGCGCGCCGCGGTGCAGGCGCGCGATCACTCAACTCACCAAGCCGGCTGCGCATGGCTTTCCACCGCTTGCCGCGTACCCGGCGCCAGGAGCGGCTGAGCGTTCTGCTGGCCTGCGAGATCACTTCGGACTGACGCTCCGCGATACGACCCATGAGGAACAGGGTCGCAGGCGGCAGGCCGCTGGCGGAATCCTCGGCGAGGGTTGCGAGGCGGCGCTTCGCCATGTAGGCGTCCTGGTGTGCGCCCAACCGCTCCTGCATGCGTCGCAATGCCTTGAGGAGCTCGTCCGCGGGCTTGCCGAACATGCGGCCGCCCGATTCGATCGCGTAGCGCAACTGCTTCGCACGGCGGCGCACATTGTGGAATTCATCCATGGAGGCGTTCGCCGGGAGCTTGCGGACCGTCTTGCGCAACTTGCGGAAGCGCTGCCGCACCCGCTGCGGCATGACGTGGAACGCGCTGTGGGGTTCTGGCGTGGATCCAGCTGCGCCTGCATCGGTCGCGAGCGATAAGTCTTCAAGCCAGCGGCGTGTGGGAGCCGCGTCGAGTAACCGCACCATGCGCGCGTGGGCACGCGCGGCTTCCGCCTCAAGCCGCTGCCTGAGGGGCCCTGCGGCGGCGGTTTCCGCTTCCGACAGATCAGCGCAGTAGCGCGCGAGTTCTGCCAGCTGCACGTCCAGGTCGCGGGCGGCACCGAGCGCGCGCAGCACACCCTTCGCGCTCTTGCGTGCGCCTACCACCGAGGCGGGCAGCTGATGCTTGAACAGCGCGAGCGTTGCATCGATGCGGCGCACGGTCACGCGCAGCTGATGCAGCTCCTCGGGATCCTGTCCTCTGCGCGCCAGCGGTTCGTGCCGTCGCCAGGCGTTCAGGAGCCGCCGCAGTTCAGTGAGCGCAAGGTCCTGCGCGCTCATTGCGGTGACTATGCGCGGCTCTTGAGCCAGGGTCGCCGCGGCCGCCGCTCTCACGGGGACCGTCGGCTCGGCCGGCGCGTCTGCTGCATGCTGACGGGTGATTTCCGCGATTTTCATCACTGGGCAGGGTGGCGGCTTAAAAGCAGGGCGGCCGCTTTTAAGCAGTGTAGCAAAGCGGGCCGGCGCAGCCACAGCCACGACCTGCCGGGCCCGGGCGTGCCTTGCCTGCCTCGCTGCGCTATCGTGAGTGGCCGCGACGTAAGAAATTGACGCTGGTTAAGGCACTTACGTATGATTCGCGCCCCCCGTGCGGCGGGGCCGGCTAGGGGCGCTTTGGAGTCGTGCCCGTAGCTCAGGCGGATAGAGCATCGGCCTTCTAAGCCGAGGGTCGCAGGTTCGAGTCCTGCCGGGCACGCCAGCCGCATGATGAGGGGACTGAAGATGGTGGACGTAGCTCAGCTGGTAGAGCCCCGGGTTGTGGTCCCGGTTGTCGTGGGTTCGAGCCCCATCGTCCACCCCAGATTCTGATGCGCAGCCGGCAAAGACCGCGCTCTTTGCCGGCGGACTACGCAGTTATGTCCGCCGAAATCGCCGCAGGCGATTTCGGCCAAATGAACGAGGGCCGTTAGCTCAGTTGGTAGAGCAGGAGACTCTTAATCTCTTGGTCGAAGGTTCAAGTCCTTCACGGCCCACCACTCCTGGGGACATTGTCTGTGGCAAGGCGCCGCCGTGCCTGGGGCTGCAATCCCATCAGCTATAATGTGGCGTATCCGACGCACGGCCGCTATGCGCAGGCACGGGCGAAAGTGGCGGAACTGGTAGACGCGCTGGATTTAGGATCCAGTGGGGAAACCCGTGAGAGTTCGAGTCTCTCCTTTCGCACCAGTTCTGCTGCACCAATGATGGTTATGTAGTCGGCCGTAGTGCGCCCCTGCGGGCTTTTGAGGATTGACGATGCACGTATCTGTTTCAGACACCGGTGGACTCGGGCGGCGCCTGGAAGTGACCGTGCCGGCCACCGAGGTGAGCGAGGAGGTCAAGCAGCGGCTCGGGCGTTTATCGCGCACCGCGCGCCTGAAGGGCTTCAGGCCCGGCAAGGCGCCACTCGCGGTCATCACCAGGCAGTTTGGTGAGCAGGTGCGCGCCGAAGTCATGAGCGATCTCGTGCGCAGCTCCTACACCCAGGCTCTGAATCAGGAAAAGCTCAAGCCGGCAGGTGGGCCGCGCATCGAGCCCCTGTCGATGGATCCCGGCGCGGATCTGCGCTACGCGGCCCTCGTCGAGGTGCTGCCCGAGGTGAAGGTCAGCTCTCCGGACGGCCTGAAGATTGAGCGGCCCACGGCGCAGGTCACCGAGGCGGACATCGACGCGATGATCGAGAACATGCGCCGCCAGCGTCCGGTTTTCACCGTCGTCGAACGCGCGGCCCGCGATTCGGACCGGGTGATCGTGGACTACCAGGCGCGCATCAACGGCAAGCCCTTCGAGGGCAGCGATGCCAGCGACGTCAACATCGTCCTTGGCAGCGGGCAGACGATGCCGGAACTGGAGGCGGGCCTGAAGGGCGCCACCGCCGGCGAGCAGCGTACGGTGACCGCGACTTTCCCTGCCGCCCACCCCAACAAGGCACTCGCCGGCAAGCCGGCCGAACTGCTGCTATCCATAAAGAGGGTGGAGGAGCAGTCCCTTCCGCCAGTCGACGAGGAATTCTGCAAGGCCTACGGTGTGGAGAACGGCGATTTCGCGCAGATGCGCGCCGAGGTGCGCAAGAGCATGGAGCGGGAACTCGCCGAGCTGATTCGTCACCGCGTACGCGACCAGGTCCTCGACGGGCTGTACCGGGCCAATCCCCTGCAGCTGCCGCGCACCATGGTGGATGAACAGACTCAGGAGCTGCAGCTGCAGGCCGCGCGCCGCATGGGCGTGCGCGAGGCGAGCCAGCTGCCGCCGCGTGAACCGTTTGAAGAAGCGGCGCGGCGGCGCGTGGCGCTGGGGCTCCTCATGGGCCAGGTGGTGCAGGCCGAGGGACTGAAGCTCGACCCGGCGCGCGTGCGTACGCGGCTGGACGAGCTGGTGGCGAGCTACCCTGATCCCGAGGAGGCGCGGCGCGCCTACCAGCAAAGCCCGGATGCCATGCGCCAGCTCGAATCCGCAGCCCTCGAGGACCAGGTGGTTGAATGGGTGGTGGAGCGGGCCCATATCACCGAGCGACCGATGAGCTTCTCCCAGGTCACCGGTTTTGGGCGCGACGCGCATGAGCACGGTCACGACCACATGCATCCCCACACTCACGAGCACGAACAGGCGAGCGGCACATGAACGAACGTGGTTTGAATCTGGTCCCCATCGTCGTCGAGCAGACCGCGCGCGGCGAGCGTGCCTACGACATCTATTCGCGCCTCCTCAAGGAGCGCGTGGTGTTCATCGTCGGCCCGGTAGATGACTACATGGCGAATATCGTGGTCGCGCAGATGCTGTTCCTGGAGTCCGAGAATCCGGAGAAGGACATCGCGCTGTACATCAACTCCCCGGGGGGCGTGGTGAGCTCGGGACTTGCGATCTACGACACCATGCAGTTCATCAAACCCGACGTCAGCACCATCTGCATCGGCCAGGCGGCCAGCATGGGGGCGGTACTGCTCGCCGCTGGCGCCCATGGCAAGCGCTACTGCCTGCCGCACGCGCGCGTGATGATCCACCAGCCGCTGGGCGGCTTCCAGGGCCAGGCGGCTGACATGGAGATCCACGCCAAGGAGATGCTCGAGACGCGCGATCGGTTGAACAAAATCCTCGCCAAGCACACCGGCCAGAGCGTCGAGCGCATCAAGCAGGACACCGACCGTGACCATTTCATGGACTGGACCGAGGCGCAGCGCTATGGCCTCATCGACCAGCAACTGGAGAAACGCGGCGCGCTCGCGGCCCAGGCAGCGCAGATCGCCGCCCAGACGGCGCCAAAGCCGGTGTGACTTGTCCTATTGGCGGCAGCCTGGTCCGACAAATGTCAAAGTAGTGACGCGCGTCATACAAAGCCCGACCGGACAATGAGTTAGCCGCGCACCCGCGCTTTGCTTCGTGGCGGGAGAGCGTGATATATAAGAAGTATCGTGCTACTTGGAGCTTATGAGGCACCTCGATGAGTGAAGACTCCCGCAGCCGCCATGATGACGGCAAGCTCCTGTACTGTTCCTTTTGCGGGAAGAGTCAGCACGAGGTCCGCAAGCTGATCGCCGGACCCTCGGTGTTCGTGTGCGATGAGTGCGTCGAACTCTGCAACGACATCATCCGCGAGGAGCTCGAGGATCGCGCCGAACGCGCGCGCGACAAGCTCCCCAAACCGCACGAGATCAAGAAGGTTCTGGACGAGTACGTCATCGGCCAGGAGCGCGCCAAGAAGGTGCTCGCGGTCGCCGTCTACAACCATTACAAGCGCCTGCAGACCCGCACCGGCAGCGCACGCGCCAAGGAAGAGGTCGAGATCGCCAAGAGCAATATCCTGCTCATCGGCCCGACCGGCTGTGGCAAGACGCTGCTCGCCGAGACCCTGGCGCGCCTGCTCAACGTGCCGTTCACGATTGCCGACGCGACCACGCTCACCGAGGCGGGTTACGTCGGCGAGGACGTCGAGAACATCATCCAGAAGCTCCTGCAGAAGTGCGATTACGACGTCGAGAAGGCGCAGACCGGCATCGTCTACATCGATGAGATCGACAAGATCTCGCGCAAGTCCGACAACCCCTCGATCACCCGTGACGTGTCCGGCGAGGGCGTGCAGCAGGCGCTCCTGAAGCTCATCGAGGGCACGATCGCCTCCGTGCCACCGCAGGGTGGTCGCAAGCACCCGCAGCAGGAATTCCTGCAGGTCGACACCAGCAACATCCTTTTCATCTGCGGCGGAGCCTTCGCGGGGCTGGAGAAAATCATTCTCAACCGCACCCAGAAGGGCGGCATCGGCTTCACCTCCGAAGTGCGTGACATCAATACCCGTCCGCACGGCAGCGACCTGTTCCACGACGTCGAGCCGGAGGACCTGATCAAGTACGGCCTCATTCCGGAGTTTGTCGGCCGCCTGCCGGTGGTCGCGACGCTCGATGAGCTCGATGAGGGCGCCCTGGTCTCCATCCTCACGGAGCCGAAGAACGCGCTCACCAAGCAGTACCGGCGTCTCTTCGAGATGGAAGGCGCTGAGCTTGAGTTCCGCGACGAAGCCCTGCGCTCGGTTGCGCACCGCGCCATGCAGCGCAAGACCGGCGCGCGGGGTCTGCGCACCATTCTTGAGACGGTGCTGCTCGATACCATGTACGAGCTGCCCTCGATGCGCAATGTCTCGAAGATCGTCATCGACGAGACCGTGATTGACGGGCAGACCAAGCCGTACATCGTGTACGGCTCCGACGACAGCCGGCTCGCGAGCGTGGATGAACCGCGGCGCGTTTCCGGCTCCAATCACCACTGACTTGGCCACCAGCACGCGCCACGCGCGTTCCTTGGCGGTGCGGCGCCCTTGAAACGCGCACGGCACGGCCTCAAATCCCGCTACACTAGCGTCACATACGCCGTCGGCTACGCTCCTGACAGACGCGGGCCGCTTCCCCATGGGCCATCGAGGGCTTGAGCGTGTCCGAACCGACCTCTCCGACTGTGCCGCTTCCCGCCGTGCTGCAGAACGTACCGGTTCTGCCGCTGCGGGACGTGGTCGTTTATCCGCACATGGTGATTCCGCTGTTCGTCGGGCGCGAAAAGTCCATCCAGGCGCTGGATGTGGCCATGCGTGCCGACAAACGCATCATGCTGGTGGCGCAGAAACAAGCCGACGTCGATGACCCGAAGGCGGATGACCTGTACCGCATCGCCACCGTCGCGACCATTCTGCAGCTGCTGAAGCTTCCCGACGGCACGGTGAAGGTGCTGGTCGAGGGCGTCGACCGGGCGCGCATCGAGAAACTGCACGCCGGTGATTACTACTCCTCGGACGCGACACTGCTGCCGGATGCGGAGAGCTACGACGAGAAGGAGATGGACGTTCTCGCCCGCTCGGTGATTTCGCAGTTCGAGCAGTACGTGAAGCTCAACAAGAAGGTGCCGCCGGAGGTGCTGACGGCGCTCGCTGGCATCGAGCAGGCCGGGCGTCTCGCCGACACCGTGGCGGCCCACATGTCGCTCAAGCTCGCCGAGAAGCAGAAGGTGCTGGAGATCCTCGACGTCAGGAAGCGTCTCGAACACATCCTGGTCGCGATCGAAAGCGAGATGGACGTGCTGCAGATCGAGAAGCGCATCCGCGGGCGCGTCAAGGCGCAGATGGAGAAGAGCCAGCGCGAGTACTACCTGAATGAGCAGATGAAAGCCATTCAGAAGGAACTCGGCGAGATGGACGAGGGCGGCAACGAGATCACGGAACTCGAGCAGAAAATCGCCAAGGCCGGCATGCCCAAGGAGGCACGCGACAAGGCCGCTGGCGAGCTGAACAAGCTGAAGATGATGTCACCCATGTCCGCCGAGGCCACGGTAGTGCGCAACTACATCGACTGGCTGGTCAAGGTGCCGTGGAAGAAGCGCACCAAGGTCCTCAAGGACATCGCGCGCGCGCAGAAAGTGCTGGACGAGGACCACTATGGCCTCGACAAGGTGAAGGAACGCATCGTCGAGTACCTCGCCGTGCAGCAGCGCGTCGACAAGATCAAGGGCCCGATCCTGTGCCTGGTGGGGCCACCGGGCGTGGGCAAGACCTCCCTCGGCCAGAGCATCGCGCGTTCCACCAACCGCAAGTTCGTGCGCATGTCCTTAGGCGGCGTGCGTGACGAGGCGGAGATCCGCGGCCACCGCCGCACCTACATCGGCTCGATGCCCGGCAAGATCGTGCAGAACATGTCGAAGGCGGGGGTGCACAACCCGCTGTTCCTCCTCGATGAGGTCGACAAGATGTCCATGGATTTCCGCGGCGATCCGTCCTCGGCGCTGCTGGAGGTACTGGACCCGGAGCAGAACTCGACCTTCAACGACCACTACCTCGAGGTCGACCTGGATCTTTCCGAGGTGATGTTCGTGTGCACCGCGAACACACTCAACATTCCGCCGGCGCTGCTGGATCGCATGGAAGTCATCCGTCTGCCCGGCTACACCGAAGACGAGAAGATGAACATCGCGCGGCGCTACCTGGTGCCCAAGCAGATGAAGAACAACGGGCTCAAGCCCGATGAGCTCAAGGTCTCCGACGGCTCGCTGATGGATATCGTGCGCTACTACACGCGCGAAGCGGGCGTGCGTAACCTCGAGCGCGAGATCGCCAAGATCTGCCGTAAGGCCGTGAAGCAGATGCTGCTGCACAAGAAGGAGACGAAATCCGTCGCGGTCACGCCGCGCAACCTCGACAAGTACCTGGGTGTGCGCCGCTTCCGCTACGGCAAGGCGGAGGACATGAACCGCGTCGGCCAGGTCACGGGCCTTGCGTGGACCGAAGTCGGCGGTGAGCTGCTGACCATCGAAGCGGCGGTCGTGCCCGGCAAGGGCAAGCTGCAGCACACCGGGCAACTTGGCGAGGTGATGCAGGAGTCGATCCAGGCGGCGATGACGGTGGTGCGCAGCCGTGCGCAGATGCTGGGCCTCGACCCTGAGTTCTACCAGAAGCACGACATCCACCTGCACATCCCGGAAGGGGCGACCCCGAAGGACGGCCCGAGCGCCGGCATCGGCATGTGCACGGCGCTGGTGTCGACGCTGACGAAGATACCGGTGCGCTCGGACGTCGCCATGACGGGCGAGATCACCTTGCGCGGAGAAGTGCTCCCCATCGGGGGACTGAAGGAAAAGCTCCTGGCGGCGCACCGCGGCGGCATCAAGACCGTGCTCATTCCGGACGAGAACCAGAAGGACCTGGTGGAAATTCCGGACAACATCAAGGGCAATCTCGAGATCAAGGCCGTGAAGTGGATCGATGAGGTGCTGGCGGTCGCGCTGACGCAGCAACCGATGCCGCAACAGCAGGCGGACGCAGCCGTGGCGCCCGCGGTCGCGGTCGTCCCCACAGAAGCCGACGACAAGCGCACCCGGCGCAACGGCCGGCGCGTGAAGCAGATCGTACCGCCGGCGCACTGATGCAGGGCAACGAAGCTGATGCCCGCGGTCGACGGAGTAATATCTGCTGAAATCGTCGCAGGCGATTTCGGCCAATAAAACCAGGGTGCTTAGCTCAGCTGGTAGAGCGTCGCCCTTACAAGGCGAATGTCGGCGGTTCGATCCCGTCAGCACCCACCAGTCTAACTCCCGTCGTTCAATCCATGTGGCGTCGACAGGTGGCCGAGCCTGGTTCGCTTGGCGTCCAGATACTTGGCGTTGTGCGAGGTGCGGACAGATGCGATCGGAACGCGGGTCACGGTAACCCCGAAGTTCCTGAGCGCCGCTATTTTCCACGGATTGTTGGTCATCAAGCGCACGTTGGAAACACCCAGGTATCTGAGCATGGGCCGGCAAACGGCGTAGTTCCGCTCATCCGCGGCAAAGCCCAGTGCTTCATTTGCGGCCACGGTGTCAAGCCCTGCGTCCTGTAGTGCGTAGGCCCTGACCTTATTGTCCAGACCGATCCCGCGCCCCTCCTGACGCAGATACAGGAGCATGCCACGTCCTTCGCCGGCGATCCTCTGCAGGGCCTCCTGCAATTGCGTGCCGCAATCGCAACGCAAGCTGAACAAGGTATCACCTGTCAGGCATTCCGAATGAATGCGCATGAGCGTAGACCCGTCCGGGTCCGTGTCTCCCAGGGTCAGTGCGAGATGTTCCTTCGCAGTTGCAGCATCCGCGAACACATGCAGCTGAAATGTTCCCCATAATGTAGGTAGCGTGCAAGACGCCGTGTACTGCAGCGTGTCTGGAGGGGTCAGCAGCACAGACTTTGACAAGGCCCCCCCTTTGCAGCGCCTTACGATCGGGTCCAGGCAGAGGTGCGTGATTACTTCGTGAGCATGATCACGGATGGCCGCCGCAGCCGCCACTACTGTTGTGCTGCTGCTGTTGCAGCTGCCGCATGCGAGCAGTAGCGCGGCGGCAACACCGGCAACGACGATATCCAGGGTGAAACGGCGGCCGCGCATCGCATCTCTTCTTCCTGACCCATTTGTAGGTAAGTGCTGCAGCGCGCTTAATGGCGGTTCAGAGCGCCTGCCGATCGACGTTCCCGCGCCGATCCGGCCGTTCCCGCGGGCGAATCGCGCGACGGCGCTGAACCGTTATCCTCGCGCAAAGCACTTACCACTAAGTCGGCTCGGTATACTCCGCGCCGGAGGTCCTTCGGCGCGCCAGCCGAAGCGGGGAGGTTCATGCTTTCGATTCTGGTTGGACACTCCTATTTCCTGCGTTTCGACCAGAAGCAGCTCGAGCGGGCCAAGCCGTACCCGCCGCTCGCTACGCTACAGGTTGCCGCGATGCTGCGTCAGGCGGGGCACCAGGTGGCGCTCTTCGACGCGATGCTGGCCGATGGCATTGGGGATTTTCAGCGGCAGCTGCGCGCGGTGAAGCCGCAGCTCGTGCTGCTGTACGAGGACAACTTCAACTTTCTGAGCAAAATGTGTCTGGGCAGGATGCGGCGCGCGGCGTGCGAGATGATCGCCAGCGCGCACCACTCGGGCGCGCGCGTCATCGCCTCGGGCGCTGACGTGACCGACGCTCCGGAGCCCTATCTGCGCGCGGGGGCGGACGTCATCCTGCTCGGGGAAGGGCTGGTGGCCCTCGAAGCGCTGCTGCTGCGGCTGGACGCGTGCCCGCAGGCCACGGCGAGCGCACTCACGGACGGGGTCGCCGGGATCGCCGCTTTGAGCGAGGACCGGGTGATGGCGGTGAACGGCGCGCACACGCGGCCCGTCGCCCAGTACGATGAGCTGCCGGCGTGGGATCTGGTCGACATCGAGCGCTACCGCCGCACCTGGCTCGAGGCTCATGGTTACTTCAGTCTGAACATGGCGGCCTCCCGGGGCTGCTCCTTTCGCTGCGCCTGGTGCGCCAAGCCCATCTGGGGAAACCAGTACCTGCAACGCGACGCCGCGGCGGTGGCACGGGAAATGTCGCACCTCAAGCGCGCCTTCCGGGCCGACCACGTCTGGTTTGCCGATGACATCTTCGGCTTCCGCGTCGACTGGGTGAGCGAGTTCGCGCGCGTGCTGCGCGCCGATGCCGGGGAGATTCCCTTCACGATTCAAACGCGCGCCGATCTGCTCAGTGAGCGCATGGCCGCCGCGCTGCACGAGGCCGGATGCCGGGAGGCGTGGATCGGCGCGGAGAGCGGCAGTCAGCGGGTGCTCGACGCCATGAACAAGGGCACCAAGGTGGCCGAGATCACGGCAGCGCGGGCGCGGCTGAAGGCTGTGGGGATTCGCGCCGGATTCTTCATCCAACTCGGCTATCTCGATGAGCAGCTGCCCGACATTCTGGCTACGCGCGAGCTGCTCGAGACGGCGCTGCCCGACGATGTCGGCGTGAGCGTCTCGTATCCGCTGCCGGGCACGCGCTTTTACGAGCTGGTGAAGGCGCAGCTCGGCAGCAACACCCGTTGGCAGGAGAGTGATGACCTGGCGATGATGTTCCAGGGCACGTACACGTCCGAGTTCTATCGCGCCATCAGGAATCTGCTGCACGACCGCGTTTCGATCGAGACGCTGAACATGCCCGCACGCGCTGGCGAATATCGGCGCGGCCGGCGCACGCTGGAGCGACGCTGGCAGGAACTGCTCGCACATGAGCATCAGTACCGCAACGCCGGCAGCCAGGCGGCGGTGAGCTGAGGCGCCGACGCCAGGCTATGCGCATCGGCAACGCAGTCGATCAATCGCGGCGCGCGGCCGGTAGCGACGCGGCGGAATGGATGGCCGAATGCCCGAGCCGGCGCTCGCTGCGGGCGCTGCATCTTGCCCTGCACAAGACCACCGAAGCACTGGCAAGCGAGCTCGGCAGCCCGAGCTGCGCGGCTCCCGACTGGTCCGAGGCCGAGTGGGCGGTGGCGCGGGCGGCTGCCGCGATCCACGGTGTCTCACCGCTGCTCGCGGACGCTTTGCGCTGGCCGGGCCCGGCAGCCTGGAGGCAGTTCCTCACCGAGCAGAAAGCACATACCGCGGCGCGCTTCCGGCGCATTCAGCAGCTGCTGCAACAGATCGACATCCGCGCGCGCGATGCCGGAGTTGCGTTGGTGCCGCTCAAGGGGGCGGCGCTGCACGCGATAGGGCTGTACGTCGCGGGCGAGCGGCCGATGGCGGATGTCGACCTGCTGGTACGGGAAGACCAATCCCGGCGAGCCATGGAGGTTCTCGGCGCGCTCGGATTTCACGAGACTCACTCGACTTGGAAACACCGGGTGCTCGCGTCGCATGCCGACGCTGCGGCGGCGTCACTGGGCGAGCATTCCCACAACGGCATCAAGGTCGAGCTGCATTGCCGTATCGCCGAGGTCCTGCCGCAACGTCCCGTGGATGTCTCCGAGATCGTATTCCCGCACCCGTTGCATCCGGGATTTAACGACTATCCATCGAGGGCTGCGCTGCTCATCCACCTGCTCCTGCATGCTGCCGGCGCGATGGTCTATCGCGACCTGCGGCTGCTGCAGCTGCACGACATTGCGCGGCTCTCGGGCCGCATGACGGACGAGGAGTGGGAGGAGGTATTGCGCCTGGCGGCGGGCACGGCTGACGGCGGGCTGTGGTGGGCATACCCGCCGCTCGCACTGGCGGCTCGCTACTACGGCTGCGTGCCGGATCGGGTGCTCGCACGTGCGGCGGACGGCTGCCATTGGCTGCTGCAGCGAGTCTGCCAAACTCGGACTCTGACGGGCGCTTCGCTGTCACACCTGTGGATCAGCGCCTTCCCCGGCATTGAGTGGGCGCGCTCGACGCGCGCGATGCTCGCGTACGCTGCGGCACGCGCGCTGCCGAGCGCCGAGACCGTGCGCATGCGCAGGGCGTTCGCGACAGTGCAGCCGCGCGTCTCGGGCGGGCCTTGGGCACAGCTCTCGCAGGGCCAGCGTATGCTGCGCTGGCTGACGTCGCCGCAGGCGCGGCACGAGACTCTGCAGCCGGTGCGTGCGGCGCTGCGCGCCGCGCCGCGACAGATTACGCCCGGCATACCCGGGCCGCCGTGAAGCCATGCGCTTGCAGGATTCGTGATACCGAACAGTACCCCTGGACTGCTGGATGACACGGCGGCGCGCGACTATTCGCGCAAACTACGCCTGTTCAACGCCTTCGCGGAACCCGAACTGCGTCAGGCCATAGCCAGCCTCGGCCTCGCGCCCGGCATGCGCATCCTCGATGCGGGTTGCGGCACCGGCGAAGCACTCGAGTGGCTTGCGGGCGAGGTTGGCGCGCAGGGCCTGGTCGTGGGTCTCGATCTCGCGTCGGCCCATGCTGCCGCAGCTCGTGCCGCCGTCCCCGCAGGGACGGCGGTGCTGCAGGCAGATCTTCTGAAGCCGCCGCTGGCTGCCGGCAGCTTCGATCTGATCTGGACAGTCAATACGGTCAACCACCTGCGCGATCCGCTCGCGGGCGTGAAGCTGCTCGCGAATCTGCTGCGCCCCGGGGGCCGCATTGCGCTCGGTCAAAGCTCACTGCTGCCGGACATGGTCTTCGCCTGGGACTCCAGGCTCGAGCAGCTGACGAATGAAGCCGTGCGGCACTACTACCGTGAGCGCTACCGGGTCGATGAACGCGAGCTGGCGGGGGTCCGCTCCATCATCGGTCTGCTGCAGCGGGCGCAGTTGCATGAGGTTGGGGTCCGCACCTTGGTGATTGAGCGCGTCACGCCGCTGCGGCCGGCCGACGAAGCTTATCTTCTCGAGGCCATCTTCCGCGGCACGTGGAGCGAACGGCTACGGCCGTATCTCTCGAGCGAGGACTACGAGGAGCTGACTCACCTTTGTGATCCGACGGATCACCGCTTTGCGCTGCAACGGCCCGACTTTCATTTTCTTCAGACCTTTACATTGGCGGTTGGCATGATCTAGCTGGAGTGCCGACGTTCAATTGCCCGTCCCCCAGCTGAGGTCACGGTCCGCGGGAACGACGCGCCGCAAGGTATAGACGTCCGTGGCACGCAAATCGGCAACATGATCAGGCAGCGTCTGCCAGGGGTCCCAGACCGCACTTAGCAGCTTGCCGGTAATGCCATCGCTCAATGCTGAGCCGAGGAATACCGCCAGCTCGGCGCCCTTGGAAAGCGGCACCCCGCCAGTGCGCTTTTGTTGCTGCGCACGCTCGTGAGACTCGCGTCCGATTCTTTCCGGTCCGGCGGCGATGAGTTCGTCGAGCATGCGCGTATCGAGGCTGCCCGGGGCCAGAGCATTGACGTCAATGTGGTGCGGACGCGTCTCCTCGGCAAGTGTTTCTGCGAATCGGATGACGGCCGCTTTTGACGCGGCGTAGGCGCTGCGCATGGGCAGCGGTCGCGTGGCACCGCCGCCAGACAGTTGGATGATTTTTCCATACCCTACGTGCTTGAAGTGCGGCAATACGGCGCGACTCAGCAACACGGAACCCAAAAGGTTGATCTCGATCGCACGCACCCATTCGTCCCAGTCAACACATTCGGTGGAACCGCAGGGGCCTGCGACACCCGCATTGTTGACCAGAATGTCGAGGCGTCCGAATTCCCCAAGCGCTCGATCCACCAGGGCGCTCGCATCGGCGGCCTTGGAGACATCGGCACTCAGCGAAGTCACTGCCTGGCCGGGCCGGGCCAGATGTCTGAGTGCCGAAGTCGCCTCGTCGAGCTGCGTCGCACCGCGCGCGCAGAGCAGCACACTGGCGCCGGCCTCAAGGTACCTCCTGGCGATCGCGTAGCCCAGGCCCTCGCTGGCGCCCGTGACGATCGCGCAACGATTCTTAAGCTCCTTGCCTGTCGGGCTCACACCCCCCCCTTCGGTCGTGCCAACCACACCCTACCTCCGGCCCGGCCGGTCGCATCGTCGTCAGCACATGCGGATTCAACACATCACCGCGCACGAGGCGGAAGTGGCCGGACTCCCGCGCCCGCGCCAGGAAAACTTCCTGCCCGAGATGACGCAAGCAGCATTCCTATGCCGGTGTGAGGGTAGTCGCGATTGTTAAGCACACAATAGTGCGTATTATCCTTCACGACCGCGATCGAATGGCGAACGACGCACCGGTGTTCGGCGGGACTCTCCGCTGTCGGATCATTGTCATGACCTTAGCGCACTCTCAGCGGAAACGACTGGCCGGCGTTATCCTGTCAGCTAAGGCGCAAGCAGGCAAACTCTCCCCGTTCCCGCCACCTACGGCCCAGCTGCCGTCCGCAACCGATATTGCGGTCAGCTAGACGTGTGCGCGCGACCGTCTGCGCAAGCGGCAGGAATCCCGGTCCTCGGCCAGTACCGAGGCGATATCCCGGCAGTTCTTGCACTGTTAGTCCTCGCTTCTGTGGCCTTTGCTCACCTGATGGCGTTGCCGGTATTCGCGGATGAGGCGAGCCAGCTGAGCTGGGTCTGGAGGGTGATCGACGCGGGAGAATGGCTGCGGCCGCTCGGCGAGGGAAAGCCGCTGGAGGCTTGGCCGCTGGTGCCTCTGGTCCGCCTGGGTCTACATCCGCTCACTGCGGCACGTGCCATGCACGTTGTGGCCGGTATGATCGGCGCGGCATTGACCTATTGGCTCGCACGGCAATTGAGTGATCGTACGAGCGCCTTTATAAGCGGCGGCCTTTTTGCCATCTGTCCGTTTGTCGTTTACTTACAGCGGCTCGCATTATCTGACATGTTCATGTGCGTGGCGGGCATCTGGGTGCTCGCCAGCGTCATAGCGTTCACCGCATCGCCGACTTGGCGGCATGCCTTCGTCGTCGCCATGGCACTGGTGGTCGCGGCGCTGTGCAAAATGCCGGTGGGATTTGTCTTTCTGATCTCGATGCCCACGGCGCTTGTGCTGATGCCCGCGCCCGAGCGCCGGCGCTTATTGGGGGCGCCGGATTTAGCGAAGGTGCTCGCCGCCCATGCGCCGGCAACCTTGTTCGCGTTGCTGGTGCTCGGCGTGGCAGCGCTGCGAATGCGGCATGGTCAATCGCCCGGATTTGGGCTGCAAGATCTCCTTGGGGTTGGCATGGGACACTACTCCGGGATCGCGGCGTCGATGGGCGTCCCGCGCCCCCGGCTACTCGATGAACTCACGGCGCAGTTGTCGTGGCCTGTCACGGTGATTGGGTTGCTCGGACTCGCCTGCAGCGCGCTTCTCAATGACTGGCGTCAACGCTGGTTGCTCGCCATGGGCGCCGTGCCGATGCTCGCCATCGGACTTCTCGCTGAATTCTGGTTTTCGCGCTATCTGCTGTTCACCTTGCCGTCGCTCATCGTGTGCGCCGTATGCGGTTGGCGGAGTCTCCCGCTGCACCCCAAGGGCATACGGCTCCCCCTCGAGCTTACGGTGCTGGCGGCCTGTGTTGGGTTCATGGGCTATCAGTCCGCGTGGATTATCTTCGATCCAAGCTCGGCAAACTGGTCACGCGTGGATCGCTTTCAGTACTTTGAGGCTCCGGGTTCCGGATTCGGCTTCCCGGAAGCGGCTCGCTTTGTGCTTGAATCGCCGGCCGTGCCACGGATGATTTATTCATTGGATGGTTACAGTGCCGAGCAGCTGCTCACCTATTTGCCCGCGAACTGGCGAGGCCGTGTTAAACCGATCTACTATGGAGACCATGGTGAACCTCTGCGCAGCGATGAGGCACGCCTGGAGAACCTCCTTAAGCGCGCGCCAGTGTGGCTCATCGTCCCGGAACAACTATTACCGGGTGATCTGGCATCGAACTTCGGTCGATTAAAACCTGATCAAATCAAGCTGCAGCCAGTGGCCGCATTCGACAAGCCTGGATTGCATGCGCGACTGGCCATCTACGAGGTCGTGCGCCAGTAGCTCACACCCGACACTCACAGCGTGATTCGTCCGATTCAGTATCTACGTGCGCTCGCCGCCATGATGGTGGTGTGGGCGCATTCCGTGTACATCATTCCGGGCATCGCGGAGCGCTTGGGCGCGCCCTATTTCGGTGGCTCCGGTGTCGACCTGTTCTTCGTTATCAGCGGTTTTATCATGGTCGTTACCACGTCGAGAACTGAATTCACGCCGCAGAAGTTCTTCCTGCTGCGCATCATCCGCGTGGTACCGCTCTACTGGCTGGCGACTCTCGCCTGGATCGCCTACAAGACGTTCCAACATTCCTTCCAGGGAGTGTACCCGGCTGCAATTGCCGAGAGCCTGTTGTTCATTCCCTATAGTTCGCCCGGGTTCCCACGCGGCGTGTGGCCAATTCTCGCGAACGGTTGGACACTGAACTACGAGATGTTCTTCTACGCGCTCTTTGCACTCTCGCTGGCAGCGCCTGCACGCGTTCGCCTGCCCGCGCTCGCCGTGACGCTGGTATCGCTCGTCGTTATTGGCAGAGTGTTCGGTCCGTTCACACATCCGGTGGCATCGACTTACAGCAATCCGTATCTGCTGGAATTCCTCGCCGGGATGATCCTGGCGCACAGCTGGTTGCGGGGCGGGTCACGGGATCCGGTGCCACAGTCCCTGTTCCTCATCGTGTTCGGTTTCTACTGCCTCCGATCACCCGGTTCACAGTTGACCGTGTTGGGAGGAGCATTCCTCCTAGTCGCCGGCTCCCTGAACCCCAAGATCTGCGCCATTAAAAATCGTCCGCTCCTGGAACTTGGCAACGCTTCCTACTCAATCTATTTGACTCATCAGTTTATCCTGGAGGCGCTGGCCTGGTCCTGGATGCGCCTGTTTCCGCTCGTAACGTGGACGTCGTCCGTGTTTTTCACGTCACTGGCGCTGGTACTGTGTGCGCTCGCGGGGTACTTATGCTACCGCTTCATCGAAAGGCCGCTGACCTCGCGTCTGCGAAAGCTGGTGACAGGTTCCGACCCGATTGCGCATGGCTAGCCACGGCAGTCGCGGGCCGAGGGTCGGACTCCAGCGGCCCGCCACCGCAACTCCCAGGGGGACCGCGTGATCGCCGGCAAACGACCCTCGGCAGGCTCCTACTACGGCGCCGGCGTGCTGCTTGGCAGCTGTCTCTACCTTTGTGCCAACCTGTTTGCGCGGCCTGGAACTGCCTTTCTCCTGGGCGGAGACCAGGCGCTCTTCTGGATGAACGCACAGCGGCTGCTGCACGGCGAACTCATCTATCGCGACTTCCTTGAATTCACTCCCCCGGGCACGGACTTGATCTATCTCGGTGCGTTTGAGCTGCTGGGTTCGCGAATCTGGGTACCTAACTTGGTGGTGCTGGTGCTTGGCATCATCCTCTGCTCACTTTGCTTTCACATCGCCCGCTCGATCATGAAACCGGCACACGCGGCGCTTGCGATCGCGCTATTGCTGGTTCTGGACTACGGCAGAATGCTCAATGGGACGCATCACTGGTTCAGCGTACTCGCGGTGATGGGGGCCCTGGCTGCTCTACTGCGAGCGAGAACGCCGCCGCGGATCGTAATGGCCGGGATGCTGCTGGGGCTGGCCACATTTTTTACGCAGACCCGGGGCCCAAGCGCCGCAGTGGGTATTGGGGCGTACCTGATTTGGGAGCGTTTTCAAACCAGGCAGTCCTGGTCAACTTGCCTGAAGCACGAGTTATTACTCTTCCTGCCGCTCGTCGTGACCTGGGGGGCGCTTAGTAGCTACTTCATTGCCAAGCTTGGCTTCGGGCAGCTTTGGTATTTCCAGGTTACCTACGTGCTGCACTACGTGACCACCGGACCGAATGATCTGAGTATTGGCTCACCGCAAGTGCTTGTCTGGTTAAAACACCTGACCGGGATTCTGTTCCTGCTGGTCTTCTTTACCCTTCCAATCGTTTATGCGCTCTGTGTATGGAAATGCCGGCAGCGCCTGCGCGTTCGCAGCTCACGCGATGCCGTGCTGATCGACGCGCAACGCGTCATGCTTCTCGCGTTCGTCGGTGCGTCGATGTACCTGGAGGTAGCGCAAAGTCCGAATTGGATCAGGCTGTATTGCGTCGCGACACCGGGAATTATCCTGTTGGTTTGGCTGGTAACCAGCGCGGTAACGTACACAGTGCGGGGCTATGCGACAACTGTGATGTGGGCCGGGTTGATTTGCATTGCTGCGCATCAGACGTGGGCGAGGCATCATCAGCTCACCGTGATTGAAGATCTGCCGGCCGGAAGAATCGCAACGGCCGCATTGACTGGCGAGAAACTGGCGTGGTTAGCCCGGCATACGACACCAGGTCAGCGCCTTTTTGAGGCGCGCTGGGTCGATGTGTATTTGCCGCTGGCACTGCGTAATCCGGTCTTCACCGACATGCTCGAGGGCGGCCACAACTCGCGCCCCGAATTTGTAGCTTTCAGCATGCGGCAATTGGAGGCAAAGCGGGTGCAATACATTATCTGGGCGCATCGTCTTGAATCCCCAGCGTACCCCTTTGGGAAGTTTCGCGAGTTCTTGACGGAGCGTTACCGGCGAGTCTTGACATTCCCGGATCAGGACGAGGTTTGGGAGCGTAAGTAATGCGAGACCCTGCTTGCGCGCGCGTCTTTGACTTTAGTGCCGCTTCCTCGCTGCAGCGCTGACAGTGCTAGATATTGAGCCGACGGATGATCCTGTCCGGGAGGCATCGAACCATCGCCATGATTGCCCACCAGAAGCGCGGAACATAGTAGCTACCGGAGCGAGCCGCGGCGATGCGGGCGTGGATCTGCGTCGCCACCGATTCCGGGCCCACCCATAATGGGCCTTTCGTGAATGACGCGGTCATGGGCGTGTCGACCCATCCGGGCTTGACCGTGATGACGCGAACCCCGAATTCGTGCAAGCGATCCGCCAGTCCTTGTGCGAACACGGCGACCAGCGCCTTACTCGATCCGTAGACGTAATTGCTTTTTCGGCCGCGATCTCCCGCGACCGATCCGATCACCGCGATCACGCCTGAACCTTGCATCTGCATTCGATTGGCAATGAGCGTGAGTAGCGATACTACCGATGTCGCATTGGATTGTAGGGCTGTCAGCGCTGCCTGCGCGTCGCCCTCGCACCTGCGCTGGTCGGGCAAATCCCCATGGGCGATGAGGATCACGTCGACGCGCAGCAGTGCGCGGAATGCTGCTTCGATGATCGGCGCATGCCGATCGAAGTCATTAACGTCGAGCATGGCTTGAGTGACGCGCGCGCCGCGAGTTTCGAGATCGCGCGCTACGAGCGCAAGTTTTTCGGGACTACGCGCCACCAGATACAGGTGTACGCCCGCCGCCGCCCAGAGTCGGGCAGTTGCCTCGGCAATGGCGCTGGTCGCCCCGATCACGAGAATGTTCTCATGCGTCGACACGTGCGGCCCTATCCGGTCAGTTTCAATCTGCGTGACATCAGCGATTCGAGGCCCGGGTCGAGCAGACGCTTGAAACGCGCGAAGTTTGGGTAACCCATCTCCAGGCTGTTGGCGGGCGAGCACCCATCCTTTGCCGGATACAGGCGGCCCCGCGCACTGGCGCTGATGCCATGCAGTTCTAACAGCAGGTCCCTGGTCGCTGCGCCGCGGTTCGGAAGGTCCAAAGCGAGCGTGGCTCCCGCCATCGGGAAGGACATCAACCCGGGCGAGACCTTCTCGCCGAAGGTCTTCAGAACTGCGAGGAAAGACCCCTGGCGGGTCGCCGCGACGGCCTTTAGCATCGCCGCGATGCTAAAGTGCGCTTCGCTCGCGGGCACCGCACATTGGAACTGGAAGAATCCGCGCCGCCCGTACAGACGGTTCCAATCCTGGAGCGCATCCAAAGGGGTGAGCCAATTCTCATAGTGAACGGATTTCATGCCGGTACGCTGCAAGCGAAAATACAGCGAGTTCAGGGCGGACAACGTGTGGCGATTCAGCGGCGACACCGGCATATAACAGGGCACATCCGCTATCGGCCGTCTGTGAGGAGGAGAAGTTGCGGCGCCCGTTGCGTGGTCGGCAACGCTGAAGATGCCGCGCCCGAGCGAGCGGCCCTTCGCGGCGCAATCGACCCATGCAACCGCGTATTCGTGCCGGTCCCGGTTGCGTAAGTCCAGTTCGAAGAATTCGGCCAGATCGCGGAATCGATAAGACTCGACCCGCAACAAGGGGGAGTCGATCCGGCGCAACTGGACGGTTGCCCAGGTAATCGCACCCGTAAGCCCCATGCCGCCGATAGTGCCAGCAAAGAGCTCCGGGTTCTCGCTGCGCGAACATAGCAGCGCCTCGCCCGTGGTGCGGATGAGTTGCAATCTCTGCACGAAACACCCGAAGCTCCCAACCCGGTGATGATTCTTGCCGTGGACGTCGTTGGCAATCGCACCGCCGAGGGTGAGGTAAGCGGTGCCCGGTATCACTGGAATCATGTATCCGCTCGCTGCGACACGCTGCTGAAGCACCTCAAGACGCACACCGCTCTCGGCGGTCACCGTGTCCGTATGCGTATCAATCTGTAAGATCCGATCACACAAGGTGGTCTGCAGGTAGTTGCCGTCCGGGCATAGGACTTCATCGCCATAGCTGCGCAGATTGCCGATGACCAGCCACTTGCCAGGACTCCGCGCCGATATCTGATGGCCGATCTCACTGGAAAACGCCGGCCGCGCCAAGGTGGTGATTTCGCCGCCCAATCCGCCCCAGGAACGTATTCGCTTCATGGACTGCAGCGTTAATGGTTCAAGAGCCACCAGGTACACGCGGCAAATGACAATCCGCAAACCAAGACTTGTGGGTCGGTGAACACGTCCGCACCCGGGTTCTCACCCTTCTTACCGCTATCGATCAGATATAAATAACGAAACAGAGCAAAAAGCACGAATGGCACGGTGAGAATCAATTTATCGGTGTGGTGAAGCGCGATCGTTTGCGGGTCCAGCGTGTACAGTCCGTAGCTTAAGGCCGTACCCGTCGCGGCGATGGACAAGAACGTGTCGAGCAGCTCCCGCGAGTAGGATGCCAGCACGAGCCGCTGCGCCCCCCCGGCCTCTACCCACTCCGCGCGGCGCTTGCCGAATCCCAGAAACAACGTCATGAACACGCCAGTCAGCAGCAACCAACCCGACGGCGGGATGCCAATTCCCCAAGTACCCGCCAAGATACGCAACATGAAGCCCGAGGAGATACAAAAAACATCGACGACCGGTTGATGTTTGAGACGCAGCGAATACGCTACGTTAATCAACAGATAGGTCATCACGATCCCCAAGACGCGAATATCGGCGTAGCTCGCCGCTACGCTCGCGAGCCCACAACAAACGACCGCGGCTGCGAAAGCCTGCGGCGCGCTCACGGCACCACTGACGAGCGGCCGATGGCGCTTCGTGGGGTGATTCGCATCGGCGTCGCGGTCAAGATAATCATTCAGAACGTAGACGCTCGATCCCATCAGGCTGAAGGCGAAAAACGTCAGCGTCAGAGCGAACAGTAATTCTGGGTTATGCCAGTCTCCGCCGAAAAGTACGCCGGCGCAGACAAAGATATTCTTGACCCATTGCTTGGGTCGCAACAGGTGCACGACGGCGGAAACGGTAAGTGGCGGAGTGGCGGCGGGCACGCAGTGTGTTAGCGGCTAAGGATCAGGGTCCAGTATTCACGGGTTTCCGCGCTGCGTCACCTCGGAACCGCATGGCGTACCGGAACTCGTTCGCCAGACTGCAGAGTGGCCCGTTGGACCCGAAGCCTTGCATAAAGACTTGCTGAACGAACAGCAAGTTGCCGACGAAGACCCTGGCCGCGTCAGCGCGCGCGATAGTCCCCATAATGTGGGCTGGGGTCGCCGAGATACACGGAGCGGGAGCTCCCAAGGGTAACACCGATTTTGTCCCACAGAAGCGTGAGCAGTAAGTGGTTACCTGAAACTATTCAGCAATGTTGCAGCCGAAGCTTTTCCGTTGTTCGACAATGTGCGCCCTTTGTGCTCCGATATGGCCTTGTGAGGCCCGTGATCAGCTCGGGGAACATGATTTACAGTGCCAGCCTGAACCTATAACACGGCTCATCGCACTTACGTATCAGGCGAGCAGTGCATCTGCCGGTGACCTCCGGTCCGAGCGTCTGAAGGCTTTCCATCGGTGAGGCTGTGAAAGTATCGATTGTCATCGCCGTCTACAACGAGGCGCAGACTCTGACGACGCTCCTGGAGCGGGTCTGGGCCCAGCCTCTGCCGGGCGCAACCAAGGAAATCATCATCGTCGAGAGCAACTCCAGCGACGGCTCTCGCGAGATGGTTGCGGAGTTTGCCGCACGCCACGGCGCCGACGTGCCACGGATTCACGTAATCTATCAGGACAAGCCGCGCGGCAAGGGGCACGCGATCAGGCAGGGATTCGCGGCTGCGACCGGAGAAGTCCTGCTCATCCAGGACGCCGACCTGGAATACGACGTAGCGGACTACCCCGAGCTGGTGAGGCCGATCACTGACGGCCGCGCCGCGTTCGTGCTTGGCAGTCGCCACATGGGACCGGCCAACTGGAAGATCCGCCAGTTTGCGCACAACGGCCCGCTGGCGGCCCTCATGAATGTCGGCGGCGTGCTGTTCCGAGCGCTCTTCAATACGCTGTTTGGCGTGCGCCTCACCGATCCGACGTCAATGTTCAAGGTCCTGCGCGCGGATTGCCTCGATGGTCTTGAGTTTACCTGCAATCGCTTTGACTTCGATTACGAGCTGGTGGGGAAATTGATTCGCGCCGGCTTCCATCCGCTGGAAGTTCCGGTGTCCTACAAATCGCGGGGGTTTGACGAAGGCAAGAAGATCCGCATCTTTCGCGATCCCGCAACCTGGGTCGTCGCGATCCTCAAATGCCGATTCGCCTCCGCTCATGCCGCCGCAGGTCGCTCCAGCGATGCGGTGGTTGCTACAGCGATAAGCCCGCGCTCTGCGCATCGTCATGAAACATCTTCACCGTGTCCAGGGAGTACTCGGCCAGGTCATAGCCAATCAGAGGAAGTTTGCTGAGGATGTCCGCTGTTACGGTGATGACGTGGCAACCGATTGCATTGGCCTGAAAAATGTTGAACAGCTCGCGCGAGCTGGCCCACACGAGCTCGGCATTGCGATTCACCTTGAGAATTTCGAGAGCTTCGGTCATCAACGGTAATGGATCGACGCCGGTGTCGGCTATACGGCCGGCAAACACCGACACGTAACTTGGTGTGGCCGGATTCAGTGCAGCCAGCGTTTCGCGCACCTGCGCAAGGGTCATGATCGCCGTGACGTTGAGCTTGACGCGTCGATCGGCAAGCCGCCTGACCAGCGCACTGGAGGTAGCGCGCCTGGTGTTGGTAACCGGGATCTTGACGTAGACGTTATCCGCCCAGGAGGCGATTTCCAGAGCCTGGCGCTCCATCTGCGCGAAATCATCCGCGAGCACCTCGAAACATACTGGCTTAGCGGTGATTTCGGCCAGTATGTCCCTGGCAAACGCGCGGTAATCGACAATTCCGGCCTTGCGTGCCAGCGTTGGATTAGTGGTTACTCCCTTGATATACGGCTTGCTGTGCAGCTCGAGCATGCGTGCCGGGTCAGCACTGTCAGCGAAGATTTTCACCCTGAGTTGCTGCAGTGAAGTCATTGCGATTCCGATCCACGGATGATGATTCCGGCTGCCTCCACGAGCGAGCCGACGCAGAAGTCACACGTTATCGCCGCCTGCTCGCCGTAACCCCGACCGACCAGAACGGTTCTGCAGCCCGCACGCTTGCCCGCCTCCACGTCGCGCCAGCGATCTCCGATCATAAAGCTCAACGACAGGTCGATGCCGAGGTCGCGGGCCGCGCGCAACAGCAGTCCGGGCCGCGGCTTTCTGCACTCGCACCCATCGGCGTCGTCATGAAAGCAGGTAAGAATCGCATCGAGCGGCAATAATCCCCTGAGGCGCTCGTGCATGGCCGTCCACGAGCGCCCTGGACGAGGTACCCCGGGCGACGTCGGGCTGATTTGTCACCACGATCAGTGAGTAGCCGCGCGCCCGCAATACGTTCAGTGCCTCAGGAACGCCCGGCAGGATCTTGAGCTCGGCAGGCGAGGCGGGAGGATGCGGCGTTCCCCTCCGGACGAACGCTCGGTTGATGACCCCGTCGCGGTCCAGAAAGACCGCCGGGCGCTTTACGGATCCAGGGATTCCCATTTGCCCTCACGCGGCTTGAGCCGCGGATGCGAGACCAGCAAATGCCAGATCACCGCCTGCAGAGCCTCGCAGTGCGGCGTAACGGCTTGCGGGTTCACGGTGGGGACGATCACCGCCGCATCCGCAAGCTGCGCGGTGTGTCCGCCGTCGCGACCAAGTATCCCGAGGATCTTCGCTCCTACCTTCCGGGCATGGTTGACCGCGGCGACCAGGTTCACGCTGATGTTTTTCTCCGTGCTGCCGCCGCCCACCGAGAGCACGAATACCGCGTCCCGGTCGTTGAGCCTGCTGACCTTGAGCCAGTCGACGAAAGCGCTCTCCCAACCATCATCGTTGATACGGGCGGTGAGCTCCGAAACATTGTCGGTTGGCGTGTAACACTCGACGCCCAGAAGCTTGCGAAAGTCATTTACCGCGTGCGAGCAGTTGCCGGCGCTGCCGCCGACGCCCAGGAAGAATATCCGTCCCCCGTCCGCTCTTATCTGCGCCAACTGGGTGACCATCCTCTCGATCGCAGCAACGTCCAGCAGCTGCAAAATGGCCCCCGTTTCCCGCAGATGCTCCTGCGTATAGTTCATGCCTCGTCCAACCTATGCGACAGGAATTGCTCGGTGTCCCGCAGTCCCTGCGGCGAGCCGATCTCGTAGAACCGCTCCGCAACCTCGAAGGCCGCCAGCTGTCCGCCAAGCGACAAATCGCTGAAAATGTCGGCCAGATCTATGACCCTGGCTTCCCGGTAGTTCGTGAAGATGGCTGTGGGACAGAACCGACAGGCCAAAGTCGATATGGCGACATGTCAGGTCGCGGAGCGCGCTTGTCGTATGCGAGCAGTTCACCGTTCCTGAACAGCACGTTACTCTGGTCCCAGCGGTTGTCGTTGCGCAGCACGGTCATCAACGCGGGACGTCGCGCGGCCCGGTAGGCCGACTGAATCCGGCGCAGCGAGCAGGGCAGATAGGAGTCGCCGTTCAGCACAAAAAAGTCTTCCCCGAGCAGAGGCAGAGCCTGCTTGAGCGCACCCCCCGTGCCCAGCAACTCGTCGCCGTCGAACGAGTAGCTGACGGCGAGCCCCGGCGCTGCGCCGACGTTCACCGCCGCCTGTATCTGCTCACCCAGATGAGCGACGCACAGCACGACGCGATCGACTCCCTGGTCCCGCAACATGTCCGAGCTGATGAAATATGAACGGGCGCCCGGCAACCGTCGAGCAGGGATTTCGGCACGCGATTCGGTCAGGGGCCGCAGCCGGGTGGCCAGACCGCCCGCCAGTATGGCGACAGGCAGCATGGTCAGCGACAAGACCACCTTGGTGCCTTCAAAGTCGAAGCGAAAGCGCACCTCCTCCAGACCCGCGTCCGCCATCGTCTGCCGCAACCGGCTGCGGTCTGACGGCATAAAACATCAGGAAGCCGCCGCCCCCTGCGCCGACCAGCTTGCCGCCAATCGCGCCGTTCTTCAGCGCCTGTGAGTACCACTCGTCGATCTGCCGGTTGCTGACGGCGGCCGAGCGGCGTTTCTTGTGTTCCCACTGCTCATGCAGCAGTTCGCCAAAGCGCACGAGATCGCCACGCTCCAGTGCTTCCTTGCTGCGCAGCCCCAGTAGCTTCACATAGTCCAGATTGTGCAGCATGTCCGCGTCCGCAGCCTGGGAACGCAGATGCTGCTCCCGCAGGATGCCGCTCGCGGCGCGGCTGAAGCCGGTGAAGAAAAGCAGCAGATTGTCCTCGAGCGTCGAACATGCGTCTGCGGGGACACGCGCAGCGGCTGCACGCTGACCCGATGATCCTTGTGAAACGTGAAGCAGGTGATTCCGCCAAACGCCGCGATGTACTGGTCCTGCTTGCCGATGGGCTCGCCCAGGCGATCGATTTCGATGTGGCAGGCAAGTTCCGCCAGTTCCTGGGAGTGGGCGACCTTGCGTTGCTGCGCGTACAGCGCCTTCAGCAGCGCCGTGGTGAAACTCCCCGAGGACCCAAGGCCGGTTCCCGCGGATATGTCCGCGAGCGTCGTGATCTCTATCTGCGGCGTCCGCAAATCCTGCAGCTCGCAGCGCCTCGCGAATGATCGGGTGCCTGACGTCCGCCACCTTTTCCACGTGCTCCAACGTGGAGTACTTCAGATAGATTCCAGGGCTGAATGGCCGCATCACGCGTGACGTAAACGTACTTGTCGATTGCAGCGGCCACGAGGAACCCCTCGCGTTCGCGCGTAGTACGAAGCAAGATCCGTACCGCCGCCGCCCAGTGTGATCCGCAACGGACTACGCGCGATGATCATAGCCGGAAGCCGCATAGATTCTGGCTACCACGGCCAGAGCTGCCATGGCATCGTGCAATCCCGCCGCCGGTTCGCGCCCCTGGCGGATATCCTCGACAAACTCCGCCATTTCTGTCGACCATGAATTGTCCGGCATCGGGTATTCCCAGATCATGGTTTCCGGCGGGCCCATCTCGGGCAGCATCCTGTACCAGGTGAGTCTCTCGACCCCGTAGCTGCCGCCGAGTCCGTCGACCTGCAGCTTGCCGTCGCGGCCGTACAGTTCCCAGGAGAAGGTATTCTTCCATTCAGTACAACTGGCGTGAAGAAATGCCACCTGTTTGGCCGCAGTCTTCAGCAGCATGAATCCGTTGTCATCGACAGGCATGTCCCAGAAATACGTGTGGGCGAATCCGTCGACTTCGACGAAGTCGCCGAGAAACCAGCGTGCCAGGTCGATGAGATGCACACCCTGGTCGATCAGCTCGCCGCCCCCCGAACGTTGCGGCTGTGCGCGCCATTCACTGGCATAGCCGGGGCGGCCGCCGTGACCGTAACGAGCCCGCAGGAACAGCAACGGGCCCAATGCTCCTGAGTCGACCAGGCGTCGCGCCTGCTGAAAAGCGCGGTGATACCGCAGGTTGAAGCCCACGCGCACGCGGACGTCGTACTTCGCAGCGAGTTGCGGCAGGCCGTGGATTTCATCGACGTTTCGCGCCGCGGGTTTCTCCACGAGCACGTGCTTGGCGGCCGTGACGGCCGCCCGCACGATCTCCACCTGCGAATCCTGCGGCGTGGCGACAATGACGGCGTCGACATCAGCGCGACCCAGCGGCTCGCGCCAGTCGGAGCCGCTGACGCACCGCTGGCCGAGCGCCGCGACTTGCGCGGCGCGCTGCAAGTCGAGGTCAACGCAGTGGACGAGGCGGGCGCCCAGCAGATGCCGGGCGCGTTTCTGCCCGACCGCACCGCACCCGATGATGGCGAAATTCAATTGCCACCGCCTCCCCAATCCATGCGCGCGCGATTGTCGGGCGCAGCCAGGCAGGCTGCCGTCATCGATCCCAGATGCCACGGGCCCAGAATGCAGATGTTCATGGGTGCGCTGCCGCAACCTGTGAGTTGGCCCGCAGATATTCGAGAGTCGCGAGCACCGCTTGCCGAATGGTGAGCCGCGGTTGCCAGCCCAGCGCGCGCAGCCTGCCGGCATCGAGAAGGATGACGGGATTGTCACCGACCCATCCCCGCTCGCCGCCGCCATACTCGATCCGCGGCGTCACGCCCAGTGCAGCGCAGATCCAACCGATCGAGTCATTCACTTCGCAACAGGAATCGCCGCCGACGTTGAAAATGTTTACCCGGTCGCGGGCGTGCTCAACAGCCAGCAATATCGCGTCAATGCAGTCGTGAACGTAAAGGTAGGACTTACGCTGCCGGCCGTTGCCGAGCACGCGTAGCTTGCTGGCATCGGCCCTGAGCTGCCGGTAGAAATCCAGGACATGTCCGTGCGTGTAACGCTCGCCCAGGATCGACACCAGGCGGAAAATATAGCTCTGAAAGCCGAATCCTGCGCAGTAGGCGGCGATCAGCCCTTCGGCGGCCGCCTTGGATGCTCCGTACAGTGACGTCTGCACAGGAAAGGGCGCATCCTCGGGCGTCGGTACCAGCGGCGACTCCCCGTACACTGAGCCGGACGACGAAAAGGCGACTCTCCTGACGCCATTGTGGCGCATCGCCTCCAGCACGTTGTGAGTTGCGATGGTGTTCTGCTCGAGATCCTTGCGGGGATGTTCCGTGCCGAAACGAACGTCTGCATTGGCGGCAAGGTGATATACGAAATCCACCTCGTGCATGCTCGCGGTCAGCTTTGTAGCATCCAGCACATCGGCGCGCACCAGCCGGAAACCCGCATGTTCACGCGCCGCGAGCAGAAAGGCATCCTGTCCGGTGGAAAAGTTGTCATAGCCGATCACCTGGTGCCCCTGCGACAGAAGCCGCTCTGTTAGGGTGCTGCCGATAAAGCCGGCACAACCAGTGACGAGACAACGCAATTTTGCCCCTTCCTGTGCGCGTCGGGATCCGAGCAAGGCCGCAATTGACACGGCTGGCACCGCGCATCATCTTCCATGTCCTCGTTGGCCTCAAGAAGATCGATCGTTGCGGCCTAACCTGCCGTCAAGACGTGTCATTCTAGGGCAATGTCCGGCTGCGAAACGCCTTTGCCTGTGAAGCAAGTGTTCCCTCCCCGACCGATCGCGATTCTCCTGCTGGGAGCTCTGGCGGTGTACCTCGTCGCGCGTGGAATCGTGCCGGCAATGACCACGGTGGCGAGCGACTTTCCGAGCTATTTCACCGCCGCCAAGATCGTGGCGGACGGCGGCAGTGTGGAGCGCCTGTACGACATCCCGTGGTTCCAGCAGCAAATGCGCTATTACGGGATCGGCAAGCCGTCAGCGGGAAAATTCTCGCCGTTTCCACCGCCCACAGCCCTGCTGCTGGTTCCTCTTACTCACCTTAAGCCGCTCAATGCTCTGCGGGTGATGACGGGCGTAAGTGTACTGTGCCTGATCGGTTCGATCGTTCTGCTGGCGCGTATCCTTGTGTGGGACGCGGTTGACGCGGCGCTCTTGGTGCTGCTGTCCGGTTTTGCCATCGTCGCCGCGCTGCGCCTCGGACAGCCATATATTCTGGTGTCGGCGTCGTGCATTGGCGGCTACTACGCATACACCCGGGACAGGCCACGGCTGGCTGGGGCGTGCTTCGGACTGTTTACGCCTCTCAAGTACTTTCCCGTGGTCATCCTCATCTACTTCGCGTTCCGGAAACGGTGGCAGGTGCTGGTCGGCGCAACCGTGGCGATACTGGTCGTATCACTGGCGAGCATCTGGGTCCTGGGTTGGAAAATACATGAGGAGTTTCTGACGTCCGTCCTCGGCAACCATCTGGTCGCGAGGCTCGCCATGCAGGATCCATTTACCGCGAGCTTCCAGTCATTCGACACGCTGTTTCGTCGTCTGTTCGTCTATGACGCGATTGCCAATCCCCAACCGTTGGTCGCCGCACCTTTTCTGCAGGCCGCAGGCGTCCTCACCACCAAGATTGGGATCTTTCTGTTGACGATCGTGGCGCTGGTCAGACTTGGGCGAAGCTGCGGGGCGCGCGCTACTGCGCCCTCGATCGGATTACTGGGAATTGCGACGTTGCTGCTGGCACCGGCGACTGCCACTTACCACATGGCCCTGCTGTGGCTGCCGATTGGTCTGCTGGTCGGATTCTTCTTGCGCGAGCACGCTCCCGGGCATGCCTACTTTGTGCTTGGCAGCTACGCGCTCATCGGATTTTTTCCGTATCGGTTTACCGCGCCATTTGAAGGACGCGGAGGACTCTCGGTGCTCGCTTATCCCAGACTCTTCCTGCTGTTGGGGATGTTCATAGCCTGCGTGCATTGCCTGTGGAACCGAGCGGCCCCCCGCCACGGGATGCGCACGGACGCGTTGCCGGCTCATTGAATTGAGTCCGCAACATGACCCAGAACGATCATCTGATGCGACTGACCGAGACACGGGAGGCCTTCGACAGCGTCGCGGCTGACTACGACGGCCCGCGCGGCAACAACCCGCTGATTCAGGACATGCGTGCGGAGATGTGGCGCTGGCTGGACCGGACGTTTGGACCGGGCAGCGTGCTGATAGATATCGGCTGTGGCACGGGCCTGGATGCCGTTCGCATGGCCCACTGCGGACACCGCGTACTCGCAACAGACTGGTCGACCGAGATGGTTGCCCGCACTGCCGTCCGTGCGCAGCAGGAGTCGGTGGCTGATCGCGTCCGGGCGAGGGCTATCGGCGCTCATGAGCTTGAGCGACTCGAGGCTGAAGCGACCTTCGACGGCGCCTACTCCAATCTCGGCCCGCTCAACTGCGTGCCCGACCTGGCCGAGGTGTCGCGCGCCTGCGCGCGTTTGCTGAAGCCCGGAGGTGCGCTGGTGTTCACGGTGATCGGTCGCGTCTGTCCCTGGGAGATTGCCCACTATCTACGGCGGCGGCGCTGGTCGCGGGTGAAGGTACGCTTTGCCCGCAACGTAGTGCCGGTGGGCATGAACCAGCACACTGTCTGGACGCGCTACTACTCGCCGCGCGAGTTCTACCGGGCGTTCGAGCGGGATTTCGCGCTTGCCCACTATCGCGGCCTATGTGTGTTTGCGCCGCCGCCGTACTTGACCGCGATTCGAGACAGGCATCCGCGCGGGTATGCATGGTTGTGGCGGCTCGATCGGCGCACGGCGGGTTGGCCAGTGTTGCGCTCCTTGGGCGATCACTTCCTGATCGTCATGAGGAAGCGCTGAGGACCAAATTGATTCGCACCTTGCATACGGATGCGAATTTTGGCGGCGGCAGGGATCGGATCAAGCTGCGGCAAATTGCCAGGTTCGACAAGCCCGACTCACCCGGGCAATTGGCGATCCATGAGGTGACCTAAGCGGTAGCGAGGCATTCGATCCCGCAAGAGCTCAGACTATGCCAAACGTATCGATCATTCTGCCAACGTTCAATCGCACGAGATTTCTCGAGTTGGCGATTGAGTCGGTGTTCGCTCAGAGCTACACGGGTTGGGAGATGATCATTGCGGACGATGGCTCAAACGCGGAGACTCGAACCTATCTGCGCAGCCTCGCCCACCCGCGGGTGCAGACGCTGTGGCTGCGCCACTCTGGGAATCCGTCGCAGGTGCGGAACGCCGCGATCAGCGTCGCGGGTGGCCGCTATCTCGCATTTCTCGATTCCGACGATATTTGGGCGCCGTCGAAGCTGGAAAAGCAGATCAAGGCGCTGGGCGAGCGTGCCACGTGTCGCTGGAGCTATACGAATTGCGATCTCATCGACGAGCGCGGTCGTCCGCTCGTCAACGAGCTTCTGGTCACGCCCGTGCCCCCGGACGGATGGATCTTTGAGCCGCTGCTCAGGCTGCAAGTCGGGATCTCAATGCCTACCGTCCTCGCTGATCGCGATCTGGTCCGCGAGATCGGTTGCTTTGACGAGCAGCAACGATTCGCCGAATGGCAGGATTTGTGCTTGCGGCTTGCAATGAAGAGCGAGGTCGTGGCCCTGAGCGAATCGTTGTGCTCGGTGCGGATTCACGACGAGCATTACAGCGCCAACCGAGTTGCCGCACATCTCGGCTGGATGCAACTTTACAAAAAGATGGCAGATCTCAGCCCAAGTCCGACGCTGCGATCTTACTGTGCACAAATGCGTGCCGAGACTTCGTTGAGCGTTGCAAGATGCCAGGGTGACAACGGAGCCTATGGGGATGTCGCTACAACATTGTTGAGGAGCCTGCCGTATTCCTGGCGCTATCCGCAATGGTGGTGGGGCGCGCTCACACGGCTCGCCCGACCAGTTGTTCCAAGATTCCTGGTGTCTGCGCTCCGCGGGCGTCGCGGAAGAGCCTCTCGATGAACTGATAGCACAATAGCCCTGCAACCGCGCAAAGTATCAGCGCCAAGGCCATGAAGCAGGCAGATGAAACCCAAGTTGCGGCCGGGAACGCCTGCACCCAAGGCCCAGGGAATGAAGAAACCCGTCGAAGGTCAGGCGTCCCATGATTTCCGGGCTGGAATTCGCCGCGTGGTGCCAGGCTCCGCCCGCACGGTAAGATTCGTGGCAGATGTCCAACGACGCTCCTTACCAGAATCACACGGGGGCGGTTTACTTCCAGCGCATCACGGCACTGGAGGTGAATCGCCGGGTGCGCTCGACGTTTCAGAATCTCGTCCTGGGACTGGCGCCGCCAGGTGCCAGGCTGTTCGATTTTGGAGCAGGACCGGGAATCGACGCACGGTTCTTTGCCGAACGTGGCTTCACGGTCGAAGCATATGACGTCGATCCGAGAATGTGCGAGTTCTTTGCCGCGCACTGCCGGGAGTTCATCGACTCCGGGAGCGTCACTCTCGACTGCAGCAGCTATCGCGCTTTTCTGGCCCGCAAGACCCCGGCCGGGGGCGGTGCTGCTGAGCTGGTGATCTCGAATTTTGCGCCCCTGAACCAGGTCGATGAGCTGCCGGAATTGTTCGCAAAATTCCATGCGCTCACGACTCCGAGGGGCAAGCTGCTGCTCAGCGTCCTGACCCCGTATTACATCGGCGACATGAAGACCCGCCAGTGGTGGCGCAACGCGCCACGCCTCTGGCGAACGGGGCATGTCAGCGTTCGGACGGGCGGCGCGCCGCCTCATAGCCGGCGACGGGTGACGGATTTCCGCGCGTCGAGCCTGCCTTACTTCGAACTCACACGGGTCTTCCCCGGCCTGACGTCCGACCCGAAGCGACAGCCGGACGGGATCGATGTAAGTCGGGGCGGCCGATGCGCATGGCTGCGCTTGGTTCCGTCGCAGTTCATGATCCTGCTGTTCGAAAAGCGAAGTGCGGACCGGTTTGCGGCATCGGCGCGCAACGTCGCTCCGCCGGCCAGGGATCAGATATGGCCGGGCCCCTGAGGTCGCCGAATTTCTTTATCGTTGGGGCCCCGAAAGCGGGCACTACCGCGCTCTACGCGTACCTGGACCAGCATCCCCAGGTGTACATGTCTCCGATCAAGGAACCCGGGTATTTCGCGCCCGAGTACGGACTGCAAAACTACCTCTCGAGGTGGGAGGGCTACCTGACGCTCTACTACGGTGTCCAACAGGAGACCGCGATTGGGGAGGCAACGGTTTGTTACCTGCTGTCACGAACAGCCGCGCAGAACATCGCCGTGCGCGTCCCACACGCCAAGATCATCATCAGTCTCAGAAATCCTGTCGACCGGGCGTTTTCGCAGTACCTGGAGATGTTGACCGTCGGGGCGACTTGTAAGTCGTTTCGGGAGGAGATCGACGCGAATATGCATTGCCGCCCTGATGCCAGCGGCTCATTCGAGTACCAGTGGCCCCTGCGGCCCTTTCTGGTGTTTGGCCGATACCACGATCAGGTCAAGCGGTACTTGAACGCATTCCCGCGCGCGCAGATTCACGTTATGTATTACGAGGATCTGCAGCGCGCGCCCGCGCGGGCGGTAGCCGATTTGTTCGCATTCCTCGGGATCGACCCCAGCTACTTGCCCGACGTATCCCGGCGGCACAACGAGCCGCACGTGCCGAGGCTCCTCGGTGCTACCTATCTTCTCAAGACGTGGGGCCTGTGGCCATATTTGCGCAGCCTCGCACCACGACAACTGGGGCCGCGCCTGCGATCGCTGGCGTACCGTGCACGTGGCTCGCTGACGATGGCACCGGCTGACCATGCGTTTCTCGCGGATTACTACTCCGATGACGTGCGCGCGCTGCAGTTGCTGCTCGATCGCGATCTGACGTCATGGCTCGAGCCCGTTGCGGGTGCGATGCAATGAGCTCAGCGCACGACGCATGATCATCCGCATCATCATCGTAGGTCTTGTAACTGCGATTGCCGTCTGCGTCTTGCGTATGAGGGAATATCGCAGGTGGTTTCGACTGCCGACCCGCAGGACGGACTCCCTTCATTGTCGGCTGGCTGCGGTGGTCGTACCAGTGTCCGTGGACCCTGACGGCTTTGAGGCCCCGCTCGGTGTCCCACTTCTTGGCCGTACGGTATTGCTGGAACTTCGTGTCGGCGCGTCCCTGTTGGGCCGACTGTTCGATCCCTTCATCGAGACTCACGGCGGTGGCCTCACTTATCGCCAGTATTTCGAACGCGGCGCGAGCGGGCAGCGCTTGCTCGACCTGTCGCCGCACTTTCAAAGTACAGAGGGGGTAATCGGTTCGCGGGTGCATCTGCGAGGCAAATCAATGCGGTGGCAGCGCGAAGCATCGCTGCGCGTATTCGAGCCCCCAGCGCTCGCTGACACCAACGTGCTGATCGTCGCGCCGCATCCGGACGATGCCGAGATTGCAGCCTTCGGCGTGTATGCCACGCACCGCTCCTGGGTCGTGACGATCACCGCCGGCGAGCGCGGCGGCGGCGTTCCCGCGGTCGGAATGCCCGCGGAGGAGTGCTGGCAATGGGCCGCCCTGCTGCGAGTGGCGGACAGCCTGTCGGCACCGCAGCTGGGGAAAGTGCGGCCAGAACGGTGCGTCAATCTTGCCTATCCGGGTGCCATGCTTGAACGCATGCAGCGACAGCCATCGCAATCCTTTCAGCTGGCCTGCGAGCCCAAGCTGCCCCGCTCGGAGCTGCGCTCCATGAATGTGATCCAGGACTTTCGCAGCGGTACGCAGTGTACCTGGGACAACCTAGTCGAGGAGCTGCGGCGGGTCCTGGAGCTGGCGAAACCCGACATCATCGTATGCCCGCACCCGCTGCTCGATGCGCATAGTGATCACGTCTTTAGCACATATGCCGTTGAGCAAGCGATGCGCAATTCAGCGGGACCTCGGCCGTTGTTTCTCCTTTATGCTGTACATCACGCTGGAGCGCGGGCGTATCCCCATGGTCCCGCGGCAGCGATCAGCGGGGTGGCGCCGCACGCCGGCGAGAGTTGGGTGGCCGATTCCATTTACTCGCATCCGCTGGGACCGCAGCTGCGACTGGCGAAATTCTTCGCCATCGAGAGCATGCATGCAGTGCGCTGCAACCGACCGCCGCCAGCCGTGCGGATTCGCGGCTTGTTGGCCGGACTTGGCGCCGACCCCACGAGTTTCCTGCGACGGGCTCCGCGACCGACCGAAATGTACTATGTGCTGGCGGGCGAGAGGCTGTCCGAATTACTGCACCGGAGCGGTGCGAAGCGCTCTGCGCACTTAGTTGACTCCGCTGCCGTGGTATCTATCGCTCGAAATGCCGGAGCGGCGCTGCGCGGTGACGGGAAGTTCGCGATGGTCAAACTGCCCAATTTTTTCATCGTCGGCGCGCCGAAGGCGGGGACCACCTCGCTATATGCGTACCTGGACCAACATCCGCAGGTGTACATGTCACCGCTCAAGGAACCAAGCTACTTTGCGTCCGAGCTGCGTGCCGAGAACTTCAGCGAGGAGCTGCGCCCGCGCGTCGCCCGCGAGCTGCGTGCCCTGCACCGATATTTGCAAGGCGACACGCGGACGAAGCGCTTTGGCGGCCTGGTATCGAATTGGGAGGACTACCTGAGTCTGTATCGCAACGCGTGCGACGAGCGTGCTATCGGCGAGGCCACCGCGAGCTACCTATGGTCGGCGACTGCGGCACGTAACATTGCGGCCCGCATTCCTCACGCACGGATCATCATCAATCTCAGGAACCCCGTGGACCGCGCGTACTCGCAGTATCTGCAGATGTTGACCACAGGGGTGATTCGGGGGTCGTTTCGTGACCTGATTGACGCTAGCTTCAACTGCCGCGACCAGCGACTCAGCGTCGCGTGGCCCTTGCTGGAGTATGGGCGCTACTGCGCGCAGATTGAGCGGTACTTCAGGGAATTTCCGCGCTCGCAGATCCACATCTCGTACTACGAGGACCTGCAGCGATCGCCACAGGGGCTGATGGCGGAGCTGTTCGCATTCCTGGGCGTGGACCGGGATTTCGTCCCGGATATGTCGCAGCGCCACCACGAGTCGGTCATTCCACGGCTCAACGCGCTTGCCTACTTTCTGAAGAAGTCAGGCGCATGGCCGTATTTGCGCAGGCTCGCCCCGGTACCGCTTGGTCCGCGCCTGCGATCGTTGACGGTGCGTCCGCGTGGCTCGCTCGAGATGGCGACGACGGACCGCGCTTTTCTCACCGATTACTACCGGGATGACGTCAAAAAACTGGCAACGCTTCTCGACCGCGATCTGACCGGCTGGCTCGCTTGAACGCCGTTTAGGGATTGCTCGCCGCGGCCGATCCGGTGCGTTGTGCTGATGAGTCCGGCAATAGTTTACGCAATGCCTCGACCGCGGCGAGCGGATGGGTTCCCCGGCGCAGCTCGTAGCCGGGCAAACGCGCTATCCGTTCGCGGAAGGCGCCCCAGCCGGGTTGATGGGCGGCATAGCGCTGGCTGGCTGCGAGCCGCTTAAGCACCACTTGCGCTCGCAACGGCACCAGCAGCGGGCGACTACCGGCGCTTCTGCGGGAGATGAATACCACGGCGCGAATCCGCAGCGGCACCGCCGCCAGGCGATAGCGCGGTCGCCGCAGATCAATCTCGAGCTTCTCCACTCCGCTGCGTCTGCGGATGCGGGCTGAACTGCGCAGCAGAGCTGCGCGCTCCGCGCCAGCGAGAAACCGCAACGAGTCGCGGCGAATGTGGGCGAAGTTGGCGATTCCGGTTGCAAGCAGGCTTCGCGGCTGGACGAGCACACTATCCTCGGCCAGGAAATCCAGGCCGGCGAGCAGCCCGTGCAGAACCACGGTCGACTTGCCCGACCCGCTCGGTCCCAATAGCAGCAGCCCCTGGCCGCCCCGCCCGAGACAGGCGGCGTGCAGCGGCACCAGCCGCTGCACGCGTGCCGCGAGCACATAAACGGCGAACTCGAGCAACTCGTAGCGAATGTGATAGGGGTGACGCAGCAGCTCACGTGCGACCACGATCAGCGCCGCGTGCTGTTGCGGTGTCAGTGCGACGAAGTTGGCGCGCTCCATGGCGCCACAGAGAATTCCCCCTCCCGCCAGGGGTCTGACCGGCGGGGGCTCGCCGGCGGCGCGGGCTGCGGCGCGCGCACGCGGCGTCGGCGTGAGGATCAGTCGCACCCGAAAACGCGGCACGATGCCGGCGAATCTGTGCGCGGGCAATCGCGCGTACGCGGCCCGCACAATGCGCAGTAGCGCGGGGCTGTCGGTCTCAAAATCGAACTGCCCCCCCAGCAACTGCAGGCGCTCGCACCAGGCGGCGCGCCGGTGCTCGCCAAATGGATCAGGCGGTGGAGCGGCGAGTGTCAGGCGTCTATTGCCGCGCATGGACGCACCGGTCCGCGGGCGTCAGCGAACGCCGGCCGACCGCCGGAGTCGGAACGAGCTTGTCAGTAGTGCTTCATAGGTTCCGCGGCCGCTGATCTTTCCGCGATCGAGCTCGAAGATCACGCCGCATGCGCGTACGGTATTCATCCGGTAGGCGATGAGGACAATCGTGTAGCGCCCGCGAGCGTTGCCAATGTCGCGATCAGTTCCTGCTCCGTCAGACCATCGAGGCCGCTCGTCAGCATGTCCAAAATCTCGGTAAACAGGTTCACAAGCTCATCACCCGCGGATCCCACTGACGGATGAGCTTTCTCGAGACGCGCAGTTCCCACGGGTTGTCGTAGCGCTGATAGCGGTAGCGCCATGACGCCAGCGCGCGCAGCGCCGACTTGCCCCAGGCGGAGGCGCGGATGTCCATGATGGTCGGGAAGCGGCAGCCCAGCACCGTGGTGAAATCGACGATGCGCCGTCGCAGTCGCGCGCGACAGCCAGGGCGCATCCTGTGGCACCAGTAGCCGACCCAGTGCGGCTGCGCCCATTCATCCGCGCTGCGGGGAAACACGACCGGCCTGCCGCCGCAGTCGCGCAGCGTCGCCGCCATGCGCGCGACCGCGGCGTTGGTGTTGTCGCTGCCGCAGCGGCAGCGGGGTGTAGATGTAGATCATGACCTCCGTGGCCGGGTGCAGGCGCTTGATCACACGGATGAACTCGAACGTCCGCTCGGTCTCGCCCTCCGGATCCTGGGGCGGCGCCAGCATGAACGACAGCTCCGGAATCACGCCGTGGCTGCGGCATTGCTCGATCGCCGCCAGCGTCTGATCGGAGCGCGTGCCCTTGCGGATGTCGTGCAGCAGCCAGTCGCTGGGAGATTCCGCGCCGATGTAGGCCATGCGCAGACCGGCTCTTCTTCACGAGTGCCCACGAGCGCTCCGAGAGATTCACCAGCGCGTCCGAGCGCGCAAAGCACCACCAGGGCATCTCGAACTTCGCCATCACCTCCAGCAGCGGCACCATGTCGACTTCACGATCGAAGAAGTTATGGTCGTAGAACTGGATCGCGTCCACGCCGAGCTGCTCGCGCAGAAACTGCAGGTCCTGCTCCAGCCGCGCCGCCGGCGGCAGCGCCGTCTTGCCGCGATACATCGCTGCCACGCCGCAGAACGTGCAACGGAAGCGGCAGCCGAGTGCGGCCTGATAGCCGGCGGTGCGCTGCGCCGAGGTAGGTCTGGCGTCAGGTACTGCCGCGGGTTGTCGAGCGTGTCGTACGGCAGCCTGCGGGCGAGGCTGGCCGCGGAGAAGCGCGCGCTCGCGGGTTGTGCACGATCGCGCCTTCGCCGACGCCAGCTCAGCCCTCGAATCGCCGCGAGCGCATCGCCGTGCGGCGCGTCGTAGGGTGCGTCCAGCAGCTCAGTGAGCGTCTCCTCGCCCTGTGCCCTGACCGCGTAGTCGACGTACGGGGACATTGAGCGCCGCATCGGGACAGACTGTCGGAAAAGCACCGCCCCAGATGATGGGCACCGCGGGCGCCCGCGCGCGGATCGCCTTCGAGACGGCGATGGCCGAGAGCAGCTGCGGGCCCCCCATGACGGTAACGCCCACGGCATCGACGTCGCGCTCGCGCACGACGCGCGCGGACCGCGCGCTCGACGAAATCGCGGTCGATGTTGCCGTCGAGAATCGTCGGCGTGATGCCTGGTCCTGCAGCGCCGCGGACAGACTGAGCACCGCCAGCGGGAAGCGCGCGTGCCGCTTGCCGGTGATCGTCGGATTGATCAGCAGCAGGCGCTGCGCGGCGCTCATGACAGCCTCTCAGCCGGAACCAGCCAGCGCGTCAGCAGCATTTCGACGCGGCCAGCGATAGTCGTCGCGTGCTGCAGCGATAGCGCGCGAGCTGCTGCAGCAGTCGCTTGCCGCGCGACACGCGCTTCCAGGCCAGCTCCTGGAAGAACTTGAAGCGCTCGATGAGCTGGAACTTCTCCGGCGACACCCACGGGCCCGGGCATACCGGCCACGTAGTCGAATTCGGACCACGCCTCGAGTGTCTCGCGGCAGGCGAAAGCCGCGCGCTACCGCCTCGATGCACCAGTTCGCTGCCCGGGTAGGGCTTGAAGTAGTAGATCGGCGTCAGGAAGTCAGGGCTCAGCGACCGCAGCCGCTTGGCGCATTCGAGGGTCGCCTGAATGCTCGCGTCGCTTTCGTCCGGGAAGCCGACGATGAAGGGAAAGTGGCCGGCGATGCCGTGCTTGAGCATCTGCGTGCGACGGTGCGAAATACCTGCTCGATGCTGATGTCCTTGCGGATGCGCTTGAGCATCTCGTCGGAACCGGACTCCACGCCGACCAGCAGCCGCCGCAGTCCCGACTGCTTGCAGCGCGCCCAGACCTCGTCCGGCAGGCGCACGCCCTGATCGGCGCGCATGGTCGCCGCCCAGGTGATCTTCATGCCCGATTCGACGATGCGGTCGGCGAGCGCCTGCACGCGATCGCGCGCGGGTGAAGAAGGTCTCGTCCTGGAAATTGACGTCATCGAAGCGGTAGCGCTCCCACAGCTCCTTCAAGTCGCATGCGCCATGCGGGTCGGCTCGAGTCCGACCCACTTGCGACCATAGACGAACGGATCCGAGCAGAACGCGCAGCGGAAGTTGCAGCCCTGCGAGGAGATGTAATCGAGCTGGCGCTTGCCCTTGAGCTCGAAGTAGCGCTCCACGGGAATCAGTCCATAGTCGTGCGCGCGGAATTGTCGACCGGAGCGCAGTGGCCGCGGCGGATTCTCGTGGATGGTGCCGTCGGCCGAGCCGCACGGTGCACCCAGCGCAGCCCTCGAGGGAGCGACCCGCGGCGAGGCGTGCGCACGATTTCGGCAAAGGTCTGCTTCCCCTGCCCGCGTACCGTGACGTCGACGCGACGGCTCGCGCAGACACTCGCGCGCGAACATGGACGGGTGCCAGCCCCCCCAGACCACGGGCAGGTCGGGCCGCGCCCGCTTGGCGGCGCGCGATATTCGCAGTGCATCGGAAATCGGCGCGCCGGTGAGAACCGTGACTCCCGAGGCACAGCGCTCGCGTCCAGGTGCGCGAGAACGGTGCTCTCCGCGTCGGCATCCAGTCGCCCGTCGATGATCACGACCTCGTAGATGTCCGGGTCGAGCTCGGAGCCGATGGCGAGCAGCGCCAGCGGCATGGTGAAGAACACCGCCTGCGGGTTGTAGAGCACGACCTTGAGCCGCGGCCCGGTCGCTCGCCCCGCCGTGGATCGGTGACCTGCTGCGCGCGCCGCATCGCTCATGTCAGCCTCGCCTCCTCGGCGGGCGTGCAGCCGGAAGATCGCCAGCCGCTCGTTGATGAAGCGACGCTCGGCCAGCACCGTGCTCTGCAGGCCTCGCTGGTGGAACTCCTCGAGAAAGACGCGGCGCATCGCCAAAGCTGGACAGCACTACCAGCGCACAGCCGCCGGGCTTCAGATGATCGCCAGAGCCCGCCGCGAATCGCTCGGCGACGTCATTCGAGCGCCAGGCGCGATCGCGGTCGTCGCGCGGCGTACCCAGCAGGAATGGCGGGTTGAACAGCATCAGATCGAAGCGCTCGCCGGCCGACGGGGCGAACAGATCGCCGTGTCGCACGTCGATGCTGGTGCTCGAGATGATTCAGTATCGCGTTGATCCGCGCGCAGCGGACCGCGGCGATGTTGATGTCCACGGCAACGACGCGTCGCGCGTAGCGGGCGGCGAAGACCGCGCACACCCCGGAGCCCGTGCCCATGTCCAGCACGTCCGCGTCGCAGCGCGATGCAGCTCGCGCATCGATCTGCGCGACGCAAGAAACTCGCCGGTGCGCGGCACCTTCGGGATTGAACACGCTCGGCATCACCACGAAGGGCGCGCCGCGTACCCGCTCGAGCCGGAAATCATCGTAACGATCCTTGCCGGCGAGCCTGTATCCCCACGCCAGCGTCCTGCCGAGCAGGCGCGCGATGAACGGGAAGCGCGCTGGCCGCAGTGCGTCCGCTGGCGACCGTACGGGTTGCTGTGTCAGATCAAGCATCCGCGTACCGGCGCATCAGGAAGTCCGCGGTCGCGCGCTGCTGCGGCTCACGCCACAGCGAGCATACGCATCGGGCGCATTCGGGCCGCGTTCCCGAGCGGATCTGTTCGCGCAGCACGACCATCGGATCACTGTTGAGAGCCTGCGCGAGCCCCGTTCCGCCAGGCGGTTGTAGTGGCCCGGGAATGAAGAAGCACGGGCTGACACGTCCGGTTGCACCGATCACGGCGGAATAGTCGAAGACATTGCAGCGCACCGGTGGGTAGGCTGCCAGGCCGCAGACGGCGGCGAAGTACTGATGCATGCGCCGCAGCTTACGCGGACTTTCTGCGATCAGCCGGGAGCGGAAGTCTGCCGCGCAGTCGCGCTCCAGCCGGTCCAGAATCTGCTCGAGCACGGGCAGGTCTTCGGGCTGCAGCGCAAGCTGGGCAGCGTGCGCATCTACTCGGCCGAATGCGTGCGGATTGGCGACGTCCACGGCCACGAACGAGACCTGAGTGGCCCCGAGCTCGCGTGCCAGCGCGATGAACTGCGGCAGCTGCACGGTAGTTGGCGCGCTGCACGGTGACGCGCACGCCGACCGGCGCGCCGGCGCTCGCCGCCGCGCGCACGCCCTCACATACCTTGTCGAAGGCGTCCAGGCCGCGAATCGCCGCGTAGGTCGCGGCGTTCGGTCCCATCCAGTGAGACCGTGATCGCATCGAACAGCTGCGCCGCCCGCCGGGCGTGCTTCGCCAGTGACAGGCCGGAGGTCAGCAACCACAGCCGCAGGCCGTTATCGCGCAGCAGCTGCGCGATCTGCCGGCCATTGCGCGTTCAGTAGCGGCTCGCCGTCCGGATAGCAGCGCTACCTGGGTCTGCAGCTCGGCCAGGCTCGGCAGCAGCCGCTCTACGGCCGCCAGGTCCATGTCGGCGCGGCCATGGCGCCAGTAGTCGCAGGTTACGCAGCGTGAATTGCAGCGCTCGGTCAGGTAGAGCGTTACCAACGGCAGGCGCCGCAATTGTGGCTCGAAGTGCAATGGCTGGGCAGACAACGCACCCCCCTGGAGGACTGATGGCGGACATGTACCCCGTCGGCGACGGACAGAGCGACTCAGGCTGTGAGTTGTCGCGCGCGTGCGAAAAGGTTCAACGAGCGCCGCGTTCGGGAACGTTTGCCGGTTTTCCGAGTCGCACGGCGGCATTAAGCACCGTGCAAGTATAGTACAGACGTGCGGGCGAGACCGCAGGAGGGTAGCGTAGCGGGGTGAACCGGCGCCTTCGCACCCGACACACACTCCGCTGTAATCCCGTACGTCCAAGGGAAGGAGTCGCAATGCATACATACTGGGTCAAACAGGCTGCGGGCCCCCGCCGCGCGGTGCGCTGGCTGGCGCTTGCGGCTGTCCTGGCTGTGTGGTCGCCGGCTCCATCGTGGTCGCTGCCGGCTTTCGCGCGCCAAACAGGCCTGCCCTGCGCGACCTGTCACACGCTCGCCTTTGGCCCGGCGCTCACGGCCTACGGGCGCAATTTCAAGCTTCACGCCTACGCGCAGGGGACGTACAAGACCATTCCGCTGTCGGCCGACCTGATCGAATCCTTTACCCACACGTCGCAGAACCAACCACATGGGCCGAATTACTCGGATAACAACAACCTCGCCCTCGACCAGGTCGACGGGTACTTTGCCGGCCGGATCGCCGAAGACTTCGGCGCGTTCGCGCAGGTGACCTACGACCGCATCTTCCGCCATACTTCATGGGGCGTGTTCGATGCGCGCTACGCACGGGACTTCACCTTCGGCGGCACCGACACGCTGCTTGGAGCGTCAGTCAACAATCAGCCGACGGTGCAGGATCCGTGGAATTCCACCTACGCGTGGCAGTTCCCGTTCCCCTTCGCCGTGCTCGCAAACGGTCCAAGCCCGGGTGGTCCGCAGATCAGAGGCGCCCTCGCGTCCCAGGTTCTCGGGACGACGCTCTATACGCTCATTGCCAATACCGTGTATCTCGAAGCGGGCGGCTACCGCAAGCTATCCGACCGAGCGCAGGGTGACCTGGGCATTCCTGATGCGGCCGGCGAGCAGGGGCATGGACGGCACCGCGCCGTACTGGCGCGCGGCGCTGCAGAAGACGAGCGGCCCGCACTACGCCTCGATAGGCATCCTCGGGTTTGCAGCGCACGAGCAGTCGCCACAGGAGCGCAGCGTCGGTACGGACAACTATACCGATCTCGGTTATGACGCGACCTATCAGTTTGCCAACGGTGGCCCGCATACGTTCAATGTCGATGCGAGTTACGTGCAGGAGCGCCAGCGGTTATTCGGCGCTACGGCACTCGGCGGCTCCGACACCATTGCGAATCACCTCAATCAGGTGAACGTCAGCGGCCAATACGCTTATAAGCAGACCTATTCCTTCACGCTCGCGTACTTCGATACCGTTGGCAACACCAATCGCGCACTTTACCCGGCGCCTTGGCACTGCCAACGGCAGCCCGGACAACAGTGGCTACATCATGCAACTGGAATGCGTGCCGTTCGGCAAGTTCGGCTCGTTCGCGCGTCCGTGGGTCAACTTGCGGCTCGGACTCCACTACACCGCTTACACGCGCTTTAACGGCGGAACCACGAACTACGACGGCCTCGGGAACTCGGCCCACGGCAATAACACGCTGTTCCTCTTCGTCTGGACGGCGATCTGACGAGCGCACACGCCCACGGAAGGCGGTGGCGCCGCGCGGAAACTGGACCAGACGCTCGCCTGGACGGGCGCGAAGCGTGGATCCGCGCAAACTCGCACAGTGAACTTGGAGGGTTGTGCCGGGCGCATCCCGGCACAACCGCGAGTCGCCTTAAGCTCCGGTCCTAGCCGAAGACCCCGTACTCCACCTGGATGATCTGGCCGGTGGTGACGTTCACGAGGATGGCGTCGGTGTCATCACGCACCCACTCGAATCCTACCGGCGGAATTTCCAGAGCGAACAGCCAGTAGTCCGCAATGAGATAAGGCGCGGCCCAGTAGGCACGCGGCAGGATCTGTCCATACGCCCAGCGGTGGGACACCCAGCCCGGCGGACGACGGTACACGCCGACGTGGTAGCTGCGCGCCGCCTGGTAGTTATGCTGGTAGTGCGCCTTGTCGACCTCGGTGGGCCGCTTGTTCCAGCCCGCCGGCTCAGCGACCCGCTGATACTTGGTGGGGCCGGCGTGCGGCTCACCGTGTGCGGCGGGCCGTGCTTCGTGAGAAGCGTGGCCCTGCGGGGCATGTCCGCCGTGCTCAGCGTGTTCCTGCGCATTGGCTGCGGTCGCCATTCCCCCCGCGGCAAGCGCCAGGGCCATGAGAAAACTGAACTTTGTTACAAGCGCCACGTGAGTACTCCTTGTGATGGGAACGCGATGCTAGCAGGCCGGTAACCCAAAACAGAAACCAGCGGGCCTGTCTTGCCAGCCAGACGCTTGTCCTGCTCCTGTCGGGTTTGTCAGACTGAAGTTGAACATGTCCATCCCGCGTCCCCCCAAGGCATTCGTCTCCTGGAGCTCCGGCAAGGACAGCGCCTTTGCGCTCTACGAGGCGCAGCGCTCAGGTCTTGCCGAGGTGGTCGGCGTGCTCACCACCATCAGCGAGGTGTACGACCGGGTGGCCATGCACGGCGTGCGCGACAGCGTACTCGAGCGGCAGATCGCAGCTCTCGGACTGCCGGCCCTGAAAGTGATGCTCCCGACTCCCTGCTCCGATGAGACCTACCAGGAGCGCATGGCGCAGGCGTGCGCGCAGATAAAAGGGCAGGGCGTCAGCCACATCGTGTTCGGGGACTTGTTCCTGGAGGATATTCGCGCCTATCGGGAAAAGCAGCTGGCGGCGGTGGGCATGACGGGGATGTTTCCGCTGTGGCGGCGGGACACGGGCGTGCTGGCGCGCACCATGATCGCGAGCGGACTGGTCGCGCACCTGGTGTGTGTGGATCCGCGCCGGCTGGCGCGCGAGTTTGCCGGCAGGCGCTTCGACACGGTGCTCCTCGACGAACTGCCGCAGGGGGTTGATCCATGCGGAGAGAACGGTGAGTTCCATACGCTGGTTTCTGCAGGTCCCATGTTCTCGGCGCCGATCGCCGTCACTGTTGGTGCCGCCGTCGAGCGCGACGGGTTCGTATTCGCCGATGTCACCGCTGCAGGCGGCTGACCCTCAGAAGTGCAGCGTGAGTGTGTCGTAGAAGGTGAGCCGCGGGCCATAGGCAGACTGGAAGATGCCAATGCCCTCGGCAGGCCGGATGAGGTTTGTCCGGTCGAAGACATTCAATACTGCGAGCCGGTTGGTGAGCACTCCGACCCCGGGCACCTCGATGGCGCGCTCGACGCTCACGTTCACCTGCAATACCTGCGGCAGCTTTTCCTCATCGGCAAACCCCGCGCGCAGACCGCTGCTGTAAATGCCGTCGGCGCCGATGGTGTACGACCCAAGCCGCCAGCTGGCGCCGGCGGCGGCACCGTAGAGGGGCTGGTGATCCAGCACGATCGCGTGGCTGTCGATGTAGGCGAGCTCCTGCGGGTCAAAGTTGAATTGACCGGTCACGACGCCCTGCTGCCAGGCGCGACCCAGCGTCAGGTTGGCGTAGGCCGACAGGCCTTCAAGCTGATAGTGCGCGGCAAGCTCGGCGCCCCACATATGCCCGTGGCCGTAGTTGAAGGGGGCGAAGATGGGCAGCACGCCAAACTGCCCGGTATCCAGGTAGTGCGTAGTCCACTCGTAGTACGCGTCTGCGGAAAGCGTGAAGTTGCCGGTGACCTGGCGCACGACGCCGGCGTCCCATTCACGGTCGTCCTCCGGCACCGGTGTTGGAATGCCCGGCGGGCCCGCGGCAGTGGTGCCGGTGAATGCTGCCTGTGCGGTGGGGGAGATGCCCAGGAGCGAGGGCACCTGGAAGTAGCGCGCTGCGCCCAGATGCAACGTGGTCGCGGCGTCGGCGCGGTACACGAGGCTGATGCTCGGGTCGAGCTGCTGCCCCGAGGTGAAGCCACTCAGGGTATCGAAGCGCAAGCCAATTGAGGCGCTCAGCGCTGCGCTGATGTGCCACAGATCGCTGAGGTAGGCACCGGTAATCACATTGCTGGCGTGCGCGTTGTTGGTGACGTTCAGCGGCACATCACTCAGCTGATCCCCGGCAGGGCCGGCCGGAAATACCAACGACGAGTCGTTGGCGCTGACACGGTATTCGCCCGCATAGAACCCGCTGGCGAGGGTATGCGCGCCGAGCTTGAAGCTCACGTCCCCCTCGAGCGTGTAGTCGTGGTCGTCGTGGCTGGCGGTCGAGGCGACGCCCTGGTAGATCAGCTCGCCGATGGGGTCCGGATCGAAGCGCTGCGAGATCGCATGCTGGCTGTACGCGATCTGGTACGAGGCGTTGCCCGCGAGTGATCCGCTGAGCGACAGCACCGCGAGCGCGTCGCTGAAATTCAGATACGAGTTGATGTCCGCCGAGGACGGCGCGACGGGAACGCCGGCCAGCGCATACCGCGCTGCCAGCCCGGCGACGTTCGGCAGCTGATTGCTGCTGCGCGCACCGGAGACCAGCAGGCTCAGCGTGTCGCCCGCGGTGAGCGGATAGGAAAAGAAGCCAAACACCTGACCCTGCCGGGTGAAGTCGTGTATCGCAGTGGGCCCCGGGGTGGCGGAACTGAAGGCCGTGTTGCTGCGCTGATAGACGGCGCTCACGTAGCTGCCCAGCCCATCGTGGCAGCCCGCAAATTCGAGGCTGGGCTCGAGCGTGTCGCGCTGCCCGGCGCGCAGGCTCACATCCCCGGACGAAGGCTGCTCGCAGCCGTCCTTGGTCTGGATGCTCACAACGCCGCCGGTGGCGTAGCTGTAACGCGAGGGCAGCACGCCATCGAGCAGGTCCAGCCGCTTGATGAACAGCGGGTTGATCATCGACAGGAACGGCGGGTTGGTGTTGACGTCCAGCGGGATCAGCACGCCGTTGATCTGGTACTGGAACTGCGGACCTTCGGTGTTGCGGATGTGGATCTGCTGGTTCTGATCGATCGCGACGCCGGGCATCTGCGCCAGCACGTCCGTCAGCGGAGCGGTCTTGCCTTGCGGTGTCGCCGCGATGTCCTCGGCGCTTGCCGAGTACTGGTTGGCACCGGTGGGGGAGACCGCAGGCCCTGCCGGCGCCGTCGCTTCGATGACCACCGTGTTGAGCGGGATTTCGGGTATGGACGCGTCTTCCGCGCAGGCGTCGGGCACGGCGAGGCACGCGCCGAGGAGTGCAGTCACCATTACGGCGCCAGAAGCGGTCGCAGGATGCGTCATAAGATAGGATACGAATACGAATCGTTCTCATTCGTATCCTAAACTGCGCCCGGCCTGAGCGTCAACGAGACGGGAACTCCCCTAGTGATTCTGCGCGGCGTCCTGGGCGGCGAGTGTCGCCCCGGTGCCGTTTGAGTGTCCGAGCGAGGCTGCCTCCCAGCCCCCGCCCAGGGACTGGATGAGCGTGACGCTGGCGGTGAGGCGGTTCTGACGGATGGTGAGCAGAGTCTGCGCGTCGTTGAGGGCGATGGCCTGGGCGGTGACGACCGCCGTATAGGCGACTATCCCTGCCTTGTACTGATTGAGCATGAGCTGCGCGGCCAGGTTCGCGGACTTAACCGTCTGGTCCTGCACCTGGTATTGCTGCTCCAGGATGCGCAGCGTCGCCAGCTCGTCCTCGACCTGCTGGAAGGCGGTGAGCACGGTCTGGCGATAGTTGGCGACGGCGATATCGTAGCCCGCGCGGGCCTGCCGCACCTGCGCGGAGCGCGCACCGAAATCCAACAGCGCATCGCTCGCGCTGGCTCCCGCTGACCAGAGGTTGTTTGGCGCGCGGACGAGTCCCGCCACGACGTTGCTCGCAAAGCCGTACGAGCCGCTGAGCGTGAGGTCGGGAAAGTACGCGGCGACCGCCACGCCGATCTGGGCGTTGCTGGCCGCCATGCTGCGCTCCGCCGCGGCCACGTCGGGCCGGCGCTCGAGCAGGCTCGAGGGCACGCCGCTCGGGGCAACAGGGACGGTGGCGCCCAGCGGCGCCGGCGCGAGCGAGAAATCGGCCGGCGCCTTGCCAACGAGCACCGCGATGGCGTGCTCGAGCGTGGCGCGGGTCACGCCGATGGCGATCTGCTGTGACTGGGCGCTCTGCAGTTGAGTCTGGGCGGTGATCACGTCGGCCTTGGCGACCACACCGACGTCGTACTGGTTCTGGGTAATCTGCAGCGAACGCCTGAAGGCCTCGACCGTCTCGTCGAGCAGCTGCTTCTGTTCGTCGGCGACGCGCAGCTCGATGTAGTCGCTCGCGAGCGTTGCCTGCGCGGAGAGCCGCGCCGCCGCGAGATCCGCTTCGCTCGCCTGGGCGTTCGCGACGTTGCTCTCCAGCGTGCGGCGGATCTTGCCCCAGATGTCGATGTCCCAGGAGGCGGTGCCCGTGAGTTCGAACTGGTTCGTGGGGTGTACTACCGGCGCCGCCGCGGTGCCGGTAGCCGCCGTAGCCCCGGCTCCGTGCCCACCCGAGCGTGTAGCCGCCGCCGTCACTCCCACCGTGGGCAGCAGACCCGCGCGTGTCTGGCTGACGAGCGCGACCGCCTGGCGCCAGGCAGCCTCGGAGGCCTTCAGCGTCTGGTTCGATACATCGATCTGCTTCTCGAGGCCGTCGAGCGTCGCGTCGTTGTACACCGACCACCAGTCGGTGCCGCTCGCGGCTTCGCGTGGCTCGGCGGGTTTCCAGCCGTCCGCCTCCTTGAAGTGCTGTGGCACGGGCGCCGTGGGGCGGTGGTAGTTCGGGCCGACCGCGCAGCCAGCGCACACCGCCGTGGCGATCGCTGCCGCAATGGACGGGACGAGAGGGGTGGGCGTCTTTCTCACGGCGGTTGACTTCATAGGGGTTGGGCCGGCGCGGCGGGCGCACCGTGGGGTGTGGGAGGCATGAGGCGCGACCACATCCGGCCGCACCAGATGCCGAAGCGATCCAGGTACAGGTACATGACGGGTGTTGTGTAGAGCGTCAGCACCTGGCTCACGATCAGGCCGCCGACGATCGAGATGCCGAGCGGCTGGCGCATTTCCGCGCCGTCGCCGGTGCCAAAGGCGAGCGGCAGCGCACCGAGCATCGCCGCCATGGTGGTCATCATGATGGGGCGGAAACGCAGCAGTGACGCCGAGTAGATCGCATCCTCGGGCTTCAGATGCTCGCGGCGCTGCGCATCGAGCGCGAAGTCGATCATCATGATCGCGTTCTTCTTGACGATGCCGATCAGCAGGATCACGCCGATCAGCGCGATGATGCTGAACTCCTGCCCGAACAGACGCAGCGCCAGCACCGCGCCGGCGCCCGCTGAGGGCAGGGTGGAGAGAATCGTGATGGGATGAATGTAACTCTCGTACAGCACCCCCAGCACGATATAGACCGCCGCGAGCGCGGTGAGAATCAGCACCGGCTCGCTGCTCAAGGAGTCCTGATAGCTGTGCGCGGTGCCGGCGAAGCTGCCATGAACGGTGGCTGGCATGCCGATTTCGCCGGTGGCGCGCGCGATCGCTTCGGTGGCGTGGCTAAGAGAGGAGGTGGGCGCGAGGTTGAAGGAAATCGTGGTCGCGACGAAGGTGCCCTGATGGTTCACCGCCAGCGGGGTGTAGCCGGGAGCGTAGTGGCTGAAGGCCGCGAGCGGCACCATCTGCTCGGCCGCGGTACTGTCGGCAGCGCCGGTCGAAACCGCGCCGCGCCCGGAATTGGCGAGGGCGTTGGTGGCCTGGTTGCGGGCGGTATCCGTGGCCAGCGTCGCGGCCGAACTCGTGGCAGAGGTCTGCGCGGAAGTCACCGTACCGGCGACCGCGTTGGTGCCCTGGGTGCCGTTCACCGTGCCGCCGGCGGTGCTCACCCACAGCTTCTTGAGCGCCTCCGGGCTCTGCCAGTACTGCGGCGCCAGCTCCATCACCACGTGGTACTGGTTGAGCGCGTTGTAGATGGTCGACACGTCGCGCTGCCCGAAGGCATCGTAGAGGGTGTTGTCGATGGCCGCCGGGCTCAGCTTGAAGCGCGAGGCGGTGTCGCGATCGATCACGAGCTCAATCTGCTGTCCGTTCTGCTGCTGGTCGGAGTTGACGTCGGTGAGTTCCGGCGCGCGCTGCAGCGCCTCGGTGAGCAACGGCGCCCACTTGTAGATGTCCGCCACGCTGTCGGCCTGCAGGGTGTACTGATACTGCGCGTTGCTCTGGCGCCCACCCACACGGATGTCCTGGGCCGCCTGCAGGAACAGGCGCGCGCCAGCGACCTGGTTGAGCTTCGGGCGCAGCCGCGCAATCACCTGATCTGCCGACAGCTTGCGCTCGGACTTCGCTTTCAGCGAGATGAATATGAAGCCACCGTTGGTCTGGCCGCCACCGGTGAATCCGACCACGGTGTCGACCGCCGGATCGGCTTTCACGATCTGCATGAACTGCCGCAGCTTCCCCGACATCGACTGGAACGAGATGGCCTGGTCGGCCTGGATACCGCCGGTGAGGCGGCCGGTGTCCTGCTGCGGGAAAAACCCCTTGGGTATGACGATGTAGAGGTAGATGTTGAAAACCACGGTGGCCGCCAGCAGCACCATGACGAGGCCGCGGTTGCGCAGCGCCCAGCGCAGCGAGCGTGCGTAGCCGTTGAGCACCGCCTCGAACACGCGCTCGCTGGCGCGGAACAGACGCCCCGGATGCGGGTCGGCCTGACGGATGAGACGCGAGCACATCATCGGCGTGGTGGTGAGCGACACCAGCAAGGACACCAGTACCGCTACCGAGAGGGTGATTGAGAATTCGCGGAACAGCCGCCCGACTATCCCACCCATCAGCAGGATCGGAATGAACACCGCGACCAGCGACAGGCTCATCGACAGCACCGTGAAGCCGACCTCGCGCGCGCCCTGGATGGCCGCCTGCATGCGCGGCATGCCCGCTTCCATGTGACGCGTGACATTCTCGAGCACCACGATGGCGTCATCGACCACGAAGCCGGTGGCGATGATGAGCGCCATGAGCGACAGGTTATCCAGGCTGTAGCCGAGCAGGTACATGGCGCCGAAGGTGCCGAGGAGCGAGATCGGCACCGCTACGGCGGGGATCAGTGTCGCCCGGCCGTTGCGCAGGAACAGGAACACCACCAGGATCACCAGCGTGATCGCTATCAGGAGTGTGGTCTCGACGGCGTGCAGCGAAGAGCGGATGGTCACCGTGCGGTCCATCGCGACTTTCATGTCGATGTCGGTGGGTATCGAGGCCTTGAGCTCCGGCAGGAGCGCGGTGACGCGGTCGACGGCCTCGATGATGTTGGCGCCTGGCTGGCGGTAGAGGATCACGAGCACGGCCGGCTGCGCATCTGCCAGCCCGAGATTGCGTACGTTCTCGACCGAGTCGAGGATCTCGGCCACATCCGCGAGGCGCACCGCCGCCCCGTTGCGGTAGGCAATCACGAGGTTGCGGTATTCGGCGGCCCGGGTCGCCTGGTCGTTGGTGTACAGCTGGTAGCGCTGGCCGCCGAAGTCGATCGAGCCCTTGGGGGTATTGGCATTCGCTGCGGCGAGCGCCGCCCTGACGTCCTCAAGTCCGATGCCGTATTTGAACAGCGTGTTGGGGTTCACCTCGACCCGCACCGCCGGGAGCGAGCTGCCACTGACCTGCACCTGGCCGATGCCACTCACCTGCGAGAGCTTCTGCGCCAGTATGGTGTCGGCGGCGTCGTACATCTGCCCTGGAGACAGCGTCCTGGATGTCAGGGCGAGAATCATCATGGGCGCATCGGCCGGATTGACCTTGCGGTAGGTCGGGTTGCTGCGCAGCGCGGTTGGCAGATCGGCGCGCGCCGCGTTGATCGCGGCCTCGACGTCGCGCGCCGCGCCGTCGATGTCGCGGTTCAGGCCAAACTGCAGGGTGATGCGGGCCGAACCGGTTGAGCTCGAAGAGGTCATCTCGGTGACGTCTGCGATCTGCCCCAGATGCCGCTCGAGTGGCGTCGCCACCGTGGCCGCCATGACGTCGGGACTGGCGCCGGCCATGGTCGCGGAGATCGAGATGGTCGGAAAATCCACCTGCGGGAGCGGTGCCACCGGCAGCTTGAAGTATGCAATCACTCCGGCGAGTGCGATCCCGATGGTGAGCAGCGCGGTCGCAACCGGGCGGCGGATAAACGGCTCGGAGATGTTCATTCGGCCGCCGCCTCGGGTGCCCCGGGCGCGCCACGCCAGCCGCTAATGCGCCGCTCCAGGCGGTCGAAGTAAAGGTAGATCACCGGCGTCGTGAACAGTGTCAGCAGCTGGCTCACGATCAGGCCGCCGACGATGGTGATGCCGAGCGGGTGGCGCAGCTCCGAGCCCGTGCCCCTGCCGAGCATGAGCGGCAAGGCACCCAGCAGCGCCGCCATGGTGGTCATCAGGATCGGCCGGAAGCGCAGCAGCGAGGCGCGATGAATCGCGTCCCGCGGCCCCATGCCGTGCTCGCGCTCGGCGACCAGCGCGAAGTCGATCATCATGATCGCGTTCTTCTTGACGATGCCGATCAGCAGAATGATGCCGATGATGCCGATGACGCCCAGGTCGTCGCGGGCGAGGAGCAGCGCCAGCAGCGCGCCGACGCCGGCCGAGGGCAGGGTCGAGAGGATGGTGATCGGGTGAATGAAGCTCTCGTACAGCACGCCCAGTACGATGTAGACGGTTACGATTGCGGCGATGATCAGGAATATCTCGTTGCCGAGGGTCGCCTGGAAGGCGAGTGCCGCGCCCTGGAAGGTCGTCATCACGCTCGCCGGCAGGTTGATGTCACTCTCCGCCTTGCGGATGGCGTCGACGGCATCGCCCAAGGCGGCCCCGGAGGCGAGGTTGAATGACACGGTGGTCGCGGGAAACTGGCCCAGATGGTCGATCGACAGCGGCGCGAAGCGCGTCGACACGTTCACCAGCGCCGACAGCGGTACCTGCCCGCCGACCGCCGTGGCCGACGGCAGGTAGATGGTGCCGAGCGCCTCGAGCGAGGCCATCATGGAGCTATCGGCCTGCAGGATCACCCGATACTGGTTCGACTGCGTGAATATCGTCGAGACGATGCGCTGGCCGAAGGCGTCGTAGAGCGCGTTGTCGACGGTCGCCGGTGTGATGCCGAAGCGGCCGGCGGTATCGCGGTCGATCGTGAGGTAGGCGGACAGGCCCTGGTTTTCCTGGTCGCTGGCGACGTCCTCGAGTTGCGGTAGCTGCTGCAGACGCTCGACCAGCTTCGGCACCCAGGTGTTGAATTCAGCCGGGTTGGCATCCTCGAGGACGAACTGGTACTGGGTGCGGCTCACGGTCGTGTCGATCGACAGGTCCTGCACCGGCTGCATGTACAGTGAGACGCCGGGGACGGCCGCGGTCTCCTTCTGCAGCCGGCGGATGATGTCGCTGGCGGACGCGGAGCGGGCGCTGACGGGCTTGAGGTTGATCAGCATGCGGCCGCTGTTGAGCGTGATGTTGGTACCGTCCACGCCGATGAAGGACGACAGGCTCACGACGTCCGCGTCCTTGAGGATCGCGGCCGCCAGGGTCGCCTGGCGCCGCGCCATTTCGCCGTAAGACACCGATTGCGGCGCCTCGGTGATCGCCTGGATGAGGCCGGTGTCCTGGACCGGGAAGAAGCCCTTCGCAATGAACACGTACAGGAGGACGGTGAGCACCAGCGTGGCTACGGCCACCGCGAGCGTCAGGGGCTGACGCTCGAGCACCCATTCGAGGCCCTTGCCGTACAGATCGATGAGCGCCTGGAACTTTTCGTTCGCCCAGCGCGCGATCGCCGATTCTTCACCCGGCGCATGGTGGCGCAGCAGCTTGGCGCACAGCATCGGCACGAGGGTGAGCGACACGACCGCGGAGATAACGATGGTTACGCTAAGGGTGATGGCAAACTCGTGAAACAACCGGCCCACCACGTCACCCATGAACAACAGCGGAATCAGCACCGCAATCAGGGACACGGTGAGTGACACGATGGTGAAGCCGATCTCGCCCGCACCCTTGAGCGCCGCCTCGAGCGGCGCCATGCCCTCCTCGATGTAACGCGAGATGTTCTCGATCATCACGATCGCATCGTCAACCACGAAGCCGGTCGCGATGGTCAGGGCCATCAGCGACAGGTTGTTCAGGCTGAAGCCCACCAGGTACATGACCGCGAGCGTGCCCACCAGCGACAGCGGCACCGACAGACTCGGGATGATCGTGGCCGGGATGCTGCGCAGGAACAGGAAAATCACCAGCACCACCAGGATCACGGCGAGCGACAGCTCGAACTCGACGTCGTGCACCGAGGCGCGGATGGTGTTGGTCCGGTCGGTGAGGATCGTTACGTCGACCGCCTGCGGCAGCGTTGCTGACACCTGCGGCAACAGCGCTTTGATCCGGTCCACCACCTGGATCACGTTGGCGCCCGGCTGGCGCTGGACGTTGAGGATGATGCCGGGGGTGTTGTTCACCCAGCCGGCAAGATAGTCATTCTGGGCGCCGTCGGTGACCTGCGCGACGTCCGACAGGCGCACCGGATTGCCGTTCTTGTAGGAGACGATGATGCCCTGGTAGGCCTCGGGACTTTGGATCTGGTCGTTGGCGTTGAGCGTCCAGGAGCGTGCCGGCCCATCGAGCGTGCCCTTGGGGGTATTGACGTTGGCGTTGGCGATGGTGGTGCGCAGGTCATCGATGTTCAGCCCGTAGGCTGCCAGCGCCCGCACGTTGGCGATGACGCGCACCGCCGGACGCTGGCCGCCGCTCACGCTCACCAGTCCCACCCCTTCGATCTGGGAGATCTTCTGCGCCATACGCGTATCGGCCAGATCCTCGAGCTGTGTCAGGGGCAGCGTTTTCGAGGTGATTCCGAGGGTGAGGATCGGTGCGTCGGCCGGATTCACCTTGGCGTAAATAGGCGGCGCCGGCAGATCCGACGGCAGCAGGTTGCCGGCGGCATTGATCGCCGCCTGGACTTCCTGCTCGGCGATGTCGAGGTTCAGATTCAGGCTGAACTGCAGGGTGATGACCGAGGCGCCCCCGGAGCTGGTCGAGGACATCTGATTCAGGCCCGGCATCTGCCCGAACTGCACTTCCAGCGGCGCCGTGATCGAGGAAGTCATGACCTCGGGGCTGGCTCCCGGGTAGAAGGTCTGGACCTGGATGGTCGGGTAGTCGACCTCGGGCAGCGCGGACAGCGGCAGGAAACGGTACGCCACCACCCCGGCGAGCAGGATCGCCACCATCAGCAGCGACGTGCCGACCGGCCGCAGTATGAATATGCGGGACGGGTTCATGCCGCCGCTCAGGCTCAGCCGCCGCCTGAACCGCTCGGCGGCTTGTGCTTCTTGCCGCTCTGGCCCGGCGCCGAACGCTGGCCTTTGCCCGCAGCCGTCGCAGCCGCGCCGCCGGCGGCCTGACGCAGCAGTACCTTGGCGCCGTCTTTCAACTTGTCGGCGCCGTCGACGACCACGATGGTCCCGGGCTGCAGCCCGGCCGTGATGGCGACGTTGGTGGCGTCCCCGGGGCCGAGGGTGACCTTGCGCACGCTCACGGTCTGATCCGCATTGACGAGGTAGACATAGGTGCCGGGCGCGCCGCGCTGGATCGCCGCCTGCGGGACGAGCGTCGCGCCGTGCAGCGTATCCAGCAGCAGCACCACGTTCACGAACTGCTGTGGGAACAGGCTCTCGTCGGCGTTGGCGAAGATCGCCTTCAGCCTGATCGTCCCGGTAGTGGTGTCGATCTGGCTGTCGATGGACTGCAGCGAGCCGCTGGCGAGCTGCTGCGTGTCGGTGCGGTCATACGCGGTCACCGGCAGCGTCGCGCCGGCGTGCAGCTGCTTCAGCAACGGCGGAATCTCATCCTCCGGCAGCGTGAACACGACCGTGATCGGCTTTAACTGCGTCACCACGACCAGGCCGTTCGGCTCGTTGGGCGTCACGTAGTTGCCGACATTCACCTGCTGCAGGCCGACCCGCCCGGCAATGGGCGACACGATGCGCGCGTAGGTGAGGTTCAGCCGCTGCGCATCGATCTGGGCCTGGTCGGTCTTCACCGTGCCCTCATCCTGCACGACAAGGGACTTCTGCGTGGCGAGCTGCTGTTCGGCGATCGAGTCCTGTGCGAACAGCGTCTGGTAGCGCCCGAGGTCGACATGAGCGTTGGCGAGCAGCGCCTTGTCGCGCACCAGCGATCCCTGCGCCTGTTCGAGCGCCACCTGGTAGGGCCTGGGATCGATCTGAATCAGCGGGTCGCCGACCTTGACCGTCTGACCTTCCTTGAAGGCGATGTGCATGATCTGGCCGCTGATCTGGCTCTGCACGGTGACCGTCGCGAGCGGCGTAACGGTGCCCAGTCCGATGAGCGTGATGGGCATGTCCCCGGCGTGGGCGGCGGCGGTCACCACCGGCATCGGGCCGCCGCCTGAGAATCGCCCGCCGGCGCTGGGCTGCGTGGCTTTCGGCGTCAGGAGCTTCGCCAGGATCACCAGTCCCACCAGCACCAGCACGATGACGAGCACGCGCCGGGTAAGCAGGCGCTCACGCCACCTAGGCCGCGTGCCTGAATCGGTAACGCTGGGGCCCGGGAACCGGTTTTCGTCGTTCATGAGCTAAGCCCGCAGTAAAGGCGTCTGGATGCCGGGTTGATTCACGCGCCGCCCTTCGGCGCGCTCACACGCCGCCGTGTGCGGAAGCAGGCAGGCCTCCTTCCGCCAACGCGCCGCGGGGATGGACCCGTACCATAACAGCCACACGTCTCAACAAACGTTAAGGCTTTTATAAGAACTGCAAAACCGAGTCTAGTCGATTCATTTTAGTAGTCTATTGGCCGAAATCGCTTCGAAGCGATTTCGGCGGATAATGGCTCCGTTTCCGCCGGCCAAAGGCGCGACTTTGGCCGGCTGGGGCGGTGCTCTCAGCCGAACTGCACGGCGAGCATCGATATCGACCCGCCGTCCATTCCGGTAACCGGGAAACTCAGCTCCTCGTCCGGGAAGCTCGCGCCCAGAACGTACAGCAGGGGCAGGAAGTGCTCGGGCGTCGGCACTGAGAGCTGCGCATCCTCCCCGCCGCCCAGATAGTTCACCAACGCGTGCGTATCGCGCGCCTGGAGCTGCCGGCGCACCGCCGCTTCAAAGCGCAGCGCCCAGTCATAGGGTTCGCGCGGGTGCCGGCCCCACGCGTAGGCGTGGAGGTTGTGCACCACGTCGCCGCTGCCGAGCACCAGGACTCCCTCCTCGCGCAGCGCCCGCAGGCGCCTGCCGATCTCATGATGGAAACCTGCGGGCTGGGTCTCATCAATGCTCAGTTGCACGACCGGGACGTTGGCCTGGCGGTACATGTGACACAGCACCGACCAGGTGCCGTGATCGAGGCCCCAGCTCTCATCGGCCTGCACCGGCAGGGGCAGGAGCAGCTCCTGAATGCGCCGCGCAAGTTCGGGCTCCCCGGGCGCCGGGTAGCGCACCGCAAACAACTCGCGCGGGAATCCCCCGAAGTCATGGATGGTGCGGGGCGCTGACATCGCGGTGACGCGCGTCCCGGGCAGGTACCAGTGAGCCGAGATCGACAGCAGTGCGCGCGGCGCCGGCAGGCGTGCGCCGAGTTCGGCCCAGGCGCGCGTCCAGTCGTTGCGACTCAAGGCGTTCATCGGATTGCCATGGCCGACAAACACAGCGGGCATGCGGGTGCTCATTGAGCGAGCAGCTGCACCGCCGCCTGGTACAGCCGCGCGCGCACCGCGAGTCGCTCGCTCGCGCGGGTGACGTACCGTATCGCGATCTCCACGCCGCCACCGGTCGGGCGCACGGCCACGGCCGGCTCCGCTGAGACGCTCGCATCGCGCTGGCCTTTTGAGACTCGCCGCCACTCCGCCTGGGCCTGGCCGGCGCTGTCGGCAGTGGCGGCTATGGCTTCCTTTTCGATGGCAGCCGCGATCGCGTGCGCATCCTTGCCGTAGGGCACCGCCACCGAGATCTCATCCCACAGCCACTGCCCGGTGGTCGAAAAATTGAAGTAGTGCCCCTCGATGGCGAAGCTGTTGGTGAAGGTCACATGCCGGCCGGTGGGATGGCCCGCGTCGGTCCAGTTGCCGGTCTCCAGCAGCACGGTGTGGAACATGCCGAGCTCGATGACCTCGCCACTCACGCCGTTGATTTCGACCCAGTCGCCCAGGCGCACGCCGTTGCTGCCCATGAGCACGAACCAGCCGACGAAGGCGACGATGAAGTCCTTCAGGGCCACCGTCAGACCCGCGCCAGCCAGACCCAGCATGGTACCGAGCTGCGCCGGAAGCCCGACCAGCACCAGCAGAATTACCATCACGCCCACAATCTGCAGCGCGACACCGATGACGCTGCGCAGGGTCCCGAGCTGGCGCCGGTCGATGGGCGCGCGAGCGAGCAGCCGCTCGAGCCAGCGATCCGCAAACAGCAGCAGCAGCAGGGCGCCCAGTACGAGTGCGGTGCCCGCAAGGCAGGCGTGCAGAATGACGCGGGCCTGCGCCGCCACCACGCCATCCCACTGCTGATAGATGCTGGCGATGCGCTGGCGCGTGGTGATGCGCTGATCGCGCAGCGTCAAGCGGTGCTGCTCGGCCGCGACCTGGCGCGTGAGCGTCACAAGTCCCGCAGGCGCAGCCGCGGCGGTCGCGCCTGCCGCCCGGACCGCCGGCTGAGGCCGAGCCAGCGCCGCCTTGCTCGCTTCGAGTTCGGCGGCGATCTGCCTGCGCTCCACGGCAAGCTGCCCGGCACTCTCACGGACCTGACGCTGCGCGTTGGCGAGCCAGCGGCGCTTGTCGCGCAGCGTGAGCCACGCGCGCACGCGGCCGACCATGCCCTGCAGTCGCGCGAGCGGACTCGCCGCCGGCGCCGCCACCGCCACGCTCGCGTGCTCGGCTGCGTCGTGCTCCTGTTGCATCATCTGGATGCGCTGATGGGCGTTGCCACCGGCTTGCAGCAGATCCTCATTGGCCTGCTGGACTTCGTCGGTCTTCAGCTCCGCCTGGGACTGGGCGAGTTCGAGGCGATCCTGGATCGAAGGCTTGTCCGCGTCCCTGGCGGCGGCCAGCGCTGCAGTGAGGCGCTTGACGTCCTGGTTGTCGCCGTCGAGCTCCTTCTGGGCGCTCTGCAGGCGTTCCTGGATGGCGAGGGCCGCGGCACTCAAAACCGGCGGATGCGCCTCGAGGTGGCGCATCGCGGCCGTAAATGCCAGGTCAAGCTCGTCGTCGGCGAGTTGCACCGCCTGTTTCGCGAACGGTACTTCCTCGGGCGTGTCGGCGAGGCGCGCGAGACGCTGCGCGGTGCGCAGCGTGCTCTCGTCGATCACCGGCATGGCGTTCGAGGCCGGGCTGCCGGCGCCCGCCGGCGCCTGCACCGTCTGGGCCGTGGTCAGCGGCGGCGCGCGCGTTATCCACAGGCCGTATGCGGACACGACCAGCAGCAGCGCCAGCGCGCCGGCGGCGATTCGTTGCAGTGGGCTCATCCGCCTATGATGCCACGGCGCGCCGCCTCAGCTTGTGGTCCAGCCCAAGGCGGTGCGACGTGGTGCGCTGCGAGCAGCGCGCGGTTCAGTGACCGTCAGAACGCGTAGAACGGGCCCATGCTGGTGCCGGCAGTTGCGCCCTCGATGGCCGTGTACACGTTGCGGCCGAAGAAGAACGGCAGACCGAGGTCCATGGACAGCGAATCACCGTTGACGCCACCAATGTTCGAGAATGCCGTGTACGAGGGGTTGTCGCCGAACAATGTTGCCGCGTCGGCGACGCTGAAGTTCGCGGCCGCGGTCACTGAGTTGGCGCCTGTCACCATACCGTTGAACGGCAGTGTCATGGTCGCGCCCGGGCAATAGAAATTCATCTCACTCGCACCGCACTGAGTGACAGAGGAGTCGGCGAACAAGTTGCCGTTCGAGCCGCTGTCCAGATAACTGTCCGGCATGCTGGCCCCGCCGTTGATGTTGGCATAGGTGGCGGTGATGGTGTCGCCGTTGCTGAGTGTGGCGGTCAGCACGCTGACGCCACTCGCCAGGGCGTTGTTGCTCTCGGTGCCGATGCCGAAGACCAGTGAGCCGTTCACGGTCGTGGCCCCCGCAGTCGCCACCGATGGCAACTCGATGATGACCCCATTGTTGTCTTTCGCGAGCAGCGTCACCGGGTTCACGACCACCGCCGCGTCGCTTGCAGTTTCAGCCACGCAGGTGGCGGGCGTCGGGCAGCCGAAATACTGACCCGGGGTGGGAACGTTGGCGGCACAGAAATTGTTTCCGCTCTGGTCTTCGCAATCGTTCCTGAACGGCCCGACGCCGATGATCCCGTTGGCGCCGAATGCCACCACGGTGTCCTCAATGGTCGAGTTCGTGCCGTTGCAGTTTGCGGGCCGGTTACTCTCGTAGTTCGGGTCGCCTATGACCTGCAAATTAACCTTCGCGGCGCTTTCGGTTGAGACCGGAAGCACGATGTCCGCGACGGCGAGCGAACCCCAGCTCGAGCTGGAGGCGAACGCGAAGCATTCCGCCATCGGGTGGTTGCTGGCATCGAGTTCTGCGGGGAGTGTGATCGTCAGCACGGACGCCATGATGCGCAGTCCCGCCGAGCCGGTGTCGACCTGGATGTGGTCCACGTCCTGACAGGTATTCGTGCCCGGGATGCACACGTGCAGCGTCACAAATGCGGTGTCCACCGACTGCATCGGCGGATTTGCCTGCGCCAGGGCCGCGGGGCCCTGATCGACAATGATGGGCTCAACGTTGGGAGTTCCCGGAGGCACAATGACCTGGCCGCCGCTGCTGCTGCCACTGCTGCTGCCGCCACTGCTGCTGCCGCCATAGCCGCCACCCCCGCCGCCGCAGCCGGCAAGGACGAGAACCTGAATAAGAGCCAGAGTAAGGTACTTGCGCACGGGTATTTTCCTCACTGCCTGTGCTGATTTACTTGATGTCTTCTGTCGAGACGCCCTGCGGGACGAGGGCAGGTGCCCACGCGCGGCCATAGAAGGCGCGCATGCGACCGCTCGAATGAACCACGACGTCCGGTGCCTGCACCTCCACGTGCCGGCTGCTGGTGCGCACAGCGGCCGCCCGCGCTGCCTGTTGGTAGTGCGTGTAGTAGACCCCCAGGAACTGACGCAGGTCCGGCATGAACGGCCCGCGCCAGGCGAGGCCGAACACCTTGCCGGCCGGCGTGAGATATTCACGCACCGTGGTGCCCGATGCTGTCGTGATCTCGTGCACGCTGTAACTGGCGGCGGCACTGATGTGCAGCGTGCCATGGGTCCGATCGCGATCGGTCAGGACCGAGGCGGCGTCACCGCCGAGCGCCGCAAAAGCCGGAGCGGCGGTAACGGCGGTCACGATCAGGGCTGATCCGAACTTTGAGATGAGGTTCATGAGCGGGCGGTCCTTGAAGATATAGCTTCGCGCGGCATTGTGCCTCATGACACCGCCACGCGCGCGCATGTCGTTGAGAAGCGACGACATAACGTATCCGAGGCGGCTCGCCTGGATACAGTGCACAGCGCGCAGAACCCGCATCGGTTGACGCGCCGCGGGTTCAGGCCGTGTTCAGCCAACCCGGGGCTCGGCATTCCCCCGCGGCGTGCTCACTCCGGGAAAGCCAGCCGACGCCACCCGAGCGAAACTGCTTGTGGCCTTATTCATCAATCCGTTAGGATTCGCCCCCCAAATTCGGAGCGGTAGTTCAGCTGGTTAGAATACCGGCCTGTCACGCCGGGGGTCGCGGGTTCGAGTCCCGTCCGCTCCGCCAATATCTTCCACTGCGCCTAAGCCAGCTCCCATCATGCTTCAGAGGATTCGAGACAGACTGCACGGCACCTTCGCGTACCTGGTCTTGGGACCGATCGTGCTGGTGTTCGTCGCCTGGGGTGCCTACGGCATCGTCAACCTGAGCGTCGGTGGCGCCAACTACGCCGCCGAGGCGGATGGCGGCAAGGTCTCCCTTGAGGACGCCCGCAACGCCTGGCTGCGGCAACAGGCGCAGTGGCAGCAGCGCCTGGGCGGCGCCGATCTGCCGCCGCCGCTGCGCGCACAGCTGCAGGAGCAGGTTCTCGAGGGGCTCATCCGCAATACGTTGCTCTCGCAACGCACGCACGAGCTTGGCTACCGGGTGAGCCACGAAGATCTGGTGGACGCCATCCAGAGCGAACCGGCTTTCCAGGTCGGCGGGCAATACTCCGCGGAGGCCGCCAAGGCGCGGCTCGCTTCGGCGGGCATCCCGCTCGAGACCTTCAAGGACGAGCTGCGCGAGCAGTTGCAGCGCACGCAGCTCGAAGGCGGGATCAGCGTTTCGGAGTTTCTCACGCCGGTTGAGCTCGCGCGCCTGAACGATCTGCAGGACCAGCAGCGTGAGGTGCGCTTTTTTGTGCTGCCGTCCGAGCGCTTCAAGTCCGCATCGGCCATAGCCGACGCGGACGTGCAGGCGTACTACCAGGGGCACCAGGCGCAGTTCATGACGCCCGAATCGGTACATCTGCAGTACGCGGAGCTGCGCCTTGAGGCGCTCGCGGCGCAGGTGTCGTTGAGCGATGCGGACCTCAAGGCCGCCTACGACAAGCAAAAGTCGAAGTTCGTGACGCCCGAGAAGCGCCACGCCCACCACATCCTCATCACCGGCAAGGACGACGCGGCGGCACTGAAGCAGGCTCAGGATGTGCTCGCGCAGCTCAAGGCGGGGAAGGATTTTGGCGCGCTCGCGCAGCAGTATTCAAAGGACCCGGGGTCCGCGCACAACGGCGGGGATCTGGGCTGGGCCGAACGCAGTGCCTTCGTCGCGCCGTTCGCGGACGCGCTGTTCGGCATGGCGGTCGGCGAGATCAAGGGTCCGGTCAAGACCCAGTTCGGCTATCACATCATCCGCCTGGATGAGATTCAGCCCGCCAAGGGCAAGTCCTTCGAGGCGGCGCGTGCGGAGCTCGAGGCCCAGGTGCGACGCGACCGGGCGACCGACCGCTTCGGAGAAATCCAGGAGCAGCTGCAATCCAGGATCGCGGAGCCGGGCGCGGATCTCGAGGCGCTCGCGGGTGAATACAAACTCCAGCAGGGTGACATCCCGCAGTTCCTCAAGGGAGCCGGAGCGCCCCCCCTCGGGGCGGCGCCGGCGCTGCAGGACGCGGTGTTCGGCGAGCCGCCGCTCGCCGTGGGGCATGTCGGCGGGCCGGTGCTGCTCGGCGACGACGGCCTGGTGATCATGAAAGTGCTCGAGCACAGGAAGCCGGCGCTCAAGCCCATAAGCTCGGTGCGTGCGACGATCGTCGCCGCCATCACCAGCGAGCGCGCCCGGCAGGCGACTCTTGCCGCAGCGCAGACCGCGAGCAGGCATCTTGAGGCCGGAGCCGAATTCGACACGGTCGCGCGGGAGTTGGGAGCATCCGCGGATGCCGCGCACTTCGTCAGCCGCCGCGATCCTTCCACGCCCGCGCCGATTCGCGACGCGGTGTTCGCAGCTCCCCGCCCGGCCGGCAAGAGCGTGTTCCGCGCGCTGGCGCTGGATAATGGTGATGCGGCGGTGGTGGCCGTGATGGCCGTACGCAGCGCACCTGCGCAGGATGCGGCGGCCCAGTCCGACCGCGCGCTCCAGCAGGCGCGCAGTCAGGGAATGGCAGATGTCATGGCGTACGTGGACGAGGTGCGGCGCACCGCGACCGTGCGCAAGAACCCGAAGGCCTTCGAATAGCTCTCAGTCCATTGGCGAAAATCGCTTCGAAGCGATTTTCGCGGACGTCAGCTTCGTTTCTGCCGGCCAAAGGCGTGACTTTGGCCGGCTGCGGCGGTGCCGCGGCTGAGTCCGCAGTGTTGAGCAGCCCTAGCCTTCGGCTTCCTGCGGGAAGCTCATGCCCACGGTGCTGAAGCCGCTGTCGACGTAGAGGATCTCGCCGGTGATACCGGCGGCCAGATCCGAGCACAGGAAGGCCGCCGCGTTGCCCACCTGTTCGAGCGTGACGTTACGGCGCAGCGGCGCGATTTCCGCGACCCTGCCGAGCATCTTGCGGAATCCCGGGATCCCGGCGGCGGCGAGGGTCTTGATCGGACCTGCGGATATGCCGTTCACGCGGATACCCTGCGGCCCGAGATCCGCGGCGAGAAAACGCACGTTCGCCTCCAGACTCGCCTTCGCGAGACCCATGACGTTGTAGCCGGGAATCGAGCGCACCGCGCCGAGGTAAGTGAGTGTGAGCAGCGCGCCGTTGCGGCCCGCCATCAGCGGCCGCGCACCGCGCGCGAGCGCGGTGAGGCTATAGCTGGACACGTCGTGCGCTATGCGGAAGCCTTCGCGGCTGGTCGCATCGGCAAATGATCCGGTGAGGGCTTCGCGCGGCGCGTAAGCGACCGCATGCACGACAACATCGAGCCCGCCCCACTCACGCCGCAACAGCTCGAACGCCGCGTCTGTCTGGCTGTCGAGCGTGACATCCAGCGGCATGGTCAGCCGCGCCCCCAGCGATTGCGCCAGCGGCTCCACGCGCTCCTTCATCTTGTCGTTGACGTAGGAAAAGGCGAGCTCCGCGCCCTCGCGGTGCATCGCCTGCGCAATACCCCAGGCGATCGAGCGGTCGGTCGCAACCCCGACGATAAAGGCGCGCTTGCCGGCAAGAAATCCCATGGTTGAAAGCCTCCTGCGGCGATTATGCCGCAAGTGGCGCGTCGTCGGCGGGTGGGCTCAGCTGTGCCGGACGGTATGCACGCGCAGCTTCTGCCCGGCGTGTATGGGCGTGTGCGCGCCGAGTCCATTCCAGGCGCGCAGCTGCGGCACGCTGCATTGAAACTGCTGCGCGATTTCGACCATGGTGTCGCCCTGGCGGACCGTGTAGACAACGCGCCGCCCGCTGCGCGCGTGGCCCGAGCCGCCGCCACCGCCCGCAAGGCGGATGCGCTGTCCGGCGCGCAGGGTATCGCCCGGATGCAGGCCGTTCATCATCGCCAGCGTGTTGACGTTCATGCCATGGCGGCGCGCGATCGCCCACAGGGAATCTCCGCGCCGCACGATCTGCACATGCGGCCGGCGCGCCGCGCGGTCGCTGCCGTCGATACGCGCGGCCGCCAGCACCACCTTGGCGGGCAGTTCGGGCACCGCGCTCGGAACCCGCAGGTCCATCCCCACGGTGAGCCGCCCGACCGGAAAATCGTTCAGCTCGCGGATCACGTTCACGGTGGTGTGGAACTGCGCCGCCACCGAGGCGACCGAATCGCCGTGCTCCACACTGTAGTGCGTCGCGCCCAGGCGCTGATCGGCGCTCAGCTGCGCGACGCTGGTCGCGAACACATCGGCCGAGTCCACCGGCAGCAGCAGGTAGTGCGGGCCGGAGGGATCAGTGGCCCAGCGATGGAAGGCCGGGTTCAACTCGTAGAGTTCCTCGGGGCTGACATTGGCGATCTGCCCGGCAATCTTCAGGTTGATCTGCCCGACCGTCGCGACGCGCGCGAAGTAGGGCTGGTTGGGAATGGGACTCATGGACAACCCGTAAGCTCCCGGGTCGCGCACCAGGCGTTTCATCGCCAGCAGCTTCGGCACATAGGCACGCGTCTCGCGCGGCAGCCGCAGGCTCCAGAAGTCGGTCGGACGCCCGGCGGCGCGGTTGACCCGCAGCGCGCGTTCCACCGTCGCCTCGCCGCAGTTGTAGGCGGCGATCGCCAGCAGCCAGTCGCCGTTGAATTCGTCGTGCAGGTATTGCAGGTAATCAAGGGCCGCGCGCGTGGACTCCACGATGTCGCGCCGGCCGTCGTACCACCAGTCCTGCTTCAGGCCAAAACGCGAGCCGGTGCCGGGGATGAACTGCCACAGGCCCGAGGCGCGCGCGCGCGAGTACGCGTAGGGCTCGAAGGCGCTCTCGACCACCGGCAGCAGCGCGAGCTCCAGGGGCATGCCGCGCGCTTCCAGCTGGGTGACGATGTGGTAGAGGTACAGATCAGCGCGGCCGAACGCGCGCTGCAGGTAGTCCGGGTTGCCGGCGTAATAGCGCAGCTGCTGATCGATCGCGCGATGATCGACTGCGTCGTCGAGCTTGAAGCCCGCGCGCATGCGGTCAAAGAGATCCGCATATTCCTCAGGCGTGAGGACCGCGTTCGGGTCGGGTGGCGCGGCGGCCGCCGTGTCCGCTACCCCCGGGATTGCGGCGCTCGGCGTGCCGCCAGGCGCCGCAGCGCCCGCGGACTCGGGCATGGTCACCGCAGCAGGGGCCGGCGTGGCCGCAGGCGGCTCGGTGGCGGCAGGTGGCGCCGCGGGCACGTCGATGAGGGATCGCTCGGGCCCGGCAGCGCGCTCCACCGGAGCGTGGACGCAGGCCGAAGTGGCGAGCAGCGCCAGGGTAAGGAGCGCCAGACGGACGCTTCCGATCATTGCCGTCGTCAAGTTCCGTACCCTCTGTCGGCGTGCTACTTTTCCCGCGCTGCGGCACTGGGCGCCCGGGGCCTTGGGTCCCGGGTTCTTTACGTCAAGCACGCTACTGTGTCGTGGGGCGGAATTTAACCGGTAATTTCACATTATTTCCAGCATTTAAATGGGGCCAGTTCTCACTTCGGGCATCCCGGACCGCGACGCGGCACTGCGCGCCTGGTGGGCCTCCCCGCTCGGACGCGCCCTCGTGGCGGCCGAATCGGAGCTGCTCGGCGAGGCACTCGAGGACGTGTTCGGCTGGGAACTGCTGCAGGTGGGTGCCTGGGGCAGCGGCCGCGAAGTGCTCGCCGGCAGCCGCACGCGGCGCCAGAGTCTGCTCGCGCCCCCTGGCTTCGCCGCGGGTGCCGATATCATCGCGCGACCGTCGCAACTGCCGGTGATGAGCGACTGCGTGGACGCGGCGCTGCTGCCCCATACGCTCGAGTTTGTGCCTGATCCGTACGCCATCCTGCGCGAGGTGGATCGGGTGCTGGCCGGCGAGGGGCAGCTTCTGATCCTGGGATTCCGGCCGTGGAGCCTGTGGGGAATGCGCTCGCGCTGGAGTCGCAGCGGTTTTCCCCCCGGGATGCGTCGCGTGCTCTCGGAGAGGCTGCTGCGCGAGTGGCTCGTGCTCCTGGGCTACGAGGTGGTTACCGCGCGACGCTACCTGTACTCGAGCCCATGGAGCGGCGGCCTTGCAAGCGGCGCCGGCGCGGCACGCCTGCTGCGCCCCGGACTCACGTACCCGCTGCCGGCGGGCGGCTACCTGCTCAAGGCGCGCAAGCGCGTCTACACCATGACGGCGATTCGTCCGCGCCTGCGTGAACGGCCCAAGGTGCTCGGCGGGCTCGTCAAGCCGACGACGCGATCGCAGGCGTGATCGAGATTTATACCGATGGCGCGTGCCGCGGCAATCCGGGACCGGGCGGCTGGGCGGCGCTGCTGCAGCAGGGCGAGCGCGAAAAGGAAATCAGCGGCGCCGAGCCCCTCACCACCAACAACAGGATGGAGCTGACCGCGGTGATCCGCGCGCTCGAGAGCCTCAGGAAGCCGGTGCAGGCACGCGTCAACACCGATTCGGAGTACGTACGGCGCGGCATCACCGAGTGGCTCACGGCGTGGAAGGCGCGCGGCTGGCGCACGGCTGACAGGAAGCCGGTCAAGAACCAGGATCTGTGGGAGCAGCTCGAAGCGGTGAGCGCCAGGCATCGCATCGAGTGGCGCTGGGTGCCGGGGCACGCCGGCGTGCCCGGTAACGAGCGCGTCGACCGGCTCGCCAACGCCGCGATCGACGCCTTGCACCCGCGCACCTTGCGGTAGACTAGAACGCCATGCGCCAGATCGTCCTCGACACCGAGACCACGGGTCTTGAACCCGGGCTCGGACACCGCGTCATCGAAATCGGCTGCGTCGAGCTGCACAATCGCCGGCACACCGGGCGCACCTTTCACCGCTATCTGAATCCCGAGCGCGATATCGACGAGGCCGCACTCGCCGTGCACGGTATTTCGCGCTCGGAGCTCGATGATCAGCCGCGCTTCGGCGCGATCGTGGAGGAACTGCTGGAGTTTCTCGGCGGCGCGGAACTGGTGATCCACAACGCCGCTTTTGATGTGGCGTTCCTTAACGCCGAGCTCGCACGTCTGCCCGGTGAGACGCGCCAGGTGGCGGAGCTGTGCCAGGTGCTGGACACGCTGGCGCTGGCGCGCGAGCTGCACCCGGGACAGCGCAACAGCCTCGACGCGCTGTGCAAGCGCTACGACGTCGACAATTCGCGCCGCGAGCTGCACGGCGCACTGCTCGATGCACGCATCCTCGCCGACGTTTACCTGGCGATGACCGGCGGCCAGGGCGCGCTCGCGCTCAGCGACGCGGAACGCGACGCGCAGGGCAGCGACGGGGCCCGGGCGGGGCGGGCACTGGTGCGCGGCGCCGAGGTCCTGCACGTCGTGAGTGCCGACGAGCTGGAGCTTGGCGCCCATGAAGCCATGCTGGCGCTCATTAATAAGGTGAGCGGCGGGCGCTGCGTGTGGCTCAGCAGTGAAGCCGCGGCCCGGAGCGGGGAGCCGCGCCTGCACGTCGCATGAAGATCCTGGTCACGGGAGCCGCGGGGTTCATCGGCTCGCACGTTGCGCAACGCCTGCTCGCGGGAGGCCACGAGGTCGTAGGCCTCGATAACCTCAACGAGTACTACGACGTCACGCTCAAACAGGCGCGGCTGGCGCGCCTCACGAGCCAGCCGCAGTTCCGTTTCGTGAAACTCGACCTGGCCGACACGGCGGCGATGGCGACGCTGTTTGCAGGTGAGAAGTTCGCGCGGGTCGTGCACCTGGCCGCCCAGGCGGGCGTGCGCTACTCGCTCGAGGACCCGCACGCCTACGTGCGCAGCAACGTCACCGGCACCTTATGCGTGCTCGAGGGCTGCCGTCACAACGCCGTCGGGCACCTGGTTTATGCCTCCACGAGCTCCGTGTACGGCGCCAACACCAACATGCCGTTCTCGGTACACAACATCGCCGACCACCCGCTGTCGCTGTACGCCTCCAGCAAGCGCGCGAACGAGCTGATGGCGCACAACTATTCGGCGCTCTTCGGCCTGCCGACGACCGGACTGCGCTTTTTCACCGTGTACGGACCGTGGGGCCGGCCCGACATGGCGCTGTTTCTTTTCACCCGCAATATCCTCGAGGGCAAGCCGATCGAGGTGTTCAACCACGGGCACCACAAGCGCGACTTCACTTACGTCGACGATATCGCTGAAGGGGTGGTACGGGTTCTCGAACGCCCCCCGCAGGCGGATCCAAAATGGAACAGCGCCGCGCCCGATCCGGCTTCCAGTTTTGCGCCGTTTCGTCTTTACAACATCGGCAACAACCGCCCGGTGGAGCTCATGCGCTACATCGAGGTCATCGAGGAGTGCCTGGGGCGTAAGGCACAGAAGAACTTCCTGCCCTTGCAGCCCGGGGACGTCCCGGAAACCTGCGCCGACATCGATGATCTGGTGCGCGACGTGGGCTACCGGCCGGCGACGCCGGTGGAGGTCGGAGTGAAGAATTTCGTCGAGTGGTTCTGCGGATACTACGGCTACAAGCGTTGATCTGGAGCCAAACTTGAACGCGCCGCAACCCAGGCCTGCCATGCAGGTGCCGCTGCTGGACCTGAAACCACAGTACCGGCCGCTCGAAGCGCAGATTATGGCGGCGATCGCCAGGGTGTGCACCAGCCAGCATTTCATCCTCGGCGCGGAGGTGAAGGCGCTCGAGTCGGGCGTTGCCGCCTACAGTCAGTGTGCTTACGGAATCGGCGTGTCATCCGGGACGGATGCGCTGCTGCTCGCACTCATGGCGCTCGGCATCGGGCCCGGGGACGCGGTCATTACGAGCCCGTTCACGTTTTTTGCGACCGCCGGAACCATCGCGCGCACGGGCGCGCGGCCGTTGTTCTGCGACATCGACCCGGTGACGTTCAACCTGAGCCCCGCGGCTGTGGCCGCTTTCCTCGCGCGGCAATGCGAACGGCGCGGGAGCGACCTGACCCATCGCGCGAGCGGTGCGCGCGTGCGCGCCATCATGCCGGTGCACCTGTACGGGCAGGTGGCCGACATGACTGCGCTCATGGACCTCGCACGCAACCACGGGCTGAAAGTCATCGAAGACGCCGCCCAGGCCATCGGCGCCGCGGACGCTACGGCCAGGCGCGCGGGCAGCTTCGGGGATGTCGGCTGCCTGTCGTTCTTTCCGACCAAGAACCTCGGCGCGTTTGGCGATGCCGGCATGTGCGTGACCAACGACGCCGCGCTCGCCGAGCGCATGGAAATCCTGCGCGTTCATGGCGGGAAACCGAAGTACTACCACGCACTCATCGGCGGGAATTTCCGTCTGGATGAGCTGCAGGCAGCGGTGCTCAACATCAAGCTGCCGCATCTGGATGCCTGGAGCGCCGGCCGGCAGACGAATGCGGCCTTCTACGACGCCGCCTTCGGACGCGCGCAGCTCGCGGATGCCGTGCGGACGCCGCACGCCGTGCCGGGCGCCCGGCATATCTATAACCAGTACGTGATCCGCGTGCCGCGAGCGCGATGCATTGCGCGCGAAGCTCGCCGCCGCGGGCGTGGGCACCGAGATCTACTACCCGGTGCCGCTGCACCTGCAGCAATGTTTCGCGTACCTCGGCGGCAAGGCCGGCGACTACCCCGAGTCCGAGCGCGCCGCGGCACAAACCCTGGCCCTGCCGATCTATCCGGAGCTGACCGACACACAACTTCAGTACGTGGTCGACATGGTCGCAGCCCATGTTCCAGGGAGGGAGGCTTAAGAGATGACCATGAACAACACGCCGGGGCCCACCACGGGCGTCTGGGCCGAACTCACCGCGCACGCCACGCGCCTGGCGGCGGTGCCGGTGCGTGAACTGTTCGAGCGCGATCCGAAGCGCTTCGAGCGCTTCTCGCGCGAGCACGCAGGCCTGCTGATTGATTTCTCCCGCCAGCGCTGGGATGAGATCGTGCTCGCCAAGCTGCTGCAGCTCGCGGATGCGGTCGGACTGCGCGCGCGCATCGATGCCATGTGGCGCGGCGAGCACATCAACACCACCGAGGACCGCGCCGTTCTGCACGTCGCCTTGCGGCAACCCCCGGGGGCCGCGATCGGCGGCGCGGAAATCGAAAAGACCGTCATGGCCGAGCGCACGCGCATGCTGGCGTTCGCCCAGGGTGTGCGCGACGGCACGATCAAGGGCAGTGCCGGGCAGCCCTTCCGGCTGGTGGTGAATATCGGTATCGGTGGCTCGGACTTGGGTCCCGCCATGGCGGTGCAGGCGTTGCGCGCTTATACCTCCGGCGCGCCGCGCTGCGAGTTTGTTTCCAACATCGATGGCTGTCATCTGGCGGAAGTTCTGGAAAGTGCTGACCCGCAGACGACGCTTTTCATCGTCTCCTCCAAGACCTTCACGACGCTCGAGACCCGGACCAACGCGAACAGCGCGCGCGCGTGGTTAAGCGCGAAGCTGGGCGAGAAGGCGGTGCCGCTGCATTTCGCCGCGGTTTCGGTCAACACCCCGGCCATGGACAAGTTTGGCGTGCATCCGGAATACCGCTTCCAGATGTGGGACTGGGTCGGGGGCCGCTATTCGGTGTGGTCCTCGATCGGTGTGTCGCTCGCCATCGCCATCGGCGCGCGCCACTTCCTGGATTTCCTCGGCGGCGGCCACGAGATCGACGAGCACTTCCGCACCACGCCGTGGCAGGAGAACCTGCCGGCGCTGATGGGACTTGTCGCCGTGTGGAACATCAACTTCATGGACCTGCCGACGCTGGCGGTGCTGCCCTACGATGATTCGTTGCGGCGCTTTTCCGCTTACCTGCAGCAGCTGGAAATGGAAAGCAACGGCAAGTCGGTGATGCTCGATGGCACACCGGTGCAGTGCCAGACTTCAGCGGTCATCTGGGGCGAACCCGGCAACAATGCCCAGCACTCCTTCTTTCAGCTGCTGCACCAGGGCACGGCGCGTGCGGCGCTGGATTTCCTCCTG